>OY760624.1:1230000-2747233 GCA_963663775.1 Intestinibacillus sp. | reverse complement strand
GCCTATGCGAAATCGAAGACCCTCTTTGCTTGCAGTTTGGCTTATTTGCCTGCTTTGCAGCGGATGCAGTTCTATGAACTATCAAAAATCGCAGCCGACCTATCGTATCGGCGTGGTGCTCAAGGCCATGAACAGCCATTATTGGATGGACGTTCGTTCCGGTATGGAGCAGGCCGCAGAGGATTATCAAGCGGATTTGTGTCTGCTTTATCCGTCTGGTGAACAGGAGGAAGCCGAGCAAAATGATTTGATTCAAGATTTGCTCGGCAACGAGATTGACACGCTGCTTGTTGCGCCTTGCAATTCCTATCGCACAAAATGGTTTGCCGAACAGGCAGCAGCAAAAAACATCTCGGTGCTGATGGTGGATACACGTGCATTGGATGCGGAGTTGCCCTATGTTGGGGCAGACAATACAGGCGTTGGACAGACTGCAGCGGAGTATCTCAATGAAGTGCTGCCCCAAAATGCTGAAATCGTCATTTTGTCAGGCGTCATTAGCCAAGCAAGCCATTTGGACCGGATTACATCTTTTCAGCAGTATCTAAACCCATCTTTTACGGTGACCCAAATTTTTTACACCGATATTCTATTATCCGAGGGATATACCTGCGCAAAATCTGTCATCGGACAAGGTGTAGATGCGATTTTCTGCACCAGTGCCGTGGTGGGGCTTGGCGTGGCGACTGCGCAAGAGGAGCTGCATGACCCCAATCTGCGAATTGTTGCGGTTGATACGATGAATGATGCATTGCAGGCGGTGCAAGACGGTACAATGGATGCGTTGATTAGCCAATCCGGCTATGATATTGGCTATCAAGCCATTGCAACCGCTGTCGAATCGCTGCGTGCGGGCACTGCCTGCCCCAGTGTGCAGATAGAGGGGAAACTGTTGACGCAAGAAAATTTGGAGGTGGACGAAAATCTATCGGGTATTATTGGTGGATGATGACCTCATTGTTCGCATGTTTTTGAAGGATACGCTAAACCAAAAGAATTTTGGATTTGACGTAGTTGCAGATGCAAGAGATGGGCAGGAGGCTCTGGAATTGGTTGACACCGTTCATCCGGATTTGATTTTGACTGATATTAGCATGCCTCGCATGGATGGGGTCGAGCTGATTCGCAAGCTGCGGGAAAACGGGTTTGACGGTGCAGTCGTGGCGTTGAGCTGCCACGATGATTTTGCACTGGTCAAAAGTGCGATGCAGTATGGAGCAGATGACTATTTGCTCAAAAACCATCTGGATGAGCATTCCTTTGGGCAATTGCTGCAGGAAATCCGCAAAAAAGTCAAAGAACGACAGGCAACAATCTCCGAGCAGGAGCAATTGCAATCGTTGGCGCAAGTCGGACGGCAAAGCATCCGACGAGAATTTTTACTGCGCCTGCTTTCGCAGTCTTCCAATCGGGAAGAGATGAATCGTTTGTGGAATCAATCGGATTTGAAGAACCGTTATAGACGGTGTGCGGTGCAATTGTTTCGCCCATGTCATTGCGATGCTGGGCAGAAAAACATGTTTTTTGAATTTTGCAGCCAGCAGGCGCAGATGCAGCAGCAGGAAGATGTGTTGCTGACACAGGATATGTGTGCCATTTTGGTCGATTTAACAGCCGTACCATCTGCCGCAGATGGCACCCATCAACTGCATGCCATTACACATGCAGCGAGGCATTTTGCACATCAATATTTAGATATTGATGTAATCTGTACGCAAAGCACCGTCTGTCAAGGGCGGCTCGCCTTGGCGCAAGCAATTCGGCAAGCCTACGATTTGCAGCAGTATGGCTTTTATGCGGCAGGATTGTATGTATATGGAGAACAATCGCCTTTGTGTGAAGTGCTTCCGGAAACGGCAACACATTTTGTGCAAATGCTGCCAAAATTCCTGCAAACAGAAACAGCGGAGGGATTGGCGCAGGGCTTTGCCGCAGCATGTGACGCTTGCGCTGCGACGAGGGTTCGACCGGGCATTGCCCTGCACTGGCTTCGCCAATGCGACCAAGCAGCGAATGTACATCGAGAAGAACAGTTCTATGCAAATCTGCACTTTTTTGAGCAGTATCAGACCTGCTTAACCGCATATGAGCAGCAACGACAACTGTTGCAGTCCCAAGTGCTCTCGGTGGACTACAGTCCTGCAATCCGTGACGCCATATGGTATATTGGCACGCATTTTGCCGAATCTATCGGGCTAGAACCTGTGGCACGGTATGTCAATCTTTCCCCGTCCTATTTGAGTGCTTTGTTTAAAAAAGAGGTTGGGATTGGATTTTCAGAATATGTGCTCACAGAGCGGCTGCGTCATGTGTGTGAACAGTTGCAGAGCAGCCATAGCACTGTCAAGCAGATTTCGGAAACCGCCGGATTTCCGGATTATCAGCATTTTTGCAAAACCTTCAAAAAAAGAATCGGCGTCAGTCCCACGCAATATCGTGCGGAGCATGCCACAAAAAAGCACACCGTTCTATAAAAAAACGGTGTGCTTTTTTGTGATGCAGTTATTTACAGCACCATATCGTAAAAAAACACATGAAAATCAAAATAAGACACCAACCTTTCTTTTTCAACTATCGTGTACAATAAATGAGCCGAAGCGCACCACGAAAAGAGATTTTATTGAAAAAGAAAGGCGAAATGATTATGGTTTGGCTTGTTGGAACATTCATTTTTTTCACAGTATTGGTTGCTGTACTGTCTTGGTGGAAAACCAGAGGGGATACCCTAGATACAGCAGAGGGCTATTTTTTAGCAGGGCGTGGTTTGCCTGGGTTTATCATTGCAGGCTCTCTTTTGCTGACAAACCTGTCCGCAGAGCAGTTGGTTGGTCTGAACGGACAAACTTGGTTTGGCAACATGAGCCCTATGAGCTTTGAAGCCATTGCAGTTCCCGGCTGCATTGTGCTTGCGTTATTTGCCGCCCCCCGTTATCTCAAAAGCGGCATCAGCACCATTCCGCAGATGATTGGTGAACGGTATGACCGCAGCACCAAACTCTGGTTCAGCATTGCGTATATTTGCTTATATATTTTCGTGCAGATTCCGGTTATTTTGTATTCCGGCTCTTTGGTGTTTGAAAATATTTTCCATGTTTCTGCGATGCTGCATATCACCAAATTCCAGTCGATTATTCTTCTCTGCATTGTTGTCGGGGTTATCGGCTCCATTTATGCCATTTTTGGCGGGTTGAAGGCGGTTGCGGTTTCGGATACCATCAATGGGATTGGTTTGATTATCGGCGGATTTTTGATTCCATTTTTGGGGCTTGCGGCACTGGGACATGCATTCGGCAGCGGCAACGGCAATGCCATGTGGGAAGGCTTGCAGTATATGATTCATGCAGACCCTGCAAAGCTGAGTGCCATCGCTCCCGTTGATGCACAGCCGCCGGAAGTGCCGTGGCCAACGCTTTTCACCGGCTTGCTCTTTCTCTCGTTCCAATCTTGGTGTACGCACCAATCCTTTGTGCAGCGTGTATTGGCGGCGAAAAGCCTGAAGGAAGCGCAAAAAGGTGCGTTGTATTGCGCATTCTTAAAGCTGATTGGCTTTATGTATCTGGCGTTGCCGGGTGTGATTGCATTCTACCTGCTTGGCGATAAAGTCACAATGATGGACGAGGCCTACCCGATGCTGATTGCAGCCATCGTACCAACGCCAGTCATGGGATTCTTTGCAGCGGTGATGTTGGGTGCGATTCTGTCCTCTTTCAACTCCGTCTTAAACTCCATTGTGACCATGTTCACGTTGGATATTTATCGTGACTTTATCCGTCCGGATGCATCGGATGTGAAGCTGGTGCGCATGGGCAAGCTGGTGGGATTGCTTTGTGCCATTCTGGCAATTGCTGTTTCGCCGATGATTTTCTATGCGCCGCAGGGCTTGAAAACGCTGCTGGATATGCTCGTCATGTTGATTGCACTGCCCGTTCTGACAGCGGTATTTGGAGGATTCTTCTTCAATCGCCTGCCAAAATATGCTGCAAAAGTCACCTTTATATTCCACGTGGTAGGCTATTCACTGTTCTTGCTCCTGTTTGGCGATAAGATTCATTATCTCTACTGTGTGGCAGTCATTTGGCCGCTCGAACTGCTGATTTTGTATATCCTACACCGCCGCAATACACACGGCGAAGTATACATACAGCAGGATGTAGGAGCCGTTGATTTGACCCCCTGGAAATATCGCCATGTGGTTTCAATCGTTGCACTGGCGTGTGTCGGAATCGTGTATTTCATCTTCTCTCCATTGGGTATCGCAGGATAATTTGTGGATACAGATTTTTAATTGAATAATATGGATTGCCCCCTTTGGGCAGACAGTGATATAGTTGTCTGTTCAAAGGGGGTTTTTATCATTGCATGAAATCAATAGGAAAAAGCAGTGGTGCAGTGATGTGTATGGTCGTGTATTGCAGGACGTGATATAATATTTCTGAAATAGTAAAGGGTGCATCTATCAAATAGGAACGGAGAAGAAATGCAATGAGACAAATGGCGGGGGCAAAGCTTGTCAGTCGGCTGTTGTTACTGGGTGCGGTGATTTTCATACTTTTCGTGATACAGGGGAGACCGCAGGAAAAACCGACAGCAAAGGTGATAGGGCTGGTTGTTACAATGGCAGAGGATGAGTGGAAAGAAGAACAGGTGGATGCGCTGCAAAAGGCAGCGGCTGCACATGGGATAGAAGTGATTTCCATTGCAACCGCACGTACCCAGCAGGAGCAGATGGATGCCATACGTGCTTTTGTTGTGTATCGTGTCGATGCCATCGTATTTTCTCCAGTGGTAGAAAGTGGTTGGGATACCGTATTGCAGGAAGCCAAATCTGCCGAAATTCCCGTGGTTACAGTCGACAAGGCATTGACGCCGGGTTGGGATGGACTGGAGACCAGCTATGTCGGATTTGATTATGACCATTTGGCGAGTCAGGCGGCACAGCAGCTGATGCCTGTAAACGGAGCGGTTGCAGAATTATATGGTACGCTGAACTCTTATAATGCACGAGAAATTACCAGAGGGTTTCGTGAGATTTTAGATGAAAAAGCGCAGAAGATTGCGTATAGCATGTGTGGAGATTATATGCGCTCACGCGGTGCGGAAATTATGGAGAATTTGCTGCGCAGGGATTTGAAAATCAGAACGGTGGTTTCTCATAACGATGCAATGCTGCTAGGGGCGATAGATGCGCTTGCAAAACATCATATTCGTCCTGGGAAAGATATGGTTTTGTGCTCTTTCGGCGGAGGGCAGGACATGATGCAGGCATATCGGGCAGGTACGGTCAATATGGTTGTACATTGTGATAATACTTCTCTGGCGGAGGAAACCATGCGAACCATTGAAGCACTTTGGCAGCAGCCGAACCAAATCATACGGCGCATGGCGCAGGCAAAAGTGTTGGATGGAGGAGGAGTGGCAGCGTGAAATACCCATTGATTCTCCCAAAACCGCATTCTATCCGTGAAATGCTCCGAAGCTCCTATATCGCCATTATTTTAGGGATGGCAGTGCCGCTGATTCTTGGAATTATGATTTTTGTTAGCTTTACCTGGCAATATGATCAGGCGATTGCCAACGTTTCCCGTGCGGCTTCTATGCGTGATGAGGTAGGGGAAAAATTGCGCAGTGAATTGTGGGAAGTGATTTCCGGCAGAAAAAGCTTTGCAGAGGGGCGGCAATGTGACATGATTCATCAAATTAGTCAGGAATTTTCTGAAATGAGTGCACATTCCAGCGGGAATCGCTATCAGTACATTCAGGCCGGCTGGCGTGCGACCGCTACCATTCAAAAATATATCGGCAAGCTGGGAGAGCAAATCGACAGCAACGCACCAGTCAGCACAAATGAAAGCCTCTATGATGACATCATTAGCATTAGTGATTTGACAGCAAATATGCTTAGTAAATATATAGATGAAGAAATCCTGCGAATTGCAGAACTTAATCGGCATATCCGGAAATTAGTTGGCTTTTTTGTGCTCTTAATGATTGGAGTTTTGGTTCTGGCACTGCGCTTTGCGGTGAAGTCCTATCATTCGGTAGAACATTCGATACGAGAACCAATTCTGCATCTCGAGGAAATGGCGGCACGGATTGCACAGGGGGATCTCAGCGCACGTGTTGCACCGGCAGAAATCACCGAGCTGCACCGGCTGACCAATGATTTAAACACGATGGCACAGCAGTTGGAAAAACTAATTTGTGAGCAAATTGAAAATGAAAAAGCCATCAAAAAAGCAGAACTTCGCACTTTGCAAGCGCAGATTACGCCGCATTTCATGTATAATACGCTGGAAACCATTGTTTGGTTGGCGGAGGAGGGGCGCAATCGGGAAGTAATTGATATGACGATGGCGTTTACCAATTTTCTGCGGATATCGCTCAGCCGTGGGCAGGATTATATCACGGTTGCAAGGGAAGAAGAACATATCCGCAGTTATCTCACAATCCAGTCTGTGCGCTATGGCAGCCGTATGTCCTATGATATCACGATTGATGAAGCGCTGAAAAATTGTCAAATGCTCAAGCTCATGCTGCAGCCGCTCGTGGAAAACGCAATTTATCATGGTATTAAAGCAAAACGAGGACGGGGATTTATCCGCATTATCGGACGAAAGGAGCAGGGGTATATTTTGTTTGCGGTAGAGGACACCGGAATTGGAATGACAGAAGAAAAACTGCAGGAACTGACAAGCGGTCTGCGTAACCCAGCGAATGCCGGAGGATATGGTCTGCGGAATGTTGACCAAAGACTGCGCTTATATTATGGAGCAGGATTGCAGATTGACAGCGAATACGGCAAGGGCACACGTGTAAGCTTTATGCTGCCCTGCAGTGATGTGGTGATGGAAGGGGAAGCGTGATGCTGCGTGTTTTTGTTGCAGATGATGAGGATATTATCCGAGAAGGGATTCGAGAATGCATTGAAAAAGAAAGTCCGCACCTGCTGTTTGCAGGAGAAGCACCAGATGGCGAAATGGCACTGCCGCTGCTGATGGAAATGAAGCCGGATGTATTGGTCACTGATGTTCGGATGCCATTTATGGATGGATTAGAGCTTGCCAAAGTGGTGCGAAAAAGCATGCCGTGGATGCGATTGGTCTTTCTAAGCGGGCACGATGAATTTGAATATGCGCAGCAGGCGGTTTCGCTGCAAGCGGATGCATACCTTCTCAAGCCGATTGACGCAGGCAGGCTTCTGCAAACATTGCATGAAGTGGTCGAGCGCATGGAGCGTGAGCGGGAGCACTATCACAGCACCGTCCGCAGTAAAATACTAAGCGGCAAAGAGGCTGAAATCCTAAAGGAACATTTTTTGAGCGAGCTGCTAACAGGTGCCGTTACGCCGGGGATGGCAGCCGAGAATGCGCAGCGTTGGGGGATTGCCCTGACAGCAAGGTGCTATATTGTTTGTCAGATGGAGATGAAAGACTGTGCAGGGCTTCGCAAACAGCAGGTGGAGTCCATTGTAGAGCATGCCTTTGCACAGCAACAGGATATCATCTGGTTTTTTCATGGGAATGAACATTTGGCAATGATTATTAAGGGTGAGGACAGCAGCAGTATGCGGGAACGTGCCTATGAAGTTGCACAGCTGCTGCGCCATGAATGCAAGCATTATCTGGAAATGGATGTGACCATTGGGATTGGAACGGCAGCCGAACGAATCAGCGAACTGTCAGAAGCATATGCACATGCGAAACAAGCCGTGCAGGGCGTTTTTTCAAAGCTGCCGGGCAGTATTGTAGGCTATGAGGACATTTCCCATAAAGCACCCGCCGCATCCGGTTTCGATTTTATGGCAAATGTTCCGCTGCATGAAAAACTGCGCCATGCGTTGCCAGAAGATGCGGACAAGATTCTGACCTCGTATTTCGGCACAGAAAATAAGGACGATGTGCAAAGTGTCCTGTATCGGTATTATTTGCTGATGGATATTCTGGTAACTGCACGGCGGATGGAGTCTGAAATTGATGAAAAAGGCGGGAACACAACAGTTTTGATTGAAAACCCGCAGGAGGTGCTGCAGCGTGCCGCTACACTGGAGGGGGCGAAGGAGTATGCGTCTCAGATTTTACATGGACTGATTCAGAAACGCTGCCGACATGAAAATGTGCGATACAATGCAGAGATTTTACGGGCAAAGCAATTTATCAAGGAGAAGTATGCGGACGACAGCCTTTCACTGCATACCGTGGCAGCGGAGGTCGGGTTTAGCCCAAACCATTTTTCAACGATTTTTTCACAAGAAACAGGGGAAACCTTTGTAGAATACCTGACACATATACGTATTGAAAATGCTAAGCTGCTGCTGCAAGGGGTAGGACGAAGATTAGCGGATATTGCTTTTGACGTTGGCTATCATGAACCACGGTATTTTGGGTATCTGTTTAAGAAACATACCGGCATGACGCCACGGGAGTATCGTATGCAAAACGTGCAGGATGCAGGCGTCTAAAATTATATCGGAAAAAAACATACATTTTTTTGTGGTATGCGGCAGAGTAGATTTTTTCCCGTATTGCAGTGAATTGAGAACAGGGGTGTATCTGTTATACTAAAAGGGCAGAACACTCCTTTGTTTTTTTAGGAAAGGAGTAGCACCTATGAAAAAAATCGCAGCGACTGGCACTGCGCTTGTTTTGCTGTTGGTTGGCTGCAGCACTGCACCGATTTCGGAACAACAAGTGGCAGCAAGCAAACCGTGTGTGACATCTGATGCGGTCACGCCTGCCTATCCAAGTCTGACCATATATAGTGCGCTGCCAGAGGAAGAAATTCCTGTGTATCTGAGCGAGTTTGAGCGGGATACGGGAATCACAGTGCACTGCACAAGGATGTCCTCCGGAGATATGGTGCGGCAGGTGCAGGAAGAACAAGCAGCACCGCAGGCTTCCGTTTTGCTTGGCGGCGCAGTAGACAATTATGTGATGCTATCGGAGGAGGGGGTGCTTGCACCATATCAAAGTCCAGAACTGAAGCAGGTGCCAGAGCAGTATCTGGACAAAAAAGGGATTTGGAATCCGATTTATATAGGCGTTATTTGTTTTGCCTGCAATCAGGAATGGTTCGCACAGCATCAACTGCCCTACCCAACCTGCTGGAAGGATTTGCTGCGTCCGGAACTGAAGGGACAGATTGTGATGGGCGACCCCAAAGCATCGGGAACATCCTATACGATGCTTGCCACTTTGGTGCAGTTGTTTGGAGAGGATGCGGCATTTCAGTATTTGCGGCAGCTGCATCAGAATATTTTGCAGTATACCCCGACAGGAACAGAGTTGCCGGATATGATTGGTCAAGGCGAGGCTGCTGTGGGCATTGTGTTTTCTCATGATGGGAGAAAGCCGGCACTAAATGGGTATCCTGTGGAGTTGGCGTATCCGTCTGACGGCACAGGGTATGAAATCGGTGCCTGCGCGTTAATGCAGGGGGGACCGGCGGACGAGCGGGACAATGCGTGCCGTTTTATTGACTGGATGACTTCTCAGCGTGGACAGGAATGCTATATTGAAGCCAAGAGCAGTCGGCTTCCGGTGAATACAAATGCGCATCCAGCGGACGGACTTCCTGCATTGGAGCAGCTGAATATTATTGAGTACGACCCTATTTGGGCGGGAAAAAACAGGAAAAGATTGGTGCAACGGTTTTATCATGAAATCTGCAATGTAACCGTTTCGTAGATGCACGGTTAAGGCGGTTGTATCAATTTTGTAAAGGGAAAGAAGAATGAATCTGTGGAAAAGGGAGAGGAAATCATGAAAAAGAGTGTATGTAATTTGCATCGAATTTTGAGTTTTTTTCTGGCGGTAATCCTAATGGGCACAATGCTGCCAATGCAGGCCGTTGCAGCGGATACAAGCAACACAGATAGTTTTCTGAATGGCCCATATTTGATGGCACCAAAACCCGATGGCATGGTGGTTGTATGGGAACTTTCCAGTGCTATGCAATCCTCCATTGCGTACGGAACAGATGACGCACATATGACAGAACTGGATGTTCCTGTGGAAGAAGGGGCAGAATTTCAGGGCGAAGCGATGCATATGTATCGTGCTCGATTGACTGGACTTACCCCAGCCACCCAATATCGTTATACGGTTACCGCAGAAAACGGTCAGTCCATATCGGGTTCTTTCCGTACCCTCAGCGAGAATCCGGATGCAGTGCGTTTTGTGGTCGTCAGCGATACCCACCGCTTCGAAACCGCATCACAGGTATCGGATGCCATTGAAGCATTCGACCCGGATTTTATCCTGCATACGGGTGATATGGTAGAGGGCACAGGCACACAAAAGGATCAGTTTGCTTATTGGTTTCAGAACATCGGCAGCTTTCTGCATAATATACCGGTCATTTACAACGGCGGCAACCATGACTATGGTGTTTATTATGATGAATATGTCACCAAAATACAACAAGAGCAATTTACGTCCAACGAAAATGGGCATAACATATCGTTCAATTATGGAGATGCGCATTTCACGATGGTGGATTCCAATCCATGGTCTTTGTTTGAGTTAAACGCTTCCGCATCAGGTGACAGCGAAACGCACAGCAATGTAGAAGACTCTTTGAACTGGATTCAGGATGATTTGGCATCCGCAGATGCTAAAAATGCAGATTTTCGCATTCTTACCATGCACCATCCATATGAAGATGATTTGACTCGCAAGTATATCCCATCGATTGCAGAGGCAGGCAATGTCAATGTGATGTTTAGCGGGCATACTCATGTTTATTCGTATACAGCTTCTGCAAATCCAGAGCGTGGGGCACAAACGCTGTATGTCACGCAGGGTGATGCTCGTGTCGGCGATGGCAAAGTGAGCAAGGGCGATGCGGATGTGCGAGTGAACGAGAATTTTCCGGAAGTGCTTGCAACAGGAAAAGGCGATATGTTGGAGGTTGTCATCCAAGATGGATTGCTGACGTATTCCGACCTTGGCTTGTCTGGCGGTGCAGAAAAGGTGATTGATACCGTTACCGTATCCAAAGATGGACCGCAGCTGCAATATGAGGATATCTCTATTACACCGGACAGCGTGCAGTCTAACGGCAGCGTGACAGTGTCCGCCAAGGTTACAAATGTCGGTACAGGTTTAGCGGCTGTTGCATTTAAAATCAATGACAACGGCACTGCACGATATTTGTACACGTTTGGACAGGCCGGAAAGGAACGGGTGCAGGCACTGGAACCTGGAGAATCTGCAACCCTTTCGGCAGAACTTTCGTTGTCTGATTTGGGGACACATACGCTGAATATGGAAGGATACAGCAAGCAGGTTGCAGTAACCTTCCGTGATGCAACGTATGTTGCGGATCATCTGCGCATTAAGCTTGGCGATGGAGATGTGAGTGACCTTACGTCGGATATTCTCCATGCAAAAGCAGATGTGACGAATATCGGCAATGCATCGGGTAAAAAAGCGGTTGCTTTGTACGTAGATGGTGCTGCCATCGAAACACGGACGGTAACCTTGCAGGCAGGCGAAAGCAAAAGCGTAGAATTCAATTATGATTTTCCTGAAAGCGGTTCTTATGAAGTGCGCATTGGCGATTCCGATGCGGAAACTGTCACGATTGCAGGGGAAATACAAGGCACGCCCATCGTGAAAGACCAGTCTGGAAATGGAAATGACGGCATTATTCGCGGCAATCCGACACTGGTGCAGTACAACGGCGGATGGGGATTATCGCTCGATGGTATTGATGATTACGTGGAAATTCCAGATCGTGAAAATTATGTTGTGGATGACGGCGTCACCGGCATGGTTTGGGCAAATATTGATCGCCTTGCACAGTCCGGCGAATGGGATCACAACCCACTGCTGATGAAAGGTGCATCTATCAGCTACGGCACCAATTATCTATATCGCATGGCAGTGCGTCAGACCGGCATGCTGACATATGGTATCGGCTTCGATAATGACAACGGAGAATATTTCTGGAATGATGATGACAAAATAGAAGGTACTGGCGCACAACTCGGCATTTGGACGCAATATACGGGTGGATTTGATCGGGAAACCGGTGGAACCAGCTGGGAAAATACAATGTGCAGCGGTGAAATTGATGCCCCCAATTTTGATTCGGAAATTAAAAATTGGAGCGGTGCATCAATGTATGCTGGCTTTGCATTCCATCGTCATCTTTTGGAAAATCGTGAGCGAGGAAAAACCCATACCATGTTGACTGGCGACATTGGTCAAATTCGATTTTATACCAAGAAATTGACAGATGCAGAAAACAAGGCTATTTATGCGGCACCTGATTCAGCAGGCCCAGAGGCAGATCAACTGGTTGTTTGGCTGGATTTCAACCCGACCAATATCGTGACAGATGGTACACAAACTACAGAGTGGCGGTCGGTCATTGGTTCGCTGCATACCTTCTCTTTTGAAACAGCCATTGCAGGAAGTGCATCTGCCAAGGCAGTCATACAGACGTCTGATGACGGCACAACTGTGAAAGAAAGTCAAGAAATCACATTGCAGGATGGCAGTGGGGTTGCAGATTTGACGCAGTTGGGTTCCGCAAAGTATGTGCGTGTGGTGACAGAACTGCATTCTGCAGTTGGTGAAACAGAAACGAATATGCCGGTAATCAAATCCTATGTCATTGATGCAGGCAATCGAAATGCATGGACAACGTTGGCAGACTGGAATCGTGGTACATTTGAGGGCGCTGTCGGCTGGCAGTCAACCGATTGTTTTGTCGATTATACAGCGGATTATGATGACTATTCCGGCGAGGCAGATATTACGGATATGCCCTCCGGCACTGATTTGGTGCAAGGCTATTGGGCAACCGCTGATATTCAAAATTTGATTTCCCAAAATATTGTACAGGGAGATGCAGATACCGGATATGTTCGCCCGAGAGCATATATTACCAGAGAAGAAGCTGTATCCGCTATTTTGAAAGCATTACAAGTGCCTGCAGATACACAAGGTGCACTTTCAGCAGGAGATGGATCTTCCGCTTGGGCTGCTGGAATCTTAGCTGCGGCAAAAGAACGTGGTATTATGAGCGGAGATGAAAATGGCTATATGAACGGGACACGATATGCGACCCGTGCGGAAATTGCCGTGATGCTCGCCCGTGCAGCAGGCATTAGCAGCGAAGATATATCGGTGTTGCAACAGTTTACCGATAATGCTTCTATCCCGAGTTGGGCAAAAAGCAGCATTGCTGGTTTGGTGGACCAAGGATTTCTAACTGGGTATCAAGATTATACACTTCGCTTGAATAACAAGATTACACGGGCAGAAACATTTGCGCTAATCAATGCGTTATTACAATAATCAGAAACCTGCTTCTATGCGTGAAACATGAAATATATTTGGATGTTCATATCCATCTCACTTCTAATCTGCGTGAGGCATTGCATCTTTCGTGTATTACGACAAACCGTTTCGCCTTGTACAGCAAAAGCCCTATTCAATTTTGCATTGAACAGGGCTTTTGTCGTGGTAAACTAAAGTTGAAACAGTAGAGGCTCATAAGATATACAGAAAGAACCAGAAGAAAAGAGGAACAAAATGTCACAGAATTATGAGCCGGAATTCGGTGGCTGTTACACCGGGTTGGAATTTGTCTAAATGCATACTACAATTTTCTAAAAAATCAAAAAAAGCATATCTGTAGCGATTTGGCGATTTGCACCTTAAAAAAGAGCTGGCAACACAACCGTTAATCCGAGGAAAATTGCTGTTGCACAGTGACCAAGGCAGTCAATTACCTCGCATGAATTTACGGAATTTTGTGAAGATGCTGGCATTATACAAAGTATGAGCCGAGCAGGTTGTCCATATAATAATGCACCAATGGAGCGTGAAGAGATGGGTGAGCGGATGGTGTGATGCTAGGTAGGTTTTTAGCGTTGCTAGTCTATATCAAGTGCAGTAGGTGCAACACTTAAACTTAAAAACACTTGAAAAGACTTAAAATCAGTAAATGGTATTGAAATGGTAGAAGTGCTTTTTCTTCACAAAACAAAAGAAAAAGTTCGATATTCAAGCTTTAACTAGCTAAAATATCGAACTTTTCATGCATAAGGTTATCGTGGTTGATACAATAAAATTATTGTGAGGGACATAATGGAATCGTTAAAAGGCATAGGAAAATTAAAATGTGCAATGAGGGTATATTGGAAAATTGAATAGGATCAGAAGGGTGTCCGCTGGACTATGGAGCAAAACCATGATCCAGTGGTTTTTTTGTTGAAATATATTAAGAAATGTGGTAAAATTGCCTTAAAATTGAAAATTGATTATCAAAGAGCAATCAATGATTTAAACATCGTGCAGAGGATATTTTTATGAGCAGTTATGTACTACAGAAGCAAGGAGATTCGAATCGAGAACTGCAAGTTGTTATTCAAAAATGTGTTTTATCCGAGTTGCAGAATATTCTGGAACTGCAGGCTCGAATTTTAGAAAGCTTGCAAGATCCTTCGATTTTTGAACCAACGGATAGAGCAGAATATATCCGTATTTTGGAGCAGGAGAGCGTGTTCGGATGTTATCATCAAGGAATTTTAATCGGATATTTAGTGTATATCGTCCCTGGGGAAGATTCTGAAAATTTAGGACTGGATATAAATTTGCCTGCAAAAGAATTGCAGCTTGTAGGTCACATGGATACTGCAGTCGTTCATGCAGACTATAGAGGATTTGGAATACATAGGCTCTTATGTTCGGTTGCGGAAACTATGGCAAAAAGTGCTGGAATTTGCTATTTGTGTGCAACTGTTTCTCCAAAAAACGAGGCAAGTTTGCGCAATTGTATCGCAATGGGCTACAAAATTATGCTTGAAAAAATCAAATATACGAATAAATTAAGATATATTATGATGAAGTCGATATAGCAGCATTATCAATATATATGAGGTGGGAAATATGGCATCACAGCCGATTTATCAGTTCTATGCGGAACTGAATGATTACAAACCGAAGATGTGGCGGCGTTTTCAAGTGTTAAATAATATTACCATGGCGCGTCTGGTGTATATTCTCATGACCTTATTTGAAATGCAGGCAAGTCATTTATTCTGCTTGGATGTACCTATTGGGGAGAATTTATTGCATGGTATGCGGCAGACGCTGTCCGAGGAAGAAGCGCAAAAAATTCGTTTCATTCATAAGGAAGCGGAAGTTTGCCGATATGAGATAAAAAATGAATTTACAGAAGATTTCGCAGATGAGATGTCATGCGATGCAATCCGAACAAAGTTGTCGCGCGTACTTTCTGTTGCAGGAGAGGTGCTGCAGTTTTCCTATGACTTTGGCGATGGATGGATGATTCGCTTGGTGTTGGAAGAAGTTATCATAGATAAAGGTTTATCTGGAAAAGAACTGCCGCGTGTGCTCGAAGGCACGGGCTATGGGATCATTGAAGACTGCGGTGGTCCATTTGGGTTGGAGGAACTTGCAAAAGCTTTCCGAAAGAAAAAAGGCGCACAGTATCAAGAATATTGTGAATGGCTTGGAGTCAATAAGTTGGATTTAGATACGTTTGATCTGGAAGATATGAATTTTCGCCTAAAAAAGGTGCCGAGAATCTATACCTATATTTATGAGCATGGACTAGAACCGACAAAGCGGTCTATGGATTTGCTGATACGGAAATATAAAAAATAGGGGGTAGAAGTTGTGGGTTCTCTTCTGTTTTTCATCATTATTTGGTTTTTGTTGCGTCGGATTAAGCCCATATATACGCCTGTCCGGCGGCAGGGAAATCGTCGTATTCGCCCAAAATCAAAAGGTGCGTGGGGAGAATGGACAGTTGCAAAGATTTTATTTCGATTACCCGCAGTTGATTATAAGATATTAAATGATGTAATGCTGCGTACAGAATATGGTACCACACAGATGGATCACGTTGTGGTTTCTTGCTATGGAATATTTGTGATTGAAACCAAGAATTATGCGGGATGGATCATCGGTGGAGAGAATGCGGAACAATGGACGGAACTACTGCATTCTAAAAAATAGCCGTTTCGTAATCAATTCAAGCAAAATTATGCGCATGTAAAAGCATTGGAAGCGTTGCGGCAAGTGCCGAAAAAGGCATTTATCCCTATTGTTGTATTTTCAAATCAATGCGCAATCAAAGTGCAGACAACAGCACACGTTGTGCAGATGCGTTATCTTATGCAGTTGATTGAAGAATATCGGAAAATCCGATTTTCTCTTACAGAAGTGGATTCGATGATAGAAAAGATACGAAATGCCAATATTGTCAGCACGGAAGCAAAAAACGAACATACTTCTAGCATACATGAGCGTGTTAGGTTGGAGGCAACCAAAGCAGCACAAAATATTTGTCCGAAATGTGGAGGAAATCTGGTTTTAAGATATGGAAAATACGGTTCGTTTTATGGCTGCAGCAATTATCCAAAATGCCGATATACCATCAAAAAATGACAGTTTGTCTTAGGGGGAAGCGCAGTTGGAACAATTGAAATCGCTGTCGGCTTCTCTGAATGAAGAGGGGAATTTGCTGTTACAGCAGGACATCAAAAAACTTGAATACGGAATGATCGGAGAAAAGAATATTGCATTTGAACTCAAAAACAGTCATATGCCGATGTATATTCTGCACGATGTTTATTTGGAGGATGGTGATCTGAGTTCGCAGATAGATTATCTGGTATTCACCAAAAAGCTGTGTTTTGTAATTGAATGCAAAAATTTATATGGAAATATTGAAATCAACCACATGGGTGATTTTATTCGCACAATAGAGTTTGGTGGCAAAAAGAAAAAGGAAGGTGTTTATTCGCCGATTACACAAAATCAACGGCACTTGGAATTGATGAAAAAAATCAAGTCGGATTCTCGCAGCAACATACTTACGAAATTTCTAACAGACAGATACTTTGAAGATGCCTATCAGCCGGTGGTAGTTTTGGCCAATCCTAAAACGGTGCTCTACGCACGCTTTGCAAAGCCAGAGACGCGGGAACAAGTAATTCGTGCAGATCAGTTGGTGAAATACATCAAAGAAACCTGTGAAAAATCGAAAGAACCTGCTGTTGGTACGGTGGAAATGCACTGGGAATATACGGAAGTTTTCAAAGCACTGAAAGCCTATCGCCTGCATAAGAGTCGTGAAGAAAAAATCAAGCCCTATATGATTTTCAGTGATCGACAGCTGAAAGATTTGCTTACAAAAATGCCAAAAAGCAAAGATGCGCTGCAAACGGTTTATGGATTTGGTGTTGTGAAAGCAGATAAATATGGTGCGGATATTTTAAAGATTGTACAGGAATATCAGAATGTTTAAGGGTAGATAGGAACTGAAGCTTTTAAGAAGTAGGTTTGAAGGTAACAAATCAATCTCGACCTTTGTGAAAATTGCACTAGAAGTCAAAGTCTGTTGAAATAGTCACATTGTTTAAAATGAAACTATATTGAAAATGTTTTAGGTGAAATATTATGGATAAACTGATCGAATTCTTGAAAACAGAATTTCCGAACGATGCGATGGAATTGCAAGAATGCATTGATTTGCTAAATCAATGCATCAGTGGAAGCATTGAAAGTATAAAAACTTCCTTTAATGCCGCAATTGACTGTCGAGATACTGAAAAACTTTCAATACTTACAGGATATTTGTCTATAATCGATGGCGTACAAAATAGATTGGATGAATACTCTAACAAACTTCAGATTGATGACGATTTGGAAGGGCAAATCGTCGAACAAGCCATGTCCGAATCTGAAGAAAAGAAGCTACCGGATTATGGTTCTTTACGGGTGGATGAAAAAATTCCGCATAATCTATATGATGATTATACACATAAGAGACCTTCTGGATTTGAACTTTTTGGACAAAGATATGATGCAAAAGAATGGAAAGATGTTCTTGTACAAACATGTGAAATTTTATCGTCAAAAGACATTAGTAAATTTCAAGGTTTTGTAGCTGACAAAACAATGCAAGGCAGGAAAGTACATTATTTTTGTCAGGATATGAAATCTATACGAGCTCCAAGACGAATCACAGGAACAGATATATATGTAATGACTAATATGAGTGCTAATCAGATTAGAAACATTATCGAAAAAATGTTGCGGAAATATAGTATCAAAATTCATGAGTTTAAAATATATTTAAAAGCCGATTACACATCGCTTCACGAATGACATGAATAACGACTCAACATCTCTGCAAAGTGACAACCCCCTCAAGTCTCTTTGCCCTCTCTGACATATCGTTCAATTGTATCAATAACTATATGTTAAAGGCACATCATCAACTTGCATTGATATAATAACCCTGCTTCATTATGAAGATAGATTTGTTGTGTTCTGCGGTGAAAATATGTAAAATTATGATTTTGATAAAGAAAAGTTCAAGTTTTGAATTTTGGGGTTTGGGCCGATTTGGCGCATATCAGGAGACTTGAGGGGGAAATGACGGCGGCCGTTTGAGAAGTGCACCCCCCCGGAGACAGCGACAAAGGTATGAGGTTTCGTTCACCGGTGTGTGGTTTGCAATTGCAAGTTGCAGCAAAGTGCAATTGTTTTTCTGAGATTTGACCAGGTAGATTTGTTGATCCGTGCAAGCTATGTAGAGATGGTAGTATTGTTGTCAAAGGTAGACAAATAAAAGCCGGAAATGCTTGAAATAAAAGGATTTTCGAGAGTTGGGACTGCTATGCAGCAATTCTGGCTCTCGATTTTTTGCATCATATAGCCTAGAAATTGGGGTAAAGTGTGTAGAGTAGAGTTGACAGAATGAAAACAGATAGGGCTGCAGAGATAGGATTGTTAAGAGAAGTGGGTTGATTAGACAGTTTTGACATCAATCACCCATCAATTAGAGAGGAACGGAAGTTCAGGCCACAGAAAAAGAAATAGTCGCATTGCAATGCGAAAACAAATTGCTTTAAATAGAGAAAAGTGATATGATAACAAATAGAATATTTTAAGTTAACGGAGATAGAACCGAGAGGAGAAATAGATGTCCATATCGTATAACAAACTGTGGAAGTTGTTGATAGATAAAAAGATGAGTGCAGCAGATTTGCGTAAGGCTGCTGATATTGCTCCTAATACGATGACAAGAATGAGAAAAGACCAAGAGGTCACGCTACCTGTCTTGGAAAAAATATGTGAGACACTTGACGCAGATTTTGGAGATATAGTTGAGTACAAGAAATCAACTGACAGTGATAGAGAGATGGAGGTGCAGCATAGTGCTGAAGGATAAAAGCTTAACCTATGTTTCATTGTTCAGTTGTGCAGGCGTAGGCTGTTATGGCTTCCGCATGGAGGACTTCCACTGTGTTGCAACAAATGAACTTCTACCGAGAAGATTAGATGTTCAAAAAGCAAATCATAAGTGCGAATATGAAAGTGGATATATTTCTGGCGATATTACAACAGATGAAGTAAAACGGCATATATATCACGAGATTGATAGATGGTCAAATAAAGGAAATGACCGGGTGGATGTGGTAGTCGCAACACCACCTTGCCAGGGAATCAGTGTTATCAACCATAAAAAAAGCTCAAACGAAATCAACCGAAATAGTCTTGTAGTTGAATCCGTAGAGGTTATTAAGACCATTAAACCGAGATTTTTTATCTTTGAAAATGTAATGGCGTTTCAGAAAACTTTATGTATTACCCCAGAGAATCGGACTATACCGATTGGTGATTACATTAGAGAAGCCCTTGGAGAAGACTATATAATTTCTGGAAGAATTCTCAATTTCATGAATTATGGTTCGAATTCATCAAGGACTAGAACGCTGATGATTGGTGCTGATAAAAAATACAGAAATAATATTACACCACTTGATTTGTATCCTGATTATCAAACGGAAAAAACGCTGCGGGAAGTCATTTGTGACTTCCCAAGATTAGAGTGGGGAGAAATTCATGAAGACGATTTCTATCATGCATTCCGAACTTATAATCATGAAATGCGACATTGGATACATGATCTAAAAGAGGGCGAATCGGCTTTTGATAACGAGGACCCATTGAAACGTCCACACAGGGTTGTGAATGGGGAAGTTGTTGAGAATATTCGCAAGAATAGAGATAAGTATACAAGGCAACCTTGGGATAGATTTATTCAGTGTGTTCATACTAGAAATGACCAATTAGCGGCGCAGAATACGATTCACCCAGAACAAGACCGGGTTTATAGCATCAGAGAACTTATGGCGATGATGACTATCCCGAAAGAGTTTCAATGGATGGAATACACCTTAGATGAACTGAATAGGATGCCCAATGCAGATAAGAAAAAAATTTACAAAGCACATGAAGTAAATATCCGCCAGTGCATAGGAGAAGCAGTTCCAACGGAAATTATGCGTCAGATTGCTGCGAAAATTAAGCAATTCCTTTTAGGAAAAATGTGTGATGCAACAGAAGTAAATAAAATTATAGCAGAAAATAATTTGGCAGATAGAGAGTCTTTGACTGGATTTTTGAATGACAATCCTCTTGATTTAGATTTGGCATCACTTATGCGTATTACAGAATTATGTAATGCACGCAGAGAGAAGAATGCGGCATTTTATACCAATAAGTTCATTGTGAATGAAATCATGGGTCAGTTGCCTGTTTTTAATAAGGAAACCATTCGCATACTTGAACCGTCCGTTGGTGCAGGTGGTTTTGTCACTTTCTTGTTCAAGCAATATGAAAATGTGCCTCATGTAATTTTGGATGTAATTGATGTTGATGAAGAGAGCATAGAAGCATTCAAAATACTGCTTGAGCAAATAGGTGTGCCAGATAATTTTACCGTCAACTGTATTTGCCATGACTTTCTGACTTGGGATGCAGGAGTCGTTTCCTATGATTTAGCGGTGGGGAATCCTCCCTTTTCAAAACTGAAAAAACATACAAAGGAAATCGATGCTTGTCTGAAGGACAATGTAAATCAGAAGACCAATAACTTGGCAGCTATGTTTTTAGAAAAATGTATGAGATGCAGTGATTGTGTTGCATTGGTATTGAACAAAAATATTCTTGCTACGGAAGAATACGCAGCAACTAGGGAATTATTGCGTACCGTGCGTTTGAACACGATTATTGATTTTGGCAGATACGGCTTCACTGGAGTTTCTATTGAAACCATGTGTATTATTGTATATCCCAAGCAGAAACCAAAAGAAACGTCTGTCTACAATATGAAATACAACAAGCGCTTCTTGAGAGATCAGGATTACATTATGGATAGCAAATTTCCTTCTTTCATTATATACAGAGATGAACAGTTTGATGCAGTTGCGGATAAACTTGATTTTAATGTATTCACTGTATTTAGGGACAGACAAATCACAAAATCAGTGACTACATCAACAAAAGACAAAGATACGCTATGGGTCATTAAAGCAAGAAATATTAATGATGACGGACAGGGTATAAAGCATATTGACAATTATGATGTGTTTTTGCCAGAGAAAAAGGCAGAATCATTGTCTGTGACCCGTTTTTTGAATGATGGAAATGTTTATCTGACCCCGAATATGACATACAACCCAAGAGTGATAGAAAACCTTCCGGATACAATTCCAGACGGATCTGTGGCGGTATTAATTCCGAGGAAACCATTTAGATTGACGGCTAAGCAAAAAGCGTTCTTTTCGTCTGAGGAATATAGAAGGTTCTATGGCATTGCCCGAAACCTGTCTACACAGTCAATCAATGTAGACAATAACAGTGTGTTTTTTTACGGGGTGCTAAAAGATGACAAGTAATATACTTTCAAGATTTATAGGCGAACACAATTATGATATTCGTATTTCCGGTAACGGAAGATGGATTGATCAGAAATGTGCATTGGATGCAGTCTGCTTTGTGGCGGACTGTATAGTCGATTATGTTCAGAATGGTGGAAAGCAGTCGTTCCAATCGCCGGATATCTGGCACGCAGAGTATTCTATCGAAAATGTGCAGCATCTGTTTGGAAAGCCAGACCCAACCATCCGCAGCACACTGGATGAGTATAATAAATTTTTCCGGCAGCCGATGAAAATGTTGGTTGCAGCGGGTGTACTCCGTGAAGATGGGGTTGTGAATAATACGATACAATTTTGCGTAGAGAAAACGGAAGTGTTGGAATACATTGCTCTGCGTGAACGAAATTCGTTTGAATTTTTATGTATGTACATAGAAAAGACACTGAAAGATAGTGGATTGTGGGATAGCTTCGAGACCTTTTTGGATTTACAGACAAAAGAGGCATTATTGGATTTGAAAACCACCTTTTCTGATTTTTGCATCAGATACACGCCAATGAATACAACGGTTGAGGCTAATCGCATTTTCAGCAAGGTTTTGAACCCGTTGGCGTGTAAAAAGCATTTAAAAGGTATTGAACGTGGCTATCTTTCGAAATCGATGATTACATATGACAAGATTATGTATAACCAGGCTAACTGGCGTGATAAAGCTGTAGGTAAGGACAAGAATATTGCTCGAGGTGACTTTATCCAGGCACCGCAGCAGGATAACCAGATGTACCAGTACAGAGTTGCAAGAGCCATCAAGTATCTGCGTCAGTTTAATGACAAGTATAATGAAGGGAAATCCGAGGTATTGGATAAATTTTCTGTTGGAGAAACAGCTACGCATATGCATCATATTTTTCCAAGGAATCAGTATCGAAGTATCGCTGAGTACATGGAGAACCTTATTGCTTTAACCAGTGGTCAGCATATGCAGGCGGCACATCCTAACGGCAATACATCTGTCGTAGACTCAGCTTATCAGTACACCTGCTTGATTGCCAAAACTGAGAGCATTAGAAAAAATATCATGAGCAATCATGGAGAGCCTATTATTTATGATTTTGATTCTTTCATGTATGTGCTTGACACTGGTTTGAAGACGGATTATTTCGAGGCATTGCCATCTTGTGATTTCAATTCTGTTCTCACAGGTATTGAGTTTAATTTTTAATAGATTATAAAAAAGTAAAACGGATTAAAGGAGCATTCCTGTAAGGGATAAAAATGGGAATTGCAAAAAAGACAACCTCTGGTTAGGATTAAGAGGATGAAATCTAAACTCAAAAACAACGGAGGTCTTCAAAATGAATTTTACCCAGAATGAGAAGATAAGTCAAGTCACAGCAGAAACCATTATCGTCCGAGTGGATATCAGCAGCGAAACGCATTATGTTAGGGCATTTAACTGGCAAGGCGTGGAGCTTGGTCGTGTGTTTCGCTTCGCAAACAACGCAGAGGGATTCGGACAGTTTCAGGCATGGATTAAACTCGAGCATGCACCAATGGGGTGTAGCGTTTGTAAAGTGTCCCCCGTTGTCAAACACAAAATGCGAAAATGTTAATGCACCAGATAGTTCCGTTTAAGGGCTCGCCGTCCTTATGCGAGTCCAAAATCGCCACGCTGGTGATGGGGGCGGGAAGCCCCTATCAGGAGGCTGTCCTAAATTTTGTGTTTTCGCTCCGCTTGACAAGGACAAAACGACGAGTTTAACAGGATAATTATTCCTCGAACAGAACTTGCAGCTACGCCACAAATTGAATCCTCAGAGAATTTTGTGTAAACGAAAAATCCTCATGTCAAGAAATTGGTGCTATTTCATGGATTTGCGTTGGCAAAACATGCGACTGGATTTGGCCCTATTTTCTTGGGAGTGAAAAATGGTATGCACGCTGTGCGTGAATGTAGTTTGACGCTTACGACAGAATTTTCAGTGCGTCTTAAGATGCGTGCCGGCAATATGCCCTTCTAGGGCTTGTGCATACCACCAACTCACAATCTGTCCATGCAGCAAGTTAAGAGCATCGTGTTCCGCTACATCATGGTTTACTATAACCGCCAGCGAATCTATACGGAAAATCCTGGAGGGCTGCCTCCTGCCGTCTATCGGTAAGCGGCCTGAGGGCTGGTTGCTTGACCGGTGTGGATTTTGGGTGTTTTGCTCTGCACCATTCTTGACTATTCCATTCAACGGGTGGTTATGATTTCTCATTTGAAGTTTACATATTCACTGACAATGAGTGGATAGGTGGTTATGTTTTTGAAGTTGTGCCGAAAAGCATTGACAAAGTAGATATATAAAACTACAATATAGATATGGAACAACTTTGGCACAACATTTTTGTGGGTGTCAATATTTCTTATGAAAGGAGATTTGGGTTATGGCGGGTAATAAAGTAACATATACCCAACCAAAGGGTAAAAAAGGATTTACGGTTAATTTTAGGCATCCTGTGGAGAAGGACAAAACCGGAAAATATGGTCTTAAAGTACACAGAGGATTAGGTACTGACAGTGAGGAGGAGGCACGCACTTTAGTAGCTGAACTGGAGAATATGATGAATGATGAGTATTGGTGGGATTATTCAAAGAAAAGTGAAGCATATAGTCATTTTAATCCTATTGTAGTTGATGCTTTTTATGATCCAATGGAAAGTATAAACCCTGATGAGAGTGGTCTCTTGAATAAAATTAAACTTTCTGGAAAGGAAGATGGGTACACTCGCTCTACAATTATTGGACCGAGTGGAGTAGGAAAGACTACACTGGTTAGATTGTTAGCTGGAACTGCTAGAGAAAAGTTTCCTACTACATCAACTGGACGTACGACTACCTGTAATATGGAATTAATTATGTCTGATGACGGTGTGTATGAGGTGGTTATAACATTTATGTCACGCCATTTAGTTGAAATGTATGTGCAGGAATGTATAGAAGCAACGCTTAGTTATTGTATGCATTGCGCTTCTGATGCTTATGAAAGACAAGTTATCTCAGATAAGTTACTTGTGCACAGGGATTTGATTGTTCGTTTTCCTTATATTTTAGGGGATCTTTCTTTGACACCAGCATCTGATGATTTAATAGATGATTTAGATGATGATTTAGATGATGATTTTGAAGCAGTCAAAGAACCCAAAGAGAACGAATATGTTTATAAACAGGATATACCGGCACTATTGGATAAAGTAAATTATTTTATTAATGGTGCGATTGCAATTGTAGATAAGTTAAAAGGTGAGAATATTAATTTTGATGATGAAAGTTATAACTCGGAGGATGATGAGGATATTCTTTCTTTACGAGATGAGATAGTAGACGAAGTAATGAGGCGTTTCCAACTGCTTACAAAAGGAGAAAAACTAAACTCAAAAGGGAAATGGGTAAATGCATGGTATTTTAAGACAAATGATAGAGTAGAGTTAATGAAAATCATAAAAATGTTCTCTAGCAACGCCAAAGGTGCATGGGGCGGTCTGCTTACACCAATTGTGAAGTCAATGCGTGTAAAAGGTGATTTTGCTCCAACATTTGATGGCTTAAAGCCTAAGCTTGTTCTTTTTGATGGTCAGGGACTTGGACATAAAACAACAGCAACATCATTGTCTAACGAGATAGTCGAACATTTCAAATTGTCAGATTCCATCATTATCGTAGACAATGCTCAGGCACCGATGCTTGATAATGTAAAACTTGCGCTGAAAACAGTTATTGAATATGGATATTCCAATAAGCTAGTATTAGCTTTCACGCATGTAGATTTGATGAAAGGCGATAATTTCGATAAGTTTGATGATAAGCGTCGTCATGTTATGGCCGCTTTACGTTCATATTTATTTGAAATGAAACGCCAGAATGAAGATACATTCACGGATGCTGAGGCTGAAGCAATTATCAATTCATGTCACTTTTTTTCAGATCTGGACAAGCCTGAACCTAGCAAAATGACAAGAAAATATACAAAAATGTTACTGGAGCAATTAAAGAGCTTGTTCTCTGCCAGTATTACAGTAAATGATGTAAAAATAAGATACGATGCTATGACTTTATATGCACATTTGCAGTTGGCGATCAAGAAGTACAGAGAAAACTGGTCACAAATAATTGGGTATCCATCTAAATCTCAGAAAACTGAGCATTGGTCACGAATTAAAGCGTTAACAAGAAGATTAGCTTATTTTGGAATGGACCATTATAATTATGAGCTAATGCCGCTTTCTGATTTTAGACAAGAGGTAAGTACGCAGTTAAACTTATTTATGAATAAACCTCTGGAAGTTATTCCGCAGGAGACTGCGGAGGAGGTTCGTGTTGCATTAATCAATGAGCTTAAGAGTGAAATTAATGGACAGCTTGTCGAGTTTGTAAAGAATCACATGTGGCAAGAAAGTACACAGATGAAAAGGTGGGAAGATGCCTATGAATTTTCAGGTGCGGATTCGACTTACTTTAGAGCATCTAAAATTAATGAGATTTTTGAGTTAGCAGCACCACAGCTTGATAATTTTGCATATAATATGACAGAAATTCAGAAGAGATATGTTATGCAAGTTATTGATATAGTAGAAAGCACACTTGATAAGTATGAAAGTACTCTTGAAAAGTTTAATTATCGGTGAGGGAGAAGACTGTCCACTATCGGCAGAAGCAGTGGCCTTGCTGAAAAACTATCTGCTGGACGGACATCTGGAACTTTCCAATAACCGCGCGGAGCGTAGCAGTAAGTCATTTTTGATTGACTGGAAGAATTTTCTGTTCGCCAATACTCCGAAAGATGCCAAGTTCAATGCTGTGATATTCAGCATCATCGAGACTGCCAAGGAAAATGGGTTGGAGCCATATTGATATCTGAACGATATCTGACGTATATTCTTTTAACTACCCTGAATTTGGATTTGGCAGCACATCCTGAACAAATCTTGCTGCTATTCCCAAAATCTGCACCGGATCAGTGCAAGCCTGCTGTTTCCTTTTTTTAATCTGGGATGCAACAGGCTTTTCTTTGTCCCGTTTGACGCTTGCCGCAACGTTGTGGCAAAGTTGCGGCAAAAAAGTATTGACAGAGTAGATGTACAAAGCTATAATATAAAAATGGAACAACTTTGGAACAATCTATCTGCAGGTTTAATATTTCTTATTAAAGGAGATTTGTATTAGAGTGGGTAATAAAGTAACATAAATAAGTACGAAAGGACTCTTGAAAAGTTTGATTATTGATGAAGGAAAGTTAAAAATGAAAGTAAGTCAAGAAATTGAGGTACGCACCTCAGATGAGAATCGACTCATCTTTAGAGCGATTTTGGTTGATGGAGACATTATGCTTTGCCTGAAATCCGCAGGGCATGATGTCGTGGTTCGATATAATGATATACCGCAGATGGTGCGTCAGAGCATCAAAAAACAGTCGGAATTAACAAAAAGAAAATAAAACCAGGCTGGCGGGATTCACAGCGGAAACGTTCGTAGGCATCCCCTGACTTACATAACAAAATTGAATAAAATATCGTCTGCTGACGAGCCCTTACCGAAATACAGAGTTAGAGCCGGAGTAGACATCTGCACCATTACTTGTGTAAAAGAAAGCAAATTGCTTCTTTTTATACAGGGTATGGTCAGATGTTTATTCTGGCTCTTTTTTTGTTTTTTGGGAGCATTAAAGAATGTTTTTTTAGATAGTGGTAGTAAACAAAGATATGAAAATCTTCATGAAGAATCTTTAAAATAGTAATTCTAACAAAGTTTTTCAATTAAAATTGTGCAAAACACTAAAACGATATAACACTGTGTAATTTTACACAAATACATCTATAGCTTGGTCGATAAATATCGTATTCAGTGATAATACGTTGTAATCGGGGTTTGTTTTTGCAGTTTTATTTAGATACGTGGAAACACACTTATTCGTATATATAAGAAAAATAAGCTGTGAGAAGCTAGAAATAGAGTGCGTTTTGTCAGACCGCTTTTCAATTAGCGTTTATATCAATTAGCCTTAAAGATGGCGTGCATATAATAAAAACAACAAGATTTTACATCATCTGACTCCGAGATGAGAGCGTACAAGCTATGTTCTCATCTGAGCGTCAGACGCTCAAATAAAAATTGTATACGGCCGGAGTAACGTTCGAAGGCAGGATACCGTACATACCACATTACAAGAGCCATAAGGCTTTTGTGAGGGTGGGATAGGTACCCTTGACTTTGTGCGTTCATTTTTCGGTCGTGGGGTATCTTTCCCGCTGGTATTTGTCAGTTTTCTGCCTTTCGAGCCTTTCGGCTAGAAAGGCGGAAAGCATGACAACGAGAGTAAAGAAATTCACAAAAAACTACAATGGAGAGACAATCAAACCCGGCGAGGTGATGATTCCCTTCGAATTCACGCAGTTGGATGCAGAGAACTGTACCAACGCAGAGTGCATCAAAACGGTCAAAGTGGGCGGTCGGAGCTTTAAGGTTATCTACAAAGCAGTGCCGGAAGAGTGGGCAAAGGAAGGCAAAAGAGCATTGAACCTTATTCAGAATGAAGCATTGGGTCATTATAACATTCCTAATTCAGTATCGATGGATGCCCTTAAAGATGAGTATGACCTAGAACTCGATTTTACCAACTCAGCACAGGAGGTCTATAAAGAGCGGGACTCACTGGGTGAGAATATACATATTTTCCGTCAGAAGGTTACTTTACTGATTGAGAAAGCACCCAAGCTGGGATATGCTGTGCTGCTGATTTCGAGCGGGAGCAAAGGTGCAGACTTCTCCGAAAAACTCCGTCTGAAGCATGACGCGGCAAATAAGGCGCGTCAGACGGCAGATAAGATTTTAAAGGGTGGTCTGATGAACATGGATATTGATTCTGTTGTCTGTAAGAAAAACAATTATACCGATATTTACCGCCAAGAGGCGTATGTCCTGCTTAATGAGATCATCGCAAAATTATAAAACACACGGCACCGCTAGGAAGAACGAGTCTATCCCGAATTTTGTGTAAACCTTCAAGATGGTGTAAAATAGGAGCACCATCTAGGAGGTTTAAATTATGGCAAGAAGAAAGATCACCCCAGAACGACGGGAGCAGCGGAAAAAATTATTGGAGCTGCTGCAGGATGCAGGAATCAACGATGTAGCAGGCGTACAGGAGCTATTCAAAGAAATGGTGAGCACGGTTCTGGAGAACGGCTTGGAGGGTGAGCTGGACGAGGAACTGGGCTATAGCAGGTACGATTATCGCAGCAAGGAAACGGACAACAGCCGCAACGGCTACAGCGAGAAAACCCTAAAAAGCAGCCTGGGCGACATGGAGATCAGCGTTCCCCGAGACCGAAAGGGCGAATTTGAGCCGCAGATCGTCAAGAAAAACCAGACTACCTTAAGCGGAGATATCGAGGAAAAGATTCTGTCAATGTACGCCAAAGGAATGACCACTAGCGACATCGAGGAGCATATTCGAGAAATCTACGGTCTGGAGGTATCGGACAGCACCATCAGCCGTGTGACGGATAAAATCCTGCCCGTGGTCAAGGAATGGCAGATGCGCCCCCTAGAGGAGGTCTATGCCGTAGTGTTCATGGATGCGATTCACTTCCACGTCCGCAGCGAAGGTCAGATCGTGAAGAAAGCAGTCTATATCGCTATCGGCATCAAAATGGATGGCATTCGAGATGTCCTTGGTATGTGGGTCGGCGAAAACGAGAGCGCAAAGTTCTGGCTTGGCATCCTCAATGGTCTCAAAAATCGTGGTGTAGAGGATATTCTCATCGCCTGCGTGGATGGTTTAACTGGGTTCAACAATGCGATTGAAGCAGTTTTTCCACAGACAGAGATTCAACAGTGCGTCATTCATCAAATCCGTAACAGCACCAAATTCGTTTCGTACAAAGATATTAAGGCACTGATGGCTGATCTAAAGAAGGTCTATGCGGCCGTTGATGAGCCGACGGCGCTGTATCTGCTCGACAGCTTCGATGAGAAATGGGGCAGCAAATACCCGAAAATCGCGCTCTCCTGGCGGGCAAACTGGGCAACGCTATCGACCTATTTCAGGTACCCGCAGGAGGTTCGAACGCTGATTTATACCACCAATGCCATCGAAAATTTCAATCGCCAGCTGCGAAAAGTGACCAAATCCAAGTCGGTCTTTCCGACCGATGACAGCCTGCTGAAAATGCTGTATCTGGCGATGATTGATATCACTAAAAAATGGACTGGCCGCCGCAGAGACTGGGGCGTCATCCACTCTCAATTGGAGATTTTCTTTGCGGACAGGCTGCCGGGCTGATCTGTCCTAGTGGAGGGGCAGTTTTGACCGCTGCCCTTGACACCCTGCCCATTTTTCGTTAAAATGCGTTGGAGGTGGAAGCCTGTTTTCCAGACTTCCGCCCCGTAAATTATTTGCCCCTGTTTTATACCGTTTTTTGAGTTTACACAGATTCTGGGATACACCCGGAAGAACGCATCCCAGCGGTGTCGTTTTTTTTACTGTTTCTGATAGAAATCACATTCATAGCCGTCTGCCTGGAGGAGCAATCCCTTCATCCACGGTGGGGTTCTTCCCATCTGTTCACAGATGGCATCTAAAGAAACATCTGGACTGGTTTCTATAATTAGTTCGTCATGGACATGGCCGACTATCTGACAGAACGCCAGTCCCGTCATGGCATATGCGAGGATATCACGGCTGACCGCCTGTACAATGTTTTCCACGAATTTTGGACCGTAGCTTTCGATGCGTGTCCACTTTCCAGTATTGATGCCTTCGTAGGTTACACTGTCAGAGCCGAACTTGTTGACCCCCATGCGTGGCTTTACATAGCAGAGCCGTCTGCCAGAGGGCAGGTTGATGAAGAGCATTCCACCTTGGTAGTAGATTTTGAAACCGTGTGTCTCAGCAGAGGTTTTATAGATTATCGCCTGTTTAACAGCTGCATCTATCGACCACCAGAAGTTGGTAATACATTGATTGGAAATCCGCCATGCATCATGATGTGACCCCAATAAGTTAGACTTTATAGCGAAGTAGTATTTTTTACTGCTTCGCTATTTCTATGCCACTTGGCTGAGTCGATATTCAACAGGACTCATCCAAGATAGTTTTTGCTTGATTCTTTGATTATTATAATAATATATGTATTTCTCTATTGCATCCTTCAAATCTTCATAACTATAGTAAACGCAGCCATAATACATTTCTTGTTTCATCACTCCAAAAAAATTCTCCATTATTGAATTATCATAGCAATTTCCTTTCCGTGACATACTTTGATATATACGGTTTGATTTAAGAGTACTACTGTATGCCTTCATTTGGTAAGCCCAGCCTTGATCTGAATGAAAAGTTCTTCTGTAGATACAATCAGAAGTAATTTCTATTGCTTCGTTTAATGCATTCATTACGTTTTGTGCCGATGGATGCTTATCAATACCAAAACTAAGTATTTCTGAATTAAACATATCCATAAATGGATCCATGTATAGTTTCTGTATTGTCATACGTCCTTTATTATCTACTTCATAATACTTAAATTCAGTGGTGTCAGTTGTTATCTTTTGATGAGGAACACTGGTTCTAAAGCGACGATGAATTCTGTTTGGAGCAATTCTTCCTACATTGCCTTTATAAGAGCTGTATTTACGACTTTTTCTTGTGAAAGACGTTACTTGAAGCCCAAGTTTTTGCATGATTCTCTGAACTTTCTTTTTATTGACAAACACTTCTTTTTTTCTAAGTTCTCCATAAATCCTACGATAGCCAAAATCTTTATTCTCTTTGCGGATTTCCATAATTATATTTTCAAGTTCAGAATCTGGATTTTCTCTATCAAAACGTTTCTGCCAGTACATATATGTAGCTTTTGGGAACCCCATAAATGAGAGAATGTCTTTCAGTTTGAACTCTCTTCGGAGGCTGTGGATGACTCTTGCAGTTCTCTCAGACGTGCTTCGTCCTCTAAACGCAACCTCCTCAGTTCTTTTAAATAAGCATTCTCTATTCGTAACTTTAAATTTTCATCTTCTAACTGTTTTACATGTTCAGCTCTTGTATCTACTGTTGTGGCTTCTGAAGATGACAGTAGATTCTTCTCTTTATCTGTTAATCCCAATGATTTCTTCCGACCTTTCTTCTTAGGTCTCAATGCATCAGGTCCGACAAGCCGAAAATCATTTATCCACTTTTTAATAAGTGAAGGGTTATTCATTCCTACAGTTAATGCCAACTCCTGATAAGAGACCTCTGTTGATAGATATAACTCTACCACATGAAGTTTAAAATCGAAAGTATATATATATCATTTTTTCTGGAACGAAGTAAGCCCTCGTCTCCAAACTCTTTATAATTCTTTACCCATAGCTCAATTGAAGATTTATGTGCTATATCAAATTTTTTTGCTAGATATTTGCTACCACCTTCACCTCTGATATAGGCAATAACTACTTTTTTCTTAAATTCATAACTATATTTTGCCATGAAAATACCGACCTCCCAATCGTTAGATTTTAGGTCTAACTTTTGGGGGTCGGTTCATCAACCAGGGGCTGCAGTTCGGATTCTTCTAATCCCATATCAAGAGCGCCCATTGCTTTTAATGCACCGACCGAGCCGCCGTAACCGAGGGCGAGTTCAGCGATTTTGCCTTTCTGTCGCAGATGGGCATTTTGCCCGTGTTTTTCAACGGGAACGTTAAACATCTGGCTGGCACTGGCACAGTAGATATCTTTTCCCTCTTTGAAAACAGCCATTCGCCACTGTTCCCCGGCAAGGAACGAAAGCACCCTCGCCTCAATGGCTGAGAAGTCACTGACGATATATTTGTATCCGGGTTTTGGCACGAATGCTGTGCGGATCAATTCCGAGAGGACTTCCGGCACATTGTCATACAGCAGTTCCAAGGCAGTGAAATTACTATCACGGACAAGAGCACGGGCTTCATCCAGGTCATTCATGTGGTTCTGCGGAAGGTTCTGTAGTTGGATTCCACGGCCGGCCCACCTGCCGGAGCGGTTCGCACCGTAGAACATAAAGCATCCCCTAGCACGACCGTCTGCGCATACCATATTGGACATGGCAGTGTATTTGCTTACAGAAGATTTCGCCAGCTGCTGACGGCAGGAGAGGACTTCTGCCACATCTTTTTCCACGTCCGGCAGCAGACTTTTCACAGCTTTTTTATCCAGAGACTCGGTTTCAACCCCTCTGTCGGAGAGCCAGGCTTTCATCTGCAATACGCTGTTGGGATTTTCCAGACCGGTTTTCTTTTGCATACGGGCAAGGAGTGCCTGCTTGGTCTTGGCATCCATGCTGATGGCATTCTTTACAAGGGTCATATCAACACCAATTCCACGGTCATTGATTTCCTGGTCGAGATGGTATTCATCCCAAATGAACTTCGGCACGGGGTATCGCATCAACCGTTCCTTGATGGCAAGTTCGACCTCGACATCCCGCTGGTTATAGGATTTGAACACTGCACATTTATCCAGGTCATGCATCGGGAGATTTCTGGTTCTGCCACCGTTAACTTTGGTAGCTTTACACGGAGTGCAAAAATACTTGATGAGGTCTTTGCCTTCTTTCATCTTCTGATCTGATAATTTAAGTACTGCACCGATGCCTTCCAAGCTGAGTGGCAGACCCATGTATGCACCCCAGATGCGGGAGCATTTCCAGGATGATGGGTTGAGATAATTTCCAACGGTGTCTTCTGGGATGCTGTAGCTGCTGAAGTATTCCGGGTAGTGCCTTTTCAGCCAGTAGGACAGGCAAACCCGCTCGAAACTGGCATTATACGCCCATTTTATAGTGGATTCACCTGTTAGTGCTGCAAGAATCGTATCCGGCACACATTCACCCTGTGCGATATCAATTACAATAACGGGACCGTTATTGACGGAATATGCGAACAGCAGGATTTCAAAGTTAGGGGATTCTGCATAGCGGTAGACACCGCTTTTCTTCAAATCAACATCAGAGTAGGTTTCCAGATCAATTGCAAGGCTCTCGATTTTACAATCTGATGTATCTTTCCGTGATTTTTCCATGTTTGCCTCCTGTAATAAAAGCTGGAGTGTGAAGTACCCACACCTTGGCAGTCTTTCGTGTGCCAGGCAGTCGATAATGTGGGGCAGCGGTTTGTGTATGCCGCCGCCCCGATATGGTTTATGCGATCCCGATTAGTTCAGGAAATCCTCATCGTCTTCGGTTGCGAAGTCATCCTCGGCACGGGACTTGCCGCCGAGAGGAGTACCATCAGAAATTTTCTGAAGATTGTTCAGACCGCAGGCGATGCCACGGCTGCCGTTGACATTATAGGCATACAGATTGATGGACGCACGACCCTTGACACCGGAATACATCTCGGAACGGTCTATAATCGGGTTGCGGTCGGCATCGACCACGCCGGGAGCAGTGCCGGAATTTGCATTGATGAAATAGCTGTTCTTGTAAGCCTCATCATTGGGGCGCTCAAGGTCACCGTCACGCAGAGGGGTCTTGAGGGTGGAAAGCACAGGCGCGGATTTGCCGTTGCCCTTCAGCTTGGACTGCCCCTCCTCATAGGCTGCCTGGACAGCCGTATTGATTTTATCGATGGTCTTGGTGTCAGACTTCGGAATGATGAGGGAAACCGAGAACTTCGGAGTGCCTCCCTGGATTGCTTTCGGGTCCCAACAGTTAAGGTAACTGAAAACAGTGGAAGGGCCAGTGATAACTTTGGTAGGATTCGCAAACTTTGTCATGATCATTTTTCTCCTTTATTCTTTGAAATCTTCTTGTGCGGTATTTTTCATAACAGGACGCTTGTCCGATTTTGAAACTAATGTAGGTTTGCCCTGCGGCTTGAAGGTCAGGCTGCCAAGCAGCTCATCGAACGTCTTCTTGCCGAGGAGTTTGGACATGGCTGTGATGCCGAGAACGGATTTCTCGTAAGGGTCATATCCAGCTTCGATGACGGCCTTTGCGACATCGTTTTCATTTGTATATTTGCGGTTGCTGCGGCCCTCGACCAATTTGAAGTGACCGTAGTCTGTTCCCTGCAGCGCCTGGTTCAGTGCATATTCCTTGACATCAGATGCCCAGGAAGTCAGCTGATCCACTTTCATGAGGATTGCATCGATTTCGCGTTCCTCCAGGGTAGCGGTCATCTCGAAATCGTACTTTGCAAGTTCCAGGTTATATTCAGCGCGTTTTCGGCAGGTTGCCTTCACTTTGCAGAACTGGCAGTGATCTCCGGCATGAAATTCGCCCGTACCTTCTATAGCCAAAAGAGCAGTGGGAGCAAGGACTGCGTCCGCCCAGTTAAGAAGGTCAGCTTTGCTCATGGTGTGGATGCTGACATTTTCACGGCGAGGTTGGAAGATTGCCATCTTGATGGTGTCGATGTCATAAATCCCATCGAACATTGCCAGAACGCCCAGACAGTAACACATTAGCTGCGGGTTGCCGCCGAATTCTTCCGACTCGGAGCTGACGAGAATTCCCAAGCCGTGCTTATAGTCAATGACTTCCACCGTACCGTCTGAAAGCAGGATGCAGTCGGCTGTGCCAGTGCCACCTTCGACCCATTTGGAGAAGTCTACCTTCTGTTCAATCAGAATATCTGTGTCCGGGCAGTTCTGCTTTGCCTTTTCGTATTCCTCTATAACAAAGGAAGCATAGGCTTCTGCGCAGGACTGCATTTCGGCATCGTAATATTCCAGATTTGTTGTTGGATCATTGGTATCCAGACCGAGAGCTTTTTCTACAAGGTATGCACACAGGCTGTGGGCATCTGTTCCCTGCTGTGCGTAGGGACTGGGCTGATCTGGAACGGCGGCACACAGATTTGCACTTGGTGGGCAGTTCAGCCATCGGTGTGAAGCGGACGGTGAAAGAAATGCGTGACCCAGGCCAGTCTCTCTTGCACCTGCGGTGCAATTCACCTTCTGTTTGCTCATCCAATCACCGCTAGGTCTGCCATTAGTGCAGGATATCGAGTATGCGCCAGAGGTAGGGGCGGCACTCGCCGTCATCGGCATCGGTGCGTTTCTTACGAAAATCGGCGGCATTGCACAAATAATTCCAAGCCTTGGCACTGCGCTTGCTGCGATAGGTGGTCCCGTCACGCTTGTTATAGCCGCCATTGCCGCACTGGTTGTTGGTTTGGTGAATTTGTGGAACACCAACGAAGGTTTCCGAAACGCTGTAATTGGTGCGTGGGATTCATTGAAAGAAACCGCATCCAATGTGTTTGGTGCAATTGCAGGATTTTTCACGGAAACTATACCAAATGCCCTGCAAGGAATGATTGCGCGGTTTCAATCGCTTCCAGAAAAAATCGGTGCGGCGTTTACAAGCACATCTGATGCGATTGCAGCATGGGGCGAAAGTGTGTCCGCATGGTTCACGGAAACCATACCTGCAATCATTGAAGCCGTTGTCACGTTTTTTTCAGAACTTCCCGAAAAAATCGGCTATGCAATCGGCTTTGCGCTCGGTAAATTCACAGAATGGAATTTGTCTGTACTGGATTGGATAACCACAAATGTGCCGCTTGCAATTAAAGCGATTGTAGATTTCTTTGCAGCACTTCCGCAAAAAATATATGACGCAATCAAATCTGCGGTCGATAAGCTGTCTGAATGGGCGGGTAATGTGCTGAACTGGATAACTACGAATGTTCCGAAAGCCATCAGCGCAATTATAGGGTTCTATGCGTCAATTCCGAAGAAAATATACGAGGTGATTTCTGGCGCAATTTCAGTGATTGCCACATGGGCATCCGATATGATAGGCAAGGCAAAAACGGAAGTCCCTAAAGTTGTGTCGAGCATTGCAACCTTTTTTGAAGAACTGCCGAAGAAAATGCTTGATATAGGAAAACACATCGTAACAGGCATTTGGGAGGGAATCACAGGCGCAGCGGGTTGGCTTGGTGATAAGATTTCTGGATTCGTTGACGGCGTTGTGTCTGGCTTTGAGGATGGATTTGACATCAATTCACCCTCAAAGGTAATGGCGGATTTGGCGAAGTGGATTCCTGCGGGCATTGCTGTTGGCATTGAAGATAACGCAGGCGTTGCAAACACGGCAATGAATGACCTCGTTTCCTCTTTGACTGGCGTTGATTTTAATGTGTCTGGCAGTGCTTCGTATTCTATCCCAAGTATTACACAGGATGCCGTTACAGCACCAACGAGGGACTATGTTTCGGCGTTGCGCCAAACAACTGGCGTTGATTTATCGGAAGTGCAGAGCATCATTTCAAATTCGCTTTCTGGTTTATCTGGCTCAAACAGCAATATAACCGTTACTATGCCTGTGTATCTTGACAGCCGAAAAATTTATGAGGGGCAACAGCGGGTATCTACCATAAAAGGTAAAAATCTTGTTACAACGTAGGTGGCAATATGAGTGTTATTACAATAGATGGGCAATCTTTTGCGGTTGGCGTGCTTTCTGTCAAAAGGAACGCCACAATAGCAGAAGGTAGCAACAGCGGCACAAGTGTTTCTGGAAGAATTATACGGGATGTGATTGGTACATATTACAACTATACGGTCGTTTTCGGAACATCAAAGCTATCAAAAACAGAATATGATGCTTTGTACGACCTGTTAACAGTTCCTGTTGAAAGCCATGAAATCACTATCCCGTACGGTCAAAGTACGATTACATTTGACGCATACATAACGTCTGCGTCGGATGATTTGCTGAAATCAAAAAACGGGAATGTATGGGGAAATTTAAGCGTTGATTTTAACGCTATTCAGCCGTATTTATCAGCATAAGGAGGGGGGCGAAGTGGCAAATAAAATCATATATGGCGATGTCACATTTGAAGGTACAGCGATTTTGGACGGCTCATGCTTCATCGGCGAGAGCATCACGGGCGATGAACTGGCGATTGACACACTGGATGTGACGGTGTTTTCCGAAAGCATGTTGCAGGATGCGCTTGCGCCAACGGATTTTGACGGCTTTGTGACGCTTGACGGCAAAACCGTACTGGTGCGGCGGGGCGATACCTTTTTGCCCTCGTCCTATCAGTATGGCGCACCTGTTGCGCTGTATCATGACGAGGTGTTGCTCGGCAAATTTTATCTGGAATCGGTCACACGCAAGAGCCAGACCTCGTTTGCGCTGTCCTGCACCTCGGCGATTGGGTTGCTGGACAAGCTGACCCATTACGGCGGGATGTATCGTGGCGTGACGGTGGCGGCGATGGCGGCGGAGATCATCGGCGGGTCGGTGGCGTATTCCATTGCCGAAGAGGTGCAGAATGTGCCCGTTTATGGATGGCTGCCCGTGGCAACCTGTCGTGAAAATCTACACCAACTGCTGTTTGCAGTGGGGGCAAGCCTCCAAAAAGACACGGCGGGCGCATTGGTCATCACCTTTTTGCATGACGAATCCCCCGCAGAAATTGCAGGGGACCGTGTGTATTTGGGCGGGTCGATTGCCTATATCACGCCCGCAACCGAAGCGCAGGTGACGGAACATAATTTCGTGGAACTGACGGCAGATGAAACCGTGACGCTGTTTGACAATACGGACGGTTCGGGGGCGGTGACGCAGGAGCTTGTGACCTTTGCAGACCCTTGCCATTCCCTTGCGGCGGACGGGTTGACCATCGAAGAAAGCGGGGTCAACTATGCCGTTCTCAGCGGCACCGGCACGCTCACGGGGCAGGCATATACGCACACAACCAAGCAGATTCGTGCCGTTTCGGATGGTACAAGCGGCGAAACCAACGCTGTCAGCGTGACGGATGCCACGCTGGTATCCATCGCCAACAGCCAAAACGTAGCCGACCGTCTGCTTGCATATCACAGCACGGCGCAGACCGTTTCGGCGGGGTTGGTGGTTGGGAGCGAACGCCCCGGCGATGCCGTCAGCTTTGTAACACCGTTCGGCGAAAATGCACAGGGGTTGATTCGCCAAATGGACATCGCCCTGTCGGGCATGCTGCGGGCAGACACGGTATTTGTGGTGGATTATACCCCTGTTGGGGTCGGAAATTATTACAGCACGGCGTTGGTTGTGGCTGCGAGCGGCACGTATTCGCTAGCTGATTTGGGCATTCCCACCGACAAAACGCAAATCCGCCTTGTGGTGATGGGCGGCGGCTCTGGCGGCTCTTCCGGCACAGACGGCGGGGACGGCGTGAAAAATGAAATCAAAACCGCAAGCGGCGTTTCGTATGCCGAAGGGGGCGAGGGCGGCGAGGGCGGAACAGGCGGCGAAGCAGGAAATGGCGGCAGCTTTTTTGTGACAACCGTCACCATTTCGGCGGCAACGTCCCTCACGATTTCCACAGGTACAGGCGGGGAGAGCGACACGGCGGGCGGCAACACGGTTTGCACGATTGACGGCACGACCTATCGCAGTACGGACGGCGCAGCCAACACGCTCGGCTTCACCGAAACCCTGTCTGGGACAACTTACGGCATGACAGGCGATGCGGGCATTGACGGCGGGGACGGTGGCAACGGCGGCGGTAGTTACGATGATGAAGATTTGGCACAAGACGGCACCGCAGGCGAATCGGTCGGCACAGCGGACGCAGGCATACCCGGCACGGCGGCAGGTGAAAACGATGCCGAGGGTTGGGGCGGTGCAGATGGTGCTTCCGGTACAGGTTCGTCTGCCGCAGCATATCAAACACCGGGGCTTAACGGCGGCAATGCTATCATTACATGGGATGTGAATTATCCGACCCATGCAACGCATGTTGCGACCGGCAAGGGCGCAGACGGCGTGACCCCGCCCAAAGGACTGGATGCGCAGACATACGGCTCCGGCGGCAACGGCGGGCACGGCGGCTCCGGTGCAGGCGGTGCGGCAGGATTTTTGGCGAAAGACGCCACCTATACTTACAACGATGCAGGCAAAGGCGGCGCAGGCTGCGTGATTCTTTATTTTTAAGGAGCATTCCTGTAAGGGGTAAAAACGGGAATTGCAAAAAAGACAACCTCCGGTTAGGATTGAGAGGATGAAATCTGGCCAGATGAAATCCAAACTCAAAAACAACGGAGGTCGTCAAAATGAATTTTACCCAGAATGAGAAGATAAGTCAAGTTACAACAGAAACAATCGTCATCGGTGTGGACATCGGCAGCGAAACGCATTATGCCAGAGCATTTAACTGGCGAGGCGTGGAGCTTGGTCGTGTGTTTCGTTTCGCAAACAACGGAGAAGGATTTGGACAGTTTCAGGCATGGATCAAAAGCTTATCTGGAGAGACCGCACAGAGCAATATTATGGTAGGCGCAGAGCCCACAGGACATTACTGGTTTAGCCTGGCGTCATATCTGAGAGATCAAGGTATCAGGCTCGTACTGGTCAATCCATACCACGTCAAGCAATGCAAGGAGCTGGACGACAATCATCCGAGCAAGACGGACAGCAAAGACCCCAAAACCATCGCCAAGCTGGTCATCGATGGAAGATATCACGTTCCATATATTCCGGAAGGCGTGTACGCGGAACTGCGTATCGCCATGAACTGCCGTGAGCGAATCGTACGGGAGTTAGTGGCAATCCAGAACCGAATTGAGCGCTGGCTCAAGATTTACTTTCCTGAATATCACGAGGTATTTGGGGATTTCAAAGCACAGAGCAGCCTGTTGGTGCTGGGCAGTGCCCCATTGCCCGTAGATGTCGTCAAGACAGGAGCAGAAGGAATCAACCAGCTATGGCGTACAAACAAGCTGCGGGCCGTTGGAATGAAAAGAGCACAGACTCTGTATGAAACGGCAAAACACAGCATGGGCTGCACCGAAGGCAGCATCGCTGCTCGCATGGAGATTCGGCTACTTCTGGAGGACTATCATGCCAAGCATACGCAATATGACAGCGTTATGGCTCTTGTAGAAGAACTGTGCGAGCAGATTCCGGCGGTTCAGAAGCTGCTCGCCATCAAGGGAATTGGACTACTCACCATCGCTGGTTTCTTTGCCGAGGTTGGAGATTTGGGACGTTTTCAGTCTCCAAAACAGATTCAGAAACTGGCTGGATTGGCGATTCGCGAAAACAGCTCCGGTAAACACCGGGGACAAAGCGGGATCAGCAAACGTGGCAGGCATCGCCTACGGGCACTGCTGTTCCGAGCCATTCTGCCCGTGGTAGCAACCAATCAAGAATTCGGAGAAATCCACGGCTATTACACGAGACGCAAAGAGAATCCGCTGAAGAAAAAACAATCGCTCATTACGCTATGCTGCAAGTTAATTCGGGTGTTTTTCGCCCTTGCAACTAAAGATGAGGACTATGATCCAGTACGGTTGCTTGGTGACATCCACCGTCCGGCAGCAATAGCAGCTTAAGGGCAATATCACACAATGACCCGTCGGGAGCGTCACAGTTGGGTCGGGTAGCAAGGCAATCCAAAGACAAAAGAGCAGGTAGTCAGTCAAAATTTCACCATCAGAGCACAGACTCGGTAAAGGAGCATCGCTGACACCCATCTGTGGGCAGGCAGGACGAAGGAATTTAGGGCAATGACCCTGTTAGACATGGGAGGTTTGCCGCCGCAGGAATAGTGGGTTACCATGGCCAAAATATTGCGAAAACAAGCGACGCTTTGGTTGTCATACCCATTTTTCCTGTTTTGGTGCACTGGATGCAGTGCTGCTTCGCAATCGCTCTTTTGAAATTGGCGTAATTCTATGAAAACAAGAGATATTTGAAGAAAAACGTATTTTATTATAGGGAGGTGAAACATGGCAAATTATCAATTGGAATACACAGGAAACCAAGTGGCGGAGATATTGGCGAGCGTGGCGGATAAGCTGGATACAGAAGATTTTGAAACATTTCAAACGGCTTTGACAGCCTTACTTGCGCAAAAAGCACCGCTGGCAAGCCCTGCATTGACAGGCGTACCCACCGTGCCAACGGCGGCGGCGAACACCAACACCACACAGGCGGCGAGCACGGGGTTTGTGCTGGGGCAAAAGGGAACGGCATCCCCGATGATGGACGGCACGGCGGCGGTGGGGGCATCGATTTTATATGCACGGCAAGACCACGTGCACCCGTCTGACACGAGCCGTGCGCCACTGGCAAGCCCTGCGTTGACGGGCGTGCCCACCGCACCCACGGCAGCAGTTGGGACGAATAACACCCAGTTGGCAACCACGGCGTTTGTGCTGGCGCAAATTCTGGCGTCTTTGGGGTTTAAGGTGTTGTATGGAACATCCTCGGCAGGCCCTGGGGTAACAACCGTAAATTTTAGCACTGCTTTTTCAACAACTCCACAAGTGTTTCTTTCGGCTCGTTCTACCACTAATTATGCTATATTTGCATCTCATAAATATAGCGTTTCAACATCCTTGTTTCAATACACAGGGTATTACATAACAAATGGCGGGTCTATGAGCATACTGCAAGGTGCAATTTTTGATTGGCTTGCGATAGGAACATAACGAGGTGAAACATGATTATCAACAAAGAAACCAAGGCGTTTCAAACCATCAATACCCACCCCGACAGCAACTGGACTGACACGCCGGACGAAGCACTCTACATTGTGGACGATAGGGGCGCAATTGCGCAAAAGGTGCTGGCATATTATCCTAATTATGATTTTGTACTGGATGCAGACGGCAATCTGACCGATGTGGTGCAGACCGAAGCGGAAGCTGTAGAACTGCCCGAATCGACAGATAGTTTACTGCTAGAAATTACAGCAGACCAAGAATATCGCATTTCAATGCTAGAACTAGGACTATAAAAGGAGAATTATTATGACATTGGTTTACAACTTGTGCAAGAAATTGATTGAGCTGGGCAAAACGGACGGTTTGCAGGAAAAGATGGATGTGTATTTGGCGGCTGACAGGCTGACCACGGATGAATACACAGAACTGGTGGCGTTGCTGGCTGCGGCAACTGCTGAAACGGAATAAGGCGGTGGCGTATGGTAGAAACACTTTTACATGATGCGCTTGGGTGGGCTGTGGCGGCACTCCTTGGCTTTTTGGCACACCGCATTGTCCTATTATGGCAACGGCAAAAGACCTCTGACAGGGCACTTGTCGCACTGCTGCGGGACAGGCTCGTGGCAAGCTACTGCCACTATCACGAGCGAAAAACGATTACGCCGCACGGACTGCAAAACATGGAAATGCTCTATACGGAGTATACCGCCCTTGGTGGGAATAGCTTTATTACAGGGCTGATGGAAAAGGTGCGGGGAATGCCTGTGGTGGATACGTGATAGATTGTGTTTATGAGCACCCGCCGCCCACGTTTTGCCGAAGTCGACAAATTGTAAATATGGAGGTACATAAAAAATGGATATTACACAAATTGCAAATATCGCAGATGGTGTGATGGCTATTGCATCTGTGGCACTCACAAGCTTTATCGTTCCGCTGCTGAAAACCAAGGTTGGTGCGGCGAAGCTTGATAATTGGGTTTCGCTCGGCAAGCAAGCCGTAGCCGCTGCGGAACAGATTGCAGACCTTAACAGCAATGACAAAATGAAATCTTATGTCACGGCATTTCTGAAAAAGGCTGGTGTGCCTGCAAGCAAAATTGAGGTTGTGCATGAAGCTGCGGTACTGGCCCTCAAAGGCGCAAAGTCCGCAGAGCAGACACTGGACAGCATCCAGACCATGATTGATGCAGACAGCTATGATGATGTGCAGCCCGTGGTGGTACAGCCTGCGGTCGATGTATCCGGTGCCGAGCACGTGGACGATGCCGCAGAGGTACAAGAATCCGATGCAAAGCCAGATTTGCAAGCTGCACTGTCTGTTATCTCTGATGCACTGAAAGCAAATGAGGTGACGGCATGAGTGCTGCAAAGGTCATTGCAGAAGCGAAGAAGTGGGACGGCTATCTGGAAAAGGGGTCGAATGCTAACCTTGAAAGCTTGACTGCAAATGCAGGGGATGGGAATTACACCATCTTTGCGAAGTGGTACAAGGGCTACTTCGGGGACAACTTGCAGGCACAGCCGTGGTGTGCGATGTTCTGCTGCGTGTGCATGCGTATTGCACTGGGTAAAATGATTATCACGCCATTCGCCTATTGTCCCTCTGGCGTCAACTATTTCAAGAAAAAGGGGTGGTGGCATGAAAGCAAACCGCAAGCAGGCGATTTCATTTTCTTTACCAACGGTACACGTGCCTGCCACGTGGGTATTGTTATCAGCGCGGACAGCAGCAAGGTATACACTGTTGAGGGCAACACCTCAAGTACCGCAGGAATGGACAGAAACGGCGGTTGTGTGCGGCTGAAAAGCTATTCGTTGGATTATTCGAGGATTGCGGGCTATGGCAGACCGCCGTATGAGGAGGAAGAGGAAATGACACAGGCACAGTTTAACCAGTATGCAAAGAATTATGAGAAACAAAAGGCTGCGGAAACGCCGGGTGAGTGGAGCGAAGATGTCCGCACATGGGCAGAAGAAAACGGCTTGATTACCGGTGATGATAGCGGGAACAAGCAGTATAAGGGATTCTGCACCAGAGAAGCACTGGTGACAATCTTGTATCGGTTCTATCAGCTGATTGTGAAGCTGATTAAGAAGTAGGCATCTACAGGGGTAGGTGCTATTTTTATACCCAAAATCAACAATGGAGGATTGATTGTAGGTTAGTTGAAATTATGAAGTTTGGTAAAGAGGAACGAGTTGCAGTCACAAGTCTGGATATTGCAGAGACATTTGGAAAGCGACACGACCACGTATTGGAAGATATTCGAAATATCCAAGCCAATATCAGTACCCCCGAATTTTCGGGGGTATTCATGCCCGAAACATATACAGCTGGAAACGGCAAGAAAAACCCGATGTTCATCATGAATCGTGACGGGTTTACTCTTTTGGTCATGGGATATACTGGCGAAAAGGCAATGCAATTTAAACTCGCCTATATTAAACAGTTCAACGCCATGGAAGCCGCCTTGCGTGGTAAGCTTGTTGAGCGTGAAAAGGGTATTGCTGTTCGACAGGCACTTACAAAGGCGTTGCAGCAGTCTACAGAAAATGAACGTATGCACGGTCATGCATATTCTACCTACACGAATTGCATCTACCAAATGCTGTTTGGCATGAACGCAAAGCAGCTTCGTGAGAAATACGGCATCGGTAAGAAGGACGATTTGCGGGATTGCTTCACAAAGGAAGAGTTGCAAAACGTCCAGTCTATGGAGTGCCTTGTAAGCGGTCTGGTAGATTGCGGATGGGAGTATACGCAAGTCAAAGCGTTTATTGAGCAGAACAATATGAAGAGATTGGCGGCATAGCACTGTTCGGGCATGAGAAAGCCCTCGGAGGATGATTCCTTCGGGGGCTGTTTTCGTTGCTGCAATCCTTAAGCCGATGTGCTATATCAAGTGCAACAGGTGCAACACTAGGTGCAACACTTAAACTTAAAAACACTTGAAAAGAGTTGAAATCAGTAAATGGTATCGAAATGGTAGAAGTACCTTTTCTTCACAAAACAAAAGAAAAAGTTCGATATTCAAGCCTAAATTAGCTAAAATATCGAACTTTTTATGCCTAAGGTTATCGTTGTTGATACAATTAAATTATTGTAAAGGTAATAATGGCATCGTTAAAATGTATAGAAAAATTAAAATGTGCAATGCTGATATATTTTATTTGGCAAATGCTTGACCGCTAGATTACGGAGAAAGCCGTATTTTAGCGTTTTTTGTTGAAACATATCGGGAAATGTGGTAAAATTTTCTTGAATGTAAAATTGTACTGATAATATTACAGCTTAAAGTTAAAAAAATTTAATGTACAAGGTATTTGTGGTGGGATATGGAATTGTTTGATAGAATACCGAGCAACTTTTTCTCTGTATTGGTATCTGGAAATAAAGAAATTTATGTGGAGGCATTGTTGCTTCTGCATCAAATGTTTAAATTTGAATTGAATATCAAGGTAGAAGACTATATTTCGGCATTGATTGCAGTGTTGGAAGATAAGGTCTATGTTCTGGAAGCAGAGGATGAAGTGCCAGAAAACAACCTCACGCAAAACACCAAAGCACGAATGATTCTAAATCGTTTTATAAAAACAGGTTGGATCGATAAAGAATTTTTAGACGGCTCTTTTGTCGAAATTATTACACCGCGGAATTATGCGATTTCTGTTATGAAGCTCTTGAGTGAATTACAAGAAAATACACAACAGGAATATAATTCGTTGGTTTTTTCAACCTACTCCAGTTTGAAACAAGCGAAGTCAGAGCATGAATTGCAAATGTATGAGGCTGTTTTATCTGCTAAGGCGAATACGGAGCAATTGGAATATGAATTGCGCACGCTGTATCATGGTATTCGGAGCTTTTTAAATGTCATTCAAGAGCAAAATGACGTGAATTTTTTGCTGAAGAACCATTTTGAAGAATTTAAAAAGATGTCAGATCGCATTTACCATCCTATCAAAACGATGGATTCCATTTATCGTTATGCAGTTCCGATTCAAAGCCTGTTATCGGATGTTTTGGACGATGAGAATTTGATGCACAATATGTGCGAAAGAGCTATGACAATCAAAAAATATGCAGATGACAGCGAAGCCGAGCGGGAAATCATTTCATCTATTGATTATGTCATGGATGCGTATCAATCTGTTAGAGACATTATCAATGAAATTGACCGCAAACACAGCACCTATACAAAGCGTTCGATTGAAAAGATACAATATTTAATGACAGCAGACCAGACAATTAAAGGGAAGCTGGTTGCCTTATTGAAAACATATGCAGCTTCTGAAGAAGCAGAGCGGATAATGCTGGGCGAGATGTTGGAAAAGAACATTCAAGTGAACCGTCAAGAATTTTTTGATGGGAAGTCGCTGTATCACAAAAGTGTTAGAACCAGACGTATGGATATTCCGCCATTAGAAATTGAACAGGCGAACAGCTTTTCTGATGTTGCGATGTCAAGTATGTTAGAGCAGATGAAAAGTGGATATCCTATCGCAAGGGTGCGCGCCTATGTAGAGAACTTATTTCCTGCAGGCAGTGTAAGCATTCAAAGCAAGGATATTGTTATCCAAAGTGATTCGGACTTCATCTTGCTGATTTTAGCGGTGGTGCGCAGTAAGGACATAGACATGGGATATACTGTTCAGCTGGAAGACGGCAAAGTGGAGCACAATGGCTATCACATTCCTAATATGACGATTCGGCGCAAGGAGGAACAATATGTGGAATGAGCAATATGATAAGTTGTCTGCTTATGAAAAAGGAGAATTTCGCAAATTGGCAAATTATCTGCTGTCGCATACCTATATGGTTCGATATGAATACCAGCCTTCACAGCAGATGACGCTGCCAAATCCCGAGTATCAGATGGCAACCAAACTGTTTTCTGTAATGCAGGAGTATTTCGCCGTAACAGGTTGGCAATTGGAAAAAGATGATCGGTATGGAATCCTATCGCTAATCAATGTGTTTGATCATAATCGCTTGCGCATCGAACGCTTTACCACGCTTTTTTTGTATACTTGCCGCTTGATTTATGAAGAACAGCGGGAACAGGCTAGCAGCTTTCACACGGTTAATACGGATACGCAAGCGGTTATCGAAAAGATGCGTATGCTTGGGCTGCTCAGTCAAGGCAAAACAACGCAAAAAGAACGATTAGAAGCGCAACGCACATTAGTGCACTATAATATCATTCAAAAAATGGATACGGGTGCTTGGCGGAATGAGGGTAATCAAATTCTAATCTTGCCTTCAATCTTGTGCATTATTTCCAATCAAGGCATCAATGATATGATGACTCAGTTGGAAGAGTTGCGTGTGGAAGACATCGATATGGGGGCACAGGAGCAGGAGGACACCGAATGAAACGCATGACAAAGCTGCTGCTCATCCATTGGCATTATTTTACGCATGAAATCATTGCCTTTGAACAGCTGAATTTTTTAACTGGAAAAAACGCTTCTGGTAAATCAACGATTATTGATGCACTGCAGTTGATTCTATTAGGGGATACTAGTGGAAGTTTTTTCAATAAAGCCGCAACAGGGAAGGGAAATCGCTCGTTATTTGGGTATCTTCGTGGGGAGCTGGGTGATGATGAGGACATGGGGTTTAAGCATCTGCGCAATGGGCGATTTACCAGCTATATCGCATTGGAATTTTGGGATGAAGAAAAACAGAAAAAATTGACTGCTGGCTGTTGCTTTGATACATATTCTGAAAATGATATGCAGAAATTATTTTTCCAGTATGATGGTGAGATTCCTGCAAATGAGTTTGTGGAACAAAAAATACCGATGGATATTCCATCATTGCGGGCGTTTTTGAAAGAACAATATACGAGAAAGAACTATACTACAGAAGTTGGTAGGGATTTCAGAACCCATTTGTATGGAAAATTAGGCGGATTGCGGGAACAATTCGGTAGACTTTTGAAAAAAGCAGTGTCGTTCAATCCGAATGTAGATATTCAGCAGTTTATCTCAGAATTTGTATGTGATATGCAGGAAAACGTGGACGTCAGTCAAATGCAAGATAATATCAGAAGCTATAAACGGCTGGAAAAAGAAGCGGAGGTTTTGAAAGACCGTATCCTTTGCTTGGAGCAAATCTTAAACGCTCATCATGCGTATACCACCCACAAGCAAAATGAAAAGTTATATGACTATTTGATTGATTGCGCAAAAGCGGATGTAAAAGTCGCAGAGATGAAAGCCGAGCAAGCAAAGGAAATACAGCTTGCAGAACAAGTGACTACACTGGCGGAAATCATTCTGGAAGAAGATCGAAGAAATCAAACATTACAAGAAGAACACAATCTGCTGCAGGTAAAGTTGCTGAACAATGAGCAGGCTCAAGCACTGCATCGTATCGATGCGCAGATCGTAGAAAAAGAAAAACAGATAGCCACTTTGCAGGAGGACTATCAAACCGTATATGCAGTGTTTTCCAAGTGCATCTCTGCATGGCAGCTAAATACCGCAGAGATGATTCGAAAAATCGCATTGGTGCAAGAAAATTTGATAGAACCTTTGCTGTTGGAGCGCGTACAAGTTTTGTATGCGGAAGGACAGTCTTTTGCACAAAAAATTAAATTATTGTTGCCTTTGGATGCAGATAAGATTCGTAGTGTTGGAGAAAATGGTTGGAAAGCATATGTGCAGGATGCAACTGCGCTAAAGAAAAGTGCCATTGGATTACATTCTCGTATGGAAGAAGAGCAAACGGTACTTGCTAAACAACGAACTGCGTTACAGCAGGAAAAACATTCTTTGGAACAGGGAATCTATCATTTTCCGCAGGATGCTTTGGATTTAAAAGAAGCCATTGCGGCGCATCTGCGTCTGCATATGGGAAAAGAGATACAGGTGTGGATTGCAGCAGAGGCAGCAGAAGTCAAGAATGACCGTTGGCGTAACGTGATTGAAGGGTATTTGCACACGCAAAAATATTATATCATTGTGCCACAGGAGCATCTCAAAGAGGCTATACGGGTTTTTGATGCAATCAAGCGAAAAAAAGCACTTTATGGAACGGGTATTGTGGATATTGAAAAACTCAAGTCCAGAAATCCCGTGGCCGAAGTGGGCAGTTTGGCGGAAGAAATTGAAACAACCGAGCCAGATGTGCGTATCTTCTTGGATTACGTATTAGGACGTGTAAAAAAATGTGAAAAAGCGGAACAGCTGCGTCAGTTTCGCACGGCGGTGACAGATGAGGGAGTGCTTTATCAAAATTTTGTGATACGTGCGATGAATCCGGAGCGATGGGCAAAACCAGCGATTGGTCAAGGTGCAATTCGCAGACGATTGGAAGATGTCAAACGAGAGATGAATCGGCTGGTCAGTCAAATAGATGCATGTGCCGCTGTTTTAATCGGGGTGCAGTCCAGCACAGGGCTTCCTGAATGGAGTGAAACAGAGATATCGCATGCACTTTCTGCAGCAAAAGGGATTTCTGCCGTACCGAGCTTAGAGATAGAAATTGCATCTTTGCAGGAGAGCCGAGATGCTATGGACCAAAGCACGATTGTTGCACTGGAAACACGCATTCGAGAGGTTCGAGCTGCAAAGAATGTGTTGGAGGAGCAATGGAAAGCGCATAGTGAAGAGCGTGCTACAAAAATAGAGCAGCTACGTGTTTGTCGGGAGGAAAAAATACCACAGTTCAAGAGGGAATGGGAAGCCCTGCAGTATGTTGTTGCAGAAAAGTATGCTGCGGACTGGGTCGATGTTACTGGCAGTGTGCGGTATCAGCGCGAACTATCTGTCAGAGGCAATCCGGTAGATATTTATAAAGCGTTTCCACGCGAATTGAGTAAAGCAGCAAACGCACGTGAGCGAATGTGGGAGGAATTGCTAGACTGGCGTCGTAGCTACAATGACAAATATATTATGGGGTATTCTATCAAGAGCGAAGATAATGATATATACGATAATGCATGGCTGGAATTGAGTGAAAACAAATTGCCAGAATATTTAGCACGAATTGAAGATACCCGTGAGAAGGCATTTGAGCAATTTCAAGAAGATTTTCTAAGTCGTCTACAAGACCATATCAAAGCAGCACACCGACAAATCGACGGATTGAACACAGCTCTTTCTGGCAGTTCTTTTGGCGAAGATACCTATCGTTTCCGCATCATACCGAAGCCGGAATACAAGCGGTATTATGATATGATTGTTGACCCTATGTTGTTAGAAGGTGGTTACAATTTGCTTGCAGAGCAATTTCGTACAAAATATAAAGATGAAATTGCAGAACTGTTTGCAATTATCACCAACGAGAATGCTTCGGCAAAAGAATATGACCAAGAAGATTATGAGAAGCGTGTCAAAGCATTTACAGATTATCGCACGTATCTATCCTTTGATTTAGAAGTAATCAATCGTGACGGCGAAGCACAGCGATTATCAAAGACGCTTGGAAAAAAATCAGGAGGTGAAACACAGACACCGTTCTATATTGCGGTGTTGGCATCCTTTGCACAGCTATATCGTGTGGGACGGGATAAGCGTGCCAATACTTCTCGTCTTATCATATTTGATGAGGCATTTTCCAAAATGGATGGTGAGCGCATTGTGCGCAGTGTAGAGCTACTGCGGCAATTTGATTTTCAAGTGATTCTTTCTGCACCGCCAGATAAAGTAGGAGATATCGCTACACTAGTAGATCGGAATTTGTGTGTGTTACGAGATGGCAAGCATTCGTGTGTGCGTTATTTTGATCCGAAACAGCTTGAGGAAATCGTATATGAATGATCTGTGGCAACGGGAGGTTTTGACAAGTCTATTGGATAAATATGAGCGCAGTCGTTTTTTTCAAGAAGGAACAACACCGACACGCAGGATTATGCTCAAACTATATGATGGCGGGCAATGTGATTTTCCACAATATGATATTGAGGACAGTGACAAGCGAATCACCATCAATCGGGCTATTTTCGCATTGGCAGAACGAAGACTTGTAGATTTTCAGTGGATGAAGGGCGAGGAAAACCATATCCTTGCAAAGGTATGGCTACAATATGAGAACTTATCTACTGCATATGCTACTGTTGGCCGAAAGCCAAAGAGCAGTATGATTGATGCGGTTTGTTTAGAGATTTTAGAATTATTAAAAGAGATTCACACGGAATGGGCAAAAGCCTATTTACAGTCGTTATATGAAACGATTTCGTATAAACGACATATCGGAAATCGACTGCCGGAAACTGTAGCAGAACGAGTAGATTTATTTCGTGCCATCCAATATATCGATAGCATGCATGATGAAGAAATGCTAGAACGGCTGTTCTCCTTACAGTGTTATGGCGATACAAAAAAATTTGAGAGAACCGTAAAGTCCAGATTGCTGCGCATTTTGAGAACCTATTTGGATGTAGATGAAGATGTAAAAGATCAAGAATTGCTACGACAGGTCGGTATTGTAAAATATCCAGAGCAGTTTGAATTTTGCGGCAGTATACAGCTTCTTTTTGAAAGTGCGTCGATAGATTTTTCCTGTTTACAGGCAGGTGGCAGTGTTTGTTTACCGGATTTGCTGCGTGCAACATTGCTTATTCCTTCGGATGTGGAGCGGATATTGTCAATTGAGAATCGTGCTAATTATATCGATTATATACGTACGAAAAAGAATAAAAATGAAATTGTTTTGTATCATGGAGGGCAATACAGTCCGTCAAAGAAAAAATTTTTTCAAGCAATTGCACATGTTATGCCAGAAGACTGCACATGGTCTCACTGGGGTGATATCGATTATGGTGGTTTTTCAATGCTGGCACGGCTTCGGCGGGAAATCAATCCGAATATCCGTGTATATTGCATGGACGAAAGAGAACTGCAGCAACATTGTCGTTTTGCTGTTGCTATAACGCCGTCTTATGTGGAACGATTAAGATGTCTGCTGCAAATGCCAGAACTTCTAGATTGTCAAACGTGTATTTTGTATATGATGGAACATCAGCAAAAATTAGAGCAGGAAGCCATGTTGGTAAATATAATGGAATAATTTTCTTTAAAAATTCATATACTGATAGAGAAACGATTTTTATTATGGAAAGGCGTGATTATCAGTATGGAAAACGGACAAGAACAATCTGCAAAAAATTTGATTCAGCTGATATGTGAAGAACAATGGTCAAATGCGGCTTGTTGTGGGTATATGCGGATCGCGTGTAAAATATTAGATTACTCCGAAAAACAGACAGAAGAATTGTTGTCTGCAATGCAGATTGCGTTTGGAAACTATACGGTGGAGTATGCAAAGAAAAAATACTTATGCGAATAGGAGCAGAATAAAAAATAAATTCGTTCGGTTCTTCCTACACTTTTCCTCTGACAAATCGTTTAATTAATGCCTGCTGAATAATTTGAAATCAATAGAAACCACGCGATATCGGGCGAATAGGCGAGAACGGGCATAGCTAAGAAATTGCGAGGTGCAAGGTTTTTTGCAGTTTTGTACTAAAACCCTTGCACTTAAGAAATGAAGACGAAATACTCATAACGTATAAATATGGAGTCCATATCATTCATCTGCTTCTCAACCCTCAAAAACAATTGCTTTTAGGACAGTAAGTGCAAAATTTCAAGTCATCTGCACAACTGTTGATTTATTCAGTAGACATTAATTATAGCAACATGGTTTGATGGGGGTAAATCATTAAATATCATTGATACAACAAATCCCATCTCGGAAAGAGGTGGGATTTGTTGTATCTTTAGGCGAAAAACCGATAAAAATAGTAGGTTTTGTAGTGTAAATTGGTTTTTGAATTAGGAGGATTGGGCACATATCCGTAAGCGTCAAACCCGAGAGCGGCTTGAAAGAAAGCCGTAGCCATGGGACAATAATCCCAAAAGTCTAAAAGACACCCATAGACTCCAATAGAGTCTAACGGAGTCTATTAGAGTCCGAGGGAGCGCTAACGAATGGAACAGAGCTTGCAGAGCATGTGTTGTGATAAACTAAAGTTGTAACAGTAGAGGCTCATAAGATATACTGAAAGAACCAAAAGAAAAGAGGGACAAAATGTCACAGAATTATGAGCCGGAATTCAGAAAAAGAATTGTACAGTTACATGTAGAGCAAGGACGCACATATAAAAGCATCACAGCGGAATATGGAGTTTCGAAAGCGAGCATCTCCAAGTGGTGTCGAGAATTTGCAGAAGAATGCCAAACAAATCCAGAAGCCCAAGCAGAATATGATGAAATGAAGGAAATTCGGCGATTACAGCGAGAACTGGCAGAAGCAAAAAAGGAAAATGAATTTCTAAAAAAAGCGGCGGCATTCTTTGCAAAGGAAATCGATTAGAGGCTTATCGATTTATCCAAAATCACTATAGTATATTCGGCATTCGGTGGCTGTTACGCCGGATTGGAATTTGTCCAAACGCATACTACAATTTTCTGAAAAATCGAAAAAAAGCATATCAGGAACATAAACAACAAGTGTTCAAGCAAATAGAACGGATTTATCACGAGCATAATGGTGTGGATGGATATCGTCAAATGCGCATTTTTCTATCGCGAATCTCTATTCATCTAAGTACTTTAACTGTGCATAAATATATGAATCAAACATTAAACCTGTATTCTATTGTGCGAAGAAAATTCAGAAAAACCGACTTGGGAAAACCACATAAAAGATTCGAAAATTTGCTGCAGCAGGATTTTTCTGCAACACAGAAAAATCAAAAATGGTGTACAGATTTCACCTATGTAGCCCTTGCAGATGGTCGAATGTATTATAACTGCACCATCCTTGATTTATATGATCGCAGCGTAGTCGCCAGCATCACGGATAAAGATATCACCAGCGATTTGGCGATTTGCACCTTGAAAAAAGCGCTGGCAGCACAGCCGCGGAGCCGAGGGAAATTGCTGCTGCACAGTGACCAAGGCAGTCAATTTACCTCGTATAAATTCACGGAATTTTGTGAATCTGTCGGCGTGACGCAAAGCATGAGCCGAGCCGGTTGTCCATGGCAAAATGCACCCATGGAACGTTACTTTAATACACTGAAATCAGAATTGATTTATTTGCATCATTTTCATTCGTTTACCGAGCTTTGTAATGCAATAGAAAATTTTGCATATGTTTGGTATAACCACGTCAGACCGCATTCTTATTTGCAATATCGGACACCATTCGAGATACGGTCTGCTAGCTGATTTCTTTTAGCCTCTTGTGTTACAATTTTACTTGACCAGGACAAAGAGGTGCCAAGTCCAGTACCGTGATATTCAGCATCATTGAGACTGCCAAGGAAAATGGACTAGAACCATATCGATATCTGGCATATATTTTGAAAACCGCTCCGAATTTGGATTTGGCAGCTTATCCCGAACGTATCTCGTTGCTGCTTCCGCAATCTGCACCTGATGAGTGCAAGCCTGCTGCTTCCCTTGGTTAATCTGGGATGCAACAGGCTTTTCTTATTCTCGTTTGACGCTTACACATATCCAGATGCTGAAATAGGGAATAACAGTAGTTGAATGAGAAGTGCATCCCTTTAGAGGAAACGTCTAAAGGTATAAACGCTAATCTAAAGGGATCGGTTTTGTTCAAAAATATAAGTTCAGTGATTAAAAGAAGCTACAGCGCACAAATTGTGGTGCTGAAATTCGAACGGATAGGGTTTATAGCAATATGACAAAGACTCAAGTGTGGATTTGATTTTAGCTGCAATAACATATGATAGTTCAATAGGTACCGCATTGCCAATCATTTTGTATCCGGTATCTACCTTATCATATATAAATTCAAAATTGTCAGGAAACCCTTGAACCCTTGCACATTCACGTACAGTCAATCGTCTATAGAGTCCTTCTTTACCCTCAACAAAGCGACAGTCGTTCTTCCCTAATTTAATCATTTTTGGCGCTTGGGGATGAAGTTGGCATTGACGACCTGAAGCTTGTACAGTGAATGCTTGCTCACTCCAACTTCTAACTCTATTTCGACTCATGAAAATTGTAGAATATGCACCGATGAAATATTCATGGTTCAGCATTGCCAATTTGCTAGGGTCATTTGGTTTGTTTTTTTCAAGTGCAGGAACAGCTGTATCTTTTAAATCCCAAATAATATCTTTGAAAGTCAATTTGCCTTCTGTCGTTGGAGTAGTTGGAGTGGGAAATTTGAAATTTACATTCAAATCTTTACGAAAACCAATATAGAAAACACGTTTTCTATCCTGCGCCACTCCATAGTCGGAGGCATTTACAAGAGTAAGACTCACATCATAGCCGCAGCCTTCAAATAAAGCTATAATATTCTTTACAGCTTCACTATGACGACTGGAAAGCATACCGCTAACATTTTCAGCAAGAAAAAATTTCGGTTGTTTTTCTTTAAGAATCCGGATATAGTCGTAGAATAATTGTCCGCGCATATCTTCAATTCCGCGCAAACTTCCTGCCTCAGACCAAGATTGGCAAGGAGGACCTCCTATAATTCCATCAATTTCATCAGGAAAATCTTCTGCTTTAATATCACGAATATCTCCTTTTATTAACGAGGCAGTGTGGTTTTTTTCATAAGTAGCCCAGATTGTTTTGTCAAACTCATTAGCCATAACGATTTCATATCCAGCTTTTTCGAAGCCGAGGTCAAGACCACCAGCTCCGGCAAATAAACTGATTAATTTCATAAAATGTACTCCCTATAATAAAATACGTTTTTCTTCAAATATCTCTTGTTTTCATAGAATTACGCCAATTTCAAAAGAGCGATTGCGAAGCAGCACTGCATCCAGTGCACCAAAACAGGAAAAATGGGTATGACAACCAAAGCGTCGCTTGTTTTCGCAATATTTTGGCCATGGTAACCCACTATTCCTGCGGCGGCAAACCTCCCATGTCTAACAGGGTCATTGCCCTAAATTCCTTCGTCCTGCCTGCCCACAGATGGGTGTCAGCGATGCTCCTTTACCGAGTCTGTGCTCTGATGGTGAAATTTTGACTGACTACCTGCTCTTTTGTCTTTGGATTGCCTTGCTACCCGACCCAACTGTGACGCTCCCGACGGGTCATTGTGTGATATTGCCCTTAAGCTGCTATTGCTGCCGGACGGTGGATGTCACCAAGCAACCGTACTGGATCATAGTCCTCATCTTTAGTTGCAAGGGCGAAAAACACCCGAATTAACTTGCAGCATAGCGTAATGAGCGATTGTTTTTTCTTCAGCGGATTCTCTTTGCGTCTCGTGTAATAGCCGTGGATTTCTCCGAATTCTTGATTGGTTGCTACCACGGGCAGAATGGCTCGGAACAGCAGTGCCCGTAGGCGATGCCTGCCACGTTTGCTGATCCCGCTTTGTCCCCGGTGTTTACCGGAGCTGTTTTCGCGAATCGCCAATCCAGCCAGTTTCTGAATCTGTTTTGGAGACTGAAAACGTCCCAAATCTCCAACCTCGGCAAAGAAACCAGCGATGGTGAGTAGTCCAATTCCCTTGATGGCGAGCAGCTTCTGAACCGCCGGAATCTGCTCGCACAGTTCTTCTACAAGAGCCATAACGCTGTCATATTGCGTATGCTTGGCATGATAGTCCTCCAGAAGTAGCCGAATCTCCATGCGAGCAGCGATGCTGCCTTCGGTGCAGCCCATGCTGTGTTTTGCCGTTTCATACAGAGTCTGTGCTCTTTTCATTCCAACGGCCCGCAGCTTGTTTGTACGCCATAGCTGGTTGATTCCTTCTGCTCCTGTCTTGACGACATCTACGGGCAATGGGGCACTGCCCAGCACCAACAGGCTGCTCTGTGCTTTGAAATCCCCAAATACCTCGTGATATTCAGGAAAGTAAATCTTGAGCCAGCGCTCAATTCGGTTCTGGATTGCCACTAACTCCCGTACGATTCGCTCACGGCAGTTCATGGCGATACGCAGTTCCGCGTACACGCCTTCCGGAATATATGGAACGTGATATCTTCCATCGATGACCAGCTTGGCGATGGTTTTGGGGTCTTTGCTGTCCGTCTTGCTCGGATGATTGTCGTCCAGCTCCTTGCATTGCTTGACGTGGTATGGATTGACCAGTACGAGCCTGATACCTTGATCTCTCAGATATGACGCCAGGCTAAACCAGTAATGTCCTGTGGGCTCTGCGCCTACCATAATATTGCTCTGTGCGGTCTCTCCAGATAAGCTTTTGATCCATGCCTGAAACTGTCCAAATCCTTCTCCGTTGTTTGCGAAACGAAACACACGACCAAGCTCCACGCCTCGCCAGTTAAATGCTCTGGCATAATGCGTTTCGCTGCCGATGTCCACACCGATGACGATTGTTTCTGTTGTAACTTGACTTATCTTCTCATTCTGGGTAAAATTCATTTTGACGACCTCCGTTGTTTTTGAGTTTGGATTTCATCTGGCCAGATTTCATCCTCTCAATCCTAACCGGAGGTTGTCTTTTTTGCAATTCCCGTTTTTACCCCTTACAGGAATGCTCCTTATTGGTATATGACTCAAAATTAAGCCGTATAAATATATTAACGCTAAATTTTCAAAAGTCAACACCAGATAAATTTGACATCAGAGATATTATTTTCATTTATGGCATCCGTATTATCAATACCAAGAATATTCATTGAAGAAATTAGCTTTTCATACACTTCATTTCCCTTTGTAATAAGTGGTTTGTTGAAAACAAGTTGAGGATGAAGCTGATTGCCGATAACACCCCAGTCTACAAATACTGATAATGGTCTATTTCCATCATATTTTTTGTGAAATGAACGATAATTCAATGCTTTACAAGCATAATAGATATTGGGGTAAATTGATAAAAATTCATCAATGGTTAGCATAGAATCAATAACATCTTGTGCGGAATGTGCTGGTGTAATTTCTTCATATATATATTCAGCGATTCCCGAATTTTCAATCGTTTGCCCGTTTACAGTTGCATCTTTTTTGTCTCTAGACAAATTGGTTCCAGCATATACGTCTCTTTTTTGCTGAAGAGTCAAGACTATTTCACTACTTAAATCGCCGCTTTTTACACGAAGCAATTCAAATTTCCAACCAAGTGTGATGGAACCTGCTTCGGTACGCCGATATGAGTTAGTAAAGATAAGCGGTCTGTTATTAAATTCAGATTGAAGTGCTAGGGTTGACTGCTGAATTATAGAAGTCCAATTAGTCCCCAGTAATTGTTCAGCCCGTTCCGCATTGGTTTTATTTTCAAGAAAATCAGCATTGTCTTGTTTATATGAGATTTTGAAATTAATATATGCAGATCCACTACTTCCATGTGGTCTAGCTTGGATGAAAATATCAGTTTTTGGCTCTCCTTTTCTACAAACTGGTTTGTCAGAAAAGACAACGGAATAGGTCTTTCCTTTGTATGTAAAAATTGTTCCTGGTGTGAATAAAGAGCAAATCCTACGTTCGTGTTTTCCAAAATCTTTAGCCATTTATATTCTCCTTGTATTATGCAGTTGAATACTGATAGACAGTTTATGGGAGCAAAGCGTTCTGAATGCTAATGACGTTTCATCATCATATCAAAATGCTGTCCCTGTCCCATGTTCCTGAAGATTTTCTCAAAAATTTTATGACAGGAATCGACATCCATACTTGTATGAATAAAGTTTAATCCGTCAGAAATACGGTCTTTGCTTGAGGACATATATTGGAGCAGTGCCGCTGTCATGTGCAGTTCAGTGCAATCTTCTGTACCGTCTGGAAGTTTCGTCACAAAATCATTTCTGTGTTTCTTTAAAATTCGGTCCTTAATTCCAACACCATCATATCCACACAGCTGAAGGAAATAGTAATCAAGTATTTGCCGGATTACATTTACGAGGGTGTTGGGAGAGAATACCTCATTGTATGTATCCCATAGTGCTGCATAGGAATTCTGCACGGGATTACGGTTCTCTGTGATGGAAGGTACTCCAGGTCTTTTCTGTGTGCAAGGGTGAACAGTAGATTGGTTTTCCAGTTTATTGATTTCAAAGAATGATACATACTGGAAATGTTGTACTTGGTTATAAGTAACTTCCTGATGGAAGAAAGCATTATGTGTAAGTACAAACAGCTGTTTGATGGAATCATTTGAACTTTCTTTTGTTGTGTAGTCCGGATTGCATATTGCAATCATGTCTCTGACAAGTGCACCAACAACAAAGAGCGCAGAACTGTCCATACTGGAAACTGGATCATCAATTACAACAATCTTATCCTTTACCAGCGTATCGGCATCCTCACTGCCCAAAACAAGCTGATAGAAGTAAAGAAAAGCTATAAAGTTTCTTTCGCCTTCGCTCAGATTTTTTGCCACAAATTCTGTATCTGAACGGATTACCTCATAAACATTGGGAGAATCAACCTTTTCACGCAGATAGAATCCCTGGAATCCAGTGTCTTTTAAGAGAGTGTTGATCCCCTCTGCGGCGGCAGTTGTGTTGACTACCTGCCTGCGGAGTTTTGAAATGCTTCCTTTTAGGAAACGAATCTTTTTATCTATATCAGTTTTAGTGGCAGTTAGGTTGTTAATCTCTTTCTGCAATTCACTTCGACTCTTGCGATATTTGTCAGTTTCGCTCTGGAGTAGAAATGATATGTACTGAACAGCGTTTTTCTTACAGATAGGACGTTTTTTTGTTCTGTTATTGCGAATATCATTGTTTTCATGGATTTTTTTGTTCATAGAATCTACTATAGTATTCAATTCCGCAATGATATTTGATAAATCTTCAAAAGCAACAGCTGTATTAGGTGCTTTCAATTTTTCATCAAGGCGCTGTGCATTTATCTGCATTTTAGCTTTGAAAGTTTCAAATAAATCACTGAAATCCATTAATTCTTTGGTAATCTTTGGATAGGTATTTTTAAGGTTGTTAGCATATGCTCGCCACATCGCATTTGCGGCATTTCCGTAGGATGTTTTGTAAGAACGGAGAGAAGCGAGGTCTGATTCATATTGTGCGTCAAAACATTCGGCGAGTTTGCTTTCAAAGTCGACATCTAGCGTTTTTTGGCAATATGGACATTTATCTCCGGACAATTCATGGTATTCTTCATGTCCTTGACGTACCCAGTTTGAGGCATTGATGGCTTTCATAAATGTAGCGAAAGGGCTGTCGCTGTGACTGACAATAATCTTTGCAAGCAACGGTGAATCATCCAGAGTCGATGCATCACCTATCTGCATTTCTGGATAATCGGTAGCATCGGCACTGAATGCTGCATCACACATTGCAATTAAGGAATCATGGTCAAAGTCCATCGGTGTGGTTTCAGCTAGAATTGCTTTGGTCAACCCGTCTTTTGTTTTTTTGCCGTCAAGAGCAACCTTTAATGCCTCACGGATATCTTTGGTCTTGTCCCAACATATCTTCTGGAAGGTTTCATACTGAGTTTTAAGAAGACTTTCTTGTTCACCAAGCTTTGTGCTCGTATCTGTGAACAAGGTTTGTGCTTGTCTGAGTTGGTCGGTAGCATTGTCTATCTGGTGCTGAATGGTGATGTTTTGCTCACTGATTGTAAAAACACCAGGCATTCCTGCATAGCTTTCGATGTTCCTTTTGATAAAATCCTCGTTATACACATGAATCGTGTAATCCGCAGCGGTATGACCAGTTTCCCAGGCAAGACCGCACTGGTTTTTAATAACTCTCGCAATTGTTGATTTGCCGGAGCCATTATTGCCAAACAGGAAATTAATATATGTCGGAGTAAACTCCTGGTTATGAAAAGTAGCCTCGTTAAGTACTATGCGGGTAATGGCTGATTGAATTTTAGTTTTCATCGGCATCCTCCTTTTGCTATTCCTTGATTCATTTTTTACGAATCGATTCATCAACTTCGGAGATTTTGAATTTATATCACTTTCCAGTACGGGATACAGGCGGCTTTCTTTCATCTATACTCGGACTGTATCCTTACTGACGCTGAGGCGTTCAGCTATATCTTCAAGAGTGATCTGTCTTTATTTTCATTCGAATGGTTAAAGTGTTGGAACCAAAAGGCTTATTCCTTTCAGCTTTAATTCTTCAATTAAATTTACATTTTTAACAGACCAATGTGTTTTATCCAGTTCATTTAATTTGCAATGACCTTGGATGTCCAATTCGGTAATCATCTGATTAAGCAGTTCTTGTGGAATATCACACATTGGCAGCTTTTGAAAGAAAATTTTTATTTTTCCATTCTGAAGTGGCTTGATATCTGTTATGAATCCATAGAATGCAATCTGTTCTCCGGCAATAGGTTCGGTCAGGTGGAGATATCGATAATTTTCAGAAGCAAATACTGCAGGATAGGATTTTATTTTCACAATAGCTGTCTCATCAAATACAGCCAGCCGCTCGTGTATATTTTGTGCGGTTCCATACTTGACAGTTAATGCACGGTCTGCATCAACGATGAAGTAGGGACCATCGTATTTTTCTCCAAGAATTACAAATAGATTATAGTAATCCGGATTTATCGTTTGCTTATGTGTGGAGATTGGCTGTGTTGCTGTACCAAAGCCTCCAGAAAGGGGAATATATAAATTGACTGTACTGTTGGTGACATTTTGAGCAACACCTATATTAGTGCCTTCCCCAGATTGGTGGAAATTATAGGTGTTAGTAGAAGGTGGGGATGCACTGTTATCTGAAACAGTAAGAGTATCCTGGGTGACAATTTTAAGTTCATCACTCATTTCAGATTCACCACCTTACCATCCTTGATCTCTACCTTATCAGCATGACCGATATTGATACCGTTTCCAGTTTGGTAGAAATTGAACTGGTTTTGTATTGTCTGATTGACAGTCTGAGCAGGCAGAGGCTGTTCCTGGAGAATTTCTGCTTCAACAGTTACTGCTTGCGTCTTTTCTTGATCTTCCTCAATAACAACTTTTTCAGCACCGTCTATGGTTTCGTAGGCGGTGCTTATTTTTATTTCATGATCAAATGAACTACCTATAGAACTGGTGAATTTGTGCCGATCTCCTTTTTGTAGAGGGGCAGTATGCCACTCTACAATGGTTGAGGCACCGACTGTATTGTCTTGGCAGTGCATCAATATGTAATGCCATACACCCAGAAGAAGGGCCGGAAGATTGACTGCTTTCATTTGAAGCAGATTTGTTTTGTTTACACCAATTCCATCCGGTGTGACATAGAAACAATCCTCTGGTTTGATATGCGTATCGTATTTGATAACAGTAAAGATAGAATACACCAGTTCGCACATTTTATCTTCTTTCTCTGTTGCAAGAAAAAAATCTGCAATTTCACCCATGCTGGATAAACAAGTGACATAGTTGTTTTTAATTTTTCGATCAAATGCATGAACAAGAGCATCGTCATGAAATGGAAGACAGTCCGCTTCAGAAATCTTACATTTCTTGTATAAAGATGTTCTGTTATCCATTGAATCCCCAGCTGGCTTTTCAAAAGTATCATCGAAAAGAAGAATCAAATGTTCCATAAGGCTGATATTTGTAAGTCCATCACTTCCAAAATTCTTCAGCTGCTTTTTTGTTCTGTTGTTACGCTTTTCACGGAGTAGCAATACGAAGAATGTGCCGCCACATAAACGCAGGGTATTTGTATTTATCATCGATTCGCCTCCTGCAAATCCTGTGATTTGAAATATAAACCTTATAAACTCAATCAACCTTAGTAAAGCATTCATGCTAAACCAGAAACACTTCATGTTTTTTCCAGAGAGAACTCTGGAATTTTTTCATCCAAATCAAATCTCGATAAATCCTATTAAATCCCATTATATCACGAAGGTATATTTTACACAATTCGAATAGTCAATGGATGTGAAAAGATTTATGAACATCTGAATCAAAAGTCCGATATTATTCTGCTTGCCATCATCAACAAGCAGGTCAGCATGGTACTTCGTGATGGTAGAAAACTGTTTAGAGCCGGAGTAGACATCCTGAACCATCATCTGATCAGCGGAAGCATAGTGCTTCCCGCTGGACAGGAGAGACTGGATGTTTACTCCGGCTCTTTTTATTTTTTCAGCCGATTTCCCTGCCTTCGAACAGGGGCAGAAAATGAAGAATGCAAAAAGGACCAGCAGATGAAATCCTTCAAACAGCATATCAAACAAGGTTTTTGCTCAACGTTTGTATCAAACAACCAATGCGTATTACAATCTGTATTTTTATTTTGAGGTATTAACAATTTTCTGGTTGAGTATTCAATTCATCTGATACAGCTTTGTAATCACGCCCGGTCTTCACATTTGCTTTAGATACGTGTTAGCAGACTGTTCCCTATTACACCTTAGAAATGAAAATTTTTTTTAACGTGGCAAAAAGGCTGCCACTTTAACTTCTACTATTAGGCAATGGAGCAAAGGAAAGGGGGTGAGGAAGCGTGAGTCCCAACGAAAGACGGCAAAAACTGCTGGATGTTCTGTGCTACAGACGGCACGATACATACGAAAATCTAGCACATGAGTTTGGTGTCAGCAAACGTACAATTCAAAACGATATTGTAGTGCTTACGCTTTCTTACCCAATTGAAACTGTTTCTGGTCGTTACGGCGGCGGGGTCAGGGTTGAGGATTGGTACCGTCTGGACCGAAAGACCCTTTCGCCGGAACAGGCAGCCCTCCTGAAGAGACTGACGCCACACCTTCAGGGAGACGATCTTGCAGTTATGAACAGCATTCTCTCCCAGTTTGCTCCACATTGAAACATGAATCAGGAGATAAAAGACATGAAGACAAATCACGCATTGCCAATCAATGCCGTTCCCTACAAGCATCAAGTGAAAGCGTTTCAGTTTGCGCACGACTGCTTCGGAGCGGCGCGAGAAAGACCACTGTCTCACGGGGTCGCATTGCTCATGGAAATGGGCACCGGCAAGAGCCTGACCTCTATCGCTATCGCCGGAGCGTTGTACGATGCAAACAAAATCCATCGTGTTCTTGTGGTCGCTCCGCTTTCCATAGTTGGTGTGTGGCAGGAGGAATTTGCAAAGTTCGCTGTTTTTAACTACGATCTTGCAATCCTCACTGGCACGAACGCGAAGAAAATGGACACGCTTCGGAAACTTCATGGCGTAAACCTCCAGGTAGCGGTTGTGAATTACGAAAGTGCGTGGCGGTTAGAAAAGGAGTTGCTGGCATGGGACGCAGATCTCATCATCGCAGACGAGGGGCACAAGATCAAGACCCACAACACTGCAGCATCCAAATTCAGGACCTGCTTGAAAAGAAGAACATTGGATATGCGGTTGTGCGGGGCGGTGTAAAAAACCGTTCCGAAGAGATTAGCCGATTCCAGAATGATGCGGATTGCCGTGTATTTGTCGGGCAGATTGCCGCAGCCGGTCTTGGTATCACGCTGACAGCGGCATCCACGATGGTGTTCTTCTCTCTGGACTACTCTATGTCGAATTTTGAGCAGGCAAAAGCGAGAATCCATCGTGTATCGCAGAAAAATGACTGCCATTACATTTATCTGATTGCCAAAGATACCATAGACAAAAAGGTGCTCCAAGCCCTCCGTAACAAGGTTGATCTTGCAAGAACACTCGTGGATGATTACCGCAAGGGTTGTAATCCATTTTTAAATTAAGGCTACTGCCGGAAAAGCAGGGGGTTGTTTTTCTCGGCAGGTATGTGAAAGGAGGGAATGAACCCATGGAAAACGCACACATTTTTGAACTGGCAGATGCACTAAAGGCTGCCAAGGAAAAAAAGAAGGAACTGGATGCACAGTCCAAGGAAGTGAGTGCCGAGATTGAAAAACTCGACTTGGCTCTCTCGGATGCGATGGCCGATGCCGAGTGTGACCGATTCTCCCGTAATGGATCTACATTTTATCTGAGCAGCCGATTGTATGCATCTCCGGCAGCAGGTCGCAAGGATGAGATGATTATGGCACTAAAACAGAACGGATATGGCGATATCGTTACGGAAACGGTCAATGCCAACACTTTGGCATCCTTTGTCAAGGAACAGATGGCTGTCAATGATGATGCAGTTCCTGCATGGCTCTCAGATATGGTCAACACATTTGAGAAAACATCCGTCGGCATACGCAAGGGGTAAGCCGGATTCAATCAACGCAGAAACAAATTTATATTTTATGGAGGACACAAAGATGGCAGAGAAGAAAAGCAATGAAACAACGGAAATGGCTGTTGTAGGCGGATTTTCAGCACTTTCAAATTGGAAGCGCTCAATGATGCAATGATGGAAGATCTGGCAGGAATGGAATTGACCTTTGACCGCATCAAGATTCCGGCAGGCGGTTCGACCGCATTTGAGATTCCTGATGGTGATGGGGACGATACCCAGATGGTCAAGGAGGTGACGGGAGTGATTCTCCTTCATCATCCTGCCTATGCGTATTACATCGAAAAATATGCTGGTGGCAGCAATCCCCCGGACTGTGGTTCTTTTGACGGTGTTACCGGAAACGGTACTCCCGGCGGCAGTTGTGCGACCTGTCCTTATAATCAGTTTGGCAGCGGTGACGGTCAGGGTAAGGCATGCAAGAACCGCCGTATGATTTACATTCTGATGGAGGGCGAACTGTTCCCAATGGTGCTCTCCCTTCCCACGGGAAGTCTGAAAGAGTTCCAGAAGTATGTGAAGCGCCAACTGTCCAAGGCGAGAAAACTCAGTCAGATCGTGACGAAGATTTCGCTCCGCAAGGCAACGAACAATTCCGGCATTGCATTTTCTCAGGCGTTCTTTTCCTTTGAGCGTGAATTGACTGCAACGGAAAAGAACGCAGTGGGTCAGATGGTGGAGCAGGTCAAGACCTATACGGCGAACCTCTCCATGTCGGCACTTGCTCCGGTGGATGAAGTTCCGTTCGTGGATGCAGAGACTGGGGAGATCATTGAACCGCTGAAGTAAGTAGCCGGAACTATAGCACAGAGGAAGTCGGGAGGGGTTTGTCTCTCCCGACTTTATATGAGGTGATTGGAATGGAAAACAATTATAAATGTGTAACGACAGTAGTAGGTATCCGTGCCTACATTGGGGATGCGGTGGATGTGGCATTCGATTATGAAACCGCACCAGATGATGCTTATCGCAATGAGGAGAAAGCGGCACTCAATCCGGCGAAGAGCCATATTGTCGGGTGCAGTTTCAGCGTGGAGGAACACACGGGGATTTATGTTCCGGTGGCGCACCTAGTTGGTACGAACATCGACAGGAAAGAATTCATGGCTTTTCTGCGTAAATTTCTCTCTGACACAACAAGACAGAAAATTGCCCATAACCTGTCCTTTGAGTCGATGATCAGCTATCATGCCGGAATTGTGATCCTTCCCCCTGCGTATGACACCATTGCCGCAGCACAGAAGCCTCTGCAGGCGAGACCTTTGGTACGATGGAGGAACTGGAGGACTAAAAATGTATCGAAATCATGAAGGATACGCAGACCCTAAACTGCCGGAGGAATTTCTACTGAAGCTGTCACAGCTTGGTGAGAAAACGGATGAAATCCTCCCGAAAGTGCTGGAAAGCGGCGGTGCGGTGGTGGAAGCAAAAGTGCAGGCAAATTTGTCTGCAGTCATTGGTCACGGTACGAAAGAAGAAAGCAGATCGACGGGGGAACTGGCGTCTGCACTGGGGGTATCGCCTGCGAAGCAGGACAAAGATGGTAATTTCAATGTTAAAATCGGCTTCTCCGAACCACGTGCCGATGGCACAAGCAATGCCAAGATTGCAAATGTGTTGGAATATGGCAAGCACGGTCAGCCACCCAAACCGTTCTTGAAGCCTGCAAAACCTGCCAGCAGAAAAGCGTGCATTCAAGCAATGCAGCGGCGTTTTGAGGAGGAGACAGAACAACTATGAGTCTTTTAGCAGAACTCAACGCTGTGCTTTCTCCTTTGCTTTCGGTGGAAACGGGTGTGTTTTCTAAAAAACCGCCAAGTCGGTATCTGGTCATCACGCCGATTACAGACACGTTTGCCGTATTTGCAGACAATCAGCCACGACAAGAGGTGCAGGAAGCCAGACTGTCGCTGTTCGACAAAGGGAATTATTTGGCGCTGAAAAATCAAATTGTACATGCCCTTTTGGATGCCGACTTTACGATTACAGACCGCCGCTACATCGGACATGAGGACGATACCGGCTATCACCATTACGCCATTGATATATTAAAATCGTATGAATGGGAGGAATAATTGTGTCAACGATTGGATTGGACAAACTTTTTTATGCAAAAATCACCGAGGATGCAAGCGGCAATGAAACCTATGCAACCCCTGTGGCGCTTGCCAAGGCAATCAAGGCAGATCTCTCGGTGGAACTTGCCGAAGCCACATTGTATGCGGACGATGCCGCCGCAGAAGTGGTCAAGGAATTCAAGCAAGGCAAGCTTTCGCTGGGGGTGGATGATATCGGCGTGACTGCGGCGCAGGCGCTGACAGGCGCGACCGTAGACGAAAACAATGTGCTGGTTTCCACGAGCGAAGACAGCGGTGCACCGGTTGCGATTGGGTTTCGCGCGAGAAAAGGCAACGGGAAGTATCGTTATTTCTGGCTGTATCGCGTCATTTTCGGTGTTCCTGCGACAAATCTTGCCACCAAGGGGGACAGCATTAGTTTTCAGACCCCCACCATTGAGGGCACGGTCATTCGCCGCAACCAAGAGGACGGGCAGGGCAATCACCCATGGAAAGCGGAAGTGAGCGAGGATGATGCAGGCGTTTCGGCTGCGGTCATCAGCGGTTGGTACACGGCAGTGTATGAACCATCGTTCTCGACAGGCGAATAAGGGAGGGCTGAAAGATGTATGAAGACAGAAGCGCAGTCGTAGAAATCGGCGGCGCAACGTATCCGTTGCTGCTGACCACTCGTGCCACGAAAGAAATTGCAGGACGGTACGGCGGTCTTGCGGATTTGGGCGAGAAGCTTCTGCAGGCAGAGAATTTTGAAATGGCACTGGAGGAAGTGGTCTGGCTCGTTACCCTGCTCGCCAACCAGAGTATTTTGATTCACAATCTGCAAAATCCACAGGATAAAGCCGAACTGCTCACGGAAGAAATGGTGGAACTGCTGACCACACCGCTTGCGCTTTCGCGCTGCAAAGATGCGATTTTGGAAGCGATGCGCAAAGGCACACAGCGAAATGTAGAAAGTGAGAATGCTGCCTCAAAAAATGCGGCGGTCGGGTAAGCGATGCAGAATGGTTTACCCGACTGCTTTACTATGGCACGGTACATCTGCACCGCACCGAAGCCGAAACCTGGCTGATGCCGCTCGGTCTGCTGCTCGACCTCTGGGAATGCCACAAACAGTGGCATGGGATGGCAAAGCCAAAGCGGGAATGGTGTATTAACGATGTGATTCCGGATGGGATATAGGCGGAGGTGACGGCAGTATGTCAGACAATTTATCTTAGAACTCGGATAAATTGTCATATCCCATAAGTTTTGTTATCATCCTAACTCCCTGTGGGCGTAGTAAATCCGAGGAATTCAAAGAAAATTCCTCGGATAATGGTTGGCGTGTTTTTACCGATACAGAAACGGCATAGCCAGTGGAATTGGTTGCGGTTTGTTGAAATCAGAGATGTTTTGCAGTGGTTTTCCGCGCTCATCAAGGTAGGCAATGAAATTTTGTGTGGCACAGAAGTCTTAAACTGAACAAACTGGACACGGGCCTTTTCAAAATCTACATTCTCAAAGCGTAAATTTCTAATATCGGAAGCGCGAAGTCCCAAGCGAACCGCAAGCAAAAGGATAGCATGATCTCGTTTTCCTTGAGGCGTAATCGTTTCGACGCAGTCTAACAACTTCTGTATTTCCGCTTCGCTGTATACTGATGGCACTGGTTTCCTTTTGGCAGGTCTTATCAAAACACATGAATAATCTGCATTGACGACCTCTACCTCAGTTAAATATTTAAAGAACCGGCGTGCTTTTGCTACAAAATGATCTTTGTTTGTTGATCGCAAGAAAGCCGATGTCAGGGATCGAGTGCTAATTTCAGTCCACTGCGTTATTCCTTGTTCAGCAAAATCCAATAACAGATTAGTGCAAAAACGGCGGTAGTCAGCAACGGTCACTTCTTTTAACCCTGCTCTTTCGAGGCCCGACAAAAATTGATCCAAAACCTTGGAAAATTGTGTGGGACATTGTGGAGGCTGCCTTGAACTATGATAGGATTTAAGATCTCGTGGCGCACGTTGCCAGAAGGTTTCGTCATAAAGATACTCATTCAACCGTTTAATCGTTTTCCGACGTCGATCCGTCGTTGTGTGCCCCTTGTAGTTTTTAGATTTTTCAAATTACCAAAAGGAAAAGCCTATCTCTGGTGAATACTTGCTGCACTCGTTTTCTGCAGCATACTCCATAAGCACATCCATGGATCTGCTGTAGTCCTTGAAGTAGCGTGGTTGAATGCCAAGCTTTTCAACATGCTCCATTAAACCATTTTTAAGATCTTGCCAATAATTGTTTTTCATACTGTTTCTCTCCTGTCGTGATTTGGAATTTGTGAGATTCCTGTAAACAGCATTTGCACTACGCCAACAATTATCCGAGGAGTTTTCTTTGAATTCCTTCGATTTACTACGCCCACAGGGAGTTAGGAGGATAACAAAACTTATGGGATATGACAATTTTGGACTTCGAATTGGCATAGAGGGCGAAAAAGACTTTAAAAAGGCACTTGCGGATATCAATCAGTCCTTCAAGGTGCTGGGTTCGGAGATGCAGTTGGTCGAATCTGCGTTTGACAAACAAGACAAGAGCGCCGCCGCCTTGACCGCACGAAATGAAGTACTGAGCCGACAAATCGATGCGCAGAAAGGCAAAATCTCTACATTGGAGCAGGCGCTTTCCAACGCCACAGCATCGTTTGGCGAGAATGACCGCCGCACGCAGGCATGGGCGATTCAGCTCAATCGCGCCAAAGCGGCGCTCAACCATATGGAACACGCTCTGCAGGAAAATGAGCAGGCGCTCCAAAATGCGGCAGGTGGTCTGCAGGATGCCGAAGAACAGGCAGAGCAGTTTGGGGATACCATGCAAACCGCGTCCCAGACCACAGACGATGCAGAAAGCCATTTTGCACATTTCGGGAGTGCGCTCAAGGGCGTGGGCATTGCGATTGGCACTGCAGTCGCGGCCATCGGTGCGGCGGCGATCACAGCAGGCGCGTCCTTGATCTCTCTGGGGGACGACTATAACAGCGCCGTCAATCAGCTGTCGGCATCCACTGGTGCGACTGGGGCGGCACTTGAACAGCTGGGTGAAACCGCACAAAACGTGTATACCCACAATTTTGGAGATTCTTTGGAGGATGTTGCAGACGGCCTGGCTGTCGTGACCAAGACCACGGGTCTGGTGGGGCAGGAACTTGAAAAAGCGACCGAGTCCGGCTTTGCCCTGCGCGATACCTTCGGCTATGATTTACAGGAGAGTGCCCGCACGGCATCCGCCTTGATGAAAAATTTCGGCGTGACGGCGGAGGAAGCATATAACACCATCGCGGTGGGCGCGCAAAACGGTGCAGATCAGAACGGCGATTTGCTGGACACGCTGAATGAATACTCAGCGCAGTATGCCGCACTCGGTCTTTCCGCAGATGAATTTATGACAGGGTTGGTTTCTGGTGCAGAAACGGGCGTATTCAGCATTGATAAGGTCGGTGATGCCGTCAAAGAGTTCAATGTCCGCGCCAAAGACGGCAGTGCGTCCACGATGGCGGCGTTTTCTGCGCTGGGCATGAATGCCGAGCAAACGATGGCGGACTTTGCCGCAGGCGGGGATTCTGCACGGGAAGCCTTTTTTACGGTTGTGGATGCGCTCGATGCCATGCAGGATCCGATGGAGAAAAACAGCACTGCCGTTGCCCTGTTCGGCACGATGTATGAGGACTTGGGGTCGGATGTCCTGCCAGTGCTTGCCAGTATGGAGGACGGCGCAGGCAGTGCATATGATGCGCTTGCGCAGATCAATGCTAATGCTGTCAAATACAACAATTTGGATGACGCTCTGGAAGGAACAAAACGTTCTATTCAGGGCGTTTTTCTGCCTGCGGTTTCGGAACTTTCCGCAGGGGTCACGGATGCTTTTTCCGACCTTACCAACCGTATCAATGAAGCAGACGGCGATTTTACACAAATCAGCACGGCAATCGGCGATACGGTCGGCAGTCTGGCAGAGTTGCTGCTGGAACAGCTGCCGCAGTTCATTCAGCTGGGCTTGGACATTGTAAACTCCATTGGCGGTGCGATTGCAGAGCATCTTTCGGTCATTTTGGATGCGGCGGTCGGTATCATCATGACGATTTTACAGGGGCTGATTGCGGCATTGCCGCAGCTTTCCGAGGGAGCACTGCAGGTGATTCTGGCATTGCTGGACGGTATTGTGCAGAACCTACCCGCATTGGTGGCAGGTGCACTGCAGATGGTCGTGACACTCGCCGCCGGTATCGGTGATGCCCTGCCGGAGCTGATTCCTGCCATCGTAGATGCCGTTTTGCTGATTGTGCAGACCCTGTTGGATAACATGGGGCAGATTCTCGATGCGGCATACAAAATCATCGAGGGTCTTGCCGCAGGACTGCTCGCCGCACTGCCTGCGTTGATCGAAGCCTTGCCGCAGATTATTGCAACTATGATCAATTTTTTCGTGGAGAATCTGCCACGGATGCTCGGTATGGGTGTGAAACTGACGGCACAGCTTGCAGTGGGTCTGGTACAAGCCATCCCACAGCTGATGGCACAGATTCCGCAAATCATCACGGCGATTTTAGGCGGCTTGGGCGGTGCAGTTGGTTCGGTAACGGAGATCGGCGGTAACATCGTCCGAGGCTTATGGGCAGGCATTCGAAGCATGGGTGCATGGATTCGAGAAAAGGTGTCGGATTTCTTCGGCGGCATCGTCAGTTCGGTTAAAGGCATGCTGGGGATTCACTCGCCCTCCACGGTTTTCGCGGATATTGGCGGCAACATGGGCAAAGGCGTCGGCGTGGGTTTTGTGCAGGCGATGTCCGATGTGGAGCAGGAGATGCAAAAGGCAATCCCCACGGATTTTGACCTTTCTGCAGGGGTTTCCGGCATCGATGCGGCGAAAACCGATGTTTCTCAAACAGTGACGTATCAGCACACGGGCACGATACGGGTTGAGGGCATCAACGACAAGGGGATGCTGACCGATGTGGTGGATATTTTGCTTGGACAACTGCGGCAGGAGGCGAGATTATCATGACTTTGCTCAAAAATCTGGACACGAACACCGAAATCACACGGTATGTCAGTTTGGACACATCGCAAAAGCAAATCAGCGTCATACAGCAGACGCTGGATGGGATAACACATATCCAGCGCATCGGCAGTCCGGCGGTCAGTTATGCGGTCACGGCGTATGTGGATTGGGCAGGAAAAACGCTCTTGCTGTCTGCGGAACATACGGCGGCACTTTTGCAGGCAGATGTGTGCCACGGTACTTATTATGGACGCATCACAGAACTCAAGTTCGGCGATCGTCTGGCGTGTGACTGGTACAAAGCCGACATCACCTTGAGCCGTGAGGGTGTGACATGAGATATCTGCCTGCCTCCCTGCGGGAAAAACTGCGCCTTGCGGTGCAGGCTGAGAGCACCAAAGCCGCACCGAGTACTGATTTATGGATTTCCCGTCCGACCATTCCGCTGACCACTTCGGATTTTTTTGAGCGGCAACTAATCGGCGCATATACCGACATCAGCAGTCTTTCCATCGCAGAATGCCATCCAAAAGCCAATGTGGCTGCAACGGGGCACTATATTGCCTTTGTGGAAAACGGCACGGCAAAGGTGCTGTATGCCAACGCTTCGGCAGAACTGGCAGAGCATTTGTGGATGGACACGGGATTTTTTACGCCTGCCATGGCAGTTGCCATTGCATTTGACGGCACAATGCCAAAGGACACCCGCGGACGGGTGCAGTTTGTCACGGAAACCATGCCGTGGGTGTTTTGGGTGACGGCGGACGGTGTGCTGTATGGGCAGAAACTGGGCGATGCCGCACCTGCGGCACTGGCCTTGCAAAATGTGACCGCTGTCAGCGCAGTGCGGGCAATGTGGTCGGAGGTCGGCGGGTTCGACTTTGGTTTGGTCGTGTTTTTCATTCTTTCCGGCGAGATGTATTATCGCCAGTACATCGACGGCGCATGGTCGGATGCAGAACCCATTGGCTTCGGACTCGATGCGGTGTATACGAAAATCGCAGCAAGCCGCACTTGGGATTACCGCATTGCCCTGCAGGCACAGACGGCAGATGGGGTTTTGTATGAACTGTTCACGCAGTTTGCAGGCATCGGCAAACAGAATGTCGAGCATATCGAACTGACGGAAGTAAAAAGCCAAGGCAGGATTGTCGAAGTGATCTATCATGATACCACCGAAAGCACGCATATTGGTGTGACTACAGTCCATGCCGTGGGCAACCGAATATATGGGTTGTCCTCTGTACCGATTGCTGCTGCAAACATAGACGATGGGTCTGGGAATTGGGGTGTTTTGGTGCAGGTAATGCTGGATTATCCCGTAACAAATGTATCCGGAAACCAAGCATCGTTCGTCTTGACGGATGAAAACGGTGTGTCATTTACAGGCACTTCCATTGCGGCAAGTTTGGATGGGTGCACGTTGACCCTCGGTTTTCCGGATTTCAATTCGGCAGTCGGCAGTTTGACACTCACCTATACGCCCGGCACAATACAATCTCCCGCTGTAGCAATGGCGGCGTTTTCTTACGTTTTTGCACCGGTTGGTTTGATACCGCCGCAGGTCGACCCGCCGGCGTTGGAGGTGATTTGGAATGAGTAAAGCAGACGGAGACTATCTCGGCATCTGCTTCACAGAAGCTTTGCGCGGGGATGTCACAGGTTTGGAAAACCAGCCCATCGGCAGCTATGTGTATCAGAATCTCACAGGCATGGGCATCACGGCAAGTGCGCTGTACAGCGGTTACACCACAGCGCCACTGACGGACGGACAGACCAACGCCTATACCCGTTTTACGAGCACCGTGCCGCAGACGATTGACTTTGCGTTTTCTGAATCCATTGCGCTTTATGGCTTTCGGTGGTATATCGGCAGCAGTTCGTATTACCCTGTGGTGTTTTCGTTCGAAGCGAGTCCGGATGGGGAAACGTACGAAACGCTCGGCACGTTTACAGGCACAAGCACCATCGGTTGGCAGGAGTTTGTGGTGGAAAATGAGGACGATTATCCGTATTACCGCATTACCATCACACAATTGGCGTCCTCCAGACTGTATTTGTACGAAATACAGTTTCGCTGTGCAGTCGGCAACGAGGGTGCGTTTACCGTTTCGGGGCAGGAGTACAACTACGAGCCGGGCGGCACGCTGACGAACATGACCTACGCGGTGGCATCCGTCACCGCGTATCCTGCGGATGACCATGCCATTTTGCTCAAAATGCACCCTTTACAGCGGTTTGCCCGCGTGGAGGGTGCACTTACCGTTTCGTATGATGCGGACATAGGCAGTCTTGCCGGAATGGGCGGGCCTGTGGCGTCTTTTGCCACAGCCTTTCTCCCAGAAGATTTGGTAGGCAAACCCCATCCGCATGATCCCGAGCACATCGAACTGACCGCCGTATCGGCAGATGCAAATCTGCTCCATATCTATTACACGGATGTGGGGAGCGGCACAGAAAATGTGCAGATCAGCGGCATCACAGCGGTTGGTACGCTCACCCACATTGACGATTTGTAACAGGAGGAAATCCATGATTCGAGGACGCAAAAAGGCACTTTCGCCTACCCCAACAGCAAACATCAACTGTTCCATCCACAACCGTTTTGACATCGAAGTGTGCGACGCGCTGACAGGTGCCGTCAAGCAGACCGCACAGGCGGAAAACATCGTGTTGAACCAGTTGTGGACAAGACTGCTCACGCCTGCCGCCTATTTCAACTACATTTTCTTTGGCACAGGCGAGGGCACCCCTGCCACTGCGGATACGGCGCTGTTTTCCCATTTGGGGTACAAATCGGTGGTCACACCAACCTATAACTACGATTGGGATGCGGGTTGGATTTCTCTGCGCCAGCAGTGCCAACTGTCCGAAACCGAATATGTAGGGCAGTCTTTGACCGAGGTCGGCATCGCTTACGGCACATCTTCTGCCAATCTGGTGACCCATGCAATGCTGATGGACATGAACGGGAATACCATTTCCATCGCCAAAACGGAAACGGATATCATCAATATCTATGCCACCGTATTTGTACATTGGGATACCGCAGGCTATGACAACGGCTGGGTTTCCATCGTTTCCAGCCCGTACAATTGGTTTCTCAGCAAATACTTAACAGGCATTTCGGCAGATAGCTCCTTTGGCACATCTTCCATCACCACAATACCAGTCAAACTACAGTTTGCAAATGCGCTGATGTTTCACCCGACCAACCAAGCAGAGGGCGGCACAATGGATGTGGTGATCACGCCGACATACGATGCCGCAAATCGAAAAATCACGCTGACAGCGGAACGACTGCCGGTCGCAAGCGGCAATACCTACGGCTATTCTGCCGTATCTGCCTGTGTGGTCGATGCGTGGGGCTCGGACAATGTCGATGTGCCGGCTGTTTCGTGCCGTGTCGGCGGGAGTTGGTATGCGGGCACGTCCATTGTCGGCGAAGCGGTGGGTACGGGAGATGGCAGTACGGTCGATTTTGCAACCGCATTTGACCTGCCAATGAATGTTGTTATTTATGTGGATGGGGTGCAGAACAATGCAGTCACCGTTGAAAAAGTGCCGTTGGCAATCGGGGATATGGGGCGATATTTTGAATGGAATGTGCTGAAAAACACCGCTTCGCCTGCGTATACCATTTCTCCGCAGTATATGACAGACATCAAATTTTCGTATCAAGATGCGTGGACGTATTTCTATAATCCGTATCATGCATACGGCATTTGTGAGATGGAGCTGAGTGCAGTGCAGGTGGAGGTTTCGGACGATCAAGTCACTTGGGTTACTGCCGCCGTCAAAAACAATACGAATACATCCACAGAAGTCATTTCCATTGCAGAGGAACATCGATTCTATCAATACTGGCGATTCAAGACCATCAACAGCTACCCGAGATGCGGAAACCTTGTGTCATCTCTGCTGAGCGGCAAAAACATTCATTTCGACACCCCGCCCGCGGCAGGGGCGGTCATTACCGCTGATTATACCACGCAAACCATCGCCAAAGACGAAAACCATGTGTTTGACTGAACGATAGAAATCATATTGGGCGAGAAAACGGTGTAAAGGGGGGATGTTATGTCGCTGGTGTGGGATTTTTATAGGACGATTGGAACAGTGGACAGCACGGGTGCGGTTGTCCATTATTATGAAACCTCGGCGCAGAGTTTGTATCTGTTGGGTGGATTGCAAACCCAAACCGAAACCGTGCCAAGCGGACAATGGGAAACGTCCGTATTGGGTGAACCATTGAACATAGTCGACACCGTCTATACCCTGCTTTCTGCCGACCATCCGGCAAATGGCACGCTGTATCTGACCGCCACGGATGGAACAAATTTATACTTTCTGCGCTACACTTACGCCATGGATCTTTCGGATTTGTGCCAGAGCGGTACATGGAGCGCACAAAATGACAACGCCATCACCCAGATGCGTGTGCAGGTCAAAAATGTCGGTGCGGCTACATTTGCCGCTGAAGCCACGCTGTTCAGCCCCGGCGCAAAGCTAACACTGGCATTGCAGATGGGCGAAAGTGAGCCGTATCCGATTGCGGTTGCCTTTTTGGATGAGGTGGACTATGAGCAGACCGCCGACACGGTGCCGATTTCGGGGCGCAACGTGACAGGATTCAAGCTGACAAGCCAAACCTTCGATTTGGACAGCGCATTCACGGGATACAGCCATGAGATTGCCGCAGAAATATTGGAGTTGGCGGGAATTACGAATTACGAAATTCAGTCTGGCACAGGCACACAGCCGTTCACCTTTTCGTATGACACCAAACTGCTGGATGGGCTGAAAGAGATGTTTGCGTTCTATCCCGGCTGGCGCATGACAGAATTGCCGGACGGCAAAATCATCATCGGCTATGAGCGTTTTGTCAGCGGGTTTTCTGCCAATTCGTATTATGAATTTCACGGCGAACAAGAGGTCTTCCGGCGCAAGACCAAAAAGGCGGCAGACGCGGCATATACCCATGTGCTCGTGACGGGAGACGATGGCATGGATCCCGTTTATCTAGAAGTGCCGCATTTTCCGTTTTGGTCGCTTGGGGCGCATAAAACGGCGCACGTCAAAGCACCGAGCGGACTGACGGCAGAAAAACTGGCGGAATATGCCGCCGCGGTTGCGGAAGAACTGCAGTATGTCGGCATGAGCGAGTCGTTTTCCTCGCCGATGCGTCCCCAATTGCTTGTAGGGGATATCGCAAGCGTGTATTACACAGGCGAAACGGAATCCACCAGTTTAGGCGTGATTACCGACATCACGCATTCGTTCGGCGAAAGCGGCTTTTGCACGGATTTCACTGTGGACAGCGGCGGTGTTGTGACCGATGGAGAGCAATACACGGTCGTTTCACGTTCGGCGGTGCTTTCTGGATACAACCGAAAACAGCGATTTGCAGACCTTATTAAGGTTGTAGCGGATCAAAATATTTGGAAAAGATAAAGGAGTGGGCAAAATGAAACTATGGCAATGGGTACAGGCGATGTTTACCATGCTTGGCGGTTGGTTGGGGTGGTTTTTGGGCGGTTGGGATGGTTTTCTGTATGCGCTCCTCGCGTTCACTGCGGCAGATTACATTACCGGCGTGATGTGTGCCATCGTGGACAAAAAACTCAACAGCACCGTGGGATTTCAGGGCATCTGTAAAAAGGTGCTCATTTTTATGATGGTGGGGATTTCGAACATCCTCGATACGCTCATCATCGGTGGGGGCAGTGTCCTGCGCACGGCAGTGATTTTCTTTTATCTCTCCAATGAGGGGGTATCCTTGCTCGAAAATGCAGGACACATTGGGTTACCGATTCCCGCAAAGCTGATGGAGGTGTTGGAACAGCTGCACGACCGCAGCGGAAAGGACGGGGACACATGAATCTGCACAAATTGATTTTGACAAACAATGCCTGCTATAAAGCGGGCAAAACCATCATGCCAAAGGGTATTATGGTGCATTCAACCGGCGCAAATAATCCTTGGCTGAAACGATATGTCGGTCCCAATGACGGTTTGCTCGGTGTCAACACCGCAGGCAACCACTGGAATACCGACAAGCCGGATGGACGGCAGGTCTGCGTCCATGCGTTCATTGGAAAATTGCAGGACGGCAGCATTGCCACATATCAGACGCTTCCTTGGAATCTGCGCGGGTGGCACTGCGGCGGTTCCGGCAACCATACGCATATCGGCTTTGAAATCTGCGAGGACGGGCTGACCGATGCCTCGTATTTTTCTGCTGTTTATAAGGAAGCGGTGGAGTTGTGCGTGTATCTTTGTAAACAATATAACCTTACAGAACAGGATATTATCTGCCACAGTGAAGGGTATGCGCAGGGCATCGCCACCAATCACAACGATGTCATGCATTGGTTTCCGAAGCACGGAAAGTCGATGGATACCTTTCGGGCGGATGTAAAGACCGCATTGGTTGAACAGGAGGACGAAAATATGACACAGGATACCTTTCATAAGCTGATGGACACTTGGCAAGCCCAAAATAACCCAATTTATAAAACATTGGATGATGTGCCCGCTTACTGGCGGGATGATGCAAAAGCCCTTGTTGTGGCTGGGGCAATCACGGGCGATGGTACGAACAGCTTTGGATTGCGCCGCAGTGAACTCAAAGCTGCGATTATCAATAAGCGATATGCGGATGGTTTGAAATAAAATGTGATTCAAATGCGCCCTGCAGAAGTGAACGATATCACTCCTGTGGGGCGTTTCTATTTTCAAAAGGCAAATTCATGTGAGAAGTAGTTTCTTTTGGATGGAGGATACAGTATGACGGATTTACAAAGAGAGAAAATTGCATATATGCGGGAGCAAGACTACGGCTATGCAGCCATTGCCGTCATGTTGGGGATTTCCAAAAACACGGTGAAATCGTACTGTCAGCGCAATCATCTTGCCGGAAAGAAACAGAAAACAATATCTTCTGCAAGTTTGGAGGGCGATTGCTGCAAACAGTGCGGGAGACCATTACAGCAGGTTTCTGGCAGAAAACCTGTGAAATTCTGCTCAGAAGAATGCCGGGTCAAGTGGTGGAACAGCCATCCAGAACAGGTGAACCGAAAAGCTGTTTATACATTTACTTGTGCCTGCTGCGGAAAATCGTTCACTGCTTATGGAAATGCCAAAAGAAAATACTGCTCGCATGACTGCTATATTGCAGATCGCTTCAAAGGAGGATGTGCGTCATGACAGAAGCGCAATTCAGAAACGAACTGGTGTATCAGATGACGATGGCATCGGTTCGCAAACTGCTCCGTCAAGACATCATCACCAAGGCTGAGTATACCGTAATTGATACAAGGATGCTTCGGAAATATGCCCCGTTATTGGGTGGTATATATCACTAAAATGCGTTGATAAAGACGGCTTTTCACGGTAATATGTGACACGATGAAGATCAAAATTGCATTAAAAAGGAGGATTTCAGATGGGACGAACGATACACAAAGTCATGCCGAATGCGCCAAAACTGCAAAAAAAGATTCGTGTCGCAGCGTATGCCCGTGTTTCCTCGGGTAAGGATGCCATGCTGCATTCGCTGTCCGCCCAAGTCAGCTATTACAGCGCGGTTATCCAACGGCACAGCGACTGGGAATATGCGGGTGTTTTTGCCGATGAAGCACTGACGGGAACAAAAGATTCCAGAGAATCATTTCAAAAGCTGCTTACAGAATGCAGACAGGGCAATATTGACCTTGTGATGACCAAATCCATTTCACGCTTTGCCCGCAATACGGTGACGCTGTTGGAAGCGGTGCGTGAACTGAGAGAACATCATGTGGATGTGTTCTTTGAGCGAGAAAATATCCATTCCATGAGCGGGGATGGCGAGCTGATGCTGACCATCCTCGCTTCTTTTGCGCAGGAAGAAAGCTTATCTGTAAGCGAAAATCAGAAATGGCGGATTCGGAACAATTTCAAGGATGGTCAGCCCAACACCCTGCGCTTATACGGCTACAATTATGTAGAAAACATATTGGTAGTCAATCCATAGGAAGCCGAGGTAATAAGGATGATTTTTGCCGATTATCTCAGTGGTATGGGTAAAAATGCGATTGTGCGAAAGCTGACCGAGATGGAGATTCCGACAAAAAACGGTGGTCAATGGGCAGAAAGTGCAGTCGATAAGATTTTGCGGAATGAAAAATACGCAGGAAATTTACTTCTGCAGAAGACCTATTCGGAAAATCATTTGACGAAAGCAAAGTGCATCAATCACGGAGAACTGCCGATGTATTATGTGGAAGATTCGCATGAAGCAATCATTCCGCAGGAGATGTTTGAAGCGGTACAGAATGTACTGGCTCACCGCACGGCAAAATATGCGCCAAGCTTTCAAACGCCTGTGTTTTCGGCGTTTACAGGGAAAATCCATTGTGGCATCTGTGGTGCAAATTTCCGCAGAAAAATCAAGCACGCGGGGACAAAATATGAAAAACCAGTGTGGTTGTGTGCCACATTCAATACAAAGGGGAAAGCACATTGCGCGTCAAAGCAGATACCGGAAGATATATTGATGGAACTTTCGGCAGAGGTGCTTGGGCGTCCTACATATGATGATGCTGCTTTTTCGCAGAATATCTGTGAAATTCGAGTTCCAGATCACAAAACACTGGTTTTTGTATTCCAAAGTGGCGTGGAGGTACAGCGCACATGGGAAAATAAATCCCGCTGTGGCAGTTGGACAGCTGAAATGAAAGAAAACGCACGGCAATCCAAAATGAGAAGAGAAAGGGGCGAAGCATCATGCGAGCACCAAAAGCAGTTACCGTAATTCCTGCAAATTTGCATCGTGCAAATGCCGTGACCTCTGGATTCGCATCCAGAAAGCGGGTGGCAGGTTATGCGAGGGTTTCCACCGACCTTGAGGAGCAGCTGACCAGCTACGAAGCACAGGTCGATTATTACACTAAATACATCAAAAATCATCCAGATTGGGAATTTATCGAGGTCTATACAGACGAGGGCATTTCTGCAACTTCTACAAAGCACCGTGATGGGTTCAATCAGATGATTGCCGATGCATTGGCGGGCAAAATGGATATGATTATCACCAAGTCCGTCAGCCGATTTGCCAGAAATACCGTAGATACGCTGACCACTGTGCGCAAACTGAAAGAAAAAGGCGTGGAGGTGTATTTTGAAAAAGAGAACATTTATACGCTAGACTCCAAGGGCGAACTGCTGATTACGATTATGAGTTCGCTTGCACAGGAGGAAAGCCGGTCGATTTCAGAAAACGTCACTTGGGGACAGCGGAAGCGATTTGCAGACGGAAAAGTCAGCCTGCCATATGCACATTTTCTGGGATATGATCGTGGGGAAGATGGTCTGCCGGTGATAAACAAAGAAGAAGCGGTGACAGTGCGTTTGATTTACAGGCTTTTTCTCGAGGGAAAGACACCGCATGGGATTGCCAAACAGTTGACAGAGGAGCACATTCCAACGCCAAGTGGTAAGACAAATTGGAACTCCAGAACCATTCTCAGCATCTTGACCAACGAAAAATACAAAGGCGATGCGCTTTTGCAGAAAAAATATACAGTGGATTTTCTCACAAAAAAGCAAAAAGTTAATGAGGGCGAAGTGCCGCAGTATTATGTGGAAAACAGCCATCCGGCAATCATTCAGCCAGCGGTTTTTGAGATGGTACAGCAGGAGCTGCAACGAAGAAAATCTTCTGCGACCAGGCACAGCGGTACGGGCATTTTTGCAAGTCGCATTATTTGCGGGGAATGCGGTGCGGCTTATGGCGCAAAGGTATGGCATTCCAACGACAAATATCGGCGGGTCATTTATCGGTGCAACCATAAATTCAAAGGGCAGAAGAAATGCAAAACACCGCATCTTGACGAGGATACCACCCAGCAGATGTTTATATCGGCACTGAATAAGCTGATTTCCTGTCGAGATGAGGTGATTGCGAATTTCGATGCCATCAAAGATGTGCTGTTCGACACCACTGCATTGGAACAGGAATTTGCCGAATTGCGCAGTGAAATGACGGTGACAGCAGACCGCATCCAGAAATGTGTCCATGAAAATGCACAGATAGAAGTCAATCAAGAAGCGTATCGTGACACCTATGATGGGTTGGTCAAACAGTTTGAACGGGCAAAGACTCGTTTTGAAAAAGTTACCGAACAGTGCAAGGATAAAGCCGTTCGTAAAAAAATGACGGAAGCATTCCTTGCAGAACTGCGGCAGCAGAATGATTTGGTGACGGCGTTTGACGAGCGACTTTGGTATGCACTGGTGGATCATGTGACCGTTTTCACGGAAACCGATGTGCGATTCACCTTTAAGGATGGTACAGAAATACAGGCGTAATAAAAACCGCAGGGCTTCATGATAGGCTCTGCGGTCATTTTTGTGTCTGGAAATAGATGCGGAGAGATGCAAAAAGCCTAAAACTTGCAAAATAAAAGACATACTTTTGCCACGCCTTTCTTGCATAATGAAAACATAGAAAAACAAACATTCATTTTTAATAGGAAGGTGAGTTCCATGAAAAGAACCAATAAAGTATTGACGATGCTCACAGCTGGCATGATGGTGTTTAGCATCTTTGGCACAGCACTTGCGGCAGATATTGATTTTGGCTCTGCCGGGGTAGCAGAAAATCAGAGTTATACACTTTCGGAAATGCTGACCTATGCCATCCAAGATGAATATTTGGCACAGGCAGAGTATGAAGCAATTATGGATGCGTTTGGCGAGCAAAGACCGTTTACCAACATCATGAAAGCAGAGGAAACCCATATTGCAGAATTGACCCCGCTGTTCACGGAATATGGCGTGGCTTTGCCAGAGAATACAGCAGAGGAATATGTTGCAGTTCCTGCATCTCTGTTGGAAGCGTACCAAGCAGGGGTAGAAGCTGAAATCAAAAACATCGCAATGTATGAGGTGTTCTTGGCGCAGGATTTGCCGGATGATGTCAGAATCGTATTTTCTGCACTCCAAAATGCGTCCCAAAACCATCTGTCTGCATTTGAACGCGGCGTGGCACGGTTAGACGGTACAACCACTGGAACTGTCGGAAATCGTAGTCAACAGGCAAAAGGCAGAAATCAATAACGAAAATACAAAACCGCAGGGCTTTTGATAGGTTCTGCGGTTCTTTTTGCATTTTGCACCCCCCTACGAGTTTGCACCCTCCTGTGAGGGCAGTTTCTTGTTAGGGGGGTGCATAAAATAATTATGGGGTGCAAAATCAGCAAAAAATAGGTCGAAAAACCAGTTTGAAAATCATGTGTGAAAATTATAATGCAACATTTATATGACTTAAAGACGGCGAAAATACGGTTTTATGCATATGAATGCAAAGAAACCACCTCGAATAGAGATGGTTTCCATTGTATCAACGACAGTTGACGATTATGGTCGAGGTGACAGGACTCGAACCTGCGGCATCCTGCTCCCAAAGCAGGCGCGCTACCAGCTGCGCTACACCTCGTGATGGAATATTGGAAAATAAGAATTGTAAGAAAAACATCAACTTTCTTACACAAGATTTATATTATCCCCTTGACATTTATATATTATACCTATAAAATAGACTGGTGTCAAGCATTATTTTAAAAGTGTGTGTCAGCCAGACATGCCAAAAGGAGAATGAAAAAGAATGAAGAATTCCGAAAAGACAATGGACAAAATCGTTTCGCTTTGTAAGGGACGCGGTTTTGTATTTAGTGGGTCCGAAATCTATGGTGGGCTTGCCAACACATGGGATTACGGTCCGTTGGGGGTAGAATTCAAAAACAACGTTAAAGCAGCGTGGCGTAAAAAGTTTGTGCAGGAGTCCCCATATAATGTAGGGTTGGATTCTGCAATTTTAATGAACCCGCAGACTTGGGTTGCGTCTGGTCATGTCGGTGGATTTTCTGACCCGCTGATGGATTGCAAGGATTGTAAAACACGCCATCGTGCGGACCAGTTGATTGAAGACACAGCGCATATTTCGGTTGCGGGCTGGTCAAATGAACAGATGCAGACATATATTGCGGAGCATCAAATCGCATGTCCAGATTGCGGCGGTCATAATTTCACAGATATTCGCCAGTTCAACTTGATGTTTAAGACCTTTCAGGGTGTTACAGAAAACACAAAAAATGAACTGTTTTTGCGTCCGGAAACTGCACAGGGTATCTTTGTAAACTTTCAAAATATTCAGCGCACCACACGCCGCAAAATTCCGTTTGGCGTAGCGCAGATTGGTAAATCATTCCGCAACGAAATCACACCGGGTAACTTCACCTTCCGTACACGTGAGTTTGAGCAAATGGAACTGGAGTTTTTCTGCAAGCCTGGAACAGATTTGGACTGGTTCTCCTATTGGAAAAACAAGTGCCATGAATTTTTGCTGTCACTTGGCATGCATGATGAAAGCTTGCGCTTACGTGACCATGATGCAGAGGAACTTTCGCACTATTCCAATGCCACCACCGATATTGAATTTTTGTTCCCATTTGGCTGGGGTGAATTGTGGGGCATTGCAGACCGTACTGATTTCGATTTGAAACAGCATCAGAATACTTCCGGTGTTTCTATGGAATATTTTGACCAGGCAATCAATGAAAAATATATTCCATATGTCATTGAACCTTCTTTGGGTGCAGACCGTGTGGCATTGGCGTTTTTGTGTGATGCCTATGATGAAGAAGTAGTAGGTCAGGATAAAAACGGAAAAGATGATGTCCGTACAGTATTGCGACTGCATCCGGCACTTGCACCGTTCAAGGCTGCTGTATTGCCGCTCTCCAAAAAGCTGACAGAGCAGGCAATGCCGATTTGGCAGGAGCTTTCGAAGCATTTTTGTGTGGATTTTGATGATTCCGGCTCCATTGGCAAACGGTATCGCCGTGAAGATGAAATTGGCACACCGATGTGCATTACGGTGGATTTTGAAACCGAGCAGGATGGATGCGTGACCGTGCGTGACCGTGATACCATGCAGCAAGAGCGTGTGAAGTTGGATGATTTAGTGGCGTATGTTTCTAAGAGCATTGCATTTTAAGGAACAGGTTCTTATAAAAATCGGCGGACAGTTGACGCTGTCCGCCTTTTCATGCGCTTTTGCATTAGTAAAAAAAGTAATTACTGGATTTCCTATCTAAATGATAGTTTTTGTATGGAACAGACGCTTTGAGAGGAGAAGAACATGTTTCAAAGGTACATCAAAACCCTACAGCGGGAATTTCACGGATATAGCGCTGCAGATTTTACACATGACCTGATGGCGGGTCTAACCGTTGCAGCTGTGGCACTGCCGTTGGCATTGGCATTCGGTGTTTCTTCGGGGGCAAACGCTGCGGCAGGACTGGTGACAGCGATTGTGGCAGGATTGGTGATTTCAGCACTATCAGGTGGGTTTTACCAAATATCAGGTCCTACAGGTGCTATGGCAGCAATTTTAATTAGTTTGGTATCCAAGCATGGCATTGAAAGCGTGTTCATTGCGACGTTTTTAGCCGGCATTATATTGGTTATATCGGGGTTTTTGCACTTGGGGAGATTGACTGCATTTGTGCCAACCCCTGTGATTACAGGGTTCACCTCTGGAATTGCGGTCATTATAGCATTGGGGCAGGTCGATAATCTGTTTGGAACCTCTTCCGAAGGCGGGTCTGCGGTTGAAAAATTGCTTTCCTATGGAAGATTGGGGTTTCATCCGAGCATGACCTCGTTTTTGATAGGGCTTCTTGTCATTTTGATTATGATTTTTATGCCAAAGAAGTGGAATGCAGTCATTCCCGGCTCATTGGTCGGCATTATTGTGGCAACTGCAGTGACGATTCTTTTACAGATTGACATTGCAGTGGTGGGCAGCATTCCGCATTCTTTGCTGCTGGAAGATCGGTTGTCCTTGCAGGATTTGCATGCAGTGTCGCTATGGGAGCAGTTGGGACCTGCCTGCTCCATTGCGCTGCTGAATATGCTGGAAAGTCTGTTGTGCGGTGCATCCGCAGGGCGTGCAACCGGTGTAAAGCTTGATAATGACCAGGAATTGTTTGCGCAAGGCATCGGAAATTTGATTTTGCCGTTTGTGGGAGGTGTTCCGGCAACCGCTGCGCTGGCACGCACCTCGGTTGCGGTCAAATCGGGCGCACGTACGCGGTTGACAGGCATTTTTCATGCATTGGGGTTGTTGCTCATGATGTTTGTATTAGCCCCCATCATTTCACGCATTCCACTGGCGGCGTTGGCGGGTGTGCTGATGGTAACCGCATGGCGCATGAATGAATGGCACGCCATTCGATATATGTTCACCCATCGTTTCAAAGGTGCGATGACCAAGTTTTTGGCAACCATGGCGGCAACGATTGTCTTTGATTTGACAGTTGCTATTTTGGTGGGGGTTAGCTTGGGTCTGGTCTTGATGATTGTGCGGCTTTCTAAAATTGAAATCAATTATGAAAAGGTGGACATTTCCAGACTGCATCTCCAGAATGTGCAGTTTACAGATGCGTATAAAAATGCAGTGGTGTGCTATGTCACAGGACCGATTCTCTTTGCCAATACCGATGCGATTGAAGAGATTGTGACGAGTTGCGGTGAAAGTGACCAAATTTTTCTGTCAATGCGAGGCGTATCCTATATCGATATTTCGGGTGCACAGGCATTGCTTGACAGTGTACGTATGCTGCAGGAGCTCAATAGCAAGGTGGCAATTTGCGGTTTGCCGCAGAGTGCGTTCAAAATGCTGCAGCGGGCAGGAATTTATGATTTGATTGGGGAGTCTGCTTTTTATTGGAGTGTAGAACGTGCACTTCTGGATATTTATCAGGAAAAAACCGCAGTATAAAACGAAAGCCGTTTTCAGACGCCCTATCAGGCGATGGAAACGGCTTTTTTGCAAACATAGAATGCACGCCCCAACAGCAAGCTTTTTTGCTGTTGGGGCGTGCGCAGTTATGCAAATAAGGGAATCAATAGAGATAGCAGAAAATTTTGGAGATTTCAGCACGTGTGATATTGTGCGTGGGACGGATACTGCCATCGGAATAACCATCGACAATACCTGCTGCAATTGTATATTGAATGGGAGAAGCGGCCCAAGTGGGAATGCTACTGTTGTCCGTGAACGAAGCGGATTTGCTCACGAAACCGCGGGGTATACACTTGGAGATTGCTGTCATTGCTTCGGCACGTGTAATATTTGCGCCGGCGTTGAAGCTTGCTGCATTGGTGTCGGTATCGAGCTGTCCATTCATGATGCCTGCTTGATAACATGCGGCAATTGCGTCCAGACTCCAAGAGGGAATGTCTTCCACATCGGCGAAGGGGAGGGCGGTTGTGTCATCCGCCGTCAAATGGAGATAGCGTGCCAAGATGACAGCGAATTCACCACGGGTCAAATTGCGGGACGGATAGAACATGGTGCCGTCCCCCGTGGATTGCCCCTTTAACAGCCCTTGCTTTGCCGCAAAATTGATGTAGCCGTTTGCCCAGTTGGCAGAGGTATCTGCAAAGGTCGAAGCGGTGCTATTGCCTGCGGTGATGGAAACGCTTTTCCGTGCCATATTGCCAGCATCGTCAACGGCTGTAATCGTCACTTGATGCAGTCCAGCGGTGAGTGCACCGGTGGGAATAGAAATCGTGCCGCTGGATGCCGAATAGACTGCGGAGGATTTCACCCCATCGACATAGGCAGTGACGAAGGCAGGACGCATGACATAGTAGCCGTTCGCCATGGAAATGCGTGCACTGACCGTGATAGATGCACCTGCGTCAGCAGAAGTCGGTGCGGTAATCCAAGTGATGCTGGGGGCATCGGTGTTGGAAATAGCTTTTGCACTGAGCATGATGTGGTCTAGATACAAATTGCTATCCGCACTGCTTGCCACACGCAGACCCTTAAAGGCAACCGCAGTGCTGGGCACAGTTACGCTGATACGGGAATAACTGTTTTGTGGCAGGGAGGAGAAGGGAACGGTTAGTTCATTTCCATCGCTGTCGGCAAAGAGTGCGCTCATTTGCAAATTGTCATCTGCAGCCTTGGCAAGCATGGTCAAGCTGGTGCGGCCGCTGGTATCGATGTCCTGTACGGTCAGGTCAGCAGTATCTTTTGCAGAATAGGAAACCTGCAAAGCACCTGTGCCGCTTGCCACGTTGGAAAGTTCTGTGGTGCGGGAAAGCTGTGCATTTTCACTGGTAAACGGCTGTGTTTGTTCAAAATCTGAAATGTTTGTGAGTGGCGGCGGGTCACTCAGTCCTACAGTTACCTTGACAGACGCAGTGGTGCTGCCATATTTGCAGGTAATCATGCCAGAAGCCGGCTGCTGATATGCGGTGAAAAGACCATTGGCATCGATGGTGCCGATATTCTCCGAAGCAGACCATTGAAAAAGGTTGTCTGAAGCTGCCATCTTAGAACCAAAATGATAAGCGGCTGCATCTAAGCTCAAGCTCGCACCGCCACGAAGCGCATACGATGCTGCGGCAGAAGCACCATTGGAGGTCAGTGCAATTTTGGTGACACCTGTTGTGACACAAAATGTGTGACTGCCGGTCACTGCGCCATCGGCAGAAGTGCCGCTGATGGTGACATTGCCAGTGGTATCATCGGCATAGAACACTTGCGCCGTGCTGTCAATCGTACCGCTGGATGCTGTATAGGTCATGCCAGTGGGCAGGGTGGCGGGTTGATACGCATTGTCAGACCCCCAAGCCGCAAAATAGGTCGAGGCATTGGGGAGGATATAGTAATAACTGGGGCGCATATGTACATGGCTTGCAATGCCATTGGATGTTGCCGTATTCACCAGAAAAATGTAGTTGGCACATTTACGGGCAGAGCCATCCGAAGGGGAGGTCACCAGATTGGAAGTGCTTTCCCCTGGAATGCGTACCGTCATTGCAGAAGAGCCGCCGCCATCCAGACAAATGACGTTATTGCAGCCCATGGAGAGCAGTTCGTTGCCCAATTGCTTCGCTGTCAGTCCCACGCTGAGCGAGGATTGGGCACCATCCACTTCATACAAAACAACCGTACCGTCCGATTTCACACCGAGTGCGGTACGTGCCTTATAGGAGGAAGCGCTGTCGATAGAGGCAGTAGAAACCGTACCGTCTTTGACAAGGGATTTCCCGCCAACGGCATACACCACATTGGACCAGCGGGTATCGGGTGCATTGATGGTTAGTGTCACTTCTTCGCCAATGGGATAATCCACCCAGGTTGCCTTGCAGTCATCATCGATGCTCAGCACCATCTGGTTTTTGGTGATGGTGGTGGAGCTGCTGCCCGCTCCCTTGGAAATGACCTTCATTTTGACCGAACCGCCAACAGTGACGGGGGTGCTGTCTACACGCTCGAGGACAATGCTTTTGCCGGAAGACGAAATATGGGTTTCATCATCATAGTCACTGTCAAGCAGATAAATGCCGGAAGACGTGCGGGATTTATTAAAATAACTGCACCATACAGCACCGCTTGCACCTTCAATTTTCATGGTGGAGGAGGGCTGACCGATGATGGCAGAGCCATCTGCAAGGAATCCCACGGCATATTGCCAAGCATCCGAACTGATGAGCGTACCGTCTTTGATGACCAGACCGATGGGAATACTGGTGCCCAAAACAAAGAAGTCAGCGTTGATGCCGCCGAGTACAGAATACCCCTGGTTCTGCAGATAAGACTGCGCAGTGGTAATGGTGGATTTGCTGCCATACATGGCATCGCCGGCGTACACAATCATGGGTTTGACACTGGAGCCAGGCGTATATTGGATATAGCTGGCACGCTGAACCCCATTGTCGTTTTTGCCTTCATATCGGGTATAGATTGCAGAATCTGCAATCGTATAGGAATATTTGAAGGCAGAATCAAAGGCTGCAGCGACACTGCTTGTAAACAGTGCTGCCGCAACCAAAGTAAGAGATACAAAACGTTTTAAAAACATAAAAATCCTTCTTTAAGCTCCATTTTCATATGTAGAGCAAGTGTTTTATATGGATTGAATGACCCGAAGCACCAGTTCATGCAGGCGAGAGGAGCGAACTGAAAAATTTGCCACAGAACGATAGATGCTTTTGCGTGCATGATAGAGCTTCCGTGTCTGCGATTCTTTATCCGGACTCTGTTCCAGAAGCGGACGATTGCTCGAATAGGAGATGTTTTTGAGAATGCGGTATAGCGGCGTGTCCAGATGAATCAGCAAGCCGGTTTCCTTGAGGGTTGTAACATTTTCCGGACGCAGTACCGCCCCGCCGCCGAGCGCCAACACCAAGCTTTCCTGCTTTGAGAGTTCGGACAGATAATAGGACTCACGTGCTCGAAAATACGCTTCCCCGTGCTTCTGAAAAATGGTGGGGATGTCCATGCCTTCTTGCTCCTCCAAATAGTGGTCAGCATCTACAAACCGCAGACCGCACAGCTTTGCAATCCGTCTGCCTGCCGTGGTTTTGCCGCTGCCCATGAAGCCGCATAGGACAATGTTTTGTTTGCCATATTTGTCATGCAGCCGCTTGACCGCAAGAGAACCATAAAGCTGCGACAAAATGCTGTCGCAAACTTCAGTGGAAAAGCGATGCCCATTCCAAATGGTTTGTGCATGCGCCGCCTGCATGACCAGCATGTGCAGACCATCCCGTGTTTGGATTTTGCTGCGATTGCCTGCAAGCCGAATGGTTGCCGTAATGGGCGGGTTGTAGATGGCATCGAAGACATATTCGGTTTTATGCGGCAAAAAGCGCAGGGGGCAGGCATCTTCCTTGGGGAACATGCCGAGCGGAGTGCTGTTGAGGACGATTTGGGTGTCGCGGGGGATATGTTTTTTGCTGCAGGCAACAATTTTTGCATGTGGCAGAACGGCACACAGCTGCTGCGCCAAGGCATCTGCTTTTTGCACATTGCGTCCCGTAATCACGAGCGATGCGCCGGATTTGGCGCAGTGGTATCCCATAACGGCGGCTGCACCGCCATAGCCGAGCAGCAAGGCTTTTTTACCGCATAAATCCACTTGGTCTTTGGTCAGCGAAGCGGCAAAGCCCAAAATATCGGTATTATAACCAGTGGCACGACCATCACGAAAGGCAACAGTATTGACAGAATGCAAGTCCTGCGCACTGGCATCGACAGTATCCAGCAGCGGAATGATGGCTTTTTTGTGGGGAATGGTCAAGTTGATGCCTTGTAGTTTCGTTTTTGCAAGCGCAAGGGCTTCTGCCAGATGTTCCGGCGGAACGGCAACGGCAATATAGTCCGCATCCAATTGATAGGTTGCAAACAAGGCTGCGTGCAGCTGTGGGCTCATCGTGTGTCCCAGTGGATAGCCAAACAGCGCAAAGGTCGGCTTGGTCGGCGTGAACGATTGAAATTGGGCAAAGCTTAGCAGCATATTATTCGCCCCCTAGCGTGTGTAGGGTATCGAAGAAATCTGGATAGGAAATTGCGACCACCGAAGGATCTAAAATTTCACTTTCACCTGCACAAGCCAGTGCACAAATTGCCATACTCATCGCAATGCGATGGTCTTTATAGGTTGCAAAGGATGCGCCGTGCAGAGGGGTTCCGCCACGCACAATCATGCCGTCTTCCGTTTCTTCCACGCAAGCACCTGCCTTGGAAAGCTCGCTGACCATTGCCGCAATGCGGTTGGATTCTTTAACCTTCAGTTCCTGTGCATCGCAAATCACGGTTTCGCCTGCGGCAAATGCTGCGGCAACCGCAATCACGGGCAGTTCATCAATCAGGCGTGGGATAATATCGCCGCCGATGGTAGTGCCGTGCAGTTTGGAATGACGAACGGTCAAATCTGCGGTCGGCTCTGCATCATCCGTGACGTTGGACATGGTAATGTCAGCACCCATCTCACGAAGCACGTCCAAAATACCAGTGCGGGTGGGGTTAATGCCAACATTGCGGATGGTGAGTTCCGAGCCGGGAACAATCGCACCTGCTACCAAGAAAAATGCGGCAGAGGAAATATCAGCAGGAACGGCAATATCCTTGGCATGCAATTCCTGCGGCGGGGTCAAGGTGATGGTGTTGCCATCGGTTTGAATCTCCACGCCAAGGGCACGCAGCATGCGCTCAGTATGGTCACGGGAAGGCGCAGGCTCAATGACGGTGGTGTTTCCTTCGGCATACAGTCCTGCCAGCAGCACCGCACTTTTTAGCTGTGCAGATGCTACGGGGAGGGTATAAGAAATGCCGTGCAGTTGTCCGCCGCCCAACGTCAGCGGGCAGAAATTGCCGTCCACGCCGTCAATCTGTGCGCCCATCTCACGCAGCGGCTTGATGACACGCCCCATCGGACGCTTTTGAATGGAAGCATCTCCGGTCATGGTACAGGAAAAATCCTGTCCTGCCAAAATACCGCTGAGCAGACGTGTGGTTGTGCCGCTATTGCCGGTATATAGGGTTTCAGCAGGGGATTGCAAACCATGCAGTCCCACGCCATGCACCACAACTTCCTGCTCGCTGACTTCAATGGCAACGCCCATCTTGCGGAAGCAGTCAATGGTAGACAGGCAGTCTTCCCCCATGAGGAAGCCGGTGATATGGGTTGTGCCCTGCGCCAAAGCACCAAACATAACCGCACGGTGGGAGATGGATTTATCGCCGGGAACGGTGATGGTGCCAAGTAAAGGGGCAGAAGTAGTCAATTTCATCATAGATTTAGTCCTCCGTGGATTCCATAACACGATAACTGCCGATGACCTTCACAAAAGGAAGCTCTTCATGCAGCTGATATAATAAAGCACGCACGTTTTGGCTGCGCAAATTGCCGGTGAAATCGATATAAAAGACATAGCACCAGGGGCTGTCTTTTTGGGGGCGGGAATGGATACCGGTCATGTCAATTCCATAATCTGCAAAGATAGAGAGCACGGCATTCAAAGAACCAGCAACATTTTGCAAACTCAGCACAATTTCAATGCGGTTATCATCGGGCAGGGAAGTCAACTCACGGCTGACGGCGATAAAGCGGGTTTCGTTGTGCTGCAAATCATTGATATGCTCGGCAAGAACGGTCAGACCGTAGCGTTCTGCGGCTTCACGGGAGCAAATCGCACCCAAAGTGGGGTCATTTTCTTTTTGCACATGCTGTGCTGCGATGGCGGTGTTTGCCATTTGGATGCGTCCATAGTGGTGCGCACTGATAAAGGCATCACACTGCGGCAGTGCATGCGGATGGGAACAGACCCGTGTAATGCTATCTAGGGTTGCACCTGCGACAGACACCAGACAATGTCGAATTTTTCGGTTGCAGGAGCGGTTGATAGACAAATCATATTTCAGCAGCAGGTCATACACTTCGCTGACCGTGCCCGCAGTCGTGTTTTCCACTGGCACCACGCCTGCATCCGCACTGCCTGTGTGCACTGCCTGAAACACATGCTCCCAAGTCGGCACGTTTTCCGGCTCACACTGCGGAAACATATCTCGTGCCGCAAGCTCTTGATATGCCCCTGCAACGCCTTGATAAAATACGGTTTTGGGAGATAAGGCAGCTTCGGTTGGGTGCAGAGGGAACTTATCGGGTCGCAGGGTTAAAATTTCGCTGTATTGATATTCACGGCTGACCCGCATGATGGATTGCAGAAGCGAAATATATTTCAGCCGCAAATCCTCACGGATGCCAGTCGAGCGGGAGGCAATGATTTCAGCTTCCCGTTCAGGCTTTAGGATTTTGTCATTGCTCTGCGCTTTGGTAGCGGCAACCTCTAAGGCAAGCTCCATCCGCTGCAAAAACAAATTGCGGATTTCGGTATCCACTTGGTTGATGTCTGCACGAATGTCGTTAAGCTCCCGCATAGCCAAAGCCCTCCAAATATAAATCGGTCAGTGCAATGGCGCATGCAGATTCCACGACAGGTGCGGCACGTGTAACAATGCAGGGGTCATGCCGCCCTTCAATTACAAGCGGTGCTACCTTTCCGGTTTTCAAAACCAAGGTTTGCTGCGGCTGTGAAATCGAGGGGGTCGGCTTGATTGCCACACGAAACAGCAGGGGCATTCCACTGGTGATGCCGCCAAGCACGCCGCCATTGTGGTTGGTTTCGGTTTGCACTGCACCATTTTTCTCACAAAAGACATCGTTTGCATGGGAACCACGCATGGAGGCAAAGCCGAATCCTGCGCCAAACTCCACGCCCTTGACAGCAGGGATGCCATATAGCAAAGAGGCAAGGCGGCCTTCCACTGTGTCGAGCATGGGGTTGCCAAGGCCAGCAGGCACACCAATGGCGGCACATTCAATCACGCCGCCGACCGAGTCCTGCGCTAAGCGAGCTTCTTCAATTGCCGCAAGCATCGCCGCTTCTGCACGGGGGTTGATGATGGGGTAGGACTGCGTACGCAGCGCATCCAGCTGTGCTTTTTCAATCGACACATCATCAAACGGCGTGTCTTGAATTTGTGCAATCGATTGAATATGTGAACCAACCGTCACACGGCAGGATGCCAGAAACAGCTTGCACAAAGCGCCTGCAAACACCAAGGGTGCCGTCAATCGACCGGAAAAATGCCCGCCGCCGCGTGGGTCATTGCAGCCGTTGTAACGCAGTTCTCCTGTATAATCGGCATGCCCTGGGCGAGGGTGCGCCGAAAAATTCTTGTAGTCGCCGGAGCGGGTGTCGGTATTTTCAATGACTGCGCAAATCGGCGTGCCAGCCGTTTTGCCTTCATAAATGCCCGATAAAATTTTCGGCAAGTCGGCTTCCTTGCGTGCGGTCGATTGCTTGTTCTTTCCAGGGGCACGGCGTACCATTTCCGCCAGAACAAAGTCCTCATCAAACGGGATGCCCGCAGGAAATCCGTCCAATACAACGCCAATGCCATTGCCGTGGGATTCTCCAAAAATCGATATTTTTAGTGCATTGCCCCAAATTGAGCCCATAACACAGTTCCTCCTTATGGTTCCAGTGGATTGACAGCATCAGCAGTGCTGTAAAATGAGTGCACGCAGTCGGCTGGTTTCGAGCTTCTCAATGCTCGCCGTGCCAAGGGTACGCACCAAAATAAAATTGAGCGTACCGCCGAAATTTTTCTTGTCCGACAGCAGTGCATCGCAAATGGCCGCACGGTCATAGGGCAGTTCGGTTGGCAGGTGGTGCGCTTGCAAAATGGCGGCAAGCGGCGCAGACAAGTCGGTTGCCGCCCCCAGTGCATTGCCAAGGCGCATCGCCGCAACCATGCCGATGGCGACAGCCTGCCCGTGGGTCAGTGCGGTATAGTTTGCCAATTTTTCGGCAGCATGACCGATGGTATGCCCAAAGTTCAAAATCATGCGCAAGCCAGTGTCGTGTTCATCCTCCTGCACCACATCCCGCTTGATTTTTACGCAGGCATAAATAATATCTTCGATATTCTCTCGAAAATCAGGTGCAGAAATCAGGTCTAAAATCGATTTGTTGGCGATACAGCCATATTTGATCACCTCTGCCATACCATCGTTGAAGGTGCTTTGCGGCAGGGTTTGCAAGACGGTCGGGTCAATCAGCACCAGACCCGGCTGATAGAATGCACCCACCAGATTTTTGCCTTCTGGCAGGTCTACACCTGTTTTACCGCCAACAGACGAATCCACCTGTGCCAGCAGCGTGGTTGGAATTTGGCACAGAGAAACGCCGCGCAGAAAGGTTGCGGCGGCAAATCCTGTGACATCGCCTGTAACACCGCCGCCCAGCGCAAGAATCAAATCCTTGCGGGTCATTCCTGCGGCGAGTAAATCATGATAAATGGTTTCCACGGTGGAAAGCCGCTTGTGCTCTTCGCCAGAGGGGATAATAGTCTGCGAAACGGGCAGAGAAAACTGGGCTTTGACTTGTTCTAAATAAAGCGGTGCAACGACCGAATCGGTTACAATATGGATACGGCTGGGAGAAAATTTTTCAAGACAACGGGCAGCGGTCTGCGCAAGCAGACCGCTGCCGATGAGGATGTCGGAAACGCCGTTTGTACCGTTTAATGTTAAATGCTGCATGTCCTTACAATCCTTTCTGTGCGTGTTAAATGGTTTTGCCGACGGCGGAGGCAACTGCACGGAGCTTAGTCATCGTTTCTGCGAAGGACTGATAGGTCAGCGACTGTGCACCGTCCGACAAGGCATGGGCAGGGTCATTGTGCACTTCAATAATCAGACCGTCCGCACCGGCGGCGATGGATGCCATGGCAAGTGGCTCAACCATCCAATAAATCCCTGCGGCATGGGACGGATCCACCACAACAGGTAAATGCGAAAGACGCTTGAGCGCCGGAACAGCGGAAATGTCAAGGGTGTTGCGGGTATAGGTTTCATAGGTGCGAATGCCGCGCTCACATAGAATGACATTGTTGTTGCCGCCTGCCATGATATATTCCGCAGACATCAAAAATTCTTCAATTGTGTTGGCAAAGCCACGCTTGAGCAAAATCGGCTTGTCAGTTTGTCCAAGCTCTTTCAGCAGTTCAAAGTTCTGCATGTTACGTGCACCAACTTGGAAGCAATCACATTTTTCCATGAAAAGGTCAATGTGCACGGGATTTGTGATTTCTGTGACAACCGGAAGCCCAGTATCCAGACTTGCTTCATGCAGCAAATCCAAGCCGTCCGCCTGCATGCCTTGGAAGGAATACGGGGAGGAACGGGGCTTCCAAGCGCCGCCACGCAGCACGGTTGCGCCTTGTGCTTTCACTTCACGTGCAATACCAACGATTTGGTCATGACCCTCTACAGAGCAAGGCCCTGCCATGATGGCAATTTTATTGCCGCCAATTTGCACATTTTTGCCGATGGTGACGATGCTGTCATCGGGATGAAATTGGCGATTTGCCAGCTTGAACGGTTCCTGCACTTTGATGACGTTCTCAACCTGCTCATCCCGCAGCAGCGCATCCTTATCGACCTTGCCAGTGTCACCAACCAAACCAATGACGATGGTGTCTTCGCCAAAAATCGGATTGGCACGGACATTGAATTGTGCCAGCCATTGGGAGAGTTCTTCCACGTGTTGCTGAGTTGCGTTATTTTTCATTACGATAATCATGATATACGACTCCTGTTCTGTTCTCGATGTTTTTCCGTGTTTGTCGAAGCGAAAGGAAGCATAAAAAAAGCCTCTCGCCCAAAGAAAAGGGACGAAAGACAAACAGTTCCGCGGTACCACCCACATTCGGCATAAATCGCCGCACTTTTTCAAACACAAGATGAAATTCATCCGATGTTCTATCCTGTTAACGGAGGAGCTCCGGCAACGCCTACTTTAGATTCAGCCTTGCAGCTCGAGAGGGAACTTCACAACTGTCGACGGCTATGCACGCTTCCAGTCAAGGCGCACACTCCCTGTGAGTCGTAAATGACGATGTTACTTTCCTCTGTCATTGCTTTTTTGATGTAAAATTTATTGTTATTATAGCGTACAGTCGTGCAATTGTCAAGTAGCTGACAGGAGAAATCATAATGTAAGAGAAAGAATCAAAAAGATGCAAATTTTGTAAATTCTATTGTATTCGACAGCCAAACACAGTATACTAAAGGTAGAAATTCATCCTGTTTGAAAGCGAGGGCGACACCATGAACAATTATCCCATCACAGATGCACAGCGCATGCAGTATAGTTTGATGCAATGGACGGGGAAGCCGCAGGTGCTGAACATTTGTGTCAGTTTGCTGATTCATATTGATATTGAGTTTGCATTGCTGCAGGAAGCTGTGCAGGAGGCGATTGCCAGAGATGATTCTGCCCGCATTCGTTTCACCGCACCGAATGAAAACGGAGAGATTTTTCAGTATATTGCGCCGGAAGATGTGCGGCCGATTCCACACGTGGATTTGTCGGAGAAGACCGAAGAAGAAGCCAACGCCGTGCTGCAGGAATGGGGGCACGAGCCAATTTTTCCGCATCATGATGTGCCGCTGTGCAATATTATGACATTGGCAATGCCAGATGGATGGAACGGGGTCTATATCCACATCGACCATATGATTGCAGATTCCTGCTCAATGATTCTGCTAATTTATGATATTGTCGAGCTATATAGCCATCGGGTGTTTGGTTTGGAAAAGCCAAATGATCGGGTTTCCTATCTGTTGAGTTTGGAAAATGACCTAAAACATGCGGCAGATGCTGTGCGCACGGCACGAGACCGCACATTTTGGGAGGAACAGTTTTTGCAGGGAGAGCCGCTGTATACCGATATTCGCGGCGAAGAGCCGCTGAAAAAGGCGCATGCACAGGCGCAAAATCCGCAGCAGCGTTGGATGCCGACCGATGATGTGGATTTATGTGTGGGACAGCACACCTATATTTTGGAGCCGGTACCCTCTGCACGGCTGATGGAGTTTTGTCAAGAGCAGAATATTTCGATGACCAATCTGCTGCTGATGACCTTACGTACATATTTATCCAAACAAAATCACGGAGAAAAGGATATTGGCATTCGCAACTATGTTTCGAGAAGAATTTCTCGGATTGATCGCAAGGCAGGGGGAACGCGTGTGCATTGGTATCCTTGCCGTACGGTGATGGAGCCCGATATGCAATTTTTGGATGGCGTACGTATCATTGCAGCATTGCAGAGCAAGGTGTATCGGCATACCGACTTTAGCGTGCCAACCATGGATGCCATGCGCCGCACCGCCTATGGTGCGCCTGCATATTCGCTGTATGAAAGTGTGGGCTTAACCTATCAGCCATTTCCGATGCGCATGAAAGACGAAAAGCTCAATGCCTTAGAATATCGTGCAACGTGGCATGAAAGCGGACTGGCACCACATCCGATTTATTTGACGGTGATGCATCGGCCGTTGGGTGCCGGCATGGATTTTTATTTTAAATACCAAGCGGCACAGTATGCAGAAGAAGACATCGAAAAAATGTATTACTATATGATGCGCATTTTGTTTGCTGTGGTGGATGACCCGGATTTTACAATTCAGGAAGTTATTGACCAAGTATAAGGTTTCAAAAAACGCTCCGTCCTGCACATTGCATGGACGGAGCGTTTTCAATGCTTGTATTCAATGGGCAGAAAGATGAAGCTCGTCCAAAGAATACATTTTGACAATCAAAGAAATAAACGTTTGGAACAGTGTAGATTCAAATTTTTGAGATTCAGACGTCAAAATCTCTAATGCCTGCTGAATGGTATAAGCTTTGCGATAACAGCGGTCTTCTGTCAGAGCATCTAACTTATCGACAAGACTCAAAATTTGTGCCTGTAGGGGGATTTCATCGCCTTTATAGCCATAATATCCGTTTCCATCATAATTTTCATGATGCATCAAAATCCAAACACTGCAATGGCGCAGCGTTTTATTTTGTTTTGCAATACTGCAACCAAGCCAAGCGTGAAATTTGATGCGTTCATATTCAGATGGGGATAATTTACCGGGTTTGAAGTAAATTTCCGGATGAATGCAGAGTTTTCCGACATCGTGCCATTCGCAGGCAAGTTTTAGCTGCGTCAGTTCCTGCAATTCTATATTCAGATGAGGACTGAGGGCATCAACGATTTCCGCAACACGTGTGCTATGTACGACAACCTCTTTGAAAATGCGGCTGCAATCGGTCAAGGAATAGGAGATATGCGGATATTTTTCCTGCATCAATTGGTTGATGCGATGCATGACCTCGGGTATTTTGACAGGGGACTGCGTATCCAAAAGAAAGAGCACCGATAGAGATTCGGTGACATGCACCTTGTCATATACACGCAGGACACCACGCAGCTCGGTTTGGAAATCGAACAGCTCTTCATCTGCCATCACGAAAGCATTTTTCACATCCAGGCGCAAAATGCCTGTGATATTGCTGCCACGGCGGAAGGACTGCGATAACGCTGTGGAGAGGTCATTGCCAGCCTTGCTGAACATCTGCAAATCTGCATTGGAAACAGTCGCACGGTTTTTGCCGCATTGTTTGGAAATATACATTGCAGCGTCCGCCAAGTCCAATAAAATGCTGTATTTATTGATTTTACAGGATTCACCGATTGCAGACACGCCGGCACTGACGGTATATCCGGTCTGCTCCTTAAATTTCGCCAGAATTAAATTTGCCAAACGCAGACCTTCGGATTCTCCGCCGATGCATTTCAGCACAAATTCTTCGCCGCCATACTTAAAGCAGGTGGCACCAGAGGCCTCCGCATGCGACTTCAAAATACTGGCAAATGTTTTTAAAATCTCATCGCCAAAGGCATGTCCCAAGGTATCATTGATGCGCTTAAAATTGTCCAAATCGAACATTACCATACACTCGCCAAGGGCAGGAGAGGAGGTGCTTTCAATGTTGCCCAAATAGGAGCGGTTGTAAATGCCGGTCAGCGGGTCATGGATGGCAAGAAGCTTAAATTTTGCAACCAATCGAGCACTTTTGATACACAAACCGGTTTGTGTGCTGAGGATGCTCAAAAATTTAATCTGCTTGTCTGTTACAGAAAATGGAACATCCCAATAGGCAATGATATAGCCATAGGTGTCATCTTCAAAATCTACTTTGTGGATATATAAACAGCCGCTGTCTAAGTTATAAAGCGGTTTTTTGGATAAATCTTCAACAAAAGTCGTTTGTATATTGTCTTGATGCAAATCATGATAAGAAAGGTTGATTTTAAAAAGAGGGTCTGTATGTGCAATTGTTTCTTTCAAGATTACGGTGCAGTATCGGGCACCCACCATCCCTTTTACAACATCCTCGACCATTGGAAGAAGGCTTTCAATATCTAGATTGGTGTTCATATACTGATTGATTTCAAAAAGCGTTTCAAACATGGTCAGGGCAGCTTTGGTATTTTCAAATTGCATCTGCATGTTTGAGATTTCTGCGGAAATAGAACGCAAATCGATAATGTTTTTCTCAAGCCTTTTCTCAAGCATTCACAGAGAACCTCCTTTTCTCATAATCATTCATCGTAATCATAAGAATGTTGTAAAAAATGGTTTACAGTACATCGGAAAGTGCAAAACTACCATCCACAGAAACGCTGTAGAAAGGCGAAAAATAGGGAGAAAACCATACAATCCCCAAAATCCAGCAGAGTGGTTCTTGCGTGATTTCGGTGTTTGCACGGGAGGGCGTGAAGTGGACATGCGAAGGATGAAATAGCTATGCACGTGCTTATCTTTCATTATAGCGTTATTATAGTATAAAAGTCCAGCAAAAATCCTAAAAATTTAGAAAGGTTTTGATTTTTATGACACCAAGACAAATGCCTCCTCTGCATGCAGGAGGAAAAACAGATGGCAGGATGGAAAAATGGGCACATACAGAGGCGCTGCATATGCCCAAGAGGATACGTTGTCAGCGTTTTCCAAGGGTTTCGGCTTCAAGTTCGGCAAGAATCTTTTGCTCCTGCTTGTCCTGCGGGGTAAACGCTTGAAAAAGGTCGGGGCGGTCGCATTGTGTGCGTTTCAAAGACATTTTTCGCCGCCAACGCTGGATATTGGCATGATGTCCCGACAGCAAAACCTCTGGGACGGCGTGTCCGTGCCATATCTCAGGGCGTGTATAGTGGGGATGCTCCAGCAGACCGTTCCAGTGGCTTTCCTCGGTAAAGGCTTCTTCATCCGGCAGCACACCCGGCACCATGCGGCAGACGGCGTCTGCCACCGCCATCGCAGGGATTTCACCACCGGTCAGCACAAAATCACCGATGGAAATTTCTTCATCTACACACGTGTCAATAAAGCGTTGGTCAATGCCTTCATAATGTCCGCAGACCAAAATGAAATGCTCCCTCGTCAGCAGTTCGCGTGCCTTGTTCTGGCAGAATGGCGCACCTTGTGCAGAGAGCAGAACCGTGTGCACAGGCTGTCCGCCGCATAGAGCTGTGTGGCATTGATAGAGCGGCTCTGCCAGCATGACTTGCCCACGACCGCCGCCATAGGGGGCATCATCGGCTTTGTGATGCTTATCGGTGGCATAATCACGGATATTCGTGGCACAAACCTCTACAAATCCCTTTGCCTGCGCGCGTCCAATGATGCTTTCCTGCATAACGGCATCAATCATCGCAGGAAACAGGGTCATGATGTCAATTTTCATCCAAAAGGCCCTCGATGGATTGGATATATACACGACCGGTATCCATATCGATACGCTGCAAAAATGGCTTGATTGCAGGAATATAGATGAGTTTTCCGTCTTTTCCAGCGATTTCATACAGGTCATGCGCTGGATTCGAGGTCAAAACATCACGAATATGCCCAATGCTGCGCCCCAGACGCTCATCATACACCTCAAAGGTCAAAATATCCTGGATGAACACCAAATCTTCCGGCAGTTCGATGTCATCACGGCATAAATACAGGATTTTATCCCGCAACGCTTCTGCTTGCTCCATCGTTTTGACATGTTCCAAGCGCATCAGCACATTGCCCTTGTGCACAGAGGCGCTTCGCATACGCACAGGGGTTTCATCGGCCCAATACAGGGTATCAAACTGCGCCAGCATTTCGGGCGAATCGCACCAAGGCTGCACCTTGAGTTCCCCAGTAACACCGTGTGTGTTTACAATTTTTCCAGCTTCCAAAAACTTTTTTTGCATAGGGTTTCCTCCATACAAAAAAGACCTGCGAAACAGGTCTTTTTTGGTTTAGTCGCAAATTTCGACCGATACCTTTTTATTTTCGCGGCTGCCCATAGCCTTCATCAGGGTGCGAATTTCTTTTGCGATACGACCATGACGACCGATGACGCGACCCATATCGGCTTGCGCAACACGCAGTTCAAAGGTGATCTCGTCCCCATTGACAGTTTCATTGATTGCAATGGCATCTGGCTCTGTCACCAGATTGCTTACAATATACGTCAACAGATCTTTCATTCGATACAACCTCCCTTACAGCGCACCGGCCTTCTTCAGGATGTCGCGTACAGTATCAGTCGGCTGTGCGCCGTTCTTAATCCACTGCTGTGCACGCTCGCTGTTGATTTTCACCTCAGCTGGGTTTGCAAGCGGATTGTAGGTGCCGATTTCTTCGATGAAACGACCGTCACGCGGGTAACGGGAGTCAGCAACAACGATACGATAGAAAGGAGCCTTCTTGGCGCCCAGTCTACGAAGTCTGATTTTTACCATGGTGTTCACCTCCTTGAATAGAATATCTATTGTAAAATTCGTTTTACAAGCGGTTTGGAAAAGCAAAATGAGAACAACTTATTTAGAAGGGAAGCTTGAAACCACCCAATCCGCCAAAGCCTTTCTTCTTTTTGCCACGCTTTTGCATGCCCACAATTTGCTTGGTCATTTTTTGCATCGCTTCAAATTGCTTGAGCAGGCGGTTAATCTCTTCTACTTTGAGTCCGCATCCGGCGGCAATGCGCTTTTTGCGGGAAAAGTTGATGATTTGCGGATTGTCCCGCTCCTTGGGTGTCATAGACAGGATAATGGCTTCGGTATGTGCCAACGCTTTTTCATCGATTTGTGCCCCTGCCAACGCCTTGGAATCCACACCGGGCAACATCGACAGCATATCTTGAATCGAGCCCATGTTTTTCATTTGCTTGAGCTGTTCGTAAAAATCGGTGAGTGTTAATTTTCCGGAACGCAGCTTGCGTTCCATCTCTGCATTTTGCTTTTGGTCAAAATTTTCCTGCGCTTTTTCAATCAGCGTCAGCACATCGCCCATGCCAAGAATACGGGAAGACATACGGTCAGGGTGGAAAGGCTCAATATCGCTGAGTTTTTCACCGGTGCCTGCGAATTTGATGGGCTTCCCGGTAACGGCTTTGACCGAAAGCGCTGCGCCGCCACGTGCGTCACCATCCATTTTGCTCATCAGAATGCCATCTACGCCAAGCGCTTCATCAAAGGTCTGTGCGACATTGACGGCATCCTGACCGGTCATGGCATCGACAACTAATAGAATTTCATGCGGATGCACCTCGGATTTGATGTTTTGGAGTTCCTCCATCAGTGCTTCATCAATATGAAGCCGACCGGCAGTATCCAAAAACACAAGGTCAAACGCATTTTTGCGTGCATATTCCACGCCCGCCTTGGCAATCATAATGGGATTCCCTTGTCCCATTTCAAAAACAGGGATGTCCAATTGCTTGCCGACCACTTTCAGCTGGTCAATTGCGGCAGGCCGATAAACATCGCAGGCAACCAGCAATGGGCGACGCTGCTGCTGTTTGCGCAGCAATCCAGCCAGCTTTGCGCAGTTGGTGGTTTTGCCGGCACCCTGCAGACCCACCATCATGACGATGGTCGGGGGAGAAGGGGCGATAGTGATGCGTGTATTTTGTCCGCCAAGCAAGGCGGTGAGTTCTTCGTTTACAATTTTGATGACGTGCTGTGCAGGAGAAAGGCTTTCTAAGATTTCGGAATTCGAGGCTTTTTCTGTCACGGTTTTGATGAAATCCTTGGCAACCTTATAGTTGACATCGGCTTCCAGAAGCGCGAGGCGGATTTCACGCATCGCTGCCTTGATGTCTGCTTCGGTCAAGCGACCACGGCTGCGCAGCTTTTGGAAGGCGGATGAAATTTTTTCGGTAAGTCCTTCAAATGCCATAATGTTCTCCGTTGGTCAGTAAGGATTTGCAGCTTTGCATCTCCTGTAGGTTTACCTGCATTCGTGTCAGCAGAATGTCCAAATCTTGGATGTGATACTGCTTTTGGTTGAGTGCTTGCATCTGGGTGATATCTTGCTGCAAATTTTTAAGGTGGGATTCGATTGCGCCATATCGTGCAACAAGCCCCAGTTTCTGTTCGGTTTCGGTGAGAATATGTTCTGCACGGACGATGCCATCCCGCACGCCCTGACGGGTGATGCCGACATGCTCTGCAATTTCCGCCAAAGACAAATCCTCATTATAATATAAATCAAACAATTGCTGCTGTTTTTCGGTGAGAATGTCGCCGTAAAAATCAAACAGCAGACACATTTCAAAGGGATTGTTCTTCACCGAGTGCACCTCCGACTGTAAAGTGAAACTGCTTTACAACTCAACGATAATTATAATATCCTAAAACCCGTGTGGTGTCAAGTGTCTTTTGGCTTTTTTCTGCAGAAAAAATGAAACTTTCAATATTTTTGAAAAAACCGATGAAATCCTGCCTGCAGGACAAGCTTCTCTGGACTTTTTCACCAAAAGAGGGTATACTGTGGAATATGTCTACTGTGTTTACAAAGGAGAGATTATATGAAACAAGCACTTCATAAATCGCTTGCGAACGGCGTTGGTTTGACAATTGTACCAACCGATAAATTCAAAACCTCTGCCATGCGCATTGCACTGGTGCTGCCATTGGGCGGTGCGCAGGCATCTGCACATGCAGTCTTGCCGTCTGTCTTGCGCCGTGGCACGGCAGTTGCCCCGGATTTGCAGACGCTGGGCAGAGAACTGGATGGACTCTATGGTGCACGGGTAGAGCCGATGATTCGCAAGATTGGAGATAGTCTGGCGATTGGGTTTGTTTCGGATGTGATTGACGAAACTTATGCTGCAGGCAGCAGCGGGTTGACTGCCAGAGCAGCAGAGTTGCTGTGCGCCTTTTGGCGTGCGCCGCTGCTGGAAAATGGTGCATTCAAAGCCGAATATGCGGACAGTGAAAAGGAAAATCTTGCTGTGCGTATTGAGGCACAGCGCAACAATCCCCGTGCGTATGCACCACGCCGCTTGATTGAACTGATGTGTGCAGGAGAGAACTTTGGACAGAGTGAGTTTGGTACAGCGCAAGGGGCACGTGCGCTCACGGCGGGTGCGCTGTATGAAGCATATCAGAATGTGCTGCAAAATGCACGCATTGAATTGTTTTACTGCGGTGCTATGGCACCGGATGCGGTGGAAGAGGCGTTTCAAAGCGCACTATTTGACTTTGGAACGACCGCACGGTATCAACCAACCGTTCAGGTTGTACAGCAGCCGAAGGAAGCACCCAAAACCATCGTGGAAGAAATGCCGGTCAAGCAAGGCAAGCTGTCGATGGGATTTCGCACAGGCATTACGGGGCAGGATGCGGCATATCCGGCGATGGTGCTGGCAAACACGGTGTTTGGCGGTTCGACCAATGCAAAGCTGTTTTTGAATGTGCGGGAAAAGCTTTCGCTGTGCTATTATGCGTCCTCTACCTTATATAAGCAAAATGGCGTGCTGACCGTTGCATCTGGCATTGAGAACAAAAATTTTGAGGTGGCACGAGAAGAAATTTTAAAGCAGCTGCACGATATTCAGCTCGGCAGTGTATCGGATGACGAAGTGGAAGCGGCACGCTTGACGGTGCGCAGCGGTCTATGTGCGATGCAGGATAGTCCCATGGAGTTGGAACGCTTCTGGTTGGGACAATCGCTTGCCGGATATACCGGAGATTTGCATACGTTGTCGGCGCAGCTTGCCGCTGTTACAAGGGATGAAATCATTGCAGCGGCAAATCATGCGCAGCTTGATACCATATATTTCTTGAAAGGAGATGGCGAATGATGAAGAAATCTTTTGAAGCATTGCATGAAACCCAATACACCAAAACGCTTGCCAATGGCTTGCGCATTTTCTATTATCCGAAAAAGGAATATTCCAAGACATTTGCTGTGCTGGCAACAGATTTTGGCTCTGTGGACGAAAGCTTTACATTGGATGGCGTGCGATATGATACACCGACCGGTGTAGCACATTTTTTGGAGCACAAAATGTTTGAAGACGTGGACGGCAACGCCTTGCAGAAATTTTCGGTCACTGGTGCTTCTCCCAATGCTTTCACCAGCTACAGCATGACGGCATACCATTTCTCCTGCACGGACAAGTTCGAAAAAAATCTGGAGATTTTATTGAAATTCGTCTATACGCCGTATTTTACAGACGAAAATGTGGAAAAAGAAAAGGGCATCATTGGACAAGAAATCGGCATGATGGACGATACCCCAGGGTGGCAGGCGATGGTTGGCATGTATGAAGGCATGTATCATGCGCATCCTGTGCGCCGTTCGATTGCAGGGAGCGTGGAGAGCATTTCTAAAATCGTGCCGGAAACGCTGTATCGCTGCCATCAGGCGTTTTACAGCCCCTCCAATATGGCGTTGGTCGTGGTGGGAACAGCGGATTTTGACACCGTTTGTAAGATGGCAGAGCAGTTTTCGCCGGAAAAGAGCCTGACCATTGGCGAGAGGCATTACGGAACACGACAGGATACCGTAGCGCAGGCGCAGGTTGTGCGCCATATGGCGGTATCGCTGCCGAATTTTATGCTGGGATGCAAAGACGAAGCCCTTTTGCAGGGAGAAAGTCATTTGCGCCGTTCCATTTTGGGCGATATTGCAGTGCGCATGTTGTGCGGAAAAACGGCACCGTTTTATGCGGATTTATATGAAAAGAAGCTCATCAATGCCTCGTTTGATGCGGAATACAATGTGCTTCCGGAAGTGGCGGGACCGGTTTTTGGCGGGGAAAGCCACAATCCATATGCACTGCGGGATGCCATTGCCCAGGAAATTGCACGCTTGGCACAGGATGGCGTGGACGAAACGTTGTTTTCCCAAATTAAGCGTGCGTCTTACGGCATGATGCTGCGTGGCTTGGATGTGCCGGAGGAATATGCACGCATGCAGGTGGAAGCGTGTTTCGGCGGCGAAGAATTCTTAACATTTCCGGATATTTATGAAGGCATTACGGCACAGGATGTTCACGAAATGCTGAAACGATGGGCATTGCCCAATCGCATGACCTTATCGGTCATCGAACCGATGGAATAAGGAGCGGCAAATGACACACGACATTGTATTTCCGAGTTTGGGATTGCATTTCAACATCACCCGTGTTGCATGCAATCTGTTCGGGAAAGATATTTACTGGTATGGAATTATCATTTGCTGCGGTTTTTTATTGGCATCGTTTTATATGTCCAGACGTGTGGCGGAGTTTGGATTGACCGTTGACCAAGAAGTGGACGTGATTTTGTGGGCGTTGCCAATCAGTTTGATTTTTGCACGCACCTACTATGTCCTTTTTGAATGGGATTCCTATAAAGACCATTTGGTGGATGCGCTGAAAATTTGGAACGGCGGCATTGCAGTATATGGCAGCATCATTGGCGCAGTGCTGGTGATGTATGTTTACGGGAAACGGCATCAGATTCCGGTGCTGAATATTCTGGATGTTGCGTCGCTCGGGTTGTTGATTGGTCAGAGTATCGGACGATGGGGCAATTTTGTGAATGCGGAAGCGCATGGCGGAGAAACTTCTCTGCCATGGCGCATGGAGATAGACGGGGCGGCAGGCGTGCACCCCACATTCTTCTACGAATCGCTTTGGAATGCGATTGGATTTTTCTTATTGCATCGTCATTCCAAAAAGCGTAGATTTTCCGGCGAATTGTTCCTGCTGTATATTGCGTGGTATGGGTTTGGACGAATGCTGATTGAAGGTTTGCGCACCGATAGCCTGTATGTTTTGGGCACGGATTTGCGCATTTCACAGGTTGTGGCGGCATTTTCCTGCGTGATTGCCATTACGCTGTTGGTGCGTGGATACCGCAATCATCGTGTGTATGCGGTTGCAACGGAAATTCAGCTTCCGACCGATGCAGAGAATGAAGAAGCTGCAAATGCAGAGAAGAAATGAACAAATATGCAGAATAGAGGAGAAACAGAATCATGAGTGCAGTACGTATGGACGGCAAAGCGTTGGCAGCAAAGGTGCGCGGCAGTATTCTGGCAGCAACGGAGCAACTGAAAACACAAGGGATTACCCCGGGATTGGCAGTGATTATTGTTGGAGAAGACCCGGCAAGTCAAATTTATGTGCGCAATAAGGAAAAAGCCTGTGCAGAATGTGGCTTTTACAGCGAAAAATATGCTTTGCCGGAACAGACCACACAGGCAGAATTGATTGATTTGATTGCTGAGCTCAATCAAAGTGCGGCGATTAACGGAATTTTGTGTCAAATGCCGCTGCCGAAGCACATTGATGAAAAGGCCGTGATTGATGCCATTCTTCCGGAAAAAGACGTGGACGCATTCCATCCGGTCAATGTGGGCAAAATCATGATTGGCGATTATGATTTTCTGCCTTGTACGCCGGCAGGTGTGATGGAACTGCTCGAGGAATATGCAATTGACCCAAAGGGCAAGGACTGTGTGGTCATTGGGCGTTCTAATATTGTTGGCAAGCCGATGGGGATGCTGCTGCTGCATCGCCATGGTACCGTCACCATTTGCCACAGCCGTACGGCAAGTCTGGAAGAAGTGTGCCGCCGTGCGGATATTTTGGTAGCGGCGGTTGGCAAGGCAGATTTCGTGACAGCGGATATGGTAAAGCCGGGTGCGGTGGTCATCGATGTCGGCATGAATCGCAATGCCGAGGGCAAGGTGTGCGGCGATGTTGCTGCGGATGTGATGGAAAAAGCCTCTTATATGACGCCTGTGCCAGGCGGCGTGGGCCCAATGACCATTACCATGCTGATGAAAAACACTTTGAAGGCGGCAAAGCTGCAGCACAAGCTTCCATAAAATGCTGTCTGCATGCGCAAGCAGAAAAGATATAAAAAACATTGACATCTGCAACAAAATATGCTATTCTACAAAAAGCCGCATTGAGTGGGTTAGAAAGTTCTCCTGTAACAGGAAACGCCCGCAAGAGCGTGACTCTATTAAAGAAAGAGAGGTGCTACCGTATGTATGCAATTTTAGAGACCGGTGGCAAGCAGTACAAAGTATCTGAAGGCGATGTAATCTATATCGAGAAGTTGGGCGCAGAAGACGGCTCCAACGTAACATTTGATAAGGTTCTTGCAGTTGGAAACGGCGAAGGCTTGAAGGTTGGCGCACCGTACGTAGAGGGCGCAAGCGTTTCTGCAACGGTTGATAAGACTGGCAAGCAGAAGAAGATTAACATCTTCAAGATGAAGCCGAAGAAGGGCTACAGAAAACGCCAGGGTCATAGACAGCCTTATACAAAGGTCACAATTAGTGCAATTCAGGCGTAAGCCATGACCAAAGTGATTTTCAAAAAGCTGCGCGGCAATTTCAAAAACGTCACCGTGTTCGGACATGCCGATTATGCGGAAGAAGGCGAAGATATTGTCTGCTCAGCAATTACAAGCGCAATCCAACTGCTCCATATTTTTCTGGATGATGTGCTTCTGATTGACATTGATACCGATGTTGACCAAAAAAAAGCCTATATCAGCATCACACTGCCGTCAGAAATGACACAGGATGAGATGCGTGAGGCGCAGCATGCAGTGCGTGCACTGCGGATGCATTACGGAGAAATGGAAAAGCAATATGCGCAATTTATCAATGTAACGGAGGTGCAATACGATGCTTAAGATTAGCTTACAGTTTTTCGCTCATAAAAAGGGCGTTGGTTCTACAAAGAACGGTCGTGATTCTGAATCCAAGCGTCTTGGCGTAAAGCGTGCAGACGGTCAGGTTGTTCCGGCAGGTAACATTTTGGTTCGTCAGCGTGGAACCAAGATTCATCCGGGTACCAATGTTGGTATCGGATCTGACGATACCTTGTTTGCAAAGGTAACCGGTGTGGTTCGCTTTGAACGTGTCGGCAAAGACCGCAAAAAGGTTTCGGTTTACGAAGTTCAATAAGAAACGACAAGTCTCAGGCTTCTAAAAAGGTCTGGGACTTTCTTTTCACTCGCAGATAAAGGAGGAATTCCTATGTTTATTGATGTGGCACATATTCGCATTACCTCTGGCAAGGGCGGCGATGGCAAAGTGCATTTTCATCGTGAAAAATATGTTGCATCCGGTGGTCCGGATGGCGGTGACGGCGGTAAGGGCGGCGATATTGTGTTCCAAGTGGATGACAATTTATCCACCTTGCTGGATTTTCGCTATAAAAAGAAGTATGCAGCGGCACCGGGCGAACCGGGCGGCGGCAAACGCTGCAGCGGCAAAGATGGGAAAGCGTTGGTGATTCGTGTGCCGCGCGGCACGCTGATTCGGGACAGAGAAACCGGTCAGATTATCAAAGATCTTTCGGAAAGCGAACCGTTTATCGCCGCAAAGGGCGGCAAGGGTGGTTGGGGAAATACCCATTTTGCAACGCCGACCCGACAGGCACCTCGCTTTGCAAAGCCGGGACAGCCCGGTCGACAGTTGGATATTACGCTGGAGCTCAAACTTTTGGCGGATGTTGGCTTGGTTGGGTTTCCGAATGTGGGGAAATCGACACTGTTGAGTGTAGTTTCTGCTGCTCGCCCCAAAATCGCAAATTACCATTTCACCACATTGATTCCCAATCTGGGCGTCGTGCGTGTTGCAGAAGAGCAGTCCTTTGTGATGGCGGATATTCCGGGTATCATTGAAGGTGCCAGCGAAGGCGCTGGGTTGGGGCATGATTTTCTGCGCCATGTAGACCGCTGTCGCCTGCTGCTGCATTTGGTGGACGCTTCCGGAAGTGAGGGACGTAACCCGATTCAAGATATTGAAACCATCAACGGGGAGTTGGCGGGGTATAATGAAGCGCTTTCAACACGTCCACAGGTTATTGTTGCCAATAAAACCGATTTGCTGGGAGAAGACAGGGAGTCGATTGTGCGATTAAAAGCATATGCTGCAGAGAAAGGCTATGATTTTCTGGAGCTTTCGGCGGCAACCCATCAAGGTGTGCAGGAATTGGTGCGTAAAACATGGGAGATGTTGCGTGATTTGCCCCCCATCACTGCATATGAGCCGGAATATGTCGATACCGAGCATGTGGTTAGCGCAGAAACAGACATTCAGATTGAAAAGGTCGATGATACCTGCTATGTGGTCAGCGGTGCGTGGGTGGACAAGCTGATGCTGTCTGTTAACACGGAAGACTATGAGTCCCGCATGTATATGGATCGTATGCTGACAAGTGCTGGTGTTTATGCACGCTTGGAGCAGATGGAAATTCAAGAAGGCGATACGGTTGTGGTTGGAGACATGGAATTCGAATATATCCACTAATTCTTCGTATCCATCAAAAATACTGCTATAGAACTTGAAATAGGCAAAAAACTGGTTTCGCAGATTCGCGATACTGGTTTTTTGTTGTTTTGCAGGAAGGATATTTCAAAAGCAAAGTTGTTTTCCGCACTTCTTGCAGATTTTCTGTACCAAACACTGCAAATATATGCTATAATAAAATCAATATCTATGGGATGCGTGCGCTTCGGACGTACGCTGCATGAACCGCAGATAGGAACGGTACTTAAAAATTCGACTGTATAGAGAAAATCCCTGTTGTATGGAGGGGAAAATGCGTCATATTCTCAAATTATTGATGGCTGCGGTGATTTTGGGATTGCTCTGTGGGTGTACGGTGTTAACCGGAGATGATTTGCTGCAGGCACCAAAGCCGACGAAAAATTATATCGCATTGCAAACGGAATTGGAGCGGGTCTTGAGCACGGGTGCAGTCTATGCGTCCCCCATATCCGGACAAAACCGCAACACGGTGCAGCTCAAAGATTTGGATGGTGATGGAGAGGAAGAAGCCATTGCATTGTTTCGAGAATCCAGCATCAGCACAAAATTTTGGGTCTATGTATATAAAAAAATTGGGGATGCCTATATCCAGATGGGGATGATTACCGGAAACGGCACGGCGATGGAGTCCATCGATTATCCACTGCTCACGCCGGACGGCAAACGTGGGATTGTGATTGCATGGCAATTGGTGCAGGATGGCACCACTGGGTTGAGCGTGTCTGCGTTGCAAGGGGCGCAATTGGTGACCCTGCAGGAAACCGAATATAGCTCGTTTGAAATGATTGATTTGGATGCGGATGGCGCAGACGAATTGGTGACTGTGAACATGGATGCACAGGGCAAAAAGAATGCACGTATGTATGATTACAGTGATGGAAAAATGCCGATGGTGGGAGAGGCAGCACTCAATGTGGAAGCCACCAGCATTGTCCGTGTGCAGAGCGGGTATGCATTAAATGCACAGCCTGCTGTTTTTGTAGAAGAGAAAAATGATTCCGGCGTTGGGCTGATGACAGATATTTTTATGTATCAAGATGGCATTTTCCGAAATTGTGCGCTGGAAGCCGAACAAAATTTAGGATACAGCACCTATCGTCCAGTGCCGATTTATGCCATTGATATCAATAGTGACAACATGATTGACATTCCACGTGCCAAATTGACGCCGGGATATTCTTCGGATTCTCTCGACCCTCAATATTATTTAGAGTGGTACACATTTGGAATTGGTGTGGCGCAAAAGGTGAAAACTACCTATCAAAGCCAATTGGAAGAATGGATGCTGAACCTTCCGGAGGCATGGCAGGCGGAGGTAAAGGTGCAGCATACAATGCAAAGCTCTGGCATTGCGTGTACAACGTTTTCGCAGGAAAAAGCAGATGGCAGTAGCATTGCGCTTCTGAAAATTTATTATCTAACGGGCGAGATGCGTGCCTATTTTGCGCAAAATGAGGGGATGCTTTCTCTCAAAACATCAGATTCCGCGGTTTATACAGCGCAGATTCCAGCAGATGCATCAAAAAGCGAGTTGTACGTCAATATTGACCAAGTGCGTGATATGTTTGCATTGGTCACACAAGAATGGTCAAGATGATTGAAAAATAACAGCGATACCGCAGGAAGGTCAAGGGGATAGCATATTATGAAACGCAAGATTCTAGTGTTGGAAGATGAAGACAGCATCCGAAGCTTTGTGGTACTGAATCTCAAGCGCGCTGGATATGAAGTGGTAGAAGCGGCGAGCGGCGAGCAGGCAGTGGAAAAATATGAGCAGGAACCGGATATTTCCGTTGCTGTTTTGGATGTGATGTTGCCCGGAATTGATGGATATGAAGTTTGCCGCATTTTGCGCACGAAAGGATATGCGGCGGGTATCATCATGCTGACAGCCCGTGTGCAGGAGAATGACAAAGTCACCGGTTTGATGACAGGTGCGGATGACTATGTCACAAAGCCATTTTCGGTTGTGGAATTGGTCGCACGTGTGGATGCATTGTATCGCCGTGTGGCGGGCAGTGTATTCGGGGAAGAGGATATTATCAAATCCGGTGCATTTCGACTGAATCTCCGTGCAAGGGAAGTGCAGAAAAATGGGGCGAAGGTTGATTTGACACAGATTGAATATGGCATTTTAAAAGCATTTTTGCAGAATATCGGCAAGGCACTTTCACGGGATGATTTGCTTGAAATGGTGTGGGGACATCATTACGTGGGAGAATTGAAGATTGTAGATGTCAATATTCGCCGTTTGCGCATTAAAATAGAGGATGACCCGGCGAATCCGAAATATATTTCGACAGTGCGCGGGTATGGATATATGTGGTCAGTATGAACTATCGAAGAAAAAAAATTGCGGCGGCCAGTGTGCCGCAGACCGAACTAAAGGTGCAGCATTCGCCTGGAGGACTCAAGGGTCGATGGCTCATCAATTCGCTGTCCTTTGTGGTGGTGATTTTAGCGGCGGTGATTATCATTGTTTCCATGGGCGTCAGCAATTATTATTATGCCACGTTGCGTGCCAATTTGGTGGGTGCTGCAACCAATACGGCATCTTCCTTTGAAAAATATTTGATGCAGACGCAGGAGCAGTTTTATTCCAATGCTGAGCAGTATGTGGCGGATTTTGAAAAAAAAGATAAGCTGGAAGTGCAGTTTATCAATTCTTATGGACAGATTTTCCTCTCGACCTCTGGTTTAACAACGGATTCGATACCAGGCACGGAGGATGTCGAAAAGGCGATTGGTGAGAAAAAAACCAGTGTTTGGATTGGAGAAGATGCACTTTCGGGTGAACGTGTGATGAGTGTGACAGCACCGCTGCACACGGAGACAGGGGTACAGATTGGCGCCGTGCGATATATTACGTCACTGGAAATTGCTGAACGGCAGATAAAAATTTTTGTGCTGATTGCCATCGGTGCTTGCATGCTGTTTTTGGTGCTGGTGGTCTTGTCAAACCATTATTTTATCAAATCTATCGTAGAGCCTGTGATGAAAATCAGTGTCATCGCCAGTGAAATTGCCGCAGGACGCTATGGCATGCGGCTGCACAAGGTCTATGATGACGAGATTGGACAACTGTGTGACACGATAAACTATATGTCGGATGAAATCAGCCGTGCAGAGCGCATCAAAAATGATTTTATTTCGTCCGTTTCCCATGAACTGCGTACCCCGCTGACGGCAATTGGCGGGTGGAGCGAAACGCTCATTGCGGGCGGTGCGCAAGACCCGGATGAGGTGATGCAGGGACTCGAAATCATCCAGAAGGAAAGCAAGCGTCTGACGCAGATGGTGGAAGAATTGCTGGACTTTGGACGCATCGAGAGCGGGCGCATGAAGCTGGTAGTCGAAAATTTTGATGTGTCATTGGAACTATATGAAGCAATTTATATGTATGAAAGCCTGTTGGAAGACACGGGCATGCGAGTCGATTATCATAAAATAGACAAAAGCTATCTGATTAGCGGAGATAGACATCGCATCAAGCAGGTGTTTCTCAATGTCATTGACAATGCCGCAAAATATGGACGTGACGGCGGACGCATTGTTGTCACGATTGACTGTATGGAAAATCAGGTGCGTGTGTGTGTGCGTGATTGGGGTGCTGGCATTCCGGAATCCGAATTGCCGTTTATCAAAGATAAATTTTATAAGGGCAGCTCCAAGCAGCGGGGCAGTGGGATTGGTTTGGCAGTGACCGATGAGATTGTGAAGCTGCATGGAGGAACATTGACAATTGAAAGCACCGTGGGTGAGGGGACAGAGGTAACGATTGCGCTGCCGGCACTGTCCGCCCACACGGCATTAGGGGTGGAAGGCCTTACAGAAAATGCAGAGGAGATGGCAAAATGAGCACGCAAGCAGGCAATCCACCGAAAAAAACCACCATTGGCGGTCAAGCAATCATTGAAGGCATTGTGATGAAAGGACCCCGAAAATCGTGTACGGTTGTACGAAAACCAGATGGGGAATTGGTAATTGAAGAAAAAGACACTCCGCCTATTGCGGAAAAGTATAAAATTTTGGGTGCACCGCTCATACGAGGGGCTGTGATGCTGTTTGCAGCGATGAAGGATGGCATGGAGGCAATTAACTTTTCCGCACAATTTTTTGAGGAAGAGGAAAATCCATCAAAATTCGAGCAATGGTTGGAAAGCAAGGTAGGGTCTAAGAATTTAGAAAAATTGCTGCTCGGCATTGGTTCGGCGTTTGGTGTCATCATTCCGCTGCTGCTGTTTTTTTTCCTGCCGACACTGCTCACGAGCTTTTTGGGGCAGGACACGCCGCAAGTGCTGCGCAATCTGGCAGAAGGCACCGTGCGAATCGTCATTTTTCTGCTGTTCATGTGGGTGATTTCACACATGAAGGATATTCAGAGAACGTTTTCTTATCATGGCGCAGAGCATAAAACGATTTTTTGCTATGAAGCAGGGCAAGCCTTGACCGTTGAAAATGTACGGAAACAGGAACGGTTTCATCCTAGATGCGGCACGAGTTTCTTATTTGTGGTGATTATCATTTCGATTTTGGTTTCATCGGTCGTTTTCTCGTTGCTGCCGCCGCTCACACCGCTGTACCGCATTGTCGGGCATTTGCTGTTGCTGCCCATTGTTGTGGGACTTTCCTATGAAATCAATCGATTTGCTGGAAGACATGACAATTTGCTGACGCACCTGCTGCGGTGGCCGGGCTTGCGGTTACAGAGACTGACGGTGTTTGAACCGGATGACAGCATGATTGAAGTAGCGATTTCTGCGATGGAGCATGTCATTCCAACGGATGATTCGGATGCATGGTGAGATAGAATCAGCGTCATGCGCACGGGATTCGCAGAGTGTTTGAGTGGAGAATTGGATATGACAATGACACTGAATGATTTATATATCACGCTGCGAAAGCGTTTTAAACAGGAGGGCGTGCCACAGCCGGATTTGGAAGCACGGGAATTGGTGGCGTTTGCGGCTAATGCCGATAAAACACAAACCGCAAATTGGGCATATTTGTATTTGGCGGATAAAACGCTTGCGCATGTGGAGGAATTGGCAGAACGGCATCTTGCAGGGGAACCATTGGCGTATTTATTGGGCGAATGGGACTTTTATGGCATGACCTTTCAAGTGACCTCCGATGTGCTGATTCCACGGCAGGATACAGAGTGTTTGTGTGAACTTGCCATTCAGTATGCAAAGCAGGTGGTCAATCCACGAGTGCTGGATTTGTGCTGCGGCAGCGGATGCTTGGGTATCGCATTGCTCAAATATGTGGAGGATGCGCGTGCGACGGCTGTCGATATTTCGGAAGCGGCATTGAAAATCACATGGGAAAATGCGCTTCGCCATGATGTCGGCGGGCATCTGATGGCGGTGCGAGGAAATGCACTGGAACTGCCCAGCCAAAATTTGGGACGCTTTCATTTGCTGATTTCCAACCCACCCTATATTACTGCCAGAGAAATGTGGGAACTGGACAGCAGTGTGAAAAATTATGAACCGGAACTTGCCTTGTTTGGCGGTAACGATGGTTTGGATTTTTATCGAAGCATTGCTTCCAAATGGAGTGAGGCGATGTTGCCGGGTGGTATGCTGATGGTGGAATGCGGTTACCAGCAAGCGGCGCAGGTGGCAGCTATTTTGGAGGAATATGGGTGGAAGAATGCGGAAATCAAAAAGGATTTGAACGAGGTGCCGCGCATTGTCATGGCAATGGCTCCGTTTGATGCCGAATAAGCAGCGATAAACATGTAAAAACGAAAAAAACAGACTATATCAATACAAAAATAAGCCTATATATAGGAGAGTAGAACCATGGCACAACAAAAGAAACGTTTGCCGCCTGTTGCACCGGCGGCTGATAAAAAGAAAGCACTGGAAACTGTACTTGCAGAGTTGGAAAAAAACCATGGCAAGGGTGCTATCATGCGATTGGGTGAAAATGTTCGCATGAAGGTAGACCATATTTCGACAGGGTCCATCGGTCTGGATATGGCGTTGGGAATCGGTGGTTTGCCGAGAGGGCGTATCGTTGAGATTTATGGACCGGAATCCTCCGGTAAGACAACAGTTGCACTGCATGCGGTTGCACAAGCGCAGAAAATCGGCGGTGAAGCGGCATTTATTGATGCAGAACATGCGTTAGACCCCGTTTATGCAAGGGCCTTGGGTGTGGACATTGACAGCTTGCTCGTGTCACAGCCGGATACCGGCGAGCAGGGGCTGGAAATTACGGAAGCCTTGGTGCGTTCTGGTGCAATGGATATCATTGTGGTGGACTCCGTTGCAGCGTTGGTGCCACGTGCGGAAATCGACGGTGAAATGGGCGATGCCTTTGTGGGTCTGCATGCACGTTTGATGAGCCAGGCACTGCGTAAGCTTGCGGGTTCCATTGCAAAATCAAACTGTGTGGTAGTCTTCATCAACCAGCTGCGTGAGAAAGTGGGCGTGATTTACGGCAGTCCGGAAGTGACGACGGGCGGACGTGCGCTGAAGTTTTATTCCTCCGTACGTATTGATGTGCGGCGCACAGACCATATCAAAAATGGGACGGAACTTCTGGGAAGCCATACCCGCTGCAAGGTGGTAAAAAACAAAGTTGCACCGCCGTTTCAAGAAGCCGAGTTTGATATTATGTATGGAGAGGGCATTTCGTATTTTGGCGAATTGGTGGACCTTGGGGTGGAATATGATATTGTGACCAAGGCAGGTGCATGGTTCTCTCTGGGCGATATTCGCATGGGGCAGGGACGTGATGCAGCGAAACTCTTCTTTAAAGAGCATCCAGAGCAGGCGGAAGAGGTTAAGAAAAAGATTGAGGAAGCGATGGAGCAGGAGCGCCTGAACCCAACCAAGCGGAAGAAAAAAGCAAAATCCTCCGATAAAAAGAAGCAGCGCAACAATCGCGAGGAGGAGGAAGAATATGAAGAGGAGTCTGGCGAACAGGAAGCATATGAAGAACAGCCTGCCGAGCGACCAGAACGCAAAAATGCTGCTTCTGCGGCAAGAGCGGTTTCTATTGATGCCGATGATTTTGATGACGTTGAATAACGTGGTCAGTGAAATGCTATGAAACATACAGCAGAAGAACTTTATGAAAAGGCGTTGCAGGCGGCTGCAAAGCAAATATCGTATCGAGCACTCAGTCAAGCGAAGTTGCGTGAAAAGCTGTTGGATAAGGGGCATCCAGAGGATGCGGTGGATTATGCCATCGCATGGCTGGAGGAGCGCAATATGCTCAATGACGCAGCCTATGCGGATGACATCGTGCATGCCTATGAGCGGCGTGGCTATGGGTTGATGCGCATTCGTCAGGAACTGTATCGGCGCGGCATCGATAAAGACATCGCACAAGAGGCGCTGGAAGAATTTTCACCCAATCAAAAGCAGATGCTGGATTTGCTGGAAAAGCGATTGCGGGGCGACTGCAGCGACCGCCGTGAAGTGGATAAAGCGGTTGCTGCATTGCAGCGTCGAGGCTATTTGTGGGACGATATTCGCACGGTATTGCGCATTTATCGGGAAGAAAACGAAGAATAAAATTGGCTTGCGGTGGAGGAATGGACGTGGAAATCCTACGGAAATATGGACTGCTCGTGTTAGCATTCGCCGGATTCCTGACATATGCAATGGCACCGCATTTACAGCCGCAGCTGCGATATATACATGTGTGCGCAATGGTTCTTGCGGTGTTCAACGGGCGCACTTACATCCAAGTGCAGGATGTCAAAGGGTGGTTTTTGCAGAATGCGGCAATGCTGCTGCATGCAGCGTGTTTGATAGGAGAAAGCATTTTGTCGGGAGCACATGGATGAAAATACCGGTAGAGTGTTTACATATATAAGGAGAATGCTTTTGAAAAAGAAAATTGGATTGATTTCATTGGGATGCTCGAAGAATTTGGTAGACAGCGAGCACATGCTTGCGCTGCTGCGCAATGCAGGCTGTGAAATCGTTACAGATATGCAGGAAGCAGATGTTGCAATCATCAACACCTGTGGGTTTATTGAGGCCGCAAAACAGGAGGCAATTGAAACCATTCTGGAAACGGCACGATATAAAACAGAGGGGAATTTGCAGCGTTTGATTGTAACAGGATGCTTGGCGCAGCGATACCAAGCGGTTTTTGCAGAGGAATTGCCGGAAGTGGATGCCATACTCGGCACAGGCAGTTATGAGCAAATTGTTGAAGCGGTGCAGGCAGTTGATGAAAATCAGCATGCGGAATACTTTCAAGATATGGAATTTGCAGCGTTGGACGGTGAACGGGAGCGGTTGACTGCACCCCACACGGCATATCTCAAGATTGCGGAAGGATGCTCCAATCGCTGCGCATATTGCATCATTCCACAGCTTCGTGGTGCATATCGCAGCCGTGATTTGCAAAATCTTCTAGCAGAAGCCAAGCAACTGGCGGATGACGGCGTGCAAGAGTTGATTGTGATAGCGCAGGACATTACTCGCTATGGGATGGATACTACAGGTGAGCGGTTGCTGCCCGCATTGTTGCGGCAACTGTGTGAAATGGACTTCGTTTGGGTGCGGCTGCACTATTTATATCCTGACCAAATCACCGAAGAACTGCTGGATGTGATTGCAGAGCAGCCGAAAATCGTGAAATATTTGGACATTCCGCTGCAGCATGTGTCCAAGCGTATTTTGAAAGCCATGCATCGACCTGGCAATCGAGAAATGTTCACGGAGTTGATTGCAAAAATGCGTGATAAAATCCCGCATTTGGTGTTGCGCACCAGCTTGATTGTTGGTTTGCCGGGAGAAACAGAAGAAGAATTTGAGGAACTGTGTGATTTTCTGCAGGAAGTGCAGATTGAACGTGTCGGCGTATTTGAATATTCTCCGGAAGAAGGCACAGAGGCCGCAGAGCTGCCGCATCAGATTGATGCAGAAACCAAGGCGCATCGTCGCTTAGTGGTGGAAGAACTGCAAAGTGGTGTGATAGATGCCTATAACCAACAGCGGATTGGACAGACCATGACGGTTCTGTGTGAGGGATTTGATGAAATGGGTGCACTGTATTTTGGCAGAACCTATGCAGATTCGGTCGAAATCGATGGGTTGGTTTATTTCAGTGCGCAGGCAGAGATCGCACAGGGTACATTTGTGCAGGTGTGTATCGAAGAAAGCATGGGTGCGGACCTGTGCGGCAGATGTTTGGAGGGATAACAGATGACAACAGCCAATCAAATCACATTGACACGCATCGCTATGATTCCGTTTTTTATCATTTTTGCGTTGCAATCAACGCAAGTGGCATTGACCATTGCATTGGTGATTTTTTGCGTGGCCTCTGTGACCGATTTTTTGGATGGTTATATTGCACGCAAGTACAATCAAGTAACGGACTTTGGAAAATTCATCGACCCGTTGGCAGATAAATTACTGGTCACTGCCGCATTGCTGATTTTTGTGGAGCAAGGACATTTGTTTTCATGGATGGCATTTATCATTATTGCACGGGAATTGATTATCACAAGCCTGCGGAATGTGGCGGCTGCCAAAGGATATGTGCTTGCGGCAACGCATTCCGGCAAAGTGAAAACAGCGGTGCAGATTGCCGGAATTATTCTGATTTTTATGGTTATGATTTTAAAGGGCGACAGCATTGATACGGAAATTGTATCAACCCTCAGTGGTTGGGTGATGATGTTGATAACACTTTATTCTGGTGTGGATTATATGAAGCGCAATTGGGATTTGGTGAAAGATGGCGCTGTAGCACCGAAAAAGTAACAGAAAAGAAAAACAACAATGCCGCTGAATTGTGAAATATAGTATGATAAGGCGGAAAAGGAGAGCTTTTATGAAATTATTTAATACGTTGACACGCCAAAAGGATGAATTTGTGCCAATCCAGCAGGGTCAGGTGAAAATGTATTCCTGCGGTCCAACCGTGTACAACTATTTTCATATAGGAAATGCACGTCCGTTTATTATTTTTGATTTGCTGCGCCGCTATTTTGAATATCGTGGATATCAGGTGCAGTTTGTGCAGAATTTTACCGACATTGATGATAAGGTCATCAATCGTGCCAATGATGAAGGGGTCACATATGATGTGATTGCGGAGCGCTATATCAAGGAGTATTTTGTGGATGCGGATGCGCTGGGCATTCATCGTGCAACGATACATCCTCGTGCAACTGAAACCATGGATGCAATCATTGGCATTGTGCAGAAGCTGATTGACAATGGGCATGCATATGTGGCACAAAATGGGGATGTGTATTTTCGTACCAAAACCTTTGCATCCTATGGCAAGCTTTCTCATCAGCCGATGGATGAATTGCAGGCAGGTGCACGCATCAGCGTTGGTGAAATCAAGGAAGACCCGATGGATTTTGCAGTTTGGAAGGCAGCAAAGCCAGGCGAACCCTTCTGGGAAGCACCGTGGGGCAAGGGGCGTCCTGGTTGGCATATTGAATGCTCTGCCATGGTGAATCAGTATTTAGGCGAAACGATTGACATTCATTCCGGCGGTTTGGATTTGATTTTTCCACATCATGAAAATGAAATTGCGCAATCTGAGTGCGCAAATGGCTGTGACTTTTCGCACTATTGGGTGCACAATGGGTTTTTGACCATAGATAATGAAAAGATGTCTAAATCCAAGGGCAATTTCTTTATGGTGAGAGAAGCGGCACAGGCATATGGCTATGAAACCATTCGAATGTTTATGCTATCGGCACACTATCGCTCTCCGCTGAACTATTCAGAAGAATCGCTTAAAATGAATAAGGTTTCTTTGGAACGCTTGTATGAAGCGAGAAACAATTTAGAGTTTCGCATGGAAAAGGCGCAGGATGGAGCTATCACTGCGGAAGAAACCGAAAAATATACGGCGCTGGAAGCATACAAGCAGAAGTTCATTGATGCGATGGACGATGATTTGAATACCGCAGATGCGTTGTCAGCGGTGTTTGAGTTGGTGCGGGACATCAATGGCTATTCTGCGACACATGTAGAGGCAAGTAAGGCGTTTTTAAGCAAGGCGCATGCACTCTTTATGGAGCTTTCTGGTGTGTTGGGTCTGGTACAGGCGCATGAGGAAGATGGTATCGATGCCGAAATTGAAGCATTGATTGAGGCACGTCAGCAGGCAAAGAAAAACAAGGATTTTGCAGAAGCAGACCGCATTCGTGATGTGCTGCTGCAGGAAAAGGGCATTGCAATCAAAGATACTCGCCAAGGGGTACAGTGGTCGCGCGTGAACTAAGAACCTAGATTCATAAAAAAATACTGCTGCATTTTGGGTGGTCCAGAAATGCAGCAGTATTTTTGTTATCGTTCAAAAGCTTAAGTAGAAGCGGAAACATTTTTCAAACGAATATAGATAAGCTTGGACCCGCCGTTTTTGCTGTCAGAGCGGATTTCAAACATATCCAAAGTCGTTAAGAAATCAGAAAGCTTTGAAAAGCCAAAGTTTCTGACATCGAAGTCAGGGTAGCGCTTCACAAGCAAATTGCCGATGGTGCCAATAAACATCCAGCCATCTTCATCCGATTTTTCAGAAACGATGGTGCGCAAGGCATGACGAATGGTTTCCTTGCAGGTGAGGGAAAGATTAGAGTCATCCTCCTCCATCGCAAAAGAAGAAAAACATCTGCTTTCCAAATCACTGGGGGGCTGGCGTTTGCTCTTTGGGGTTGTTTTTTCGGTGGGATGCAGAGCAGCGGTAGCATTGGCAGCAAACAAAATATCCAGATAGGTAAATCGGTTGCAGGCGGCAATAAAAGATTTTGGAGTTTTGCGTTCGCCCATACCAACAACGGTCATGCCCGATTCCCGCAAACGTGCGGCAAGGCGGGTGAAATCGCTGTCAGAAGATACAATACAAAATCCATCAACATTGCCGGAATATAAAATATCCATGGCATCAATAATCATGGCAGAGTCGGTGGAGTTTTTTCCGGTGGTGTAGCCATATTGCTGAATGGGAATCACGGAATGATCCAAAAGAGAGGTCTTCCATGAAACCAGTGCGGGATTGGTCCAATCCCCATAAATGCGTTTGTAGGTCACAACGCCATCATTTGAAATTTCATCCAAAATTGAACGGATATATTTGGGCGAAATATTGTCAGCATCAATGAGTACTGCAAAACGGTTGTCATTTGCCATAAAATCACATCCTTTTCGTATCTGCAAAAAACAATAAAACGTCAACCGCAAAGGCTGACGTTTCACATGGAGGTACCACCCAGAATCGAACTGGGGATCAGGGAGTTGCAGTCCCACGCCTTACCGCTTGGCTATGGTACCAAATTCCAAAAAGGAATGAATGGTGCCTCCGGGCGGAATCGAACCACCGACACGGGGATTTTCAGTCCCCTGCTCTACCGACTGAGCTACAGAGGCGTATTAGGCACATTCCGCTTGGAACTTTTATATTATATAACAAAAAACAGGGGTGTGTCAATACTTTTTGCAAAAAAAATGGCGATGTTCACCATCTTTTTTGCAATCTATTGGTGATGCGTCTAAATATTGACAGACAAACGGTGAAATGGTATACTAAAACATAGAGAGAATCCAAAAATGGGGCTTTTGATGCCCCTTGGGAGTACATGAGGGAACTTTATAGACAGGAGGACAAACATATGCAGACATATGAGAAGCCGTTGATTCTGGTGGATGCGGATTTGGCAGAGGGTGTGTATGCAGCCAGTGGCACCACAGTGAGCGGGACGGGGTGTGGTAGCAAATGGATGAATGGTGTGTATCATCCAATGATTAGACACGATGGTGAACCAGATGATGGACATACAAAAATGGAAAGAGGCTGTGAAGGTTGCCCAGCAAGTTGGAATCATGGTTGCCATGTGAGCCAATGCAACTATTCCGGTGATTTTAGACCTTCGTGGGAGAGTGATGGATACACACCGGATGCTAAGTGGGATGCCTGAAATTAGGCAGCCATATGAAAACAATGGGAGCATGATATACAAAAAGCCGATGACAGGTTTGTCATCGGCTTTTTTCTTCATACTCCACCAAAATGGCACAACGGCATCAAAAATCTTCCATCAGTGCCGTGATTTCCGCAGAAGAAAGCAGCTGACATTGGCAATCCGCAATGCGGTATACCTTGCTGCAAAGCCCCAGCACTGTTGGGCGATGGGTGGTAACGATGCAGGTTCTGGGAGAATCGTCCTGCATGATATTGCGTAAAATCTGCCGCTCGGTTTTGACATCCAGTGCAGAGGTCGCTTCGTCCAGCAATAAAATCGGAGAATTGCGCAGCAAAGCACGTGCAAGGGAAAGCCGCTGTGCTTGTCCCTCAGAAAAGCCACCGCCCCGCTCACCGATTTTGCTGTGGATGCCGTCTGGAAGTTTGTACACAAAATCCCAAGCACATGCGGTGCGCAAGGCAGAGATAATATCTTCATCGGAAGCATCTGGCTTGATATTGCGCATGTTTTCTGCAATGGTGCCGGAAAACATGGTGTTGCCTTGCGGCACATAAGAAAATAATTTTCGGGTGGAGGGCGAAATGGGCAGTGGATTCTGCGGGTCTTGTCCGCCATATAGCTGACACTGCCCGCTTTGCGGTTGCAGCAGTGCCAAAAGAAGGCGTAGCATGGTGGTTTTGCCCTCGCCGGAGGCACCAACCAATGCAATGATTTCATGTGGATGGGCTTCAAATGCAGTGTGCGCAAAAACGGTCGTGCCGTTGTGATAGGCATATCCCATGTCACGCAGAGAAATGCTAATGCCATCATCCTTGCAGGCAGTATATAGGGCATCCACTTGTGGTTCTGCGGTGTAGTCCTCTTTGGGCATGTTAAGGATTTCCATCAGTCGCCCTGCCGAGGTGGTGATGGAAATGGCAGTTGGCACAAGCCCGATTAGGGCGTTCATCGTTGCGGTCAAGTTGGAAGTCAAGCTGAGAAAGAGCGTCATCGTACCATAGGTAATGGCGCCAGACCAGACCCGATAAATACCCCAGCCATAGCAGCTGTAGGAAATGGCAAGACCGGCAAGCGCCATGCCAATGGAGGTCAGCATAGACAGCCGTTGATACCCCATGCGCATAGACAAGAAGTCTTGCTGCAGGGTTTTCAGCCGTTTGACATAAAAAGAAATCAGGTGAAATGCCTTGATGGTCTGGATGTTTGAAAAAATTTCTTGGTTGAAGCCAGACATTTTGGCAAACATCGCCGCACTTTTTTTGTTGTAAGCATAAATGCGTTGTAACAGAGAATGGGAAATGACAAGGTTCAGCGGAATGCCGAGCAGGGCAAAAAGAGCGAATGTCGCATCATAATGGAGCACGATAGCCAGTGAACCAAGGAATTTTATCGTGTTGATAAAAAGGCTTGGAATCCAGTTTAAGATACCATTGGAAATGGTAGAGGCATCGGCGTTCCAGCGGCTCAGCAAATCACCGGTGTGAAAGACGGTCATAGATTCCCAGTCTGTGATAAGGATTTTGCTGAAAATATCGGCTTTGATGTCATTGTCGACCTTAAGGTTAATCAAGTTGGAGATGTAATTTGTGATTTGCGTAATGACAATATTACCCACAGAAAACCCAAGGTACATGGCAAATGTTCTAAGCAGTAAACCAGTTTGGTGCTTGGTGATAATGTCAATGAGGTTTTTGGAAAGCAGGCTGGAACCGAGCGAGAACGCCGTTTCTATGATTCCAATGAGCGTGTACAGAATAATTGATTTCCAATATAGCTTGACATATTGATAGACCCATTTCGTCCCTGTCCAGATTTCCAGCAGCAGACCTTCTTTGATTCGTTTGATGATGTGTTGGACTGTTTTTTGCATAGAAAAAGTTCCTTTGTTGAGAGATGTCAATTTTGCACAACTGCATCGAAATACTGCTTCATCATTTGAGCAGCAAGCGGCTTGGTATCGCAGAGCAGTTGAAAAACAGGAACACAGTCCGCCAATTCGCCTGCAAACGCCAGATTACAATCGAGCATTTCAACGGTCCAAGTGGGGGAAACCAGACGATGCGCCACATGGAGCTGCTGTTCATCGGGCGGCAGCTGTCGGACTTGATTTTCAAAATGCTGCTTGAGCAAGACAATGCCCCCGAGTGGATACGATTCCACAGAGTATATGCCAGAGGTGCCGCACCACGGGCTGCCCCAGAGGGTGGCTTGACCGTTCTGGATGCGCAGCAGATTAAGGTCGCCGTTGAGGGTGGGGGTCTGGTATAGCGTGTTCCATAGTTTGGCATGCGTGGATTTTCCGATGCCAGAAGGTGCGGAAAACAGCCATGCGAAATCTTGATATAAAATCGATGCAGAATGCAAGGCAAACACCCCGTGCTGCTGCGCATAAATTAAAAATGCAAAGCGCAGCGCATGAAACAGCGTTTCTGCAAGCGCATGGTCATAGGGCGGGATGCAGTCGAAATAGGCAAGTTTGCCATCTCGTGAAATGCGTGCCTGCGGGAGCTGGGCTTCCTGCAAATACCGAATGCGATAAAAATCTCGGCTGCGGCTGATTTCCATTTCGGCGGTGCGCAGCAAGATTTCTTCTGAGAAAAATGCGGTGGGGGTGGGCGGTTGTATCATCCAATATTGTGCAATGGGTGCAGACGGTGCGGAAAAATCAAGCAGGGAAGGAAGCAACAATGCCTCGGGGCCATGATAGCCAATGGAAACACCGCCGATTTGAAAATGATGGTCGCAGGGCGGGAGTTCTGCCGTATCCATTAAAAAACCAAGATGGGTGAGTTGCCGCAGAAAGTCCCCAATATCGGTCTGGAGGTCAGCGATGTTCACCGTGCCTGCGGGATATTGCTGTAGCAGGAGGGGGAGCAGGTCGCTTTTCTGTGCGCCTTGCGCAAGGGATTCCCATAAAAAAGCGGCAGTTTCGTTCAGACGGATACCATTTCGAAGCATTGCAATGTGTTGACCTACGGGAAGAAGATGTGGTGTTCCATGTATACGGCGCAGGACATAGCCGTCTGATAGTTTCATGTCAGATTCCCTCTTTTGCAAAGTGTTTTAATTTATTATAGCATTTAGCGTGCAAAAATGCTATAATATAGGAGCAAAATTATAGCATTCGTGGGTGGTAATCAGTATGGAGCTAGTGGATATTCTGGAACTGCTCAAAGATGGCAAAACCATTCAGATTTGTCCGCGTGGATACAGCATGTATCCGATGTTCGTGCCAGAGCGGGATGCGGCCATTCTGCGGCAAGCGGAGCAGCGGCAATTAAAGCGCGGAGATGTCGTGTTATATCGAAGAGAGGGCAGTATTTTGGTACTGCACCGCATTTGGCGGGTCGATGGCGACAAGGTATATTTGATTGGGGACAATCAGGAGTGCATTGAGGGGCCGCTGCGCATGGAACAGGTAAAGGGCATTTTGATTGCATTTGTCCGCAACGGCAGAACCGTTTCTGTCAAACATCCTGTCTATCGGCTGTGGAGTTGGAGTTGGCTGCTGCTGTTGCCTTGGAGAGGGCCGATAAAACGCATGGCTGCCCGCATCCGGAAAGCGACGCTGCGGTGAATCAGCAGGAGGGAATCTATCGATAGCCGTATGATAGATGATGTGCAGGTCTGGCACAGGTGGAAAGAATCATTTTCATAAGGCTTGTAACTTGAGGGAACAGTTATGATTACATTGGAAAAAGCAAATGAATTTATTCGCAACATGAAGTTGAAAAAAGGCGTGCTAGGTGGCATTCGAGAAGATTCCGTTTATGAAAACATGCGTAAGATGAGTGAAATTTATGAAGCACAGATGCTTGCGCTGCGGACGGAATTGGACACGAGTGAGCAGCAGCGGCAAGCCTTGCAGGCACAAGCAGAGACAGATGCACAGGCACAGCAAAAGCTGTTGGCACAGCTGCAGAAGCAGCAGGCGCAGGCGGACACGAGAGAGCGTCAGCTGCAAGCCCTGCAGGAGCAGAACAGTGCAGACGCACAAATGCAGCAAAAGCTGGTGGTACAGTTGCAGAAACAGCAGGCGCAGGCGGACATGAGAGAGCATCAACTGCAAGCCTTGCAGGAGCAGCACAATGCGGAAGCACAAGAGCATCAACAAATTCTGGAACAGTTTCAAACGATGCAGGCACAGGTGGATGCTAGAGAGCAGCAGCTGCAGGAACTGAAAAAAATGTATGTCCGAGATGTGCAGACGGTCAAAAGCCAACATGTGGCGTTCCTGCGGATGCATCAAGAGAAGATGCAGCAGCTGACGAAGGCATGCCAGATGCTGTCGCAGGATATTGACGATGCAATGGAACAAGATGCAGGACAATAAAGAAAGTGCCGTTGGCATGGAGAAATCAAGGAAGCTGCACGAGGACGAGTTGACAATCCGCCAGAAAAAAGCCGTGCGCAAAACGGTTTTTCATCGAGTGCTGTCTATGCTGGCGGCACTGGCGGTGACGGCGATGCTGTTGCTGCGGTGGGTGTTTGGTGTGGCATATTGTAGGGAGCAGTTGCCATCCGCAGGCATCCCAGCGCATAGCGGTATCCTTTACTGCAAGCTGCTGCGGCAATATGGCAGCCAAGATATCATTGTATATCGGGATGACAAAACGGAACGCACTTATATCAAGTGCGGTGCAGACTATGAAACGCTGCTCGGCAGCGACGATGCGGGGCATATCCGCATGGAGGGTAAGGTTATCTGGCATTTTCAAATGGAAGGTTTTTAGACAACGATGAGGGAAAAACGTTATATTTTGCGCCATGCAGCAGGCATGGACTGGATTATTCAAGTCAATCAGCATGAGGCGGTGTATGTGGCACCGATTGCAGTCAATGCAAGCGGCGCAATGATGTGGCATTTGCTGGAGTCTGGCAGTGGGGTGGAGGAACTCGCCCAAACGCTACAGACACAGTTTGGAATTGATGCCGCACAAGCGTTGCGGGATACAGAAGATTTTTGTCAGCATCTGACCGATAGTGGAATTCAAATTCGTTAAACGAGGGCAGCAATGGATGTTTTATTAATCGGTGGTGCGGGTTATGTCATGGATGCAATCATTCATAAACTGAAAAAAGAGGGACATCGAATTTTTGTGTTGACCGGAAGACCATATGAAACCGGAAAATACAAGCATGTATATGAAAAATATCATTTTGAATACGAAAAGGACTGTATCAAAGAGGTCTTTGACAGCATCAATCCAAGCGTTACTATTTTCACAGGCGCATATGATTCGAATTTTAATTGGGCACAGCCGCAAAAGGCAGCAGTGCGATATGCGGCGGGACTGCTCAATACGCTTATGGCGTTTGCATCGCTGCACCATGGGCGGTTTATCTACTTTTCATCAGAGCAGGTTTATGAAACCTCTTCGGCGGTGGATATTCAGGAAGATGATGTGACAACGCCCCAGTCCTTTCGGGCGTTGGCGTTGGCGCAGGGAGAGGCAACCTGCTTGAACTATCGACAGCAGATGGGACTGGATGTCGTGATTCTCCGCATTGCACACCTGCAGCATGTTCCGTCAGGAGCGGCAGATGTGCAGGATATTTGCGGCAGAATGTGCATGGAGGCATTGTATCGCAAGCGGATTGTTGTGCATCCAAACCACAGCATGGCAATCCTGTTTCTGTCCGATGCCATCGAATTTATCTATAAAGTTGTGGTTGCAAGCGGTTGTCAGCATCCTATCTATCACATTTCCGCAACAAAGGAGATGGACGAAAGAGCACTGGGGGAACTGGTGCAGGAAGCGGTGGGCGTGCCGATTGAAATAACGGAGAAGCTGTTGGACAGCCATCACAGAAGCGTGTTGTCCAATGCACGATTTCAAGAGGTGTTCGGCATGTCGATTCGCAACAGCGAAAAAGATATCATCAGGCAAATTCTGGGGCAGATGCAGAAGCACAGCAGTGCATTTGCAGGCGATACCAGAAAAACCAACACACGAGCGGGAAAAGTGTTTGGCAAGCTGCAGCAGGTTGTGCGGGCATTGATTCCGCTGGTTGAAAATTTGGTTTGCTTTGTGCTGTTTTTTATGCTCAATAACCGTGCCGTTGGAAGCACATATTTTTCTTATGTAGATGTTTATCTCATCTATGTGCTGCTGTTTGCCATTGTATATGGGCAGCAGCAAGCAACGCTGTCGGCAATTTTGGCGGTGCTGGGCTATTGTTTTCGGCAGATGTATACCAGAACCGGATTTAATATTTTGATTGATTACAATACCTATGTATGGGTAGGGCAGCTGTTTGCGCTGGGGTTGGTAGTGGGCTACATGCGTGACCGCCTTGGCATGATTAAAGGCGAAGATGAGCTGGAAATCAACTACTTGTCAGACCAACTGGACAGCATGCAGGATATTAACAGCAATAATGTCCGCATGAAAAATGTGCTGGAAACGCAGGTGGTGAACCAGAACGACGGCATCGGCAAAATCTATGAAGTCGTTTCTGCCTTGGATAAGTATGAGGTGGAGGAAGTGCTCTTCTATGCCGCAGAAGTGTTGGGGCAGCTGATGGACAGCGGAGATGTGGCGATTTATACGGTTGCGGGCGGCGATTATGCACGCATTATCTCGGCAACCTCTGCCAAGGCACGGGCACTCGGCAACACCATACATTATACAGAGTTGCAGGAATTATATGAGGATATTTCCAATCAACGGGTATTTATCAACCGAAAGTTGAATCCCCATTATCCATTGATGGCGAATGCCATTTATTCCGAGGATAAAATGCAGTTGATTTTGATGATTTGGGGCATCCCATGGGAGCGGATGACGCTGAACCAAGCCAACCGTTTGGTGGTGGTTGGATATTTGATTCAAAATGCGGTTGTCCGTGCAAATCGCTACATGGAAGCACTGAAAAACCAAAGATATGTGGAGGGAACGAATATTTTGGGAACAGATGCGTTTCGTTCTTTGCTCAAGGCGTATCTGTCTGCGGGGCAGAAAGGGCTTGCTATTTGCGCAGTCCTGCAAGTGGATGTACCAGACCAAAACTTTGAAAGAGCGGGGAATGTTTTGAAAAAAAAGCTGCGTGAAACCGATTATCTTGGAACATTGGGAGATGGAAAACTATATGCACTGCTGTCAAACACTGACCCGAGCGGGGCACGATTTGTCATAAACCGTTTGCAGGAAGCAGGATATGCCAGTGCAATGCCAGAGGAAGTGCTCTTATGAGCATGCAGGAACGAATATTGCTGGTGATATTCGCCGCCAACGGTGTCCTTGCCGTGCTGTATCTGCTTTGGGGTGTCCTGATTCGTCCATGGGTGGGAAAGAAAGAAACCTATGCCGGCAGGGTTAAATACAGCATCCTGTTTTTGGTGATGCTCTTATGTCCAGGCATCGGGCTGCTGTTTTTCCTCCTCGGACAGCTGCTGTTCCGATATGTCTTCCACCAGAAGGTGGAATTGTCTGACGTCACCTTCAGCAAGGAACGAAAACAGGAGAATACAAAGGAAGACATTGCGGAAAAGCTAAATATTGCGCCGATAGAGGATGCAATTGCAGTCAGCGATAAGAACCATCTGCGAAGCCTCATGATGAATGTCATCAAGGGAGATGTGCAAAAATCGCTGTCGGCAATTTCGTTGGCACTGGAAAGCGAGGATTCCGAGGCATCCCACTATGCGGCATCCGTGCTCAGCGAGGAATTGGATGTGTTTCGCAAAACCGTGCAGAGCGTCTATGAAAAAATTGGGGAAAAAGATGAAAAACAAGCGGAATACTGCATCTATCTGATAGAATATATGCATGGCGTGTTGGTGCAGAAGGTGTTTATCCCGATGGAGCAGACGCAGTATGTGCACCTGCTGGCGGAGGTGGGTGAGATTCTATTCCAGCAAAGCGGTGGCACAATGCAGAGCGAATTTTTAGAGTGGATTTTTATGCATTTGCTTGCCATTCGGGATTTCACGCTGGCGGATATGTGGAGTCAGCGGCTTGTGCAAACCTATCCGTATATGCTCGCAGCATATACCTGTCGGCTGAAGCTCTACTTTCACCTGAATCGGCACGAAGATTTTTTTCGGACAATGGAGGAACTGAAACACTCGGATATTGCGATTGACAACGAAACTTTAGAGTTGATTCGCATGTTCGGCTAGGGTATTCCCTGGAAAATAAACCATAACGGAGGCAAAACCGTATGTCCATGACGATGTTAACCTTTTTGCAGTTAACAGAAATATTTCTCGTATATAGTGTCATGACAGTATTGGTGCCGGCGGTGATATTCCGCCAAAAGGTGTCGGGACAGCGTTTGACGGTTCGCTTCATGACCTATTTCACCATTGGAAATTTTTATATCATCAACCTTGTTTTTTTTCTGCAGCTGCTGCATATTTCGTATGGATACACGTTGTGGCTGATGACCCTTGTGCCTGCCGCCGCCGCATGGATTCGGCTGAATCATGTGCCTATTCGAGCCGTTCTATGGAAGAAATATGACCATATACATAAGCTGTTGCTGCGGCAATTGGGGCTGCGTACATTCCTGCGGATGGTTTGGAGCTGGTTGCAGGAAAAAGGGAGGCTGTTTGCGGCGCTGGTGCGGAAGGACACACAATTCCATCGTGTCGAGTGGCTGCTACTGACGGGTTTGGTGGGGTATTTGCTGTGGATTTATGGGGCAAATGCGTTCACTACCTATGGCTATTGCCTGTCGGATGTTCCGGTGCACAATTACTGGATCAATGCGATGGGGCAGAATCATATTTTCGTGGCAGGGGTATATCCGTTTGGCTTTCACTGCATAATTTATTATCTGCATGCGGCGTTTGGCATGGATACCTATGTGCTGCTGCGGCTGTTCTGCGTGGTGCAGACGTTTTATGCACATATGATTCTGTTTGCGTTCCTAAAAGCGGTCTGCAAAACGCAATTTGCCCCGCTTGTTGGGCTTGGAATATTTGTGCTGCTGCCAATCTGTTCGTTCGATAGCATCAGCCGTTTTTACAGTTCCCTGCCGCAAGAATTCGGCATGATTTTTATTTTACCTAGCATTTATTTTGCGTTGGCATTTTTTGAGGCACACAAGCGTGAATGCGACAGCGTTTGGAAGGTTTCCAAAGAAAAGAAAAAATTGCAGCAGCAAGAGCGGAAAAAGTATCTGCGCACGCTGCCACGGAATGAACGACTGCGCATGCGGCTGCAGTCCGTGCCCCTATCCACCTGGTATTTGATGGGATATGCGATGAATTTCAGCATGACATTGGCGGTGCATTTTTATGCAACCATCATTGCCGGTATTTTTTGCGGCACGATTGCGCTGGCATATTTTTGGCGCTTTTTTCACTGGCGGTATTTTTGGCGTGTGATTGTGGCATGTATGCTGGGCGTCAGCATAGCCATTCTGCCGATGGCGGCTGCCTATGCCAGTGGCACACCGCTGCAGGCCTCGCTGAATTGGGGCATGAGCGTGGTGCGTGGGCAGGATATAGCAACAGACGATGCACCGAAAAATGAACCGCAGGCACCAGCACCCGATACCACGCCGCCGACACCACCAACGGTTGCGCAGCGCACAGAAGCCAGTCTGTCGGATGCGGTTGTCACGCTCGATGACTGGATGCGGAATCATGTGCAGTCGGTTGCAACTCTGTTGATTCGCCGTGCAAGATTTACCTATTACAGCGTAAACCCGATTGTCGAAACCTATGTTGTGCATACGAAAAATGGGGGCTTTCTCAAGTACCACCTGCTGCTCTTGGCATGGCTGCTGGGCTTTGCGCTGCTTGCGTTGCTGCAAAGAAGATTTGACTATGGGATGATGCTGGTGGCAAGCGGGCTGTATCTTCTGCTGTTGTTCATTTTGCTGGGCAGCAAGGTGCTGGGTCTGCCGGAGCTGATGGATTATAACCGCTGTCGTGAATTTTTGGCGTATTCGCTGCCAATTCTGTGGAGTTTATCTGTGGATGCACCGATTTATGCCGTGTTTGGGCATTGTAAGCAGAATTGGGTGATGTATGTGGTGTCATTGCTTGCCTGCTGTGTGCTGGCGGGTTCTGCATATATGTATGTGCCGCTGCGCAAGCCGGAGATACTCGTTGGACTGGAAACCAACGCCGCAGTCACTTGCTTGACCAACATCATTCACGAAAATTCGGATTTTTCATGGACCATCGTGTCCGCAAATGATGAGCTGAATATGGGAAAAGACCATGGATATCACTATGAAAGCATCGATTTTCTCAGAGAAATGGACCATGCACAGGAAAAAGGCATGGTCACCATTCCAACCCGTTATGTCTATTTTTTCATTGAAAAAGTGCCGATTGATTATGATACAGAGTACGAAAACAGTGGACAAGCAGTGTCGGTGCAAGGGGCGGCGCAGGAATTGCCGCAGGGCGGCGGCTTGGCGATTTATGCGGGGGAAAACCGATGGATTGTGATGTCCAAGCTGTATTATTGGGCACAGGCATATCAAAAGATGTATTCGCATGAGATGAAAGTCTATTATGAGGACAATACATTTATTTGCTATCAAATCACACAGAATACATATGATTTGAATAATTTTGCAATCGACGATACCTATAACCGTTGAACGATGGCTGCGGCAAAGGGAGGTGTTTCAACATGGTATCTTATAAAAATTTCTTGACAATCACAGCGATTATGCTGGTTGTTTTGTTTATGTTTCAGATGTCGGGTGTGGTCAAAGAGCAATGGAACCAGTTTGGAACAAACCAGTATGCACAGCAGACAGCGACCGAATCCACAAATTCGGATAAGGCATTACATGCGGGCAATCAACAAGGTGATTACGTCATTTATGTGGGCAGCACACAGGATGGGGGCGTAGGCAATACAGTTGCGCAGTGGAGCCGCTACACGAAGCGTGACGTTATCGAAAAACATACGGTGGACGCAGTGGAGCTGGACACATCCAACCCGCCGGAAGTGGTGCTGTTGGATGCAGCGTATGTGCAGTGGGATTCTGATGTTGTACAGCTGCAGGGTTGGGTCGCGCAAGGCATCCATCTCATTTTCTGCAATCTGCCGTCGGTTGAGGTCATTCAAAACAGCCGAGCACTGCAATCGATTTTGGGAATTACCGCAGTGACGCAGTCAACCGTCCATCTGGAGGGAATCAAGCTGTTCCAAGGGTTTCTATTGGGTGGGGAGGTGGTCTATCAGGCAGACCCCAACAAGCCGGAAACCCAGAAGCAGCAGGATTTGGCACTGGATGTGCCTTGGTATAGCGTTACAACTGGATCAAAGCTCTATATGGTGGGGCAGTTGGATAAAATAAAATATGCGGCGGCGGAAAATGAATATTTGCCTGCGATTATTTGGCGCAGCAGCATCGGCAGCACCCGTGTGTTTGCGGTCAATGGGGATTATTTGTCCACCGACACGGGCATCGGCATATTGGATGCGATGATGGCAGAAATGAAAGATTATGAAATGTATCCGGTGGTCAATGCGCAGTCCCTGGTGGCACTCAATTATCCGGTGCTGGCAGAAGAAAATGCCGCAGAGATGCAGCAGCGGTACAGTCGTTCCGCAGAATCTGTAATGCGTGATATCATTTGGCCGGACTTGATGACGCTGACCTCCAAAATGCAGGCGAAAATAACCTGTATGATGAATCCGCAGTTGAATCATACGGATGCCAATCTCCCGAAAACGGATGCGCTGGATTATTATTTTAAGGTGGTTCGAGAGCAGCGGGGCGAGATGGGTCTTTCCGGCACACAGAAATCCAGCCTGCCGCTTGCAGAAAAATTGGCGGCAGATGATGCGCTGTTTCAGGCATGGCTGCCAACCTATCAATTCACCTCGTTTTATGCGGGTAACGCTGGCACACAGGCGGCGGAGCAGCAGTTGACCTCGTCCATGCTGCAGAATGTTCAGACCATTTTGGAGGACTATCGTACCGATGATGCACTGTTTTCCTATGTGTCGGAGGATGTTTTGGCGGCAAAGGCAACCATTGATGGCTTCAGCCATACTTTTTCGGAGGATTTGCGGGTCAAGAGTGTGCAGACAGCGTTGGCATATTCGACGATTACCGTGGATATGGCACGTGTTCTTTATCCGCAGAGTGCGGCGGACGCATGGGAACAGCTGTCCAATCGGTTATCTCGCTATACCACAACGTATTGGAAGGCATTTTCTGCATTTGACCAAACCACTTTGTCCGAAAGCGGCAGCCGCATGCGTACGGTTTTGGCGATGGATTATGCCGATGAACGCAGCGGCAACAGCATCACGCTCCATGTCAAGCAGTGCAGGGAGGATGCATGGTTCTTGCTGCGCACGCATGACGAAGGCATCGCTGGCATAGAGGGCGGCACCTATCAAAAAATAGAAAAGAACGCCTATCTAATTCAAGCGAAGCAAGATACCGTTTTGATACAGGTGAAAGAAGATGCGAACATTTATTATACCCAGTGATGCTGCTGCACAGGCGGTGGCAGAACATGCGACAGAGTTCGATAGAAAACGAGGCATAGTATGAGAATATGTATCATTGCAGAGGGGTGTTATCCCTATGTGGTGGGTGGGGTATCCAGCTGGATTCAAAATATGATACAATCCTTTCCCGAGTATGAATTTGTGGTGCTTGCGATTGTTGCCAATCGCTCCATCCGTGGAAAATTTGTCAGTGAAATTCCAGAGAATGTGGCGGAAATCTATGAGCTGTATTTGGATGATTTTGATTGGTTTGCAGGCGATAAACGGCATAAGCGTGCAGAACGATTGAAAAAATGGGAATATAGCGCATTGCGGCAGTTGGTTTTGAATGAGAATGTAGATTGGCAAAATCTGTTTCGCCTGTTCCAAAATGAACGGCTGTCCATAGATGATTTGCTGATGGGTGCGGATTTTATGACGGCGGCAACCGAGTATTATAAGAAGAAATACAGAGGCATTGTCTATTCGGATTTTTTGTGGACGATTCGCTCCATCTATCTGCCGCTGTTCTTCACGATGAAGATGAAGCTGCCGCATGCGGACATTTATCATTGCGTCGCAACAGGCTATGCGGGCGTGTTGGGCAGCATGGCGAAAATGATTTATGGGGCAAAGCTGTTGATTTCCGAGCATGGTATCTATACCCGTGAGCGAGAGGAAGAATTGATTCGTGCTAAGTGGGTCAACGGCGTTTATAAAAATATCTGGATTGAGCAGTTTCGCAAGATGGCACTCGTGGCATATCGGCAGGCAGATGTGGTGACCAGTCTGTATGAGGACGCCAAGAGCCTGCAAATAGAATTTGGATGTGACGCTGAGAAAATAGTGGTCACGCCGAACGGCATTCCAGTGCAAAAATTTGCGCAGCTGCCGACAAAAGATGCAGAAGAGCGGACACATGTGCATGTTGGCGCAGTGCTGCGTGTCACACCCATCAAAGATGTCAAAACGATGATTCGTGCGTTTGCCGTCGCAAAACAGCAGCAGCCACGACTGAAGCTATGGATTATGGGACCGTGGGAAGAGGACGAAGCCTATGCAAGGGAATGCTTTGCACTGGTGGAGCAATTGCACATTCCGGATGTGATTTTCACCGGTCAGGTCAATGTGCTGGAATATCTCGGGAAGATGGACATGACCATTTTGACCAGCATCAGCGAAGGGCTGCCGCTGGCGATATTGGAGAGCTTTGCAGCACGCAAGCCGGTCATTGCCACCAATGTCGGCAACTGCAAAGGGCTGCTGTATGGCGAATCGGATGATTTTGGACCGGCAGGCATCTTGACCCATATTATGAACATCGAAGAGATTGCCAAGGCCATCTTGCAGTTGGCGAATCATCCGCAGCAACGGCAGGAAATGGGCGAAAATGGGTATCAACGTGTGGTGAGCAAATATAAAATAGAGGATATGATTCGTCGATATGCGGCAATCTATCAAGCATTGCACCATAACCAGACACCATCATAACGGGCGAAAGGGGGAAAGGCTATGGCAGGAATTGGTGTACAGCTCAACCGTATTTTTGAAAAAAACACCATTACATCGAATTTGGTAGGCGCAGGCTATTGCATTGTGATTACCATTGCACCCATACTGCTGATCATTCTAAATGTTGCACTGATGATGCGGGTGGTTGGGTTTTCAGCAGTTGGATATGCCAAGCGGGAGCTGTTTGTCTGCACGTTTATGTATATTTCCATCTTTGCATTGCTGACAACCGCTCCTTTTAATGTGGTGCTCTCCAAATATATGGCAGATACCATCTATGAAGAACGGTATGACGATATTTTGCCGTGCTTTCATTTGGGACTGCTGTGTAACACGGTGCTGAGCTGTGCGCTGGGGATTCCGTTTTGCTTGTGGGAATATTTGGTGGGCAAGGTGGACGCAGTCTATGTTTTCACGGGATTTTGCGGCTATATCGCATTGATATTTGCCATTTACAGCATGCTCTATCTGACAGGCTTGAAGGATTTTCAAAAAATAGTGGGAATTTATTTTCTGGGCATGCTTGTGGCATTTGTGCTGTCGATTGCTATGGTGTATGTGCTTGAATGGGAGCCGACCTATAGCATGCTGCTTGCCTTGACCTTGGGACTGTTTTTGATTGCTTGCATGGAATATGCGCTGATTCAATCCTATTTTCGGGGCAATAGTAAGCAGTATCGCAAGATTTTAAGCTATTTCAAACGATATGGAAAGCTTTTGATAGCCAATTCTGCCTATTATCTAGGGCTGTTTATCCATAACTTTGTGTTTTGGGGAACCAATCTGCGCATTGTGGTGGCAAACAGCTTTATCACCGCCGAGCCGTATGACATGGCGAGCTGTCTGGCGATGTTTACAAATATTTCCGCAAGCGTTATCTTTATTGCCAGCATTGAAATGCATTTTCATGAACGCTACAAGCAATATTCAGAGGCAGTTATTGGCGGGCGATGGGCAGATATTGAGAAGGCGAAAAAACGCATGTTTGGGCAATTGAGCCGAGAACTGATGAATTTAACCCGTGTGCAGTTTATTGTTTCGATTACGCTGTATTTTGTGTTGGTGGTAACACTGCCTCGATATGGATTTTCCGGCATGGTCATGCGCATTTATCCCAGTCTTGCAGCGGGATATTTTGTGTTGTTCATTTTGTATGCTGCAATGCTGTTTTTGTATTATTTTGATGATTTGACCGGCTCTATGTGGACTAGCATTTGTTTTTTGGGAATGACCTTGGCAGGAAGCATCTTTGCGACAACGTTATCGGAAATCTGGTATGGAATGGGTTTGTTCATCGGTGCGTTTGCGGGCTGGTGTGCGGCATATCAACGGTTGCGTTGGATGGAAAAAAACCTTGATTTCCATATCTTTTGCAAGGGCGAATTGCTCAAGAGAGGAAAAGGCAAAAAACCATCTGAAAAAGTATATGAAAAGTATCCGAAAAAGAAGAAAAAGCGGCTGAAGCTGTTTGGTGGCTACAGGGGGAGAAGAAGCACATGATGATGTGGAAACTTATCATGATAGGGTTGGGCATATTGGTCTTGCTTGCAGATTTTTATGCCTGCGTTTTGAAAAAATTGACGGACACCATGGGACTTGGCTGGGGCACATTTGGCATACTGCTGATTTTACTGGGGAGTGTACCAGGTCTTTCGGATTGGAGTGTGTTAATGCAGCAGAATGCCTATATAGCAGGGTTTGTAGTGCTCGTTTCTGTGATTTTTTATGCATTTCTGCTATGTATGCAGCTTTCGCAGCTGACGATGAAAAATCAAGAGCTGGCGATGCAGGTGTCATTGCTCAATCAAGAAAATGAGCGGATTCTGCGGGAATTAGAGAAACTGACGGGAAAAATCAAATCCGAGCTATAAAGGACGGCGAGATGAAGAAGAAAGTTTTGTTTGTCATCAATACGCTGGGACATGCCGGTGCGGAGATGGCAATGTTGGAGCTGATGAAGCGGTTTGACAGCAGCCAATACGAGGTGTCGCTGTATGTGCTGATGGCACAGGGCGAACTGGTGCATCGTGTGCCGCCGCAGGTGAAACGGCGCAACAGCACCTATTGTGAGGTATCGGTGCTGTCCCGCAAAGGACAGTATCATATGATGGGTACCGTATGCCGAGCAGCTGTGCGGCGGGCGAATGCACTGCGCTTGCTGCCGTATATGGCGGCAGGTGCGACAGAAATGCTGAAAAAACATCGTTTACAGATAGATAAATTGCTGTGGAGGTTGGTTTCTGATGGCGCAGAGCCACAGAAAGAGGTATATGACCTTGCAATTGCATATCTGGAAGGAGGGGCGACATATTATGTGGCGGACCATGTGCAGGCAAAGCGAAAAGCCGCCTTCGTCCACATTGACTATGAGCAGGCGGGTTACACTCGAAAGCTGGACAGAGCATGCTATTTGCAATTTGACCGTATTTTTACAGTTTCGGACGAGGTGAAAAGCCATTTTCTGTGTGTTTATCCAGAGTGCACAGAAAATACCAATACCCTGCATAATTACATAGACCAGACAGGGATTGTGGCGAGAGCAAGCAAGCCGGGTGGCATTGCAGATGATTTTCAAGGCACTCGCTTGCTGACAGTGGGCCGATTGACACATCAGAAAGCCTATGAGATTGCAGTGGATGCCATGCAGTGCCTGCGGCAGCGCGGGGTGGCAGTGCGATGGTATGTATTGGGAGAAGGACCCGAGCGAAAAATGTTGGAGAGGAAGATTGCAAAATTGGGTTTGCAGGAAGATTTTTTGCTGTTGGGTGCTATAGAAAATCCATACCCCTACTTCTCACAGACCGATATTTATGTGCATGCCACTCGATTTGAGGGCAAGAGTATTGCGATTCAAGAGGCGCAGACGCTGGGCTGCGCAATCATTGCATCGGATTGCAGCGGCAACCGTGAACAGATTCAGCAAGGGGAAGATGGGATTTTGTGTGCGCTGGATGCGGAAGCGATTGCAGACAGTGTGGTGCGGCTGATGGAACAGCCAACCCTGCGGCAAAGCCTGCAAGCGGCAGCAAAACAGAAGCAGATGAACCATGCGGAAGATATCCGTTTACTGCTGGAACTACTGTAAAGGCATGCAATGGGCGGAGAAAAGAGGGGGGCGGACTATGCAAAAAGAACTATTGATTATTATACCCGCATACAACGAAGCGAAAAATATCGGCAAAATTTTGAGCGATTTGGAGCAGCCGGAAATTGCGGCAATTGCAAATGTTTTGGTTATCAATGATGCATCCTCGGATGATACAAACTGGATTGTGAAAGACACAAATCACGCACTGGTGACGCATGTTTTTAATCTGGGATATGGCAGTGCGCTGCAGCTGGGCTATAAATATGCCATTCGATGCAATTATAAATACGTTATCCAAATGGATGCGGACGGACAGCATGATGTGTGCAATATCCCTTTGATTTACAGCCGATTGACAGCAGACGGTGCAAACCAAAACGCCCCTGATATTGTGCTGGGTTCCCGCTATCTACAGGACAGTGGGGCATATGCCACACCGCCCTTGAAGGAACTGGCGTATAAGCTGTTTCGCAGCATGATTCGCAGGGCAACCGGAGAAAAAATTATGGACCCAACCAGTGGGTTGCAGGGGCTTAGCCGCCGCACAGTGCTGTACTATTCCCGTTATCAACAGTTTGAAGACAAGTATCCGGATGCAAACATGGTAATGCAGATGATTTTGCTAGGATTTCGGGTGGAAGAAGTGCCAGCAATCATGCATCAGCGAACAGAAGGCGTGAGCATGCACGCAGGATGGAAGCCAATCCTTTATATGTTTCGGATGCTGCTCAGCATATGGGTGATATTTTTTCGGATTCGGGTGCTGAAAATGAATGTGGGGGAGGAGAATCGTGTTTTGGAGATGCGGGAAAAAAGATAGCCTGTCCAAATGGCGTGCGGAAAAGCTAACAGAAAGCAGCCAGAATGACCGAAATCCGAGCAGGGGCTGGTATCGGCTGTATCCTTTTGCGCTGACAGAACCGTTGGAGGAAGCGGCACTGCGAGCGGTCTGCTGTGAGGAGGAATCGCTGGCAATGGTGCAGATTGACCTTGGGTGGTATCGGGACAGCGAACTTGACCAAGCTGCGCTGGAATATCTGCGTGTCATATTAGAATTTTTTCACAGAGAGAAAAAAGAGTTGATTTTGCGATTTTTGTATGACAAAGAAGGACGGGGGATGGAGCACGAACCGTCTGGCATACAGACCATACAGCGGCATATGCGGCAGGTGGGACCGATTTTGCAGGAATATCATGCGATGATTTTTGTGCTGCAAGGGCTGTTTGTGGGCAGTTGGGGCGAGATGCACCACTCCAAGTTTTTGACCAAAACCCATTTGCGCAGTTTGTTTCAAACCCTGTGGGAAGCGACTGCGGGCAGCTGTCGGATTGCCGTGCGACAGCCACGCTATCTGCGGATGCTATGCCCGCAAAGCGAAATCATGCATCAGCGAACATTGGCACTATATAATGATGGCATGATGGCATCTGAGAGTGATTTTGGAACCTACGGCACGGCATCTGCCGCAGATGCTGCATGGGAGGAAGCCTTCTGCCGCAGCGACGAGTTGGCATTTCAGCACCGTATTTGCCGCACTGTGCCGAATGGCGGGGAAGTGGTGCAGGATAATCAATTGAATGATTTGGAGCATGCCATTGCAACCATGCGGCAGATGCACATTACCTATTTGCACAGTTTGTATGACTTGCAGGTGCTTGAGAAATGGAAAAACAGCAGCTATCAGCAATCGGATGCGTTTCAAGGGAAAAGCGGATATGACTACATTGGAGCGCATCTTGGATACCGCTTTGTGGTGCGAAAAGTGATTTTGCAGCGCAAACAGCAACCGGTGCGCTTGCAGATTGCTGTGGAAAACACAGGGTTTGCCAATGCGTATGAAGAAATGCATGCTTTTGCACTGCTGCGGTTCAAGGGTAAAACATTGCAAAAAATCCCTATTTCAACGGATGTCCGAACGTGGAATAGTGGCGAAACCAGTCAGATTTTCGTTGAAATAGGGGCGTTTGACGCACCCGAAGCCGAGGTGTGGCTGCAGATTGAGCGTGTGAAGGACGGCAGGTGCATTCAGATGGCAAACAACGGTGCAGGACAGGCACTATTTTTGGGGTGTCTTCTGCACCGTAAGCGTGCCTAACGGATAGCCAACGGCGGGAGCAGCATCCGCATTGGCAAGGGCAATCGGCATATTGGTCTGCGCATCGGTGATGCAAAAGGACAGGGTATATTTTCCAACGCCATAGGTGCGGACATCCAGCGGGACGGTGAGCTGGATGGGTGCAGTTGGCAGCCAGTCGCGGGTGTCCGTGTCTATCAGAAGCGTTTTGGTTTCATTGGTTTGTGTGTTTTGCAGTAAAACAGAAACGGTGAATGGTTTGTAACTGTTTGCAAAGCCGACATTTTCAAGCTGAATGGTCAGCTGTGCAGACTTGTTCCAAAATGTATGAAAGCGCAGGGCGGAAGAGCGCAGCACATAGCGATAGCCCAGATGGCAGGAGATGTACTCGTAGCCGCTGCATCCTTGAAACACATCGTCACCGGTGTAAACACTAGCACGCCATTTGTCCAAAACCGCAGGGTCATATCCGCTGTTGAGATAGGACACGTGCATTTGTCGGAGTGCCGCAATGGCGGGCGCTAAATCATTGTAGGCATTGGGGAGAATGACCTCGCCGCCGTTTGGAACATAACGGCACAGTTGATTTTGAAATGCAAGCTCGGCGGTGCGGACACGCTGTCCCCAGACGGATGCGGTATCATCAGCAGAACCCGCATACGTGCCGCAGTCGCTTTCAGACCCCAGCATGCCATCGTTAAAAAGACCAACACGTGCGGAGAGGGCGGCAGAAAATGCCGTTGCCTCGCCGATGGGGTTGGCAGAATCGGTCAGCACCCGCCATTGTGCAGGGGTTCGAACCGAGAGAAAAATCGAGGGGTCGGTGACTTGCGCCAGATGTGCAAGCAACTGCGCAGCAGTTGCGGGAGCGGCGAAGGCAGAACCGTGCATTTCGCCATAGTTCCCGATAAAAATGCCTTGCAGCATGTAAATCGAAGCGGTGTGGCGGTTGATGATGGTGCTGAGCTGAGACATGTGCTCCAGAATAATAGGCAGGGATTGCGGTTCGGTATCGGATGCGTGACCATCCCAATCATACACAAAGCGCACAAGCAGGGTCTTGTGGGTTTGCTCCCAGCAGGACAAAATGGTGTCCACTTGCTGCAGGGCGGCATCGCTCATAGTGCCATTGCGATAACTTTGGAGGTTGAATTCCAACAACGCCAGACGGGTATCAACATCGTCCTGATAGCTGTATTGAATCTCTGCAGGGGTATAGCTGCGGTCATCGGCAATCTGATAGCCATAGAGATGATACCACCCGCAATAGGGATTTGACAGTGCATCAGCGGTTTCTGTGTATGCCGCAGGGGTCCAATCGGTGCGAAAATACAGATGATACACCCCTGCCAAGGCAAGGATAAGGAAAAATAGGGAAAGCGCACCAAGCAGGGCGCGGCGTTTGTGTGCGTTCTCTGGATGCATAACATACCTCGTGATGATAGATGGATGTCCCCTGCGGCGGTTATTGTGAAGCGGCGCAGGCATGGAGGAAACAGGGTTTGGTTATCTGGGACAGTATACCAGATTGGGGCAGAAAAATCCACTGTTCGACGAAAAATGAGAGGGAAGACTAGGGGGAAGTGCGGTGCCGCAGGCAGAGTATCCCATCGATTTTGTAATTGCTTGGGTAGATGAAACAGATCACGCATGGCGTGTGCAGAAACAACAATATGAGAAGGAAACAGCAGGGGACAGTCGCATCGAACGGTATCGCAATTGGGATACCCTGCGTTATTGGTTTCGTGGTGTCGAAAAATACGCACCATGGGTGCGGAAAATTCATTTTGTCACCTGCGGACAAATTCCGGAATGGCTGCAGCTGGCGCATCCAAAGCTCTGCGTTGTAAATCATCGGGAGTTTATCCCGCAGGCGTTTTTGCCGACCTTCAATGCCAATACCATTGAACTGAACTTTCATCGAATCCCGGATTTGGCAGAGCATTTTGTCTATTTTAACGATGATATGTTTTTAACCCAGTCGGTGCAGGCAGAAGATTTTTTTGTGGGGGGTCTGCCGTGCGATATGCTGGCATTTCAACCGATTGTGCTAAAGCCGGAAAATCCCATTATGGCATATGTTTTTCTCAACAATACTGCAATTTTGGCAAAGTATTTTCAAAAGCGCAGAAACGTGCGGTCACAGCCGCTGCACTATTATCATTTGAGGTATCCTCCGCTGTACTTGCTATATAATCTGCTGGAACTGGCGTTTCCGTTATTCACAGGATTTTACACGGTGCACGGGGCAGCTCCGCTGCGCAAAGAAACCTATCGGCAGGTGTGGGAGCGGGAGGCGGATTGCCTTTCAGCTGTGTGCCAGCATCGGTTTCGGAGCAAAGAGGATGTGAATCAATACCTGCTGCGGGAGTGGCAGAAGCTGAGCGGACAGTTTCATGCCAAAAATATTGCCAAGGATTTGCGCTATTTTGAGCTACAGAATGATAACCGAAAACTGCTGGATACCATTCGAAAGCAGCGGATGAAGATGATTTGCATCAATGATGCCAATTCTGCGGTGGACTATGTCGCTGTGAAAGCGCAGTTGCAGCAGGCATTCGCATCCGTTTTTCCAAATAAATCCCAGTTTGAGCGCTGATTATTGGAGGATACCTTTTGTGAAGCAATACAGCAGAACCGAAAATTCCGTCAAAAATACATATGTTTCTGTTTTGCTGCGCATGGCAGCCATTTTGATGGGGTTTCTGACACGTGTCGTGTTTACCCACACGCTGAGCCAAAGCTATGTGGGCATCAATGGACTGTTTTTGGATATTCTGAATGTACTGTCTTTGTCTGAATTGGGCGTCGAAACAGCCATTACCTATACCTTGTATCGTCCCATTGCAGAACAGAATATAGAGCAGCAAAAGTCCTTGATGCAGGCATATCGCCGGTATTATCGGATTGTGGCGGCGGCGGTTGCTGCTGCGGGCTTGGCGCTGCTGCCGCTGCTGGATACGCTGATCAAAAACAAACCGGATGTAGCGCATTTGACAGTCATTTATCTGCTGTATCTGTGCAACTCCTGTTTGTCCTATTTGCTGATTTATAAGAAGACCTTGATAGATGCGCACCAGCTGTATTATATTGGCGTATTGTATCAGACAAGCTTCTGGCTGCTGCAGGACATGTTGCAGATTATAGTACTGCTGTGCACAAAAAACTTTATTTTGTTCCTAATCGTCTATATTCTGTGTACGTTGGGGAGCAACCTGTGCATTTCTGCAAAGGCAAATCAGCTGTATCCATTTCTCAAAGACCGTTCGGTGACACCGCTGAGCCAACCGCAGGAAAAAGCGATTTTTCGCAATGTTCGTGCCTTGTTCATGCATAAAATCGGCAGAGTTGCGATGAATAATACAGACAATCTCATTTTGTCGGCATATGTGGGCATTGTCGGGGTAGGATATTATTCCAATTATTTTTTGATTATCAAATCCATCAGCCAGATTGTCGAACAGGTCTTTCAGGGGATTGCGGCCAGTGTAGGCAACTTGGGAGCGACAGAAGCACCGCAAAAAGTCCGCTTGGTGTATGAGTCCACCACGTTTGTGGCGCAGTGGATGTATGGCGTGTGCGCAATCTGTCTATATGAGATGATAAATCCATTTGTGGAGATTAGTTTCGGAGAAAACTACCTGTTTGCAAAAGAGATTGTGCTGGTGCTCTGCATCTGCTTTTTCATCAGCGGACTGAAGGATGCAACGCTGGTATTTCGGGATTCCTTGGGATTGTTTTGGTTTGACCGTTATATCGCACTGGCAGAGTCAGGGGTAAATTTGCTTCTTTCCATTGTTTTGGTGAAACAATTCGGTACAATCGGGGTGTTTTTAGGCACACTGCTCAGCATGCTTTGTACATCTGTTTGGCTCGAGCCATTCGTGCTTTATCAAAAATATCTGCATGCGTCCAGCAAGGGATATTATCTGCACTATGTCGGATATATCGCCGCCATGGGCGGGATTTGGTGGATGAGCGATTTTTTATGCAGCCATATGCGAGGGAGCTTTTGGGTGCTTTTCTGCAAAAAGCTTTTCATTTGCGTAACAGTGCCCAATATCCTGCTGCTGTGCCTGTATATGAAAACACAAGCGTTTCAGTTTGTTTGGCGAAAAGCGTGCAGCGTTTGGAAACACAGAAAGAAGAGGGTTTGATGAACGAAAAATTATCCGTGGAACAGCGATTTTTGCTGTCGATTATAAAGCAGGCACTGGTCGGGAAACCAGAAGTGCAACCATCAAACGAGCATAAACTTACAAAGCCGCAGTGGGTGCAGGTTTTTGGGTACGCCAACAAGCATGCGATACTGCCGTTGCTGTATGATGTGTTGGAGCAGGAAGCTGCTATGCCTCGGTATTTGTTCCAGCAGGTGCAGTCCATCAGCCGCCAAACAGTCATGCGAAGTTATCGGCTGTTGTATCTGACCAACTATATTGTGCAGCTGCTGCAAAGAGAGGCGGTGGCAGTGGTTGTGCTCAAGGGGGCGGCAACGGCAAATCTCTATCCGACACCAGAGCTGCGGAAATCCGGCGATGTGGATTTGTTGGTGCCAAAAGCACAGGACTTTGCAAAAACACGCACGGTTTTAGAGCAGCATGGATTTCAATGCAAAGAACAGCAGGCATCAAATCATCACGTTGTTTTTCAGGGCAAAGATGGCATTGAGATTGAGATACATACCACGTTAGCGGAGCCGTTTGACAACCAGAGCATCAATCAGTATCTGGAACGCTTGTCTGTCACCTTTTGCGCACATACGCAGGAACAGGAAATTTTGGGAAGTCTGCTGCCTGTGCCGACGGATGCGTATCACGCCTTTTATTTACTGCTGCACATGCTACAGCATTTTCTGCGAGCGGGATTTGGCATCAAACTGCTGTGTGACTGGGTGGTGTTCTGGAATCGAGCGGTTGCATCGGCAGAGGTGCAGCATTTTCTGCAGCTGGTGGAGGATACGGGGCTAGATGGCTTCCTAGAGCAAGTGACAGCCGTATGTGTGCGCTATTTGGGATTGGATGTGGCGCGAGTCCCATTTTTTTCAGCAAATGCGGTGGCGGAAGCATCGGTAGAGGAGTTGATGCTAGAAATACTGGAAGCGGAGGAATTCGGCAAGTCGGGAAAAGAGCGCATGGTGATGATGCGGGGAACGCATATTAGGGACTATGTGCGGGAATTTCATCATCAAATGTGTCTGAACTACCCAAGGGCACGGAAAATATATGGTTTGTGGCCGGCATTATGGGCCGGTACGCTGTTTCGATTTCTGTATAATAATCGAGTGGTTCGCAACACCTCGGCGGCGGCGATTTTGCGCAAAGCCACCGCACGCAGCCGCAATTTAGAGCGGATGCAATTGTTTCAGGTCGGCAGGAGAAAATAAGAATCGGGGTTCTTAATATAGCGTTTTGGGACGGTTGCGCCTTGCAATTTGGGAGGAGCCGTGTATACTAGTATTCATAAATAGAAGTTTCGAGCAGCTGTTGATGTGAGGTGTTGTTTATGCGTGCATTTGCTGGTCTTTTTGGATGGATAGCCGTTTGGGGATTTATCCTTTTATTGTGCAATTATTTTGTGAAATTTGGATACCGAAAGTTTATTTCGCATCTTCCAACGGAGAAAAAGCGATGGAAAGACCGCTATATGAAGGTGATGCGCCTTGTTGTGAAATGGCATAAACCTGTGGGCATGATGACAGCAGTTGCTGCAATCTTGCATGCGTTGCTCATGTTTTATTTTGTAAGACTCTCCGGAACGGGACTGGTTGCGCTTGGAATATTGTTGGCTGCTGCCGCTTTGGGCGGATATGGTGCATATCTCCACAAAAAACACGTATTTGCTTGGCTGAAAATCCATCGCATTTTGGCGTTTGCTGTGGTTGTTTTTGTTTGCCTGCATTTGCTCAAACCATAAGGACGCATCTTGCAGAGGCAAGCGGAGTGGAAAAACACCTGAATTTTTTGTGAAAAAATCCTGCGGGTTTTGCTTGCGTTGGAGTGAACTTTAAGTGATAAAATATCAGATAAGAATAGACGATACGGGCATGCAATTCAAACATGGATTTGAGAAGGGACAGGTGCTTTATGACCATTGCAGAAGTGGGCAAAGAATATGGATTGACGGCGGATACACTGCGGTATTATGAGCGAATTGGACTCTTGCCCCCAGTGGCTCGCAATAAAAGCGGCAATCGGGAATATACAGAAGCAGATTGCCGTTGGGTGCATTTTATCAAGTGCATGCGCAATGCAGGACTTTCGATTGAAGTGCTGATTGAATATGTGGGCTTGTTTCAGCAAGGCGATGCAAGCGTTGCGGCAAGAAAAGACCTTTTGCTGGAGCAAAGGAAGCAAATAGTCGAGAAAATCGAAGAATTACAAGGAACATTGGCATATTTAGGGAAGAAAATAGACGGATATGAAGACCATATGCTAAAGATTGAGGAAAATTTGAAAAAATTTGATGCGCAAACCACACCAGAAGAAGAATGAGGGTGATTCCCTGCCCCATTCATTGCGGTATGGGATTCTTGCAATTTTGACGCCGTTCGCATATAATAGAACCTGCATATGTGAGGGGGTAGTGTTTTGTGGTACAATATTTTATGAATCAATATCCGATGCACACAGCCCCTGCCCCCATCGTGCCGCCAAAGCTTTTATATTTTTGCAACACGGTGCCAGTTGATTTTATTATGCCGCGTGCAATGCATCGCCATCAGGAACGCTTAGAGGTTATATTCGTTGCAGAAGGCTGCGGCACATATGTGATTGGCAATCGAGCATATACAACGCAAAAAGGCGATGTCTTGATTTTCAACAGCGATACCCTGCATGATGAAGTATCTCATCCGGATGCGACCCTGCATGTGTATTGTTGTGGGTTGAGCGGGGTGAAGATGCCTGGTCTGCCGGAAAATCATTTGCTGCCAAGCGATGCAGTACCAGTTTTGCATAGTGGCAGTTATGAACCCATGCTGACGCAGTTGTTTCAAACCATGGATGGACTGATTACTGGATATGCACGGCGTGCTATTGAGATTTGTGAGCATTTGACATGCGCATTGTTGGGGATGATTTGTGAAATTCCCGTCAAAAATGAGATGGCAGACGCCGATTTTTTGACTTTTGCGCATATCAAGCAATATTTCGATAGCCATTATGCGGAAGACATTTCGGTGGAATCTGCGGCGGAGGATTTGTGCATCAGTGCGTCCTATTTATCACATGCGTTTAAGAAAATCACAGGATATTCACCCATTCAGTATTTGATTCGTCGGCGCATTGGAGAAGCACAGACCCTGCTTATCCACACGAAAAATTCTGTGACACAGATTGCAGCAATGGTGGGGTATGATAATCCGAATTATTTCACAACCCTTTTCACAAAAGTGACGGGCATGTCACCGAAACGCTATCGGCAATATTGGATTCAAAATCGAGAGGAATAATGCAGAACATATGTACAGGTGCATGTGTTCTTTTTTGTGTGATAGAGCAGATGCGCAAGAAAGTGGAGCTTGAAAGAGAACGGGGATGAAAATGCGTGTTTTTCGGTTGGATTTTTGCCAGATACCAAAGGTAAAAAGGCAGCAGATTGTGTATGATACATATAACGATAAGCGAGGGACAGGAGATGATACCCAATTTCACCCGAATGAATACAGGTTTTAAGAACAGCAGACAGAATGATATATATACTTGGAGGAATGTACTATGGGAATCAATATTTGCGGAGCACCCTGCTGTTGGGGTGTAGATAATCCGAAGAATCCATTTTTGCCGCCTTGGCAGCGTGTGTTGGAAGAAGCGGCACAAGCAGGCTATCGGGCAATTGAACTGGGCCCTTATGGATATTTGCCGATTGATGTGCAGATTGTATCGGAAGAATTGCAAAAAAATAACATCTCCATCGTGGCAGGAACAATTTTCGATGACTTGCTGGCGGAAGAAAATTATGAGAATCTGCTGCGGCAGACCGATGATATTTGTGCTTTGATTGTCAAATTGCCATCGCTGCCGACCCATGACGGGCAGCATTATCCAACGCCATACATGACCATTATGGATTGGGGACATGACGAGCGGGATTATGCAGCCGGACATTCTGACCGTGCGCCTCGTCTGAGCGATGCGCAGTGGGCAACCATGATGCGGCACATCCGTGGCATTTGCGAGCGGGCGGCAACATATGGTGTTCGTCCGGTGATTCATCCGCATGCGGGCGGCTATATTGAGTTCGCCGATGAAATTGATGCGTTGATGCGTGATATTCCATATGATGTTGCAGGATTGTGCTTAGACACCGGACATCTTTACTATTCCGGCATGAATCCGGTGGAATGGCTGAAAAAGTACCAAGACCGCTTGGATTATGTTCATTTCAAGGATATTGATGCAGCGGTTTATCAGCAAGTGCTTTCTGAAAAAATCCGCTTTTTTGATGCTTGCGGAAAGGGTGCGATGTGTCCGATTGGGTCGGGTTGTCTGGATTATCAAGCGATTCATCAAGCATTGGAAGAAATCCACTACAACGGCTATATCACCATTGAGCAGGAACGTGACCCACGCAATGCAGACACCAGCTTACGGGATGTTCAGGCAAGCGTGGAATATCTCAAACGTGTGGGATATGAAATTTAAGGCGATGCGTCAAGTGGGAAATTACAGCAGGAAAGAGATGCCTATTTCGCCTGTTCGCCGCGATACATACAGCTGACATAAAAAGTATCCTTCCAACTGCACTGGAGGGATACTTTTTATGTCTATGAAAACTGCAGAAAGCCTTATCGAACGGTTTTTGCGGCGTGGGCAGCACTTCGTCCACGATACTGCACGGGTGTGATGCCAAAAGCCTTTTTGAACATCATACCAAAATGACTGGGGCTATTGAATCCGCAGAGCGAAGCGATTTCTGCAACGGAATGCTTGGTTGTACATAAAAGAATGACCGCTCGTTCCAATCGATACTTCTGCAAAAAGGCATAAGGATTGCTGCCCGTGCACGATTGAAAACAGCGAAAACTTTCACTTTTGCTGATATTCACATGATTGGCGATGGTTTGCACCGAGAGGTCTTGGCTATAATTTTTTTTGATAAAATCTATCATGCCATTGACACGTTCTCGCACGACTTGATTTTTGGCGGAATGCATATCGGCATTCGAACACACATCGGTGTGCAGCACAAGCAAGCGCCACACATGAAATAATACGCTGTGATACAGCAGTTCATAACCATAGGCTTTTTGTGTATCTGCCTGATAAATAGAAAAAAGATGGTCGAGCACTTTGCGTTGCCACAGAATACTGCGCTGGAAAACGAAGTGTTTGATGCTAGGATTTAGCAGAACAGGCTTCACATACTTGTCAAAGATGTTCCCTTGGTCGAAAGACGCAATGAAGCTAGGGGCGCATAATACATCAAATTTTTGTGTTTTCGAGGGTGCGCTGAGCGGCTCGACCTGGTGCAGTGTTGCAGCGTTCAAGAAGATACCATCTCCGGCAGTCAGCACAATTTCAGCATCTTCCACCAAAAACTTGACCGTTCCTGTCAAAATCACGCTGAACTCAAATTCATTATGCCAGTGCCAGTTGATATATTTTAGGATATAATCTTCAAAGGAATCTGCATATACCTGCATCGGCAGTTCCAAAGATTTATGTGGAGTCGTTTCCATTAAATTGCGGTTTACATATATTTCATTCATCTGCATAGGGCATGCTCCTGTTGAGAATATATTGATAGTTTCTCGGCATTTTTCTGATTGACGCATCCTCAAAAAGAAAATATACTGTTATCACAAAGAAAGTATCTCATAAAAAAGGTGCGCTGTCTATAGTGGAAATCGAGAGAATGGGATGCTATAGCAGGCGCTGCCCAAATGCCTGTTCTAAATTGACATGATGGAGTATCGTTATGAAAAAACAAGCTTTTTTTCGCAGTCTTGTCCCACATGACCGCTATATGGTGGGCAATCTTTTCTTCCTGTATTTTATTCAGGGGGTGTTTGTGATTTTAATTGGGTCAATCCTGCCGATGATGAAGGTTTCCTATCATCTGGATTATCAAATCAGCGGCGCATTGATTTCGGCACATTCGGTCGGCAACCTATTGACGGGACTGATTGCAGGGCTATTGCCTATGGCAATCGGCATCAAGCGTTCCTTATTGCTGCTGAACATCCTGCCTTTTCTGGGGTTTGCCATCACGCTGATGACAGGCAATCCAATTTTACTGATTTTTGCGTTGCTGCTCACGGGTATCGGTCGTGGCGCTATCAGCAATTACAATAACCAAATCATCAGCACCATTTCAAATGGTGCAGCGGCTCCCTTAAATATGCTGCATGCATGCTTTGCCATTGGAGCGGTTTCGGCACCGTTTCTGGCACTGTTTTGCATGCAGGATGGGGAAAGCGGCTGGAGACGTGCGGTTCTCATCGTATTGGGATTTGGCATTCTTTCCATGGTTTCCTCTATGTTCATGAAAATGGACAGTGTTGCATGCACAGAAACTCGGCGCAATGGCGGCAGTTCTTTTGGATTTTTGCGAGATGTCGGGTTTGTGCGCTCCGCCGTGATGATGTTCTTTTATCTATCGGTTGAAGCCACTATCATGGGTTGGATGGTGACCTATTATATTGATTCTGGCATCGTGACACAGGATTCTGCACAGATATTGACCTCTCTGCTTTGGGTTACCATTTTGATAGGACGATTGTTTTGCAGTATCCTTAGCGGACGCTTTACGCCGGCACGCATCATTCTGGTGCTTTCCTGCGGTATTTTATGCTTTCTCTGCATTCTTTTGTTCAGCACCAGTCTGATTCCCATGCTGGTAGGGACAATTGGTTTGGGGCTTTCCCTTTCCGGCATGTATGGCACAACCGTTGCAAACGCAGGAACCGTCTTTGGAGAATATCCGCTGGCAATGGGTGTTTTTGTCACTGCAACCAGCATTGGTTCGGTCATTCTTCCTACGATTATCGGCGCAATTGCCGAGCATAGCGGGATTCATATGGGCATGACGGTGCTGTTGCTTCCTGCGCTTTCCCTGCTGGTGAGTGCTCTGCACAATCATGCAAGGGCATCTGTGCCTTCCAAAGCAGACGCGGCATAATCTATTGTTTTAGAAAAAGTATCAAAAAGAAAAAGCTGCAAAACCAATGGCTTTGCAGCTTTTTCTTTGGCGTCCCCGAGAAGATTTGAACTTCCGACCCCACGCTTAGGAGGCGTGTGCTCTATCCAGCTGAGCTACGGAGACAGATAAAATTTGAAATAAAACCGCCGACTCAGGTGAAATTGCTTCCATGAGGGAAGCGAAAGAAACGGCGGTTCAAAACGGCAGTTGGAACAAGTCCGTTTCAAACAAAACTATTAACAGATTATACTGAAAATTGCATTGTGTCAAGAGCAGTTGGGGATTTTTGTGAAAAAACAGCAAAAAATTTGTAAGGCACTGTAGGGCAAACGGGAAATTTTGCTTGAAAACCATGGGATTTCTTACTATAATAATCTCTGTAGGCAATTATTTTGGAAAATGAAAAGTGTTTAAAAAAGAGGAAGGGGCGATATGCCATGATACAATCTGAAAAGATGTACTTTTCCTATACAGATTCGGATGTCTATGTTCTGCAAGATATCAATTTGGAAATCAACCCAGGCGAATATGTGTCTGTTGTTGGGGAAAATGGAAGCGGCAAAAGTACACTTATGCGCTTGATGCTGCGGCTGCTGAAGCCCACAAAAGGAAAAATTGAAAATCGATTCCAGCGGATTGGATATGTTCCGCAAAAAAAGGATTTTACGAACACAAATTTTCCGATTACCGTGTACGAAGTTTTAGAATCCTATCAGCGTTTATTAAAACGCAAGCAGAAAGATTTGATTTTGCAGAGTTTAAAGCAGGTTGGCATGTCAGATTTTGCGGGTTCATTGGTGGGCAATCTGTCGGGAGGACAAATACAAAAGATTTTAATCGCACGTGCGCTGCTAGGGCATCCAGAACTGCTTGTTTTGGATGAACCTTCTACGGGAATCGACCAAAAGAGCCAACGAGAAATTTATGCATTCTTGAAAAGGATGAATCAAGAAAAGGGGCTGACCGTTATTTCCGTGGAACATAATTTGGATGCGGCAATTTCCAACTCGACACGGATTTACCACTTAAAAGAAGGCAGAGGACACATCTGCTCCGTACAACGATATGCAGAGGAATATTTAAAGTTGAATCGAGGAGGCAGATAACATGTTGGAATATGGTTTTATGCAAAACGCTATTTTGGTTTCGCTCTGCATTTCGGTATTGTGCCCGTGTATCGGTATTTTTTTGGTTCTGCGCCGCTATTCTATGATAGGGGATACCCTATCCCATGCCTCTTTGGCAGGCGTGTCTGCGGGGCTGCTGGTGGGGCAGAATCCATTGCTCTGGGCATTCGTGTTTACATCGTTTTGCGGTGTGCTGATTGAGTTTCTGCGGGGGTTTTTCAAAAAGCATACGGATTTAATTTTGTCGATTGTGCTGGCGCTCAGTGTTGGCATCGCCATTACGATTATGAGTTCTGGGAAATTGCATGCAAATGCAGAAAATTTTTTGTTCGGCAGCATTTTGACCGTCACACAGCTGGATATTGTAATTGTGTTGATTCTAACCCTGCTTTCCATCGTGGCATTGCGTGTGCTGTATCATCAGATGCTGTATATTGCATTTGATGAAGAAACGGCGATGCTGACCGGTGTACCGGTGAAGCGCATCAATTATGTGTTTTCAATTCTGGTTGCTTCCGCAATTTCGGTTTCCATTCGTATTGTTGGGGTCTTGGTGCTCAGTTCAATGATTGCCATTCCGGTCGCAACGGCTTTGCAGTTGGGCAAGGGGTTTCGTGTTACTGTGGTGTGCTCGGTTCTGTTTAGCGTAGCAGATATCATGCTGGGTCTTATCAGCTCCTACTATTTAAATGTAGCACCCGGTGGATTTACCGCCTTGGTATCGGTGCTGATGCTACTGTTGGTGATTGCAGGAAAAGCGGCATGGCAGGCACGCACAAGCAGCGCAAGATGATGCAAGAGCGCATAGAAATGTGCATAGATAAAGGGTAAATAGGGAAGGGACGGGGAACCGTCTCCTTTTTTATTGGCATGATGCAGGGGCATACAGGCAGAGCAAGAAACGCAAATTTATTGAGAATCCTGTAGGGAAATCTGCGAAGAAACACAAGAGAAGATGTTTCGGGCAAGTTACAAATATCCTGTTCGTTTTTATCAAAAAGAGAGGAACAAACTTTTGAAATGTACACTTTAAACAAAATTACACCAATAAAAATTGTATGAAAATTAAAAAAATCTGTTTTTTGCATAGTTTCAAACAGAAAATATTGTGCAAATGTGAGTATTGTCAGGTTACTGCAATTTGTGTTATCGTTATTCATGTTGCGTGCACGTGAACGCAACATGAAAGATACCAGTTTATGGCTCATATTTGGGGGTAAAACAATTGACGTTTTTTAATTCATTTGCATGGACAGGGATTTCGTTTCTCTTGTTCACAATTCTGGTTGCGGCAATATCAAGCTGGAAAACCCGTGGCGATGATTTGCAGTCAGCAGAAGGATATTTTTTGGCAGGTCGTGGACTGCCGGGTGTTGTTATCGCAGGCTCTTTGCTGTTAACCAACCTTTCAGCAGAGCAGTTGGTTGGTCTGAATGGACAAAGCTGGAAGACCAATATGGGGCCGATTGCATGGGAAGTCGGTTCGATGTTTACACTATTGGCGCTTGCGTATTATTTTCTGCCGAAATTTTTGAAAATGGGCGTCATGACCATTCCTTCGCTGATGGAAGAGCGATATGGAAAAGGCACCAAAACGATGTTTTCTCTGGTCATCGTTATCATGTATTCTGTTTTGAATTTGCCGGTCATCCTATATTCCGGTGCGGTTGTTTTTGAACAGATTTTTGATATTTCCGGCATGCTTGGGCTTTCTAAATTTCATGCGGTTGCTATTTTGTGTGTGTTTGTTGGCATCATCGGCGGCTGTTATGCAATTTTCGGCGGTTTGAAGGCGGTTGCTGTATCAGACACCATCAACGGTGTGGGTCTTATCATCGGCGGTTTGCTGATTCCGTTCTTAGGATTCTACACGCTGGCAGCGGCAACAGGCGGGCATGGCGTGATGGATGGCATTCACTATGTCATTGCGGCAGACCCTGCAAAAATGAATGCTGTCAATGCTTGGGATGCGGCACAGCCGGAGGTACCGTGGCCGTTGCTGATTACGGGTATGTTCTTTAGCAATCTGTATTGGTGGTGCACCAATCAGTCTTTTGTACAGCGTTCTTTGGCGGCGAAGAGCCTAAAAGAAGGACAAAAGGGCGCAATTTTCTGCGGGTTTTTGAAGTGCTTAGGTCCGTTGTATCTGGTTGTACCCGGTATCATCGCATTTTATCTGCCGTCGATTCAGGATAAGCTGGCTGCAGCGGGTGATTCTGCAATTGACTTTGCATATCCGGCGTTGATTTCTGCAATTGTGCCAAAGCCAGTCATGGGATTCTTTGCAGCGGTGATGTTTGGTGCGATTTTGTCTTCCTTTAACTCGGTGCTCAATTCTGCATCGACGATGTTTACACTGGATTTGTATCGCAGCTCCATCAATCCGCAGGCGTCTGATGCAAAGTGCGTAAAGGTTGGCAAGATATATGGAACGATTGCAGGCTGTATCGCAATTGTCGTGGCACCCTTTGTTATGTATGCAAATGGTATCACAACGTTCTTGAATTCCATGAGCCAGTTTGTTTCCCTACCGGTTTTGTGCACGGTTTTGGGTGTGTTTTTGTTCCATCAGATGCCGAAATATGCGCCAAAGGTTATCACGATTTTCCACGTCGTGGCATATGGCGTGTTTTTGATTGCAGCACCGTGCTATCCAGGTTCAGAAAACCCGATTCATTATTTGTACGCAATGGCGGTATTGTTCCCGTTGGAGCTACTCATCATGTGGTATTTGAACAAATATCATCCGGCAGAAACCTATGTTGTTAAGGACTGTGGTGCAGTCGACTTGGCACCGTGGAAGTATCGCCATGTGGTTTCTATCATTGGTGTTTTGTTTGCGATTGCCATCTACATCGTGTTCTCTCCGTTGGGAATTGCGGCATAAGCGCAGACGGCTGTGTGCAAAGCATCCTGTTTCAAATCTACAAAATATATATGTCGGTTTTGTATAAGTATATAGTATTTAAAATTTTCTGAATACTGATTGCGTTCTCGTGAACGCAGTGCTATAATGATACAGAAGAGTTAGAGAAATTGTGAATATGCAGAATATGCAATGCTTTTTGCAATAGCTGAATCTGTGTGCGTTTTGCAGACCGGCAGCCATTACGCCATACCATATGTGCTTTAAGATTTTGGAATTTGGACTGTAAACAGCTTGTGTTTGACACACGTGGGATTGCCGCACATGCAGGATTTTAGAAGCGGTGTATCCATTTATATTCCTATATTTGTCATCAATATGTCATATCTTCCCCGATTCATATTGACTGAGCAGGGTCTTTTGCCGCATGGCTACATGTGCGGCAAAGGGCTCTGTTTTTTTCAGAAAAGAAGCGCATGCACAAGGCAGATACCCTGCAAAGCGTTGCATCTGTATAGGCACAGTGCGTTCATTTTGTACGTGTAGAATGAGGAGAGAGCACATGAAAAAACTACTGCGGAACATGAAAATTGTTCAAAAATTGGGGTTAATCCTGAGCATTATCATTGTAATTTTCCTGATTGCCATCGGCAGCGCGATTGCATGCATGTCTGCAATGGGAAACGAGATGTCGTTTTTTTATCACACACCCCATGAAGTGGTGCAAACCCAGCTTGCCATCCGAAAGGATTTGCAGAAAGTCGGAAAATTTTCGTTGTGGGCGGTTGCCACCAGCGATTTTACGGTGATTGATGCCTGTATTGAACAGGTGCAGAACACCGAAGAAGACATGCAAACCAACATTGATCAATTAAATGCGCAGTTCACAGACCAGGAATTGCTGGAGCAAATGAACAGCCAATATACGCAGTTGAAAGATGCGCTGCAGGATTTGGTGCGTTTTGCATCGACCAATCAAAGAAATTCTGCGCTCAAATACTATAACGAAACCTATAATGCGCTTTCGGAAAGCTTGCAAACCACGCTGGAAAGCATCAGCAAAGTGGCGGAAAATCAAGCATTGGAGGCATATCAGTCTTCTGTGCGGCTGCAGCGAACCGCAGTCTTGCTAATGTGTGTAATTTTTGTGGTCAGCATTGCCTTTGCCGTGTTTTTGGCATACAGCATTGCACAGTCCATTGTAAGACCTATGCAAGAGGTGATGCAGGCGGCAGAGCAAATTATACAGGGCGATTTGGAGGTGCATCTGCAAGTAGACTCGAATGATGAAATCGGTGCTCTTTCCAAAAGCTTCACCCACATGGCAAGTGCACTGCGGAATATCATCCAAGATACCTGTCATTATCTTGAGGCACTGGCGCATCGAGATTTTTGCATTCAAATTGCCGATGAGCAAATTTATAGGGGCACCTATCAAAACCTGATGTCCTCTATGAAAGAAATCAATGAGCACCTGAATCAAACCCTGCTGGACATCAACATTACCTCGGACAAGGTTGCGGTGGGCGCAGAACAGATGTCCTTTGGTTCGCAGGCACTCTCACAGGGGGCAACCCAGCAAGCAGCCGCAGTGGAAGAACTTTCTGCCACCATTCATGACATTTCGGTGCAGATTCAAGAAACCGCAGACAGTTCTAAGCATGCAGATAAGGACAATCAGCAATCGGCAGGAGAGCTGCGCCATTGTGATGAAAGCATGGGGCAGTTGGTTTCAGCGATGCAGGATATTTCAGATTCCTCCCATGAAATTGGAAGAATTATCAAGACCATTGACGACATTGCCTTTCAGACCAATATTCTGGCATTGAATGCCGCAGTGGAGGCGGCACGTGCAGGAGTCGCAGGAAAAGGGTTTGCAGTGGTTGCGGACGAAGTGCGCAATCTTGCGCAAAAGAGTGCAGAGGCGGCAAAAAACACCACAGCACTGATAGAAACCGCTATCCGTGCAGTGGCAAATGGCAATCAAATTGCACAGAATACCGCCAAATCCCTCAATAGCAGCATCACCATTTCTGAAAAAGTGTCAAACAGCGTTGCCAAAATCGCAGAAGCATCCGAACAGCAGGCAAACGCCATTCAGCAAGTCACGGAAGGTATTCAGCAAATTTCAGATGTGGTGCAAATGAATTCGGCAACAGCGGAAGAAAGTGCGGCAGCTAGTGCAGAGTTAAGCGAACAGGCACAGGTTCTAAAAAAGGAAATCAGCCAATTTGCACTGCGTCGGGACGATATGCAGGGGGAATATCGTAGCACAGAAGACCAGACAGAGCATTTTGCAGCAGAGGAAGCGGCGGAAGACGCAGAGATGGAAGCGGAAACGAACGCCGGAAAGTATTGAATGTGCGGCACAGACAAGTACTGCAAAAAATAAAAAACAAAAAAATGAAAATTTCTCTTGCAAAAGCACACGAAATATGGTTTAATAATAAAAGAAGGAATCAAGTGAAAAAATGAAATCTTGATTTCTGATAACCAACTCAAGTGAAAAGGCAAACTTACTGAAAAGTAAGGACGCAAAGCCATGGGTCTAATGTTAAATGTTTTTAACAATGATTGCCAGGTTGCCAGTGGGAAAAGTTTGTATGCTATTTCATACCCCATTCAGGCAACATGCATGAGTGGGGTATTTTTCTATTCTAATTTGTCCATATCAATTCCCTCTAATATAATCTCTCATACAGAAAACCGTGTCGAGCCCCTCCTCGACACGGTTTTCTACCGTTCTATCCGGTTTTATATTTAGAGGTGCCATGCAATGAAAAAAAGAAGCCTTATGGCTTCTTTTTTTCATTGCATGGCTCGTGGTCTGCATTTTTAGATTTTGTTTTCGTTTGAATTTCGGTGGGACTCATGCGCCCATAGCATAGGGAGAAATCTTCGGGGTTGATATAGTTCAAATCCTGATAAGCAGACGTGTCGCTGCTGAGGTTTTTACATTGCAGGGAATGGTTTACAAAACCCTTGACGGCGCTGTAAAGTACAGCAAATAACGGCACACCAAAGAGCATTCCCGCAAAGCCAAAAATGCCGCCAAAAATCAAAATGGCGAAGAGCACCCAAAAGCTGCTTAGACCAGTGGAGTCCCCAAGAATCTTGGGGCCTAGGAAATTTCCGTCAAATTGCTGTAGAATAAAGACAAAAATCAAGAAATATAACACTTTAATGGGGCTGACCATAAAAATCAGCAGTGCAGAAGGAATTGCACCGATAAATGGTCCGAAAAAAGGAATGATGTTGGTGACACCTAGAATAACACTAATGAGCATTGCGTACGGAAGGCTCAAAAGGCGCATACCAATGAAAGCAATCACGCCAATGATTAAAGAATCAATGAGTTTCCCGTTGATAAAGCCGCCAAATGTGCGATGCACGAAGCGTGTATTGTTGACAATCAGGTTTGCGTGTGGTACAGAAAAAATACTATAAATGAGCTTTTTAACCTGTGCCGCAAAGGTTTCTTTGCTGTTTAAAACATAAATGGTAATGAAAATGCTGACGATGAGGTTTTTTGCCAAGGTTAATGTGCCCATTACACCAACCATGACAGAATTCAGCTGCGGCAGCATATCGTTTTTCATCCAAACGGTAATTGTTTCGACAATTTGCCGATATAAGTCCGTTGCAGAAACTTCAAGCTCCGGATGCGTTGCGAGGGTTTGTTGCAGCCATATCAAGAGGTGGTCTAAGCTTTCTTGCAGGGTGTTGTTTTCGATTAAACCGGCAATGGTAGTAACAATTTGCGGCAAGACCAGATACAACAAGCCTGCAATGATGAAGAAAGCAATAAACATCGTCAGTAGAGTGCTGTAGAGTTTGCTGTTCTTTTTGGGATGCTTGGTGTGTTTTTGGAAAAAGGGGAGAGTGCGCTGATAGAAGAAATTGAATATCGGCGTGAGTAAATAGGCAAAAATCAAACCATATGCAAAGGGGCGAAAGGCAGACGCCAAGATGGAAAATATGGAAAGAATGGATTTGAATTTGAATAAAATAAAGAAAAAAGTGATGCTGATGATAACAACGGAAAGCACAGTGAGACCGGTGTATACATATTTTTTATTGGCTTCGTTTTTCATGAAAAACTCCTTGGAAAAGCAGAGCGGAAGACATGCAACGCCCTCTTATTATTTTCGTATGATTTAGATTCCAGTATCATTATATAGAAATACCTGCGAGTATTCAACAAAATTCGAAAGGAATATCATGGGAGGAGATGTCCGCAAAATAAAACCGCTTTTTAAAGAACGGTGGCTCATTAAAAAGCGGTTTCTACGCAGGTTTTTTAGTCCTTTTTAGAAAAGAAAACGCGCCAAATCAAATAGCTATAGGAGAGCAAAAAGCTCGCCCAAACCAAAGGTCGAAACTTGCGAATGGCATGAGAGAAATGTGCGCCAATCAATAGCCCAAGACTGAATAGGGCTGTTTTAAACATGGAAAAATCAAAGATGCCAAAGGTGCGAACTTGCTGCATAGAAAGCTGTATGAACGAAGCTGATGCGCTCTTTGCTTGTGCCATTCGCTGGACGCACTTTCCGTGGAGGTGCTGAAGGGTACAAGGCGTTTCGTTACAAGAGAACCGCATAAAAATCACTCCTTTTAATCCAAAACAATTTGTTTATGTAACTATTTTCCCCTGATATGCTGCACATATGCAATGGGGAAATGCTGTATGCAGCATGGGTTCAGCTCCTGGTTTGCGAAATCTTTTTTGCCGTGCTGCAGGAAAGGCACTGCTCCGGGGAAATGACACCCAGCCGCATTTGCAGCTGCTCTGCCAGTTCTGCGGCATTGCTGCACTGCAGCTGTGACATTGCGGTTTGTAAAATGCGTCCGCTGGCAAGCGCATCGGAACACGCTTCGTGGTGATGCAGTGGAATTTGCAAGGCGGCAGAAACCGTATCGAGTTTGTGATTGACCAAATTAGGCCAAACCTTCTGCGAAATTTTCACGGTGCAAATGTACTTGCAATGGGGTAAGGGCAGCTGATAATGGGTCAAGGTTTTGCAAAGCACCGAGGTGTCAAAGGTTGCGTTGTGACAGACTAAGATGCTGTCTTCAAATAAATGCTTGATTTGTGCCCATACCACGGCGAAACTGGGAGCATCCGCAACCATACTGCGCTTGATGCCATGCACACGTGTGTTGTACCAGTGGAATGCGCCGAATTCGGCAGGCGGCTTGAGTAAATAGGCTTTGGAATCGATAAGTTTCTGGTCTTCAAAAACAGAAATGCCAACCGAGCAGGCACTGCAGGGCGAGGAATTTGCGGTTTCAAAGTCCAGCGCAATGTATCGCATACGTACCTACCCCCTTTCTTGCGCAGTGGTGTTTTCTTTGATGGTACATAAGAACTGGTACAATGGGGCGATTTGCTTCATGTCGGAAAGCATTTTTTTCACAAACGTACCATCTAAAACAGAGGAATGGTCGGTGAACTCAGCCATGACCCCCAAGTTTTTTCGGTTGAGCCATGGCTGATAGATGGCAGGGGCATCGGGGAAGCGGGGACGCTTATAAGAGTCACCGTATAAGGAAAATGGAGGCTGCACACACCGAAAGGCTTCCAGAAAGCGCTTGTCCTCTGCCAACATTAGTTCACGGGCGTACTGCATTTCTTGCGTGGGTGCCTGATAATAGCCGCAGCCATATGCCCAATAGGTGGGTGCCACCTCAAAATAATAGCATGGACGTGCCGCAAAAGCACCCTTCATGCGTCCAAAGGTAATCCACATGTGGTCACGGTATAAGCTTTTATCCTTGGTATAGCGTGTGTCACGCCGTACACGTGACAGCATACGATGCGGTTGTATCACAAAAGAAGAATCGATTTCCAACATCGTGGGGGTCATTTCTGCAATCAAAGCATAAAATGGTTCTTGCACCAATTGTTTGATTTTTGGTTTGTTTTCTTCATAAAATGCCTTGCTGTTTTGCATGCGGTTTTCAATTAAGAGATCCAGTCCTTCCGGAGAAAAACCCGTAAAATCCATATCTGCTACCCTCATTTCTTTACTACTTCTATTTTATCGCTTTTTTGCGTTTCATGCAACAGAATTTGCAATTTTACGTTTGCATTTGCCGTATTTTGGTGTATAATAGCTTTAACTCAAGATTTCCGCATGGTGGAGGTATGTATAATGAAGAATGATGATAAGATTTTGGCATTGCTGGATCAAGACGCACGATTGACAGCGGCACAAATCGCAGATATGGTGGATATGCCGGAGGAAGCGGTGGCACAGCGCATTCGTGATTTGGAAAAAGATAACACAATCATTGGATATAAAACCTTGATTGATTGGGAAAAGACAGAAAAAGAGTTTGTGACGGCGCTGATTGAGGTTAAAACCACCCCGCAAAAGGGAATGGGGTTTGATGAAATCGCACGGCAGATTTATTCCCATCATCAGGTGGAGAGCGTTTATTTGATGTCGGGCAGCTTTGATTTGACCGTGATTATCTCCGGGAAATCCTTGAAGGATGTCGCACGATTTGTTTCAGAACAGCTTGCACCGATGGAAAATGTGCTTTCAACCGGCACACACTTCATTTTGAAAAAATACAAGGAGCAGGGTGTAGAATTTGAACCGTCTGCACGCGATGAAAGAGAGGTTCTACAAGCATGGTAGACTACGACCAACTGATTTCTGACCGCGTGAAAATCGTCAAGCCATCGGGCATTCGGAAGTTTTTCGACATCGTGTCCACAATGGGGGATGCGATTTCTCTTGGGGTCGGCGAGCCGGATTTTGAAACGCCTTGGCAGATTCGCCGTGCAGGCATCATTTCTTTGGAAAAGGGGCGCACGTTCTATACCTCCAACTGGGGTCTTGCAGAACTGCGCAATGAGATTGCAGAGCTTTACACACGCAAGTATCATGTCACTTATGATGCGGCATCTGAGGTGTTGGTGACCGTTGGCGGCAGTGAAGCCATTGACAATGCCTTGCGTGCGGTGCTGTCCAGCGGAGATGAAGTGCTGATTGTCGAGCCGTCCTTTGTGTGCTATACGCCCTTGACGATTATGGCGGGCGGCACACCGATTCCGCTGAAAACCTATGAGGAAGACGGATTTAAGCTGCGGGCAGAAACCCTGCGTGCGGCGATTACCCCGAAAACAAAGGTGCTCGTGCTGCCGTTTCCCAACAATCCGACCGGTGCAATTATGAACCGTGAGGAACTGGAAACGATTGCAGAAGTGCTGCGGGATACCAATATTTTGGTCATTTCGGATGAGATTTATTGCGACTTGACTTATGAAGGAGAGCATGTCTGCTTTGCGTCTTTGCCGGGGATGCAGGAGCGCACCATTGTGGTCGGGGGCTTTTCAAAATCCTATGCCATGACAGGCTGGCGTTTGGGTTGGGCATTGGGTCCCAAAGAACTCATGCAGCATATCTGCAAAATTCATCAGTTTGGCATCATGTCGGCACCGACAACGGCACAATTTGCAGGCATTGAGGCCCTGCGCACAGGGGACGATGATGTGCTGCATATGAAAACCCAGTATGATTTGCGCAGACGATTTTTGGTGTCTGAATTGCGCAATATTGGGTTATCATGTTTTGAGCCGAAAGGTGCATTTTATGTGTTTCCGTCCATTCAGGCGAGTGGCTTATCCTCGGAAGAGTTTTGCGAACGCTTGCTGCTGGAGCAAAAGGTTGCCGTTGTGCCAGGGCATGCGTTTGGTGCTTGCGGGGAAGGGCATGTGCGTATTTCGTATTCGTATTCGATGAACCATCTGCGAGAAGCCATTGCACGCATTCGCATTTTTTTGGAGCAGAACAATATACAGTAATATTTTGAGATTGACAGTAAAAAAAACACGCAAGCAGCTAGCTTGCGTGTTTTTTTGGAATCACCGACGAGTTATTTATTGACCACAACTAGGTGCGGATAGGCAATGTCTACGCCGGATGCATCATAAGTCGATTTGATAGACTGAAATAAATCGCTTTTCATCCGTGCAGCCGTGGCAGAATCCTTTGCCCAAAGGAACGCACGCAGCACAACACTGGAATCTGCAAGGGCGGCAACACGCACCACAACCGCATCGGCATGTGCGTCTTTTTCGGCTTCCGTACGATAATCAAAGAAGTCCGCATGCGCTTGAATCTCTTTGGCAAGCAGGGCTTTGGCAAGCTCCAAATCAGATTCATAGGTGACGCCAACCTCAAAGAACACACAGATTTTGCTGTCCGCATAATCCGCATTTTCAATGATGGTGCTGTTCATTTTGCTGTTTGGAATAATCACACGTTTGTTTTCCCACGTGCGAATGGTGGTGTGATGAACGGTGATTTCGTCAATGACACCGGAAATATCATTGTCTACATAACGAACGACATCGCCAAGATTGAATGGCTTAAATGCCAGCAACATCAAGCCGCTGACCATACTGCCGAGTGCCTCTTGTGCCGCCAAACCGACCACAACGGCAAGGATACCGCCGGCAGCAAGCAAGCGATTGAGTGCACTTTCCAATGCGGGAATGCAGCTGATTGCGACAATGCCGCCTGCCAGATAAATCAAAGCCGCAGAAAGGTGCACGGTAAATCCGATGACGGCCGCACCGGAAGCATTTCCGGTGTCACGCAAACGCTGTTCAATGCGTCGCAGGCAAAAAACAGCAAACCGCTTCAGAGAAAGTGTAATCAGCAGAATCACACAAATCATCAGTGCTGTCAGCACACCATGTCCGAAGGTAGAGGAAAAAAAGGCAGCTAAATATCCGGTGGAACTGTCTTTGACGGCTTCGGTTGCCGCTAAAATCGCATCATCTCCCATGTGTAACGCCTCCTTTTAGTATGAAATGCCCCAAACAATCATTTTATCAGCAGGTTTTCCGCAAATCGGGCACACATCTGCAATGTGCTCCTGCTCCAGCGGCATGCAGCGGGAAGGCATGCCGGTTTCTTCCTTCACCTTTTCTTCACAAGCCAAATCACCGCACCACATAGATTTGATAAAACCGGTATGTTCGGACAAAATATCCTGCATTTCCTGCAAAGAGGTTGCGGTGTAGGTGTGCTCTTGGCGGTTGTTTAGCGCCTTTTCAAACAGTGCCTGCTGCAGGGAGTTCAAAAGCGCAGGAATCACGGTATTTAGGTCTTCAAATTTGACAACCGTCTTTTCGCGGGTATCTCGGCGCACCAAGACGCACTGTCCTTGCTCAATGTCACGAGGCCCCACTTCCAAACGCAGGGGCACACCCTTCATTTCATATTCGGCGAATTTCCAACCAGGAGAATTGTCAGACAGGTCGATTTTGCTGCGTACGCCAGCGGTTTTGATTTGCTCAAACAATTCTTGTGCTTTTTCGGTGACACCGGGCTTGTGGGACGCAATCGGAATAACAACCAGCTGCGTGGGTGCGATTTTCGGCGGCAGCACCAGACCTTCATTATCACCGTGCGTCATGATAATCGCACCAATCAAACGAGTGGAAACGCCCCAAGAGGTTTGGTGCATATATTGCAGGGTGTTGGTGTTGTCGGTGAATTGCATATCAAAAGCACGTGCAAAGCCATCTCCAAAATAATGGGATGTGCCGGACTGCAATGCCTTGCCGTCATGCATCATGGCTTCAATGGTGTAGGTGTCGACAGCACCTGCAAAGCGTTCTTTGTCGGTTTTCTTGCCCTTGAGAACTGGGATTGCCAGATATTTTTCACAGAATTCTGCATATACGTTTAGCATACGCATGGTTTCTTCCTGTGCTTCTTCCGCTGTTGCATGCACAGTGTGACCTTCCTGCCACCAGAACTCACGGGAGCGCAGGAACGGGCGGGTGGTTTTTTCCCAACGAACCACAGAGCACCATTGGTTGTAGAGCTTCGGCAAATCACGCCAAGAGCGGACAATTTTGGCATAGTGTTCGCAGAACAGGGTTTCCGAAGTCGGACGGACACACAAACGCTCCTCTAGCTTTTCAGAACCGCCGTGGGTTACCCATGCAACTTCCGGCGCAAAGCCTTCCACATGGTCTTTTTCACGCTGCAGCAGACTTTCAGGAATGAAAATCGGCATTGCAACATTTTCGTGTCCTGTTTCCTTGAACATACCATCCAGTGTTTTTTGGATATTTTCCCAAAGTGCCTGCGCATAGGGGCGCATGATGACACAGCCCTTGACCGAGGAATAATCAATCATTTCAGCCTTTTTTACAATATCTGTATACCATTGCGCAAAATCGACATCCATAGATGTAATTTCGCTGACAAGCTTTTTTTTCTCTGCCATAAGTTTATAGTTCCTTTCACTTCCGCTGGTGCGGAGTCATAATCTATACTAAATGAAGGATTTGCGTAAATCAAAAGGGGTTGTATGCTAGATGAATGCATTTGAAACATTCTATGTAAAGCCATCGGAAAATGAGCTGATTGAAACCGTGATACATATCAAGCCAGACCCACGACCTGCCTTGCTCGGCAGTGTGCTGAACGAGGCGGGGAAGCCGGTTGCAGGGGCGTTGGTTGCGGTGTATCGGTCTGGTGGAGGCGGTGCGCCGGATGTACCAATCGGCTCGCTGTATACCGATGAATTTGGACAATTTGCATTTGGGCCGCTCGATTCGGGAAAGCTGTATTTGGTGCGTGTATATCAAAATGACGGACAGATACGCACGCTGGAGCAACCCGACTGAAACAAGTTGGTATATGCGCCTGCATCCACCGGTTGAGATGGATGCAGGCAGCAATATTGTGTTAGTTGTGGATGCGCTGCTCCACTTCGGCAGACAGCTTTTCGATGAAATCGTCCAAAGGCATAACGGTGGTTTTGCCGTCACGGCGGTCACGGACAGCTACCTGTCCCGCTTCCTGCTCCTTATCGCCGACTACCAGCATATAGGGGACCTTTTCAAGCTGTGCTTCACGGATTTTATAGCCGATTTTTTCGCTGCGTGCGTCCATTTCCACACGGAAGCCACGCTGCTCCAAGGTGGCTTTGATGCCATACGCATAATCTGCATTGCGGTCGGTCATGGGCAGCATGCGCACTTGCTCGGGTGCCATCCAAGTGGGCAGTGCACCTGCATATTTTTCCAAAAGCAGGGCGAGGGTGCGTTCATAGCAGCCCAAAGACGTGCGGTGGATGATATACGGGGTTTTGCGCTCGCCGTCCTGTCCGATATATTCCATGCCGAATTTTTTCGCAAGCAGCATGTCAATTTGAATGGTAATCAGCGTATCTTCCTTGCCAAATACATTTTTGCACTGAATGTCCAGCTTAGGACCATAGAAAGCGGCCTCGTCAATGCCGATTTCATACGGCACATTCAGATGGTCCAAAATCTTGCCCATGAGGGACTGTGCTTCATTCCATTGCTCGGCAGTGCCTTCATATTTATCGGTGTTGTTCGGGTCCCACTGGGAGAAGCGATAGGAACAATCCTCCGCCAAACCAAGGGTTTCCATCATATATTGTGCCAGCTCCAAACAGCCACGGAATTCATCCTCCAGCTGGTCGGGGCGCAGAATCAGATGTCCTTCCGAAATGGTGAACTGCCGTACACGAATCAAACCATGCATTTCGCCGGATTCTTCGTTGCGGAACAGGGTAGAGGTTTCTCCAAGACGCATCGGCAAATCACGATAAGAGCGCTGACGGTTTAAAAAGACTTGGTATTGGAACGGACAAGTCATCGGACGCAGTGCAAAACATTCTTTGGTTTCATCATCGGGGTCGCCCATGATGAACATACCCTCACGATAGTGATCCCAGTGACCGGAGATTTTATACAAGTCACGCTTTGCCATCAAAGGTGTTTTGGTCAAAAGATAGCCTCGGCGCTGTTCTTCATCTTCCACAAACCGCTGCAGCAGCTGAATGGTGCGTGCGCCCTTTGGCAGAAGAATCGGAAGACCTTGACCAATGACGTCAGCAGTGGTGAAATACTCCAGCTCACGACCGATTTTATTATGGTCACGCTTTTTCGCATCTTCCACCGCTGCCAAATAGGCATCCAGTTCATCCTTCTTGGGGAATGCTGTTCCATAGATACGCTGCAGCATTTTGCGGTTGGAGTCCCCTCGCCAATATGCACCTGTCGCACTGGTCAGCTTGATGCCGTTGCCTTTGACACGACCGGTGCTGTCCAAATGCGGCCCTGCACATAGGTCGACAAAGTCTCCCTGCTTGTAGAAGGAAATGACGGCATCCTCTGGAAGGTCATCGATGAGCTCCACTTTGTAAGGCTCTTCTTTTTCCTCCATCAGCTTGCGGGCTTCTGCACGAGGCAGTTCAAACCGCTCTAAATGCAGCTTTTCCTTGCAAATCTTGCGCATTTCCGCTTCGATGGCGACTAAGTCCTCTGGGGTAAAAGGAGTTGGTGTATCAAAGTCATAATAAAATCCGGTAGCAATGGCAGGACCAATTGCAAGCTTTACCTCGGGGTGCAAGCGTTTCACTGCCTGTGCGAGGATGTGCGACACCGTATGCCGATAGGTATTGCGGTATTCCGGATTTTCAAACGTGTACATGTTTTCTTCAGCCATGGCATTTTCCTCCTGTGTGATGGGGCAAGAAAAAAGTTCTCACCCCTGAAATAATGAATATCAGGGGTGAGAACAAACAATTCCCACGGTTCCACCCTGCTTGCAGACCTTCATTTGAAAGCGAAAGCCGCCGCTCGGAGTCCGTAACGAGGACGAGACGCTGCAGGTTCATCCGTAAAAAGGTTTTCCCTGCAAAGCTCCGGAATCGGTCAAATTTTCTGCATATCTGTGTGCGTTCGCAGCCAAGACGACACTCTCTGTAAGACACGTTGGATTGAAAATTTGGTTTCCATCATTGCCGATTGCGATTTTGGTATGAGCATAGCACATTTCGTTCGGTTTGTCAAATATACTGCCATTGTTTTTGCAAAAACTCTTTTTTGCAGCCTAAAGCTGAAAATTGCGCATCAAAAAGGATAGCAGATGCCGCAGACAGCACCGATGGCAATGAACACAATCGGATGCACCTTGGGAAAGTGTGCAATCAACACCACAAAAACCGCAAAGAGCAGCAATGCGGGGAGATTCAAAACCTGCAAAATGCTGGAAAACCCGTTCCAAAGGTCAATGTGCAGAAGCGTCATCAACAAGACCTCACTGATAGCACCTAAAATCAATCCGGCAGAGGCAGGGCGGAGTCCATAAAAAATCGACTCCACCAAGTGGGAATCCCGAAAACGCTGGAGCATCTTAGAAATCATGATGATGATAAAAAAGGATGGGAGAATCAAAGCGAAGGTGGCAAGCACTGCGCCGAGCAGACCTGCGGAATGAAAGCCGGTATACGTTGACATATTGACACCGATAGAGCCAGGGGTGGATTCTGACACGGCAACCATATTCAGCAAGTCGGCTGGAGAAAACCAAGGATAGCGTTCTGCCATAGATTTTAAAAAGGGCAGGGTTGCCAAACCGCCGCCGATGGAGAATAATCCGGTTTTTAAAAATTCCCAAAACAGCTGTGCATAAATCATTTGGACGACCTCCCCAGCAGCCTGGAGAGCACCCCGATGCCGCCTGCACTTAAAATCGCCAGCACGGGGGAAAGATTGCCGATTGTCACAGCAAGAAACGTGCCAAGGAGCAGAAGCGCTGTGAGCCAATCCACCACACCATTTCGGCTCATGGTATATACCGCATGCAGCACCAAAGCGCAGACGGCAATCCGAATGCCAGAAAAGGCATGCTGTACCACGGGATAATCCGAAAATTGCTGAATACAAGAGGCAACGACAATGATAATCACCAAACTTGGAAACACCAGTCCTGTGGTTGCTGCAATTGCACCACGCACGCCATGCTGTTTGTAACCGATAAAGGTGGCACTGTTAACGGCGATGATGCCGGGCGTGCATTGTCCGATGGCATAATAATCGATAATTTCCGCTTCGGTTGCCCAGCCTTTTTTGTCAGCAATTTCACGGGTCAAAACCGGTAAAATCGCATAGCCGCCACCAAAGGTGCATAAGCCGATTTTCATAAATGTAAAAAAAAGATTTTTGCAGGGATTCATAAATACTCCTTAAAATTCACAGAGAAAAGCAGAAAGCAGACCCAAGACAGGTGCTGCTTTCTGCAAAGGTTATCAAAAAAGAACGGGTGCGCTTGCAGTGCACAGCGGGGAGTGATATGGAAAATGTGCAGCTACAATCAAGTTAAATGCCAAATGTCATCGTTGTATTGCGCAATCGTACGATCAGAAGAGAAGAAGCCTGCATTTGCGATGTTAATCAGCATTTTCTTTGCCCATGCAGTACGGTTGGTATAGTCTGCAATGGCACGGTCCTTTTGGGCAATATAGGCTTCCAAGTCTAAAAGCGTCATGAACCAATCCTTCGCAATCAGTTCTTTGTGCAGGCGTGCCAGACACGGACGATTGCCAAGAGCAATCAATTCTCGGCTCATCAAAAAATCGACCAGACGACCGATGCGATCTTGTTGGGCGTAGAAATCAAAGGCGCTGTAGTCTTTCTCTTCATAATGCTGTATGACCTCTTGCGAAGATGCACCAAACGAATAGATGTTTTCTGCGCCTGCAAGGTCTGCAATTTCCACATTTGCGCCATCCATCGTACCCAGCGTGACAGCACCGTTCAGCATGAATTTCATGTTGCCTGTGCCACTGGCTTCTTTGGAGGCGAGCGAAATTTGCTCGGAAAGGTCGCAGGCAGGAATCAACTTTTCTGCTGCGGTGACATTATAGTTTTCGACCATTATAACACGCAGCCAAGGACTGACTTGCGCATCGTTGGCGGTCAAATCCTGCAAACACAGCAGCAAATGGATGATGTCCTGTGCGATGCGATAAGCAGGGGCAGCTTTTGCGCCAAAAATACAGGTAATCGGCACAGGCGGCAGTTTGCCGGATTTTATTTCCAGATATTTATCGATGATATACAGGGCGTTCATCTGTTGACGCTTATATTCATGCAAACGTTTGATTTGAATATCGAAAATAGAGTTCTCTGGCACAAAACGACCGGTGTTTTCTCGTAAAAACGATACAGCGCGATGTTTGGCATCGCTTTTCACCTGCAATAGCCGCTGCAGCACCGCAGGGTCATCTTGATATGCCAACAGTTTTTGCAGCTCTTGTGCGTCCTTCTTGTAGCCGTCACCGATAAGCTCTGTCAAAAGGTTTGCGAGCGGGTGATTACAGTGCAGCAGCCAGCGGCGAAAGGTGATGCCATTGGTTTTGTTATTGAACTTGTTGGGATATAGCACATGAAAGGGATGCAGTTCGCTGTTTTTCAGAATTTCCGTGTGCAGAGCGGCAACGCCGTTGACACTGAAACCATAATGGATGTCCATGTGCGCCATGTGTACCCGCTCGTCCTCATCAATGATGTCCACTGTAGGGTCAGCATATTTTTCGGCAATGCGGGTGTGCAGTTCTTGAATAATGGGGATAAGATGTGGTACGACCTGCTCTAAATAGGCGAGCGGCCAAGTTTCTAAGGCTTCGGCTAAGATGGTGTGGTTGGTATAAGCACAGACGGAAGAAACAATAGCAATGGCTTCGTCTAGTGCGATGCTGCGCAGCTGCAGCAATCGAATCAGCTCGGGGATAATCATGCTGGGGTGCGTATCATTGATTTGAATCACCACATAGTCCGCAAGGTCATGCAGTTTGCAGCCTTTGGAAATGGCTTCGTCCAGAATCAGCTGTGCGGCATTGGACACCATGAAATACTGCTGATAAATGCGCAGCAGCTGACCATCTTGGTCGCTGTCGTCCGGATAGAGAAACAGCGTGAGATTCCGTGAAATATCCTGTTTGTCAAACAAAATCCCGTCATGCACAATGCTTTCATCTACAGTATCCAAATCGAACAAATGCAGTTTGCAAAGTCCGCCGCCATATCCGGCAACATCAATATCATACAGCGTCGAACGGACGGTGCAGCTGCCAAACGGCACTTCATAGCTTGTGGGTTGGCGATGCAGCCAACTTTGCGGCGCAATCCAAGCATCTGGAACGGCGCATTGCTGCCGCTGGGCAAAGGTTTGGCGGAAGAGCCCTAAATGATAATTCAGCCCGATACCTGCTCCAGGTAACCCCAAGGTTGCAATAGAGTCCAAAAAGCATGCTGCCAGACGACCCAAGCCGCCGTTGCCAAGCGATGGTTCTGGCTCTGCCTCTTCAATCTGCGCCAAAGAGGTGCCATGTGTACGCAGCAATGCGTCAAGTGCATCATATTCGCCGAGTGCAATCAGATTATTGGACAATAGCTTGCCGATGAGAAATTCTGCAGAGATGTAGTAAAGCTGTTTTTTGCCTGCATTGGGCGGCAGATTTTGCAGATGTTCGGCGGTCAGCTGCAGCAGCACTTCGTAAATTTCCGAAGCAGAGCAGTTTTCAATGGACTTTCCATAGCATGCAGAGATGCGGTTGAGCAATTGTTCTTTCATTTCTGATACCTCCTGATGATGGTTGGATGTTGAAATCAGCAGCGGTTTGGAAATTTGCATTGCATGGGTGAATAGCAGAGATGCGATATAAACGGAAAGCGAAGGTTAAGCATGAGCGAAGGGCTTTTCAAAGACGTAATCTTCCATGACATAGCCTTCCCCGATAGGACTGTCTACAATACCAACATTGGAAAAATGCAGGCGCTCATAGGTTTTAATGGAGTCGGTGTTGCCGCGATTAACCGTGAGCTTGATTTTTTGCAAACGTGCACCGCGTGCCCAACCCTCTAAAAACGCCATGACATCTCTTGCCGTTCCTTTGCCGCGTGCCGATTTTTTCACATAAAGCTTGCTGAGAAACAGGGCGTTGTCCTGTGTTTGCACACCGAGATACCCAACGGTTTCCGTGCCGTGCCGCAGAAAAAAATAACGATAGGATGCTTGCTCCATTTGGCGGCGCATGGGTGCTTCGCTTTGAATGTTTGTCAGCATATAGTCGACTTGCGCAGCACCAAGCAGGGGCGTGTAGTATTCTGTCCAAATCTCTTTTGCCAAGGCGGCAAGTGCCGATAAGTCCTCGGCAGGCGAGATTTCTAAAAATTCAGTCATCGGATACCTCCTGTATGATTTAAAATACTACTTTATAGTACCCCTAAATTTTAGAAAAATCAAGCTGTATCCCTGTAAACCGCACTTTACATTTCTCATGTGCGGGATTCATTTTCCATATCTCGCAGAAAACGTTGGAAAATATCTAAAGAAAATAGCTGTAATTTTATGAATGAATATGATATACTGAAAAACAGTTAAGTCGTATGACTGATGGATGGTCAGACCAGGAGGAAGTTTTACATGTCCAAAGCAAAAATAGAGCAGTTTGTATGTCCGCATTGTAAAAACACACGCGAGCGGGAGGTTTTGCAGCGTATCAATGTGGATTTGCAGCCGGAAATGCGAGCAAAAGTACAGGATTTGTCCTGTTTTGAATGGCGCTGCCCTATATGCGGCAAAACTTCGCTGGTCATCGACCCGTGTTTATATCACGATATGTCGGCAGCATTCATGGTGTGGCTTTCTCCAGATGGAGCAGGCGATGCGCCGGATGCTTCGGGCGTGCAGCCATTGACCGATTACACGCTGCGGCAAGTCGAAACCCTCAATGCGTTTCGTGAAAAAATCATGATTTTGGAGCAGGGCTTAGATGACCGTGCGGTGGAACTCATGAAATTGGTCTTGGCGATGCAGCTGCAGCGCAGCTTTGACATTGTGGATTTGGTGCTGCATCATTTGGACGAGCGGGACGGAAGCTTTACATTTGCGGTGGTGCTGTCCGATGGCGCAGAACAATATGTGACTATGCAAGGGGATACCTATCGCAAGATTGCGCAGGATGTGCAGGAACGCTTGTTTACACCTGCAAGAAATTTTGTCAAGATTGACATGAACTGGGCAACCGAAACGCTGGAAATGCTGCACGAGGGATAATCGCAGCGTTGCTTTCGGTTGCCGGCAACGGGTTCTGCACATTGCAGAACCCAACAAAACCATACAGAACAATTGTTTTATCACCTTGTATTACTACAGAATGCTTTTCGTGATAGAGCGGACAGAGCGACCAGCAGAGATGTTTGAAACACTGCTGTTTTTCTTGTTGCGCCAAGGTGATTTCAGAAGGAGAAACTATGAGATTTGAACAGCTTCAATTAAATCAGGAATTATTGCGTGCATTGGGTGATATTGGCTATCAAGAACCAACCCCCATTCAGGAGCAGGCAATCCCGCCCGTTTTAGCGGGTCGTGATGTGCTGGGTCTTGCACAAACAGGCACGGGAAAAACGGCAGCTTTCGCTCTGCCTATTCTGCAAAGACTGGAAACCCCACGGGAAAAGCAAACCGCAAGCCGCCATATTCGTGCGCTGGTGCTAACGCCCACCCGTGAGCTGGCACTGCAAATTCAAGAGAGTTTCGTGTCTTATGCCAAATATACGGGACTGCGCAGTGCGGTGATCTTTGGCGGTGTGTCCCAAAATCCGCAGGTGCAAAAGCTGCAAAAGGGCGTGGACATTTTGATTGCAACGCCGGGACGCTTGTGGGACTTGATTGGGCAAAATTATATTTCCCTCAAAGAAATCGAATGCTTCGTGTTGGATGAAGCCGACCGCATGCTGGATATGGGATTTTTTCCGGATGTCAAGCGCATCGTGAAGCTTTTGCCGGAGAAACGGCAGACGCTGCTGTTTTCTGCAACCATGCCACGAGAAATTCAGCAGTTGGCGGACCATCTGCTGACAGACCCGATTCATGTGGCAGTGACACCTGCGGCAACCACCGTGGAAAAGATTCGCCAGCAGGTGTATATGGTAGACCGCTGCAACAAGCGTGCACTTTTGGCGCATGTGATTCGTGAAAACGGGCAGCAGCAGACCTTGGTGTTTACACGCACCAAATACGGCGCTGACCGTGTGGCAAGGGATTTGAACCGCATTGGCATTTCTGCGGCGGCAATTCATGGGGACAAGTCACAGGGTGCACGGCAGCGTGCATTGTCTGACTTTAAGACGGATAAAATTTGTGCTTTGGTTGCAACCGATATTGCGGCACGTGGCATCGACATCAGCGGCTTGCCGTTTGTCATCAACTTTGACCTGCCCGAAGTACCAGAAACCTATGTGCATCGCATCGGGCGCACCGGACGTGCCGGTATGGAAGGCACAGCAATTTCTTTTTGCGACGAAGGACAGACCAGTTATCTGATTGATATTGAAGAATTGACAGAGAAGCGTCTGGAAGAGGTGGAGGAGCATCCGTATCCGATGACGGGAGAAAAAGCCGCACCGCCAGAGCCAAAGCCACGCCAAGCACAAAATCAGCGCCCCAAACAGGATGGCGCAAAACGGCAGGGAAGACAATCAGCGAAGCACGCTGCACCAGAGGCGAAAAAAGAATCCAGAAACACGGCGCAAAGTGCAGAAAAACCAAGGCGTGACCAAAAACATGAAAATTTGCCCAAGAAAACCGAGCATACGGTGACAGAACCAGCAGGGACAACGGCACAAGATGCTGCTGCGCCGAAAAACAGAAGAAGACCACGCAGAAAATCCGCTGAACAGCAAATGACACAGGCACATTCTGGGGCAGAAGCACGCCCAACAGCAGATATTGCAGAAAAGGTGACTGCGGGCAAAAAAGAAGTCAAAGTGCAGCCGGAAAAAGTACCATCTCGCACAGCAGAACCCGGCAGAAGGAAGCCGCAGGGTGGCGCAAGATCACGTGGCGGCAATCGCGGCGGCAGACGAGTTGTGGATGACGATACCGCACAAGTGGAAACCAGACCGCTGCCCAAGCGAGAGCTGAACGATTCGATACGGGCGAAGATTGCGTCCAAGGTGGCGGATATTCTCAGCAAGCGAAATGCAAAACGATAAAAACAGTGGTTGCAAAACCTAGTGGGACATGCTATAATGACATCAATCATTCGCAGGAATGGTAGTTACAATTGAATCAATAAGAGTCTTCAGGGCAGGGTGTAATTCCCTACCGGCGGTAAAGCCCGCGAGCCGTAAGGCATGATTCGGTGAAATTCCGAAGCCGACAGTATAGTCTGGATGAGAGAAGATTGGCATAGAGCAAAAAGCTTGCAGTAAGCTTTGTTGTTTTGCTTTGCAACATTTAGCCTTGAAATATTTTTATTTCAAGGCTTTTTTGCATCATAATAAATGGATGATAAAGAGAGAGGGGGCGATAACACATGGAAGAGGAACAATATATGCGCAGAGCAATTGCGCTGGCGGAAAACGGCATCGGGTATACGTGTCCCAATCCGATGGTTGGGGCGGTGATTGTCAAGGATGGGCAAATCATTGGAGAAGGTTTCCACGAGCGATGCGGCGGTCTGCATGCAGAGCGCAATGCCTTGGCATCCTGCGTACAAGACCCCTGCGGTGCAACGATGTATGTTACCCTCGAACCCTGCTGTCACTATGGGCGGACACCGCCTTGCACAGAAGCGATTATCGAAGCTGGCATTGCAAAGGTTTTGATTGGGTCAAGGGATGTCAATCCGAAGGTTGCAGGTAAGGGTGTGCGACAGTTGCGGGAAGCGGGTATTCTCGTGCAAGAAGATGTTCTGCGTGCGGAATGTGATGCCATCAATGCGGTGTTTTTTCACTATATTACAACCGGCTTTCCATATGTGGCACTCAAATATGCTATGACAGCGGATGGAAAAATTGCAACGGTGAGCGGTGCGTCAAAATGGATTACCGGCGAGACGGCACGTGCCCATGTGCAAACCCTGCGGCATCGTTATAGTGGTATTATAGTGGGCATCGGCACGGTGCTGGCAGATGACCCCATGCTCAATTGCAGATTGGAGGGCGGCGTGAATCCCCTTCGCATCATTTGTGACAGTCAGCTGCGTACTCCAGTGGAGAGTGCGCTGTGCAGGACTGCAAACGAAATTCCCACGCTGATTGTATGTGCGCAAGCGGAACCCGAACGAAAAGCGTTGCTGGAACAAACGGGAGCCGAGGTGTTGCAGCTGCCCAGCCAAGACGGGCGGGTGGACTTGCGGGAGTTGTTCCAAGTGCTTGGGAAAAGAGGCATCGACAGCGTGTTGGTAGAAGGCGGCGGCGAGCTGCACTTTAGTTTGCTGGAGCAGCAGTTGGCGCAAAAGCTGTATGTGTATCTGGCGCCCAAGATTTTTGGCGGTGCGCAGGCGAAAACACCGGTCGGCGGCGCAGGAATTGCCTTGCCGGAGCAGGCATTTCTGTTGTCAAAACCTACTATTACGGTGCTTTCGGAAGATATTCTGCTGGAATATGAGATGAAGCGGAGGGATGCGGATGTTCACGGGAATCATTGAGGAAATCGGCGCAGTGCGGCAGGCACAGCCCGGCAGATTGGAAATTGCGGCGAAAACTGTGCTTGCGGATACGAACCTTGGGGACAGCATTGCGGTCAATGGGGTTTGCCTAACTGTGACACAGATGACACCGAATAGCTTCACGGCGGATGTCATGGCAGAAACATTGCGCCGCAGCAGCTTAGGACAACTGCACACGGGCAGTCGAGTCAATTTAGAGCGTGCCATGGCGGCGGATGGACGATTTGGCGGACATATCGTCAGCGGGCATATTGATGGCATCGGAAAAATTGCGTCGGTGCGGCGGGAAGGCAACGCCGTTTGGGTTCAGGTGCAAACCCCGCAGGAGATTTTGTCGCTGATTGTGCAAAAAGGCTCTATTGCGATTGACGGCATTAGTTTGACGGTTGCGGAGGTGACAGCCGACACCTTTTCGGTATCCATCATTCCGCATACCGGCGGACAGACGATTTTGCTGGAAAAACAGGCAGGCGATGTGGTCAATTTGGAAAATGACGTGGTTGCAAAATATGTACAGCGATTGCTGCAGCCCAAGGAACAACCAACACAGAGCGGTGGTTTGAGCATGGAGCTGCTGCAGCGCTGCGGATTTTAGGGAGGGAATATATATGGAATATCATACGATAGAACAAGCGATTGCAGATTTGCGTGCCGGAAAAATTATTCTGGTAACGGATGATGCAGACCGTGAAAATGAAGGCGATTTTATTTGTGCGGCAGAATTTGCAACGCCGGAAAATGTGAACTTCATGGCGACCCATGGAAAGGGCTTGATTTGCATGCCAATGAGTGAAGCGCATGCGCAGGCATTGCTGTTGCCGCAGATGGTGGATTTGAACACCGATAATCATGAAACAGCATTCACAGTGTCCATTGACCATGTTTCTACAACCACGGGCATTTCTGCCGTCGAGCGTTCTATCACTGCAGTGCAGTGCGCTACTTCCAATAATCCAAATGATTTTCGCCGTCCGGGGCATATGTTTCCCCTTGTGGCAAAGCACGGCGGAGTGCTGACACGAAATGGGCATACAGAAGCGACCGTGGATTTATGCCGACTGGCAGGATTACAGCAGTGCGGTCTGTGCTGTGAAATCATGGCGGAAGATGGCACGATGATGCACAGCGAACAGCTGGCAGCGCTTGCAAAACAGCATGATATGACGTTTATCACCATTCGTGCCTTGCAGGATTATTGTCGCCGCAATGATAAGCATGTGGTGCGTGCGGCAAATGCCAATATGCCGACAGAATATGGCGTGTTCAAAATCAGTGGTTTCGTCAATGATTTGACGGGAGAGCATCATGTGGCACTGGTCAAGGGCGATATTGGGGATGGCACAGGCGTTTTGTGCCGTGTGCATTCGGAATGCCTGACAGGGGATGTGTTCGGCTCACGCCGCTGTGATTGCGGCAAGCAGTTAGAGGCGGCAATGCGGCAGATTGAACGAGAAGGACGCGGTATTCTTTTATACATGCGTCAAGAGGGTCGTGGCATTGGCTTGATTAACAAGCTCAAGGCATATGAACTGCAGGAGCAAGGCTGGGATACGGTGGATGCTAATATCAAGCTTGGATTTGCGGCGGATTTGCGGGAATATTGGATTGGTGCGCAGATTTTGCAGGATTTGGGCGTTAAGGAACTGCGGCTGTTGACCAATAATCCGGAAAAAGTATATGGACTGGACGGCTTTGGCGTGAAAATTGTTGAGCGAGTGCCGATTGAAATGGAAGCACACGAAGACGATGCGTTTTATCTGAAAACCAAAAAGGTTCGCATGGGGCATTTGTTCAATCACTTGGAAGATACATCAAAAGCGTAATAACCAATGAAAAGGAGAAAAAATCATGAATCTGGTAGAAGGAAAACTGTTGGCGCAAGGGATGCGCATTGGAATCGTGGCGGCAAGATTCAATGAATTTATCGTCAGCAAGCTGTTGTCGGGGGCAATGGACACCTTAATTCGTCATGGTGCGGAGGAAACCGACATTACGACAGCTTGGGTGCCGGGCGCATTTGAAATTCCGCTTGCCGCACAGAAAATGGCGCAGTCAAAGAAATATGATGCCGTTATCTGTGTGGGTGCGGTCATTCGAGGCTCTACCTCGCATTATGACTATGTCTGCGGAGAGGTTTCCAAGGGCATTGCGCAGGTTTCGCTTGCGAGCGGCATTCCGGTCATGTTCGGCGTGCTGACAACCGATACCATTGAGCAGGCGATTGAGCGTGCGGGTACGAAAGCGGGCAACAAGGGTGCAGATGTGGCACTGGGGGCGATTGAAATGGTAGACCTGCTTCGCCAAATGTAAGATTGTATAGGGAACGGAACAGTTTTTTATGAAGACTGTTCCGTTTTTTTTGACGGTTTGGTTTACTTTGCAGAAGCATTTTGCTATACTATATGAGTGCATCTATGCATGGGGGAGGCGATTTCAAATTGGACAGGAAGATAGATAAGTGGCTTCACCCACGATTTGGGTTGTTTTATGTAGTATTCTTCGTGTTTTCGGTGGCATGCGCCAAGTTTTCAATACGATTGTCAGCGATAGGGGTTTTGCTCTGTTTGGTGCTATATACGACACGGATGCTGCATGAGCAAGTACGGCGGCGTACGCTGACACAATATATCAGCACGCTCCCCATTTCTCTCAATGATGAAATCAGCAAGGAATTGAGTGAATTTCCGATGCCGGTTGTCGTTGCGTTGGCAGAAACGGGAGAAATCATATGGTGCAACGGGGAGTTTACGCAGATTACAGGACAGCCCGGCTGTATGCCGCAAGTGCGATTGCAGCAGCTGATGGAAGGATTTCAAGTGCATTGGCTTCTGGAAGGAAAAAAGCAGTATCCAGAGGAGGCACGCATTGGCGAGCAGTATTTTCAGGTGTTCGGCAATTTGACCCGTGCAGAAGTGCACAAAAATGCGCTGATGGTACTGTATTTTATGCCCTGCACAGAAATGGTCATGATGCGCCGTCAATATGAGTCCACCAGACCGGTGGTTTCCATTATTTCGATTGACAACTATGAAGAATTGACGAAAAACGCAACGGATACCGAAAAATCGTTGCTTTTGGCAGGGATTGACCGCAAAATCAGCGAATGGACGCAGAACACAGATGCTCTGCTGCGAAAATACGACCGTGACAAATATATTTTCGTGACAACAGAGGAAATTTTACAGCGTCTGTGTGACGAGAAGTTTACGGTGTTGGATGCGGTGCAGACCATCCAAAGCCGAGATGGCGTCACGGCGACCTTATCCATTGGCATTGGCAAGGATGGGGCAACGATTGCGGAAGACTATAACAACGCTGCATTGGCATTGGAAATGTCTTTGAGCCGCGGCGGTGACCAAGCGGTCATCAAAAACAAGTATGCGTTTGAATTTTTTGGCGGGCTGTCCAAGGAAATCGAAAAAAGTACCAAGGTCAAATCCCGTGTGGTTGCAAATGCATTAAGTCAGTTGATGCGGGATTCCTCTCAAGTGCTGGTGATGGGACACGCAAGCGGAGACATGGATGCCTTTGGTGCGGCAATTGGCATGGCACTTGCCGCCAGAAATCATGAAAAACCCGTACACATCGTTTTGGATGCAGAGCGCACCCTTGCGGGGGAATTGCTGCAAAAAATGAAGGAATTGCCTGCGTATAAAGGGGTTTTCATCAGCCCTGAAGAAGCAATGGTGATGTGTGATTTTAATACACTGCTGATTGTGGTGGACACCAACCGACCGGATTATGTGGAATCCCCGCCGCTGCTGCAGTCCATCAATAAGATTGCCGTGATTGACCACCATCGCCGAGCCGCCAGCTATATTGACAATTCCGCACTCAATTTGCATGAACCCTACGCATCATCCACCTGTGAATTGGTATCGGAACTACTGCAATATATGGTGCCAAACCGCACGATTTTGCGGGAAGAAGCCGAATGCATGTTGGCGGGCATTTATTTAGACACCAAGGGCTTTTCGGTGAAAGCAGGGGTGCGCACCTTTGAAGCGGCGGCATATCTCAAACGTGCCGGTGCGGAGATGACCGAAGTTAAGAAGCTGTTCCAAAGCACCTTTGACGAATACATGGCACGGCAGAAGATTATCAGCACGGCACATACTTCGGTCAATGGCATTGTTATGGCGGTTTCCAGCGTGCAAACCAGCCGCATCATTGCGGCACAGGCAGCGGATGAATTGCTGAATATCATGAGTGTGCGTGCAAGCGTGGTGGCAATACGCGACGGTGCAGATATGATTATCTCTGCGCGGTCATTGGGCAAAGTCAATGTGCAGATTATGATGGAAAAGCTGGGCGGCGGCGGCAATTTGTCTTCTGCCGGTGCACAGCTTGTCAATACCTCTCCCGAAGAAGCAGAAGAGCGCATTGCAGCTGCCATTAAAGAATACAGCAAGGAATACGAAGGCTGAGCAGATTGCTCCGAAAACAAGATTTTTTCTGAAAGTTACAGCGTGCAGAACAAAAGCGCATGCGTGTAGAAGCGTAGTATATAGGAGGAAGAACATGAAAGTTATTTTAAAGCAGGATGTCAAGGGACAGGGCAAAAAAGGTCAAATGATTGAAGTCAGCGATGGATACGGTCGGAACTTTTTGCTGCCGCGTGGATTGGCGACCGCTGCAACAGCAGATAATATCAATACCATGAAGCAGGCGGAAGAAGCCAACGCACGCCGCATTGAATTGGATAAGCAGGAAGCACATGCAATTGCGGAAAAGCTGGAAGCGGCACAGGTTTTGGTGCGTGCAAAGGCAGGTACCGGCGGCAGACTCTTTGGTGCTATTACGGCAAAGGAAATTGCAGAAGAATTGAAAAAGCAGCATGAAATTGCAATCGATAAGCACAAACTGGTGCTGGGAGAGGCAATCAAGGCATTTGGAAGCTATGATGTGAAAGCAAAGCTCTATCCGGAAATTACAGGCACGGTGCATGTAAAGGTGATTGAAGCATAATTTAAAAAAGGTTTCCTGAGAGGAAAGGGGGCAATCGCATGGATGAGTTGCTGTTGCGGCAGATGCCGCAAAGCATTGAAGCCGAACAGGCAGTGATTGGGTCTATGCTGATTGATCCTGTTTGCGTTGCAGATGTTATTGAGCAGCTGCGACCAGATGACTTCTATGCGGAAGAAAATCAGCGTATTTTTGAAACCATCTATTCGATGTTCAACGGTGCGATGAAAATTGATGCGGTCACTGTGCTGGCACAGCTCAGCGCACAAGGCGTATACGATGAAGCCGGTGGACGAGCCTATCTGATGCAGTTGATGGAAGTGACACCGACTGCGGCAAATGTCAAAGAATATGCTGCCATTGTGCGGGATAAAAGCATGCTGCGGGCGATTGCAGGCGTGGCAGGCGAAATCCAAACCATGGCGATGGAAGGCGCAGGAAACGCTGGCGACATTGCAGAATTGGCGGAGCAAAAAATCTACAATGTACGCCATGGACGTGAAATTAAAGGCTTGACACACATTAAAAATGTCATTGTAGATTTATACGAACGGCTGAATGAACTCAGCCAATCGGACAGCACGGTGCCTGGCATCCCAAGCGGATTTCATGATTTGGACCATGCGCTGACCGGTCTGAATAAATCCGATTTGATTTTGGTGGCGGCACGTCCCGGTATGGGTAAAACGGCGTTTGCGCTGAATATTGCGCTCAATGCAGCAAAATCTGTAAAAAAAGACGTCGTTGTGTTTCAATTGGAAATGAGTAAGGACCAGCTGGCATCTCGCTTTTTGGCAAATGAAGCCCTCATTGAAGCACAAAAACTCAAAACCGGAAATTTAGAGGACGAGGATTGGATGCGCATTGCAAAAGCATCCAATATCTTGGCGAAGACACGGATTTATGTCGAGGATAATCCTGCCATCACCGTGGCGGAAATTAAGGCAAAATGCAGACGTTTGGGCGATGGATTGGGATTGATTGTTATTGACTATTTGCAGCTGATGCAGTCGGGCGGCAGAAGAAATGACAACCGCACGCAGGAAGTGGCAGAGATTTCTCGCTCGCTCAAAATCATGGCAAAGGAACTGAATGTGCCGGTTATTTGTTTGTCGCAGCTTTCCCGTGCAGCGGAGCAGCGTGCAGATAAACGCCCGATGCTTTCCGACCTGCGTGAGTCAGGTGCTATCGAGCAAGATGCGGACATTGTTCTGTTTATTTATCGGGATGATTATTATAATGATGAAAGCGAAGAAAAGAATGTAGCAGAAATCATCATTGCAAAAAATCGACATGGCTCAACAGGAACCATACATTTGCAGTGGATTGGACAATATACTACATTCTCGAATCAGGATAAAATTCATGGATGAGGCAAAACATTTTGTCACACAGGTGCGGCAAACATTGCGAGAATACCAGATGTTTCCTATCGGTGCGCATGTTTTGTGTGCGGTTTCAGGCGGTGCCGATTCGGTTGCGTTGTTGCGTGTGCTGTGTGAAATGCGAGCAGAGCTGGGCATTACAATTTGTGCATGTCATGTGAATCATGAACTGCGTGGGGAGGAAGCGGCACGGGACGAAGCCTTCGTCTGCAAGTTGTTTGCGAAATTGCAAATTGAAAACTGCGTGATGCATCGTGATGTTGCGGCAGAAGCCGCACGGTTAGGGCAGGGTATTGAAGAAACGGCACGGAACATTCGATATGTAGTGCTGCAGGAAGTCGCCAAAGCGTTTGGGGCAACGTGTATTGCGACGGCGCATACCGCAGATGATACATTGGAAACGATGATTTTTCATCTGGCACGTGGAACGGGAAGCCGTGGCTTAGGTGGGATACCGCCTGTGCGAGACAACATCGTTCGCCCGCTGATTGACTGCACTCGTGCGCAGATAGAGGCATATTTACAGAGCATGCAGCAGGAATTTGTGACAGACAGCACCAATTTGAGCACGGTATACACGAGAAATCGTATTCGGCATGAGATTGTTCCGGTTTTACGTGCAATCAACCCACGCTGTGCACAAGCCGCAGGGCGTGCAGCACAGCTTTTGCGACAGGATGAAGCGTTTTTAGCAGATATTGTACGAGAGAAATGCGAAAAACTTGTGCGGCGAGCCAATGGTGAAATCGAACTACAGTGTTCGGCGCTCCTAGCACAACCAGAACGGCTGCATGGGCGAATGCTGCAGCATATCATGTGCATGGCGGGCGTGACAGCGCTGCATTGTACGGAAAAACAAGTGCAGAACCTCTATCAAATGGTACAGAAACAGGGGAATCCGTCTGCACAATTGCAGCTTCCGGATGGAATTTGTGCGATGCGGCGTTACGAAACCGTATCGATAGGAAAACCAGCGGTGGAAATTTCTGTTTTGCCGACTGCGGTTTATGCGGGTTTTTCCGATGTGATAGCGGGCAGTGAAACCAAGCTGACGCTATCAATTTGCTCGAAAGGCGTAGATATTAACAAAACGTTCAATATTTTTTATGCAAACTGTGATACAATACATTTCGAAACACTTGTGGCACGTGGTAGAAACACAGGTGATAGAATATGCTTGCATCCAAATGCAGGACACAGCACGTTGAAAAAATTGATGATTGCACGCCGTATTCCAAAGTATCAGCGCAATCGACTGATTGTATTGGCAGACCGCAATGGAATCGTGGCGGTGCAGGGATTGGGCGTTGATGTCAGCAGATGGGTGAACAATCAAGCATCTGTTCTAAAAATATATTTTAAAGGGGAAGAAAAATGAAAGAGCTTGCAATGGAGCAGGATATAGAGTCTATCCTTTTCACGGAAAAGGAAATTGCCGATAAGGTCGCAGAATTAGGGGCGAAAATCTCAGCCGATTATGAGGGCAAAAATCCTCTGATTATCAGTGTACTCAAGGGTTCTTACATTTTTATGGCGGATTTGACACGGAAAATTACACCACGGTGCAATGTCGATTTTATGGTGTTGTCCAGCTATGGCAGGGGCACGAAGACCAGCGGTGAAGTGCAGATTATTAAAGATTTGAGCACACAGATTGATGGACGGGATGTCCTCATTGTAGAGGATATTTTGGACAGCGGTGTGACACTGCACTATTTGATGAAAATTTTGGAGACCCGTGGTGCTGCCTCGATTCGCCTGTGTACACTACTCTCAAAGCCAGAGCGACATAAGGTGGAAATTGATGTGGAATATCTTGGGTTTGAAATTCCGGACGCATTTGTCGTGGGATATGGATTGGATTATGCGGAGAGCTATCGAAACCTGCCATACATTGGCGTTTTAAAGCCGGCAGTATACGAATGATTTCAACAGAAGAAAAAACGAAAGGTGTGATCTACGCATGAAAGGTAAAATGAAGGGCTTCGGTCTTTATATAATCATTCTGTTGGTACTGCTTGCAACGGTCAGCATTGTGCTGAATCAAAGTCAGTCGGCAGTCAAAAAAGTGACCTATGGTGATGTGGTGGATTACTTCACACAGGGGCAGGTTGCGGAATATCGTGTGGATGATACGAAGTTGACAATGCAGCTGCAGGATGGCGCTGTGGTGCAGTATTCCTTGAGTTCGGACAGAACTTTTGCAATCTTCTACAGTGATTTGGGCGATTTGATTTTACAGCAGAAACAGGCGGGTACGCTCAAGGATATGGATTACAGCACAACGGAAATTCCGTGGTGGTGGAGCTTTGTGCCGTATGCAGTACTGATTGTATTGCTCGCCGTTTTTTGGTACTTTATGATGAATAAGCAGGGCGGCGGCGGCGGTAGCCCTATGCAGTTTGGCAAGGCACGAGCGAAGCTGGCAACCGATGACAAGCGCAAGGTGACATTTGATGATGTTGCGGGTGCGGACGAAGAAAAGGCAGAGCTACAGGAAATCGTTGAATTTTTGAAAAATCCGACGAAATTTATGGAAATTGGTGCACGTATTCCCAAGGGCGTGCTGTTGGTGGGACCTCCTGGCACAGGTAAAACTTTAATTGCGCGTGCAGTTGCGGGCGAAGCCGGTGTACCGTTCCTGTCCATCTCCGGTTCGGATTTTGTGGAATTGTATGTTGGTGTTGGTGCAAGCCGTGTACGTGATTTGTTCGAACAGGCCAAGAAAAATTCACCCGCAATCGTTTTCATTGATGAAATTGATGCGGTGGGTCGTCAGCGTGGCGCTGGACTGGGCGGCGGACATGATGAACGTGAGCAGACATTGAACCAGTTGCTGGTGGAGATGGATGGCTTCGGTGCAAATGAAGGCGTTATCATTATTGCGGCAACCAACCGACCGGATATTTTGGACCGTGCGTTGTTGCGTCCGGGTCGATTTGACCGTCAGGTTTATGTTGGTGCGCCCGATGTGAAGGGCCGTGAAGCGATTTTGAAAATCCATGCACGCAATAAGCAGTTTGACCCAGATGTGAAGCTGGATTCGATTGCCAAGACTACCTCTGGTTTTACAGGTGCAGACTTGGAAAATCTGTTGAACGAAGCAGCACTTTTGGCGGCGCGGCGCAACAAACGCTTGATTACACAGGAAGAAGTTGAAGAGTCCTTGCTCAAGGTCGTGATGGGTGTGGAAAAGAAAACGCATATCATCACCGATAAAGATAAAAAGCTGACTGCATATCATGAGGCGGGGCATGCCATTTGCTTCAAGGTACTGGAAACACAGGATCCTGTGCATCATGTCACAATTATTCCGCGCTCCTCTGGTGCCGGTGGATTTACCATGCCTTTGCCGCAGGAAGACCAAGCATATCGTACACGCACCTATATGGAAGAAAATATCGTAGTGTGTTTGGGTGGTCGTGTCGCTGAAAAGTTGGTGCTCGGTGAAATTTCAACAGGTGCCTCTCAAGATATTCAGCAGGCAACCAATATCGCACGAGCAATGGTTACCACCTATGGTATGAGCGATAGAATTGGGCCCGTTGACTATGGTTCAGACAACAACGAGGTGTTCCTTGGACGAGATTTTGCAGCGGGCAAGCACTATTCTGAAATCAAAGCCGCGGAAATTGACGAAGAAATTCATCGTTTGATTCATGAAGCATATTTGAAATGTGAAACCTTGATTGGCGAGCAGATGACAGAATTGACACGTGTTGCGGAATATTTGATTCGCAACGAAACCATGGATGGAGAAACCTTTGAGAAGGTATTCAATGGTGAAGAAGTGCCGGATAAGCTGATTGGAGAAGACCTCGAACTGACCAAAGAAGAAGTGACTGAAGCGGAAGCAGTGGAAAACCCAGCCGCAGAGGTTCATGCGGAACATACAGAAGTAGACACAGATAAAACGCTGTAAGCGCATAACAAAGGAGAAGTGTATCTTGCATCATCGAAGATACACTTCTTTCTTTGCGTTCCTCCTAAAATTCGACAGAAAATAAATAGGAATAATTGCGAAAAGCAATACAGTGTGATATAATCAACCTATAGATGTAGAAGCTGTATGCATAAACAGAATGGGTGAGGCGGGGAAATGGTTTTGGCTGCGCTTATTTAGCAGTTTGCATACAGGTTCTTAAATTGGATGAATTTTTTATAAAGTGGGTGAGTATTTTGAGGACAGCAAAAGGAAATCGAGCAGCAAAAGTTGGGGTTGCAGTGGTGATTGTACTCATTGCAGGGCTGCTGACATTGCCGCCGCTAATTTTGAATGTGGTGGGTGTGAGCCAAGTGCGCATGGTCATGCAGATGGAAAACAGCCACGCACTGGTCAATGATGAGCTGGTACAGATGACAGATGGAAACGGGGCAACGGTTGGGATATATAACCAATCTGGCAGAACCATGGCACCGCTGCGATGGTTGACAGAGAATTTGGGTTTAACAGTAGCATGGGACAACGATACTCAGACCATCACGTTGACAAGTGACAGCAAAAAGGCGGCAGTGGTGACATTAGCCATTGGACAAAACAGCATGACAATTGGAGAAGAAACAGCAGCATTGGATGCGCCTGCGATGCTGGTGAATGGGGTTACATATGTGCCGGTGCGTGCGATTAGCGAAGCATTTGGCTGGAATCTTGCTTTTGTGGATGCAAAAGAAGGTGCATTGATTTTTGTAGACAACAAGAAAAAAGCGGTGGAACCGAGTGAAGAGGACATTGCGCAGGCATTGGAACTGCTAGGACCTTCAAGAGCACAGGTTTTAGCGGAAGGCATGGTTGCGCGCATCAATTCGGACTATGTATTAACCGGAGACGGTACGATACAATTAACGAATGAGGGCGATAGTGTCGCCCTCATTCGCCATGAAGAGGACGAAGATATTTGGGTGCCTGCACAAAGTGTGGCTTCGCTTTTTGGTGCTAATGTGCAAAACAGCGGCACAGACTACAGCATGCTTTTGGCATCGGGCGATGAAATCACAATTGGTACACTGGAGGAGAACAGCACAGCTGCGACAGCTGATGCAGTGTCAAACGTGAGTAGCCCGTCAACCGATGCTGCCGCGGAAGATGTTCGCATGGAAGATGGGGTACTGTATATCACGGCAACAAAGTTGAGCCAAGTTTTGGGCATCCATGAAACCCAGCTGTCAGAGGATGTGATTGCCTTCACCACGCTTTCGCTGACAGGATTTTCTGATCAACAAGCATATTTGCAAAAAGATGGTGCAGTATTGCCAGACCGTGTAATCATTCCCAAAGCAGATGCGTACGTAGCCTTGACTTTTGATGATGGACCGACCGGCGGTGCGAATGGGTTGACTGTGAAGTTGCTCAACGGGTTGCAGGAACGAGGGGTGCATGCAACGTTCTTTATGTGTGGCTATCGGATTAATGATTTCCATACGCATATGGCACGATATTTGGAGGAAGGACATCAGCTGGGAAACCATACCTACAATCACCCGGGTGTGCTGACAAAAAAGACGGCGGATACCGTATACAAAGAATTTACAGACAATGGTCTGCTGATACAATCCTATTGTGGGGAGCAGCCAACTGTGGGGCGTCCAGTGGGCGGTGCATACAATGATATGGTTTTGGAGCAGATGAGAAAAGCCAATTTGGCAGTCATCAATTGGAGCATTGATACGCAGGATTGGAAATATAGGGATGCTGAGCATGTGAAAAATGTGATTGTTTCACAAGCAAAAGACGGGGACATTGTGCTGATGCATGACCTGTATGCAACAACAGTGCAGGGTGTGCTGGAGGCGATTGATATTTTGCAAAAACAGAATTATGCATTTGTAACAGTGGATGAGTTGGCACAAATTAAGGGTGTGACACTGGAGCCAGGAAACGTGTATTTGAGCTTTCAATAATGCATGTCTTCTTAGGTTTGTTCAATAGAATGGGAAATGTGCAATAAAATACCAAATGCGAAAGCATCGTAATACACTTTCGCATTTGGTAAAATTAGATTGTTTTAAAAACGAAAATCAGGAAAATATTTTTTGACAAAAGGGACGGACGAAACGGTGAATGTTTTTCCATTCAAATATTGCAGAGCACCTGCGTCTGTTTGAAAGTCAAAATGCAGATAATAGGAATATAGTGCTTGTGTTTTTTCACTGTATGGTCTGTTTTGTGCGTTTTCGCCGTATTTTCCATCCCCAAGCAACGGATGCGCCAAGGAAGCCATATGTGCTCGAATTTGATGCGTACGACCAGTGATTAGATTGCATTCCACTAGAGAAAGTGCGGTGCTGACGGCAAGGGTTTTATATTCCGTAACGGCTGTTTTACCGCCTGGAACGGGTGAGCGATGCACGGTGACCTGCTTGCGCTGCTCATCACGGCGCAGAAAATTTTCAATGCGTCCGGCGGGTGGCTGCAGTTTTCCATGCACAATACAAAGATATTTTTTGTGCAGTTCTCTGTTTTTGATTTTTTCATTGAGAATGCGAAGTGCCTCTGCTGTTTTTGCAGCAATGACAATGCCGCCTGTACCACGGTCGATTCGATTACACAGGGCAGGTGCGAAAGAGAGCGCATCCTCGGGATGCCAAGAGCCGTTTTGATAGAGATATGCTTGGATGTGTGCAATCAACGTGTTGGATTCACCGCACTCATCGGTGTGCACCACAAGACCAGGTGCTTTGTCGACCAACAGCAGTTGTGCGTCTTCATAAACGATATGCAGCTGTGGACGCTGGATGAAGCGAAAGGCTTCGATTTCTGAGGGGGTATCGAATAAATCATCGTTCAAATATAGGGTCAGCACATCCCCTTCTAATAACCGATAAGCTGGCTCGGTTCGCTTGCCATTGATTTTGATGCGTTTCAAGCGGCAGTATTTATGCATCATGCCGCCACTGAGTCTAGGAACGGCTTTTTCTAGGAATTTATTCAGCCGCTGGCCGCTGTCGTTGCGTGTTATTTCAAACTGCTTCAAGATAGAGATTCCTCCGCTATTATAGAGTGGTTGGGGATGGTTCTATTATACCGAATTTGCGGGCAAAAGAAAACACTTGTTAAATGGAAATTATGGTTGACAAATCATCGTAGTGTATAGTATACTATTTGATGTACCATGTGAGGTAGCTATGAAGATTGATTTACAAAAACTAATCAACGCAACGGTCGATGAAATTCCATTTTCAGGAACAATCGATTTGCGTAAAGAAACTTTTTTTGGAGAGCATCCATTTCAGTTTCCGGTAGAATATCAAGGGGTTATCACAAGCCAACTTGACGTTTTGCGGTGTACCGGCGAAATACACACAACATATGTTACAACCTGCGCACGGTGTCTGAAGCCGCTGGAGGTGTCTGTACATGTGTCTGTGAATATGTTGCTGTTGCAGGAAGCAGAAGGGCAGGAAGAAGAAGAAAATGTATTCTTGATTGCTGGAAATGTGCTGAACCCAGAAGATGTGTTTGTACCGGCATTGCTGCTGGAAATCAACATGGCGTATCTCTGCAAACCAGATTGTAAAGGACTGTGTCCGCATTGTGGAGCCGATCGTAACGAAACCCATTGCGATTGCGGCGGGAAGCAGATTGACGATCGCTTTGCGGTGCTACAAAAATTGCTTGATCAAAAATCCTGAAACGATTGAGCTATATTTTAAATTAGGATAGATTAGGAGGTGTTACCGAATGGCAGTACCTAAGAGAAAAACGTCTAAAGCAAGACGTGATAAGAGACGTAACTCCCACTGGAAGCTTTCCCTGCCTGGCATGACAAAGTGCCCGAAGTGCGGCGAGTTCAAGCTTTCTCACAGAATGTGTAAGGCATGCGGCACTTATAATGGTCGCGAAGTTGTCAAGGTTGAGGCGTAAGCGAAATAGAGAAGAGGGAAAGCCGGGCTTTCTCTCTTTTTTTTTCGGGTAAGCACTCCCCCTTTTGAAAGGAGGATATAGAAATGGCAAAGCCAATTGTTGCAATTGTAGGAAGACCGAATGTAGGAAAATCGCAGCTGTTTAATCGTCTGGCGGGCAAACGGTTGTCCATTGTTGAGGATACGCCGGGTGTCACACGCGACCGCCTGTATGCAGATGCAGAATGGCGTGGACAGGTGTTTTCTGTTATTGATACGGGTGGTATTGAACCATCAAAAGATAATGAAATTTTGAAGTTTATGCGCTATCAGGCGGAAGCTGCGATTCATCACGCAGATGTGATTGTTTTCATTACCGATTTGCGCACCGGCATTACGGCAGCGGATGAGGATGTTGCAGCTATGCTGCAGCGGTCCGGAAAGCCCATCGTGCTGGCAGTGAATAAATGTGACACACCGGGCGCACCGTCACCGGATATTTTTGAATTTTATAATCTTGGGCTCGGTGACCCTTATGGCATTTCTGCGCTGCATGGATATGGAACAGGCGACCTTTTGGATGCCGTATATGAACATTTTTCGCAGGAAGTGCAGGAAGAAGAAGACGATGACACCATTCGGGTTGCGATTATTGGCAAGCCAAATGTCGGAAAATCTTCTTTAGTGAATCGTGTGGTGGGAGAAGAGCGTGTTATCGTTTCCGACATGGCAGGCACCACACGTGACAGCGTTGATACACCCGTGGAAAATGAATTCGGAAAATTTGTGTTTGTAGATACCGCGGGTATCCGCAAAAAATCCAAGGTGGATGAGCGCATTGAAAAGTTTTCTGTGATGCGTTCTTTGCTTGCAGTAGAGCGTTCGGATGTTTGTGTGATTATGATTGATGCAACCGAAGGCGTGACAGAGCAGGATACCAAGGTTGCGGGCGAAGCGCACAATGCCGGCAAGGCCTGTGTAATTGTCGTGAATAAATGGGATTTGGTCGAAAAAGACGGAAGCACCATGAAAGAATATACCATTCGGATGCGGGAAGGCTTGGCATATATGCCCTATGCACCGGTTTTGTTCATTTCTGCACTGACAGGGCAGCGAGTGGATAAACTGTATTCCATGATTGTAGATGTATATGAGCAGAACCACCGGAGAATTCCCACCGGGCAGCTCAACACCATTCTTTCGGAGGCAACAGCACGTGTGCAGCCACCCACAGACAAGGGACGACGCTTAAAGATTTATTATATGACACAGGCAGGCACATGCCCGCCAACCTTTGTATGCTTTTGCAATGATGCACGACTGTTCCATTTTTCCTATCAGCGGTATCTGGAAAATCAAATTCGAGAGGTGTTTGGCTTGACTGGCACGCCGGTTCGCATGGTTGTGCGCCAGCGCGGAGAGAAGGAGCAATAACGTTATGACAATGACGAATTTTCTGATTACTGCTGCGAGTTCTTATTTGTTGGGTTCTTTTAATTCTGCAATCGTGATTTGTTTTTTGACATTGCATAAGGACATTCGTGCCTATGGCAGCGGAAATGCAGGATTGACAAACGCATATCGCACGATGGGAGCGCAAAAAACGGCGGCAGTGCTGTTGGGAGATATTATCAAAACCATCATTGCGGTCCTCATCGGTGGTATACTGATTGGACCGGTTGGCAAATTGATAGCAGGAATTTTTGTCATTTTAGGGCATGTGTTTCCCGTGTATTTTGGATTTCGAGGCGGAAAAGGCGTGTTGGCGGGCGCAACGATGCTTGCCATGTTTGATTGGCGTATTTTTTTGATTGCGCTGGCACTGTTTTTGCTCAGTGTTGCAGCAACTCGCTGGGTATCGTTCGGCTCGATTTTAGGAGCAATTAGTTTTCCGATTACCACATGGCTGTATTATCAGGATATTGTGCTGACAGTGATTGCTGCAGGAATGTCGCTGTCTGTGATTTTTTTACATCGTGCCAATATCAAGCGCCTGTTAAATGGTACGGAAAATCAATTGTCCTTCGGCGGAAAGCCACAAATTCAACATGGAGAGGAGTCGGAAAAATGAAAGTTTGCATCATGGGAAGTGGTTCATGGGGTATGGCACTTGCGATACAGCTGCAAAAAAACGCACATGATGTAACGATTTGGACACATTCAACGGCGACTCAAATCCTGCTTCTGCAAAATCGCTGTAATGAAAAACTTCTGCCGGGTATTCAATTGCCGGAGGAAATTTCGATTACGTGCGAAGTTGCAGCGGCGAAAACTGCAGATATGGTCATCTTGGCGGTACCAAGCTTCGCAGTCGCAGAAACGGCGGAAAAAGTAGCGCCGTTCCTACGACTTGATGCAGTGGTGGTGAACGTCGGGAAGGGCTTGGATGCGGCGCATGGATTTTGCCGCTTTTCACAGACCATTGAGCAAATTTTACAGGAAAAGCATGCAGTTGTGGTGCTGACAGGCCCTACACATGCGGAAGAAGTGGCACGCAATATCCCAACCACCATTGTTGCCGCTTCCAAATGCCAAGAGGCTGCCGAGTTGGTGCAAGAATCCTTCATGAATGAGTATTTTCGTGTCTATACCTCGTCTGATGTCGTTGGCGCAGAGCTTGGCGGTGCTTTTAAAAATATCATTGCACTGGGTGCAGGTATCGCAGATGGGATGGGGTTGGGGGACAACTCGAAGGCGGCCTTGATGACACGTGGTCTGACGGAAATTGCACGACTGGGCGTTGCGCTGGGTGCGAGGCAGAACACCTTTGCCGGGTTGACTGGTATGGGCGATTTGATTGTCACCTGTACATCGATGCACTCCAGAAATCGGCGTGCAGGGATTTTAATCGGGCAAGGGGTTGCAGTGAAAGAGGCAATGCAGCAGATTGGTGCGGTTGTGGAAGGCTATTATGCCACAGAAGCAGGCTATTTTTTGGCGCAAAGTGCCAAGGTTTCCATGCCGATTACTGAAATGATGTATCAAGTGCTATATGCAGGCGCAAGTGCTTCGGATGCGATTTTACAGCTCATGACCCGTGCCAAAAAACATGAGAGCGAGGAAGTTTGGCTTTCTTAACATCAAATTCATTCTATGAAAGATTACGGATACGGCGGTGACAGAACCTGTTGCTGCCGCTTTTTATGGGATAAAACGGAAAAACATATGAAAAAATGCCCATTCCATCCAAGAGAAATGCGTCTGCATGGAAGTATTTACGGCCAGGATGTATAGATTTTAAGGAATGTTCATAAAAAAACCAAGCGAAGAATTGCAATCATCGTTAAAATACTGTAAAATAAGAATGATAATTTTATGAGAGAAGGACGTAAGGATGCAGGAAGCCAAATATAAACGTGTGCTTATTAAAATCAGTGGGGAAGCCCTTGCAGGCGATAGGAAATTTGGACTGAATTTTGATGTGATAGGTCCCGTCTGTGATGTGATTAAGAAATGCAACGAAATCGGGATTGAAATCGGCATTGTTGTGGGCGGCGGCAATTTTTGGCGCGGTGTGAAAGACGGCGGCGGTAAGATGGAGCGTTCCCGTGCAGACCATATGGGCATGCTGGCAACCACGATCAACTCTTTGGCATTGGCAGATGCCTTGGAACAGCGTGGCGTGGATGTTCGTGTGCAGACGGCGATTGAAATGAACAAAATCGCAGAACCCTATATTCGCAACCGTGCAATTCGGCACTTGGAAAAGACACGTGTGGTGATTTTTGGATGCGGTACAGGCAACCCGTATTTCTCCACCGATACCGCAGCGGTGCTGCGTGCGGCAGAGATTGGAGCAGATGTGATTTTGCTTGCCAAGAATGTAGACGGTGTGTACGATTCTGACCCCGCACTGAATCCGGATGCGAAAAAGTATGAAACGCTTACGTATATGGAAGTATTGAACCAAGGCTTGGGTGTCATGGATACCACAGCAACATCGCTGTCCATGGACAACCACATTCCGATTTTGGTATTTGCACTGAAAGATCCCGAAAATATTTATCGTGCCGCTATGGGCGAGAAAATCGGCACCATTGTACAGGAGGAGTCAAAATGAAAGCAGAACTGAAGATTTATGAGGATAAAATGCGCAAGACACTGGAGGTGCTTGGGCATAATCTGGCAGCGATTCGTGCAGGACGTGCAAATGCTGCTGTGCTCGACCGTATCACCATTGAGTACTATAACACGCCAACGCCGCTGCAGCAGGTGGCTGCGGTTGCTTCCCCAGACCCCCGTACATTGACGATTCAGCCTTGGGATGCTTCGATTTTGAGAGAGATTGAAAAGGCGATTCAGATGTCTGATTTGGGCATCAATCCGCAGAATGACGGCAAACTGATTCGTTTGAGCTTTCCGCCGCTGACAGAGGAACGCCGTAAGGAACTGATTAAGCAGGTTTCCAGAGAGGGCGAGGACGCAAAGGTTGCACTGCGCAATGTTCGCCGTGAGGCAATTGATAAATGCAAGGATCTGAAAAAGAAAAATGAGATGACCGAGGATGAGCTGGCAGACGCAGAAGATGCAATGCAGAAGATGACAGACAAATTTGTCAAAGAAATCGATGCCACAACAGCTAAAAAGAGCAAGGAACTGGCAGAAGTATAAAGCGGTATGAGGGCGGCGTTTCGCCGCCTCTTTCTTTGAACTGTAAAAAATACAAGGAGAAACGAAACGCGTGGGTCTTTTTCAGAAACAGAAACCAGTAGAGAATCGGCAGATTCCGCAGCATATTGCAGTGATTATGGATGGAAACGGACGTTGGGCAAAAAAACGCCATCTGCCACGCTCGGCAGGGCATGCGGCAGGCTCTGAAACCTTTCGTAAAATTGCGATTTACTGCCAAGAAATTGGTGTCAAATATTTTACGGTTTACGCATTTTCGACAGAAAATTGGAAGCGTCCGCAGGCAGAAGTGGAAGCGTTGATGAATTTATTTCGTAAATATTTACGGGAATCTATGCAAACCATGCGGGAGCGTGGCGTTGCCATTCGTGTGGTTGGGGATTTATCTGCCCTGCCGCAGGATATTTTAGACTTAATTGCCGAAACCGATGCCGTTGCAAACAGCATTGGAGAGCATGTGACTACCGCAACGCTGTGCATCAATTATGGCGGGCGGGATGAAATCAAGAATGCGGTGCAGACCCTTGCAAAACAGGTGCAGGAAGGGAAGTTGCTTCCAGAAGAGATTACAGAGGAGAGAATTGGGCAGTCTTTATATACCTCGAATATGCCCGACCCTGATTTAATTATTCGACCGTCTGGAGAAGTGCGGACATCGAATTTTTTATTATGGCAATCTGCGTATGCAGAATATTATTTTACGTCGGTGCTGTGGCCGGATTTTCAAACAAAAGACATGGATGCGGCAATTGATGATTTTAATCACCGGCAGCGGCGATTTGGAGGCGTATAATATGAAAGCAAGAGTGCTGTTCGGATTGATAGGGTTTGCGTTCGTTTTATTATCTATCTTTCGGTTTCCGCCGGTCATATTGGAAACCCTAATGCTGCCCCTTTGTGCATTGGCAACGTATGAATTTATCGGGTCCACCGGATTGGTGCGCAACCGCATGATGGTTGGCATCAGTCTGTTGGTGTCCGTCGTGTTTGCGGCAGGAACAGCGTATGTGTGGCAACCCATTTTTATGCAGTTGTTGGTGGTCTTAGCGGCGATATTGGGGCTGGTGTGTTTGCTGCGGCATCATGCCCAGATGCGTGTGGAAGAGGTGGCAAGTGCCCTGTTTGGAGCATTGCTGCTGCCCTACTTACTGCTTGCGATGATTCGGATATTTCACATGCAAAACGGTGCGTTTTTGCTGCTACTGCCCATGCTTGCCGCATGGGGATCGGACACCTTTGCCCTGTTTAGCGGCATGTTATTTGGCAAGCATAAGCTGGCACCCGTTATCAGCCCAAAAAAGACGATAGAAGGCGCCGTAGGCGGTGTTTTCGGCGGAATTTTGTTTGTGTTGGTCTATACGATGATTATGGTACATAGTGCGGATGTCTGCCTGCCGTATGGTGTGGCGGTGCTTGTGGGAGCCATTGGTTCTGTCATAGGGCAAATTGGCGATTTATCCTTTTCCATCATCAAGCGACAAACAGGAATTAAGGATTATGGTTCGATTTTTCCGGGGCATGGTGGCGTATTGGACCGATTTGACAGCGTAATTTTTGTAGCCCCCGTGATTGAGCTGACATTGCGCATTTTTGCGGCATAAAGCATATTGGAACAGGAATAGGATAAATATGAGGAAAATTTCAATTTTGGGTTCGACGGGCTCCATTGGTACACAAACGGTAGACATTCTGTCTTCCATTGCAGCAGAAGTCGTTGCGCTGACGACCAATCGAAATGGAAAGCTGTTGGAACAGCAAGCACGCCTGCTGCATCCGAAAATGGTTGCGGCGGCAGATGAAGCAACGGCAAAAGACTTGCGGATTCAATTGGCAGATACGGATATTCGCGTTTTAGGCGGTATGGATGGCTTGATTGCCGCTGCAACGGAAGAGAGCGCTGATATTGTTGTGACGGCGGTGGTAGGCATGGTTGGATTGCTGCCGACCTTGGCGGCGATTGATGCCGGAAAAGACATTGCGCTGGCGAACAAGGAAACGCTGGTTTGTGCGGGGCAGTTGGTGATGGATGCAGCACGGAAAAAAGGGGTGCAGATTCTGCCGGTGGATTCAGAGCATTCCGCAATTTTTCAGTGTATGCGTGCACGGGACAATAATGCAATTTCCAAAATCATTTTGACAGCATCAGGCGGTCCATTTTTTCACATGACACAGGAGCAATTGCACCATGTGACCCGTGAACAGGCATTGCAGCATCCTAATTGGTCTATGGGAGCAAAAATCACCATTGATTCGGCAACCATGGTGAACAAAAGCTTGGAATTGATGGAGGCGATGTGGCTGTATGACATGCCGGCGCAGGACATTGAAATTGTGGTGCATCGAGAAAGCATCATCCATTCGCTGATAGAGTTTGCAGACGGTGCGGTGTTAGCACAGCTCGGCTTGCCGGATATGCGCCTGCCGATTCAATATGCGCTGACATTTCCCGAGCGTGTTGCTTGCAAGACTCCGAGATTATCCTTGCAGGAAATTGGGCAATTGACATTTTTTCAGCCGCCAGAGTGGTCGAATACGATTTTGTCCTTGGCACGCGAGGCAGCAGATAAAAAAGGCAATGCGGGTGCTATCTTCAATGGTGCAAATGAAGCGGCGGTTGACCTGTTTTTGCAAGACCGGATTGGTTTTTTGGAAATTGGTCATCTGGTGCAGCAGGCGATGGCACATGTGCCGTATCAGCCATGTAGCACATTGGAAGATGTGCTTGCAAGCGATGCGGCGGCACGTGCATTTGTTTCAAATTATTCATAAGTCGACGATTTCTCTGTTTTTGGTTGAGAATCAGCAGGAAAGGAGCCGTTTGTTTGTTTACAGCACTGACGATTGTATTGGCAATTTTGGCGTTCAGTATTTTAGTGATTGCGCATGAGTTCGGACATTTTATCACCGCAAAACGTGGCGGCATTCAAGTCAATGAATTTTGGGTGGGGATGGGACCTGCAATTTTAAAAAAAAGATGGCATGGAACGTTGTATTGTCTGCGCCTTTTGCCATTTGGCGGTGCATGTGTGATGGAAGGAGAAGACGGCGAGTCGGAAAGTCCACACAGCTTTGCAAAGGCAAAGTTGTCACGCAGGATGCTAGTTGTTGTGGCAGGGGCATTGATGAATTTTTTGCTTGGATTCTTGATTCTCTTGGGGATTTTTTCCGTTGCAAAATCGTTTTCCACCACAACCATTGACCACTTTGCCAGTGGCTTCGCTTATCAAGGCGAAGAGATGCTGATGGAAGGCGACAGCATTTTAGAGGTGGATGGTTACCGTGTGCTGCTCACACGAGATTTTTCGGTTGGGTTGGCACGGAGCGGTGTTGGCAATGCGTATGACATTTTGGTGCGCAGAGATGGGCAGAAGGTACTGCTGCAGGATGTTCCTTTGCAAGCAGAAATTGACAATGGGCAAGGCGGCAAGATGTACGGCATTTATTTTGCGACAGCACCCAAAACGATTCAAAATGTTATGAAAAATGCACTGTATACGTCAATTGACTATGCACGGATGGTGTGGGACAGTTTAGGCATGCTGATTTCCGGAAAAGTTGGTGTAGACCAAATGTCGGGCCCTGTGGGCGTGGCAAATGTCATGAGCCAAGCGGCACAAATTAGCATGTCGAGTTTCTTGATGTTGGTGAGCCTAATTTCCATCAATCTGGGTGTGATGAATTTACTGCCCCTACCGGCATTGGATGGCGGAAGATTGGTCTTTTTGGTTTTGGAAGCCATTCGCCGCAAGCCAGTCCCAGCCAAATATGAAGGCTTGGTGCATGGCGCAGGATTGTTGATGCTCATGCTGCTGATGCTATATGTGACAGGAAATGATATTTTCCGATTGTTAAAAGGCTAATACAGAAGGTGTTCTAGATGAATAGTAAAAAACAGATTTCGGTGGGCGGGGTGCTGATTGGTGGAGCGGCGCCGATTGTGGTGCAGTCCATGACCAATACTGACACGCATGATGTCCCAAAAACATTGGCGCAAATCCGTGCATTGGCAGAGGCAGGGTGTGAAATCGTCCGCTGTGCCGTGCCGGATTTAGATGCTGCACGGGCACTGGAGCAAATTTGCGCAGCTTCGCCCATTCCGGTGGTGGCAGATATTCATTTCGATTATCAGATTGCGTTGGCGGCAATTGCAGCAGGCGTGCATAAAATTCGCTTGAATCCTGGCAATATCGGCGCAGATGAAAAAGTGAAAGCGGTTGCAAAGGCGGCACTTGCCCAAAAGATTCCCATCCGCATCGGTGTTAACTCTGGTTCTGTGGAACGGGAGATTTTGGCGAAATATGGCGCACCAACGCCAGAAGCGATGGTGGAAAGTGCGCTTTATCATGTATCACTGCTGAATCGATTTGATTTTGATGATATTTGCATTTCCATCAAGTCCTCCAGTGTCCCGCACACCATGCGTGCCTATCAGCTGGCGGCAGAGCAGACCGACTACCCTCTGCATCTTGGTGTGACCGAAGCAGGCACGGAATATATGGGTACCATCAAATCGGCGGCGGGCATTGGCGGATTGCTGGCGTTGGGCATCGGAGATACCATTCGAGTATCCTTGACCGATGACCCCGTGCGAGAAATCCAAGCGGCTCGAGCGATTTTGAAAGCGGTGGGATTGGAGCAGGAAGGTGTGCAGGTGGTTTCCTGTCCGACCTGCGGCAGAACCAAAATCGATTTGATTGCCATTGCCAAAGAGGTGGAGCAGCGTGTTTCTCAGATTCGTGGTAAAAAATTGAAAGTTGCAGTGATGGGCTGTGTGGTCAATGGCCCCGGAGAAGCCCGAGAAGCAGATGTCGGTATTGCAGGCGGAAATGGGGAAGGTCTGGTGTTCCGAAAGGGTGAAATCATCCGCAAAGTGCCAGAAGACCAGCTGGTACAGGCATTGATGGAAGAAATTGAGCGATTATAAAGGGGCAAACCATGGCACGTAGTTTAGGCACTGTATTTGAACGGTATAAAAGTGAAGCAGAAGGAGCATATCTGTCCGCAGGACAGGTGTGCTCTCTTACCATTAGTCGTGATAAAAAAACCATGCTATGCCATGTTCTTTTTCCCGAAATTGTGCCGTATCAAATTCTGAAAAAGCTGGAAAAAGGCATTGCCAAGTGTTATCATTTAACCAGACTGCGTCTATCACCTCGATATGAGATGGATGGTCTGTCGGCAGCATACATACAAACGCTTGTCGATGGCATCAAGATGCAGTATCCTTGCGCCAAAGGGTTGCTATGCGATAGCCAATGGAGCCATGCAGATGGAAAGCTATGCATCACCATGACGGAAGCGGCGGCAGTGTATTTGGCGAACGCACTGCGCTTTTTACGGGAACAAATTGAAGCGGAAACCGGAAAACCCTGCGTGATAGAGCCTGTGATTGTAGAACTGGCAGAGGCGGAAGGACATACTGCCAAGCGTGTGCAGGAACTCCAAAAAGCGATGCAGAAGCAGGTGAAAGCGGCGGCAGAAATAGAGCGAAAGCCAAAACCAAAGCCTGCGCCCTCCGAGTCTACTTATAGACGAACGGTGCAAAAGACGGCGGATGTTAAGGAAGAAAATTTAATTTTTGGAAAGCTCTATCAAGATGATACGATTTCGATTCGAGATGCCGTTCACGAACTTGACCGGGTGACCATCAAGGGCGATGTCTTTTTTGTAGAGCCACGTGAAATCAAGAGCAAAAAAACAGGGAAAGAATGGATTAAACTATCCTTTGATATGACAGACCAAACCAACTCGGTGCGTGTATGCAAGTTTATGGCGAAAGAGCAGGCGGCGGAGATTGTCAGCGCCATTAAAACAGGTATGCACTTGATTGTGCAGGGCAAAATCGGCTATGACCAGTGGGAAAAGGAAACCACACTGGAGCCGACCGCTATCGTGAAATCCAAAAAGGCAATTCGGCAGGATAAAAGTGCGCAAAAGCGTGTGGAACTGCATTTACATACCAATATGTCGGCTATGGATGGCATCACACCAACGAAAAAATTGATTGAACGTGCCAAATTGTGGGGACATACTGCCATGGCAATCACCGACCATGGGGTTGCGCAGGCATATCCAGATGCGATGCATGCCATTGAATGGGGAAAAATCGAGGATTTCAAGGTCATTTACGGCATAGAAGCCTATTATGTCAACGATTCAGCGGCGGTTTCCGTGGTACGTGGTGGCGGCGATGCGGATTTTGCGGAAGAATTTGTGTGCTTTGACATTGAAACCACAGGATTGCGCCCAGACAGCGAAGAAATTACAGAAATTGCGGCAACCGTGGTGCGTGGCGGACAGCCAACCGATACCTTTCAAACCTATGTCAATCCGCACAAACCGATTCCGGCAAATATCACAGAACTTACGGGCATTACTGATGCTATGGTGGCAGATGCACCAGAATTGCAGGAGGCGATGGCGCAGTTTTTGGCATTTGTGCAAGGACGACCCTTGGTGGCGCACAATGCAGGATTTGACATGTCGTTTATCAAAACAGCGTGTGAACGGCTGGGTATAACGCAGTCTTTTACCTCGATTGATACGTTGGAAATGGCACGCATTTTATTGCCAGATATGGGACGCTATAAGCTGAATACCTTGGCGAAAGAACTGAAAGTGGGGCCGTTTGAACACCATCGGGCAAGTGAAGATGCTGCGGTGCTGGCACGGATTTTTGTGAAATTGCTAGAGCTGCTGCGGGCGGCAGGTGCAAATCGGGTGTCGGAAATCAATGCAGTATTGGCAGGCAAAAAAGACAAAAGCAAAAGTCTCAAAAATCTGCCTCGACAGCATTTCATCATCTTGGTGAAAAATCAGGTGGGGCTGAAAAATTTGTACAAGCTGATTTCATATTCCTACCTCAATCATTTTCATAAACGACCGATTATGCCGAAAAGTGAGCTGATTCGGCATCGGGAAGGGTTGATTTTCGGTTCTGCATGTGAGGCGGGAGAACTGTTTCAAGCGATGCTCAAAGGGGAAAGCGAGGACACGCTGCGGCAGATTGCCGAGTTTTATGACTATTTGGAGATTCAGCCGATTGCCAATAATGCGTTTATGCTGCGCAATCAAACGGTGAAGGATGAAGAAGAACTGCGAGAATATAACCGCCGTATTGTCCGGCTGGCAGATGCGTTGGGCAAGCCTTGCTGTGCCACGGGAGATGTGCATTTTCTGGAGCCGGAGGATGAAGCCTTTCGCAGGATTTTGATGGCGGGACAGGGATTTTCGGATGCAGATGAGCAAGCACCGCTGTATTTACGCACCACGGACGAAATGCTCGAGGAGTTTTCCTATTTGGGCACCGACCGTGCGCAGGAAGTGGTGATTACAAACCCTAATCGCATTGCAGAGATGTGTGAGGTCGTGCGCCCAGTTCCAAGGGAGAATTACCCGCCCAAAATTGAAGGCTCGGCAGAAGACCTCGACCGCATGTGCCGAGAGAAAGCCGAACGCATTTATGGCACGCCACTGCCAGAAATGGTGCAAAAACGGCTGGATCGTGAATTGCAGTCCATCATCGGCAATGGGTATGATGTGATGTACATCATTGCACAAAAATTGGTGACGAAATCCATTGCAGATGGCTATTTGGTGGGGTCACGTGGCTCAGTAGGGTCTTCGCTGGCGGCATTTTTATCTGATATTACCGAAGTAAATTCACTTGCGCCGCATTATCTTTGCCCGCATTGCAAATTCATTGAATGGCATGAGGATTTGTCCTGTGGAGTAGATTTGCCGGACAGAGCTTGCCCGCAATGCGGTGAAATGCTGAGCAAAGAGGGATTCTCCATCCCTTTTGAAACGTTTTTGGGGTTTGAGGGCGATAAAGTGCCTGATATTGACTTGAACTTTTCGGGGGAGTATCAATCGAAGATTCATTGGTATACCGGAGAGATTTTCGGGCATGACCATGTGTTCCGTGCAGGTACGCTAGGAACGGTTGCAGAAAAAACCGCCTATGGCTATGTGAAAAAATATATGGAAGAGCGCGGGCTGGAGTGTTCCCGTGCAGAGGAAAATCGATTGACCGCAGGCTGTACCGGTATCAAACGTACCACAGGACAGCATCCCGGGGGCATTGTAGTGGTGCCGAAGGAGGTCGATATTTTCGACTTTTGCCCCATTCAGCATCCGGCAGATGACCCGACGTCGGACATCATCACCACCCATTTTGAATATCACTCTATTGATGAAAATCTGCTGAAGCTGGACGAACTTGGACACGATGACCCCACTATGATTAAACATTTGGAAGAGTTAACGGGGGTCAATGCACAGGAAATTCGCTTGGATGACCCAGAAACCATGAGCCTGTTTACGTCCTGCGAAGCACTTCAATATGTGGAAGGTACGGACAAGATTTTGGGCGAGATGGGCTGCATTGCAGTGCCGGAATTTGGAACAAAGTTTGTGCGTGGCATGCTGCGGGATACGCAGCCGCATACGTTTGCGGATTTGGTTAGCATTTCGGGATTGTCGCATGGCACGGATGTGTGGCTGGGCAACGCACAGGATTTGGTGGCGCAAGGCATTCCTTTGGCAGAATGTATCTGCTGTCGTGATGACATTATGAACTACTTGATTTTAAAAGGGGTAGAGCCGAAGCTCTCGTTTACCATCATGGAATCGGTGCGAAAGGGCAAGGGTTTGAAGCCGGAATGGGAAGAAGCGATGTGTGCACAAAATGTGCCGGAATGGTATATTAAATCCTGCAAAACCATTAAATATATGTTCCCAAAAGCACATGCGGTGGCATATGTCATGATGGCATTTCGCATCGCTTGGTTTAAGGTGCATCGTCCGCTTGCTTTTTATGCAGCATATTTTTCCATTCGAGCAAAGGGGTTTGATGCCTCCTGCATGGTGCTGGGAGATGCAGTTTGTGTGGCAAAAATACAGGAGCTTGCCGAAAAAGAGCGGGATAAGACGATTTCAGCGGCAGAAAAAGAAACTGCCACTACTTTGGAGGTCTGCCATGAATTTTATAAGCGTGGGTTTACCTTTGCGCCGATGGATGTGTACACCTCAGATGCGGTCAACTTTTTGCCGAAGGACAACAGCTTGATTCCGCCGCTGTCCTCGATGCCTGGCGTTGGCGAGCTTGCGGCGCAGGATATTCTCCAAGAGCGGGAAAAGGGAAAATTTTTGTCGGCAGAGGAAATGATGATGCGTTGTTCCAAAGTTGGCAAAGCGGTGGTGGAAGCGTTGGACCAAATTGGTGCGCTGGGCAGCATGCCAAAAACCACCCAAATCAGCTTGTTTTAATCGGACAACGTTGGGCACTTGACAAATTTGATTTCGTGTGTTACTATTTTAGCATAATAAAGCAATAAAGGAGCGACGGAGCATGATGAACCGTTTTTGTATTTCTACACCGGAAGGTACACGGGATTTGCTGTTTGCCTCTTGTCAGGCACTGCGTAAAACAGAGAATGCGATTCGTGAAGCACTGGAGAAGCAGTCTTATCAGGAAATTATCACCCCCACCGTGGAATATTATGATGTGTTTGCACAGGCAAACCCGGAGTTGGAGCAGGAGCGGATGCTGAAGATTATCGACCGCTCGGGGCGTATTTGCGTTGCCAGACCAGACAACACAACCCCCATTGCCCGCATTGTGGCAACCAGATTGGACGATGCTGCACTGCCTGTGCGCCTGTATTATGCACAAAAGGTCTTCCGCTCTGTGGCAGGTGACCATGGACACAAGGGCGAGTTTTTGCAGATTGGTGCAGAGCTTGTCGGTCAAGATGGACTCGAAGCGGACTTGGACATTGTTTCTTCGGCATTTAAAGCTTTGCAGGCAACGGGTGCGAAAAAATTCCGCATCGAGCTGGGACATGCAGAAATTTATAAGGCGCTGATTGCGGAGCTGGGCGTTGATGCGGCAACGGCAGAATCCGTGCGGCATTTGATTGAGAACAAATCCTTTGCGGCACTCGATGATGTTTTGCTGCCCTATGCAGCACATCCGGCGTATCGTGCGCTGTGTGCGATGCCGCAATTATTTGGCGGCATTGAAGTGCTTGACCAAGTAGAAACACTCACCGAAAATGCTCGTGTGCGGGATGCGGTGCTGTACTTGCGCCAACTTTGGAATGCACTCAATCAAGCAGGATACGGCGACGCGGTGCTCATTGACTTAGGGCTAGTGCACGAAATGGATTACTATACGGGCGTCATGTTCCGTGGGTATATTGGCGGAGCAGGCACCACGATTTTGACGGGCGGACGCTACAATGCGCTGTGTGCGAAATTCGGACGAGATTTGCCGGCAGGCGGGTTTGGCATTGATGTAGAGCATGTGGCAGAATCGCTGCGTGGTGCAGATGCGCAGGATTGCCAAAGTGAAAAACAAACCATTCGTATCGCTTTGACCAAGGGACGATTGGAGAAAAAAACCTTGGCACTGCTGAAAAATGCAGGTTATGATATTTCAGAATTGGAAAGCCCATCCCGCAAGCTGATTTTCACCCTGCCAGAGGTTGGTGTGGAAATTGTGCTGGCAAAAGCGGCAGATGTTATCACCTACGTTGAGCATGGCGTGTGCGATATGGGCGTTGTCGGCAAGGACACCATCATGGAAAAGGGCGGCAGTTTTTATGAAATGGTGGATTTAGGCTTTGGGAAATGCCGCTTTGCTGTGGCAACCAAAACGGGAAAAGACGTGTACGGCGGATACAAGACACCTGTGATTGCAACCAAATATCCGGCAGTGACAAAGGCGTTTTTCAACAAAAAGCACATGGATGTTGAAACGATTAAAATCGAAGGCTCGGTGGAGTTGGCACCGCTGCTCGAGCTTGCAGATGCGATTGTAGATATTGTCGAAACCGGTTCTACGCTGCGGGAAAATGGACTGGAGGTTATCGAAGATGTTGCGCCTATTTCTGCACGTGTGATTGTGAATCTGGCAAGTGCAAAAATGAAGAAAAATGGCATTCAAAAGGTCATTGCTGACTTGGAAGCTGGTTTGGAGGACTGAAAATGTTTTTGAAAACGGTCATCGCAGATGGCAAGGCAGAGCAGGAAATTTTGCAGGATATGAAGTCCCGTGCGTCCTGCCAGCAGTCGGATATTGAAGCGAAAGTGCGTGCCATCATGGAAGATGTGCGGTTGCGTGGCATCGAAGCGGTGGAGCAATATTCCATGCAGTTTGACCAGACCAAACCCTATATCGTTGGAGAAGAATTGCTGGAGAAGGCGTACCAAAGCTGCAAACCGGAACTTATTACTGCACTGACACGTGCGGCTGCAAACATTCGGGATTATCACGAGCAGATGCTGGTGAAAACGTGGGAATGGGAGCGTGGCGCAGGGCAGAAATTGGGGCAGACCGTGCGTGGCTTGGCACGGGTTGGCATTTATGTGCCTGGCGGCACAGCGGCATACCCATCCTCTGTGCTGATGAATGCCATTCCCGCAAAGGTGGCAGGGGTTGGTGAAATCATCATGGTGACCCCTCCAACCGAAAATCTAAGCTGCGAGGTATTGGCGGCGGCAAAGATTGCGGGCGTAGATACCGTGATTGCATGCGGCGGGGTGCAGGCGATTGCGGCATTGACCTATGGCGCAGATTTTATTCCGCAGGTGGATAAAATTGTGGGACCTGGCAATGCATTTGTGGCAGCAGCAAAGAAACTGGCGTTTGGCACCGTTGATATTGATATGATTGCAGGACCGTCGGAAGTGCTGGTCATTGCGGATTATACCGCAAATCCCACCTATGTAGCGGCAGATTTGCTCAGCCAAGCCGAGCATGACCGCATGGCATCGGTGGTGCTGCTCACCGATTCGATGCCGCAGGCACAGGCTATTTCCGTGGAAATGGAACGCATGGGAAAACAGTTGCCCCGTTGGGACATCATACGAGAATCCGTCGAGAATTATGGTTGTGCCATCGTCGTGGAGGAATTGCAGGAGGCATGCAAGCTTGCTGACCAAGTCGCACCGGAGCATTTGGAGATTGTGACGGCAGAGCCACGGGAATGGCTGCCGTATCTGCACAATGCGGGTGCAATCTTCCTTGGACAATATGCGCCTGAGCCGTTGGGCGATTATATGGCAGGCCCCTGTCATGTGCTGCCGACCTCTGGCACAGCACGATTCTTTTCGCCGCTCTCGACCGATACATTTTTGAAGAAAACCAGTATTATTGAGTACTCTAAAGAGGCATTGCAGGCATTTTCAACAGAAATTATTGCACTGGCACAGAGCGAACACCTAGATGCACATGCCAACTCGGTTGCGGTGCGTTTTCAAAAGGAGGAATCGGATGCGAAACGCTGAAATCACACGAAAAACCAAAGAAACGGATATTTGCTTGTCGCTGGATTTGGATGGCGGCGTGGTATCGGTTGATACGGGCATCGGTTTTTTGGACCATATGCTCCATTCGTTTGCTGTCCATGGGGGTTTTGGTTTGCAAGTGTCCTGCAAAGGCGATTTGCAGGTGGACGGACACCATACGGTGGAGGATATTGGAATTGCATTGGGGCAAGTATTGCAGCAATGTTTGGGCGACAAAGCGGGCATTGCACGATTTGGTTCCAGCTATGTGCCGATGGATGAGGTGTTGGGATTTTGTGCGCTTGACTGCTCGGGCAGACCTTTTCTGGTGTTTGATGCAACGATGCCGCAGGCGATGTGCGGCACATATGACACCTGCTTGACCGTAGAATTTATGCGGGCGCTGAGCGTTCATGGAGGGCTTACCCTGCATTTGCAGTGCCCTTATGGAGAAAATGCACATCATATCACAGAAGCATTGTTCAAGGCGTTGGCACGTGCACTGCGGCAGGCGGTGACAGTGATTGGCGGCGGCGTGCTGTCTGCGAAAGGAGTGTTGTAATGGGTTATATTGCAGTGGTTGACTATGGTGCAGGCAATTTGATGAGTGTGCATAATTCCTTGGATTATTTAGGGTTTGCCAATCAAATTGCAGATACACCAGAGATTATCCAGAATGCGGCAGGCGTGATTCTGCCGGGAGTGGGAGCGTTTCCGGACGCAATGGATGCGCTGACACAGTCTGGTTTGCTGGAGGCAGTGTTGCAGGCGGCACAGGAAAAGCCGTTTTTGGGCATTTGTCTGGGGATGCAGATGCTGTTTGAAACATCGGATGAGGTGCGTCCCTGCAAAGGTTTGGGCTTAATTGCGGGGCATATCGCACGGATTCCAACATCGCTGAAATTGCCGCAAATCGGTTGGAATGCACTGCATATTGTGCACCCCAATGCGCTGACGCCAGATTTGTGTGAAGGCGAATATGTGTATTTTGTGCACTCGTTCATGGCGCATCCAACGAATCAGCAGGAGCTTGCGTGCGTGACCGATTACGGAACAGAAGTGCCGGCAATGGTGGCACGGGGCAATTTGTTTGGCTGTCAATTCCATCCAGAAAAAAGCGGTGAAGTGGGACTGCGCATGCTCAAGAATTTTGCGAACTTAACGGAGGCAGACACATGAGAATTTTACCAGCGATTGATTTGAAAGACGGAAAATGTGTCCGTCTGCAAAAGGGTGACTATGCCACGGCACATAAGGTTGCAGAGGATGCGGTGGAGACCGCTCGCCAGTTTTTGGCGGCAGGTGCAGACCTCATCCACATGGTGGATTTGGATGGCGCAAAGGATGGTACACGTGCCAATTATGCGGTTGTGAAGCGTGTGATTGCAGAAACCGGTGCAAAGGTGGAACTTGGCGGCGGGATTCGCACCATGGAAGATGTGGAGCATGTGCTATCGCTGGGGGTATCCCGTGTGGTTATTGGCTCTGCTGCAGTGAAGCATCCAGAATTTGTACGGGAAGCTTGTGCGGCATATGGTGCAAAGATTGCAGTGGGCGTTGACGCATTGTCCGGAACGGTACGTACCGAAGGCTGGCTGAACGACAGCGGCGAAGATTATATTGCTTTTGCAAAGAAAATGGAAAGCTTCGGTGTGAAAACCATTATTTTTACCGATATTGATAAAGATGGTATGCTAGATGGCCCCAACTTTGAACAATTGGCGGCGTTGCGGGAAGCCGTGTTCTGCGGTATTGTGGCTTCCGGCGGCGTTTCCACCATCGAGGATGTGCGCCGACTGAAAGCGGCTGGCATTGACGAAGCGATTGCAGGAAAAGCGGTGTACACCGGTGCACTGGATTTGGCTGCAGCCATCAAGGAGGCGGAGTAATGCTGGCAAAACGGATTATTCCTTGCTTGGATGTCAAGGATGGGCGTGTTGTGAAGGGCGTCAATTTTGTGGAACTGCGTGACGCAGGTGACCCAGTAGAACTGGCGAAGTTCTACTCAGCGCAGGGTGCGGATGAAATTGTGTTTTTGGACATTACGGCTACCTATGAAAACCGTGATACAATTGCCGATGTGATTCGCCGCACCTGTCGGGAAGTGTTTGTACCTGTCACCGTAGGCGGCGGGATTCGCACCGCAGATGATTTTAAGGAGATTCTGCGGGCAGGAGCGGATAAAATTTCGGTGAACTCTGCGGCAGTCAAAAATCCATCTTTGGTGGATGGTGCTGCGGAAAAATTCGGTTCACAGTGTGTTGTGGTTGCCATTGATGGTCGAAAGACCGGAAAAACCGCTTCTGGATTTGAAGTGTATGTGGCGGGTGGACGTACACCAACCGGTTTGGATGCCGTGGAATGGGCGAAAGAAGTCTGCAACCGTGGCGCAGGAGAAATTCTGCTGACGTCTATGGACAAGGACGGCACAAAATCCGGATTTGACCTTGCGCTGACACGTGCTGTCACGGACGTGGTTGATATTCCGGTGATTGCATCGGGTGGCTGTGGCAGTTTGCCGCATTTCTCAGAGGTGTTTGAGCAAACCGGGGCGGATGCGGCATTGGCGGCGAGTTTGTTCCATTATGGAGAGTTGACCGTTGCACAGGTCAAACAGCATCTGCATGAGAAGCAGATACCCGTGCGTTTTTGATGGATTTGAGGAGCTTTATTGATGGATTTACAAAAATTTTTCGTAAAAGAAGAGCTGATTCCCGTGATTTGCCAAGATGAAACCAATGGAGAAATCTTGATGCTCGGCTATGCCAATCAAGAGGCATTGGAAAAAACCATCGCAACAGGAACGGCTTGGTTTTGGAGTCGTTCCCGAAAAAAACTCTGGAATAAGGGCGAAACATCGGGCAATTTCATCTTCGTGCATCGGATTTTATCCGATTGTGATGATGACACCTTGATTTACAGTGGCACGCCCAAAGGGCCGGTTTGCCACACAGGAAATCGTACTTGCTTTTATACAGAGCTTTGGCACAAGAAGGAGGAAACCATATGAACGCATTTGAGAGCATGGAAGCCGTCATTCAACAGCGCCGTGCAGAGCCGCAGGAAGGTTCGTATACCTGCTATCTATTTGAAAAGGGCTTGGATAAGATTCTAAAAAAGGTCGGCGAAGAATGTGCCGAAACCATTATTGCGGCGAAAAATGGCGATAAAGAAGAGTTGGTTGGAGAAATCAATGATGTATTTTATCACATGATGGTGATGATGGAGGTTTGCGGCGTCACCTTGGAAGAGGTCACCAAAGAAATGGAAATCCGTGCACAAAAAATCGGAAATTTGAAGCAGTTTCACGTTTCAGACCACAATTCATAATCATGCAGTAATAAAAAAGCGGCGAATCGAAACAAAATCGATTCGTCGTTTTTTCGTTTTATGAGGTATGTTCTTGAAAACGCTGCACCTCGGTGCATTTTCCAGAGGATGGGTCAATTGTGAAGACCGCACCACACAGAATCGTTTCTCCGGCGGCAGCTCGGAAATATTCTGTCAAATCACCACGAAACATCGCAATAGATTGCTGAATTTCCACCCCTAGCACCGACCAATAAGGTCCTGTCATGCCCAAATCGGTAATGTAGCCAGTGCCCTTGGGATTGATGCGCTCATCCGCAGTTTGCACATGGGTGTGCGTGCCCCACACCGCAGAAGAGCGACCATCCAGATAATATCCCATAGCGAGCTTTTCGCTGGTGGCACTTGCGTGCATTTCGCAAACGGCAAAATCAAAGCGTCCCTCATTTTGCTTGAGGATTTTGTCCGCCATCAAAAATGGATTGTCTGGACCGAATTGCATTTCACAGCGACCAATCAGGTTCATAATCAGCATACGATAGCCGCAGACATCATAAATGCCCCATCCTTCGCCAGGAAGCTGCGGTGCAAGGTTTGCAGGACGCAGAATGTAGCGATTATCCTCTAAATAGGGAATAATTTGGCGCTTGCCCCAAACATGGTTGCCCAAGGTAATCACATCGGCACCGGCATCAAAAATCGCATCTGCTTGCTGAGGCATAATTCCGGTGACAGCCGCATTTTCGCCGTTTACAATGGTAAAATCTGCACCATACTGTTTTTTTAAGGTGCGAAGGTGGGTGCGCAATGCGTCTAAGCCAGGTGTACCAACAACATCGCCAATGGTCAGCAATTTCATAATGGTCTCACTTTCTGAAACGGATGGAAGGAAATGAGCGGACAAAATTTGTCCGCTCAAAACAAGGTGTTAGTCAAAGAGGGAGGATACAGAAACTTCTTCATAGATACGTGCGATTGCTTCGGTCAGCACAGGCGCGACTGACAAAATGTTGATTTTATCAATTTGCTTATTCTGCGGCAGAGCGATGGTATCTAAGATGGTGAGTTCTTTGATGGGGCTGTTCTGGATACGTTCAATAGCAGGGCCAGAAAGCACGCCATGGGTTGCACAGGCATAAATTTCGGTTGCGCCGCCTTTTTCCACCAGAGCATTGGCTGCATGCACCAATGTGCCAGCGGTGTCAATCAAATCATCGACCAAAATAACCTTTTTACCACGCACATCACCGATGATATTCATAACTTCGGAAACGTTCGCCTTGGGACGGCGCTTGTCGATAATCGCAAGCGGCATATCCAGCTTTTCGGTGAATTTCCGTGCACGACCAACCGAACCAAGGTCAGGGGAAACAATCACAATGTCATCACGGCAGCAGCCGAATTTGCCTGCGATGTGCGGAATGAGGACAGAGGTGCCCAGCATATTGTCCACGGGAATATTGAAAAACCCTTGAATCTGAGAAGCATGCAAGTCCATGGTCAGCACACGGTCAGCACCTGCGGTGGTAATCAAATCCGCAACCAACTTAGCTGAAATCGGGTCACGTGCCTTGTTCTTACGGTCTTGTCGTGCATAGCCGAAATACGGAATCACGGCCGTGATGCGACCGGCAGATGCACGTTTGCATGCATCAATCATGATGAGTAGTTCCATTAAGTGGTTGTTGACCGGGTCGCAGGTGGACTGCACCAGAAAGACATCCGAGCCACGGACACTTTCACTGATGGCGATGGAGATTTCTCCATCGGAAAAGGTGTTGACACTGGATTTGCCAACGGTAAGACCGAGGCAGGATGCAATTTGCATCGCCAGCGCTGGATGAGAATTGCCAGAAAAAATTTTAATGTTTTTACCATGAGATATCATGTCTTTGTTATACCCCCTGCATACTGAAAAATGAAATGTAATATTTGGAATGCAATCAATCGTTTGCTTGTCCGTGCGCAGCACGGCGGCGGTCGTTCCAACCCTCCATGTTCTTTTGGCGGACTCTTGCAACCGCCAGTGCACCATCAGGCACATCGCTTGTGATAGTGGCACCTGCGGCAGTAAAGACACGCTTGCCCAGTTTCACCGGAGAAACAAGGTTGGTGTTGCAGCCGATAAAGCAGTCATCGCCGATTTCGGTCTTGTATTTATGATACCCATCATAATTGACAACAACCGTGCCGCAACCAAAGTTGACACGTTCGCCCACTTCTGCATCGCCGATATAAGTGAGGTGCGAAACCTTTGTGCCATTGCCAATGTTTGCTTTTTTGAGTTCGACAAAGTCACCAATGCGTGCATCGTCACCAATGCAGCAGCCGGGACGCACATAAGCAAATGGACCGACCGTGGCATTATGGCCAACGGTGCTTTCATAGACCTGCGAGTTGTTCACCGTGGTCGCATCACCGATGACCGCATGGTCAAGGATGGTGTTCGGTCCGATGATGGCATGGCTGCCGATGGTGCATCCGCCGCGGACAATCGTTCCCGGCAGAATGGTTGCGTCCGCACCGATGATGGCATCCGGTGCGATATACGTGGCATCCGGAGCAAAAATTTGCACACCACGAGAGATATGACCAAGATTGATGCGTTCAATCATACGCTTTTGCACCACATACGCATCCATGCCGGAAACAATTTCCGTGACGGTGCGTGTGTGCACTGTACCGATTTTAGCACCTTGTCCAATTGCGGCGTTGATGATGTCAAACAGCTTGGTATGGGGTGTTGTCAGCATGCGCTGCAGCAAGGGGGCGGTGAACACGGCAACATGCAGCGCCCGCTCGCCTTCGCCACGTCCAATGGCGGAAACGGCATCGTGCAGGTCACGCAGCAGGGCAAAACGCTCCTGCACGCCACCGTCACAGCACAGCAGCGTAATGTCGTTGCCCGCTGACTGGTGCAGACGCAGCAGCCGCTCATAATCTTGCAGCGTCAATTCCGGAATCGGTGCAGCTGCCAGCAGAACATGGGAAGACTGAAACACGGCGTCTGTTGCAGCAAGCGTTTGATAGCGTTCTTCGGAAGAACAAAAAATGTCAGAGGCGTGAGAGAGCGACGGCGTCCCTTCCTCATGCACATAAAAGGTGTTGGCGGTTGGAGGGAGCGCATCCTCGACCCATTCGCCAGCTGTGCGAAACAGGATTTCGCGCGAAAAAGCACAGATATGGTCGTTTCCTCTGCGATTTCCTAAGAGCACGGTGGTAATAGTATTCATTGAAAATAACCCTTTCGGTAAGCGCACGTATGCGCCTGATGATACGTTTCTATAGTATTATACTATAGAGTGCGCAAAAAAGCATTATCAATTTAAGAAAATTTGTGTAGTGCTTGCATGAGTGCTTTCGACAAGTTATAATAATTTGTGCCTAGAAGTCGAAAAACCGTAAAAAAACCAGAGGAATTGGAAAATGGAGGTCTGAAAGCGATGTCATCTTTACCGCAGCTATTATCTACCGCGGGAGATTTTTGTGTGATGCGTAGTGATGTGATTGATAAATTGCTGCAATGTGGAGATGGTGACAGCGCACTTTTGTATCTCTATGTCCTACGGCAAGGCAAGCACTTTGAAGAAAAAAAAGCGGCGAGGGAACTGGGGTTTACGCAGGAACGATATGAACGAGCGGTTTTCACCTTGACGGGATTGGAGCTGGCGTCTGCACCGCAGGAAAAGGTCAGCGAAGCACCAGCACAGACGATTCCAGCCTATCGTGCTGCAGAATTGCGGCAGGCACGGCAGGGCGACCATCGCTTTTCTGCCGTCTGTGACGCCGCAGAAGCCGTATTCGGACGCACCTTAACCGAATCGCAGGTGCGTTCCTTATTTGTTGCCTATGACCATTTGGGACTGCCGGCAGAGGTCATCATTGAATTGCTGACGTATTTGAAAAATGAAAAAGAGATGGTTAAACGGCGGGATATTGAGCGAGAAGCTTGTTTGTGGGCGGATATGGGCTTGTTCAGCGTTCAGGCGGCAACCGAATACCTCAATCGAAGAGAGGCAGAAAAGCCGTTGCTGGCAGCCATGCGTACGGCGTTGGGTTTGTCCGAAGAGCGTGCACTTTCTGCGGTGGAAAGCCGCAGCATTTCCGAATTTATTGCACGTGGATTTCCGCCGGAAGCCGTTGCAATGGCGGCACGCCGCATGGAGCAGTCCATCGGTACCTTTAGCTGGCAGTATTTGCGTAAAATCTTGGCGGCGTGGGACCAAAAGGGTGTGCACACTGTGGCAGAGATTACAGCGGTGGAGCCAGAGCGCAGTACAAAATCCACCTCGCCTGCACCAAATACCTATTATCAAAACAAAAAACCGCAGACCGCAGAGGCAACCTCGCCTGCACAGCTGTCTGCATGGGAACAGCAGTGGCTAGAAGATGTGAAGGCGCGCCGACAGCGGCGCAGAGAGGAGAACGAATAGTTCATGGCATATGATAAGGAAGTGTTATCTGCGGCTTTGCGTGACTTGGAAATAGAACGGGGCAATCGAGAGCGAGAGCTGGAACAGCGCAAGCAAGAGGTGTATGCCAAACTGCCAAGGGTGCGTGTCATTGAAAATGCCTTGCGCACAACCGCAGCCAATGTGATACGTGCCGCACTGGAAAGCGGAGATGACCCCAGCGAGGCGATTGCCAAATTGCGCACGCAAAATCTGGCACTACAGCAGGAACGTGAAGCACTCTTGGTGCGCAATGGATTTGTGCATGGTTATTTGACCCTGCAGCCTGCGTGTCCCGCCTGCTCGGATTTGGGATATATCGGCACGCAGCTCTGCGAGTGCTTAAAAGCACGCTATGCCAAAAAATTGACAGAAAGCTTGTCAACGGTGCTTCCCATCCATGACCAAAATTTTTCCACGTTTCGGCTGGATTATTACGATGCAAGGATTTTTCCTGCCATCGGCATGTCACCACGTGAAAACATGGAGGATAATTTGGCGGAATGCCGCATGTATGCCAATCGATTCGGCAAGAAAGGGGGACATTTGCTGCTGTATGGGTCGGCAGGGCTTGGCAAAACCTTTCTGTCCACGTGCATTGCAGGAGAAATTACAGAAAAGGGATTTTCCGTGGCATATGATACCGCCATATCGATTTTATCGCATTTTGAAACGGTGAAGTTTCGTGGCGCAGAAGCAACCGGTGCCACACAACAGCTGCGCAAATATCGCAAAGCAGATTTGCTGATTATTGATGATTTGGGGGCGGAAATGACCACTTCATTCACTATCAGTGCGTTATATGAGCTGATGAACGACCGCTTGATGGCAAATGCTTCTATGATTATCAACACCAATTTGATGCCGGCTGATTTGGAAAAGCGATATTCTCCGGCGATTGCCTCACGTATCTTGGGCAATTTTTCACAGCTTCGCTTTTTTGGAGATGATATTCGGATTTTGAAACGGCATGGAAAGCTTTTTCACAAATAAAGCAACCGAAAAAGATACAAAATGGTTGAAAATCCTTAACAGGTTGTTTACGAACTATTCACATATGCAGCGTCCAAGGCGGTTATAATAAACACATCAGCAAGGGTCAACCCCCAAGGCTCTGGCTGATACCGAAGAAGCCAACCTATCTATAATTTTCTTTCCCCTCTTTTTTGTGAAATATGAATGACGAAAGCTTACTCATTCCCCCAAGAGTAAGCTTTTGTCATTTCTATTTGCGCAGCGGATTGACAATGTGCTATACTAAAACAAAGAAGTCCGTTTGTGAAAACAGATTCTTAGACATATCATGAAATGAGGTTATTTTTTGTGTCCTTGATTCTTCATATAGCAGATGCACATATTGGAACGGTGTACGAAAATTTGCCGGATATTGTGGCTCGCACCTGTGAAAAAGCGCAGATGAATGCATTGCGCAATGCCGTTGATTATGCAAAAAAAAATCATGCGGCAGCTATTTTGATTGCGGGCAACCTGTTTGCGATGCCGGTGCCGCCGCAGGAGCTGGCGCAGGAAGTATTTCAAATTTTGGAAAGTGCATCGTGCAAGGTGCTCATTGCACCGGGCAACCATGACTATTTGCATGAGGAAAGCCCGTATCAGACGATGTCATTTTCCAACCGAATGCATGTGTTTAAAAGCACACAGCTCACCCCTTGTGAAATCGATAAAACAACGGTGGTTTGGGGGGCTGCGCATGAGGACACTGAGGAAGATGTGGTCATTCAAGCGGATTTGGATACTGCCCAGTGCAATATTTTGCTGTTGCATGCAGATTTGCACTCCAGCAGCAAAAAAAACTGGCTGACGCTGGAGAAGCTGCGCCAGAGCCGATTCGATTATGCCGCACTGGGGCATGAGCATGCGTATTCCGGGATACAGTATGCCGGAAAAACGGCGTATGCGTATGCAGGTGCGCTGATGGGGCGTGGATTTCATGAGCCAGACACCCATGGATTTCTTTTTGGCGGGATTACAAAAGAAGAAGCGCATTTGCGCTTTATGCCGGCAGACGGGGTAACGTTTTTGATATGGCAGCAGCCCATCACAAACATTGCAAACGATAAGGAGCTCAGTCGTGCCGTGGCGGAGCACATTCTGCACAGCAAGAATACGGCGGTGGCATCACGTGCGTGTGATTTGCCGGCACCGCCAGAGGATTTTTCCAATGCATGCTTATCGCTCACCTTGGTGGGAAATCGTACCTATGAACCGGATATGGAAGGGCTGCTCAGTGCACTGGATACCGTTTTTCTGTATACCTGTGTGGAAAATGAAAGCGTGCCGCCAAAGGATATTTGGCGATATACGCAGGAGGATGACTTGCGTGGTTCGGTTACACGCAAATTTCATGAAAAATATGCGGCTGCGGCGGATAATCCGCAGGAACAAGCGCAGATTTTGTATGCGCTGAAGGTTACGCTCGCCGCATTTGAAGGAGAAGCCCTGCCGCCATTGGCGATATGACGGTGTAAAAAAGCATCCCTATTTCTATTATTTTAGAAATAGGGATGTTTTTTTAATAAATCACGACCGTTGTATCCGTCGGAATGTTGTCATAAAGCCAATAAATGCCTTCGTCCATCATGCGAATGCAGCCATGGGATGCAGGTCTGCCAATGGTGTCATCAATCAGCACTTTTCCGCTTGGCGAATATAACCGAGAGTGAAAAGCATAGCCTGTTCCAGGATAAAACCGCACGATGGGACGGCATTGATAGTCTTCGGTAATCCATGCGGTTTGTTTGTAGGTCACGTGGGTGATGCCTAGCGGCGTTGGTGTCGAAGATTTGCCGGAGGCGCAGTCAAACGAATGCAGAAGCGACCACTTATTCTGAGAGCCTTTAAAAACATTGACTTTTTGTGCAGATAAACTCACCCAAATCAGAAAATCTGTGTCGCTGGAGTAGTTTTTTGCGTTCACAAAGGTTTCTTTCTGCACATCGGAATAGTCGGTGTTGCCGGCGGAATAGGTCGGTGTGATGAGCGACAACACGGGTTCGGCATAATAATCATCCGGATAGTTTTCAACCAGCACAGCGGATTGTGCAAATAGCTTTTCCGTCAATCCTGTGGCGGCGTTTTGATATAAGACACAGAGTCCAACTGTATGTTTTTGCTGCATGCGATAGGAAAACACCAATTCCTGCGAAAATACAGAAACGGTATTTTCGGCGAGCGAAAAGCTGCTGTTGGCAAAGCCAGATACAGGATTCCCGTCCAAATACCATTGTGCGGAGCACACCTTTTCGGATGCGACATTGGAAAACGTGGCGGTTGCAGTCAATTCGCCGCCTGCGGGAACGGTGGGAGCGGCAATGTCCATGAGGATGCCGCTGAGCCCGCTGTCACGGGTGTCGATGACTGTGCCCGCAGGAAGTGTGACGCTGCAGTCCGCCGCAGAATATTGCACAGCTTCTGCATAGCCTGTGCCGTTCAGCGTGGTTTGGGGTGCTTGCAGGTCAACAGATGCAATGGTGCCATCGACTGTAATGACATTGCCGGAGCCTGCTGCAACGTTGATAAGTGTGCCGATTGTGGTATCAGCACTGATTTGGATGGTGCAATGGCTACCAGAAATACACAAGCAGGAAAGGTTCATATTGGACAAAGAAACCGTGCGATTGTTGCCGGTGATTTCCACAGCATCACAGAGTGAGCCAGACAAGGCAACGACACCGTTTCCGTCACCGATGGTAACGGTAGAAAAATGTGTGTCCTCCGCCGCAGAAACGGAAAGGTCCGTGCCAGCCGTGGCAAGGGTCAGTCGCTGCCCTGTTGTATTGAAGAGCGAAAGTTGTGCAATAGAAGCACCGCGCACCAAAAGAGTGCCTTCAATGGTGGTATTTTGCAGCTGCACATCTCGTACAGAAGGCGCAAGCATCAGCGAATAGGGCAGGGTTGCATTGCGTAGGAAAACGGTATCTTCGGTCAGTGTGACCATGTTTGCAGAGGATGCAGGGAGGGCATCGGCAGTTCCTTGCAAGGTCGTCAGGCGCTGGAGCATGTCCATAAACGGCGCATATAACATCGGTGCATTGGGAGAAAGCTGCGATTCGGTTGCAGACAATGCGCCTGCTTGTAGCAGAGCCACCGCCGCACGCTGTGTTGCAGGTGTGGTGTCTGCCATGTCGGTTAGCGGGGCGAGTGCGGAAAGGTCTTGTTGTGCGGTTTCCAACTGAAACGCATGCGCCAACACATAAAATGCTTGCGAACGGGTTACTTCGGTGTCCATTGAGAAGGTGCCGTCCGTGGGGAAAACACCGAGTGCAGTCATGTCTTTCGCATATGCCGCATACCATGCAGTGAAATCAACGGCAGGGTCTGGAGCATCTTGCGTCTGTAAATAGGACGATACTATGTAGGCAAGCTGTCCGCCAGTCAGCGGGGTGTCATCCGAGAGGGGAGTGTCGGGAGGGAGGTCTGCAACGGCAAGTGCAGGCGTGCAGAACCATAAGAACAGAATGCTTGTGAGCATAAAAAAACAGAGTTTTCTTTTCATGAACAATCCTCCTTGAAGTCCGTCTGGCAATTTTTTTGAGATGGCTTGAAAGTGCATATATGTTTAGCATAACATTTTCCACAAAAATGTCAAGATTATATGTGTGCAATATTATGGGTTTTACACAACAAAAAGCACCTGTGTTCTTTTGAAATCGAAAGATTATGACAAGCGGTTTTTAAAATCTTGGTACTCAAAAGAGCGGACGATGGTGTGCGTGCCGTCTGTATGGCGAATGGCAATGGAGGGCAGCTTCATGCCATTGAAGGTGTTGTTTTTCACCATGGTATACAGAGCCATATCCTCAAAAATCACCATGCTGTCTTCGGAAAGGGGGGTGTCAAACGCATAATCGCCGATAACATCGCCTGCGAGGCATGTCGGACCCGCAAGCCGATAGAGATGGGGCTTTTCGGTTGGCTTTGCACCGCCCATGACGGGCGGACGATAGGGCATTTCTAACACATCTGGCATGTGGCAAGCCGCAGAAACATCTAAAATGGCAATATCGATTTGGTTATGCACAATTTCAAGCACACTGGACAACAAAAACCCAGTGTTTAGGACAACCGCTTCGCCAGGCTCTAAATAGACCTCTACGCCATAGGTTTGGCGTAGACGCTGCACGCAAGCAATCAACCCTTCACGGTCATAATCCTCTCGTGTGATGTGATGTCCGCCGCCGAGATTCAGCCATTTCATACCATGCAGATAGCTGCCGAACCGCTCCTCAAACACCGCCAAAGTTGCTTCCAAGGCATCAAAGTTCTGCTCACACAAGGTGTGCACATGCAGTCCATCAATGCCATCCAGCAACGCGGGACGGAAGTTTGCCAAGGTGACGCCTAGACGAGAACCCACTGCGCAGGGGTCATAAATGGCGTGACCATCCTCTTGGGTGGAGCACTCCGGATTGATGCGAATACCGCAGGATTTTCCGGCGGATTTGGCTTTGGCACCGTACTTTTCCCACTGGGCAAAGGAATTGAACACGATATGGTCGGCTGTTTGCAGCAGTTCGCCAAATTCCTGCGGCAGATAGGCGGGCGAAAATACATGCACCTCGCCTGGGAACTGCTCTTTGCCTAATTTGGCTTCATACAGTCCGCTGGCAGTTGTGCCGCTGAGATATTGCGAAATCAGCGGGTAGAGAGAAAACATGGAGAATGCTTTTTGCGCAAGCAGAATTTTTGCGCCGGAACGGTCAGAAACGGATTTTAGAATCTCTAAATTACGGGTCAATAAGCCTTCGTCTACCACGAAGCAGGGCGTTGGAAACTTTGAAAAATCCATGATGAAAATCCTTTCGTTTGTGCCCGATACGGGACAGTGTCAAGAATAGAAAACAGGACGGGAATGCCCCGTCCTGTGAATACAGGTTCTACAATATGCTTAGTCGACTAAGGTCGGATTAAAATCTTCCTGCCAAGGTAGACCGAATTTATTCAGCAGGTCCATGAACGGATCTGGATCAAATTCCTCAACGTTGTATACGCCGGGTTTGCACCATTTTCCAGTCATGACCAAAGCAGCACCAATCATTGCGGGCACACCTGTGGTGTAAGAGATTGCCTGTGAACCTACTTCACGATAGCATTCCTGATGGTCGCAGATGTTGTACAAATAGTAGGTTTTGTCCTGTCCATCCTTTTTGCCTTGGAAAATGCAGCCGATGTTGGTTTTGCCAACGGTGCGGGGGCCAAGAGAAGCGGGGTCGGGCAGAACCGCTTTCAAGAACTGCAGCGGAATGATTTTTTGACCGTTGAACGCAATTGGTTCGATGGAGGTCATGCCGACATTTTGCAGGCACTGCAAGTGGGTGAGGTAGCTCTGCCCAAAGGTCATAAAGAAGCGAATGCGTTTGATACCGGGGATGTTGATGCCAAGCGATTCCAGTTCTTCATGGTGCAGCAGGTACATATCCTTGACGCCGACATCCTTAAAATCATACTGGCGATGGATTTCCATCGGTTCGGTTTCAACCCAATGTCCGTCTTCCCAGTAAGAACCATTTGCAGTGACTTCACGGATGTTGATTTCGGGGTTGAAATTGGTGGCGAACGGATAACCGTGGTCACCGCCGTTGCAGTCGAGAATGTCGATATAATTGATTTCATCAAAGTGATGCTTGAGTGCATACGCAGAAAACACGCCCGTCACGCCGGGGTCAAAACCAGAACCCAGCACAGCGCAAATGCCTGCCTTTTCAAAGCGTTCACGATATGCCCACTGCCAGCTGTATTCAAACTTTGCGGTGTCTTCCGGTTCGTAATTTGCCGTGTCGACATAATGGGTTTTGGTTGCCAGACATGCGTCCATGATTGTCAAATCCTGATACGGCAATGCCACATTGAGCACAACATCGGGTTTGAACTCCTCAATCAACTCCACCAACTCGTCTACATTGTTGGCATCGACCTTTGCTGTGCGGATGATTGTTTTGGTTGTGCCGCTGAGTTGCTGCGCAATTGCATCGCACTTTGCTTTTGTGCGGCTCGCAATCATAATTTCAGTAAATACATCAGAATATTGACAGCACTTATGGATGGCAACGCCAGCGACGCCGCCTGCACCGATAATCAGAGCTTTTCCCATTCTAAATAAACCTCCAAACCTTACTTGGTATTTTTTCTGTTACAAAAAGTTTTGCACAAATTTTATGATATTAAACATTATACAAGGATTCCCACGGACACGCAAGCAAAAAGCATGATTTTACAAGATGCTAACATAGAGATGTTAGGGGGCAGACAGTGCAGGTGTTTTTTTATGAATGAATTGTGAAATTTGCAAGGGGCACTTGATTTTTACAGGAAACGGTATTAAAATAGTAACATTAGCACTCTGTTGATGAAAGTGCTAATCTGGATCTCGCAAAATATTTGCGCACATTAAATTTTAAGAGGTGTTTGTTTTATGGAGAAAAAGCAATTTCAGGCAGAATCAAGACGATTGCTCGATTTGATGATCCATTCTATTTATACGCATAAGGAGATTTTTCTGCGTGAATTGATTTCCAATGCATCGGATGCAACGGATAAATTTTATTATAACGCCATGCAGAATGGAGAAACCGGTGTCAACCGTGATGCACTGGAAATTACGGTGCAGCTCGATAAAGAGGCACGCACGTTGACGCTTTCCGACAAGGGCTGCGGCATGTCGCAGGAAGACATGGAAAGCAACTTGGGCACGATTGCACGCAGCGGCTCGCTTGCCTTCAAAAAAGATATGGATGCAGGGGCGGATGTTGACATCATCGGGCAGTTTGGTGTCGGCTTTTATGCAGCATTTATGGTGGCAGGTACGGTCGAGGTCATCAGCCGTGCGGCAGACAGCGAGCAGGCATATCGCTGGATTTCCGAAGGCGCAGACGGGTATGTGATTGAGCCGGCAGAACGTGCAGAGCACGGCACAGACATTATCCTACATATTAAGGACAACGGCGAAGACGAAAACTATGATGAATATGTGGAGCAATATCGCATTCAAGGCATTATTAAGAAGTATTCGGACTATATCCGCTATCCGATTCGCATGGAAATGACCAAAAGCCGTATCAAAGAAGGCAGTGAGCCCAAAGAAGGTGAAGCACCGGAATATGAGGACTATCAGGAAACGGTAACGCTCAATTCCATGATTCCGATTTGGAAAAAGGCGAAAAACGAGTTGACAAACGATGATTATCATCATTTTTACAAAACAAAGTTTTATGATTATGAAGACCCGATGCTGCACATCCACACCAGCACAGAGGGCGCGGCGACTTATCATGCACTGCTGTTTGTGCCGGGACATGCGCCGTTTGATTACTATACCAAGGATTTTGAGAAAGGTCTGCAGCTTTACAGCAACGGCGTGCTGATTATGGAGAAATGCGCGGACTTACTGCCCGACCATTTCAGCTTTGTGCGTGGTTTGGTGGACAGTGCGGATTTGTCGCTGAATATTTCCCGTGAACTGCTGCAGCATGACCGTCACCTCAAGGTGATTGCAACCAGTTTGGAAAAGAAAATCAAAAACGAACTGCTGCAGCTGCAAAAGAACCGTCGGGAAGCGTACGAAAAATTCTTTGAGGCGTTCGGTCGTCAGCTGAAATATGGCGCATATGTTGATTACGGAATGCATAAAGACCTGCTGATGGATTTGATGCTGTATTATTCGTCCTCCGAAGAAAAAATGGTGACGTTGGCAGAATATGTGGCACGCATGAAAGAGGAGCAGAAGCATATTTATTATGCATGCGGCGAAAGCATTGCAAAAATTGATATGCTGCCGCAGATTGAGCGGTTGAAGGACAAGGGTTATGAAGTCTTGTATTTAACCGATGATATTGATGAATTCTGCATCAAGTCTATGGCAAGCTATCAGGAAAAAACCTTTAAATCCATTGCGGAAAATGATTTGGATTTGGATTCTGAGGAAGAAAAGCAAGCTGTAGAAAAGCTGACGCAGGAAAACGAAGATTTGCTCAGCGAGATGAAGAATGCGCTGGGCGAAAAGGTGGCAAAAGTGCAGCTGACCGGTCGACTGAAAAGCCATCCCTGCTGTATGTCCACAGAAGGTGACGTGTCGCTGGAAATGGAACGTGTGCTGGCGGCGCAGAACGGAAGCGACAAGGCACCCCATGCACAGCGTGTGCTGGAGCTGAATGCAAATCATGCGGTGTTTGCGTCCCTCCGTGCGTTGAAGGATGCAGGAGATACGGAAAAGCTGGGCGTATATACTGACATCTTATATACGCAGGCGCTGCTCATTGAGGGCATGCCGATTGCAGACCCGGTTGCTTATGCAAATGAGGTTTGCAGCCTGTTAATCTGACCGAACAAAAAAGGAGTCTGCTGTTATGATGCAAAAGGTATTGTTTATCATCAATCCTAACTCCGGAAGTGGCGGAATTCGCCAAGACCTCATGGAATGTTTAGATATTTTTTGCAAAGCAGGCTTTGAAACCACCGTCTACTTGACCCAGTGCACACAGGATGCAGAACATTTGGTGCGTGAAAATGCACATCGCTTTGACCGTATTGTGTGCGCAGGCGGGGATGGTACCTTGGACGAAGTGGTGAACGGTGTGATGGCACTGGACACCAGACCGCCAATTGGCTATTTGCCTGCCGGCACCACCAATGATTTCGCAAGAAGTCTGCAGATTCCGATTTATCCGGAGGATGCCGCAAAGATTGCGGCGTTCGGAAAACCGTTTCCGATTGATGTGGGAAAATTCAATGACCGCTACTTTACCTATATCGCCGCATTTGGGGCGTTTACGGGGGTTTCGTATTCGACGCCGCAGCCCTACAAAAACTTATTTGGACATGCGGCATATGTACTGGAAGGTATCCGCACCTTGCCTACCATTAAGGCATGCTCTACCCATGTGATAGGTGATGGCGTGGATGTCACAGGCTCGTTTATCTATGGCATGGTGACCAATGCAACCATGGTTGGCGGCGTGTTTTCGGTTTCCGAAGATGATGTACAGATGGATGATGGCTTGTTCGAGGTGCTGTTGATTCGTCAGCCAGAAAACGCCGTGCAGCTGCAGGGCATCATCAATTTACTGCTTGCGCAAAATATGGATTCCGATATGATTGTGCATTTTAAAAGCGCAGCAGTTCGCATGGAAATGCGGGAGGCGGTTTGCTGGACATTGGACGGTGAATTTGGCGGGAAGCTGCAAACGGTGCAGATTGAAAACCAACGTCAGGCGGTTACACTGCTGACGGCGCAAAATTATGGAGAAGCCTTGCAGTTTTGATGGTTTTTTGCTAAGCAGAAGCTGTGACAGACACAACAAACAAGCAGGACGCATGCCAGTGCGCATACGTCCTGCTTGTTTTCTATTTCCGCATGAAGGATTTACAGTCGGTGCATTGGTCCATCGCCTGATTTGTTTCATGTGTGCCGATGTTTACGCAGTCCAATGCACAGTAGCTTTCGCTCTGGCAGTGGTGCAGACACTGGTCAACAGTACAGTGAACGCTCTTATTCGCTTTTTCCATCACAAATTACCTCCTGAACAAATTTGAATGTAGTATGTGCGGACTGCACAAAAATATGCAGGGACTAACAGTTTTCTAAAAAAGCTGTACGGAGACAGGATAAATGACAAACGGGACAAGGCGGGATAAGACGGGAATAGATAGGAAAAACCCGTGACAAAGACGGGAAACGGGAGGGTAAACGCGGGAAAATGTGAGAAATCAGCAGGTGCGTGGACAGAAATATTGAGATGAGGCGTCGGCGCGGTCGGCGTCTTTCTTTTTGGGCAGAAACGGCACAGGATGCGGCACACGCGGCGCGCGGGCATTTGCACAAAAATATACGGCGAGCCTCGCAAAATTGCGTTGTGCGGCGGTTTTGGGCGCAAGAAAAGACCGCTCGACACATCCCGGAAGTCACAGCAGCTGACGAAGAGGAAGGTCTCGCGGTCTCTTTTGGTATTATAGCAGATGACAGACAATTTGTCGAGCCACCAAAGCGTTATAACAGGGGCGTTACAGCGCACAGAAACGGCAAAAATTGCGCAGAAAATGCGTTAAAACACCGTGCAAAGCGTTACTGACAGCGTTAGAGCGTGCGAAGAGTAACAGCAAAAATAGTGCAAATCTATAAAAAAGCAATCGGACAAAAACCACAAACCGACTGAACCCTGTCCGATTGCTTGATTTATAAGGGTTTGCGGGCATTCGCACCCCTTCAAAAAGGCAAAAAGCAATCGGACATATTTTGATTAAAAATTTAATCAAACGAGCGCAAAAAAAGGCGCGCCTATCAGGCGATTCCGTGACCGGATTTCTGGTCATTTTCGGAGTCGCTTTTTTGCTGCTTGTTGGTGTCTTGATACGTTAAATAGACGGAGCCCCTTTCACCTGTTGTCTTCTCATATTTCATTAGAAGATAGTCATAGATGTCCTCCTTCTGGCTATCATCTAGAAACCTATACATTGCAATCAAATCGGCTTCAGATTCATTGAGCGGTATGGCATCACAAAGCATTTTGCTCACAGATGTTGTATTCACGTTTGTTGTAATGTTTTCACCTGATAGTAGCCATTCCATTGAAACGGAAAGTGCTGTAGCGATTTTGAATAAAGCACCAGTATCAGGTACACGTTTCCCGGTTACATACTGACTAATAGCATTGCTTGATATGTTTGTGTTACGACAAAGGTCTGCTTGCTTTAATTTAAGCTCTTTAAGTCTTGCATCAATTCTTACTCCAACACCTGAAAAGTTCTCTTGCATAATAATCCTCCTTTAAACAAATAACCAACAAATGAGAAAATTATTTACAACATCCGTGAGGATTTCTCTTGACTTGCTCACGTTTGTTGTATATAATAAGTTTAGATTAAATATTAAATCAAATACAGCATATCACAAGTATCCATAAAACGGAATAGCGAATGGAGGCGTTTGCATGAGAAACGGTAAAAAACCAACTCGTAAGCAGAAGATTCGACTTGGACAAGTTGGTCTTAGTCCCCGCAACTGGCTTGTGATCCGGCAGGACATCGATGGCAAAATGGTCGTGCTGCACAAGCACACGAACCGCATCAAGGTCATCCCTGCAGCACGGGTATAAAACGTGCAATCGGAAGTCAGCAGCAGTACAACAGAATTGGAAGGAGCAACTATTATGAAAATCAAAAAGGATTGTCAGGCACATACACAGCATTATTTCAACGATGACAGCGATTTCATGCTGAATTATGTCCCTTATGAATTTGACGAACGCACAGGTCGGTATTATTTCCTTGCGCCGTCTATCAACGCAGACAGCAAAGCCGCACAGGAGAATGGACTGGTTCGCCGCCGTATCAGCAAGGCAGCATATGCGCAGGCACTGGCAGACTGCAAGGTACTCCTGGGCAACGCACCAGAGGCACAGGCAACCATCGGGGAACTGCGTAAGGATGTATCGGATGACCAGATTCGTGATGCAGCAGACCGCACACTCGGCATCATGCCAGCTTATCCTGCCCCGCAAATCAGCACGGAGGACATGGTTGCCGATATGGAGCAGGCACTGCGCCACCAAATCCGCAGCCACTACTATCCCGACGAGAACCCCACCACTGCACGACACGCCCTCTTCGGGTATAAGCTGGCACTGCATGACCTCGGTTTGCTGGATGCCAGAGAGTGCTTTGTCAAGCGCAGTCACTTTGAGCATACCCCAGCGGAGATGATTTCAAACCGTCCCTTGGCATTTGCGCATTTGGGCGCAGGAGCTCGACCCCGTGAGGCACAGCAGATTTTTGCATTAGGGCTTCAGCTGGAACTGGACTGCCCCATGAATGACTGCAAGATTTATCAGAATATCTTCCGTATGTGCCGCTCTCTTGATGAGCTCGCCGACCAGCTGGACTTATATCCCCAACAGATTATAGCCTGCGAACTGCGCAAGCTGTACGGCGAGCTTCGGACAATGTATTTGACAAATCACGCCGTTAGAGAGCATCGGCGCAGCTTGGAGCAGGGCGCAGAAAAAGAGCCGCTCACAGGAGCGACTCCATCATATGAACCTTGGGGTGCTGAAGAGATTGAACGCTTCGTTGCAAAAGTTGTTCAAAAGGTGAAAACGCAGGATGTAAACTGGCAGGACTGCGACCCTGCGATGGCTGCCCATCAGCCGCAAATGCCGAAGCGATGCCCTTGGTGCAGACCTTATGACAATGCCCAGCAGGAGATGCAGGGGCGGCGGCGGAGAGAAGAACACCACGCAATCTTTCCAGCACCACTTGCAGATGTACAAGAACTGAAAGACGCTATTTCGTCCGTGCTGAAAAGCGGGGTCTCCGGCACTATCATCATCGATATGGAACGGGATATCCGGCAACAGGAGCGTATACGTAAAGCGATCAGTCAGGCTCACGAATAGTTTTCTCACGAATTGCTATATCAGCTTTCAAATATGAATTCACAAATTGCGTGAATTCCACTGTGTTGAGAACACCTTTTTGATTTAGGTAGTTGATTAGTGCCAACAAAACAGGGTCATCTAACAATCGTCCCCTCAATATAGCATCAGCATAGTCGTTACCTGTTTCAATCCAATTTGGCATAATATCTCTCCTTACTGTGGTTGTTGGTTGTACTTCAATTATACAGAAAATAGGGAGAAAAGTAAATCGCACGAAAGGAGGATGTCGGATGAAGGGCAAGAATTGCAAGCAGCTTACCCCTCTTGGGAAATATGTCGTTAAGGCTCTCACCGATCGGGATATGACAAAGATACAACTTGCCGCAGAAGTCGGGACTTCTCCGCAGTATCTCAGCTACATATTGTACGGGCTTAGACCCGGCGGCAAATACATACCAGCCATTATTGCGGTGCTTGAGCTTGACCCCTGCAAGGTTGAAAAACTCTGGTCTGCATAAGGAGCAGGCATTCGGAAGGGAGGGACGGAATGTGCCGGAAGCATATCTCACGCTTGAGGAGGCGGCAGCCTATGAGGGGGTTGGATACGACACCATGCAAAAGCGTGTCAGCCGAAATCCAGAAGGCTTTAAGGTCATAACCCGCCCCCGCGAAAGCGGCGGCAAGGAGCAGGTCATGATTGCCGTTTCTTCCTTGAGCGCAAAAGCCAAGCGCGCACACAGAGCCACGCAGAAGGTCGAAGGAAGGGATGTCATTATTGAGAAGCGAACCAAAGCGATGCCGTGGTATGTCGGCATTGACCTGAACCATTTTATCGAAAACCACAAGAAAGCGTACTATGAAGCGATTGACCTCGCCAGACAGATACAGGATTTCATAGATTACAGCGAGGCAGACCGTACCCTCTTTTCTGAACGCTATGCGCTTGGGCTTGGCGTATCACAGCGAACGCTATACCGATACACCGAGAATCTACTGGAAGCTGCCGCTTGGGCATTGCGCTTGGAACGTGAGGACGGGCATAATCGGGACTATTTCAAGCCGCTGAGTTTGTGCCGGAAGCCAAAGGAAAAAGGCAATTTCCCCAGTTTGTCCGATGAGCAGAAGGCAGTCATTGAGAACATTTGGTTTGACAAGCACTTTGCCGCCAATGTCGGCACGATTGAAATGCTGTTTGAGCGGTTTGAGACCGAGGCAGAACAGCGGCACTGGGAAGAATACCCCTCCATCAAAACAGTTGCACGGTATATCAAGTCCCTTATGGATCGGCGCGGCGCAGAAAGTGCTCGCTACCTCGCCGCCAACGGCACACGCGAATGGAAAAACAAGAAGATGCTCAAGGCAAGGCGTGATGCAACCACACTGGAAGTGATGGAATATGTGGTCGGCGATGAACACACCTTCGATATTTGGGTGCAGTACACTGCCCCGAACGGGAAAATCAAAGCGGTTCGCCCGAAGCTGGTTGCATGGATGGATATCAAGAGATTTTAAAAGCGATTGAGGAAGGCACGACCCTAGCGAATTTTCGGAGCAGCATGAATGCCTTCCTGACGGACAAAGGATATGATGGGCTCACCCCTTTTCGGGCGGATACCATCTTCCGCACGAATGTGCAGACCGCATATCAGGTGGGACACTACAACAGCATGACCGACCCTGATGTTAAGAAGCTCCGTCCCTACTGGCAGTATGATGCCGTGAACGACCGCCACACCCGCAGGTCGCACTTGGCGATGGATGGGCGGGTGTTCCCTGCGGATTCTCCGGTTTGGGATACATGGTATCCGCCAAATGGATTCCGCTGTCGATGCAATGTGCGTACGTTGTCCAAGCGGCAGGTAGAAGCGCGGGGGCTTACGGTTGAGGAGACTGTGCCGCAGGCTGTCAGCTTGGACGGCATCCGTACCACCAACATTGTGCCAGACCCCCACTTTGCAACCAACCCCGCCAAGCAGCAGTGGAAGCCGGACTTGCGCGAGTACCCCGAACCCATGCGAAAAGCCTATGAAAAGCGTATGGAGCGACAAAAACAGACAACGCCCTAAGAGCCGCACAGACGGCGCAGGCGTTTGTAACCGACCGTATACATACCCCTGCGGTGGACACCCCCGTTATAACGCGTTATAACGGCGTTACCCTGCGCTTCATTGTTACAGAGGACACCACGATTCAGCAAGGCGTATCCAGTGGCAATGTGCCCGTTGAGGCGGAGGCGGTCGGTGCGGTATACAACGTGTCCGAAGGGCAGATTACGGTGTCCTTGGTGCACATCGAAGGCATCGACAGCGTGACCAATGCCTCGGACTGGATGACGGAGGTAGGCTCTGACATTGAGGACATTGAAACCTATCGTTCCCGTATTCTTGGCAGCTGGGCTGTCCTTGCAACCAACACCACTGCCGCTAAGTATAAGAGCGTTTGTGAGAACGTGGACGGTGTTCTCTATGTACAAGTGGATGACCAAGCTCCACGTGGACAGGGGACGATTGATATTGTCGTAACCTCGACAGCAGGCGCAGCGACCGAAACGCTTTTAGCATCTGTGGCAGCAGCAGCGGAAACGGTTGCAGGTGCATACGATGATATTTCAGTTATATCCGCAACGGTTGTTACACAGGATATTGCAGTTTCGATTACGGTATCCACTGGTACAAATACAGACGGCATGGAAGATAGCATTATATCTACTATCACAACGGCACTGAAAATCAGCACCAACCGCAACCTTTACGAGTTGATTCATGCCGACTTGATTTATGCCATCAAACGAGATGTGCCACTGGCACGCAATGTCAAGATTACAACACCGGACAGCGATCTGGTGCTCGATACAGACAAGGTGATTATCGCAGGCACGATTACAGTTACGATTGCGGAGGGATAACGGATGTTTGACAAATTTGCTGACTATGCATACTACCTGCTTCCATCACCGTTTAAGCGTGTGGCGAAGGCAATCAACCAGTTTTATATCTGGTGCACTGTCATGGGAAAGCATATCGATGACTTGCAGCAGGACATCTACACCGTGCGTGAGCAAACCATGATTATCAGCGCAAACGAGACATTCCTTGCCCTGCATGGGATTGATCGCAGCGTGCGCAGACTGCGAGGGGAAACGGTCGATAATTACCGCATCCGACTAATGCTCTATACCAAGATTGCAGAGCAGGCTGGCACCAATCAGGCAATCTATTATGTGGCACGGGCGTTCGGCTATGACAATGTGACAATCACCCGCAGCAGTGAGTCTGCGCTATGGGCAACCGCAACAGTGTCACTGATCGGCGGCAACATCGTCCTTGATGACCGGGATTTGATGATTGCCGAACTCAATCGGGTAAAGCCTGCTTCAGCAATCTTAGAGCTCACAAAAGAGCAGCGGTATCAAGGGAAGCAGTATTTCGGCAGTGCATACATCATCGGCAAAATTATTACGATAAGGCAGGGTTAAGACTATGGCATTTAGCAATTTAATGCTCACCACCTCCGGCAAAACGCTTTTTGCCAAAGCACAACAGGGCAAGACCCTCAATTTTACACGCGCGGCTGTTGGAGATGGCGATATCGGCAGCGGGTCACTTATCAATCGCACTGCACTGCTAAACGAAACCATGTCCCTTAGCATCGATGCCATTCAGCTGACGGACGATGGCAGCACTGCAACGGTGGTTGTTCAGATTAGCAATGCGGAATTGTCCGAAGGGTTTTATTTCCGTGAGCTTGGTATTTTTGCGCAAGACCCAGACACGCTGGAAGAAAAGCTCTATGTCTATGATAATGCATCCACGGACGGGGAGTATCTTCCGGCAGCATCCGAAGGGGTTGTAGTGGAAGAGTACCTCAAGCTGATTTTATCAGTGGACGGTGCATCTTCTGTCACGATTGAAAACTCTGGGAATCCAGTATATGTGATACGAGATGAAGTTGGTGCAGCTGGCGGCGTGGCTTCTCTGGACGAAAGCGGACAGGTGCCAGCGGAGCAGCTGGGGAATGTAAACTTATCTGGTATTGGTCTGGTCGAAAATGCCGATGGTGCGTTGAGTTCTATATGCTATGCGCAGAACAGAATTATTATTGGAGAAATGGCAACATTCAACCTCGGAGGACTATCACCTGATGGGTTGAAATTCCTGTATGGCACAGCAGGTTCTGCGGTTGTGTATTTCCGTAACACAACTTGGGATGCAGATACAGATAGCCTTTCAATCACGCTGCCTGGCGCAATCAATCAGCTGATTGTGATGAATGGGATTGCCCTTGGAATACAGTCGACAACCGGAACGGTCTATGCAATTACTGTAACGGAAAGCGGACTGGAACTGCTGAACACCACAACAGGGTTGTCCTTCAACACGCTATCCACACTGGCATCGGGCATCGGAGTTAAGGATTGTATAAACTATTTGTTATTTGTGGCGTATTTAAACCCAAGCGATAATGCTAAAGTTTTTAAAGTTAGCAAAGCGACTGGCGTTGCATCCCAGGTTTGTGTGATTGATGGTGTGAGTAATGTAAAAGTACATTTTTTTCTTCCATATGGCGATGATGTGATAATATCCACAGTGACATGGACGAATGAAACAAACTCAGGGGCAAAAAAAATTCTGAGGATAACCTCTGATGGCACTGTGACGACCATAAAAAATATCAATACATCAGTATACAGAGAAGTATTATACAGAGCAGTTTTCACAGGAAGATCATGTGCGATTATGTGAGTGCTTATCGCAGATAAAGGGGCGATTTATTCTCTCCTATAATGACGATGATTACATACGAGAATTGTATAAAAATTTCAGAATTGAAGCCGTGAGCCGTAACCATAATCTTGTATCAAGGATGGGCGAAAACAAGCGGTATGATGAACTGATTATTTGCAATTTTTAAGAAAAAATATCCCCGGTCAGCGGCGTACTGATCGGGGATAAAATCTGCTTTGTTTTTGCCAAAAATCTTGAGATGATTTGCCAAAAAATTTGAGCGGCTACAAAAGCCACAGCATATTGGTTTGTAAATATAATTCATAATTTCAAATAAACTTACAAAAAAACGAAAATTCGATTGCATTTTTCTGATTTTTGCGCCATAATAGGAAAAGAAACGAATCAATCTATCTCGAGGAAAGGACAGGAACGCAATGACAATGACAGATTTGATGAAAAAGTTTTCGGTGAAACTCAGCGACAAAGATTTTGCGGATGCGCAAGATAAATTGGCGGTTCAGGTGAATTTGACCGGAAAGACAGAAGGGGTTTTTTACGTAGAAATTCTGGAGGGGAAGCTTTCGGTTATGCCATATGAATACATTGATCATGATGCAATTGTCAATATCACCATGACCAATCTCGATAAAATTTTAATGGGCAGATTGAATGCAATGGATGCCATTACGCAGGGCAAGCTCAAGGTGGAAGGCAATGTGGACAAGGTGTTGACGCTTGGCACGATTTTGCACCAAAAGTAAGAACCTATCTATATTTCCCTCTGCTATACTACAGTCAATCGATTGTCTGCTGTCGGTTGGCTGTATTTTCCCGTGTTGGCATGCAGAATATATTTCGAAAACGGGGACGTGTTCTGATGAAAAAAAGCGGTTTTGTATCGCATTCTATGGAAAAAAAGACAAGGGATTTGGGTCAACAGGATGTAAACGGAATGTGGGCACGCTTTGAAGCGAAAAGGCGAAGAGAACGCTTTCTGCGCATGGTCATCCTGCTTTTGCTTCTGCTGCTGACGATTGTCGTGGTGGTGGTAGGGATTGCGATTGGCAGACTGCATCAAAAAGATGCCAATGTTACATATGTCGGGGAGATTCCTGTAATACAGGATTTTTTGCCGGAGGGGGCGGCAGGAAGACCGGGCATTAAACGCAAAATTGAATATGTTGTGATTCATGAAACCGATAATTTCAGAGAAGGTGCGGATGCACAGGCGCATAACACCTTCATCCATGACGATGGGCAGATTCATGAGCATTCTTGGCACTATACAGTGGACGAGCATGAGATTTATCATCATTTGCCGGATGATGAAGCGGCGTTTCATGCGGGCGACCATTTGGTGCAGGATGGCGGCAATCTCAATGGCATTGGGGTGGAAATGTGTGTCAATGCAGATGGCGACTATGAGCAGACGCTGCGCAACACCATGCAGCTGACCGCTGCGTTGCTGCATGCCTATGGGCTGACGGTGCAGGACGTGCGGAAGCATCAGGATTTTAGCGGAAAAATTTGTCCGGCAACCTTAATTCGGGAAAACCGCTGGCAGGAATTTTTGGATGGGGTGCAGGCGGCGTATGACGCAGCGGCAGAAAATGGGTAAGCGTAAGAGAAAAGCATCTAAAATTTTTGTAAAATGCGGTTCCTTTTTTAAGATTTCATGCTATAATAGACAATAGAAAGATAGTATATAAAGGAGCTTGTACAATGCAAAATGAATATGTAGAGTTGACTTTACCACGCCAAAAGCACATTGCTTTGGTTGCACATGATAACAAAAAGAAGGATATGATTGCATGGTGCCAGAAGCATGCAGACGTATTGAAGAAGCATTTTCTGTGCGGCACAGGCACAACTGCACGCTTGATTGCGGATGCGACCAATCTGCCGGTGAGAGCATTTAACAGCGGTCCGCTCGGCGGCGATTTGCAGATTGGCGCACGTATCGTGGAAAATGCGCTCGACTGCATGATTTTCTTCTGGGACCCGCTGGCGGCACAGCCGCATGACCCAGACGTTAAGGCGATTATGCGCATCGCTGCAGTGTATGATATTCCCTGCGCTTTTAATCAATCTTCGGCAGATTTTCTGATGACCTCTCCTTTTATGGATGAAGAATATACGCACGAAATCATGAACTTCCATCAGAATGTTGCAGACCGTGTTGAAGACATGAAGAAGTAAAAAACTGTCAAACAAGTTTGGCGGTGTATTTAAAGGAGAAACATTTGTGATTGTCATTTTAAAGCCACAGGCACCGAAGGATGCAGTCAATCAGCTGCTTGCCCATTTTGAGAAACTCGGTGTCGCCATTAACTATTCAGAAGGGTTGAATACAACCATTATTGGTTTGGTTGGAGATACAACACGTATTGATATGGATGATATTGCAGCTTATGAAATTGTAGAGCGTGTGCAGCGGGTATCCGAACCTTTTAAAAAGGTCAACCGCAAGATGCACCCCATGGATACAGTGCTTGAAGTTGCGGGACATAAAATTGGTGCCGGCTATTTCAGCGTTATGGCAGGTCCCTGCTCTGTGGAGTGTGAAAGCCAGATTGTGATGGTGGCAGAAGCCATCAAAAAAGCCGGAGCCGCTTTTTTGCGCGGCGGTGCATTCAAACCCCGCACATCTCCCTATTCCTTCCAAGGATTGGAGAGCGAAGGTCTTCGCTTGCTGTTGGAGGCAAAGCGTCAGACTGGACTACCGATTGTGACGGAATTGATGAGCGAAACACAACTGGATTTGTTTGCAGATGTGGACATGATTCAAATCGGCGCACGAAACATGCAGAACTTCACCTTGCTCAAGGAAATTGGCAAGTCTAAGAAGCCAATTTTGCTAAAGCGTGGACTTAGTGCAACGATGGAAGAATTTTTGATGTCTGCAGAATATATTTGCGCATACGGCAACGAAAATATCGTTTTGTGCGAGCGAGGTATCCGTACCTTTGAAACCATGATTCGTAACAATTTGGATATTACAGCCGTACCGTTGGTGAAAAATCTTTCCCATCTGCCGATTATCATTGACCCCAGCCATGCAGCTGGACGCAGAGATATGATTGACCCGTTGTCCAGAGCCTCGATTGCGGCTGGCGCAGACGGCTTGATGATTGAGGTGCATAATGAGCCGGCGCATGCCCTTTCCGATGGAGCACAGTCGCTGGATATTCCGCAGTTTGATGCGGTGATGCAGGAAATTCGTCGGCGTGTCGCATTTGAAGGTCGAGAATTACAGGTACAAGCGTAACAACAGAAGATTTACCGATAGGACTATATGGCACACAATGCTATATAGTCCTATCTTTTGCGGGGATATGCGGAAGTACTTGCTTGGAGATGGAGGATATATCCGAAAAAGAGTTGCAGTGATGGCATAAATCCTGTAAAATAACAATATTGCGCAATCTCTCTATTATGGTTATCATAGATTTGGGAGCAACCTACAGCAAGGAAAGAGCGATGATATGACGAATCGATATAAAAAACTGATGAATAATGTCGCAGTATTTGCCATTGGCACATTCAGCTCCAAAATGCTCGTGTTTTTCATGACACGGTTTTATACAGGGATTTTGACCAGTGCCGATTATGGCATTGCGGACACCATTACACAGGCGGCAAATGTGCTGATGCCCATTGCATCGGTGGGGATTACCAATGCAGTCATTCGCTTTGGGTTGGAGAATGCCTATTCCAAGCATACGGTCTTTACAACAGGATTTTCCATCATAGGGGCAGGGTTTTTCCTGCTGTTGGGGCTGTATCCACTGGTGCATAAAATTGCATTTCTCAGCGACTATACCTTGCTGATTTATACCTATGTGCTGCTTGCCAACTTTCAGCTGCTTTGCGGGCAGTTTGTGCGTGCAAGGGGACATGTGCGATTGTATGCGTTTGATGGGATGTTCCGAACGCTGACAACTATTTTGTGCAATGTGCTTTTTTTGGCGGTATTTGGGTGGGGCGTGGAAGGCTATGTGTGGTCTGTTATTTGTTCCAACATTATCAGCGTTGTGTTCCTGTTTGCAGCAGACCGTTTGTATGAATTTATTCGATTTGACGCCATTGACAGCCGCACCTCGCGGCAGATGCTGCAATATGCCATCCCGCTGATTCCTACAACCGTCTGCGTGTGGATTTTCAATTTTTCAGACCGCTTCTTTTTGACGGCGATGCGAACACGGGCGGAAACGGGTCTATACAGTGTATCCAATAAAATCCCCACGATTTTGGTGCTGATTTCTAGTATTTTTATTGAAGCGTGGCAGATTACGGCAATTGACGGCAGCAGTCGTGCGGAGCAGGAGAAGTTTTTCAGCAAAATCGGCAATCTATACCAAGCACTACTGTTTGTGATGGCATCCGGCATCATTGCAACGGCAAAAATCACAACAGGGATTTTAGCAGCACCCTCCTATTTTGAGGCATGGAAGTGCATCCCTGTGTTGGTGATTGGTTCTGCATTTTCCTGCTTGTCGAACTTTTTGAACAGTATTTACACGTTGGAAAAGAAAAGTGTGGCATCGCTTGCGACCGCCCTGTTTGGCGCAGGATTTAATATTGCCCTCAATTTTTTGTTGATTCCTGCGATGGGGGCGATGGGTGCAGCGATTGCAACCATGAGCAGCTATTTCTTGATGTTCCTTACCCGTGCACTGCACAGCCGCCGATACCTGCATATCCATTGGAAGCAGCTGCGCTTTTTATGCACTGCTATTGTTTTGGGCATACAGGCTGTTTGGATGCTGCAAGGCGGAAAACTGTGGATTGTGCAGCAAACGGTGCTCTTTTTGCTGATTTTTGCGCTCAATGGAAAAGATTTACTCGAGGGTGTCTATAAATTGGTTAGAAGACGAATCAAACGCACATAATCATAAAAACATTCATAAAAAACTTGCATTGCAGGCAATTTGTGTGATATACTATTTTAAGTATTGCACGGGCATTCCTCTGCTTGTCGGCAGTTGATAGGGCAAGAATGTCTATGATGAAAGGAAGAAAGAAAATGGATTTAGTAAAGGTTCTCTCTGAGCAGCAGCTCAAGTCCGATTTGCCGAACTTGCAGATTGGTGATACGGTAAAGGTTCACGCAAAAATTAAGGAAGGAAACCGTGAGCGTATTCAGATTTTTGAAGGTACCATCATTGCGATGAAGCATGCTGGCATCAACAAGACAGTCACCGTTCGCAGAATTTCTTATGGTGTAGGCGTGGAAAAGACCTTCCCGGTACATTCCCCCAATGTTGCACAGTTTGAAGTGGTTCGCAATGGTCGTGTACGTCGTGCGAAGCTGTACTATCTGCGTGGCAGAGTTGGTAAGGCTGCGAAGATTGCAGAAAAGCTTTAATTTGTTTTTTGAAAAAGTCCGGCTTTTGCTGGGCTTTTTTACATACCATGAGATGCCGTATGGCGAAAACGTGTCAGAGGCTGCGAGAAATTTTGAGAAATAGCAATCTGGATATTGCGAAAAGCTGTCAAAAAAGCTATAATGATAGAGCATGAAACAATATGCCTGCAATAATTTTCAGATGAGCATGGCGATGTTCCGTGTTTGAAAAATGCAATCTGATGCGGGAGGGACGATACGGATGCAGGAAGACAAGACTGTCGAGGACGAGTTGATGGCATCGGAACAGCCGATGGAATCCAATGAGAATCAAAAAACGACACGTGCAGCTCGCTATAAAAGTGAATTTTTTGAATGGGGCGAAGCGTTGGTCGTTTCTTTGACTGCGATTATTTTGTTATTTACCTTTGTGGTGCGTTTGATTGGCGTGGATGGTTCCTCTATGTATCCAACATTGCATGACAGGGATAAGGTTTTTATGAGCGATTTGTTTTATACACCGCATAAAGGCGATATTGTTGTGCTGACAAAGACCTCTTTTATTGATGGACCAATTGTCAAACGCATCGTTGCAACAGGCGGAGATACCGTGGACATTGATTTTTCCACGGGTGAAGTGTGTGTTAACGGAGAAGTGCTGGATGAGCCATATATCAATGAGCTGACACATAATCCGATTGATATGCCGTTTCCGCAGACTGTGCCGGAAGGCTGCGTTTTTGTGATGGGAGATAATCGAAACAGGAGTTCAGACAGCCGTGATATGCGGTTGGGTATGGTGGATGAACGCTATATTTTAGGGCACGTTTTGACCAGAATTTTACCGATTGACCGTATGGGAGCGATTTCATAATGAATATACAATGGTATCCGGGGCATATGACCAAAACACGCCGCCAGATGCAGGAAAATATCAATCAAATAGACTTGGTTTGTGAAGTGGTGGATGCACGCATTCCATTGGTAAGCCGCAATCCGGATATGGATGAGTTGGCGGCAGGAAAACCACGCATGATTGTGCTCAATCGTATTGATTTGGCGGATTCACGCACCACACAGGCGTGGTCGCAGTATTTTCGTGCCCGTGGATGTGCTGTCATTGAAACGGACAGCCGAAAAGGGCAAGGTACGGCACGTTTTGCAGAGGCAGCACGTGAAATTTTAAAGGAAAAAATTGCGGCATGGACGGAAAAAGGACAGAGCGGTCGCTCTGTACGTGTGATGGTGGTCGGCATACCAAATGTCGGGAAATCTACCTTTATCAATAAAATTCTGGGCAGAAAAGCCGCAAAGGCAGAAGATAGACCAGGCGTAACCCGTGGCGCACAATGGTTTCGAGTGGCACAGGGCATTGATTTGTTGGATACGCCTGGTATTTTGTGGCCGAAGTTTGACGATGAGCGCACGGGTATTTTGCTTGCCTGCACGGGTGCGGTCAAAGACGATATTTTGGATATCGAAACACTGGCGTGCAAGCTGATGGAATTGCTGGCGGCACATGCGCCGGAAACGATTCAAAGCCGCTATCAAGTTGTGCTGCCGCAGGAAGAAGTGGATTTTTTAGGCTATGATTTGCTGTTGCAGGCAGGAAAACGCAGAGGTTTTTTGATAGCAGGCGGTGAGATTGATACCGAGCGTATGGCACGCATTTTGCTTGATGAATTTCGTGGAGGTGTGCTGGGGCGCATTTCACTGGAAACGCCGGAGGACTATCTATGACAGCAGATTGGCGATATGAAGCGGAAGCGATGCAGCAAGGCTATCGGGCGGTTTGCGGCATTGATGAGGCAGGACGTGGTCCGCTTGCAGGCCCAGTGGTGGCGGCGGCGGTCATTTTGCCGCATGGATTGCAAATCGATGGACTAGATGACAGCAAAAAGCTGAGCGAAAAAAAACGTGAGGCATTATATGAAGAAATCTGCCAAAACGCAGTTGCTTATGCGATTGCATCTGTTGCACAGGAAACCATTGATGAAATCAATATTCTACAAGCTACGTTTTTAGCGATGAAACAGGCGGTGGAAGGGTTGGCGGTTGCGGCAGACTATGCTTTGGTAGATGGCAATCGCTCGCAGGGGTTGGAAATTCCGTTTTTATGTGTGACAGGCGGTGATGCGAAGGTGCCTTCCATTGCGGCGGCATCTGTGCTTGCAAAAGTGACCCGTGACCGATATATGGTGCAAATGGCACAGGAATATCCGCAGTATGGTTTTGAAAAACACAAAGGCTATGGGACGAAGGCACACTATGCGGCACTGGATGCCTATGGCGTCAGCCCGCTGCATCGCAGCAGCTTTTTGAAAAAATATAGGGCGCAAAAGCAGGGGGCGCATATATGAGAACCCGCTCTGTGCAGGGGAAATTAGGAGAACAGCGAGCGGCACAGTTTTTAGTGCAAAGAGGATACCGAATTTTGGCGTGCAATTATCGGGTGCGCCAAGGGGAAATCGATTGCATCGCCTGCAATCAGCGGTTTGTTGTCTTTGCAGAGGTGAAAACACGTGCAGATGCGAGATTTGCGCAGGCACGAGAGTTTGTAACCGTGGCAAAGCAACGTCGATTGCTGCAGGCAGCGGCATTTTGGCTGCAGCAGAACCCGTTAGAGTTACAGCCGCGATTTGATGTGATAGAGGTCTACTGGCCGCAAAATGCCGCAGAGCCAGTTCAAATACAGCATATTGAAAATGCGTTTGAAGCATGAGAGGAGGCGAATGTGTGAGATGAAATTGTTTGATATGCATTGTGATACGCTTTACGAATGCTATGAAACAGGAAAGCATCTTCGGAAAAATGATTTGGCGATTGATGCCTCCCGCATTCGTGGATTTCGGCATTATGCGCAGTTTTTTGCACTATTTTGCGGTGCACGAGGGGAAGATTATCCACCGAAGTATGCCAATCGGAAATGCCTGTTGGATTTGCCGGCAGAACAGCGGTTGGATGCGATGCTACAAACGGCGCATGCAGAGCTTCGCTTGAATGCGGATTGGCTGATGCTGTGCACATGTGCCGAGGATTTGCAAATGGCACAGGCAAAGAACAAATCAGCGGCATTTTTGAGCATTGAAGGGGCAGAATTACTGGCAGATGCAGATGCACTGCGCCGTGCCTATGAAGGCGGCGTGCGATTGATTACATTGGCGTGGAACTATGACAGCCCCTATGCTTGCGGTGCAAATGTCGATAACGATAAGGGCTTGACAGAAAAAGGACTTGAACTCGTCCAAAAAATGATTGATTTGCATATGATTATCGATGTATCTCATCTGTCAGAGGCAGGGTTCTGGGAATTGTGTGCCCATACGGATGTGCCTTTTGCGGCGAGTCATTCCAATAGCCGTGCCATTTGTCCGCATCTGCGTAATCTGACGGATTTGCAGTTTGATGAAATCATGCGCCGAAATTGTTTGGTGGGCATCAATTTATTCACCGATTTCATCGGTGGAAATGGCACAATCACCGATGTATTGCGGCACATTGAGCATTTTTGTGCGCGTGGAGGAGAACGGTGTCTTGCCTTGGGCGCAGATTTTGATGGATGTGACCGCCTGCCGCAGGGGATACAAACGGTAGCGGATATGGATAAAATTGCAGAGGCAATGCTGCAGCAGAATTATCTGCAAAGTACAGTAGATGCGATTTTTTATGACAACTTGTCTGCATTTATTACAAGGATGTTATGATTTGGAGGATTTCATGAAATACGTAAGCACAAGAGATAAAAGCCAAGTTGTGAGTGCTGCATATGCCATTGCGACTGGAATTGCACCCGATGGCGGACTATATTGCCCGACTACGTTCCCGCAATTGACAGGCGAGGAACGGCAGGCATTGCTTTCCATGGACTATAAGGCACGTGCGGCAATGGTGCTGGGGAAGTTTTTGACGGATTTCACCGCAGAAGAGCTGCAGAATTTTGCAAATCAAGCATATGCCGATGAAAAATTTGGCGGAAGCAATACCGCACCGCTGGTAAAGCTTGCAGATGGGAAATATATGCTGGAACTTTGGCATGGACCTACCTGTGCATTTAAGGATATGGCATTGCAGATTTTGCCGCATTTGCTGACTGCATCGCTGCAAAAAATCGGCGAACAGCGTACCGCTTGCATTCTGGTGGCGACCTCTGGAGATACCGGAAAAGCAGCACTGGACGGCTTTGCAAATGTAGAAGGCACTAAAATCATGGTGTATTATCCTGTAGATGGCGTCAGCACGATTCAAAAGCTGCAGATGGTGACACAGGAAGGCAATAATGTTGCCGTTTGTGCGATTGAAGGAAATTTCGATGATGCACAAAGCGCAGTGAAACAAATTTTTACCGACAAGGCAACGCAAGAAAAGTTGGACGCGGAGGGCTTGATGCTTTCTTCTGCAAACTCTATTAACTGGGGACGACTTGCGCCGCAGATTGCATATTATGTATCTGCATATTGTGATTTGGTAAACCAAGGAGAAATTCAAAACGGCGATTTGATTAACGTTTGCGTGCCTACCGGAAATTTCGGCAATATTTTAGCGGCATATATTGCAAAGCAAATGGGCATTCCGATTGGAAAGTTCATTTGTGCGTCCAATCAAAACAACGTTTTGACAGATTTCTTCAAAAAAGAAGGAACCTATAGTCGCAATCGTGATTTTTATACGACGGCGTCACCATCTATGGATATTCTGATTTCCTCGAATTTGGAGCGACTGCTCTTCTATGTGTCCGGTCAAAATGACCATGCTGTTGCTGCAATGATGGATGCTTTGAAGAATTCCGGGGAATATACACTGGAAACAGCATCGTTTGCAGAAATTTCCAAAGATTTTGATGCAGGTTATGCGGATGACCAGCAGACAGCAAAAACTATTCGTCATTTGTTTGAAAATGAAAAGTACTTGGCAGATACGCATACTGCAGTTGCCGTGCAGGTTTATGAAGCGTACAGAAACCGCACAGGTGACACAACACCGACGGTTATTGCGTCTACAGCAAGCCCATTCAAATTCTGTCAGAGTGTGATTGAAGCGTTGGGCGGCACGGTCGAAAGCGATGGTATAGAATTACTGGCGCAGCTTTCTCAAATGTCAGGTGCGGCGATACCAACACCGCTTGCAAATCTGGCAGGCAAAACGGCTCGCTTTGACCAGGTGATTGATAAATCTGCAATTCTGGGCACCGTCGATTTGCTCAAAACGCTGTAAGGCAGCGTGCGTGATGGCACTATATACCTTAGCAGATTTGCATCTTTCCTGTGGTGTTGCCAAGCCAATGGATATTTTTGGCGGCGGTTGGCAAGGCTATATGACGAAAATTGAAAAAAATTGGCGAGCAATCATACAACCGGAAGATACGGTTGTTTTGGGCGGCGATATTTCTTGGGGCATCAACTTCAAGGAAGCAAAAGAAGATTTTCTGCTCCTGAATCGGCTGCCTGGACGCAAAATTATTCTCAAGGGAAATCATGACTTATGGTGGGATACCGTCAAGAAAATGAATCAGTTCCTTGCAGAAAATGAGATTCAAAACATCGAATGGCTGCACAATACCTGCTTCTTTTATGAAGATATTGCGCTTTGCGGCACGCGCGGTTGGTTTTATGAAGAAAATTTCCAGCAGGCGCATGACCAAAAGGTTTTTCACAGGGAGCTTTTGCGCTTAGAAACTTCGCTCAAAGCCGCAAAAGCGAAAAAGGCAGCAGAAATTTATGTGTTTTTACACTATCCACCGCTGTATACAAATTTTAAATGCGATGAAATCATTTCATTGATGCAGAAATATCAGGTAACACATTGTATTTACGGGCACTTGCATTCCGGCAGCTTACGATATGCAATCGAGGGACTGCAGGAGGGTATTACATTCCGATTGGTTTCATGCGACCACGTAAATTTCACACCGGTTTTATTGAAAAAATAGAAAAAAGTATAGCAATTGATTTCATAATCTGTTAAAATAGATTGGATATAATATTAGGAGGACAACTCATCATGGAACTTAGAAATACTGAAAAACAGGAAAAAAGCATTGTTGAATTGACAATTTTCGTTTCTGCTGAAGAACTTGAAAAGGGAAAGCAGTCTGCATACAAGAAGGCTGCAAAAAATATTACCGTACCAGGCTTCCGCAAGGGCAAAGCACCCCGCCATTTGATTGAAAAGCTTTACGGCGAAGGCGTGTTCATTGAAGATGCGATTAATCTGTGCTATCCTGACGCATATGACCAGGCAGTCGCAGAAGCAAACCTGAAGCCAGTTGGTCGCGGAGAAGTGGAAATGCAGGATATGCCGGAAGACGGCGGCTTTATCTTCACAGCTAAGGTTCCGGTAGAGCCGGAAGTGGCACTGGGTGAATATAAGGGTCTGCAGGTGGAAAAAACCATCGTGGAAGTGTCTGATGAGGATGTCGATGCAGAACTGAACCGTATGGCTAAGCGTGTTGCACGCACAGAAACCGTAGAACGTGCGGCTAAGGACGGCGACACCGTTGTCATTGATTTTGAAGGATTTATTGATGGCGTAGCATTTGAAGGCGGTAAGGGAAGCGACCATCGCTTGACACTGGGTTCCGGCGAATTCATTCCGGGATTCGAGGAGCAGCTGGTTGGAAAATCTGCGGGTGAAACATGCGATGTAGAGGTAAACTTCCCAGAAGAATATCATGCAGAAGAACTGAAGGGTAAGGCGGCTGTGTTTAAGTGCACCGTACATTCTGTGCAGGAAACCGTTGTTCCGGCATTGGATGACGAGTTCGCAAAGGATGTTTCGGAAACTTGCGAAACATTGGATGCCCTGAAGCAGGAAATTCGTGAAAAGCAGACGACTGCACGAGAAGAGCAGGCAGACCATGAGTTGGAAGAAAAGCTTCTGGATGGCGTTTTGGCAACCTTGGAAGCAGAAATTCCGGATGTGATGGTGGAAGCACAGATTGATACCATTATGCAGGACTTTAGCTATCGTTTGCAGATGCAGGGCGTCGCTTTGGAACAGTATGCTAAGATGAACGGCATGGATATGACCGCAATGCGTGGCATGTTCCGTGACCAGGCAGAGCGTCAGGTGAAGGTTCGTTTGTCCTTGCAGAAGATTGGTGAGCTTGAAAATATTGTCATCGAAGATGATTGCTTGGACGAAGAATATCAAAACATGGCAGATAGCTATGGCTTGGAAGTGGAAAAGGTTCGCGCTGCAATTCAGCCGGAAACACTCAAGGGCGATTTGCGTTTGACACGTGCACTGGATACCGTGAAGGACGCTGCCAATATTACAATGGTAGCAGCTGAAAAAGCAAAGATTACAGAAGTTGAAGGCGAAATCCAGTAATCACTCACACGCAAATGGATCGTTTAAAGCGGTGTTTTGCACATGCAGCGAGATGGTAGTGAAAGGAGAATATTGTACTATGAGTTTGGTACCAATGGTAGTAGAACCCACAAATAGAGGTGGGGAACGTTCTTATGACATTTATTCACGTTTGCTGAATGACCGCATTGTAATTCTTTCGGAAGAAGTCAATGATACAACGGCTTCACTCGTAGTTGCACAGCTCCTCTATCTGGAGGCGCAAGACCCAGATAAGGACATCATGTTTTATATCAACAGCCCAGGTGGTTCTGTCACGGCAGGGATGGCCATTTATGACACTATGAATTACATTAAGCCAGATGTTTCGACCATTTGTCTGGGGTTGGCAGCATCCATGGGCGCATTTCTGCTGTCTGCTGGTGCGAAGGGTAAACGCTATGCGTTGCCGAACAGTGAAATTATGATTCATCAGCCATCTGGTGGTGCAAAAGGACAGGCTAGCGATATTCGGATTCATGCGGATTGGATTATCAAGACGCGTGAAAAATTGAATCGCATCTTATCTGAAAATACGGGAAAGCCGCTGGAAGTCATCGCTGCAGACACTGAGCGAGATAACTTCATGAGTGCCCAGAGTGCTTTGGAATATGGATTGATTGACAAAGTATTCGATAAGCGATAGAGGGGTCTTTGGTTTCCAGCAACAGGAAACTGCTGCTGGAAACTGTTTTTTTCAACATAGCCTGCTAGAGAGATTGCAAGCTGTGTTAAATCCAATGTTGTAAGCGAGGTGCAATATGCCGAATAAAGAAGATTCGCGCGGATTGAAATGCTCTTTCTGCGGAAAAACACAAGATAAAGTTAAAAAATTGATTGCAGGTCCCGGTGTGTATATCTGCGATGAATGTATTGGTGTATGCAGCAGCATCCTCGAGGAAGATTTTGGAATTTATCATGCGGAAGCTACAGAACATGCAATGGAGCAAATGATGCATGCGCATGATACGATGGATGAATTGCCGACGCCAAAGGATTTGAAAACGACACTGGACGAATATGTAATCGGTCAAGATAAGGCAAAGATTGCACTTTGTGTGGCAGTATATAACCATTACAAACGTATTTATATGGGCAGCAGCGATGTAGAATTGCAAAAAAGCAATATTTTGATGTTGGGACCGTCTGGCTCCGGCAAAACCTTGTTGGCACAGACATTGGCAAAAACATTGCAGGTGCCCTTTGCGATTGCAGATGCAACAACACTGACAGAGGCGGGGTATGTTGGTGAAGATGTTGAAAATATCTTGTTGCGTTTGATTCAAGCGGCAGATTTTGACGTAGAGCTTGCGCAAAGAGGCATTATTTATGTCGATGAAATCGATAAAATTGCTCGAAAGAGTGAAAATCCGTCAATTACTCGTGATGTAAGTGGAGAAGGCGTACAGCAGGCACTGCTGAAAATGCTGGAAGGAACCGTTGCCAATGTTCCGCCACAAGGGGGACGTAAGCACCCGCATCAAGATTTTATCCAGATTGATACATCCAATATTTTGTTTATCTGCGGCGGTGCATTTGATGGCATTGAAAAAATCATTCAAAACCGCACGGGCAAGCAGGGGCTTGGATTCGGTGCACAGGTCAATAGTCGAGAGGAAAAAGCCATTGGTCAGCTGTTGGCGCAGTTAGAGCCACATGATTTGATGAAATATGGCTTGATTCCAGAGTTGATTGGTCGATTGCCTGCAATTGTGGCATTGGACAGCTTGGATGAGGATGCATTGATTCGTATTTTAACAGAGCCTAAAAATGCCCTTGTAAAGCAATATAAGGCTTTATTTGAAATGGACCACGTTACATTGACTTTCGAACAAGAGTCCTTGCAGCGTGTTGCGCAAATTGCAACAGAGCGAAAAACCGGTGCACGTGGTTTGCGTGGCGTGTTAGAAGAAGCCATGACAGAAATCATGTTCCATATACCATCTGAAGATTCGATTGATAGCGTTTGCATTACCAAGGATGTTATCAATCGCACTGGAGAACCGAAAATTACTTATCGGAAGTCAGATTCGGATCCTAAAAAAGAGGTAGCTGGTTAAGAGCATCTGGAGGAGGGAACGATAGATAGGTGTCGTCCCCTCCTTTTATTTATTATGGATTGAGAAAATACAGAAAGAGGGGGCTTTTGCTCTTTGTCGCATGACTGCATGGCTCATAGGTACGATATCCCCAGAAAAGGGAGAGGATACCGCTTGCAAAAGGCATATATCTGTATTATACTATGATTACTTCAGAGTTTTAATTGCAACGCATTCTGTAGAAACAGGAGTTTAAAATAATGCCAAATGAGAACGAAAAAATAACGCAACTACTGCCGGTTCTGCCATTGCGCGGCATGACGGCGTTTCCAAATATGTTGATTCATTTCGATGTCGGTCGTGCGATTTCCATCAAAGCATTAGAAGCCGCCATGAAGGACGAGCAGGTGCTTTTTTTAACGGCACAAAAGAATCTCAATGCAGAGGAACCGGAAGTTTCTGAGTTGTATCAGATCGGAACAATTTGTATTGTGAAACAAATTCTGCGACTGCCGGGTGATAGTATCCGTGTTTTGGTGGAAGGTCGTGCACGTGCAATTGCACACGAGTTTTTGAACACAGAAGGTGCGCAATGCTTGTTCGCACAAGTCGAAGTGCTGCCGGAAAAGGCATCTTCCATTCCAGCCAGACGAGAGCAGGCACTGGTACGCACCGTGCAGGACAGATTTCTACAGTATGCGGAATTTGCACCGCGTCTGTCTGCAGATGTTGCCGCAGGTGTACAAGAAGGTGGAGAACCGGGATATTTAGCCGATTTTATTGCACAAAATATTGCGTTGGAATATGAGCAAAAGCAAGAAATTCTGGAAGAATTGGACTGTATGCATCGCTTGATGCTGGTCATTCATCTATTAACGGAAGAAACCGAAATTCTTAAAATTGAGAATGAAATTCAAAGTCAGCTCAAATCTCAAATTGACAAGAATCAACGGGATTACTATTTGCGTGAGCAGATTAAAGTGATTCAAAGCGAGCTTGGAGAGCAAGATATTGCCGCCGAAGCCGAGGAATATCGTGCGAAAATTCAAAATTTACGATTACCAAAGGAACTGCAAGAAAAGCTGCTTCGTGAGAGTGATAGATTGGCGAAGATGAGCAGTTCTTCGGCGGAAAGCTCCGTGATTCGCACGTATTTAGACCATTGTTTGGATTTGCCTTGGAACACTTCTACCAAGGAACGAGTGAGTTTATCCCGCGCCCGTAAGATTTTAGACCGTGACCATTATGGATTGGACAAGGTCAAGGAACGCATTTTGGAATTTATTGCGGTCAAATCGCTTTCTCCACAGCTCAAAGGACAGGTACTGTGCTTTGTTGGGCCTCCGGGTGTTGGTAAAACATCGGTTGCAAAATCCGTTGCCGAGGCAATGGGGCGCAATTTTACCCGTCTTTCTTTAGGCGGTGTGCGAGATGAGGCTGACATTCGAGGTCACCGTAAAACATACATTGGGGCAATGCCTGGACGCATTATTACTGCCATACAGCAGGCAAAAAGCAAAAATCCGTTGCTTTTGTTGGATGAAATTGACAAAATGGGTAATGATTTTCGTGGCGACCCTGCTTCTGCGATGCTGGAAGTGCTGGATGCTGAGCAGAACTACGCATTTCGTGACCACTACATTGAATTGCCGTTTGACCTGTCCGATGTGCTGTTTGTCACTACTGCGAATGATTTATCGACTGTGCCACGTCCGTTGCTCGACCGCATGGAAGTGGTGGAATTGGGCAGCTATACCGAGGAAGAAAAACTGCAAATTGCAAAAAAACATTTGCTTCCAAAAGAGTTACAAAAGCATGGTATCACCAAAAAACAGCTTTCCATCGCAGATACACAATTGCGTGCGGTCATTTTGGGCTATACGAGAGAAGCAGGCGTGCGAAAGCTTGAGCAGGTTTTGGCAAAAATATGCCGAAAAGCAGCAAAAGCGTTGGCAGAAAAAGAAACTGCCAAGGTGCAGATTACCGAGGAAAACATGGAAACCTTTTTGGGTCCTGTACGCTACAAAAAAGACAATCTATCGAAACGTGATGAAGTGGGCATTGTCAACGGATTGGCATGGACAAGTGTAGGCGGAGAAATGCTGCAGGTGGAAGTGGCTGCTGTTCCGGGCACCGGTAAAATCGAAATTACAGGCAACCTCGGCAATGTGATGACAGAAAGTGCCAAAGCAGCGATTACGTTTGTGCGTTCTCGCGCGCAGTCATTGCGAATCGACCCGATGTTTTACAAAGAAATGGATATTCACATTCATTTTCCGGAAGCAGCGGTGCCGAAGGATGGACCTTCAGCAGGAGTAACCATGGCGACTGCCATTATTTCTGCGCTGACAGGGGCACCAGTGCGACATGATGTGGCAATGACCGGTGAAGTGACCTTGAGAGGGCGTGTTTTGCCGATTGGGGGACTCAAGGAAAAGACCATGGCAGCATATCGTGCAGATATGAAAACCATTCTTGTTCCCAAAGAAAATGCATCGGATTTGGATGAAATCGAGCCGATTGTTAAGGAAAATGTACAGTTTGTCTTGGCAGAAACAATGGATACCGTCATGCAAACAGCAATCGATTTTTCTAGAATGCCATCAAAAGAATCCGCAGCAGAGGCAAAGTCTTTACATAGCGGCGAAGAGAGCGTACATCCGGTTTTGCCGATGCAAGATGCGGCACACCCGACTGTTTTATGCTAATTTGACACCTAAAGGAGAAATATGTTGAATTTACACAATGTAGAGTTTTTGCGCTCTGCAGTCAAAAGAGCAGATTTTCCAACAGATATGCTTCCGCAAATTATTTTTGCCGGAAAATCCAATGTTGGAAAGTCCTCTACCATCAACCGACTGCTCAATCGGAAAAATTTTGCGCATGTTGGTGGAAAACCGGGCAAAACCATTCATATCAATTTTTTCTGTATTGATGAGCAGGCGTATTTTGCAGACCTTCCAGGGTATGGATATGCAAAAGTGTCCAAAGAGGAAAAAAAGCGTTGGGGCGAATTGCTAGAAGAGTATTTTGCCGAGCCAGCGCAGATGACGCAGGGATTTCAAATTGTTGACATTCGTCATAAGCCAACGGCAGAAGATAAGGTGATGGCAGATTGGTTTTTGGGAACAGGAATCCCCTTCACAATCATTGCGAACAAATTGGACAAAATTAAAAAAAGTGAACTGCAGGGGAACTTGAATCTGATTCGACAGACGCTGATGCTGCCGGAAGAGGTGGATATTATTCCATTTTCAGCAGAAAAAGGCGACGGAAGAGAAGCTGTATTGGAAAAAATTATGCAGTGTGTAGCGGAGTGCTGAGCCGTTTCACTCTTGCGGCACAGCGGTTATCAAAAATGTGACAGATATCTTGGATGAAAGAGGGACTCCGCATGTTGGATTGGTTACGCAGGTTTATGTTTGGCCGTTATGGGAATGATTCCCTAAACAATGCACTACTCATTGGTGCATTTGTTTGTATGGCAATTCGATGGTTTTTTCACAGCCATGTGTTGGCGATTTTCATTTGGGTATTCCTAATACTTGCATATTTTCGCATGCTTTCTCGTAATATTTCTGCGAGAGCGGCCGAAAATGAACGTTTTTTGCGCATATGGAGTCGGTTGCAGCGAAAATTCCTGGCGCAAAACCGTAAATTTCAAGATAGAAAGCAACATCGCTATTTAAAGTGTCCGTCTTGTAAAATGACCTTGAGAGTGCCGCGTGGACGTGGGAAAATCAGTGTAACATGTCCCAAATGTCATCATCAATTTGTTACAAAATCATAAAAAAATCCCCACAGCGGAAACTGTGGGGATTTTTTGCATCAGCGGTATTACACCAGAACATCTAATGTGTGACCAAAAGATGGATTGGAAGGCATCATGTCGTCCACCAACTTGGTGGCGATTTCTTCCTGGTCATCCATTGCCATTTTGGTTGTGCTGACGTTAACATCACGCATAGTATTGGTCATGCTAATATCCATACTCGTAGATGCGATGCTTTCTGTCAATGATACCATAAAAACGCCTCCTTAAATGATAGCTTGTGTGTATTTTATCATAAAATCAAAAAGGATGCAAGCGATTACATGCAATTATGAAAAACACAAAAGGTAAAGTTTACTTTCGCATACTAATGTGTTAGAATAAGAAAAGAGTGGAGGTATGATGCATGAACGACAAATTGCGGGATGAAAAAATGGATGAATTGTTTGGGGCAATTCTCTCCTTGAAAGATATAGAGGAATGCTATAATTTCTTTGAAGACCTTTGCACGATTACGGAATTGCGTTCTATGGAGCAGCGCTTTCAGGTCGCAAAAATGCTGGAGCAAGGGCAAATTTACAGTAAAATTGTGCAGGAAACCGGGGCTTCCACCGCAACGATTAGTCGGGTCAACAAGTGTTTGACGTATGGCATGGATGGATATAAAATTGCATTGGAGAGAATGAAGCAGAATGGATAGCTATCGTGTATTGGCATCATACTATGACCGATTTACAGACGATGTGGGATATGAAGCGTGGGCAGATTTTTTTGAAAAAATTTTTCAAAAAGAACACATTTCACCGCAGTTTATTGTAGACTTGGCGTGCGGTACGGGTGCAATGACCGAGCAAATGGCAAAGCGTGGCTATGAAACCATGGGCGTGGATGCATCTTCGGAAATGCTGACACAGGCAACGCTTCGTACCGAGCAGCTGGAGCCACGCCCAATTTACATCCAACAGCGCATGGAAGAGCTTGATTTATATGGAACGGCGGATGCATTTCTGTGCTGTTTGGACAGTGTCAACTATATCACGGAGCCTGCGCTTTTGGAAGAGGCCTTTTCTCGGGTTTTTCAGTTTTTAGAGCCGGATGGCATTTTTATTTTTGACATCAATACGCCTGCGAAATTCCAGAGAATTGCAAACACGAGCTATGTGCGGGAAGATGAGGATGTTTATTGCGTTTGGCAATGTCTGGTCGAGGGTTCGATGTGTACCTATGAATTTGACATTTTTGAGCACCGTGAGCAGCAGCTTTGGAAGCGTTGGCAAGAAACCCATTTAGAGTATATTTATCAACTGGATGATTTGAAAAAAATGCTGCAAAGAACCGGATTTACCGAAATCCAGTGCTATCCGGAGCGCAGCTTTGACATGGTTACCGGTCAAGAGGACCGTATATTTTTTACCGCTAGAAAAAGGATGAACACCCCATGAAAAATAGATTGATTCGTGCGATGACAAAGGATGCGGGCATCCGCATCACAGCTGTCGAAACGAAAGAACTTGTAGAACGTGCCCGCCAAATTCATAAAACACTGCCGGTCGCAACGGCGGCACTTGGACGTACACTGACTGCGACCACAATGCTTGGAGAACAGCTGAAGGCAGAGGACGGCTCTGTGACACTGCAAATTAAAGGAAACGGAAGCTTAGGAACGATTGTGGCAGTTGCAGATGCAGAGGGCAATGTGCGAGGATATCTGCAGAATCCTGCGGCAGACCTTCCGTTGCGTGCGGATGGAAAACTGGATGTCGGCGGTGCTGTGGGTAAGGGATACTTGATGGTTATCAAGGACATTGGCATGAAAGAACCGGTGACCGGCACTGTTGCGCTGGTAAATGGCGAAATTGCAGAAGATTTGACCCGCTATTTTGCAGAAAGTGAACAGATTCCAACGGCATGCGCACTAGGTGTTTTGGTGGATACAGACCAAAGTGTGAAATATGCAGGCGGCTATTTGGTGCAGCTGATGCCAGGTGTGACGGAAGAACAAATCCGTCAACTGGAGCAAAATCTTGCAGGCTGTGCATCCATGACAGCAATGTTGGAGGCGGGGAAAACCTTGGAGGATATTGTGAAGCTCGTGCTGGAGGGCTTTTCGATTGAATTTTTGAAAGAGTCTGAAATTTCCTATCAATGCACCTGTAGCCGAGATAAAGTTGCACGTGCACTCATCAGCATGGGCAAAAATGAGCTGCAAGATGCGATAGAGCAAGGAGAGATGGAGGTTACCTGTCAGTTTTGTGATGAAATATACACATTCACACAGGAAGCTCTTACAAAATTGCTGGAATCTGCGCAATAAAGCACTTGCCAATATACGAAAAATAGAGTAAAATAATAAAGTGTATTGCTGGTGCAATTGACGATACTATTCTTTTGGAGGAAGTTTTTTATGATATCCGCAGGCGAATTTAGAAATGGTGTTACCTTTGAGATGGACGGACAGGTTCAGCAGATTATTGAATTCCAGCATGTAAAGCCGGGCAAAGGTGCAGCATTCGTACGTGTAAAGATGAAGAATGTCATCACAGGTTCGGTTGTTGAGCGCAGCTTTAACCCGACCGATAAATATGAGCCGGCATACATCGAACGTAAGGAAATGCAGTATCTTTATAGCGAAGGTGACTTGTATTATTTCATGGATAACGAAACCTATGACCAGATGCCGATTAACAAATCCACGTTGGGCGATGATTTCCGTTTTGTAAAGGAAAATACAACCGTTAAGATTTTGTCTCATAAAGGAAATGTATTTGCAGTAGAGCCGCCGCTGTTTGTGGAACTGGAAATTACAGAAACCGACCCTGGATTTAAGGGCAACACAGCAACCAACACCTTGAAGCCTGCTGTTTTGGAAACCGGCGCAACGGTGCAGGTGCCGCTGTTCTTGGAGGCTGGCGAGCGCATTAAGATTGACACCCGTACCGGTGAATATCTGGAACGTGCAAAGGGCTAATCCCAATCATATCAGAAGCAACGATATAAATGCATAAAAAACCGAGCAGTTCATATGCTTAGAACTGTCTTCACTTTTCATAGAGGAGGATGCTGAAATGACAGTAACCGAACGCGTAGCGTATTTAAAGGGTCTGTACGAAGGTCTGGGAATCGATGGTGCGAAAAAGGAAGGCAAGGTCTTAACTGGAGTTTTAGAGACGCTCGAAGAGCTTGCTGCAAGTGTTGTCGCATTGGAAACGCAGAATGCAGAATTGATGGATGAACTGGACGATGTTTATGAGGAGCTTTCTGCCGTGCAGGAAACGCTTCTGGAACAACATACGGATGACTGGTCTATGCATCACGAAGATGCGGAAGATGACGAGGAACTTTATCAAGTGGTATGTCCGACTTGCGGCGAAACCATTTATATCGATGAGGATACGCTGGAAGAAGGCGCAATTCGTTGCGCCGCTTGCGGAGAATCTTTAGAATTTGATTTGTCTGCCTTGGATGTAGAATGGAATGAAGTGGAAGACGATGCGGCAGAAGACGAAAGCACCGCATCGGATGAGGAATCGTTCTAACCGCTCTATGCGAAAATACACCTCCGTGCGTTGTATGATGCGAACGGAGGTGTATTTTCTATTTGGAAGAAAACTCGACATTTTGTCAAGGAAGGGAGCAGTAACTATGCAGAAAATTGCCCGTTTTGAAAAAGTCAGTGCCACACAATTTGCAAAAGATTGGACAGGCATAGATGCGGATGTGGTATATCCATCTATCGAACTGCCAAGGCGTGCCACCATTGGGTCGGCAGGGTATGATTTTTTTAGTCCTATGGCATTTACATTACAGCCGCAAGAATCGATTTTGATTCCTACAGGCGTGCGTGTTTCTATGCAGCATGGTTGGATGCTGCAAATTTATCCACGCTCTGGATTGGGCTTTCGTTATCGTTTGCAGCTTAATAACACGGTTGGTATCATCGACAGCGATTACTATATGGCGAAAAATGAAGGGCACATCCAAATAAAATTAACCAATGATTCCTACGAGCATAAAATCTTGCAGGTTTGTGCAGGGGAAGCCTTTGCGCAGGGCGTGTTTTTACCGTTTGGCATTACAGAAGACGATTTTGTGACAGAAGAACGAGTGGGTGGCTTTGGGAGCACGACAGCTGCAAAAAAATTCTAGTTTTGATGCACATGATACCGAGCAACTGCTTATACTGCACTAGGAGCGTGATGCAGTATGCCCTGTCAGGAAACCATCGGTCTGATTGTGACAATGCTTGGACTGGGCGTCCTGGTGGGCGGTCTGTTGCCATCTTGGTGCATTGTCTGGATCTTGGGGATACTATTCGTGGCGATAGGAATTTTGCTGATGCGGTAAGGTTACAGTTCTTGGTAGTAGGAGGTGCTCATATGAAAGTGGTTGTTTGGAAAAGTCCAAAATGTTTGTGCGGTCTGTTGCGAAAATTGTTCCGCATGGATAGAGATTAAATCTGTGTACTGAAAAAAAGCGGGGTGCTGACCTCGCTTTTTTTCATATTCATTTTTGCAGTGCCATATATATGGGTTAGGTGACCTACAATTTAAGGAGGAACGCACTGTATGGAACTGATAAAAAACAAGCTGCAATATTATGATGTATTGCTGGATAGAATCTCAAACTATGAGGAACGAACGGATGCCATTGTGCCGGATGCTTATCCTGATATTATGCAAATCGTTTGCGCCACTGGGGATGCCATCCTAAAAGACCAGTCGCCGCAAACAGACCGACTATTGCTGTCGGGTACGGTGCGAACCTGCGTCCTGTATCAGCCGGAGGATGGAACACCGCTGCGAAAATTGGAAATTCCCATTAGCTTTGCACATATTGAGGAATGCAAAGGGCTGCTGCCGGAAAGCATTTGTTTTGTGCAGTGCCATGCCATTGCGGTGGAAGCGCATGCAGTCAATTCTCGTAAAGTGAATATTACGGCAAAGCTGCATTTCAGTGCCAGTGTTTATGATAAATGTGAGGCTGAAATCACAGAAAATATCGTTTCAGAGGAATATTCATTGGAAATTTTGCAGGGAACACATGAAATATGCGTTCCGGAAAAGGTTTTTTGCAAAGAATTCACGATAATGGAAGACCCAGATGCTGCCGACTGTGAAGGTGCACAGCTTATCGGAAAGCAGTGCAGGCTGCAGTTGGAGGAATATCGTGCCATGAATGGGCGAACGGTTGTGAAAGGAACGGCACAGCTAGACTGCATGATGCTGCATCAAGAGGGGATAGAGGTGTTTTCGGTACACAAAAATGTGCCGTTTACACAAATTATTGATTGCGAAGGGTTGCAGGAGGGTGCAGAAGTCAACCTTCGTTTTTCGGTTAAAAATATGGATGTGGAACTGCGGGAAGAAGGTTTGCTGTCGGTTGGCATCAATGCAGAAGCACAGCTTTGCATATTGCAGCGCAGGACGCTGAACACTATCCAAGATTTGTATCAAACCAAACATCAGCTGCATGTGGAAGCCAAACCAGTGTATTTGCGCAGCATTGCGCCGGTGTATGAACTGCATGCCGAAACAAGCGAAGAGATTCCATTGTCAGCACCCTGCAGAAGAATCGTCAATTTGCATGGCTATTGCTATCACATCCGACAAGAAGCGTCAGAGCGACTGCGATTGGATATTCAGACCGAAATCCTCTTTTTGGATACCGATATGCACTTGCATCAAGTGTTTCGTGCCGTTTCTATGGAAGTGCAGGACAGTCATGCAGCGCAAAAAATGGTATCCGGTGACATTGCGGTGCAGTGCATTGCAGAGCCAAGTGCAGATAATACCTTGCGCATACGCATTTTGGCGGATGGGGAGATGTTTTTTACAGATAATCTTTATTTGCATAATATTACAGAAGTGGGAATTGGAGTGCTGCTGGAGCAAGATGCAGAGGACACCTCCATGATTGTTCGATATGTGCATGAGGAAGAAAAACTTTGGGAAATTGCAAAAACATATCATACCACAATGCGTGCCATTCGCAGTGCCAATGCGCTTCGGCAAGAGAAGGAGCATGTGCAGAATCAAATGATTTTAATCCCAATTTGTGATAGATAATATGCAAAAATCAAGACGTTAGGAGGGAAATGCTGTGGATAGTCAAAAACTGTATGAAGACATCGGAAAACGCACAGGCGGAGATATTTACATCGGTGTGGTAGGGCCTGTGCGCACAGGAAAATCTACATTTATCAAGCGATTCATGGAAACGATGGTGATTCCCGGCATCGAAAATGTGTACAAACGGGAACGTGCAAAGGATGAATTGCCGCAATCTGGTTCTGGAAAAACGATTATGACGGCAGAACCCAAGTTTGTGCCAGAGGAAGCTGCTGAAATTTATACACCTGGTGGTGGAAAGTGTCGAGTGCGTTTGGTGGACTGCGTTGGATATATGGTGGAGGGTGCGCTTGGCAGCATGGAAGATGATTCGCCGCGGATGGTGTCTACGCCCTGGAGCGAAGAGGCGATTCCTATGCGTGAAGCGGCAGAAATTGGGACAAAAAAAGTCGTGACAGAGCACTCGACAATCGGTTTGGTCATCACCACCGACGGCAGCATTACAGACCTGCCAAGAGAAAACTATCAGGCGGCAGAAGACCGTGTCATTCAAGAATTAACGGAGATTGGAAAGCCATTTATTGTATTGGTAAACAGCGCCAATCCGACAGGCGAATCAGCCAATCAGGTGTGTGAAAGCTTACAGGAGCGATTTGGAATTGAAGCGATGGCAATCAATTGTATGACGCTGCAAATGCATGATATTGAGGAGATTATCAGCCGTGTATTATATGAATTTCCAGTGCGGGAAATTCGGATTGCATTGCCTCGGTTTGTCAGCGCATTGCCACAGGGGCATGTTGTACAATCATCCATATATGACAGCATTCGCAACGCCTCCAGTGAAATTGCAAAAATGCGGGATATGTCTGTATCGGCGCTGCAAATCAAGGAGAATTCTTATATTGCGGAAGCAGATGTAACTGCGATGAATCTTGGGGCAGGCATCGTGAAAATGCGTGTCTGCGTGTTCAACCATGTGTTTTATGATATTATTGCAGAAGAAACCGGTGTTAAAATTCAAGATGAATCGGATTTGATTCAAATTTTGGCACAATTATCGGAAACCAGAAAACAATATGACCGCATTCAGGGGGCATTGGAGCAGGTGCATGCAACCGGATATGGCATTGTGCTGCCGGAAATTGATGAGTTGACATTGGAAGAACCGGAAATCATTCGGCAAGGCGGACGATATGGTGTGAAACTGCGAGCATCGGCACCGTCCATTCATCTTATTCGAGCAGATATTCAAACAGAGGTTTCGCCGATTGTGGGCAGTGAAAAGCAATCAGAAGAACTGATTCATTATTTGCTTAGCGAATTTGATGAACAGCCGCAAAAAATCTGGCAAAGCAATATCTTTGGCAAATCATTGAGTGAACTGGTGAGTGAGGGGTTGCATAATAAATTAAGCCGCATGCCTGAAGATGCACGTGGAAAACTGCAAGAAACATTAACGAAAATTATCAATGAGGGAAGTGGAGGACTTATTTGCATTATTTTGTGATACAAATAAATAATACGTGATGGTTGGGGCACAAGATATTGCGAAAAGGCGTCGGCATGTACGGCGCCTTTCTGCTGTGCCAAGAAAATTATAAAAAAACAATAAAAAAAGATTGCACAATGGGTATACTTTGTGATATAATATAGTTCATGGAGATGTAGCTCAGCTGGTCAGAGCGTTCGCCTCACACGCGAGAGGTCGTGGGTTCGAGCCCCTCTATCTCCACCATTTAAACCGTCCGAATGGGCGGTTTTGTTTTTTAAGCCCGTCCGATTCGAGAACCCACTCTTCTGTTTCGGGGTCTTTATATTGCACAGTGCCCTGCGTGATATAGAGCATATTGATGTCAGCGTCAAAGTTTTTCCATTTTAGCCCAAGAAGCTCGCTTCTGCTGATACCCGTTTGCAAGAGCAACAAAATGTCTAGTGCACCTTTTTCCTTTGCAAATGCTTCGACAATATCATATTCCTGCTGCGAGTAGGTGCACTTGGTTGCTTTCTCAACACTGCTGACAAGCGTTATAGTTTTTGTGACAGGATTTTTGCGACATAGCTCGTTTTCGCATGCTGTTTCAAAAATACCATACAAACAGTTGCGCATCTTTCGCATTAATTCAAGAGAAGATGAAATTTTCTTTGAATTGAAAAAAGCTTGTATGTCAGCGGAACGGATGTCATTTAATTTTACTGAACCAAAGTATGGGATTAGGTGAAGTTCTACAGGAACTCTATACGTCCCGTTGTAGGTATTGCCTTTCACTTTTCCAAGCTTGTAGGTCTTTAGCCAATTCCTTGCCCAATCATCAAATGCTTTGCTGATAGATGAATAGAACGACTTGCGGATAAGCTTCCCGTTCGGATGCTTCCCAATTGTTATCTTGACCTCATATAGTCCGTCTGCTCGGTTTGGTTTTTCTTTCTTTGGTCTTGGCATTTTCGCCACGCTCCTTTATTTTACATTTTGTGTATGGTAAAATAAAGGTACTGACTTTGTGGAAAATTTCAGTACCCTCATTGCATCCCGTCTGGTGTTCGCAGTACTAGGTGGGATTTTTCTAGTTTAAACGGGTCGATTTCGACTCCTTTAAAAGTTGTTAGTAAATGTTGGTCAGTTTTATGATATACTACTTGATTTTTGCGTAATGGTAATTTGTACTATGCCACAGAAAGGTTGTGTTTTACATGAGTGCAAACTTCGTTAGAAAAACTGCGCTGTAGAATATACGGGAAATTCAACAAGATCGTTCTTTGACAGGAGAAAAAAAGAAATGAAACTAAAAATAACTTAACAATTCTCGCAGAGGTGTTAGCGGCAACTGCTGGTCAACGCATTGCTATTCTTGTGTTTGTGGCGTATCTGTGTACGCTATTCCATAGCCCGTACACATGCTTTGCCCTTCTTCTGGCACTATTGTAATATTTGATGGAGTTTCTGGCGATGTAAAATTTGCTGCTACATAAGGGATTGCATTAAAGCCAGTAATTTTTACCTACGAAAGGAGGTCGTCAGTGATGCAAGAAAGCGAAAAGCTTCATGATAATTTGCTGTTTGGCACAAGCGAGGAGATTGTCATAAAAAGAAACGGCAAAAAGTGCGAGGTGAGAATCGGCAACAAAAGCCTGTTTGGCGTAGAATCTATTGTGCTTAGAATTGATGCCGGAAAGCCATTGCAGTATACAATCTCTGGGGAAGTGGTTGGCTAGTTTGACAACACCTCTTCTCCCTCTTCGGTGATTCTAAAAGACCCGCCATGCACATATTTCTTTACGATTTCTATGTGCCCTATGCGAACAAGCCAGTCTAGTTCTTCGTCGCACAAATCAAAACCAACACTGGTGGTGTATGATTCTCCAGCTTGTTTAGATTCATACGCACGCTTCAGCAATTCGGCGCAGACATTAGGATTCATAATTTTTCCTCCCATAGATTTACAATATCTATCAATACTGTATAATATTATTTTGAAGGTGTCCTTCTAAGCACTTTCTATCTTCTCTCGTCCCTGTCAGTATTCCCATACTGGCAGGGATTTTTATATTTTGCCCAGAAATTAAAATATATGGGTTTGGTGGGGATTAAAAAGGCGTGTATCCAATCACGCTATCCCAATCGAAAGCAAGACTGCATTCTGTAGAATAGCATATAGACTTGATTCCACGTGCTGTGCGTTGCGTTCGAGAGAGTCTCTCAATTTTATTTATTGATACTCCTGCAATATATTGTTCAATCTCATAGCATAGATCGTCTATATAAATTCTGCACCAGATAAATCCGCAGCATGCGCTCAAGGTCATAGGGCTTGTTTCCGCGCTCTCCGTTATAATAGATAATAGTGCGGCTGAATCATCCCTATCCATTCACTCCACGGTATCATCCGCTCAATTTGTGCAAGAAACTCTTTTTTCTTCGTCGCGGTCTGCGCCAATTCGTCGGTGAACGCCGACAACGTAATCTGTTTATTCATACGTCTATTTTATCATCTTTTCCTTTGTCACGAAAGCTTTGTGCGGTGTTGCCCTAGGAATCCACCAACCACCATTTGCATCTGCGTTTTTGAATAGGTCGCAAAATCTAGGTATGAAGTCCCTGTACGGCACAATTAGTTCCGCAGAGTGTGCAGACCAAGCCCGGTATCCAACCGGATCTTGGCATTCAGCCACCTGTAACCGTGAGAAGGATACTGCAAGTGATATTCCTGAAACAGATGTACATTGCTTACAAAGTTTATAGTACGGTTTGCCGGAGCGGAAAGCCGCTTCTTCCAGCTGTAAAAGCTGCTCCTCTGCATCTCCATCGTTTCGCAGAGCCGATTCACAGGGAAGTCCCCCGACAGCTCCAGAATCACTTGGTATTCTTGCTGCCTAAGAGAATATATTCCTTGTCCGCACCAACTCCCTTCACTTCGTATCCTTTTTTTAACCTTGCCTGCGCAATTCTGGACTTGATCAACTCCCCAATGAGTTCCTCTTTGGTCATAGCCTTATAGTCTTCCAATCCGGATGACGTCGCAGAAGACACAATTTTGCTGCGAGAGTTCCGGGGATTCTGCTTCGGTGGAAGATGATTTACATCTCTGTACATACGTATGTAATTTCTCGCCGTTTGCTCGCTTATGCCGTATTCTTCGGCAGCTGCGTAGCGGCTGAGTTCACCATCATAAATTTGACGTCCAATGTTCAGTTTTTCTTTTTTTGTGTATTTCATAGTAAGTCTCTTGTTCACTCTGGGAGCATGCTTGTCCAACGGTGAAATCCTTTTGTTCATGATAGCGCTTCGCCGTGTCCAATTTTAGCTTACCACTTCAAAATGCAACGGATTCAATTACAAATATATTGGTGGTGAAAGCGCATAAGATATAATTGGTATTCAACGCAAGATGGGAGGTGAGAAACGTGTTGGCAACTTGTAGCGATGGTTCTCATAACGGATTGCAGAAGGGATGAGCGTGCGTGAAGGTTATTGTACATTATCCATGTGGAGATCAAGCAGAAACGCTTCATACGAAGGTCGCACAGGCGCATGCCCAAATTGTGCTTACATATTTGAAAAAGCTGCCTTGTCTGGTGGAACAAAAACAGCAATTACTTTCTCGCATTTGCGAAGAAAAGGTTTAAAGATACAGTAGAGAAGGCTTACTGTGTAGCAAAATAATATAGTTTCCATAGAGCGTTTCAGGTTGACGATTCGCTGGAAATTTCGTAAAGGATGATTTGAAAATATGGAATAGCTTTGAACCTGTATTCATAAACAAAGACGGATGCGTTTGTGGCTACAGGTTCTTAGCTTAGGTAGAACAACAGATTGTCTGCACCGTTGGATGCAGAAGAATCTTGTTTGCTTTATATATGCGTCCACTTTAGGGAAGAAACTATCTGAAATACCGCCCTAATAGCAGGAGGCTTGCAGGACTTTATGCAGCGCCAGAAGGTACAGCTAGTGGTTTATAATGGTTTCTTTTAAGTGCGATTTCTATTTATTAGAATGTTTCAGTTTTTAACAGGTAGTTAAAGTTTATATTTTTGCAAAAATAGTATAAATAGGAGTGTTGGACATGATATTAAACAAAGAACTATAGGGATTCTTGAATCCTGATTTACTATATTCAATATATACATTTGAAATACTGCATCCTTTTTCATTCACAGAAGGTCGGCAGATTATAAAAAATCTTTATGGCTATGCACAAGCGAATCATATGCGTGCGTATAGCAAGCAAACAACGCACTATTTTTATACAACGTATCAGGCGCATTCGTGTCAAAATGAAAAGTACGAAGTGCAATATGCATTTATGTATTGAGTGCAATTTAAAGGGCGCTGCAACGGGGAGCGTAGCGCGTGTGGAGTTGTTTGATTCTAAAACAGACGACTTATATACGGTGCACGAGAATTTGAAAAAATTACTTCATGAGATAGCGCTATGCATTCCGTTATACGAATTTAGGTTTTCACAAGTTCACTTTGGTGTAAATATTCCGGTACCAGATGTATATGAATACTCAAGGCAACACCGCACAAAGCTTTCGAGCCAAAGGAAAAGATGATAAAATAGACGTATGAATAAACAGATTACGTTGTCGGCGTTCACCGACGAATTGGCGCAGACCGCGACGAAGAAAAAAGAATTTCTTGCACAAATTGAGCGGATGATACCGTGGAGTGAATGGATGGGGATGATTCAGCCGCACTATTATAAAGGAGAGCGCGGAAACAAGCCCTATGACCTTGAGCGCATGCTGCGGATTTATCTGGTGCAGAATTTATATAGCTTATCGGACATGTCAACCATGACAGAGGTGATTGACAGCCGTGCATTTTCAGAATTTTGCGGCGTGGATTCCAGCAATCAAGTGCCGGACGGAGATACGATAGGTAGATTTCGAGCGCTTCTGGTAGAACATGATTTGCAGGAAAAGCTATTTGAGCAGGTGGTGCAGCTTCTGTCTGACAAGGGATTGATTCTCAAGAAGGGAACAATTGTAGACTCTACGATTATTGCTGCACCGTCATCCACTAAAAATCGAGATCGAAAGCGGGATCCTGATGCACATCAAGTAAAAAAAGGAAACGCCTGGTATTTTGGATACAAGGCGCATATTGGAGTCGACAAAGAGACCGGACTTACACATCATGTGGAGGTAACCAGCGCAAACGTTCACGATGTAACACAGGTGCCAAAGCTGCTCACAGGAGAAGAAACACAAGTCTATGGTGACAGCGGCTATTTGGGTGCGGAGAAGCGCGAGGATGCCATTACCCACAACAAACAAGGCAAGAAAATCAAATACAAAACCAACCGCAGACCGTCTCAAAGCAAAAACCGTCCGAAGTTTGCATTGGCGAACCTGTATCTGGCTGACAAGCGAGGCTTGCTGGCCTAATTTGGGTTGCCCGTGCGGCAGAAAATCAAAACAGCTATTCTGTTTTGTGATGCACCATGGTGCTCTTGCTGTTTTTACTCTAATTGTACGGTGTTGCCCTAAAGCTTTCTAAAAAGGAAATCGACCTGTTGGTTTCAAGCCACAATTTTCACATTTTACGGATGGAGATCGAATTGCATTTGAGCGTTCTCATGATTTGGACAGCAAGGCACGCGGGGTAACCGTCGGTGTATATGATAAATATGCACAGCTATCGGCAGATCCGAATGCAACACCGGAATCCATACAAGCGGCTAGGAATATTTTGCGGCTTGAAGTCAGAATGAAGGAAACGGCTTTGCGTAAATATGTTGACATCCATTGCAATCTCCTCTGTTTCTACACAGATTTTGCTCTGGACACTGCGTCCGGAGGCACCCATGACCGTTGATAAAGTCGATTACTTTGGGCGAATGGGAATTCTATGCATTTCTGTTTGGCTAGGGTTTTATGTAAACAAAATCTACATGCAGCGACTTCGGAAAAGCGCATACCGATTGATGCTGCAGCGGTTTATTTCCGAAGTCTCCTCTGACTTTATCAATGTTACCCAATCAAATCTGGAACGCAAAGTGCACTGGATTATGCGAATTGTGGGCAAATTATTTCAGCTTGATGAAATTCATGTGTTGCAGTTTGATTTAGAACAGTCTGCTGTGCAGTATAGACTGATTTGGAGCAAGGACAAACGGCAGGAACAGACGGAGATTTCCCATCCGATTGATGCGCCGGATATCGCTTGGCTGTCAAGTCAATTCGTCCATGATGAATTGGTGCATATCCCAGATGTTGATTTGATGCCGGACATTGCGGAGAATGCTAAAAAAGTATTGCAAACAAGGCAAGTGCATTCTATTGTGGCAACTCCTATTATAGAGCATGGAGCTATGCTTAAGATATTAGAATTCTCCTCAAAAAATGCGAAAAAGAAGTGGGAAACAGAAGAATTTCGTGTATTAAAGATTATTTCCAACATTTTTGCAGACGCACTGACCAGAGTCGAAGCAGAAGAAGAAATCACGCATATGGCATACCATGACCAATTAACCGGACTGCCCAACAGACGATTGTTTCAAGATAACTTGCAGCAAGCAATTTCAGCGGCAAAACAAACCGGAAAGTCGGTCGGTGTTGTTTTTATTGATTTGGATTCTTTTAAAGCAATCAATGATACCTTAGGACACAAAGGCGGCGATATGCTGCTGAAAATGGTTGCAGACAAATTGCTGCATGCCGTGCGTGACTCAGACGTTGTTTCCCGCTTTGGCGGAGATGAATTCCTCATCATGCTGAATCCCATAGCATCAGCGGAGGACAATATCCCCATTGTGGAAAATCTGATGTCCGTCTTGGCACAACCTGTTGTTGTAGAAGGGCAGGCATTTTATCCAACCTTGAGCGCAGGCGTTGCAACATACCCAGCTGATGGACAAGACACAGACAGCTTGATTAAACACGCTGATATGGCGATGTACAAGGCAAAAGAACTGGGTAAAAACCAGTATGTCATCTGCTCCAATGCTCTAAAAGAAGCAGCACTGACAAAAATAAAAATCACAAATAGTTTGTATCACGCCTTGGAGCGGGAGGAGTTCGTTCTGCACTATCAACCACAGGTGGAATTGCGCACCGGTGAAATCATTGGATTGGAGGCGTTGATTCGCTGGAATAATCCAGAACTCGGTTTTGTATCTCCAGCAAATTTCATACCCATTGCCGAACAAATTGGATTGATTTCTGACATTGGAGAATGGGTGCTGAAAACAGCTTGTATGCAAAATCAAAAATGGCAGAACGCAGGGTACGCACCGGTATGCATTGCAGTGAATGTGTCCGCAAATCAATTGCAAAATCCGGATTTTGTACGGCAAGTGCAGAATGTTTTGCGGGAAACTGCATTGCCAACGCAGTATTTGGAATTAGAAATTACCGAAAGTGCAGCAATGACGGAAACGACCGACATCGTGCAGCTGCTCATAGACATCCGAAATCTGGGCATTATGGTTTCTATCGATGATTTTGGAACAGATTATTCCTCTTTGTGCCGTCTAAAAGTATTGCCGATTGATAAACTCAAGATTGATAAGCAATTTATTGACAGTGTGGCAGAAAGTGAAAAAGATCAGGCAATTGTGCGCACAATTATCAATCTATCACAAAATCTGGGTCTAAAAGTCATTGCAGAGGGCGTAGAGAGCCAAAACCAGCTGGAATTTTTGAAGCAAGAGGCTTGTGATGAAGTACAGGGATATTATTATTATAAACCTATGCCAGCAACAGAGATTGAAGCGATTTTTGCAAAGCACGATGCCGGGATTTGACCGCTTTGGTACTGGAAGAGCTGCAACTTCACGAAGAAGGAGCGCCTATTGAAAATGACGCTTCATTTCATAAAGAAAACAGCGAGAACACGCTGCTGCAATGTCAAAAATGTGATTATCGCGAAGGGAAAAAGTAAGAAAATGGAGTGTGCTTAAAATGGAAATCCGATTTACGGAAGAAAAGACATTCACAAAAGAAGCGGTGCAAGAGCTGTTTTTGTCTGTGGGATGGGTGTCTGGGCAATATTCAGAGCGTTTATATAAGGCACTCATGCACTCCTCCACCGTGCTGACCGCATGGGATGAAGAGAAGCTGGTAGGATTGGTGCGACTGCTTGACGACAGTGAACTGACTGCCTATATGCATTATGTTCTGGTGCATCCCGATTATCAAGGACAAGGCGTTGCAGGGAAGATGGTTGAACTGGTCAAAGAAAAATATAAGGACTACTTATATATTGAAATTATGCCCGAGGAACGTAAAAATGCTGCTTTCTATGAGAAACACGGGTTTCAAATCATGTCTGATGGCGTAGCGATGCAGCGGTGCAACTTTGGAAATGTAATTTGAATTTAGTATATGCGTATGCTGCGCATTGGCTTTGATGGGAATTCAACAAGTCATACATTTTTATTCTTTATTTATTGAATTCTGTTGTTAAAAATGATACAATAAGCAATAACACTATGGATAATTTATCCGCAAGTGGAACCAATATGAAATTTTAAAAGCCCCGGAGGTGATTTTCCAGAAAAGTATCGCTGCATTCCTTGTGGGTATCTCTATGCCTGTTCAACTGGTGGTTCTAGAAAGGGAATTCCGCCAGAAACCTCGTTTGAGGATTGACCGGTTGACTGAATGTACCCATTTTATCCGTTGCAAAGGAAGATTTTTAAAGTCGTAGAAAAGTAGCTGTTGACAAGGAGGAAGAATCGATGAGTATGTTTTGTTTTCAATGTCAAGAAACTGCGAAAAATACAGGTTGTGAAATCAGAGGCGTATGTGGGAAGACGGAAGAAGTCGCAAAGCTAGAGGATTTGCTGATTTATGTTTGCAAAGGCATTTCTGAAGTGGTCGTAAAGCGTAAAATTGAAGTCTCTTCCATCCCAGAGGTGAACCATCAGGTTCTCAAAAGTATTTTTATTACAATTACGAATGCGAACTTTGACCCAGAAGCGATTGACGCACAGATTGTCAAAATGGTGGGATTGCGCGATGGATTACGGCAGCAGATTACCGATGAATGCGGGGACGCAGCAACTTTTTCAGTAACAGATAGGGACGATATGCTGAAAAAGGCAGCGACGATTGGCGTGCTATCCACAGAAAACGAGGATGTTCGGTCGCTGCGGGAAATGATTATTTATGGCATAAAAGGAATGGCTGCATATACGCATCATGCTCTGAATCTAGGCAAGGAAAATCTGGAAACCAACGCCTTTATTTATAAAGCATTGGCTGCAACGTTAGATGATGCATTGTCAGTGGATGATTTGGTTGCTCTTACCATGGAAACCGGCGCATTCGGTGTCAGTGCAATGGCACTTTTGGATGAAGCAAACACATCAAGATATGGTCATCCGGAAATTACCGAAGTTGATATTGGCGTACGGAGTAATCCGGGTATCCTAATCTCGGGGCATGACCTGACGGATTTGGAGCAGTTGTTGGAACAAACCAAGGGAACAGGAATTGATGTCTATACCCATTCTGAAATGCTTCCGGCTCACTATTATCCAGCATTTAAGAAATATGAACATTTTGCAGGCAATTATGGGGGCTCTTGGTGGGCACAGATTACAGAATTTGAAACGTTCCAGGGGCCGATTTTATTCACAACAAATTGTATTGTTCCGCCGAAAAGTGAAGAAGTCTGTAGCCGAATATTTACTTCTGGAGCGGCTGGATATCCTGGTTGTGTGCATATTGAAGCAGATGCACAGGGCAAGAAAGATTTTTCTCAGCTGATTGAGTTGGCAAAACATTGTGCGCCTCCTGTTGAAATCGAGCACGGCAGCATCGTTGGCGGCTTTGCACACAACCAAGTGTTTGCGTTGGCAGATAAAGTAGTTGATGCCGTCAAGTCTGGCGCTATCAAGAAATTCTTTGTAATGGCTGGCTGTGATGGCAGAATGAAATCCCGTGAATATTATACGGAATTTGCGAAAAAGCTACCGCAGGATACGGTAATTTTGACTGCAGGTTGCGCAAAATATCGCTATAATAAGCTGGAACTTGGCGATATTGGCGGAATTCCTCGCATTCTGGATGCAGGACAATGCAACGATTCATATTCATTAGCAGTCATTGCATTGAAGTTAAAGGAAGTTTTTGAGCTTTCTGATGTCAACGAACTGCCGATTGCCTTCAATATTGCTTGGTATGAGCAAAAAGCGGTCATTGTGTTACTGGCATTGCTGTCGTTAGGCTTTAAAAATATTCATGTTGGTCCAACACTTCCGGGATTTTTATCTCCCAATGTAGCAGCTGTTCTTGTGGATAAATTTGGGCTTTCTGGTATAGATACGGTAGACGATGATATCCGCCTATTCATGGGAGAATGATTTCAAAAGGTTCTGATATTAAAAACCCTGTCAGAAAGCTGACAGGGTTTTTAATACTTTTATATCGTTTCGTGATTATCATTTTTTTCATTGATTTAGCTTGAGGTGATGTGGAAGCTTATAGAGAGGTATAGATTTGAATAATATTGTATTTATTGATAGTGAGGTCAATCCGCAGACCAAAGAAGTTCTTGACTTGGGTGCGATTCAATCAGATGGAAATAGGATTCATACCAAGTCGATGCATGCGTTTGCAGATTTTTTAGAAGGAATCGCATATATTTGCGGTCATAATATCATGGATCATGATATGAAATATATAGCGCACCATCTCGCAAACAAAAATGCCCTGATTTTGATAGACACGTTGTATCTTTCTCCGCTTCTATTTCCCAATAAGCCGTATCATGCACTTTTGAAGGATGATAAATTGCAATCTGACATACTAAGCAATCCGCTGAATGATGCTGTCAAAGCCATGGAACTATTTTATGATGAAGTGAATGCTTTTGAGGCATTGCCGGAAGAATATAAGCAGATTTATTTTGCATTGCTGCATCAGGAACGCTACTTTTCTGGTTTTTTTAAGCATCTGGCATATCAGTGCAGCGGAAACATCCAGCAGACAATTCAGCATGTCTTTGCAGGGAAAATTTGTGAACATGCACCACTGGTAGACTATATCGAAGATTCTCCGGTCGAGCTTGCCTATAGCTTGTCGCTGATTTCTGTAAATGACCGCCATTCAATCACACCGCCATGGGTACTGAAGCGATATCCAAGAGTGCGCTCGATCATGCATGGGTTGCGTGGAAAACCATGTAATAACGGCTGTGCTTACTGCGAAAACACGCTTCATGTACGGCACAGACTCAAGGAGCTTTTTGGATACGAATCGTTTCGTACCTATGATGGAGAGCCGTTGCAGGAAAGGGCAGCCGATGCGGCAGCACATAATCGCTCTCTCCTTGCGATTTTTCCGACAGGAGGGGGAAAGTCGATTACGTTTCAACTGCCCGCCCTTATTGCAGGGGAAGCGGTAAAAGGTCTAACGATTGTGATTTCGCCACTACAGTCTTTGATGAAAGATCAAGTAGACAATCTCGAAAAGCTTGGAATTGTGGATGCGGTCACCATAAATGGCTTGCTAAGCCCCATAGAAAGAGCAGAAGCGATAGAACGTGTGGAAAATGGGTTGGCATCACTGCTCTACATATCACCAGAATCACTCCGCTCCAAAACGATTGAAAAGCTGATGTTATCGCGTCATGTTGCAAGATTTGTCATTGATGAAGCACATTGCTTTTCTGCATGGGGGCAGGACTTTCGAGTGGACTATTTGTATATCGGGGCGTTTATACGTACACTGCAAGAGAAAAAACAGCTGGAAGATCCAATTCCTGTGTCCTGCTTTACCGCAACTGCAAAGCCGAAAGTCGTCAGTGACATCAAAGACTACTTTAAGAGGCAGCTCAATATCGAGCTTGCACTCTATGCGACTGGTGCAACACGTACCAATCTGCGGTATGAAGTGCTGTATCAAGAAACAGACGCAGAAAAATACACAGCTTTGCGGAACTTGATTGCAAAGAAAAATTGCCCCACCATTGTGTATGTATCCAGAACCAGACGTACGCATGAGATTGCAAAGCAACTAAACCAAGATGGATTTTGTGCAAAACCATACAATGGCAAGATGGAAAGCAGTGAAAAAATCGCAAACCAAGAAGCATTTTTGCAGGATCGGGTGCAGATTATGGTGGCGACATCGGCATTTGGTATGGGTGTAGACAAAAAAGATGTGGGGCTGGTTGTGCATTATGAAATTTCGGACTCCCTCGAAAATTATGTGCAGGAAGCTGGACGAGCGGGACGGGATCAGGAGATACAGGCAGATTGCTACGTGCTTTTTAATGACAGCGATTTGGACAAGCATTTTACGTTGCTCAACCAGACAAAGCTGAGCATTAGCGAGATACAGCAGGTTTGGAAAGCCGTCAAGGACCTGTCCAAAAATCATCCGGTCATTTGCAGTTCGGCATTAGAAATCGCAAGGCAGGCAGGCTGGGTAGAAGATGTCCCTGACATAGAAACCCGTGTCAAGACTGCAATTTCTGCGTTGGAAACCGCAGGATATCTAAAGCGGGGGTATAATGTCCCTAAGATTTATGCAACCAGCATTTGTGTGCATAACATGGAAGAGGCCGTTGGTGTTATCAATCGTTCCACTAAAATGAATGAGCAGCAAAGGCAAAATGCAACGAGAATTATCAAATCCCTCATATCCTCCAGAAGTATCGCAACGGCGGGTAATGATGAAGCGGAATCACGGGTCGATTATCTTTCCGACCGATTGGGTATTTCGAAGGCAGATGTGATTTCCTCCATTCAGATTATGCGCGAGGATGGACTTTTGGCAGATGCAAAAGACTTGTCTGCGTATATTCAAAAAAGCGAAACGCAAAACAAATCCGCCATTGCACTGCGTCGGCATCTCAGATTAGAAGCGTTTTTGTTAAATGAGATTGACGAAGAAATAGCGGACTATAGCTTAAAAAAGCTTAATGAGCAGGCGATTGCGGCGGGGATCAAGACTTCTACCCTAAGAGATATTCGGACGATATTATATTATTGGATGATACAAAGTTATATTCGGAAAGCATTTGTGAACTTAGAGAAGCATGTTGGGATAGAGCTGCTCGCTTCAAAAGAGCAGCTGCGCGCAGCGTTCCAAAACCGCAAGGTGCTAGCGGAGTTTGTGGTAGGATATCTATTTTCTAAAAATGAGATGCAGCAACAAGAAGAGAACGAAGTCAGCATTGTTCATTTTTCGGTGTTGGAGCTGCAAACGGAATTTTTAAAGCAAGTAAAGCCGGACGATACCGTACAGCAGGTGTCCTTCCGTGATGTGGAGGAGGCATTACTGTATCTGTCCAAAATTGATGCGCTGCATTTAGAGGGCGGCTTTCTGGTGCTGTATAGTGGAATGCAGCTGAAGCGTCTGGTTTTGGATAACAAGATTCGATATAAGAATGAGGATTATAAGGATCTGAATCAATTTTATAAGCAAAAGATGCAGCAGATTCATATCGTCGGCGAATATGCAAATATGATGGTGCGCAATTATCAAAAGGCGTTGCAGTTTGTAAATGATTATTTTCAAATGGAATATCAAAGATTTCTTGCAACCTATTTCGAGGGCAAGCGTGCCGAAGAGATTGAGCGAAATATTACGCCCCAGAAGTATCAGCAGCTAATCGAGTCTTTGTCTGAAAAACAATCAGAAATCATTCATGATGACGGCTCGCAGTATATTGTGGTCATTGCAGGACCCGGAAGCGGAAAAACCCGTGTTCTGGTGCACAAATTGGCATCCTTATTTATGCTGGAAGATGTAAAGCATGAACAGCTGTTAATGCTGACTTTTTCACGTGCAGCTACAACCGAATTCAAGACAAGGCTGAAAGATTTGATTGGAAATGCAGCAAATTTTGTAGAGATTAAAACGTTTCATTCCTATTGTTTCGACTTACTCGGGAAAATCGGCAATCTTGAAAAATCGGAGAATATCGTCAAAGAAGCTGCCGAAATGATTCTGCAGGGACAGGTTGAAGCAGGAAGAATCACGAAAAGCGTTGTTGTAATCGATGAAGCGCAGGATATGGACGAAAATGAATATCGGTTAATCCAAGCATTGATGCAGAGAAATGAGGAAATGCGTGTCATTGCAGTGGGAGATGATGACCAAAACATTTATGAGTTCCGTGGGTCTAGCTCGCGCTATTTAGAGAAATTTCTGACAGAAATGCAGGCAACAAAGTATGAAATGTTGGAAAATTACCGCAGCTGCCGAAATATCGTGGCGCTATCGAATGACTTTGTGTCTACAATGAGCGGACGACTGAAAAGTGTGTCCATACAATCCATGAAAACGGAAAATGGCATCGTTCAGTTGATTCATCATACGGGGCAGCATTTGGTAATTCCGCTGGTAGAGGACTTTAAAGCGACCTATCAAGGCGGAAACGCTTGTATCTTAACGGAAACCAATGATGAAGCGATGCAGGTGATGGGGCTTCTGGAAAAAGACGGTGTACACTGCAAGCTCATTCAATCCAACGATGGGATGCGTATATACAACTTAGCAGAAATTCGATATTTTTTGAAAAATATCAAGAAGTATACAGCTTCACCGATGATTTCAGACGCCGTTTGGCAAGAAGCAAAGCAAAAGCTAAGCGAACGATATCCGCATAGTGCGTGCATGGAAACCGTTCTCCGTTTGCTTGATACATTCGAGCGGGTGCATCCGACCAAGTATCATACGGATTTGATGCTGTTCATTGACGAATCGAAGTACGAAGATTTTGAGCTAAATGGTGCGGAAACAGTGGTGATATCCACCATACATAAGTCCAAGGGACGTGAATTTGATTGCGTTTATATGGCATTGCACCAAGCGTCCAATGCGCATGCCAATGAGCGGAAGCGTGCCGTCTATGTGGGTATGACACGCGCGAAAAAGGAACTGCATGTGCACTACACAGGCAATGATTTTCAAGCGGCATCGTTGCCGTATGTGGAATATATGCAAAACACTCAGCAATATGGTGAACCAGAAGAAATCGGGCAACGGCTATCCTATACGGATGTGTTTTTGGATTTTTCAAAAGACAAAGCGAACTTGATTTTCCAGCTATGCAGCGGAGAAGAATTGTTTGCGGAGGATTGCTTTCTTTGTGCGAATACACCGCAGGGGAAGAAACGTGTACTGAGATTTTCCAAGAAATACAGAGAACACATGAATCAATTAAAGAGCACGGGCTATGAACTGCAATGTGCCAAAATTCGATTCATTGTGGCATGGAAAGGTAAAGAGGATGAAAGAGAAGTCCCTGTTATATTGCCTGACCTATATTATAAAAGGGTCATCCAGAGTTTACCGTAGCAATAGCGGATTTGCAAAAACAGTACAAAAAAAACATGAAAACGATGGAGATTTGGTGTGGATATTCAAAATACAATTTCTAAAAATGAATGATATAGAGATGGAAATTGTGATTGTTGGCGAAAAAATGGGGTTTTGAGGTCTTGTCAACGTGACGTGTTATACTGTATACCATATCATAAAAAGCGAGGGAATATCCTATGAAAAATGACCGCTTATTTGCACTGCTCTATCTTCTGCTGGAAAATGGCAGCATGACGGCACCTGCGCTTTCTGAACGGCTTGAGGTATCGGTGAGAACGGTCTACCGAGATGTAGAAGCTCTGTCGACGGCAGGGATTCCCATCCATGCAACAGCTGGGAAAAATGGTGGAATTGCGCTCATGCCGGGCTTTGTCTTCGAAAAATTTATTTTGTCCCACAAAGAGCAGGATAAACTCTTGTTTGCAGTGCAGAGCCTGCGTGCCGCCGAGCAGGAGGTAGACGACCTGTTGCACAAGCTTGGTGCTGCATTTCATCGTCCGCCAGCGGATTGGATTGTCGTAGATTTTTCTCGCTGGGGGTTATGCCGCACCGACACCGCACGGTTTGAATTGCTCAAAACAGCTATTTTGAACTGCCAAGTATTAAATATTACCTACTGTGGCGCATCGGGCGAAAAAACACAGCGCGCAATCAAACCCCTTCGGCTTGTCTACAAGGATAAGAACTGGTATTTGCAAGGCTACTGTCTGCGTGCTAACGATTTTCGGCTTTTCAAAATGGGGCGCATTTTGGAGGCAGTACCCACAGGCGAAAACTTTTTACCCCTGGACAGCAAGGTTATCCCGACAGTTGAGCTGGAAATGCCCTCTGGGTTTGAAACACCGCTTTCACTGCGATTTTCTCCGCAGGTTGCTTATCGTGTTTATGATGAGTTTGAACACAACAGCATCCTAGAAGAACCTGATAACCATTTGCGTGTGGAGGTTCATTTTCCTATAGATAATTGGACAGTGAGTTATCTATTCTCTTTCGGAACTGATGTGGAGGTTTTGAGTCCCACTGCTTTGCGGGAAGAACTTGCCGCTTATGCAGAAAAAATTTATGAACACTACAAAACTTGACATACTGTTGTCAGCTTTTATTTGGTAGAATAAAAGCATAAAAACAAGGGAGGACAATAAGTTTGAAACATTGTAATTTGCGCATCAATCCGAAAAAGGGCGCACGAAAGCAAGCCGTCCGAAGGCGGTCAAAAAAATTAAACACAAATTATTGTGATGGAGGCTGAACGAGATATCCTTGCCGCTGTAAGATAAAAACAGCCTGTTCAACAGAAACTTCCCGATGCGCTGGAGGGCTATCACCTTTTCGGTAAAGTTCCGGATTGTAGGGTTCATTCTTTTTCAGAATGTTGTAGATGGCGGTCAGCAGCATTCTGGCGATGGCAATGATGGCTTTCTTGTGCCCCCGCCGTTTCTTTAAGGAAAGGTAGCGGCTTCTGGATTCTGCTTAGCACGGATGGCACAAAGTGCGCATTGTACCAGTAATGGTTTGATGTAAGCCCCTGCACGGCTGATTCTGGTGGTTTTCTTCTTTCCAGCACTCTCATTGTTCTGCGGTGTAAGTCCAGCCCAAGAGCATAGATGCTTTGAGGAGGGAAACACAGACATATCCACGCCAATTTCCGCAACCACAGCAACTGCGGCAAAGGACTGGATACCTGGCACCGTTACAACAAGGTTTAACTGGGGCAAATATTTCTCGGCAGTCGAAAGAATCAGAGACTCCAAATTCAGCTTGCATAATGCAAGGCTATCCATGTGAGAACGGATGATGCGGAGCTTTTCAGCCTGTTCAGCACACATCTCTCCGTTTACAGCGGCAAGGACTTGCTCGTTGGTGGCTTTCATGCCTTTTGTTCGAAATTCGGAAACATCGGAGATTTTTTCACTGGGATTCTCCAAAATTCTACTGATGATAGCAGAAGATGCTTTCCCAAACACATCAGAGAACACATCATCTAGCTTGAAGTTAGAAACGGTGAGACAATTTAGTGCACGGTTTTTCTCGCCGGTGGTAAAATTGGTCAATTTCCAGCGATAGCGAACCAAATCACGAAGCTGGCGGATGTCGGCAGGCGGGATAAAGCTACCGGAAATCAAATCGTGTTTGAAGATGTCGGCAATCCACTTAGCATCCTTTTTGTCGGTTTTCTTGCCACGGATTGCCTTCACGTACTTCGGGTGAGCAAGAACGATTTTGCAACTGGATTCCAGGATGTTGTAAATGGGAATCCAATACTTCCCTGTGGATTCCATACACACATCGTTGCAGTTGTTCTCGCTTAACCATTCAGCACATCGGCGCAGGTCTCCGGTAAAGGTAGAAAATCGCTTGCTTTTGTAACTGGTAATGCCTTTGCTGTCAGTGCTTGCAATACAAGCTACAAAGAAAGATTTGTGAACATCCATCCCACAGCAAATTGGATAAACAATTTTGAGCATAGCACATCCCCTCAAAACAGTGATTCGAGGGAACAGGCAGGGACTGGACGCTCACTGAAAGATTGAAGTAGTCCGTCTCTCCAAAGATAAGTTTACAGGGTGCAATGCCCTACTCATTTGTGCTTGAAAGAGCGTCCGGCACACATAATTATACGGTCAGCTGACAGGCTGTGCCCACTCACCTCCACGTGCTCTGTAGTGTGCCTGCTTCCTCAAGTACAGTTTAACAAATTTTCGATTGCTACGCTCTGCCAATTGGGTTTCATATCCCTTTTGTGCCTTGTAGCGTAGCGGAAAGGTATGGTCATAATTATGGAACCAAAATTTTGTCAAAGCTGCGGAATGCCAATGGATACCGAAGAGTTGTATGGTACTGAGGCGGACGGTAGAAAAAATTCGGATTACTGCAAATACTGCTATGCGCAAGGGGCGTTCACATTTGACGGCAGCATGGAGGATATGATTGAGATTTGCGTGCCCCATATGGTAAATGCAGCCCCCAATATGACAGCAGACAAGGCAAGAACAATGATGCAGGAAATTTTCCCCACGTTAAAACGCTGGAAAAAGCATAATTAAACGGGAGGGGCATCCATGCACGATATTGAAGCAAAAGCCATCCTGTCGCCAAAAAATGGGATGAACCTCTACCGTGGCTGCACCCATGGCTGTATCTACTGCGATTCCCGCAGCGAGTGCTATGGCATGACACACGCCTTTGAGGACGTTGCTGTCAAACGAAATGCCCCACAGCTTTTGGAAGCGGCACTGCAAAAAAAGAAAACCCTTTGCATGATTGGCACGGGCGCTATGAGCGATCCGTATATGCCACTTGAGAAAACAGAACGGATGATGCGCACCTGTCTGGAGTTAATCGACCGATACGCATTTGGATTTTCTACCATCACAAAATCTGATTTGATTTTGCGTGATATGGACCTGCTCCAGTCCATCCATCATAAGGCGAAATGTGTGGTTCAAATCACCCTTACCACCTATGATGACAATCTCTGCCGTATTTTAGAGCCTAGTGCGGCAGTGACCAGCCGCCGCTTTGAAGTGTTAAAAGAGCTGCAAAAAGCAGGCATTCCAACGGTGGTTTGGATGACCCCAATTTTGCCTTTTATCAATGACACCGCAGAAAATATTCGTGGCTTGCTGGATTACTGTGGTGATGCAGGCGTAAAGGGGATTCTCACCTTTGGCATCGGCATGACGCTGCGCCGTGGCAATCGTGAGTATTTCTATAGGAAACTGGAGGAGCATTTTCCAGGCATAAAGCAGCAGTATGTGCGTAGCTTCGGGTTGTCCTACGGCATGCAAAGCCCGAACAGCAAAACCCTTGATCGGCTTGTAAGGGAATTTTGCAGAGCAAACGGCATTCTTTATGAAACAAAATCGGTGTTTCAATATATTGCGAAGTTTGAGCAACCGCAAACGCAGTTGAGTTTGTTTTGATGGACGGAACGCTCTGACAGATATGAAAAACCGCATCCATCGAAAAAAGCAAAGAGATTAGACGAATTTGTCTAATCTCTTTTTCAATACTGGCATTGCTTTTTTGTGAAAAAATGGTATAATTTTGTGTATATGTACATTAAAATCCTGTTTGATGGAGAGTTATGATAGAATGTCTGAAAAGAACACTGCCGACCTTGGCTTTGAAAAAAAGATTTGGGATGCCGCTTGTATTTTGCGTGGCAATTTGGACGCATCCGAATATAAAACCGTGGTATTGGGGCTGATTTTCCTCAAATACATTTCCGACCGCTTCGAGGATAAATATAACGATTTGGTCGAAGAAGGCGATGGTTTTGAAGAGGATATGGACGAATATACCTCTGAAAATATCTTTTTCGTTCCTGCGGATGCCCGTTGGTCTGCGATTGCTCTGCAGGCGCACACGCCGGAAATCGGCACGGTGATTGACAACGCCATGCGGGCGATTGAATCCGAAAACAAGCGTCTGCGGGATATTCTGCCCAAGAATTTCGCCCGTCCAGAGCTGGACAAGCGCCGTCTGGGCGATGTGGTTGACCTGTTCACCAATATCAAGATGGTGGAGCATGGCAGCAGCAAAGACCTGCTAGGGCGCACTTATGAATATTGCCTATCGAAATTTGCAGAGCAGGAGGGCAAGCTTGCGGGGGAGTTTTATACCCCTGCCTGTGTCGTGAAAACACTGGTCGAAGTGCTCGAGCCGTTCAACGGTCGGGTATATGACCCTTGCTGTGGAAGCGGGGGTATGTTCGTGCAGTCGGCGAAATTCGTAGAGAATCACAGCGGAAACATCAATAACCTATCGATTTATGGGCAGGACTCCAACCCCACTACATGGAAGCTGGCGCAGATGAACCTTGCGATTCGCGGCATTGAAGCGAACCTTGGCACATACAACGCCGACACCTTCTTTGAGGATTGCCACCCGACCCTGCGGGCAGATTATATCATGGCGAATCCGCCGTTTAACCTCTCCGACTGGGGCGCAGACAAGCTGAAAGAGGACATCCGCTGGGCATATGGCATGCCGCCCGCAGGCAACGCCAACTTTGCATGGCTACAGCACATGATTCATCACCTTGCGCCGAACGGCAAAATTGGCATGGTGCTGGCGAATGGCTCGTTGTCCTCCCAGAGCGGCGGCGAGGGCAGCATCCGCAAAAACATCATCGAAGCCGATTTAGTGGACTGCATCATTGCCATGCCGCCACAGCTGTTTTACACCACGCAGATTCCCGTTTCGCTCTGGTTCGTCACGAAGGACAAAAAGCAGAAGGGGCAGACGCTGTTTATCGACGCACGCAATATGGGCACGATGGTCAGCCGTAAACTGCGGGAGATGACGGACGAGGACATCGCCAAGCTGTCCCGTACCCATGATGCCTTCGGGACTATCGCTGTCCATTGCTCCTGCTCGCATTGCAGGACAGCCTGCGCCGTTTGAATCCCGCATTGCCTGCCGACGGCATCGCCGATGCGCTATATAAACTGCAAAACTTTGAGGTTGGCTCTCCCGTGCAGAAAAACGAGCAGTTCATGGACTATCTGCAAAACGGCGTGCCTGTGAAGTTCACCGTGAAAGGTGCGGAGCAAAGCGGCATCTGCTATCTGGCAGACTATCAGCACCCCGAGAAAAACCAGTTTCACGTCATCAATCAATGGACGTTTATCGAAAACAGCGAGAAACGCCCCGATATTGTGCTGTTTTTGAATGGGTTGCCCGTGGTGCTGATTGAGCTAAAATCGCCCTCTCGTGCGGAAACCGACGCATCGGAGGCATATCGCCAAATTCGCAACTATATGAAAGAGATTCCCACGCTGTTTGTCTATAATGCGGCGTGTGTCATGAGCGACCAGCTGGACAGCCGCACGGGCACGATTACTTCGGACGAAACCCGTTATATGGCTTGGAAAACCAAAGACGGCAGTTATGAAAACACGCAGTATGCGCAGTTTGACACCTTTTTCGAGGGGTTGTTCGACAAAGCACGGTTTCTGGACATCCTCAAAAACTTCTGCTGTTTCGCCAACGAGGGCACGCAAGAATTTAAGATTTTGGCGGGGTATCATCAGTATTTCGCCGTCCGCAAAGCCATCGAATCCACGAAACGTGCGACGCTGACGGACGGCAAAGGCGGCGTATTTTGGCATACACAAGGCAGTGGCAAGTCGCTGTCGATGGTATTCTATGCCCATCTATTACAGGAAACCTTGGACAGCCCCACGATTGTGGTATTGACCGACCGCAACGATTTGGACAATCAGCTGTACAGCCAGTTTGCCAAGTGCAAGGAGTTTCTGCGGCAGACCCCTGTGCATGCGGAAAATCGGCAGCATTTGAAAGATTTGCTGGACAATCGAGAAGCCAACGGCATTATCTTTTCGACCATGCAGAAGTTCGAAGAATCGAGCGAACCGCTGTCGAGTCGCCGTAATATCGTGGTCATATCGGACGAAGCGCACCGCAGTCAGTTTGTGGATACCAAGGTAGACGAGCAGAGCGGACGCATTCAAAAATCCTATGGGCGTATTCTGCGGGACAGTCTGCCCCATGCGACCTATATTGGCTTTACAGGTACGCCGATTTCCTCCAAAGACCGCAGCACCCAAGAGGTGTTCGGCAACTACATAGACGTGTACGACATGACCCAGGCGGTCGAGGACGGCGCAACCCGTCCCGTGTATTACGAAAGCCGTGTCATTCATCTGAAACTGGATGCCAACACCCTACGTGAAATTGACGAAAAGTACGACGAAATGGCACAGCTCGCCGAGGAAACCACGGTGGAACAGAGCAAAAAAGAGCTGGCGCAGATGGAAGCGATTTTGGGAGCAGATGAAACGGTCGACTCTCTGGTGGACGATATTCTGGAGCATTACGAAACCCATCGAGAACATTTGCTGACAGGCAAGGCGATGATTGTTGCGTATTCCCGCTCGATTGCTATGAAAAGCTATGCAAGGAAGCTTGAAACAAAGCCTTTGATGGCTGGATTGATTGGCGATATGATTTGTTGGAAAATGCAGCGCTCTGCATAACACCCGCAAACTTTAAGAAGCAAATTGACATTTCTGAACAGCTTTTTCTGTGAGGAGAACAGCAATATTATGAAAAAATGAAAGCGCTTTATGGCGCAGAATGGGTGCAGGTTTATCCGAGCATCCGTCCAAGATACAAAAAAATGTTATCGCCCCATCTGTATCTGCATTTGCGGACAGCCTGTGATGCCGCCTACAACAGAACCTTGGGGACAGCGCACCTGCTACATTGCAGATCCAGAAGGAAACCAATCGAGATTGGTTTCTTCGAAAGATGAATTACAGAATTGAAACAAAGAAGATGTGTCAAGAGGCACTTCTTCTATTCCTGTATGCAAAGACGCATCCACTGGTGGTTCAGGCGATTTTGCCGCCGCAGCATCGCTGCCGATGGAACGACAGATTGCGGATGCGAAAAAAATCCTTGGACAAAAAGGACAAGGAATGAACTATATTGCTTATTTTCAGAGCTTTACCGGTACTTATGGGGACTTGGAACGTTTGGAACAAATCTACACACAGGCGGCTGAATTTCCGGAGGTCGTTGGGCTCTCAATCGCTACAAGACCTGACTGCCTTGGGCCAAAGGCTCTTGCGATGCTGGGGAGACTGGCGGATAAGAAACCTCTTTGGGTGGAGCTTGGCCTGCAAACGATCCATGAAAACACCGCAAATCGGTGCAACCGCGGGTATGCATTGCCTATTTACGAGCAGGCAATGCAGGACTTGCAGACGCTTGGCGTGCATCGAATCACCCATCTGATACTCGGTTTGCCAGGTGAAACCCATGAGGATATGCTAGAATCGGTGCGATACGTCGGCGAGCGAACGGATGGAATCAAACTCCAACTGTTGCATGTGTTGGAAGGCACTGTTCTTGCGGACAGCAAACGGCGGGGTGAGTTTGAGGTTCTCTCGCCGGAAGAATACTATCAGTTAGTGGCGGATGCTTTGGAAATCCTGCCGGAGCATATTGTCATACATCGTCTTACCGGTGACGGACCGAAAAAAGATTTGATTGCTCCACGCTGGAGTGCTGATAAAAAGCGCGTGCTGGCGGATTTGAATCGTGTTTTGCAGCAGCGCAGTATTCGCGCGGCATCGGAGTAACGATATTCTCAAGAAGAAAATCAGCTTTGGGCAATTCATGATATATGCGTATCTTGGGATGTAACAAATAAGTCGCAGTTGGTAGCATTCTAATCGCTTTACGAGAGGTAGTGCAACATGGTTGAAATAGTTTTTGGCGATAGTGCGTGCGCAAGCTTAAAGACAGCACAAAACTATGGAAGAGGTACGTATTATGGTGGCTGCACCGGCATTGTTATCAGCCATGCGGACGGTACAAAGCCCTCTGAACAAGAAATTGAAGATGCGAAGCGAGAATTTGAACAGAAGGAACGATTGGCGTGGGAAAACGCTGTGCCTTTGGGCGGCAATTCGGACGATGTTTATGGTTTTGATTTGTCACTGAGTGTCGGCAATATTGCGGAGGATCAACCCAATACACAGCGTCTTCAAGTATTGGAGTGGTTAAACAGCATATATCCAAGTGATATGAGAAATCAAGTTGCAGAAGAACTTCTGCATAGTGCGAATGAGTCGTTCAAAATGGTTTGTGAACGTACTATGGCAGGAGAGGACATTCGCATCTGGTACAGCAGCCAACCGGATGAGCTTTGCGGAATGTATTGGTTTATGGAGCAACTGAACCGATTGCATACATATCGCGATCAGATTTATCTTGTGAAGCTTCCAAATTTAGAATATGATGAAAAAAGAAAGACTGCACAGAAATCTTGCTGGAGCGAAGTGCATCCGGCAGAGTGGCATCAGTATCTTGATCTGCAAACCAAGGTTTCAGTGACATTCTGCCAGCATTGTGCAGCACATTGGAGCACCCTTCAAAAGGAAAACGCACCGTTGCGTGCAACGTTGAATGGGCAGTTGGTCAGTGTTCCAGAAACGCTCTATGATTCTTTTATTATGCATGAAATTGCGCAAGCCGATGATAAATTTCAGGAAGCAATGATTGTTGGGAAAGTGCTTGGAAACTATCGGCTTGGCATTCGCGATGCTTGGGTGGCACTTCGCATAGAAGAAATGATTCGTGCCGGGAAATTAAAAGCTTTGACAGCAGCGGAGGATGATATGCCTATTTACTGTCGTTTGCTAAAAAAAGTATTTTGAGCTGCAACACGTATCGCCTATGGTAGCGATTTTGACAGGCTTTACATTGAGAATGAGCCGATAAAAAGTATCGAAGATGCACCGCTGGTTACTTGTCTGCGCTGTTCGGATCGAGAAACGCGAAGAATTCCCCCTTCTGAACTTCAAAATTGATGCCATCCACAGCGGAATTTGACGTCTGATGTTCAGTTTTTCTTCTTTTGTGTGTTTCATGGTAAGCCTTCTGTTCACGCCGGGAGCATGCTTGTCCAACGGTGAAATCCTTTTGTTTATGATACCGCATCACCGTGTCCGATTTTAGCTTACCTCTTCAAGAACAGCCACCGCACGAACATTTAGGCGGTGGCTGAAACCCCCGGAAAGTAATAACGGGGGTAATAACGGGGGTACTCATTACAAGTATGAGGCATTAGAGAGAGGGAGCGTACAAACGATGAAAGCAACAGCAATAATTGACTGGCTGACATTTTCCGTGAAGGGGGAAATAGACCCTGCGCATGTGATAACACATATTTTGCGCATGGATGCCAATTTGTTTGAGGATTTGCCGCATGGACACAATGGTTACCGCCGTTCTATGAGATTTGACACGATTTGTGTAAACTATGACCCTGCCGAGGACCGTATTGGCGATATGGGCATTTGCGTTTCAATGTCTGGTAACGGCTGCCGTCACTGGGAGATGCACACAGACTATAAAGGGGAAAATGGCTGCACTCCGTTCCTAAAGCTATTTGAGGTTTTACATACGGATGAGCGTTGCAATGTATCCCGTGTGGATTTGGCATTGGATGATAGGGCGGAGTTATTAGATTTAAAAGTTATTGAAACTGCGGTAGATAATAATACTATCAATAGCCGTATTAGATATCGTACAGTAACAAAAAATATGCTTGGTGGGCATAAAGCAGGTAAGACGGTTTATATCGGCTCGAAAAAGTCAGATTTCCGTATTCGCATCTATGACAAGGCAAAAGAGCATTTTAAGCCGAATGAAGAGGGATATAAGCAACATTGGGTGCGTTTAGAAATCGTCATGCGTGGAGAAAATGCCAATGGTTTTGTAAATTGCATTGTGAATTCGGAAGACCTCGGCTTGATGGCTTCGGCAATCCTCAATGACAAGCTGGCGTTCATCGAACGAGATAATGACAACATTTCACGTTGCAGCATTTGCCAATGGTGGCTTGACTTCGTGGACGAGGTCGGCGCAGTGAAGCTAGTAAGCAAAGAAGAGGTTACACATAAAATGGAAAAGAAACTGGAATGGGTGAAAAGCCAGATTGCGCCAACATTATCATTGGTAAATGACGCATACGGATATTTTACGATTCGTGACATTCTCAAGCTTGGCTATGACAAGCGCACATCAGAGCAAAAAGCCTTGCTAAAGAGTCACCAGAACGCATATCACATTGTAAAAGCAGAAACCACGAATTGAACAACAACTAACATTTTGTATACTTAGATATTAGCCAATGGCTGAGCGCAGGAAATGCAGGGCAGGAGAGAACGCAGAAGCGTTCCGGATGCCCGTAATTTGCTGCATATGTAATTATACAAAATGTAAGTTTTGTATAATTGAGAGCAGGAAAAACGCTGTATGTTCCAGCAGACCGCTTTTCGCAATCCGCTTCCACATACAGCGTTTTTCCTTGGCACTTAAGCCCTCTCAAGTATACAAAACTGCCTATTTTGTTAAATTCGCGCACTTAATTTCAAAATTTTAAATTATCGTCTAAACAAATGCCGTCTGGCAGATACCAACCGAAATACCAACGGCACCCATGGTCATACGACACACAAACAGCAAGCAATGTGCCGCACGGTTTACAAAAATCTTCTGCATAACATAACGGCGTGAAACGTAACGGCTTGCTCACAATTTTAGCCACCGAACCCAAAGCGCAACGCTCACCAATGACAACTGTTCCAACAGGCATGCTATGTATTGCATCCGCAAGACACAACCTCTTTTTCGTATCCATGTTAATTCCTCCTAAAGCACAGGGATTTATCTTAATCCATCACACAAATCAACGCATACAATGCGCTACCCGCATAACAATTTATACATACAAACTCCAACATATCAAGAAAAGTCATATTTCCAGACCCAAGAACGCAATTTACAAACAAGAAATAGTCAAAACGAGCCACCGCAACAATCATAAGAATCAACGATACTCCAAATATTTTTTCAATCATGCGTCCATTTCCTCCTGCTCCCCTTCGGTCGGCTTAAACGTTTCTGTTTCTGGAAACTCAATCGGCAAATCCTCGTCTAATTCCATAAATTCTTCAAAGAAATGTAGCGGAATCCCCTTGCCATATTGCAAAATTTCCTGTAAAATAAGTTTATAATCTATTTCCGAAGGCTTTAGCCGAAATGTGTCTGTATCGAGCAGGCACATTATTTTTTCCCGTTTTCGCCTAGGTATCAAATTCATATATTCGCTATGCTCCGACACCGCCAGAGCAAGCACCAAATCTGTACCCGTGAAAGAATCGGGTACTTTTTCATATACGTAGACTTTGGGAAACAGCCGTTGAAACTCCATCCAACTACAATTGTCATATTTCAGCGTCATTTCAAGGCGTGTCAGCGGATAATCAAGTTTGCTTTCCAATTGCTTGTTATATAGCTTCACTTGCCCGTGTGCGCCACGTGTTCCAAGATAAACCGTCTTATTTTCTGCGCTATGCTCAAAAGTTCGCATCATTCGCACATCTTTGAAGATATGTACATGCGAGTACGGCACAGGAATGTCCATCGCCACATCAAACCGCTTAAACTCAAGATACTTACAGTTCGCTATCAGAAAGCTGTAGAACTCCGTAAACTGTATAAGCTTCCCCACCTTTGCAGGGTTAAACTCCACTTTGCACGTTGTCCAATGCGCATTAGGCGCATCCCTCACAGGTTGCCAACCAAAGAACCACGTTTTGTCCTCTGCACCAAGTTTATACTTGTACCGAAAATCCGACATGCTCCACCCTAACGAATCATCAATCAAAGTGCCGTACGTATCAAGCCCTTTTTCCCACTCACGGTCAAGCACACTAAGTAGGTGAAGCATGGCATGCGCTAAGGGGAAGTACGCACCTTACGACTTAGAAGCGAACCCATCACGGGAAAGACGGCGCACGACCTGGTAGGTGTCGTATAGTTCCCGCAGCTCGTCCGTCTGGACAAAGGATTTCTTCCACCGCTTCGGCAGGCGAAATTTAACCTTCGGGTCGGGGTTGGCTATTGCCTTGTTGTAATCGTCTGCATCATAGCACCGAAGCTTCGTCCATCGCTCCCCCAGTGTGTGCGGCAGTCTATCACGTCATAGCATTGCTCACGCAACGGCTTTGCAACCCTAGTGAACACCTGCGAGGTCGTAAGTACGGCACATCTACAGGTATCGTTTCAAGCTGTTCTTGTGGTGTATTGTAGGACGGTGAAGTTACATCGCTGTAGGTAAGGTCAAAAATATCATTTGCGGGGTCATCCATCGTAGGAATGCCAAGAACACGACTGTTTGGAAGGTCAGCAAAGCCAGTCTTGCTTGCGTCTGGCGTGCTAATCGTCCAAGACGTGGGATTGCCGTAAATATCATAGGTATCAAGATAATCTTGCGATAAAGTCAGATACGTACCCGCCCCGCTATTATAAGAACCCATACAACTTGTATAGCACCTATAGACACCTTCAGAATAAACCGAAGAACCAGAAGGCAAAACCTTAAATGCAAACGTCGGATAATAAACGGTACCGCTCTTCGTGAGATACCAACCATCTACCACTAAATCCGAAATAGCAGAGCCAAAACCAGTAGTTTCATACGAATCATAAACAGTCTGCGAACCGTCCGAAAGATTCTTAACAACAAACGAGAAAACGACCCATTGAGCAACAGAATCATGCACTTTTACAGACGCCTGCATAGCATAAATATTTCCGTCTTTCGTATTGTGATAATAAAACGTATCCCCCAAGCTTGCAGGCTCATCATATGAATATACTTTTATACAATCATCCCATTATTGCACAAAAAGAAATCCCCTCATACGGTCTTAAATTGACGGTATGAGGGGATTTCTTTTATTTGATTTTCTAGGATTGTTTACAATTACATCGCCATCCATTAAAATATTTTATCCAGTCTATATCACGATTTTCTACACCATTGCTTTGAAAAAAAGTGGTGTGGTAGGTCGTTTATCACCTATAAAACATGAAATGTGAATATTTGACGGAAAAGCGAAACCATCTATATTCAGAAACTTTCCCATGATTTTAAAGGCAAAAAATATCGTTTACATTTTTTCCAGAACATTACTTAAAATTGAAATTTAAATCATATGGTGTGGTCTGATACACATAGTGATTGAGCCAATTGGTATATAATAGATGCCCGTGGGAACGCCACGTTACAAGAGGTGCTTTGGATGGGTCATTATTTTCAAAATAGTGTTTGGGGATACTTGGATGCATTCCTCGCTCAACATCCCGCAGATACTCCCCTTTTAAAGTATCTGCATCATATTCCGAATGCCCCAGCACAAACAACTGGCGACCTTCCTGCGCAGACACCATATAAACGCCAACCTCATTCGATTCCGAAAGCAAAGTCAGTGCGGCATGGTTGTGAATGTCTGCGGCACGTACCTCTGTATGCCGAGAGTGAGGTGCATGAAACACATCATCAAAGCCACGAAAAATCAAAGCATGCGGCTGCAGCACATTGTGCGCAAAGATACCAGAAACCTTTTCTGACAATAGATATTTGGGAATATCATAGTGGTAATAGAGTCCCGCCTGCGCACCCCAGCAAATATGCAAGGTGGAATGTACATGCGTTTTCGTCCACTCCATAATCTCGCAAAGTTCCTCCCAATAATCTACATTTTCAAACTCCATTTTTTCAATGGGCGCACCTGTGATAATGAATCCATCATAGCGATTATCGCGAATGTCCTCAAACGTTTTATAAAATGTCAGCAGATGGTCTTCTGGTGTATTGGTAGATTGATACGTTGCTGTTTGTATCAAATCTATTTCAATCTGCAACGGTGTGTTGGAAAGACACCGCAAGATTTGCGTTTCTGTCGCAATCTTAGTGGGCATCAAATTCAATAATGCAATCCGCAATGGTCGAATATCTTGATGCAGCGCACGATATTCTGTCATTACAAAAATATTTTCGCTTTTCAGAATCGCACGTGCTGGTAGACTGTCAGCAATTTTAATTGGCATGAGAAAAACCTCTTCTATAAAATACGGAAAGTTTTATGTGTAAAAAAGCACAATATATAAAGTTTTTTCTTCATTATAACAAAAAAACAGGGATGGTGCAAGATGTAATCCCATCTCGCCATCGTATTCCTAGTAAATGGATAAAAAAACAGCAGACCATTCCAGAAAAGGCAGTCTGCCATTGCAATGCAGTTGCATCATATGGAAAAAGACACGGATGAAAACTGTCCTTAAATTGTGTTTCCACTGGTTGACATTTGGTTACCTAGATAACACTACATCCCCTCATACGGTTTTAAATTGACTGTACAAGGGGCTCTCTTTTTTATTATTGTGGGGTTATCGTTTTGACTTCTTAGGTTTCTTCATATCAAAATACATGTGCTTTTTCTCTGTAAACTTGTCGATAGGATTGATTTCATTTTTTGATTGAATGCAACCGCTCTTCCTACTGCTTTTTCATAAAAACAGCCTCCTTGTTTTCCCTCTCGTTTATGCGTTTATGAACGCCTATTTTCAGGAAAAACAAGGAAGCCAATCCAGTTATAATTTTACAACTTTTTCATGATGTAAAAGTTGTGTTCGCTTTATTTTATATGATTTCTACAACTTTTTTATTCCCACTCAATTGTAGCCGGTGGCTTGCTTGTGATATCATACACCACACGGTTAATATGACCAACTTCATTTACAATACGTACGCTACACTTGTCAAGCACTTCGTATGGAATGCGTGCCCAATCGGCTGTCATAAAATCCGTTGTTGTGACACCACGCAGCGCCAGCGTATAGTCATATGTGCGTCCATCTCCCATGACACCAACGGAACGCATGTCTGTAATGACTGCGAAATATTGGTTGATACTGCGGTCCAGACCAGCCAGCGCAATTTCTTCACGGAAAATAGCGTCAGCCTCACGCAGAATAGCCAATTTTGCTTCTGTTACTTCTCCGATGACACGAATGCCCAAACCAGGGCCTGGGAAAGGCTGTCTCCAGACCAAATTCTCCGGCAATCCCAATTCCAGACCCAACTGACGCACCTCATCTTTAAAGAGCATGCGGAGCGGCTCAATCAGTTCTTCAAAATCTACTACGTCCGGCAAACCGCCAACATTATGATGGCTTTTAATCACCGCACTATCGCCTAAACCGGATTCAATGACATCTGGATAAATTGTTCCCTGCACAAGGAAGTCCACTTTTCCAATGTTCTTTGCTTCATCCTCAAATACACGAATGAATTCTTCCCCGATAATTTTGCGCTTGGCTTCTGGCTCGGAAACGCCCTTTAATCGGTTCAGAAAACGCTGCTGTGCCTTTGCGTGGACGAAATGTGCATCAAAACGAGTGCTAAATGCTTCTTCTACTTCAACACCTTCGTTTTTACGCATTAACCCATTGTCTACAAAAACACAGGTCAGTTGTTTGCCAACCGCACGGCTGAGCAGTGCCGCCGCAACACTGGAGTCGACACCGCCGGATAATGCACAAAGCACTTTGCCGCTGCCGACTTTTTCACGAATTTCCTGCAGTTGATTCTCAATGTAACGTCCCATGGTCCAGTCCCCTGCACAACCACAGACATCAAATAAGAAATGTCCCAACATTTCAGAACCACGTGGCGTGTGGTTGACTTCTGGATGAAATTGCACGCCATACCATTTCTTTTCGGCATGCTCCATCGCTGCCGTGGGACAAGTTTGTGTGGTTGCTGTCACACGAAAGCCATCTGGCACCTGTGAAATAAAATCTGTGTGGCTCATCCAGCAGGTTTCCTGTGGATTCATGTCAGAAAACAACAGACTGGATTGCTCGAGAGAAACAGTTGTTTTTCCATATTCACTCTTTTCAGCGGCATTGGAAACCACACCATCCAACAGGTGTGCCATCAATTGGCAGCCATAACAAATTCCTAAAATCGGAATGCCCAAATCAAAAATGCCTTTATCACAACAGGGAGATTCTTCCGTGTATACGCTATTGGGACCTCCTGTGAAGATAATACCAGACGGTGCCAAAGCCTGAATTTCTTCCAGCGAAGTTTTATAGGATTTTACCTCACAATAGACATGATGCTCTCGTACACGACGTGCGATGAGCTGATTGTATTGACCGCCAAAATCTAATACCAAAATAAGTTGATGTTTTTGCATGGAATCTCCCTCTCATAAACATGTTTAATATTAAAATTATGCCACAAATAATAGCATACGGCAAGCTTTTTTGCAGATATATTTTATTTAAATCCGCTGAAGAATAAAATCTAACAAATTGCTTAAAATAAGGTCAAGTGATAAATGGAAAGGATGGCTTCATTATGAAAAGCAAAAATAAATTTTCTTTGCGCGGATTGATTTGCACCGCACTTATGTTTCCGGTTATTGGATTATCCATTCCGGCTGCATTTGGTGCATGGTTTTCTCGCTTATCCACGGAAAACAGTCTGCAAGCGGTGGTTGCTACTTGTAATGCACCTGTTGCGTTGGATGTTACAGGCGAAACATTTTGCGGCGTCTATATTGAAATTCCGCTGTCTGCAACCGATGCAGATGGTGATTCAGTTGTATTCAAGCTGATTGATGCACCGCGCTTGGGTTCGGCAATCATTGAAGGGGACATTTTAAAATATACGCCATTTAGTAAGACAGGTACGGACAAATTCACGTACAGCGCCATTGACACCACCGGAAATACGTCTGAACCTGCACACATTAAAATCAGAATTAAGAAAAATACTGCAAAAATCACATATGCGGATATGGGCAACAACCCTCATCAATATGCGGCAATTTGTCTGTCGCAAAAAGGGGTTGTAACGGGTGAAAAAATTGGCACCTCTTATTTCTTCCATCCGTCCGCCACTGTTACTCGAAGCGAGTTTATTGCAATGGCATCCGCCATTTCTCATTTGCCCATTACAGAAACCGCACAAACAGATTTTATTGATGATGCAGGCATATCTCCTTGGGCAAAGCCCTATATCAGTGCAGCTGCCGAAAACGGATTGGTCAGCGGATATTTGACCGCTGCGGGAACTGCAGAAATCAGAGGAGAAAATCCGATTACCGATGCAGAAGCGTGTGTGATTATCAATAATATGCTGACAGAGAACTTTGATGCGCCGACACCAGTTGCTGCATTGACAGAAGCCTGTGTGCCTGTATGGGCAGCAACTGCAACAGCTCGATTGGAAGCGGCCGATGTTCTATCAACAGCACCTTCTAATATTAAAATCAGCAAGGAAACGGCTTGTGAAATGCTATATGAAGCCATGCTACTGATGGAAACTTAACAATTGTTGGAATAGATACTTTTGTGTACCGTTTATTTGCATGTCTAGAACCTATATTTATAAACGAGAACGAATGAAACGTCAATAGTTAAATGCGAAAAATCCCAAAAATATTCGCACCTTATGTGAGAGTAGCCATTTGCTCCTGAAATCGCTCTTCTGAAGAACTGAAATCGAATATCTCTCGTGGATAATGGTTGACCCATTCCGTAGCTTTGGCTATGGCTGCATCTGTCACATTTTCAAAGCTTGTTCCTTTGGGGAAGTGGCGTCTAAGCATTTTATTTTGGTTCTCATTTGAGCCACGCTCGCAAGAGGCATACGGATGACAGTAATAGACTGTTGTCCGTTTACCTTTGCCCCGTCTGGATTTCTCCATGCCTTTGCAGTCTGCAAACTCTGCGCCGTTGTCAACGGTAATCGTCTGAAATATCTGTTTGAACATCGCTTTCCCGTACTTCCGTTCCAACGCATCCAGAGCCTTCACAACGCTTGCAGCTGTGCCATCTGGAATACGGGAAACGATCTCTTGGCGGGTTAAACGTTCCGTGAGCACGAGCAGGCGTGGCTTTGTGCCTTGTTTCCCCTCGACTGTGTCCATTTCCCAATGTCCAAAGGTAGAACGAGTGTTAATCACTTCTGGTCGTTTCTCGATGCTCTCTCCCTTTGGTGGACGTGCTGCCTTCACTTTGCGGTATGTCCGCTTTTTCTTATCCTTCACAGGAAGATTCTTATTCGTGAGGGTTAGAAAAATTCCCTTGTCTATGTACGTGTAGAGCGTCATTTCTGAAATCGAAGTCTTGAAGCTGAGATTTGGAGAATTGCGTATCTCACCTAACACCGCAGCAGGGGAATAATCATCCTTGAGAATTCTGCGCTCGATGTATTTAGCAAGCGCATGGTCAGTCCCAATCTTGAGAGCGGGTCCCTTTGCTGCGAGATTTGACCGATACCGCTGCTGTGCAATATCAGGGCTGTAGCGCACCTCGGTTGTATAGTCCATATTGAGATGTTCATAGACCCCTCTTTTGAGTTCACGATAGATTGTTGAAATATGTACGCCAATTCGTTCAGCCATTTCCCGTGGTGTTTTGCCGTCCTTCTGCATGGTTTCAATGCGAAGGCGGTCGGTATGGCTTAAATGCTTAAATCTTCTCATGTGAAACACTCCTTTTACAGATAGGCAGAAATTTCCGAACCAAAAGAGTATAGCATAATAACCACGTATTGACAAATTGAGTGAAGGTACACCGAGATTCTAAAGGCGATATGGAATTGTTTTCATATCGTATTGTAAGGTTCCTTCCGTCCTACGGAATCCTGTATTGGGGTCTTAGGGGTTTCCCCTAACAAGCGAATTTTATGTATACACGTGTACGTGTGTACACAAAATTCAGTGCTTGCAAACTCTCTGTACACCCTCTCTGAGGGCATCCAGAGAGTATTTGTGGAAAAAGAAAAACCACATTATTCGGTGTCGATGTCCCCCCAATCCAGACGCTGTGCGCAGACCCAGCAAAAGTTAATGGGGCTTTTATGGGTGCTTCCCTGTCTTGGATAGAAGGTGCGAGGACCTCCATACAGGTCAGTGCCGCAAATTGGACAGGTGATTTCATAGGGGTCATCTGGATGATGCACGACTGGAAGCGCAACCTTCGCTTTGGCTGCGTCCCACGCAATTTCATCATCATCGCTGTGCTGCCTGCTTGCAAGGATATGGAGCAAATCCGCTTTGACCTGCTTGGAAGGAATGAGTTCAGACCAATAGAGGGAAAGGTCATCCTCCGTTAGCACCACACGCCGTGGCTTACGCAGCTCACCACGCAGGGTAGCTTCTTCTTTTTCGATGCGTTCACGTTCTTTCCGCTCACGTTCCTCTCGGACAATGGCACTCATGGATTGCAAATCCTTGCCCTCCTTGTCTGCATCGCTTAGTCGGCGTGCCGTTTCCGCACGCTCAACGGTTGCTTGGGTATCGTGCTGGTACATATCCAGCTCATACTCTTGCCATCCCTTGTTGCAGTAGGAAAGCTCGACTGCTGCACGAAGCGGTATTTCGCCTGCGTCCACCATGCCCAGCAGCGGTGGGATGAGATGGTTCAGGCGGATATAGCGACGGACTTGGTCTTTACTTTCTCCAACCTGTGCAGCAAGCACATCACGGGACTTTGGATTTAACTTGTGCGCCATTGGCGCACAAGTTGGAACATCTGTGGTTTCATTTAACTTTGTCCCCGATGGGGACGAAGTTAAATCAGTTCGTTTGCCCTGACGTTTCATTGCATCCAACCGCATTTTGTACGCTTTCGCCTTCTCACTGGGCAAAATACGTTCACGGTGGAGATTGGAATCGACCATTTGGATGGTTGCTGCCTCGTCTGTCAGGTCTTCGATGATGGCAGGCACTTCGGTCAGTCCGACCGCACGTGCTGCGTGTGTGCGACGATGTCCAGAAATCAGCTGATAGCCACCCTTTGGGTCAGCACGTACAAGCAACGGCATGAGTACACCGTTTTGACGGATGCTGTCAATCAGAGCGTCCATATCGCTGTCCTCACGCACTGCGAACGGATGGTTTGGGAAGGTGTGCAGCTCCTCCACCTGTATTTTTTGCACACCCTCTGTCTGAGGTGTGGGTGCACTTGCGCCGCCAAACAGCAAATCAAGCGCCTTGCTCTGCGGCTTGTTGGAAACACCGTCAATGATTGTGGTTTCTGTGTTGTCCATTTTTTTACAGCTCCTTTCAAGAACCTGATTGAGGACGGATATATTCACCCTCTACCCAGTGAGCTGGATGCGCAGCACGGCTTCCAGCTCTGCTATGGTGGCAATATGCACAAACGGTTACTGCTGTAGCGTGTCGGACGGGCGGTCTGCAGGGGCAGAGTGCACAAGGAGTTGCTTGTGCATCCGCCCATAATCTTGCAGTACAGGCTAGTGCCCTAGAGCTTTTGTTAGCCGTGCGATGTCACCATATGGTATTATTCCGAGCCAGAAAAGGGTGCTTATCGTGCCTAGTACGACACCCATATTACACATGTTTACGGGATGGTTTTCGGGGATGGGTTTGTTTTCTTCTTGGACTGCTTCGATTCTTCTTTTGACGTTCTTTTCCATTTCTTCGTTTCCAAATATTGCGATGGTTATACCTGCAATTTCTATTGTAGTTTTCATAGTCAGTGCCGTCCTTTCGTTCTCTCGTTTCATGATGGGTTGTGGCACGACCCCGTGAGGGGTCGCTGTCACAATCCTTGGTATCGACAAAGCATACAGACACCCGCCTGCAAGGGCGTGCGCTTGCGCACGTCGGCGCAGCCGAACGAGTCCCTTGTCAGGCATAGGGTGGTTGTATGCAACTTGCACTAGCAGTTGTGTACGTGGCTGCCAATGTTGCCCCCGATTCTTTTTGGGGGCAGCATCTGCGGAAAGCGGACAAGCAGGAGAAGGTACAGTTACAGGCTGCAGCAGAAAGTACGAGTTGCAGGAGAATGCACCGTTTTGCTTCTTGCAATGCTGTTTATATAGCAGATTTGCCTTGACCAACTCCTTTAGTGCTTCATTGACACAGCTTTCTGACAGTCCGGTTTTACGCATTACCAGAGTACGGCTGGGATATGCACGCCCGTTGCGCATCTGACGGTAAACGCAGAGGAACACCACAATTTGTGCACCGTGTATCTTCAATGCACGTATCCGATGCAGAAGGCGATACGGAATCAGGAGATAGCCTGTTTTGGGGACAATACAAACATACACAGAAGCACGACCCGTGGGATGCCCTTTTTCTCGGTTGTAACGAGCCTTTTGTTTCTTGATTTCGATATATCCTGCACGCTCTAAGCTTTTTAGGTGCTTATTGACAGTCGCAGGAGACATACAAGAAACTTTCGCCAAATATCGTTGGCTTTTGCAGAGGATGCCTGTTTGTGAATCTGCAAGACTGAACATCGTCAGTGCTAGTTGCTTTGCACAGGTGTCCAGTTCGGTATCATCCGCCAGCAGCTGCGGGAAACGAAAGGCAGGGTCGTGCTTCTTATGCATGTGAACGTTCTCCTCATCTGAATTTTGTTACATCTTTATTCGCTGTCGGGTTCAACATCTACGGCATCCTTCAGGTCAAAGGAGCCGTCCTCCTGGAGCATGAGCACACCCGCTGCTATCAGCTCTTTTTCACAGCCCTGCACAATATCCAGGGGCATCTTCTGCGCCAACGCCAACAGACCTACTCCTGGATACTGACGGGAAATACTCTCCCGATAGTAATAGAGATACGTTGCCACGCAGAATGCTGCATCAGAAAGCTTGGCATCCAGAAGGCTGTATGGAATGTTTGTGTAATCTTTGTCTACAGTTTTCTTTAGCTTGATTTCGTATATGGGGTTGTCCGAGTTACGGCGTTTGGGGTGCTTGCGTTTCTTCTTGCTCATAAAAATATCCTCCTAAAATAGTTTGTGTTACAAACAAAACACAAAACAGATGCGTGTAACACATGGTTTTTCATTTTTTCGCTGCAACAATTCTGTGCTTCAAATGTGGAATGTATTACATATGTATCACGAAAATACATATGTAATACACGTTGAAAGCTTTGCTTTCAAGCGGTTGTGGTGTGTGTGTAACACACCTTATCCTGCCATTTTCGCAAAAATGGGGTTGCCGTTCGGCAACATCCCGCATCCCAGATAAATTTCTGGTTAAAATGCGTGGGATGATTTACGGAAGAAAAAGAAAATCACGGATGGTCGGAATATTTGCTGTGCTCCGTGCGTTCTTTGGTGAAGTATAGCTGCAGTGCGTTTTTGATGGTTTGCGTAATCTCTTGGCTGGACATTTCTTCTGGAAAGTAGTGCTGCACAGTTTGGTACGGAATCATTACATCCCGCAGATTCTTTCCGCTGGGTGCTACAAAACTTTCGAGAATATCGGGCGTGAATCGTGCACCGTCAGCTTCTATTTGCCGAAGCCGATTTGCCAGCGATTGGCTGGTGCATATGCTATGTGTCTGAAAACAGAAGGCTTCAAGCGCTTTTTGATTTTCGATGCGGAGGAAGGAAAGGGTTGCACCGACGTTCAAACCTATCTTTTTCTCATCTACCGCAGTCTGCAATGCTGGAATCAGATTGGTGAGGCGGAGATAGCGGTATATCTGGTTTCGGCTTTCCTCGACTTGCGCCCCCAATATATCAAGGGATTGTTTTCCAACTACACGCATCCCTGATGGGGATGGATTATATTTGGAGGGTCTGCCTATCAGGCACTTGATTGCATCAAGCTTTGATTTGTAATAAATCGCCTTTTCGGAAGGAAGCAGGTCTTTTGGCCGCTGCGCCTTTTGCAGTTCCGTCTGGCGTCCATGCGTCTTCTACGGTGATGGGAACGGGGTAATCGGTTCCATCTGGATACCAGAGCGGTGTGAAATGAACAGGGTCACTGTAATAAGAGTACCGATTCGGCTTGAAATGCCATGAAGTATTGTAAGTTGCGCTATTTACAGGTGTCAGAAACCGATTATAGGTTTCATATCCGAACTCGGGGAATAAGGCTTCTACATGCTGTGCCGGTGTGACATCCGAAGACGAAACACCCCCTTCGCCTGAAACCGTAACCGCTACATCGGCTTCCACGCCATAGCCGCTTTTCATCTTCCAATCGCCAAACCCTAAATCATATTCGGTTTGCACACGAGCTGCCGGAGTAAGATTGTAATTGACATCGAGGGTTGCAGAATATGTGCGCTGCCGAAATTCCCAATGCCCTCCTCCCTCATCTGACACCCATTTGGCATATATCTTATACCATGCGGTGCTAAGGTTTGATTCGGCTGTGGGTTCGTCTGACAATCGAAATGTTTTGTTGCTGTCTGAAAAATTCGGATTCGGCGGTTCGTTTTCCTCTAATCCCACGATATTTGCGGTGACTGCACCACTCGCTGCACCGCTAACCGCAATCATTACGGTCTGTGGCGTGCTAGGGGTATGCCACCTAAGCCATATCATTTGCCGACCGCCTTTCGGGCAAATGAATTGCTCTGTGTAGCTTGCCCCATAAGCGGTTATGGTGATTTCTTTATTGGAATCTGGGGTGTAGTCATATGGGGAAGATACATAGATAGATGTCACCACATCGGTATCTGTGTGGTATTCTAAATCGCCGCTTATGACCTCACTGGGTTCTGGCGGTGCATCAAAATAGATGATGCCGATGCCCAATGCGTTGATAATGGTGGAATCATCCTGCTTGGCGGTCGTACTGCCTGCCCATGCAGGGTATCCCAAATCCGCTGTTTGCAGGAACATGGAAAGCGGAAGATTCTTGTTGGTGAGAGATACCATCTTGGAGCGGAGCGCACCATTCAGCATCTTGTCATAGCAGGCAGCTTCAGTTGCCGTCATGGCGTACATCACACCGCCGAATTTGAAGTAGGCTACGGGCAATTAAAACAGTCCTTATTGCAGCTCTGGCTCATGCTGATACCTCTGAACGTGTTGCAGAAAGACATTTCGAGTAGCATTGAGAACCTTCCTGTCTGCGAACTCTCCCAGTATCATAACAATAATGACAAGCATATGAATCGATGCCTTTAGAACCAAATAATTGCCGCCAATAGATGCAGCCAGCGCAATCATTAAGACCTAGCCGTTGTGCTACAGCCTGCACAAAGTCCATTCGATATTCCTGTGCGTCTAGCCATGAGATGGTCTTTAATAGGGCATTGTCTGCGGAACTCCCCCCCAGTAAGATTCTTGAATTACAAGCAATCGCCTAGACCCATCATGATAGGTATGTGCAGTGTGCTGGATGGCTGAAAAAATTGCTCTACACTGCCTTTGCTCTTCGGGAGATAATTCTATCATAGATGCATTCGAGGTGGAGTTGCTACCACTGCTGCGACTTACAGCATCTTTTAAGCTTTGCTGTTTGTTCATTAGTTCTGGATAGTGCTGAATGATTTCTTCAACAATAATTGTGCCGTTGTTCATATAGTTATCCCCTCCTCTTTTCTCTTTCTCTTGTGCGTACCTGTATGAAATTTTCAAGGTGCAGAAGGTGATGCAGTTCAGTGTTTTTTATCGTCAAGCGTGCGTCTGCGACACCCACGCCGCTTAATGTTTCGGGCATTGACTTCCTGCGCTATTTTTGCGCTATAAGCAGGACGTCCGTTTATATCGGGTCTTCCTGCATATCCACGATGGAGTTCCCGATAGATTGTCGAAGGGCAAGAATCTATAGAAGTCGCAATTTCTGCGATGTTTTTTCCGCTTAAATAGGCTTGCTCAATCTCTAATCGGTCGGACAAGGTCAATGTCTTTGTTTTTTCCGTCATATTTTCACCACGCTTTCTACAGTTTTAGATAAAAAAATAAATGCGTCAGAGGTATAATACTCTTTCATATTTATTATCTTACTTTTCCCACAAAGAGTTTTTTGTAATTACTGTTGACTTTGTCTGATAACTATGGTATAGTATATAAAAATGCGTCCGTAGTTCAATTGGATAGAGCGTTAGATTCCGGTTCTAAATGTTGGGGGTTCGAGTCCCTTCGGGCGTGCCAAAAAAGCCGTTAAATCGTCTAAAATGATGGTTTAACGGCTTTTTCTCGTTAAAATTATCTTGGTTTCAAAGCATGTGCTTACTTATCCATGCTGAAATACAGATATTATACCAACACTGGCATCCCGCCTATCTGAAACTTATTTCTAATAGGGCGGGATGCCAGTGTTTTAGATTTCAATTTTTACAACCTTATGAAAGGTTTTCTTACCTTTTTTGAGGATAATTTCGCTATTTTCAAATTCTGTTTCCAGAATAACTGCTTTTGTATCCATGACCTTTTCGTTGTCAACCGAAATGCCGCCACCCATAATCAGCTTTCGAGCTTCTCCGTTGGAGGACGCTAAGCCGCATTTGACAAGCAGATGCAGCACGCCAATGCTGCCGGATACAAAGTCTGCTGAGGTCAACTCTGTTGTTGGCATATTTTCACTGGAAACACCACCACCGAATACCGATTTTGCTGCTTCTAAAGCTTTTTCTGCCGCTTCTGTACCGTGTACCATTGCCGTAAGCTCATACGCCAACTTCTCTTTCACGTCATTGAGCGCACTGCCTTCCAGTTTTGCATACTGCGCAATTTCATCCAATGGAATAAATGTCAGTAATTTCATGACCTTAATCACATCTGCATCGTTAATATTTCGCCAATATTGGAAAAATTCATATGGCGATGTTTTAGCAGGGTCTAACCACACTGCGCCCTTTTCTGTTTTTCCCATTTTCTTGCCTTCAGATGTAGTCAACAGCGTAAAGGTCATCCCATATGCATCGTCCTTGCCTTCCACACGACGAATCAAATCTGCACCGTTGATGATATTGGACCATTGGTCATCACCACCCAACTCTAATTTACAGTCCATGACACGATAGAGATGTAAAAAATCATAGCTTTGCAGCAACATATAGTTGAATTCCAGAAAGCTGAGCCCCTTGCCTTCTAAGCGAGATTTGAAGCACTCTGCTGTCAGCATACGGTTGACTGAGAAATGTACACCGACCTCTCGTAAAAATTGCATATAATTAAAGGGCAAAATCCAGTCGGCGTTATTCACCATAACCGCCTTTTCATCCCCGAATTCTACTAATCTGCGCATTTGCACACGGAAACAATCTGCATTATGGTCAATTTCCTCTCGTGTCAGCATTTTTCGCATATCGGTTTTCCCTGTTGGGTCACCAATCATTGTGGTAGCACCGCCAATCAAAGCAATGGGCTTATGCCCTGCCTTCTGCATGCGGCTCATAACCACCAACTGCAAAAAGTGCCCCACATGCAAGCTGTCAGCTGTTGCATCAAATCCAATATAAAAAGGAACGCCGGTATGATTGTCCAATAAATCACGCACCTTTTCTTCATTGGTGCACTGTGCAATCAAGCCACGTTGCTTTAATTCTTCAAATAGCTGCATTTTTCTTCTTCTCCTCATTTTTTGCATGATTTGCTGCATCTAACAATTCATTTGCACTGGTTAATGTCGTTTCTGTAATATAATCCCCTGCAACCATTCGTGCAATTTCATGTGTGCGCAGACTGGAATCCAACGGCGAAATCTCCGTAAAGCTTCGGTCATTGCGGACTTGTTTTGCAATCAGTAAATGTTGGTCTGCCATGGCTGCAATCTGTGGCAGATGTGTTACACACAGTGTCTGCTTTTTTGTAGAAATTGACATTAGCTTTTGTGCAATTTTTTGTGCTGCACGTCCACTGACACCGGTGTCAATTTCATCGAAAATCAAAGTACCCACTGCTTCTTGTGCGGTCAGTACATTTTTCATTGCGAGCATGATACGAGATAATTCCCCACCCGATGCAACTTTGGAGAGCGGCTTTACCGGTTCTCCTGGATTGACAGAAATCAAAAAAGAAACTGTATCCATGCCTCGTACACTCAATTTTTTACCCGTTTCAATTTGCACCTCAACCTTGGCATGCGTCATATCTAAATCAGCCAATTCCTGTGCAATTTTCTGGGAAAGCTGTCCTGCGCCCGACTGACGCTGTGCAGTCAATCTTGCAGCAAGGTCTTTTGCCTGCTGCAATTTTTCGCGATATTCGGCACGTAGCTGCACACGAGTTTCGTCTGCGGACTGCAGTGTGTCAAGTTCCGACAAAATCTGTGTATGATATGCCAAAACAGCTTCTACGGTCTGTCCATATTGCTGCTTCAAACGGTAAATTTGGTCTAGCCGCTCTTCGATAAATGCTCGCTCTTCCGGTGAAAATTCAATTTTAGAACGATGTATCGCAATGCTGTCCCGCAAATCCATTGCTAAATATTTCAGCTCCTCTGCGTTACTGAAAATCTTTTGCAACTCATCTGAAACTTCCGAAACCTCTGCAAGCGCATTGGATGTGGTTTCCAAAAGCTCTACCGCACCCGCAGCCTCTAAATCCATGCCATCCAACGCCATATATGCGGTTTCAAAGGCATCCAGCAGGGATTCTGCATGGTCAAACATTGCTTTTTTACGTAAAAGCTCGGCTTCTTCCTCTGCACTTAAATCAGCCTCTGCAATTTCCTGCGCCGCAAATTCCAGTGTATCGATTCGTTCCAAACGATCCTGCTCATTTTTATCCAGCTCTGTAATTTTACGCTTCAAACTGGTTAGTTGATAATACAGCTGCTGATAGTCTGTAAGCAAGGATTCGTTGCTGCAAAAGCAATCCAAAAATTCGATATGGCACTGCTCATCCATCAATTTTTGACCATCATGCTGCCCATGAATATTGATTAAATAGGGACTAATGGTTTTGAGCATGGCAACAGGAACCGGTCGCATGTTGATGCGGCAAATTGTTTTGCCGTCTGCTCCGATTTGTCTTTGAATCTGCAAGATATCGGGCTCCTCGCCGAGCAGCTCCAACTCCTCTAGTTTACACTGTAATTCAGTGGGAATTTCCGTAAACAAAGCACTTACAAATCCTTTTGGCGCTCCATTTCGAATCAATTCCTTGCTGGTGCGCTGCCCCATGAGTGCTCCGATGGAATCCAAAACAATAGACTTTCCGGCACCCGTTTCACCGGAAAGTACGGTCAAGCCCTTGTCTAATGTAATATCCGCACTTTCGATCACCGCAATATTTTCAATATGCAGTAAACTCAGCATGATAGCCCCTCCGTTTGTCTTGCTAATACACACGCTGTCATGCGTGTACGTATGTTCGTAAGAATATTATAGCATTTCTTCTGCAGAAATGCAAAATTGTTTTGCAGCATCTTGGTCACGCATCACAACGAAAACCGTGTCATCGCCGCCCAAGGTACCTACCACATTCTTATCATGCCATGCGTCAATTGCCATAGCTGCGGCCTGCGCCAAACCGGGCAATGTTTTGATGACCACCATATTTTGTGCCGCATCTATATCTGTCACGCATTCCCGAAAAATATTGCGCAGTCTGGTGGAAAAACTATTTTCCATTTCGGTATTGACGGCGGTATAGCGATATTTTCCAGTTGCTGCGGATAAAATCTTGACTAAATGCAGCTCTTTAATATCTCGTGAAACCGTCGCCTGGGTGGTGTTATATCCCAAGGTACGCAATTGATTAGACAGTTCTTCCTGCGTTTCAATTTCTTGTGACTGGATTAAATCCAAAATACGTGCTTGTCTTTGAAATTTCATAGCTATTCTCTCCCTGAAAACTTTTGCTGTAAAATCTGAAAAAAACGATTCCCTTTCACACGAATCAATTGGGTTTTGACATTTGATTTCCGAATCACAACACGGTCTGACGGCAATAAATTGATACACGACCGTCCATCTGCCGAAATTCCTACGCCGCTGCCGTCTGGGCCGGTTGCGGCAATGATAATTTCACGTTCTGGAGAAAATACCATTGGCTTTGCATAAAAATTATGTGCACAAATCGGTGTAATAACAATATTTTCAGCTGCAGGCTCTAAAATGGCACCGCCTGCCGAAAGCGAATATCCGGTAGAACCGGTTGGTGTCGCAATCACCACACCGTCACCCAAAAAACTGGTTGCTGGCACACCACCTGCCTGTATATCAACATGAATCACACGAAAAGGGTTTGATTTTGTCAAAATAATATCATTTAGAGCCGTCTGTCTGTGAATACATGTGCCCTCTCGTTCCACCGATAAATCTAGCATCATGCGGCAATCTAGGGTATAATTTCCACTAAAAACGTGTTCGATTTGCTCAATTTCACTATATTCCAGCTCTGTGATAAACCCAATGTGTCCCAGATTGACCCCAATCATCGGCTTGCTCGCATGTGCTGCAAGCTCCGCAATATGCAGGATTGTCCCATCACCGCCCAAGGAAAGCACAATGTCACACAGCCGCACCCCTTCTTCCGGCGAAATATACTGAATATTGTCTTGCGGCAGTCCTAAGACAAGGCTCTCGTGCGGCAGAATCACCTGCATGCTGCAGCGTTCCATCAATTCACATAGACGAACCACAGCCGAAACCATGTTTTCTTTTCCAGTGTTTGGCCAAATAAAAACCGTTTTTATAGACATATTCTCATCCTATACATTCAATTCTTCATGTGCATCACGGACAATTTCTGATGTTTGCAGCGGGATACTTTCACCCGTCTTGCCCAAATACCCCAAAAATTCGATATTGCCCTCAGGACCTTTGATGGGTGAAAAGGTCAATCCATAAATCTGAAAGCCTGCATCTTTTGCATTTTGCAAAAAAGCTTCCAACACTTCTATATGAATTTCCGGCTCACGAACCACACCTTTTTTCCCTACGCGCCCCTTCCCTGCCTCAAACTGCGGCTTGATAAGACACGCAACACGTCCATCTTCCGATAACAGGTGCGACACCACAGGCAGCACTAATTTAAGAGAGATAAAGGAAACATCTATGACACACAATGAAGGGACTTCTTCCAGCTGCTCGGGCGTGACATACCGAATATTGGTGCGCTCCATGCAGACCACTCTCGGGTCAGTACGCAAGCTCCAAGCCAATTGCCCATATCCAACATCAATCGAATAGACCTTTGTCGCACCACGCTTCAGCAAGCAATCTGTAAATCCGCCTGTCGATGCGCCAACATCCATCACCACCAACCCATCCGGGTCGATGGAAAAATGATGCAGTGCTTTTTCTATTTTATGTCCGCCGCGGCTGACATACTCTTTATCTTTTGAACGCACTACAATGTCTGCCGTTTCTTCGACAGCAACACCTGGTTTATCTGCCTTTTGTCCATTGACATAGACCAAGCCTTCCATAATAACCGCTTTTGCACGTTCTCGGGATGGAAACAGCCCTTTTTCAAACAGTAGTATATCCAAACGCATTTTACTCAAAACGATTTCCCTCCAATGCTGCATGTACGATACTCTGTGCGTCTATCCGACACAGCGTCCACAGCTCTTTGACACTCCCATGCGGCAAAAATCGATTACCGGTATTGAGCAGTGTCAGCTGCTGCATTGCAATACCGCTGCCTGCAATTGTGCTGCGCAGACAATCACCAACGCCACCCGTTTCCACACAATCTTCCACCACAATGACCCTCTTGCAGGTTTGCATCTCACTCAGCAATTCGTCCGTGTCACACATACCCAAATCATTGACCTTATAGACCGCTGCTTGCATGCCACGTTTTTCCAATAACTCTGCTGCACACAGTACTTCGTTGATGAGGATACCATAACTGACAAGCACTATATCTGCGCCATCTCGTAGCTTGGCAATGGGCACATCGGAAGAATCCTCCCGATAATGCCCTTCTCCACCACGTGGATACCGAATGGCAACCGGTCCGTTCTGATGATACATCGCCTGTGAAAGCATCGAACGCAATTCTGCAAAGTTCGATGGTGCAAAAATCTTAACACCAGGAATTTGCCGTAAAAATGCTACATCAAACACCCCATTGTGCGTCGGTCCGTCCGCACCGACAATGCCCGCACGATCTACCGCAAACACAACATGCAGCCCCTCTATCGCCACATCGTGGATGATTTGGTCATAGGCACGCTGCAAAAAGGTAGAGTACATGGCACAAATCGGTTTTAAACCCTGCTTGGACATCCCTGCACACATGGCAACCGCATGTTCCTCTGCAATGCCGACATCAAAAAAACGCTGCGGGTATTGGCGGCTAAACGCTGTAAGCCCCGTACCAGATGGCATTGCAGCCGTGATTGCACAGATTCGTTCATCCTTTTCTGCCAGTTCCATCAGAGCGTGTCCAAAGCACGCAGAAAAATCTGTTTTTTTGTCTGCAATTGATTTTCCGGTAAGCGGGTTGAACGCCGCTACACCGTGGAATTCTCCCGGATTTTTTTCCGCAAAAGAATATCCTCGCCCCTTTTGTGTGATAACATGCAGCAGTACGGGTTTTTTCAATGACTTGGCATGATTCAAAAGTTCACACACCGCTTTTAAATCATGTCCATCCACCGGACCCAGATAAGCAAAACCCATTTGCTCAAACAGGCTGTTAGTCAGCACCACATTTTTAATGCCTGACTTGGTTCTGGTGATAAAATCAGTGATTTTCTCTCCGCCAGGTACGTGAGATAGGACATCCCGCACATAATCCTTCGCATGCAAATAGCGCGGACTGACACGCAGATTTGCCAAATGGCGGCTCATTGCTCCCACATTCTGGGCAATGGACATGTTGTTATCATTCAGCACGACGAGCAGTGGCTCTCCGCACCCACCAGCGTTATTTAGTGCTTCATATGCCATGCCACCCGTCAAAGCTCCATCGCCAATCACCGCAACCACATGATTTTTTTTCGCACGAAGGGTTCTTGCATGCGCCATGCCAAGTGCAACTGAAACAGAGTTGGAAGCATGCCCTGTAATGCACGGGTCGGTCGGACTTTCCTCCGGCTTCATAAATCCGGAAAGTCCTTCATAATGCCGCAAGGTATCGAATTGGTCACGTCTTCCGGTCAATATTTTATGGATATAGCTCTGATGTCCAACATCATAAATGATGCGGTCAGAAGACGTATCAAAAACACGTTCCAATGCCACCGAAAGCTCCACAATTCCCAAATTCGAGGCAAGATGCCCCCCTGTTTTGGAAACATGGTCCATCAAAAATTCCCGCAGCGCACGGCACAATTCCTCCAGCACACCATAGGACATTTCCTGTAAATCCGCACTGGACTGCACACGGTCCAAAATACCATATCGCTTTTTTTGCATATCCAAGGCACTCCGCCCTCCCTATTTCCGCTTATCAAAGGAAAACGGTAAAATCGATAATATTTTCCCAACAAAAAACAAAATTGTGCGACTTCCACCAATCCCAACCGCTTTTCCGGCTGCTTTTCCGCCAATGGTTAGGGCGGCAATCATCCCTGTGATGCCAAGTGAAACCAAAACGGTCTGCAATTCTGTCATAGAACTGGTTAAATTCGCCACTAAAATGGCACCCGTTGCGCCGGAAATGATGCCGGAAATATCCCCTATCACATCATTGCAAAAGCTCGATACTTTTTCGGCATTGCGAATCAGCCAAACGGCTTCTTTTGCGCCTTTCACCTTACGAGCCGCCATGGAATGAAATTCTTTTTCGGTAGAAGCCGTTGCCGCCACACCAATCATGTCAAAAACAATACCAAATGCGATAAACATCCATAAAATAAAAAATGCCACACGGTTGCTGGCATTAGACAATGCTTCATTGGATAAATAGGACATAACTGTCGACAGGATTAAGCTGACAAAGGTAATTGTGAGAATCCACCGCACATTTATCAGTCGCCAAACCCCTTGCTTTTGTTTTTTTGGCGGTTTTGCACTCCGTTCCACGTAATTTCTCTCCTTGTACTATTAGAAAAGTCCGAAAGCACTCTTTCAGACCTTGTATTCCTTAAAAAAGTGGCAGCAGGTGTAGTAAATCTTACGGCTTGAGGTTCGGTTGGATTTCCCCATGGACTGCCATGCGTCGCCGTCATGGTGGTTTCCCTTTAAAGTCCACGCCGGGATGTCACCATCACCGGGACCGAATTGCCACTTAGACCGTACTGCAATCCCACACCTGCCCTTATTTCAGACAGCCTAGGTGTTTTCCACCGCAGCCAAAACGATTCTTAGCCTCTTTTGCAGACAGAGTTTCACCAATCAATACCTCGTTTGTCCTGGCCGGGACGCACAAGGCGGGTATCGGATCCGCCAAGCCCACGCAAGGCAGGCTACACTGCACACAGCGCTTGGGCCGGTTGTGCATTCTTTGAAAGAACGCATGCGCAGCTTCCACACCGCAATGCAGGTTCACCCCGCTCCGTAAGACATCCGGCAATCGCTTGCGCGATGGTATAGGTGTCCCACAAACACGGGTCTCCACGGCAATAGGGTCGGTATTTCATGCCATTGAAACGCGCCCTAGAGCCTTAACCTCCAGCACTCACCCCAAACTGGGCGTAAGAAGCAAGCACCAGAGACTTCATCGATGTGCCCTTCTACGGATTTTTAGGCCCGTCCTGGGAATCGCATGTACTGACTAGGATACTGCACCACATGTCAATACGTTACCACATTTTTATGAATTTTTCAAGTCACATGGTTCATAAATTTTCAGGATATTTTGTAAAAATCAACAATCACGTGTTGCCAATTGCTCTGCCAACAGATGCAAAAATGTAAAATCGTCGAATTGCTTTGCGGATGCTTTTGCGGACTGTGTCAACTTTTGAATCACATCTCTGCATTTTTCTGCCCCCAACAAGCTCGGAAAGGTTGATTTTTCGCTTTGCAAATCTTTTCCTAAGGTTTTTCCAACCTTTTCACTGTCGCCCTCCAAATCCAAAAGGTCATCTTGAATTTGAAACGCCAGTCCGATGGCATTGCCATAGTCTTCCGCCGCATGCAAGGTCTGTGCATCGGTTTTACCCGCTAAAATGCATCCCATTGTCACAGCGGCACGAATCAGTGCACCGGTTTTCAACTCTTGTAGCAGCACCAATTGTTCTAATGGCAGCTGTTTTGCCTCTGCCTCTAAGTCCATGATTTGTCCGCCAATCATGCCGTCCATGCCGGATGCACGGGATAATACCGATGCGCATTGCAACACCGCCTGCGCAGAAAAGAATTGTGTGTGCGCACAATCGAGCATCACTTCAAAGGCACGATTGAGCAAAGCATCCCCTGCCAACACGGCAATTCCTTCCCCATACACCTTGTGGCTGGTGGGCTTGCCACGGCGGACATCATCATTGTCCATGCACGGCAAATCATCATGAATGAGAGAATAGGTGTGTATCATTTCCAAGGCGGCTGCAAATGGTGCCGCAGCCTGCACATTTCCACCGCAGATGCGGCAAAACTCCAGCAGCAGTGCCGGACGCAATCGCTTTCCGCCTGCAAATGCAGAATATGCCGCCGCATGATAAATCGTTTCGTATTGGCAGGTAAACGGTGCTTGTTCCAGCCGACCCTCTTGCAACCGACAGTAGGAAACCTGCTCCGGCGCAGATAAATACTGCTGTAGGGCTGCTTCCGTTAGCGCCCCATACTCTTGTAGTCGCTGCTGTACCTCCAATTTATGATTCCTCCGCAGCAAACGGTGTTTCCATCAAGGGTGCATCCTCTTGCTTGCGCAGCATCAAAACCACCTGCTGCTCAGCCGCATCCAATTGCTTGCTCAATGCGGCTGACAGCTTGCTGCCTTCTTCAAACAGAGCCATGCTCTTTTCCAGTGAAATGTCCCCTTGTTCTAAGGTGCTCACAATTTGCTCTAATTTTTTCATAGATTCTTCGAAGCTCACATTTTTTCTTGCAGCCATTTACGCTCTCCCTGCCTTTTCGATTTCTGTTACCGTGCATTTTGCAGTGCCATCCATAAACTGCACCTGTATCGCCTGCCCCTGCTGCAATGCTGCAACGTTGGTAATCGGTTGTTTCTCTTCGTCATACGAAACGGTATATCCCCGTGCCAGTACTTTCAGCGGACTGAGTGCATCCAGTTTTGCCACTTGGTTGGTCAGCCGTTTTCTGTTGTCTGCAAATGTCGCATCCGCCAATGCCTGCAATTTGGTCTGCAAATAGTTCACAGAGATGCGATGCGTTTGGATGGTAGATTGCGGAGAACACATCGAAAGCCGCTGCATCGCCTGCGCCAATGCCATCCGCCGGCTCTCAATCCGCTTGAACGGGGTATGTTCGGATAGTCGCTGCGACAGTCTGCTCATGGACTGTCTTTCAGCGTGGATTTTGGCAGTCAAAGATGCTTTGATTGCATGTTGCATATGCTGTAATGACAACTGCAATGCCGCCATATCCGGTGCTACCAGTTCTGCGGCGGCAGAAGGGGTTGGCGCACGCAAATCAGCAACATAATCTGCAATGGTCACATCGGGTTCATGCCCCACTGCCGAAATCACAGGAATATTGGACGCATAAATTGCACGTGCTACCACTTCACTGTTGAATGCCCAAAGCTCCTCCAGCGAACCGCCGCCACGTCCTATAATAACAACCTCTGCCTGTGCCTGCGCATTCACTTCACGCAGTGCACGACACAAATCATCCGGCGCCCGTGTGCCCTGCACCAAGGCAGGATAAATCTGTATCTTTGCAATCGGCCAACGCCGCTGTAAAATGCGTATCATATCGTGCACTGCCGCACCGGTCGGTGCTGTAATCAATGCAATCGTCTTCGGCGATGTTGGCAACGGCAGCTTGTGCGCTTCGGAAAACAGCCCTTCTTCTTCTAGCTGTTTTTTGATTTGCTCAAATGCCGTATGCAGTGCGCCTGCTCCATCCGGCATCATGTCTGCAATATAAAACTGCACCTGTCCGCTTTTTGGAAAACTACTGATGCGTCCTCGTGCAATGACCTTCATGCCGTTCTGCAAACGAAACCGCAGGCGCATTGCATCCGAGCGAAACATCACAGCATTGATAGCGGCATCTTCATCTTTCAAGGTCAAATAATGCTGTCCAGAGGAGTGCGCTTTGTAGTTGGAGATTTCTCCCTGCACAAAAATGTTGCGAAACGGCAGATTTCTCTCTAATAACGCCTTAACTTCCTGATTCAGTTGGGTCACGGAATAGATTTTGCTTGCCATAATTGTTCTCCATTCTGCAAAGCCGCAAGTACCGCTGCGCCGACTGCATTGTCCCCCGACAAACACGCCTGCGCAAAATACGCACCAAAGCGTGCCTGCATGCGCTGTTGCAGCAATCGGCTGGACATCACACCGCCGGCACATAGAATCGGAAGCGGATATTGCCGCAGTGCCTGTTCGGTTGCTTTTTCCAAGCCTTGGGCGATGGTTTCTATGGTATATCGTGCAATGGTTTCAGGCGGGGTGTCACGCTCCGTCAAGGACCGCACTTGATTTTCCATGCCGGAAAGCGAAAAGAAACAGTCCGTTACCTTGGGCGAAAACGGCTTGATGGATGCCTCCGCCTGCTCGGAAAGTGCATCTAACGCCGCACCCGCAGGAAAACGCAGGCCTAGCATCTGTCCTGTGCGGTCAATCAATTGCCCGGCGGTCAAGTCACTAGTTCCGCCAACACATTGTGCATGCGGCAAGCCGCTTTTATCGGGCGTTACGAGCAGAAGCTCAGTCGTTCCGCCGGATAAATGCCATGCCAAGAACGGATGCTCTAATAAGGATAGGCAATTTGCAGACAATGCCGCCGCCGCCAAGTGCCCTTGCTGGTGCGAGCATGGAAACAACGGCACACCCAACAGATGCGCCGTACTGCGAGCCACGCTTTCTCCTGCCAAAAAGCATGGCATGTAAGACCCTTCCACCGCACGAGGTCTTGTGCTGACGCCAACCGCACGGACATTTCTACCAATGCCGCTTTCCAGTTCTGCAATCATCTCGTGCAGATGCACCGTGTGCTGGAACAGTGCCTCAGACTGCCGCAGTCCAATGGCACCCTCCGAAACGGCAAGCAGACGCCCTTGGTTCTGCCACGTTTGTTCCGTTGTGTCAAAAATCGCCGCTGAAGTGCGATAATTACTGGTATCCACACCAAAATAAAGCTGATTTTTCGTATCCATATTATTCTTGCGGTACTTGCTCCTGCTTGCGATTCACAGTGCCCAGAATACCATTGATAAATGCACTGGATTCTGCAGAATCATAGGATTTTGCCAACTCCACCGCTTCATTGATGGCAACACCAACCGGAACATCTTCCACATTCTGCATTTCGTACAGCGCCAGCCGCAAAATGGCAACCGTCATACGGGACAATCGGGAGAAAGACCACGCTTTGGAATGCTCCGTAATGATGCCATCCAACTCCTGCTGTTTCCAAAACACACCCTTCACCGTTTCTGTGATGTATTTCTTGTCGTTTTCATCCAAATTCTCGGCATACAAGGAAAGCTCCTTGCCGATGGATGTTTTCATCTCTTGACTCAAACGGTCTGCAATTGTTTCGTCCAGCGTATTCGCCTCAAAACCCATTTCAAAAATCAGATGCAGGGCAATTTCTCTTGCATTTTTTCTGCTCACAGTAATCCTCCGTGCTTTTTCAATGTACAAATCTATGACTAATGATTTATTTTACCGCAATTACCAGACAAACGCAATAGCAAGGCACTATTTTCGCCATTGTTTTTCTGCCTTCCCCTTCTATTTTAATGGAGCACACTGCGGAAGCGATGCGGTGTAAAGTGATTCGCCTGCTTAAATGCACGAATGAAATGGGATGTCGAAGAAAAGCCGCATTGCTGCCCCACCTCCTCAACAGACAGCATCGTTTCCGACAGCAGGCTCTTTGCCTGATTCATGCGCAAATTGAGCAGGTATCCATGCACAGACATTCCCGTTTCTGCACGAAACAGCCGTGCAAAATGATATTTACTCAGTGTCACAATCTTAGACAGCTCTTCCAGCGTCAGCTGGTCTGCAAAATGCTGCTCCATATATTGCTTTGCAGCGTCTATCGCCGGATGCACACAGCGTCTGGCGTCTTCCGCAGTTGCCAAACCGCCCAAAATCGTTTGCAGCTGTATCGAAAAATAGTGCTCATTGCCCCCGCTGACACGAATCCCATGCAGAATATTAAAAAAATGCGCGCCCAAATCTGGATGGTTTGGAAAATGCGCCTGTTGGCGTTCATAGAGCATGTCACAATATGCTTGCGATGCACTGCCTCCAAAATGAATCCAGCGAAATTGCACCTGCGTTTCCGCCCAATATAGATTGGGTGCTTTGCCGTCCAGCAGCACAATATCTCCTGCCCCAGCAGAAAACACCTGCCCAAGATATTGAAACCCCATGCTGCCACGCACAATATAGAATAAAATGAATGCGTCAAATACATCTCGCACATCTCTCTGCACCCGATACGGCGGTGCGCAGACATATTCTGCACCCCAATGCGGATAAAACAAATGCGCCTGCGCAAACGCAGATGCACTGCAAAAATAAATGCCCTCTTTTTGCAAAATGCCTTGTTCCTGTTCAATGATACCCTTTTGCATCGTTTCCATAGAGTTGCACCCCTCCTGATTTAAACACCGCAAGAAATGTATATTTTTCAGCAAGCAGCGGCAGTGACATCGCTTTCCTGCAAGTATACAATAGAACTATCGAGAAAGCAATCACGTAATATGATGAATATAAACAAAAATAGTGCAGTATTTTTTACACGGAGGAAGAAAAAATGAAAAACGTAAAAATTGGACTCATCGGTGCAGGCTGGATGGGAAAAGCGCACACTACCGCATTTCACAATGCAAAGATGATTTTCGGAGATGACATGCCGATATTTGAGGTCATCGCCGATAATCATGAGGAGCAGGTTCAAAAAATGTGTGCCAGCCTCGGCTACTCCCGCTCGACAACAGACTGGAAATCGGTCTGCACAGACCCCAACGTGGATTTAGTCGATGTTGCAACGCCAAACTGCATGCACTATGAAATGGTCAAGTTTGCGCTCCAAAACGGCAAGCACGTGTTCTGTGAAAAGCCGCTCTCCATCTCGGCGGAGCAGTCACGTGAGCTGGCAGACCTTGCCGCGGCGAAGGGGGTTGTTAACTATTGCGGGTTTTCTAATATCATGAATCCGGCAAATGCGTATGTGCGTGACCTCGTGTCTTCCGGCAAGCTTGGAAAAATCATGCGGGTTCATGCTACATATGACCAAGATATGCTGCTCGACCCGAAGCTGCCGATTACATGGCGTCACATCAACAAGCTGGCAGGCTCTGGTGCATTGGGTGACTTGGGTTCGCATCTGCTTTCGGTTTCCCAAATGATTTGCGGGGACATGGAAGAGGTTTGTGCGGTATCCTCCATTGTGATTCCCGAGCGTCCCAAAACTGCAGGTTCCTCCGAGATGCAGCCGGTCGAAAACGATGATGTGGTGTCCTTCCTCGTCAAATATAAGAATGGTGCCATTGGTGACTTCTCCTCCTCTCGTGTCGCAACAGGCCGCAAGAATTATTTCTATTATGAAATCCAAGGCACAGAAGGCACTGTGGCCTATAACCTTGAGCGCATGGGCGAAGTACAGGTGTATTTCAAGTCGGATGCCGATGCTGACCATGGACGTGACTGCGGTTTCCGTACCGTTCTGCTCAATCCACAGCACGAAGGCTTCCGGTGGTTTCAGCCGGCAGGCGGCATCGCCATTGCATTTGATGACATGAAAACCCTGCAAGCGCACACGCTGATGCAGGCAATGGGCGGTGGGGATTATATCTGTAACTTTGAGATGGGTGCAAAAGTAGACGGCATCGTCAGCGCCGTTCTGAAATCTTTGCAAACAAGCCATTGGGAAAAGTGCTGAGAAAGAGAGAATCTTTATGTTTGAACAGGTAAAGCTGGGCATTGCGCCCATTGGATGGACCAACGATGATATGCCGCAGCTTGGCGGCGACCTCACCTTTGAACAGATGATTTCGGAAGCCGCATTGGCAGGCTTTCAAGGCACAGAAGTCGGCGGTAAATTCCCCACTGACCCCGTCGCTCTGAAAAAAGCGCTCGACTTGCGTGGTCTTGTGATTGCAAGCCAATGGTTTTCCTCCTTTCTATGCTCCACGCCTTATGCAGAAAACGAACAGGCTTTTTGCCGTCAGTTGGATTTCTTGGAAGCGGTTGGTGCAAAACGCATCAATGTATGTGAACTAACACGCTGTCTGTTTGCAGAAGAATGCTCCATGTTTGGCGGCAACAAGCCCATTGCAACGGATGAAGAATGGCAGCTACTGTGCGAAGGACTGAACCGATTGGGTAAAATCGCAGCCGAGCGGGGATTTAAGCTTTGTTTTCACCATCACATGGCAACCGTTGTGCAGACATTGGCGGAAACACAGCGTCTGATGGATAACACCGACCCGCACTATGTCTACTTGTGCTTTGATACCGGACATTTCACATTCGCAAAAGAAGATGCCGTAGAAGCGGCAAAGCGATTTGCGCCACGTATCGGACATGTACACCTCAAGGATATTCGCCCAGAGCAGATGGAACGTGCATATACCGAAGGCTTCAAGTTCCGTCGTGCGGTTTTAGAAGGCTGCTTCACCGTGCCGGGTGACGGCTGTATCGATTATCCGGGTGTTTTCAAGGCACTGGCTACCGCAGACTATACAGGCTGGTTCATTGTCGAGGCAGAGCAAGACCCCCGCATTGCAAATCCATTTGCATATGCGCGAAAGGCACGCAAATACATCCGTGAAACCGCAGGTATTTAAGAAGCTGTATGAACAGGCAAATTTGAAAGGAGCGTTTACAGTATGAAAAAGGTTCGTTTTGGTGTTATTGGAATTGGCAGCATGGGACGTATGCACATCACAAATTTACAGAGCCGTGTAGCAAATGCAGAGGTTATCGCCATTTGTGCACGTACCGAGTCCCGTGTCCGTGCCATGCAGGAAGAGTTCGACATTGCCTATGGGTATACCGATTATGATGAAATGCTTGCCAACCCCGACATTGACGCCATTGTCATTGCAACCGGTGCAGATGCGCACAAGGAGCAGTGCATCAAGGCTTGCCAGTCAAAGAAGCATATCTTTTGTGAAAAACCGTTGGCAAAGACCATTGCAGACTGCAAAGCCGTTGAGGCCGCTGTTGCAGAAAATGATACCAAGCTGTTCACAGTCGGCTTCATGCGCCGCTTTGACCCCTCCTATGCAGAAGCCATGCGCAAGATTCGTGCTGGTGAAATTGGCAAGCCGATTTTGTTCCGTGGTGTCAGCCTTGACCCTGCATCTGTACTGGATGCCCATCTAGAGGGGGTAAAAAAAGGCATCTATGTCCCGTGGTTTATTGAAATGGGCAGTCATGATACCGATTTGGCACGGTGGTTTTTGAATGGTGAGCCGCAGGAATGCTTTGCCACAGGTGATGCGTATGTCTGCACAGGCTTGGCGGACTATGATGATTATGACAATGGCTTTTCCCTAACCAAGTTTGATAACAACACTACGGCGTATATTCACGTGGGACGAACTGCCACTTGCAGCCATGTGGAATCGGAAATTGTCGGCACAAAGGGCACTCTGCGTGTCAATAGCGTTCCCCGCAAAAATTATATCTCGCAGTTTACCGATGCAGGTATTCTGGAAGAGTGCCAAGAAAGCTTCTTGGAGCGTTGGGGTGCTGCCTTCTATAACGAAATGGAAAACTTCACAAACTGCGTTTTGGAACATCGGCAGCCAGAAATCACCGCCAAGGATGGCACGGGCAGCTTGGACTTTTGCTTAAAGCTGCACGCCGCCTATCTTGCGGGCAAGCAAAAAACGGAGGCGTAAGCATATGTCACAAGAACAAATGGATGCTGTGGTATTCGCTGACATTGGTACCTATGAAATTGTAAAGCGCCCCATCCCCGCAATCACCCAAGACAATCAGGTGCTTGCAAAAATCCTAGCAGCGAGCATTTGCGGCACAGATGTGCATATTTTAGGCAATCCCCCAGGGGTTATCGCAAATCCCGGTATTATTCTAGGGCATGAATGCGTGGCAGAAATTGTTGCGGTGGGCGCAAGCGTCACCGCACTCCAGCAAGGCGACCACGTGATTTTGGATAATAATCTGCCGTGCGGCATCTGTCCGGCGTGTCAGTCTGGAAACAGTAACCTTTGTCAGAATATGTCCTCCATGGGCGTGCACATTGATGGTGTGTTTGCGCAATATGCCGTATTTCCGGAAAGTGCAGCCGTCAAGCTTTCGAAAAACATTTCCGTGGAAGATGCAATCTTTGCAGAACCGCTCAACTGCACCATGGGTGCAATCAAAAAGCTAAAGATTATGCCGGGAGATACGGCATTGGTTTTAGGAGGTGGTCCGATAGGGCTTTATTTCACCACGCTGCTGAAGACCTGCGGCGCAGGAAAGGTGCTTGTATCAGAGGTTTTGCCCCTTCGCACAACGCATGCACTACAAAACGGTGCTGACCGTGTCATCAATCCAAAGCAAGAGGACTTACGACAAGCTGTTCTGGCGGAAACAAACGGCATCGGTGCAGATATTGTCATTGATGCGGTCGGCGTATTGCTGCCAGATGCCCTGCAAACGGTCAAAAATGGCGGTTCTATTTTGTTGTTCGGCATGAATGCAGCTGCATCACAAACCATTCAGCAAAATGACATTACCGCTCGGGGTATTACGATTTACGGAAACTTTATCGGATTAAATACCCTGCGCAACGTTGCAAACCTGTTGGAAAGCAACAAAATAAACTTGAAAAGTATGATTACCCACAAGCTTCCGCTGACCAAGTTTGGTATTGGCTTAGAAGCGATGCGCTGCGGTGAGGCACTGGAAGTAGTGCTGTATCCGTTTGAACATTGACCGCATACATCCATTTTTAAAGATACACCACGCAAAAGCTGGTCAAAGTCTTGTATGACTTTGACCAGCTTGCAATTTTCAGCAATTGCGTTGCATTTGATTCAGACGGAATTGATTCTATTCCATTCTGCTTGCAAACACGGGCAGCTGAACAAACTGCGGATGGATTACTGCTGTCCGCCAGACGCCAGATTCTGCTCGTAAGATGCAATCATCTTTTTCACCATCTGCCCGCCAATCGAACCAGCTTCTCGTGAGGTCAAGTCACCGTTATATCCCTGACGCAAATTGACGCCCACTTCGCTTGCAGACTCCATCTTGAATTGGTCCATTGCAGCACGTGCTTCCGGAACCATACCCTTATTAGAACCAGATTTACTTGTGGTCATAGTATTTCTCTCCTTTTTCATCGGTTTGATTGTTTCGTTGATTGGGGTTGCTGGTCTTATTGTGTGCGGTTTTTTATCGAATATTGCAAGAAATATCTGTTCCTGTTTCCAAAACCTATGTCGTTTGCGATATGTTTTTCTCTATTTTAAAACTTTTCTGCTAACACGCTATTTTTTTGTCGAAAAATCTGCTATAATAAATCCATCAAATGATTCAAATAAACTGGAGGCTGTTACAGATGTCAAATACCACTCGCTGCACACGTGTACCGCATATTATGATGCCGAAAGAAGGCACAGATTTGTCCCGCTGGTCGGTTGTCGCTTGTGACCAATATACTTCCCAACCCGAATATTGGGCAGAAACCGAAAAAAATGTCGGCGATGCACCGTCCACCCTGCGGTTGACCTTGCCTGAAGTCTATTTGGAGGCAGAAGGTGTGGAAGCACGTGTTTCCGCCATTCATGAAACCATGACCCAATACATAACAGACGGCATTTTGCAACCCCTTCCCGCTGGTATGATTTTGACAGAGCGTTTCTCCGGCGGCACTGTTCCACGCCGTGGACTGATGCTTTCTGTTGATTTGGAAGCGTATGAATATCGTGTTGGCTCGCAATCCCTCATTCGTCCCACCGAAAAAACCGTTGTGGAGCGCATCCCGCCCCGCTTGAAGGTTCGGCAGGGTGCAAGCTTGGAACTGCCGCACATCATGCTGCTGATTGATGACCCCACCCGCAGCATTATTGAACCGTTGTTTGCACGCACAGACGATTTCAAAAAAATCTATGATACAGATTTGATGCAAAATGGCGGACATATCAGCGGTTGGTTCCTGCCCCAAGGCGCAGACACCGATGTCATTGAAGATAAGCTGGAAGGTCTGTGCGACCGTGCCGCATTCAACCAGAAGTATGATTTAACAGAAGATTTGGCACTGCTTCCCTTTGCCGTCGGCGATGGCAACCACTCTATGGCGACTGCAAAGGCATATTGGGAAGAAACCAAGAAAACCCTCTCTATTGCGGAAATGGAAAATCATCCTGCTCGCTTTGCGCTTGTAGAGGTTGTTAATATTCATGACGAAAGCCTGATTATCGAGCCGATTCATCGTGTGATGTTCCATATTGATGCAGAGCATATGCTGTCCGCAGCAGAGGCATTCTATACCTCACATGGCTGTAAAACCGCAATTCTTGCAGAAGGCACGGTTGCACCTTCTGCGGCGCATGTCTTCCCGTTCTGCACAGCACAATGCAAACGCACCCTTGTTGTAGAAAATCCGCAATGGTCGATTCCGCTGGCAACGCTGCAAACCTTCTTGGATGAATATATGTCACAAAACAGCGATGCGAAAATTGACTATATTCATGGTGAAGATGTGGTTGAACAGCTTGGCACCAAGCCGGAAAACATGGGATTTTTCTTGCCGGATATTGCAAAAAATGATTTGTTCCGTGGTGTCATTTTGGATGGTGTACTGCCGCGCAAAACCTTCTCCATGGGCGAAGCGCATGAAAAACGCTACTATATGGAATCTAAAAAAATTACGCTGTAATCTTGCAGTTTCGATTGCATAAAAACACGAAAGCGGAGGCCAATTGGTCTCCGCTTTCGTGTAAACACCGTATTTTTACATGGCATTAAATTTTGTGCCTATTTCCGATTTATCCAATTTTGTGCGGTTTCTTTTTAGTATACTAAGGGCACCAACGAAAAGGCAATGGAGCCTGAAGCATTGAACTGCAATGTTTCAGGCTCTTTTTTTGCATTCCGAAACAATCAAATGACCGATAGATACATATACATACATTAGGAGGCACTAAAATGAATACAAACATTGATTTTCTGTATTTGAATGAGCAAGATATGATAAACGCCGGCGTCAAGGACATGGCAGGCTGTGTGGACGCAATGGAGGAAATGTTCAAGCTGATGAAACTGGGCGATTTCCGCATGGGTGGGGCGAATGGCAATTCACACGGTGTGATGATGACCTTTCCTGATGCACCTGCGTTTCCGAACATGCCCAAGAACGGTCCGGATCGTCGTTTTATGGCGATGCCCGCCTATCTGGGCGGCAAATTTGACATGGCGGGCATGAAGTGGTATGGCTCCAACGCAGATAATAAACAAAAGGGGCTTCCACGCTCCATCCTAATGCTGACGCTCAATGATAAGGACACGGGCGCACCGCTTGCATATATGTCTGCAAATGTCCTGAGTGCATATCGCACAGGCGCAGTGCCCGGCGTGGGCGTTAAATATTTTGCAAAGGAAGATGCAAAGGTGGTCGGCGTGGTCGGTCCAGGGGTCATGAGCAAAACTTCTTTTGCGGCGATTATGGCGGTACGTGACGGCATTGAAACGGTCAAAATCAAAGGGCGCAGCACAAAATCTATCGAAAACTTTGTACAGCACCTAAAGGAAGAATATCCAGCAGTCAAGCACATCGAGGTGGTGGATACCGTGGAAGCGGCTGTGCGGGGCAGTGACATCGTCTGCCTATGCACCTCTAGTCCGACAGGTGACCCTAGCGATTATCCCTATGTCAGCGAAGCATGGATTGCACCCGGTACACTCTTCCTCTGCCCCGCTGCAGCACGGTTTGATGATGACTTTATCCTTCATCGTGCACGCACCGTCACCGATAACATCCAGCTTTATGAAGCATGGGAAGAGGAATGCGGCTATCCGGCATATCATACTATTCCGATCCCTGCAGTGCACTGTATGGACCTCATGCAGGAAGGCAAGATGCAGCGTGAGGACATCGATGACCTTGGCGATATCTTGATTGGCAAGGTTCCGACACACCGTAAGGATGGCGAAATCATCATTTATTCTGTTGGTGGTATGCCGGTCGAGGATGTGGCATGGGGAACCATTTGCTACCGCAATGCACTGAAAAAAGGTATCGGAACTCGGTTGAATTTGTGGGAAACGCCCTCGCTTGCTTAAAGCCGAATTCTAAACAAAGGAAGATATTATGATTGACAGACCGCATGAAAACTGGTATTCTGAAAACAGAACAGGTGCAAAGTTGCGTCATCAACTTTGCACCTGTTCTGTTTTATAGTTCATCTGCACGATGGAGAGAGAGGTGACCATTGTGACACCCGTACAGCCATACTTTGTTTTTGCGACAAATCAATATCATAAAAAGCCGGTGATGCGCAATGGAATCGCACACATCTATAATTATCAACAGAATTGTGATGATTTTGAAAAAATCAGTGCCATTCCAGATGGATGTGTCGATATTTTCTTTGAAAAGAGTGATGCAGGCGTACATGCCCGTGCATGTGGTACGGTATTGCACCAAACCGCTCTTGCCAATCAAAAGAACAACGAATATTTTGGCATTCGCTTTCTGCCAAGTGTCCTTCCCACCAATCTGTCTGTAAGCATGGAAGAGTTGATTGCACACGAATTGGATTTAACCGATGTCATTAAAAACAAAGATGTTTCCAAAAAAATCGAAGAAACACAAAACTGGCGTGCATGTGTCCAGCTGTTTTTGGATGATTATCTGGCAAGCCTACAGGATATATCATCCAAAACAATGAAAAACAGTAAAAATCGGTTGGTAAAATACTTAAATGACCAGATAATTGCCGCCGTGGGAAATATCAAAGTCCAAGAGCTTGCTGCGGCAACGGGCTATTCCACCCGCTATATTAACATGGTGTTCTGTCATCATATTGGCATATCGCCCAAAACCTTTGCGAAAATTATGCAATTTCAAAATGCGATTCAGCTGATGAACCATCATCAAGATGACCGATTGACAGACATCAGTATTGCGTCTGGTTATTTTGACCAGTCGCATTTTATCCGTGAGTTTAAAAAACTGATTGCCATTACGCCTACAGAATATCAGAAACTCGTAAAAAAATCTTCGTATTTGCAACGACTAACCATTGATTTCCGCTAAACCATTTCGTAGAAGATACCCAAAACAAAGCCCCCCTCAGCGAAAAGCCGAGAGGGCTTTATTTTTGTCCAAATCGGTTTATGTACGCATAATGAAACAGTGCTGTTTTGGCAAAGAGATATATGACGTGCCTATAGCATGCGCCAAGACTTCTACTGAAACATAGGTCTGATTCTGAAACCATAATATTGGTGCCTGTAACGCATAGGTGACATCATCGATATAACACACACTTTCCCCTTTTTGCACTTCTATTAGCAAAGTACCTGCTTGTATGGACACTGCATCGGAAGTTTCTGACTGCTGAATGGTGCCATGGAAATACGCCGCAACATCCTGCATTGAGATTAAAATCTGGTCTTTATAGCAAATAGGTGCATTTTTGAGTATCAATTGTTTACCCATTACCACCAATTGACTTGCCGACAGCGTATCTGCATATTTCCCGCAATCTTTAAATTGATTCGATCCCTTTTGCAATGCTTGCAGCTGTGCGCTTGTATAGGGATTATATGCTTGCTCCAATTGTGCCGCCAACTGCTGCATACAAGCAGCCAGTGCTTCTGATTCTGTCAGCAAACCGCCGTCTTGTGCAAGCTGCAGCAGCAAAACGGCAAAATACGAACGCTCTGCTGCGGACACTGCTGCCAATCGGATGGAAACCACATCCGCACCAATGGTTTCCGGTGGAATAACAACATCTTTTGTACTTTCTGCAATCATGTCTAAAATTTCAGCATAGCAGTCGGCATATCCCTCCACACTGGATACATCTAAATCGGTCAGCAATCCACGTGCATCGTCCGGCAAAATTGAAAGAACCTCTTCCAAGGTCATATCCAACGCCATGCTGTTTTGCAATGCGGCATCCAACGTGGCAAGCTCTGGCGTATTATATTGCAATCCCGCAATCAACCCTTGTAAATCTTGAATCTGTTGCTGCAAATCCAAAATTTGCTCCATATATTCCGCATAACTTTGTAACGCGGTGTCACCTGTTAGGCTTGCCTGTTGTTTGATTGCCTCCAACTGTTTTTTGACGTCTTCCGTAGAGGCACTTTCTGCCAAGCTTTGCATAATGCTTTCATATACGGCTTGCTGTTCTGCATCTGCTGCCGTGGTATCCGTTGCAGCAGTGTCCGTGGAAGGCGCTTGTGTGGAACCGCTCTCATTACTCGGCGTAGTGGTGTCAGCTGCATCGGTTGTGGTTTCTGCCGTATCGCTCTGCACAGCAGAAGGATTTGCTGTGGTATTGGAATCAACCCCGCGCACCGTTTGTGTCAGGCTTGACATACACAACGCCATAATAGTCCATGCTGCAACCCATTTTTTTCGGTTTTCTCTCATGTGTTTCACCGTCTTTCTTATAACCCACACATCTCAACAATGGCAGCTTTTCCTTGTGGTGCATCATAGTAGACCCGAATGTAGTATCCGCTTTGCAAATATTTTTCGCTCAAAACAGTGGCACCGTTGGGAACGGTTGCACCCAATGCGGCAAATGCTTTTTGACTGTAGGCGGGCAGTGTCAGCTCTAGCGAGGTAAATGGAGCACCCAACACATTTTGTACATCTTGTTGTGTACTGCTTTTTTGAATATTGCAAAATTCTTCACGCAGTCCGCTCATAATCTTCCAACACACCATCACTTGATTGACAATATCCGGCTTTGCAATGACCACCAAATTTTTGCTTGGATAATTCCAAACCTCCACATCGTCAACCGTTTCTTTGGTGCTTGGATTTCCAAAATCCGCACAAAACGCCTGCATATCCTGCCCCATATAGCTCATCAGGTCAACCAAACCGTCTTTATAGTTCCCCTGAAAAATCACAGCCCCAAGGCTGTCATATTCCGCACCACTGCCATCCCTTCGCCCATTCGCAAATGTCCCGCTATAGAGCAGACTACCGCTGTCAGGGTCATACAACTTGCCTTCCCCGCTATATTGCCCGTTTTGAAATTGCCCCTCATAGAGCATCGTGCCGCTGTCTGCATCATAGAGCACACCATCTCCGGAAAACACACCCTCTGCAAAGCTCCCTGCATAGCGCAGCTTTCCATTTTCATACAACTTCCCCTGCCCTGCATAAACATCCAGCGCAAAAGACCCTTCGTAAACGATGGTTTCTCCATCCTGCGCAAATGCGGTGCCGTTGCCTTCTTTTTTATCCTCGGCATATGAACCGAAATAAGATTTTTTTCCTGTTTCGGGATTGTATGCGGTGCCTATGCCACTGCGCAGTCCTGCGACAAATGGACCACTGTAAATTAAACGGCTGTCCTGATTATACAGGTTTCCCTCTCCTTGATATAAATTGTTGCTGAATGCACCATCATACCGCAAAACATGCGCTATATAATATCGCCCTTGCCCGCTGTACTGCCCATCTTCAAAATTACCTTCATAGAGTAAAATACCGTCAGTATCGTATTGCCTGCCTGTTCCGGTCAGCGCACCGTCCACCATATCGCCCTGGTAAATGGTGACACCGCCGGAATCATAGACTTGCGCTTTGCCGCTGAAACTTAAAAACTTTTCACTGTTCAGTTCCATATGGCTCACCCACAAACGCCCATCCATCCATGGATAAATGACACACACGCATACGGTAACTGCCCCTAAAAATGCCGCAATGCACATAAAAACCAATCGTTTGGACAGCAAATACCTTCCTGCACCCACATAATCTTCTCGACTTTGGGGCGCACGTAAAAAGCTGGTGATGGTATTTCGTACAAATGTGAGGATGCGTGTCACGAGTTTGGAAGTGACCTTTGTAATACGGATCACTTGCTGTTTGAGATTATCTCCCTGTGCCTTCAGCGCACGCAGAATAATATCAAAAAAGTTATAATTCATTTCCGCTTGTCACCTCTATTCGCCTATGACGTTTTCACATCAAATTTCCCGTCCATGCTTTATGATTTTTGCGGCTGTTTTCTTCGCACAGCATCAAATAATACATCGCAGCACGGTCATTTTCATTGACACAAATCACTTCTGCAAAACAATCTCTTGCTTTGCGGAAATCGCCTGCTATGTAGGATGCAACCCCTTGTTCAAAGGTTTCTTGGGTGGTTTGATACAGTTTCTTCTGATAATAGGGCAAGCCATCCAACACTTCATATATTTTGAGTGGTTTTGCTGTTGTGGCAACCTGACCAGCAAAGCGATATTGCAGGGTCTTTTCTTTTCCACGCAGTGCATGGATGGTGTCCTGTGTCATGATGTGCTGCAATCCCATTTCATCCATGCGATTGCTCAGTTGGTAACTGCGTGTAATCTCATTAGAAACTGCTATCATCGTGTTGCGGGTTTCATTGCCCGCAACCCCAATTAAGGTGTTGCCTGTGCTAACCACTTCTTTGATACCGCTGTTCTGCCCTTGTGCTTCAAAAAATTCACGGAATTGAATGGAGGCGGCAACCGCACCCTCCGGTGAGGACGGAAACAAACACAGCATGCCCACGCCGTCAAATTGATCAATGACGCCATCATTTTTACGAATGATTTCAAACAGCTTGTCAAAGCTGTCATTCAGCATGTCGAAATATGCCGTTTCTGAAATGGTCTGTTCTGCCGTCTGTCCCGTGCGAAAACCTACGTAAAGGATACTCATGACAGACATATTCTGCTCTCGCAATGCAATTTCGGTAATTTTGGTTTTGCCCAGCATATGAAACAGCTCTCGTGGAACAAACTTAATATATGCTCGATTTAAAACAACCAAGTTGGAAATATATTGATTCAGCTTTTCCGTCATCATATTAAATGCTGCGCCAATATCCCCCAATTCATCTTTCGCCAACAGCTGCACCCGCTCGGCCCATTTGCCCTCTGCAATGCGGTCTGCCGTCTGCTTGAGTTCTCCCAGCGGCCGTAAGCACCGATGCAGCACCCATAGAAACGCACCCAACAAGAACAAGGATGCAATGCCTACACAGCCGCCGATTACTACAAGATTCCGATAAAAAACCCGCTCGACATATTCCGTGCGATTGACACTGATTTCTAACATGCCAACTTTTTCTCCCAATGTCATCGGCATGAGCAATCGCCATTGGGCATCATTCTGCCGATGCAAGGTATAAATACGCTGTCCATTCTCGTCATTCATGGGGCTTGCCAGCACAGTTTGATAAAGGGTTTGCTCGCTTGCATCTGCAAAGGCATCCAAAGACTGCAACCGCTGCTGCCAATCGGTATCTAACCCTACAAAAAGCCGTTGGTGATAAGTTGTATATAAGCGAACCCCATCTTCCCGCCCGCTCGCTTGCACCGCTGTTGCGGCAGCATCGGAAAACGCCTGTGCAAGCTGCCCGTAGGCGTCCGTTCCATAGTCACTGAGCAAATCGACCTGTCCAAGCGGCAAATTCTCTAGCTGCGCTGTGAGCACCTCTGCCTCCCTGCGTAGGGACTGTTCCAATTCTTGCGAAACAGGCATCATGCTCAGCAGTGCCAGCGCAACGGTCAGTGCGGCAGCGGTCAGCATATAGAGTGGCCAAAACAGCAGCGTGATGCGATGCGCCAGCAAAACCCTGCCACGCAAGTGGCAAAAAAACGCATAAAGCAGCAGCAGGACAATGGCACAGCCTACCGCACAAATGACCCACCAAATCAAAAGCTGCGGGAATAGTGCCCCTTGCAAATGAGAAATTACATGCTCCTCATTTCCAAAATCAACCCAACTTGCGCTTCTATTGGATACAACCATCGCATGGTATACGCCATTCAAGTCCATCTTCACCTGTTTTGCTGCGCCGAAATCTATTTGCTGTGCTTCATTGATGCGACTGTTTATCGTAAACACTTTTTCTGCGGTGCCGCTTTCCAAATCTGCACAATACAGCGTTTGACTCAATTGTTCAACGAAACAAATCGCTCCGTCTGGCGTCACAAAGAATTGGTTTGCAATACCTGTTCCGCCTATCATCTGGGTTACATCTTCGCTTTTGCCGTCCGTCACACGATAGAGCCGTCCATCCGCAGTTGCATACAGCGCATGTCCATCCGGCGTGCATGCAAAATCAAGCATCCATCCCTGCGTATCTTCCGCATTCTGCGGCTGCACGATTTGAAACGTGGTCAATTTCTGTGATGCGCCGTTGCTCATGGCATTCACTGCATAAAATTCAACTTGGCTTCCCTTTTGATAGCCTGCATAGACCGTCTGACCGCACACAAACAGTTTTTTCAGACAACTCTCTTCGGATGCGCCCTGCTGTTCCAAATTGATTGCTAACCGAATCGGCTGCAAATTTGCGTCATACATGCGAACCGCTTCCGCCGTCACCATTCTTTTGGCTTCATTTAGCCCTGTTGTAACAACCGTACTGTTTTCTGTGAGTAGATATATATTGTTTTTTTCATCCAACGCAATCGCCTTATAGGTAATTTGCTCTTCTCCGCTTTTTGCCTGCAGCACGGTATCGCTCTGTAAACTGCCGTTTGGGTGAAACTGCAGCAAATGCGTTTCCTGTTCCTGCTGTGTGAGCAGATAGAGCGTTCCCTGCATACTATAGCAATAGTCAATCGGCTCGGTTATCTGTATTTGATTCATCCGATAGCCCATAAACAGTCCTAAAACGGAACTTAGAATCAAAATAATTACTATTTTTGTTTTTTTCATAGTATTTCTCCCGTCTGCCGTTCCGGACTCGTCTTTTGTTCTGCCTGTGTTAGTCGACCACAATATTCTCCGGATTTGGAAGCTTTAAAATTGTTCCTGCTTGTAGCTGTGTATCCTGGGGCATATTGTTATATGCCGCCACTGCCTCACGATATGCCGCATTCCCGTAATATGTCTCACAGATTGCATCCAAGGTTTCTCCCGAACGCACCACATGGTCTTCAAAGGCAATCTGCTCGCCTGTCAGTTGTGTAGATGCCTCTGCGGGGTCTGATGCGGTCTGTTGCTGCACGGAGGGTGCTAATGTGCTGGCCGCACTCTCATCTGCCACATAGGTTTGGTTTCCAATTCGCAGCACTTTTTCATGTAGTGGATTGGTATCCGATGCAGAAAATAAGCTAAGGCTCAAATAGAGCAGCACGCCGACCGTTAATCCCACGCTTGCAATACCCGCCGCTTTTTGGATTTGCTTTTGATAGCGTTGATACAGCTCTGCCATCCAGTTGTGGTGCTCTGTCGCACTGCAGGTTTCTTCTGCATTCTCCAGTTCTTTTATCAGCTCTGGAATCGATTGATATAGATGCTTTTCGCATTTTTCAATAATAATACGCAGCTTCTGGTTGGTGCGGCTTTCCAGTTCCTGCTCTAACAGCAGTGCGATAATGCTGGCAATACGCTCATAGAGCATGCTGCCGTCGACTTCCTCCAGAACCAGTTTTGACTCTAGCAAAAACTGCAAATGGACATCGCCCTTTGGGTCAATATGAATATTCTCTGGGGTTGCTGCACCAATCACCACCGCCAACGGCAAGCGGCATGCTTCATGCAGTTTCAACAAAATTTCATGCAGCAGGGCAAACCGCTTTCCAATCGAAACTTCATCTGGGTTCCCTTGAAACCCCATGCGCAAATTGAACGCCTTGTGATTGGGAAATACCAGAAAAAACCGCCCTGCTTCGGAAAAAAAGGACAAGAAATCTGGATATATTTTTTCAGAAAAGCATTGCAGGCATTGCTCAAACAGTGGAATCGTTTGTGGTCCCACATCTATGGCATTGATGATATATTGTGTCCCTTCCCGTTTTGGCAAAGCGGCAATCTGCACCTGCACCGCCATTTCCTCTCGCAGAGTGCCGATTTGCTGATAGCCGAAAAGCGTGGTCGGATAATCCATTTTCTGCACCACCTTTTGTCATTTATGCATTTTCCGCTTCTGGTACTTGCTGTGTTCGTACCACAATATAGGCGGAAGCCTGCTTGTCTTCATATTTGGCACTGCGTGCAACCACCTCATACACGCCCTCGCGCGAAGGTGCGGTATACAATCCATTTCTGTCGATTGTACCTCCTGCACGGTCATGAATGCTCCATAAAATTTCTTGACTAATCGTGCCGGTAACTTCTGCTGTCAAACGCAGCTGCGCCAACGGCTCAATGGATGCGGTGTTCGGTGTCACCACCACTGCAATTCCATCATCGGGAATTTCTGTGCTCTGCTGTGATTCGCTTGCAGGTTTGAACGCCCACCACCGAACAGACAGGGTTTGCAGGTCGGTTTTCTCCAGCAAATGTACCCCCAGCTGCAACGTGCCCTTGTGTGGCTTCACCATTGCGCCAACCTCTGCTCGTGGCAATGCATGCGGAAATTCGTCTGCACGGAAAATACTGGTGTTGCCAAACAGCAGCAGCGGGTCATCGTTGGTCATCTGGGTTTCGGTGTTTTCCAATGCCGCAATGACAGCAACATTTCCATATCCCAACCCATGTACAAATTCGTAGGAAAAGTAGTTTTTTCCCGCCTTTGGTGAAAACCCCAAGTTGATTTTTTCCACACCTGTAATGATATTTGCCATCGGATTTTGGTCGCTATCTATGTTTAGTGGCAGTTGTGCGGCGGTGGTTGCTACTTCGCTAGGTGTACCATTGCTTTTCGAGTCAATTCCCTGCAGCACATGCAGCAGCTGCGTATTGAGTAAGTATTGTCCAAACGGATTTTTTTCCATCTTTTCGATGAAATAAGTAGAGGGACCTACCATCACGTGAAATTTTGCCAGGTAAATCTGCCGGTTATCTGTTTTGAGCACCTCTTCAAAGCGGCGATTATAGTAGCTTTCGGTGACAACCTCTGCAATATCACGTGTTACAACCTGCACATCCAAGGTCTGCACGATGGGCTGGATATCCTTTTCTGCGCCAAAACGCACCTGCAAATCGTGAATCTGCAATTCTGCGCAAATATCCGTTGAAGCGGTACACTGCAACACATAAGTTGTGCGGATTTGCTGCATCGTTTTGACTTCTGTTTCGTCATATTGTACCAGCAGCGCACCGCCGTCTGCGTCTTGAAACAATTGACCGCCCAGTCGAAATTCATAATGCACCGGCGTTGCCAAATCTCGCTTTTCAAACAACACGCTTACCTGTATCGGGGCGTTGGGTGTCGTATATCGAACGGTTTCAACGGTAAGCTGTATGCCATTTTTCTGATAAATGACTGCTGTTTGGCGCAGCAGTCCCGTGAGTCCCAAATCATATGGCTTGGGTGCTTCTCGTGTCAAAAACAGTTCGTAGTCCTCATGAATACAGTTATACGCTTGATTCAATCCGCTTCCCGTTGCAGAACCCGCCACGGAAAACGTGCCCTCACGCAATTCCTCGTGATACCGCAGGCACAAATACATCTCTCCGCCAGCCTGCTCATCAAACCCTTCTACCACGCCAAGCCGCTTGACACAAGGCTCTGCCACCACGATTTCACGCCCTAAATAATCAATTGCCATGCCTGTTTCCAAGGAAAATGTCTGATTATCAAGCAGTAAGACATTCAGCCCAGACACAATGCCTGCACCATGCAGCAGGCGATTGCCCAGACGGCGTCTGTTGTTCATATATGCCTGTTCGTTTTCAAAATCACGCACCGACATCAGTTTTCCAAAGAAATAATGATTGCGATCCGCCGTATAGTATTGTTTTTCACTCATAGCTATGCTCCATTTCTGCATTATTTGATGGATGGGGTGCGTGTCTAAGATAAATAAAGGAGCGGTGCATTTTCATTGCCTACCTGTAGCTGCTCCTGATATGGCAATCGTGTATTGATACCCAAATAGCAATGACAATCCAGATACATCGCTTTAGGAAGCACCACAAGATTGCAAATCGCATCAATCGGCTGACATCGACCAATCAGCCGCTGTAGCTCCATATAGGTATCGCTGTCTGGAACACATTCGCTTGGCACCAACACGGTGAATGTATAGCCGGTATCCCCGTAAAGCTGGCGGATAAGGGTCTGTTTTTCTGGTGCGGTTTCTTTTTGCACCGCATCAAACTGCTCTATCAAATAGGGAAATTCCTCAAGATAATGCCACACAATCTGTCGAATCGAATCGCAAGTGCCTTTTTTTTGATAAATTTCTGCTGCATTTTGCAATAACTTCCGCAGTTTTTCCTCACTCCACTGTGCACTGTCTTCTATGGAAAACCATTTTGTCAGCCACTCTAGAAATGCAGGCGGTGCGGTAGTAACATCAAACAAACGTGGGGTTTGCTCCAACTTTTCCTCAAAATCCACATAAATTGATTGGAAAATCATGAGATATCTTGACAGAAATGAGTTTTTTCCCTGTTTGCGATATATTTGCGGCAGATAATCGATGAATGCGATGCGTGGAAATTCCAGTTTCACGGCATCTATCACGATGGGGGCATCTGTATGCGCTGCAATATGTATGCCAAACCACAAATATTGCCCGTTCAGCGCAAACAATGGAACATCCAGCACATTGACTATCTTTTTTCCATAGGTTTCAAACATCTGCAGCTTTTGTGCGTTTGCAATTTCCGCATCACGCAGGCGGCTATCGATTGCATTGCGTTCTTCTGCCGTGGCATCAACCGCCATCACATAGACTTCCAGAAGTGTATTTTGCGGGATTTGGGCATCCATTCGCAATCGATGCCAACAGGTTTCGGTTTGCATCGAATCAAGTGCTTCCGAGAAAAACCACGCCTGTTCCGAAGCGGAACAAAGCTGATCCTGCATAAACACGAAATTTTCCAACAGTCCGCCATCTTCCCAATCCTGCTGGCGATTGAATACAAAGCTTTTGGTTCCCGATGCCATCGTGCTTCCGCCCCTTTCTAAAAGATTTCACTGCGCACATAGTCAAATGCTATTTTTTCAATATAATACACCCCGTTTTGCGGCACAAAGACATCGTCCTTGATGCCGCGCGGCTGTACATCCCCCGTGGTTGCAAGCTGTAAGCTTTCCACATAGCTGACCGTTTCCAGCGTGTCGAGCAAACCAAACAGCTCCCCATAATACAGCGGCGTGCCCATTTCTGCGCTGATGCGATTGACAAAGTGTGCAATCGCCCGTTCTATCTGCTCCACATGCTGTTTTCCCCGAAAATTCACAACAATCTTGCCTGTAATGGTCAACCCGATATAGGTTGGCCAGCAAACCATCAAATTGGTATTCACAAGCCGCTTGTCTGCAATAAATTGACGAATATTCGCCATATAGCTGTGCAGCGGTCGATTGGCGACGCATCCTTCGCCGCATACTGCAATGGTGATTGCGCCTGCCTGCGGGTACAAGTGATTTTCCTTGGTGGCATAGCCTGGCAGTGCTTTTACATTCCGAATCAATAATCCTGGGGTTTGGCGCACCATTTTCTCATAATCTTTTGCCGTAACCGCACGTTTCTGGGTGGTAAACAGCTCTGCACAGCGGTTCTTTCGTTCCGCAAAGGGTTCTTCCAAACGTCCGCCACGGGCTTCCAAAAATTGTACAACTGACACATCGCTGCGCAATTCCGCACGACGAATCATCCCTTTTTGAATATTGCCGCCACTACCTTCGGTTAATGCCAAATCCAACAAACGAATGTTGCCGCTGCCCTTTGGCGGTGCCATGCCGCATTCATGGTTACCGAATCGAATATTGCGTGCAGCGCAGTCGAGCAAATACGCACGGCTATGCTTATCACAGCTATAAAAGTCCTCCGTTTTGCGCCAAATATGAAATCCAATTTCACTATTTTTGCGTTCCCCCACCATCAATGCCACGCTGTCATACAAAATATTGGGGAATTTTAGGTCAACCTGCTGTTCTGAAATCTTCGTGCCGTTTGCCAAGAGATGCATATCTGCGCCACGTGCATCACAGGACACCACCAATAGTGCCGAATCGTTGTCCGCTCCCGTTGGTGTAAACGGCAACTGTATGCGTGTTTTTCCTTGCTCCACCATCGGCTGCACTGCGGCTTCGCATGGATACCAAGCACCATTTTGATATTGATAGACCAGATTCTGTCCATACAATGCCACTTCACTATGTAATTCAACTGTGGCATCCTGTACCTGTGCCACGGTGAAGATTTCGCTGCGACAGAGGGTATCCCGCTGTTCCACTGCCACCACATTGCTGTGCACCGCCCAAACACAAGGCGGAAAATCATATTCTGCTTGCTCCAAGGTGACACGAATTTTATAGATTAGTGCATCGTCCGCTTCCTTTGTCAATAGCGTAATGGCGCCCGCAAATAAAAAGGCATGCGTATCATCTTGCAGCACCTGTAGAGGTTTCCAATCCTCCCCCACGGCATATTCCCACCGCAGTTGTGCCATCGGCGCAAATTGCTGCCCCTCTAGAATAGGATTTCTGTGGTATTGCGGCGCTAAATACGGCATCATATAGAGTGTATAGGGCATATCGTGTGGAAATGGATGATCAAATTCCAGTTCAAACCAATTTCCTTTTTGCGGCGTTTCTCCAAACAGCGAAAAGATATGGTGTTCACTCAGCTGCGGTATGGTAATTTGTGTCCCATCCCAACAATGCAGTGCACAGATGCGACTATTGCTAATCCATTGCGGCAAGCGATTTTCAAACACCAACGCTCCCGCACGCCACTTGGTTTCAGATGGAAGCAAGTGGCGCTGTGCTGCCGTGGAAACTTCCAGCATGGTATGTGATGGACGGTTGTGCTGTGCGTTGATTCCCAGCAAAGTCAAAAACTTTTTTTGGCTGTCTTCACTGATTTCGTTGAGATAATTTCGCTGTACAGCAGTGAGCCAGGCAAACAACTCTATCACCGTTATACCAGGGTCATATTCCTGCAGATTGGTCCACTCATCCGAAAGCAATGCTATTTTTCTGCGTGCCGCATCCATAATTTCCTGATAGGACTCATCATTCAGCTTTTCCAGTTCTATCACAGCCGTTCACCGTCCTTTTTATTCTACAGATAGATTGATTTCTGGCTCACCAAATACAGGTACCATAAAAGCATGCTGCGGCAAATTTTCGGCGGCCACATCTTGTCGCCCATGCTCGGTCACCATGCTGGTGAACAAATTCACCGATTTCACCCACTGCACCCCTTCGGTGGTTTTGATATAGTTATATACTTGCTCTCTGGTGGGTAATGTGCCGATTTCCCAGCCCTGTTTGTTGAAATTCCCACATACAGGATTCAGAAACCGCTGCAACCGTTCGGTCACATTGCGATAGACTTCGTGATAGCGGTCATATTCTCGAATGACCAAATCCGCTGCCACTGCAATTTCCAAATATGAAACCTCAAATACCTCTATGCGATGCAAATTGATAGGGGCACGCTGCAGGACATACTGTCGCACACGTTTTGCCAGCACCGAAAATTTTTCATACCCCTGCATGAAATCTGTCGGTAAAATAGCAACCGCTAAGTTTCCGATTTCTGGATGATTCTGTCGATTCACATGCGGTATACAGCGCACACGATAAATATTTTGCTCTGCACAACGCAAAACCTCTTCAAAATCATCCTGTGTCACCATGACCCCCATGCCGGACAACTCCGCTGTCATACGACGCACCGTTGCATGCGCTGTTTCCATCTGCACACCGCCGAGCAGCGGTTTTTCATTGCTGACAGCATCCACGCCTTCCACTGCGCCAAAAAAACCGCCCATGGACTTTGCAGGTAAATTACCAAGTGCACCCGCCGAAACACTAAACGCAATCGAAATGCTTTCCTGATGCTGCGCGGGTGGAATGGCACCATGCCTACTGTCGCCAAATTTCACAATACCATGAATATAATCGACCTGGTATGCACGTTCCTTCGGCAGTGCACGCCGAAGGTCTTCTTTCTCATGCCATTTCACCCAAATAGCTTCCAATCGACCATCGTCCAGATACACAGGGCGCACATCGCTTTCATCTTTGTGCAGCAAATGTTCTTGTTCCTGCTCTGAAAGATGCCCCAATTCATCCACCCATACCGTCACCTGCTCCAGATTTCCATCAGACAACTGACATGCCTTGTGCGCCTCTTGGCTTTGTATCATAAAATACTCTGGCTGACGGGTATCTCGCTGCACAATCTGCACCGTGTTCCATAAAATAGACTGCACATTGGGATGGCGTGCGGCAGCCTCCAGTCCATGATATTGATTGTCCAAATTGACGATGCGCAAAAAATATCCCGTTCTGCCAAACAAAGTGGTCTTAGCAAACCCTCTGCATCCGACAACGGTTACGATGCCGCTGTGCGCAAAATTTTCTGTGCCGTCCATAATTTCCAAGTTGCGCCATTCTCCTGCGCTGGAATGATGACATCCAAAATATTCCCACCGCAATGCAGGCATTTGCTGCGCAGTACTCGTCAAAATATCGAAGAACAGCCGAATCGGTCCATCCTGCAGCGGTTGGCGCAATTCCATGAATACCGCAGGATATGCACACAATGTCGATTGAAAAAGTGGTTGGTCCCCACTCATGGGCAGCGGCTGTTGATATTCCATCAAATCCGATTCCATCCGCAATTGCTGACAGCGGCGATAGTTTCCAACATAGCTATAACTCATGCTGATTTTGTGCACACGTGGTGCAATATAATCGCCCATCACTTCATATGGATTGCGCACTTTCATTAACCTTGCACGAATAAAATAATTCTTTTCCGGTCCCATGACCAGCATTTCAATATCTTCCGGACAAAAAAAGGATACTGTTCTGGTTTCTATATCATTCTTCTGCATTGTAAAGAAATCTTCATAAGAGGCGTCTGCAAACAAACGTGCCCAGCCAACGCCATTCCAATACTCCCAAACCACTCGGTCGATTTCAATATCCGTCGGTTTTTGGTCTTCAAAATCCGCTTTGCGCATCAAAAATTTATAGCGCATTTCCGGTTTTTTGACCACCACATCGGTCTTGACACGCTGAAAATCCAATTCCACGGAAAGGTCAATCCGTGCCCCTTTTTTATAAAGCACCTCTTGAGAGCCAATATAAAAATCGGTATAGACCACAAATTGCTCGCCAAACGGGAAAAAGTCTTCTGTCGGCAGTTCCGCACTATTGAACAACAAAATATCGGGCTGTTTTGCCAACGCCTGCGACCCATACTGTACATCGCTGAACAGAATCGGCTCTTCCGGAATCTTTTGCAGCACAAATCGCACAAACCGTGCCGTTTTACCCATCACTTCACAGGGTTCACTGGTGCCTGCAAAACGCAGTCGAATGCCATTGCCGTATGCTTCCACTTCTTCGATGGGCTTCCATGCTTCACCATCCCAAAACTGCCAGCAGGCATCCGCACGGTTCTGAAAAAAGAGCGGCACACGTTCATGGTTCTGCGCCGATAACGTGTTCGCAAATTGTATCACCAATTCTGTGCTGTCTTTGGTCTGCAAAACCATATCATCTTCCAGATACAGTACATGCTGCTGTAAATTTTCTGCCAATGCATCTCCAAATAGCTGCACTGCCCCCACGGTTTCCTCTTCAGCGGTGCGTAAAAAGACTCTTTGGATTTGATTGGATGCCCGCTCTGTGACATGAATGCTCTGAATATCGGTGTCCGTCACATACATGGCTTCCGTAGTTTCAAAATACACCCGTCCTTCTGCATTTTCTGCGCTTGCATAGAGCGGTGTGCCCTTTGGCAGATAAGTGCCGCCAAAATTTCGCCGTGCCGAAACGGTCACCATGCCGCTTGCCGAACTGGGCGGCAATTGCTTTGCGCCCAGCAGGTTCAAAAACATCAGATGATGATTGTGCAGCCTGCGTTGGGCACGATACAGCGTGCCGGTGAACATGTCTGCAAATAGCTGTGCCGCCACCACGCCCACATCCGGATTTTGTGCATCAACATTCCAGTCTGGGGCATATGCTTTTGCCAGCTTATAAATTTGTTCCAATACATCTTGTGATGTTCGGTTGTCAAACTTCGGTAAATCCAATGTGCCCCACTCTCCTGTCAATCGTTTTGCTGCTGCAAATCCAGCTGCATTTTCAAGCTTTCTCGTTCCGGCAAAATATCGGTAACATATGCCATCTCGACGTGCATATTGGCACTATTTTGTTCATCCTGTGAAACATTTGCTTCTATGCGTGCAATATGTGTTTCCCACCGCTTAATGGATTGTATGATACGCTCCGAAACATTGCTGACCAACGTCAAATCAATATTTTCAAACATATATTCACTCAGTCCGGCGCCAAAGGTCGGCAGCATCTTTCGCTCACGCTTGTCCGTGCCCAAAATCATTTCCACGCCCTGCCGCACTGCTTCGTTATCCTCCACCGTCTGAATCCGTCCCGTATGTTCATCCGGCTCTATCGGAAACCGCCACCCACGAATCGTTGCCATACCGCTGCCTCCTCAGTTCAGTTTCACCATTGCACCCTTCAAATTTGCAGGTCCAGTTGCCTGCAAATTCAGTTGCCCGGAAGATTTGATGTCCATCGTTGCCTGTGCGCTCAAGGTTAGACCGCTTTGCGCCGTGATTTTCACCTGCTGACCCTTGATTTCCACATTGCCGCTGCTTTCAATCGAAACTTTTCCTGACCCATCCAATGTAATTGTACTGCTGCCGGCTTTAAGCTCTATTTTTTTGTCTGCTGTAATAGAGATATTACCGCCTTTTGCATCAATGCTCAACAAATTTTTCCCGTCTTTGTCTTGCAGTGTGATTTTCTGTTCCTTCTCCTGCATCGACAGCTTCATCTTTTTTGCGGTAATCAGTTCCACCGTTTCTTCCCCGTCAGTATCCGTGAAAGAAAGCATATTACCGCTTTTGGTTTGAATCATCCGAACATCGTTTTTCTTATCTTTAATCTGCGCAGGTTGGGTATTGGTGCTGTTCCATAAGCTGCCGATAACATATGGACTGTGCCGGTCACCATCGCAAAATGCCACCAAAACCTCATCGCCCACCTCCGGCAAAAAAAACACGCCCCATTTTGCACCCGACATTGTTGTCATAACACGAATATAATCGGTTTCGGATTCTGAAGTACTGCGGTTGAGCAAACGTACTTTCACACGTCCCAGCTTATCCGGGTCATCAATATCGGTCACCACGCCTACGGTAATCGCAGGCACATTGCCTTCGCGCGGAAACACCGCATCTTCTGATAACGCTCCATATAAGCTCATGCGTTTAACGTCCTTTCTGTACTATGCCTTGTTGCTTTCAAACTTGCAGATGCAATGATATTTTCCAACATCCATTTGATGCACGACTTCTGTCAGAAAATAGGTTCCGTTCAGCGTGTCATCCATGCCCTCCAGCTTCACAAATTGCCCTGGTTTCCATTCCGGCACGCCAACCGTTTCAAAGGAGCCGGTTGCAAACTGCATCGACACCCGTGCAAGCTCTGCCTCCGCACGTGTTTTTGCCTGTTCGGCCGTTGTCACAGCATTGTCAATTAAAATAATTTCTGACTTTGCCCCCACCAAGGTGCAAAGCTCACTGCTGCTCTTTGCACCGCTGCCCACAGCCGCGACCTTAACAGCCTTTCCTTCAATCGGCTTGGTCGGGTCTTTGGGGTTATTGTTGCGCACAGTAACGGTTTTGACCTGCCGACTAACCGTTAGAAGTCGTTGGAAGCGAAATAAATGACTGCCAGGGGTCAATATTACACCTGTTTCCTTGGCGCTTGCATATTTGATGAAGTTCACTTTGCCGCAATCAACAAAAAACAAATAGTTCACACGCCTAGCCAAATCCACAATAAAATCATAGTCGCTTTGATTATATTGCTCAATCGGCACATTGAGTTCTCCCGTTGCATCCACCGTTTTGTCCGACGCAACGCTGTAATCCTTTAGCACATTGGTCACCGCTTCAGAGTATTTTTTCAAGCCGGTCTTCACTTCTGAACGCAAATTATTCATCAAAAACACCTTGCAGTCCATGGCTTCAATCGTGTGAAAAATTTTGGTGCCCTCTAATTGAAATTGTACGGTCGTCACGTACCCGGTGAAAATCAGCGTGCACGAATCGTCCTTATCATATCCGGCGTAGACCTCCATCTTGGCACCCAGTTTGAGATATTTCTTCACTGCACTGTCGAGTGCCAAGGCATCTTTTTCAAATTTGCTTTCCGAACCAATCACATCAAAGGTGCAGCAGCTGCATTCATATCCGCTGGTTAACGTGATTTCCATGTTTTGAATATACACACTTTCTGCGGTATCCTTTGTGCCATCCACCTTGATATAGACCAAGGGATGTGTAAACCCATTGTACTTTTGTTCCAAACTTCGAAAGGTCACGCTCATGGCTTGGTTTCCTCCGTGGATTTTTTAAAGCGATTCCGGTGGTGTCCGGCTGCTTTCTACTTTTTGTGCCGCTTCTTCCTTTTTCAAGGCACTGTCTGCATCTTTATTTTTCTCCGAGCACGCAATGGTAAGGTTCACTTCTGCACGAAGCGGTGCTCCTTGGTTGGAAAAATACAACAATTTGCTATTAAAGCTTTTTAAAACACCGCCATAGTGCATAGGCCCCCATACAAACATCACGGGCTTTTGCTTCTTTGCAGCCTCTTCCAATTGCGAATAACAGCTGTATTCCGTATTCAGCAGGCTGATGGCGGTATAATCAGACGGTGTGCTGAGCAATGCCATGGCACTGATGCCGGATTTCATGACATTGCCGCTATCGAATGTGCTGATAATCGTTGTCGCTTTTGTTATCGCATTTTGCATCGATTGCTTCGACACCGCATCTTTATATAACTGCACAATATCAAAATGCAGTTGCATGGTTACATTTTGAAGGCTGACACCACTGGACTGCACAACCGGCTCTTCTGCTGCCTTTTTGTTGACACCCTGAATTTCATTTACCCCATGTGTGGTTTCGCCGGCTTGTGCACCGCTGGCAACAGTGATGGTATTCGGGTTAATTTGTACAGCGCATTTGTCAAAGCTTTTGGTGGCTGCAGTGCCATCCTTTGCTATTAAAAAAACTGCCTTGATTGCCATTCATCAACCACCTCCCTATAATAAAATACGTTTTTCTTCAAATATCTCTTGTTTTCATAGAATTACGCCAATTTCAAAAGAGCGATTGCGAAGCAGCACTGCATCCAGTGCACCAAAACAGGAAAAATGGGTATGACAACCAAAGCGTCGCTTGTTTTCGCAATATTTTGGCCATGGTAACCCACTATTCCTGCGGCGGCAAACCTCCCATGTCTAACAGGGTCATTGCCCTAAATTCCTTCGTCCTGCCTGCCCACAGATGGGTGTCAGCGATGCTCCTTTACCGAGTCTGTGCTCTGATGGTGAAATTTTGACTGACTACCTGCTCTTTTGTCTTTGGATTGCCTTGCTACCCGACCCAACTGTGACGCTCCCGACGGGTCATTGTGTGATATTGCCCTTAAGCTGCTATTGCTGCCGGACGGTGGATGTCACCAAGCAACCGTACTGGATCATAGTCCTCATCTTTAGTTGCAAGGGCGAAAAACACCCGAATTAACTTGCAGCATAGCGTAATGAGCGATTGTTTTTTCTTCAGCGGATTCTCTTTGCGTCTCGTGTAATAGCCGTGGATTTCTCCGAATTCTTGATTGGTTGCTACCACGGGCAGAATGGCTCGGAACAGCAGTGCCCGTAGGCGATGCCTGCCACGTTTGCTGATCCCGCTTTGTCCCCGGTGTTTACCGGAGCTGTTTTCGCGAATCGCCAATCCAGCCAGTTTCTGAATCTGTTTTGGAGACTGAAAACGTCCCAAATCTCCAACCTCGGCAAAGAAACCAGCGATGGTGAGTAGTCCAATTCCCTTGATGGCGAGCAGCTTCTGAACCGCCGGAATCTGCTCGCACAGTTCTTCTACAAGAGCCATAACGCTGTCATATTGCGTATGCTTGGCATGATAGTCCTCCAGAAGTAGCCGAATCTCCATGCGAGCAGCGATGCTGCCTTCGGTGCAGCCCATGCTGTGTTTTGCCGTTTCATACAGAGTCTGTGCTCTTTTCATTCCAACGGCCCGCAGCTTGTTTGTACGCCATAGCTGGTTGATTCCTTCTGCTCCTGTCTTGACGACATCTACGGGCAATGGGGCACTGCCCAGCACCAACAGGCTGCTCTGTGCTTTGAAATCCCCAAATACCTCGTGATATTCAGGAAAGTAAATCTTGAGCCAGCGCTCAATTCGGTTCTGGATTGCCACTAACTCCCGTACGATTCGCTCACGGCAGTTCATGGCGATACGCAGTTCCGCGTACACGCCTTCCGGAATATATGGAACGTGATATCTTCCATCGATGACCAGCTTGGCGATGGTTTTGGGGTCTTTGCTGTCCGTCTTGCTCGGATGATTGTCGTCCAGCTCCTTGCATTGCTTGACGTGGTATGGATTGACCAGTACGAGCCTGATACCTTGATCTCTCAGATATGACGCCAGGCTAAACCAGTAATGTCCTGTGGGCTCTGCGCCTACCATAATATTGCTCTGTGCGGTCTCTCCAGATAAGCTTTTGATCCATGCCTGAAACTGTCCAAATCCTTCTCCGTTGTTTGCGAAACGAAACACACGACCAAGCTCCACGCCTCGCCAGTTAAATGCTCTGGCATAATGCGTTTCGCTGCCGATGTCCACACCGATGACGATTGTTTCTGTTGTAACTTGACTTATCTTCTCATTCTGGGTAAAATTCATTTTGACGACCTCCGTTGTTTTTGAGTTTGGATTTCATCTGGCCAGATTTCATCCTCTCAATCCTAACCGGAGGTTGTCTTTTTTGCAATTCCCGTTTTTACCCCTTACAGGAATGCTCCTATCAGCGCAATTTTCCAAATCTTCTTCGCTCTGTCCGAAGCGTTTGCTCCATTTTTTCCATCACTTGACGCACCAAACGTTGATTTTGTGTGCTTTGGAAATCTTCCATCATCTGCTGCACCTGCGACCTTGTGACGACAGCAGCATCATCAGAAGGCATGACATTCGCTGACTGTGATGTAGATACTGCTGCAAGTCTTTTCTGCATTGCAGTTGCTTGCACTTGACGCAGCAGCTCTTGCTCGCCGTCCGCATGCTCCTCTGCATCGTTCTGTAGCTGGGGTACACGGGGAACACTATATAATAATTCTGGCATTTCTTGATTTTCGTTTAAAAAAGCACTGGTGCTTGCATCTTCTTTGCGATAAATCATTTCTGTCAAAATATCGCTTGCATTTTGCTTGGGCATGGCATGCGTTGTCGATGTCATGCTCGCTGGTTGAGTCACGGCATACGATACATCCAAAGACCTTCGGTGGGTCACCAATGGATATATGCCCCGTTGCATGGCTGTTTGCAGCTCATTTTTTTGATGGATTGTCTGTGTCAAATTGCTTGGTAGCTGCGTTGTCTGCACTGTTTGAAGCACACGAAGCGCCTGTGCAACATCCTTGGACGCCCCTGCCGCATCCTTTTGCCATAGAATCGGCAGAGCACTCGGCTGTATCTGCGCTATATGGCGGTGCGGTTTGTTTATGACATCAAAATTTTTCTGCATATCTGTGAAAAAGATTAAAGGCATCTGGTTTCTATCATCGAAAGGCTGTATTGCGTTTGCTTTCTGAAATGGAAATAGTGACGTGCTATGCCGCATAAGATACCTGTTTTTCGATTTCAAAGTGATTGTTTGCGATATATGGGCATTTTGAGGCAAGAAACCGCCTGCGACACCTATATATTGTTCTTGTGTCGATTGATTTTGATAGTATGTCATCCATGTGTTCTGCAACTGCGAATTGTAATACGTATCGCCATTTTGCGGTGTAATCAGCATATGGGGTGCTTGATTATACATAATCTGCATCACTTGGGTGTTGTACCGTGGATTGGAATGCAGTCCCTGCAAAAACTGCGTATAAGATGCCATTTGCGGGTAGAACCGTTGGTTTTGGATGGCATCTAGTAATTGCATGGTTTGCAAAATCTGTGCGGTAGAAGTGTAGCTTTGGTTTCCCTGCACCATCTGCATATTACGATGTAGTTGCAACGAAGAATTACGGTTGTACCGCTCCTGCAAAGTTTGCGTATTATGCAGATTCATATGGTTGTGATACAGATTCTGCACGGTCTGCAGCCACTGCTGTGTCAGTGTTTGGCTGCGCATCTGCGGTGTGGCACGCACAATTTCCGGCGATTCGGCTTCCTGCTCTTGGGTTGAAGATGTTTGCTGTTCCGTGCTGTTTTGCCGCAAAATCAATTGCGAAGATGGCAACGCAGCGTTGTTTTGCTGTGTCATCCATGTGCTTTGCAACTGCGAATTGTAATATGTATCGCCATTTTGCGGTGCAATCAGCATATGCGATGCTTGATTATGCGCAATCTGCATCGCTTGGATATTGTACCGTGGATTGGCATGCAGTCCCTGCAAAAGCCATGTAGGATATGCCATTTGCGGGTAGAACCGTTGGTTTTGGATGGCATCTAGCAATTGCATGGTTTGCAGAACCCGTGCCGTAGAAGTGTAGCTTTGGTTTCCCTGCACCATCTGCATATTACGATGTAGTTGCAACGAAGAATTACGGTTGTACCGCTCCTGCAAAGTTTGCGTATAATGCAGATTCATATGGTTGTGATATAGATTTTGCAAGGTCTGTAGCCACTGCTGTGTCAGTGTTTGGCTGCGCATCTGCGGTGTGGCACGCACAATTTCCGGCGATTCGGCTTCCTGCTCTTGGGTTGAAGATGTTTGCTGTTCCGTGCTGTTTTGCCGCAAAATCAATTGTGAAGATGGCAACGCAGCGTTGTTTTGCTGTGTCATCCATGTGCTTTGCAACTGCGAATTGTAATATGTATCGCCATTTTGCGATACTTGATTATGCACCATCTTCATCGCTTGGATATTGTACCGTGGATTGGCATGCAGTCCCTGCAAAAACTGCGTATAAGATGTCATTTGCGGATAGAACCGTTGGTTTTGGATGGCATCTAGCAACTGCATGGTTTGCAAAACCTGTGCCGTAGAAGTGTAGCTTTGGTTTCCCTGCACCATCTGCATATTGCGATGCAGTTGCAACGAAGAATTACGGTTGTACCGCTCCTGCAAAGTTTGCGTATGATGCAGATTCATATGGTTGTGATGCAGATTCTGCACGGTCTGCAGCCACTGCTGTGTCAGTGTTTGACTGCGCATCTGCGGTGTGGCACGCACAATTTCCGGCGATTCGGCTTCCTGCCCTTGAGTCGAAAATGTTTGCTGTTCCGTGCTGTTTTGCCGCAAAATCAATTGTGAAGATGGCAACGCAGCGTTGTTTTGCTGTGTCATCCATGTGCTTTGCAACTGCGAATGGTAATACGTATCGCCATTTTGCGGTGCAATCAGCATATGCGATGCTTGATTATGCACCATCTGCATCGCTTGGGGGTTGTACCGTGGATTGGAATGCAGTCCCTGCAAAAGCCGTGTAGGATATGCCATTTGCGGGTGAAGCCGTTGGTTTTGGATGGCATCTAGTAACTGCATGGTTTGCAAAACCTGTGCCGTAGAAGTGTAGCTTTGGTTTCCCTGCACCATCTGCATATTGCGATGCAGTTGCAACGAAGAATTACGGTTGTACCGCTCCTGCAAAGTTTGCGTATGATGCAGATTCATATGGTTGTAATATAGATTTTGCAAGGTCTGCAGCCACTGCTGTGTCAGTGTTTGGCTGCCCACTTGCGGTGTGGCACGCACAATTTCCGGCGATTCGGCTTCCTGCCCTTGGGTCGAAAATGTTTGCTGTTCCGTACTGTTTTGCCGCAAAATCAATTGTGAAGATGGCAACGCAGCGTTGTTTTGCTGTGTCATCCATGTGCTTTGCAACTGCGAATGGTAATACGTATCGCCATTTTGCGGTGCAATCAGCATATGCGATGCTTGATTATGCACCATCTGCATCGCTTGGATGTTGTACCGTGAATTGGCATGCAGTCCCTGCAAAAACTGCGTATAAGATGTCATTTGCGGATAGAACCGTTGGTTTTGGATGGCATCTAGCAATTGCATGGTTTGCAAAATCTGTGCCGTAGAAGTATAGCTTTGGTTTCCCTGCACCATCTGCATATTGCGATGCAGTTGCAACGAAGAATTACGGTTGAACCGCTCCTGCAAAGTTTGCGTATGATGCAGATTCATATGGTTGTGATATAGATTTTGCACGGTCTGCAGCCACTGCTGTGTCAGTGTTTGGCTACCCACTTGCGGTGTGGCACGCACAATTTCCGGCGATTCGGCTTCCTGCCCTTGGGTCGAAAATGTTTGCTGTTCCGTACTGTTTTGCCGCAAAATCAATTGTGAAGATGGCAACGCAGCGTTGTTTTGCTGTGTCATCCATGTGCTTTGCAACTGCGAATTGTAATACGTATTGCCATTTTGCGGTGCAATCAGCATATGCGGTGCTTGATTATGCACCATCTGCATCACTTGGGTGTTGTACCGTGGATTGGAATGCAGTCCCTTCAAAAACTGCGTATAAGATGCCATTTGCGGGTAGACCCGTTGGTTTTGGATGGCATCTAGTAACTGCATGGTTTGCAAAACCTGTGCCGTAGAAGTGTAGCTTTGGTTTCCCTGCACCATCTGCATATTGCGATGCAGTTGCAACGAAGAATTACGGTTGTACCGCTCCTGCAAAGTTTGCGTATGATGCAGATTCATATGGTTGTAATATAGATTTTGCAAGGTCTGCAGCCACTGCTGTGTCAGTGTTTGACTGCCCACTTGCGGTGTGGCACGCACAATTTCCGGCGATTCGGCTTCCTGCCCTTGGGTTGAAAATGTTTGCTGTTCCGTGCTGTTTTGCCGCAAAATCAATTGCGAAGATGGCAACGTAGCGTTGTTTTGCTGTGTCATCCATGTGCTTTGCAACTGCTGCGTATGATATATATTTCCATCCTGCGGTGCTGACAAAACATATCGTCCGCTCTCAAACAGATTATGCGTCCGGAAACTATTCCGATATGTGGACTTTGCAGAAACATGCCCGTATCGTATGGGATATGCTATGTTGCTATCAACCAAGGCATCCTGCGTGCGTTGAAAATCAACTATCGTTTTTTTTTTAGCTGATGCAGTACCTGCTCAACGGATTCTTGTATCTGTGCACGATTCAGCTGATTGCTGCTGATTTGCCGTTGTATATCTCGCACTTGATGGCGCAAGGTTTGATTGCCCAGAACCAAAACCTGATGCTCCAACTGCTCTGTCAAATGCTGTGTCAAGCTGATGCGATTTTGCACCATACCGTTTTCATCTGATAAATATGCCTTGAGCTGCAGCAATAGATTGACGGTTGTTTGTGAAGGTGTATTTTCTGCCTGCACATTTTGCGGCATTTGATAAACCAGCAGTTCCCCTCGAAAATAATTTTGTCGCTCCGGTGATGGCTGTACTTGACTGACAACCTGTCTGCAAAAGCGATTATTGTCAATCATGCCGGGCATGCTGTGCATGCAAGTGGTCGTCAATGCTGCTGAAATGGGTTTTAAAATTGTAATCGGCATCCAATGCACCTCCTTTCGGTGTTCTATTTATAGAAAATCAGGAACCGGAATATTGTATAGTCCATCATGTGCAACGGTAAAGGTTTCAATCAACGGCTGTGCCGCTTGAGCATCTAAATCATTGACTTCCCATTCCAACACACCACGTGAAATAAATCCATAAATGGCTTTGACATCTTTTTCGGCATTCAAAACAATAATCGTACCAATATTACTGCTTGCACCCATTTGCCCATAGTTATTGGTCTTCAAACCACCGCTCATCAATAGATTGCTCAAAGAAATAGAGTTCATTTTCACACCGCGGCTGAATCGAAGCTGGTGCGGTGATTTATGCGGGGTGTGCAGCTTGATGGGATGTCCATTCACGCCGCCTTCATTGACCCATTCTACATCTTCCTGTTTTCCGATGCCAGACACCTTCTGAAATCCCATCACATCAATGCCAAATAGCACAATGAACCGAATGGGCAAGATAATTTCACTATTTGAACCTTTTAAAAAACTTAACTTCATACGATGTCCCTCATCTGCAGCCTCTTGGCAATCAAACATCAAAAATGTTTTTCTTCTGTGTATCTTGATTCATGCGGCGATTGATTTTAGAAACTTCCTGACAAAAGCGAATGCGTTCCTTGTGTTCCATTTTCATAATTTCACTATGCGACCAATGAAAATAATAAGATAAAAAAGCTATCTCTTCGTAAATACGGTCAATTGGATAGCTTTTTACGATTCCCCCAGAAAAGGGACCTCCATGGAAAACGTTTTGCCGCATCCCGGACAAGTTGTCGAAATTTTCACTGGCTCCACCGCATTGATTTCCTGATACATATTTTGCAAATATGCCAAATCGGCGGTAAACAGTCGCTCCATTACTTTGGTATCAATTGCCGACAAACTGCCCAGCTTCGTTACCACACGGGTCAATAAAATGATGCTCAAATATCCGGGATTTTGCTGCACACGAGGGTCACGCAACGGCAAAATTTCATCTGCAGCGGTTGCAAGGCGCATAATACCTTCTCGATGCAGTTCTCCGTTTTCATCAATATAGCCTTTCGGCAATTTAAATTTTACTTCTGTCTGAAACTCCATGGTATCTTTCCTTTCGTTTTTCCGCAATCCCTGTACAAAACTATCTTCTACCTGTACAGGGATGTACGAAAAAACTTGTTATTTCACTTTTTTAACCAATTATACGGTTCTTGTCAAACCTTCATGCGCCATTTCAATGCTCTCCATCGCAACCTCAGAGGAAGTTGCATTGAAGTCTGGTGCTGTGTATTTTACAGGCCATGCATTGATGACACGCCAAGAAGCGGCAGGACTGCCATCCTCCGTCAAAGAGGTGATGGTCAGTGTTTTCTGCTCAATGGTGCCTGCATGAATATCCTGCAGCCAATTGTACAGCACCATATTGTCAGAAGCGCCCCACTTGAGCGTGATATTCCCGTATTTAATCAAGCCTGGCAGCTTGTGCGGCGTAATCATGGTATCATCGCCCTGCCGATACTCTACCACATCGAACGTTGCATCAAAGCCGCTGACCTCGCTGAATCCACCGGCATCCAACCCGTCAATTTCGACACGATACCTAAAATTTCTGTATGGTAACATTTATTTTTCCCTCCTTTTTTATTTATTCACCGGTTTTCTGTGTCAGACGGAAGATGACAAATTCTGCTGGCTTCACAGGTGCGACACCAATCACACAAATCAAGCGACCATTGTCAACGTCATCTTTGCTCATGGTAGACGGTCCAATGTCCACAAAGAATGCATCGGATGCACTGCCGCCCGCCAATGCGCCGCTTCTCCACACGCCTTCCAAAAAGACTTCAATGGTGCGTTTCACGCGAATCCACAGCAATTCATCATTTGGCTCAAAGACCACCCAACCGGTATTTGCCTTGATGGTTTCTTCCAAGAAAATAAACAAGCGACGTACGTTAATATATTTCCAGAGCGGTCGAGAGGATGCTGTGCGTGCGCCCCAAACACGGATGCCCATGCCAGGGAAACGGCGAATCAGGTTAACGCCCTTTGGATTGAGTAAATCCTGCTCACCATTATTATAGCTGCAGGAAAGCCCCGTGCAGTTTGCCACGGTTTCGTTTGCAGGTGCTTTATGTACGCCACGGGTATTGTCGCTGCGTGCAAAAATACCAATCACAGAACCAGACGGCGGAATAAAAATATCTTTCTTGTCGAGCGGGTCAAAAACCTGTAACCACGGGTGATACATTGCACAATAATCGCTGTCCACCGTATCACGATGTGTCATAATATCGGTCACCGATTTGCTGTCAATCGGCACATCCAATACTGCAAAGCGGCTGCCCAAATTTTCACAATGTGACACCAAAGACAACTGGACATTTGAGCTGACAATGCCGGGAACTGCCATCAAACTAACGTCACTATTGTCCAAAAATGCCTGAATGCCCGTGCGAGAGCCAGGTCCCTTGTCAATGCCGATAAAGTCTGCATCAGAAAGTGCCGCAGAAGTACCATTGCTGCCATCCTTTAAGGTCAGCTTGATGGTATCCTTTTCAATCGCAAAATCCTTTTGCATCACTGCAAGCGGTGTGACTGCCTCGCTATTCGGCACAATCACAACATCCAAAAGTTCGGATTTTGACATCAGCTTACCGAGATAATTGGGAATATTGATGTTTAAAGAGGCATTTTCATAGCTTTCTGCTTGGTCATCATAGCGTACATCCACATTGAATTCGCAGGTTTTCAGCACCATGGTCGGCAGCAGATTGGTGTCCACTACTTTGCTGGCGGTCAATGCATCCTGCAGGGTGATGGTGTTGCCGTCAACTGCCTTGATGATGCCGTATTCCTGTGCCTTGCCATCATCAAACACAACCACATCGCCTGCATTGAAATCCACAGAACTCTTAACCGTGTATACGCCCTCACCTTGGTCTTCAAAAATCTGTGTTTTTGCCTTGCTTGCTTCTGTCATTGTGATGCTGATGCCATTGCCCCATGCACCCGGATTTTTTGCAGTGAAGGACATGCTTTCGCCTGCGATGGCTGCATTTTTTGCATCAGACGGTGCTACACGCATGATAAATGCACGAGAGCCGCCATTTGCAAAGAAATTGTTGACCGCATATGCCAGAAAACGATATTCTCCGAACTCATTTTCCTGCAAATAGCCGCCAAATTTCCGACCGAAATCTGCTGGATTGGTGACCAAGATGGGAGCACCGGAAACCGGCCCTCTTTCTGCTACACCGATAAAACCTGCTGTGCTTGTACCTACGCCTTGCATAGGTGCCGGTCCGCTGTCAAATTCCTCAACATACACACCGGGGGATAAATATTCAGCCATACCTTGCGGTTCTCTACTGCCGTGCCGCTGGGACACGGAGTCAGAACCAATTCAACTCCTTCCTGTGTTGTGTTTTTTATAGTTGATGCATCAGCTTCCTGCGTTTTTTTCGATGCAATTACAACTCCTCGTGATGCAAGGGATTCTCGTTTTCTATCTCTTGCGGTGCTTGTGTATCATATTGCGCTAGGACTTCTTGCAGCACCTCTGGTTCTGCATGGTTCGCCAATGCCTCTAAAATGGCTTTCTTTTTCCGCAAATACAGCAAAAAATCACTGTCGTGATATTGTGCGATTTTTGTCTTGATAACTGCTTCTCGTAAATCGGCTGAAAACTGTTTTTTTCGCTGTTTTTTTTGCGTTTTTACCGTTTCCAGAGCCGTTACTGCGCTCTGAATATTAGAGCGGTCTTGACTTTTATGCTGCAATGCACGCAGCTGTGCAATCCGATTCTGCTCGACTCTCGTTTCTTGAAATGGAATGACTTGGTCAATGGTGGTGGATTCCTCTGTGTGACGTGATATATCGTCTAATTGACGCAGGATTTGCGACATCGTTTTTCCGGTATCGCATTCCAAGTCAATGGCACCTTTATAAAACTGCTCATCATCGCTGTAAAATCTATCGCTGTTATCCACACGGCGAAAGGATGCGGCGCTTTTGGTGACCGTGCGCTCCTGCTCAGTGCGTTGGTTCTGTACAATGCCAAATGCATCCGATGCTTCCCCGTTTCATATCCAACCTCAACATTGCCAGTATCCATTTCGATATCATCCATTTTTTTTAAGGATTTTCCTTGCTCTGCATCGTTGGTTTGGCGCACTGCACGCATGGGCTTGTCTGTTGCCGATACTTCTTTGTGGCGTACTTTTTCCGGCATATGGGTATCCAACCCTTGCAAATATGGAACATATCGGGCATCTGTCATTTGCGAGACAACCAAACGGTCGCCTGCCTTTTCATTATACTGCCGTTTGTGGTGAGGTCGTTCTATCCGCTGGTGATGCTGCTGCTCTGCCATTGCACTACCACCCTTCCTGCATGAGCTGTCCGTTTTCCAACCGAAAAACACGGTCACAGCCCTTCAACCATTGTTTCCGTGGGGCAGTCAGAATACAAGTGCCTGGAAAAGCAAGCGCACACTTTGCGGTATCTGCATCACAGACTTGGTCGAGCAATAAGATTGCTGTGTTTGAACGCTCGGCAGATGCAATTTGTACCACATCTGCTTTTTGCAGAAAGCGAATAAATCGTCGTCGGCTTTGCCCTTGCACCTGTGCACAATCTCTTCCACTGGAATAAATCGCACCAAACTGTATGGGGATGATTCCAGCTAAAATTTTCAAAAAAGTGGTTTTTCCGCTGCTCACAGAACCATAAACCCCTATTTTTTCACCTGGATACACCTGAAGTGATATTTCTTGTAAATTTGCGGCATGTACTCGTTCTAGCATGAGCGAACCGTCACAGTGCAGCATCGCAGGGCGAGGGTCACGCTCCAGTTCCTCTGCAACATCCGTAAGAACTGTTTTTGCCCCGTATTGCATCTGTATGAACGCCGGTAACGACGCCGTCAACCGCAAGATACAGAACAAACTGGGAGCGGCACGCAATCCATATGCCACCAACATTGCCGGACGCATGCCAGCCTGCATGCCTTGCAGGAAAACGATTGCTAAAAAAGCAGTTGATAGTGCGGATAAATATCCAAATGTGCTGGTTGCTGCCTGTTTTTGCCGAGAAGGCAACGCATCTACCCGTGGCAAATTCTTTGCTATTTCCATTTGACACAGAAATGCCTGCGCTTCTATGCGGGATGCCAATACAGCCTCTTCCCGTGCAGGTGTTTTTTTTCGCAGCATTTGTGCATATCCGATGACGAACAGCCCTGCTATCGCAAACAGCTGCAACATCGATATGCGATATGTGGTACTGACCAGTGCCACAATTCCAAAGCTTGACGCAAACCATATCCATGCCGTGCTTTGTAATACGATTTTGCAGTTTTCTGCACAAATAAATTGACCAATTGCTGTTGTTTTTTTGTTATCGTGCGTATCTCTCTGCAAAAATCGCTGCATCAGTGCCGTCGCATATTGCGCATCCGCTTTTTCCCATACACGACGCAAAAGCTTGCAACATTGCACCGCTGCAAGTCCTCCACAGAGAACTACGCCCCCAAACTGCAGCACATATGCAAAAAAATGTTTTCCGGATGGCACAACATTCCACAGCGTGTCCCAACCCAAATGCGGCAGTATAATGCTGCACACCCATAAAATCGCCGTCATTAACAGCATCCATGGCAGTTCCGCTTGTGCTTGCTGTTTTAAGAAATTTCTTACGAATGCAAATGGTGTCACATTTTTTATCAGAGAAGGTGTAATTTCCCACGTCTGTTTGCGAAACTGCGCTTCCGTATTACGGTCTACATACTGAAATCGCTGCAACCCTTGGTCATAAAAGATATATTTCCCGATGCCATATGGAATCAAAGCGGTCAATCCCTGCTCAGCCGCCACCAAATAATAGCCGGTCAAATGCTCTTGCCAATGTAGTCCCAATTCAATTTCTATCACAGAGATACCAGTTTGGCTGGCAGCATATGACAATTGCCATTCTGCATCGGTGTATTCCTGCGGAATTTTTACAGGTGCTTCCCCCATAATAGATAATAGATTTTCCAGCGCAGAATCTGAAGTCATTTTCGCTGCAATTTTCCGGATTGTGCGCCCTTTCAATTTCTTCAAATGACTCCCACCTTTGCTCTGAACTCATCCAACGTTCCATGAAATTCCAGATTTCCGTTTTGCAGCTCTATCACACGATTCACCTGCTCCGGCAGACTGTCGGGGTTGGTGAGTATTACGCAGTTGATTTTCTGCTTTTGTATTTCCTGCAATACAATTTGCTCCTGTGTTTCATCTAAATTTTGCAGCAGTTGCTCCAAAATCAACAGCTTTGGCTGCGCCAATATGGCACGTTCGATGCTTGCCAAAATTTGTGCACCACTGGACAATGTAGAAAGATTCGCTTGATAACCGCCGGCTTCTAAAACGAAGGTGTGTAGTCCCAGGTCTTTTGCAAGCTTCAAATAAGATTCTTCTGTATGGTTCGTTGCACGCCCGCACAAAAACGCCGCAATCGACATCTCTGGCTGCGCAATGTTTCCATCCAAAGAAACGACCGTGTCATCCAGCATCTCAAATGACAATTTTCGCAAGGAAATATCTCCATAATAGATGGTTCCTGCTGTAATACGCTTGTGTCCCATACACAATGCGGAAAATAAATGGTGACCATCCCCCACCACCGCTGTGATGCCCTGCCAAAGCTGAAAACTCACTCGATGCAACAGTTCTGCACCTGTTTCATAGGGACGATAGCATACATTTTTCCATTCCAACGCCCCTGTAACGGCGACTTCTTCAAAAATCTGCGGGGTTTTGGTTGGGAAAAGTGCATTGGATTGCAAAAGCAAGGTTTCCAATGTATCTGTACGCCGCCGCAATGCTTGTGCTTGTACCATGCTATATAACACCAAGATTGCCAGATACAAAAATGCCATCATTTTGCGGAATGACACCATCCCATATGTCATACCTGCAACGCTTCCAATGCTTAGCAGAACCAAGCTGACGACAAACAGAACAATATCCGTTTGACAGACTTCGTGTTTCTTTTGATTCAAAAACCGATGAAAATATGCGGCTCTTCGTTGTCCATACGCATCCGTCTGCGCAATGTCAGGCACTTGCAAAGCCTGCATAGTCGCATCAACAACCTTTGCAGCTGTCATATCGGACCGCTCTCTGTCTGTCGCAGGATTTCCCACTTTTCGTACCAACCACCACACAAACAACAGCCCAACCAGCAACCCTGTCAGCGGCAAACTGTATCCTATCATTAAGAGCACGTAAAATACTACGCCGCAAATAGACAACGCTTTTGGCACAATCTCTTCCGCCAACACACGCAGACCGTTGGCACCACGCTCCAATAAATCTTCAATGAAATACGCACCGCGCAAGGTCAAAAAGGTAATCGGTATTTCCGAACGGTCATGCTTGCTTTCCCATTGCAGTCTGGTTTCATCGGCTATCATATGGCAAATGACACGCTGCAATTTATATAACAGCAACTGTGCGACTGCCTGCACCGCCAACATGCCTGCCAGCAAACCCGCCGCTGCCGCAGTGTTTTCCATAAATCGATTGACCATCAATTGGATATATACTGAATTGACCAAATGCAAAATCCAAATCAAAACACTGCACAAAATGACGCTCCCTGTTGCCGATGCAGAATAGCGAGCCATATGCTGTACTATCGACCGCAGCGGATGTATCTGTGCATCCGCCACAAAGGTTTCTGCCGGCTGCATATGCAGTACAACCCCCGAAAATGCAGCTTTCATTTCAGAAAATGACACAAACCGTGCCCCACAGGCGGGGTCATGGATTATATACCCCTGCTTTTTGCGTGCAGCAATCACCACAAAATGCGCCTGCTTCCAATGCGCAATGACAGGGAGCGGCAATTCCTCCAATTGTGTCAAGCCCACTTGATACCCTGCTGCATAAAGCCCATATTTTGTTGCGGTTTGCACCAAATCTGCAGCGTTCGTCAATCGATTCACGGCACCACAGTCCAAAATCAGCTGTTCTAAAGCAATCGTTTTTCCCCAATATTGCAGCATCATTGCCAACGCAGCAGCTCCGCCTTCTCCCTGCTCCACTTGCAGTATCAGCGGCACTTTTTTTCGTTTGTGCATGTCGTTTCCCTCCCAGCGGCTAGGGTGTGTGCGGGGTTTCAAAACACACTCTAGGATTTATGACGCAAAGATTTGTATCGGTTTTCGCTCCTGCTGCATGACAACCATATCACAAATCGTACCGGTTTCAATCTCCGGACTGTCCACCAAAGTGACCCGAACCTCTATCAGCCCCTGGTTTTCTGCGGGTTCTCCCGGGTTTGCAAAACCACTCAAATCCTCGCTGATTTGCTCTTTTGTCACAGGCAGGGTGCCAATACGGTTGAGAAATCCGCTCATATAACCACTTGACTCTCTTGCAACCGTATGGCGGGATACTTCCACAGTCATTCCTTGCTGCAAGGTTGCTGCAACATCTGCCGGTACATAGGCACGAATTTCACTTTGATTGGAATACGGGTCATCGGTGATGATTTTCGCCACCATATCGCCTTGCTGCAAAACATCGCCAATTTCCGCAAGGTCACTGATAACGCCGCTTACCGGAGCTGTCACCAAAGATTTGCTCACATATTGCGTCAGTAAATCTGCAGTCACATTGGATTCCTCCATGGTGCTGAGCAGCTCCTCCTGCGGAATCACCGCCAACAAATCGCCTTGCTCTACGTAGTCGCCCGCTTGGCACAAAACCTGCTGCACACTGCCGTTTTCTTTCGCCACAACCCGTCGAATACCACTTTGCGGAAATGCAATACCGGAAATGTCAACGGTCTGCCGCACCGTTCCAAAAAACAACCAACTCACCATGCACACAATCAGCAAAATCGCCAAAAGGAAAAACGAGCGAACTCTGACTGTGGTAATTATAGCCCCTTCGGCACGTGATATTCCCTGTTCTTTCATCGTCAATCTCCTATGTCAGTGCAACAAATCTGCCGTTTTTACAAACAAGCAGTCGTTGCTGGCTGCCAACCAGTTGTCCCCCGTCATCAAACGCTACCAACCCGCAAACGCCTTGATAGCCTTCTTCTTGATGCAGTGCCGCTGCAATTTTCACGGAATCGGTGCTTCCAATCTTTACCGCCGTATCTGCAATCATGCGCACGGTATCATAGGCATGTGCCGCCCATCTGCTAGGCGATTTCCCAAATTTCTCTAAATATCGCTGATTAAACGCATCAATCGTATTGCCCTCGCCATACATTAAAACATCTGGAATGACCAAACCCTCTACAACATTGCTGGACTCTTGCAGCATTTCATCATAATCAAAGGAGGAATCCCCTAAAAGACGAAGGTTTGGCAGGACTTGATGTAAGGTTTCTGCCGCATAAAATGCATCTGCTGCATAATATTCCAAAATCAACACCGTGTCCACCTGCAATGCACGCCAACGCTCCGCCATAACTGCAAAATCATTGGCGCTGGTTGCCGTTCCCACGCAATCGACCACCTGTGCACTACCATTTGCAAGTCCACGATGAAATGCCTGCATCCAATCTCGTTCATAGCCCACCGAGCTGTTATAGATGGCAATGTGCTGAATCTCTGGTGTCTGGTTGACATAGTTCGCCATCGTTGCACCACTTTGCGCTGCACCGAACACGTTGTTCACCACCATAGAGTAGCCTTTTTGTGTCACGCCGTCATTGCACCCATTGAATGTCACCATCAATTTATTCTGCTGCTGTGCAATTTCCGCCGCCATATCCAAAATGGTAAAATTGTGCGTTCCTAAAATCGCTGTGATGTTCGGATTTTTCGCAAAATCCGAAGCCTGTGTAACCCCTTTATCATACACAGAGCCATCATCGCTGGTCTGATAGCTAACATGGTAGCCTTCTGTCGCATACAGGTCATTGCAGTCTTCCACTGCCATATCAATCGCATGAAAGATGCTGTCATCATAGTCATAGACTTCTTGGTCGCCGGTAATTGCCAATTGAATCTGCAGATTGGCGGGGGCAGCTGCACCACATCCACTGAGCAGTAAAATGGCACACAACACTGCAATCCATCGCACATATGCACATTTTCGATTCCATGCTGTCATTCTCCCATGTCCTTTCGTCCTATTTTCTTTCCCACCTTTTCGTGCTATACTGGAACTATAACAAGATAGGAGGAACGTACTTATGGCTCTCAAAACAGACCTCAGCGATGTATTAGATTTGCTTGGAGAAGCGATTTCTGCTGATGAAGATTTTGCGCGGTATGCCGAAAAAAACCCAATTTCCGCCTTTGATGAAATCTTGGTTCGACAAAAGCAAGAACAGCATTTGCAGCAGAATGCCGCCGATACGCCGGCACTCGAAATTGGCTGCGAGCCACTCTCTCTGGAAGTGCTCCGTAAGGTGTGCGGCGGTTGACGCTGCGCACCTTTTTCACCGCTTTAGTGCTTCACATAGCCAGTCATCACGGCTTGCTTGATTTGTTTGGCATGAGTGGGCGGAGCGGGCGAGGGTGGCGTTTGCTGTGACTGCGTTGTGGATTGCTGCGCTTGTGCTGCCTGTGCAGCACCTGCCCCCTGCAATGCCAGCAGAAAATCTAACATATCTACATTGCCGGCATCTAAGCTCATATAGCAGTCGCTGTAAATCTGTCCGGATTCAATTTTGGGCTCATCGGTTAATGGCGTAGTTTCTTGCTTGAGTTCACTGACGGTAACAGCAGCTTTTGCGCTATCCAAGCTATCCGCCAAATTTGTCAAAACACCCTTTGCATATGCTTCTGCTCCGGATTCACGCTTCTTTTCTGCATGCTTATCATATATTTTTTTGCCCATATCGAACAAACCGCCCGCAATGGAGGCAAAGCCGCCAATAACAGAAAAAATGGCACTTATTTTTTTGTTGTTCTTGAAATCAAAAATATCGCTTGTCATTGAAATCGCATCCGAAATCGTTCCAAAAACACTGCCGCCCAAATCCCAAGCCTTTTCATTCTTTTGCTCACGGCTGACCTGTCGTGTGCTGTTCAGAATTTTAGCACGCTTCAAGACATTTTTGGTTTTCTCTGAAAAGTCACCTGTCAGCAAGGTGTCTACAGATTGATTGAATTTCAAATTTCCATTTTCATCTTTGTCGGAGGAAACCTGCGCTTCCAGTGCTTGAATCTTTGCCAGCTTCTCCGGGTCACTTTTTTCATAATCCGCCGCTTTTTTCAGCAAGGTGATAATTTGTGCACGCGCCTTATTATTCTTGGTGCGGGCTTCATGCACATCCGCACTGCCCGTGCCAATTCCAATAATATCCGAAACCATCGACAGCGAATCTCCGGCAAGACCAGCTTTCGCCGTCTTTGTTTCGTCACCGCCCGCAGCCGATGAAATACTTGCACCAGCCCCAACGATACTGCCTGCACTTCCTAGCACGTTTCCTGCAATTTCCCATTTGTCTTTTGCGGACATGCCTTCCGCCGCAAGCCCCAACTGACTGCGTTTATCCTTCTGTTCCGAATGGTCCGAAAACTTTTGATATGTATCAATGCCGGTGGATGCAACCGACATCGCTGCAGAAAACGAGTCGGTTGCTGCGCCGATTTTGTCCTGCGTGCTTGGCGAAGAATCGTCGTCTTGCAATTCTTGCTCTGTTTTTTTGGAATCGGGTATATCGGAGGTCAGTCCTGTAATATCCCCGCCTAACCCCACCAAACCATCCGCATAGTCAATGCCGTCTGCAATCTTATCGAGTGTACTGCTGCCTTCCACCGCAACTTTTTGGTCTGCTTTTGTTGGGTCTAGGTTTGCCGCCGCACGAATCACCGCTTTGTTTTTTTGTATAAGCTCCACAAATTTGCAAAACAGTTCATCTTCTGCCAGTTTCTGTAACTGATTAGCACTCGCCTCCAAGGGCGTTTGTGTGGGTTGCTGGGATGGTGTTTGTGTGGGGGGGGCTTGCCCCTGCGTTGGCGTAGCTGGTGGCTGCCCTTGCGTAGGCGGTGCACGATGCAACCCGCCGTCATTCTGTGCAACATGTGCCAATTCATGTGCCAGCAAATGCTGTCCCTGCTCAGAAGACATATTATAGGCATCCTGCCGAAAATAAATATCATTGCCCTTAGTAAACGCATCTGCATGCAGACTACGGCTCAATGTGTCGGCGCTTGCATCATGGTGCAGATGTACCTCTCCGAAAGACCGTCCAAAGGCACTTTCCATCCTGCCCTGTACCTCAGCCGGCATGTCAGAGGCAGAAGATGACGCAAAAGAAGCCTGCTCTTGCGATGCACGGCTCTCTTCTGCACGCTGCACCTCTCCCGCTTCCGTGCGCCGTTGTATGGGGGCATCAAGGTCGGAAATTGGCTCTTTTGCCATCACAGAATCCGCCACTTGCTCCGCTTCCTGCTCACTTGCATCCTTTGGGTCAGACACTTGAAAGGAAGAAAACAAATATTCTGTCAGCCCTTGGTTTCCCATGGAACGCTGAATCGACTCAACTGGTATGCTCTCAATAGATGTTGCTTTTGGCAGCGCGGAATTTTTTTTGCGCTGTAAGCTTTTCTGCTGTGCTGTCCACATAGACCAATTCCCTCTTTCTTCAGACGCTGAATGGATGTTTTTGCAGCAAAGTATCTAAATCTATCTTGTTTTCCATCAAATCATTGCATTTTTTCGCCATAATATCCGCCTGCATCGCAACCATATGAATCGCATGACGAAACATATCGGCATCCATTGTTTCGCCATATCCATAGCTCATCGCATATTTAATGCAGACATGTTCACCAAATATCAAAAGATTTCCTACCATCATGCGCTCATTTTGGGCTTTCACAAACCGCTCTATGGTTTCCATTTTGTCGTCCGCAATCGCATTGGAAAATGCCAAATACAATTGCACGCACACGAAAGCATCCGTTCCATGGTGCATCGGTACCACATTGCAGGCAATGCTCCAATCTTCCTCTTGATATAGAGAAACCGCCTCCACCAGAAAGGTCGGAATCGGTGTTTGCTGGGTATCGACTGCCTGCACACCATAGCCACCGTCTGCCGCCGCAGTTTTGAGCATCTGCATTTGCGCTTCGGCGTAGATTGTAGAAATCTCGTCCATCATGATGTTCTCCCTTCTTTCCACCCAGTTTCGTAGAATCTGTATGCAATACTATCTCAATCAGGTGCTTATAGTAGATAGCTGTACTCGCCAAAATCTTCTGCCAACATGATTTTGCCCTGCTTGGTCATTTCATATTTCAGTGCTTTCATGATATGCTGCATTTGCAGTTCTCCCTCGTTTTTTGCAGCCAAAAATGCGGCTGTTACCGCTGTATTTTTGATGTTGCCGCCCGCAATTTCAAATTGACGTGCCAAATAAGCATAATCGATTTCATCCGACTGCGGTAATTCCTGCGGAAAAATGGTTTTCCAAAGCTGCAGCCGCGCAGCTTCATCCGGAAACGGAAAATGAATGACATAGCTGATGCGGCGAAAAAATGCGGAATCGATATTTTCCAAATAGTTGGTGGTCATAATGGTGATTCCCTCATATTCCTCCATTTTTTGCAGCAGATAAGAGGTTTCCAGGTTTGCATTTTTATCGTGTGAATCCTTGACTTCCGTCCGTTTTCCAAGCAATGCATCCGTTTCATCAAAAAACAAAATGACATTGCTTTTCTGCGCTTCCTGAAACAACGCATTCAGATTTTTTTCGGTTTCTCCAATATATTTGGAAACAATTTGCGATAAATCAACCTTGTAAATCTCAATATTCAATTCTTTGGCCACCACCTGTGCCGCCATGGTTTTGCCTGTACCTGGCGGACCTGCAAACAGCATGCTGACACCTCGTCCATAGGTCAACCGCCGATTGAATCCCCACTGGTCATATACAATATGCTTCAAGCGAATCTGGTCACATGCACTTTGCAGCATTTCTTTTTCATCGTCCGCCAAAATCAACTGCTCCATGCTGTAATTGGCATATAGCAAAGTGGCTTGCTGCCCCAACGTGTGCACAATCTGCTCATAGGCACAGCTGCTCAAGGTTGCTCTGTCCAGTGGTTGCTGTGTACTCCACAGCAACCTGTTTCTTGCAGCTTCCATAGTGCCTGCAATTTGACCGGGTGTAAACCGAAATTTATTTGCCAATTCATGCGCCGGAATGGATTCAGCAAAGGAAAAACCCTGCATATAGTAAGACCATAGTGCAATGCTTTGCGGTTTATCCGGTAGTGGCACAGGGCAATCCATCCAGATAATGTCCGTCTGATGCAAGCTAACATGGCGCTCCCGCACCGCACAGAGGAAAATGACGCCGCAAAATTGCTTTGCTATCGATAAAAGATACGCCAATCGTCGCTGAGATTGCACATCTTCCTGCGCATCGGTCAATATCCCTTCCAAACAAAGAAACGCACGTTGCAGTAAAACTTGCCGACAAACAAGTAGCATCCACCGCTCCAGCTCTATCTCGCTTCGCTCCGCATACCCACGGACATCCGCATGCACAATTGCCATATCCAATTGCCCTGCCGTCTGTGTCGCAAGGGTTCTCTTTCCGGCCCCAGATGCCCCATGCAAATAAAAAACCAGTGTTTCCGTACCTGTATACGATGAAATGGTCTGCACCAATTGCTCTACGATTTCGCCCATTGCGGGGAGGTTCTGCTCGGATTGCTCTGGTATCTGTAGCTTCGCAAACGGTATTTGATAGGAACTTGCCGCATCAAACATTACAAACTGCAGCAGTTGCGCATCGAGCGTACCTTCCGCATCTTCAAAACAAAGCAGATGAAACTTTTTTTGCAGCTCATATCGCAGTTTCTGTGCATTTGGAATTTCTGAAAAATGCTCTGTAAAATGATAAAGTTGGATTGCCAACTCGCAGGATGGGTGTATCTGTGTCACATCATTTTGCAAAAATCCAAAAATATGCTCATATTTTTTCTCAAAATATGGCATAAGACATAGGATAAAATAAAACTGCTCTAAATCATTTAGCTTGAAAATATCTGCAAGATATACCATTTTCAGAAATAGCTTCGTCTTTTCCAAACGACTTTCTATCAAAAAGGATGCCTTTTCCCGATAATGCATCAGAACTGAATGATATTGTGTCATATCTCTGTTCTGGCAAAGCGATTTTTGCACCTGCTCCTGCGTGATAATGACACCTCGCAAGCGGTCTACAGCAGAATAGCTCCCGCTATGCAGTTGCAGATATGCGGTCAAGGTCAACTCCGCCTGCTTCACCAAATCCGTGATATACGCTAACTGGGTTTGATATGGCTTTCCGAAAAGTACACGCGGAAACACGGCATCAAATATAGCATCCATGCAAAAACTTACCTCCTTTCTTGCGGTTTCTGAATCCTTCCTGCGCTTATGGAACTTGAATAGATTGCTGCCCCGGCATTGTAATGGAAATGCTGCCGCCCCACATGCACATTAACTTAGAGGAGTTATTGAGTGCAGGCTTGTTGGCAATCATGACCGTTGCACTGCCCGGTGTCCAAGGTGCCGTTGTGACGGGAACGCATGGCATGGGGGTCAAAACGCCCATTGCGGCTGCGGTTGCGGAAGCGACTGCTGGGTTAGCCATAGAATTACACATCCCGAATGGCATCACATTCACCATTGGAATATTATCCATAATGGTTGCCAACGGCATGATATTCATGGTTTGATTCATCGGAAGTACATTGAATGTACTTGGTGCAACTCCAAAGGTGCACATGCACATCGCCCCCCCACACACTGCAAAGCCCATCTTTTTCACCTCAAATTTCTATGCAAACGGTTTGCGGTTCATTTCCATGTAACTGTATGATGATTTCTCTGCGTTTCTCGGCACATTCCACCACAAAGGCAGCTTCCTCTCGATTCATCAACAATCGCTCAATTGGCAGAATGCATGCCCCTTCATCATCGGTTTTAAAATTCCATATGGGGCAGAGTGAACTACCCGTTTTAATGGCTTTCTTCAAAGGTTCTGCGAGCGTATATTGATTTTGCTCATCCGCAAACCCGCGCAACACCAAAGGTTCGCCCTGTTCTGTGCGAAATTCCCGCTGCAAAAACGAAACCTTCCCTGCACCGCTCAACGCAAGAACCGTATTTCCCTTTGCCGCAGGTGCAATGACCCGCAGCAAAGGCGCTTGGCTTTTCATGCACAGCGTAAGGTCGGTATGTGCCAGCACACCTTGCTCGGTACGCAGCAGAAGCAGTCGATGCGGTATCTGGCGCAGCTGCGGATGCGTTTGACAATATGCCAGCCGCACCGTTATCATCTGCGGCGCATCCAATTGCAAAAATGCGACTTGTATGTGCTGTATACAGTATCCCACACAAGAAACTTCAAATTCGTATGTTCCAAGCGGCAAATTAGAAAACAGGCAGTGTCCTTCATGATTTCGAATCCCTGCCGTCTGTCGATTTAGGCATTGCGCAACCGCATTTCTCAGCACTTCGCCCGTATAGGCATCGACTATCCGCAGTACAATTGCAGCATAATGTAACAATCTCACGAGCGTCCCCTGTCTTTCTGTTTTGCATCAAAATGAACCGATGTAACACGTTTTGCAGATGTTTTTATGATAGAGGAGTCCACAAGGATTGGACTGACGGAAAAAAATGTGCATAGCTGATAGGGTTCGTTGAACATACTCCAGATTTTCACTTTATCCTCCAACTCCATGGACAAAAATTCAATGGTCAGCCGCTCTCCGCTCATGCGTAGCGGTTCGGGCATATATTGCTCTTGCAATACCGCATAATCCTTCAGCAATTGCAGAACTTTCCCCATAATTCGCTGTTCATCCATGGATTTTGTTGCAGCTTCTGCTTTACTGACTACAGAAAGCATATAATATACGGTATATTCCACCGGTGGATTTTGCACACGTCCATCCGGCAACACAATCGCATCGATGCGGCGGTTTTCTGCATTTTCTTTAATGTCATAGGGATGAATACCCACCACATACCCGCCCCGTGCTTGGGGACTGCACGTGCCGATTTGTTCCGCCTTTGCAATTGGCTCAGGCACCGCATGTGCACGCAACATCTCTACAATGGTCTTGCTGATGTCTGCAATTACGGTATAATTTGCCATAATACCCTCCTATTGCTCCTCAGAAGTGTCGGATAAGGTCTTTTTTCGTCCAACACTGGAAAGCAGGAAAATGACTGCGGCAACCCCGTACGCAATTGCCAGCATCCGAAATCCACCCATCAAACTGCCTGCCAGAATGAAACTGAATACAAATGGCCCTGCGGTATCTCCAATGTTTTCAAACAGTGAAAAAATGCCCATCGCCTTTCCGTTTCCATAGCTTCTGGTCAATTTTTGCTCAGAAAAATACAAGCTCATAGCGGATGCGCCAAAGCTGTTCGCCAAACTTATGAGAATAATCGTAAGGATAATACCTATCACGCTTTGCATAAATGCGAACACCAAAAATGCCATTGCCAAAATCAAAAGTGCGCAGATAACCGAAACACGCAGCTTCAGCCGCTTGATGAACAATTCATTGCTAATCCATGTCAGCATCAATACACAGACACCATTCACCAGCATCAGTTGACTGATAGAGGTTTCTGTCAAACCGATTGTAACGCCAAAAATAGGCAAGAAGTAATACAAAAAATGTCCTGCAATCATGTAAGGGATGTATCCGAAAACCAAAAACAGCAGGATTTTTGGATTGAACAGGAATCGCAGCACACTCACGGAAGATGCCTCTTGCGTATGCACTTGAACCGATTCCGCTGCTTTTTCACCGTACATAAATTTTAAAATCAATACCAACGGGATTGCCATGCACAGCGAAACGGCAATAAACACTACACGCATCCCCATGGTAGACGCAAGCAACGCCCCGACAACCGTGCCACAATTGAATCCGCCAAAAAATGCAGCATTATACATGGTAAATCCAGCCGCACGCTCTGATTCATCATTCTGCATCGCAATATAGGAATTTACAGCGTTTAAAACCGTACCCAATCCTGCGCCTGCCAAGAGCATTGCTACCAAAAAGGACAGATAATGGTCTGCAAACGCTACACCGATATACGCCACTGCGGTGAGCAGTGTTCCAAACACGCCCACTTTCCGTGAACCGATACGCTCAATGACAAAACTGCTCACCAGAGAACTCACCGCCGTTGCCAGCAGATTCATCGAAATTGGCAGTGCTACCACAAATTCCTTCGGTAGCCCCCATAATGAAACATAGAAGTCCGTGCTGTAGTTCGGCAAAAATGCAGTCGGTAGATTGAATGCAAAAAACACCGTGAAAACGATAGGCTGCAAAAAACCGATGGGCTCTTTTCCTAACGTGCCACCGTTTTGCGCACGTATACGCTTACGTTTGCGATAAAATTCATAAAACGCAGTTGCTTGAATAATCAACATCTGCATAATAATGCATGCCGCTAAGACACTGAACATCACATGAATATACATGGTTCTGGTCTGTCGCACATAAGAATTCATATCCATGCCCACATCAATAATGCCAATAATTTCTTGTGCCGCATTATACAATGGCACGTATACATACATCCACATGCCGCTGGAGGTTTGAGTCATATAGAATTTTTGAATTTTTCCGCTCTCCAACGCATCTAATTGGTCATAAATCGGCAATGGATAAAATGCACCGACACTCTGGTCTAAATAAATCGGCGCATACAGTACGCTATCCTTGTAACGGTAAATATTACAATAAATATCTCGATTCCATGAATATTTTTTATTGATAACGCTTTCCAACGACCTTTTCAGCGTCATATATTCTGTATTGTAATAATCATCCGGAGAATCAATGCTTTCCAACGCCGTGGTATCAACAACTTCGCTGACATCTTGTGCCGCAATCAGCATTCTGTCAAAAACCATTTCGATATATTGCTGATTTGTCGTTTTAAATGATATAGATGCCACTATCGCACTTGCCGCAAGCATGGAAAACAACACGATACATGCAATTTTTGTACCGGTCGAAATTTCCACGCCGTGCAACAATACAAGGGTCAAACAGACAATGGATGTAACTGCCAACACAATTGCCAATACCAAAAGGCAAAACAATGTCCATCGCCACGTAATTGCTGATTTTGCAATCGGTATCAGACTGCTGTTGAGCAACACCGTGCCATCTTTCGATTTGACAAAAATAGAATCATCATATGCAATGCCGATTTGTCCATCATGCCCCAAATTCACTCGATAATAAATCGGATTATCCCCAAACGCATCCAAAGGAGCACCCGAAACCTCGCCCAAACCGATGCACTCTGATATGCTGCCGTCTGCCTGTACGGCTTCTACGGTACGCTTTCCCAAATCTGTGAAGACGCTGTCGCCACTTTGGTTAATCGAAAAATCCCAAGGCAAGCTGCAATCTATACCAATTTCGCCATAGCCTTGATACACGGTTTCCATAATGCCCGTGCCTGTTTCGTGCAAAATGAAGCCTCGTTTGTCCACAAAATAGAGCAAACCATCCGTTCCCATTTCCAAATCAGAAATGACTTTGCCGGAACTTGCATAATATACCGTGCGAACGGTTTTGTCATCCTGCATGTTTTTTACCAAAATCGCATTATTTTTCACTTCCAAAACATAAAATGCATTTTGGTATACAAAAGGTCCATAAATACGTGGTTTATACACGCCCTCTTTGTCCGAATTTTCATTCGATGGATACTGCATCTCATATGCAATTTTTTCAAATTTGCCGACAGAATTATATTGTAAAATGCGCTCGCTGTCTATCTCCATGCCATTGCTTTTCCAGACCACATCACGGATAAAAATTTCACCCGATTCGTCCTGATAAACTGCTAAAGCATTTTGAAATGATTTGCTAATAGTATTGCCGGCATTCATCGAAAACAGCCATTCCCCGTCCTTAGTAATGCTAGAAACCCGACTGCTGCCTTGGTCAATCACCAAATAATCGCCCTGCGTATCTGTTACAATACTAGAGGTTGCCTCCAATGCAATCTCTTTGATCCACGGCGTACCCGTCAGCTGCTGCTGCATAAACACCAATACTATCATCAAAGCAATGGAAATGATACCCAACCAAACCCCTGTTTTTTTCAATTTCTCTCTTTTCTGCATGGTCACCCCACCCTACTCCTGTTGTCTAAAGCTGCTGCAGGTTTCTATATCCCTTCTGGGCGCGTGATGCCCGAAATACCGTGTTCTTTCCGTCTGTGCTGACTTTTTCCGGCAGCATGATTTGATGAAAATGCACCGCTTTTTTATGATATTTGATGCACTTTCGAACAGAATCCGCCTCATCTGTACTGTTTATTTCTAAAATGTTTGAGATATTCCATAAATAATGCGGCGTTGCCGGCATACAAATATAGTCATAAATTGAGCTGCGGCGTTCTTCATTGCATGTGGTCACATTTTCTAATGAGCAAAATTGAGAGCGTTTCTGCAAAAACACCGCATACACGGCGTGATTTCGCTCATGCAGCACTTCTATTTGCGTCACTGTATATCGTTTTTGATAGATTTCAATGGCCGAAAGATATAAATCTGTAATTTGATAGAGGACTTTTGTATAATTTTCTATCGCACGTTGCTGTACCTGCTCTGGCAACGGCTTTATAAGCTCGCAAAAAAATTTTTTATATGCCATATCGGGTAAGGAAATCAAGAGACGACATTTTAGTGCCGACGCAATACCGAACATGGCTTCCAAAAGCTCCGCTTCCTGCACAGAGAATCCATCTTTTCGGCATACAAACGAAATTTCTGCGATTTCTTTACCATATTCTTGGAAAAACGCCGCTTGCTGCAGTGTGCAGTCCCCCTGTACACACACACCACTGTCACAATCAAAGGTAAACCTTGTGCCGTCTTGCAGCACTGCAAGCAAATCCACTTCGTCTGTTCCAAACAGGCAGGGTCCTCCCTCAATCGCTAGATTTTCTTTTTTCAGTGCGCTGAGTTCCTCCATATTTTCCGTGAAAATCGGAATATTCTGCAGCCAATGCAGATTTTTTTCTTGTAGTTCGGGCAAAATTCGCTGAATATTTTTCAGGCTGTTCAACATCAAATGATGCTTATACACCAAAATTTGATGTCCTTTGATTTGATTTTGTTGATAATAGCCATGCAGGGCTTTTTCATGATATTCCATCTCGGCTTGCTTGAGTTTTTCGGAAACTGCTTTTATTTGCAGGCGATACTGATGTATTTCTGTGCGTCCACGTGCCAAATGCATTTTTTCCTGTAATTTCTTTTTTTCTCGCTGCAAGCAAAGATAGGTTTGGTTGCGTTTTTCTTGCTCTGTCTGTTGGGCAATCCATGCACCAATTTCAAATTCTTGATTTCTATGTAGCCCATTAGTGAACTCAAAAAAATCTCCCATTGCCATCGGATAATTAAAAAATTCATCCGTCTGCTGAAAATATAGTGTTTCTTGTTTTTCAATATTTTCTTTAACAAGCACTTGATTGACCGTAAAGACCATATTGCACTCTCCCAATACTTCTCTTGTCAACTTCTATGAAATACAATTCTATTATCACACATTTTTCTACAAAATTCAACAGGTTTTTATCATATGCGCTAAGAAATTCCATGTCGCTACATCGAACATTCGCAATCAAAGTGCCACACCGTCCACACCTTTCTTTTTTTGCGCAACAGCTACTTTTTCAAGGTATGCTGCATGCCAATCGCAGCAGCAAGCATCCCCAGAATATAAGCACCCCCGAGCAATACAATATGTACTGCTCGGGGGTGCTTCCTGTATTTCCCTATTGCCTATAACATAGCATGTAAAATTTCTCCGTTGCGCATTTTGATTTCCTGTATGCGGATGCCAAATGCCTTTTGATATTGCTGGAGCAGTACCAATTCTCGCTTTGTCACGATAGAAATCACCGTTCCCTCCGCACTGTTCCGTCCTGTTCTGCCTGCGCGATGCAAATAATCCATCGAATCTTCTGGCATACTAATGTTAAACACCAGTTCGATGTCCTCGATGTGCAAGCCGCGTGCGGCAATATCTGTTGCCATCAAAATTTGCAGTTTTCCTGCTGCAAAGTCAGACAACACATTTTTGCGGCGTTCTTTCGCACTTGCACCTTGTATGCAGGCACCCCTAATTTTATGATACTGCATCTTGGCAGTCATCATGTCAATTTTATCCGCATTGTTGATGAACACAATGGCACGCTTCGGCTGTAGGATGAAATTCAGTTTGCGAAATGTTTCAAATTTGTCCCGTTCCTCTGCAACAATAAACAAATGTTGAATATGTACAGGGATGCGCAGAGTCTGGCTAATTTTCACAGTTTCCAGCGCATGCACCATTTCTCCTGCTGTTTTTTGTGTCTTGTCCGAAACGCTGGCAGACAGCATAATGATTTGTGTGTCACGCATCACCGCCTTCATAATCGCCTTCACGCCCTCCATGTTGTTGCGTTCCAGCATTTTATCTGCTTCATCAATCACAAGGGTTTTAATGGTATGTGCAGTGATTTTTTTTCGTTTTATCAGCTCAATGATTCTGCCACTTGTACCAATTACTATCTGCGGCTTTGCTTTCAACTTCTCGATTTGGCTATTGATATTCACATCGCCTATCACTACAGCAGATGTGAGTTGCATATCTGCATTTTGCGAAAGAAGTTCTACCTGACGATGTACCTGCATCGCCAGCTCTCTTGTCGGCACGAGAATGATGGTCTGTATACCACGCACGTCCGGCGCATACCGTGCATACAGCGGCAGAAGATACGCAAGCGTTTTGCCTGATCCTGTTTCTGCTTGCAGAAGTAAATTTTTGTTTGCCAAAATCATTGGAATCGATTGTGCTTGTATGGGGGTTGGCGTGTCGATTCCCTGCGCCAGCAGCCCTTTACAGATACCGTCCTGCATCCCCAATGCTTCAAAATTCATGGTGCTTCCTTTCCGTTTTCTGCTTGTGCCAGTTTACATGCTTGGATGGCATCCTCCAGACAACCCGCAGTAATCAGAAAGCGTCCTTTGTGACAAAATCGCAGCGTATCAATTCCAGAAAGGTGCGGTAGTTCCGCTTCTGTTTTTCCAGCCCATTCCTGCGGAAAAGAACATTTTGCCTCGTTGCTGTCAAGGTCTATGGGAATCACCTGTGCGCTGAAACCGCCCCGTTGGGAAGAATATACCACAAACTTTGCGGTGGAAGGCACTAACACCTTTTTCCACGGCGCATACATCGGAAGCACCACAATGGAATCCTCCATGTGCGCAAGTGCCTCCTCTACCATTGTCTTTGCCCGTTGTGTGCTTAAAATTCTGTCAAATCGCTTTTCCAAAATCTTGGTAGCGAATATAACCGCTTCCTCAAAGCATTCATCCGCAGAGTCCTGCGTATCCCAACTGGCATTGAAGGTCGCAATGGCACTGGCCAAGTCATTTTTGCATCCAGTGTTGTCTTCTTCATCCAATGGCTGCACAAAGCTGGCATCAAAGCGCAGTGCTTCATCTTCCGCCAACGCTGCCGCACACCCCATCTGTATGAGCACCGCCTGTCCAAATTCACGCCAAAGCAGACCGAATGCTGCATAAGGCACGCCATTTTCCCGAACGTCCGCATTTTCCTGATGGTGGTCAAATGCGCCAAATCCCATATCAAATACAATACCGTCAAAGTTTTCAGGTATCTGGAACGTACGGATAATTTCTATCCCTGGATGCAGAATACCCAAAAGAGCGGCGGAGAACACATCATCGGCATGAAACTTTCCGCCATGTGTCATAGCATAGTGCTTATTTTCGTTCATTTTACTCTCATTTCTCTGAATATCAACTAGAAGCTGTATTTATCGCAAAACCTTCGTCGCAACAGCATTTTTTCTGTCTTATCACATGCTGTATGAATCGTTGGTATGCTATTCATTATATCGTGCTCGCTGCCAAATTGCAAATAAAAGCGTGCATCATGATAAAGCCTGCGGTTTTACAGCATTTGCTTGCGCAAGGCTGCAATTGCATGCCGTTCAATGCGTGACACCTGCACTTGCGAGATGCCTAAAATGGCGGCGACCTTTGCTTGTGTCATTGCACGTCCAAAGCGCAAACCCAAAACCTCTTTTTCTCGCTGCGGTAGGGTCTGCATCGCTTGTTTTAAACTCAAACGGAGTGTGATTTTGTCCTCAATTCCATTGTCACCCAAAAGTTCGCCCAAGGTAGACCCTTCCTCCGAAAGCGGACGCTCCAATGAGTCTGTGGTACGGGTGGCTTGTTCACACATTGCCGCTGTTTCAATGGGGATTTGTGCTCGCTCTGCCAATTCTCCAATGGTGATTTCACGTCCCATTTCTGTTTCCATCTCGTTTTGCAGGTGATGCAGCCGAACCGACAAGTCTTTGATCGAGCGGCTGACTTTAATCAGCCCATCATCTCGCAAAAACCGCCGTATCTCCCCGGCAATCTTCGGTACCGCATAGGTAGAAAACGCTGTTCCATATGCGCAGTCAAATCCACGCACCGCTTTAATAAATCCCATTGCTGCCAACTGATATAAATCATCCTGTTCAATGCCACGACCAAAAAATCGACGCATGATACTGCAAATAAGCCCATTATTTTTTTCTAAAAGCAGCGATTCCGCATGTTTGTCCCCTGCCTGTGCTTGCTGAATCAACTCGCAAGTTTCCTCTGCAACCATGTCCTACCCCCCGCTTCGTTGGGATAAGGTTTTTGTCATGGTCACAATGGTTCCACGTCCCATGGTGGAACGCACACGTAATTTATCCATAAAATTTTCCATAATCGTGAATCCCATGCCAGACCGCGTGTCATCTCCAGTCGTGAACAAAGGTTCACGTGCTTTTTGAATATCCGCAATGCCGCAGCCGCTGTCTTTTACCTTGATTTCCACGCAGTGCTCGTCCAAAATACGTACAGAAACGGTTATGTAACCCAGTTTATCTTGATAAGCATGTACAATACTGTTGGTCACCGCCTCACTCACGGCAGTTTTGATGTCACCTAATTCATCCACAGTCGGGTCGAGCTGCGCCACAAATGCCGCAACCGACTGCCTTGCAAATCCTTCATTGATGGACCTGCTTTCAAATTTAATACTCATCATATTGATTACATCACGCACGGTTATTCTTCCTCCTCAAATCGAATCATTTTGGGAAGCCCTGCGGCTTGAAAAACACGCATTGCCTGCGGATTGGTGCCTTTCACAGTCAATGTTCTGTTGACGCTTTTCAGCGAACGATACAGATGCAGCACCACCGCAAGCCCTGAACTATCCATGAACGTCATCTGTGATAAATCTAATATCACCGTGCCTACGGTGCACAATGTGATAATAGTTTCCATTTTAGAAATAATTTCACGTGCTTCGTGATGTCCCAAATCACCAACAATTGCGATTTTCAGCACATCCTCTTTATATTGATGAATGATATTCATATTTTCACCTCATAAATCAAAAAAGACCTGCAGCCATGGTTCTCCTCATAGCTGCAAGTCTATTTTATCGATTTTTAAATGTTTATTTTGCTATTTCATGTCGGCTTTCCAGAACTTTTTTCGCTTCTCCGACCAAATATAAAGAACCACAAACCAAAATGCAGGTGGCATCGTCTGCCTGTGCAATAGCAGTTTGCAGCGCATTTTCTGTGGTTCTGCAGTTATGTACCGCAGGACAAACAGCTGCCGCAAGCTGCGCAAGCACAGATGCATCGCACGCACGTGGATTTTCGGGTGCAGCGATGTAGGCTGCATCCGCATGTGCAGCCAGCATCTGTACACAAGGTTTCACCGCTTTATCGCGCACCATTCCCAGCACAAGAAACAGTTTTTTTTCGCCAATCAGCGCTTGCATTGTGGTGCAAAGTGCTGAAACGCCATCTGGGTTGTGTGCGCCATCCAAAAAAATCAGTGGGTTTTTCTGCACACACTCCAATCGTCCTGCTATTTTTGCGTGCTGTAATCCTGCGACAATGGCATCATCTACGATGGAAAACCCCTTTTTCTGCAATTCCCATGCAATATGCAAAGCGGTAACGGCATTGTCCGCTTGATGTCTGCCAAGCATTCCAATTTGATACTGTTGACCCGCATATTGTATGTTCAAGCCATTGATGTCGCAAGATAGAATTTCCGCAGCATGCGGTATCATACAGGGCACTCCACATGCCGTGCAGGTTTCTTGCACAATCTTTTGTGCAGCAGGATTTTGGTGCGGTGCACAAACTACCGCACTCCCTGCTTTGATGATGCCGGACTTCGCCTGCGTAATTTGTGCAATGGTAGTACCCAACACATCGGTGTGGTCATAGGAAATCGAAGTAATCGCTGCAACAAGCGGTGCGTCAATGCTGTTAGTGGCATCCAAAGCACCACCCATGCCAGCCTCCAACACCACGATGTCACATGTATTTTCTTGAAAATACAGCATGCTGATTGCAGTGACAAATTCAAAAGTACCAACAACTTCGCCATGTGGCAGTACCAACTGTGATACTGCCTGTGCCACGAGGTTCGTTAGCCGCTGCAAATCCGACTCGGCAATCCATACGTCATTGATGCGAATGCGTTCATGAAATTGCACCAAATATGGCGATGTAAACAATCCTGTGCGGTATCCGGCACATTGTAAAATTGCAGCAGTCATGGTGGCGGTACTGCCTTTTCCATTCGTCCCTGCGATATGCACAAATCGCAGCTGCTTTTGCGGGTTGCCCAACGCTTGTAGCAGCGCACGCATGCGATGTAATCCTGGTGCACCGACTGCACGCCCCAATGTATGAATATATGCAACAGCATCCTGTATGTGATACCCCAATGTGCGCCGTTCCCTTCTTATGCTGCAGTTGCCCCCGAACTGCACTGCAATTTCGGGGGCAACAAGTCGTTTTCAATATTTTATGCCAATGTTTAACCAAGCGCTGCAATGCTGGCTTCCAACTTTGCAATCAATTCTCTTGCACGCTCGGCTTTTTCATTTTCTGCGGCAACCACTTTTTCCGGTGCTTTTGCCACAAAGCTTTCATTGTTTAGCTTTTTCAGCACAAATGCGAGGTCGCTTTCCGCTTTTTCCTTTTCTTTGGTTAGGCGTGCGCGTTCCTTCTCAAAATCAATGAGTTCATTCATCGGCATATAAATCTGCGCATCTTCTGTCACAACCGATACCATTTTTGCGGCATCACTGGGTACTGCATCCACCAAAGTGACTTCAGAAGCATAGCCTAGCTTCGCAAAGAATACCTGTCCTGCTTCAAAGGTTGCTTTTTTGTCCGAAAAAACGATTACTTGCGCACGCTTTGACGGTGGAACATTCATTTCGGCACGGCGATTGCGAATCGCACGAATGGATTCCATCAAGGTTTCCATATGCGCCTCTTCTTCTGGGAAATCCAATGCTGCCTGATATTGCGGCCAGTCAGATACCATGACGCTTGTGCCATCATGCGGAAGTGCCTGCCAAATGGTTTCTGTAATGAATGGCATAAACGGATGCAGTAACTGCATTGCGCCGGAAAGCACGTAGCAAAGCACCTTTTGCGCATTTTCACTGGAAACAAGATTTTCTTTATTCTGCAACCGTGTTTTTGCAATTTCAATATACCAATCGCAGAAATTGTCCCAAATGAAGTCATTCAGCTTGCTTGCTGCCAATCCCAATTCATATTTATCCAAATTGGTGGTTACTTCACGGATAAGCGTATTGTATTTTGACAAAATCCACTTGTCTTCCATCTCCAATGTATCTGGCAATTCTGCCTTTTGAATCGTCAAATTCATCTGGATAAAGCGGGATGCATTCCACATTTTATTGCAGAAATTCCGGCTTGCCTCCACACGTTCATCTGAAAAACGCATGTCATTTCCAGGGCTGTTGCCGGTTGCCAATGTAAAGCGCAGGGCATCTGCGCCATATTGTGCAATCACTTCCAAAGGGTCAATACCATTGCCCAAGGATTTGGACATTTTTCTGCCCTGCGCATCGCGCACCAAACCATGGATATAAACGGTATCAAACGGGGTTTGCTGCAAATTTTCTACACCTGAAAAAATCATACGTGCAACCCAGAAAAAAATAATATCATAACCCGTAACCAGTGTATTGGTTGGATAGAAATAGTCCAGTTCGGGTGTCTTTTCCGGCCAACCCAAGGTAGAAAACGGCCAGAGCGCCGAAGAGAACCAAGTATCCAGCACATCTTCTTCCTGCTGCACATGCTGACTGCCGCACTTGGGGCAAACCGTAATATCTTCCTTAGAAACCGTCATTTCACCGCAATCTTCACAATAAAAAGCAGGAATGCGATGTCCCCACCACAACTGACGAGAAATGCACCAATCGTGCACATTCTCCATCCAGCGCAGATAGGTTTTGGAAAAACGGTCGGGCACAAACTTGGTTTTGCCTTCTGTGACCACATCCATCGCAGGCTTTGCCAATGGCTCCATTTTGACAAACCACTGTGCAGATGTCATTGGCTCAACCGTTGTGCCACAACGGTAGCACGTGCCCACATTGTGCTCATGTTCTTCGGTTTTCACCAAATAGCCGCCGGCTTCCAAATCCGCAATGACTGCCTTGCGGCATGCATAGCGGTCCATGCCAACATATTTGCCGCCATTTTCATTGACCGTCGCATCTTCGTTGAACACCAAAATCTGTTCCAAATCGTGCCGTTGACCCATGCTGAAGTCATTGGGGTCATGGCAAGGTGTTGTTTTGACACAGCCTGTACCAAATTCCATATCGACGTAATCATCTGCAAAAATTGGGATTTCACGATTCATAATCGGCAGAATACAAGTCTTTCCAATCAGATGCTGATAGCGTTCGTCATTGGGGTTAACCGCCACGCCGGTATCGCCCATGAATGTTTCCGGACGGGTTGTCGCAACCACCAAAAATTCATCCGAATCCTTAATTGGATATTTGATATGCCACAAATGTCCGGGTTGGGTTTCGTATTCCACTTCCGCATCAGACAACGCCGTGGTGCAGTGCGGACACCAGTTGATGATGCGATTGCCCTTATAAATCAAGCCTTTATCATATAAATTGACAAAAACCTCACGTACCGCCTTGGAGCAGCCATCATCCATCGTAAAGCGTTCACGCTCCCAATCGCAGGAGCATCCCAGCTTTTTCAGCTGTTCGATAATACGATTGCCATATTGATGCTTCCAGTCCCAAACACGCTCCAAAAACTTCTCACGACCCAAGTCATAGCGTGTCAAGCCTTCTTCTTTGCGCAGGTTTTCTTCCACCTTGATTTGGGTTGCAATTCCTGCGTGGTCTGTGCCGGGCATCCACAACGCCTCAAATCCCTGCATGCGCTTGAAACGAATCAAAATGTCCTGCAGCGTTTCGTCAAACGCATGCCCCATGTGCAGTTGACCCGTCACATTCGGGGGCGGAATCACAATGGTATATGGTTTTTTATCTGGGTTGACCTCCGCATGAAAAAACCCGCTGTCATTCCAGAATTTATATAATTTTTCTTCCGTTTCTTTTGGGTCATAGACCTTTGGCAATTCATTTAACAAAGCCATTCGCTCCTTTGCATCATTTCGCTGTATAAAAAAAATAAACGCTACATCCTAAACTATAGGACGAAGCGTTTTCTCCGTGGTACCACCTAAATTCACAGTTTCCTGTGCACTTTCAAACCGTTAACGCCGGTCAAACGAAAAAACCTAAAACATCGTATATGCCATTCAGTTTTTCTTGCTCAAAAGCGACCTTCTTTCCTGTCCGCACAAAGGCTTGCACCGTTCCGCCTTTTCTCTGCACTGCGTTTCAGAAAATACTCCTCTTTGTCATTGCAATGTTGCCTATAAAAAATGGAGGTACCACCCAGAATCGAACTGGGGATCAGGGAGTTGCAGTCCCACGCCTTACCGCTTGGCTATGGTACCATTTTCGACAGCTATTAAAGTATATATGATTTTTTCGGTTTTGTCAAGAAAAACAGACAAATTTTTTGCAGAGATTTTACGTATCAAGAACGGTAATATGCGCAGCATCATCTACGCATATTACCTGCTCTTTTACAGGTTCTTAGCGTGCCTTTACCAAACGCTCGGTATCCTGTGCAATGACAAGTTCCTCGTTTGTAGGAATCACCAGAACACGTACACGTGCCCAATCAACAGAAATATCCATCTGCTTGCCACGATACTTGTTCTTGTTCGGGTCAACCTTAATGCCCAAATATTCCATATGCTCGCAAACATCTCTGCGCACCAGCGGGTCATTTTCGCCAACACCCGCCGTAAATACGATGGCATCTACGCCGCCCATTTCTGCAATGTAGGATCCAATGATTTTCTTAACCGAAATGTTAAACATGTCCTTTGCAAGGATGGCACGCTGATTGCCCTCTTCCACTGCATTGTCCAAGTCACGGAAATCAGAAGAAACGCCGGAAATGCCCTGCATACCAGACTTTTTATTCAGAATTTCAATCACTTCGGTTGAAGTCTTATTTTCGTGTGTGCACAGGAATTCAATGATCGCCGGGTCAATGTTGCCCGCACGGGTGCCCATCGGCAAACCGTCCAACGGTGTAAAGCCCATAGAGGTATCAATAGACTTACCGCCGTCAATCGCTGCAATGGAAGAACCGTTGCCCAAGTGGCAGGTGATAATTTTCAGCTGCTCAATCGGCTTGCCCAGCATTTCTGCTGCCTGCTGCGAAACATAACGGTGAGAAGTACCATGGAAACCATATCTGCGAATCTTATACTTTTCATAATATTCATACGGAATGGCATACATATAGTGCGACTGCGGCATGCTCTGATGGAACGCCGTGTCAAACACTGCAACCTGCGGCACATCCTTGCCCATAACCTCTTGGCATGCATGGATGCCTGTCAAGTTGGGCGGATTGTGCAGCGGTGCGAGCTGTACGCATTGTTCAATGCCCTGCAGCACTGCCTCGGTAATCACAACCGAATCGGAGAATTCTTCGCCGCCATGCACGACACGATGACCGACTGCGTCGATCTCCTTCATGTCTGCAATGACACCCCATTCTTTATCTGTCAAAATATTGATGACAGCTTTGATTGCATCCGCATGTGTCGGCATTGCAATATCGGCTTTATACTTCTCCTCGTGACCTTCCCCTTGATGTGTCAGTTTACCGTCAATGCCGATACGCTCACACAAGCCTTTTGCCATGACTGCTTGCTCGGTCATATCGATTAGCTGATATTTGAGGGACGAGCTGCCTGCGTTGATAACCAGTACTTTCATGTGCTACTTCTCCTTGTTTCAGATTCTATACATTCCATACATCGCTCCCGATAATCCACAAAAAAAGATTGCGGGAAAGTACTAAAAAGTGTACAATAATGAAAGGCAAAATACCCAGAACATATAGCTGTTTCTATTTTACACCACTTGACCGAAATGCACAACATCAATTTCACTTTATTTATCGTGGAATTTCGTTTTGATTTCTTTTTCGCAGCGGCGTTTCCACGGAATTGCTGCCAGCACACAGGAGGCTTTATGAAAGTTTGCGGCATCATTGCGGAGTATAATCCGTTTCATAATGGTCATGCGCTACATATCTCGCAAACCCGTGCCATTCTTGGTGCAGATACCGCCATTGTATGCGTGATGAGCGGTAATTTTGTGCAGCGGGGTGCGCCTGCCATGCTCGAAAAATATCTGCGTGCTGCCGCTGCTGTCCAATGCGGGGTGGATTTGGTGCTGGAATTACCGCTGTCTGCCGCCATTTCCTCTGCAGAGGGCTTTGCACAGGGTGCCGTTGCCGCCTTAGAGGCGTTTGGATCTGTCGGCTATCTGTCGTTCGGCAGTGAATGCGGGTCGGTGCGTGCGCTGCAGCAATGTGTCGCTTTTACAAAATCCGAAGCGGTAGAAGCTGTTTTTCGGCACAAATTGCAGGAAGGGCTATCTTATGCGGCGGCAAGAGAACAATCGGTTGCCGTGTGGCATCCCGAACTGGCGGCATTGCTGGCATCCCCCAACAATGTGCTGGGATTAGAATATTGTCGTGCATTAGATACAGCAAATAGCCTGATTACACCGCTTTCCATCCGCAGACATGCGGTGGAGCATGATTCTAGCGAGGCACAGGAGTACTTCGCCTCTGCCTCCTATCTGCGCACCCGCATTTTACAGAATGACCTCTCCTCCTGTGCTTCCCTAATGCCTGATATTTCTTATCAAGCCTTGCAAAACGCCTATCATGAAGGAGCAACACAAACCGCTCCCTTGCGTTTTGATGCGGCGATTGTGTCCTATTTGCGCCGCCTCTCGGCACAGCAGCTCACACAATACGAACGAACCGAAGAAGGCTTCACCAATCGACTGTTCAATGCCATCCAAAGCGGTCGCACCTTTGAAGAGATTTGCGCCAATGCACAAACACGCCGCTATCCGTTGGCGCGTGTTCGACGTGCACTGCTCCGCACATTTTTAGATGTGCCGTTCACTGCCGCAGAAGATCCAATTGCATATCTGCGTGTTCTGGCAATCGGTGCAAAAGGACGTGAACTTCTACACAATTGTCATTGTCAGCTGCCGCTCATCACCAAGCCACTGCACGAAAAAAAACTGCCCGCTGCCGTGCAGCCTGCCCTGCAGCGTGATATACGCGCAGATGAACTGTTTCATCTTACACTGCCCGCTACCAAATTTCATGCAGGCGGCAATCACTTCCGCAAAACACCCTATTGTTTGAAATAGTGCATCTCACCATTGTCGCTCAACCAATAAAAGCCTGTCGAAATCGCATGAAAGCGTTCCGACAGGCCTTTGATATTTTATAGAAAGTTTAGAATCTCATTGCGCATGAGATTGTTTGATATGAAAATTGGTAAGCACTGCACCTAATTTTTGATGCACTAACAAGGTCAAAACCGATAAAATACCACCTTTAATGAGATTGAACGGCAAAACACCAAACAGCAGATATCCGGTTACGCCATTAATCGCTGGATTGACCGCCGTGCACATGGCAATAATCGCATCAATTGGCATAAACGTGGAGTAAAACGGCAAAATAAACAGATAATTCGTGACAACGCCCATAATCGCCATTGCAATGGTACCAGCGATGCATCCAAGCACCTTGCCCTGATTGGATTTGACCAGCCGTTGCACCAAAAGCGCAACCAAAACTAAGGTAATTGTCATTAGGAAATCCGCCAACTCGCCCACACCGCTTGTTGTAGAAAGCGGCAAGTGAATCAAGTCTTTCAGCAATGCCATGGCAACCGCTGAAGCAGGTCCGAAAAGAAATGCACCTATCATAATGATTGCACCGCTCAAGTCAATTTTCAAAAAAGGCGGCATCAGCGGCAACGGAAATTCAAAAAACATTAAGATGGTAGCAATTGCCGCAAAAATAGCGGTGAACGTAATTTTTCGTGTCTTTTTCACAGTGTATCCCTCCGATTAACATAAAAAAGCCCAAAGAGCATATCATTGCTCCTTGGGCATACACAATAAAACTATACAAAATAGTCTTCTCTTGTTTCTCTCATCCGGACTATAACCGTCGGTTGGGATTCTAACCCATCATGCCTTGCGGCTCGCAGACTAAAAGCATTGCGCTTGTCACTGCCGGTGGAGAATTTCACTCCGCCCTGAAACAATCTCTATATCTTTAAAAACAGTATAGCGCATTTGTCGAACACTGTCAACTGGTTTTGTCTATTTTCGACATGATTTCTTCCAAGGTGTCTGCGTCTGTAATGGCATTGATGAAATCCAGCAGCGCATTGGCAGACATATGCTCCGGCAACTGCAAACGCTGCAGCAACTGCTTCCGTCTTGCTGCGCTGTCCTGTGTTCCAGACAGCCCCAACGCATACAAATCCGCTTTCGTAATTTTTTTTTGCTGAGCAGTTGCTGCAAGGGATTCTCCCTCCAAAATCGTCGCACCTGCCTGCTGCAATGCTTGCAGTAACACGGCGGGACGCATCCCCTCAACCCCCAACTTGCCCTCTTTGCCTGCCTTCCGCTTTCGCCGTTCCTTTCCTGCCACATCTGGAATATAGGCGTGTTTCACTTGTCCAGCCGGCAATGCACCCTTCAAAAAATTCCGTATCACAAAGCCCGCACCATCGCTGTCTGTGAGAATCACAATGCCTCGCACTTGTGCAATGCGGCGAATCATCTGGATGCGTTCTTTGTCACTGAAAATCCGAAAGCCACCTGTTTCTATGATAACTGTGTCGACAATTTGATGCAGGGTATTGCAGTCATATCGACCCTCTACAATAATTGCTTCTTTCATATGAATCATGCGATTTCTCCAAAATTTGCAGCCATTGTCAACAGTGTCACTTCGATTGCATTTTGTGCATCAGTGGACGACTGTTTCAAGCTGATATCGGTTTCTGACAACAGTAAAATGGTTTTGCGTAAAAAGGACAATGAAAATTTTCTGGCACCTTGCGACAATCGTTTTGCGTAATAAGGCGACCGTGAACCAATCATTTCCAACAACGTTTGGCTGGGCATACGATTGCTTTCGCAAACTTTTGCCGCATAAATTCGCTGAAAATGCCGCAGAATCGCCGAAAAAATCTGCACGGCATCATTTCGCTGTGCTAGTAAATCATTGAGAATAAAAATGCTCTGCTCATACTTTTGCTCTGCCAACGCATCTGTCAAATCAAAAATCACCGCATCCAAAACCCGTGTGCAAACAGCATCAATATGTTGCTTTGTGATGCCATCTGTCACGGAAAATGCCGCAGCCTTTTCGATTTCTGTGATTAAATTGGTCATAGAATTTCCGCAGTGAAAAATAAAATAGGCACAGCTTTCGTCATCAATGGATTTCCCCAACGCCCTGATACGACGCCGTATCCAATCCATAAGTTCACGCTCTGATAATGGCGAAAATTCTGCAATACAGGCAATTTTCAGCAGCAAGGTGTGCAGTTTCATACGCTTATCGATTTTAAATTCCACCACATCAAAGAAAAAAACAAGACATACATAATCCGGTAAATTTTCCAGCAAAGCCGGCAAAAATTCTTGAAACGCCGCAGACAGTTTATTGAGCTGAAAATCACGTACCAGCACCAATTTACGCTCTGCCATTGCAGGATAGCTTTCCACAGCCTCATTTAAACTCTCCGGCGTCATGGTTTTCCCATCTAAGATATGCAGATTAAATTCCCGAAAGGTTTCCTCCACTACCGCCGTCATCAGTGCCTGCACATAATGTTCCTTCAAGTAGGATTCTGCTCCATGAATCAAGTATAGATTCCCGATTTCCCCTGTTTTGAGGTCGTTTTTCAATTTTTTTGCATCATTATTTGACCCAGAACCCTTTGCAGGCATCTGCATTCCCTCCCATCAAGGTTTTTATGTAAGCTTTACTAAAATTTCGCCTTCCAAATAGGTATTTCGTACAGAATATTGCAAAATGCGTTCTTGTGCACCATATCCAGATTCCAACACCAATTCATGCGGCTTTATCTGGTCTAACGCCGCATGGAGCAGTGCTGCGTCTGCAATATTGCTCTCCGCCAGCACAACGGTATCGGCAGATATTGCATGGGTTTCCAAATAGGTTTGCAGCATTTTTTGTGTCACGCTGTGCAAAACCAAATAATTCCCATCCGACTTTTGCAAACGCACCATGAGCTTGCGCGCAATTCCGCCAAGGATGGAAATGCCCGTCCCAACTGTCGTTTCGTCGGCCCCTGCCGTCCACTGCGTAACGGGAATATTCTTCTCTGTTGCTGCGGCAGAAATGGCATCCAACGTTTCGCTTTTTCGATTTTCGTTGGGAATGATAATTTGATGCACCGGCACTGCGGCAAGCAATTCTGGTACGTTTCTCGCATGGGTTTTATCTACCGAAGTGAGAATCAGGGTGTCAATCTCATCATATCCATACCAATCCATGCTGTTTTGCACCAATTCCGCAGCATTTCGGTAGCCGGAAGCACTGCAGTCAATCAGCGTCACATCATGTTTATCCGAAACCACTAAGATTGCCTGCCCTGTTCCACAGGGTAATATATGGATTTCCATGCTTTTTGCATGCACTGCAGCATTTTGCGTCAACACGATGAGTAGCGCAATGCCAAGCGTTGATACGCAAGGATACATCCATTTCTTTTTGCGCAATTTCCAAGCAGTCACGCCCAACAGATAGAACAACCCGATTGCACACCAAGCGTAGAGCGTATCGCTGTATAGGATGCCATATGGAAAAGCAGAAATTTTTTCCGCCACCACAAGCACATATTGACTGATGGTATCCAACACCGTTCCCAGCACATGTCCAACCACTGGAATCCATGCACCAACGCTACCAACCAGCAATCCCAAAACAAAAATACACCCTACAATGCCAACCACTAAAAGATTCGCCACAGGGGATAATAATGATACATATCCAAAGGACATCATGCAAATGGGAATCGTGAACAGCAGTGCACACATCGAAGCGGTTATGCTTTCAGAAAAGAAGCGCAGCAATTTGCGAAAATATGCAGCTGGCACCGCATCAACCCAACGAGAAATAAAATTTTGTATGCGATGTGCAAACAAAACCAAGCCTAAAGATGCCGCAAATGACAGCTGTAGGCTTAGGCTGTCAATAGCATATGGATTGCTGCACACGAGCAGCAGCAGTGCAAAGCATAAAGAATTCAAACTGCTGTTTTCACGTTCCAAATAAAATGCCACTAGCACCATAAGGTACATAATGCCGGCACGTATGACCGATGGGGTCATGCCCGCCATCGGCAGGAATAGGATAATGCACAGCATTGCCACGCCCGAACCATACTTACGCCCCAAAAACAACACCAAAAAGCTGACCAAAAACCCCACATGCAGACCAGATGCTGCTGCAAGATGTGCCAGACCAGCTTTGCGCAAGTGCATATAATCTGTCGCATCAAGGGTTGTTTTATCGCCAAACAAAATAGCGGTTACAAAGCCTGCAATGCGAGGACGCAGTTGTGCTTGCAGAGTGGTTTTGATAGTTTGACGAGCCCGCAGCGGCATATACCAAATAGATGCTCGTTCCGGCGCGGCTACGGTGAACTCCGATGCTGTATCAACTGTTTTTTCATTATCGGAAGTATCTTTTGCAAGCAGGAAAATGCCTTTTGCATGAAAAAAGCTTGCCTTATCAAACCCGTCTGAAATCTGTGGTTCATAGAGCCTTGCAGTCGTTTCAATGGTATCGCCCGGCTGTATCGGCACTTCTGTCAGCGGCGCATAGAGCAAAATCAAAGCCCTTGGATATGCCGAAGCGATACCAAGCGATTGTGCCTCTACCTTTACCACCATGCGCTGACAATCCGTATATACAGACGGCTCCTCCTGCACAATGCCCGCAAATTTCATGGTTGTCCCTGCAAGATTGGTGAGTGGCTGCACGACATGTGTCGTATATCCGTTTGCGAACAGAATGCCGCACATGCCTCCCGCCAAAATCACCAGACCAACCCGTATCTTTGGAAATACAACGCAAAGGGCGAGCCAAAACAGACCAATACTACCGCCCGCAAACCATCGCACACGTAACAAATCCCATATTTGCGCATGCAGCTGCAAGTAAATCGCCACTGCAAATGCTGCGGTAAATCCAATCAGCGGACGTTTCAAATCCATTCCTCCTGCGGCATTGTGGCATTGTCGACCGCAATCAGCCTGGCGGCCAGGTCATATCCCGTCCTGCAAGCACATGGAAATGCAGATGAAAAACGGTTTGTCCGGCTTGCTCCCCGCAGTTTGTCACAACACGATAGTTGTCGAACCCAAGCTGCTTTGCAACCTGCGCAATCACGGCATAGCAATGTCCCACGAGATTATTTTCGGCTTCCGTCACTTGCAACGCACTTGCAACATGCTGCTTTGGAATCACCAGAAAATGAATCGGTGCCTGTGGCTCCAAATCATAAAACGCATAAACCAAGTCATCCTCATACACGGACTTCGATGGAATCTGTTTCGCAGCAATTTTGCAGAAAATGCAGTCATTCATAGACAGTGCTCCCTTCATAGCGTGTGATCTTCGTATGCAGCGACCAAGTGTTTTTCATCCTGCCGCTGCATACGAACTTTAATCGATTAAAGCTGTGCTTCCACAATGTTATTGACCGCTTCCAAAGCAGCTTCCAGTTTGGAAACATCTTTGCCGCCAGCCGTTGCATTATCCGGTCGGCCACCGCCGCCGCCGCCGCACATTTTCGCAACTTCCTTGAGGATTTTTCCGGCATGTGCACCAAGCTTTACAGCTTCTGCACCGCAAACGCACAGGAAGTTGATTTTTCCATCCTGCACCGTGGACAATACCGCAACCATTTTAGGCTCACGGTCTTTAATGGCATCTCCCATTGCACGCAGTGTGTCCATGGAAGCGTCGTCTAGCTTTGCTGCAATCACATTGACACCCTTCACATCCTTGGAGACGTTGAGCAAATCAATCAGCTGCATATTTGCCAACTTTGCACTCAGCGAAGACATGTTTTTCGACATTTCACGCACTTCTGCCAACACTTGCTCCACTTTCTGCACCAGTTCTGCCGGATTTGTTTTCAGTGCCTTTGCCGCTTCTGCAATCAGTGCCTGTTTTTCGCTCAGAATGCGTAAAACGCCCCTGCCAGTGATGGCTTCAATGCGGCGAACGCCTGCCGCAACGGAGTTTTCGCCAATGATTTTGAACACACTTGCCTTTGCAGTATTATCCAAATGTGTGCCGCCGCATAATTCGGTTGAAAACTCGCCTGCACGCACAACACGCACAACATTTCCATATTTTTCGCCGAACAGTGCCATTGCACCCAGTTTTTTCGCCGCATCGATGGACATTTCTTCTACTGTGACAGGGTATCCTTCCATAATTGCATCATTGACCATGTCTTCCACTTTCTGCAGCTCTTCTTCTGTCATTGCCGCAAAATGTGTAAAGTCAAAACGAATATGGTCAGCTTCGTTATACGAACCCGCCTGTTCCACATGCGCACCCAGCACCGTGCGCAATGCCTTTTGCAGCAAATGTGTAGTGGTGTGCGCACGGCAAATCGCCTGGCGGCGTTCCGACTGGACGGTTGCTGTGACTGTATCGCCAACGGAGAGCGCACCTTCCGTCACCGTGCCCACATGCATAAACTTGCCGTCTTTGGTCTTCTGTACATCTGTGATCGTAACCAGTCCGCCATTTTCGGTCTGCAGCGTGCCGTGGTCTGCAACCTGACCGCCGCTCTCTGCATAGAACGGAGTGCTGTCCAACACCACTGTCACTGCCGCACCTGCTCCCGCTGCGGTTGCAATTTCACCATCTGCAATGACAGCCAATACCTTTGCAGATGCCTGCAGTGTGTTATATCCCAAAAATTCAGTTTTGATAGATTTATCCAGCCCCAGATTTTCCGATGCCCAGCCCAAGTCACCTAACTTTTCTCGTGCGGTACGTGCACGAACACGTTGCTCATTCATCAATGCATCAAATCCCGCACGGTCAGTGAACATTCCGTTTTCTTCCAATAGCTCCAGTGTCAAATCAATCGGGAAGCCATAGGTGTCATACAGCTTAAACGCATCACTCGCCGGCAGTTCCTTTTGACCAGAAGCGGTTACTTCGTCCATCATGCCGTTCAAAATTTCCAAACCGCTGTCGATGGTCTTGGCAAAGCTGTTTTCCTCCATGGTGATAACTTTATGGATGAAATCCTGCTTTTTGACCAATTCTGGGTATGCGGAACCGCTTTCTTGAATCACCGTTGCGGCAACATCAGACAAAAACGCCTGTTCGATGCCGAGCAGCTTGCCATGGCGTGCCGCACGACGCAGCAGGCGGCGCAGCACATACCCACGCCCTTCATTGGACGGCAACACACCGTCGCACACCATCATCACGGTGGAGCGAATGTGGTCTGTGATGACACGCAGAGAAATATCCGTTTTATCGCTTGCGCCGTAATTGACATTTGCGATTTCAGAAATGCGGGTCATAATGTTGCGCACGGTATCCACTTCAAACAAAGAGCCGACATCCTGCACCACAACTGCCAAACGTTCCAGCCCCATACCGGTGTCAATGTTTTTCTGGCTTAGTTCAGTGTAATTTCCCTGTCCATCGTTGTTAAACTGGGAAAATACGTTATTCCAGACTTCCATATAACGGTCGCAATCGCACCCAACTGTGCAATCAGATGCGCCGCATCCATATTTTTCACCACGGTCATAGTAAATTTCCGAACACGGACCACAAGGACCTGCGCCATGCTCCCAGAAATTATCCTTTTTCCCAAAGCGGAAAATACGCTCGGGTGCAATGCCAATGTCCTTATTCCAAATTTCAAATGCCTCTTCATCATCTTCATAGATAGAAGGATACAGTCTATCCGCATCCAAGCCCATATCTTGGGTTAAAAATGCCCAGCTCCAAGCAATCGCTTCCTTTTTGAAATAATCGCCGAATGAAAAGTTGCCAAGCATTTCGAAAAATGTGCCATGACGTGCGGTTTTACCGACATTTTCAATATCACCTGTACGAATGCACTTTTGGCAAGTGGTAACACGGCGGCGGGGCGGCTCCTGCTCCCCTGTGAAAAACGGCTTCATCGGTGCCATGCCGGAATTGATTAACAGCAAAGACGCATCACCCTGTGGAATCAACGAATAGCTTGGCAGGCGTAAATGCTCCTTGGACTCCATAAAAGCCAAAAACTTTTCTCGAATTTCATTTAATCCCATATACTGCATGGTTTGGTTCCTCCAATAGTATGTTTTCTCCATATTTTTTCATAAAAAAAGCCTCCGCTCCCAACCGATGTTAGGGGCGGAGGCTTTTGCTTCCACGGTACCACCCTAATCTGCCCAAATGGGCATCTCAAGAACTCCTTAACGCGGATAAACGGTTCGGTTTGCCGAACAGCTCCAAAGTAGCTGCCATGTATACATCACCAAGGGCTTCCACTCTCCCCTCTCGCTGTCGGCTGCCATGACATGGTTTGCTTTATCATCGCTTTATGCTATACGATTTTGTTCGTTTTTTATTGTACCATATTTGCAGGGTTTGTCAATCTTTTGACACAACTTCTCTGCGCAAAATTGCAAACGGGTCTGCTTGGAATGGTAACTTGAGATGCATGCGCATTTCTGGATGCCGTGCCACTTCCAAGGTATTTCCTGCGTCATCCTGCATGTCTGCAATCTGAAACGGATACGGCGCAAGATTTGGCTGCAAAAGCTCCACGGCATCCCCTGCAAACACACGATTTTTCAGCGCAAAAACAGCATTTCCCGCAGCATCGCAGGAAAGCATCATCCCTGTCACTTCCCAATCTCGGATATAGTGGCTGTCTTCATAATACTGCCCTACCTCCGACTCCCCGAAATAAAATCCGGTGTAATAATTTCGGTGGCTAACCTTGCTGATTTCTGCACGAATATCCTCTGGCAGCACAAAATCCGCTGACTTTGCGCAATAGGCATCCACCGCACGCCGATAGGCACTTGTAATACCGGCTGCATAGTATGCGGTTTTATTGCGTCCTTCAATTTTGAACGAATTGATGCCCGCATTGACTAGCTCTGGGATGTGCTCAATCATACACATATCTTTCGAATTGTACAAATAGGTGCCACGGTCATCTTCCACCACGGGAAAATACTCATTCGGACGTTTTTCTTCCATCAAGGTATATTTCCAGCGGCAAGGCTGTGCGCATGCTCCTTGGTTAGCATCTCGCCCAGTCAAATATTGCGAAATCAAGCATCTGCCGGAATAGGAAATGCACATAGCACCATGTACAAACGCTTCCAGTTCCAGGTGCTTGGGCGTTTTGGCACGAATTTCTGTAATCTCTTCCAAAGAAAGTTCACGCGCTAAAACGATACGTTCTGCCCCTAGGTCTGCCCAAAAATTTGCCGCCTCATAATTTAAAATGCTAGTCTGTGTACTGATATGCAGCGGCACTTTGGGGGCATATCGGCGTGCCATCGCAATCACACCGACATCCGCCACAATCAATGCATCTGCCCCTGCGTCCTGCAGCAATTCCAAATATGCAGGCAACTGCTGCAAATCTTGATTAGACGGCATAACATTGACCGTAATATAGCATTTCACATGCTTCGCATGTGCATAGGCAATCCCTTCTCGCAACTGCTGGTCATTGAAATTGACTGCTGCCGAGCGCATGCCAAACTGCTGTCCTGCAAGATACACGGCATCTGCGCCATACGCAATCGCATATCGCAGTTTTTCCAAGTCGCCTGCTGGTGATAAAATTTCTGGTCGTTGCATTATTGTGTATCTCCTTGTGCAGCAAACGCAGCATTTGCCGTCTGAATATTTGCATTGTGCTTCGAAAGTGTACCGGCAAACAGATGAGAGCCGTCTGGCATTGCCACATAGTAATAATAGTCATGGGTATCGGGGTGCGTTGCCGCATACAGCGAAGTATATCCCGGGCTTGCAATCGGTCCCGGCGGCAGACCCTTGTACTTATAGGTATTGTAGGGGCTGTCCACCTCTAAATCCTCGGAAGTGAGTGCATCCTTGTGCCCAACCGCATATTGCACCGTTGCGTCTATCTGTAGATATGGGAATTTATTGCTATTGTTCAAGCGATTATGAATAACGCCCGAAATCATGGTATATTCATCCTCCAACTTTGCTTCTCGTTCAATCAAGGAGGCAATCGTCACCACTTCGTGCATGGAAAGATTCAGCTTATCTGCGCCATCTTGAATATTGCTGTCATATTTTTTCTCGAAATTCGACAACATCTTATCGACAACATTGACGGCACTGTCATTGACATAGAACTGATACGTGTCTGGGAATAAATATCCTTCCAGCCAATTATCACTCATATCCACATCTTTCAGAAAATCATAGCTGTAGCGATACTCCGTCAGCGCTTTATCCAATGCACTTTCGTCTTCACACACATGCTTAGAAAGCAGCGTTTCACGAATTTGCTGTATGGTATATCCTTCTGGAATGGTCACTTCCACCGTATTATTGCCGCCGCTTCCGCTTTTTAAACTGCGGATAATTGCACTATAATCCATGTTTGGATTCAGCACATAGTCACCTGCCAAAACGTTGGTATCCTTTTGCGTAAGCTTTAAAAACAGCGAAAACAGAAATCGATGATTGATAATCTTCTCTTGTCCCAATTCTTTGCTCATGCCGGAAATGGTCGTGTTTTCTGCCACCGTGACCGTTGTGTCACGGTCATCCTTGATGAATGCAAACATATCATTTGCGGATGTCAGCAACATGGCAGACAACGCCACAGAAATTGCAAGAATCATGAGCATATATAGGCCGGGATTCATTCGCTTTTGGGAACGTGTTTTTTTAGACGGCGTCTGCTGTGCAGCCGGTTGCGACTGCATTTGATTGGAATCTTTGTAATTATAATCATTATAACCCATACTAAACCTCGTGAGATGAATTTAAAGTGGTTTCGCAATCAAACAAATTGCACAATATTTTTAATAACCACTGCCAGAAAAAATGCCGCAAAACCGGAATTTACAAAAAGTGTGCTCGTTTCTTTCCATGTATGTATCCTTTGAAAATGCAAGATTCGTTTTTCAATCAAAAGAGACTCCAACAAGCGGCACGCAAGAAACAAGAATAACAGCAGCAAAAGCACACTAATGAAGAGAAAAACCTCCCACACGCCAAGTGGACTGTAGGTGTCTGCAATCCAAATCATGAGATAGCGACAGGCACTGCTGCAAACCTGCACGATAACCGCCGCCCAGACGCAGTCAAACACAAACGCTACATATGCGCATAAGCATCCAATCAAAAATGCACTGCACCAGTTGCCCTGTGCAATGGGCATCGCCATTGTGCACAAACCGGACAGCAGAATACACACCCCCGTGTTGGCGCACGCCTCTTGCGCAGAAAGGAGCACGCCCCGCAAATACACCTCCTGCAAAAGCGGTGTCAGCACCAAAAAAATCACCAACCGCACCCACCGTGGCATATGCAACGAAAACACGGGCGACAACATCATTTTTGACAGCCAATTATCCGTAAAGGTATGTAAAAATAAGTAATCTGCTAAAAACCCTGCAACTGCAACCAAAAGACTGCTCCAAAACACAAAATAGACAACCTGCACTGTAGAAAGCTTCAAGCACACACGTGACACCAGTGATTTCTGCGTGTGAATCGTTTGCTTCACCAGTATTGCCGGTATCAAAAACGCCATTACATAGATGATACACAAAACACCATATGAAGCAGCACCACCGAACAGCTGTGCAATCGGTTCTGCTGCGGAAAGACAGCCAAAACTCACAAACAGGGATACGCCGGAAAAAAATCCGACATGGTTCTTTATCTGTATCAAGATGGTACAAGAACCCCCTTTTCTGTGATAATTCTCTGGCATGGATAATCAAATGGTTCGGTCGGCACGCTTTGCAGGACAAATTGACTGGGACAAAGCGCCGCTGTCATCCCCGCACATGTTTGCAGATAACGGTCGTAGTATCCACCGCCATATCCAATGCGATTGCCCTGCTTGTCCGCAGCAAGGCAAGGTACCAGCACCAAATCCAATGCTTCTGGCGCAATCGCAGGACAATGCGCCGCTGGCTCTGGGATATTGAATTTGCCGGGCACACAATCGGTGTGGGTTAAAATCTGATGTGCTTCCATCGTATGATTCGGTCCGCATCGCGGAATACACACGATTTTTCCGCTCTGCCAACAATAGTCGAGGATGGCTTTTGTGGAAACCTCCCCTGCAATCGAGCAAAACACAAACACCACATGACTGCGCTGGAATGCTGCATCCTGTACCAATTGCTGCAGGATACCCGCATCAATCCGCTCCCATTCTGCAGCAGTCATTGCACGGCGTGCCTGCACAATCCGATGGCGCAGCGATTGCTTTTCTTCATTCTGCATAATAAATCGACTGGGCAACTTGCGCAGCTTTTTCTTTTCCAAGCAACTGCTCACAGAGTGTCAATGCAAAGACAAATGCCGCCCCTGCTGCCTGACCGGTAATCAGCTTGCCATCCACCACAACGGCTTGATTTTGCGGCTCTGCACCCGTCATGCCGTCCTCCATGCCCGGAAAACAGGTAGCCTTGCGCCCTTGCAAAAGTCCCATGCCACCCAAAATAATCGATGGTGCAGCACAAATGGCTGCAACAAACCGCTGATTGTCCACACAATTCTGAACCGCATCCCGTACAAATTGGCTTTCATATAGATTTTTTGTGCCTGGCATTCCACCGGGCAAAAACAGCAGTTCCGCACCGTCTAGCTGCACATCCACAGGGTCACAATCCGCCTGCACTGTCACACCATGCGCACCCGATACCTGCATGCCTGTCACGCCGACGGTTTTCACATCCAACCCCGCACGCCGCAAAAGGTCAATCGGCACCAGTGCTTCCACTTCCTCAAAACCGTCTGCCAACATCACATATACCATTGTTCAGCACCTCTTTCGCTATCTATTTGTACAGAAAATCTATTGATATAACAAATTAAAATATCCATCCAAGTTCATGTCATACGCATCATATATCTTGATGCAGCCCAATGGCTTTTGTCCTCCCAAGGTTGTGTAACGCAGGGTTTTTTGCGGAAACTGTGCGGCAAGTGCGCTGCTAAAATGCTGTTCTGCCGTCTTAGATACTGCCATCCATTCCTGCGCCCAAACTTCCTGTGCATCTTCCCATAGGAACGCATAGGCTTGTATTTCTTCGTCTGCAAACAGCGCATAGACACCTGCTCCCAAAGCCTCAAACATATCCAGCTGCGCCTGCCACTGTGCAGTGCTTCTCTGCAGTACAAGCGGCTTTTCTGCGGTCACAGACTGATATAGCTGCTGCAATGCCGGTATGTCGGTTGCAGAACATCGTCTAACCGCTGTATCCTGTTGTGCCGAAGGCGTACATGTATACTCCTTGGTAAAAAACGCAGCTTGATACCCATATCTTTGATAAAAATCAAATAGCCATGGTTCCTGCGGAATTAAAATGGAAGCTTTGCGATGCTGTGCAGCATCCTGTGCAAAGCTCCAATGCAGAAGCTGCGCCATATAGCCTTTTTTCCTCGCTTGAATGGCGGTACATGCCCCATAAATATAGGTAACAGGCACAATTTTCGCACCTAAGCGCAGGGTATACGGCATCATTTGCAGCATGGCGCACAGCGTGCCTGCGTCAAACAAAAGAACCGTGTCCTGCAAACGAAAAACATGTGCAAAAAAATAGTCATTGAATCCGCTTTCATCCGGAAAGCATTCCTCCCACAGCAAGCGAATCTCTGCAAAATCATTCGGCTGTGCCAGACGAATCATGTTCCCCCTCCTGCATCGGACTTGCGGTATAGCGAACTCCATAAAATGCGGGATAGTAGGAGCGCTTTGCCTTGCGAAGCCCTTCAATCCCAAGATCTTCTTCTCGATTGATATAGGTGACATCGGCACAATTGGCTTTGACAAATTGCTGGTTAATCATCTGGTATGCGCCGGGAATATCGGCATCCGCCTTTTCAATCTGCACAATATACAAATCCTCCCGCACTTGACAGCCCAAGGTGAACGCAATGACACGTCCATCGAGCAGGAGCATCCCGCCACGCAGATGCAATGCATCCCAATTTTGCAACGCAAGGTAAATAGCGCAGGTTTCGCCCTTGAACGATTCATTTTTCTGGCATCCGTTTTTTCGGCACCATTCCAAATGGAACGCATACGCATCTTGAATGTTGTCTGCAGTAATGGGAATATACGCCCATCTTCCCTCGTTCGCCGCCATGAAGCGATTGACCAGATTGCGTTTGGATTGCAGTTTTTTTCCAGAAAGCGTTTGCAATTTTTCCCGCAAATAAATGTAATCCGCCGCATCCTCGCTGCTGGAAAATGCAAACTCCTCCCCTAAAACGTCCTGATACTGTGCAAGCTGCTCCTGCGTGATGGAGGATAATATAAAAGGGACTTCTCGTGTGGCAGCATCCTGCCGCATTGCCTCGAGTGCCGCTTTCCAATCGCCTTGCCCAATCGGTGCCAGATACAGCGGAATGCCCTCTGGAAAGGATTTACATCGAACCAACAAACAATCCTGATAAAAGCAGATTTCCGTATTATAGTGGTCTTTCCAGATAAACAAATCCACAAAACAATGTTCACAAAGAAACGTTGGCATCTGCGCAATGTATTCGTTGACACGTTCTCGGTCAGCAAGTGTAATTTTACGAAACGGAAGCATTGCAGCTTTTTTTCGCATTGTGGTTTTCGTTTGTACATAGCTCATTTTAATCGCCTTATTCCTTAACTCCGGTGCTAGTTACTTCATCTTTCCATGTATTATATCAAATTTTCGCTGTAATTATGTGAAATTTCATTTTCCGAATATCTTTTTGCGCAATACGAGCAGCATAAATTTGGGAAGGCTCATCATGCGACCAATGCGCCGTGGTTCTTTCAGCAAGCGATAGAACCACTCCAACCCTAAGCGAATGAATATATCCGGTGCACGCTGTGCAACTCCTGCAAACACATCCAGTGACCCACCCAAACCGCATAAAATGGTAGATTGGATTTGGTCTTGGTACGACGCCATAAAGCGTTCCTGTTTTGGTGCACCCAGGCAAACAAAGGTGACATCCACGCCATTGGCGGCATTGATAGCAGCAACGGCTTGCGCATCTTCCTGAAAATATCCATCCTGCACGCCGGCAATGACCAATCCCGGATACTTCTCCGCCAAGTTTTTTGCGGCTTGCTCTGCAATCCCTGGTTTTCCGCCCAAAAAGAAAATACGCTTTTGCTCTTTTGCCATACTGCTCATGAGTGCATCGGCAAAATCAACGCCTGCCACCTTTTCTGTAATGGGCTGCTTCATGATTTTAGCGGCATATACAATGCCAATTCCGTCCGGAAGCACAAGTCCGGAAGCATTGATTAGATTTTTCAGCGCTGTATCATGATAACATAAATACGCAATTTCCGCATTTGGTGTCGATACATACATTTTTTCACGGCGGTGAATATGCTCCATCGCTATCTGCACGGACTGCGCACGTGTCACTGCATGAAATCGAACGCCAAGTATATCTGCAATTTTCAAACTGTGCTCTCTCCAACTCTTCTATAGTATCAATAAAATCCTTTAACGGCATACAAGTTCTAACATCTAATTTTATATTTTAAACCATTCTGCCATAAATCACAAGACCTATCGGCAATTATTTGTGCGCTTTCCTTTCTGCGAAACCTTGAAAAAAGACTTGACAAACGACACGGGGTTTAGTAATATAAATATATCTTTTATAAATGCTATGAACTGGTAAAGTAATGATTTAAGGTCGTTAGAGAGCTGTTGTTTGGTGGAAAACAGTGTCGGAAAATCATGAAACTCGCCGGGGAGCAGTCGGCTGAAAGCAATCGCTGGTAGGTTTGAACGGATGTCCACCGTTATTGGGGCAGTACATTGTTTGATGTACATGGAGTGGTCGCCTTGATGCGGCAAAAAGAGTGGTACCGCGGAGCAAGTTATGCTTCGTCTCTTACGTTACGTTAAGGGACGAAGCTTTTTTTGTCCTAAAAAACAGTAAAATACAGAAAGTGAGGACATTACACATGGCAAAAACAGTGAAAATTTTTGATACGACGCTGCGTGACGGCGAGCAATCCCCCGGCTGCAGCATGAACCTCAATGAAAAAATCGAGGTTGCGAAGGAACTGGAAAGCATGGGAGTCGACATCATCGAAGCAGGCTTTGCCATTGCCTCCCCCGGAGATGCGGCATCCATTGCCGCCATTGCTGATGTTGTGAAAAACAGTACCATCTGTTCTCTGGCACGTTGCGTGGAAAAGGACATTGACGCAGCCTGGCATGCCATTCAAAATGCAGAGTCTGCACGTATCCATACTTTTTTGGCAACCTCTCCTGTGCACATGCAGCACAAATTGAAGATGTCCCCTGAGCAGGTGTTGGAAAGCATTGCACACAATGTGGCATATGCCAAAAAATATGTGTCTGATGTGGAATTTTCCGCAGAAGATGCCTGCCGCAGCGATTTGGAGTTTCTGTGCCGTGCCTTGGAAACCGCTATCCGTGCGGGTGCAACAACCTTGAACATCCCAGATACGGTCGGTTATATGGTGCCGGATGAAATCGGCGCACGCATCCGTTATGTCATGGAGCACACCGCAGGCATTGAAAACTGCGTCATCTCCTGCCATTGTCACAATGATTTGGGCATGGCGGTTGCCAATTCCCTATCTGCAGTGCAGGCAGGTGCGGGACAAATTGAATGCACCATCAACGGCATCGGCGAACGTGCAGGCAACGCCGCTATGGAAGAATGCGTCATGGCATTCCACACACGCAAAGCCTATTTTGATGTGGACTGTAACATTGATACCACCAAGATTTATCGTGCTAGCCGCATGATTCAAACCATTACCGGTGTGCCGGTTGCGCCGACCAAGCCCATCGTGGGCGATAACGCATTTGCGCACGAATCCGGTATCCATCAGCATGGGGTGCTTTCCGAGAAATCGACCTATGAAATCATGACACCGGAATCCGTGGGTATCCCCCAGAATGCCATTGTGTTGGGCAAACATTCGGGTCGCCATGCATTTGAAGACCGCCTAAAGGCACTGGGCTACACCTTAGATAAAGAAAAGCTGGATAAAGCCTTTGCAAAATTCAAGGTGCTTGCAGACAAGAAAAAGACGGTCAAGGACAGAGATTTGGAAGCACTCATTGGTGTTGCGCCTGTTTCCGGTCCGGAACGCTATACCCTGAAGCACTTTGTCATCAACAGCGGCAACACCATCACGTCTACTGCAGTCATCAGCATGCAGCGTGGTGACGAAACCTTCGAGCGTGTGGCTGCCTCCGACGGCCCTGTTAATGCTGCATTTAAGGCAGTCAACAAAATCGTAGGACATGACATTGAGCTTGAGGACTATTCCTTGAAAGCACTGACAGACGGCGAAGATGCACAGTCTGAAGCGGTGGTCAAAATTTCGGTGGACGGCAGTGAAATGTTGACAGGTCGTGGTGTATCTACTGACATTATCGAAGCATCGATTAAAGCATATATCAACGGTATCAATAAATATTTTAACGAATGAGGGAGGTCACCACTATGGGGATGACAATGACACAAAAAATTCTTGCGCATCATGCCGGATTGGCGCAAGTCGAGGCAGGTCAGCTGATTGAAGCAAATATTGACTTGACGCTTGCAAATGATATTACCGGACCGGTTGCGATTCGTGAGATGGAAAAAGCAGGGTTCACCTCTGTGTTTGACCGCACAAAAATTGCACTTGTGATGGACCATTTCGCACCAAATAAGGACATTAAGTCTGCAGAACAGTGCTTGGAATGTCGTGAATTTTCTAAAAAGCATGATATTGTCAATTTCTTCGATGTTGGCAAAATGGGCATTGAGCATGCGTTGTTGCCGGAGCAGGGCTTGGTGGCTTCCGGCGAACTCATCATCGGTGCGGATAGTCACACCTGCACCTATGGCGCACTGGGTGCTTTCTCGACAGGTGTTGGCTCTACTGACCTCGCCGCAGGCATGGCAACCGGCAAAGCATGGTTTAAGGTGCCGTCTGCCATCAAGTTTGAACTGGTCGGCAAACTCAGCCCTTATGTTTCGGGCAAGGATGTCATTCTGCACATCATTGGTAAAATCGGCGTAGACGGCGCACTGTATCGCTCCATGGAATTCACGGGCGAAGGCGTTGCTTCCCTTTCCATGGATGACCGCTTTACCATCTGCAACATGGCGATTGAAGCGGGTGCGAAAAACGGCATCTTCCCTGTCGATGACAAGACCCGTTCTTATATGAACGGTCGTGTCCACCGTGATGTGATGGAGTTTGCAGCAGATACGGATGCGCAATATGACGAAACCATTGTCATTGATTTGTCTGCACTCCGTCCAACCGTTGCTTGCCCGCACCTGCCGGAAAACACCAAGCCGATTGACGAGCTTGACCACATCGAAATCCAGCAGTCTGTCATCGGCTCCTGCACCAACGGACGCATTGAAGACATGCGCATGGCAGCACAGATTCTGAAGGGCAAAAAAGTCGCTGATGGTGTGCGCACCATCATCATTCCTGCGACACAGGATGTATATTTACAGTGCATCAAAGAAGGCTTGGCCGAAATCTTCATCAACGCAGGTGCAATTCTTTCCACGCCGACCTGCGGTCCTTGCCTTGGCGGTCATATGGGTATCTTAGCGCATGGCGAAAAAACCGTTGCAACGACCAACCGTAATTTTGTCGGACGCATGGGACATATTACCTCGGAAATTTATTTGTCCAGCCCCGCAGTTGCGGCAGCGTCTGCCGTCGCAGGCTATATTTGCGCACCACAAGAATAAGGAACGGAGGAATTTACACATGAATGCACAAGGAACAGTTTTCAAATATGGCGATAATGTCGATACCGATGTTATCATCCCCGCACGGTATCTGAACATTGCAGACACAAAAGAATTGTCCGCCCATGCGATGGAAGACATCGATACCGAATTTGTGAAAAAGGTAAAAGCCGGTGACATCATTGTGGCAAACCGCAACTTCGGCTGTGGTTCTTCCCGTGAGCACGCACCGCTTGTTATCAAGGAAAATGGCGTATCCTGCGTCATTGCCGCTTCGTTCGCACGCATTTTCTATCGCAATGCCATCAATATTGGTTTGCCGATTTTGGAATGTGAAGCTGCGGCAACAGGCATTGATGCAGGCAACGAGGTATCCATTGATTTCACAACTGGTATCATCACCAATCTTACCAAAGGCGAAACCTATCAGGCAGCTGCCTTCCCCCCTTTCATTCAAAACATCATCCATGCAGGCGGTCTTTTGAAATCACTGAAAGAAAGAGGAGAATAAAATCATGCAGTACAAAATTGCGGTTGTAAAAGGCGATGGTATCGGTCCCGAAATCGTGACCGAAGCAATGCAAACCCTAGAAGTCATCGGCGAAAAGTTTGGACATCAGTTTCAATTCACCGAAGTGTTGGCAGGTGGCTGCTCTATCGATGTGCATGGTATTCCGTTGACGCAGGAAGCAGTTGATGCCTGCAAGGCAGCAGACAGTGTACTGCTCGGTGCGGTTGGCGGTCCGAAATGGGACAGCGTGCCCAGCGAGATTCGTCCCGAAAAAGCCCTGCTTGGCTTGCGTGCACAGCTTTGTCTGTTTGTCAATCTGCGCCCTGCAACCATGTACAAAGCACTGGCAGATGCCTGCCCGATTAAACCGGAAATCATCGGCGAAGGCTTTGACATTATGGTTTGCCGAGAATTGACAGGCGATGTCTATTTCGGCACCCATGGCAGACGTTCCTCTGACCTTGGCGAAACCGGTTATGACGATATGAACTATAGCGTGACCGAAGTCGAGCGCATTGGCCGCCGTGCATTTGACATGGCAATGAAGCGTGGCAAGAAACTGTGCAGTGTGGATAAAGCCAATGTGTTGGAAACCTCCCGTGTCTGGCGTGAAACGATGCATCGTATTAAGGATGAGTTCCCCGCAGTGGAATACTCTGACATGTACGTTGACAACTGCGCCATGCAGTTGGTGCGCAATCCAGGGCAGTTTGATGTCATTGTTACAGGCAACCTGTTTGGTGATATTTTGTCTGACGAAGCATCCATGATTACCGGTTCCATCGGTATGCTGCCTTCCGCTTCCATGAGTGCCACCGGCAAGGGTATGTATGAGCCGATTCATGGTTCTGCACCGGATATTGCAGGCAAGGGCATCGCAAACCCCATTGCAACGATTCTTTCCTGTGCGATGATGCTGCGCTATTCCTTCAATCTTGCAGAGGAAGCCACTGCAATTGAGCGAGCTGTGGAGCAGGTGCTGAATGCTGGACATCGCACCGCAGACATCGCTGCTGGAAGTGCAACCTACTGTTCCACCACGCAAATGGGGCAATTGATTCGTGACGCAATTTAATCTGTGTATACCAAAAAGAGAAGATGCAAAACATCTTCTCTTTTTTTATATATTTTTTGATATTGCAAATACTTCTTTGGTATCCATATCACATATAGTATTGTACAGATTTCGTTTTTATCTGGTGCAAACGAGGAGGTATGTGCTATGGATAGCATGCTGCAATATGTAAAACCTGAGCTGGTCATTTTAGTGCTTGCGCTTTATTTTTTGGGGGTGGCGTTCAAAAATGCTGAAAAAATTGATGACCGTTGGATTCCGCTGCTGCTAACTGGCTGTGGTATTCTGTGTGTTGCGTTATTTGTCCTTGCCCACCGCACAGAATATCCGAATTTTGCAGCCGGAGCCTTTGAATCCATCACACAAGGCACTACCTGTGCCGGAATGTCTGTGTATATTCATCAGCTTATGAAACAAAGCAACCCATTTGACAGCAAATAGTGCTATAATAGAGTTGAGAAGCACTACATCTTCTGTTTCAGCTGCACCGATACGCCATCGGGGTCATACACATAGAAATATCGGGTTTGCGGGTCTAGCGTTCGAATATTGGAAGGATGCATCCCTTCCCGCTTTGCAAGCGCATGGCTCGCATCCAATGCCTCTGTTTCAAAGCATACAAAAAAGCCTTGTCCTGCAAAGGTCTGTCCCTGTGGAATAGCAATCAATTCAATCTGGGTTTCCCCTGCGCCATTGGTCATATATGCTACTTCTGCAGGTGCTTCTTTGAATCGATTTGCAACGGTCAGTTGTGTTAAGGTTTCATAAAATCGAATGGATTTCTCCAAGTTTTTTACACGAATCGCCAAATGATGAATGTGCATTGTGTTCCTCTCCTTTTCCTTTTTTATTTATGATAGGGGTTTCGCAGCGGTTTGTCAATGCCATAGGGATGTTAAATTTCACAGGAAAGGATGTATACCATGATGGATACTGGAAGAAAGCAACCATTTCCAACCAGTATGACGCTTTTGATGATGGCACTGCTGGAAAATCAGGATTTATGCGGTTATCAAATGATTCAAGAATTGGAATGCCATTCAGAATACACTTTTTCTGCAAACGAAGGCATGATTTATCCAATTTTGCATGATTTAGAGCAAAATGGAGAGGTGCGTTCCTACTACGCCAAAGCAGAAACCGGACAGCTGCGAAAATATTATCAATTAACCAAGCAGGGCATCCATACGCTGTCACACAAAAAGAAAAAGTTAGAGCAGCTGTATGCCAAAATGGGACGTGTGCTTGGGGGTGAAGCTTGTGGTCACCTCTAAAACACAGGAGTTTTTAGACATCGTCTGTGCGGAAATCAAATATAAAAAGGCTTGCACCGCCATTCGCAAGGAACTGCGTGCCCATATTGAAGACCACATGTTTTTTCTGATAAAGCAGTGCTATTTTTCAGCGGAAGAGGCGGAAGACGAAGCCATTTATGCCATGGGCGACCCCATTTTACTGGGGCAGCAGCTCAACCAAGTGCATTGCCGTTGGAAGCCTATCTTGTTTCAACTATTGTTCAGTATTACATGGGTTTTAATTTTCATTATTTTGTTGTTTTTGATTTTTATTTTTTTACACAATTTTTACACCTTTTAGGGTAGATAGATTGCTTCCAGCACTTCATTTTCTCAAAAAAACATCTCTTTTAGCAACCTCATGATGCGAATGATATTCGACAGAATATCATATTTCCTGTTTACAGCTTGTGTTTTTTTCGGTAAAATATAATAGTAGAAAAGGGAGGTTTCGCACCATGATTATTACTATCACCCTCAACCCTGCAATGGACCGCACCTTGCGCATCGAGAAGCCTTTGATTCCTGGCAAGCTGAATCGAGCAAGTCGTTCCACTGTTGAACCAGGGGGCAAGGGTATTACAATTTCTAATGCTATCAAAGCGATTGGCGGTGCAAGTATCGCACTTGGTTTCGCTGCCGGTCCAAATGGCCGCTTCATGAAAGATTCGCTGACCTCGCGCGATATTCATCATGATTTTGTCGATGTGCCTGGTCAAACACGTGTCAATATTCAAATTTTAGATGCTGATGGCACCCATACAGAAATTAACGAACCTGGCAATAAGATTTCCGAAGGGGATTTTTTACGCTTGTTGGAGCGTATTGAAAACTACTTGGATGCTGAAAATATTTTTGTACTTGCTGGCAGTATTCCTCCTGGTATCTCGCTGAAACACTACGGAAAAATATGCAAACTCATCAAAAAAGCCGGATGTCGCTTGATTATCGATGCCAACGGCGAGCAATTGCAAGAGGCATTAAAATATGAGCCGGATTTTATAAAGCCCAACATGTTTGAACTGGCAGAAGCCGTTGGTGCAGAAGAAGTATCGGTAGACCCTGAAGTTGTGGTGGTGAATGCGCGAAAGCTTTTGGAGATGGGTGCACATACAGTATGCGTTTCCATGGGAGAGCACGGGTCTGTTTTTGTGTCCAAAGATACCCACGAATCATTTTTTGCCAACACCAACCCACGTATTTTTGAAGAAGGTGCGGTTGGAACAGGTGATTCCATGGTGGCGGCTTTTGCAAATGGTATGCGCCAACATATTAAACTTGAAGAAATTGCAAAATTTTCGGTTGCAGCGGGACGTGCCTGCGCAAAATTGCCCGGCACACAGATGGCAACACTGAAAATGGTGTATGAAGTATATGAAACCGTAGAACTTTATACCCTCTAATCACTTGTATCCTTGTCATTATTTTATCGGAATGAAAACCTCTTATCCTTTGACAGCCATCAATAGGATAAGAGGTTTTTTTCAATATAATTGAAAATCTTCTGCAAGACGGCACCGGACTTGCACATTCTCTGTGTATATTGCATAGCATGCTTTACATGCTGATACATTTTAGAAAGGTGGAACGCTATGTTGGTTTCGGCTCTTACCGCATTGTTTGCCGGTGTAACCTTTTTGATTCTGCGCACACAAATCACGTGTGGCTCATTTCCTCCCCCACTCTCTGCGGAAGAAGAAAAAAAGTGTCTGGAGAGATTTGCATCTGGTGATACTGCTGCACGTGAGGCTTTGATTTCGCACAATTTGCGCCTGGTAGCGCATATTGTTAAGAAATATTATACTTTGCCGACAGAGCAAGATGATTTGATTTCCATCGGCACCATTGGCTTAATCAAAGCAATTGATACCTATCAGAAGGACAAAAGCGCACGACTATCCACCTATGCTGCACGATGCATTGAAAATGAAATCCTTATGCACTTTCGTGCTATCCGTAAGCATGCCTCTGATGTCTCTCTTTCGGAAGCTTTGGACACTGACACGGATGGCAATGCCCTTTCTCTGATGGATGTACTCAGTTGTGAAGACATCGGTCTGCAGCGTGTTGAAGATTTAGATGGATACGCAAAATTATATCAATTGCTGCAGACTTGTTTGACTTCCCGTGAGAAAGAGATTCTTTATATGCGGTATGGTCTATGTGGTCAAGAACCAAAAACACAGCGAGATGTGGCAGCAGCACGCGGTATTTCCAGGTCTTATGTATCCCGCATTGAGAAAAAGATTATCGAAAAACTGCGCAAAAAAATGGAAAACTATCCGTTTTGAACTACATACAACACAGACTATTCCAAATGCATTTGTCTGCAAAAGTTCCCCCATCGCTTTGCATTGCCCAGCACGGCAAGATATGCCAAAAGGGCAAATCCAAACCAAATCCAAAGTGCAGCATCCCAACCAAATCGCTCCACTGCCGCCCCCACACCGAACGATGACAATGCACTTCAAATATATGCATGGCAATTCAAAAAACCAGTCATAGAGGAGGTGCGGCCAATGGCACCCAAACGCATTGGTACCATATTAAGCAGCAAAATATTGGCACCAATCATGGCAGTGCCTGCAACTGACAGCAACAGCAAATTCCAAACTGCGCTTTGTATCGGAAACACCCATAATGCGCCCAGACAAATCACCGCTGCCAAGAAGAACGCACTGGCTCCCATCAATTCATTCTGAATATATCGTGCCGCCAACCATCTGGTAAAAAACACCCCAAAAATCGTTAACACAGGCAGCAGCATGGATGCCGCAACCGAGGCATAGGTCTGCAATGCAAAGCCCTCCGTCAAAAACGTGGGAAGCCATGCTTGAATCCCATCCTTCAGCAATCCATGTGACAAGGTCGCAACGGCAATGAAAAATGCGCCTGATGCCACCAACAAATGCAGATAGCTTCCCTGCTGCTGCATATCAGCATGCACCGTTGGTATGGGTTCTCCAAATTGCTGTGTGTGCTTCTCAATTTTGGTCATTTGCAGTAACCAAATTACAAACATTGTCAATAAGAGCAAAGCGGGAATCCAAAAAACCCATCGCCAGCTATCGGCATGAATGACCACTGCTGCCATTGCATAAATGAAAATGGTTGCCGTTGGAATGGTTGCCGCCGCATTGCTGCATGCGCCTTTTCGCATATCGGGCGGCAAAACTTCTGCATAAACACGTGCAATCGGGGACCACATACAAGATTGAAAAACACCATTTCCGACCCATATCCACAACATTGCCTGCGCAGTTGATGCAAATCCCATGAAAAGATTCATCATACCAGAACCGAGCAACCCAAATGCAACCATTTTTTTAGGGCTGATGCGGTCTCCCAGCATCCCTGTAACAATTTGGCACGCCCCGTAGACTGCAAACAATGCAGTGCCAATCAATCCTGCAAAACTTTTTCGAAATCCTTCGGATGTAATCAATTCTGCCATTGCCGCCGCATAATTAAATCGTCCCATACAAGAAATCATATATGCAATCCAACACAACCAAAACAATTTTTTAGCTTGAGAAGGTGCGCAAATCTTTTTTTCCATTGTTCATTTCTCCCAAACGCAAAGGACGGATGTGATATCCGTCCTTTGGCTGTTTTTATTTTTGCATCGTTTTTGCAAAGCTATCTTTTAGTGTCACGATGCGATTGTAGCGATTATCTTCGGCATCTTTGATGAAATATCCCATGCGCACAAATTGCATCCGTGTACCGACTGGCACCTCTGCAACAGACGGCTCTAACTTACAGCCGTCCAAACGCTTTAAAGAATCTGGATTCAGATAATCCAAATAATTCGTCCCCTCTGGAACATCATTTGTATTTTCCAAAGAAAACAGATTGTTATACAAATAAATGCTTGCATCTATTGCAGTCGGTGCAGACACCCAATGAATCGTGCCACGCACCTTGCGGCCATCCACCGGCATGCCATTGCCTGTTTCCAAATCAGCGGTACAGCGCAGTTCTACCACTTCTCCATTTTCATCGGTAATGACTTCGTTGCATCGCACAATATAAGCGCCCATCAGACGCACTTCCCCATCTGGCTTCAAGCGTTGGAACTTCGGCGGCGGCACCAATGCAAAATCACTCTTTTCAATATACAGCTCACGGCTGAACGGAATCTCACGTGTACCAGCCGATGCATCCTGCGGATTATTGCTGACGGAAAACACCTCGGTCTCGTCTTCCGAATAGTTGGTAATCACCATTTTGATAGGTTCTGTAATTGCCATACGGCGCAGTGCAGTTTCATTGAGTTCTTCACGAATGCAATGCTCCAATAAACGAATATCCACCAAGCTATTTGCTTTTGCAATACCAGCACGCTGTACAAAATTCAAAATCGCATTCGGCGTGTAGCCTCGACGACGCAATGCACATAATGTTGGCATGCGTGGGTCATCCCAGCCTTCTACCTTTTGGGTTTCCACCAATTCACGTAAATATCGTTTGCTCATCACCGTATTGGTGACATTCAAGCGTGCAAACTCACGCTGCTTGGGATGATGCGGCAGCGGACAGTTGTCCACCACCCACTCATACAGCGGACGGTGATTTTCAAATTCAATGGAGCACAAAGAATGGGTAATGCCTTCGAGTGCGTCCTGAATGGGGTGCGCAAAATCATACAACGGATAAATGCACCATGCATTCCCCTGTCGATGATGATGTGCACGTACGATGCGATAAATAGCAGGGTCACGCATATTCATATTGGGAGAAGCCATATCAATTTTAGCACGCAAAATACGAGAGCCATCTGGAAATTTTCCGTCCCGCATCGCTTGAAACAGTTGTAGGTTCTCTTCTGGTGTACGGTCACGATAGGGGCTGTTCTTTCCGGGTGTTGTCAGCGTTCCACGGTAAGCACGCACTTCCTCATGTGTCAAATCGCAGACATATGCTTTCCCGTCCCGAATCAGTGCAACGGCGCATTCATAGCATTTTTCAAAGTAGTCCGAACCATAATATACCCCACCGCTTGGCTCTTCGCCTGTCAGCCAGCGGATGTCCTCCCAAATGGAATCGACATATTCGGTATCTTCCTTCACGGGATTTGTATCATCATAGCGTAAATTGAATAATCCATTATATTTTTTAGAAATGGACCAGTTGATAAAAATGGCTTTTGCACTGCCAATATGCAGATACCCATTTGGCTCGGGCGGAAAACGGGTATGAATCTGCTCTGAAAAGCCTGTTGCAATGTCCTCATCAATAATCTCAGTTAAAAAATTTGAAACTTCTTCCATTTATAGTTCAATCCTTCTCTCTCATGTTTCTCCAGCAAAATGCAATTTAAACAAAGGCTTCTTTTGCATGCTGCAGTCGAGCCAACACACGCTCTCCCCCTAAAATCGCCATCACAGTCTGTAAATCCGGCGAGTTCTGCCGTCCGGTGACTGCAATACGAATCACCATGGAAATATCCCCAACAGCACCTTTATATTGCTCTGGATTTGCTTTGTATTGTTTGGTTTCCGAAGCATAGCCAAACTGCTCCGCAATGGTTTTCATCTTTTGGAAAAAATCATCCGGTGTATCGTTGCCATCAAACATCGTTTCATATGCAGAAAGGATGCCCTTTGCATCTTCCTTTGAAACATTGGCCGGCAAAGTATAGTCGGGTACAAACAAGTCGTCATACATAAAATTCATGTATGGCTTTGCATCCGCCCACAACGCCAAATCCTTACGGGGTTTTTTACCGCCACGCCCAATGGCAAGAATGGCTTTGCTGAACGCCGCATCCTGCGTGAACAGCGCATGCCATTGCGGGTCATTGTCCGCACTCCACTGCGCAATATAATCATACACTGTGTCTGCATCCATGCGTGAAATCACATTTTTGGAAATATCAGCAAGCTTTTCAATGTCAAACAGTGCGCCGGAAGCATTCATTTTTTTCACAGAGAATGGGAACGTACGCATATCTGCATCTTGGTTTGCACGACGCCAATCTTCAAAATTGGAATTGAGCAGGGTCATGAGATATTCCAACACCGCTGGAACAGGGTAACCTTCCTGATAATAGAACGACAGCGCCAGTTCTGGGTCTTTGCGCTTGCTCAGTTTCCGTTTGTTTCCTGTTTCCCCATCCAATTTCATGAGTTGCGCCGTATGCGCATATTTGGGGGCTTTCCATCCCATTGCACGGAATAATTGCAGATGCATTGGCAGGGTTGCCAGCCATTCTTCCCCACGCACTACAATCGTTGTACCCATCAAATGGTCATCTACGACATGCGCAAAATGATAGGTCGGAATGCCGTCTGATTTCAAAACCACCAAATCTTGGTCATTTTCCGTCACTTCCAACTTGCCCTTGACCAAGTCCTCATGCTTCACTTTATTTTCAATGCTTCCCTGCGAGCGAAAACGGATGACATAGCTTTTTCCCTGCGCCAATGCAGCTTCAATATCTTCCATAGAGCGATTGCGCCAAACCGCATATGCCCCGTAATATCCGAAATTCTCTTTGTTTTGCTCTTGTTGTTCGTGTGCGGCTTTGAGTTCGTCCTCGGTGCAGAAACAAGGATATGCCATTCCCTGCTGTACCAACCACTTCACATACGTCTGATAAATTTCGGCACGGTTTGACTGGCGATAGGGGCCATATACGCCAGATTCTCCCTCCAAATTCACACCTTCGTCAAATATCAAGCCAAAGGAGGAAAACGCCGATAAAATGGTCTGCACGCCGCCTTCCACTTCTCGCTTCTTATCGGTATCTTCGATGCGCAGATAAAACACACCACTTGATTGATGTGCCAGCCGTTCATCCACCAATGCTCCATATAAATTGCCCAGATGCATAAATCCGGTGGGACTTGGTCCCATGCGAGTCACTTGCGCACCCTGCGGCAATTGCCGTGCAGGATAACGGGATGCAACATCCTCGGGTGTTTGATGAACATTCGGGAACAAAAGTTCCGCTAAACGGCAATAATCCATGATTCACAGCTCCATCTGTATGGCTGTCCGAAACTTTTCAGCACAGCTACACTAATTTTAATAATCTTAAATATTTTATCATATCCCTGCCATATGTGCAAGTATACATGTACGCTTTACCTATAAACACATTCACAGCGTCCATTTACTTCTCGTCGCTGTTTGGCATTTATAAAGAAAGGCAAAACCGAAAGGTACTCCTGCATCGGCTTTGCCTTCTTCTAAAAATTTTATTGATTCAGCTCTTGTGCAAGCAATTTATTGATGATTTGCGGATTGCCCTGCCCCTTGGAAGCCTTCATGCACTGTCCCACCAAGAAGCCAATAACATTCTGCTTCCCGCCTTTATAATCCTCAACAGACTTTGGATTGTTCGCCAAAACCTCTTGTACAATCTTCAAGATAGCAGATTCATCAGATACCTGCTTCAGACCCATGCGTTCTACAATGGCTTCAACCGCATCTTCGGTTTCAAACATTGCCGGCAGAATTTTTTTACCCGCAGAACCGGAAATGGTTCCCTTTTCAATGAGGGTAATCAAATCGGTCAGCTTGGCAGAATTCATTTTGGTCTGCTCCAGCTCCATTTCCTTATCATTTAAGTATTTGGAAATGTCTGAAAGAATCCAGTTGGCAATCGCTTTCGGCTTTACCGTACCTAGCTTTGTCGCATCATCCAACAAGTTTGCCTTTGCGAAGCTGTCCGAAATCTGACGTGCTTCCATTGCCGTCATGCCGTATTCGTTGAGATACCGCTCGTAACGTGCAATCGGTAATTCTGGAATTTCTGATGCAATCTGTGCCATCCACGCATCATCAATTTCCACGGCAATCAAATCCGGGTCTGGGAAATACCGATAATCTTGTGCATCTTCCTTGGTACGCATGACGGTGTTTTTCAGCTTCACGTCATCCCAACGTCTGGTTTCCTGCTGCACCGTGCCTCCATTTTCGACAATCTCAATCTGGCGAGCTACTTCATAATCAATCGCACGCACCGCACCCGAAAAGGTGTTGATGTTTTTCATTTCAACACGGGTATTCAGCTCATCTGAACCTTCCGGACGGATGGAAACGTTCACATCGCAGCGAATAGAGCCTTCTTCCATCTTACAGTCGCAAATGTCAACATAAGACAAGGTTGTCTTAATCGTTTCCAAAAATTCCTTTGCATCTGCAGAAGACCGCAAATCCGGTCGAGTAACCATTTCAATCAACGGCACACCACAGCGATTAAAGTCCACAACCGTGCCGTCAATTTCATCATGCAGTAATTTACCTGCATCTTCTTCAAAATGAATGCGCTCCAAACGGCAGGATTTTTTCTCGCCGTCTACATAGAAAAACACTTCGCCATTCTCACAAATCGGCACATCAAACTGCGAAATCTGATAAGCCTTTGGCAAATCCGGATAAAAATAGTTTTTACGGTCAGATTTACACAAACGGTTCACGGTGCAACCGGTTGCCAATGCCATTTTCGCAGCATAATGTACCACTTGGCGATTCAAAACCGGCAGTGACCCTGGCATTCCGGTACAAACCGGACAGGTATGGGTGTTGATGGGTGCACCAAATTTTGTCGAACACGCACAAAAAATCTTACTTTCCGTGGAAAGCTCGGCGTGCACCTCAAGACCGATGACTGCTTCATATTTCATAATATCATTCGCTCCTCTATTGCGTCCCTGCTTTGGCAAACAGTCCGCATCATGGTTGAATCTCGCACGGCAAATACCGTGTATTTTCAGATGACTGCTTCGTGCATGCGTTTTACAGCGCAGCCATGATATTGCGCAAACCGCTTGCCTGCTCAAATGCCAATCCTGCATTGAGCAGCTTTTGTTCACCGAATCGTGGGCCAATCAGCTGCATACCAACCGGAAGCTTGTTTTCATCAAAGCCACACGGCTGTACCATTGCCGGCAGTCCTGCAATATTCACCGATACGGTACAAATGTCACCTGCATACATTTCAAGCGGGTCACTGGTTTTTTCACCGATTTTATAGGCGGTCGTCGGTGCAACCGGCGTCAAAATCAAATCGCATTTTTCAAATGCCGCTTGGAATTCTGCTTTGATGCGGCGTTGTGCGGCACGAGCCTTCTTATAATATGCATCATAGTATCCAGAAGACAACACATAGGTGCCGAGCATGATACGACGCTGCACTTCATCGCCAAAGCCCTGTGAACGAGATTGCACATACAGCTGCGTAATTTCCTCAATTCCTTCGGCACGGAAACCATATTTCACACCATCAAAGCGCGCCAAATTCGAAGAAGCTTCCGCAGAGGACAAAATATAATAAATCGGCAGCGCATAGTCAACCAATGGCAGCGAAATTTCAAATACTTCCGCACCCATAGCTTTGTATTGGTCAGCTGCGGCAAGCACTTGCTTTTTCACAACTTCTGAAATGCCTGCGCCAAAATATTCCTTTGGTAAGCCGATTTTCATGCCCTTGATATTCGCATCCAGCCCTGTATGCAAAGAACCAAACGGTGCTTTTGCCGAAGTGGAATCCATTTTATCCTGCCCTATAATGACATCCGACAGCATTGCAACATCTTCCACAGAACGGGCAAACGGTCCAATTTGGTCAAGCGAAGATGCAAATGCAATCAGACCATAACGGGAAACGGCGCCATAGGTCGGCTTCAATCCAACAACACCACAAAAGGATGCTGGCTGACGAATTGAACCACCGGTGTCTGAACCGAGTGAAAGCGGCACTTCTCCTGCTGCCACAACGGCTGCTGACCCACCGGAAGAGCCGCCCGGCACACGATTTAGGTCGTGCGGATTATGGGTAGGGTGCATCGCAGAATTTTCACAGGAAGACCCCATGGCAAATTCGTCCATATTGGCTTTGCCTGTCACAACTAAGCCATTATCGCACAAGCGTTCTGCCGCTGTTGCATTGTAAGGCGGCTTAAAGTTATATAGCATCTTAGATGCGCAGGTTGTCAGCGTATCCTTGGTGCAGATATTGTCTTTGACCGCAATCGGAATTCCTGCCAACGGCGATAGATTCTCCCCAGCCATGCGCTGTACATCGACCTTTTTTGCAGACTCCATCGCAGCATCCCGTGTCACCGTCACATAGCCTTTGACTTGGTCTTCGACTGCATCGGTGCGAGCCATCACATTTTGCAGCAATTCTACTGCGCTTACCTCTTTTGACGCCAGCAATTTGGAAAGCTCTGCGGCTGTCTTTTGATACAATTCCATTTTTTGCTCCCCCTTACTCTACAACACGAGGCACGGCAACGCCGCCCGCTTCAAACTGCGGCGCATTTGGCCGAATCAACGTTTCAGGGTTGCCGTCTGCATGCACAATATCTTCACGCAGTGCATTTTTACGGTCTGTATCAATGTGGTCTGTAATATCACCCAAATCCAACTGCTGCAACTGGTCTACCATTGCAACAATCCCTTGCATATCCTCTGCCAAACGGTCAAAAATACCGCCTGTGCTGTCGAGTCTTGCCAATACTGCAATATGCTCAATCTCATCTCTTGAAATTGCCATTTATGCGTCCTCCTCAATCCATTTTCTAAAATCATCTTCGGTTAAAATCGGAACTCCCAACGCCTCTGCTTTGGTCAGCTTGCTGCCCGCCGCTTCGCCTGCCACCACATAACTGGTTTTTTTGCTTACAGAGCCAGAAACCTTTCCGCCCTGCGCTTCAATGAGTTCGGTTGCCTGCTGTCTGGTGAATTGCGTCAGTGTTCCCGTTAAAACAATGGTTTTTCCGGCTAATTTATCGCTTTTTGCAGTTTTCTCACCCAGAAGATTCACATTTGCAGCACGCAACCTTGCAATCAAATGCTTCGACTGCTCTTGCTCCCGCCACAAAAGAATGCTCTGTGCTGTTGTTTGGCCAATATCCCGAATATCGGTTAATTCTTCTGCACTCGCCGCTAAAAGAGCGTCCAAACTGCCAAACATATTGCTCAGCACCTTTGCCGCTTTTTGACCGACATGCCGAATACCAAAAGCAAACAGTAGTCTAGATAAATCCTGCGTTTTGCTTTTCGTGATGTTATCTATCAACTTTTGTGCGGATTTTTCTTTTTTTCGTTCCAGTTGCAGAACTTGTTCGACAGTCAGCGCATATAAATCCGCTGCGGAATGAATGAAATCTGCCTCAATCAATGCAGCAAGCACCGCTTCTCCACAGCCGTCAATGTCCATGGCATCCCGTGACACAAAGTGCATCAAATTGCGCAAAAGTTGGGCTGGACATTCTGCACTGGTGCATCGCACCGCAGCCTCATCCGCATCTTCAAACACTGGTGCCCCGCAGGCAGGGCATTCTTTTGGCATGACGAACGGCTGTGCAGCGGGGTCACGCTTTTCCTGCACAACGCCCACAATTTCGGGAATGATTTCGCCAGCTTTTCGCACACGCACCACATCACCAATGCGTACATCCAATTCTCGGATAAAATCGCGGTTGTGCAGCGTTGCACGGGAAACCGTCGTTCCCGCCAGCCGAACAGGCGTTAGCACTGCATTTGGCGTCAGCACACCAGTGCGCCCCACCGAAATGACAATGTCCTGTAGCTGCGTTTCTTTAATTTCAGGCGGATATTTATATGCCGCCGCCCATTTCGGAAACTTTGCAGTTGTTCCCAATTGCGCTCTTTGTGAAAAATCATTGACTTTGATAACCGCACCATCAATATCAAATCCCAATTCCCCACGCAATTCGCCGATGCGCTGGATTTCCTGCTCAACCTGCCCTGCCTCCGCAAAGACTCGATAGGAGGGACTGACCGAAAACCCAAGCTTTTTCAAATAGTCCAGCGATTCCGTGTGGCTTTTGAGCGGAAGCTCTTCTGCGTTTTGAATGTTGAAGCAAAAAATAGAAAGCTGCCGCTGCGCAGCAATTGTGCTGTCCAACTGCCGCAGAGAGCCTGCCGCAGCATTACGAGGGTTGGCAAAAAGCGGTTGCTCCTGCAGTTCTCGCTCTGCATTGAGCGCATCAAACACGCTCTGCCTCATATATACTTCACCACGTACAATCAAACGTGCAGGAGCGTTCGGAATCTGCATTGGAATTTCGGAGATGGTGCGCAGATTGTGTGTCACATCTTCTCCGTCCATCCCATCGCCGCGTGTTGCACCACGCACGAAGATACCGTTTTCATATTCCAACGCAACCGACAATCCATCAATCTTGTATTCCACCACATACTGTGCTGTTCCAACGGCATTGTGCACCCGCTGCATAAACTCCTGCAATTCGGCAAAGGAAAACACATCTTGAAGGCTTTGCAATGGGTATACGTGATGAACCGCCGCAAATTTTTGCGAAGCAACGCCACCGACACGATTGGTTGGTGAAGCATCCGTTTGATATTCCGGATATTCTGCCTCCAACGCACGCAGCTGCCGCTGCAGCATATCATATTCATAATCAGATAGTTCCGGCGCATCTTGATTATAATATTTATCATTATGATATTGTATCTGCTCACGCAGCGCAGTAATTTCTTGCAAAATATCCATATTGCACTCCTTTTTCACATACTTGTTTATTATACCAAACTTTCTGTCTTTAATAAAGGGCAATTTTCATTTTTCCTGTTTTATCTCACCAAAAAGCAAGAACAACGCCTTTTGCCGATAGATTTAAATATGAAACATGGTTTGGCAAATGGTTTTTCCGGTTGCCGTACGAAAAACCGTATCCAAGGCATGCTTGCATCCGCTTTCTGGCACCTGATCCTCATACAAATTCACCAAAAAATCTGCTTCTACTAGAATTTGATAGATTTTGCTGCTGATATTTTGATAGGTATGATGATGTGCAATAATATAACACACCTCTTCGATTTGATCCTTTTCATAGTTTAATCGTGTCAAAAGTGCCTTAGCAAGCGCAGGCCCCTCCTGTTCTTGCTGTTTTCCAGTGCAGCTTCCATATTTTTCTTCACAAACCTTAATGCCAATGTCGTGCACGAGTGACACAGTTTCCAGCAAAAACATGTCCGCCTGTTCTAAGCCTTCGCATTCACCAATGAGTTTTGCATAGCTGTGCACTTTGGTAAAGTGCTGGATTCGCTTTGCATCTCCCATATAGCATGCCATCATTTCCAGAAACAGCCGATTTATTTTGGGTATGCCATACATTTCTTCGTTATCTCCCTCATCTGAATCTCTCTATGGTAAAAGCAGAACGAGAAACGATGCTCTGTTTCCAGAAAACCGTTCCCCGCTGCATTTCCTATCCGCAATTTTTTTATGAACTTCTCTGCAGCGTTTTCCGAAAACGCTTGTATCACAATCGCTGTACTTCTGCTGCTTGCAAAAGCTCCTGCACATAATTCGGCAAAGCAAATGCACCCACGTGCAGAGGCGTATTATAATATCGGGTTTTAATCCCCAGTGCATTCCACTTTTCCTGCTGTAAATCCACAATGGGGTCATATTTTTTAGAGGCAAAGCCAAATAACCAATGTCCAGACGGATAGGTTGGTATATGGGCTTGATAGACCCGTGAAATTGGAAAACACTCTTGTATACGGCGATGTGCGCGTTGGCATGCCTGGGCATCATTTTCGTAATACGGGCTTTCGTGCTGATTCACCAAAATACCGTCCTCTTTCAATGCTTTAAAGCAGTTGCCATAGAATTCCCGTGTGAATAGCCCTTCCCCGGGTCCAAACGGGTCTGTGGAGTCGACTATAATCAAATCATATTCATTCTCCGGCTTGCGCACAAATTTCAAGCCATCCGCAAAAAACAGGTTCACACGGGAATCATCAAATGCACATGCCGTATGCGGCAAATACAGCCTGCAAGCATCCACCACCATTTCATCGATTTCCACCATGTCAATCTGCTCAATGGTGGCATATCGTGTCAACTCTCGCACTGCACCGCCATCTCCTGCGCCAATAATCAGTACTTTTTTGATATGGGGGTTTACTGCCATCGGAACATGCACAATCATATCATGGTAAATGAATTCGTCTTTTTCCGTCAGCATCATATAGCCATCCAGCGTCAAAAAACGTCCAAACTCCACGCTTTCAAAAATATCAATGCGCTGAAAATCGCTCTTTGCGCTATAAATCTGCCGGTCCACTTGAATGGAAAAACGAACATGCTCGGTATGCTGTTCTGTAAACCATAAATCCATCACGTGTCTCCTTTAATGATATTGATGTGCTCGATTGCAACATCCTGCGTCCCTGTCAAAAAGCATCCTTTTCTCTTTGCATACTCGATATATTCCAAAATATCCGCTGTAATGCGTTCTCCCGGTGCCAAAATCGGAATCCCCGGCGGGTAGCACATCACAAATTCGCTGCAAATTTCGCCCTCGCTGTCTGCCATGGGCACGGTCACTGTTTCTGCATAGAATGCCCTCTGCGGCGGCATCTCCACCTGCGGGTCAATGTATTCATGGTCCAGCATGCCCACAGGACTGCCGGCATGCAGACGGCGGATTTCTGCCAAAGCGGCAACCAGTCGCTCAATGTCTTGTGCACGGTCACCCACAGATAAATAAGCTAAAACATTCCCAATATCACCAAATTCAATCTGAATATCATATTCGTCTCGCAGAATATCATATACTTCAATGCCTGCCAAACCAATATCTCTGGTATGTACCGACAGTTTGGTCGTATCAAAATCATAGAATGCATCGCCATCCATACATTCCGCACCAAAGGCATAATATCCGCCGATTTTGTTGATTTCTTCCCGTGCATAGTTTGCATTTTCACACACACGTGCAAAAATCTCTTTGCCGTGCAGCGCAAGATTTCGTCTGGAAATATCAAGCGATGACATCAATAAATACGAACCGCTGGTCGTCTGCGTCAAGTTGATGATTTGGCGCACATGTCCTTCGCTCATGCTCGGCCCAATCAACAAAAACGAGCTTTGGGTTAAGCTGCCTCCAGATTTATGCATGCTGACTGCCGCCATATCTGCACCTACGGACATTGCAGACGGGGGAAGATTGTCCCCAAAGTAAAAATGGGTGCCATGCGCTTCATCTGCCAAGACTTTCATACCATGTGCATGTGCCAACTCACAAATAGCACGCAAATTCGAGCAAACGCCGTAATATGTTGGATTGTTCACCAGTACCGCAACGGCATCCGGATGCTCACGAATTGCCTTTTCTACCGCATTGATAGACATCCCCAGCGGAATCCCCAGTTTCTGATTATTCCCAGGGTTCACATAAACCGGTGTTGCGCCCGACAAAATCAAGGCATTGATTGCGCTGCGATGCACATTCCGCGGCATAATAATCTTATCGCCCTGTTTGCAAACAGACATCACCATCGACTGCACTGACGAAGTGGTGCCTCCTACCATAAAAAACGCATGTGCGGCGCCAAACGCCTGCGCTGCCAAATGCTCCGCATCCCGAATGACTGACACCGGATGACACAAATTGTCCAGTGGCTTCATGGAGTTCACATCCAACGAAACACATTTCTCTCCCAAAAACTCTGACAGCTCCGGATTTCCACGCCCGCGTTTATGTCCCGGCACATCAAATGGCACCATGCGCATCCGTTTAAATTGCTGCAGTGCCTGCATGATGGGCGCAACTTCTTGTGGAAGCATCACTTCATTTTTCATGTTTCGCCTCACTTATAAATGTTCATGCCGCTGTAGATTTCAATCATTTCCCGCCGCAGATTTTCCGAAATCGTCAATCGCCGTTTCGGACTGATTTCATAGACATCTGTGTTAAACAAATAATTCTGCAAGTCAATTTCTTTAATCAAAAGCTTTGTATGGAAAATATTAGATTGATATACATTAACATCCATTGCATCATATCGTTCCAAGGTTTTGTCATCTATATAATCCTGAATGGACGTGATGTCGTGATCCAAAAATAGTTTTTTACCGCTGACATCACGTGTAAACCCTCGCACACGATAATCCGCCGTAATAATATCGGAATCAAACGAACCAATCAAATAATTCAGCGCCGTCAATGGAGATACCTGCCCGCAGGTGGATACATCAATATCTACCCGAAAGGTTGCAATCGCATTATCCGGATGATATTCCGGATAGGTGTGCACAGTGATATGGCTTTTATCCAAATGACTGACCACGCTGTCACGTGTCGCCAAGATATCAATTTCTCCACGGTTGCAGGATTCATCAATCATGCTGACCGGCAACGCTTTTTCTGTCAATAGAATTGTGACGGATGCCCCCTGCGGGTCATAATCCTGCTTGCTGATATTCAGAACATTTGCGCCAATAATCTCGGTTACTTTGCATAAAATATTGGTCAAACGCTCCGAATTATATTGCTCATCAATATATTCAATATAGTCTTTTTGCTCTCGCTCACTCTTTGCATAGCACACATCATAGATGTTAAAGCTAAGTGTTTTTGTGAGGTTGTTAAAGCCGTATAACTTCAGCTTGTTTTCCAACCCGAACATTCCACCCTTCCAAGGTCATTTAAACATTATCATAATAGCTGAATCATTCTGCAAAGTCAATACTGTGCGACAAGAAAGCCGAACGGATTCAAAATACCAATTTCTTCAGCGGTTCGACTTTGTATTCTTTTGTGCTGTGCGTTATTTATGATATTTCCCACCGTCTAAAATATTCAGTGCCCGATAGATCTGTTCCAGCACCATCACACGTGCCAGATGATGCGGAAATGTCATCGGCGACATGGATAACCGCATCTGTGCCTGCTGTTTCAGTGTTTCGGACAAACCGCAAGAACCACCTATAAGAAGGCATACCTTCGAGATGCCGTTTACCATCATACCGCCCAGTTTTTCGGCAAATGCTTCGCTGGACATCGGCTTTCCCTCAATACACAGCGCAATGACCGCAGCCCCCTGCGGAATTTTGGCACGGATGGTGTCTGCCTCCCGTTCCAAAGCGGTTTTAATTTCTCCGAGCGCAGGTGTCTGCGGCAGTCGCTGCTCTGTTAGCTCTGTAATCTCCAGTTTGCAATACGCCGAGAGTCTTTTTTCATATTCCGCAGCGGCTTGCGCCCAAAATTTTTCTCCCAACTTGCCAACACAAATGATTTTTACGGACAGCATAACAGTTCCTCCGAAGCCTGCAGCGCCACAGGCTCTTCCATCATATCACGAGGGGCAACATACAGTTCGCATGAAAGACCGCTGGCATCCAATGCGCACTTGGTTTCTCGAAATGCCAGCAGCGGTGAGTTGTTCTTCTCACTCAAATGGGATAAAATGAGGTGTTTTGTACCATTCCTTGCGAGCGTCACGGCACAAACCGCACAATCCGCATTGGAAAGATGTCCCTGCGCCCCTAAGATACGTCGTTTCAAATATGCGGGATAAGGTCCTGTTTGGAGCATATAGGGGTCGTGGTTAGACTCCAACACCACAGCGTCACAACCGTTTAGGATGTTTTGCACCGCCTGCGGCATAAACCCCAAATCGGTGCAGTAGCCAAATGCCGTATCCGCATCCGACAGCACATATCCGCAGCTCTCCATGGCATCGTGCGGTGTCAAAAACGGCGTGACCCTAACGTGCTCCAGCGCAAATGCTTTCCCTTGCGATACTTTGTGCAGCAGCGGTGCAATTTGCGGCAATTTTTCACACAACGCTTCGCCTGTGCCGTGCGTTGCGTAAATAGGCACCTGATATTTTTTTGTCAAGGTTGCCAATCCCTTGACGTGGTCGGTATGTTCATGCGTCAACAGGATGGCACGCAAGTCCGGAATGTCCAACGCAAACTTTTCCAATGCCTGTCGAAGCTTTCTCACCGACACGCCCAAATCAATCAGGACGGCATTTCCCTTATGATAATATAATCCGCAGTTGCCACTAGAACCGCTTGCAATGCTAAAATAGTATCGTTTTTCCATTTTCTCCTCTGAATATAGCCCAAGCGGGGACATTGTCCCCGCTTGAATTGACCCGCTTCGTCGTTTTCTATTTATTGTGCTTCCGGCAGAATCATTTCGGTTTCGGGAATTTCTGCACGGTACATATCTGCACCAATTGCCATCAGCTTTTCAACCATATTTTCATAGCCACGCTCGATATTGGTGACTTGCTCCACTTGTGTCACGCCCTTTGCCGCCAGTCCGGCGATGACCATGGCTGCACCCGCACGCAAATCATATGCACGAACCGGCGCACCCGTCAGTTCTTTCACGCCTTCTACCACAGCAATTTTGCCATCCACATGGATATTCGCACCCATTCGAGCCAGTTCCTCTGTGTAGCGATAGCGATTGTCCCAAATGCCTTCGGTGATGATACTAGTGCCTTCCGCCAGACACAACGCCGTTGTCAACTGCGGCTGCATATCCGTCGGAAATCCCGGATACGGCAGCGTTTTCAGATTGGTGCGTGTCAGCGGTCCGGTACGGCGTACCAACACCGCATCATCAAACTCATCAATTTCCACGCCCATTTCGGTCAGCTTCGCCGTGATGCACTCCAGATGCTTTGGAATCACGTTTTTAACCAGCACTTGACCGCCTGTCGCCGCCACAGCCGCCATATACGTACCTGCTTCAATTTGGTCTGGAATAATCGAATATGTTCCGCCATGCAATTTTTCCACGCCGTGGATTTTAATCACATCCGTGCCAGCGCCCTTGACATTCGCACCCATTGCATTCAAAAAGTTTGCCAAATCTACAATATGCGGTTCTTTTGCAGCATTTTCAATCACCGTTTGCCCTTTTGCCAAAACAGCTGCCAACATGATATTGATAGTGGCACCAACCGACACCACATCAAAATACACGTGTCCGCCAACCAAGCCGTCTGGAGCGTCCGCATGAATGTAGCCACCCTCATGGATGGAAATTTTCGCACCCAATGCCTCAAACCCTTTGATATGCTGGTCAATCGGACGAATGCCGCCAAAATTGCAGCCGCCGGGCATTGCAACTTCCGCATGATGATATTTGCCCAGAAGTGCACCAATCAGATAGTAGGATGCACGAATTTTTCGCATCAATTCATAAGGAATGCTGTTTCCGCTGACTTGACATTCACCGCTGATTTCCACCGTGGTGCTGTTGGTCAGACGAATTTGTACGCCGAGTTCACGTAAAATCTCCAACTGCAGCGTCACGTCAATGATTTTAGGCACATTTTCAATGCAGCACGGACCGTCAACAAGAAGTGCTCCCGGAATAATTGCCACCGCCGCATTTTTTGCACCACTGATTGTGACCTCACCATTTAGGGTGTTTCCACCATTGATAATATATTTCGTCAAGCCTATCTTCTCCTTGTTTATTGGCTGCGCCTGCGGCAATCGCGGCGTCTAACCTAATTTATTCCGAAAACACGGTCTTTGTGACTGTGTGTATACACATCTATACTAGTATATTGTAGCATAACATGCTTTAAAAATCAAAGAAAATCTATAGATAAACCAATAATAATCAAGATATTTTTGGGTTTGTTTTGATGGTATTGACCAAATAAACCCCTTGGTCAGTGGTAAATCTCCATGCGGGTGAAAACTGAATGCTCCCTGCATTGCCTTCCTCCATAGCATACCCAAATTCCATCGCCTCAATCTTGTGAATTTCCAGCCCTTCCTGTGCAAAGCGCACAATGGCATTGCCTGCCTCATAGGTTTGCTCTTGGTCGACGGTGCGGGCATACGGTGTGCCAAAGCTCCATCTGCCCGTGATGAAAATTTCACCGTTTTCACGGAAGCACACAGACAGGCTGCGTCCGAAGACCTGATTGCCGGCAATTGTCGTGCGCATCGTCGCCGTATGACTTTCTTTGTCCACGGTCCACATTGCTGCACGCATTGAAATCCCTGCTTTCTCCAGCAAGACACGTGCACGATGGCGCAGGGCATATGTACTGCTGGGAATCGCGGCTGTTGTGTCGCAAGATACCGTTGCCTCGACAGAGCCATCACTTTTCCAGGTCATGGTTCCGTTTTTTGCCGAAAAACGATTGGTTCCATCGGTGTCTTCCTCTCGAACAGGCTGATACAGCAACCCATTGGCAATCTGCTCCTCCATCACTGTATCTCGACTGCACATCAGCGTAATGGCACTGCAGCGGGATGGAATCAACAACAATGCGCCAACCTCCATCCCCTCGGTCTGCAGAACGGTCGCAATATCCTGACGCAGATGGGCTTGCTGCGCATCATAATAAAGATGCTGCCACAGCAAATTACCGCCGAAAAAGAGATTCACAGCGGAGAGGATGATGAATAAGATGACCTTTACCTTATTCCATTGCATGTTTTCGACCTCTTTCTGCGTTTTTTATTGTAAACAGGCTGTCGGAAGCACACGTTCCCCCGCATCTGTTTCCAGATATGCGATTTGATATTGATGTAGTACTCCATCTTGAATGGAAGCCGCAGCTTGTTTTTCTGGCATAATATATAGCTTTTCACCACTTGGCGCATAGGTACGCAGCCAAAGCTCCGCTGCAATCAGCACGCCATTTTGAAACTTAAACTGTGCAAAGCGCTGATTATCCGTAGTTTGCAGGGGTATTCCATTGACCACCTGCGAAAATTGCAGTACACAAGTATCATCTGCTGCCGTTTGCACCGCTTGCAGCATCGTGCCCGCAGTTGAACCAATGGCGCGCAACACAGAGGTGAGCAATTCTTGTGAAAAATCCACCTGCACAATCAGCGGGTCAATGCTGTCTGCATCACTTTTGGAATAGCTGGAAAGTCCGCCCGTCATAGCAGTTGCTTGAAATTGAATCTTCCCTGTGGGAGAAATCTCAAGCGTACTGTAATTTTCGACAAATATCTGCGTTTCGCCATCCTCGCCCATATCGTACTGCGCATAGGCACTGTACCCAAATGCTTCCAGCAGCGTTTGCAAATTGCTGGCATCTTCCGGGTCGCTAAAATCTGGAATCTCCACTTGCAGGATGTCATACTGCGCCCGTGTGTCTGCAATTAGGCTTTCCGCATACAACCCGTTATAGGCATCTGTCGGATATAATCCTGCATATTGCACCGCAGTTCCCATGGCATTTTGGCAGATTTCTGCCCAATTCGTATCATCTACGGACACTTGCGCCATGTACAACGCACCTGTTTGGCTATCGCTGCGCACAAAAAGCTCCCCGCTGCGTGTCAGCAACAGCATTTCGGCGGTATCCGGCAAATCTGCCGCATTCTGCACAGAGAGCCATCCTCGAATCAGCTGCATGGGCACAGCAGTGCTATATTGCATCATAACCGTGTCTTCCCGCAGGGCAGAGCATAAGGTGCTTTCACTGGTCGGAATAAATTGGTCTACCTGCTGCAAAGCATCTGCCAACAAAGGCGAGACTTCTTCATAGCAGCTTCCAATGGTGCTCTCACTGTAAACAACACCTGTCAACGTGCCGTTTGCATCTGTCATTGCAATGCTGGTTGGATACACCGCTGGCGCATCTCCTGCTCGCTTGACATATCCGCCGTCACCAAACCATGCAACCGAACTGCTCCACATGCCGTTCCAGCCAGCTTGCTGCAGCACGTTCCCCCATGTCAGCAGCATCAGCACCAACAATAGCAGCAGCAGCACTACCAACATGGCATTCAGCAGTGTATTTTTCATTTTTTTATTGATATGTTTCATAGTGTTTTTTCTTCATCAATGGGTAAATCAATCGGCAAAACAATCGTGACCGTGGTGCCGAAATCAATCACACTGTCCAAATGAATCGTTCCCTTGTGGGACTCTACCATGTCTTTAGCAATGGCAAGCCCCAATCCGCTGCCGCCTTTGTCCCTGGAGCGGGCCTTATCAACACGATAAAATCGCTCAAACAAGCGTGGAATATCTTCCTTTGGAATGCCGATGCCGTCATCCTCCACACGAATCATAATATATCGATTATCTCGCTTTGCCGCAGTTAAGTGGATATGTCCTCCAGACGGTGTATATTTAATGGCATTGGATAAAATATTCACCACCACCTGCTCCAATCGCTCACGGTCACCAATCATATCCGGCAGCGGTTCTTGAAGGGTGATTTGCAGCTGATTTCCACGATTCTCTGCCGTCAACTGCATAGCAGCATAGACACTTTTCAGCATTTCCGCCATCGAAAAGCGTACAAATTTTAAATCGGTTCTGCCATAGTCCAACTTTGATAATGTCAGTAAATCTTTCACCAATCGTGTCATACGATCCGCTTCGCCTGAAATGATGCCCAAAAATTTCACTTCCATTTCGGCAGGCAACTCCCCCGCCGCATCCATCAGCGTTTCGGTATAGCTTTTGATATTGGTGAGTGGTGTACGCAGTTCATGCGAAACATTTGCGACAAATTCCCGCCGTGCCTCATCCAGCTTTTTTTGCTCGGTCACATCATGAATGACCGCCATAATCCCACCATCGTTTTCCGTTGCGCCATAGGGCACAAACAACACATTCAGCGTACGCCCCAATCGCCCGACCGTAGAGCGAATATACTCCGTTTTTTCAACATCTTGACTTTTCGGAAGCTTCATTCCATGAAATACATCGTCAAATCGCATATCCTCACGAAAAGACACGCCAAGCAGGCGTTCCGTTGCAGGATTCATATGAATAATTTTTCCTTCGTTGGTGAACGCTGTAACGCCGTCTGTCATATGCAAAAACAGGGTGTTGAGCTTGTCGCGTTCGTCTTGTATCTGCTCCAATGTATCATGCAAAACGCCTGCCATTTTATTAAACGTGTGCGTCAGTTCTCCTATCTCATCACTGGATTGAATCGGAATAGGCTCACTAAAATCACCTGCGGCAACACGAGCGGCACGCTTGGTGATATTTTCAATCGGGTTGGTAATGGTTTTGGACAGCAAAAAACTCAGCAGCACCGCTACAATCAGTCCAAACAGCATTGCCTGCATAACAATGGCAAAAAACCGCCAAGACAGCTCCTGTATATCGCTTTTATTGTCATTGATATAAATAATATACCGTTGGTCGCCCTCTATGGGAATGGCAACATCCATTTGGCTGTCTGCCATCGAACCGCTGTCACCAATTCTGCCTGCCATGGCCGCAATGATATTGGGCGTGATATTAAGATTGGCACCAAACGTGTCGTTAGAGCCTGCTTGATACGCTCCAACGCTGTTCAAAATGCTGTAACTGCGGTAGCTGTCAATGCCCATATCGCCCTCGTGCACCGCTAGTTTTTCGTTCAATTTTTCCACTGCCTCTGCACCATGTGCAACGCCGTCCAGCTCCTCCACAAATTCGGTTTTGAACACATCCCCAATTTGCTGCTGAAAATCCTCCAGATAAAAGTTGGAAACGCTGTTGATGAGAAAGGTTCCTACCACAGACATAATCGAAAAAATCAGCAGTACCAAAATTAGCACCAATTTCATGTACAGGCTTCTAAAAATCAACGTTCTTCCCCCTTGCACCGCATTTTTCCATCTTTTTATCATGACATTTCATGTGCGGTGCCTATCCTATTTTTTCAGTATCTGTGCAGCATCGAACATCCGAGCCTTTGTTACGCATCCGCAAAATAATAACCAACGCCACGTTTTGTAATGATATATTGTGGCTGTGCAGGATTATCTTCAATTTTTTCACGCAATCGCCGAATAGCGACATCCACCGCACGCAAATCGCCGTAATATTCATAGCCCCAAACCTTTTCCATCAATTCTTCTCTGGAAAAAACTTTATTGGGCACAGCAGACAAAAAGGTTAAAATCTCAAATTCCCGCACGGAAAGATCCAGCGGCGCACCATTCTTGTAAATCTCACTTTTATCCTCCGAAACGCTCAATGCGTCAGCAAGTCTGCGCAGCCCCTGCGTGCTTTCCTGCGCGGGCACACGCCGCATATTCGCCTTGATGCGTGCCATCAGTTCTCGCATAGAAAATGGTTTGGTAATGTAATCATCCGCCCCTAATTCCAATCCATGCACCTTATCGTTTTCTTCCTCTCGTGCGGTCAGCATGATAATCGGCACATCGCAGTGCTCCCGCACGATGCGACACACCTCAAATCCGTCTTTTCCAGGCAGCATAACATCCAGCAAAATCAAAGCCGGACTTTCCTGCACCGCCAAATTCGCCCCATCGTCACCATTGTACGCAACCACAGAGGTATACCCTTCTCGCTCCAAATTGAATGCAATAATATCCGCAATGGCAACTTCATCTTCTACAATCAAAATTTTTGCACACATGCTACTGTTCCTCCGTATTTGAACCACACAATGCTTTTTTATTTACAGAAACCCCAACAGGCGTGCTTTGTACATCGCTGCAATGGTCTTACCATCTCGAATCTCTCCATTCGCAATCTTGCGTTCCAAATCATCCACCGATAGACGCAGCACCTCTACAAATTCATCTTCATCAGGGTTGCTTTCGCCGCTCTGCAGCCCCATCGCACAATACAAGTGCAGCACCTCTGTCAAAAATCCAGGCGAGGGGTATACCGTTCCCATATATTCCATGCGGTCAGCAGTATATCCTGTTTCTTCCTGTAGTTCTCGTACGCCACAGGACAAGTGACCCTCGGCAGGACCATCTATCTTCCCTGCCGGAATTTCCAGCATTGTCTGCGCATACGGGTAACGATACTGCTGCACCAATACAATATTTCCATCCGAATCAATCGGTAAAATACCAACCCCGCCCACATGTTCACAGACTTCTCGCATCGCAGTTTTTCCGTTCGGCAATTCCACGGTATCCAAGCGCGCTTTCATGATATGACCCTCAAAGCGATATTCCGAGGTTAAGGTTTTTTCAAACAAATCCATTTCTTTCTCCCTTTATGCGTTTGCGCAGCGCAGAATTTGGGCACTTTCGCCCTCCACTGCAATTATAATACCATCTTTATCTGCTTCTGTCCACAATTCTTGACTTTGCACATTATAAACCGCCGCAAACGGTAAACAAATCGACTGTGCGGAAGCACCTCGATTGACCGCAATCACCATGCATTCTTCCATTGCTTTGCGTGCAAACACTAACACATCCGCTTCGGCACGCAAAAACTGCAGCTCCCCCTCTTGCAACGCAATGCTATCTGCACGAATCGCACACAATTGCTGATAAAACACAAAAATTGCAGCATCCTCCCTACCCCAAGGATAGGTGCGGCGATTGAGCGGGTCTTCATATCCTTGCATGCCGACCTCATCTCCATAATAGATACACGGCGAACCGGGCATGGTGAATTGAATGGTGGCGGCTATTTTTAATTTTTTCACGCCTCGTTCGTATTCTTGCGCCTGCAAGGTATATTCTGCACGCTTCGCTTTATCCCATTTCCAAACCCCATCATCACTGCCCAAAACGGATAAAATGCGCGGCGTGTCATGTGTTCCAATGATATTCATCAGATTAAAAAACACATCCTTGGGATAGTTTTCACGCAAGGTTTCCATGGCTTCCGCAAAATACTCGGCGTGCCCCTCGCTCAAATATTGCAAAATGGCATCTCGAAGCGGATAATTCATCACACTATCCAGTTCTCCGCCTTGAAAATATCGACGACGCTCCTCATATGCGATTTTGTTGGATGCATCTTCCCACACCTCACCCAACACAAGCGCATCTGCTTTCTCGCTTCGAGCAGCTTGGTTCAATGCGGCAATGAAATCATCTGGCAATTCATCCGCCACATCCAATCGCCATCCGGCAGCCCCTTTTCGCAGCCAATGTCGCACAACACTGTCGGTATCCTGCACGATATATTGCTGATAATCTGTATTCCGCTCATTAACCTGCGGCAAGGTAAGAATGCCCCACCATGCACTATACTTTTGCGGCCATTCCTGAAAATCATACCATCCTGCATAAACAGAGGCTTGCGACTGAAATGCACCAGTGGTTTCATAATGTCCATACCCATTAAAATAGGCACTGTCAAACCCGGTGTGATTGAATACCCCATCCAACACAATGCGGATGCCATAGTGTTCTGCCGCATCGCATAACGCCGCAAAATCCTCTTCTGTGCCTAGCATTGGGTCAATTTTTTTATAATCCCCCGTATCATATCGGTGGTTGGAAAACGCCTCAAAAATAGGATTCAAATACATTGTACGAACGGATAACGCCGCCAATCTCGGCAATTTTTCTTGAATCCCTTTGAGATTTCCACCGAAAAAATCATTATTTAGGATTTCACCTTGCGCATTGGGTTTAAAATTCGGAATCTCATCCCAACTTTCATGGACGACACGTTCTGCACGATAGCCGGTTGCAGACGGCACCTGTGTGCGCCAAAATCTATCTGGGAAAATATTGTAGGTAATACCTTTTCCAAACCAATCCGGCGCAGCATATGCCCCATCATAGACTGTAATTTGAAACCTGTCGGCAAGCTCCAGTCCAATTGCATCTACGCCGCCAAATCCACGGCTGATATAGAATGTGCCCTCTTGATTTTGCATACGAAAATAATACCAATAGAGCCCCGGCTGTATGGGGCGATAGGTGCACCGATAGCAATCGCTGGCGCCGTCCAATCCGCACCATTTCAGGCGGATGCGATGCTGTTCTTTGATATTGTCTTCTTGTGCAATAAATAAACTCAGCTCTTCCGTGCCTGCGCTGCGTGGCGGATAGAGCGAAAACGTGATTTCCTCTCCGGCTGATACCGCACCATAGGGTGTTTTGCATGCCAAATCCCGTGCATAATAGATATGTTTCCTCATCATCGTGTATCTCCCTGCTCAAAACGCCGCCTAATCTTTTCAATGAATGTGAAACGTTGCACAAGGGACTACTCTTTTGAATTTGAAAAGAGCAGTCCCTTGCTACATTTACAGTATCCGGAATTAGTACGCAAAATTCGTGTGTACTTTCCAAATGTTTTTTGCATATTCCGTGATGGAACGGTCTGATGCAAAACGTCCACTGTTTGCAATATTCATTAAAGACATATAATTCCAGTTTTCGCGGCGTGTGTACATTTGTGAAACACGTTCCTGTGCAAGCACATACGCTTCAAAGTCCGCCAACAATAAATATTTGTCTGCGGCACCATTTACATTTTTCAGCAGCATATCCACCAAGCTGTCGTATTTGACGCCATCACCAAAGCCTTCTCGCATCATATCCAATACCCGATGCAGCATCGGACTGTTCTGGTAAATGCTCAACGGTGAATAGGTGCCGCTCTGTGAAAGCTGCAATGCCTCTTCTGCATTCATGCCGAAAATGAAGATGTTTTCCGGACCTACCGCTTGATAAATCTCCACATTCGCACCATCCATTGTGCCGATTGTGATTGCGCCATTCATCATAAATTTCATATTGCCGGTTCCAGAGGCTTCTTTTCCCGCCATCGAAATCTGTTCCGAAACATCCGCTGCGGGCATGATAATTTCTGCCAACGAAACCTTATAGTCTTCGATGAAAACCACCTTCATCTTGTCGCCAATGATAGGATCATTGTTAATCATATTGGCGATGGAATGAATCAGACGGATGGTTTTTTTCGCAACCGCATAACCAGGTGCCGCCTTTGAACCAAAGATAAATGTGCGTGGCACAAAGGGTGCATGCGGGTCATCTTTGATTTTATGATACAGATAGATAATATGCAAAATATTCAGTAGTTGACGCTTGTATTCATGCAATCTCTTGACCTGCACATCAAAAATGGAGTCCAAATTCACCGTAATGCCGTTGTGCTCCTGAATATATGCCGCCAAACGCTCTTTATTTTGGCGTTTGATGTGATTTAAGTTTTCAAGCACCTGCTTATTCCGTCCAAAGTTGCGCAGCACCTGCAATTCTGCCGGATGGGTGATGAATCCGTCACCAATCAACCCTGTGATGAACTCTGTCAGTTCTGGATTCGCTTCGCAAAGCCAACGGCGATGCGCAATGCCGTTTGTTACGTTGCGGAATTTCGCAGGCATGATATGATAAAAATCATTAAAAACCGTTGTTTTCAAAATATCAGAATGCAGTTCTGATACGCCATTGACCGAAAAACTGCCTACAACGGCGAGGTTTGCCATGCGCACCACGCCATCGGAAACAATCGCCATTTGTGAGATTTTTCGAAAATCCCCCGGAAAATATGACCACAGCTCTTGACAGAATCGTTCGTTGATTTCACGAATAATCATCATAATACGCGGCAGCTGCTTCTCCATGAGGGAAATCGTCCAGCACTCCAACGCCTCCGGCATGACGGTATGGTTGGTGTAGGCAACTGATTGTTTTACGATGTTCCACGCCTTATCCCAGCCCATGCCTTCTTCATCCATCAAAATGCGCATCAGCTCCGGTATGACGAGCACCGGATGTGTATCGTTGATGTGCAGCACATGCTGCTTTGCAAAATTCTCTAATGTGCCATACTGCGCCTTGTGCTTGGCACAAATATCCTGAATCGTGGCAGACACCAGAAAATATTGCTGTTTCAGGCGCAAAGATTGTCCTTCGATGTGATTGTCTTCTGGATACAGCACCATAGAAATGACTTCCGCCATTGCATGCTTTTCCACTGCTTTTAGATATTCTCCCTGTGAAAACAGCTTCATATCCAGTTCGATGGGGCTTGTTGCCTCCCACAAACGCAACGTGGCAATGTTATCGATTTTATATCCGGAAATGGGCATATCATATGGTGTTGCCAGCACGGGCGTGTAGTCTGTGTGCACAACCACCAGCTTCCCATCTTCACCGAAATAGGTTTCAACATTGCCGCCAATGCGCACTTCCCGCACATCATCCATCGCCGGAATATGCCATACCTCGCCGGAATTCAGCCAACTGTCAGGCAATTCCACTTGTTCGCCGTCTACAATTTTTTGCTTAAAGATGCCATGCGCATAGCGAATTGAATAGCCAGTGGCACGCACACCCGTGGTCGCCATGCCATCCATATAGCAAGCTGCCAGACGTCCCAGACCGCCATTGCCCAAACCAGGGTCAGCCTCTTCCTCCAACAAATCGGACAGATTGACGCCCATTTCCTCCAATGCTTCCTGCATCACGGGCAGCAATCCCAAATTATAGGCATTGTTTCGGAGAGAGCGCCCCACCAAAAATTCCAGACACAGATAGTGCACCTGTCGTTCGTGGTTTTTACGCATCTGCTCTTGTGTTTCAATCATATGTGCGGTTAAGGCATCACGAATGACCAATGCGCACGCTTGATAAATTTGTTCTTTCGATGCTTCTTCCGGCTCTCGGCTAAAATGACGCTGTAATTTCCCTGCAATTGCTTCCTTCATGCTATTTTTGGTGCATAACTTTGCCATCGGTTTCAATCCCCTCACTCTTTGTACGCCTGTTTTTTATAACGATTGATAAAGCGCAACATATCGTTCTGCCGATACATTCCAGCTAAAATCAGCTTCCATCCCTACCTTCATTAAATTTTTCCACGCTGCAGCATCTAGTTTGTAAACACCGCATGCCTGCCGAATTACGTGCAGCATATCATGTGCATTATAGCTTGCAAATGTAAATCCATTTCCTGTTTTTTCATAATCTACATACGCCTGCACGGTATCCTTTAATCCGCCGGTTTCCCGCACAATCGGAACGGTTCCATAACGCATGGCAATCATCTGCGCCAATCCGCACGGCTCGGAACGTGATGGCATGAGCAGCATGTCGGCGCCGCCGTAAATTTTATTTGCCAATTCTCCGGAAAACATAATCGAAACCGAAATTTTCGCAGGATACCGCCGCTTCGCCTCCAAAAACATTTGCTCATATCGCCAATCGCCCTTGCCAAGCACCACCACACGAACATCATCCTCCAAAATTTCATGGAGCACTGCTTCTACCAAATCCAAGCCCTTTGCGCTAACAAAACGGCTGATAATACCAATCACAGGGGTATCCTCCGTGGCTTCCAGTCCGCACAACCGCAGTAAATCCTGTTTATTCTTTAGCTTTGCCTTGAGATTTTTGGTGCTATAGTTTTTCAGCAGCTTGGCGTCTGTTTGCGGATTGAAAACTTCCATATCGATTCCATTCAGAATGCCGTGCAGCTTCCAGCTGTTTTGCCGCAAAATGCTGTCCAATCCATAGCTATAATACGGTGTCTGAATTTCCTCGGCATAGGTCTGGCTCACGGTTGTCACCGCATTGGATGCCAAGATTGCAGCCTTCATCAAATTCACATCACCATCCTGCACCATAAATCCACTGCGGAAATGCGCATCATCAATGCCAAGCACATACTCCAACACTTCCCGACCATAGCGACCCTGATATTGGATGTTATGAATGGTGAATACCGTTTTAATATTTTGATAAAAGGTGCGTGCGCCAAACAGCAAATTATAATAGACCGACACCAATGCTGTCTGCCAATCATTGCAGTTGATGACATCCGGCTTCAATCCCAAATCAGGCAAAATTTCCAATACTGCTTTTGAAAAGAACGCAAACCGTTCTGCATCATCATATTCTCCATAGACCTGTGTGCGTGAAAAATAATATTCATTGTCCACGAAATAATACGTAACGCCGTCTTCCAAATAAGAGAATACACCACAATATTGATTGCGCCATGCCAGCTGCACATAGGCACTTTTGACAAATGTCATTCTCGTGCGATATTCATTTGGAATCACGCTGTAAAGCGGGCAAAAAACCGCAACCTCATGTCCTTTTTCTGCAAGTGCTTTTGGCAGAGACCCCGCAACATCACCCAATCCACCAGTTTTGACAAACGGGGCAACTTCACTCGAAACATACATAATTTTCATCGTGTTTAACCTCCTTAAAACAGGGTTGCAAGCGAAAATACTGTCGCACGCTTGTTTGCTGCTCTCTCTATTTTTATAGCTTGAATGCCGCAAAAGACTCTTTTAAACGACCGAACTTTTTGCAATCACAACCGGATAATTTTGGTGACCCATCATGGTGCGACCTTCCCGCACCTTCACCCCACGGTCTGTAATGATATGGGTTAAGGAAGCACCGGACTGTATCACGCCGGACTGCATGATGATGCTGTTTTCCACCTTTGCGTCCTTGGCGATATGTACATCCCGAAAGAGAATGCTGTTGGACACACTGCCTTCAATTGTGCAGCCATCCGCAATCAAGCAGTCTGACACCTCGGCTTCATCGCCATAATACGCAGGGGATTCATCATAAATTTTGGTATGAATCGGTCGATTTCGCAGAAACAGTTCATCTCTCGTTTCTTTTTCCAACATATCCATATTTGCTTGATAAAAATCCTTTGTATCTTCAATTTTTACCGCATAATTGCTGAAAAGATACATGCCCAAAGGACCATCTTTCAGCGCACGCTGTAAAAATTCACGTTCAAAATGAATGGCATTATGTGTAACACACTCCGCAATCATGTGAATGAGATATTCTCGTTTCATCACATAAACGCCCAGTGCAATATGTTTGCATTTTCCATCGCAGTTGTCACCCACACGCACATCCACAATTTCTTTTTTTCGATTGATGTCCACATGCGTTGTAAATGGGCTTTCTTTGGTGCGTTTTGTGCAAACAACTGTCACGTTGCTACCGTTTTCCTCATGTGCCTGCACCACTTCGTCCAGTGGAATATTTGCCACAATGTCCCCGTCTGCAATCACAACATAATCCGAACGATTTTTCTGTAAATAATCTACTGCTCCTGCCAAAGCGTCAATTTTTCCGCGATATTCGCCATTGACCAGCGGAGAAGACCTTCTAGAGAACGAATAAGGCGGTAAAATGGTAACGCCGCTGTTTTTACGTGACAAATCCCAATCTTTTGCATTCCCAATATGGTCGATAAGCGATTGATAGCGGTCACGCATCAGAACACCTACACGGTAAATTCCGGAGTTCACCATATTCGACAGCATAAAATCCACAATACGATACCGACTGCTGAATGGAACCGCCGCAACAGTACGATGGTCGGTGAGCTCGCGAAGGTCATTATCATTATCAAATGCTATAATGATGCCTAAAACATTTTTCATGGTGACTGCTCTCCTTTAAATCTTATCCGGCAGATCCTCTCCTGCCATTTCTTTCGCTGCCAGCTTGGCTCCTCTGCCAACACGCACATTCGCTGCCACAACAGCAACACCCCAATTTTCAATGTCACCATCTGCCGGACTTTGACCGACCTGTGCCCCTGCTGCGATAACTGCATTCTCTGCCACAATGGAATAGCGTACCACCGCACCTTCTTCTACAATCACGCCGGGCATCAGCACAGAATATTCTACTTGTGCGCCACGTCCAACCGTAACATCTGAAAACAGCACAGACCCTGCAATTTCACCATCAATTTCACAACCTTCACTCACCAACGAGTGTCGAATGACACTGTCCGTGCTGGCAAAATGCGGAGGTGCTCCCGTGTTTTTTCCATAAATTTTCCAATCATCATCATCCAGATTCAAGCCAGATTTCGTCGACAGTAAATCCATGTTTGCTTCCCATAGGCTTTCAATGGTGCCCACGTCTTTCCAATAACCATCGAAGCGATAGGCAATCATTTTTTGTCCTTCTGCTAGCATTGACGGAATGATGTCTTTGCCAAAATCGTGCGAAGAAACCTGTTTTTCTTCATCATCAATGAGATATTTCTTGAGTTTTTTCCATGTAAATACATAAATACCCATGGATGCTAAGGTCGATTTTGGCTGCTTTGGCTTTTCTTCAAACTCAATGATGGTATCATTTTCATCGCAGTTCATGATACCAAAACGAGAGGCTTCTTCAATCGGCACATCAATGACGGCAATGGTTGCATCCGCCTTTTTCTCTTTATGCGCCGCTATCATCTTTGAGTAATCCATCTTATAAATATGGTCACCAGAAAGGATAACCACATAATCCGGGTCATACTCATCCAAAAAGTTGATATTTTGATAAATCGCATTTGCCGTGCCTTTGTACCATTCGGAATTTTTTCCCTTTTGATAGGGGGGCAGTACATACACTCCGCCATACAAACGGTCCAAATCCCACGGCTGTCCGCTGCCTACGTAAGAATTCAGCGTCAGCGGTTCATATTGTGTCAAAACACCAACGGTATCAATGCCGGAGTTCACGCAATTGGATAGCGGAAAATCAATGATGCGATATTTACCGCCGAATGGCACCGCTGGTTTTGCAACATTGGTAGTCAATACATATAGACGGCTGCCTTGTCCGCCCGCCAAAAGCATTGCAACGCATTCTTTCTTTCGATACATAACAAAATCTCCATTCTGATTTATCACTGTTTTCTCCACGCTTTCGTTATAGTATTGTCTGTTTGCTATATATCAGCTATTTTCCGGCTTGGAAACCACTTTGGAAACTGCCTTTGTCCTTGTCTTTGCAACGGTTTTATCTGTGGTTTTCGCCACCGCTTTGGTTGTCGTTTTCGCCACGGTTCGACCAGCGGTTTTTGCAACTGTTTTATCGGTGGCTTTTGCCACGGTCTTGCTCGATGGCTTTGTCACTGCTTTTGTGGTGGTCTTTGCCACTGCAGTGGAACTTTTACGCTTCCGCGTTGGCTTTGTGACTGCCTTTTTGGCAGCCGTTTCCACTGCTGCTTTGCTCCGTGGCTGCCGTTTTGGCTTGCCCACCAGATATACCGTGCTCATCGGCGGCAATGCCATTTCAACCGAGTGCTCTTGCCCATGATATGCGGTTTTCTCGGTTTTTAAGATGGGATTATGTACGCCTGTTCCGCCGAATACCTTGTCATCGGAATTGAAAATTTCCTGATACCGCCCTTCTTTTGGCACGCCAATGCGGTACTTTTCATGATATATCGGTGCAAAGTTCACAATGACCACAATATCTGAACCATCTTTTGCAATACGGCGGAAGGTAATCACATTGTTGTGGTTATCTTCATGGTCAATCCACTGAAATCCTTGCCAATCCATATCGTTTTCCCACAGCGGTTTTTGCTCTAGATATACATGATTCAACGTACGCACATAGTGCTTTAACTGCTGATGTGCATCATAATCCAGCAACCCCCAGTCAAGCCCCTGCTGATATGCCCATTCGGCAAATTGTCCGAATTCTCCGCCCATAAACAGCATTTTTTTGCCTGGATGCGCATACATATATCCGTACAATGCACGCAGACCTGCGAATTTCTCCGCATATTCGCCCGGCATTTTATCAATCAGGGAATGCTTTCCATGTACCACTTCATCATGCGAAAGCGGCAGAACATAGTTTTCAGAAAACGCATACATAAAAGAAAATGTGATTTTATCATGCATATCCTTGCGGAAAAACGGATTTGCCTCACAATAGCATAGCATATCGTTCATCCAGCCCATATTCCATTTGAAGTTGAATCCCAAGCCGCCATCATAGCCAGGTTTTGTGACCATTGGCCACGCAGTCGATTCCTCTGCAATCATCATGACGTCCGAATGGGCAGATAAGATGCTTTCATTGAGCAAGCGCAAAAAATCCACTGCTTCCAGATTTTCTCGACCACCATGCATATTAGGTGTCCAAGACTGTCCCTGCCGATTGTAGTCCAAATACAGCATAGATGCCACCGCATCTACACGAAGTCCATCCATGTGGAATTTTTCAATCCAGAACATTGCCGAACTCAACAGCAAATTACGCGCCGCAGGCTTCCCGTAGTCAAAAACTCTTGTGCCCCACTCTTTGTGCTCCATCTTATTGGGGTCTTCATATTCGTAAAGATATGAACCGTCAAATTCGATTAAGCCATGTCCATCTTTTGGAAAGTGCGCAGGCACCCAGTCCATGATAACACCCAAACCTGCCTGATGACATTTGTCAATGAAATATTGCAAATCATGCGGGGTACCGTAGCGTGATGTTGCCGCAAAGTATCCTGTGACCTGATACCCCCACGACCCGTCAAATGGATACTCCGTCAAAGGCATCACTTCAATATGGGTATAGCCCATTTCTTTGACATACGGTATCAGCAATTCTGCCATTTCACGATACGAATAAAAATTTCCATCGTCCTTGATTTTCCAAGAACCAAAGTGCATTTCATAAATATTGACTGGATTTTCATATGGCAAATGGAGTTGCCGATGGGCCAGCCAACTGCTGTCTTCCCATTCATATCCATCCAAATCATAGTATTTTGAAGCATTCGCAGGACGTGTTTCTGCATGCACTGCGTAGGGGTCTGCCTTATCAATTACATCGCCTCGAAATGTTTCAATGCTGTATTTATAGGGGTCATATGGATTCACGCCCGGCACAAGCAACTCCCAAATACCATTTTTACTGACCGTCATCTCTCCAGCTTCACGATTCCACGCATTAAAGGAACCAATGACAGAAACACGAACTGCCTCTGGCGCATACACACAGAAACGAACGCCTTGTGCAGAATTCTGTGTTTCTGCATGCGCTCCCATAAATTCGTATGCGCGACAATCTCGTCCGGAGAAGAATAATTTTTCGTGTTCTTGCCTTGACATTTTTTTTGCTTCTAACACCATGGTTCCATCTCCCTTACCGATACGAAACACCATTTTTCTACTATGTTCGTATTGCTTCGTTACTGTTCGTACTTATTTTGTAATTATCGCACAGTTTTGCAAGTGCTTACATAAATATTACTAGCAATATTATATAGCATTTATGAAAAAAAGTCCAGTAATTTTATAATTTACCAGACTTTTTATCGATTCATTTATGATTCATCAGACTGCGGCAGCGCAATCAAACGGCGCACCATATCCAGTGCATTAGAAGTCGCTTGATACCGCACACGATCCCGCCCAAAGCTTGCATTGGTTTTGCGGGTTGTGCAGGTTCCCTTAAAATACACAGAGAGATACACCAAACCCACCGGCTTTTCCTCTGTTCCGCCGTCTGGACCTGCAACACCTGTAATGCCGATGCCAATATCCGTGTTCAGTGTTTTTGCCACCCCACGTGCCAGCGCTTCTGCCGTTTCTGCGGACACTGCACCAAAGCGTGTCAAGGTATCTTCCGATACCGACAACACGTGCATTTTCACTTCGTTTGAATAGGCACAAACGCCGCCCTTATAGTAGTCTGAGCTGCCTGCAATGTCCGTAATGCGCTTTGACAACAAGCCACCGGTGCAGCTTTCTGCAACGGAAAGGGTCAAATTCTGCTGGCGCAGCAAATCACCGACTACCTGCTCCAAGGAATCAACATCAACGCCATAGACATCGTCCCCCAAAATGTCACAAACCTCCTCCACCACAGGCTTTAGCAGTGCTTCTGCTGCCTCAACGGTTTCTGCTTTTGCTGTAATGCGTGCAAAGCATTCCGATGTTTTGGCATATGGCGCAATGGTGGGGTTGGTCATGCGCTCCATCATATCATGCAGCGTTGCTTCCATCTGGGATTCGCCCATGCCAATCACACGCACATTGTGCGACACAATACAGCCGCCCGCCAGCGGATATAAATAGGGCATTGCGCACTCTTTCCACATAGGATTGCACTCACGCGGAGGTCCTGGGAGCATCAGCACATGCTTGCCATCTGCCTCAAACGCACACCCTGGCGCAGTACCCCACTGGTTCACAAACACCGTACATCCTTCTGGCAGCCACGCCTGTTTTTCATTGTTCGGTGTCATATGCTTTCCGATTCGATTGAAAAACGATACAATGCGGTCAAGTGACTCTTGATGCAGCTCCATTTTCTTGCCAAAGACATTGGCAAGCGTTTCTTTGGTCAAGTCATCCAACGTGGGACCCAGTCCACCGGTGGTGATGATAATATCCGCCCGTTGCTTTGCCATCTCAACCACCTGACGCAGTCGCTCTGGATTATCGCCCACAACGGTTTGATAATAGACATTGATGCCCAACTCGCTTAACCCCTGCGAAATCATTTGTGCATCTGTATTAACAATATCTCCTAGTAAAATTTCTGTGCCAACTGCAATCAATTCTGCATTCATAGTGCTTCCCCTATTCTAATTTTTTACATTCTCTGCGTTATCCCAGCAGCATTTGTTCTGTCTTTTGCACTGCCTCTTCCACGAGTGCCTCTACATCCAAATGAGATTCTGCTTGCAGGATTTTGTGCATTTTAGGCTTCGTGTTTGGATGCTTGGGCGTAAATACCGTACAACAATCCTCATATGGCAAAATAGAGGTTTCAAAGGTATCAATACGACGTGCAACGCGCACAATCTCTTCCTTATCCATGCCAATCACAGGACGAAACACCGGCAATTCACAGACTGCTCCCGTCACTGCCATTGCCGGCATGGTCTGGCTGGCAACCTGTCCAAGGCTCTCACCTGTCACCAACGCTCCGCAGTCATACTGCAATGCCAACCGCTCTGCAATGCGCATCATAAAACGGCGCATCACCAACGTAAACAGTTCTTCATGGCAATGTGCCCGAATCTCCTCTTGAATTCTCGTAAAAGGTACGATGAGCAACGGCATCCGTCCCGTATAACCAGTTAAAATATTGCCCAATTCAATTACTTTTTCCTTCGCACGCTCCGATGTATACGGATAGCTGAAAAAATGTACTGCAACCATTTCCAACCCACGCTTCGACATCATATAGCCTGCAACTGGGGAATCGATGCCACCGGACAGCAGCATTGCTGCACGCCCATTTGTGCCGACCGGCATGCCACCTTCTCCTTGCATCGGACCTGCGTGGATAAACGCATGTTCTGCACGAATTTCTGCAAATATCGTCAGTTCTGGCGTGTGCATATCCGGCTTCAATTGGTATTTATCGGAAAGCTCACCACCCAAATGTTGTGAAACCTGAATCGATGTCATCGGGAATTTTTTGTCGCCTCTTTTGGTTTCCACTTTAAACGATTTTACGCTTTCCAACTGCTCTGCAAGATAGGATTCTGCTGTTTTTTGCAGACCTTCCAAGGTTTTTTCGCACACGGCTGCCCGACAAATGGTTGCAATGCCAAACACAGGACGTACCGCATTTAGCACCAAATCTCCATCCACTTCTTCCGGAATCCAAACATAAATAATGGATTGCTGGATTTCAATTTTACAATCCGAAACCGCTTTGATGCGCCGACGCACATTTGCCAGCAAACGGTCTTCAAACTTTCGTCGATTCAGACCCTTTAGAACCAATTCGCCACACTTCAGCAGTAAAACTTCTTTCATACTATCTCCTTAATATCGCCGCACCCTTTTGTGCCGCTTTGATAAATGCATCTATGTCTTCTTGGGTATTCCATGGTGCAAGCGAAATACGCAGGGCGCTGTCAATGCGCTTTTGCGAAAGCTGCATGGCACGCAGCACAGGGCTTTCATGTCCCTTGGAACATGCAGAGCCTGCCGAAACATATACCTCTTCGGTTTCTAAAATACGCAGCATTACTTCACTTTTACATCCCAAAAGCGAGTAATTCTGCACATGCGGAATGTCATTTTTCCCATTTTGCTCTGCAAATGGCAATGCTTCTGCAATTTGCTGCTTGAGATATGCGCCAAGCTTGGCTGCATGTTCACTATCCTGTGTAACGGTTTGGCTGCGCAATCGACACGCCTCCCCAAACGCTGCAATGTTGGGCAAGGGTTCTGTTCCAGGACGAAAGCCCCACTCTTGACCACCGCCATACAGTAGCGGCGGTATTTTCACACCATGGCGCATATACAGTGCACCAATGCCCTTTGGTGCACCAATTTTGTGTCCGCTGACACTCATTAGGTCACAATTCCACTTTTGCGGTGTCAGTGGAATCCGAAAAAAACCTTGCACCGCATCAATGTGAAAAAACGCTTTCGGGCATTTTTTCTTGAGGAGCTTCCCGATTTCCCCCACTGGAAACACACTGCCCACTTCATTATTCACCAACATGCAGGTGACCAAAATGGTATCCTCCCGCAGTGCATCTGCAAAGCACTTCGCATCAATATGCCCACTGCCGTCTGGCTTCAAATACGTGATTTCAAAGCCCTCTTCGTGCAATTTTTTCAACGCATTTTGTGTTGCGGCATGCTCCATTTCCGTGGAAATAATATGCTTTCCCAAACGGGAATTTTTGCGGCATGCACCAAACAATGCAGTATTGATGCTTTCCGTTCCGCAGGATGTGAAGATGACCTCTCTAGCTGTCACCCCCATGGCATTTGACACATGTTCTCTTGCGGTTTTCAAAATCCCCGATGCCGCAATTCCTAACCGATGCTGCGAAGATGGATTTCCAAAGTCACCGCACATCACACGCAGTGCCATATCTGCTGCGTCTTTTAAGACAGGGGTTGTCGCAGAATTGTCAAGATAGTGCATGATATGTCCTTTCTGCTTTTTTACAGTTTTATATAATTTTATTATACAACTTGCAGCGCCTTATGCCAACCACTTTTTGAATTGTTTTTTGAGAAATGACTGTCATTTTATATGTTGTTTCATAAAAAAGACAGCCGCTGCAGCGACTGCCTATTGATTATTCGCCTATAACACTATTTCGCATTTTGGAAAGAATTGTTTCGAAATAAAGCGGTCTTGGTGCACAGAACACCATTTCTTCCCCGGAGGTCGGATGTTTGAGCATCAATTTTCGTGCATGCAGGCACTGTCCGCCAATCGTTGAAAATTTATCTTTTTTCACTCCATACACAGGGTCGCCTATAATCGGATGTCCTATGGATGCCATATGCACACGAATCTGATGCGTTCGCCCCGTTTCCAATCGAAAAACCATATAGGTATAGCCAGCATATCGCTCAACCACTTTAAAATGTGTAATCGCAGACCTGCCATCCGACATAATCGCCATCATTTTTCGATTGGTTTTATGCCTGCCAATGGGACGATTGATGGTACCCTCGGTCTCCTGTATCGTACCATATACAATGGCTTCATATTCCCGCAAAACATCATGGGTTTTGATTTGTGCCGCCAGTACCTGATGCGCATGGTCATTTTTGGCAACCACAAGCAGACCGCTGGTATCTTTATCAATGCGATGCACAATTCCCGGACGTATTTCGCCATTGATACCAGATAGACGTTCGCCGCAATGATACATCAGCGCATTGACCAGCGTACCATCCCAGTTTCCAGCCGCTGGATGCACGACCATGCCACGAGCCTTATTGACAACAATAATATCCGCATCCTCATACACAATATCCAGCGGAAGATTTTGTGCGATAATATCCGTTGCCTTTGCTTCTGGCAGCAGCACCAAAATTTCCTCATTGCCTGTCAATCTATAATTTTTTTTGAGTGGTTGTCCCTGCAATTGCACTTTCCCATCTTCTAGCAATCGCTGTGCCGCACTGCGGGTCAGTTCCTCCATTTTTTCGCTGACGAATGCATCAATGCGCTTCCCTGCATCCGTCTCCAACGCTTTGATACTACGTTCGTTCATATGGCTTCACACCTTATCGTGCTGCAGCATGACATACACCATAAACATCACGCCGCCAACGCAAACCAATATATCCGCTACATTAAAAACCGGAAAATGAATCAGTCGAAAATCAAACAAGTCCACTACAAATCCACGCATCACACGGTCCAAAAGATTGCCCACTGCACCGCTTGCAATCGTATAAAGGGACCATTTCCCAAACAACGTTTTGATTCGGTTGGTTCGGATGGCAAACACAATTGCAGCCAAAATAACCACGGTCAGCACCACAAACAACCAAATCTTATTTTGCAGCAGGCTAAATGCCGCTCCACGATTTTCTACATACGTCAAATGAAATACATTTTGTATCACGGGAATGGTTACAGCCGGCTGTAAGACATGCAACGCCCAATATTTCACAGCTTGGTCCAAAAAAATCATACAAATGATAAAAAGAATCGGAATCATGAATATAGTATCTCCCTCGGCAAAAAAGAAGGGAGCGCAACCGACGCTCCCCATCTCTTCTATTTTTTATGATACAACGCTTGCACAACGGCTGCATAGAGAAGGATGCTGTGCATCCGAACCCACGCTGTCTGCATGTACCCAGCAACGGGTGCATTTTTCTCCAGATGCTCGCACAATATCAATCGCAATGTCACCAAAGGCTTCGCCCTTGACGCCTTCCCCTGCTCCAGCTACAACCTGTAATTGGGACACAATACAGAGGAATGCCAAATCCTCACCGCAATTTTGCAGAAAATCTGCGTTTTCAACATTCGTATATACCGTAACCGCAGCTTCCAACGGCTTGCCGATTTTCTTTTCAGAGCGGGCAAGCTCCAGTGCCTTATTCACATCGTCACGGAATGCAATCAAACGATTCCATTTTGTCATAGTTTCGTCTGAAAAAGCCAGTGCCTGCTGCTCGGTTGGCATATCATTTAAAGCAATGTTCTGCACATTGTCTGCTGCAAGGTGCGGCATTTCTTTCCAAATCTCATCTGCTGTAAAGCAAAGAATCGGTGCAATCAAACGCACAAGCGCATCCAAAATCTGATAAATCACAGTCTGTGCGGCACGGCGGCTTGTTCCATCTTTCGCATCGCAGTACAAACGGTCTTTGATAACATCCAAATAAAAATTGGACATATCTACAACACAGAAGTTGTGCACCGCATGAAATACCGTGTGGAACTCATAGCGGTCATATCCGGCACGTACTTTTGCCGTCAATTCATTCATGCGCATCAACGCCCACTGATCCAGCTGTGCCAATTGCTCATAGCTGACAAAATCCGTCTGCGGATTGAAGTCAAACAAATTGCCTAAAATATATCTTGCAGTATTACGGATTTTCAGATAGTTCTGCGAAAGATGCTTCAGCATATCCTTCGAAATCTTCATATCTTGACGATAATCTGCTGAAGACACCCACAAACGCATGACATCTGCGCCATAATCCTTCAAAATATCATCCGGAGAAATACCATTCCCCATTGATTTAGACATCTTTTGGCGTTCTTCATCCACAATCATGCCATGTGTAATAACGGTCTTATACGGCGCAGTGCCCTTGGTCGCAATTGCCGTCAACATCGAGGATTGGAACCAACCACGATATTGGTCATTGCCCTCCAGATACACATCCGACGGATATTGTAAATCAGGGCGTTGGTCTACTACAGCTGCATGGGAAGAGCCAGAATCAAACCAAACATCCATCGTATCGGTTTCCTTTGTGAAGGTTTTTCCACCACATGCGCAGGCAACATCCGTCGGTAAGATTTCAGAAGCATCCAATTCATACCAAGCATTGGAACCCTGCTTACGGAACAATTCCGACACAACGGCAATCGTCTGCTCGTTTACCAATGGCTTTCCGCAATCCTTGCAATAGAAAATCGGAATCGGCACACCCCACACACGCTGTCTGGAAATACACCAGTCATTTCGCTCCTGCACCATGGAAACCATTCGTTCTTCACCCCATGCCGGAATCCAAGACAAATTTCGGCAGGCTTTGACTGCCGCTTCCTTCAGTGCGTCAACCGAGCAGAACCATTGCTCCGTTGTACGGAAGATAATGGGGTTTTTGCAGCGCCAGCAGTGCGGATAGGAGTGATTGATTTTCTGCAATGCAAGCAATGCATTGCAGTCCTTCAAATCTTCCAAAATCACCGGTGTGGTTTTCGCATAATACATGCCTGCATATTTTCCGGCATCAGCTGTTGCAATGCCTTTTCCATCCACAGGAACGATAATGTCAATCTTATATTTCTGACACACCACAAAGTCTTCTGCACCAAAGCCAGGCGCTGTATGAACACAACCAGTACCTGCATCCAATGTGACGTGCTCTCCGCAGATAACCACGGAATTGCGCTCCATAATCGGATGCTTGGTTTGCATCATTTCCAAATCAGAACCCATCAGCGTTCCGACAACGTCCCAACTTTCAATGCCGGCAATCTGCATCACGGACGACACCAGTTCCTTTGCCAAAACATAGGTATCTCCATTTGTAGCCTTGACCAAATCATATTCAAAATTTGGATTTACCGAAATCGCCAAGTTGCCCGGCAAAGTCCAAGTTGTAGTTGTCCAAATAACGAAATATACGTTCTCCAAGCTTCCCAAGAGGGATTTGATTTTCCCATGGTCTTCGGTGAGCGCAAATTTCACATAAATAGATTCGCACGCTTCTTCTTGATATTCGATTTCAGCTTCTGCAAGTGCAGTTTCATCATGCGGACACCAGTAAACCGGCTTCATACCCTTATAGATGAAGCCTTTTTTCGCCATTTCACCGAACACCTTGATTTGCTCCGCTTCATAATCATGGCTCAGTGTCAAATAGGGATTGTCCCATTCACCGACAACACCCAATCTTTTGAACTGCGTACGCTGGGTATCAACATGCTTGTGTGCAAACTCCTCACACTTTGAGCGAAATTCTGCAACAGAAGCCTTGTCACGGTCCATGCCGTAAGCCTTAATGGCCTGCCGCTCAATCGGAAGTCCATGAGTGTCCCATCCTGGGACATAGGGTGCCTTAAATCCCGCCATATTTTTATAGCGAATGATAAAATCCTTCAAAATCTTGTTAAGAGCATGTCCCATATGCAAATTTCCGTTGGCATATGGAGGTCCATCATGCAGTACAAACACGGGTTTTCCCTCATTGCGCTGCATCATTGATTCGTAAAGCTTATCCTGCTCCCACTGTTCTAAAAACCCAGGTTCACGCTTTGGCAAACCTGCGCGCATTGGAAAGTCTGTTTTGGGGAGATTGATGGTATGGTTGTAATCCTGCGGCATGGTACCGGTTCCGTCCTTTCAAATTTCATCCTTTAATACTTAAATACAACAGATTATATCGTTTATCTGTCACGTTCGGCCGAATATTCTGTGCCAAACTTCAAGTTTTTAAAGCTTTTTGTCGCATCATCAGTATCTTTTTGCTCTTGATTATCCAGCGTAACTTCCATTACTTTTATTTTCATGCCTTCATTGTTAGAATCCATTTGCTGCTGCATGAATTGCCGAATATCTTCTGGAATGGTATAGGTCGACTCTTGCGGCTTGACCACTTCAGGTGTATTGAGTTCATGGGATAAATCCCGTGTTTTCTCCAAAGTGTCCATATCATACTGCCCCACAGGTATTTTCGGCTGCGACTCCACCGACCCTACGGTCAATCCAGACAATTTCTCATCTACGAGCTCATGGGAGGTTGATAATTCTATCAAGCTGTGCATTTGCTTTTCAAAATTTCCTGTCATCTTAGAAATAAATTCTGCGGTTTCCTGCCGAATACGTGACAATTCTTGTTTCTCCGCATCCAGCTTTGCATGATGACTTTTCATTTGCGCGTCTGCGTCTGCCTTTGCCGTGTTCAAAATCTCTTCTGCTTCTTTTTTGGCAGTATCAATGGTTTCCTGCGCAATATTCTGTGCAGAAACCAATGCACGGCGCATGCCATCCTCAACGCTTTTATATTCTTCGATTTTATCGACCAATACCTTCATTTTCGATTTCAACGCTGCATTTTCTTTCTGCAGTGCTGCATAGTCCTCTGTAACTTGTTCGATAAATTCATCCACGGTCTTCATGTCATATCCACCGAACACCGCTTTCTCAAAGCTCATTGCCTGAATTTCCTGCACTGTCAGCATCAAGTTACCCTCCAACTGTATTTCAATTCAAAATGTTTCGTTTTTTTACAGTTACTCATACCATTATGGTAAAATGGTCGGGGAAATCCCCCGACCAAATCAATCTTTGTTGCCCCAGCCTTACAGCTGATATAACAAATTGAGCACGAATTCTAAAACAACAAATGTGCATAAAAAAGATAAATCGATCGGAAACATCCGAAGCACCTCTACTCTTTCAAGTAAATGTCGGAATGGAAGAATCAACGGTTCTGTTGCAATATATAAAAATTCAGAAATTTTCGAACCATGCGTGTTAGGAAACCATGACATGATTGCACGTGCAAACAGTAAAAATTCAAACAACCGAACAAGAGATACAGCAAGCCACGTAATTATTGCAGTCATATCCACTCTCTCCTAATCCGCTGTTTAAAAATATAATCCATTGTTCTCTAGCTCATCGATTAAATCGCCAAGAATATCTACATTATATGGGGTAATAATGTACGTACTGTTCGCAACCTTTTTAATTTTTCCTTCGATGGCATAGGCCACACCGCTCAAAAAATCTACAAGGCGGCGTGCAATATCCTTATTGGTTTGTTCCAGATTTAAAACAACCGTACGCTTTTCTTTCAGATGGTCTGCAATTTCCGCTGCATTTTCAAACCGTTCCGGCTTGACAAGCACCACTGCAAGCTGGGTCGTTGCATTGATATTTACCACTTTATTGCTTCTTTTAGGAGCAGCATCTGCAGAATATCCCAAAGATTCCTCAGGCGCGACAGCTCTCGATTTCGGTACAAATTCTTCAATATCGTCCTCTTCTTCTTCGCCCTTGACCCAGTCGATAAATGTCTTGATGGATCCCATTTTGTTTTCCTCCTAAAATTATGCCGGAAACAGGAAAATCCCTATCCTTGGTGGTGAATGGATGTTAGAGCTTAAAAACCCGTTCACGGATATTGCCTTGCTCCAAACACGGCACGACCAATTCGCACCATATTGGATCCGCAAGAAATGGCGTCTGCATAATCATCGCTCATTCCCATTGACAGGCAACACATATCTACATTATCATATTTTTTTGCCGATATGTCAACATATAGTTGCTGCATTTTGCAAAAATACGCATTGTTTCCTGTGATGCCCTGTGAAACGGGCGGAATTGTCATCAATCCGCAAATACGAATGCCGGAAATTGCTCGCAACTCATCAATCGCCTCATCCACTGCATCTGGATGAAATCCGCTCTTAGAGTCCTCCAAGCCAATATTGACCTCCAACAAAATGTCCTGCACGACCTTCTTTTTGGTGGCTTCTTTTGCAATTGCTTTTCCGAGATGCAGCGAATCAACCGACTGAATCAGACACGTTTTTCCAATCAAATATTTGATTTTATTGGTTTGCAGTGTCCCAATAAAATGCAATGGCTTGTCCAAATAAGCCCCTTGCTCATATTTTTCCAACAATTCCTGCACACGATTTTCGCCAGCCGCATCAATGCCGCACCGAAGTGCCGCCTGCACACGCTCTGTACCATTCATTTTTGTGGCCGCAATGAACGCAATATCTTTTTCAGAACGTCCAGATTTTTCTGCCGCCCGTGCAATTTTTTCACGTATCGCTGCGACATTATCCTGCAATAGTTGTCGTTCCTGCTCCGTCATGTTACCACCACCTTATTGTCTTCTAGTCCACGTGCATGTACAATCACATCGTCCTGCACGACAATTCCATTTTCATCGGAAGCACTTTGCTCCACCACAAAATACGTATCGCCTTCATAGATCGGCTTTACCATTTTGAAACTGCTGACGCTTCCGTTTAACGTATACACGCCCATTTCATTGTCTTGCAAATGAATCGCACTTTTCGGAATTTTAATACCGGAATAACTGCCCCGAATAATATCTACGACCTGTCGCCGCATGGTCAAAATGTCGCTGTTAATGTAGTTTCCCTTAAAAACCAGCAGCGTTTGACCCGATTCTTCACTCGGTGTTATCTGATAAACAGAAACGGGAACATCTTTTGAAAGCTGTGCAAAGCGCAAAGAAACGTTCGTGCCTTTGCGCAAATCCGCAACACCTTCCGATGGCACAATTGTCGTGAAATACCATGAAAATCCTTTCACAACCTTGCCCAATGCACCGGTATTCTTCTGCAAGGGAGTTTCCAATTTTTCCGCAAGCGACTCTGCCGTCAGACCCTCCAAAATGGCGGGTGTCAAAATCGTTTCATATCCATCCACCGTGTCGCTGAAAAATCCATCCCAAGGTGAAGTAATCGCTGTCGAAAGTGCACCCACATTTTTTTGCAGTGTATTTTTTTGTGTCTGGAGTGCAGCAATTTCATCTGTGAGTGCCTCCGCATTCTGCACCCCCGCACCACGCCGCAGAACCAACTGCCGCAGCTGTGCAGAAATCGTGCCAATCTCAGACATACCGCCTTCCTGCATTGCATCCACTGCATTCTGCATTTGCATATGAATCATCTGGTCCAATTTCGTGGTATCTACGGAATCCGTCGTACTGCTCACCACAGACTGCAAAAGTGCAATCTGCTCAGAGAGCACATTGATTTCCCGACTGGTTTCCAACGCACTCAAATCGGTGTATTCCACCGCCAGCTGCGTGCCTGTGCGCACTTTTTCACCATTATGTACTGCATGCTCCACCGTTTCACTGGTTGTGCCATCAACGATTGCCTCATCCCGCACGAAATAGCCGGTTGCCGTCACCATATCATCCACTGTAATGAGGGTTGCGTTCACGACATCCACACCGTTGAAAAAAGAATTGATTGCCTGCAAGGCAAAATACAGGACAAAAATCCCACCGAACAGCGGTATCATACGGCTGCCTGCCGTATGCTTCTTTTTTTTGATTCGATTCTTAGCAGGGCTCTTCATAAAACCTTCTCCGGTTTATTCCATCTTCATGCGCTCCTCGCGCTTTCCGAAAATATCCAATCTTCGCTGTGGCACCATCGTGGAAATTGCATGCTTATAAATCATTTGCTGTTTTCCGTCGGTTTCCAGCAAAACAATAAAGCTGTCAAATCCACGAACAACTCCACGCAGCTGAAAGCCATTTGTCAAAAAAACGGTTAACAGCTGTCCTTGTTGACGAGCACTGTTTAAAAAAGCATCTTGTAAATTCATTCTGTTACGCACCTTTCTTCCCTCCGTTGACTTTTGATTTCTCGGAGTTAATCATACTCGGTGCGCTGCAAGAAACCTGTCGTTTCCTGTGCAGTTTCTGCAAAACATCTCGCCATATATATTTTATTATATCGTACTTTTGTCGAAAATGCAATGAAAAATCCTTTGTCCGTCATATCCCGCCTCAGCGCACACGCAGCTGCTCTATTTTCTGCTCACTCGGCGTAACATATGCCGTCTGATACACATGATAAATCACAAACCCCGGCTTTGCGCCGGCTGGCTTTTTGATATTGCGCACTTCCGAATAATCCACAGGAACCTGTGCGCTATATCGTGCCTTTGAGTGATGCGCAGCAATTTCTGCCGCTTCTGTCATAGCAATATCCGTCGGTTTTCTCCCATCCGCCACTAAAATCACATGCGACCCATGTATTTTTTGTGTATGGAACCAAATATCACTTTTATACGCCGTTTTCAATGTCAGTAAATCATTTTGCAGGTTATTTTTACCGGCAAACACATCAAATCCATCGCTGGTGCGATAATGATAGGGCTTCGCCTGCACTGGCTTGCTGCGATTTTTCCCCTGATGCAGCTGCTTTTTAGAGAGGTATCCTGTGAGCAGCAGTTCTTCCCGCAGTTGCAGTAAATCTTGTGTGTTTTCCGCCTGCTCAATGGATTCCAGCACGCTTTCCAAGTAAGTCAGCTCTTGCGTACCGCTTTCAATTTGCTGCTGCAGCACAATTTCAGCTGTTTTGGCCTTGTTATACAGCTTAAAATAGTGCTGTGCATTTTGCTGCGGTGTCAGCTTCAAATCCAAACGAATCTCCACCGTAGGACACTGTTCATCATAATAATCCACAACCGAAGCGGTGCGCATGCCCGGCGCAATTTGATAAAGATTCGCTGTAATCAAATCCCCCATGCGGCGATATTGCTCTCGATGCTCTGACTGCGCCAATTCCTGCTGTTGAATCGATAATTTTCGCCGTAAACGGTCACGTGCAGTGGTCACCATGCGCTGCAAGTCCTGCGAGCGTCTGCGCATTTGTTCGATGCGTTCTTTTTTTTCATAAAAAGCAATAAGCATATCTGAAAAAGAGGACATGTTTTTCAGAAAAACGGCATTTTCATACTGTGTAATTGCAAAAAAGGTGAATTCAAACGCCACATCTTCCCCCGTCTTTGTCAGCAGACAAGGATGAAAGCGTGCTTCCTGCACCATTTTTACAAAATCAGAGAAGGTGTCTGCAATCTGTTGATATTCGGCTTCATGCAGCATGCAAATCGGCTTTGCCACATCCCCGGTGGCACGATAGGCAAGCTCTCTGCATAACAGTGGAGATACGCCGAAAAACGAGGATAAAAGCCACTTATCCAGTCCTTTTTCTTCCTGTGCATCCTGTTTGAGCGCCGCAACAACCCCTGCGCCGGAAACCTCCAGCGGGTTTACTTTTCCCGCCTGCGCAGGCGGCAGCTGATAAAACAGCCCCGGCAAAATCTGCCGTTTCCCTGAAACCACATCTCCGTCCAAACGCCGCAGTGCATCGAGCACACGGTTTTCTTGGTCACACAGCACGATGTTGGAGTGCTTCCCCATCAACTCACAGTGCAGATATTTTTGGCTCGCAACTCCCAGCTCGTCTGTGGTATCCAGTGTGATAATTGCGATGCGTTCCAACCCATTTTGTGTGATGGAAGCAATCTTCGCACCTTGTATATGCTTGCGCAGCAGCATGCAAAACATGGGCGGAGCCGCAGGATTTTCACGAGTGGCATCTACACAGTGCATCCGTGCCGCAGATGCAGACGCACAAATCAGCAGCTTTTTTGCACCTTTTCCGCCACGCAGGGCAAGTATAATTTCCTCTCTGTCTGGCTGATACACTTTCTCCACACGGCTTCCCACCAACTGTTCATCCAGTTCATTTATCAGCGCCCGCAGGCAAATCGCGTCCAGTGGCATGGTTTCCTCCTAAAAAATCAGATAAAATGTATACAATCCTTGTGCACCTGTGAGCACACGGCATCAATTGCAGGAATCTGCGCAGAAATATAGTCTGCAATCACAGGAATGACAGGGTTCTCTGTCGGAAAATGTCCTGCATCCACCAATGTCAGCCCCAGTGCCTCTGCCCGCTGCATAATATCATAGCTGCAGTCGCCAATGACAAACGCATCCGCACCTTTGCGTATCGCAAAATCCATCAGCTTGCCGCAAGCACCGCCGCCGACCGCAACACGGCGAATCTCACGATTGCCTGCAGCGAACCGCACACCGCCTGCACCAAGCTGCGCCTTCACATATTGCGCAAATGCTATCGGTGTCATCCCCTGCGGCAAATCGCCGACTCGTCCGAGTTCACCATTTTCGCCCGCCTCCATATTGATGATATTTTGCAGCTGCAAGGCTTGCGCAAGTGCATCATTGACACCACCCTGCGCACAGTCCGCATTGGTGTGCATGCAAACCACCGCAATATCCTTTGTAATCACACGGCGTAAAATACGCCCCACCGGCTGCTCTGCTGTAATGCGGCTGACCGATGTGAAAATCAGAGGATGATGCGCAACAATCACCTGTGCATCCACTGCAATCGCCTCTTCTACAACCGCCTGTGTCACATCCAACGCACATAGGACCCGTGTCACAGGGTGCTGCAGGTCACCTGTCAGCAAACCGCAGTTATCCCAGCTTTCAGCAAGCGCATAGGGCGCAAACTGCTCCATACATGCCAATACGTTTTGCACGGTTATCATGACAATCCCTCCAATGCCGCTTGAATATGTTCTATCACCTGTTCCTGCTCTTTGGTCTGTGCCGCATCCTGCGTGCCCGCAAGGCGCATGCCCTGCAAGGCACGCTGTTCTTTTTGCAGCAATGCTTCCAGATAAGATTTTGCGCCCGCATCCTGCAAAAGCGCCGCCGAAAATGCCGCTTCCGCACGAGAAATCAGACGAGAAGACCGCATCGCTCCGCCACGTACACGCATGATGAGATATTGCCGTGCGCCTTCTCGACAAACCACTTCCTGCGCAATGGCATACCCATTTTCCAAAAGGAACTTCCGCAATGTCGGCAGCATCGTCATGGGCTGCAGAAGCAGTTCATGATTGCCCTGTGCCGTCCAAGCCGCCGCCTGCAAAATGGCAGCTATCGTTTCGCCGCCCATGCCCGCCATGGTAATCGTGTCGCATTCCTGTGGCTGTACTTGTTCCAGTCCTGCGCCCAGACGCAGTGACAGCTGCGCACCTAGCCCTGCCGCATCAACATTGCGCTCTGCTGATGCCAACGGTCCTTCCCGCAAATCGCTTGCAACGGCCTGCTGAATGCGTTTTGTCTGCAACAGATAAATGGGCAGATAGGCGTGGTCCGTGCCTATATCCGCAAGCCGTGCCCCCAGTGGCACCAAATCCGCCAAGCACTGCAATCTCGGCGTCAACTTTATATTCAAAAACGCACATCCTCCGCTTCTAACTGTAATAGCCTAAAAGAAAAAAGAAAAGACCGACAGGAATCTGTCGGCCTTTGCAGCTTACTTCTTGCTAAAGAAATCATTCAGCTTTGCGATAAGCTCGTCAACATCGGTTCCGTGTACTGCGCAAGCATCTTCAATGCTTTCGCCCTGTGAGGAAGGGCAGCCCAGGCAATGCATGCCCATTGCCAAGAAAAACTGTGAGGTTTCGATGTCGCGCGCTAAAATTTCGCCGATGGTTGACTTTTTGGTGATTACAGCCATAAAGATTCTCCTTGTTTCTATTTAATATTTTCTATTATACTGTTTTTTAGGATGTATTTCAATACTTTTTTGACACAGTTTTTCCTTTTTCGCCACAATCCTATTGCGCAATTGCAGCACCTGTCAAAACGGATACTACTGCTGCGCATTTCGCAAATAAAAAATTTTTTCCAACAGGCAAAATTGTGCTATACTACAATTAGAATTTATTTGAAACGTATCAAAACAACCACAGGTTCTAAGGATGGAGGATGCATATGAACAGTCCGAACAAACTCGAACAACCGATACAGTCCGAACAACACACCTACACCAGTGATGGAAGTCATATCCACCTAGTCCCGCTCGGCAGAATCGCAGGCTTTGATGTCCGCCCCGGCTTATACGAGATGAATGGCGCAACCGCTATCCCGGGCGGCGTCAACTTCACGGTGCACACCAAATACGGCACAGCTTGCGAGCTGCTGCTGTTTCATCGAGAAAGCACCGAACCCTTCGCTATACTTCCCTTTCCGGAGCAATATAAAATCGGCAATGTCTATTCCATGATTGTGTTCAAGCTGGATATCTTCCAATTTGAATATGCCTATCGCATTGACGGTCCCTATGACCCCGCAAACGGTCTGGTATTCGACAAAACCAAATATCTGCTCGACCCTTATGCGAAAGCCGTGACCGGTCAAAGCATGTGGCGTACGCCCGCCCCCACGGAGCAGCACTACAAAGCACGTGTTGTCCGCGATGACTTCGACTGGAGAAACAGCAAGCAGCCGCTCATTCCCATGCAGGAACTCATTATTTATGAAATGCACGTGCGTGGATTCACCGTGCATGACTCCTCCAACACCACCTATCCGGGCACGTTCTCTGCCTTGATGGAAAAAATCCCGTATCTGAAAAAGCTCGGCATCAACGCCGTGGAGCTGCTTCCGATTTTTGAATTTGACGAAATGCTGGACGAGCGAAACGTCGAGGGCAATAAAGTGATCAATTACTGGGGCTATAACACGGTTAGTTTTTTCGCACCGAACACCAGCTATGCCGCCAGCAAAGAATATAACCGTGAAGGCAACGAGCTGAAGCATCTCATCAAGGCACTAAATGAGAATGGCATCGAGGTTATTTTGGATGTGGTGTTCAATCACACGGCTGAGGGCAACGAAGACGGTCCATTCTTTTCCTTTAAGGGGTTTGACAACAAGATCTATTATTTGCTGACACCGGACGGAAAATACTATAATTTCAGCGGCTGCGGTAATACGCTTAACTGCAACCATCCGATTGTCTTGGAAATGATTGTACAATGTCTGCGCTATTGGGTTTCTGCCTACCGTGTCGATGGATTCCGTTTCGACCTTGCGTCTATCCTTGGACGAAATGAAGACGGCTCTCCCATGGACAAACCCCCCTTGCTGCAGCGTCTTGCGTTTGACCCCCTGCTTGGCAATGTCAAACTGATTGCAGAAGCATGGGATGCAGGCGGGCTATATCAGGTTGGCAATTTCCCCTCGTGGAATCGTTGGGCGGAATGGAACGGACGCTATCGGGATGACATCCGTCGCTTTTTAAAAGGCGATGATGACTGTGCCATGGCGGCAGCGTTGCGCATTGCCGGCTCTCCGGATATTTATGATGCCAGCGCACGCAAAAATGCATCTATCAATTTCATCACCTGTCATGATGGCTTTACCCTGCATGATTTGTATACCTACAACGAGAAGCACAATGAAAAAAATGGCTGGAACAACACCGATGGTGCCAATGACAACTGCAGCTGGAATTGCGGCACAGAAGGCGAAACCTCCAATCCAGAAATCCGTGCCCTGCGGGAACGCATGGTGCGCAATGCTTTCGCTGTACTGCTTTGCAGCCGCGGCACGCCCATGCTGCTGTCGGGTGACGAATTTGGCAACACCCAATTTGGCAACAACAATTCCTATTGTCAGGATAACGAAATCTCCTGGCTCAACTGGAACGACCTCAAGACCAACGCCTCCCTTTTCGAATTTGTGTGTGACCTCATTGCCTATCGCAAAAAACACACCATTTTACAATCGCAATTTGCAGCTGCGATTTGCGGTTTTCCGGAAATCAGCTTTCACTGCACCCAACCATGGTGTGGGCAATATTCTTCGACCGACCATTATATCGGTGTCATGTTTGCCGGACGCAGTGCCTGCTGTGAGCAGGATGATATTGTGTATATTGCCGTCAACAGTTTCTGGGAACCCCTCGAAATTACACTGCCGCAGCCAGGTCAGCACCAACGTTGGCAAATTGACATCAACACCATAGAAAATAACCTAACATCCTGTGATGGATTCCATCTGCAAATTGCGCCCCGCTCGGTGGCAGTGCTTTCAATGACAGATGTTGTCCTATAAACGGAGGGGATTATGCGTGCACTTGGCACAGATATTATTGAAATCGAACGCATTGCTCGGCTTTTGCCGCAAGAGCGTTTTCGCACCCGCATTTACACACCCAAAGAACTCGCCTATCTTGCGTCCCGTGGACACAACGCACCGCAAAGTGCTGCCGGCTTTTTCTGCGCAAAAGAAGCGGTTGCGAAAGCATTGGGCACAGGTATTGCCAACGGACTTGGCTGGCGGGACATTGAAATCACGCACACCGCCGCAGGCGCACCACAAGTGACCGTGTCAGGCATGCCACCGCTTTGCATTTTGCTGAGCATTTCCCATTGCCAGACCTATGCCACCGCAACCGCTTTCATTTGGCAGGACTGAGCACTTGTATTCATACATGAACCACCTCTGCGCATATACTAACCCTGCGCAGTATCATCCGCACTTCTTGATGCTGTGACACTGTAAACGAAAGCGGTGACGCATCCTGAAACGGTTGTTTTTATGGTTTCCTTTGCTATGTTTTCTGCAGGGCTGTGCTTCTGCACCAGATGAAACACAGCTCCTGCAGCATTTTGCAGATTTGCCTGCAGCAACGTTCCACACAAAAATTCTTTCTGATACCGATGCCGCAAGGCTGGAATATGAACTGAATTATGTTTATAATAGAACTGATAATGACACACTCACCATTACCGCACCAGAGATTCTATCTGGTATTACCGCCACCATTGCCGGCACCCAAAAGGCAGACTTCACCCTGCAATACGGCGATACCGTTCTGGATACCCCCAGTATATCCAAACCTGGTCTGACACCGCTTGACTGCATTCCTCGCCTGCTCTATGAACTGCGTGCCTCCGTACCTGTCGAGGTTGCCAATACCTCCGCAGATGGGGTTGCGCTGACCATGCTGCAATATGAAGACCCTGCGCAGGAAGACGGCGTGGTGCGCCAAATTTGGGTAGATACCAGCCAAAACATTCCTGTGCGTGCAGAGGTATATGTCGATGGACAACGCATCTTATCTTGCGACTTCAGCGATTGGACAGCGCTCTCTGCCGCCCCCTCTCCCCAGCAAACAGATACTACCGATACTTAGGAGATGCAACATCATGGATAATCACACGCACCGCACATGGGCAGAAATCGATTTATGTGCGGTCGAAAACAATTTTAGGGCCATTCAAGCGCAGGTAAAGCACACACCTGTTTTATGCGTTATCAAAGCCAACGCCTACGGGCACGGGAGCATTCCGATTGCGAAACGTTTGCAGCAAGCAGGCGCTGCTTATTTCGGGGTTGCGACCGTGCCAGAAGCGATTGAACTGCGGCAGCATGGCATCACCCTCCCCATTTTAATTTTGGGCTATATCGATGAGGCAGATGCCCCGCTGATTGCCCGCTATGACATCACCGCCGCCATCTACGACAGGGATACCGCCGCTATGCTATCTGCCGCCGCCTGCGCAGAGGGAAAACCCATCACGGTGCACTTCAAGCTGGATACCGGTATGGGACGATTGGGGTTTGACGCACGTCACACCGAAGATACCGTCCGTGAAATTTTGGAGATTGCACAACTGCCAGGTCTGCATCCAAACGGTATTTTTTCGCATTTTGCCGTTGCGGATGATAGCCAGGGCATGGCTTATACACAAGCGCAGCTGCGGCAATTCTCCTGCATTTGTGACGCCTTAGAACAAGGCGGTCTTTCGCTCCCCTTGCGGCACAGTGCCAACAGCGGCGCCATTTTGCAGCATCCCAACAGCTATTGTACCATGGTGCGAGCGGGTTTGATTCTATACGGTTATTATCCGGATGACCGCATCCGCAAGCAGATTGCCCTGCAGCCTGTTATGACGCTCAAGGCACGCATTGTACAGGTGCGCAATCTGGAATGCGGTGCTTCCATTGGCTATGGGCGCACCTACCAAATGCAGGACAAAACCCGCATTGCCGTCTTATCCATTGGCTATGCAGATGGATATTTGCGGACAGGCTCTGGCAACGCACAGGTGCAGGTTTGCGGTCATGTTGTGCCGATTGTCGGGCGCATTTGCATGGATATGTGCATGGCAGAAATTCCGGCGCATTTGGAAGTGCATCGTGGGGACGAAGTGCTTATTTTTGGTGCGGATACCATCTCCGCCGATACCGTTGCGCAGCATGCAGGCACCATTTCATATGAAGTGCTGTGCGCTGTGTCCAACCGTGTGCCACGCATCTATACAGAATGATGCCATCGAGCTGCTCCATCAGAATAATACTCTAAAATCAGAAACCACCGCTCCTTCGACCGCATAAAATAAATCGAGGGCAAACCGCTCTCAGCCAGCCAATGAAAAAAAACGCTGCAGTGCGTTATAATCATCGGCTTTGTGGGAAAAATACATCTGCAGGGATTTTCACTGCAAATACTTTTCCAACGGAGTGTGAAGCTGTGGATAACAATGTAAAACGTGGTGACATTTATTACGCAGACTTAAGCCCAGTTGTCGGCAGTGAGCAAGGCGGCGTGCGTCCCGTACTTATTGTGCAGAATAATGTCGGGAATCGACACAGCCCAACGGTAATTGCAGCGGCGATTACCTCACAGCTGAACAAAGCCAAAATGCCCACGCATATTGAGCTGGGCGCCAAATGCTTTGGTCTGACCAAGGACTCTGTCATCTTGATGGAGCAAATCCGTACATTGGACAAAAAGCGTCTGCGTGAAAAAATGGGGTGTCTTGACGAAAATCATATGGGTCGTGTGGATGAAGCGCTTGCCGTAAGCTTTGGGCTGGGTTCTACAGGACGATAAAAAGAAGGATTGCACTATGGGGAAACGGCAAAAATATATCATCTGGGTCGGCGCTTTGCTGCTGCTTGCCATGCTCACCTGCATTTATTTTGCAGTGGATATGATTTATAGCGACACTTTGCCCAACATCCCAGAAGAGTACCAATCACGGGTGCTGCACACATAACCCATGTTCTTTTCGTTTCAGCAGGCATATCACAACCACAAAAAGCGTATCCTTATCATAGAAGGATACGCTTTTTTAGAACCTATATGCACAAACGAGCTTCTGTGGATTTGGGAGAATTTTTCCGCATACAACGGTTTGCCCGCTGTGCATACAGGTTTTTCATGTCAGGAGGCTTGTGTCATGGAATTTGCAGTGCACCGAAACGGGGAATCTGTTGGCACAGTCATTGTGACCGAACAAGGCAGCCAGGTGTATTTCGAAGTGACCTGTTCGCTGTTGACCACTGCAGTTCTGCGTTGCTATGGACTCCGTGCGCCTGCGCCGCCGCTTCTCATTGGAATTCCCGAACCCCAACAAAACAAGCTGTATTTTCGAAAAAAACTATCGAAGCAAAGCATTGGCGGCATTTTGCCCACGGTCTATGTTTTGCTGGATGCTTCGCAGGAGATACCCACAACCATAGTTCCTATTGCAGAAGAACCGCCCTCGGCGTGCGCCTTTCACACAGGCGATGCCTTGCTGGATAGGTTGCTGCTAGACTCCTCCCTGCAAGTTCGGCAACAGGATACGCATCTGCATATATCCTGTCCGTTTGATACGCAAAAGCCACTGCCGCTCTCGCCCGTGGCAGTCCTCTGCCAATTGGAGCAAATCGAAAATCAGTGGTATGTGTTTCTGGAAATCGAACAGCAAAACCTTACCCCGTAAACATCGGTGTCGACAGATAGCGCTCTCCCGTATCCGGCAAAATTACAACAATATTTTTGCCCGCATTCTCTGGTCGCTTTGCGACTTGCACTGCCGCCCACAAGGCTGCGCCAGAAGAAATTCCTACCAAAACACCTTCTTTGCGTGCAAGCTCTCTGCCAAATGCGAATGCATCCTCTGCCTCCACGGTAACGACTTCATCATATACCGAAGTATCCAATGCTTCTGGAACAAAGCCTGCACCAATGCCTTGAATCTTATGTGCCCCTGGTTTGCCGCCAGAAAGCACGGGAGATGCGCTAGGCTCTACTGCAACCACTTGGATGTTTGGATTTTGTTCCTTTAAATATTTTCCAGTGCCGCTGATGGTTCCGCCCGTACCCACCGTTGCCACCAGAACATCCACATGTCCCTCCGTATCTTCCCAAATCTCGGGACCTGTCGATTCGTAATGGGTTGCGGGGTTTTCTGGATTCACAAACTGCCCTGGCAGAAATGCGTGTTCCATGCTTTTCACGAGTTCATTTGCCTTTTCAATCGCACCGTTCATGCCCTTGGTACCATCTGTTAAGACAATTTCTGCACCATATGCCGCAAGCAGATTGCGCCGTTCAATGCTCATCGTTTCCGGCATGGTCAAAATGACACGATAGCCTCTGGACGCTGCCACCGAAGCAAGTCCGATGCCCGTATTGCCGCTGGTTGGCTCTATGATGACAGAATCCGCCTGCAAGACCCCCTGTTTTTCAGCGCACTCTATCATGCGCTTTGCAATCCGATCTTTTGCGCTGCCTGCTGGATTGAAGCATTCCAGCTTCGCCAGAATATGTGCGGAAACGCCTTGGTATTTCTGGAAATTTTGTAACTCTATCATGGGTGTACCGCCGATTAAATCGGTCACACTTTTTGCAATTTTTCGCATAACAATCTCCCTCTTCTGCGCTGAATTTGAATAAAAGCAAGCATATGTCTACTCAATCCGCAAAAGCCGTTTGTAAATCAAACAAAATATCATCAATGTGCTCTGTTCCAATGGAAAGTCGGATGGTGTTCGGCTGAATCCCTGCCTCTTCCAATTCTTTTTCATTCAATTGTGCATGGGTTGTCGATGCAGGATGAATGACCAGCGATTTGGAGTCTGCCACATTTGCCAGCAACGAAAAGAGCTGCAATTGGTCGATGAATTTTTGTGCTTCCTCTGCCCCACCTTGAATCTCAAAGGTGAAAATGGATGCACCGCCCTGTGGGAAATAGGTCTGATACAAGGCGTGATACGGATTGCTTTCTAAGGATGGATGGTTCACACGCACCACCTTTGGATGCTTTTGTAAATATTCTACCACTTTTAAGGTGTTTTGTACATGGCGTTCTACCCGCAAAGACAAGGTTTCCAAACCTTGCAAAAACAAAAAGGCATGCAGCGGTGCAATGGTAGCGCCGGTATCTCGCAGCAGCACCGCACGAACCTTGGTCACAAACGCTGCAGCACCGCATGCTTTTGTGAAGCTGACCCCGTGGTAGCTTGGATTTGGCTCGGTCAGTGAAGCAAATTTCCCAGAACCTTCCCAATCAAATGCACCGCTGTCGACAATCACACCGCCCAATGCCGCACCATGCCCGCCGATGAATTTGGTCGCCGAATGCACCACAATATCTGCGCCATATTCGATGGGTCGCAGTAAATAAGGGGTTGCAAAAGTATTATCTACCACCAGCGGAATTTTGTGTGCATGTGCAATGTCTGCCACCGCCTGAATATCAACAAGATTTGCATTTGGATTTCCAATGGATTCAATGAAAATTGCCTTTGTATTTTCTTGGATGGCGTTTTCAAACGCACCCGCCTCATCCGCATCCACAAATGTTGTTGCAATGCCATAGGATGGCAAGGTATGCCGCAGGAGATTATAAGTTCCCCCATAGATGGTTTTTGCTGCAACAATATGGTGTCCCGCTTGTGCCAGTGTCTGCAGGGTATATGTGATAGCAGCGGAGCCGGATGCAACGCCCAACGCTGCAACGCCACCCTCCAGTGCTGCGATACGCTTTTCAAAAGCATCTTGTGTAGGGTTTGTCAACCGTCCATAGATATTGCCAGGGTCTGACAAATTGAATCGTGCAGCGGCATGTGCACTGTTTTCAAACACAAAACTGGTGGTTTGATAGATGGGCACAGCACGTGCACCAGTTGCTGCATCCGGGGTTTCCTGTCCCGCATGTAGTTGGATGGTTTCAAACTGAAAAGCTCTTTTATCTTGAATACTCATTTTTATCATTCCTTATCATTTCATTTAATCTATTTAAAACAACTATTTTACGTTCTACAAATCCCAAAACACATTCGATACTCGTTTGGCAATGTCAATCTTCTCCGGAAGCACATCTATATCACAAGCCTTTCTATATCATACTATTTAAGTATGATTACTATGTATAGAATGATAGTCTATTTTTTACGCCTTGTCAAGAGGAAATTCAAAAAATTATAAATTTATTTTTTCACACATAACAACGCTAGTATGTACGATAATTCGCTTCTTTTTTTACGCACAAAGAAGACCCTACAACCATTACTCGTTGTAGGGTCTTCTATATATCGCTTTCGCTTAACGCTGTACAAGCATCAAAAAAATTACGCTTCTGCCTTAATCTTTTTCAGCTTTGCAAAACGCGGCAGACCGCTTTCCTTCGGTCCATCGGTTTCACCGTTTACCAACGGAAGTGCATAGTCAATGAAATCCTGTGTCAGACCATTGTGCTCTGCATTAATCCATTCCATCGGAATCTTCTTTTCCGTGTTTGCAACTTCAGACAACGGCAACAATTCGATTTCGCATTTGTAGCCATTGGTGCGGTCGCACTTAAAGCCAGTCATAAAGTCGGTCTTTCCTGCAACTGCATTTTCTACAGCAGCCTTACCGGACATATAGGATTCATCAATGTCGTTCTTGGATGCGCAGTGTGCTGCACAACGCTGCAACAGAGAGAATTCAATGCCGCGCACCTTAGAAACACCCAACTTATCCTGAATGGTATTTGCCAGTGTAGATGCCAAACCACCCATCTGTGCATGTCCAAAAGAGTCCTTCTGCTTTGCCATGCTAGAACCATATTCAGAAATATACGTGCCGTCCTTGTCATGAATGCCTTCAGAAACCGCTACAATGCACTTGCCGGTGCTCTTATAGATGCGGTCAACATCTGCAAGGAATGTCTCCATATCAAAATCAACTTCCGGCAGATAAACCAAATCCGGACCCTGACCCATATAGGTTGCCAAGGAAGCAGATGCAGCCAGCCAACCAGCATTACGACCCATAATTTCCAGAACCGTTACCATACCAGTGTCATAAACACGTGCATCATGATACAGTTCCATGCAAGATGTTGCAATATACTTTGCAGCAGATGCATAACCCGGGCAATGGTCTGTGCCAAACAAATCGTTGTCAATGGTCTTCGGGATACCCATTACACGGCACTCATAACCAGACTTCAGCATAAACTTAGAAATCTTGTTGCAGGTGTCCATGGAATCGTTGCCGCCATTATAGAAGAAATAGCGCACATCGTATTTCTTGAAAATTTCAAGGATACGCTTGTAATCGGTATCATCTACATCCGGATCTGCCAACTTATATCTGCAAGAACCCAATGCAGAAGAAGGGGTATAGCGCAACAAATCCAATTCTGCTGCATCTTCCTTATCGATATCATAAAGATAATCGTCCAAAACACCCTTAATACCGTGTGCTGCACCCAATACGCGGGTAATCGAATCAGACTTCAAAGCTGTCTGCATTGCACCCAACACAGATGCATTGATAACAGAAGTCGGTCCACCTGACTGACCAATAATACAAGCGCCTTTAAGCTCACTCATGAAAGAAAACCTCCTAATGATTTCATCAAGCTACATAAACATGCGGTTTGATTTCTATAATAAAAGCATACCATACCTGCCTTGGAAAATCAAACGGTTTATTCCGTTTTCAAGACATTTTTTGCAGAATTGGTAATCAACTATATTTATAACACCGAACCGCCATATTTCAGAAGCATTTTCCGCCATACAGCGTTAAAACTCTTGGAATACACCTAGTCCCCCAGGGGATTTCCCCTCATGGGCGTTCACACCTTATATTCCTGCGTCTTTTCACCTTTTTTAGAAATTTTTTCTCAAATCATCAATTCTCGTTTATGAATACAGCTTCCGAACTCCTTATAGCCGCAACCGTAACGCCTTGCTGCGATGCGCCTTCCTATCTATTTTAGTGGAATCATGCGTTTAACGTTGTCATTTGCTCTGATATGAGCGAAATGTAACCAAACAATCGTTTGACATGACACAAGCTTTATGCTAACATACTAGCAAGGAATGCCTCCTAAATCACAGGGCGCATTCCTCTTTTATTTATTTAAACGCTACTGAGAGGTGATTATTTTGCAGTCTGCAAACAATAAGCGCGATAATATATTCAATCACAGTAACTATGCATTTTTTGCTGATACGCGCACAAAAATCTTTCACACCGCTTCTTGTCCCGACATCACCGGAATTGCTTTGAAATATATTCAAGGTTGTGGTAAGAAGCCTGAAAAATCCGGATTCCATCCGTGTCCAAGATGTGTTCCTAAATCCGCACAATTCTCTCGACCATTACCGCCCAAACCATACACACGGTCGCCTGTGCCGAAACGCAGCAAAGCCGAAATTATGCGGGAGCAGCTGTTGCGTGTGGCAGATACATATGGCATACACCTTTGTTTTGTTGGTCAAATAGCGCATATCATGACTCTAGCAGGCGAGTGGTACTTTGATATCAATGATAGACCGATTACTCTGCACCACAAGAATGCAGAAGAGAGATATGACAGGCAGGGTCAACTCATCAGCCATTATCATATCCAGCGAAATGTTAAAATAAACTCGCCGTTGCACGCCTTGGCTTACATCTTTCGCCATGAGGCGGCAGAAGAAGTTCGATTATTGGCAGAGATTCACAAACACAAATCCACTCCACCAGAATTCCCGACAAAGCGACGGCGATCCACTCAAAATAATCGGTCAATTTTTATTTTTCGCCAAAGAAAATCATACGGAAACCGGACTTCTTTCATTCCGTAATGGAGTCGCTGCAATCTCTGCGCTATGATAGGATTTTTTGATTTTGCATATTATACAGAAGTAAATGTCTTATAATTTTGTTCAACATTTCCTTGAGCAATCGATTCCTTGATGTGTCAAATTAAACTCATGCATCTATCTCAGATACCCTATCGCCGAAAAAAGAAAAGAACCCGAGAAACACCGGAATGGTGCATCTCAGGTTCTTTAAAAACCAATGTTAAGGATTCCCCTCGCCATCGTCAGACCGATGCGTTCTGCCTATTGCCTTCCGATGGTCGGAATTGTCGGGGGAACGTAGTCGGTCAAAAATGGCGAAATAATTAGAATACCAAATTATGCCTTTGCCATAGAAGCAACTTCTGCTGCAAAATCATCCGACTTCTTTTCGATGCCTTCGCCCTTTTCAAAGCGTGCATATTTAACCAGCTTGATTTCGCCGCCAAGTTCCTTTGCAACAGCTGCAATATGCTGCTCTACAGAAACCTTGTTTTCCTTAACAAAAGCCTGCTGCAAGAGACAGTTTTCTTCGTAATATTTTCCGATACGACCATCTACCATTTTTGCAATGATGTTTTCCGGCTTGGGCTTTTCCGCAGTCTTGTTTTCTTCCATCGCCTGTGCAAACAAGATTTCACGTTCCTTGTCCAAGGTTGCAGTGTCTACTTCAGACTTATCCATGAACAGCGGGCGCATTGCAGCTGCCTGCATGCCAATATCCTTGCCCAATTCTGCAACCGTTGCATTTGTCTTGATGTTTTCAGAAACCTGCAAACCAACCAAAACGCCGATGACACCGCCCATATGGGTATAGGAAACGTTCACTGTGCTGTTATCGTAACGAGCAAAACGACGAATTTGGATGTTTTCACCAATCGTCAAAATCTTTTCCTGCAACACTGCTTCTACAGTCAATTCACCCAGCTTGCAAGCCTTCAGTGCATCCACATCCGCAGGATTTTCCTCAATAACAACACTTGCCAAATCAGCAACAAACTTCTGGAAATCTGCATTTTTTGCAACAAAGTCGGTTTCAGAGTTTACCTCAACCACTGCACCAGCACCAGACGCATCAGAAACCATTGCACTAACAACGCCTTCCGCTGCAATGCGGTCTGCTTTCTTTGCAGCCTTTGCCAAGCCCTTTTCACGCAACAATTCTACAGCCTTGTCGAAATCACCATCCGCATCGGCAAGTGCCTTCTTGCAGTCCATCATACCTACATTTGTCATTTCACGAAGCTTTTTAACATCAGCAGCAGTAAATGCCATTTTAAATTCCTCCTATTAACTGTACAATACACTCAAAAAGATGGAGGACGGGGCAGGCCCCGCCCTCCTATCCATAAAATTATTCAGCTTCTGCAGCAACTTCTTCGGTCTTTGCTTCCACTTCCAACTGTTCGCCCTGCTTGCCTTCCATAACAGCAGAACACACCATGCTGGAAATCAAACGAATTGCGCGAATCGCATCATCATTTCCAGGGATTACATAATCAACTTCATCCGGGTCACAGTTGGTATCTACAATTGCTACCACCGGAATACCCAGCTTACGTGCTTCAGAAATTGCATTCTTTTCCTTGCGCGGGTCTACAACAAACATTGCACCCGGCAGCTTCTTCATATCCTTAACGCCGCCCAAATACTTTTCGAGCTTTGTGATTTCGAGCTGCAACTTAATGACTTCCTTCTTCGGAAGAAGGTCAAAAGTACCGTCTGCTTCCATAGCCTTCAATTGATTCAAGCGTGCAATACGTGTACGCATTGTCTTGAAGTTTGTCAGCATGCCGCCCAACCAACGTGCATTCACATAGAACATGCCAGAGTTTTCTGCTTCTTCACGAATCGCATCCTGCGCCTGCTTCTTTGTGCCGACGAACAAAATAGATTCCCCAGCTGCTGCAATATCACGAATGAAGAAATATGCTTCCTCCAACTTCTTCACAGTCTTCTGCAGGTCGATGATGTAGATGCCGTTGCGCTCTGTGAAAATATAAGGTGCCATTTTCGGATTCCAACGACGTGTCTGGTGTCCGAAGTGCACACCTGCCTCCAAGAGCTGCTTCATAGAAATGACTGCCATTTTTTAGTTCCTCCTCAGGTTGTTTCCTCCATCCCATATCATCTGCGCACGGACTACCTAAAAGGTCACCCAGCCAATGGCATCATGGAATGTGTGTAGTTGTAGTGGGTGTTTTGTTCATAAACATATGCTAATACAGTTTAACGCATCCAGTGCAATTTGTCAATTGCTTTTTTGAGAGTTTTGTAAGAACCTGTATTCCTCAATATTTATCCAGTTCTTCGTCCACCTCTGCAGATGCATCTTCTTCCGGCGCTTGTTCTGCGCGGTTGACTTCATCCCAGTGTGCGTCTATCTCAGCGGTATTATCATACGCATTGAGCTTGAATTTTTCCAGCAGTTCCTTGAGCACCTGCGCCTGACCAGACAATTCTTCGCTTGCCGCTGCGCTTTCTTCCGCTGTTGCACTGTTGGTTTGTACCACAGCCGCAATTTGCTCCACGCCGACATCCACTTGCTCGATGGATTGCGCTTGCTGATTCGACGCCTGTGCAATTTCATCAATCAATGCCACTGCTTTTTGCGTTGCCTTTGCACTTTGATTCATCGTATTGGCCGTCGATTCTGCAATACCAGATCCATTTTTCACCGCAGAAATGGTCTGCTCAATCAGTACGGTTGTGCTTTTTGCAGCTTCAGCAGATTTGCTTGCCAAATTTCTGACTTCATCGGCAACTACAGCAAAGCCCTTGCCGGCCGCACCTGCACGTGCTGCTTCCACTGCCGCATTCAGCGCAAGAATATTGGTTTGGAACGCAATATCTTCAATGACTTTGATGATTTTAGAAATCTCCGAAGATTTTGCAGAAATCTCGCCCATTGCATCAACCATGGTTTTCATCTGCTCATTGCTATGCAACAATTCTTTTCCCGCATCCTCTGCGCTTTCACTTGCTTTTTTCGCATTTTCTGCATTTTGCTTGACTTGAGAAGCAATTTCTGCAATAGAAGCAGACAACTCTTCAATCGAACTTGCTTGTTCTGTTGCGCCTTGTGACAGTGCCTGCGCCCCATTGGATACTTGGTCCGCTCCATTCGCTACTTGGTCAGACGCCTCCCCAATTCGGAAAAACGCACCGCTCAAGGTCTTGTTAATGCGCTGCATCGCAGTCAAAATCTCCGCATATTCGCCCACATATTCTTCCGCACAAGTGGAGCTGACCGTAAAATTCCCTACGGACATTTCGCCAAGAATGTACTTAATATCCTGTATCATACCCTTTATCATACCACTCATATTCAAAAAGGCTTGTGAAATTTGACCAACCTCATCATGGCTTTCGTAATCGACTGCAATATTCAAATCCCCTTCGCCGATTTTCTGCGCCGCAACGCTGATTTTTTTCATGGGGTTTACAATCATATGAATGATGCGAATCGCCAGTATTGTCGAATAAATCACAACGAGAATCAGCACACACACAATTGCGATGACCGAGAATCGAAATATTGATTTCCCTTCATTTCTAGCTTGGTCTGCACCATTTTTGCTGAAATTCATTACTTTTAAAAAGTTGTTCGCAGCCTCGTCAAACAGCGTTCGTGCTTTCCCTGCAACCAAATAAACAGCATCTTCGGTTTGTCCAGCCTTGCTGAGCTTGACAACCTCTTGGTTGACCACTACATATTGTTTCCAAGAATCGTCCGCTGTACGCAGCATTTCCTGCTCTTCCGGCGTGAGCGCAAGCGATTCAAACACGGCAAGCGTGTTTTCAATCTCCTGTTCTTTTCCATTCATTTGATTTTCATACACCGTTTTCTTGATTGGAACGCTTTCCATTATATGATTGAGTGTATAAATGCGATAATCTGCCATCATTTTGTTGATTTCTTCCGACATCACAACACAAGGCAGCCATTTTTCTCCGATGTCGCCGCTTTTCTGGTTGATTTGATTGACCAAAACCAGCGATGCGCCGGCGATAATCGCCATGCTAATCAACAAGCTCGTCACCAAAACAAACAGCTTTTTTCCAATTTTCCAGTTTCTCATCAGTTTCATAATAGATACTTCCCCTTATCTATCTTCTACACTTAAAATTCTCTATTTTTCTACACTTTTCAAACGCTTATGCCATCTCTACTGCGGCATCACCTCTTCAAACCATCCATTGTCTATCTGCTGCATCTCCACCCTGCTGTCATCTCTTGCATGTCATCCTATGATGCGGTGTCATCCTTCGCAAGGCATTTATTTGATGAAACACCTCCTTATCTCTATATTTCCGCATGAAACTCGTTGCACGATAAACCTCTGATACAAAGAAACATTTGAAACATGGCGTTTTCCGTTGCACCTCTACCGCCTGTATCGGAATGGGAGCTATCCATTTCGCCCAGCCTTGCAAATTCAACACGCAAATCGCACACATTTCAAAATATTTTTTGAACATTTTGTTTAATTATATCATTAAATCTGCATTCCTTCTATGCACATTTTACATGAATTTTGCGCAGTTTTTCTAAGCCAAACGCAATTTGTTTGAAAAAAACAACTAGCCTATAGAATTTCTATAAGCTAGTTGTTTTTTTATAGTTTATACAATGATAGCGCAGTCGCCGCTGTGATTGGTGCTGATGTTACGCTGTCGCATCAGTACTTCGTGCTGTCCGCAAAGCGGTCTTCGGACGCATCCACAGCGGGCACATCCTTTGTCCATTGCGCATCCTGTGCAAATGCGGCGCTTGTTTCCTCGCCTTTAATCTGAAGAACAGAAATCATGCTTTCCAATACATTTGCTTGTCCGGATAGTTCTTCGCTTGCAGCGGCACTCTGTTCAGAGGTTGCCGAATTGGTCTGTACCACTGCCGAAATCTGCTCTACACCTTGCGTAATCTGTTCCAATGAATCCGCCTGCCGTGCGGAAGACTGGTCGATTTCATCAATCAACTCGGATACCTTTTCCACGCTTTCCACGATTTCTCCCAGCGATTTTGCGGTTGACTGCACAATTTTCGAACCTTCATTGACTTTATCAATGGAAGATTCGATGAGTAGCGTGGTGTTTCTTGCTGCATCCGCACTCTTAGATGCTAGATTTCGCACCTCATCCGCCACCACAGCAAAGCCCTTGCCCGCCTCTCCTGCTCTAGCTGCTTCTACTGCTGCATTCAGCGCAAGAATATTGGTTTGGAACGCAATATCATCAATAACTTTGATAATTTTGGAAATCTCTGCAGAGGACTGACTGATGTCATCCATCGCACTTGTCATTTGCTGCATATGGTCATTGCCACTGGCAACCTCTACACTCGCCTTATCTGCCAATTGCCGTACAACTGTGGCATTTTTCGCATTTTGCGAAACTTCTGAAGAAATTTCATTGATGGTAGCTGCCAGCTGTTCAATGGCACTCGCCTGCTCCGTTGCCCCCTGCGATAACGCCTGTGCCGCATCTGAAACCTGAGAAGCACCGGCATTTACTTGCGAAATAGCTTTGGTAATCTCTCCAAATACATGATTCATCTCTTGCAGAATATTGACCAGCGCATTGCCCATCGTATCTCTCTCCGAATATGGCACGTGCGACACGGTCAAATCCCCTGTAGCGATTGCTGCTGCAATCTGCGTTTGCACTTGAATATTTTGAATCATACGATTAAACGCATCCGCAAGCTGTCCCAACTCATCCCTGCTGTCTGCTTCCAATGTAATTTCAATATGACCCTTCGCCAATTCATCCGCCGCTTCCGCCACGGTTACGATTTTTTTGGCAATGGCATTGTTCAAATAGCGAATCATCGAAACGGCAAAAATAACAGTTGCAACAATCATAACAATGCCTGTCAAGAGCATCACCATAAACCGAATACTGCTTGCCTGCAGTTCATCTTTTGCATATTGCTCGTTCAATGTGTCCAGCACATCCAGTTTTTCGCCCATATCCATGACCATCTGTGCACCTGAAACCATTTTATCTTTTGCTTTTTCGATATTTTGCTTGTCTGTCAGTGTTTGCAACTCGTCTTTAAAGGTTTTATAGGTATCCGTATACGCTGCCTTCACCTCTCCAAACTGCGCACGGTTCTCTTCTTGCGTAATTGTTCCCTCATATTGCTGAAACGCTGCATTCATGTCATCATCGCAGCCACTTAGCTGCTCTAATGTATCATGATACCGCTTGCTGTCCTCTGCATAAAGAATCAAACTTCTTGTCAGTGCACGTTCTTTTTGATAGGTTTCCCTCATTTTTCCTACCGCATCAATTGCAACCACGTGCTGATTGTACATATCCTGCGTGCCCCCATTTAAGGCAATCACGGAATAAATGGCTGTGCTGCACATCACAAGCAGTGCAATTCCAATCGCCCCAAAGACATAGCGCAATTTCTTTGCTATGCTCAAGTCCCTCATAATTATTGACCCCTCTCTAACATATTTGACAAAAGTTACAAACCCTTTATATATTATCAAATACAATTTCAAATGTAAATATCAGAATTTTGAAGTTATATGCTATTTCATCACATTGCCGCGCAAAATCGTTCTCCTCTTAATATCCTACTGTAAAATATTTTTTAATACACTGAACTTTATGAAGTTCTCTGTGTAAAACCGACAAAAAAGCACGCATTTCTTGTGCAATACGTGCTTTTTGTCAATTGTGTATTTTTTGTGTATTTTATAGGTATCGCCTAAACATGGGGTTTCTGCGATATCCTCAGACCGTATCTTTGCAGGTGCTTAGTACTTCGCATTATTTCCTGTCGAAAAGCCTTCCATTTCCTCTGGTTCATATGCTGCAACACTTTGTGCGGCTTGCGGTGCAGCATCATCCAAATGATTCTTTTTCAGTTGAATCACAGAAATCATGCTTTCCAACATATTCGCCTGCCCAGAAAGCTCTTCGCTTGCCGCCGCACTCTGCTCTGATGTTGCAGAGTTGGTCTGTACAACTGCCGAAATCTGGTCGATTCCCTGTGTAATTTGCTCCAACGAATCTGCCTGTCTTGCCGAAGATTCATCAATTTGGTCAATGAGTTCGGACACCTTTTCCACGCTTTCTACGATTTCACGCAGGGATTTCGCTGTCATTTGTGCAATTTTTGCACCTTCATCCACCTTACTGATAGAGGATTCAATCAGCACTGTTGTATTTTTAGCGGCATCCGCACTTTTAGATGCCAAATTTCGCACCTCATCCGCAACCACAGCAAAGCCCTTGCCGGCCTCTCCTGCTCTTGCAGCCTCCACTGCCGCATTAAGCGCAAGAATATTGGTTTGGAACGCAATATCATCAATGACCTTAATGATTTTTGAAATTTCCATCGACGATTGACTGATTTCATCCATTGCGCTCGTCATTTCCTGCATATGTTCATTGCCATTGACCACTTCTTTGCTTGCCGTGTTGGCAAATGTACGTACAATATTCGCATTTTTTGCATTTTCAGAAACTTCATTGGAAATTTCATTGATGGTTGCCGCCAATTCTTCAATGGCACTTGCCTGTTCGGTTGCGCCCTGTGAAAGCGCCTGTGCCGCATCGGAAACCTGCACTGCGCCGGAATTGACCTGCGAAATAGCCGTGACGATTTCTCCGAAAATTTTATTGAGTTCCTGAAGGGTATTCGCCAAGGCGTTGCCCATCATATCCGCATTGGACTGCGGCATGTGCTCCACTGTCAAATCTCCGGCGGAAATCGCAGCGGCCACCGTGGCTTGTTGGCGAATATTCTGAATCATACGATTGAATGCGTTTGCGAGCTGTCCCAACTCATCCTGTGTTTCCACATGCAGAGAAATCTCGATATTGCCATTTGCCAGCTCGTCTGCCGATTCTGCGACCTCAACAATTTTCTTTGAAATGGTCTGGTTCAGATATCGAACCTGCTTCAGCGCAAATACAACGCCAAAAAGCATCACCAACACACCGATAAGAATGTTAATAATAAAGTTGCGTGTGCTTGCGGACAGCTTTTCCAGCGCATGCTGTTCATTGACCGTATACAGTGCATCCAGCTTGGTTTCGATGTCATCAATCATCGTGCCGCTGTCATCCAGCATTTTTTTGGTTTTCACCATGTCATTTTTATCTGCCAACGCCGTTAATTCCGCCTTGAAATCGGTATATGTCTGCTCATAAACGCTTTTTGCGTCTTCAAACATTTGGCGATTGTCAGCTGTTGTAATCGTGCCTTCATATTGGTCAAAGGCAGCATGCATCTCCTCATCGCACGCAGCCAAGGTTTCCTTCGTCTTTTGGTAGGTATTGCTTGATGCGTCATATAAAATCAGGCTTCTTGTCATTGCCCGCTCTTTTTCAAAAGTCTTCTGCATTTTGCCGGTCGCTTCAATCGCCATCAAATGCACCTTATACATCTTCTGGGTGTAAGAATTGGATAGAACTATGGAACCAATGGATATGATACAAATGATAAACAAAACGATTCCCATGCCGCCAAACGCATGCTGTAACTTTCCTCGAATACTGGAAGCTTTCATAATCGTGCATCTCCTACTACAAAATTTAGTAAACATTTCTCTTTTGAAATTTATTTTATTATACCAACCTTTTCCCTAAATGTAAACCAAACCAGTGTAAATTCTATGTTTTTTCACATCTCTGTATATTTTTATAAAAAACGTGTCTTTCATTCCATAAATCCCACAACATTATGCCTATGCAGCAAAAAAGAAGTGTTTGCCAATATGTACAAACACTTCTTTTCGCTTTTTAATGCTGCAATGTCTTGCTTCGCCAATAATACGCCACGCCTGCGGCAAGCAGCAGCCAACCCGCAGCAGCCATTGCCACGGTATATGGGGAGGTCGTACCGGCAATTTCTAAAATTCCTTTCAAAAATCCAGCCATTGTCAATGCCGCAATCCCCGCATGATATAAATTGCAAAATACCCGATACCGTCCACGATATTGCATGCTTGGTGCGCGCTTTTGGATGAGCAAAAACACGCCTGCTCCACCAAGCAACGGATATACGAACATCCATGTCATGGCTGCGGAATGCACACCATGCCCAAACAGCCCGTACAGTTGGTTCAGGGCAATCATGCAGACTGAAACCACTAGATACACCAAAATTGTGGTTTTCTGATGTGTCTGGCGTGCATTACGCTGCGTATCCAATATAAACAATGTCGCTCACCTCTCTTTCGCTGTTGCTTCTGCCGTTGGTTGGCTGATTGATTACTTGGCCATTGAAATACATGGTTGAAGAGCCGCCGCCATCTAAATTATATGCCGTTTCGCAGCCGTAGTCCGCAAATACTTGCGCCAATTCCAACAAAGACAGCCCTGCGCTTTCGTTGGTACGTCCATCCGAAACCACCACAATATAGTGCAGCGGAGAAATCTGACCAATGGCAGTTCTGGGGTTGCTCCGCATGGATTGTGACACCTCGGTGTCGCTGTCCACCACAATTTCCCCATCTTCCACCAACGCAGGTCCAAAGGCTAAAATCTGTGCAATCGAATCCGTGTCCAGTTCGCCCATGCTGGTCTGTTCTTCTGAAATAATAGAGAAATTGCCCTCATCGTCAATCACCAAATCTTGATTTTCGCCGGAATCTCCAACACTATCACGATATAACACCCCATTTCGCAGCACATAGCCACTGTTGCGGAAGCCATAAAAATCGCCGTTGATTGCAAATATCGCCTGATTGCTTTGCGCAATTTCCGAAGTGGTATCCTTGATATTTCGTCCATAGGTGTTTTCTGCCAGTGCTGTTTTCAAATATGACGCATCTGACACCTGAATATCCGCCACATACACATTGGAATCATATTCCCGCAAGGTTGTAATCTTGATTTTAATATTTTCATCTTCGTAGGAATTTTCGGTAACGGTTGCGTTTGCCTCGCTTGCCGTCTGTGTCGGTTGACCGCTCTGTGTGGAGGACAATACCTCCGCACTGGTGGTTGTCGTGGTTTGCGCCATTTCCTTTGGAATCACAAACGCATCGAGCAGCGTATATACAAATGTACTCGTCAGCAGCAACGAAAAACAAATTGCCCAACGATATGGTTTTGAGAAAAACTGTTTCATCTGTTTAACATTTCCCTTTCTTTTTCCGTATTAAAAATCCCATTTTTCTGCACCTGATAGCTGATAAAAAACAAACTGGTGTCTACCAAAATCTTAATCAATGTTAAATTCAGTGGCAAATGGCGCAAGCCTGCAACCAAAATCCAGCTGGTGCACATTTGGATGAGAAACAGCATGAAATATTGTATTGCTTCTTTAGCATGGTGCACGGTGCTTTGAAAAACCCAGAATTTATTGATGGTGAAATTGACAACGCCGGAAAACAATCGTGCGGCAATGGTAGCTTCCATAATGCCGAGCGAGGCTTTTCCCATCACAAAATTCACCAAAACCGTGAACATTGTCAAATCTGCGAATGCCGATACCAAGGAAGACAGGCTGTATCGAATGATATTCCAATAAATTCTGACAGAATCTCGAATCGGATGAAAGTGAGAGGATTGATTGCCATCCAAATAAATGGTATCCATCGAAATAGGAATGCAGGGGATTTCTCTGCGCCCAATTTCCAGCAGCTGATTCATCTCATATTCATATTTTTCTCCTGGGATTTCCAAACACAGCGTGCTCCATTTGCGTGGTATGCCACGCAGCCCGGTTTGTGTATCTGCGCACCGTTTCCCTGTGCTCAGCAAATAGACCAGCGATGTGATGCGGTTTCCAAAGCGACTTTTCAACGGCACGCCTTTTTTACTGAAATCACGTGTTCCCAGCACAAAACTGTCCGGATGCTGTTCCAGTGTTTCCATCACACGCCGAATGTCCTTCGGGCTGTGCTGTCCGTCGGCATCCGCTGTCACATATCCAATGCACTCCGGATAGGTCAATGCTGCATGGCGAATGCCGGTTTTCAACGCAGCGCCTTTTCCTTTGTTTGTGATATGACGGCACATGCCGCAAAATGTTGTCTGCTCCAATTCTTCAAAGACCCACTGGCTCTGCAGGCTGCTTCCATCATCAATGACAAGCACTGACATATGATTCTGTTCCAATTTTTGAACCAAACGAATGAGCGTTTCATCTGGGTTATATGCCGGAATAATAACAATCGGTTGCATACAAACGTCCTCCCTGCTATTTCTTTTGTCCTGCTTATCATATTGCATCGCACTGAAAATAGTCTGAAAAACAGCGTGGATTTCTGTGAAGGTTTTGCGAAGTTTCGGTGGAAGATACCACGAAATGCCCTCGGAAGCGCATTCCAAGGGCATTTCATTGTGTGCGATAACCGTGTGCAGCCTATCGCAAATTATATAGATTGATTCGTTGCAGCTGCACCGTGTCTGTTCCGCTGAGTTCTGCTGCTGCAATTTGGGTGGTAACTTGAATATTGACCGCAACCGAAGCGGTATCGCTTGCGCTCAGTGCCTCCAGTACTGCCTGCGGCAGATAGATTCGATATGTGCTGCCGCCTTTCAGCGTGGTAGTCACCGTACCGTCTGCTTGATAGATGTCGCTCGTAAACGAAAGGGTGTCCTCGCCCACTGTATACGAAAACGATGCTGTAATCTGCTTATCCGTATCAATATTGGTATCTTTGACCGTAAAATACACCTCTTTTGATGTGCTCTCCGCCCCTAATCCATCCTCAAGCATCGCTCCTGTACTCTCATCTGACGGAAAATACAAATATTCCACATCCGTGGTTCCCTCAAAAGAATCTGTGATTTGCACCGTGGGTGCCTGCTTTCCGGCACTATATGCCGCAATCATGGTGTTCACAAACAATTTCGCCTCACTAATCGCCGCACTGGTGAGGTTGCTGCTGTAATAGGACGTGCTGGAGGTATGCCCCACCCCCGAATAGGTGACATTGCCTTTGGTGAAGATATAGTAGGAATTGATAACATCATACGGCACATCGTTATAATAATATCCGCTGGTGGCGCTTCCGCCGGACAGACAGAACCAAACCACCGTATCATCCGCATTCATATTCAACTGATAATACTGTTCGTGGGTTTTCAACACTTGCATATAGTCGCTTGTACCCGTTCCTCGGAACAGTGCCGTATTGATGTTATATGGATAGGTGGTAATTTGCCCTTCATTGACCTGCGACACATAATTGGTTTCTCTGGCGCTGCCGGAATAGTTCCAATTGGTATATTCCAAATTAGAGCTGTAGGATTGTCCATATCGAATCAGTTCATAGTTGGTCAAGCCTTGTGTTTCCGGCAGCGTACCGGATGCCGTGTTGTGGTCATATGCCACATTGTATCCACGGTTTACAATCGCCGCTGCCTGTGCCGCTGTCAAATCGGTTGCATCGGTCTGCGGATACAGCAAACTTTTGATGCTTGCAGTTGTATTGGTGCCATCTGGTGTCACCGTGTTGTCTGATGTGATGCCATAGCGATCCAAGCCCACAGAATCACGAATCACCGTGTTGAAATAATATCCCCAGTTTGCTGTTGGCGCATAGTTGCAGAACGACGTTGTGTCATGTGTGAACAGCACACTTTTTCCGCCCTCAATATAGTCCGTAATTGCAGGTGCTGAATTGACACCAATCTCGCCATACATATCCTTGAAACCAATCATCAGCATATCGTACTGGTCTAAATAGTTGAAAATCTGCTCTGTCGCAGTGTTTCCCGCCATTGCCACGGCATTTCCATCGTGATTTACAAATTGCAGTGCCTCCAGATTGGATGCCGTCAGCGTGGTAATTTCCACATCAAAGTCATCAATATCTGCAATCAGTTTCCCATAGATGCCCTTATAGTAATGCCCATCCTTGCTGAGCAGTGCTGCATTCGCCGTGTTGGTTTGTTCCAACTGCTCTTGCAAATTCAAATTGTTTGATAGGCTGCTCGGGCCAATCTGCAGAATATATACCGTCTGCTTTTGCTCTTCCCGTGGTGCAATTCTTGTATAATTATGCGCTGACGCATGGATTTTTTCGGCACCGTTTTTTACAACTTGCAATTTCCACGGAATGATTCCTGCATAATTGTCTGACATCTCACGTGACACTTGATACGCTTTCCCCGCCGACAATGCATAATATTCATTCCCGTTCAAATCCTTCTGCGGATAGACAATTGTCCCGCCTTGCTTCACCATAATATCATCCAGCATTTCCGCATCGGAATATCTGCCGTCTGCATTCAAATCAATATAGAGCTGACAATTATACGTGGTGGTGGCTGGCGTTGGGTCGGTATCGTTCTGAATCGAGAACTGATAGTTCAACGTGCAGGTATTTCCCGTTTTTTCCAAGGCTGTCATTGTCCCGCTGTCATCCACACTGTACACCGTTGGATAGTCCGCATCGCTTGTAAACACAATGGCAGGCTTAGAGAGATTGATATATTGTGTGAGTGTCTGTGTGTCGAGTTCAGAAACCGCCATCACATTCGCACGTGATTTAACGGCATCCAATGCGGCATACATATACGATGCACTGTCCACAATGGCAGTGGAAATCGTGTCACTGTCGCTATCAACCGCTGCAGACGCAACCGTAATATCATACGTTCCTGTTTGCGTGTACGAACTATTCGATGCAATATAGTAATACAGTCGATGGTTCTGCCAATAACTGCCCACATACAGCGTATCGCTGACAGCCTCGCTCCCGGTTCCATTGGCTGCCGTGGCAACACAATAATAGCAGCTGTTGGTATCCCACCAAAAGGTATAGTCCGCACTGGTGGCTCCGGACACAGCTGTGCCGCTGGCTTCCCATGTGTTGTATTTTCGATACCACTGGTAATTTACTGCCACCGTGTCCCCACTCTGCGTATCCGCTGCAGACGCAGACAATGTGACCCAGCCGTTGCTTGCGGAGGGCGCAATATCCACTTGAAATTCCCGCTGTTGGGAGGTGGTAGCCCCACCCAGCAGATTGTCTGCCAAGATAATGGGATACCCCGCTTCCGCAAAGTTTTTAAGCTCGTTGGCTTTTTTATCCGTAAGGTCATTCCCCGAAAACCGGAACAACCCTGCTGCACTTGTGCTAGACGTATTCAATGTGCCGCTTGCGGTGTAATCTCTTGCCAAAAGACCTGCCATATTGGTTTGCGAGCGATAGCGGTCTCCGACATTGACATACACCAATCCATCCATCGCATCGTCATTATAGTTTGTTTTTCTGCTGCTGCCCGTGCCTGTGGTATTGAATCCATCCAAGCACGTCCCAATATACACCATATCATAGGTTTCGTTAAGATCTTCAATTTTGCCGATGAATTCTGCCGTTGGCATCGTAAAAATTGTAATATCATCCACCGTATAGCCGCTGGCTGTGCCCAACCAAGAAAGTACTGTGCTTTTGCTCAGTCCGTTGGTGGTCACTCTGCCAGGCTCCAAATCCAGCACCTTTAGTTCCTGCTTGTTCACAGGCACACGTGCATCCGCATAATTGATAATATATCGAATGGTGTTCGCCATCGTCACCGTTTCCGAAAATAAATCCGTTGTATCGGGGTCATCGGTTTTTCGCAAAAAGTTTTCATATGCAATATTGCTCAGCACCTCGGAAAATCCGGTTGAAACGGTGCTTTCCGAAAAATCTGCTGTAAAATCAGGCGTTATAAGATTTAAAATCGCAGAACTACCGGCATATGCAAACGGCGCATCAAAGCAATATACATTTTCCGCCACAAAATTGCTCTGCGCCTTTGCCGACCAGTTATATGCATCGGTTGCAAAATTCTCCGCAGACAGTGCGCTGTCATAGGGCAGCAAGCATAGCTGTGCCAACCGCTTCACCTGCAGGTTGTCCGTCAACTCTGTCAATCGATAATCGACAATCAGCGGATAGGTATTTGCCATTGCAGCATCATAAATCGCATATGCCAGCGCAGGGGACAAATCATTTCCCACATAGGCGGCTGCCAGCGAGCTGTTGGGGTTCGAAACATCAAATCCGGCGGATAGCACTATCAAATCGGCATCTGCAATCTGCTCTTGTGTCAATTGCGCAGGGGTAACGGTATCCACAAGCACGGAAATGTTCTCCAAGTCCGCACTATCCATGTCAAAAACGTGCTGTAAAAACCAATTATTGTTGGAAACAGACCCTTGATAATACACAATATCGGTTTCCAAGGCATAAGACTCGCCTGTCGCATCCGGTGTAAAGCGATAGGCACCGCTGCCATCAAAAACATAGGTATACCCGACAATTCCTCTGTCAAAATAGCCGACATCCGCAGCATCCACAAAGCCTGTCGATGCCGCCGCATAGGGAAATGTGCCGTCGGCAGAAGTGCTCGGCGCACCCGTGCTTGTCACATAATAGTAGGCGATGCGGTTATCCAATTCCATATCGCTATCCATACTATCGTAAAACTCGTATGCACCGGTTGCCGTGTAAATATCCTGCCCCATCAGCGTGCTAAAATCGGTATCCGCCGCAATCGCAAGATACCCCCCATCTTCCTTCAGATAATAGGTTTGCATGGTATCCCGCACGGTACTGTCATCAATGGTGCCCGCATACACACATTCCGGTGTATACATCGCCTGCCCATACAGTGCCGTCAAATCCATATCATCGGTAATGAGCGAAAATACAGGCGCATAATAATATACGCCCTCCTCCGATTCCCCTGCGGTTGCCAATGCAAAATGGGTAATTTCCTGCACATAGCTTCCGTTTTCCATCGGCACATAGGCATAGTTTGCATCATAGCTGCCGCTTTCCGCGGTCATTTGCCCTACAACCGTCTGCTTCTCTGCGGTTGACAATGGCATGGATGTCCATCCGCTTGTATCCGTTGTTCCATCCGCCGCAGTCAATTCCCAAAAATATTTTTCCGTGTAGCTGTAATCCGCCGCATCACCGCTATATAACAGAGGAGTGGTGTTCCCAACTGCTAAAATTCCTGCCGTATGCAACTCCGTCAGCAGTTGATTGGCATAGGTCACCCGTTGTGCTCTGGTTGGATAGGTCGCACTGTCTGAAAATGTGCTCTGCCAATCTTCAAACGGCTCCTGTCCATCCACATAGTATCCAAAGCTTCCGTGTTTTTCCTCTGGCACGACCTCTAAAATATGAAATTCCGCTTTCGATGCAATAATTTCCTCAATATGCGGCAAAGATGTGACAGCTGCGCTTGCAGAACCCATCTTAACCGACAGGAGCAAATAGCACACCACCAAAAATACAGCGCATGCCACCATAATGAAAATGCGCTTTCGCATCTTTCTTTTCTGCTTCATCCTGCTCCCCCCACTCTATGTCGCAAATCGTCTCACGGAATCACTGCCTGCACCAACGCATCCACGGTATTGCGGACATAGACGGGATTTCGCAGTGCAATGTCCTGACTGGTTTCATAGGCTCGTCCGCCGCCGGAAAAGCCCAATGTGACCTTGGCACGTGAAAGACTGCTGCTCGCCGAGGTTGTAGCACTCACGGAAAATTGGCTCACATAAGATGCCATGATATCCGGCTGATAGGAACTGGAATCTATGGTATAATAGCCGGGCGAATGCTGTGTATCAATCGCCTGTTTATCATATACGAGGCTGTCATTTTGCAGCTGAACGGTCTGCAGCGTATAGGATAAATTGCCCCCCGCATCTTCTTCCACATTGACAATATATAACGTTTTTGTGCTTGCGTCAAAACAAACGCCGCCATTGCAGTCAATCAAATACTCCTGCAGCTGTGCCATTGCCATCTGCGATTCATACTGCAGCTTTGCTTCAAATGAAACTGACCGACTGGTATGCGCACCGGAAGTTAAAAACCCCAAAATCATCGCTGAAACAATGGTCAGAATCCCAACCGAAATCAATAATTCCAGCAATGTAAGTCCCTTGTTGTCATATTTCATCGTTTAAAAAATCCTCTACACAGTGACAGAATGCCTCCCGGTGCTTGGAATCATTTCAATGCGATAGGTATTTCCCGCACTGATAACCAATATTGTTTGGCAAAACACATCGGATGCCATCGTCGCTCCCGTCACATCTGCCAAAACGGCACTGTCGGCAAAATCCAACTGCTGCCCGGTTTCTCTGGCAAAAGAGATAACCAGCGGATGCTGTGCCGAAACACCGGTATACTCTACTCCATTGGAATCTACATAGGTCAATTGAATCGTTTTTTTGCCCATTTTTTCACTGGATACCAACAGGTCATTTTCATAATATTCTGCATTTATGCCTGCGTCACTGACATATATCTTAAGATAGACATCGCCTGCACGTGACATGGCACCGATTTTGCAGCTAGAAATCATGCTATCCAGTTCATTGGCACATTTTTTAGCATCCAGTGCATAAATTCGATTGATAGAAGACCCCACAAATGTCAGCAATGCCGCCACAATGGCAATCGTGAACATGAGTTCGATATAGCTGAATCCACGGGTGTTATTTCGCTGCTCCATGCCACTGCCCTTCCCTATCTTTGCCTTAATGCTTCCTAAAATTGCGATAGGTCACCAAGCCTTCCAAATCCCATGATATATCGTTTTCGATAACGTTATTGGCAGTCTCCGACCCGCCCACCAAATAATACCACAATTTATCGCCCTGTGCATCCGTGTCCTGCAACGCAGCATTTACGCTCGCTTGGTCCAAATACAGGGACGCCTGCAAATGCACCTTACCATTCGTTAAGATAAGTCCATAAAATGGCAAATCCACTGTAACATCCTGTGTTGAAATCACAACGTGCAAATTGGGATACTCCGCCAGCAATTGGCTAATGGTGGTATCCTCCTGCGCAATCACTCCGGTCACATTGCTGTTGCTTGCGCTACCCCCTTCGTAAAACAACCGCTCCGCTGACAGATTTTCCACTTTCTCCGCATCTACGATGTTGGAAAACACCGTCCCACTGCCTGCATTACTTGCAGAAAGTGTCGTGCACAAATTTGCATACATCTCCTGCAGCTTGGTTGCAACATCTGAAAATCCGGAAGCCGTTGGAGAAAGAAGCGAGGATGCACCATCATCATTATAGTACATGGCATTTCCAGATACCAAAACATCCTCTTTGTCTTCCATTTGCAAGGAATCGCTATATAGCTGCATATATTGCGCAATTTCACTGCTATTATCTTGAAAATATGCACTGAAATAATTGCTTGCCGATTGAAAATCGGGAAATTGCATATAGAAATACAGCAATGTTTGTCCGCTTGCACTAAGCGGCTGATAGACCAGCTGTACATCCGCACCATAAGTATCCAGCGAGCCGCCGCCTGTCCACAGCGGAGCGGTTGTATTGACATAACCTTTTAGCTCCTGCGCCGTCGGCATATTATCTGTCGAAAAAATGGCAGGATTGGCGGCGATATTGCTGATACAGTCCGCAGGAATCAAATAGGCGAGCTGTGCATTTTTGGTGGCAATCGATTCCCCCATAATTTTGTCAGTATTATTCGTTCCCGCAATACCAGAATCAACCAGTCCCGTGCCAATAAAGCTGTGCCCCGCCAACATCAGCGTGCGCAATGTATTGGTAAAGTGCAGGTTGGTGTGATGCCCATTGATAATAATAGAACTGCTGTGTTCCGCATCGGTTGTACTGTTTCCAAAGCCATAATATTTCCCTGCCACCGTGGCGGCAGATGCATCTCCAGAAAGCTCCAAATCGTCTGCAACATATATGTCCCCTGCCAAATCAGCAGAGCAGCCCGTTCCCAACTGGATACGGCTTGCCCAAACGGAGGAATCCGCTCCGATATCCAGTGTGCTGTACTGCCTGAGCTGGATTGCACCGCCGCTAACCAATTGGTATCCATCGCTTGCCGTTCCAATGTGCAGCGCATTTCCATTTCCTGAAATAGAAACATTGCCCGCATAAGCATCGCCTGCAATGGTCAAGCTGCCGCCGGAGTTTTGCTCCAACCCCTCCGTTGCTACAATGGCATATTGGGGCAAGTCCGTCAGTGCCATGCTGGAAATTTGATAGGTGAAATTCGGCAGCTGAATACAAATATCCGTTGTAATATTGGAGGCATAGCCATCTTTAACAAACGCTATCGTAATGCCTTTCATGGTGACGCTGTCACTTGTCACCGTCAACTTGCCCTTTTCTGATGCAGGTGCAAAGTCTGAAAGCACCGTCACATTGGTCTGTGCCTCTGCGGAAATAAATCCCTGCAAGAGCGAGGCATCATAGCACGCCCCTGTATACACGGGACTGGTTAGGGTACAATTCTTTAAAAACAATTTATCGGATGCATTTTCGGGCATCCAGTTGTATAATTCCTCCAAGAAATAGGTTTGAAAGGAATTGTCCACTGCTCCGGATGCTGTCTGATAATTTTCTAAAACTTTGGTGTTGGCAATGGCAATCGAATCTGAAACCGCAAGCTGAATGCCTGCACGGATTTCATTTAACGCCGATTCCGCATCATAAAACTGCAGCTTGCTTTGCCTCTCCACAACCTTCATTTGGTATCCCGTGTAGGAGGTAAACAACAAAATGGTGCCCAGCACAAACATTAGCGTTGTTGCCACCAAAACCGTCACAATCATCGAACCCTTCTGATTGCACAGGACAGAGCAGACCTTTTTTGCACCATTTTTCATCTGCTCCACCTCCTTCTTGTATTTGCATCAGAAAAAACAATGCCCTGTATTTTTCACATAAACAAGCACTCAGTCCACTTTCGAAGCCTCAAAATGGCATAACGGCTCTCCTGTGAAGGCTGTACCATTTGGATAAATATCAACCTGAATGCCATACAACCGATTGACAGCATCTTTTGCAACCAACGTCCCAGACAGCGTGCCATAATAAAATCGAATGCCGTAATAGATGCGGAATATCGATGGATTGGAAAGCGTTTCACCTGTTCCGAGATGCACCCCCATATTGCTGTAAAGCGTAGCAATGGCTTGTGTACCTTGTCCCAAGTCGGGTTCTTTCAACTTTAAATTCCCCTGGTAACTGCTGTCATAGTCGACACCGCCCAACACACCATTGGTGTACCCCGTTTTGTTTTGTTTCACTAAAAAAAACGTAATCGGCAGTCCATTGTGATTATAAATGGTGATATTATCGTAATTTGAGCCGTTCAGTGTATTGTAATTGGGTTCATAGAAGAAATATACTTTTGTAAAATCAGCAGAAGCACCCGTATAAAAAGTATAGTCTTTGGAATAGGTCAAAGTAGTGTCATGCGCCACTGTCACGCTGTTCCCATCAGCATCCGTTTCCTCCACGGTGTAATGATACGCTGTCGTATACTGGTAAGTCGCTTCTGCAACCACATCGTCACCGCTCTGTGTCATATCAATTTCTATGGTGCGAACCATGCGATGCGCAAAATAAGACGCCGAAACCGTTTGCAGGCTCAAACTGGTGGCGGTATTGGCAAAATCCGCCGCTGCCAAGGAATCTGGATTTTGCAGCACCGTGCCGGAACTCCCACCTGCCGTATCCATCGGCTGACAAAATACAGCATCCATCGCAGAATATAGCGAAATATCCTCTTGATTGGTCGCAGAAAACGCAGAAGCATCCAGTTTCACCATGGCATTATACGTAGATTGTGCCGTTGTTACACCCGTCAGTCCGATGTAATACGTATCCTGCGCCAATTCCACGCTTGTCGGGTCACTGACAACAGTATAGCTTCCCTGCGCCGCATGATAGGTATAAAACCCAGCGGACTGCGCAAAATCTTGCAGGCAGCCGAGCGTAGACATCGTTCCCGCTTGAAACGCACCTACATCCGTCACAATCGCATCAATGCTCAGCGCATGAATCGCTTCCACAACATTTTGTGCCGCCAATGTTTCTTCGTGTATTGCCCGACTTTTTGCATTGGTATTCGTCGATGTCAACATACTATGCAGCAGCGGCAAGGTCAAAACCGCCAGCATAGCAATACCAACCAGCAATTCCAAGAGAGAAAAGCCTTGATTTCCAATTTTTCTCCCGTTACTGGTCATATTCTTGCTCCCTCTGCGGTTTGTGCGTTTCATTCTCATCGCTTTTCTTGTATGCTGTTAGTTCACGGCAGTTGGAGTTGCTGCCGCACCATTTGCAGCGGTTGTTTTTGTAGTCACCGTGCCAAAAATATTTTTTGTGCCCATCTGCATGGACGGCACTTCGGTCGGATAATAATTTTCATCCGCTCCTCGAATAAAATATTTGTCGACTGCAACATTTCCCGCAAGCTCTCCCGTGGTGGCATCATAACTGATATTAACCGTGTTTAATTTCGTCAGATTTTTGGTGTGATTAACATAATAAATCATGTTTTTAAGCTGCTGATAATTCAATGTACAGGTATAATCGACTGCCATGTATAGCGCATTGAAATTGGTCACTTGATAGCCGCCGGTTTCATTTTCCAGAATGCCGCGCAGCTCCATAACCGTTTCTGGCTCGGAAAACATCGCAGAGCTGATGGTAATCCCGACTTCTTTTTCCAACCGGTCGGCATACATGATGCCATCTTCCGCACGCACATCATTTGGGTATTCATCCAGCTTTTTTTGAATCTCCTTTTTGCTGTTTACGATGCCCTCTTCATAAAAATCGAGATTCTCATAATATCCCTGCAACTGCTCGACTCGCAGCTGCAAATCCGCAATATCTGCCTGCAGCTGCACCGTTTGACTGTCGAATTTGTTGTAAACGCCGACGTATACGCCCACAAAAATCAAAAGCCCAAACAAAATGAAAAGCAGCTTTACATCACGCTTTGAAATCGTCATATGCCCATCTCCTTATGGCACTGCATCAACTGCTGCCGCTGTATCTTCGTCTGCCGCTACCACCTGTTCTGCACCAACATAACTGCAATTTACCGAGAAATTTACCATCGGAACGCTTGTGTCCTCTGTGCTCTCTGAAATTGAGCTGACATTCACATCTGCAATGCTTTCAAAGCTCCGCAACTGCACGATAACCATTGCCGCTGCCGCTTTTGTGGGCACGGTAACATTCATCGAAACCTCCTCGGTAGAGCAATTTGCGGATAGCACACAAATGCCAGACGGCATTTTTTCCTCAAGTTCCGCAATAAAACTTGCAAGCTGGTCATTGGGTGAGGATACCAGCGTAAACAATGCCGCAAAATCCGACACACAATTTTGATAATCCGTATAGGTTTGATAGGTGCTTTCCACATAGGAGAGGTCAGCGACCTGTTTCTCCAAGGATTCCTTTTCTTGTTTGGATGCCATATAGTCCAAAACAGCAACCACCGCAATGGACGAAGATAAAAAAATGCTCAGTATAAAAAAAACAACACCAAACTGAAGAGAATCTTCTGTTTCCTTGTCTTTTTTGCGCAGTTTCCCCTTGGCAAACTGCATTGGTATAAAGTCTACTGGCTGTATGGATGCGCCAATGCACGATAAATACTGAGAAAAAACCTCCGCCTTTGCGCCGGGTATGCTCGAAAAGCCGGAAACCGTGTCCAAATAGACAGGTGCCACCGGCGTTTGCTCTGACAGCAGCTGTTTCAGCCCCATAACACGGCAGCACGTGCCCAGCAAAACGATTTTTTCAACAGGCGCTTCCCAGTTGATGGAGTTGAAATGATCTGTGACACGCACAATGCCATCCACCAAACGCTCCAAACAGTCCACAATGATTTCTTTGGGCAGCACGCCATCCATTTCTTCCGTTTCTGCTTCTGCAATCGATACTTCCCCCAATGCCTCCAGATAGGTATCCTCTGCTTTGGAGGTCGCTTGCATATACTGCAAAATCAATTCATCTGCACCTGCCCCAAGGATGCGCTGCAGCATAAATTCCTTGTCCCGTAAAAATGTGATGCAGGTGCTTTTGCATCCCACGCTGACGTACATCGTCACTTCTTTTCCGTTTTTATCCTCCAACGCACGAAATTGACTGTTGCCGAAATAGTCAATCGCCTTAATTTGCAGTCCTGTAAGCTCTGCAATCTTGAAATATCCTTCCAAAATGTTCAGCGGAGCCACCATCACAAGCACACGGTATCCGGGATTCTCTCCGCTTGCTTTGAAATCCAGCACCGTATAGGTAATGTGATAATTGCTCATATCCACCGGAAAATATTCCGCAGCATTGCTCTCCACCAACGCCTTCAAACGCTTTGCCTTGATGGGCGGCAAATGCACTTCACGTGTTGCTACTTTACCGGAGGTAACAGAAAAAAACACTTTGGACGCACGCATTTTGCGTCGGCGCAATTCTGTTTTCAGCGCTTTGGCAATCGTTTCAGGGTCTTTTATCTGCCCGTCAGACACCGTTCCCTCTGGTGTCTGAAACATAAAACTACGCTGAACCTGTAACTTTTTTTTGTTGCCAAACATACAGACTTTGATGAGACGCTCTCCAATTTCAACGTTCAACTCTTTGGCCATATTAACGAACGTCCTCCCTAGTCCTCCATCGCTTGTTTGCGTCAAAGTCCAATCAATATCCCAATATACCAGTTGAGTATCTGGTTTCCCCACAGCATGGCAATCACCACGCCCGCAGAAAGATATGGTCCAAATGCCAAAACTCTCCCTGCGCCAAATGCCCGCATACGCACCACATGAATCAGCGAACCCAACACGCATCCCAAGCAAAATGCCAGCAAAATCAGCTTCCATCCCAAAAACAAACCGCATGCCGCCATCAATTTAATGTCGCCGCCGCCGATGCCTCTGCCATTGGTGACAAGCGCAACCACTGTCAATGGAACGCTCACGGCAAGGAATCCGATGGCATAGACAGTCCACCCGCTCCAATCAAGCAAGAGATGGATGCCTCCCAAACCAAGAATAAAAAGATTCATTCCCTGGGGAATTTCACCTGTCCGACCATCGATGACACTCAGCGCAAGCAGTGCCGAGGTCATCAGACAGCCGAGCAGTGCATATGGCGTGAAGCCAAGCTGACTGCTGATAAGTACCCAAAGGATGCCATTCGCCGCCTCAATCAGTGGATATTGTGCCGAAATCGACCCACTGCACGTGCGGCACTTGCCCCGCAGGGCAAGCCAGCTGAACAGCGGCAGCAATTCAAACCATCGCAGCCTTACACCGCAATGCACGCAGTGCGAAGGCGTTGTCACAATGCTTTCTCCCTTTGGAATGCGTAAGATACAGACATTTAAAAAACTGCCCACAAGGATGCCAAAGAGAAAGACAACACTGTTATATACCATCAGAAATGTATCCATTTCATTCATTTTCAATACAAAATTTGTATGTACGAATTTTACACCCAATCATCAGCAATTGTAGCGCCTGATGTAGTTACCGTAACGGTAACTTGATATACATCGTCTGCTGTAGCTTTATGTGTTGCGGATTTGATTTCTGGCAATGTTTCACCTAATGTACCTTTCAATTCGTCTACAAAGGTCTTGGTGTCGCTACTGTCACTTGCAGTAACTGTAATTGCACTGCTAGAACTCCACTGAATCGTATAGGTTACACCCGCTGCCCATGTCAAATTCGGGTCTGCCGCAGCGATTTTTACAGCATTCAAAACCTCTGCCGCAGTTGTTTCATCCGCAGACACACGTGCTCTCTCCACGTACTTCAAATACTGCGGTGCCAGCACGGCAACCAATGCCGCCATCATCGCAATGACGACCATCAACTCAATCAAGGAGAAGCCCTGATTACCCATTTTTTTGCGGAGTACACTCTGCAACTTTGTTTTCATTCTTTTCATGTTTTGTTTCCTCTCTCTAAAAAAATCTCACATATATGATTCAAGCATGCCAATCATGCCGGAATTCTTAAAATAAGTATACACACGTTTTTGGTTATAGGCTGTCGAAGCTTGCATACAGCTTGGACATTGGCAAAATGACAGAAACGACAATCGTGCCGATAATCACTGCCAGCAAAATGATAATCATGGGTTCCAGTGCCGCCATCAGCGACTGTGTCGCCAGCTCCACTTCATCATCATAAAAATTTGCCAACGTGGTGAGCATACCGTCCATACTACCCGTTTCCTCCCCAATGCGAATCATATGGTGTACCAACGGCGGAAACAACGCAGATTTTTCTAGTGGCTCTGCCAGCATCGTGCCCATAATCACGCTTTCTCGTGCCTCCAGCAGTGCCTCTCGAAATTGCGCATTGGACAGCGTATTTGCCGTGATTTCTAAGGCTTGTGCCATTGGAATGCCTGCCGCAAGCAATGTGCTGAGGGTACGGCTCATATGCGAAGCCATGGTTTTGACGGTCAGCTTGCCAAACAGCGGAAGTTTGAGAATCACACGACCCAACAGCATCGTTCCCTGCTCAGATTTCACAAAAAATCGAATCCCAAAAATGACACCTATTAGTCCCAACAGCAACAGGGGCAAATATGCCTGCACAAAACTGCTCATCGCAATCACGACTTTGGTAATCGCAGGCAATTCAACATTCATTTGCTCAAACATCGTCTGAAAGGTTGGCACAACAAACAACAGCATGCCAATGATAACCGCCAGCGAAACAACCCCAACCACCGTCGGATAAATTGCAGCTTTTTTCATCAAGCCTTTCAAATGTGCTTCTTTCTCCAACTGCGTCCCCATGCGGGCAAATGAAATATCCAAACTGCCGGAGGCTTCGCCTGCTTCCACCATAGTCACAAAAATATTAGAAAACACCTTTTTATGTTCTCGCATAGAGCCTGCAAGGGTTTCCCCACGCTCAATATTTCGCTTAATTTCTGCCAGCGCATGCCCCAACATTTTATTTTCGGTTTGTTCAGAGAGCATTTCCAGGGTAGAAATAATCGAAACACCGGCATTGATGATGCTAACAAACTGATGGCAAAATATCGCAAGGTCGCGCGGGCTTGGTCGCTTTTCCATGATGCGAAGCGACACATCCTGTGTCAACACACTCTGCTCGGTCATCGAAATCACAAACAACCCCGCATGCTTCAATTCATCCATTGCAGACATTCGATTTTCCGCCGTTATGATGCCCTTCGATTCTTTTCCGACAGCATTCGCCGCCCTGTAATTGTATTTCGGCAAAACCACACGACCTCCCCTCTTTTATTTTACACGAGTGCTATTTTTCATTCAACAACGAAATCCTATAGTGAAACATTTTTTTATCAGCAACATCACACAAGAAATTTTCTGCTCATCGCCTGTCGATCCTGCGAATATTGCAGTGCAGATTCCTCCGTGATTTGTCGCTGCCGATACAAATCGTACAGCGCATCATCCATGCTCTGCATGCCAAATTTTCGACCTGTTTGTATGACGGTTGTGATTTGAAAAGTTTTGGCTTCTCGAATATGGTTGCGTATCGCACTGTTCATCAGCATCACTTCAATTGCGGCACAGCGTCCGCCGCCTGTTTTTTTGGGAATTAACTGCTGTGAAATAACGCCCTGCAATACATCCGCAAGCTGCAAACGAATCTGCTGCTGCTGATAGGAAGGGAACACATCAATAATGCGGTCAATGGTATTTGCCGCACCAATGGTATGCAGCGTGGAAAATACCAAATGTCCGGTTTCTGCCGCAGTCAGCGCAATGGATATCGTTTCCAAGTCACGCATTTCTCCCACAAAAATCACATCCGGGTCTTCACGCAGCGCCGCACGCAACCCAGACGCAAAGTCCCGAGAATCCGAACCGATTTCTCGCTGATTCACAATGGAACGATTGTGCCGATGCAAATATTCCACGGGGTCTTCCAAGGTAATAATATGGTAAGGATAGGTCGAATTGATGATATTGATTAAGGATGCCAATGTGGTGGATTTGCCGCTTCCGGTGGGTCCTGTTACGATGACAAGCCCTCTTTTTTTATGTGTCAATTCCACAACGCTCTCGGGAAGCCCTAAATCCTGCGGCTCTGGAATGTTCAAGTTCAAAATACGCACCGCAATTGCAACACTACCCCTCTGCCGAAACACATTCACACGAAATCGCCCTGCCCCACGAATGGAATATGCCAAATCCACTTCGCCTTTTTCCTGAAACACCTCAACTTGGTGCTTTTCCAGAATGGACTCTGCCATGCCGGCGATGTGTTCTGGCTTCAAGATCTCTTCGCACATACGCTTAATGCCGCCATCAATTCTGCAGCAGGGCGGCATCCCCGCACTGAAATGCACATCCGATGCGTGATAGGAAATGGCATCGCAAAGCAGCTCAAAAAAAATTTTCATGAAATTGTTTCTCCCATCCTTCAACCCATTGCAAAATCACTCTTCCAGTGATATTTTCATCATTTCTTCAAATGTTGTAACGCCTTCCAGCACATACTCTGCCACACTTCTCTGCAGCGAGCGCATGCCGCTCGACAAAGCGATTTGCCTGATTTCCTCCGTAGAGCCGTGATTGCTGATGACTTGCTTGAGCGCAGGTGTCATTTCCATAATTTCGTAAACGCCCGTCCGGCCATAATAGCCGGTTTCGCCGCACAACGGACAGCCCACAGCATCATGCACCGGCACCTCATATTCATCCGGAATCCCAATGCGCTTTTTCTCTTCGCTGGTGGCTTTTCGTTGTCTGCGGCAAGCGGTGCAGAGCTTACGCACCAAACGCTGGGCAATAACGCCGACCACCGCATCTGCAATAAAATATGACTCAATTTCCATATCCAGCAATCTTGAAATCGTGGCTGCCGCACTGTTTGTATGTAAGGTACTCACAACAAGATGTCCTGTAATAGATGCCTGCACCGCAATTTTAGCGGTTTCACGGTCACGAATTTCGCCCACCATAATAACATCAGGGTCTTGTCTGAGAATCGAGCGCAATGCCGTAGCAAAGGTTAAATCCGCCTTGGGATTGACCTGCACTTGATTGACCCCGGAAATCGTCGCCTCCACAGGGTCTTCTACGGTAATGATATTCACGCCCTCGGTGTTAAGTGCACTGAGCGCTGTATAGAGCGTCGAGGACTTACCGCTGCCGGTGGGTCCCGTGACCAAAATAATGCCATGCGGATTTTTCAGAATGCGCTCGAAGCGTTGAATCTCCCAATCCCGCATCCCCAACTCACTTTTGCCGCGTGTCAAGGTGTTGGAATATGTCAAGCGCATCACTGTTTTTTCACCAAATGCAGTGGGCAGCATTGCCACACGAATGTCACAGTCGTGCAGGTCCACCGTAATGCTCAATCGACCATCCTGCGGTTTTCTTTTTTCCGAAATGTCCATGCCGCTCATAATCTTGATACGTGTCACAATGGCGGGCAGCAGCGAAATATCATACAGCATTCGCTCTGCCAGCACGCCATCAATACGATACCGAATGCGCACCTGCTTTTCCAGCGCATCAATGTGAATATCGCTTGCCCGTTGGCGCACGGCCTGTTCTATAATCGTTTTCACCAATTGAACGATTGGCGCAGCGTGCAGGCTTTGCGCTTCCTCTGCCGCCGCATCCTCCAACAGGCTATTTTGTACCTCCCGCTCCTTTTGATATTTTTCCACGGCAGACATGGCTTCGTCTTTGCCAAAATAGCGGTCGAGCACCAGATTGATTTCGCCGCTCGCAGCAATGCGAGGTTCTACACGCAAATTCGTAATAATAGATATATCTTCCTGCGCCACCATATCCAATGGGTCTGCCATTGCCAAAATCAAAAGATTGGGGTCATGTTCATCCAATCCAAGCGGCAGTACTTTATGTTTGCGCAGCAAAGACCCATTGACCAGATTCATCACTTCCGGCGGGATTTTATATCCACGCAAATCCACCATTTCGATGCCCAATTTCATATGTAATGCGCGTGCAATCTCATATTCGGTGATATAACCGGCCTCCACCATAATATCACCAATGCGCTTTTTTGTTTTCTGCTGCGTAGCCAGTGCTTCCTGCAGCTGATTTTCCGTGATAACCCCCTGCGCAATCAGCAAATCACCAAGCCGCAGTTTCTTTTTTTCTAGCTTCACTGTCAATCGCTCCTATTCTCAAACAATGCTACGCACCGAACCCCATCATTTCGATTGTATTCAATGTATTTTGCACAAAACAAGGGGTATAAATTGAGTATATCATGAGAAAGAATGAAAATCAAGACAATTTGCTGCAGCGAAACACCTCTTCAAACCCTCGCATTCTTGCACTTTGCGCACCACCTTTTACGGCAGCTTACAATTGTTTTATCAAAACGGCGACTTCCGCAAAAAATACGCATTTTTTTGCAGAAGTCGCCGTTATTTCGGTTCATTTGAAAATTTCCTGTAAAATCTCGCTGTGTGCCGATGGCTTCAAAACGCTTTATTCAAAGCGTTTCGTAATCACAAACACAATGGACTGTTCCCGATGTATCTTATGGTTATATGCAATGGATAACAGCACTCCTAAGACAAATCCACCGGCACCGCATAAAATACTCATATTCTCCGAAAATCCATGTACATTCGCCAATCCATATGCCAAAAACAGCAAAACAAACGGAACAATATAAACAATCAATGCCGCCCGAAAAACTTTTTTGGTTTCTCCTTCGATTTGCACACGGTCACCCACCGCCGCACCAATTGGATTATGTGCCTGTGCTGTGATGCGCCCAGACACCTCCAAGCAACCGCCACCGCATTTTGAGCAATCGTGTCCGCAAGCACTTTGCCGAACCACTTCAATTTCTGCAAGCTGCTTGGGTAATATTTTCGTTACAATTCCTGTTTGCTGCATCGTAAAGCACCCTTTCTTTATCTGTATGCAGATCCATATCCTAAGGACGAAAAACCGCCATTCCGCTTCTTATTGCATCGGTGCATACACTCCGATGATTTGCTCTGCCACCCGCACACCGTCCACCGCAGCGGACATGATTCCACCTGCATATCCCGCACCTTCCCCGCAAGGATACAACCCTTGCACGGTTTCGCTGCACAGGTTTGTCTGCCGCACAATTCGTATAGGCGAGGAGGTTCGAGTTTCCGGTGCGGTGAGCAAGGCTTCTGCATCGTCGAATCCACGCATTTTTCTGCCAAACACCTGCAGTCCATTGCGCATGGCGTCTGTGACATATGGCGGCAGACAGTCCTCCATCTGCCCTGGCATCACACCTTGCGGATAGGTCGGTTGTACCTTTCCTAAGGTCTTTGTGGGGCGTGCCTGCAAAAAATCGCCTACCAATTGGCATGGCGCCGCATATGTTTTGGTTTTTTTCCATGCCAGCTGTTCAATAGACCGTTGGAATGCAATGCCGCTCAACGGGTCGCCCCCTGCCGCAAAATCCGAAGGATTCACTGAAACCACAATCGCCGCATTTGCATTTTTTCCATTTCTGGCGTGATAACTCATCCCATTGGTCACAATGCTTTCCGCTTCACTTTGTGCCGCAACCACATGCCCGCCCGGACACATACAAAAGGAATAGCAAGCACGTTGTTCTGTACGATGTGAGAGAGTATATTCTGCGGGCGGCAGGGCAGGATGTCCTGCAAATTTTCCATAAAGCATGCGGTCAACATCTTCCTGCAAATGCTCAATGCGTGCCCCCACGGAAAACGCCTTTGGTATAATGGCAATCTCACGGTTTTGCAAGGTCTGAAACGTATCTCGTGCACTGTGTCCAATCGCCAAAATCGCCTGCTCGCAGGCAATCGCCTGTCCATCTGCAATAACACCGCACAGGCTGCCGTCTTGCATACAAAAATCGGTCACCTGTGTGCGAAAATGCACCGAACCGCCATTCGAAATCACTTCTTTCCGCATGGCAACTACCACTTGTTTCAAAACATCGGTGCCAATATGCGGCTTTGCCTGCTGCAAAATCAGTTCTGGTGCACCATGCTGCACCAGCGTCTGCAAAACGCTTTCGCATCTGGCGTCATGGATGCGTGTTGTCAATTTGCCATCCGAATAGGTGCCGGCACCGCCTTCGCCGAATTGCACATTGGATTGTGTACAAAAGATGCCATCCTGAAAAAACGCATCTACCGCAGCATCCCGCTGCTCTATCGCCTCACCACGCTCCAAAAGAATCGGTGCATATCCACGCTTTGCCAACATATATGCTGCAAAAAGACCGGCAGGTCCTGCGCCGACAATCACCGGACGATGCAGCAGCTTTTGCTTGCCGGAAGGCACTTCTGCCAGCTGCATCTCCCGCACACGCACATTGGAGCGATTCAATTTTTCCGCAAATGCGGTTTCTTCCAAAATACCCTCCACACAAATGGAGTACACCTTGTCAATGCGCCCATGGCGTGCATCAATCGACTGCCGATAGATTGATGCCGTGCAAGCTTCGGCGGATAGCCCGCATTGCCGCTTTGCTTCTGCAATCGCTTGCTCCTCCGGCACATCAAACGGAAGACGAATGCCAGATACCATCAAGCTCACTGTACGGCCTCCGTTTCTATTCCTTGGTTTTCGCTGGCGGCGTTTGCATCTTCTGCAGGCTGCACATCCGTGATGGGTATGTCATTTTGCGGCACACCATCGACTGCAATCGGATTCGTCCCATCCGAAATGATAACTTGCGCCACCTTTGTATGCTCCACAATCGTCACTTCCGAGGTTTTGACAGATACAGACAACGCAACATCGTGTGTACCCGCCCCTAACACAGACGAATCAAATTGCGCACTGACCAGAATATCGTCCACAGACAGCGCATTTAGACTGCTGGTTTTGCCCCGTAGAGTCACTTGTACACTCTGCGTACCCAGTGCAATGTCTGGTTTGGTTTCGTTGGCGTTGATGTCCACCAGCGTAATATTGCTGATATTGACCGTTCTGGTCGCAATCCCATCGATTTGCAAGGTGATTTTGGCTTGACTTGGCTGACCGCTCATCAAATACACGCCACTCGGCAGCAAAATCGGCTTTGTAATCTGCGCACCAGTCTGTTCACTGCCCAAATCCAACGCTCCCACGGCAATGCTCTCCAAATTGTCTATGACGCTTTTTTTGCCATACACCTGCACACTGACTGGGTCTATGGTCACGGTTGCCATATCCTCCGTAATTTGTGCGCTTGGTTTGAGCGTCACTTTCAGCGGAACGGTCGCAATTTTATAAACATTCACATTTGCCTGCACGGAGGTTTCCTCTGTTTGCAGATATGTGGTGTCCACCGGCTTTCCTTCTGCGTCCTGCAGTTCAAATACACAGTCTTCCGAAACATCGGTTGTGGCGTTATTCATTGGCACCGACACATAGGCATCTTCAATGGTTTGCAGCACACTTTCCGGCCCATAGACCTCCAGCGTATCCTTCGAAACGCTCGGTGTTGCATACAAATAGCCTTCCGGCGCACTTTCTGCGCACACCGCCTGCACAGGCACCTCTTTGGTCGTCATCACATCTGTTGTCAGCGTGACATTACTCGGCTGTGAAGATTTCAGCTGCAAGCTTGGGCTGGTCGCCGGCAGCGAAACCTGATACGGAACATTGCTGTACGTTTTCGCCTCTGTCAAATCAGAAACATCTACTGTCACCGTAAAATCATCTGCTGTCAGCTTAATAATATTCGGATTGGTTCCGGTTACCGTAAGTACAACCTTGCTGTCCTGTCCCGCAATGACAGCCATGGAATGCTCTTGCAGCAATTGCTGCTGCCCCGACAGTGTAACAGGGATTGTATAGCGTACTGTACGCTCCAAGCTGTCTTCTTCATTGACAACAAAGCCCCACAGCGCAATCGCAATCATCACAGAAAGCATTTTAGACCAAATATCGTGTCGTTGAAAAAAATGTTTCACTTCGACTTCCCTGCCTTCCGTTTCCATTTCTTCAATGCATGCACATGCTTTTCTTCTTTTTCTTCCGCACGCATCAATTCGGCACGAAGGACCTTTTCCAAGGTTTCCGGGGTTAGCGGACGCTTGAGCATACCACCGATTGCAACAGAAATTGCGCCTGTTTCCTCTGAAACCACCACCAAAACGCTATCTGACGTTTCACTCATACCAACCGCTGCACGATGGCGGGTTCCCAAATCCTTGCTCAAGGAATAATTTCCGGACAACGGCAATACACAGCCCGCCGCCACGATACGCCCGTTGCGCATCACCATTGCACCATCATGCAAGGGTGATTTTGGATAAAAAATATTGCGTACCAGCTCAGAACTGGTGTTTGCATTCACATATGTGCCGTTTTTCACAATTTCGTTTAGCTTTTCTTCTCGTTCAAATACAATCAGCGCACCAATTTTTTCACGTGCCATGCTCTCGCATGCACTGCGCACCTGTATGATTGCCGCTTCTGTAAAGGAGATTTCGTCGTCTTTGTTCTGCAAAAATCCAGACACCATCTTGCCCTTGCCGATTTGTTCCAGCATACGGCGCAATTCCGGCTGAAAGATAATCACCAGTGCCGTCACGCCAATGGTCAGCGTGCTATTCAGCACATAGCTCACCGTATTTAAGTGGGTCAATTTTGCCACCTGCATGATAAAGATAATGACCACAATGCCCTTTACCAAGCGCTCTGCACTGGTATCCCGCAGCAAGTCCATCACTTTATAAATCAGATAACTCATGATAAGAATATCAATCAAATCTGACAATGCAATCCAATGCACATATTGCAATAAAGAATTCAGTAATTCCATGAACCTCTTCCTATTCAACTTCAACAATTTACACAGCACAAATTCTGCTACATTTTTTCTATCCTAGTATAACATAAATTTAAAGCCATTGGAATAGCGTCCTTTGAAATGAGTACGCCTTTTTTTGTAAACAAAAAAGAGGAGAGCAAACCTCTCGATTTGCCCCCCCTCATTTGTCTATCGGTCTGCGTCAATGGCTGCTGTCCTCTGTGTCATGCAGCTGCTGCTCAATGATGGTTTGTGCGGCTTCATATTCCACCGCATCCAACAGCTCCTCCAGTTGATGTACATACGCTGTTTCAATGTCACTGCATTGCCTTACAGCAGCTTCCTGCAAAAGTGCCTGTGCGGTCTGCAAATCATACTGCTGCACCGCCGTCAGCAGCTGTTCCCACCAAGCACGATCCAGCGGCGGGGCATGCTCCGCTTTTTCAGGCACTTCCTTGTGCACAGAAACCGCAGATAACGCCTGCTCCAGCGTCTGCAAAATCGATTGTGTTTGCTCTGCAAAGGCAGGAAACAACGTCTGCGCTTGTTCAATGTTTCCCTGCTTTGCACTCTGCTCAATCTCTTCTGCGGCAACCCCCAGCTGCAGCGCCCCAATGATACGGCTTGCGCCTTTGATTCCATGCACCTTCATCGCAAACTTATCAATATCAGTTTCCAAATCCTGCGGAAGCTCTGCCAACATGCGTTTGGTTTCTTTGAGATATGTATACAAAATATTTTGATAATTGTCCCATTTTCCGCCGCATTGCTTCAAGCCGAGCACGGTATCAATACCCTTTTGCACCAATTGTACAAAACTTTCAGGTAAAACCCAATTTTCGGATTCGTTTGTCGGCTTTGACAGCAGCTTCACCAGCACCTGCTCCAACTCCGCCACTTGAATGGGTTTTTCCAGAAAATCCGTAAACCCCTTTGCAATCAGAAAGTCTTTCCATATTTTAGTCGTATTGGCTGTCAATGCCACAATCGGCAGTGTTTGATTTTCCACATTTTCGGTTTGACGGATGGTTTGCACTGCCTCAATGCCGTCCATATCCAGCATTTTATAGTCCATCAGCACGAGGTCATATTGATTTTCCAATATCATTTCGATGGCTTTTTTTCCACTCTCGGCACAATACACCCGCACTTGATAGGGCTTGAGCAGCCCTTCCGCCACCTGCAGATTCATCTCCATATCATCGACAATTAAAATGCGTGCCTCTGGAAATAGAATTGGCTGATGGCGCATTGACGCATGCTCTTGCGCATCGTGCAGAATACGTTCTTCTTCGGGAATCTCCTGTAATTCTGCCGGCTGCATGTCAAACACCTTTTGCAGAATTTCCACCTGAAACGTTGACCCTTTGCCATACTCACTTTCCACTTGAATCGAACCTTGCATCATCTCCACCAATTGCTTCACGATAGAAAGCCCCAGACCCACACCATTGCTTTTGATATCCTGCTCTGGTGTCACCTGCCGATAGGGCTTGAAAATCTGCTCTAAGTCCTCTTGCAAGATGCCAATGCCGGTATCTGCCACTTCAAATTGAATCCTTGCGCCCTGCGGATCATTTTTGTAGCGCACCGTAAGCTTGACTTCGCCTTTTTCGGTATACTTTGCAGCATTTCCAAGCAGATTCACCAGAATTTCTTTCACACGCACTGAATCGCCCACCAATCCATTCGGAACATTTTTCTGCACCTGCATGGAATATTGAATGGGTCTGTCGTAAAGGTCCGCCGATGCCAGCATGGAAACATCAAACAGCACGCTGTCCAGATGATATTCCTTTTCCTGTAGCACCATATTGCCGGTTTCAATCTTGGAAATGTCCAAAAGATGATTGACCATATTCAGCAGCATTTTTCCTGCATGATGAATAGTTTGAATATTCTGCCGCAAATCATCGCTCATGTTTTTCCGCAGTGCAATTTCACTCATTCCAATAATTGCATTCATCGGTGTTTTAATTTCATGGCTGGTATCTGCCAGAATTTCACTTTTGGCTTGATTTGCCTGATCTGCTTCATCTCTGCATGCAATCAGCCGCTGCATCATTTGATGGGTTTCTGTAGTGTCATGGATCCAAATGGATACACCAATGCGCACACCGTTATCATAGATAGGGGTGATTTTCCGCCCATAGTGCCGCTCGCCTATCGTCAGCTCGCCACTCTCTGTATGCCGCAGCAGCAGCTGTCCGGTGGGTTTATCCACGGCACGCATCAGTTTTTTCGCCGCTGCATTGCTATATAGCGTATGGTGTCGATTGTCAACCAACAAAATCGCCTGCTCCAACGTATCTAAACTGCAGTCCTTTGCGTGCTGCAGCATCTCAACATTTCGATTTTTACGAATCAGCCAAAACAGCGTTTCGATGGCAAGCAACAGTCCCACTGGCAGCAGTAAATACGGCTTGAGTCCGCCCCACCAATCCATGCTATATGCCGCAATCGGCAGCAGCAGCACCATTTGCATCAGTGCGCTGCGCACCTTATGCGCCGCAAATCGATTTTTTTCCGCATGAAAAAAATACAGCACTGCCGCTGGAATAAACAGCGCATATACCAAAATCAGTGCCTGATGCAGGTATGCAAAGACATTCGGCAGGATTTGCACATAAGCATACGTCCCGCCATGCACCATCCACACCTTTTTTGCATACCATGTGTGACTGGAACTGGTCAGCAACACTGACACCACCGCCAAATGCACCGCCACTGCGGCAAGCAAAATCAATTTTGGAATACGCACACGGATATAGCGCTGCACAAACAGCGCCGTTGCGCCCATCGCCTGTAGCAGGGCAATGCTTGCTATCTGCATGGCAAGCATTGCCGCTTCCTGTGTCTGGCAAAGCAGTTCCATGACATTGCCTATGGCGTACAGAAGCAGGAAGGAAAGCGCAACCGACAGCTCTTTTCCTTCCTCGGTGCCACTTTTCCATGGAAACAACAGCCTGCAAAACACATATGCAATCAACACATAGAGGACACGCACTGTCCAAATCAACGTGCACACCTACTTCCTTCCAATGCTGCATGAATTCGCTCCATCATATACAGCGGTTTGCAGGGCTTCACAATATAATCTTTCGCCTTGGACGCACTGCTGGCAATCACGACTTCACGGTCTTTAATCGCCGTCAAAAAGATGATGGGGATGGCTTCATTGATTTCCGTATGAATTTTATGCACGGTTTCAATCCCGTCCATCTCCGGCATATCAATATCCATCAGAATCAAATCCGGAAAGGTATTGTTGTCATTCTGCAAATATTTCACTGCCTGCACGCCCGACTTTGCCAAAATCACACGATATTCCTTTTCCACAATGGCCTGCATGCTCTTCAAAATTGCCACCATGTCGTCCACAATCAAAATCGTTTTGCGGTCATCGGATGGATTTACCTCGTTCTGCTCCAAGGTAGGGTCACTGAAATCCAGCTCCACCTCTGTCGTTTGTGCAATCGTGATGCTGCGATATTCTGCATCTTGGTTCAAATCCACATCGGTGCCGTCCTCGAATCGAATCTGCGGACGCATGGGATTGTTGGTGTTTTTGACCACAAGCGCAGCTCTGCCGTCCGAAACCTCCACCAACGTGCCCTTTGGATAGACGGGCACCGCCTTCATAAACACTTCTACCACCTGATTGTCAAAGAAGCTGCCGCAGCCGCCCATCAAATATTCAATGGATTCTGAAATCGCATATGGTTTTTTGTATGGGCGTCTGGATGTCAGCGCATCATACACATCCACCACATGAATGATTTTGGAGAACACCGGAATCGCCTCGCTTTTCAATCCGCTGGGGTATCCGCTTCCATCCTCATTTTCATGGTGATACAGCACCGCTTGACAGATTTCGCCTGCCACTTCCACTTTTCCGCGCAGGATTTGGTAGGCGCTTTCCGAATGCTGCTTGACCACAGCATATTCCTCCGGCGATAACCGGTCTTTCTTATTTAAAATATCCGGATTGATTTGCAGCTTTCCAATGTCGTGCAGCAATGCTGCCGCACTCAGATACAGCAATTCTTTGAGGGACAGCCCCATGCCAATCCCAACGACGGTGGAAAGCACGCAGACATTTACAGAGTGCTTATACGTATAATCGTCAAACGAGCGCAAGTCCACCAAATCCAATGAAAATTCCGCATTTTTCATCAATTGCTCTGCAATTTTCGCAGAAACCTGCAAAGCCGCATCAATATCTTGACTCTGCAGTGCCTTGATGCCCAAATTTTTCAGTTCCCTCGGCACTGATTCTTCGATAAAAATATCCTTGGAAAGCTCGTCCTCTATATAAATGCCTGCGAAGCCACGTTCCTCCAACTTCCGAATATGCTCCTGCTTGAGTATTGTTTGTACCCCAAGCAACACTCGATTATTTGAATCAAAAATCGGATATGCTAATTTCATACCCGCTTTTGCCATATTCAGCCCGATATAGCGCATAAATTGACCTCCGGCAGCAAAGTAACTGAATGATTCCCTCATACTACATATCATTCTTAAACAAAACAGAAATCTACAAATTTCTATCTACCATAGTTTATCATCTTTTTGGAAACAAGTAAATATTTCTTGCTCTTATTCTATCACATTTTTCAAATAGATTCTCTTTTTTTGTCAATTTGCTGCCGTGGTTCATCCAAAATACACAAACTGCTTTTCCGACTTGCTATGCCGCCTCTACAATTTTAATCTGCTCTGCGCTGGCAGAGGTTTCCGACAGAATAATATCTTTGATTTTAGAAACATCAGTTGCCTGCAAACCACCTTCTGGCGGCTGCACCACGACATTCACGCTTTCCGCTCCAATAAACACCACCACCTCGGTATATCCCTTGGCTTTGATTAAGCTTTCAATGCTCGCTTCCTGTACAGCGTTTTCCGCCATGGCTGAAATTTTTTCTTCACTCTCCTGCTTCATTTTATCATCTGTGCTTTCGTTTTCCACCGCCCCCTTTAAAATTCCAATTGCTTCGTCGCGTGCTTTCTGTCGGGACAGTCTGGATTGTGCAAAATAGTCATCCTGCGCAACCACCTCCGCCGTTTCCGCCGCCTGTGCCACCGTGCCGTCTACCGCCACGCTGTCTGCAGCTCCGTCTGCCTGCTCTGCCACCACCAGCTCATCCGGTGTTTTTACATAGCTCCAGTTCAAATACACCGCCACGCACAGCATCAGCGCAATCACACCATAAACCGCACCTTTTTTCCGAATTGACACCATATAAAGTTCCTCCATTCGTTGTTTTGCCTACTTCTGCATCTTCAGCACTGCGATTTTGTCCGCTCCCAGTCCACAGACCGCACCCACCGCCTGCGTCACAGCGAGCTGTACCGCTGCATCCGCCGCCCCGTCGCATACCACCAGCGCACCCCGAAAGGTGGGATACAGCCGTTTCACAGGAATTGGCTGCTGCCCATAGCTGCTCTGTGTCATGGTTGCCAGTGTGCTTTCATAGGATGTGTCCTGCTCATTTTGCTTTGTTTGCCGAATATCTGCCGCATAAATCGCCTCCTGTGTGGTATCCAGTGTGAGGGTTAGGCGCACATTTCCAACCCCTTCGATGGCTTCCAACTGCTGCCCCAATTCCGCCTGAAAGGCTACCAAATCAAATGCGCTTGCACTGTCCTGCGTCTGTACTGCATCCGGTGCATCTGCTGCGGTGTCTGCATTTGGTGTTGCAGTCAACCCTAATAGCAGGACCCCGGCAAAAAACACCAGCAGCCCGATGCGATATTTTTGAATCAACGGCTCCACTTTCCGTATCCAATGTATCAGCTTTTCTTTTCCCATCCTGCTTCCTCCGTATACTGCTGCTGCACCGCATTTCCGCAGTATGTTGTCACGATTTCCTGCAATGTTTTTTGATTTTCCTCGGACAGCACCCCGCTGACAACCTCTACCGCCGCCACTGAAAGGGTTTCCTCCGTTTTTTCCATTGTAACATTGGCTTTGCACGAAATTCCGCCTTGTGCCGCCTGTTCCTCAATCATTTGTGCGATTGCAGCTGCGAATGATGTCCACATTCTCGCCTCATTTTGCTGCTGCACCTCGCTTTTCTGCGCCATCCAATCTGCCGTCCATCCCCATATAGAAGGTAACTGCAGCCCACAAAGCGGCTTGAGCAATGCCACAATCATCAACATGCCGGTAACCAATCGAATGACCTCCTGCAATGCACTTTTTCGCACCAAGGTCAGCATCACTGCCGAAAATAACGCCGCCGTTGTCATGCCAAACAGCATTTGCCGCAAAATCGCCATCATATCGGCTTCACCATGGCAACGGAAAACACCAATTCAAAAAATAAAATGGCGCTGCAAGTTCCCAACATCCCCAGCAGCAGCCCAAAGCTATCGCCGATGCCGCCGACCAATTGAATCAACGAGTTGTTGCAAATCGGCGATAGCACCGCCGTGCCTGCCTTGAACAGCAAATAATTGATGCCAACTTTCAGAAACGGCACAATACAAATAGCAGCAATGCAAAGCATTCCAAACACTCCCACCGTATTCTTCAACAACAGCGCACCCGAAAGCATGGTTTCCGTTGCGTCTGAAATAATGCCGCCCACCACGGGCACCGCCCCCGAAACCGCCATTTTTGCCGCTTTCAGCGTCACACCATCTGCGCTCCCCCCCAATGAACCAGACACCGTAATATATGCAATAAACAGCGTCATAATCAATTTCATTGAGGACGTGACCAGCCACTTGACAAAGCCCGCCATTCGCATCAGCATATCGTTGCCGAGGGCAGCATTGACCGTGATAATGGCAATATATGCACCTACCGCCGGAACCAGTACTGCCGAAACAAATCGCACCACCAAATCAAATGACATCATGGTTGCGGTTTGCAAAATTGCCGCCGTTGTCGGTGCCCCTGCCAAAGAAATTGCCGCCGCCATAATAGGCAGCATGCTCTTGGAAAACACGCTGACCTGCTCCAGTGTTTGGGTGCACAGTGCGAACAAGCCGTTCACATCCGCCATCAGCACCGTGCTCACGCCCAATGCGCCCGCCAATGAAACCGCAATGGATGCACTTTCTCCTGCGGAAAGTGCCTGAAATCCTGACACGCAAGCAACCAGTATCAAAATAATCATCACCCGCAGCAAACTGCGCAGTGCCGCATGCATCGCCGCCCCTTGCGCAGCTTGAGAGCGTGAAAGCAGCGTGATAACCGATTTCCCCACATCCAGATTAACCGTTGGTGTCGTTTGCTCCAAATATTGCACACTCTCCGGTGGCATTGCCGTATATAGCTCTGTGCCGCCGATTTCTTCCAACTGCGCACGGTACGAGTCTGCTTGCATGGCAGAAACAGGGAGTGCTAGACTGCAGCACACCATCACAAGGCACAGCAATCTTTTTTTCATACGTCCGTTCCTTTCCCACCAGCCGACTATCCAGTATATCCCAACAGCGAGGACGCCATCTCCATCACCTTCTGAAACAGCGGCAAACTCACCATAATTGCTGCCAACGCCCCTGTCATTTCCAACTTTGCGGCAAGTGCGCCTTGTCCGGCATCTCTGCAAAGTTCTGCTGCAATGCGCACCACTACCGCAATGCCAACCGCTTGCAGCACTGGCAGATAGACACCGCTTTCCAGCTCTGCCACCGCAAGCAGCCCCCGTAAGGTTTCTAAAATCCCCCGCAGGGTTTGCAGTGCACCGATTAGAATCAAGATTCCTGCCGTAAGGGTCATCAAAAACGCAATGCTGGGGGCCTGTTTGCCGATAACAAGGGACAGCATCGCAGCCACCAGTGCGATGCCCACAACGCCCATCATACTGCCAAGCATCAATAAAACCCAAAAACAGATTTTATCATGGCGAATAAGCTGCTGATTTGTTCAATAATCATCATCAGCACAACAATCAAGCCCGCAATAGATGTCATCATTGCTTGGTCTTCCCGACCAGAGCGCACCAACAGCTGATTCAACACCGCCACAATGATTCCAATTGCCGCAATTTTAAAAATCAAATCAATTTGCATGATTTCCTCCCATTCCATGCTTAGCGTGTGCAATCACAACAGCGCCAGTGCAATGACAATGCCCACAGCGAGTCCGCAGGAGCGATACAGTTTGCCGCGGGTTTTCACTTCCTCCCGTGCCTCGTTGCGTAAGACGAGCAGCTGCTTCTGCGCCCCCTGCAGTGCACGCACCTGCTGCAGCGCATCATATCGCCCCAAATAGGATGCCGCATCCTGCAACAGCTTGCGCTCCTCGCTTTGCAGCCCAATCACTTCGCTGCACTCTGCCAATGCCCGACACCACTTATAGGAAAACGAAAGCTCATCTTGCTGCTGCAGCTTGTTTTGCAGGGTATGAAAAATCAAAGCCGTCTGCCAGCGATTGGACTGTGCGAGCACTTGCACCATGTCAAGCAGCGGCGTGCGTCGATATTCTAACTCAGCAATCATGTAGTCCAGTGCAGTCGAAATCGCATCCATGGCATGCACACGCTTACATAGCTGCTGCCATGCCGAAACCCCAAAAACGCTGCAGCTTCCGCAAATCAATACCGCTCCCAGCAATTTCATCATGACAACACCCCCTCCACTGCAACCACATGATATTCTCGTTTTTCCTGCTGTATGCGGATTTCTGCCGCAAAAGAAAAGACATTACTTTGGAGCAGCGGCTGATATACCGGACGCTGCCGGAAGTCTGCGAAATCCAGTGCATGCGCTGTGGCAATCACTGCAACCCCACAATGCATGGCATAAGACAGCGCCTGTACATCTTCGGGTGCTGTGATTTCATCCATCACCAACACCTTGGGGGACATGGTTTTCACCAATTGCAGCACCGCTTGCGCTTTTGGTGCGCCGCTCAAAACATCGGTTGTCGGTCCAAGCGCAAAGCATGGCTGCCCGTCATAACTACCGGCAATCTCAAATCGTTCATCGGCAACCCCCACGCGAATCCCTTTTTCAGACAATTGCCGTATGCAATCTCGCAGCAGGGTTGTTTTTCCCCATGCGGGCGGTGAAACAATCAGCGTACTATGCACATGATTTTCTTCATAAATCTGTGTCATTAACGTATCTGCAGCACCAAACTGCTGTCCAGCAATCCGCAAATTGATGGAACTTAGTTCCCGCAGTCCACCGATGGCATCACCACGCAAAATCGCCGTTCCGCATAGTCCAAGCCGATGTCCGCCCTCAATTGTCACAAATCCCTGCCGAATATTGTCTTCAAAGCTATGTACGGAATATCTGGTGGCACGGCTCAAAACCTCCTGCAAATCTTCTGCCGATACAAAGGCTTCCGGCACAACTGCCTCACGCCCCCGTATGCTGTACATCATGGCCTGTCCTGTGCGCAGACGCACTTCTTCACATTGCATCCATACCGTTGGCGGAAGTGCCAATGCTGCTTGCTGTAAACGCCTTGGCAAAACATTCACCGCCTGTTTGAACACTTGTTCTTTCCTGTTATCCTGCATTTTCATCACCTGACACATTCTATGTCAGCAACGGAGTCATTAGAACCTGTTGTCGCCAAAACCACTTCGTGCCCTATTTGTCTGCACAAAAAAGCCCCTCTCCGTGGCTTTCACCAATCGAAGAGGGGCACAAACGATTCTATTCTTTTTGTTTCTGCGCTTCATCCACTTGATAACATAACGTCATCAGGCTATCAGAAAAGTGTACATTTTCCACCGGAACGCCCAACTCTCCAAGATGAAGGTCTTCTCCCGTAAAATTCCACAGTCCTTTGATGCCTTTCGCTACCAGATTCGTTGCCATTTCCGGTGCCAAACCACGTGGAATGGTCAGCACTGCAATATCCGGCTGATGCTGCTCGACAAAATCATACATTTCACTGCTGTTGCGCACGGTAATTCCACCAGGCTCTGTACCGATGATGGTTTTATCCGTGTCAAATGCACACAGCAAACGAAAACCGCTTCGTCCGAAATGAAAATTTTTAATCAACGCACGTCCAATGTTGCCGACACCCACGAGAATTGCCGTTCGGTCCTTCTGCAACCCCAATATTTCACTCAATTCCTCCCGCAGCTTCTTCACATTGTATCCATAACCCTGCTGTCCAAAACCGCCGAAGCAATTAAAATCCTGTCGAATTTGCGATGCTGTCAAACCCATCCGCTCCGCAAGGGTATGCGATGAAATGCGCTGTACATCCTCTGCCTGCAAATCACAGATATATCGATAGTAGCGCGGAAGCCGTTGAATGACCGCTCGTGAAATCTTGTTCTTTTCCAAGAATACAGCCCCCGTTCACAAAATTTACAGTGTTTGAATGGTTTCGAGAACGTAGTCTGTAAACTGTTCCGCTGTTGCGCCGGTGTCACGACCGGTAATGCTGTACTTTTTGTTTTCATACATGCAGTAATCCAGTGCTTTTTCCAGCTTCTTTGCTTTATCATTCTGTCCGATGTGCTCCAAAAGCATCACTGCTGCACGAAGCATCGAGCTTGGGTCTGCATACTGCGCACGTCCTTCAGACACCATACGAGGAGCAGAGCCGTGAATGGCTTCAAACATTGCATATCGCTTGCCGATGTTTGCAGAGCCTGCTGTACCAACGCCGCCCATCATTTCTGCCGCTTCGTCGGTAATAATATCACCATACAGGTTTGGCAGCACAACCACTTGGAAATCACGGCGACGCTTTTCATCAATCAGCTTTGCGGTCATGATGTCGATATACCAATCATCAAATGCGATGTCCGGATATTCTTCCGCAATCGTCTGACAAGTCTTCAAGAACTTACCATCGGTGGTCTTGATGATATTCGCCTTGGTCACGCAGGTAACACGGCTTCTGCCGGCTTTCTTTGCGTACTCAAATGCCAAACGTGCGATGCGGTCACAGCCCTGCGCGGTTGCAATCGTAAAATCAATGAACAAATCATCGTTGTACGGCACACCTTGGCTGCCAACTGCATAGCCGCCCTCTGTATTTTCACGGAAGAAGCACCAATCAATGCCCTCTTCCGGAATCTTCACCGGACGCACATTGGCAAACAAATCCAATTCCTTACGCATTGCCACATTTGCAGATTCCACATTCGGCCACGGGTCGCCTGCACGAGGTGTCGTAGTAGGCCCCTTCAAAACAACGTGGCACTGCTTGAGCTCTTCCAATGTATCGGGCGGAATCGCACATCCCAGCTCTGCACGGCGTTCAATGGTCAAGCCGTCAATGTGACGAAATTCAACCTTGCCCGCTGCAACTTCGTCTTCCAGAATAGTTGCCAATGCCTTTTCTGCCATTGCAGTAATCATCGGGCCGATGCCATCACCACCACAAACACCAACAATCAGCTTGTCCAGCTTTTCAAAATCCACAAAATCATCCTGTGCTTTCATGCGCTCAATGCGTTCCAGCTGGCTGCGAATGATTTTTTCGTACTGTTCCATCGCCTTCTGTGAAATTTCCATGCGTACTGCCTCCATATCTCTTTACTTCTATTCTCTATGCGTATTTTATCGACTGAAAAACGTTGATTTTACTTGCCTTCGTTTTGCTGCTTGGCATAATTGAGCGTACCGCCCACCAGCAATGCCGCACGCTGACGCTCAGAAACTTCGCAGTCTGCCTTGAAGGTATTGCCGCCGCAAACGACTGTAATCTGGCTGCCGGAACGCACTTCCTCCAGCACATGCGGCAAAGAAATATCGTCGAGCAGACTGACCTTGTCATAATCCGCTGCATCTGCAAAAGTCAGCGGCAAAATACCGGAATTCACCAGATTTGCTTTGTGAATACGTGCAAAGCTCTTGCACAACACCGCACGCACGCCCAAATACAGCGGCACCAGTGCTGCATGCTCACGAGAAGAGCCCTGCCCATAGTTTGCGCCGCCGATGATGACACCGCCGCCCATTTCCTTGCAGCGTGCCGGGAATTCTTCATCTACATTGATGAAGCAGTAGTTTGCATAATACGGCACATTAGAGCGGTATGGCAGCAGTTTTGCGCCAGCCGGCAAAATGTGGTCAGTTGTAATATTGTCTTCGGTTTTCAGCACAATTTTACCCGCATACACATCTTCCAATGCCGTGCCCAGCGGGAACGGCTTGATATTCGGCCCACGAACCACTTCCACCTCTGCCGGATTTTCAGCAGGCTTCACAATCATACCGTCATCAATGTCAAATTGTGTCGGCATTGCGATAGAAGGCATTTCGCCCAGTGTGCGCGGGTCGGTCAGCACGCCCGTCAGTGCAGATGCTGCCGCAATTTCCGGAGAAACCAGATAAATCTGCGCATCCTGTGTGCCGCTGCGTCCCTCAAAGTTACGGTTGAAGGTGCGCAGAGAAACACCGCCGGATTCCGGAGATTGTCCCATGCCAATGCAAGGGCCACAAGCACATTCCAAAATACGTGCACCTGCTGCGATGATGTCGCTCAATGCGCCATTTTTCGCCAGCATGTTAAATACCTGCATCGAACCTGGGCTGATGGTCAGAGAAACATCCGGATGCACATGCTTGCCCTTTAGGATGGACGCAACCTTCATCATATCATAATAGGAAGAGTTGGTGCAGGAGCCGATGCAGCACTGATTTACCTTGATTTCGCCGATGGAAGTCACGGCTTCCACGTTATCCGGCATATGCGGCTTTGCAGCGAGCGGCGCCAGTGCATTCAGGTCAACTGTGATTTCTTCGTCATACACAGCGTCTGCATCGCTTGCCAGCGGCACGTAGACATCGCCTCTGCCCTGTGCTTCCAAAAATGCCTTTGTCACTTCGTCCGACGGGAAAATGGAAGTGGTTGCACCCAATTCTGCACCCATGTTGGTGATGGTTGCACGCTCCGGCACAGACAGTGTCTTGACGCCTTCGCCCGCATATTCCACAATCTTGCCCACGCCGCCCTTAACGGTCATTTGGCGAAGCACCTCTAAAATAATATCCTTTGCAGAAACCCAAGGCTGCAGTGCACCTGTCAAATTGACACGCACCATTTTCGGGCACGGAATATAGTATGCGCCGCCGCCCATTGCAACTGCAACATCCAAGCCGCCTGCACCAAATGCCAGCATGCCGATGCCGCCGCCGGTCGGGGTGTGAGAATCCGAACCAATCAAGGTTTTTCCGGGTGCACCAAACCGCTCCAAATGCACCTGATGACAAATGCCGTTGCCCGCCTTAGAATAATAAATGCCGTGCTTTTTCGCAACAGTACCGATATATTTGTGGTCATCTGCATTCTCAAAACCGGATTGAAGGGTATTATGGTCGATATAAGCAACCGAACGCTCGGTTTTTACCTGGTCAACGCCCATCGCCTCAAACTGCAGATATGCCATGGTTCCGGTTGCATCCTGTGTCAGTGTCTGGTCAATTCGCAGACCAATTTCCTGACCCTTAATCATTTCCCCGTCTACCAAATGTGCTTCTAGAATCTTTTCTGCTATCGTTTTTGCCATGTTCTATATCGCTCCTTGCGTAACTTTTTTCGCTGTCCATACAGCTGAAGATGGCGGCTTCCACAGCCTTCTCCACGATGCATGCGCCATCGTGCCCATTTTTTAGCATACATAAACCGCTTTTATTTTTTAAGCATTTCTTATTTTACATCATTTTCGACATTTTGGAAAGCGTTTCTTGTCTTTTTTTTCACAAATATTTTCTTCCAGTTCGGCAGTTGCAAAGGCATTTTGTGTGCTGTCGCCCACATTTCCCTGCAAAAACTCATAATACGCTTGGCTTCCAATCATTGCGGCATTGTCGCTGCACAAAGACAGTGGCGGCAAATACAGCGTGCATTCATTTGCCTGCGCCATTTGCTCCAAGCGAGCACGCAGAACGGAATTCGCCGCAACACCGCCTGCGCAAGAAATCGTGCGCAGACCGCTTTGGCGCACCGCCATTTCCAGCCGCGGCACTAGCGTTTCTGTCACTGCATGGCAAAAAGACGCCGCTAGTCCTTCTTTATCCAGCGTTTCCCCCTTTTGCTCTGCATTGTGTGCCAAATTGATAACCGCCGTTTTGAGCCCTGAAAATGAAAAATCCAGTGGCGCATCTTTAATCTGTGACTGCGGCAATGCATAACGATTCGGATTGCCGTTTTTCGCCAATGCATCAATTTTAGGGCCGCCCGGATACCCCACGCCCAGCACTCTTGCCACCTTGTCAAAGGCTTCCCCTGCGGCATCATCCCGTGTACCGCCGAGCACCGTAAACGTTGTGTAATCCTCCACACGCACAATCAGGCTGTTTCCGCCAGACGCCACCAAGGTCAAAAACGGCGGCTTTAGCGTGGGATACGCCAGATAATTCGCCGCAATATGTCCACGAATATGATGCACGGGGATAAATGGCTTTTGCAGTGCAAATGCCAGTGATTTCGCAAAATTCGCACCGACCAGCAGCGCACCAATAAGTCCTGGAGCGCAGGTTGCCGCCACCGCATCTAGTTCCGTCTTTTCTATACTCGCTTCCTGCAGCGCCCGTTCTGTGACACGACAAATGGCATCCATATGTCCACGGGAGGCAATCTCCGGCACAACCCCGCCGTACAGCGCATGGGTTTCTATTTGGGTGTCCACGATATTGGATAAAATCACACGCCCGTCTTCAATCACTGCCGCCGCTGTTTCATCGCAGGAGGACTCAATGGCCAAAATTTTCATATTTCCTCCCCTTTTCCATTCTGCAAGCTCCTCTTACAGCTTCTCTATTTCTCCTGCCCAAAATAATAGGTCATCAGCACCGCATCTTCCCGCGGTGCCGCATAATATTGCTTTCGTGTCCCAACCGGCACAAATCCCGCCTGCTCATATAGGGTGATGGCAGGTGCATTTGACGCCCGTGCCTCCAAGGTAACAAACGCAAGTTTCTGCTCTGCGCCCTTGCGCAGCAGCGCCTGCACTAACGCCTTGCCAACGCCTTGCCTGCGAAAGGCGGGCGCAACTGCCACATTGGTGATATATCCCTCATCCAGCACCACTTGACAGCCGATATAGCCGCAAACCGTGCCATCCTCCTGTTCTGCCACCAAAAACAGTGCCAACGGGTTCTCAAGTTCCTCCCGCAAACCGTCTTCGCTCCACGGTGCACCAAAGCAAGCTTTTTCAATATGTGCCAGCGCAGTCAGATGCTTTTCCTCCATATGCGCCACATTCATAAGCGGCTCTCCTCACGGACAATCAGCTGTTCCACGGCATCATAGATTTCTTTTGCCGCTTCCCGATAGCATTCCAAATTCCCGCCGAACGGGTCTTGAATATCTCGATTGGACAGCGTGGATAGTTTGGACGAAGCTTCCGGAAATTCCGCCTGCACACGCTCCAAATGGGCCATTGTCATGCAAACCACATACTGCGCCTCATCAACCATTTCTTTTGTCAGTATTTTGGAACGATGGATGGAAATTTCCGCTCCCAACTCGTGCGCCGCAATGATGGCGTTGCGTGATGCCGGCATGCCTTCCACCGTAAACGTCCCTGCCGATGCACCAATCAGCCCCAAGCGATTTTCTCCATCCAGCATCCGAAAAAAGCCTTCCGCCATGGGGCTTCTGCAAGTATTTCCAGTACAGATAAAGAGTATTTTTTGATTCATCATGTCTGTTTGACTCCCTCTTTGTGTCAATGTGCGGTGTACCAGTCGTATCCTGTTTTTGCTTCCGCTACCAGTGGCGCATCCATTGTATACGCACGCTCCATTTCCTCCCGCAGCAGCTGTGTCACGGCGTCCTGCTCGTCCAAGGGTGCTTCGATAATCAATTCATCATGCACCTGCAAAATCAACCGTGCACGGCGATTTTCCGCCTGCAAACGGCGGCAGACCCGCACCATTGCAATTTTGATAATATCTGCCGCTGTGCCTTGAATCGGCGTATTCATCGCCGCCCGTTCCCCAAAGGAGCGGGTATTGAAATTTTTACTTTGCAGCTCAGGCAGGTATCTGCGCCGCCCAAACAGCGTTTCCACATAGCCCTTTTGTTTGGCTTCTTCCTTGATGCTTTCCATATATTGATGCACACCACGGTAGGTGTCCAAATATTTTTGAATATATTCGCCCGCTTCTTTTCTGGAAACACCAATATCCTGCGCCAGTGAAAAATCGGAAATGCCATAGACGATGCCAAAATTCACCGCCTTGCAGTAAGAGCGCATTTCCGGCGTGACTTCCTCGGGTGTGACATGAAAAATCTGCGATGCCGTGATGCGGTGAATGTCCTGATTGTCCCGAAACGCCTGTATCATGGTTTCATCCTGCCCCACATGGGCGAGCACACGCAACTCAATCTGCGAATAATCGGCATCAATCAGCACCATCTCATGATTTTCCGCCACAAACATCCGGCGCAGCTCTCGCCCCAGCTCTGTGCGGACAGGGATATTTTGCAGATTCGGCTCTGTGGAGGACAATCGTCCCGTTGCAGTCACAGTCTGCTGAAAATGCGAATGGATACGCCCATCCTTAGGACTGATAACCTTGAGCAGACCATCGACATAGGTGCTTTTCAGCTTTGTCAGCTGCCGATACTCCAGCACGTGCCCAATAATAGGATGGTATCCCTGCAAGCTTTCAAGCACCTCTGCATTGGTGGAATAGCCTGTTTTGGTCTTTTTTCGTGTAGGCAGTTCCAGCTTTTCAAACAAAATCGCTCCCAGCATTTTGGTGGAATTGATATTGAACACTTCGCCCGCTTCTTCATAAATCTGCTCGGTCAGTTCTGCCACACGAGTATCTAGTTCTTTCCCAAAGGCTTGCAGACGTGCGGTATCCACTTTGCACCCCACCGTCTGCATCTCTGCCAAAATGGTCATGAGCGGCAGTTCCATTTCATAATACAGTGCGTGCATTTGGTCTTCTTCAATTTTCGTTGAAATTTCTGTGAAAAGTGCCTGCACTGCCTGCACATGCTGCACCAAAGCGGTTGTCGCCTCTTCCGATGCGCCGAGCACTGAAAATGCAGTTTCTTCCGCATAGCTTGCCGGCAGCAGCTGCTGATTGAGGTAAGACAATGCCACCCGCTCCAAATCATAGCTGCCCTCTGCCGGATTCAGCAAATATGCGCCCAGACAAGTATCAAAGTGGATACCTTGCGGCGCAATGCCTTCTTCCTGCAGGCGCACCAGCAGTTCCTTGCCATCATGCAGAACCAACGGAACACTGCCAGAAAATAGCCGCCGCAAGATTTCATGCCATTCCTCTGCGGTGAAATGCGCCGCAGACAGCCAATATACCTGCTCCCCCTGCTGCAGTGCCATCACATGCAGTGCAAGCGGCATCACCGCTGCAACAGCGGTTTCCGTTTTCCACTCGTCCAGCAAACGGAACATCGTTTCGGTATCTTTCACTGCAATGGTTTCTGTCTGCACTGCCTGTACCGCAGGCTTGGTTTCTTCCAGTTCAAATTTTTTGAGGAAATTTTTAAACTCCAAGCGGATGAGCAATGCCTGCAAGTGTTCCGCATCCACCCATGCATCCGGCAGCTGCTTCATATCAAACGGCAACGGCACATCCCGCTGAATCGTTGCCAGCCAGTAGCTGTCACGTGCCGAGGTTTCGCCCTCCAGCAGCTTGGTGCGTGCCCCCTTTTTAATCTGCGGGTCGTCAAGGTTTTCGTACACCGCATCCAGTGTGCCAAAGGCATGCAGCAGGGTCATTGCCGTTTTTTCGCCGATGCCTGCAACCCCAGGGATATTGTCAGATGCATCGCCCATCAGACTTTTCAAATCGACCATATGAATTGGATCAAATCCATATTTTTCATGAAATACCGCCGTGTCATAGGTTTCATAGGTGGTTTTGCCCATGCGTGTGGTCACCAAACGCACCACCGTGCCGCCGCCAATCAGCTGCAGGCTGTCCTTATCCCCTGTCACAATAACACAGCTGTGCCCCTGCTCGTCCGCCTCGCGGCTGATGGTGCCAATCAAATCATCCGCTTCAAACCCCGGCAGTTCACAGCGCTGCACACCCATGGCATCCAGCACCTCCTTCAAAACCGGCAGCTGCACCGCCAATTCCTCCGGCATCCCCTTACGTTGGGCTTTATAGGTATCAAATCTTTCGTGACGAAAGGTTTTTTGCTTCACATCAAAGCAAACAATGGTATGGTCTGGTGCTTCTTCCTCCTGCAATTTAAAATATGTCGATAAAAAGCCATAAATCGCATTGGTATACAGCCCTTCATGATTGGTGAGCAATCGAATTCCGTAAAATGCACGGTTTAAAATACTATTGCCGTCAATCACCATTATTTTCATAGCACAATCCTCATCCGTCTGATAGTTTCAAGAATCTGTCTGTTTTGTCATGACATCATCGCATTCTTACCCAATAGTATACTCTATTTTTTTGTAAAATTCCATAGAAAGACTGTGTAAAAAGACACTCCCTTGCACAAACCGCATTCTGTCCGAATGGATGGTTGTGCAAAGAAGTATCTTTTCCTCAAATCTTGCCGTTTACTGCGCCGTACACGCCGCATTTTTCAATGATTTCTGTTGCCTGCTCGACCATTGCAGGCAAATCCGGTGTGTCATATCGAATCCACTGCACATTCGGATTGCGCTTGAGCCAAGTCAGCTGTCGCTTCGCATAATTACGTGTGCGCTGTTTGAGCAGCTCGACACAATCCCCCAAGGAGGCTTCACCCTGCAAATATGCCAGCAGCTCTTTATACCCAATGGCTTGCGCCGCCGTACCGACTAGCTTCCCTTGCTCCCACAACATTTGTGTTTCTGCAAGCAGCCCGTCTGCAAGCATTGCGTCCACTCGTGTGTTGATGCGCTCATAGAGTGCGTCACGAGATGCCGGGCACACCGCAAGGATGCAGGCATGATATTTTGGGGCTGGACGCTTGTTTTGCGCATTGAGTGCATCAATGGTCATGCCCGTTTGATGATACACCTCCAGCGCACGAATCACCCGCTTGAGATTGTTCGGATGCAGCCGTGCGGCACCGACGGGGTCAACCTGTCGAAGCTTTTCCCAAACCGCTTCATTTCCCGCCTCCTGTGCCAGCTTTTGCAATTCGTCCCGCAGTGCATGGTCGGTTTCATCGCCCGAAAACGTACTGCATTCAATCAGCGCATCCATATATAGCCCCGTACCGCCTGCGACGATAGGCACTTTTCCGTGCCGCAAAATATCTTGTGCGCACGCATCCGCTAGTTCCACGAAGCGTGCCACCGAAAAGCTTTCCTCCGGCATTGCAATGTCCAGCATATGGTGCGGCACGCCGTCCCGCTCGGCAAGGGTTGGTTTGGCTGTGCCAATGTCCATGCCTCGATAAATCTGCATCGAATCCGCCGAAATAATTTCCGTATGCAGCTGTTTCGCCAATGCCACAGACAATGCGGTTTTTCCGCTGGCAGTCGGCCCCGCAATGCAAATCAGCGTATTCTCCATTTGCTCTCCCCCATTTATTGATTCACACGTTTGAATAGCTTATCCAGTTCATATCGTGTCAGCCGTACTGCAACCGGTCTGCCATGCGGACAGCAGGTCACATCCGGGTCTTGCACAACTCGCTCGCACAGGCTTTGCAGTTCTGTTACATCCGAATGCTTGCCCGCCTTGATTGCCGCCTTGCATGCCACCATATGAATCAAATCATCTAATGTATCGCTGACCGCCGCACGATTGCTTGCCAGTTTTTCCGCCATTTCCGAAAGTACCGACGGAATCTCTGCGCTGTCCAAATACGCAGGTGCACTGCGTACTGCAAAACTGCCTGCGCCAAACGGCGCCATGTCAAAGCCTGCCGCCTGTATCTCGTCCAAATGCTGTGCAAGGGTGCTGTATTCCAAAGCATTTAGCTCGACCACCAGCGGCGACAGCAATTCTTGTTGCGGGATATCGACCGTTTCCCGCAGCTGATTGAAAAGTATCCGCTCATGTGCCGCATGCTTATCGATGAGCAGCAATCCGCCATCCGCTTCTTCCGCAATGATATAGGTGTGAAACGCCTCTCCCATCACGCGCGGAATGGGTTTTGCAATCATTTGCGCCCTATCTGCTGTCACTTCGCTTTGCGGTGCGGTTTCTTCCGACTCTTCTGCCATGGGGTTTTCATATACCGCTTGCGCTTGTATGGCAGAGGCTTGTTTCGGCTCTTCCATTGTGACCTCTATCTGTAGCGTCGGCTGCTGCAAGACGGGTGCGACCTCGTCAAAATCGTCTTCACAATCTACAATAGGCTGTCTGGTCGGCACACGATAGTGCACGGTTGGCTGTGCTGTATACTTTGGTGTTGACGGTTCGCTTGTCCTTGTACGCAGCGCATCCGTCTGCACCACCAAAGATTCCTGCTCCTCTGTGACGGTGTCCTCCCGCAGAGGTTTTTCCCTCTTCTGGATCTCTGGAATATTTTCGTCCTGCTCCAAGGTGTTTTTGCAGGCAATGTATACAATCTCAAACACCTGTTTTTCGCTCGCAAACTTAATTTCGGTTTTCGCAGGGTGTACATTCACATCTACCAGCCCATAAGGCAGCGACAAAAACAGCGCACAGGATGGGTATTTTCCGCTGATGATTTTGTTGCGATAGGCTTCTTCCAATGCCGCCTGCATTGTGCGGTTTTTGACATAGCGTCCATTGACGAAAAAATGCTGCATGGAACGATTGGGACGCCCCAAATACGGTTTTGTAATATAGCCCCATGCAAACATGCCATCCCGCTCCAAGGTGGCAACCGACAGCATCCCTTGGGTGATGTCCTTCCCGAATACCCCAAACACAGGGGTCAACAGCTGCGTATCCCCCGCTGACGCAAACACCTGCTTGCCGTCCCGTGTCAAAGAAAATGCGATTTCCGGATGGGATAACGCCGCATGCTGTACCACACTCAGCACATATCCCGCTTCTGTGAAGTCTTTTTTCAAAAATTTCATGCGAGCGGGCGTATTAAAGAACAAATCCCGCACAATAAAGGTTGTGCCGTCAGGACACCCTGCTTCCTCATGCTCCATCACCGTGCCCGCTTCCAAATGCAAATGTGTGCCTGCAAGTGTATCCTGCTGTTTGGTGAACAAATCAATGCGGGACACCGCCGAAATCGCCGCCAGTGCTTCCCCACGAAAGCCCAGCGTGCCGATGGAAGCCAAATCATCTTCCGTCCGCAGCTTACTAGTGGCATGCCGCCGAAAGGCAACAGGTGCTTCTTCTGCCGCAATGCCGCAGCCATTGTCGCTGATGCGCAAATAGGAGATACCACCGTCTTTGATCTCGACATCCACACGAGTGGCGCCTGCATCGATTGCGTTTTCAAGGAGTTCCTTCGCCACCGAAGCAGGACGCTCCACCACTTCTCCTGCCGCAATCAAATCCGCCAAATGTGCCGACAATTCCTGAATGTGTGCCACGTTATCGTTCCTTTCTGCTGTATTATATGCTCCTGTGCTATTGCAGCAGCATTTTCAGTTCAAACAATGCGTTCATTGCCTCAATCGGGGTCATAGTTTCCACCTGCAGGCTGCGCAGCCGCTCGGTAATCTGCTGTTCCCCGATGCTGGTCATGGTAATCTGCGGCGCATCCTCTTCCGGCACTTCCCGCACCTCAATTTTGGGGGCATTGCGCTCCAAATCCTGCAAAATCGCCTTGGCACGCTGAATCACCGCATGTGGCACGCCCGCAAGCTTCGCCACCTCAATGCCATAGCTGTCATCCGCACCGCCCTTAATGATTTTGCGCAGAAAAATAATGTCATCACCACGTTTTTTGACCGCAATATTATAATTTCGGACACCTTCCAACAAATCTTCCAGCACTGTCAATTCATGATAATGGGTTGCAAACAACGTGCGTGCACCGATTTTCTTCTCTGCATATTCCACCACGGCACGTGCGATGGACATTCCGTCATAAGTTGAAGTACCACGCCCGATTTCGTCCAAAATGAGCAGGCTGTTTTTGGTTGCCATACGCAGAATATCCGCCACCTCGGTCATCTCCACCATAAAGGTCGACTGCCCGCTCGTCAAGTCATCCGAAGCCCCCACACGGGTAAACACACGGTCTGCCACGCCAATCTGTGCACGGCTTGCCGGCACAAAGCTGCCCATCTGCGCCATAATGGTAATCAATGCAACCTGCCGCATATACGTTGATTTGCCCGCCATATTCGGTCCTGTAATGATAGCAACCCGATTTTCCTTGCCGTCCAGCAGTGCATCATTTGCGATAAACAGCTGGTCTTTTAGGATTTTTTCAATCACAGGATGCCGCCCATCCTTGATGGAGATACGACCGGAAAAATCCACATCAGGACACACATAATGGTTGTTTTGCGCCAACTGCGCAAAGGCACACAGCACATCTAAATGTGCCAGAGAATGTGCGGTTTTATGGATACGATGCACCTGCTCGGCAATGGTTTCCCGCAGCTGCGTAAACAGCTGATTTTCCAAGGCAATCAGCTTATCCTGCGCACCGAGCACCGTATTTTCATAGATTTTCAGTTCTTCCGTGATATACCGTTCCGAATTCGCCAAGGTCTGCTTACGAATGTAATGTGCAGGCACTGCCTGTGCATTGGCACGTGACATTTCAATATAATAGCCGAACACACGGTTATAGCCGATTTTCAGCGTTTTGATGCCGGTTTTCTCTCGTTCTGTCTTTTCAATCTCTGCAATTTTCCCTTTGCCGCCGCTTGCCAGTTCACGCAATTCATCCACTTCAGCGTGGTATCCCGTGCGGATAAATCCGCCATCCCGCAGGTTAGCAGGCGGTTCTTCCACCAGTGCACGGTCAATCAGCGTGCCCAAGTCCTCCAAGGTATCCATCTGGCGGTGCAGTTCCCGCAGCAATGCACCGTCAAATGTGCCCGTAAGCGACTGGATTTCCGGCAGCCACACAATCGTTGCGCACATGGCACGCAAATCTCGGCAGGTTGCCGTTCCATATACAATGCGTCCTATTAGACGCTCCATGTCAAAAATCTTTTTCAGCTTTTCGGTCAGCGCACTGCGCCCCAGCACATCCCCCAGCAAGGTCTGCACGGCGTCCTGTCTTTTTTTGATATGTACGGGGTTGAGCAGCGGCTTTTCCAGCCACTGGCGTAGCAGACGTGAACCCATTGCCGTATGCGTCTGATCCATCACCCACAGCAGCGACCCCCGTTTTTCCTTGGTGCGCATGGTTTCGGACAATTCCAAATTGCGTCTGGTGTTCAAATCCAATTCCATGTACTGCCCTTTATGATACACTTCCAAGCTGTTCAGGTTTTTCAAAATCGGCTTTTGGGTTTCTGCCAAATAGGACAGCAATCCCCCCACGCAGGCAATCAAAACAGGCTGTTCCTGCAGCCCTGCCGCCTGCCAATCGGTAATGCCGAAACAGCTTTGGATATGCTCGACTGCCGCATCTTGTGCAAATGCCGTTTCGGGAATCGGCTCCACATTGCATTGCAGTCTGTCCCGCAAAAATTGCAAGGTTTCTGCGTTTTGCGCTGCCAAACCGCCCACTAAGGTTTCGCGGGGCACAAACCGCCCCAGTTCTCCGTGCAGTTCCCGCTGGCGGTCTTTCCCCGCCAAAAATGTAGCATACACTTCACCCGTTGAAATATCGGCAAAGCAAACGCTGACCCCTTCCGCCGCTTCATACACGCACGCCAAAAAGTTATTGCGGTCCTCCTCCAGCATAGAGGCTTCAATCACCGTCCCCGGTGTCACCATGCGCACAATCTCTCGGCGCACCAGTCCTTTTGCGCTTTTCGGGTCTTCCACCTGCTCACAAATGGCAACCTTCTGCCCCTTTTTGACCAAGCGTGCAATATAGGCTTCTGCGCTGTGATAAGGCACGCCACACATCGGTGCACGTTCTTCTTGTCCGCATTCACGCCCTGTCAGCGTCAGCTCCAGTTCTTTGGAGGCAAATTTTGCATCCTCAAAAAACATTTCATAAAAATCGCCCAATCGATAAAACAAAATATAGTCTTTATATTTGTTTTTGATTTCCATGTATTGGCGCATCATCGGTGTTAATTCAGCCATTTGCCTCCCCTTTCCGGCGCATCAAATTCCACGACCATATAGGCTGCGCAATGCGGTTTTTTCAATTTTCACCTGTGCAAACTCTCCAATTTGCAAGTTTTCCCCCGCACAATATACCAAAATGCCGCCTTCTGTCCGTGCGGTCAGCGGATAGTCTGCATGGCGGCTGGTGCCATCCACCAGCACACGAAGCGTCTTGTCGGCATACGCATGCATCCGAGGCTCTGAGCAAGCATCCTGCACCTTGAGCAATCGCTCAAAGCGTGCTTTTTTCGTATCCATCGTTGTCAAATCCTCATAGCTTGCTGCGGGTGTACCGCTGCGCTTGGAATACAAAAACATAAACAGCATGTCATATCCGATTTCTTCCAAAAGGGCGCAGGTTGCAGAGAAATCTTCCTCTGTTTCGCCCGGAAATCCCACAATAATATCACTAGAGAGCGTAATCTCCGGCATTTTCGCACGTGCATACGAAATAAGTTCCCGATATTGTTCTGCGGTGTAGCCACGGTTCATACGCTGTAATATCGTGTTGCTGCCAGACTGTACAGGCAGGTGCAGCTGACGGGCCACTTTTTCACAGGCTGCCATGGTGTCAAACAACTTATGGGACGCATCTTTTGGGTGGCTGGTCATAAAGCGCAGCTTAAATTCCCCATCTACCGCATTCAGCCGACAAAGCAAATCGGAAAAATCCATTTGCATATCCAAATCTTTTCCGTAGGAATTGACATTCTGCCCCAACAGGGTAATATCTTTATATCCTGCGGCAATCAGCTCCCGCAGCTCCTGCTCAATCGCCTCGGGCGCACGAGAACGCTCTCTGCCACGCACATAAGGCACGATGCAATACGTGCAAAAATTATTGCATCCATACATAATGGACAGCCATGCATGCACTTTTCCGTCCCGCAGCACAGGCAAACCCTCTGCAATGTCGGTAATCTCTTCGCCTGAAATGTCAAACACACGGCGTTCGCCGGTCATCACCTGATGCAGCAGCTCCGGAAACCGCCATAGTGCATGCGTACCGAATACCAAATCCACCTGCGGATAGCTTTTTTTGATTTTTTCCGGCATGTGTTCCTGCTGCACCATGCAGCCGCACATCGCAATGATGCAGTTTGGATTGCGCTTTTTGATGTGCGCCATTGCACCAATATTGCCGAAGACACGGTTTTCCGCATTCTCACGCACTGCGCAGGTATTGACCACAATCACATCGGCATGCTCCGCCTCCTGCGTCATTTCATACCCCATCTGCTGCAGCATGCCTGCGATTTTTTGTGTGTCTGCCACATTCTGCTGACAACCGTATGTGTCGGTGAATGCAAGCAGCCGCCGCTCCTGCACCTGCGCCTGCAAGCGATTTTGATGTGCGATAAAGTCCATATAATCCCGCTGGCGTTCCAGCTCTGCCTTTGATATGCTGTTTCCGTTGCTCATAAAATAGTATTCCTCCTGTTTGCAAGAGCAGTCCCTGTGCCCGCAATTTGTTTTATGTAAATACGCATGGTTGTAATATCGTTTTTCTGTCTAATGGCATAGGATAGTATAGCACAATTTTTTCGGAAAAACACCCGTTTTTTTCGGAATTTTCTAGTATTCTTCCTCAAAATCGCAAATTCGCAAGTTTTTTGCACACTCTGCGGTTGTTTCTGACGCTCCTGTTTGAAACAGCATTCTACTATTTTGAAACGCCTTCAAAAAATACATTCTGTGCTTTTTTACGATTTTATAAAAAATTTACTATTTTATTGATTTTTACAATTGCAATTTTCGACATTTATGTGCATAATAAAAAAATACATTCCGTTTTCATGATGCTGTTATCAACACCAAATGTTTCATCCTTCCACATTTGACACCCGAAGGAGCTGACCGCATGAAGCTTTGCAAACTATTGTCCATGCTGCAAACATGGCTATACAATGGTGTAGACCGGCAATTTTATATTGACCATGCAGTGGACATCCACCATCATAACGAAAAAATGTTAAAGATTTTAAGCCGCTTTGCAGTGCTGTGCTTCGGCTTCTATCTTTTGTGCAGCATCTATGTGGTGCATTTGCGCAATGCCCTGCCGCTGTACTTGACATTTTTCGTCCTTCTGCTGCTGTTCAATCTTTTTTTGGAGCGATTCTGCCCGCAAAACCATTTGCTTTCTGTGATTTTGCGACATATTTTCTCTGCCCTTTGCTTGGGGCACAGCGTGCTGCTTGGCACGGTTTTCAGTCCCACGCACAATGCCACCATGTTTTTTGTGCTGTCGCTTGCTCTGACTTGTGTGTTTTATACGCCTCTTTTGGAAAGCATGCTGTTCAATCTCGTCTTTGGGCTTCTTTTCCTGAAATTCTCGTTTGCGCTGAAAGCATCTGAATTTGCCGTCATCGATTGCTGCAATTGGATTGCCTGCTATGGTGTCATCTGCATTGTCGGCTATTCTCTGCACCATGCGCAGACAAACATCATGAAAACCCATGACGAGTTGGAATGCGCCTGCAATACAGACGAGCTGACCGGATTGAACAACCGCAGAAGCATGAATCAATATCTTTCCCATGCATACAGACTTTCTTCTCGAGTGCACATTGCGATATTGGATGTGGATGATTTCAAAATCTACAACGACACCTACGGACATATTCAGGGCGACTATTGTCTGCAGGCAATTGCAGAGGTATTGTCCGAAAAATCCCAGCACTATGGCTATTATGTGGCACGATATGGCGGCGAGGAGTTCTGCATCATTGATACGCTTCGCAGTGCTGCGGAAATGCAGGCGATGATACAGGATATTCTGGACAGTGTTTTTGCGCTACACATCAAAAACGAGCATTCGCCGCAGCCGTATATCTCATTGAGTGCCGGCATTGCATCCAAAGAGGATTATGTCACGCAAACCTGCTTTGAATTGCTGCAATTTGCCGATGAAGCGCTATACGCCGCAAAAGAAGACGGAAAAAACACGCTGATGGTTTTAGAGCCTGTCCTCATCAACGAAAATTGGTGAAACAACATGCAATTTCGGTCAAACTCGGCAAAAGACCTTGGACACATGATGCAGTCCAAGGTCTTTTTATAGTCTGACTGTATTTTATAGCACTATTCTATCGGAATGCACCGCCCGTCTGGTTCAGCTCCACCAAATCGTTCATGGCATCGCAAAGACTGAGCATTCCATATCCCCAAATCGAATTGGGATAGGCAATGGGCAGTGTTCGTCTGGCGGAACGGCAGAGAAAGGCTTTGAGCCGCTGCCCATACAAAAACGGGTCATTGTTCTGGACATGTCCCCATTCCAGCATCAGCGCCGCCGCACCTGTGACAAAGGGTGCCGCCATGCTGGTGCCGGAAAAGCTGTCATATCCGCCGCCGGATTTTGTGGTCAGCACTGCCACCGCAGGTGCCACCAAATCCGGTTTTTGATAAAATCCGTTGTATGGTTTTCCCCTTCCGGAAAATTCCGCACTGGTGCCCAACACAGCATTATAGCCGCCCACCGAAATGACATTGCGGGAAGTTGCCGGCAGGGTAATCGTGTTTTCCATATACGGCTGCAAAAACGCCGTCTGCTTGGAAACCTCCTCCAAGGTCGGCAGCCAGACATCAAATTTGCCGTCCACAATCTGGCTGCCATGCACGGCTATGCTCCACAGCCCCTGCCGCATATTTCCATGCAAGCTTTTGAGCAAAATATAAATTTCCTGCGCCCCATTATAATGGTTTGGCTGTCCAAAAAGGATAGACACCTGCACCCCGTCCAGTACCACACGGGTCACGCTTTGCAAAATAGAAATCATGCCTGTCGAGCGTCCCGTTGGCGCAAACAGCTGCACGGACATGGCGTCGGCGAAATTCTTCCACAAGGTCAAATAGACCTGCTGTAAATTCGGCCCCACTTGAAATTCCACCTTCTGCATTTTCCCTTGCGGCACAGTGCCTTGAAAGTGGTGTCCTGCCGTGCCTTCATTCCCGCTCGCCACACTGATGGCGGATTTCCATCTCTGCGCCGCAGAATCAATATACTGCTCAAACAAGGAATTGCCGTCATGCGAACCATCATTGGAGCCATAGCTCAAGTTGATGGAAAGCGGCAATCCCAATGCTTCCGCCGTATCATACACAAACTTCACGCCCCGCATAATCTGTGTGCTGCGTGTAAACGCCGTGCTGCCGCTGTGCCCCAGCTTCACAACGATGAGGGCGGCTTCTGGCGCCACCCCTTTTTCAATGCCCCCGCTTGTACGCCCGTTCCCTGCGGCAATGCCGGACACTGCCGTGCCATGCCCAATGGTGTCCTGACTCGGCACCACCGTATAGGCGTTTTCGGCGGTCAGTGCGGTATCCAATTCACTTTTTTCATACACCGTACCATATAAAAAACCCGGCGGCGGCTTGCCTGCAATCGTTTGATCCCATAAATATAAAATACGGCTGCTGCCATCTGCATTGCGAAAATCCGGATGCGTATAGTCAATGCCGGAATCAATAATCCCAACCGCAACACCCTTCCCGCTCAATGCAAAGGAATCCTCCCGCTGCACAGGAGAAATGCAGGCATAATTCAGCTGTTCCCGCAGGACATAGGCAATGTTTTTCGGCAATTCAATATATTCGATTTCTTCGTATTGATATAATTGTGGCAGCTGCTGCAGCGGCAGGGTTAAAATGGCATAATTGTCATTCAAAATTTCTGCGGCGGCATCTACTGCGGCGGCAACCTTCAACAACTCCCCATGATATTTTACAATCACTTCAAACGGATCTTCCTGTGCGGCTTCACTTGCACCGAATCGGGTGATACGGTCCAGCAATATAAAATCACTCATGACAGCATCCCTCCTCCTTTTTTCTTCATCTGTGTATTCCTCTCAGCATGCTTCTTCCCGTTTGCCGCTGCAAGTTTTTCGGTCAAAACAGGAAATTACGATGTGCTGCAAACATAGTGTATTATGGAGGTGATTGTAATATGAGTCCCAATACCAATTCATCGGATGCCGCCGTTGACGTCGGCAAGCTGCAGGTGCAGGTGACCTCGCAGGCGGCGGATTATCCGCTTACAAATGCACGCATTCAAATTGCCAATCCGCAAAGCGGCAAGGTTCTGGAGGAGGTGGAAACCGACACCTCGGGCAAAACCACCGTCATTGACCTTGGCGCACCGCCGCTTGAATTTTCCGAAATGCCCAACAGCGAAATGACCGATGGAAACAAACCCTATACAGAATATAACCTCTCCATTCGTGCATCTGGCTTTGAAACCACCACAGTAGAGGGGGTACAAATTTTGCCGCAAAGCACCGCCCTGCAATCCATTCGACTGCGGCAAACCGGCAGAAACGGTGCCTATAGCCCTCGCAGCATTTCCATTGCGCAGCATGTGCTTTGGGGGGATTACCCGCCGAAGATTATGGAATCCGAAGTCAAGCCGCTGCCCGAAAGCACTGGTTTGGTGGTGCTTCCTGAGCCTGTCGTGCCGGAGTATGTGGTCGTGCATTTAGGGCTGCCTTCCGATGCCTCTGCTCAAAATGTATGGGTGCCTTTCAAAGACTATGTCAAGAATGTTGCCAGCTCGGAAATCTATTCCACATGGCCCGCCCAAACCATCCGTGCCAACGTGCTTGCCATCCTTTCGTTTGTTTTGAATCGTGTGTATACCGAATGGTATCGTGGAAAAGGCTATAATTTCACCATTACCAACAACACTGCCTTTGACCAGGCGTTTTCCTACGGCAGAAATATTTTCGAAGAAATTTCACAGGTTGTCGACGAGGTATTCACCACATACATCACACGCCCCGATATTCGCCAGCCCTTGTTCACGCAATATTGTGACGGCGTGCAGACCAAATGCCCAAAAGCCATGGAGCAATGGGGTTCTAAATATCTGGGGGACGAAGGCTATGATGCACTGGGCATCCTGCGCAATTATTATGGATGGGACATTTATTTGGAGCAAGCCAAAAAGGTACAGGGCATTCCAATTTCCTATCCGGGCAGCACGCTGCAAGTCGGCTCATCCGGTACACCTGTCCGAACCATCCAAGAGCAGCTCAACATGATTGCAACCCATTATCCCGCCATTCCCAAACTGCGTGTAGATGGCGTATACGGTGCCAAAACACAGGAAGCCGTGCAAACCTTTCAAAAGATTTTCAACCTGCCTCAAAGCGGCATTGTCGATTTTGCCACATGGTATGCCATTTCCAACATTTATGTCGGCATCACAAAAATGTCCGAACCCGTATTCCGCCGCTATCCCAGACGACGCAGATACCGTTAACGCCTGCTTGCATCAGCGCAGATTCTCTAAAAACCCTAAAAAATCCAGTTTTCCGCATCCCCCGCTCTCCTCTTGTTTCGCCCCCCGCAGCAGCAGTTGCTTTGCATCCGCACCTGTCATATGGGGATAATGTTTTCTAACCACTGCCCATTCAAAAACCAATGCCATCATCCCTGCGGCATATGCGGCGGCGGCTCCCACGCCGCCAATGCTGCACACCTTGCCCCGCAAAAGCGGATAACGAAATCCTCCGCATGGTGCCGCAAGGTCGGGTGCGGTATCCCCCCCGATGCCGCTTTCCGATACCTCGGCATTGGTTCGTGTAGGATATGCGTTGATGGTCAAATACGCCTTTGCGCTTGCGGGCTGCACGATAGTCTGCGTGGTGCTTGGGTTTACAAATGCGGTTTTTTCCGTCCCCCATGCCCCACTTGGCAGCCATGCGTGCAAAATACAGCTTCGGTAATCAACATTGTGTATTTTACATCTCCATAGTCCTGCCTGTGCATTTTGAAACCGCAGCAAAAACAGCTGTTTCCCGCTTGTATTGCGTTGCACACTGCTGTTGACCCAAACTTGAGTGGGTGAAAACAGCAATTGAAACGGCATGCACCTGCCCGCACGTGGGTAAACGGGGCCTATCGGCTCTCCTGTCGGCGAAATCAGTTCCATGCACACTCTGTTTGGCGTGCATTCCCATAGCTCCAGCGCAAATTCGCTGTCATTCTCATGGACATACCATGCAAGTTCTGTGTGTTTCTCTCCCTGCGTCATGGTGCGCATCGCATGCCGCTGTTGGTCGCCCGCAGCCATAACCACCCCGATTCGCTCTGCCTGTGCAAGCCGATGCAGATAGTCCCCCAACACGCCTGTGTCCACCCGATTCCCTTGACAGGGCTCTATGGCAAGACAAATAACCAGTGGCATCCCCTTGCGCAATGCCACTTGACGCACATATTCCATCGCCAAAATCACATCGGTCTCTTGGCAGCTGTGCGCTTCTTCCGGCACACAAAGCAGCCTGCACAGATTGTGCTTTGCCGGTTTCAGCTTCACCACCACCAATTCTGCCGCCGGTGCGACCCCGCTGCATGCTGTCTTAGCATCCGTGTTCCCTGCCAGCACGGCGGCGAGCATCGTTCCATGCCCTACCGCATCACACGATGCCACCGCCTGCAGAGGCTGTGTTGACTGCAGTGCACGACAGATATCCTCTCGGCGGTATTCTGTTCCATAGGAAAATCCCTCGGGGCAAGGTCCTTGCGTTAAGGTTTGGTCCCAAATCGACACAATGCGTGGGGTGCGGTCTTGTCGCAGAAACGCTGAATGCGTGTACGCAATGCCCGTATCAATGACAGCCACCAGTACCCCTTGTCCTGACAGACCAAAATCCTGCTGCGGTATCCCCCCAGCTTCCTCGGCTTCCAAAATGCTATCCGCAGTACCTGTAAACAGTGCAGGAAACATTTCATAGGGATAGATGCCAAGTGCGTTTTTTCCCATATGGTTTTCTGGAACATGCAGGATGGCACGCTGCGCCTCCAACGGCGTGATGTTATCGCCATCTGCATATTTTTCTGCCGATTGTTTGTCGAGAATCAGGTCTAAATATGCTTCGCTGATGATTTTCTCCGCCATTGTACCCCTCCCATTGCTTCTCTGCACCCTCCAAACACACTGCTTTACAGATGTATATGCCATGCGCCTGCACCGCATGCTGAAATTTCAAGTCAGAAAGCCTTGAGCCACGGCATACAAATGTGTTAAAATAGCAGCATTAGAATATTTTGATGATGACAGAAACATCCCTGCCATCACGTATAACTGGAGGATTCTGCATATGCGGTATTACAGACTGGTGCTGAGCGGCGGCGCAATTCCAAACACCATCATGGGCACCAAAGAATATATTTGTTCCGAAGAACAGCGCAAAAATTTGGAAGAAACATGGTTTCAAGCCGAAGCCACCAGCGATGTCGACATTTTTCCGTGGGAGCGGAAATTTTCATCTGTCAACGTGCTTGGCACGGCGCAGATGCACCAAGATTCCTTCTCCTATGAATATGCCAACGCATGGGAACAGGTGCGCCCTTTGGACATGCAGTCTTTGGATGCCGAATTTCTTTATGTGCTCACATCTGACGGCACGGTGGAGCGGTTTGTTCAGCTTTCCCTCAAGGATTTGAAGCAGCAATATCAGCTGCTGTTTCCCAATGTGCATACAGCGGTCATTGCAGGTGACCGTGACCTTATCTCTCTGAAAAACATCGAAAATGACAGTGAAAACCAGGCACACTTTACCAATCTGATAGAAAACACGGTATATCATTATGAAATGACCCTGCCAAGCGAAGCGGCTGCTCGCTCTGACATGGAAAAGCCGTGTGCACCCAACCTGAGAACCTTCTTTGATGAACTTTTGGGAGAGCAATAATCCGCTCTCCCCTTTTCATGTGTGCATCCAAAGCGGAATACATGAAACATACGTTCTTTTTCATTTTGTGGCAAAGATTGCATTTTCCATGCGCAAGCGGTATACTATATCAAAGCAGTATCTGTCCCAAACAACCGTCCTACAGAAATGGTGAATCTATGCAAAACAGAACCGAATCCGTGCAGCAGCAGCTGTTTGTGCTGCAGGATTTTGCTTATAAAAGCTTTCATTGCAAGCTCATCCCCACCGTTGCTCCGGAACATATCATTGGCATACGCACCCCTGCGCTGCGGAAATTCGCCAAGACCTTGTCCAAAACGCCGGAAGCCGCTGATTTTTTGCGCCAATTACCCCATACCTATTACGAAGAAAACAATTTGCACGGCTTTTTGATTGAAACCATGCAGGATTATACCCAAGCCATTTGCGCCTTGGATGCTTTCCTGCCATACATCGACAATTGGGCAACCTGCGATTTGATTTCGCCCAAGATTTTTCAAAAGCACTTGCCCGAACTCTATGATAAAATTCTGCTTTGGCTATCTGCAGAACACACCTACACCGTGCGCTTTGGCATTGGCATGCTCATGCGGTTTTATTTGCAGGATGCGTTTCAGCCGCATATTTTGGAGCTTGTCGCACGCATTCATTCCACAGAATATTACATCAATATGATGATTGCTTGGTTCTTCGCAACCGCCTTGGCAAAGCAATATGATGCCGCCCTGCCCTTTCTGGAGCAGCGGCGGTTAGCGCCATGGACGCATAATAAGACCATTCAGAAAGCGATTGAGAGCCATCGCATCGATGAAGACACCAAAACCTATCTGCGCACATTAAAAATCAAAAAAACAACCTAACGGCAGGCGCTTTCCCTTGCCGTCTGTACGGCAATTGCGCAATGGGATAGATGATTGAAAAAGCGAACGGAGTTGCTTTATGAAAAATTTAAACGCTACGGATATTCGAAAAATAGTGCGAAAAAGCATTGCTATTATCCTTCCAATGCTTTTTGTTGTTGGTTTTGTCTATAACTATCTATCCCATAGCGAAATTGAAAAAACGAAAGAAATTTTGATGGAGGGGCAGGAGCAACGCTCCAAAATTGTGCAGTACATCATTGAAAATTCCCTGCACGAAGCATATGAAAACCTCATGGTTGTCACCAATTCCAACGAAGTGGCGACATATCTGGAAAATACCACTGCCCAAAACAAAACGGAAGTGGAGCATCTTTTTTTGCGCATTGCCGCCAACAAAAAGAATTTTGACCAAATTCGCTTTATTGATGCCGCAGGTTCTGAACGCATTCGAGTCAATCAGCTGCCGGCCGGTCCTGCGCTAGTGGCTTCTGACGACTTACAAAATGTGTCGAATCGATACTATTATATACAGGCGAGCAAACTGCAAAATCACGAGGTTTTCATTTCCGATATGGATTTGAATATGGAAGATTCTGCAATCGAAGTGCCCTATAAACCCACCATCCGCATGTGTATTCCCGTGTATGCCTCGGATGGTGCTTATCAAGGCGTTATCGCCATCAATTACTTAGCACAGGAGATTTTGGATGCCTTGAGCCAGCAATATGTAGACTCGATGTATCGTTTTATCAAACCTGCTCTCATCAACCAGGATGGATATTATCTGTTCAATCTCGATGGCATTCCTAACTTTGGCTTTATGTTTCCAGACGAAAGTGCCACGCAGGTTGCCGATTTTGATGCCGATTTGTGGCACAATATCACCATACAGGGCACGGGATTTTACGAAAAAGACAGTGAAGTGACCTTTTTTTCACAGGTGCACCCCCTTGCCAAATTAAACATTCCCGCTGAGAACTGCTACTCATGGTATATCGTTTCCACGCTCAATTTATCGGAACTGCCCGTCATAAAAAACCAATTGCTGTTGGGGCTGCGCAGTCGAGATGTCATCATGCTGCTGGGGCTTATTATTTCCATTATTGCATTTTCCAATCTCTCCTATTTTTCTGCAAAAGACCGTGAAGAGCTTAATATTTTGCAGAAAATCGCAGAAAACAGCCATGACGCCGTGGTCATTACCGATGCGCAAACCAACATCATCTACATTAACAAGGCGTTTGAACTCACCACCGGCTATAGCAGAGAAGAGGTTTTGGGGCTGCGCACGAGTTATTTCAAATCCGGCAAGCAATCAAAAGACTTTTATAAAAGCATGTGGGATGCCATCAATACCAACGGCTATTGGAACGGTGAACTGTGGGATAAAAAGAAAAATGGATTTCTTTATCCAAAAAAACTCAGCATTTACGCTTTGAAAGACCAAACCAACAAAAAAGTCATCAAATACATGGGGATTTTCAATGATTTGACAGATTTCAAAGAAAATCAAAATTATATCAACAAACTCAAAAATTATAATCTGAAAACCAATCTGCCAAACGAAAATTTAACCAGCTCTCTCATCAACAACATCATCAAAAACGCCTCTGCAAATTTTAATCTCATCTATTTTACCATCGAAAATTACAACAACCTGCTGCTGAAGTTCAAAGAAGATGATTTCTTCATCAATCCTTTGATTGGGAGCGTGAAATCCATCCTCAAGGAAGAGGATTTCATTGCCCAAATCACGAAAAATGATTTCATCATTGGGGTGTCCTCCTGCGCAACGGACGACGAAATGCTGTCTTTTGTCCGCACGCTCTTCAGCGAAACCGGAAAACCGTTCTCTATCCTCACCGAAAAGGTCTTTTTGGATTTGAGCGCTGGCATTTCCACGTTCCCCAAAAACGGAACCTCTGCAAACGAACTCATCAATCATGCGTATATTGCGCTTGACAATGCTCTGCATGCCAAAGAAACCAAATATTTATACTATTCGCCAGACTTAAAAGACCATATGGAAACCGAAATTAAAATGGATATGCTGCTGCGCAGGGCGATTGAAAACCATGAACTGCAAATCTATTACCAGCCGCAGATGGACATCAACCAAGAGGTCATTGTAGGGGCGGAAGCCTTGCTGCGTTGGAACAGCGCAGAGCTTGGCAGTGTTTCTCCGGCCGTGTTCATTCCGCTGGCAGAAAAAAACGGGTTGATTATTGAAATCGGTTATTGGATAATCGAAACCATTTTCCAAGATTATCTGAGCCTGCAAGAAAAAATGGACAAAAACTTTCGGATTTCCATCAACATTTCCCCGCTGCAGTTTCGTGACAAGGATTTGATTGATAAAATCAAAGAGCTTGGGCAAACCTATCAAGTGAATTTTGAAAACTTTGAAATCGAAATTACAGAAAGCAGCTTTGTCGCAGATCTGGATGACATCAATCAAACCTTTGCTGCCTTCAAGGAAATCGGTTTGACCATTGCAATCGATGATTTTGGCACAGGATTTTCCTCCCTCAGCTATTTGCGCGAATTGACAATTGATAAGCTGAAGATTGACCGCAGCTTCATCAAAGACTATCCTGTGTCAGACAACGGTGCTATTGTAGAACTCATCACCAATATCTCCAACAAATTAAACCTTAAGGTCATTACAGAAGGTGCGGAAACCACGGAACAAATCGATTATCTCAAGTCCATCGGTTGCAATTTGGTGCAGGGATTTTATTACAGTAAGCCCTTGCCAAAGGAACTTTTCACCGCTTTTTTGGAGCAGCATGGTACACAAAAATCCAACGAGCACAGCTAAGAACCTGCATTTATCAACACAAAAAAGCACAGCCTTGCATCACTAGGCTGTGCTTTTTTGTTATCTCCTTCTAACTTATTCGTCATCATGCTGTTCTAATCACTTTGTATTTGGCTATTATATTCAATTTTTACACCATCTTTTGTTTATTATATACAATTTTAATTTCATTTTTCTGTTTAACATTCATAAATAACGCCACTAGCATTTTACTCCCATCGAGCGTATGATAAACACAGAAAGAAACGAAAGGGGGCAGACAAAATGAAAATCCGAGAATATTTTAACCGTCTGGTAGCTGCCAGAGAGCTGGAATTGAGCCGTTATAGAATTTCAGCAGACAGAAAGTAATCCGCATTTCAAAAGACCAACAGAAAGAGGCGAGGTACTATGTTTCGAGCATTTTTTCACGGTTTGGTAATTGCCCGTGAGATGGAACTGCGTGGTTCCAACCGAAGGGATTGCCAAAACCACTCCTCCAAGTAAGCAATCACATCTACATTTAAAAAGGAGCAATGCGATATGTTAGGAAAATTTTTAAAGGGTCTTGTAAAAGCACGTGAGCTGGAACTAAAAGCAAACTGCCTCCCCTGCCGATACAAAGCAAAGTAAATGGATGGTATCCCAAATATGAAGATTGAGCACTCTCAACGATAAGAACTCCTGTTGCACATTGCGATAGGGGTTCTTTTTTCTGTCTTACACCGCACATTGGCGGACGGGAAGAGCATTGAACAAACGCCGCAATGCTGATACAATAGAAGCATCTACACAGCAATCTCTATCCGCACCATTTCAAAAGAATACGGAGTATCAACCATGCATATTATCGATTTAACCCATACCATCTCCGCTGACATGCCGGTATATCCTGGCACAGTTGGTCCTACATTCACGCCTGCCAACTCCTATGCAGTGGATGGATTCAAAGAAACGCTTCTCACTATGTACACCCACACGGGCACGCATATGGACCCGCCTGCACATCTGTTCGCCGACCGAACAACGCTTGACCAGTTCCCCGTTTCACAATTTGTTGGGACGGCATTGGTAATCCATTGCGCCGACTTGCACGAAGGACAGTCCATCACCATGGACTATATCAACCGCCACCGTACGGCTGCCGATACGGCCGACTTCCTGCTTTTCCATACAGGTTGGGCACAATATTGGGGCACGGAAAGATATTTTGGAGCGTATCCCTGCATTGATGCAGAAGTAGCCGACTATCTCATTGCCAGCCATAAAAAAGGAATCGGATTGGATACCATTGGGCTAGACCCCATCGCAGACACCAACCTAACCCTGCATAAAAAATTGTTCCAAACCAGCGAAATCGTTGTCATTGAAAATTTAAAGAATCTGCATTTGTTGGGGGATGCCTTGTTTACTTTTTGTGCCCTGCCGCTAAAGCATATCGATGCGGACGGTTCTCCCATTCGGGCAATTGCCATCTTAGAAATGCCAGAATCTCTATAAAACCACACCCATCTTGCTTTTTCAGCAAATTGCCCATAAACCCACTGCAATATTTGGCTTTTGCACAATGCCGAACCCGAAAAATTTACAATTTATCCATTGTGCATCCGGCAAGCATATGGTAAGATTTTCAACAGAGGACTTTTTACAAGAACCTATCCTGAATACATACAAACGGCTGGAGCTGTGACCATGTTTCCGCCCTCTATATGTGCACGAAGGTTCTACTACTGTGATTTTATTCATCGATTGAGGAGGATTTCATAATGGCACGCTTTACTTTACCCCGTGATATTTATTTTGGTTCCGGCGCAATTCAGGAATTGCAAAACCTAAAGGGTCATAAAAAGGCTTTTATTGTAACCGGTGGGCAATCCATGCGCAGAACCGGCTTTTTAGATAAGCTGGAACACGTGCTGCAGGATGCTGGTCTGGAAACGAAAATCTATGAGGGCGTCGAGCCGGACCCATCTATCGAACGTGTATTCGACGGCGCAAAAGCCATGCAGGATTTTCAGCCAGACGTCATTGTGTCTATCGGCGGCGGCTCGCCCATGGATGCCGCAAAAGCAATGTGGGTATTCTATGAATATCCTGATAAAACCTTTGATGACATTAAAACCCCGTTTACCATGCCAAAGCTGCGCACTAAGGCAATTTTTGTTGCCATTCCTTCTACAAGTGGCACTGCATCCGAGGTCACCGCATTCTCTGTCATCACCGACTATGCCACCAACATCAAGTACCCACTTGCCGATTTTGAAATCACACCGGATATTGCGGTTTTAGATACGGACATTCCGCTTGCAATGCCAAAAACATTGACTGCGCACACCGGTGTCGACGCATTGACCCACTCCATTGAAGCCTATGTGGCAACCGCTCGTTCCGATTTTTCGGACGCACTGGCACTCAAAGCGATTTCCGACATTTTTGACAGCCTTTATGATTCCTACCATGGAGATACCGATGCACGCGGTAAAATGCATATTGCCCAGTGTATGGCGGGCATGGCGTTTTCCAATGCACTGTTGGGCATTGCGCACAGCTTAGCACATAAAACAGGGGCTATGTTCCACCTCCCCCATGGCTGCTGTAACGCCATCCTACTGCCATATGTCATTCAGTTTAATGCACGCACCTGTATGGAACGCTATGCACAGATTGCACGCTATCTAGGTCTGTCAGGTAATACGGATAAGCAGCTGACCATGTCGCTTGTCGAAGCTGTGCGTGCCCTCAATGCAAAATTGGAGATTCAGCCGACCTATCGTGAGAACGGTGTCAGCGAGGAAGATTTCAAAGCAAATTGCCAATCCATTGCAGAAAATGCAGTGAAAGACCCCTGTACTGGCTCTAACCCACGCCCAATCAATGCAGAGGAGATGCTCAAGGTGCTTACCTGTGCATATTATGGTCAGGACGTAACCTTCTGAGAACGCCTGTACAACATTAAGAAGCAACCGTTATTTGATTCTTTTTACCATGAAAAACCGCTGTTTCCAAGGAAGCAGCGGTTCATTTCATGGCATGCATATTTTTATCAGACAGAGCATCACTTTCTGTATGCAGTTGCAATGTTGCTCACGGTTCTTGACAGTTAAAAGGGAATGGGTTAAAATTTGATGGGTTCTATTTAGGACGCATTAAATTTTTAAGTAAGAAGGATTTTATATGCAATGGCTTTACTTAATTTTGGCAATTCTATTTGAGATTGTAGCGACTACCGCAATGAAACTGTCAGAGGGATTTAGCAAGTTGATTCCAAGTATCGGTACTATTGTAGGGTACTTGATATGCTTTACGTTCTTGTCTATGGCACTAAAAAAGATTGATTTGGGAATAGCTTATGCCATATGGGGAGCCGCTGGTACTACTATCATGGCAGCGATAGGCATAATGTTATTCCATGAAAGTGTAAGTGTAATGAAAATAACGTCTATATTTTTAATTGTACTAGGGGTTATAGGGCTTAATTTGAGCGGTGTAGGCCATTCGTAACGGGAAAGCGTCCATATAACCGGAAACATTGCAAGATATTTTTCATGGCGGCAAAAAGAAAGCATAAAAAAACAGGTGTTCTCCCGCATAAAACCGGAAGGACACCTGTTTTATTGTGGTTTAGAATCATCCATTTCGCTATACGTAAACACCAAGCATTTTCACAGCAGAACTTTTTCTTTGCATGAATAATCAAAAACCGCCCTTTCCGAAGAAAAGACGGCTCGTTTCATGGTATGAGTATTTCTATAAGCCGGGTTCTGTATCGAACGATCATCTATCTGGGACGCTTGTCGCCAAACGCCTCAAGCCATCCTTCGGAACGACCGGGTCAGTCATAGTTCCCGTCGATGTTGCTGCGAATAGAGTTTACAGATTTCCTATGTTACCATAGGAAATGGTGAGCTCTTACCTCGCCTTTCCACCCTTACCGATTCTAAAAATCGGCGGTATCTCTCTGTTGCACTTTTCCTAGGGTCACCCCCGGCAGACGTTATCTGCTATTCTTGCCCTGTGCAGCCCGGACTTTCCTCATGCCATATCACTATGACACGCGACCGTCTGAAATACTCATTTTATTATTATGCCGTAAAAAAAGTGTTTTGTCAAATAAAATCGCTTGAAAAAACAAAAAAAAACGTGTAGAATTAGGAAAGAAATGATTGGCTCAGGGGGCTTCCAAATGACTTTACAGAAATATTTACAAAACATCAAAAACAAACAGGTGGCTGTAATTGGCGCAGGCATCAGCAATATGCCATTGATTGAATTGCTGCGAAATGCTGACATTTCTGTCACCGTCTATGACAAAAAAAGTGCCGAAAAGCTCGGCGACCAGTATCAAGCACTCTTGCAGCTCGGTGTACAGCTTGTGCTTGGCGAGCAATATCTAGAACAGCTGCATGCAGATGTGATTTTTCGCACACCCGGCCTGCATCCACGCTTTTTGCAGACAGCACGTGCCCAGGGAGCGGTCATCACCAGTGAAATGGAGTTGTTTTTCGCTGTATGCCCTTGTAAAATCATCGGCATCACCGGTTCGGATGGCAAAACCACTACCACTACATTGGTGCATGAAATCTTGCGGCATGCAGGGCATCGCTGCCATCTTGGCGGCAATATAGGTGCTCCTCTGCTGCCACGTGTGCATGATATGCAACCTCAGGATATCGCCATTGTAGAATTATCGTCTTTTCAGCTGATGGATTTCCCACACAGCCCTTCCATTGCAGCAATTACCAATATTAGCCCGAACCATTTGGATTACCACAAAGATTTCGAAGAGTATGTCACATCCAAAACCCATATATATCAGCATCAATTAGCAGGAGAACGATTGATTTTCAACGCAGACGATGCGGTTTCTCAAACCCTTCCTCGTCATCCCGAAAGCAAGGTGGCATATTGCTCCATGCAGCATCCGGTAGATGACGGTGCATATTTGTCCAATGGCGTGCTGTACCTTTCCGAGAGCGGTCATGCTCGTACATTGCTGCCAGCAAGTGAAATTTGCATTCCCGGTGCACATAATATTGCAAATCTCTTAATGGCGTCTGCGATTGTACAGGGGCTTTGCTCTGACGAAGACATTTGTGCGGTTGCCCGCAGCTTCCAAGGGGTGCCGCATCGCATTGCGTTCATCCGCGAAAAAGATGGTGTTCGTTATTATAACGACTCGATTGCCTCCAGCCCTACACGCACGATTGCAGGCCTACTATCCTTCCCCAACAAAGTGATTTTAATTGCTGGCGGTTATGATAAACACATCCCCTATGATGTATTGGGTGAGCCCATCTGCCAGCATGTAAAAAACCTGCTCTTAACAGGCGCTACGGCTGACAAAATCCACAAGAGCGTAGAGGCTGCCACAGCGGCAGAAAAACCCACGGTTCATCATTTGCCGAACCTCGCCGAAGCCGTGCAAAAAGCGGCATCCATTGCCACTGCGGGCGATGTGGTCATCATGAGTCCCGCCAGTGCATCGTTTGACTGTTACAAAAATTTTGAAGAACGTGGTGAATATTTTACGCAGCTCGTCAATGCCTTGTAACGCCGCCAAATTACAACCTCTTTTTTTACATAAAAATGCTATGCAAGATTTTTTCTCGCATAGCATTTTTATTTTTATTATGTGACGGATTCTTGCATTCTCTCTGCCAATAATTTTTCAAAATCAACCTGCGACAAAGGTTTTGCAAAGTAATATCCCTGTCCAAACGTACAGCCCATCGACTGCAAGAACGAAAAATCTTCCTTGGTTTCAATGCCCTCTGCTATCACAGACAATTTCAATCCCTCTGCTAATCGAATGACAAAATTGATGATACTATTCGAGCGATTTTCTGTTGTGTTGTTTTGTAGAAATCGCATATCCAATTTCAGCAAATCCACGGGCACTTCATTGAGCATATTGAGCGAGGAATACCCACTGCCGAAATCATCCATTTCAATCACAAATTCTCTGGATTTCAAATCTGAAACCATTTGAATCAATTGCTGCGGACTCTCTGTATACGCCGTTTCTGTAATTTCCAAATGCAAACTTTGCGGCTCCAAGCCATATTTTTGAACGATACCACATAAAATCTCCGGTAATTTTGGATTATAAATATCCACACGAGATACATTGACCGAAACGGGAATCGGCTCCAATCCCATATCAATCCATTTTCGCAGCATCTGGCAGGCTTTCTCCCACACATAAATATCCATTTCTGTGATGAAACCGTTTTTCTCAAACAATGGAATAAATTTATCTGGCGGCATAAATCCATTCGTGGGATGTTCCCAGCGCACCAACGCTTCCGCTCCAATCATTTCTTCGGTTTCCAATGAATATTTTGGCTGGAAATACACATGAAATTGATTCCCCAGCAGGGCTTCTTTCATTTCACCGGAAATCTTTTGCTCTAACAGGAGTTGTTTTCGCAGTTTATCATCATAATATGCACAATATTTTCCATATTTCCCTTTGATAGACTGAATCGCCAAACGTGCGCGATCACAAATGGCACGAACCGATAAGGATTTATCATCAATCTCATAAATGCCAAACCGCATAACCACATGAAAACTCAATGGATAGTTTTTCAGCTCTGAACGAATCAAATCGATGAAATTGGTCTGATATTCCGATTGTCTTGGCACAATCACCGCAAATACATCGCCAAATAGTCTGGACAAAAAGCTAGTTTCTGGATTGGTGATATCACACAAAAATTCTGCAATATGCAGCAGTAATTTGTCGCCTTCCGCTTCGCCGTACATATCATTGATAAGCTTAAAGTTTTCAATGTCCATGCATATCAAATCATACTCTGCGGCGTTATTGCGAATAGCTGCTCCTACATGCTCATAAAAGGCTTCCTTATTATATAATCCGGTCAATATATCTCGTTCCACCGCATAAACGAACGAAACCGTTTCACGCAGTTTAATCAAATTCGCCAACCGGTGCTGGATGATTGCCGCATTATAGGGTTTTGTCAAAAAGTCTGATGCACCACGTGACAAAACCTCAATTTCTTCATCGGTGCCTTCTTTTTGTGTCGTTACAATCACAGGAATATTGGAAATCAACGAATTGTTTTGCTTTTTTTTCAAAAATTCATATCCATCCATAACAGGCATTATCAAATCCAAAAGAACCGCTGAAATATTTTCCTGCTTATTCTCCAATATTTCCAACGCCTGTTTCCCGTTTTCAGCCTGTATGACCGTATATTGCGTGGAAAGTATTTTGCACAATATCGTTCGATTGACTGAGTTATCGTCGACAACCAAGATTGTTCTTCTCGCAGTCATTTTACCTTCTCCTATTGGGAATCTATTAAAATAACGGACTGCCTTCCATCAAAAAGGCAACTCAACACTTCCTCACATGACCATACTTTTTTTGCATGACCGCTTGCTTCTCCAAAATCAGCTGCAAGCATTCCTCTATTAGTATACCTTATTTTTCAGTGTTATGCAATTTCAGTTTGCAGAATCTTTTGCACTTTTCCCCTAAAAAAACAATTTCTGCGAACGCAAGTTCTATGCAGTGGTACGATATGGACAGAAGAAAGGTTCTTTTGCACATCAGCAAAAGAACCTTTCTCAATACGATTTCTTGTTTTGCAACACAGAAACGTTCATCTACAGCATAAGATTTTGCGAAGAAATTACTCCGCCTTCATCTTTGCAAAGCACTCGCTGCAATATACCGGACGGTCAGACTTCGGCTCGAAAGGAACCTTTGCATCTCCACCGCAAGCAGCGCAGGTTGCTGTGAAATACTCACGCGGACCACGAGCTGCGTTCTTTCTTGCGTCACGGCAATTCTTGCAACGCTGCGGCTCATTCATAAAGCCACGCTCTGCATAAAATTCTTGTTCTCCAGCAGTAAATACAAATTCATTGCCGCATTCTTTGCATACTAAAGTCTTGTCTTCGTACATGTTATTTACCTCTCTTTGATACCTTGTTCCCTGCGGAACTGATTATATTGCGTACAGGAAACTTCTCCTGCAATCGCCTATGGTTTTGCTGCCGATTTTCGCCTAATGCGTTGGATGGCATTGTCCACCGATTTGAGCGGCTTCTGCAAAATTTCCGTCATTTCCTGATAGGAACAACCTTGCAGATACAGTCTCAAAACCTTCGCCTCGAAGATAGACAAGGACTGCAGTAGCGTATGCATACGTTCCTGCTGCTCCTCCATGCCGATAACCAACGACTCCGGATTGGAAATCGAATTTTCCACGGATATGTGGGGCTCCGCATTGTCGTCAAACAGAGGTTTTTCTATGCCAATGGAATGATTGAGAATCATATGCTTATAAGAAGCGGCCGAGCGAACTGCAGCATATATCTGCCGTGTAATGCAAATGCGTGCAAATGATTCAAAGGGCACGCCACGCTCTGCGTCAAAGTGCTGAATGGCTTTGAGCAGACCTATCATGCCTTCCTGCACCAAATCTTCTGTGTCCGCTCCAACCATGAAGCACGACCTGGCACAAGCCTTTACCATTTTGGAAAAGTGGTGAATCAACTGCTCAGTTGCAGCAACATCGCCTTGTTGGGCGTTCGCACAGAGTTTTCTATCCCTCTCAAAATTTGGGGAGTTTTTCTGCGGTTCATTTCCATCTGTCATATTGTTATTATTATACAAGGCAGTTTCTTTCTTGTCAAGCTATTTTTGTGAAATTGCAAAATCCAAACTTCTACCTTTCGCACTTTTTTGTTGATTTTTAATATTTCTTTTTACAAAAATTGTACATCTTCACTCTACTGTCACAGATTTTGCCAGATTTCTCGGTTTATCGACATCGCAACCCAGCTGTACTGCAATATAGTATGCCAAGAATTGCAGCGGAATAATCGAAAGCGATGCATAAAAAGTATGCAAACATTTTGGCAAACGCACCACCTGCTGGCATGCGCTGGTATCTCCATCAAAGTCTTCCGTAGTAATCAGCACGACCGCAGCACCACGCGATGCCACTTCCCTGATGTTGGAAATCGTCTTTTCGTAAAGATTTTTCTGGGTTGCCAACGCAATCACCAGCGTACCTTCTTCAATCAGCGAAATGGTGCCGTGCTTCAGCTCTCCTGCTGCATATGCTTCGCTGTGAATATACGAAATCTCCTTGAGCTTGAGCGATGCCTCCATTGCCGCCGCATAGTCCAGTCCACGTCCCAAGAAAAACACATTGGGGCGGTTTGCATAGAGTGTCGCAATATACTGCATGGTTTCCAGGCTCTTCAGCGTTTCAGAGATGGCGTCTGGCAGACGGAACAGCTCTTGGCACAGTTCCTTTTCCGCTTGCATATCCATTTTTCCCTGCACCCGTGCAATTTTCCCCGCAATCATATACAGTGCCGAAAGCTGTGCAGAATATGCCTTTGTGGTAGCGACCGAAATCTCGGGTCCCGCCCAAGTGTACAGGATGCCATCTGCTTCCCGTGCAATGGTAGATGATACCACGTTCACCACGGCAATGGTAAATGCACCGTGTTCCTTTGCTTGCCGCATGGCCGCCAAGGTGTCTGCCGTTTCGCCGGACTGGCTGATGACAATGCATAAATCCTTTGGCGAAATAATCGGGTTTTCATATCGAAATTCGGATGCAACCGATGCTGTGCAGCGCACCCGTGCCATGGCTTCAATCACCGTTTTGCCGACAATGCCCGCATGCAATGCAGAACCACAGCCAATAATGTGTACATGGTCAATTTCCCGCAGACGCTCCTCTGTAAGCCCATTTTGTTCAAATGCAATCATTCCATCTGCGATTCGTGGTCGAACGGTATCGCCAACCGCTTTGGGCTGCTCCATGATTTCTTTAATCATAAAGTGCTCATAGCCGCCCTTTTCTGCCGCAGATAAATCCCATGTAACCGTCTGCACTTGCTTTGGAATCACGTCGCCGAATTCATTCATGACCACCACGCTGTCGGGCCTTACAATTGCAACCTCATTGTCATCCAAAATGATATAATCCTTTGTGCGGGAAATGATGGCAGTAATGTCAGACGCAATCATATTTTCGCCCTTGCCCAGACCAATCACCAGAGGATTATCACGGCGTGCCGCCACAATTTCCTCTGGATTATCCATGCTCACCACACCCAGCGCATAAGAACCCCGTAAGCGGCAAACCGCCTGCAGTACCGTCTGCGCCAAATCTTTCTGCTCTCCGGTATGCAAATAGTCAATCAAATGCGCCACGGTTTCGGTGTCTGTTTCCGAATGAAAGTGATAGCCATGCTCTTCCAGCTTAGTGCGCAGTTCCAGATAATTTTCAATGATGCCATTGTGCACCACTGCGACCTTGCCCTCTGTGCCGCCCAAATGCGGGTGAGAGTTGCGGTCAGACGGGCCACCATGGGTTGCCCAACGGGTGTGCCCAATGCCGCAGTTGCCTTCTACGCCGCCGTCTGTGTTGATTTTGTCTTCCAAATTCTGAATGCGTCCACGTGTTTTGACCACCTGCAGACCCGCCTTGGTAAATGCCGCAATGCCCGCAGAATCATATCCACGATATTCCAATGCGTACAACCCTTTAATCAATACCGGCACAGCACTTTCTTTGCCGGTGAAACCTACAATACCACACATAATTTGTGTTACTCCTTCCATGATGAGGAACTCAAGATAAGAAACATACGAAGTCCTGCGTGACACCTCTGCATCCGCACACTTCCTATGTAGGGGGCAGCTGACGTTTGTCCTCGAAATCGCTTTCAAGTTTTGCATCGCTGCTAACGACCTGAGGTTGACGGTATATTCGTCTGCTTCCTCTGACCGATGGGCATCCGCCGAATCTTCGATAAACCCATACCTCGTCCACTGCGGTTCATGACGCCGCAGCGCTGGCGCTTTTTCTGATTCTGCTAAAAATAATCACGCTCCTTTTTCCGCACCGCACAAAGAGGGACGGCATTTATCACACCGTCCCACTCTGCACGTTTATGATATTTTATTATACGATAGCTTCTATGACTTTTGCAACCATTTTTGCCATATCGTCAACCAATTGCACATCTTTGGCTTCCACCATCACGCGCACCAGCGCCTCCGTGCCGGACGGACGCACCAAAATACGCCCTTCTCCCAATTGGGATTCGGCTTGTGCAATGACTTTCTGCACTTCCGGATGCTGTGCAATCGTTTTTTTCTGTTCATTTGGCACGATTACATTGAGCATCGTCTGCGGGAACGGCACCACTTCTGCCGCCAGCGCCGAGCATTTCTTGCCGCTGTATTTGAGAATGGACATAAACTGCACTGCCGTCAGCTGACCATCCCCTGTTGACGCATATTCCAAAAAAATCACATGCCCTGACTGCTCGCCGCCCAGAATATAGCCGCCTTGCAGCATTTGCTCCAGCACATAGCGGTCACCGACATTGGCGCAAACAATCTCCATTTTCTGTTCTTTTGCATAAGCATGCAGACCCATATTGGACATGACCGTTGCAACAAACGCATTGCCCCGCAGCTTGCCCTGCTGTTTCATGCGGGAGGCGCACACTGCCATGATGCGGTCGCCGTCCAGCTCCTCGCCGTTCTCGTCAACAATCAGACAACGATCCGCATCGCCGTCAAATGCAACGCCCAAATCAAAATGTCCTTCGCGCACACGCTCTTTTAAATTGCCCAAATGGGTCGAGCCACAGTCATGATTGATGTTGATGCCATCCGGCTCATAAAATCGAATTTCTGCGCTGCACTCCAACTGCCGCAGCAAGCGCACAATGGTGGTAGATGCCGCCCCGTTGGCGCAGTCCACCGCCACCCGCAGCCCGCTCAGGTCGCCGCTGATGGTTTCGCTCAAGTGGTCGGTATATTCCACAACCGGATCGATTGCACTCTTCACCACGCAGCCCATCTGCTCGTGGGATACCTTCGGCAGCTGCTCTGGTGCATCAATGAGTGCTTCAATCTGTGCTTCCAAGGCATCCGAAAGCTTATAGCCGCTTCCGGCAAAAATTTTAATGCCATTGTACTCAAAAGAGTTATGGCTCGCCGAAATCACAATGCCTGCATCTGCCTTATGCTTAATCGTCAGATATGCAATCGCAGGGGTTGGAATGACACCCAAAAGCTCCACATCTGCCCCCACAGAACAAATACCAGCGACCAACGCATTTTCCAGCATATCGGAAGAAATACGGGTATCTTTACCAATGAGCAATTTCGCTTTGCCGGCAGTTTTCCGTTCCTGCGCCAACAAATGTGCCGCAGCCGCACCAATCTTAAACGCCAACAAGGCATCTAGTTCTATATTTGCGACCCCACGCACGCCGTCTGTACCAAAATATTTACCCAAAAACGAACACCTTACCTTCTGTTTATATATATGTCGCCCTATTCTATGGCAATTTCGCACGTTTTGTGCCAGTTCCTCACAACCGCAGCTGCCCATTCGGCAATTCCAATTGCAGATGCTCATAGGCAAGCAGCGTTGCGCACCTGCCACGAGGCGTGCGATTTAAAAACCCAATTTGCATCAGATACGGCTCATAAACATCCTCCAGCGTGATGGATTCCTCTCCAATCGCCGCCGCAAGGGTTTCCAAGCCTACCGGGCCGCCGCTGAAATTTTGAATGATGCACGTCAGCATCCTGCGGTCAATGTTGTCCAGCCCCAATGCATCGACTTCCAACGCCTGCAGTGCCATATCCGCTGTTTGGCGGGTAATCACACCATTGCCCCGCACCTGTGCAAAATCACGCACACGGCGCAGAAACCGATTGGCGATACGTGGCGTACCTCGAGAGCGGCAGGCAATTTCATATGTACCCTCTGCCTCTGCTGGAACCTCCAAAATCCCTGCCGACCGCTCGACAATTTGCTGCAATTCTGCCGCACTATACAGCTCCAGCCGCAGCATCACGCCGAAACGGTCACGCAGCGGTGACGTCATCTGTCCTGCGCGTGTGGTTGCGCCGATGAGTGTAAACCTTGGCAAATCCAATCGAATCGACCTTGCCGAAGGTCCTTTTCCAATGATGATGTCTAGCGCAAAATCTTCCATGGCAGGATAGAGGATTTCTTCCACGCTCCGATTCAGACGATGAATTTCGTCGATGAACAGAATATCGTGTTCTGAAAGGTTTGTCAAGAGCGCCGCCAAATCTCCTGCTTTTTCGATGGCAGGACCGGATGTCACTCGAATATTGACTCCCATCTCGGCGGCGATAATATTGGCAAGGGTTGTTTTTCCAAGTCCCGGCGGTCCATACAGCAGCGCATGGTCAAGCGGTTCGCCTCGCTGTTTGGCAGCTTCGATAAACACCGAAAGGTTCTCTTTCACCTTGCTCTGCCCGATATAATCTCCCATGGTATGCGGACGCAGTGAGGTTTCGTTCTCTTCTGCTGTCAGCGTGCGATTGGAGATAATACGCTCATCATCCATCATACCGCCCGAAAACTCAATACTCAAATGCTCACATCCTTTATCACTGTATTGCAAGCCGTTTTAAGCATTGCCGAATGATTTCTTCCGTTTCCAAGTCCTCCAGCTGCAAATTTTCCATCGATTGCAGTGCTTCTGCCTGACTATAGCCCAAAACCATCAGTGCCGCTACCGCTTCCTGCGTATGGTTCACGCTTTGCTTGCCGCCCAATGCAGCCTGCGGCATCCCGATTGCGGCGGATGCACCGCCGTCCAGCTGCGCCTTTGCCAATTTGTCTTTCAGCTCCAGCACGATGCGCTGTGCAATCTTTTTGCCGATACCCTGCGCCTGCGTCAGCATCTTTTCATCCCCTGTGATGATGGACAGGGCAAGCCTTGACGGCGGTGCAATCGACAAAATGGCGAGTGCGGCTTTCGGTCCTACGCCAGACACCCCAATCAGCATCTTAAAGCAGGACAACTCTTCCTGCTCTGAAAATCCATATAAATCAAAAATATCTTCTCTCACATATAAATAGGTATATAATCGTGCGTTTTTTCCAGAATTGAGCGCAGAAAGCGTATTCTGCGAGGTGTGGCACGCATATCCAACACCCATGCAATCAATGACGGCAAGCCCCTGCTCCAGCACGGCAACTTTTCCTTCTACATAATAAAACATATGCTGTTATCCTTTGTATAGTTGTGATTTTCTAGCATGTCCATGACAAATCGCAATGGCCAACGCATCTGCGGCATCATCTGGGCGTGGTATTTTGTTAAGTCCCAACATCAGCCGCGTCATTTCCATCACTTGCTTTTTTTCCGCCTTGCCATATCCCACAACAGATTGCTTCACCTGTGAGGGTGTATATGAAGCGGGCTTTAACCCATGCTGTACCAACGCCAGCAGAATCACCCCTCGTGCCTGTGCAACCTGAATACCCGTGGTAATGTTGGTATTGAAGAACAGCTCTTCCACTGCCACTTCCTGCGGGTGGAAGGCATCCAGCAGGGTGCATAAATCCTGATAAATCTCCTGCAACCGCAGCGGCATCTCCATCTTTGCATCGGTTGTAATCGCACCATATTGGATAGGCGTAAATCGATTTTGCTCATATTTTAAAAATCCATAGCCTACCGTTCCATATCCTGGGTCAATCCCCATAATCACCATGTGCGCTGCGTTCCTTTTCATGTACTTCATCATATTTTAACATAAACCCCTTTTTGATTCAACATGTTTCCTCTTTGGGGCAAATTTTCTCCGTTTGCCTGCATGCAGAACCCGCTCGTCAACTGCGCATAAGAAGCGCACCCCCCACGGAACGCATCGTGCATTCTGTGAGGGGTGTACGGTCTTTATCGAAATTTATGGAAGCTTTGTTTTTTCGTTGCTGGCGTATAGCATACACAAAACGATGTGCGCCGCATCCGATTACGCAGCTTCAAAGGTTTGCGCAAACCGTGCAATCAATGCCGCAACATCCGCCCGCACAGCAACGCCCTGCGGGTCAAATCGGTTATCCGGTTCTCCCAAAAGAATGCCGCTTTGCTGCATGTCATACACGGCATCCCGTGCATAGGCAGAGATGTCCGTATCATCCGCAAACACCGTCCGGCTCGTGGTTTCTGGCAATTCCAGCGCATTGCTGTCAATGTAGCGGCGCAAAACTGTCACCATTTGTTCACGGCTGAGCACTGCTGACGGTGCAAATTGATTGGCAGAAACGCCGTTTATCACACCATTTTTCTGCGCCCAATCCACATATGGTGCATAATATGCGTCTGCATCCACATCTGCAAAGACTGCCGCTGCCTGCTCGCCTGAACCCTGCGCATTTGCCATCCGTCCGAGCACCGTCACAAACATTCCTCTTGTCATCGCTTTTTCAGGTGCAAACTGACTTGCACTTATGCCTGTGAAGAGATTTTCCGATGTCACGTAGTCAATCGCTGTCTTTGCCCAGTGATTCACAACATCGGTGAAGCCCACTGCATCCGGCTGAGAAGCTGTACCGCTGTAATCGTCAAAATCCTGCGCATGGTCACGGTAGACATCGCCTGACTGATGCGCCGCCGCACCGGAAAAGACCCCCTTGTTCCAGTCTGCAAGCGTATTCCATCGCTTAGTAACGCCTGCATCCAGAACATATTCATACAACACAGGCACACTGGAAGCGGTTTCGTTCAAATCGCTCACAAACGCTGTCTGCATGCGCACATACTTGGCGGTCTGCATGCCTGTCAAGTCCACGGTGTTTTCCCCGTTTTGCAGGTCTATCGTTTTCTCTTCTTTCACAGCACTGCCGTCATCCGATGTCTGCACAACCGCAGTGGCTGTGGCTGCGCCCTGCAGCGCAACATGATACTGCAATGCAGTTGGTGCCGCAGTCGCCGCCACCCATTCCGTGGTGTGTGTGCCCTTTGTTTCAATTGTTTCCGGCGAAAAGTCCAACCAAATCTTTAGATTTTGGGCAGATGCACCTGCTGTTGTTGGGTTTGCACGCACTGCATCATTTTCTTCGGCTGAAACCTTGGCGTTGTAAAACCGCACCTGTGACACCGCACCCGGCAGCATGGTATGGTACATGCCACGATTGCGGTTCGTCAGCAGCGTGTTTTTAAAGCCAAGACCAATATACAGCGGCTCGCCCTCCCAGTTTTTTAGAGGTGCGGTAAACGCCGGCTTGTCAACATGTGCGCTGTTGTATCCGTTTTCATATCCGTCCCCACCGTTTGTGAAGTCAAACGTACTGGTATACTGCACCCAAGCATCCTTCTGAATGCCTGCCTCGTCTTGACTGCCGTCATTCCAGCTGAATTCACCGTTATCATCCAGCAGACAAACACCATAGGTGACCTTGCCGGTTTCACGCACTGCGATACGGAACAGGTAGGGTGTGCCCCATCCAAGACCAATGCCCTTCATCATCAGGGGATTATGGTCTGGAACGGCGCCTTTTCCATCCAAATCCTCATATTGCTCGGTCAGCTCTGAAACACCGCCCTTGGTTGTGCCTGCACTTGGAAGATTTGCCCAAACCATGCCGCTGATGCCATCTGTGGCGGTATATCCGCCGTTGTCAGGTACTTCAATATAATCACGATACCCATCCAGCACAAGCGTTGGATTGCCTTGGTCATCAGTGCCCAGCTCTGGTTCTCCATGGATATAGCCATTGTTTTCGTTGCCTGACTTGTCCATGACAATCGGCATGCCTTGGATACCGCCCTCAATGTAGACGGTCTGCGCCGCCGCATCTCCAATGGTCACTTGATACGTGCCCGCCTTGTCAAAGGTATAGGAAAACTCTGCGGTTTTCGTTTCACCCGCGGCAAGCTGATAGCTTTTTGATGCAATGGATGCCCCATCGATTTGGAATGCTGCTGAAGCCATGCCTGCCGCATTGCCCATGTTCGTAACATCCGCCTTAATATTGAGAATATTGCTTTCGATGTCACTTGTTTCACCCGTTCCCAGCTTCACCCGCAGATTATCATAGGAAAAGGTAGCGTCACGGAACTGAACCTCTACCGCCACGGTTTTATCCGCAACCTGCAGCGTATGTGTTCCCAGTGAATCCATCTTGAGCGTTCCCGTCAAGCTTGCAGATTCGCCTGGCTCAAGGGTCTTGACCGCACCGTCAAACCAATAGAGATACCGTGTCGTGCCATTGTCAGAAACCGGGATTGCCGCCGCCGCAAGGCCCTTTCCATTGTTCGTGACCGTTGCAGACACGGTTACTTCTCCATTGCACAGCACCTCATCCGGCGTGATGGAAACATCGCTGAAAGAAAGCAGCTGTGTTTTGCTGCCAACCAGTGTGGTGTTAGCCAGCTTGCTGTCACTAGTCGCACCAACCGCACCATAATTTTCAACCGTCAGCACCCCTTCTCCCGGCGTTCCTGTGATGTGGAAAAAATCACCTTTCTTGTTGTAGGTGCGTGCATCCTGATGGGTCAGATAAATGGTGCCTGCGCCCACCGCTGGATTCTCCGAAACCGCACGTGCATAGCTGTGTGTATGTCCGGAAAGCAGCAGATTTACATTTCCAGGCTCGATGACTGCCGGAATATATCGTTTTGTATACGCATCTGAAACCGGATGATGCATCATAATGATGCGAAATTCTGCATTTTTCGCATCATCTGTCTCCAAATCTGCTTTCAACCATGTCATTGCATCATCAATGGTCTGCAATGTTGCCGCATCCGCCGCTTTGCCGGTTGCCTCTGAATTCATCTGAAACAACCCCCACGGACTGCTGTTCATGGTGATAAGGTGAATTCCTCCGTAATTGAAGGAGCTGTCCCCCTCAACCGTTGCACCATATTCTGCATCCTGCATCTTATACACATAGGCATCAAAATATGTGCCGCCTTGGTCATGGTTGCCGCTGGCATACACCACGGGATAGGCATGGATAAAATCCGATTCCGCATCCCCATGGAACCAAAAACTAAACTGCTCTGCCTGTGCACCTGTGCCTTCCACCAAATCGCCGCAATGCAGAATCACATCGGGGTCATAGGACTTGACCGAGGCATCCAGCTCCGCACGTGTGGCAAAAATATGCGAATCCGACAGCGAAATAAGGTTCACGTTATCCGGATCATCGCTCAATGTCTTAAAACTTGCTTTGCAGCTTTCGCCGCCCGCCAACTTCACTTCATAATAATATCGGGTGCCAGGCTCCAGATTTTCAAGCTTATAGTAATACAGCTGCATTTTTGCTCCTTGAAATTCCGGCGCATCCGCATCTGGCGACACCGATATCGGCTCTCCAAGCGCATTCTCCTGCGTGCCATACGCAATGGTGGCATCCGTCTGCTCTGTGCTTTCCCACGCAACCACCATGCTGTCGGTTTTTGGTGCCAACAGATATGGACCATTTTTAAATTGTGCGCCATCTGCGGCAAACACCACAGGTGTCATGGTCAGCATCATTGCCATAACAAGCAGCCATGACAGCACCTTTCTCATGATATGTTTCATACTGTTCTCTTCTCCTTTTCCGCTATCCGCAAATGCATTTTTGGAACATTATTCATTCGAAGCCAACCACCCCTATCCGCTTCATTATTGTCTGCAACGCCTTTTCTAGCATTATATTTCTAAAGCAACTCGATTTCAAGGCGTTTTCCTGCATCTTTTCAATTTCATTAGGAATGTACAATACGGAATATTATTTCTTATATAATCTCACAACAAAAAACAATGTTCCTTAAAATCGAACATTATTCATTAAAAAGAAACATCCCGCCATGCAGCAGGATGCTTCTTTTTCGTTTATAAAATTGTGCATTATTTCAGACGGAAATCTGCAAGCGATTCCTCCATCCGTCCGACATAGCTCAGCGCACTGGCTTTCCGCTGCAGTGCCAATCCAACATACAAGCTGTCAATCAGCGAAACCTGTGCAACTCGCGGGGAGATGAACAGCTGTTCTGGCGAATAGAGCTCTAGACATAGGTCTGCCGCTCGTGCAACAGGTGTCTGCGAAAAGCCTGTTATGGCAATGGTTTTCGCCCCTTGTGCACGTGCCACTTGCAAGGCATGCACCACCTCTGTGGTGCGCCCCGTGTGCGTAATGCCCACCGCAACTGCCCGTGGGTTCAGCATCCCCGCCGAAATCTGGCTCAGGTGTGCATCGGTAATCGCCTGCGCATCCATGCCAATGCGCATCAGCCGAATATAAAAATCCTCCGCCAGCGAAGCAGATGCCCCCAGTGCATAAAATACAATGCGCTCCGCCTGATCCATCCAGTCCACCGCACAACCGATTTTATCATAATCCAACAAAGCAACCGCCTGTTGCAGCGTTTCCATATTGCGGCGGAACACCGTTTGTGTAATCATTTCTGCGCTGCTTTCCGGCGAAAGCTCCTCAAAAATGGTGCGTGTTTCACGCGGCGCATATTTCACCAGCATCAGCTTAAACTCCGCAAATCCCGTGCAGCCCACGGTTTTGCTGAAGCGGACAATGCTGGATTCCGCAACCTCCAGCGTGCGTGCAAGCTCCTGCACGCTGATTGCCGCCACTTTTTCCGCATGTGTCAGCACATAATCTGCAATCTTTTTTTCCACACGGTGCAGGGTTGGATACATCCCCTCAATCAGCATATACAGGTTCTTTTCCATGGCAATAAGCCTCCATTTTTTGTTGTTTGGTTTATTGTAGCACAGCATCGCACTATACACCATGCCTAGATTGAATAAAATACCTTGGTGGCTTTTGTCTATTGATTTTTATTCCTTTCCAGACTACGATAATAGAGTATCTGGATTCCCAAACAAGAAGGAGGGTTCTCATGCAGCCAAATGCGGCAGCTGCCACCGACCCGCAATATGCCAAAATCGGCATTCTGGAAAAACTGGCTTACGGCACAGGCGATGTTGCCTGCAACGTGGTTTTTGCACTGACCACCTCCCTGCTGCTGTATTTTTACACCAACGTCATTCACATGGATGTACTGATTGTGAGCATCATCCTCACGGTTTCCCGCCTGTTTGACGGGGTCAGCGACCTGCTGATTGGTCTGCTCATCGACCGCACCCATTCACGGCACGGCAAAGCCCGTGCATGGATTTTATGGATGATGATACCCTATGGTATTTCTGCCGTGCTCCTGTTCACCGTCCCGCACACCACCCGTTTGGTGCGTGCGGTCTATATTTTTGTCACCTACAACCTGTGCACGACGGTTGTTTACACCGCCCTCAATCTGCCCTATGCCACCTTGGCAACTTTGATGACCCGTGACACCGACCAACGGGCATCCATCAATCTTTACCGCACTGCGATGTCTGCCATGGGACATCTCATCATCACCTCGGTCACGTTCCCGCTCGTGACACTGCTAGGCAACACCCAGCATGCGTGGGAAACCCTTTCTCTGCTATATGCCGTCCTTGCAGTTGCCATGCTTTGGTTCTGTTTTTCCCACTGTCAGGAGCGTGTTGTCCTGCAAACATGCACCGAACAGGGCGACACCGTTCCCTTGCTGTATGGTCTGCGGCTTGCGATAACCAACCGCTATTTCCTGCTGTTTTTTGCCCTTTCGGTCTTTCTTGCCTTTTATGAAGCGGTCACCGGTTCGTGCAGTGCCTACTATGCGCAATACGTGTTAGGAAACCGCAATCTAACCGGTTGGCTGGTTTCCTTTGAAAACATTGCCCAAATCCTCGTGGTGCTGCTGCTTGGCCCTTGTATCATTCGATTCGGCAAACGAAATGTCGCCCTAACAGGGGCATGCGTTGCTTCCATCGGCATGACAGCACAGCTGTTCGCCCCCGAGAGCCTGGGTCTGACCCTGTTCGCCTGCGCTTTCCGTGGCATTGGCAAGGGTTGCTTTCGAGGGGTCAAATATTCTATGCTCGCTGATATTATTGAATATGGCCACTGGAAAACCGGTGTTCGCCTGCAGGGCATGATGGTTGCCGCCACAACAGCGGGTCAAAAATTCGGTGGCGGCACCACGCTGGCCCTCGTTGGTCTTCTGCTCAAGCTTGCAGGCTTTTCCGGCGAACGGCTTCTGCCCGACCAAGCAACCGCCATGATTTCTGATATTTATATTTGGGGCAATCTGATTTCTTGGGCGCTGATTGCTGTCACGCTGTTGTTTTACCACCTTGACAGGCTCTATCCCCGCATCATTGCGGACATGTCTGCACGAGAGGCTGCCGCCGCTAAATGACCGCCAGCAGATCCATAAGAATCAGTATGTATAAAGCAAGCATCCCACGAAATTCACCTTTCATGGGATGCTTGCTTGCGCTGTTTTGCCGTTTCTGTTATTGTACCGTTTCATACGGCCAGTCAATAATGCCGCCGAAATCCAGAACATGTTGGTAGCCTAAATCCACCAAAGCCTTTGCCGCATTTGCGCTTCTTCTGCCGCTGCGGCAATAGACCAAAATCACAGCCTCTTTGTCCGGCAGAACTTCCTCTGCCTTTGCCGTAATTTCATAATCCGGCAACAAAACTGCATGTTCAATATGTCCTGCTGCATATTCTTCTTCGGTGCGCACATCCAAAATCGTGTATTCAGTTGTCGCATCCATGATTTCTTTTGCTTCAGCCGCTGTGATTTTTTGATATACCGCCGTGGTATCCGCAGATTCTGCGGCATCCGCTGGCTCTGCCGGCAAGTCTGCAATGGTGCTCTGGCATCCTGTCAGTGCCAACATCATTGCCAGCAGTGTCGCAAACAGCATCTTTTTTCTCATATCCAATTGCCTCCCACACATTCGCATTTCACGCCAAATTTGCTTTTTTACAGTATAGCATTATTCCCAAATCATCTCTGTGATAGACTCACAAATATCTCCATACCTTGTGTGCAGTATACATTCGCGCAGACCGTTGTAAATGCAATTTCTGCGTAGTGTAGGCAACATGCCCTTGCGCTATCTTCTGTCATCCGCTAAGCGCATTGGATGGCTGGGTGCGGAATGCCATCGAAGCCGCTTTGGTGGTATATGGATTCTTGCACACCAGCAAATACATGCCGCCAACGAGCACCAAAACGGCAATTTCTGTCCAAACGCCAAACCCTTGCCCTGTCAGCCATCCACCCAGTTGGTTGACCACCAATGCCACCGCAATCAATGTCCATTTTGTGCTGTTCATTTCACGCTTGATTGAACAGCGTTGTTTTTCCGCAGTTGAGGTTTCCCGCCTGTTTCATCAAGCGGCGACCGTCAGCTGTAAAATGGACCTGCCCTCTGCATAAAGCTTTTGATACACCGCAGAACATTTTTGATACTGTGCAAATTGCTTTTGCGCATGCTCTGGATTTCCATAGGCTTTCCAAAGCCCGCTGTATGTGAAATTCTTCCCTTTGTTCGCCATGAAGCCCAGTACATCGACCAGCGGATAGCCTAAAAATATACCGATTTCATGCGGAAATTCTTCTTGCAAACACACTCGCCGTTGTAACTGCTGCAAATACCCCGCAACCTCTGCATGGCGTGTATAGCCCACCGTACCCAAAAATTCCTGTACCGCAGGCGTCTGCAAAATTTGCTCCAGCTGCCGATTGCGATGCACATAAATCAAAAACAAATTTTGTGTGCGGCAATATTTGAGCAAAAAAACTTGAATCCCACGTGCGCCGAGCACCTGATTCCAATGTGCAATTGCCGCCGGAATATCCTCTCCCGCCTGCGGGCGATAGCTGAACAAATTGGCAGGCTTGACCCGTGCCAAGGTAGGTGCACATTGTTCTACCAAAACAGCTTCAAAATTTTTCATATCATTTCCCTCGTGGCGGCTGACATCGCCCCTGTAAAATGGTTTGCAGTGCATGCAGGCTGCTGCTGTGCGAACGTTCTACCGTCGCATTGCAGCTTTTTGCCGCCCCAACGGCACAGGTCACCATTTTATGAGATACCGTATTGGTGAACAAAATCACCAAATCCGGTTTTCCAATCTGCCGCTTCATTTCTCCCTTCATTTGGGTAAATACTTTCGCCTTATATCCAAACCCTTTGCACGTTTCTACATATCGGCGCTCCATGCGGTCATTCCCGCCCACAATCACTACACTCATATGTCCTCCTATGCACGATTTATTTTGTTAGCATGCGCTAATATTAGCATACGCTAACAACTTTGTCAAGTCTTTTTACGCTATATTTTTCACGCTATTTCTGCACAAAAAAAGACGTCGACTTTGCCGACGCCTCGCTTGTGAATACAGGTTCTAAATCGGATATTTCCGAAATTGACTGGGTGCCAAGCCTACACGCTTCGTAAACGTGTTGGTAAAGGTTTCAACATTATGATACCCCACAGTCTGCGCAATATTGTGAATGGGCAGGTCGGTGGTCTTCAGCAAATGCATCGCATGCCGAATGCGTGTCATAATCATAAATTCATACGGAGAATACCCATATTCCTTTTTGAATCGCCTTGAAAAATGACACGGGCTGATATTTGCAACCTTTGCAATGTCTGACAGCGATAACTGCCGATGATACTGTTCCTTGATGAACTGGGACGCCCGCTCTATCGGAGATTCCGCAGTTTCTCCATCCGTTTTCAGGCTTTGGTTGCTGAACATTGCAATGAGCATGCCATAAATTTTATAAGACAATTGCGCCTCATTCGGAATCACATCTGTCCGACAGGCAGAGATAATTTCATAAATACTGGCCTTCAGCGTTTCGCCTTGTGCCAACCCGAACACATGCCCATTGTAGCGGTTGACAATTTGCTTGTGCAGTTGCGCAGCATTCAGCCCATCCAAATGAATCCACAAAAACTCCGTGTCCCCGATGGAATGATATTCATGCGGGACATGGCAATTGATAAAGCCAATCTGCCCCTCCGTGGCAACCATGGAAGACCCCCCACTCTTTACCGACAGCCTGCCTTTGCACACATAAAACAGCAAAAAGCTGTTCGCATTCTCCCGCTGAATCTGATACGCATAGTCCGTAAAATAATAGCCGCAGGCAGTGGGATAATATAACATTTGCAGCGCAAGTTCTGACGGCGTGAAAAAATACAAATCTGACCCCGAGCACGTGCCGGTTTCATACGCTAACATACAACCACCTCCATCCAAGCCCCTGTTTCCATATACTTCACAAAAATATAATACCTCCTCTGATTGCGTGCACGGCACCCTCTCACAAGTCAATATCGGTTAAGTAAAAAGCAAAATACAGCATTCATTTTGTCGATTCCTCTCGCTATAATGGAAGAAAGATTACAACATATTCTCCGATAATCTATCCATAAATATGTAAAACGAAGGAGTTTTTGAATGATGATGACATCCAGAGAACGTGTACTTGCCGCAATCAATCATAAGCAGCCCGACCGCATCCCGATTGACCTGGGCGCAACCGGTCAAACCGGCATCAGTGTATCTGCACTGTATCGCCTGCGGGAATATCTTGGTCTGGAGAAAAAGACACCGGACACGTTTGAAATCTGCCAGATGCTTGGCGTGGTTGATGAAGATTTGCGCCGTATGGTCATGGGCGATGTAATCGGCATGAACCACCCCGAGGATTCGCTGGGCGTACCCTACACCGGCGAGAAAACCGTGTTCACCATGCCGGACGGTACCCCCGCTTTCATCAATGCCGGCAATGCATTTGACATTCTGGAAGACGGCGGCATTAAAATGTATCCGCAGGGCGACCGCACCGCACCTCCCTCCATCTATATGCCGTCCGGCGGCTATTTCTTTGACATTATCGACCGTACACCAGAAGTGGACGAAGATAATTTAACCCCACGGGAAGATTTTAAAAACTTCTTCTCTGTCATGAGCGATGAAACCGCAAAATACTATGAGCGGGAATCGCACCGCTTGTTCACGGAAACCGACTATGCCGTCATCGGCAACCTTGCCGGCGCAGGCTTCGGCGATTCCGGTGCCATTCCTGCACCGTTTGAAAAATTCCCAAAGGGCATCCGCAAGTTTGACCAATGGTGCATGGCACAGCTGCTCTATCCGGAATATGTGCAGGAAGTTTTTGAAATGCAAACCGAATTCATGCTCAAAAATCTGGAGATTTACAAGCAGGCATGCGGTGATAAGATTCAGATTGTTTGGATTAGCGGCACAGACTTCGGCACGCAAAATGCAGAGTTTATGTCCTCTGACATGTTTAAGGAACTGTACAAACCCTACTATAAGCGCATATGTGATTGGGTGCATCAAAACACCAAATGGAAGACCTTTTTCCACACCTGCGGCTGCGTTGTCAAGCTGCTGGATGATTTTGTTGACATGGGCATGGACATCATCAATCCCGTGCAGCTTTCCGCCACGGGCATGGATGCACAGATGCTCAAGGATAAATATGGCGACAAGCTGGTCTTCTGGGGCGGCGGCGTAGACACGCAGAGCATGCTGCCCAACGGCACACCGGAAGAGGTTGCCGCACAAGTGACCGAGCGTTTGGACATCCTTTCCAAGGGCGGCGGCTATGTGTTCAACACGATTCATAATATTGTCGGCGATACTCGTCCCGAAAATATTTGGGCAGCATTTGAAGCCGTCCATAAATACAATAAGAAGCACTTCGGTCTATAATTTCGGATTTTCTCTGAAAACTCCACCAAAAGCCTCCTTGGAATGCACTTGTATTCCAAGGAGGCTTTCTATATCCAAACGCTGCCGTTTACTCTTCTGTCTGCTTTTCGTGCAGTCGCTCTTGTTTTTTGCGTTCCACCAAACGTCCCATGAAAAACGCAATCACGCCCACGCCGATTCCGGTCTGTACGCAAAACAGCAAGCTTTCGATTTCACCCGGCAGCTCGCCGCCGATGAGATTTTCTGCAATGGGGGTAAACCACGGCTGGTATTCCCCGCCGGTAATCTGGTTGACCATCTCGCTTCCCGCATCATCCGAGCCGCCAAACGCCGCCCCCTTCTGCAGGAATAACGGCACCACTGCGAGCACGCCGACCAGCAGCAATAACACAACCACCTTAAATCCTTTTTTGTTCATGTTCAGCCCACCTTTACATAGCCAATTTCACGCAGCTCAGGTTTTGCATATGTTTCCAATCCCATCACAATCAAAACCGTCAAAACGCCCTCGATGATTGCCAACGGCAGCTGTGTCGGCGCAAAAACCGCCAAAAACTTCATTGCAGAACCCAAAACACCGCCCTGTGCAGAAGGATATGCCAGTGCCAGCTGCACACTGGTCACGCAATAGGTAAACAGGTCCCCCACCGCAGCGGCAAGGAAAACGCCCACATGCTTGTTCACCTTAAGTGCATTGCAGAGCTTATACACCAGCACCGTTACAATCGGTCCGGCGATTGCCATGGAAAAGGTGTTAGCGCCAAGGGTCGTAATGCCGCCATGCGCCAACAGCGTTGCTTGAAAAATCAATACAACGATGCCCAAAACACTCACCGTACCTGCACCAAACAAAATCGCCGCCAGACCGGTTCCTGTCATATGTGAGCAGCTGCCTGTGACAGATGGAATTTTCAGCGACGACAGCACGAAAATAAACGCACCGGAAATCGCCAAAACAGTCATCGACCTTGGATTTTCTTGCAATCGTTTGCGAATGGAAAACCACCCCGCCGCAAGAAACGGCAGACAAAGTGCCCCCCACAAAATGCAGTAGCTCGGCGGCAAATAGCCCTCCATGATGTGCATTGCGCTTGCCATCGGAATCATTCCAAGGGTAAGCGCAAGCACGGCTGCCATGCTGACAATGCGCTTCTGACTTTTTTTCATGATACTTCCTCCTGTTTTAATATATGTTCAGGTGAACCCACCTCAACGCTCCTGTGTACGGTCCAGCAAACGCTCCAGCTCTGCGGATGTTTTCGGATATGCCTTTGTGTCCGGTAGCATGTGCTTTGCAACCAGCATTTCATATAGTTCCCATAAAATCGGCTGCTTTAAGTTTGCTTTTTGCAAAATGTCTGCTTGGCTGAAAATTTCATATGGCGTGCCGTCTGCAATGATACGCCCCTCGCAGAACACCAAAATGCGCTCTGCCCAACGATATGTAAAATCCACATCGTGCGTGGAAATCAAAATGGTTTTGTGCGCTTCCCGCAGTTTTTCCAACACATTTTCCAGCATCATGGCATTCAGCGGATCCAGCGAAGCAGTTGGCTCATCAAAAATCATGACGGTCGGCTCCATTGCCACCACATCTGCAATACTGACCCGTTTTTTCTCGCCCCCGCTCAAATAATGCGGCGGACGGTCTTCAAAACCGGAAAGATTCATATATGCCAGCGCTTGTGTCACCCGTGCCGCCACTTCGGCTTTTGGCAGCTTTAAATTCATCGGGCCGAAGCCGACCTCTGCCCGCACAGTGGCGGCAATGATTTGGTTATCCGCATCTTGAAACACAATGCCAACATGCTTGCGCAATTCACGCAGTGTCTTTTTGGTAACAAGCGCATCGTTATAATAAATTTCGCCTTGTGTCGGCGTATAGACGCCATTCAAATGCAGAAAAAAGGTGGATTTTCCAGAGCCATTTGCGCCCAGCACCGCAATTTTTTCGCCTGCATAAAGCTCCACATCCACACCATCCAGTGCAGGCTTTCCATTTCCATACACAAACCGCAGATTTTCAGTCTTTAAAACGCTTTTTTTCATCCAATTCCACCTATCGGGTCTGATACCATACCAGCAGCAAGTACAGAAAATATATCACCGCATACACCACTTGCGGTCGCTTTATCGGCTTCTCTTCCTCTAAAAACAGCAGTTCGCCGGCATAACACCGTGCCTCCAATGCATCATAATACGCATTTGCCTTTTTTAGAAATACAACCAGCAAATTGCTTGTAATCCCGCCAAACGTACGGCAAGCCGTTGCAAAATCACAATATCCCAATCGTGCCGCTGCGGATACCTGCATTTGAAACAATACATCCAGTAAAATAAAAATATACCGATAAATCATGTGCATTAAATCCATCAAAATCGCTGGCAGTCGGGTTTTTCGCAGCACCGCAATGATTTCCGAGGAGGGGGTTGTCAAAATCATGAACTGCAGCGCACTGATGGACGCCACCACCTTCAGCAGCAGCTGCAACCCGCTTTTCACCATGGCCGATGTGGTATATACATATCCAAAGCCGAAAAAAATCTGATGTGCGCCCATCGATTGCTTGGAAAAATCCACGATGACGGCGAATACACTCAGCAGGATAAAGGTCAGCGGAATCAGCAGCACCGAACCATATGCACGAGGGGAAAGTCCCCCGACTGCAATGACAAGATACGCCATGGTAAAAATGACAACGATAGATACCGCCGCATTGTTTAGCACAATGCAAAACACAATGGTCAAAAGTGCCAAGATAACCTTAAACGCAGGTGACCAGCCTCTGATTTTGGAGGCATACGCAAAATAGTCAATCGATAAAAAAGACCCCTGCATCTTGCTGTGAGAATGCGTTTCCCTTGGCAGGGTATGCGCCCAACGGTATCTGCCCGCTAGTGTCAGCACGGCAAAAAACACCCCTGCCAGCACCACCAATATTGTGCCCATATCTGCCGCCCCCTTTCCTGCTCTACTGTGCCATGCCCACTGCGCTACGTGCCTTTGGAATTTGGGCATAAAAAGAAGCACCCCCCTGTCCATCGCAGGGTGTGATTGCATCCACGTTTGGGTTGTATTCCGGCTCAAGGCTCATCATCTTACGCACGCCTTCCCAGAATCTGCATTCCAGTGGCATTGTGTGCGGGACTCCCCTCATACGGCAGCGGGACTGCGCGGGATTCTCACCCGACTTCCTTTCTTCAATAGAAGAAATTCCCAAACGTATCATCATTTCCTATTTCTACTATCATACTATAAATATTGTGTTTGTCAATAGTTTTGCCGATATACAGCAGAATTATCCCAAATTGCTTGTGCCAAACGTGCTTTAAAATCGCAGCGACACCCGCTATTCCACAGCAATAATATACTCCGCATACCATTTCACGGCTTCCTGCACAGCTTTGCGCATCCGCATGCCCTCTCCGGACAGCACCACCAGATGTCCCACGCTTTCGTCCGGCACACTGCCGCTAAACCGCTCTACCTGCGGCACATTGCCGACACAGTTCACCAGCATCAAACCGTCCGTTGTGCGTATAAATCCCTTCGTGCGATAGGTTTCTTCCAAAAACATCTCCAGAAATTTTATCAGTGCATAGCGAGAAATCGTCGGCGCAATGGTCAGCAGCTGCTTGCGCAGGGACACATCCGCCGTGTGCCATTCCGGTGTATCCTGTCCCGTGTGCACACCTGACAAATGCTGCAAAATATCCGCTGTAATCTGACCGAAGCTGGTTGCAAGCACCGCTATATCCGGACGCTGCCCGTGTAGCAGCCCTTGTGTTTGGGCAAGCTGTTCCGGCGTGGCACGGTCACATTTGTTGAGCACCACCACATCGCTGGCAGCGAGCTGCTTTTTGCAGACCCGTGCTGTGGCATACAGCTTCGGAAAACGCACTGCATCCACCAGACACACGCCCCCCATATAGGTGATGTGCGGGAAGCGTTCGGTTTGAGAAAACAGCTTTCGCACACCGGTCGGATCGGAAAGACCGGAGGCTTCCACCAAAATCACATCCGGCTGTAAATCGGCAGATTCTCGCAGCACTTTTTCAAACTGATCCAGCCGACAGGAGCAGAACACCGACCCGCCGGCAATTTCTTTGAGATATGCGCCGAGGTCGGCAAGGAGTGTGCCATCGACACCCTCCTTGCCAAACTCATTAACAATCAGCTGTATTTTTTGTCCTTGAAACAAGCGAATGAACTGTTTCAAAAACGTGGTTTTGCCTGCGCCAAGAAACCCTGTCACCAAATACAGGCGGCTCATGCGTTTGCCTCGCATTGTTTTAGTGCTGCGTTCACCGCCTCTTCCAGCTCTGCACGGGTTGGAATAATCGAACGGAATTTCAGTTCTCCATTGACATACATCGAGGGCAGATTGGGCACACCCATTTTCTTGCAGCGTGCAATATTTTCCTTCTTATTGAATTTATATTCAATCATATCGATTTTGTCACCATAAATGTCAACTGCCATGTTTGCCGCACCCATCATGTAGGTACACGCCGCACAGGTTGCGGAATCAAGTGTAAAGACTTCCACCAGCGGCTTTTTCAGACCCGCATAGTCCGGCAAATCCACTGCAATATCCTCGTCTACTGCCGTGTAGTTTTTCACCAGTTCCCGCACTTCATCGGTTTCCAATGCCGCTTGCGCAACCCCAATGGTGTTCTCAATCGGCACATCATACGGCATATCGCAGCCCGGTGCCAAGATAAAGTTGCGCTTCGGCTGCACCTTGTCCAGCAGCTCGACTGTCCACTTCATGTTGTCTTGCTGGTTGCCCAGCAGCATGATAGAGGTCAGCGGAATGTTGCCGCCCATTACCACATTGTACTCGTCGGTAATTTTTTTCGCAGTGAGCAAATCCACGTTTTCATCCACAGAGATCGAATCCGGCTTTGTCTTGCACATGGCTGCAATATTACGGGTTGCATCGCCGCAGACAAAAAAGGAAGAAAACACGCCCTTTTCACGAATGAAATCGAACAGTTCGGTATACGGCACTTCCATAAACTGTTCAAAATGTGCAGTAGATATTTGAGAAATCAGCGGGTCAACCACTGCGATGACATCCATGCCCGCCTCGATATAGAGTTCGCTCATTTTGATGCAAACACGGTTGCAGAAGGCAAACAGGCTTTCCACTTCTTCTTCAAAGTCAAACATATCCGTGAACAGATTGTTGCCGCGCAGATGAGATGCCAGTGTAAACGGACCGCAAATCAAGCCATACAGTGCAGTGGTGTCCCCCACCTCCTGTTTCATACGGCGCATCACATCCAACACATACGGAATACGTCCGCTTTGCTCGGTCGGGATGTTGCAGTCGCACGGGGTTTCAGGGGCCTCCTCATCGCTGCCGTCCAGCGGATGCGTCTTGACAGAGGGAGGGCCGTCATCCGCCCACACCAGTTCGCAGCCCAAGCATTCCGCCTCAATCTGCAAATCAAAAATCATGGGCTGACCATCCGGTTTATACAGTCGATTGACCTCCAACAGGGATGCAACCGCCTTGTCTGCATCGGTCAGCATCTCTGTTGCGGTGTAGCCTTTCAGCTTTGCAGCATGTACCCCCGCAAACGGCACCCACGGTGCACGGGCGGTTTCTTCATGACGCAGGGTCTGCAATAGCAGTTCTTTCATGGTATTCTCTCCTTTTTTGAATTAGCCTACGCACAGCTCCAGTGCAATTTCTGCCGCCGTTGCAGCGTCCGGTGTGTATTTATCTGCGCCAATAGAATCACAGAACGCCTGTGTAATCGGCGCACCGCCCACCATAACCTTTACCTTGCCGTTCAGTTCCGATGCCTTCACAGCTTCCACCAAATCACGCATCCCGTTCATGGTGGTTGTCAGCAATGCCGAGCACACAATCAGCTGTGCGCCATGTTCCTTTGCCGCTTCCACAAACTTAGCAGCATCCACATCGACACCCAAGTCGATAACCTTCAGACCCTTGCCCTCCATCATCATGCGCACCAAATTCTTGCCGATGTCATGCAGGTCACCCTTGATGCTGCCAATGACAGCCGTGCCCTTTTCTTCTACCCCATCTTCCACCAGATATGGGCGAAGCACATCGACACCACGGCTCATCGCACGTGCTGCAACCAATACTTCCGGCACAAAAATCTCATTATTCTTGAATCGCTGACCAACCACATTCATGCCGCCCAGCAAGCCTTCTTCTAAAATCTGCGGTGCAGGCACACCCTCCTGCAACGCCTGTTCGACCAATGCCTTCACCTTCGGTGCACGTCCCTGCTGCAGCAGTGTGCTGATTTCCACTAAAATACTCATGCTGTATTCTCCTTTTTCAAATGTTCCAAGCAATCTTTGCATAGAGCCTTATGCGCCGCACCGCTCTACTTGTTCTGTCTATTAGCATAGCAACTCTGCCCGCCAATTATCTAGTACAATTCATTCATTTTTATGGCATACCTGCTATTTTCTCAAAATGCACGAGTTGCACCGTCTATATTTTCGGTTTCCATATTTATACACGCAATTTATCGCAAAAAGAGAGCAAGAAATCGCATTCCCTTTGGAAGCTTTTCCTGCTATTCTGTAGGAAAAGCTTGAACATTGGCTTGTCTGAAACGGTCGATTTTTCTTTTTAGGATGTTGTTTATAATGGAGGGCACGCATGCATCAACTCGCCGAAATCACCCATTTAACCTGCACCTTCCCTATGAAGCATCAAGATACCCTTGTGCAAACGACTGCATTTGTCGCACAGCAGCTTGGCGGCAAACCGACGATTGCAGACGCTGCCCGCCATGTCTATTTATCAGAATCCCGTCTAAGCCATATCCTGCGGCAAGAGCTTGGATATAGCTTCACCGAATATGTAAATCTTCTGCGCATCAACCATAGCAAGACCCTGCTGCTGGAGAGCCGACTCTCTATTGCAGGGGTCGCCAAAACGATTGGATTTGAAGACCAAGGCTATTTTGCCCGTGTGTTCAAAAAAATCACAGGCGTAACCCCCAGTGCATACAGAGCACAATTCATATAAGCACGAACGATACGGAGGAAAAGCGCAATGGCAATTGTGACGATATGGAACGGAAGTACACCACAGCAAGTGCAGACCACTCCCGGAACGCTTCTGGAAGCTGTTTTGCAGGCATCCGGCTGTGGCTTTGCCATGCCCTGCGGCGGTCATGGCACCTGTGGAAAATGTCGTGTGCAAACAGCCGGCACGCTTTCTCCCATTGGCTCGCAGGAAGCGGCGTTGCTATCGCAGACCGATATGCAAAATGGCATTCGCCTTGCCTGTATGGCACAAGTGACAGACGATTGCAGCGTTTGGGTGAATCGTCAGCAAATTGCAACGCTCTCTTGGGCGAAAATGCCGCCATTGCAGCCGGATGGTGACGGCATTGGTGTTGCGGTGGATATTGGCACAACAACGGTTGCCGTACGGCTTTATGACCGTGCCACAGGCCATGTGCTTGCCGAGTCGCTGGAGGGCAATCGTCAGGCAACCTTTGGTGCGGATGTCATTTCCCGCATCGGATATGCCAAAGCAGGGGCAGCGGCGGAGCTTTCCCGCACCATCCACACCCAGTTGTCTGAAATGACCCATTCCTGTATGGCGCAGTGCGGTGTTTCGCAGCTCTCTGCCGCAGTCATCACAGGCAACACCACCATGCTGCATTTTTATGAAGAGCAAGATGCCTCAGGCATCGCACAGGCACCGTTCACACCAGCCTCTCTTTTTGGCTTGCAAAGTCAATTTCCGTTGGCGATGGCAGACCATACCTATTTGCCGCCCTGCATCGGTTCCTACGTTGGTGCGGACATTACCTGTGCCATTTTGTCATCGGGCATGCTGCAAAACCCCCACCAGACCACGCTTTTGGCAGACATCGGCACCAATGGTGAGCTTGCTCTGCTGAAAGATGGGCACATTTACTGCTGCTCGACAGCGGCAGGTCCTGCGTTTGAGGGTGCCGGACTGCACCAAGGGATGCGTGCCTCTGTTGGCGCAGTGACTGCGGTTTCTTTGGATGCCGAGAACAATGTGCAGGTTGTTGTCCTTGGCGAAGGCGAAGCGCTCGGCTTGTGCGGCTCCGGTGCATTGGATGCCATCGGCGTGATGCTGCAGCTTGGCATCCTCTCTGGAAGCGGTGCTATCACAGCCGAGTATGTGGGGCAGGGACACATCGTATCGTGCGATGGGCAGTTGGCATGGCAGCTTCCTGGCACACAGGTGCACATCACCCAGAAGGATGTCCGACAAATTCAGTTGGCGAAGTCTGCCATTTACGCAGGCATTTATACGCTGCTGCGTGAAACCAATACCCAAACTGACGAGATTGCACATTTTTACATCGCAGGTGGATTTGGTCACTCCATGAATATGGAACGGGCGGCACAAATCGGTCTGATTCCGCCTGCATTGAAAGACCGTGTTGAGATTATCGGAAACGGTGCACTTGCCGGCGCCGCTATGCTGCTGCTGCAATCTGACCAAACAGCGCAAATAGAACAAATCCAGCGCATGGCAACAGAGCTGAATCTTTCCTCTAACCCTGTCTTTTCTGACCTCTATATTGATGGCATGATTTTTGAGGAGGATGAATAAATTGCGCATCGCACTCATTGCCTGCGCCGTGCTGCAGCGGGAATTAAGTTATGAAATCGTGCAGTCAAACAACATCGTGCGTGGCTTTTGGCTCAATCAAGGGCTGCATGACACGCCTGACCTACTGCGCACGCAATTGCAGACGGAAATCGACCGCATAGAAACCATGCAACTTACCGCAAGTGCCGACAAAAAATGGGACGCCATTTGCTTGGGCTATGGTTTGTGCTCCAATGGCATCATCGGTCTGCGCTCTGCAAACATTCCCCTTGTCATTCCACGGTGTGATGACTGCATGTCGCTATTTTTAGGCTCGGCAGAACGCTATTTACAGCTGTTCCACCAACACAGCGGCATCTATTGGTATTCTCCCGGATGGATTGAGCATGCCTTTACGCCCTCTGTCAGCAGTTATGAGGTGCGATTTCAAACCTATGTCGAGCAATATGGCGAAGATAACGCCGCCTACTTAATGGAAGCGGAAAAAGAATGGATTCAAAACTACCAAAACTGCATCTATATTCACAGCCCTGTATACGACAATCCCGCTTACGAACGCTATGCAGCGCAAGCCGCCGCAGATTTTTCGTGGCAGCTGCACCATGAAGCAGGTAACCAGCACTTATTCCACCACCTGCTAAACGGACCATGGAACGAACAGGAATTTCTAGTTGTTCCGCCGAACAGTGCTGTCGAAGCAGAGTTTTCCGGCAAGAAAATACAGGCCGTGTGTCAAACCCCTACTTGATGTTGACCAAACACGCATCCCCCATACCGTTAGAGAAAACGGCATGGGGGATTTTTTTCATTGCAGCGGGCGGAATGCAGGTTCTTATAACCGCTGCTCTCTGTATTCGCTAGGGGTTGTCCCCAAAATCCGTTTGAACACCTTTGTATAATAGCTTTGGTCTTCAAACCCGACTTTTCCTGCAATCTCTGCCAGCGACAGTCTTCCGTCCATCAACAGCAGCTTGCTGCGGTCCACACGCAGGCGATTCACATATTCCGTGAAGGTGCACCCCAGCTCCTGCCGAATAATGCGGCTCAAATGCGACTTGGACAAGTAGACATATTCCGCCACCTCTGCAATCAGCAATTTTTCTCCCATCCGCTGTTTGATAAATTCTGTGATTTTAAAGATGGTATCTCGATGCTTCACTTCCGAAAAATCAAACACACAGCTGATAAATTTATGCATCACCGCACTGAGCCAGCGGCTGAGCAATTCAATGTTTGTAAACCGCTCGACTTCCTCTGCATAATTAGCCTGTATCCAAAAAATCTGATTCATGTCTGCGCCGCCCTCAATTGCCGCACGGGACATCACCACAAGCAGTTCGCTGACTCGTGCCTTGATGGTTTTAAAATTTGCGCCACTGGAAAAATAGACATAACTCAAAAGCTCATTGAGCAGCTTTTGTGAACCCTCCTTGTCCCCTTCCTTTATCAGGTGCTGCAGCTTGCGCTCATTTGCAAGCGGATATGATGCGGCTTCCTCCATCTCACGGGAGGATAAATCGAGCATCATCTGCAGCATTTCCGCATGGCTGCCGGAATCGGTTTCATATGTTGCATCATCATTGCCGATATATGCGCAGGCGGCTCGTATCAGCTCACTGAGCGACTGCGTTTCTGCTGTTGTCATACATGGCACATGCTCCAGTCCCTCCAAATTTATCAAATCGCCGTATCCTCCGTCATCCGGAAAATTCGACATCAAGATAGGTCCCGTAATCAAGCAATATGCCATGGCACCGCTTTTGGCAGGCACGGGCGTTGCAATAAAAATCAGACCACGCGGGCAATAATAGATATATTTGTTCTCCCAACGTTCGGCTTCATATGCCCCATACAAATGCGTAATCAATGCGTCACATGGTGTGCTGTTCAGCGCACAAGCTTCTGAAAACGGATGCCCCACAAAGCATCCCTGCTGCACATCCAACAGCACACATGTTGTTTTGGTAATCACATGAATATGTTTACAGTATTGCAAACAGCGTTCTTTCAATTCTATTGCCATATACCACAATCCTCTTTTCGCTGCATTGCATGCGATTGCTTCTCCAATCAAACCCGCTTATTTCGGCAGATGTGCCGCAAACAAGGCTGCAATTTCCGCATATTCTCCCAAACCTCGCAGCATGACCTGCGTTTCAAAGCCTTCACTCTCCAGCTGACTCTTCCAGCTGTCATCTTCCTCGCCCGCCAAATCGTTTTGTGCATGGTCACCCGCCACAATCATCAGCGGCGCCAGATAGACACGGCTGACCTCATGCTGGTGCAGACGGCGCAGCACATAATCAAAGCTCGGAAAACCCTCCACCGTTGCCACATACACCCGCTCCGCACCCAGAAAGCGGAAGGTGTTCTCCATCAAGGCATACGACGCATTGGAAAAATGCTCGGTGCCATGCCCCATAAAGACAAACGCCTCATCCGCTGCCAGCTTCGGCATGTGTCCCAGCAATCCCCGCCCACAGCGCAGATAATCGGTCTGGTCATGCAGCAGCGGCTTTCCGACTGCAAAATGATGAAATTTCTCGGCAAACGGCAGCATCTGCGCACACATTTTTTCATATTCATTGCCGGGAATCACGTGCAGGCTTTGACAAATCACTTCCTCATAGCCTTGCTCTGCCAACTGCTCCATCAGTTCGGCGGGATTGGGAATGCGCATGCCCTCTTCCCGCTCTATCTTCGCTATGACCATGCCAGACGTAAACGCCCGATAAAAATCATAGTCTGGGCGTGCCGCCGCCAGTGTTTGTTCCAAGTTTTCAATCGCCGCACGTGCTTCTGGATAACTCGTGCCAAAGCTGATGACTGCCAATGCTTTCTTGCCCATTTCAAAATCCCTCCCGCTCGGTTATCTGATACATAAGTGCGTTGACAATCGCCGCCGCCACATTAGAGCCGCCCTTTCGCCCACGCGCAATAATGTGCGGCGTTGTGCCGCCCAAAAACAGCTCTTTGGATTCCACCACATTGACAAATCCAACCGGCACGCCAATCACAAGGGCGGGTGTTACCTTGCCTTCCTGCTGTAATTCCTGCAAGCGGATGAGTGCCGTCGGCGCATTGCCGATGGCAAACAGCACAGGTCCGCCCAATTCCGCCGCAAACTCCATCGACACAGTTGCACGTGTCACACCACGTGCTTTTGCCGCCGCCGCCACTGCAGGCTCTGCCATAAAGCAACGCACCTGTGCGCCCAATTGCGCCAAAGCGGCCTTATTGATACCCGACAGTGCCATTTGCGTATCTGTCACAATGGTTGCGCCCGTGCGCAGTGCCGCCCGTGCACAGTCCACTGCATCCGGTGAAATGACCAAATTATCCGCATAGTCAAAATCTGCCGTGGTGTGGATGACACGCCGCACAATTGCCTCCTGCCCCGCCGGAAAGGTGCGTCCACGCAGTTTCTCCCCAATGATGGCAAAGCTGCGCTTTTCGATTTCTGCGGGGGATAACGTTTCAAATTCCATTGGTTTCTCCTTATCGCTCAATGCCATCACGCGCCGCAAGACCGTTGTCAAACGGGTGCCGCACCTTTTGTATCTCTGAAATATAGTCTGCCAATGCTGCGACTGCCTGCGGTGGATTGCGTCCGGTTAGCACAACCTCCAGCCCTGCGGGGCGGTGCTGCAAAAAATCCACGACCACGTCTGTATCCAGAAAGCCGCAGGTCATGGCAGACATTGCCTCGTCCAGCACCAACAACCGTGCCTCCTGTGCCGCCTGCACCGCAGACGCAAACAGCTGTCCAATGGCGGTGCGTGTTTCCGTTTTCTCCTGCTGGCTCATTTGAAAGGAAAACTTTCCATATGGATTGCAGGAAAGCAGCTGCACATTTGGCAGCGCATCCAGCAGCCTGCACTCCCCCGAAGTGCCATCCTTCAAAAACTGCGCCACAACCACCTTTTCATCATGCCCTGCACAACGCAGTGCCAATCCCATGGCGGCGGTTGTTTTTCCCTTGCCATCTCCGCAGTAAATATGCACCAAGCCTTGTTTTGTCATACGCCTGCCTCCAAAATGCGGTATACCGCTTCCATATCCAGCGACTGCCGCACCACCGCCGCCAGTTTATCATACTGTTCCTGTTTATAGGCTTCGGCATCAAATGCCTGTACCGTTTCTGTCGATAAGCCACGGCGGGTCAGCAGTGCGCCCACCATTGCCCGTGCCACCGCTTCGCTGTCAAAGATACCATGTACATAGGTGCCGTAGCAGCTGCCGTGCTGGCATCCCTCCTGCACCGCCTGTCCATCCCGCACAATCGTTGTGAGGGGTTTTCCATTTTCCAGCAAACTCGTGCGTCCCATATGGATTTCATAACCCGTCAGCGGTGCACCGGACAGCGCAGAAAGCACCCCATCGGCGGAGAGCACTGCACCTGTCACCTGCGTGGTCATTTTTTCTTGCTCAAAAGTGGTTTCTGTCGGCAGCAGTCCCATTCCCGTGATTTCGCCGCCGCCTTCCATGCCATGGGGGTCCGCCAAACGCTGCCCCATCATCTGGTATCCGCCGCACACGCCAAACACGGGTGTGCCCGATGTCGCCAACCTTTGAATTTGCGCCTCCATGCCGTTTTGCCGCAGCCATTTGAGGTCATCCATAGTGTTTTTACTGCCTGGCAGCACTATCAAATCCGCATCCGTAAATTGATTTGGATGCGTTGCATAGACCACACAAACGCCCTCGATGCGTCCCAATGCATTGAAATCTGTAAAGTTTGACAACCGTGGCAGGCGCGGCACAACGATTTTGATGCTTGCGGGTGCAGCACTGCCCTGCAAGCGTTCCGACAGGCTGTCCTCGTCATCAATATCCAGCGGTGTAAACGGCACCACCCCAAGGACAGGCTTGTGTACACGTTCCTCCAGCATACGCAGTCCTGGTTTTAAGATTTCGACATCCCCTCGAAATTTATTGATGACCAGTCCGCAAATCATCGCCTGTTCGTCCGGCTCCAGCAAAGCCACCGTGCCATAAAGCGCTGCGAACACCCCGCCTCGGTCAATGTCCCCCACCAACAGCACAGGGGCATTTGCCATTTTTGCCATGCCCATGTTGACCAAGTCATCCTGCCGCAGATTGATTTCCGCAGGGCTGCCCGCCCCCTCTATCACGATAATTTCATATTCCGCCGCAAGGCTATCGTATGCTTGCTGCACGAGCGGGCGCAGGCGGGACTTTTCCGCATAATACGCCTGTGCGGAGCGGTTGCCCATCGCCTTGCCATTGACAATCACCTGCGAACCGCTGTCACTTGTCGGCTTGAGCAAAATCGGGTTCATGCGCACATCGGGCGCAATGCCTGCCGCCTCTGCCTGCATCACCTGCGCACGCCCCATTTCCATGCCATCTGCCGTGATATAGGAGTTCAGCGCCATATTTTGCGCCTTAAATGGCGCAACACGATAGCCGTCTTGCTTAAAAATGCGACAAAGTGCCGCTGTCAGCAGGCTTTTGCCCGCATTGGAGGTTGTACCCTGCACCATAATTGCCTTTGCCATGTTTATCCCCCTTCTGCACCGAGCAGCAGCCGCAATGGCGCACCCGCATCCGTAAAATGATATTCCTGCGGAGCGGCACGTCCGTTTCCATAGAGCCAAAACTGCACCGCCCCATTCTCATGTGCACCGCTTGCGCTGCTGGTGCGATGGTCAGAACACAGCAGCAGACAATCTCCCGCTTGCAGGGATTGCTGCAGCGGTATCAGCAGTTGTTTGTAAATCTTCTGCAAAAATGTTTGCTTCTGCGTGCTGTCCTGCCGATGTCCCGCCTCGTCACAGCCATTGACATGGATGCACACCAAATCCTGCCGCTGTGCCAGTGTCCATGCCGCATGCAGCTTTTCCTGCAAGTCGGTGTCCACATCCGCCGTTGCTCCTGCAACCTGCGGACACGCCATTCCAAGGGCGCATGCAATACCACGCACGATTTCCGCATGACAAACCATAGCGGCATGAATCCCCATGCGTTTTTGCAGGGGCGTGAGCCTGCTTGGCGCACTCTGTCCCCACGGCAGCAGCATCCAGCCCGACAAAGCCTGTGTACTGCGCCGTGCAAACGCTCCCAGCAATTCTCCCAACACACCGCCTTTCGGCAGGCATTGCTCTGCCGGCTCGCCAAAATGCTGATGCGGCGGCAAAGTGGTTAGCTCTGCCAATGCTTCCGCACCGTTTGGCACATGCAGCAGACACCGATACCCACTCAGCGGATGCAGCGCCCATCCCTGCGGCAGGCCTGCCAGCAGCTGTGCAAACTGCGCCGCACAGTTGCCGTATGCGGGTGCTTGCAGCCGTCCGTCCGCATCTACCGCACACAATGTCCCCCGCAAAACCGCATCCGTTCGCTCCAGCGGCATCCCTACAGCAAGTGCTTCCAACGCCGCACGTCCCTGCGGAATCTCATGTTCTGCCGCACCCAGCAGCCGCAGGATGCACCCTAAGCTGTCCGCTGTCTTGCCCGTCGGCACGGTGCACACGGTGCCAACCGCTGCCAAGCCATCGCACGGGACACCAAGCAGGGCTGTTCCGTCCTCTTCCATTCCATCAATACATAGCATGAATTTCGCCATTTTTTTATATCCTATCACCGTTGATTTCATCAATCTTAGCGAGCAAAATCTGACTTTCTGGCTGCGTGCGCACCGCAATGCGATAATACCCCTTTTCCAGTCCACGATAGTTGGAACAATCCCGTATCAGCACGCCGTGCGCCTCCAGTTTTTCATGCAGCGCAGTATCTGCTGTGCGAAACAGCAAAAAATTAACCGCACTTTGGAATACGTGAAATCCACGCTCCTGCATCGCTTTCTGCAAAAACGCCCGTTCCTGTGCAATTTTTTGCGCCGTTTCCTGCGCAAATGCCCATTCGTCTGCCGCCGCAACACCGCATGCCTGTGCAATGACCGACACATTCCACGGCTGTCCCGCACGATATAACTGCTGCAGCAGTTTCAAATTCGCCGTCATGCAGTATCCTAGCCGCACCCCTGGCACGGCATACATTTTTGTGAAGGCACGCAGCAAAATCAGTTGCGGATGCTCTGCCAGCAGGCTTTTTAGGGTATGCTGCGATGCATCCACCAAAAAATCATGAAAGCACTCATCCACCAACAGCCAGATATGATTTTCTGTGCATCTGTTCACTATTTTCTGCAACAGTGCAGGTTCGATGGTTCGTCCGGTTGGGTTGTTGGGATTGCAGAGGTATACCGCATCCAAATCCGGTATCAGCTCGTCCAAAATCCGCTCTGTCACCGCAAAATTCTCCTCTGCACGCAGCAGATGAAACCGCAAAGCACTGCCCCGCACCGTCTGCTCATATTCTGCAAAGGTTGGTGCGGTCAGCAGGGTGGTTTTCGGGCACAGCACCCGTGCCAAACGGTCCAGTACATCTGCCGCACCGTTGCCGCAAAACAGCCACTCTGCGGGCACATGCTCCGCCTGTCCAATGGCACGCCGCAGATGGCGGCAAAGCGGGTCGGGGTAACGGTCACAGCATTCCACTGATTCGTGCATGGCTCTGCGCACGCTTTGCGGACATCCATAGGGATTGATATTTGCCGACAGGTCGAGCGGAAGTGTTCCGCCATGCTGTGCGGCATAGGTATACACATCCCCGCCGTGAATGAGTTCCATCGTGCACCTCCTCATTTCCACACGAAAACCGCCGTGTAAATTGCGGTAAACAGCACGAGCGCAAGGATAGCCCCCACCGTCATCAAGCGGCACGCCTGCGCAATATCCTGCGGCGCAATGGGTCTGGTTGCATCTCCAATCGTCGGTTTTTCATATCGTTTGCCGAAATAAAAGGCGGTACCCGCCAACTGCACCTGCAATGCCCCTGCGCAAACGGATTCGGTCTGCGCAGAATTCGGACTTGCATGATTGCGCCGGTCACGCCGCCAGATGCGGAAGGCACCACGCATATCCATACCGACGATGCCTGCACCCGTTATCATGCACAACGCCGACAACCGTGCCGGAATCCAGTTGCATACATCGTCCATTTTTGCCGCAAATCGGCCGAAATACAAGTATTTTTCGTTCTTATATCCCACCATAGAATCCATTGTGTTGACCGCTTTATAGAGAAATCCCAACGGTGCACCGCCCAGCATCAAAAACAGCATCGGCGCAATCACGCCGTCAGACGTATTCTCCGCCACCGTTTCCACGGCCGCTTTGGTCACGCCTTCAGCGGTCAAAGCCCCAGTATCTCGTCCTACAATATACCCGACACAGGTACGTGCCCCCTGCAAATCATCCGCTGTCAGCCGTTCATAGACCTGCATCGCTGCATCCCGCAGCGAACGCCGTGCAAAGATTTGAAAGCACATCACCGTTTCCAACGCCACACGAAGCCATGGATGTATCAATCCTGCAAGATAGAGCAATGCGAACGGCACGGCACAGGCTGCCACGCACACGGTGCACCACATCAGCACACCCGCCCAAAATTCCCCGCTCGGTGTTTTAGGAAATAGATGTCGCAGAAACCGTTCGCTTTTGGAAATCAAACTGCCAATGGCACAAATCGGATGCCACCACCCCTGCGGGTCGCCAATCATCGCATCCAATACAAAGCCCAAACAAACCGCAAAACCCGTCATGGCAGCTCTCCCATCAGCACTTGGGGCAGTCCCGCTGTCACTCGCACGACAAGGTCTGCCTCCGCTGCCAACGCACAGCACAAGCGACCGACCGCTTCCCGCCATTCCCGTTCCAAACGGTCCATCGGCACAATGCCGCAGCCCACTGCATCGCAGATGACAATCTGCCCCCGCAGCAGGGGCAGCAGCGTCATGGGGTCATTGCCCTGCTCCATGGTTTCTTGGACGAGCAGGTGCAAATTTTCAAGTATTGGCGCATTTTCGCCGTATATGCGGCGCACCAGTGCCCGCTTCCCCTGCGCAACGCCGCCGATATAGAGTGCTGTCATGCCATTCCCCTCAAAATTAGTCCGCCCACTGTGCAGACTGTCAAAATGCCCGTTTCCATCAGTGTGATGGAAAATCCTATCAAATCCCCTGTAATGCCCCCAAAGGTTTTTTTGCAAAATCGCCAATACAGCGGCACAAAAATCGCAAGCCCGACCGCAAGCACCCCTGCACACGGCAGGCTGTATGCCGCTATGCCTGCCAGACATAGCATGCCCTGCACCGCCAACAGAATGCGTACCCGCATACGACTGCTGTTTTCTGCAAACAAATGGGCAAGACCCGTATCCTTTGCACAAGGCAGCCACACAATCAGACTGCCGCCGACCGACCGTGCCAACACAAAGCCTATCGCAAGCACAGAAACCAGTGCAGGCACTTGCCGCAGCTGACAAAACAGCCCAAATTGCAGCAGCACTAGCGCCACAAAATACATCATGCCGAATGCACCAATATGCGGGTCTTTCAGAATTTCCAAGCGTTTTTCACGATTTCCAAAGGAACACAGCGCATCACAGGTATCGGTAAAGCCATCCAAATGAAACCCACCGGTCACAACCATCGGCAGCAATGCCGCAACAGCACCATACAGCGCAGTTTCCAACTGCCATGCCTGTGCCAGCCACAGCCAGCCCCATTCCAGCACTCCCGCCACGATGCCGATGAAGGGCATAAACCCGACCGCATACCGCATCGTTTCGCTCGTCCATTCCACCCGTGGCACGGGGAGTTTGGAATAGAGCGAAAACGCCACGCACAGGCTTTTCAAAATCGCTTTCACAGTTGGTTTCCTCCCTTCATTGGTACTAAAATTCCGCATACAGACTCTGCCACAATATCCGCAGCACGTGCCAATTCTGTATGGAGTGCCCCCAATGTATGGATATAGCGCATGGTGTCCGCATCATAGGACACTCCATCGGCAAACACTTCATTGCTGACAAGAACCAGTGTTTCACAGCATTTTCGCAGCTGCGTGACGCCCTCTAAAATGCTCTGGAACGCGTGTTCTCCTGCCCCTTCGGGTGCATACAGCTCGTTCGCCAACAAATTCCCAAGGTCTTCTAGCAAAATGCCATCATATCGTTTTGGCAACGACACGCCCGCAATATCGTGATACCGCTCCACGGTTTCAAATCCACGCCCCGCACGCAGAACATGATGTCTGTCGATGCGTGCCTGCGCTTCTTCGCCAAACGGCTGCATTGTCGCCAGATATAGGCGATTTCTCGCTGTTTTTTGACACAAAATACGTTCTGCATGTGCGGATTTTCCGGACGCCGCACCACCCGTTATCAAAATCATCATCAGCTCAAGGGAACATAATGTCCGATGTTTGTTTCATGGAAACGCAGCATTTGCCGATACACCGCCACGCCCAAATCCAACAGGCTGATGCCTGCCACCGCACCGGTGCCTTCGCCCAAACGCATGCCGGCGCAAATGAGCGGTGCGGCGTCCAACGCCTCCAGCATCCGCTGTCCCGCCGGCTCTGCCGACACATGAGATGCCAGAATATAGCCCCGTACCGCAGGGCACAACCGCACTGCAATCAATGCCGCCACGGCAGAAATGAAGCCATCCATCATAATCGGTATGTGTTGCGCCGCACCCCCGAGATACAGCCCCACCATCCCTGCAATGTCCAGTCCACCGACCTTTGCAAGCACATCCAATGGGTCCTGCGGGTTGGGTTGATTGATGGCAATTGCCGTTTCAATGGCATGAATTTTACGGGTCAGCCCATCATTCGATAGTCCTGCGCCACGTCCTGTGACCAAAGATGGTGCAGTGCCCAACAGCACCGCCGCCACCGCCGCACTGGTGGTGGTGTTGCCAATGCCCATTTCGCCCGTTGCGAGCAGGTCATATCCCCGCTGTTTGCAATCCGCCGCCAGCGCAATCCCCACTTCCAGCGCACGCACGCATTCTGCGTGTGTCATTGCCGCCCCCTGTGTCATATCATGCGTTCCTCGCATCACATTGCGCTGTAAAATCGCCTCGCCTACCACCGGACGTGCCACGCCAATATCCACCGGCAACACATCCACACCCGCACGCCGTGCCATAATACATACCGTGGTTGCGCCCCGATGCAGATTCTCCGTCACAACTGCGGTGACCTCTTGCTCGCTCTGGGTCACGCCCTGCGCCACCACGCCGTTATCCGCACAAAACACAACCACTGCACGCTTTTCCATCCGTATTTCAGCGGTATGCTGTGCACCTGCCAGCTGGTCAATCGCATCCTCAAGCAAACCTAAGCCACCCAATGGCTTTGCCATATCCTGCTGTCGTGCATGGGCTTCACGGCTTGCTGCGGCATCGCTCGGCATAATGCTCGAAAGTGTTTCCTGCAGTGTCATTTCGTTCGCTCCCTTCGATATTGGTCACAATGGCGTATCAACTCTGCCGCAAATTCTGGGTTTGCATGAAAATGCAGGTGCGGATAGCCTGCAAACAGTGTGTTTGTGCCATGCACGCAAGACCATGTTGTATCCCGCAGGGGCTTTCGTGCCATGCAAGCGTTCCCTGCGTCCTCGGATGTGGCATAATGAAACTCATGCGCACGAATTTCTGCCCCTTTTTCACACAACAACGTATCTTTTTGCGCCGTTAAGTTGATATATCCGAAATTCTGCAGCCGTTTTTGCATATGTGCACCGCCGGGAATGACCCCCGCCATCGGCACACCCTCGATATGCTCGTGCAGATACATGAATCCGCCGCATTCGGCAACCGTTGGCAATCCGCCCTGCACCGCCTGCCGCACGCTTGCACGCATGCTGCTGTTTGCGGCGAGTTGTTCCAGATACAGCTCCGGGTAGCCACCCCCCAGATACAAACCATCCAGTGCGGTTGGCAACTGCGCATCTTGCAGAGGGGAAAATGGTATGAGTTCTGCACCCATTTCCCGCAGCAAATCCAAATTGTCCGCATAATAAAAACAAAATGCTCGGTCGTGCGCAATGCCGATGCGCACATGGTTGCGGCACACGGTCGGCACTGCAATCGGTGTATATTCCAGAGTGGGCGCACGCTGCGCCAGAGCACACAACCCGTCCAAATCGATGCAGGTTTCCGCCAGCATGGCAAGACGCTGCAAACGGCTTTTTAGGTCGGCAATTTCCGCCGCTGTGACGAGTCCTAAGTGACGGCTTCCAATGACGGCATCTTCACTCTGCGGTAGATGTCCATAGACTTTTACCCCTGTGTTTTGTTCGATAATTTCTTGATAAAACGGATACATCGCTTTGGAAACACCATTCAAAATCACGCCTTGTATGGTGTTTGGCGCAAATTCCAAATACCCTCGCACCATTGCCGCCGCTGACAGCGACATGCCCTTGATATGGACCACGAGCACGCTCGGCGTGTCGATTTGCACCGCCAAATCGCAGGCAGAAGCCTGCACAGAAGTGCCTCCCACACCGTCATAATATCCCATCACGCCCTCTATGACAGCCAGTGGTGCAGTGTCGGCATGTTTCGCCAACAGACTGCATACCGTGTCGGGTGCACACAGAAACAAATCCAAATTGCGAGAGGGTGCACCAATCACCTCGGTATGAAACATCGGGTCGATATAATCCGGCCCACATTTGAAGGCGGCAGGCGTCACGCCTCGGTTGACAAATGCCTGCAAAATTGCATTGGTCACCGTGGTTTTGCCGCAGCCGGAATGCGTGCCGCCAATCAGCAGGCGAGGGATATTACGCTTCATCTGCCTCGCCTCCGCTCAAGATAAACACCGGATTGTTCGCCGTCATCATGGTATAGTGTCCAACCGCCTTGCCCCGTGCGGCAGACAGCTGCACCACCTCTCGATGGGCGAAATCCAACGCCTGCATTGCCGCTTGTGCTTCCTGCAGGGTTTCCAGTGCAATGGCATTGACCACCACCCGAACTGCCGGATTTTTTTCCTTGGCGATGCGCAGAATCTCGTGCATCTGTCCACCGCTGCCGCCGACAAACACCGCATGGGGTGCAGGTAGCGCAGACAAGACCTCTGGTGCAAGTCCTGCTACAATCTGCACATTATATCCACCGAGTTTTGTGCGATTTTCCTGCAAAAGCGCAATCGCCTCTTCGTTGCGCTCCACCGCATATACGATGCCGTCGCAGGCGTTGCGTGCAAGTGCCAGTGTCACAGCACCCGTGCCTGCCCCCACATCCCAAACCGTATCCGTTGGCTGTATACACAGCTTCGCAGTGGACACCCAGCGCACCTCTTCCTTGGTCATCGGCACATTGCCACGTGTCAGCATGGCATCCCGAACAGGCGCAAAGGCAGGGACTGCCTGCGGATGCTCCACCAGCAGCACGGCAAGATTACCGCAGGGCTTTTCTGCGAGCACTGCCGCCGTTTCGGTTTCCACTCGTTCGTCTGCCGCACCAAGGTTTTCCCCAATGTGCACCGTCAAACCACCCAGTCCTGCATCCGTCAACGTGCGGCAAATTTCCTGTGCACGCTGCACGCCGCCCGTCAACGCAAACACCTTCTTCTGATAGCTGACAGCACCTAAAACACTGCCCGCACGTCCGTGCAGACTGCGCACACAAATATCATCATAGGAAACGCTGCATTTGGCGCAGAAATATTGCAGACTGCTGATGCCGCAGAAGAGCTGCACCTGTCCATGCGGTGCAAGCTGGTGCTGCAATGCCGCTGCCGCACTGAAAAATCCAACATCGCCCGACACGAGCACTGCAATCCGTGTGCCCTTTGCAGAAACGGCACGTGCCGCCAGCTCTCCAATGGAACACACCACCGCATCCGCCCGCAGCGTCGACAGTCGTGCTGTGGTCAGCACGGTGTCTGCATCGTGCAGCACCTGTGCCGCCGCTTGTGTCAGATGCTCCGCTGTGCCCAAGCCTGCACCGATGATGTAAAAGCACCGTTCCATACCGTTTCTCCTTATCTTAAAGTGTCCGCATGACCTCGTCTGCCGCCTGCACCGTGCGCTCCAAATCCTCCTGCGTATGTGCCGCAGAGAAGAACATTGCCTCATACTGTGCCGGTGCGAGATACACGCCATGTGCCAGCATGCCATTAAAATACTTGGCATAAACTGCAGTGTCCGCCGTTTTCGCCGCCGCAAAGGTGTCCACTACGGTATCCGTGAAATAGGGGCACAGCAACGAACCCGCCTGATTCACCTGCAGCTTGACCCCATGTTTTGCCGCACTTTCCCGCAATGCCCCTGCCACAAACCGTGCGGACTGCTCCATTTTTGCATAAACCTCCGGCTGTGCGTCCAGCAGCTGCAACTGCCGAATGCCTGCTGCCATTGCCACCGGATTGCCGGACAACGTGCCTGCCTGATAAATCGAGCCGCACGGTGCGACCTGCGTAAGCAGTGCACGACTGCCAGCATATGCACCCACTGGCATACCCCCACCAATGATTTTTCCATAGGTTACAAGGTCGGCACGGATACCGAAATATTCCTGCGCACCGCCCTTTGCCAGCCGAAATCCCGTGATAACCTCATCAAAAATCAGCAGTGCGCCGTGCGCATCACACAGGTCACGCAGCCCCTGCAAGAAGCCTTCTTTGGGCGCAACCACCCCCATGTTTGCCGCAACGGGTTCGACGATAATCGCCGCAACCGTGCCCCGATTGGCATCTAGCAGGGTTTCCACCGATGCCAAATCATTATATTGCGCAATCAAGGTATCCTGTGCCGCACCCGTCGGCACACCGCCCGAATCCGGCGCACCGCCCGTCAGCGCACCTGACCCCGCACGAACGAGCATTGCATCGCTATGTCCATGATAACAGCCTTCAAACTTGATGATTTTATCCCGACCGGTTGCACCACGTGCCAAACGCAGAGCACTCATCACGGCTTCTGTGCCCGAGTTGACCATACGCACCATCTCAATGTGCGGCACCATGTCCACCATGCGCTCCGCCATCTCGACCTCCAGTGCCGTTGGTGCACCGAACGACAGCCCCTGCACCATGCGCGCAGACACGGCACGCAGAATCTCCGGATGACTGTGCCCCAATATCATGGGGCCCCAAGAGCCGATAAAATCAATATATTCCACGCCGTCCGCATCGACAATATGGCTGCCAAACGCACGCTCTACAAAGCGTGGCTTGCCGCCTACTGCACCAAATGCACGCACAGGACTGTTCACCCCGCCCGGCATGACCTTGCAGCCTCGTTCAAATAACTGTTCTGATTTATCCATCAGCCAATGTCCCCCTTTTTCATCGCTTCTGCCAATTCATTTGCAAAATAAGTGATGAGAATATCTGCGCCCGCACGGAAAATGCTGATGGCACTCTCACACATCACGCCATATTCATCAATCAGTCCTGCCGCCGCAGTCGCTTTTATCATGGCATATTCCCCGCTGACCGCATATGCCGCAATCGGCAGGTCAAACCGCTGTTTTGCCTGATATACCAAATCCAAATAGCTCATTGCGGGCTTAATCATCAAAATATCCGCACCCTCGGCAACATCCAGTTCACATTCCCGCATGGCCTCACGGCTGTTATGCCAATCCATCTGATAGGAACGGCGGTCACCAAAAGACGGCGCAGAGCCTGCTGCCTCACGGAACGGTCCATAGAAGAAGGACGCAAATTTTGCCGCATAGGACATCACCGGAATATTTTGAAATCCATTTTCGTCCAAAGCCTCTCGAATCCTACCTACACGCCCATCCATCATGTCACTCGGTGCAACCATGTCTGCACCTGCCTGCGCATGGCTGAGGGCGGTTTTCGCCAGCACTTCCAATGTTTTATCGTTGTCCACTTCATGTTCGCACAGAATCCCGCAGTGCCCATGCGAGGTATATTCGCACATACACACATCCGTGACCACATAAAAATCGGGATTCAGTGCCTTAATCGCACGAATGCCCTGCTGGACAATGCCGTCCTGCGCCCATGCACCTGAACCAATTTCATCCTTTTCCTGCGGCAGACCAAATAGAATGACCTTGCTGACACCACTTGCCTTCGCACGGTCGAGCATCCGATACAGTTGGTCAGGGCTATAGTGAAACTGCCCCGGCAGGGACGGAATTTCCTCATAAATGCCCGTGCCCTCACGCACAAAAATCGGCCAAATCAGACTCTCTGGACTGACGCGGGTTTCACGCACCATTTTGCGCAGTGTTAAGCTGCTGCGCAGACGTCTTGGACGGATAAACGATTCCATCATTTTAAACTCCTTCTACGATACAGGCAATCATGTCATCAATCGTGGCATTGCACGCTGTTTTAAGCTGCATTTGATATGCTTTTGCGGCGGCGGCAGTGGCATCACCGATACAAATTGCCGTAAATTTTGTAACATCGACCTGTGGCGTTGCTTCCATAAATGCACGCACGGTAGAAACACTGGTGAAGGTCACAAAATCGACCTCTCCCCTGTTGATTTCTGCCGCCAGTGCCGTGCTTTTGGTACTGCGATGGTGGGTTTCATAGGTCGAAATTTCGTCATATGCAATCTGCTTTGCTGCAAAAACGGTATTCAAATCCTGTGCGCCTTGCTTTGCACGCAGGATGAGCACGCGTTCCCCCTGCTTGACGAGATTGCTAAGGCCTTGCGCCAGATGCTGCGAATCAAACTTTTCAGGAATATAGTCCGCTTGAATGCCGAGCGATGCCAATTCTTTTGCCGTTCCGCTGCCAATCACCGCAAATTTGCAGCCATAAAGCGCACGCATGTCTTTGCCCTGTGCCGCCAGTGCCTGCACCATGGCGTGCACGCCCGCCGGACTTGTCAGCACAACCCACGCATACTGCGCAAGATGTTCTGGCAAGGCTTCCGTTGACGTTTCGACCGTTTCAATGCAGGGATATTCGGTCACGCCTGCACCCAATGCACGCAAACGGTCGGACAGCACCCCTGCTCGTTCCTTGGGGCGTGTGACCACGATATGCTTGCCGTGCAGAGGCAGTGCACTGAACCAATCCAGTTCGTTTGCCAATGTACAAACCTTGCCCACCAGAATAATCGCAGGACTTTGTACGCCTAATTCTGCTGCACGACTTTCAAGCGTTGCCACAGTTGCCACCAGCTTGCGCTGATTGTAGCGTGTGCCGTTCTCAATGACGGCAGCAGGCAGCTGGGGCGATGCGCCCGCCTCCAGCAATCCCTGCATCAAAAACCCCAATGCGCTAACGCCCATCAAAAACACGATGGTGCCATCCAGCTTCAGCAAACTTGCAAAGTCGATGCAAAGGGGTGCGCCACGCTTGGCGTGCGCCGTGACAATGTGTACCGAGGAACAAAAATCACGATGCGTTACGGGAATGCCTGCATAGGCTGGCACAGACAACGCCGAGGTAATCCCAGGCACAACCTCAAATGGAATACCTGCCTGCACAAGGTCTTCCACCTCTTCGCCGCCACGCCCGAACAGATAGCAGTCCCCGCCCTTCAGACGCACGACACGTTTGCCTTGCTGCGCCTTTTCCACGAGGATTGCATTGATGCGCTCCTGCGGCACAGGGTGGTCATTGCTTTTTTTGCCGACGTCAATCTGTTCTGCCGCTTCCGGCATCATCGCAAGAATCTCTGCGCTGACCAAGCGGTCATATACCACGACTTCCGCTGTCTGCAATGCCGCCGCACCACGCAGCGTCAACAGACCTTTGTCGCCCGGTCCTGCACCGACCAGAATCACCATTCCGCTCATGTGTCTGCTCCTTTCCGCAGCTGCTCTGCCAGCGTCCGCCCAATCGCTTCCGCATCCTCTGCCGCCCCGCTTGCTGCACCAAATCGGACGATGGTCTCCTCCGCATTGACATACATTCCCTGCAGATGCAGGGTGTTGTCTTGCCGCTCGGCATATGCCGCAACCGGTGACGAACAGCCGCCGTCCAGCGTGCGCACAAAGGCACGCTCTGCCAGCATGCAGTCCCATGCAATTGGGTCATGATATGCGGCAAGGCAGGAACAATCTGTATCTTTTCGTGCCTGCACGGCAATAATCGCCTGCCCTGCGGCGGGTAAAATTTCTGCTGTCGTAAAATAGCGGCTGATTCTTGCGGACAGCCCCAGACGATGCAGCCCTGCGGCGGCAAGCACCAGTGCACCAAACTGCCCCTCATCCAGCTTGCGCAGACGTGTCTGCACATTGCCTCGTATCGGCTCGATGCGTGCCTGCGGAAACAATGCTTGCAGCTGAATCCGCCGTCTGGCACTGGAGCAGCCAATGGGCTTTGTGAAATCGATTTCCAGCACCCCTTCTGGAAGCACCAGCACATCCCGTGCGTCTTCTCGTGCAGAAACGGCGACCAGCGGCAAATCTTCCGGGGTTTCCATGGGCATATCCTTGAGGCTGTGCACGGTGAAATCTGCACGGCCTTCTCGCAAAGCGGCATCCAATTCCTTCACAAACAATCCCTTGCCGCCGATTTTATCGAGGGTGCGGTCTAAAATTTTATCCCCTGTGGTTTTCATCGTGACAAGCTGTGTTTCCTGCCCCGACAAATGCAGGGTACGCATGACACTGTCTGCCTGTATCACCGCAAGCTTACTGTCCCGACTGCCGATTTTGATGATATTCACGTGATTTCGCCGCCTTCCTCGTTTAAAATCGTCCGAATCCGTGCCGCCGCACGTGCCGTTGCAGCATGCGCCGTGCCATCCGACACCACGCCTGCGGTCAGCTTTCCGCCCGTGCACACCGCTGGAAAGAAAAAGGTGCTTTCCTGCGCACAATCTGCCACACTGCACAAGATGTTTTGCTGTGCGCAATCTGCCGCAACCGTGCGATTGACCGCACGATCATCCGTTGCCGTGACCACCAAAAAAGCCCCCGAGAGGTCGCTTTTTTCATAGCCACGCAGATGGTGTATCTCCAATGCCGCCCGTGCTTGCGGTGCAACCACGGTGACCTGCGCACCAAAACGCTGCAAGATTTCCACCCGTCTGGCGGCGATGCGCCCCGCCCCAATGACCACGCATTTTTTCCCTTGCAGGGACACAAAGAGCGGAAACCGTGCCATTTGTTCTGCACGTTGCAGGTGAAACCGCTCTACGAAATGCGTCTTCACCTGCGCTACGGTATAGCCGGTTTCTTCCGTGGGACGTGCAATCAAAATCACGGTGACACCGGTTTCTCGTACCGCCTGCAGCTTTTCTGCAAAGCCGCCTGCCGCACCGGTATCCTTGGTCACAAGGTATTTCGCCTGTGTCTGCCGCAGCAGTGCGATATTAAATGCCGCTGAAAACGGTCCCTGCATGGCAAGGATGCGTGCCCCCGGAAACCCAAGCTCTGTACACTTTGCAAGCACAGATGCCGTCGGCAGCACACGCACCCACAGCCGCTGCGCAAAGTGATGCACTGCCGTGAATGCAGCAAGCTCCTTACTGCCGGTTGTCAGCAAGGCACTTCCCGTCACTTGGTTCAAATATGCCGCCGCCGCCGCTGTGTCAGGCACGGTGATGACCGACTGCTGGGTTTCGATGCGGGGACGCAGGATGCGGAGATATTCCGCACCCACCGTGTCACATGCCGCACGGATATTCGCTGTGACAGCATCCGCATAGGGGTGGGTAGCATCCAGAACCAAAGTGTCTGCCGTCATACGTGCACACATCTGCGCCTCGGTCAGCCGTCCTTGCTGCACCGTGATATGCGGCAGATTGGGGAGAACCATTTCGCCATATTCGGTTGCGACACAGACCACTGCGTCCAATGCGTTTTCGGACAAAAATTCTGCCACTGCACGCCCCTCGCTTGTGCCTGCAAAGACCAAAATGCTCATACCTGCTTATATCCTCTCGGGGTGACCAGCTTGCCACCGATGATTTTTGTCTGGCTGTTGCCAATGATAACCGTGGTGAACATGTCCACCTTCGTATCCCGCAGCTGCGCCAATGTATATAGTTCGCCCGTTTCGCCCGCACGCCCAATGTTGCGCACTGTGCCGCAAGGGGTGTCCCCTGCACGTGCTTCAAGTACAAAATCACACGCACGCTGCAAATAGTCCGCACGTTTCGTGCTCGAAGGGTTGTACAGGCAGATGACAAAATCGGCTTCTGCCGCCGCACGCAGACGCTTTTCAATTTTTTTCCACGGCGTCAGCAAATCACTGAGGGAAATCACTGCAAAGTCATGAATCAGCGGTGCACCCAACACTGCCGCACCTGCACACGCCGCCGTTACCCCTGGAATGACCTCGATTTCGAGTTCCGGATAGTCTGCGCAAACCTCGTGCAGTACGCCCGCCATGCCATAAACACCTGCATCCCCGCTGGATACCATTGCCACGGTCTTGCCTGCCAAAGCCGCATCCCGTGCCGCAACACAGCGTTCTACTTCACGCTTCATTGGCGTTGCAATCCGCTCTTTTTCGCCAATCAAATGCGCTATCAGTTCCAAATACAGCGGATAGCCTGCCACGCAGTCGCACTGCCGAATTGCCTGCACGGCACGTGCGGTCATCTGTTCCTCACCGCCGGGCCCCAGTCCAACACAAAAGATTTTCATATACTGTTCCTCAAATCCACCGCTTTTTCAGCCGTTTTTTGCATTTTATCCAGTGCTTTTTGCATCAACGCAGGGGAAACAACCTCTTTCATGCCGCCTAGCAGCAAATCGACCGTTTTCTCCACCGCTGTGCGCACTGCGTCCTCATCCGTTTCGCCTGTAAACACACGGTCAAATGCCGCTTGCTTGAGCTGTTCCATCAGCGGCAGTGCCGCCCGATACGATGCCCACTCATAAAACCGTGCCATTTGCTCTTCAACAAGGGTCTGTGCACGTGCGCAATCAACCGCATTTTCCGATGCCAACGCTCCCAGATGATCCATATTATAGACCTCTGCCAACGATGCCACCGCAGGGTCAATGTCACGAGGCAACGCCAAATCCACAAGCAGCTTTGGCTTTTTTTGCAGCTGCGCAATCTGCTCCGCCATGATGGTATAATGCGGGCTGGTTGTGGCACTGACCACCAAATCGCAGCCTTCGATTGCCTCCATGCGCTGTTCATATGCTTGCGTTTTGCAGCCCCTTGGCACGATGGTTTCTCCATGGCGATAGGTGCGCAACGTGACCGTTACCTCTGCGCCGTGTGCCACCAGCAGGTCGCAGGTGAGCCGTCCCATTTCGCCATTGCCGATGACCACGGCACGTTTTCCATGCAAGCTGCCCAATTTTTGTTCGGCAAGTAAAATGCCCTGTTCTGCTGCAGAACGCGGCACTGCCGTCAATCGCGTCTGGGTTTTGACCGCTTTTCCTGCCGTCACGGCGCAGCGAAACAACGTTTCGAGCACTGCATCGGCGGTGTGCGCTTCCCGTGCCAACCGAATCGCCTGCCGCACCTGTGATACAATCTGGTCTTCCCCCAAAATCTGCGAGCGCAGACCACACGCAACCTCGGTCAAATGCCGCACCGCATCCTGCCCCGCACAGGACACGAACACATCACGAAACGGCGCATACGCTACGCCTGCCGCTGTACACAGCAGCTGCGCAGGGTGTATGCAAGCATCCGCTTTGACACTGCAATACACCTCGGTACGGTTGCAGGTGGACAGGAGGACACAGCCCAAAACAGCGGGGTGATTTTGCAGCGTTTGCAGCAGCTGACTGACCTGCCCCGGGACAAAGCTCAGCTGTTCCCGCAACGCAATGTCTGCATGCTCATGGTCCAGACCGCTCATGCAAATGTTCAAAATACCACCTCCTGTTTGGCTGCCGCAAGGGCAACCGTTACCCCATTTTTCGCATATTTTCGCCGTAGCAAACTGCCGCCAGACGCACAAACCGCCGCCCGTTCACACACATTGTCTACCTGTACGGTTTTTTGCACAAATGCGGAGGGTGTGAAATCCCCTGCTGCTTCTTGCAGACTTTCTGCTGAAAACGTCACAAACGGCACGCCGAAGGTGTCCGCCAGTGCGCACAGACCTGCTTCATCCCGCTTCAGGTCGATGCTTGCCAGCGCACAGACCGCCTGCGGATGGATGCCCGCCAAATCAAGCACCTCCTGCATGACCGTCATAAGCTCCGCTTCGCTTTTTCCACGGCGGCAACCGATGCCGACCGTCACCGTGCACGGCACCAGATGCAGGGTGTGCAAAAAGGGGGTTTGTGTGCGGTCATACGATACCACAAATCCACTGTCTGCCGCTATTTCCGTGGAAATACCCTGCGGCAATACTCCACGCACCGGAAAATCGCTTTGCAGTCCAACGGTTTCTCCACGCAGCAGGGCGGCAGAAATATATCGGATGTTCTCCACCTCGATTACGGCATATCCCTGCGCTTTTGCCCAAGTATCCACTGCGAATACCCCTCGCACATCGGTTGCCGTGGTGATAACTGCCGCCGCACCCAGTGCATTGGACAGCCGTACCGCCAACGCATTGGCACCGCCCAAATGACCCGAGAGCAGGGGAATGACAAACTGCCCTGTCTCATCCAACACGAGCACTGCGGGGTCGGTGGCTTTGCTTTGCAGATGGGGCGCAATGGCACGCACGGCGATGCCTGCCGCACCGATGAAAAGCAGTGCATCAAGATTTTCTGAAAATGCCTGTCCCACGCAATCCTGCAGACGGTTTGTTTCCTGCCCGCCACCACGCATGATATGCTCCGTTTGGCAATCCGCCAAATGCGGCAAGATGCGGTTTGCCAAGGCTTGACCGCCTTGGGTGAAGGAGAACATCCGTACCCGCATTATCGGCTTGCCTCACGAAATTCCGTGGTGAAGGTTGGGTCATACAGCTTGGAGCGTTCATATTGATTGCCCAGAAAACCGCCGACCGTAATCAGCGCGGTCTTTGTGATGTGATGTGCCTTTGCCGCTTCTGCCAACGCTGCCACCGTTGTGCGCACCACTTTTTCATCGTCCCACGTTGCTTTGTAAACGATTGCCGCAGGGGTTTCCGGTGCATATCCACCCTCAATCAGACGTGCCGAAAGCGTTTCCAGCATACCCGTGGACAGGAAAATGACCATGGTTGCACCATGTGCCGCCAGCGATGCAATGCGCTCCTTTTCGGGTACAGGGGTGCGACCCTCCATGCGTGTTAGGATAACGGTCTGGCTGACATCTGGTAGGGTATATTCCGCTTTCAGTGCCGCCGCTGCCCCACAGAAGGAGGATACCCCCGGGCAAATGCGATAGGCGATGCCTTCTTTATCCAAGGCATCCATTTGTTCCCGATGGGCACCGTAAATGCTGGGGTCACCCGTATGTAGGCGCACCACACGTTTGCCCGCATGCTCCGCGGCAATCATCACCTCCAGCACCTGCTCCAAGGTCATTTCTGCGCTGTTATAAATGGCACAGTCCGCTTTCGCCTCGTCCAGCAAGGCTTTGTTGACCAGCGACCCTGCATACACAATGACATCCGCTTCTCGAATGAGCCGTGCACCACGCACCGTGATGAGGTCAGGTGCGCCTGACCCTGCGCCTACAAATTCAATCATACCTGTTCCTCCTTGACGACAATCACCGAGAAATAACTCGTCTCGCCCTCTAACGCTGTGAGTGTGCGATAGATTTTTTCGCCCTGCATGCCACAACGTTCCACCATTGCGGCACGTTCCAATGCGCCCCGCTCTGCCAGCTTGTCCCGCACCTGCATCACCGCACGCCCTGCTTTCATCAATACTTTGTTGCCGGGCAAGGATAGCCCTTCCTCGGTGCGTGCATGCGAAGCGGGAACGATGTGCAACAGTTCACTGCCCTCGCACAACGGCAAATTGAGCGCTGCCGCCACTGCGCAGAAGGAGGGGATGCCCGAGATGAACCGTGCATCATATCCCTGCGCCCGTACACGCTTGTGAATATAGGTGTAGGTCGAATAAATGGTGGCGTCACCCAACGTTAAAAAGGCGACGGTTTTTCCTGCTTGCAGCTGCGCAATCAATTTCGCTGCAACGGCATCGTAATTTTCTGCAAGCTTTGCCTTGTCTCGCAACATGGGGGTGGGGCAGTCCAAAATCGGCTTGCCCACGATATAGTCTGCCGCAATGGCAAGGGCGGTCTGCTTGCCGTCACCGCTTTCCGGCACGGCAATGATGTCGGCTTCCTGCAAAATACGCACCGCCTGCAGCGTCAACAGCTCCGGATTGCCGGGACCGACGCCAACGCCATATAAAATTCCGTTTTTCATGGTCATTTCTCCTGAAATCTCCGCAGCAAATCTGTTGCTCCTGTGGAGCGAAACAGCTCGCCATGTGCATTTGTAAATAAGATACATTCGCTTTGCAGTGCACCATGTGTACGCATGGACAGCCGCTTTTCGGCTTGCGTTCCAATGCTTGCGAGCACGGGTGCAGCAATATTTGCCGCTTCCAATATTGCGATGCAAGCATCTACGGTGACGCTGTCCATGAGCTGCCGCACAGTGTCCTGCGCCGCACCGCACAGCGCTGCATGCGCCGCAAAAATCTCCTGCCTGCCATCTGCATAAGACGAATGGGTCTGCATGATGCCCGCCGCAAGCTTGCACAGCTTGCCGGCATGTCCGATGAGTAAAACACTACGAAAGCCCTTGTGCACTGCATAATCGAGCGTTTCCCCGATAAAATTAGACACGGTGACAGCTTTTGTCAAGTCAATTCCAAAGGTGTTCTGCGCAAAATCCTGTCCATAATTTCCAGGACAGGCAAGCAAATACCGTTCGCCTGCAGCAAAGTGGCTGTCCATCTCCACACGAATGGTATCCACCAGCGCCTGCTCGCTCATCGGCTCCACAATCCCGCTCGTGCCAAGGATGGAAATGCCGCCAACGATGCCAAGCCGTGGGTTAAAGGTGTTCTTTGCAATCTCCTCGCCGCCTTCCGCCGAAATCACCACGGAAAATCCGCTTTCACTGCCTTGGCGCAACGCCATACGCTGCACCGCTTGCGTAATCTGCGCCCTTGGCCCGAGATTGATTGCCGCCGTGCCAACGGGGCACGACAGCCCCACACGGGTCACACGTCCGACCCCTGCGCCGCCATCGATATGGATGCCCGCTGTCGGCGTGCGGGAAACTGCCGCATAGATGCGCATGCCATGGGTCACATCGGGGTCATCTCCGCTGTCCTTGCGAACGGCACAGCAGGCGGTGTCACCCACCCGATGTGCGTCCTCTATCTCCAGCGTCAGCGTAATCCCTTTGGGCGTTGGCAGGTGTACTTGTAAGGGTGCTTTTCCTGTCAGCAGCAGTTGGGTTGCCGCAGCCGCCGCACCCGCTGCACAGCTGCCCGTTGTGTAGCCGCAGCGCAGTGTTTTTTGTCCTTTCACCACAAATTGTTCCATGTGCCGTTCCTCCCTATTTGTGTGCGCTGCGATGATTTGGAACAAATATCACCTCGCAAATGCTGTTTCATCTGCGATACCATGGTGCGTATGCGCTGAAAAATGAGCATAAAAAAGAACACCGCCCTATCCTTCGCAGGGTGTGAATCCATGGCTGATTGGGCTGTATTCCGGCTCAAGTATCCTCATCGAACGCACGCCTTCCCAGAGTAAATGCTCCAGTGGCTATTGTTGTGCGTGACTCCTCTTATACGGCAGCGGGACTGCGCGGGATTCTCACCCGACTTCCTCTTTTGTTCAAACAAAAGCATTCCGAATCAACTGATTTTATTTATCATAATACAAATGTACGCTGCTTGTAAAGCAATTCTATAAAATTCAGCAGAATAATCCAAAAAATCGCATAGCAGTACGCCTCTCCCCATCCACCCTACAACAGAAAATACCGCCGAGCCTGTCAAACGCCCGACGGTATGTGTGCATTGTTTATCGATTTTTCCCATTTGTCTGCTTGCCACGACCGCCTGCGCTTCCGCCGGAAGTGCCGTCCGACCGTGCAGCACCTCGCTGAAATGCGGTCAAATGATTTTCAGACGCATTTCGCAGTGCTAAAAATACCGCTCTGACATCATCTGGCAAATCCTGCGCCAAAAATGTATCATACATTGCAATATTTTTGATTTCCGCTGTTACCCCTGCCTGATATGCTTCGAGCAACGATGCAGGGACTGCAACATATTCCTGCGCTGTATTCTCCGGCAACGTCACGCCATATGCCGTGAACAAGGGTGTCAGCTCGGCAATATGGGTTCCTTCTGCCTTTATGATGTTGCTAAATGGTCTTTGCTCTCCGAATGCATCCATAATGGCCGCATATTCTGCCTGTGCCAAATATTCATCCTGTATTGCATAGGTCAACATTTCCGAAAGCGTGTAGGTTTGATTGTCTACAACGCCGGCAGAGCCAAAATCCGCATCTGCCGCAAGTGCTGTGCCAAAGATGCCGCCAACCAGCAGCACCGTCATGACCATTGCCAAGATTTTTTGATTTCGTTTCATGAAACTCACCTTCCTGTCAAAACGGGTGTTTGTTTTCTATGCTTTGAGTATGCACGGAAGGTGTGGCAAAACGATGTCTTTTGTTTTCTAAAAGTACGACTTTTTCTGCTCGCTCTCAATAATAATCGGAAACATTCTCTCGGGTGACCAATTCGTAGGGAATCCAAATGATATAGGGGTCTTCCGCAGAAATCGGATACCCTGTGCTTTGGTTGATGGGCTTATCGTTTTCTAAATTGATGGCTGCCAGCACAGCGGTATTTCCCATCGCCTCCGCATTTTGAAACACCGTCATTGCCAGCTTTCCCTCTTCCACCGCCTGCAGCCCCGCCGCAGTTGCATCAATTCCAACAATCGGAATGCTCGAAGGGTCCATCCCCAACTGCTCCAGTGCCTCAATCGCCCCCAACGCCATTGCATCATTGTTAGCAATAATCGCATCAAAGGGAATATTAGCGCGCAGGACGGGCAAAATTTTAATCATCGCTTCGATGCGATTATAATTTGCCACGATGGGCGGCGTTGCCTCGGTGGCAGAAATCCCCTGCTCCTGCAGCGTTTGCAGTACGGCATTGGTGCGCTCCACCGTGGTGGTCTGCCCCGGAATCCCCTCTAGCAGGATATATTTGATGTCTGTTTTGCCAATGCGCTTGAAATAATTTGCCAGCCAATCCCCTTGCATGCTTCCCGCCACTTTGTCATCGGACCCCACATAAACGGCATCTTGATTGAAGATGCTGCGATTGAACGGCAAACGATTGATAAACACCATTTTCATATCCCCCGCCGCTTGTATAACCTCCTCGACATGCTCCAGATTCACCAAATTGATAATCACCACTTTTTCTCCGCTCTCACGTACCATCTGAATATTCTGCAATTCCCGCTTGGCATCCTGCATGGCACTGATGGAATGAAAGGTATATCCCATTTCCTCCGCCGCTTCCCGCACGGCGGTTTCCAGCGTGATTAAAAATTCATCCCGCCATGCCAAGAGAAGGGTGATGTCTTTTTCCGTGTCCATTGGGTCTGTCTGTGTAAGATGGCTCTCTGCCTGCGGGCGGTTTTTATCGGAAAAATTTGTATATCCCTGCGGTATCCATTGCATAAACCTGCCCCCCGTTTCTTCCACTGCGATGTTCCAACTGTATCTTCTTATGCGCAGACTGTGTGCATTAGAACCCTTTTGCAGCGTTTGCTACATGCTTTCAAAAGCGTTTCTATGCATGAAAGCCGACTTTTTTCGCATACTAAGAAAAAAATGCTGGGAGTGCTCATATGAAAACAAATGAAAAAGGATTGCACGCATGGCAATTGACCATGATGGCATTGGGTACCGTCATCGGCGGTTCATTTTTTCTCGGCTCGGCTGTTGCCATGCAAGCCACCGGACCATCGATTGTAGTTGCGTTTGCCATTGGCGGTGCATTGGTCTATTTTATCCTGCTGGCACTGTCAGAAATGACGGTTGCGCAGCCGGATGCCGGTTCCTTCCGCACCTTTGCCGCACAAGCCTTCGGCAAAGGCATGGGGTTTGTGGTTGGATGGGTCTACTGGACAGGCATGGTGCTGGCAATGTCCAGCGAAGCCACCGCCGTTGCCATTTTCACACGCACTTGGTTTCCGCACGTTTCCATTCCGCTTGTGGGAAGCGTTATCATCCTGGGCATCACCTGTGTCAATCTTCTGGGTGCCAGCAGTCTGAGCAAGCTGGAAAGCGGACTTGCCGCCATCAAGCTGTTGGCGGTCATTTCCTTCATCGGTTTGGCTCTTTGCTTGATTTTCGGCTGGCTGCCGCATACCCCTGCCATCGGTCTGGGTGCCATCCGACATGAAGCATTCCTGCGCGGCGGCTGGAAAAGTCTTGCTGGCAGCATGCTGATTGTCATGTTTACGTATGCAGGCTTTGAAATCATCGGTCTTGCTGCTTCCGATGCCTACCATCCGCAAAAAACCATTCCAAAAGCCATCCGTTATACAGTTATCAGCCTTGTTGGCTTGTATTTGCTGTCCATATCCACCTTGCTTCCGTTAATTCCCACGGCAAAGCTGAATGAAAAAACCAGTCCCATCGTCGCTGCGCTGAACCAACAAGGCATCTTATGGGCGGGCACTACCATGAATATTGTGCTAGTCACGGCAATTCTTTCCACCATGCTTGCCGCCATGTTCGGCATTGGGCGCATGATGCGCTCACTTGCGGATGAAAAGCTTGCGCCAAGCTGGCTGCAAGACACGCATGCTGTGCCACGCCGCGGCATCCTGGCTTCTGGCTGTGCCATGCTGCTTGCGCTCTGGTTTGGCATGCGGTTTCCCCGTGTGTATTTGTTTCTCATCAGCTCCGGCGGCTTTGCCATCTTGTTCTCTTATGCTGTGATTATGGCAACTCATATCCGCTTTCGGCGAAAAAACGGATGCCCCGAAGGCGGCTGTCAGCTGCACGGATTCCCGTACAGCTCTTGGCTGGTGCTGTTCGCTTTGGTGGGAACGATTTTAAGCATGCCGTTTGTATCTGGACAAGGGTTTGGATTGATTGCAGGTGTTGTCATTGCGTTATTTTATACCATATGTTATCAAATATTACGTGTTCTCCAACGTCGCACATCCAAAATTTCCTATAAGATGTATCAAAACAGCCGCATGCAGATGGAGGCTGCCGAAGAACTCACCGATACTTCGGCAGACACGCATGATTCTTGAGCATGCGAAAAGCCCCATACGTATGCTCGCATAAGGCTTTTCGCTGTATCATCGTTTAGTGTGCGCCATGTTTTCCATGTGCTGCTGCATTCGCACTATTCGGATTGTCAAATGAAACATTCAGCGCATTTGCAACCGCTTCCATGATGCCATTGCTGCTGAAGGTTGCACCCGATACGGCGTCCACCTGCACCGTTTGCTGGGAAAGGATGCTGGAAATGACCGTTCCCTCTGCCCGCTCAAAATACGGCTTGTCATCCTCATAGGAATCCACGGTCACATCCGTGATGTTGCCGCCACTTACCGTCACAGTGACTGCGGTATCTCCTCGGAATCCCGTTCCTGTGCCTGTATAGGTTCCATCGGTGAAGCTGCCCGCAGCAGATGCCGTGTCGGCGGTCGGTTGGCTCGCTGTATCGTCTGTCACGGCGGCTGTATCGTCTGTTGATGTAGCGGTATCATCTGCGGTGTCTTGCGTAACCGCATTGTCCGATTGTGCGGTATCTTGTGCAGGTGCAGTGGAGGCTTTCGAAGGCATCTGCGTAGTGGTTGGCGCTGCGCTGTCTGTGGTCGCATCAGCAGCAGCTGTTGTGTCCTGCACTGCCGCAGTATCTCCCGCCGATGCCAACGCATTTTTCACTGCATTGATGATAGCATTGCTGCTATATGTTGCGCCGGATACTGTATCCACCTGTGCGGATTGCTGTGTAAGAATTTGGTTTGTAATCGAGCTGTTTGCTTTGTTGAAAAAAGCAGCGTCATCATCGGTGGACAGCACTTGAATCTCGCTAATCGCCCCATTTTCAACCGTCACCTGCACCGTTGTGGTGCCTTTATATCCTTCTGCACTGCCGGCATAAACCCCATCCTGATATTGTCCTGCTGTCACGGCATCAGATACCACCACATCCGTCTGCATGGGTACATCAGAGGACTGTGCACTCTGTGCCGTGCCTATGTAGTATAGCCCCGTGATTACTGCAACTGCAAGCACCGCCGCCAACATCGGCTTGGGTTTCATGGTTACGTTCTTTTTGGGGCAAACGGTCTGGCACGCAAAACAATCGATACATTCCGATGATTTCACCACATCATCATGATACAGCGCAATCCCCATCGTACATTTTTGGGTGCACAGCGTGCAGGCACCGCAATTTTGCTTCGGTTTGTGCAAACGGAAGAGTCGAACATGCGAAAGCAGTGCAAAAATCGCACCCAATGGACATAAATATCGACAAAAAAAGCGTTCTACAAGCATCGAACCGATGACAATAAGCAGCAGCAGAGCCGCACCAATGGAAAGCAAATAGCTTGCCGACGGCCATCCTGTCACGGATGCATACATTCCAAAAATTGTCCATGGGTCCATTGTGCTGTCCAGCGAAACGCCGAGTGTCCACAGCACGACTACACTAAACAGCAGCACCGCATATTTCATAAGTTTTAAAAATCGGTCAGCCGTTTCGCTCACCTGCAAGGATTTCGGCGTGATTTTTCGTGCCAAAAACCAAAACAAATCACCCATTGAACCAAATGCGCATAAAAAACCGCAGAAAAACCGCCCCATAAGCATGGTGACAGGCATCACCGCAAGCAACAGCCACAGCTGCTGCGAAAGTTCTGCCGCATGAAATGTACCGCCAATCAGCGCAATGTAAACATCTTTAACCGCCGCAAAGGTGGAAATAAACAGCCCTGGAAACAACAAAAATGCCGCTATCTGCACGATGCGCCTAAAAATTTGAATTGGCGCAGGCCTTTTATGAATTTCTTTTTTCTTTTCAGATTGATTTTGCATCAAATTCACCATCAATACCCTTCTCTACTATCTTATATGTTCCACAGATATGCGCTAATACATACCTTTATGCTATCCATTATAACTGCCCTATGCGGAGATATGATTGGCATTGTGTGCAGTTTCTGTGAACATGATATGTCCCGCCGAACGGCATGTCATCTTCTCGGCTATATCTCCGATTTTCCCTCTGAACTGGTCGCACGCTGCTACTTCTGCTCCAACACCTGTGCCGCTGCAATGGTCGCTAATGTATCCCCCAGTTGTACCAATATGACGGAAAGTATCCCCAGTTCTTCTGTCGTCTTGCCTTCTGCCAATGATGCCGCAACCAGAGAGAGCATGACAACAAACTGCGTTATGTTCATAAGAAAAACACCTCCTATGCCAGCATATGCCGTTCCGCCTTTGGCGGTTCTGCGACAAGCAAGCTATGTTTTTCTTATCCAAAAATGACAAATATCCCCGTTCGCAGCTGTGTTTTATACGCAACCGTAAACAAGGGATATTTGTCATTGATTTACTGCTCAGGGTTGCCCATAACCTCTTTGATGGAGGTGGCCAGTCCTGCCAGACCTTGTATTTCACTGGGAATGATGATTTTGGTGGCTTTTCCATCTGCCGCCTGCCCAAAGGCCTCCAATGCCTTAATCTTCAGCACGCCTTCCGTTGGTGCCGCTGCATTGAGCATTTGAATGGAATCTGCCAATGCTTTCTGTACTGCAAGCAAAGCCTCTGCCTCGCCCTCGGCTTCTTTAATCTTCGCCATGCGCGTTGCTTCTGCACGTAGGATTGTTGATTCTTTTTCGCCCTCAGCAACCAAAATCGCCGACTGTTTTTTGCCTTCAGCAACCAAAATGGATTCTCGACGTTCACGCTCTGCCTTCATCTGCTTTTCCATAGATTCCTGAATGGCTGTCGGCGGAATGATATTTTTCAGTTCGACACGATTGACCTTAATACCCCATGCATCCGTTGCTTCATCCAAAATAGAACGCATTTTGGTGTTTATAATGTCACGGCTGGTCAGGGTTTGGTCTAGCTCCAAATCACCAATGATATTACGCAAGGTGGTTGCTGTCAAGTTTTCAATCGCCGCAATCGGACTTTCAATGCCGTATGCATACAATTTGGGGTCGGTAATCTGAAAATACACCACAGTATCAATTTGCATCGTTACATTGTCCTTGGTGATAACCGGCTGCGGCGGAAAATCAACCACCTGTTCTTTCATAGTGACTTTGCGCGCAATGCGTTCAAACAACGGAATCTTAAAGTGCAGACCCGTTCCCCAAGTGCCCTGATAGGCACCCAATCGCTCCACAATATACGCTTTTGCCTGTGGCACAATAACAATATTGGAAGCGATAAATGCAATGATAACAATTGCAAGTGCAAGCTGAATAAATGGCATTTTGACTCCTCCTTATACCTTTTTCTCCACAATTGCTTTGACGCCGGAAATGGATAAAACCGTAACCTCTGTGCCTTCCGGAAGAATGCTTCCGTCTGCACTGCGTGCTGTCCAAATCTGTCCCAGCAGCTGTATCTGCCCTTTAGCCTGTTGATTTTGGATGGTTTCCACAACCACCGCCGTCTGCCCTAAAATGCGATCTGCGTTGGTGCGTTCGCCCTTAATTTGCAAGAACTTTTGGGTGAATGGACGCACCAAAATGAGTAAAATCGCCGAAACAATGACAAAAAGCACGAGCTGCGACAGCAACTGGATGCCCAAGCTTGCAGCGATTAAGGCAAAAAGTGCGCCAATGGCAAACCAAATCGCTGTTAAATTGAGGGTGAATCCCTCCAGCGCAATCGTCGCTACGAGCACAATCACCCAGAAATAAATTGCGTGAATTCCAAATAAATACACACTTACCACCTCCTCTTTTGCCAATCGGCGAAAGAAGCCTGCTCCCGTTTCCCAGCAACAAACCCATTTTGTTGTTGCGTTATTATACCATATTTTCCTGTGCTTGTATAGTAGCAGCTGCACGGATTCGATACTTTATTTTCTTCGGCAACACCGCATTGTTTTATGCACGGCTTTGCAAAATACGGTCCACTGCCATTAAAATTCCAGCTTTTCCGGATGAATAGGTTAAGCCGCCCTGCATATAGCACACATATGGCGCACGCATCGGTGCATCCGCTGACAATTCAATGGATGCGCCCTGCACGAACGCACCTGCCGCCATAATCACTTGATCCTCATATCCGGGCATGTCCCATGGCTCCGGTGTCACAAACGAATCGACCGGAGCACCCGCTTGAATGCCTTCACAAAACTTCCGCAGCGGCATTGCTTCTCCAAATGCAATGGTCTGGATGATGTCATATCGGGTTTCTTCCGCCTTCGGGCTGACTTCATATCCGCACAATTCCATCACTTTTGCGCAAAAAATTGCCGTTTTCAGTGCCTGCGCCGTAGTATGCGGTGCCGTAAACAAGCCTTGATACAGCAAACGATTCTGACCCATGGTGCAGCCGCATTCTCCGCCGATTCCAGGGGCGGTCAAATGATAGGCGGAATTTTCTACCAAGTCTTTTCGACCGACAATATAGCCGCCTGTCGGTGCAAGCCCGCCCCCTGGGTTTTTAATCAGCGACCCTGCCGCCAAATCTGCTCCCACTTGCGTCGGCTCTATGGTTTCCACAAATTCGCCATAGCAGTTGTCCACCAAAATGACAGCTTGCGGATTCACCGCACGCACACGTGCGCAAATCTCTCCAATTTGTGCACAGGACAGGGTTTCTCGTACGGCATACCCACGACTGCGCTGAATAAACACCAGTTTGACTTGTTTTTCTGCCGCTGCTCGCTCGATTTCTTGTAAATTTGGTTTGCCCTCGACCAAATCCACCTGTCGATACCCAATTCCATAATGCTTCATCGAACCATACATATCGCCCGTAATGGTGTTTTGAAGCGTATCATAGGGTGCACCTGTCACCGAAAGCACAATATCGCCCATCTTTACCGCAGAAAAGAGCGCACAGGACAACGCATGGGTGCCATTGACAAAGCCAATGCGCACCAATGCTGCTTCTGTTTCAAAAATGTCAGCATAGATACGGTCTAGGGTATCTCTGCCATGGTCATCATAGCCATACCCCGTTGTGCCTGCAAACAAATTGTCTGAAACTCGATTTTTATGAAAGGCTGCCAGCACTTTTTCAGTGTTCTGGTCGCAAATCTCATCAATTCGTGTGAAAAATGGTGCAACAATGCGCTCAGCCTGCTTGCCGAGCGCATATGCCGCTTCTGAAATTCCCAGATAATTCTTCATTAAAATATTCCTTTTTGTTTCTATAATTCGTGAAAACGCACACTATGCACCCAATAGCGAAGTGCCGTCCAGCAGCTGAAATATCGTATCCTCCGGCTCTTGTATGGATATTTGTTCGATTTGACAGGTGCGTGCCAATACATCACCCTGATAAACCGCCGCATGGTAGAGCAACCCCGAAATCGTGGAGATGTCATAAATCATACGATAGTCCGCTTGCGTCACCGTGACCCGAATGCAAGGCTCATATTGCACATTGATTAGCTGTGCCGCTGCAATATTTTCGGCAGATACAGCAAGCACCGTTTCATAGGTCGGCAAGGTTGCCGCATCATCATCAGAAAAATTGCCGCTTTTGCCTGTATAGTATGTGGCTTCTCCTGCTGACCATGCGTAAATGGTATCTTTGCTCCGTAAAATGGTATTGACTATGCCACCTGCGGCGTTCAAGGCATCTGTACGGCATACACTCTGCTTGGCAGATTGCCGATATACGGTGCTGCGGCTCTGCTGACCGGCATATACGATGCTTTTCACCACATAACTATATGCCGCCGGACGCTGCAGGGCTGCAATCATCTGCTGCACATTCTCTGGCGTGACCTGTATCGCCTCTGCCAACTGGATATTGGGTGCAACTTCCAACGCATCGCTCAGCAGGTTTTCCTGCGCCTCTGATGGCAGAACAATCCCCGTTCCACCGGAGCGATATGCCCCAGTGGACAGGTAAAAGCTCAAAAACAAGGCGCAGACCAATCCCAGTGCACCAATGGAGGCCAGCATCGGTGTCGTTAATTTCTGTCGCATCCGATTGACCTCCTTTCACATTGCCCGTTACGGCTGAAACGGTGCGGGTGCATCTATGCAGCAACCAAAGTACTGCGCAATCAACTGCACAATCCGCTGCGAGGTTTTGCCATCGCCATAGGGATTGACGGCATGTGCCATGGCGGCATATGCGGCAGCATCATCCAGCAGTTTGCGTGCCAACCGCACGATTTCTGCCTGCGCAACACCTGCAAGCTGCACTGTTCCTGCTTCAATCGCTTCTGGACGCTCGGTTTCCCTCCGCAGTACCAGCACGGGTTTTCCCAAGGAGGGCGCTTCTTCCTGCAATCCACCGGAATCTGTCATAATCATATAGCAGCGTGCCATAAGGTTGTGCATTTCATCGACCATGAGCGGTGCAATCAAATGCACACGGTCATTTCCGCCCAGATATTTTTCTGCGGTTTCCCGCACATACGGGCTTAAATGCACCGGATAGACAAAATGGACATCTTCATACGCCTCTGAAAGCTCTGCAATCGCACGGCAAATATTTTCCAGCGGTTCGCCATAGTTTTCCCGGCGGTGTGCCGTCACCAAAATCACACGCTTGTCTGCAAAATTCAGTGCCTTGAGCGTTTCATCCCGAAATGCAAAATCCTCTTGCACCGTCAGCTGAATGGCATCCACAACCGTATTGCCGACCACGGAAACGCCGTCTGTAATGCTTTCCCGCTGTAAATTTGCACAATTGCGTGCGGTCGGTGCAAAATGCAGCGCCGCAATTTGTCCAGTCAGCTTGCGGTTCATCTCCTCTGGAAACGGCGAATAGTTGTCATAGGTGCGCAGACCTGCCTCGACATGCCCCACCGGAATCTTATGATAAAATGCCGCCAATGCGCCCGCAAAGGTTGTGGAGGTGTCACCGTGCACCAAAACAATGTCTGGCTTCGCCTGCTCCAAAACGCCATTTAATCCATGCAGCGAACGCTCGGTAATCGAGGCAAGCGTCTGCTGCTGCTGCATAATATCCAAATCATAATCCGGTTGAATCGAAAAAATCTCCAAAACCTGGTCCAGCATCTGCCGATGCTGTGCGGTGACGCAGACGATGCTTTCCATATGTTCGCTCTGCTCCAATGCACGAACCAGCGGCGCCATTTTAATCGCTTCCGGACGTGTTCCGAACACAGTCATGACCTTAATCTTTTTCATCTGCTTTTGTTTCCTTTCCTTCTGCGGACGGCTCTGCTTCTCCTGCATGTGTGTGCTTATCGATGCTCAGCATAACCTTTGTACCAATGATAATCGCCAAAATAACTGCTACAACCAAAACCATCGCACGAATTTCCCCGCGAGAGGTCAACACAACTGCCGCCAGCCCCAGCGTTCCGCTAATGGAATATAAAATCGCAACGGTTTGCTTTTGATTGAATCCCATATCCATCAGCCGATGGTGCACATGCCCACGGTCGGGGCTCATGGGACTGCGCCCCGACAGGATGCGACGCATCATGGCAACCATGGTATCGAAAATGGGTAATCCCAAAATCAAGAACGGAACCGCAAAGGAGATAATGGCATAAAACTTAAACATACCGCGAATGGACATCGTTGCCAGCATAAATCCCAAAAAGGTAGAGCCGGTGTCGCCCATGAAAATCTTTGCGGGATTGAGATTATATGGCATGAAGCCGATGCATGCACCGGCAAGTGCCGCCATAACGATGGCAATCTGCACTTCGCCCACCAGCAGTCCCACCGCAAGCATAGTGATTGCCGCAATGGAAGATACCCCTGCCGCAAGACCATCTAGCCCGTCAATCAGATTGACGGCATTGGTGATGCCAACCACCCATAAAACCGTAATCGGTATCGAAAGCATGCCCAAATTGAAATATAAACCATCCGAAAACGGATTCATATTGGACAAAATATTGATTTGCAGCTCGCCAAGGCAAACCGGAATTGCGGCAGAAATAATTTGCACCACAAACTTCAGCTTGGCACCCAACGCTAAAATATCATCAAAGATACCCAACACAACAATAATCGTGGCGCCCAGCAAAATGCTGAACAGCTGCTTATCAAACTCTGCAAAAATGAAGATGGCGCATAGAAACGCCAAAAAAATGGCAAGTCCGCCCATGCGTGGAATCGGCTCTTTGTGCATGCGGCGTCCATCCTTTGGCACATCAATTGCGCCGACCCGATGCGCAAATTTTTTTGCAAACGGTGTCATCAGATAAGAAAGCACGCCCGCTGCTGCAAATGCCGCCAGCACGAATTCTATCACTTTATATTCTGACATACGATTTCCCTCTTAAAATCATCGCACAAATGTGTGCTGAATGCGGTTAGCGTTTGACAAAGCCAACCTTACGATAGACTTTATCCATCGTTTTGCGTGCGATGTATTGCGCTTTCTGCGCACCTTGCTGATACACCTGCTCCAAATAATCCTTGTTTTTCAGCAAATCTTCGGTGGTTTCCCGAATCGGGCGCAGCAGCTCAACCACGGCTTCGCCGGTTGCCTGCTTGAAGTCCCCATATCCCTTGCCGGCAAACGCTTCTTCGACCTGTTCCGGTGTTTCTCCGGTTGCCAACGCATAAATCGAAATCAAATTATTGATGCCGTCCTTGCCTTCTCCACGGCGAATGCAGGCATCCGAATCGGTGACCGCACGCTTGAACTTGCGCAGAATGTCTTCCGGCTTATCCATGAGCAAAATGAAGCCGTTTTGGTTCTCGTCTGATTTGCTCATTTTACGGGTTGGCTCCTGCAGGCTCATGATTTTTGCGCCAACCTGCGGAATATAAGGTTCCGGCATGACAAATGTATCCGAATAGATATGGTTAAACCGCTGTGCAATATTACGTGCCAGCTCCACATGCTGTTTTTGGTCGATTCCCACCGGCACTTTATGGGTTTGGTACAGCAAAATATCTGCCGCCATCAGCACAGGATAGGTAAAAAGCCCTGCATTGATATTGTCCGCATGCTTGGAGGATTTGTCCTTAAACTGGGTCATGCGAGATAATTCCCCGAACATGGTGCTGCAGCTGAGCACCCATGCCAGCTCTGCATGCGCCGGCACATGGCTTTGCACAAACAGTGTGCTCTTTTCCGGGTCTAAGCCGCAGGCGATATACTGCGCCAAGACTTCCAATGTCTGCCGACGCAGCACGGCAGGCTCCTGTCTGACGGTAATGGCATGCATGTCCACCACGCAGTAGATGCAGTTATATGCCTCTTGCAGAGGACCGAAATTTCGGATGGCTCCAAAATAATTTCCAAGCGTCAGCTTCCCGCTCGGCTGTACACCCGAGAAAATGGTTTGCTTTTGTTCTATTTCGCTCATTTCAGTACTTCCTTCATATATTCGTCCATAACCTGTCCCATCACAGCAATGCCTTTTTCCATCTGCTCATCGGTTGGCAAGGAAAAATTCAGCCGTATCCCCGGACAGCGCATCGTTTCATCCACCAAAAAAGACACGCCCGGCACTGCCGCCACTTTTTGTGCGCCGATTCTGCGGCACAACTCCATGCCGTCACAGCCTTCCGGCAGCTGCACCCACAGGAACAGACCGCCGTCCGGATGAGTGACCTGCACACGTGCATCAAAATGCCGCTCGATTTCCTGCAGCATCTTATCACGCTTTTTCACATATAGCTTGCAAACGTTTGCAATGTGTGCGTCCAAATCATATTTCTGCAAAAATTCCGAAATAACCATCTGGAAAAACAAATTGGTATGTACATCGCTGGTTTGCTTTGCCACCACCAATTTACTGATGACCTCTTTGTTGGCACAGACAAATCCCATGCGCAGACCCGGTGCAATGACCTTGCTGTACGAGCCTGCATAAATCACACGACCATCGGCATCCATGCTCTTGATGCTCGGCACAGCTTCTCCGGAATAGCGCAGTTCAAAATACGGATTGTCTTCCAAAATCAAAACATTGTATTTTTCAGCAAGTTGCAGCATTTCACGGCGGCGGCTTGTCGGCAGGGTTTTTCCCGTTGGATTTTGGAAGGTTGGAATGGTATAAATCAGCTTGACGTTGGGCACCTCTTGCAGCAGCTTCTCGAGCGCATCCATGCGCATGCCGTTTTCATCTGTCGGACATCCCACCAATTTAGCATTGTATGAGCGAAACGCATTGAGTGCACCGATGAAGCTGGGGTCTTCGCAAATGACCACATCGTCTTCGTTTAAAAACACCTTTGCCATCAGTTCAATGACCTGCTGTCCGCCCGTGGTGATGATGAGGTCATCGGCATCGGTTCCTGTTTGATACTGCTCCCGCAGCCGCTTTTGGGTTTGCTCCCGCAGCGGGGCATAGCCTTCTGTCACACCATATTGCAGCGCCTCGGCAGCATTGGTGCGAAACAACTGCTGTGCAATTTCCGCCATTTCATTGGCAGGAAACGTATCCGGCGATGGATTCCCTGCGGCAAAAGAAATAACCTCCGGATTTTGTGTGACCTTTAATATTTCACGAATCGCTGACGGTTTCAATGCCGCGATACGGTTTGAAAAAGAATATTGCATCTTTGCTCTAACCCTTTCCTTTATCATTCTATTCAAAGTAGCCGTGACTTGCTGCGCTGACTTCACCGTAGCATGCTGCACGCATATTTCTGCATTCCCTAGAAATACCTAACAAATATCTTAGCACAAAAGCAGTCTGTGTGCAACGTTCGTTTTTTCTTTTCCTGCCCTTTTCTGCCGAGAAAATGCGCTGCACCGACATGTGCAAAGCCAAAGCAACTGCACCCCTGCAGCCGCTTTGGCTTGTGTTTCATGATGATAACGTTTATTGCAGCTGAAATTGATTGACCAACTGCTGTAGGATTTGCGCCTGCCCGCTGAGCTGTTCGGAAGATGCCGCACTTTCCTCTGCCGCTGCGGAATTGTTCTGCACCACAGAGGCAATCTGCTCCAAGCCTTGGCTGACCTGCGACACCGCATCCGCCTGTCGCTCCGAAATATTCACAATGCCCTGCACCTTTTCGTTCATGGAATCGGTATTTTTGACGATTTCCTGCAGCTGCTCTGCGGTCAAATCCACAACACCTCTGCCACCCTGCACTGCCTGAATGGCATTTTGAATCATTTGGGTGGTTTGATTTGCCGCTTCGGCAGAGTGCTGCGCCAAATTACGTACTTCTTCTGCCACAACGGCAAAGCCCTTGCCGGATTCTCCTGCACGAGCCGCTTCCACCGCTGCATTGAGTGCCAAAATGTTGGTCTGGAATGCGATGTCCTCAATGGTCTTGATGATTTTTGCAATTTCTTCGGTTGTTGCGGAAATATCATTCATCGCCTTGACCATTTTCGTCATATAGGCATCACTTTTCATGACACTTTCCCGATTCGAAAGCGATACCGTACCGACCGCTCTGGCTTCCGCTGCATTCTGCGTAATTTCTTCCGACATCTGCGTTACATTTGCCGCCAATTCCTGTATGGATGCCGCTTGCTTGGTCGCACCCTGCGACAATGACATAGAGCTGTTTGCCATTTGCTCTGATTCCTGCTTCACTTCAAATGATGCTTGATGCATTTGATAGAATGCGTTTTGAATCGATTCTATAAACGCCTCTACGTTTTCTTTCATCGCAATAAAATCGCCTTGATACGATGCCTGCAATGACACCCGCAAGTCACCATGGCTCAGCTGCTGCATGCAAGCGGAAAAATCGCCAATTGTACTGCCCAGCATTTCACACAGCGCACGCATATCCTGCGCCAAAATGCCCAATTCATCATTGGATTGGAAGGTAATCTGCTGCTGCAGCTGACCGCTCGCCAAACCATCAGCCACCTTCTGCAGCTCTTGAATCGGTTTGACAATGGTGCGATTGACACGGCGGCTTGTCGTGAGCACGGTGAGCACTGCCAAAAGCAAGAACACGGTAATGACCAAAAATATCACAAAAATAGAGCGTGAGATTTTTTCGATTTCTGCATTGAGCTGCCCACTCATATCATTCGCCAATGTATCAATATCTGCGTTGATTTGTTCTGCGGATGCATCAAAATCTGCCATCAATTGATTGCCAGCCGTTGTGCCCTGCCCCACATACGCATTTGCCATGCGCACACCCGCTTGATAATAGGTTTCAAAATTGGTTTCGAGCTGCTCCAATTGTGCGGCATTGGACTGCAGTGCATCGAAGGCTTTCAGCTCTTTCATCAATGCCCGTGCCTGCTCCGCATAGGCTTCCGCCTGGTCTAAGCCATCGTTAAGCCCGTCTTCCCCACGGGTTGCACTGATATCACTCACCCACTGCTGCACCTGCACAATATCCAACTTCAATGCATCGCTTTTTTGTGTCGCAGATAGATACTGTGTCTGCATTTCTTTTACAACTGCAATATCATAATTTACAACCACGGCAACCGCCACCGAAAATACAACAAACAGCAGCAGCATGGTAAAGAGCGGTAAAATTGTTTTTCGCTTGATTCCTTGCATAAACCGGTTTCCCTCCATTCCAAATTTCCCTATCCAAAAATATCTTATATTTCATAATAACACAAAAAAGCCCTTTTAAAAAATGGACATTTGCCACAAATTACACCTGCTTTTTATCACATCTTTCTGCATTGCCCTGCTTCATTGAGAACCCGTAGGCATAAGAACACCTCCACTGCGATAGAGTATATAGCAGGCATCGATGCAAACCGGTAGACGAATGCCAGCGCAGCTGTCTTTCTTCCCTTTGCTGCAGCGATAAATCATTTTTTGAAAGGCGGTGACACCCATATGTCCATTGTCAAAACGATACACGGCAGTTATAGCGGCATTTCCTATACGATTGAACTGTACGATGACGCTTATGTCCAAACACCGCAGGAGACTGCACAGCGCATCTGTCTTGCAGAACAACTGGCGCAGCGTATTTTATGGCATCACACCCAACCGATTTCGCCACAGTGCTCTCCACAGCAATCCAATCATGAAACGATGTGTCCCATCGGCTGAAAATTTTTTATGCACGCAAATCAAAAATTGCGTGCATTTTTGTCGATTGCATAGTATACTATTATCTGTTATCCCGTTTACAAGCTTTCCGAAAAAGTACAGATAGCTTCTAAAATTTTCTGTAGTTTTGTGACAATGTCACAGAACTTTTTCCACTGTTATTGTATTATAAATCTGTAATAAATTACTTTCAATTGATGATTTTCCCTTGCATATTTGGAATACTCTTTATTTTTTTCTTTTTTTTGGAAATTATTTCTTGTGACAAATTGTGAATAAATGCAATTTTCCTCTATTTTTTTCTTACATTTTTTACTTTTTATACAAACTTTCTGTTTTGCATAAAAAATATACAAAATGATATAGATTTTTTTGCAGAATAGTGTGATAATAAAAGTCAGTATTGGATTTACATTACATCATGAGGTGCCTCACAAAAAAAGCAGAGAGTACGAACACGATTATATCTCCTACAAGAGCAATCGGAATTAGGTTTTTGGCATTTTTCAGTCCTATATGACCGCAATAGATGCCAATCGTGTACAAACTGGTTTCAGATGCGCCCAGCATAACGGCGGCAACTCGTCCTGTATAACTATCTGCGCCACAACGGCGGATGATTTCACTGCCCAATGCCAGCCCTCCGCTGCCGCTGATGGGTTTTAACAGCACCAACGCTGCACACTCTTGTGGAATGCCTAATTTCACAAAAATCGGTTGCAGTAGTTGCCCGATGATGTCAATACACCCAGACGCACGCAGCATGTAAACGGCTGTCAGCAGTCCCAATACCGTGGGAAATAGTCCGATGGTGATGTGTATCCCTTTTTGTACGCCCTGTATGAATGTGGAAAACACATCCACACCCTGTAGCCACGCATAGATTGCGATGCTGCAGATGACCACTGGTATCAACATATTCACGCACACACTTCCCTCCCTTTATCCTGTGCCACGGTGCTGTTCGTATCTGCGCAGGATGACAGCAAGCAGGAGCACCCCGAGTACAGAGGCGCAGGATGCACCCCAAATGGCAGGCATGATGTCATATGGATTGGCTGCACCATAGCCCGCACGAATCGCCGCTACCGTGGTTGGTATGATTTGAATGGAAGTGGTATTCAGCAATATCAGCATTTTGACCGCACTTGATTGACCGCTTCGTTTTTGCAGCCGTTCTGCAGCCTGTAAACCGATTGGCGTTGCCGCATTGGATAACCCCAATAAATTGGCTGTAATATTAGCGCTAACCTTCTCCATGGCATCACAGTCTGCTGATGCTTCTTGAAATAATTTTCGCAGCAGCGGTTGAAGCAGCTTTGCAATTTGATTGGCAAGCCCTGACTTGGATACCAATTCCATGATACCGGACCAAAGGCTCATGACACCAATCAAATGCAGCAGCAGTGTTACGCTTTCCTCCGCTCCCGTGGTGACAGCGGTTGTCACTTCCGCCATGCGATGTGTGATTGTCCCAAACAATACGCTCGCCAACAGAAATGCCATCCATATTTTTGAAAGCACGGTTCGCCCCCCTCCCATTTTTAGTTTGGTTGTTTTCCGAATCATCGGATCAACATATAAGCAAGTTTTATAACGGAAAAGGAGTATTGTTATGAAATCTACAGGTATTGTAAGAAAGGTTGACGAACTCGGTCGCATCGTATTGCCGATTGAGCTTCGCAGAACTTTGGACATCAACGTCAAGGATTCTCTGGAAATCTATGTAGACGGTTCTCAGATTATTCTCAAAAAGTATGAACCTGCATGTATCTTCTGCGGCAGCGCAAAAGACATTATCCATTTTAAGGGTAAGAATGTATGTAAAAACTGTATTGGAGAAATCAAAGACTAACATGATGGATTATCTTATTTCGTGCTATTTGCACAATTCATTGTACCAATATACTTTACTTTCGTTATAAGGCAAGACGCTTTTAAAAGCGTCTTGCCTGTTTTTTATCGCATTGTCACCTGCTTTTGGCTCTGCTGGTCACGTACTTCCTGATATTTAGCCTTTGTTGCCAAACCACCACGAATATGCCGTTCACATTTATTTTTACGCAGTACCATTTGCACTTGCAGATATAACATGCGATTCAAATGCACCAAACGCTCCGTAATGTCTTTATGTACCGTAGATTTTGATATCCCAAACTCTTTCGCCGCCTGTCTGACGGTGCCTTGATGTTCCACAATATATTTTCCCAGCATAATCGCCCGTTCTTCCGGCAGACCTTTCACAAAAACGCCCCCTCACACATAGCTGTTTCATAATAGCCTATGCGGGAGGGGGTTGTTTTTAGAAGCGAACCTGCTAAGTCGTTTCGATTTTCCGCTCAACCCATTCATAAATAGCTTCAGCTGTTGTCTTTGCAAAATCTTTTATTCAAGCATTTCTTTTCTATTTCCATTTTGGCTAGGCAAAAAACATTCTGCTGGAAGAACTTGCACCAGCGCACAAGAGGCATCACGCAGCGTTTGCTTTGTCAGCACGATATCCAGCCGTGTGAGCTGTTCTTCCACTTGCTCGATGCGCATGGCGTATTCTTTTGCCACACAAATCCCTATTTCTGTGAGATTTACTTTTCCATATAACTGCTTTATAACAAGCTTCTTTTCTATTAAAACAAGCAGCATGCTTGAAACAGAAGCCTTTCGTACCATCAGATTTTTAGCAATATCGGAGGAAGAAACCTGTGCACCCGCTTGCCCCAGCTTATAAATTTCCAACATATACCGAATATGTGTGTTCGTAAGTTCCATAAAAATCGCTCCTCAGAAAAAAGCGTCGGTAGATATTCTTTACCGACGCCTTGCTGATTTTTTTAGTGGTTACAATGCCCTGTGCATCCCGCACAGCCACAACCACAACCGTTTTTCTTTGCCTTATGCGCCTTTATCTGCTTGCATATAATGCATCCGCAAAGCGTAAGCAGCAGCAGTGTTCCAATGATAGTTGGCAAATTGCTCATGAGAAATACCACCATTGCTTCCCTCCTTATATATGGCTGGTCGCACGCAATGATGCAGTGCTGTTCTGACGTTCCACATATTTGTTTTTACGCAGCAATAGATATACATAGCCGATAAGAACCAGAAACGCAACCGCAGTGCCAACACCAAAACTCTCACCCATCACCAAGCGTCCCAGCTGATTGACGATCAGCGATGCAACATATGCAAAACCGCACATATAACCAATCGCAATCCACGTCCATTTCGTGCTGTTCATTTCACGCTTGATGGCACCCATTGCTGCAAAGCAAGGCGCACAGAGTAGGTTAAATAGCATAAAACTGTAGGCGGTCAACTGTGTAAAATCGGCTGACAAGTTCGCCCAGATGACCGATGCATCATCGCCAACATCGGCAAATCCGTACAATACGCCGAAGGTACCCACAACGTTCTCTTTTGCAATCAAGCCAGTAAACGTTGCTACGGTTGCCTTCCACGTTCCAAAACCTAGCGGTGCAAAGATTGGCGCAATCAGCGATCCGATTGCAGCGAGCAGACTGGTGTTGTTGTCCTCGACCATATACAGTCCACCATTCCATCCAAAGCTTTGTAAAAACCACAAGATGATTGCCGATAACAGAATTACAGTACCTGCACGCAGAACAAAGCCGAGGGCACGATCCCAAGTAGAGCGCAGCACATTGGTGACGGACGGCACATGATACTGCGGTAGCTCCATCACAAACGGCGCAGGCTCGCCCGCAAAGAGTCTGGTTTTCTTGAGCAAAACGCCGGAAATAATCACAGCTGCCACCCCAACAAAGTATGCAGAAGTAGCTATCAGACCAGAGCCACCAAACAATGCACCTGCAAAGAGCGCAACGATTGGCATTTTCGCACCGCAGGGAATAAAGCCTGTGGTCATAATGGTCATACGGCGGTCACGTTCATTTTCAATGGTGCGACTTGCCATAATGCCTGGCACACCGCAGCCGGAAGCAACCAGCATCGGAATAAAGCTTTTGCCGGATAATCCAACTTTGCGAAAGATACGGTCCATGATAAATGCCACGCGCGCCATATAGCCAACGTCCTCAAGTACCGAAAGCAACAGAAACAGGATGACCATCTGTGGGACAAATCCAATGACTGCGCCCACACCACCAACAATACCATCCACTACCAAGCTGGTGAACCAATCCTGCATACCGATGTTCTGCATCCAATTTTGTAGATTTCCGCAAATCATATCGCCAAAGAGCGTATCATTGGTCCAATCTGTGACAACACCGCCAATGGTACTGATGGAAATGTAATACACGAGAAACATAATTGCAGCAAAAATCGGCAAAGCCAATACACGATTTGTGACGATGCGGTCTATCTTATCCGATATAGACAGACTGTGCGGCGCCTTCTTTTTCTTTACTGTCTCACCGACAATTTTGCTGATATATGTATATCTTTGGTTTGTAATAATGCTTTCTGCATCATCATCGATTTCCGCTTCGCAATCTGCAATATGCACTGCCAGATGGGCTGTCAGTTCATCTGATAATTTCAGCTGTTCTGCAATTTTTTCATCTCGCTCAAATAGCTTGATAGCATACCAACGCAGCGTGCGTGCTTCCACTTGTGTTTCAATAGATTCCTCTATATGTGCAAGTGCATGCTCCACACTGCCCGTAAACACATGCGGCAGCTCACGCAGTTGACTTTCTTGTGCAAGCGCAGCTGCCTTCTCAGCAACTTCTAAGCAGCCCTCGCCCTTGAGTGCACTCAATTCCATAACGCTGCAGCCCAACATCGATGATAACTTTTTCAAATCAAGCTGGTCACCGCTTTTACGCACCAAATCCATCATATTTACAGCAAGTACTACGGGAATCCCCAGTTCCAACAGCTGTGTCGTCAGATAAAGGTTGCGCTCAATATTTGTGCCATCTACAATATTGATAATTGCATCCGGCTTATCCTGCACCAGATACTGGCGTGTAACCACTTCCTCTAAAGTGTAGGGTGACAGCGAATATACACCCGGTAAATCCTGAATCACAACATCTTTATGTCCCCGAAGTCGTCCCTCTTTTCGTTCTACCGTTACGCCCGGCCAGTTGCCCACATACTGTGCGCTCCCAGTTAAATCATTAAATAGCGTTGTTTTACCGCAGTTTGGGTTTCCTGCCAGTGCAATTTTTAGTTGCATATTTCAATTCCTCCCACTCAACATTAGCAATAGCTAACTCATGCGCAAAAAAATAAATTTTTTGCTGTATATTTAGTCTACCTCTATGATTTCCGCATCTGCTCTGCGCACACTCAATTCATAGCCACGCACATTCAGCTCCATCGGATCGCCAAGAGGTGCCACCTTGCGCACTTGCAACACGGTTCCTTTGGTAATGCCCATGTCCATAATACGCCGTTTCACCGGCCCTGCGCCGTGTAGTTTTTTGACCGTGATAATCTCCCCAATTTTCGCATCTTTCAATGTTTTCATTGCTCCGCTCCTGTCATATCATAATTCTGTTTGCCATTGTTTGGTCAAGCGCAATGCGACTGTCTTTTACCTGCAGAATCAGGTTTCCAGCCATACAACTGATGACTGTAACCGCACCATGCACTGAGAAACCCAAGTCTGCCAAATGCTGCCTTGTTTCATCCTTACCAGTAATACGCTGAATGATGACAGTTTCCCCAGTCTTTGCCATTGTTAAAGGCATCATCGCATCCCCTCCTTTTTGTATTGTATTGGCGCATGCTCGTGTATACCCTCTAAACATTTCTGCTGCATATGTTATCCTTAGACAACTTTCTGCAACGAATATAAGTTTACCACTGCTAATCAAAGTTGTCAATAGCTAATTCGTTCTTGTGAAATGTATCTTTGCTTTTATGCCACAAAAAAAAGAGGGCGTATTCGTCTATACGTCCTCTTTTTGATGTTTACTTTGCTAAAACAGCACCCAAATCCTTGCAAATTTGTGCCGCATCATCATCCGGTGCGCCGCATACAATCACCGCATCTGTTGCCATCTGGCAGCCTGCAGAGATGCACTCTTGTTCCCAAATACGCATCCACTCACCATCTCCCCAGCCGTATGAGCCAAACAATGCAATTCGCTTGCCGGTTAAGACAGGCTTCACTGCTTGGAACATTGGTTCAAATTCGGTTTCCTCTAATTGCTCTGCACCCATAGATGGGCACCCAAATGCAATGGCGCCATACGCTTTCACCTTTTCCGCTGTGAATTCCGCAGATGTGAAAATATCTGCAGCACCAGCGCCCTGCGCCACTAGATTTGCCATCGCTTCCGTGTTTCCTGTTCCGCTCCAATATACGACTGCAACCTTGCTCATTTTTTCATCGTCCTTTCGCACTTGTAAAATAATTTTCTATGATTCCGCACCTATTCAATCTGCAAAATCAACTTACCGATGTTTATTTAACCTTTTATAAACAATTATTAGCGTATGCTAACTCTTGATTCTAAAAAATTGCCTCTCGTCGTAGGCAACTTGTTAGCTCTCGCTAATATTATCAAATCATCCCGTTTTTGTCAAGCACATCATTTCAGATATTTTTGGGGTTGCGTCAAATTCCTTTATATGGATGCTTAATCATGTCTGACTACAGTCGCAAGGAACTGCCGAAAATTAATGATTCATCTAGGATTGACATCCCTCGAATCGTATGCTACACTTTTGTTAGCTTTTGCTAATAACAAACATCGTTAGCGAGCTGTTTTTTACGTCCGTAAGTTAGCTATAGCTAATATTTGCATATATTGCAAATTATCTTTAGGAGAATGCATTATGAGAATATCTACGTTACTGTGCAGGGTTATTTTAATCGCCAGCGGTGGCTTCAAACCCGCCCGTAAAAAAACAGTGCAGCGCGCATATCCAACCCCTCGTTTATGTGCGCAGGAAAATCCAAAACCGCATATTTCCCCGTATTTCATATATCTTACCATCAAGGATACCACGGATTTAAGCCGCATGCGGCTTATGATGAGAGTACTCAACTCTATTGCAGATATTGCAGCGGTTGCAGACATTGCAAATCGTCTTATCGTCATCTTTATGCAGTCGAAACCTGCCTTTACAAAGGTTTTAGCGAATATTTCTAAGGAAGAATATACCGTGCAGCGGGTTGCATTTCACACACACAAGCATTCTGTAGGAACCGTTCCTTTTGGGGACGATAAAATTTTAGATGCGGATAGTTCTATCAACGAAAAGGAGTCGCAAAATGCCATTACATCTAGCCAATAAAGGGGTTATCTATACCATCCAGCGAGTCGGCGGTAACGAGAAACTACGGCATTATTTGGCTGGATTGGGTTTCATAATCGGTGCACAAGTCATGGTAATCTCTGAATTTTCTGGAAACCTCATTGTGCTGATAAAAAATGCAAAAATAGCCATAGAGAAAGACATTGCTAAAAGAATTATTGTATAGGGATAAGGAGTTGTCAAAATGAGCGACAGAAAATATTCTACCCTATTGCAGGCCTTGCTTTGGGTGCTACTGTTCTTACTCATCGTGCTGCAGCTTTATGGATTTACGCTATTGCGTCAGGAAATTTCGCTCCGAAATCATGCGGAACTAACGCTTAGCTTTGTAGCATCGCTTATCTGCTCTGCCATTATGGTTTCTATTTTATGGGTGAAATCAGAAAATTTTGGTGAGATGCAAAAAAGTGCATATGTGGATGTAACGGGTGTGCATAACAAGCGCGCTTGTATGGAAAAGCTGCAGCAGCTGGACCAGCAGGATGATACGCTGGGCATTGGCATTGCGATGTTTGATTTGAATGATTTGAAAAAAATCAATGATGATTATGGCCATGACAAAGGGGATGCCCTCATAGAAGCATTTGCACAACTTTTGTGCTCTCTTCTGACGAATCATGGCTTTCTGGCCAGGTTTGGGGGCGATGAATTCATCTTGATTCAAGAGAAATCATCTGATGCTCAAATACACCAAATGATTTCTGCGCTGCAGCAAAGTACGCAAGCATACAACCAGAATCATGCCATCCCGATTGCGTTTGCCAGCGGATTTGCTGTCAGCAGTCGAAAGCAGTATTGGGGTATCAGTGATTTGCTGAAGGAAGCGGATAAAAGAATGTATGAAAATAAAAGGGAATCCAAGAAAAATTCCTGCATGCAGTGGCAACTACAGGCACGCACGCAATCTGTGGATGCAGAAAATATATGCCTGTGTCCGGTCAATCCCGTGCACGGGCGCACAGAACGAAAGGATACGGTGACGGGACTGCTGACAATGGAAACATTTTTAGCGCAAACAGAAAAAATCCTGCACACCGCACGACCTGATGCTGTGATTGCTGTCATTTGTATGGATATTTCTAACTTTCATGATATTAATGAAAGTCTAGGCTATCAGCACGGAAATCAGGCCTTGCAGCTGCTTGCAGATGCGCTCAAGAAGGAAGCCTTCGTACAATGCGCATCTCGCATTCATTCGGATGTGTTTGCCTTTTTAATTGTGACAACGGAAAAATCAATTGCAACGGTCCTTTGCTGGCTACAGGCAAACAATCGCGCCATATTACGAAAAATGCGCCAGCAATTTTGTAATCAGAATTTCAAAATCCATACCGGTGTCTATTTTGCGGAAAACTGGCAGGAAAATCCCGAGCATTTTCTAAATCATGCGAATGTTGCAAGAAAACTTTCCAAAAGCCAAGGCGGAAGCATTGAAGTTTATTCTGACGCAATGGATCGCCAAGAAAAAAAGCGTGCGGCGATACTGCGTGACTTTCGCAGTGCCATTCAGCAAAATGAAATTAAACTTTATTTACAACCGCAGGTGGATGCGAAAACCGAACAAATTTATGGTGCAGAGGCGCTGTCTCGCTGGATTACCGCCGATGGAACTGCATGGCTGCCCAATGAATTCATTCCCGTTCTGGAGCATTCCGGTGATATTGTCTTGCTCGATTATTTTATCTATCGCCAGGTCTTTGAGTGGTTAGCGCATCGCAGAGATTGCCGAAAGCCGCTGATTACCATTTCGATGAACATTTCGCGGATTCATCTATCCGACGTTCCGACATTTATCAGCTATATTCAGTCCTTGCAGCAGCAATATGCCATCCCTTCCCAACATCTTGTTTTTGAAGTGACAGAGAGCGCATACATAGAGCATGTCGAAAGAGTTGCCCAACTCATTGACGGCTTACAAACGCTTGGCATACGGACTGCTATGGATGACTTTGGCTCTGGCTATTCTTCTCTAAAAGCACTCAAGCTTTTACCGTTTGATGAAATTAAAATAGATAAAAGCTTTTTGGAAAATGGCTTGTGTAAAAACGAGCAATGTATTTTGCAGGCAGTGCTACAGCTGCTGAAACAGCTACAAAAAACCGTTGTCTGTGAAGGCGTGGAAACAAAAGAAGAAGTGCACTTTTTACAAGAAAAAGGATGTGACATTTTACAGGGTTTCTTCTACTCCACTGCAATCACCACCGCTCATCTGGAAGAACAGCTGGATATTTTACCGTTCACGCAAAAGCGTTCTTCATAAACGCCGCTACTATTATTTGTAGCTTTTTCGCTTGTGCGCCTGCGTAAATCCTTGAAATAGTTGCAATGAATGCGATACTACCGCACCTACAATATCAAAAACAAGCTGTATTGGAAGAAAAATAGAGATGGAAAATTAAATGCCAAGCTGATGTTAAGTTTTGGGGTAATCCTGCTGGTGCTACTCATCAGTTCCATCATTTCCGTTGTCAATATGAGGGCAATGGCGCAGCAAATTGCTCAATATTCTGAAAAAACCGCCCCATATATACCCGCTCTTCTTAAAAACTCCCAAAAGAGGCACTGTCCTTCCAAATACAGATGGACAGTGCCTCTTTCGGCAATGATACAAGGGCACTCATATCATCATTTATAATCATATTATTTGCAGTGCCTGCTCTAAATCGGCAATAATATCTTCTATGCTTTCCAAACCTACAGAAAAACGGATTAAATCAGATGCAATACCTGCCTCCTCCAGTTGCTGATTGGAAAGTTGACGATGTGTATGGCTTGCTGGATGCAGCAAACAAGTTTTTGCATCTGCCACATGCGTCGCAATAGATGCCAATTGCAACGCATCCATAAACTTGATGGATATATCTCTTCCGCCTTTGATACCAAACGCCACGACACCGCAAGACCCATTTGGTAAATATTTTTTCGCCAAATTATAGTAAGTGTCATTTTCCAATGCAGGATAATGCACCCATGCAACCTTCTCCTGTTTTTTCAAAAATTGCGCCACTGCCAGTGCATTTTTGCAATGCTGTTGCATCCGAAGATGCAGTGTTTCCAATCCCAACTGAATGTAAAATGCATTCTGCGGGGATTGAATCGAACCAAAATCACGCATCAGCTGTGCAGTTGCTTTTGTAATATAAGCACCTTTTCCAAACTTTTCGGCATATGTGATTCCATGATAGGATGCATCCGGTGTCGTGAGTCCTGGGAACTGATTCGCATGCTGCATCCAATCAAAATTTCCGCTGTCTACAATGCAGCCACCCACACTTACAGCATGTCCATCCATATATTTGGTGGTAGAATGGGTAACAATATCTGCGCCCCATTCAAACGGTCTGCAGTTGACAGGAGTTGCAAACGTATTGTCTACAATCAACGGTACCCCATGTGCATGTGCCACGCTTGCGAATTTTTCAATATCCAACACAGATACCGTTGGATTGGTAATGGTTTCTCCAAAAACCGCCTTTGTATTGGATTTAAAATACTTTTTCAATTCTTCTTCCGATGAATCCTGATTTACAAAGGTGCACTCAACTCCCATCTTTTTCATGGTAACCGCAAATAAATTATACGTACCTCCATAAATTTCTGAGGAAGCGATGAAATGATCCCCTGCTTCACAGATATTGAAAATGGCATAAAAGTTTGCAGACTGTCCAGAGGATGTCAACATAGCTGCTGTCCCGCCTTCCAACGCACAAATCTTCGCAGCCACGGCATCGTTTGTTGGATTTTGCAGTCTTGTATAGAAATACCCTTCCGCCTCCAAATCAAATAACTTTCCCATCGCATCGCTGGTATCATATTTGAAGGTTGTGCTTTGCACAATGGGCAATTGTCTGGATTCTCCGTTTTTTGCATTCCATCCTGCATGGAGGCATTTAGTTCCCATTTTTTGCATCATCATTCCCCCCATACCGCTAGGGCAATTTCTTTCACCCATACAATTTTTGTCCACGGGTCTTCTACTGCTGTCAGCTGTTCTTTGGAAAGGCTGCCGTTTTCAACTCCCAATCTCGCAGTCTTCAATTTTTCAGGACGCAGAAAGCTTCCGACAATATCATATCGAAACGGTGCTGTTTCACGAATCGTATATAAATTACGCATAAATTCTATCTCCTCTTGTTGTTTTCTTTGAACTTATGATACCGTAAAACCAGCGCTATATGTTAATATATGATTTCTATTCTTTGTGATAACTAAAATCTATCGCAAATGCGGAAATATATTCTTTCAGTAAAGTGATGTACCGTTCACCAATCGTGCTAAGCGGTGCATTATCTGTATAAATATATCCGATTTGCATTTTTTCTGAACTTTCCAGCGGAATTGATACAATTTCCTCTCCATTTAAGTCTTTGCTTAAAATCCCTGAGGAAATGGTATAGCCATCCAATCCAATCAAAAGATTGAACAAGGTTGCTCTGTCCGAAACGATGATGCTTTTGGGGCTGTAGTCCACGCTGTGCAATTCTTCTGAAAAATAGAAGGAATTATGCAGACCCTGTTCATAGGTGAGGCATGGATAATCTTCTAAATCCTGTAATTTCACCTTGTTTTTTTCGGTCAAAGGATGGTTTCTGCTCACAAACACATGGGGTATCGCTGTGAATAAAGATTCAAAATGCAATGCATTTTCTTGCAAAATACGCAGCAAAACCTGTTGGTTAAATTGACTCAAATATAAAATACCCAGTTCACTTCTGCGTGTCCGTACATCCTCAATGATGTCATGCGTACGTGATTCACGCAAGGAAAACTCATACTGTGACTCTCCAAATTCACGAACCAGTGTTACAAAGGCATTGACTACAAAGGCATAATGCTGTGCTGAAATTGCAAATACTCTCCGAATTGGCGGCTGATGTTTATAGTTCTGCTCCAGCAATTCTGCCTGCTCAACTACCTGCCGTGCATAAGATAAAAATTTCAATCCTTCTTCGGTTAATGTCACCCCTCGATTGCTGCGCAAAAATATCAAAACACCCATTTCTTTTTCCAAATCAGCCACTGTTTTGGAAAGGCTTGGCTGCGTTATAAACAATGCTTGCGCAGCCATATGAAAGGAACCCGTTTGTGCAATTCGAATCACATATCGTAACTGCTGTAATGTCATATTCCCCTCCCTTGCATTCAGTAAAGTTGTTCTACATTTGCATTCTAACGAGAAACAGCAGAACTGTCAAGTGGCTACTGGATAGACGCTCCATGCGGTCATTCCCCACACAACCACTACTCGCATATCATAATCCCTTGTCCTCTACAGTTCAATGCTTCAAACTTGTAATACCTGCATTTGCATAAAAAAGCGAGCGATTTTACTCTCCCGCTCTTTACTTGCCGAATCCTTGTCTGATGATTGGCATTGATAACCGAAAACAACGGTTTTCAGTTGCTAACCGTTAAGGCTCTCATAAATTTTTTCGAGATTGAGGGTCATACATTCCAGATAGGTTTTGTTGTCCTCGTTACTTTCATACGCAAAAGAAATTTCTTTCATAAGCTCTTGACTTAGAGTTAACTCTAGATGCTAAAATACTGATAAGAATATTCGGAGCACTTGACACTCTAGAGCAGTGTTATAGATGCTTCCATATTGTTCACACGCTATTGGGTCTGGTAATCGACCCCTTTATGAAGGAGATAACTATATGAAGGTTCTTTTGGTAAATGGCAGCCCAAATCATCACGGTTGTACTGATACGGCGTTAAATGAAATTGCAGAAACACTGCACGCCGAAGGCATCGAAACAGAAATTTTCTGGATTGGAAACCAACCCATTTCCGGCTGCATTGGCTGCGGTAGCTGCGCCGAAAAAGGGTGTTGTGTATTCAGCGACAGTGTGAATGAATTTTTGAGCAAGGCACAAACGGCAGACGGATTTATTTTTGGTTCTCCCGTTCATTACGCTGCAGCCTCTGGCACCATGACCTGTTTCATGGACCGCATATTCTTTGCAGGGCACTGCAGCAAACAAAACGCCTTTTATCTGAAACCTGCAGCGGCAGTCGTCTCTGCTCGCAGAGCTGGAACAACCGCAACACTTGACCAGCTGAATAAGTATTTTCTGCAGGCACAGATGCCGATTATTTCATCGAGTTATTGGAACATGGTTCACGGCACAACACCCGAGCAAGTTCGACAGGATGCAGAAGGGCTTCAGATTATGCGCACACTCGCCCGTAACATGGCTTGGTTTCTCAAATGTAAGGATGCTGGAATAAAAAGCGGCATTTCCTTTCCCGTGCTTGAGGAGCCCATATCCACAAACTTTATAAAATAAGGACGAAGAGAACCTTTGGTTTCATCTGTATACGCCTACCGATGAAACAGAAAAAGGAGCTGTCAAAGCGTTCTCTGCTATGGCAGATGCGTTTCTGGATAACGGGTTTAACGACTTTGACACTGCCCACGGCTATCTTGGCAGGAAATGTGAAACAGTATTTTTTTATGATTATCGGCGCATTCATATTCCATTCAAAGCGTAGAATTTCCGCCGACATTGCCCACCCGAACTTCGGTCGGGCAATTAAATTTATCCAAATTTTATGTAATGACTCAAAATATAGTCAAGGAAGAAAATCAAGGAGCGCAACAATGAATCAACTGAGCAACAACAATCAAGGCAGTGCTTTTCTGCCAAATACGGAACTGCTTCGACCGGACATCAGCGGTTCGTGTGCCAAAGTTGCGGAGCAGACAAGCAAATCTCCAGCATGGCTTGCTTCGCTTCCCTTTCGTGAACTTCAACTGTCGGATCGGCGTTGGATTGCTCCGCTGTTGGAGCAAGAAGACAGCCCTGCCACATTGGGCTGCTTTGGAACACTGTTTCTCTGGGGCAACGCCTATGGGCTATCCTGCGCCAGACTTGGAAACCGCCTGCTTTTCCGCTATCCTGACGAAGATGAAATGGCTTTTGCTTATCCGTCCGGCGTTGGTTCTTTACGCCCCGCAATCGAATGGATGCGGCAATTTTCACAGCAGCATACACTGCCGCTGACCTTGTATGGGATAACGGATACACAAAAGGCATGCTTGGAGCAGGCATATCCCGATGGCTTTTTGTTCGAGGAAAATCGGGACTACGCCGATTATTTGTATGAGGTGGATACCTTGGCATACCTGTCTGGCAAAAAACTGCAAAGCAAGCGCAATCACTGCAATCGCTTTCTCAAAGAACATCCTTGCTGGTGCTTTGAACCGTTGGCAGAGCATCATTTCGATGCCTGTCTACAGCTGCTTGCGCAATGGGAACGCTCCCATGCCGCAGGCAAGGCAATGCAGGTACAGACTGCGGAAAAATCGGCCATCCGTGCGTCGTTGAACGCATTTGCAGAATTACAGCTCTGCGGCGGTGCTCTGTTTGCAGAAGAGCGTCTTGTGGCGTTCACGCTGGGAGAACGCACTGGCGGCAACAGCTTCGATGTGCATTTTGAAAAGGCAGACAGTGCTGTACACGGCGCATACCAAATGATTAACCGAGAGTTTGCCCGTTTCCTGCGACAGACGCATCCCAGCCTGCATACCATCAACCGCGAGGAGGATATGGGATTAGCGCATCTTCGCAAAGCAAAGCTATCCTATCGCCCAACCATTCTTCTGACAAAATACACTGCCCGTTGGGTTGGCTGAAACGAAAGGAGACATCGCATGGAAACAAAGGAGCTGCCCTACTTTACAGTGGGAAGTGCCTATGGCGGTCGTCAGGCATGGCTGCAGAATTATATGATGCGCCTTGGCGGCTGCGGAGCGGTCACTGCCTGCGACAGTTGTATTTATTTGCAGCGATACTGCAGCTTTTCCGGGCTGTATCCTTATAATGCTGAACAAGTGGAGCGAGCGGATTATCTGCGTTTTTCGAATCTGATGAAGCCGTATCTTCGTCCCCGCTGGCAGGGCATTGATACGCTGGAGCTGTACATTGATGGCTTTCGCCAATATCTGACCGAACACAGCCATCCAGAACTGACACTGCTGCCGTTGCATGGAACCATGCCTTGGAATGCTGCTGCACAGAAAGTGCAGGCACAAATCGACAGTGACTTTCCGATTCCTTGCTTAATGCTCAAACACCGCTCACCCGCCTTCCGGGATTATGAATGGCACTGGTTTCTTTTGACCGGCTATTCCGTGTATGAGGATACCGTTCTTGTCAAGGCTGTGACCTACGGTTCTTGGCGGTGGCTGAATCTGCAAGAGCTTTGGAATACCGGTCATCAGCGGCGAGGTGGACTGGTTTTATTTCAATGATGCGGTTAAAACCTATATCCCTGACGCTAAACGGACGAAACAGGCATATATCGATGAAGATGCCCAAAAGGCTTGTTGTCTGTAAGGTGCAGACAACAAGCCTTCTCTCCTTGCATTGATTGCGATTCATCTTAAATCTGTAAAGAAACACCAGTTTAGCTGATTTCTTTTAGCCTCTTGTGTTACAATTTTACTTGACCAGGACATGACAAGCTGGCAAGCGGCGATTTGTCTGCTAAGCCAGATATGTCACGCAAAGATGAACTGGGACAGCTTGCAGATTCGGTAGAAGCACTCGGTGTGAAATTGCAGCAGGTTGATGTTTTACGAAAGACCTGCTAACAAAAGTCAAGTAAGAATTTCGAAAGTTGAGTAGAGGAAAAAAGGGTAACACAAAACAGGCCGTTGAGCATCTCCGAAAAAAAACGGCGGCCTTCCTGTTTATTGAGCACAATCAGCGTTTAAAGGGTTATAGTCGAATTTAAGTAAGCATTCACTTTTGCGTAGTAAATACGCAGAAATTTGTTAGCAGATGCCATCATGTAGACCCTATAGGGCTTACCTTCGGTACGTTTCTTGTCCATAAACTGATAAACAGGTTCGTTTTCTGGAGAGTTCTGTAAAAGCACACTCATTACCAAAAATAGCGTCCTACGCAGCGCAGCAGATCCACGTTTGGAGATTCTGCGGCTGCGGACATCTACAGTGCCAGACTGGTAAGGGGGTGCATCAATGCCAGCAAAAGCGACTAGTGCCTTCTTAGAGTGAAAACGGCGCACATCACCAATCTCCGCCATGAGTTGCGGACCAAGTGAGGGCCCAACTCCATACATCTGCATCACAACTGGATATTCGGGCAAGGTGGCTGCTAACGATCGCATCTCCATCTGTAAAGCTGCAATGGCAGCAGATGTAGCCCTGAGCTGAGAAACGGCTTGTGCCACTAGCAGCTTTGCGGTATCGGTTTTCGGCATAACACTGACGTGACTGCAGGCGGCTACATAGATTTCAGAGGACTTGTCGTCTCTGAAATAATAGCCGTGTTTTCTACACCACTTCTGGTAGCGCAGTATAAACGCCTTTTCTGAGAGACTGCAAACACATTCACAGTGCCAGAATGCAGAAATAAAGTCCACCCATTTCTCGCTCCCATCCGCTCTAGGTGCGCTGTTAAAGAGCCGATTCGCCCCTGGGAAGCTTTGGTCAAGGAGAGAAATCAGGTTATTACCCAGCATGGTACGCAACTTTGTATACTGCTGATACTGACGTTGGCAGTTCTTCAAAAGGAGTCGCGTATCTTCCTCAGGGAAGTATTGTGGCAGCATGAGCCAACGATCAATCGCATAATTCGCCAGTTTGATGGCATCTTTCTTATCGGTCTTGGCTCGTCTTAAACTGTTGTTTCCGTAGTCATGCACTAGCATTGCATTGACCACGGTGACATAAATGCCGGTGTCATGGAGAAATCGCGCTACCGGTGCGTGGTAATTGCCCGTGGCTTCCATTACTACGCGGGTCTCACCGTCTAGGCTTTTAAGCAGCCTTGCCAGCTCGCTCAGTTCACTAGCAGTGTGACGCACTTCAAAGGGAGAGCGTACTACCTCTCCAAAGGGAAAAGCATGATTGCTATCATGCTTTTCCCTTTGGAAACGTCAATGCCTACAGCGTTCATAATCAGTCCTCCGATATAAGTAATCTGCAACTGGAATCCATCTTTTACTCGTTGCCGATTCAATCTATTGGGTGACACGAACACTCCGGCATACCGGTGGCTCAACCTGCTCAAATCGAACGCTACAACAAGAGGATGGCTGACAGTCTTTCGTGCGGGCGTGGAAACCCAAGGGGGTGATGGTCAGCCAGTTACTCCTCTCAGTATAGCTTAGGCACGAGATGGAAAGGAGCCCGGCTGGCTGCCGAGCTCCGGTTCCAAATATATTGTAATAGGTGGTGTTTGCCAACGTGTCCCACGAATTGCGCTCTCCGCTGGCACTGATTGGCGGCTATGCCGAAATGGTGCGTGACATCACTTGGAGGGATGCGGTAAAACGCGACGATGGTCTTAATCTGATTATTTCTGAGGCAAAACGCATGTCCGAAATGGTAAATGATATCTTGGACTATTCCCAGCTTCAGACGGTCTATCTTCCACTGAAAATAGAGGTATATAATCTTTATGAGGTTGTAGCGTCTGAGATGCTGAACTGTGAAAAGTGCGCACGGGACAACAACACCAAGCTTTGCTTAGAGAGCGCAGAAAAAGAGATTCCAGTGCACATAGATGCATTGAAAATCAGCCAAGTCATTCGTAATCTGCTCTATAACGCAATCAACCATTCGCAGGATGATAAAACTGTCACGGTCAAAATTGAGCCTGTGAAAACGGGCGTGCGTGTATCTGTCATCAATCACGGCGAATCGATTCCAGAAGAAGAACGTGAACGAATTTGAGAGCGATATCAACGCAGTCAGCACCAAAGTGCCCGCAAACAAGGAACAGGGATTGGACTATCGATTGTCAGCACAATTCTCAAAGCGCATAAAATATCCTATGGCGTGGATTGCCGAAATGGTCTGACAATCTTCTGGTTTATGGATTTGGAATATTCTGGTTATCAGGAAAAGAAGCGCCTATGCGGGTTCTGATTCGTCCATAACAGACCTTTCACAAAAACACCCCCTCACACATAGCTGTTTCATAATAGCCTGTGCGTGAGGGGGGTGTTTTTTAGAAGCTGTATTCCCGAGCGGGATAAGCGTCTTGGTATATCACTTTTTTGTGCTCAACTGCTTCTGGTCATACAGATTCTGAATGTGCCGATGTAGAAAGCACTCTGAAAATCCATCGTTATGCTATGCTGCATCAATCAATCAAATCTGATTTTTGCAGCAATCTTGCTACCATTACTGCGACTTGTGCACGTGTAACACTGCCCTTTGGAGAGAGGGTTGTGTCTGTGCTGCCGTTTACAATGCCTGCCTGCAGACAGGTCGCAATCGCTGTTTTTGCATATGCTGCAATGCTGTTTTGGTCCGTATATGCCTGAAGCAGCGCGTCACTGTCTGCATCCGCCACGGTGGTTTCCACGCCCGTCAGTGTCATTGCACGGGCAACAATGGTCATCGCTTGTTCCCGTGTGATGGTTGCATTTGGGGCAAAGGTGCCGTTGTCGTAGCCCTGTAGGATGCCATAGGATACTGCTGTTTCCACATAACCACTGTACCATGCGTCTTGGTCGATGTCCGTAAAGTCGGTGATACCCTCGCCTGCGGTCAGCCCCAATGCACGCACCATGACTGCCGCAAATTCTGCACGGGTCATATTGCGGTTTGGTTCGTAGGTATTCTCGCCTGTCCCTGTGATAACCATGCGAGAACCCATGTCATTGACATCTGCTTGTGCCCAATGATTTTCCATATCGGCAAAGGTAACCGGATGCCAAACCACAGCATACACACTGTTGGTCAAGCTGTTAATTTGCGCATAATAGATGCCGTCCAGCTGTATAATCTTGGTTGGTACATGATGAGAAGTGCCGTCTTCTGCTACCACCACTGCGGTTGTAATCTTGCTCGGGTCAACCCCGTCCGGAATGGCAACCATACGCTCAACATACGCATTGAACTTGCTGACCGAAACGGTTTGTCCGTTGTATTCACAGCTGATGGTAAAATCAATCGGCGGTGTTATGATGGAAAACGAACCGCTTTCCGCTGCATTCTCTACCACCTTGGTGGCTTCAGCAGAGGCTTCTGCAATTTGCACACTTACTTTGACATCTGAAAGGGGCACAGAAGCACCAATCTGTGCCGAAACTGCATCAATATTGATTTCCTTCGCCGGAATGGTATACGAAGCCTTTTCCGTCTGCATTGCAAGCACAATGGACTTGCTTTCCATGTCCTTTACGGTTTGACCTGTCAATACGCTTTCTGAAACATCAGAACCCGCAGACACCGCCAATGTCACCTTATCACCGGTTGACTTGGAGGATAGCACCGTTTTCATGTCCGATTCATCAACTGTTACCGTGGTTTTGATTTGTCCACTGGTATCTCTCGAAATAACGGAGGAGGTAATTGCCTTGTTTGTGCCGTCCACGGTTGCGGTCGGTCTGGTAGACGCAGTATTATTGGAGCTGCTAGAGCTGGAGGAACTTGAGGAGCCGGAGGAACTCGAGCCACCAGATGCCGCAGCCGTCCAAACCGCATATAGGGTCGTATCCGCAGTGATAGTGAAGGTACTGCCTGCGGTATAGGCAGCGGTGGTTGCGGTGGAAGATGTTGCCCAACCGCCAAAAGTGTAGCCTGTCTTGGTCAGCGCACCAGTGTTGCCCAAAACCGTGATTGTGTCGTTCTCATCATAGGCTGTGCTATCGGTTGGCGTACTTCCGCCGGTTGCGCCATTGCCATCATAGGTCACGCCAAGGGTGGGTGCAGCCCAAACCGCATATAGAGCTGTATCTGCGGTGATGGTGAAGGTGTCTCCTACGGTGTATGCAGCGGTGGTTGCGGTGGAAGATGTCGCCCAGCCGAGGAACACATACCCTGCCTTGGTCAGTGACCCCGTGTTGTCCAGAACCGTGGCGGTAGTGCCGCTTTGATAATAGGTATCATCGGTCGGCACGCTGCCGCCATCCGAGCCATTGCCGCTATATGCCACTTGCAGCGTATAAGTCGGATAGCCATCGTTTACAGAGGGCAAAGTTGCCGCAAGCCATTTGCGATATGCTGTCGTGTTCGGCCATGCGTTCAGTGCCGTTTCCAGCGAAGCGCCTGCGGCAACGGTGGCAGAATCACCACTCGCTGTGGTAACGGCAAATTCAGAAGCGTTGTCTAGTGTCCAAGCGGTGCCGTTGCCGGAGAAGGTATAGCAGTCTGTGGCAGCCGTGCCCGTGCCAATGGCATTGAGGGACAAGGTGTTGAGCCAGTAGCAAAACTGTACCTTACCGTCATAATTATTGCTTCCGACAATCGCACCATTATTGGTAGCACCGCTGACTGCACCGGCATTAAAGCAGTTGCGGAAGACATGCGCAGAACTGTTCATCGTTGGATATGTCGCATACCCGACAATACCGCCGGCGTTTGCTCCGCCGGAAATCGTGCCGAGGTTGTAACTGTTGCTGATTCTCACATTGCCGGATGTGCGGCCGGCGATACCGCCGATGTCGCCGCTTGCAGAAGCAGAAGCGGTGACCGCACTCGCATTATGGCAGTCTGCCACGCTGACGGAAGCGCCGTAGCCAACGATGCCGCCGACATAGTCCGCACCGGTGATGCTGCCCGTGCTGTAGCAGTTGTTCAAGACGCTGAAACGGGAATACCCCACAACACCGCCAACATAAGAGCCTGCCACAATAGAGCTGTTGACCACACTGATATTTTTCAGCACTGCGTTGGTGTCTGCAGCACCGAATAAGCCTTGGTAATCCGCAGTGCTGTCATTGATATAGATGCCGGAAATCGTATGCCCTGCGCCGTCAAAGGTTCCATTGAAGTAGTAATTGACCTTATCCCCAATCGGTGTCCAGATTTTCGGGCTGTCCGATGCCCAACCTGCATCGCTGGTATCGTTCAACACAATATCTGCTGTTAGTTGGAAGCAACTTGCATTGATTGGAGAACCATTCTGCACTTGCTTCGAAAGATACGCAAGCTGCGCTGCGGTGGCGATTTGGTAAGGGTCGGCTTCTGTGCCGCTGCCGCCTGCAAACGCCGTTGCTGCATTGTCAATCCAATAATTGGATTCCCACACCGCATACAGGGTGGTATCTGCCGTGATGGCAATGGTGTCACCTGCGGTATAGGTTGCTGTTGTTGCGGTGGGAGAGGTTGCCCAGCCGCTGAAAGCATAGCCTGTCTTGGTCAGTGACCCCGTGTTGCCCAGAACAGTGGCGGTGGCGCCGCTGCCATATGTGCTGTCGGTCGGCACACTGCCGCCGGTCGCGCCATTGCCGTTGTATATCACTTGCAGCGCATAGATGGGATAGCCGCTGTTTACCGAGGTTGAAGCGGCGGCACCCCATTTGCGATAAGCTGCGGTGTCCGCCCATGCATTCAGTGCCGTTACCAGAGAAGCACCTGCGGAAACCTCGATAGACGCTGCGCCCGCTGTGGTAACTGTGAATGGGGATGCGTTGTTCAGTGTACAAGCTGCGCCGCTGCCAGAGAAGGCATAGATATCTGTAGGAACCATGCCATTGCTGTTGCCAATGGCAACGGTTGTAGGCGTAGAAAAGGAGGCTACGTTATTGTTGCCATCTGTTGCGGATGCGGTGCTGAACCAGTAGCAGTTTTTCACCGTATAACCCCAGTAATTGCCGATGAGTGCACCATTGCTGGTGCCAGTGCTGACCTCACCCGCATTATAGCAGTTTGTGATGATGCTGCCCGCTGCGTTGGCCATATCATAGGCATCTCCGACAATGCCGCCCATTTTGCTTCCTCCAGAAACCGTACCGATGTTGTAGCAGTTGCGGATTTTGGTGCCACCACCGATTGCGCCCACAATACCACCAGCCGTACCGGTAATGCAGGTAATGGTGCTTGTGCTGTAGCTGTTTTGCACCGTACAGTTGGAGGTGACGCTGCCTGCAATACCACCAACAAACGAATCGCCTGTGATGCTGCCCGTGCTGTAGCAGTTGTCCAGGGTGCCATAGAGATACCCCACGACACCCCCGACATATTGGTTTGCTGTGATAGAACAGTTGACCACACTTATATTTTTCAGCACGGCGTTGCTGTCTGCAGCACCGAATAAGCCTTGGTAATCCGCAGTGCTGTCATTGATATAGATGCCGGAAATCGTATGCCTTGCGCCGTCAAAGACGCCCTTGAACGTATTTGTGCTATCCCCAATCGGTGTCCAGATTTTAGGGTTGCCCGATGCCCAACCCGCATCGCTGGTGTCATTCAGCACAATGTCTGCCGTTAAGGTATAGTATTTGCTGCCGTAGGTTGCATTGCTCGTGTTCACCACGGATGCCATGCGGGCAAGCTGCGCTGCGGTGGCGATTTGGTAAGGGTCAGCCGCTGTGCCGCTGCCACCTGCAAACGCCGTTGCCGCATTGTCAATCCAATAATTAGATTCCCACACTGCATACAGGGTGGTGGTTGCCGTGATGGCAATGGTGTCGCCTGCGGTATAGGTTGCAGTCGTTGCGGTGGACGAAGTCGCCCAGCCGAGGAAGGTGTGTCCTGTCCAGGTCAGTGACCCCGTGTTGCCCAGAACAGTGGCGGTATCGCCGCTGTCATATGCCGTGCTGTCGGTTGGCACACTGCCGCCGGTCGCGCCATTGCCATTGTACGTCACTTGCAGCACATAGATGGGATAGCCGCCGTTTTCTGAGGTTGAAGCCGCTGCACGCCATTTGTGATAATCCGCAGTGTCCGCCCATGCATTCAGTGCCGTTACCAGAGAAGCACCTGCGGCAACCTCGACAGAAGCTGCACCCGCTGTGGTCAGCGTGAATGCGGAAGCGTTATCCAGCGTCCAAGCGGTATCGCTGCCAGAGAAGGAAGCGCAGTTCGTAGCGGCAGCACCCCTGTTGAAACCAAGGGCATTCGCTACAGACAAGGTGCTGAGCCAGTAGCAATTCTGCACCGTATATTCGTTACTTCCAACGATTGTACCCTTGAGCCCAGCACTGCTGACCTCACCCGTATTGTAGCAGTTTGTGATGCTGCCAGCGATGTCGCCATTATTGGAGGTATCCCCAACGATGCCGCCCGCATTGGTTGAGCCGCCAGAAACCGAACCGGTGTTGTAGCAGTTATAGATGATTCCGTTTTGACCGCTGAATATACCAACAACACCACCCGCATAACCGTTCGTGCTGCCGATTACAGTGCTCTCATTATAGCTGTTTTTTACCACACAGTTGTAGCCGCCGACGCCCACGACACCGCCGACCCGCCAGTCAGCTGTGATACTGCCTGTACTGTAGCAGTTATCCACAGTGCCGTAGCCATCATATCCTACGACACCGCCGACATACTGGCTTGCGGTGATAGCACTGTTGACCACGCCAACATTTTTCACCGTTGCGCCAGCACCGGTAGCGCTGTTATAGCCGATGAACCCAAACAAGCCTTGGTTCGTGGCGGTGCTGTCGTTGATGTAGACACCGGAAACCGTATGCCCTGCGCCGTCAAAGACGCCCTTAAATTGATTTGTGCTATTCCCAATCGGTGTCCATGCGTTCGGACTGTTCGATGTCCAACTTGCATCGCTGGTGTCATTCAGCACAATGTCGTCCGTTAGCGTATAGTATTTGCCGCCATAGCTTACATTGTCCGTGTTCACCACGGATGCCATGCGGGCAAGCTGCTCTGCGGTGGCGATTTGGTAGGGGTCAGCCTCTGTGCCGCTGCCGCCCGCAAAGGTAGCCGCCACTGAGCCATCCCATGTGCTCGATGCCGCCTGTGCCCAAAGGGTTGTTTGCGGTAGCATCCCTATCACCATGAGCAGGGATAAAAATGCCGCCAAAAATCGTTTCCTCATTTCTTTGCACTCCTTTTTTTGTAAATGTAAGATTATGCAATGGTATTCCCCATCTTATTTTAGTATAACAGCGCAATCTTACAAATTTCTGACACGGGTGAGCGGCTCGTCTGCCGCCTGCCACCTGATGCCATCCAGAAGCAATTTTACAAAGAAACAGCGGTTGTGTTATGCATCCTCATAAAGGGCATTTATTTTTCGGAGAATATCATTGGATTTGGGGCTTTCGATGCGTTCATAGTACTCTAACAGCCGCTGGAGAAGCATCTCCTGCTCCATCGCAAGCTGATAGGCTTTCTCTCGTGCCCAAGGATAATCTCGCCCATCCATCAAGTTATTGTGCAACAATAACAAACATTGTTCTGCATCTTTTACAGCGTTCACATCCAGTTCCTGCTTTAAAAGCCGTGGCTTCATCTGCCTGTATTGTGCATAATCGCAGTTCATGTTGCCGCGGTCCAAGCTGTAAATGCCGTTCATATTGGAGATTTTGCAGGTGAACTGGTGCTGCTGCAAGGTTTTTTTCAAACGAGAAACCGTAGTATATACATTCTGTATCGCCTTGTCCGGTGTGGCTTCCGACCAGAGCCATTCGGACAATCGCCATTTTTCAACCCCTTCTTTTTCATAGAGCAGTAAAATAGAAAACAACTCCTCTGTTTTCACAGAGCTCCAATGCAGTCGTTTGCCGGTTTGGTCGATGCAATGAAATGCCCCGAAGCAATATGCCATCGGCAGATGGGCATCCTTGCTTGTTTCCGCTATTGCAGGCATTCTGCGCAGTGCTTCCTGCAAATCCTCTTGATTGATGGGTTTGAGCAAATAATGCAGTGCATGCAAATGAAATGCCTCCACAGCATATTGCTGAAACGCCGTTACAAAAATGAATTCCAGCTGTGCGCACTGCTTTTGCAGCTGTTTTGCCAGCTCTACGCCAGAGATACCCGGCATTTCCATATCTAAAAAAGCCAAGTCAACCGTTAAATTCGGAATGGCTTGCAATGCGTGCCTTGCATCTGTAAAGGTTTGCACAACAACAATGTTTTGGATTTTTCCAAGCTTACGCACCAAAATATCAATCGCCAGCGGTTCATCATCTACAATTACAACGTTCATTCTATCGTTCCCCTCTTTCCATCCGTGGCTGCAATACAAAACCAAACAGAAAATCCGTTATCCAGCTCACTTTCCAAGCAAAGCTCGACCCCCAAACTGTTTTTCAAACGCAGGTTGACGTTATAAAGTCCAATGTGCGCCTTGTCAGCCGCAGCGGGTTCTCGTTCTCCAAACCGCAGGGCAGACCGCAGCTGCTGCAAGGTTTCTTGGGAAACCCCTTTTCCGTTGTCGCTGACCTGCACGACAATGCCGTTTTCCCGCCTTTGAATGCTGACCTCGATATATTCTTGCTGTGCGGTGTTTCGTGTCCCGTACTTGATTGCATTTTCCACCAGTGGCTGCAGGGTAAATGGCGGAATATCAAACAGCAATGCCGCATCATACTGCAGTTCAATGCGCAATTGCGGAAAGCGAATGCGTTCTATACGGATATAGGTGTTTAACATCTCCAACTCCTGTGTAATCGAGATTGTCTTTTGCAAATTCTCAAACCCCATAATGTGCCGAAAATGGCGGGAAAGCTGAATGGTCATATCCTCCGCCTTTTCAGGGTTGCTGTCGATGAGGGACACAATGGAATTTAGGGTATTGAACAAAAAGTGTGGTTTGATTTGCGCATTCAAGTACGCTTGCTCCAAGGCAGGTACTTTTTTGGAAATATCATACGCTTTTTTGATATGCATGGCAAAATGCATGGTCACTAAAATACTGAACCCCACATAAGTGATGGAAATCAATTCCCCAAAGGTAGAATAAATTACAACCGCACTGTATAAACAATCATGAACACCCCCCAGCCCAAGGAGGTAGAGTGCAATAATCAGCACTGCAACCTCTTCTTGATAGCGCACTGCCTCCAGGATGAGAACCGCCAGCGTGAACAGGGCGATGGCCGTGGCGAGGAAATTCCCTATATATGTAATTTCTGTTATGCGGGCAATCGGCAGTGTCCATGTGGCAATCAGCATGGCAATGGAATATCGCCAGATAATTTTTTGCAGCCATGGCATGTATCGTTTGGTGCCACTGACTACGGCATTGACATATCGCAGCATGGTCAACGGCGCAGCATACATCACCATATATTGGATTCGAATGGCATTTCCATTCAATGCAGGGAACAACTGCAGCAACAGCTTGTCTCCAGTGGACATGATATATAAAATCACCATCAATGCCCCTAAAAAAAGATGCACCAACCCGCTTTTTTCTCTGATGTTGAACGCAAGTGCAATGCAAAAAATCAAAACGGCAAGCAATATCCCTATCAAAAGATAGGTTTTCGCCACATTATAGACATATAACCGTTGAATTTCTGCCTGCTCACCCATGGTGATGGGCACCCAGAAACCGCCTCTGGCATATTCATAGTTGCTGATTTGCACAATGAGCGTTACGGTATCTTGTAGCGCTGCAAAGGAAACATAGTGGATGCTATATTGACCTTGCCCCTCCTCGGCATTGTCGCTGACTGCACCATTTTCGAGCAGCAGTACATCATCTGCCCAAATTTTTTCTGCTGTTCCAAGGTTCCGAATGCGCAGCCCATATTCCGTGCCAGCTTCCAGCCCGGTTATCTGTAATCGAAAGGTGCCGTATCCATACCCCTTTTTGTCATAGGTATCCCACGGAATCTCGGCATAGTTGTTCCACATATCCGGCACACGCACCAAAGCGATTTTATTTTTGTCATAGGCATTGAATGCATCCGCATCCAACAGTGCATGCCATGCAAACTCCCATTCGCCTGCCAACAATTGCAGCGAGCCGACTTGATACTGAAATTTGCCGTTTTCAGACTGCTCAACAGCTGATTTTTCGGGTATTGCGAGCAAAAACAACACCGTAATGCATATCAGGATTGCGTACAGCACGATGCGTCTTGTCTTGCGTTTTGGTCTAATCCTCATGAAACCCCCAATCGTTCCTTTCTGTCGCAGTACGTCACTTTTCTTTACCATATCAGTTTTATCATTCCTTGGCAAGACCATCAGCTCCTCATTCCAAGCACAGCTTGCGAAATATCTCTCTGCTGCCGAGTATAAAATCTATCCATGCGCAAAATTTGCCTGTTGCAGCATCCATCAATCCTGACAGACAGAACGGGGTTACGCAAGACGATATGCGTAACCCCGTTTTCTTCGATACTATTTGCAAAAGATGCTGTGGGAACAATCCTGCAAAAACCGCTGCCGTCCCCGCAGATTAGATAAGCTTTGTCGTCCAATTCTCGCAATTCCAAACATCGCTTACAATATCTTGATAGAACTCCGGCTCATGGCAGATTAAGACAATGCTGCCGCTATACGCCTGCAATGCCGCCTGCAATGCTGCCTTTGCGTCCACATCCAGATGATTGGTGGGTTCGTCCAACAATAGGACGTTTGTTTCCCGATTCACGAGCTTGCACAGCCGCAGCTTGGCTTGTTCGCCGCCGCTGAGAACCATCACACGGCTTTCAATGTGCTGCGTGGTCAGCCCGCACTTTGCAAGCGCAGCACGAATTTCCCCTTGATTCCACGAGGGATATTCTTCCCACATCTCCTCGATACAGGTTTTGGAATTGCCTGCCTTGACCTCCTGTTCGAAATAGCCTTGCATCAAGAATTCCCCTTGGGTGACTGTGCCGGATACAGCAGGGATAAGCCCCATAATACTTTTGAGCAGTGTGGTTTTGCCAATGCCGTTGGCACCGGTCAAGGCAATTTTCTGCCGTCGCTCCATGGAGAGCGTCAGCGCACGTGATAGCGGTGCATCGTATCCGATCACCAAATCAGACGTTTCGAAAATGAACTTACCCGGTGCTCGCGCCTCTTTAAACTGGAACACGGGCTTGGGCTTTTCCCTTGCAATCTCAATCACCTCCATCTTATCCAGCTTTTTCTGGCGGGACATTGCCATATTGCGCGTGGCGTATCTTGCCTTGTTTTTCGCCACGAATTCCTTGAGCGAATCCATCTCTTGCTGCTGCCGTTTGGCGGCAGATTCCAGCTGCTGCTTGCGTGCTTCATACACCGTCTGGAAGTTGTTATAATCTCCCACATAGCGAGTCAGCGCTTTGTTGTCCACATGGTAAATCAGATTGATGACGCTGTTGAGAAACGGGATGTCGTGCGAGATGAGCACAAACGCATTCTCATACTCCTGCAAATAGCGTTTCAGCCAGATGATATGATTCTCATCCAAATAGTTGGTAGGCTCGTCCAGCAGGAGGATGTCCGGTTTTTCAAGCAGCAGCTTGCCAATCAAAACCTTGGTGCGCTGGCCGCCGCTCAGCTCGCTCACATCACGCTCGAGCCCCAAGTCCGTCAGCCCCAGTGCCTGCGCTACCTCACTGACCTTTGCGTCAATCATGTAGAAATCGTTTGTGTTGAGCAAGTCCTGTATTTCTCCGACACGCTCCATCGCAGCATCCAGCGGCGCATCCGTCAGCTCTGCCATCGCTTCATAAAGTGCAAGCATTTCCTGCTCCAGTACCAGCAGATAGCCAAATGCGGCATCCAAAACTTCCTTGATGGTCTGCCCCGGCTCCAATACCGTATGCTGGTCCAGATAGCCTACTCGGATATTGCGTGCCCATTCGATGTTGCCTGCATCCGGCTGTAGCTGGTGGGTGATGATGTTGATAAAAGTAGATTTTCCTTCTCCGTTGGCGCCAATCAGTCCGATGTGCTCTCCCTTGAGCAGGCGGAAGGAAATGTTTTCGAAAATCGCCCGATCTCCAAAGCCATGGGTCAGATTTGATACAGTTAGTATACTCATTGCAATGATAAATCCTTTTCTATTTGGTGTAGTGGTTTACAGATGTAGTCAATCTATTATACTAAAAAATGCGAAAAAAGCAACCGCCATCATCTGCACATACAGGATTGACTTCCATTTCTCAAATGGGTTATTTAGGGTTTGTATCCGCTGTATCCTTTTCAGACGATACCGTAGTGCCTTTGCGTCTGCATTTTTTTCGGATACGCCAAATAACAACGCCTATTGCCAAGGCAATCATGACAAATGGTGCAATGGCAACGAGCATCACAAGCAAGGTTTCCACAACGTTTTTCAGCGTACTGATAGACCAATGAAAGGTATTTTCCATCCGTTGTCCTAACGTCGTTGGCATTGGATTTACGGTGCTGATGCGGGCGACCTCTGTAATATCCAGTGTAACTTGATTGTATGCAATCAAATTATCATATCGCTTTAGATTGGTCGTTAAATTTTCGATTTCTGTGCGGCATGTTGTCAATTCTTGCTCAATTAGCAGAATGTCCTCCATCTGCTCCGCTTTTGAAAGCAATTCCAGCATCCGCTCTTCCTGAATCTGTAGTGCTTTCAGGTGGGATTCGGTTTCAAAATACTGCTCTGTTACATCTTCTCCATTGATTTGCTGGTCTGTAATGCTGCCGACCTCCTCCAACGCCGCAAGAAAGGCATCAAACTGCGCCTCTGGTATTCTTGCCACCAAATATGCATTGCGGCGCTGGGTATTATCAGCGTTGATGCCAAACCCATTGATATTGGAGCTCTCGATGTATCCGGTGGTGGATTTGATTTTTGCAGTGATTGTATCTATGGTTGTATCAAACTCTGTGGTTTCCATGGAAATCGATGCCGATTTAATGATTTTTCTGTCTGAAGCATTGTCTGCTGCATCTGCTTGGTCTGCAATAGAATCATTTGGTTCATCAAATGCTGCTTCTTCTTGATAAAATCCTGTATCGGTTGCCATACTGCTTTCGCTGCTGATTGCCATGTTATCTGCGGATTCGCTGCTTCCGCAAGCTGTTACCTGCAAAAGTCCAATCAGAATCAACAGCATTGCAAACATTCGTTTCATGATGCATCCCTCTTCCTGTAAATCCATATGTTTATACCCTATGTTCTATACCCATTATACTGCATTTTAGGGATTCTTCCAATAGAATAACGCTACAAAACCCTCCCGAGATACAACCCTATTATAACGGCGCACCTGCAACAGGCTGCCAAGCATTGCTTGGCAGCCTGTTGCAGGTGTAATTGCACCCATGCGAGTATTCATTGCACTTTAACCATACACCCGATTTACTTCTTCCCGTGCAATTTGTACCCAGCGATATGCATTTTCCGGACAATTTGCAATTGTATGGTTGTCCTTCATAATAAGCTCTACATTGTTATTGTTTTTCTTGCAGTGTTCCAGCAAATCATGCAGACGCCCACGAATATATGCTTCATCAATTTGCGGCACCGCAATATCGGTTGGGCTTACCTTATGGCAGAATACATAGTCACGCTGCAGCATTTCACTCATTTTATAAATATCTGCCCACTGAGAAACCGACACACGGCGCAGACGCGGCAGCTGCCTGACATATTCAAACCGTTTATCCAAGCCTTCGCAGCAGCCATAATAATTCATGCCAAACCGTTCTGCAATGCGCATTTGATATGGCAAAACAAAGTCTTTGAACATTTCTGTAGAAACTTCACTTGTTTCCTGGCTTTCATGAAATCCCCAAATGTCCATGGTTGTTTTCGGCAATGCCAGCTGCGGATTCAAATCATTTGTCATGCCCAGTCCACCAGAGCCAACATAGCAATTTCCCGTGTTTGGTGTCAACAGCTGCTTGGCTTCCAGTGCATCCAGCATAGACAGATACCCATTGGTAAATAAGCCCATCATTTCATGGAATTTTTCAGGATAATCATAGAAATCCATCAGCATATTTTCAAAGCCACGCAAATCCGCATAGGGATGCGTCAGTTCCATGCCCCACCACCACGCATGACGGCGATTGACCTCCAGAATGCCATCGAAGACATCGTGCGCAATGGCAGTATAGGCGTCTGTTGCCTCCCAGTCTACCGTAATCTGCGGGGTTTTAATGATTTCAGACAAATCGACATCTTCTTCCATCATTTCATCTGTAATCGGACTTTCCCATGTATAAGCTTCTCCGCTGTGTGCATCACCGATGACCTTTTTTTCAACCCCCCACATGGTGTTCTGCGCTTGATATGGAATATAAAACTTTGCCTCGAGCGGTTTATCACAGCAAATTTTTTCACCATAAATCAGCTCTTTGTGCAGCCACATTTCCCATTCCTGTGCCATTTCGCCTTCGCACTGGCAAGTAAATTCCAAGGGCAAAAGTTCATTCCATCCATTTTCCAAATCAATGTAGATTAAGGGGCGTGTTTCTTTTAAATCATTATGGTCGCACCATAGCGCAATTTTCGCCTGTTCTTCTGGACGTTCTGCCAATGTGCGCAGCTTTTTTGCCAATTCCTGCAGAATGGCTTTGTCATGATGCGTCATGATGGACTGCTCTTTTGTCCATCCATGCATGAAAACATTTCCGTTCGTTGCTTGATCGAATCTCATGATAGGTTCCTCCCGCTCCATCTCGCAAGATGGACTTCCATATGATGTTTAGTTTGTATCTGGTGCTGCCTTAAAGCATCGATGCCAGTCCGATTGGCGAAAACAGTCCATAAGCCGCCAACCTGCAGATATTACCGATAACACATGCCCGTTTTTCATGTGTCCACGGTGTTAAATTGACTGCGCCGACAGACCATTTTCCATGCGCACTTTAGACAATAAAATGATATTCTGCTCTTTCTCCCCATAAGCTTATCATAGTCAAAATCAGTATGCAAATCATCAAATGGGACATCTTTCCCTGTTTTGTGAATTTACCACAAAGTCTTTTTTGTATATTTATGATAAATATTTCACACCTTTTTCTTATTTTAATATATATTTTTGAGCTTTATACCGATTTCCCTGATGTGTTTTTGGAAAAATGCGCATGATGAGAATTTTTCCAAAGCTCTGCTCGTCCTATAAAATAATTTTACCCAAAAATTTTGCGCATTTTCGAAAACAAATTCTTCAAGGAGCGTATTGCTTTTTCTTCTGAATTGTGTTAGCTTAGAAAATAATAGGTCAATTTTTTTGTTTGCTATATTGCGATATGATATTTTTTATCATTCACGGAAAGGAAGTGCTCACATTCTTTGTCAAAAAGAAACCGGCGTTTTATCCGGCTCTGAAATTTTTTTCGGCTCTATCAGTAATCAGACCCGCGGTCTGCTATATTATGTAGATGCCTGCGGGCATTATTGCTGCGAACTGGGGTATAAAATTCGTCGCCGCAATTTGGAGGCGATTATTTTGATGCTGATTGAAAACGGCACCATGCGGCTGCAATATGAAGGCAAAAGCTATACAGCAGGCCCTGGTGATGTGGTTCTCATTGACTGCAATCATCCGCAGTATTATGATACGCCTGATTATCTTGAGTTTTACTGGCTTCACATTGGAGGTGTGAACGCATTTGATTTTTGCGATTATCTGACACGTGAGCGGGGGATTGTACATCGTACAGCGCATAACGAGCATATTGCAACACTGATACGGTATCTGGTTTCGCAATTCACGACCAATCAACCTGTATCAGATGCCGAGCACTCTCGCATACTGCATAGTATTCTGTGCTACCTGATGCCTGGGGCACCGGTGGCATTTGATGCTTCTGATGATAATAGTCCGGTGCAGCAAGTGATTCGCTTTATTCAACTCCATCTTTCTGAGGATTTGAATCTCAATCGTCTTTCCCAAGTGGTGCATCTCAGCCCATCCCATCTTATTCGACTTTTTCGTGCAGAAATACACCATTCCCCCCATGAATACATCATTCTGACCCGTATGAACCGTGCACGATACCTACTCAAAACCACGTCTATGCCAATCAAAGCCATTGCGCTTGAATCTGGCTACCGAAACGAATCCAGTTTTACCAGTGCTTTTACAGAAAAAATCGGTATTTCGCCCCACAAATTCCGTGACCTGCCGTTCGGATAACAACCCCAAATACACCACGCAGATTGCACAGGCATCTCCTCCATACTAGGGCGGAGATGCCTTTTTCAAAAGCAATTCTTCCGATGCGAAATGTCGGATATAAAATCTCCCTATCACAAGAAAGCACAGAACTGTGTTTTTTCGACGATAGGGAGATTTTTAAGAGAAAAAGAGATGGGCTAAATTTAAGAACCTGAGGACAGCGAATTCAACTTATCAAGATATTCTTTTGCATTTTCGGGTGTAATGACTTTACATCCTGTATCAACAAAGGCATCTAGCTTTTTACCATTTACAACATCCACAAGGCTCTGTACACATTGATAACCGATATTATACGGGTCTTGTGCCACTGTACAAGAAATTTGACCGTCCATAACTGCCTGCACACCAGAGGAAATACCATCAAACCCACAGACGATGATGCCCTCTTCCTGACGGTTTGCACCTGCAATGGCACGGGCCGCACCTAACGCTACATCATCTGCACAACACACAACGGCGTCAATATCACTGTAGTTTTGCAAAGCTCCTTCCATCTTGTCAACTGCTTTATCGCCTGTGCCCTCGGTATACAGCGTTGTTAATATCTCACAGCCGCCTTTTTCAAGTGCCTCTGTGTATCCTTTTACACGTGCTTCCGATGTGGCTTCTCCTTGCACATTCGCCAGCACAACTACCTTGCCGCCCTTGCCGATTTTATCCGCCACATATTCCCCGCCTTGGTATGCTGCGGTTTCATGTGCCGTTCCAATAAATGTTTCTGCGCCATCAAAATTTGTATCTGCTGCAATAATCGGAATTTTTGCATTGACAAGCGCATTTGCAGCCATATCCGGCTGCAACGGAGCAATTGCCATTGCCTGCACTTCGTTCGCACCCACCATAGTTTCAATAATATTCATTTGCTCATCAAATGACGTATCAGAAGATGCCCCAACGACAACAACATCGACATTCCCCATATCTTTTTCCGCCTGCCTGATGCCTGCAATCACATAGCCCCAATATTCCGAAGCGGTTGTTTTCAGCACCACACCCAGTTTCATGTTTGATGCACTGGATGTGGAAGCTGCCGATGCGCTGGAGCTGGATGCATTTTCTGAAGCTGCTGCAGAAGTGCTGCTACCGCAACCTACCAGTGATGTGAGCAAAACGCCCGAGAGTACTGCTGCCAAAAGTTTTTGCTTCATTCTTAAAGTCCTTCTTTCCTTCTTTTTTCGAGAAAACATGTTCATTTCTATCGATTTGAAACCTGCATTCCCAACCGTACCTATATTTTACCAGTCGACTTGGTTGTACGCATGCATAACTGCCACGCCTTTTCAAAAAGAGAACTATCTTTGCGCCTTTTTCTTCTGTCGACAAGCTTAACACAGTAAAAATGAGGATGCAACCGTCCTAAAAATCACGATACCCCCTTTTTGTCGCTTTTGACACACGATTGTATTTGTATTTTCCCACAAATATAATTCTTGGTTTTCTATCAATTTTATATTTTTTGACGAAGCCTGTGGATTTTGCAAATTGCTGTTCCGAAAAATGCGCACAACTGTTTTTTGTGAAATTTTTCGTGCTTCCATCAAAATAATTTTAACTGAAAAACTTGCTCATTTTCAAAAACAAATTCTCGGAAAGGGTCATTTGTTTTCGCTCTATCCCGTGATATAATAATTTATTTAGGGTAATCGCTTTTTCATGCCCATCGCACCTCAAAAAACGGCTTGTTGCATGACGGCTGCGCAGTATGTTCCGCATTTTATCAAATCGAATTTTTCAAAGGTAAACATCGCAAATATACTGCTTAAAATATCATTTTCAAAAGCAATTATACCTAAAATGTGACATGGGGCGGAATTGAAAAATAGCGATTCTGATGCTTGATTTGACAGATGGTGTAATACCGTATATACTAATAAAGCTGGTGCTTTATGTGTGATAAGTGAATGAAGACAGGTATTTCCCGCTGAATAAGTTGAAAGAATGCATATTTTCAGCTATTTTGAAAATGGATATTTCTTAAAAACGGTGTACACAGTGCTGCATCTGACAAGCAGTCACTTCGCACCCAAGCCTCAGCAATTTGAAACGACTTGGAGAAGGTGAAACGTATTGAGTGAAGAAAAAAAGAAACAACTGGAATCTAAAAAAATCTTGGCGAAAAAACTGAAGAAAGCCGAGGCAGAAGCAAGAAAAAAAGCAATTAAAGAGCGAAAACCATTCAAAGGCATCCAAATCAGACCCACAGCCTCCTTATTTGATGAAGCAGGCAGACAAGAGCCGGGCGCAAACAACTGGGCGGGGTTTGGCTTTGACATGCATCCGCAGGTGACCCTCATTTCGGCTGCATTGATTATTGCCTTTATCGTGATGACCCTGCTGTATCCCACAGCTGCAGAGCAACTATTTTCCAATATAATGGGCGTTATGACCAAAAATACTGGGTGGTTTTTTATTTTAGCCGCCAATATCTTTATCATTGCATCGCTTGTTTTTGCATTCGGAAAATATGGAAATATCAAAATCGGCGGAAAAAATGCACAGCCGGAATTTAGCAAATTTGGATGGTATGCCATGCTGATTAGCGCAGGTATGGGCATTGGCTTGCTGTTTTGGAGTGTTGGCGAACCCATCAGCCATCTGCAAAGTCCCTCTCCCATGTTTGGTGACATTGTACCCGGTTCTCCGGAAGCGGCGCAGGCGGCGATGGTGACAACGTTTTTCCATTGGGGCATCCATCCGTGGGCGATTTATGCAATTGTTGGCCTAGGGCTTGCATTTTTTGCATATAACAAAGGGCTTCCATTGACCATTCGGTCGGTTTTTTATCCCTTAATGGGCAATAAAATCTATGGCATTTGGGGAAATTTGATTGACGTTTTGTCGGTGCTTGCTACCTTAACCGGCTTGGCAACCTCCTTGGGACTGGGCGTGGCGCAGGTAAATGCAGGTTTGAATTTCTTGTTTGGCATTCATGTGAGCGTCAAAATCCAAGTGCTTTTGATTATCGTCATCACCGGATTTGCGACAACCTCTGTCGTGATGGGACTGGACGGCGGCGTCAAACGTTTGAGTGAAATTAACATGGTTTTAGCTGGAATATTTATGATTTTTATTCTCATTGCAGGACCGACTGTTTATATTCTCAGCGGATTTACGCAAAATCTGGGATATTATTTCTCGAAAATTATGGAAATGAGCATGTGGACAGAAACCTTTCGAGATTCCAATTGGCAAGGCGCATGGACCATTTTCTATTGGGCATGGTGGATTTCTTGGTCCCCCTTTGTTGGCATGTTTATCGCCCGTATTTCCAAAGGACGTACGGTGCGGGAATTTGTGCTGGGTGTGCTGCTGATTCCATCTCTATTATCGTTTTTCTGGATGAGTGTCTTTGGCGGTACTGCAATTTATCTACAGACCAACCATATTGGTGATATTGCTTCTGTTGTGGCGCAGGATGTGGCCGTTGCGTTGTTTTCCATGCTGCAGTATTTGCCGGGCACACAAATTCTGTCACTCATTGGTATTATTTTGGTGACTGTGTTCTTTGTCACCTCCTCCGACTCAGGCTCATTGGTGGTGGATCATCTCGTTTCCGGCGGCAAGCTGGATTCACCCGTGCCGCAGCGTGTGTTTTGGGCACTGATGGAGGGCGTAGTTGCCATTGCTCTGCTGATGGGCGGCGGACTGACAGCCATTCAAACCGCCTCCGTTGTGACTGGTTTACCGTTTGCCATCCTGCTGATTTTACTGGTGTATTCCTTGAAATTAGGCTTACAGCAGGAATTTGAAATTGAGGAAGCGGTTAGCAGACGGCTACGAGAAGTGGAAGAAGAACATTTCTTGAACGAAGCCATTACCGATGTACTACAAGAGCAGACCGTGTCAGAGCAGGATACCCCCTCTTAAAAAAAGCGTTTGTACACGTAAAAAGAACCGCCGAACGGCGGTTCTTTTTTGTGCGCTCTTATCGCTTATCAGCAGCGGAAGTGCTTTCATTTTCTTCGGAGTGTGAAGTGCGAAAATCAGCCGCCCAACCACTGCAGCGGAACGGTGATGAGCGATGGGAAGAAAATCAGCGCCATGACAAGGATTATCTGCAAAATATAATATGGCATGACGGGTTTGATAATCTTTTCCATGCTGACCTTGCCTGTTGCGCAAGCGACATTCAGAACCGGTCCTACCGGCGGTGAAGTCAATCCTAACACATTCGCGAGTGTAAACACAATGCCAAAATAGATGGGGTCAATGCCAGCTGCAGTAATCAGCGGCAGCATAATGGGTGTCATAATCAGGATGGTTGGTACCACATCGATACAGGTTCCCATGATGATGATGATGACTTGCAGAACAAAATTCAGCAGCATCGGGTGCTCTGTCAAACCATGCAGGGAGTCTGTCAAAAGCTGTGGAATACGGGAAACCGTCATCATATAGGCCGCAACTTGTGCGGTTGCCGCCAAAAACATGACGACACTGGACATTTTCGCTGCTGCAACAAATGACCGAATCAATTCTTTGAACGTTAATTCCCGATAAACCAGAACACCAACTGCAATCGCATACACAACTGCAATAACACCTGCTTCTGTCGCAGTGAAAATACCGCCGCGCAGTCCAAAGAGGATAATCAGCGGCAGAAGCAGTGCCCATAGCCCGCTTAACAAGGTAGATAAAACCTCTTTTGCAGACCGCTTGGTTGTATCTGCCTGCAGATTATCTTTGCGTGTGGTCAAAAACCAAACGACACACATAATGATGGTCAAGTAGATAGCCGGCGCAACACCGCCAAGAAACAGCGATTTAATAGAACATCCCGCCGCTACACCATAAACAATCAATGGGATGGAGGGTGGCATAATCGGTGCCACGAGATTCGAGGACGCCACCAATCCCGCCGCCTTTGCCCTATCATAACCGGAATCTACCATCATCGGAATCAAAATAGCACCGAGAGCGGCAGTACTTGCTACCGCAGAACCAACTAGGCTTGCAAACATGAGGCAGGCAAGAATGGTCACATATCCCAAACCGCCTTTGAATCGTCCTACAAAAATGTTGCAAAATTTAATAATTCTGCTGGTAAGTCCACCGCGGTTCATCAGTTCGCCCGCAAGGACAAAGAACGGCAGTGCCATCATGGTGACGCTGTCTGTGCCACGCATGAGCTGCGCTGCAACAATCTGTGGGTTTGCATTGCTTCCCCCGAGAAATAATGCCGTGGAAACGCCGCAAAGAATGAGAGAAAATGCAATTGGCAAACCTATCATTATACCGCCGACGAGCACGACCAGAAAAAATATTAATGTGATCATTCGCACACCTCTTTTTTAATCAATTGCCGCGCTGTCTTCGTCGCGGGCGCTAATCAGCTCTACAACGGATTTTTTAGAAATCCAAAGCTGAACCAGATTTCCTATGGCGAGCAACAGAATAGATACGCCCATGATGAGTCCTGAAAGGTGCACAAACCAAACGGGGATACCTGTCGCAATCCAGCGGTTATTGATATTTTGCAGCATCAAACCGAAGCTGCCGAATGCCAAAGAACCCATGAGCCAGATAATCAAGATTTGAATCACGCTATACAGCAGTTTTTGACCGAGTGGTTTTATGCGCACAATCACCGACTCAATCAGGAGGTGGCGATTATCACGCATCGCTTCAATAGAGCCTAAATATACGAGATAAATAAAGCAAATGCGTGTAATTTCTTCAGAACTTGCAAACCCCGTGTTGAAAACATATCGTAAAATGACATTTGCAAAAACCAGTATAATCATAACCGAAAGGAAGACCGAAATAAGAATCTCGATTCCTTTAAAAAGACCGTTTATTGCCCTTTGCATATCGAACCTCCTGTATCTTAGGACATGCTTGTGTATCTGTGCCGCAGTTCTGGTGCTATCCGCCAGAACTGCGGCACATTGGCTTATTGTACAGCCTCGATTTTTGCTGTCAAATCCTTTGCCCAATCATATTGAGCATACAAATCATCATAAAGCGGCTGAATTTTTTCGATAATTTTTGCTCTGTCTTCGGCAGTCAGCTCTGTAACAGTCACGCCCTTGTCGCGCAGGAAATCACGGTCTGTATCTACGCTTGCAATATAGTCATCCCACGCTTGGGTGCAAGCTGCTTTCGCCGCATCCTGAATAATGGTGCGCTGGCTGTCACTCAGGCTGTCCATCAAATTTGCAGAGGATACAATTTCTAAGGTAGAGATGATATGGTTGGTTTCATAAACATATTTCTGCACTTCATAAAATGCTTCGCTGATGACGGTTACCATGCCGTTGTCCTGTCCGTCAACAACGCCTGTTTCCAATGCGGAAAACAGCTCGCCCAGCGGAATGACCTGTGCAGATGCGCCAAGGTTCTCCGCAATGCCAATGTGAATCGGGTTGCTCGGCATACGGAACTTTTGTCCTGCAAAGTCATCTACGGTTGTCAATTTCTTATTGCTGGTGAACGTTCTTGCGCTATTGGGTCCCCATCCCAGCATATATGTGGTTGGAAACTGTTCATGGAACTGTCCGCTGATTTCATCGGCAATCTCGCCTGTCCAAACGTCTTTTGCGTGGTTCAAGTCACGATACAAAAACGGCCAGTCTGAAATCAGCATGGTTGGAAATTCCTGATTCATCGGTGTGCCGACAATTGCCATTTCAATCGTACCATTTCGAACACCATCCCAGAGGTCTGCTTCATTGCCAAGCGTACCGGAATGGTACACTTCAATCTTAATTTTGCCGCCGGATTGTTCTTCCACCTGCGTTTTGAAAACTTCATCAATCGCCTTCGCCATCGGGTGCGTTGCGCTCCAGTTGTCGCCGATTTTAATGGTAACTTCCTTATCTGTGTTGTCCGCAGCAGCCGCATCACTGCCTGCGGATGCGGCACCAGTGCCGCCACACGCCGTTAAAGAGAATAGTAATGCGCCGGAAACCAACAGAGATAAAACCTTTTTCATGCAATTTCCCTCCATAATAATGATGATATGTGTTTATTCAAAGGTGATAATCATTTTCTTCAAATCGTTCGGTGGATTTTTCATATTTTCAAAAACCTGCTCGATATCAGAAAATGGGATGTAATGGCTGACCAAGCCATCCAATTGGAAAGCCTTCTGCTTAAATTTTTCAATCGTCGGCAAAAACTGACCGGAAGACATCCGTGTGCCGATGATGGAAAGCTCCCGTCCGTTAATCATGGCTTGGGTGATTTTTTCCGCTTCGGTGCTAAAGCCCAACGGTACGATTCGGGCACCGTTTGCTGGAATGCCCTGTGCGAGCAGCATGGTCAGCGAACCTGGGAAGCAGGCAGAATCAAAAATCACATCGGCTCCGCCGCCTGCCGTATATTCCTGTACTTTTTCGAGCAAATCTTCTTCTTTCGTATGAATCACAAAATCTGCACCATATTGCTTTGCACGCTCCAAAAACTCCTGTTTTATATCAGCACAGATGACGGTACAGCCTTTTTCCTTGCAAGCCTGCAGGATAATGGCACCAATTGTTCCTGCGCCAAGAATCAAAACCGTATCGCTTGCGGAAACGCCTGCACGCCCTGTGCAATGTCCGCCAATGGCAAACGGTTCAATCAATGCTGCATCACGAAACGGCATATCCTCCGGCAGAAGATATACTTCATTTGCATTCGCAACAAAGAATTCTCTCCAACCGCCATCGATTGCTGCACCACGTGATTGTACCGTACGGCAGATATTGCGCCGTCCGCTTTTGCATTGCTTGCAGGTGCCGCATGCAACCACCAAATCCACAACGACATGGTCACCCACCTTAAAACCGGTTACTCCCACACCCACTTCCGCCACGACACCAACATTTTCATGTCCAGGAACACGCGGAAACTGTGCCATCGGATTTTCGCCGCGAAATAAATGAATGTCCGAACCGCAGACACCTGCTGCTTTCATTTCGATTAACACCTCTCCTGCATCCGGTTTCGGACACGGCACATCGGTGACTGCATATTGAAATGGAGCAACCACGGAAACTTGCTTCATTGAAATCTCCTCTCTTTCAAATAAAATTTTAGTGTAATATACTTGCTTGTATTGCACTAATTATATCAATCTAAAAATATATTGTAAATTCAAAAACTGTATAATTATTTTATGAATATTTTGTGAATATTTATTATGAGAATTGCATTGATAATTCAGATGCGCTATTATATAATGCAGTTGGGTAAACCATTGTTTTTTTAGATTTCATAAAAAAACAGAAATGCAGAATAGGCGGTTATTATGGTAAAAAAAACAAAGCAAACTGCAGCGCTTTTATCAGCAGATGAAACGGTGTACGATTTCATTAAGAAACGTATATTAGGCTTGAATATTAAGCCTGGAGAAACAATCAATATCAATGAACTGGTGAACTTTTTAAATGTGAGCCGCTCTCCGATACGAGATGCGCTTTTACGGTTAGAAAAAGATGGACTGGTCACCGCAACCCCGAAAAAAGGAACGATTGTTTCACAGATTAACTCGATTCGTGTGCAGGATGAACGGTTTATGCGTGCATGTATTGAGGTGAAGGTTGCAGCAGAATTTCTGGAACGTCATACAGATGCAGACCTCGCACGAATGGAAAAAATGATTGAAGCGCAGTCGAAAGCGGCGCACCAGGGGGACACACGGGCATTTTTGGAGTTTGATGATATGATGCACGCCATCATGTTCGATGTCACAAACCATCTGTTTTCACTGGAAGCTGTGCAGAATATGTCCGGACATTATTCCCGTATGCGCCTGCTTTCTTTGGCTGATAATGGCATTATGCAGAAAACACTGCATGAGCACAAGGAATTGATTGCCCTGATTCGGCGTGGCGATTCCAGCGAACTGACGAACCTGTTAAATGAACATATCACCGAAAAAGGGGCGGAAATACAAACCTTGTTGGCACGTTATCCAGACCTTTTTGAAAAAGATATGCAGTTTAAAAAAGATGATTTCAACATGTGGGAAGGCGATTTTCTAAAAAGCAGAGTCTGATACAGCAATAGAAAATGCCGTTCCCTTGGTAGATTTCACACGGCTCAATAACAGATTACAAAACACCAGTACTTGTTTTGTAATCTGTTCAAATCAAATGGAGGAGGGTTATTCATGCCAATGCAAATGGGCTTTCGCTGGTATGGCGAAGGCAATGACAACATCTCACTCGCCCATATCCGACAAATCCCCGGCGTAACGTCGATTGTCTGGGCGCTGCACAGCAAACAAGCGGGGGAGGTGTGGGAAAAGGATGAGATTGCTGCGGTACAGCGGCAATTAGCACCCTATGGATTCAATATGGATGTAGTGGAATCGGTCAATGTCCATGATGACATTAAAATTGGATTGCCGACACGAGATATGTATATCGCCAACTATATTCAGACCATACGAAATTTGTCTGCGTTCGGGGTGAAAGTGATATGCTATAATTTTATGCCTGTGTTCGACTGGACACGCACGGATTTGTTTCATCCCTTGCCGGACGGTTCTACCGCAATGTATTATGAGAAATCCAAAATACAGGATGACCCTCGAAAAATGGCAGACTATATCCTCAATAATCTGGGTGGCTACACGTTCCCAGGTTGGGAGCCTGAGCGTCTGGCGAAGTTGGACGAGTTATTCGACGCCTATCGTCCTGTAACAAAAGAAAAGCTGTGGGAAAACCTCAAGTATTTTTTGGAGGCGATTATGCCTGTCTGCCATGAATGCGACATCAAAATGGCGATTCACCCGGACGATCCCCCGTGGGATATTTTTGGACTGCCCCGCTTGATTGTGGATGCACCGGCGATTGATTATTTTCTTTCCATGGTGGATGACCCTCACAACTGCCTAACCCTTTGCTCTGGCAGTCTGGGTGCCAATCCGGAAAATAATATCGCAGATATCGTGCGCAAGCATTGCGACCGCATTGCCTTTGCACACATCCGCAATGTCAAGCATCTCCCAAATGGTGACTTTACCGAAGCCTCTCATCGGGATTGTGACGGCGAAACGGGCATCCTGAATATCCTGCGTGCCTATCATGATTGTGGATTTGAGGGATATATCCGTCCAGACCACGGACGCAATCTTTGGGGCGAAAAAGGTCGTCCCGGATACGGACTTTATGACCGTGCGCTTGGAATTATGTATATGCTTGGTGTTTGGGATACATTGGAAACGCAGGCGCAGGCATAAGTTTCGCTGTAACTAGGAATGAGGAGATGCAAGATGAAATTAACCGATATCGCAAACGGGGATTCTGCTGTCTGGCAGGGATATACCCTACCGCAATTCGACATTCCCGCTGTGAAAGAAAAAACCTATCACCAGCCGACATGGCTGCATTTTGGCGCCGGCAACATTTTTCGTGCATTTCCAGCGGCAGTATTGCAGCATGTATTGGATGAAGGTACTTATGACCGAGGGGTGATTGTCGCCGAAGGGTTTGATACCGAAATCATTGATAGAGCCTATCGCCCCTATGATAATTTGAGTCTGCTCGCTGTTCTTCGCGCGGATGGAACTGTGGAAAAGCGGGTGATTGCATCCGTCACAGAAAGCCTCAAGGCAGATGAAGCTTTCCAAGAGGACTGGTCGCGTCTCATCCATATTTTTAAGGCCCCTTCCCTGCAAATGGTGAGCTTCACCATCACAGAAAAGGGATATGTCGTAACCTCCAATGATTTGGCACGGGGGCTGCATCCGCAGCTGATGATGGGTAAGGTCACTGCCTTGCTGTATTCCCGTTTTCTTGCAGGCGCATTGCCAATTACTCTGCAGAGCATGGACAATTGCTCACATAATGGGGAAAAAGTCAAAGAAGCGGTGCTCTCCTATGCCGAAGCATGGGCAAAAGACGGTTTGGTGCCGGATACCTTTGTGCACTATCTGCAAGATGCCCAAAAGCTTTCCTATCCGTGGAGCATGATTGACAAAATCACGCCACGCCCCGACCCGAACGTGCAGGAACTGTTAGCGGCAGATGGATTTGAGGATAGAGAAACCATTGTAACTGCCAAACAAACGTTTACCGCACCATTTGTAAATGCAGAAGAAACCGAATATCTCGTGGTGGAAGACAGTTATACCAATTCCCGCCCCCCTCTGGAAAAAGGCGGGGTCATCTATACCAATCGTGAAACTGTGGACAAGGTGGAAACCATGAAAGTTTGCACCTGCCTAAACCCTTTGCACACTGCGTTGGCGATTTTTGGTTGTCTGTTGGGGCACACACTCATTTCGGAAGAAATGAAAGACCCTGACTTGGTGCGCTTTGTTACAAAATTAGGGTATGACGAAGCGATGCCCGTGGTTGTAAATCCAGGGATTTTAAGCCCTCTGGCATTTATCGATGCTGTTTTGACCAAACGCTTTGCAAATCCATTTATGCCGGATACACCGCAGCGTATTGCAACGGATACCTCCCAAAAGCTTCCCATTCGCTTTGGCGAAACCATAAAAGCATATGTCAAGCAGGGACTGGATTTGCAGCAGCTCACATTCCTCCCATTGGTTTTAGCAGGGTATGCACGCTATCTCAAAGGGATTGATGATACCGGTGCACCATTCACCCCGTCACCAGACCCGCTTCTCAGCGAACTGCAAGAGATGGTTGCACCGTTGACTGTGCGCAATGGTGTGCAGGATTTCAACTGCCTGCGAAAGCTGTATGCACGAGCAGACGTGTTTGGTGTAGACTTATTCTCCGCAGACGGCGGATACCTTGGCGAAAAGGTGATTGCTCTGGCGAGTCGGCTTTTCGCAGGTTCGGGCGCGGTACGCCGGACACTGCAGGAGCTTCTTGCAGAAATTTGAGTATTTTATCCGTGAATATATAAAGAGGACTGCCATATGGCAGTCCTCTTTGTTGCGTGATACGCAAATTGTAGTCTGTTTTCTGTTGCTCACAGCGTGTACTCCTTTGGTGGGTTTCCAGAGAAATCGGCAATCACAGCCGTTGCACGCTCCAAATAGAACACCTCAAAGACGGGGTTCTCTGCGGTCTGATACTGTCCCTTAACGATTGGGTTTTTCATGCAGCCCTCTTTGACCGCCATGTTATTTTCAAACACAGCTTTGCCATTTAGGCGAATCCACGCATAGTTGGGGCTGGAAACAGAAACTTCAATGTAAGGGTTGGCTTGCATGTCATGGTAAACATCTTTTTGGTTGTTGGTGCAGAACCATAGCTTCTTGTCCCGCTCGAAGCAGAACATAAAGGGGCGGCACTTTGCTTTGCCGTCACGACCAACGGTTGCCAGATACTGCACCGGATTTTCCTGCAAAAACTCTACGACTTCGTTCATGATGATTTCCTCCGAAAACAATTTGGTTTTTTTAGCTTGCATTCGCTTGCCTCTGCTATTACAATAAATCTATATAGACTATTTGTAAAGTAAGCACAATATTGTAGCATAGTTACCATATGGATACCATTGCAAAGCGGTATTATTTTAGAGAGGATTGTATCATGGACGACAAGAAGACTTTACCCGCCTGCCCAGTAGAAATCACACTCACGCTGATTGGTGATAAGTGGAAAGTGCTCATTCTGCGGGACTTAATGGATGGCACAAAACGCTTTGGCGAACTCAAAAAATCCATCGGCAGCGTAACCCAAAAAGTACTGACTGCCCAGCTCCGTGCCATGGAGAAAAGCGGACTGGTGCATCGCAAGGTATATGCAGAAGTGCCGCCCCGTGTGGAATACACATTGACCGAAACAGGCTATAGCTTAAAGCCCATTTTAGATTCCATGTGGCACTGGGGATTAGACTATCAAACCAAAATCGAAACCGCTTCCTGTTAACCGCTTGATAGATTGGATGCAGCTGCCGCAAAAGCGGTATTTACACGTTCACCCATATGTTATTGTTTGCGTTGGACTTTATGCACGCCTCAATAAACTGCAGTCCCCGTACGCCGTCCTGCACGGTGGGATACAGAAACTCCGGTGCCTCCAGTCCCTCCTTGCGTGCCATCAGATGCAAACAAAACGCACGATAAATATTACCAAAAGCTTCTTTAAAGCCCTCTATATGTCCAGACGGCAGTCTACACAGTGCATTTGTCTGCGCAAAGTTGCAATCTCGCCCTGCGGTATAAATCTGCGGCGGTTGGTTGATTTTTGTCACCCGCAGTTCCCACGGGCGCAGATGCGTCCATTCCACGGAACCGGTTTCTCCAAACACACGCACACTAACGGCGGTTTCATAGCCCACCGCCACCTGTGAGGTCCAAATCATGCCAGGCACACCACCTTCGTATTCCAGCATCACTTGCACATTCGTTTCCAGTGACTGGTTCGGTGGAATTCTATCAAATCGTGCCAGCACACGCTTCGGCTCTAAGCCCGTCATGCGGGAAACCAAGCATTCCACATGTGTGCCGATGTCCGCACAGCATCCGGATGCACCTGACCGTGCGGGGTCAGAACGCCAAGTTGCCTGCTCTGAATGACCCGATACAAGCGAAACTGCCAACCATTCCTGCGGATATTCCCCTTGGATATTGATGATTTTTCCAATTTCACCTGCTGTAATCATGCGGCGTGCTTGCTCAATCATTGCATAACCCGTGTAGGTGTAGGTCACCCCGAAAAGCAACGCCTGATGCTTTGCCAGTGCCTCCAGCTCCAACCCCTGTGCCGTGGTCAATGCCAGCGGCTTATCGCAAATAATGTGAATACCATGCTCCAGAAAGCATTTTGCAATCGCATAATGTGTATCATTGGGGGTGGCAATGGTCACGAAATCAATACCATCCAACCGAGCAGCTTCTTCCTCTGCCATTTCCTGATAATTTACATAGGCACGTGTAGTATCCGCTAGATTCCACTGCACCGCCGTTTCCAGATTTTTTTCGGGGTTTCGTGTAAAGCACCCCGCTGTAAGAACCGCTAAATCGTCCATTAGCGCCCCTTGCCGATGCACATTCCCAATAAATGCACCATTTCCGCCACCCACCATGCCAAATGTAAGCTTCATTATACCGCTCCTCCATTGCTAACCGCAAAACCTGATTGTACCTATTTCGTGCAGATGCAGTGCCTATGTCCGGGCACCGCTATCACCTTGGAGGTCATTATACTGCTGTTTTTTCCCTTCTGCTATATTTATCTTGCGCATCTTTTATCCGAAACACGCTTCTCTTCCCCCTTGCTCAGAACATAACCGTTCTATACACACAAAAAGAGAAGGTATGCCCTGCACACCTTCTCTTTTCTGCGCTTATATCGGATAGATTATACACGCTTTGCATTCTTTCGCATATCGAATACAACGGCCGCAATAATAATAGCGCCCTTAAACACCTGCTGCAAATATGGCGAAATGCCCAGCAGAAGCATCCCATTTTTTAGAATGCCCAAAATCAAAATACCAGCCACAACACCTGTGATACGGCAAACACCGCCTGTATGCGAGGTTCCGCCAACGGTTGCTGCTGCAATCGCATCCAACTCATAGTTCAAGCCAAGGGAGGAGTTGCCTGCACCCGAGCGTGCTGCCAACAGGATGCCACCGACCGCAGCGCAGAAACCCGACCACATATATACCTTGATGAGATTCTTTTCCACATTGATGCCCGCAACGCGCGCCGCTTGGTCATTGCCGCCGATTGCATAGATGCTCTTACCGAATCTGGTCTGCGTCAGCAAGAATCCTGAAATCGCCAGAAATATGATTGCTATCAAAATAATTACAGGAAATGCACCAATATACCCTTGCCCAAAAAACTTGAATTCCTCTTTCAATTCCGGAATCGGATAGGCATTGGTATACAATTGTGCAGCAGCACGGCAAATCAATTGCGTGCCCAAGGTGGCAATGAACGGCGGTATCTTAGTGTACGCAATCAGCCAGCCATTGAGAAAGCCAAACAAAAGCCCCACAGCCATGCCGCCCAAAATCGGCAGCACAATCGGAAGATTCGGCAAATTCGGGAAAAGCTTGCTGGAATATGTAAATTGCTGCGCCATTGATGCAGAAATGACCGAACTCAATGCGACCATTGAACCGGGCATTAAGTCAATGCCCTTTGACAAAATCGTCCACATGACACCCGCTGCCAAGACCGCAATAATCGACTCTGTTGTCAATACGTTTAAGATATTTGCAGAAGTCAAAAACGCTTTGGATGCAAAGGACATCCCGACCACCATGACGATAAAAACTGCCCAAATAGAGTTATCGCTGATGATTTTTCTTACCTTGCCCGACTTTATGAATTTTTCCATGTAAAACACTCCTCATTCTTTAAGAACCGCTGCTTACTTCAGTTTCGCCATGGCATAATGCCATAATATGTTCTGAATTCCATGCAGGGGTATCTCTGTCCAAAATACCGGTGACCGCCCCTTCATACATGACCACAATTCTATCTGCCATGCCCATAACCTCTGGCAGCTCCGAGGAAATCATGATAATGGACTTCCCCTCGCCTGCGAGCCTTGTGATAATGGAGTGAATCTCCGACTTTGCGCCGACATCAATCCCACGCGTAGGCTCATCTACAATCAAAATATCCGGATTGGTCAACAGCCATCTGCCAACCAGCACCTTTTGCTGATTGCCGCCTGACAGATTCATAATCAGCTGCTCTGTGCTGGGTGTTTTGGTGTTCAGCATCTTCACATATTGCTCCGTATCCGCTGCAATCTGCTTGTGATTGAGCGGCATGCCATATGCTTTCAGATTCGCTAAAATGGTATTATCCTTGATGTTTCTGACCCCCACGATACCATTTCCACGGCGGTCTTCTGTCAAAAGTGCAATTTTGTTTTCGATTGCATCTGCTGGGCTTTTAATATGCAGCACTTGATTGTCTTTCCGAATCGTACCACTTTCCTGATGACGCATTCCAAAGATGGTTTCCACCGTTTCCGTACGTCCTGCGCCAACCAGACCGGCAAACCCTAAAATCTCCCCACGCCGCAGATTAAAGGACACATTTTTGACCGCTTTTCCTGCATGAAGCTGCTCCACTTCAAACACCACTTCTCCAATCGGGCATGCCACTTTGGGAAACATATCTGTCACTTCCCGCCCAACCATTTGCGTAATAAGCGCATCCACATTGGTATCCTTTGCAAACGAATGTCCCACATATTCTCCATCCCGAAATGTGGTCATTTCATCACAAATCTGAAAAATTTCATCCATTTTATGCGAAATATAAATCAAAGCACAGCCATTTGCCCGCAGTTTACGAATGATTTTAAACAAATGCACCACTTCGGCTTCCGTAAGCGAGGACGTTGGTTCATCCAAAATCATAACATCCGGATGATAGGACACCGCCTTGCAAATCTCTACCATTTGCATCTGTGCAATGGTAAGGTTGCCCATTTTCTCATCCGGACTGACGTGAAAATCCATTTCATTGAATAATTCAATGGTCATATCGTGCATTTTTTTGTGGTCTATGATGAATCCACGCATGGGTTCTCGTCCCAGCCATACATTTTCCGCAACGGAACGTTCCGGCACCGGACTCAACTCCTGATGAATCATGGAGATACCGCTGTTGAGTGCTTCAATGGTTGACTGAAAATGAACCTCTTTTCCTTTGAAAAGAATAGAACCCGATGTTCTATGATAAATGCCAATCAGACATTTCATGAGCGTTGATTTCCCCGCACCATTTTCTCCCATCAGCGCATGCACCGTTCCCGGACGGATTTTCAACTGCACGCCTTTGAGTGCACGCACGCCTGGAAATTCCTTTACAATATCGTGCATTTCTAAAACAAACTCGCCCATTTTTTCCACCTCCGTTATATATTCAGATATGCTTCCCCTACTCATCACTGGCTTAGGATAGTCTTATTTTAGCGATTTTCTTTCGCTTCAACCTTCATTATGTTGTGGTTTTTCAAGGTCTCTTTTCTATAAAATCTATACAAATATTGTGCGTGCAATTTGTTTTCTATACTATCTTGCTACAGTGCAGTTGCTGTCTGCACGATGCGTGCCAAAAGCAAGCTCTGCTGGGATGTCTCCACCATGCACACAAAACCGCCATATCCGCATTTTCTCAAATGCTTTTTTCATTTTGCTTTCCTTATATTGCGCTAAAAGCGGCAAACGAACCCTCGCTTGCCGCTTTTGTATTCTTGTTTACTGATATTCGACCCACACGGCACCATTTTCTGCTGAGCGCACGCAATTTTCTACCCAACGCACACCCTCTATCCCCGCATGAATGTCCGGATACCAGAAATCCACGATTTTTCCTTGGTCTGCCGCTGTCATTGCCTGTGCAAAGCGGCTGTATAAATTCGACCACGCTTCGAACAGCCCTTCGGGATGTCCCCCGCCGATGCGGTCTTCTGTGACAGCGGACGGATACAAATACCCCATGCCCCGCTCCAAAATCTTGACCGGTTCCCCTTGCACTTCATAGCGCAGTTGATTGGGCTGTTCGTCCCACCATTCCAAAGAAGCGGTTTCACCAATGACACGAATCTTTTGCCCATGCATCGAGCCGCAGTTGACACAGCTTGACCAAACCGTGCCAAATGCACCCCCTTCATATTCCATCAGCGTCATTGCATTGTCTTCCAGCGGTGCTCGGCTTTCCACAAAGGACTGCCGTGCACACATCAGCCGCTTGATTTTCAGTTCTGGCAGCATGACCTCTGATAAATACAGCGGATGTGTCCCGACATCCCCCAGCACATAGCTCGGCCCTGCTACTTTGGGGTCTACACGCCATTTGGTCGATGCCGTATTTTTTTCGACTGCAACATTGTGGAAGCCATGTGCAAACTGCATATTCACGATGCGGATTTTTCCCAGTTCTCCATTTGCAATCATTTGTCGTGCCTGCTCAATCACTTGATGCCCTGCATACCCATAGGTCATGCCCACCACACGATTTTGTTCCTTTGCCAAAGCTTCCAGTTCCAGTGCTTCTGCGGTGGTGAAGCAGAGCGGCTTTTCGCAAACTACATGCAGACCTGCTTCCAATGCAGCCTTGGTGATTGCAAAATGCGTGCCGTTTGGCGTTGCGATAGAAACCGCCTGAATCCCATCTGCACGCTTGGCTTCTTGGGCAAACATGGTTTGATAATCCGGATAGCAGCGGTCTTCTGCCACATGCATGCTCTTGCCAAATTCCTTGCCACGCACGGGATCAATATCAAATGCCCCTGCAACCAATGTAAAATTAAAATCCCGCAGTGCCGCACTTCTGTGAATATACCCGATTTGGCTGCCCTTGCCGCCGCCGACCATTGCCCAACGAATCGGGGCATCTATCTTTTTCTCTCCATAATACATCGTCTTTTACTCCTTTTCCATGGCGTAACATTTCTTGAACTATCCCTAGTATAGGAATTTTTTTTGCCAAACACCTTCATATCCTTGTCTTGCTGCAGCCAGACGGGCTTAGAATTCTGCATAAAAAACACGGCATTTTTTTTGATGCTTCAACATCTTGCGATTCTGCTCTTTTAGGGCGTATATCCATAACAAAAAGCGTCCCCCAAAACATGCGCTTTGGGGGACGCTTTTGTTACTTGCCGAGCAGCTCTCTTTCGATGCGTTCCCGTGCTTCCGGTGCCTGTGTTGCCATTTTTTCCGGGAAACCAAAATACGAAACGCAAGCGATGTTATCGCCGCCCAGCTTCGGGGCATTGGACTGGAGCTGCTTGTTGGCAAAGTCCATGTCACGCAAGGTTTCAAAAATGCCAGGGAAATCCACATCGCCTTCGCCCATTGCCAGATGCTGATGGATGGTGATGTCAGCCTTGCCGTGCGCATTGAGCCAGGGCGGATTTGCGATATAACGGCAGTCCATGGTCTGGTTGAAGGTGTCTGCAAACAGCACATGGGTCAATTCGTCACCTGCATATTGCAGCATGGAGCGCACATCGCCCTTGCCTTGGTCATAGAAGAAGCCATGCGGAGAAGAATACACATATCCCAGATTCTTGGAGCGGAAGGACTTGACCATGTCGCAGGTTTCGTTGTTCAGCTCACAGAAATCATACGGATGGGACTGAATTTCCACACGAATGCCTTCTTTTTCAAACAACGGCATCAATTCTTCCATCGAGCGGAACCACATACCATTGCAGATTTCCTGTTGGTTCGGGTCGCCGGACAGCTCGGTGTTGATGACCTGCACACCCATATTGACCGCAAGCTCCACAATTTTCTTCCAGTTTGCAACGGCATGCAGACGCTGTTCCTCGGTCGGACCAGACCAACGATATACCACGATAAACGAGGAAATTTCCACGCCGGTTTCCCGCAGTGCGGTGCGATATTCCGCCTCGCATTCCTGCGAGAATAGCGGATGCTTATAGAACGGATTGATGCGTGGGTGCGGGGACTGCTCAATGTACTTGTAGCCCCAATCTGCAACCTGATGCACCATGTCGTTGATGCTCATTTGTTTTGCTAGTACGTCGACATCAAATGCAATTTTCATCGTTCAAACTCCTTTTTGAATGGCGGAAAGCGCAGCGCACATAAAAAATGCGCTGCGCTCCTGTATAAAGTGAAAAAATGTAGTGAGGTTGTTCTAGTATTGCGGATTACTTGATGAAATCATCCACGTTTTCTGCTGTAACCAGTTCCGGCGTAATGTTAAAGTAATTATCCTGCAGTCCTTCAATGGCAGTGCCGTCAATCAGACCCTTTGCACACAGGATGGTACCGCCGCCTTGTGCGACCGGATCCTGAAATACCGTTGCTGCCATTTCACCTGCCTTAACAGACGCACAGCCAACATCTGTAGCGTCAATTCCCACAACGGGGCAGATAACCTTCTTTTCGCCCGTGGTCTTCATCGCTTCAATGACACCAAGTGCCATATCATCATTGTTGCAAATCACAGCATCTACCGGCTTTCCAGTGCCCATAAACTGCACAAACTTATCCATTGCCTTTGCACGATCCCATTCCGCAGTGTCTTCATACACGTAGTTGACATTCAGCCCGCCGTCTGCCAACGCCTGCTTGACAGAGTTGGTGCGCTTTGTTACATTGTCCAAACCCAGTGTGCCTTGGAACAGCACAACATTGATGTCGGTTTTGCCTTCTGCCTTGAAGTGGTCAACCAGCCATTTCCCCTGATTTTCGCCATACAGATTTTCATCTGTACCAACATAAACAACTTGACCATCCTTCAGCACACTCAAATCTGGCTGACGATTTACGAAAATGACCTTCATGTCGCCTGCGGCATTGATAATTTCCTGCGCAGAATCGTTGTTGACCAGACCCACAATCACAGCATCATAGCCATCTGCTGCACAGGTCTGCACATGCCCCAACTGCACAGAAAAGTCATTGTTTGCATCAAACACCTGCAAATCCATGCCCATTTCAACAGAAATTTCAACTGCCTGCTTTTCCATAGATGTCATGAACTGGTCACGCACCGGCATAGACAAACCCACTTTATAGGTTTGTGAGGTGGTCGTGCTGTCGGCTGCACTGCTGCCGGCTGCCGCTGTGTCCTCTGTGGATGCTGCACTGCCGCAGCCTGCCGTCGCACCGAGAAGCATCATACAGGTGAGGCCCAATGCAATCAGTTTCTTTTTCATAGTGTACTCTCCATTCTTTTTTTCCTTTGTTTTGTGAACCCTTGCGAGAACCTTTGCTTGGTATGAACAAATTATAGAATAGGAATGCACGCAAAACCTTCAGTATATTGTGTTTTGTAGAGTACTTTCACAGGCTTATTTTGTACAAATATGATTCTTTTGTTTTTGGAACTTCACTTTCTTGTGGTTTATATGGGATGCATCCTTACTGCGTGCGTTGTCCGCACATCTTGTTATGATAATTGGTGCGATAGCGGATAGGAGATAGCCCTACCATTTTGGAAAACAGCGTGCAAAAATAATTGGTATTATCATATCCGACCATGGTGGAAATTTGTGTTGCACTGTATTCGCTATTGATTAGCAGCGTCTGCGCCTCACCGATTCTGCGGCGAATCATATATTGAATGGGAGAACTTCCCATAATATCTTTGAACACATGCGCTGCATAATAAGGGCTGATGTGCAATTCTTCAGAGATTTTTGCAAGTGTCAACTCCTCGGCATAGTGTGTGTCAATATACGTCTTGATGCGTGCTGCCAAGTCATAATTTTTCCCTTTTGGTGCAACGCCGACTTGCTCCGTTGACAGCTCTTTTGCAATGAGCACCAAGGACGAGGACAGCATTTGGATGAGCAAATCTGCGTTGTGACGTCCATCTGTCAGCTGCTCAAAAATCATCGTGCACAAACTCAAGAGGGCTTTATATTTGACGCCGCTTGTGCATGCGTAAGCTCTGCCTGCCGGAATGATATGATTCTCGGGCAGGTCATAAAATCTCAAATCCGTCAGCCCAAAACAAAACGTTCCTATTTCCGTTTGAAAATCAGAGCGCACCTCATGTAAATCCCCTGCATTATAAAACAGAATATCCCCTGGTGAAATTTGAAAGGTGCAATCGCCTACAAAATAGGTGCCATATCCCTGATATACCAGAATCAACTCACAAATTTTCTCATGCCCATGCATCGGACGGTCCATTTTGTGGATTCCACACTCTTGCCGTGTAACATATAAAAGCTGCGGCAGTTTCCCGTCCACAAATTGACTGACTGCGTGCGTTTTGTTCAAATTTGGTATCATACTGCTCTTCCTCCCATCTATTGATACCTCTATCATACACAATCGGATTGCTTTTTACCTTTTGTATCCGGCAAAAATCCACACAGAAAAGCACACATTTGTGCACACATTGCTTCGAAAACTTCACTATCTTGCTTATCGCTTGTTTTAGCATCGGGATGCACCCGCAAGAACAGATGGATAAATCGCCTGCAACATAAAATGAGAGGTCATCAGACGTTTTCTGATGACCTCTCATTTTGTTTACCATATCGTGTAGCCATAGGCACGGCATCGCTCACTGCGTCCCATGTGGAAATCACAGGTTCCGATGCAATTTCGGTGATGATTCTCAATCCAGTGCGATACCATGCTCCGCGTCCCATTGTTTTTGGGAGCTTGCACGGCTTGACCGTAAAAACCCCACGGCAATCAACGCTGACAACGCACTAATCCCCGTGATGGATGCCACAGACCACTGTTTTACAACAAATCCGCCAATGCCCGCCCCAAGCGCAATGCCAACCTGCACAAAGGTGCTGTTTAGACTCAGTGCAATGGCAGATACAGATGGTGCCATCGACATCAGATTGAAATTTTGAATGGGACCAAAGGTCCAGCAAGAGATTTCCCACAGCATCAAAACCAAAATGCCAAGTGCAGCAATATGAGATACAAAGGATGCGCCCGCCAAGCAGATAATCTGCGCAATGAGCGCCCCGGTGATGGTTTGGGAGATGCCAATGCGATCCGCTAAAAATCCCCCCAATCGGGAACCGATTAAGCTTCCGACCCCTAGCAACATGAGTATTATGCTGATATTTTGCTGCATAGACGGCATTGTATTATTCAAATACGGCGTGATATAGGTATCAACGATTGAAAACCCAATGAATACGAAAAGGGTCATGCACAATGCCGCTGCGATTTGAGGTGTTTTTAGCACACTCCATTTGCTCGTCTGCGGTTTGGGTGCGCTCTGGTTTGACACGATATTCGGAATGATTCTGTGCACAAGAAAGACTGCCGCCACGCAAAAAAGACCGATTACCCAAAAGATGGCTTTCCATCCATGTGCCGTGGAAATCATTCTGCCCAGCGGAACGCCGAACACCAAGGAGGAGCTTGAGCCCATTGCCACGGTCGATACCGCACGACCTTGCTTTCCTTTTTCCGCCAGCTGTGTCACCATCCCATATGCCGTCACGCTGTAAATGCCCGCACCCAACCCCGTAATCGCACGAGAAAGCACCATAAACCCAAATCCCTGCAGGCTGAGCATACTTGCGACACCCAACAAAAAGACCCCTAACGCAATCAGCATTTTCTTTTTTTGCCCCATTCTATCTGCAAAAATCATGAAAACGGGCGTGCCGATTGCATTGCTCAACGCATAGACTGTCACAAGCTGTCCCGCCGTCGAAATAGAAACGCCAACAGAAACCGCCACTTTATCCAACATGCCGACAATGCAAAATTGAGATGTCCCTACCATAAACGCAATCATTGCCAAAGCATATATTTTCCAAACCCCTGTTTTTTCTGTTGCCATCTTTCACTCCTGATTTTTCTCATTTCTAGGGCAATATTGCCTTAACTTTGCACAAATGCCGCCGCTTCTGCTATCGACACGCCCTGCTCCCGTGCGATGCGTGCCAAATCCTCATATTCCGCCTTTTCTCGGCAAATGCCCCAACCGCTGGACTGCTTCACACGCACTGCGCCATATTCTGTCTGCACGGTATGCTCCGCTCGATGCAGGGTATATCGATTGCAAACATGCTCCCGTACCCCAAGCGTGGTCGTGTGCTTGAACATCAGCCGCAGCAGTTCCTCCCGCTGCTCCATGCGGCACATGCAGGTCAGCAATATCCCAGGACGGCTCTTCTTCATCTGCACCGCCGTGGTAAACACATCCAGTGCGCCGTGTTCCCGCAGGCGTTCCGTTGCAAACCCAATGGCTTCCGGAGTCATATCGTCCAAATTACAGCACAGCTCTGTGATAGATTCCCGTGCTTCGGCGGTTTCTCCCAGCATTGCACGGACGCAGTTTGCCTGCTCAAAATCCTTTTTGCCCATTCCATAGCCGATTTGTGCAACCTGCATCACAGGCATCGCCCCAAAATCTGACACAAAATGCCGCAGCAGTGCCGCACCGGTCGGTGTGCACAGCTCTCCACGCACACTGCCGCCATAGGTCGGCACACCCCGCAGGATATGCGCCGTCGCAGGGGCGGGGACTGGCAGAATCCCATGCGCACAGTGCACTTGACCACTGCCAACCTGTATCGGTGACGCCAGTATCTTTTCTGGTGCAAGCTCCGCAATGAGCATGCAAACCCCTACAATATCCGCAACGGCATCTAAATTCCCCACCTCATGGAAGTGAATCTGCTCCACCGGCTTGCCGTGTGCATGGCTTTCTGCCTCGGCAATCCATTGATATACCGCCAGTGCATCCGCACGCACCTGCTCAGAGAGGTGCAGATGTTCCAAGATGTGCGTAATTTCCTGCATGCCGGTGTGGTGATGATGCGTGTGTGCGTGTGCTTCATGGGCATGCTCGTGATGCTGGTGGTCATGCGTATGCTCATGCTCATGATGGTGATGCTGCGCCGCATCATGGCTTTCCTCTTCTGCGCCGTGCACTGTCACGGTTACATGTGTGCCGACAATGCCGCACTTGGTTGCAGATGCCGCAGAAACTGCCACCCCCGGAATTCCCAGCGCATTCATTCGCTGCATAAACGCTTGCGGATTGGGATGCAGCTCCAACAACGCCGCCATCAGCATATCGCCTGCCGCACCCATATTACACTCTAAATATAGCGTTTTCATATCAGTTCACTCCTATATGATTTATCATACTGGCAAGATACCCTGCGCCAAAGCCGTTATCAATGTTTACCACACTGACCCCGCTTGCGCACGAATTGAGCATGGACAGCAATGCCGCCACGCCGCCGAACGCCGCACCATACCCCACGCTGGTCGGCACGGCAATCACCGGACAATCTGCCAAACCACCGATGACGCTGGCGAGCGCACCCTCCATGCCTGCAATAACAACAATGACCCGTGCGCTCATGATGTCCTCTGTATGTGCAAGCAGACGGTGCAGTCCCGCTACCCCCACGTCATACAGCCGCACAACCGCATTGCCGAGTGCCTCGGCAGTCCATGCCGCTTCCTCCGCCACCGACATATCACTCGTGCCGCCAGTCGCAATGACGATTTTTCCGCCGCCGTCCATCTGCGGCAGTTCTCCGACAATACCGATGCGCCCCATTGCCTGATACTGCAGCGGCAGCCGCTCGCCAACAATTGCCGCAGCGTCCTCGCTCATACGGGTGATGAGCACGGTTTGGCTGCCCTGCGCACGGATGGATGACGCAATTTCTGCAATCTGCTGCGGCGTTTTTCCTGCCCCATAAATGACCTCGACCGCACCCTGTCGCAATCCTCGATGATGGTCAGTCTTTGCAAAACCCAAATCTTCAAACGGTGCGACCTTCATCCGCAGCATGGCTTCCTGCGTGGACAGCGTACCGTTCGCCACCTGCTCCAAAATCTCTTTGATTTTCTTTTTGTCCATCGCTTATCTCCCTATCAAATCCAACAGCACGGTTTCAAAATATGGCTGCAGCACACGCAAAATCTCTGTGCGGCATTCCATCGCCTTCTGCATCTGTTGTGCCTTGCATTGCAGCCGTGCCGCATCATGAAATACCCGCACGCGAAAATCGGAAAATCCCAATGCGGACAGCGCCTGCTCCGCACCTTCCACCCGCTTCAGCATCGTTTCTGTAATCTGTTCCCCTGTGGGGATACGTGTTGCAAGACACGCATAGGCAGGTTTTTCCCAAGTAAACAACCCTGCTTCCTTGGAAAGCCTGCGAATTTCATCCTTGGTCAGCCCACACGCACGCAAGGGAGAACGCACCTGCAGTTCCCGCAACGCTTTCATGCCGGGACGGTCATCCGCATCATCGGATGCATTCGTGCCATCTATCAGAACCGCATAGCCATCCGCCCTCGCCCGCCGCTGCAGCAGACCAAACAGTGCAGTCTTGCAGTGATAGCAGCGGTCTGCAGGATTTTGGAGAATCTTCGGCTCACCAAGAATATCATGTGCAATCACCGTGACCGCTACCCCTAAATGCTTTGCCAAGCGCATCGCATCTTCAAATTCAAACGCAGGCTGAAATGCTGTTTTGATATAATACGGACGAATGTCCGCACCATATTGCAGTCCCGCATATAACAAGAACGAAGAATCCACCCCACCGGAAAAACCCAGCGCCACACGTGGATTTTCCCGAAAAAATGTTTCCAAAGTCATGATGTTTTCTCCTTATTTCAAACGCCTATGGCCTCTACCCCGCAGGCATCCATTCGTTCCACGTCGTATAATAGGTCTTGGCTTGCACCGTCCGCAAAGCATGTCCCATCCCGCAGCAGCACGGAGCGTTCGCAGACTGCCGCCGCAAAATTCAGGTCATGTGTTGCAATCAGCTTGGCATGCGGCAAATCATGCAGCACACGAATGAGGTTGCGCCGTGCCTTTGGGTCAAGAAAGGCTGTTGGCTCATCGAGCAGCAAAATGGATGGCTGCATCACCAAGACCGTTGCAATTGCCGCCATGCGCTTTTCTCCGCCGGACAGCTTGAGTGCGGTTTTGTCCCGCAGGTGCTCGATATGTAGCTGCGCCAGACAGCTCTGGATGCGTGGCGCAATTTCCTACTCTGGCACGCCCGCATTCCGCAGACCAAATGCAATGTCCTCGTAAATGGATGGCATAAACAGCTGGTCATCCGGATTCTGAAACACCACGCCGACATGCGAACGAATCTCTGCCAACGTGCGCTTGTCTAGCCGCAGTCCATTCACCGAAACCACTCCCTGTGCGGGTATCACACCGACGATTGACAGCAGCAGTGAGGTCTTGCCTGCACCATTTGCGCCAATCAACGCCACGCTTTCACCCTCGCTCAAAGAAAGGCACAGACCATCGACTGCCCGTGTCCCGTCAGGATAGACCACCGACAGATTTTGCATGTTCAGCATGAAAGCATCCTCCCTAGTATTCGTGCAAGATTGATAAAATGAAACCACACCGAACTGCCGCAAACCAGCGCTAAAAAGGCATAGTCTGCCCCTTGCATGCGCCGCTTTGTTTGCCAAGTGTGCGCCAGCGCATATCCACGGCACTGCATCGCCTGATATATACGCTCTGCACGGTCAAAGCTGCGCAGCAGCAGCTGTCCCACAAAGCTGCCCATATGCCGGATATCCAGACCCTTTTTCGTGCGACTGCGCAATCCATATGCGATGTACATCGAAGCGGTTTCCTCGATGAGTGTTCCCACATAACGATAGGTCATTTCAAACAGCAGCACCAGAAATCTCGGCACATGCATCCGCCGCAGTTGCCCTGTTAACTCTGAAAACGGCGTGACCGCCACCAGAATGAGCACCGCAGCCACGCACAGCAGGGTTCTGAGTAACAGAATTCCGCAGGACAGCATGCCGCCGCTGACCGCAAATGCCCCCAGATACAGCACTGGTGCACGGTCGAACAGCAAATCGGACACCCCTGCAAACAGGCAAAACGGCAAGGCAAGCAGCAGCCGTTTTCCAATCATGCCATACGGAATTTCTGCCAATGCCATTACCAGAACTGGATACAGCAAATATGCCATCAAAGCAGACACCACATAGCGGTCCGAGGACACCACACAGACGATATAGACCACCGTGCCGATAATCTTTGCGCAAGGATGCAGCAAATGGATACCGGTTTTTCGCTGTGCCAACTGCTCTATGGCGTAGATTGCATGGATTTTACTCTGTATATCGGTCATGCACGCCGTGTTCCTTTCTATTTTTTCGCCGTTTATGCTGCTTGGCTTTTGTCACCGCAAACCCAATAATCCCTACCAGCACAAAGGTTATTCCTGCGCCGAGCATGCCCGCCATCGATGTTTCAATCTCTGCGGATTGATATTCTGGCAGAATTGCCGTGCTGTTCTGTATCTCTGCTGCGGCGGCGTGAACAGACCCTTCCGCAGTCAATTCTGTACTGCCTGTGATTTTCTGCACCGACCACTCTAATCCATCTGGATTGGACGATGCAAACGCTGACAATCCACCTGCAACGAGCAGTGTCGCTGCTGCAAACATCGCTGTCAGTTTTTTCAGTGATACACGGCTACGATTTTCAACTTCTTCCATATGCCACAGCAGCTCTGGACGCACACGATGTACAAAGCACAGGATACCCGCCGTCACGAGTCCCTCTGTGCAGCCAATAATCAAATGAATCGGCAGCATCAGTGCTGTAAATGCTGCAAACGGCAGCTTGGTGATGCCAGATGCCAATGTTTCCAGCACCACACTAAATGCGCCAAGCTCCAGACTGGTAATTGCAGAAAACACCGCTGCCATGCTCAGCCGCTTCCCTGTATTCCCGCGGCGTGTTACCCATCGAAACAGCAATGGATATACGATTAAGCACGGAATCACCCCCATATTGAAAATATTGCATCCAAGTGCCAACAATCCGCCGTCCGCAAAAAACAAACACTGGATGAGGAGCACCGCCGAAATTGTCAGTAGCGCATGTGCTCCGCCAAGCAATGCCGAAAGTAGAACACCACCGCCGATATGTCCACTTGAGCCTGTCCCCGGAATAGTGAAGTTAATCATCTGTGCTGCGAACACAAACGCACCCATCACCGCCATGATGGGAAGCTTTTGTTCTGCCTCTGCATCCTTTCGCACCCGATGTGCGGCATAGCCGATTGACGCCGCACTAGCGGCACACAGGGCAAGCCCTACCTGCGGGGATAATAACGCATCCGCCATATGCATGATATTGATTTCCTCCCAATGATATCATAATATAAAAATTGTCACGAAGACAACGCACCCCTGAAAGGAGTGTGTTGCCTTCATGACAAATCTTTCATCCTATGCAAATGGATTGCCAAACTCCAACGTATTTGCCACTTCCTTCAGCCATTTTGTAATTTCAATGTGCTGTGGACAGCTCTTTTCGCATTTCTTACATCCAATGCACTCAGATGCCTTCCCATGCGTTTTGATATAGTTTCCATAATACACCATTTGCGTTGAAAAACCGTTATTCTCAGACTGCTTTTCTGCATTGTACAGTGCAAAATAGTTCGGAATCGCAATGTTCTTTGGGCAACCCTCAACGCAATACTGGCACGCTGTACAGGGAATGGCAATAGAAGCATTGATAATTTGCATTGCCTGTCCCAGTACATCACGCTCTTGTGCGGTCAGCGGCTGAAAATCTTGCATATATGCGGTATTATCCTCTAGCTGCTCTATGCTGGACATGCCACTGAGCACCATCATCACACCCTCCAGACTCGCAGCGAATCGAATGGCCCAAGACGGCACCGACAGCGCAGGACGATACTCTTTCAGTAGCTTTGCTGCCGCTTCCGGCACCTTTGCTAGTGTACCTCCCTTGACAGGTTCCATAACAATGACGGGCTTGCCATGCTTCTGCGCAACTTCATAGCATTTTCTAGACTGAATGCTCTCATTATCCCAGTCCAGATAGTTAATCTGCAGCTGTACAAAATCCACTTCTGGATGCGCCGTTAATATCTCATCCAGCAGGGCTGCATTATCATGATAGGAAAACCCAATATTTTTGATTTTGCCCTCTTGCTTTTTTTGCTGGATGAATGCAAAGCTTCCCATGTTTTCTGCAATTTTATAATGCTCCACCCCCAGATTATGCAGCAAATAATAGTCAAAATAATCCACGCCGCATTTTTCCAGTTGCTCCGCAAAATAGCGCTCTTGTTCCTCCGGCTGCTTTAGGAAAAAGGTCGGCAGTTTGGTTGCAACGGTAAAGGCATCTCGTGGATAACGCTTTACCAGTGCCTCCCGCAGGAAAACCTCACTTTGAAAATCATGGTACATATACGCTGTATCAAAATACGTAAATCCACGCTCCAAAAAAGTGTCTACCATGCGGCACAACTGATCCATATCCACGCTTGTCTGCTTGCTCTCATCTTGAAGGGGCAGGCGCATAAACCCAAAGCCCAGTTTCTTCATGTTGTTACCTCTCATCCGCTTATTGTTTTTATCTGATATTCACAGTATAGTCCCTAGAGTTCACTCCAAGTCAATAGCCTTTTTAAAACTTCTTAAAAATTTTGTAACCATCAAACCTGTGCCCAACTTGCAAGCAAATCGTATCTATGGAACAATACTCCCAAACGTTTATAGAGAAACCAACCGAGCTTACTGGAGAGTCTGGAAACGGAACAGCGTTTACCGCACATGGCAACTAATCAGCGCCTTGCTGCGTGCAGTAGTCAAGGCGCACGGCAATGGTGCAAAGAAACCGCCAAGAAAATAGCCTCGAATTTAGATTTGGCAGCGCACCCTAAGCATATCTCGTTATTGCTTCCACTTGTTATGTGAATAACAAAGCAAAGCACCCTCGACTAAATCGAGAGTGCTTCATTATTGGCTCCTCAAGTTGGACTCGAACCAACGACCCTGCGGTTAACAGCCGCATGCTCTACCAACTGAGCTATTGAGGAATGTCTATTTGCTTCTTCATTTACAAAACATGTGCTCTGCACATGGCATGCTCATCTCCGGTCTAAGTGCCGCCTACGGCGGTTGACCTCCGAAACACCACTCTGCGGAGTGGCGTACCAACTGAGCTATTGAGGACTATCTACTGTTTCTTCATTTACGAAACATGTGCTCTGCACAAAACCTATTCATCAAACAATCTGTCTTTTTGCAATATGAAGAAAAAAGAGACCGCTTATTATGCGATCTCTTTCGTGTGCGCATCGTGTTATTTTCCCAGGCCGTTGCCAGCCAAGTATTTTCACCGTAAACGAGCTTAACTACTGTGTTCGGAATGGGAACAGGTGTACCCTCGTCACCAAAAACACGCACTTTCTCTTCAATATCTCGCAAACTGCTTTGCTATGATACCATATATACAATCACTTTGTCAAGTGTTTGTTTCTTTTTTATTGCTGGTGACCCGTAGGAGAATCGAACTCCTGTTTGCGGCGTGAGAGGCCGCCGTCTTAACCGCTTGACCAACGGGCCGTTCCTTCGCTGCTCTTTCCTTCTTGCAAAGGAAATGGTGCACCATCGGGGACTCGAACCCAGGACCCACTGATTAAGAGTCAGTTGCTCTACCATCTGAGCTAATGGTGCATTTACTTTTCTTATCACGAATAAAGAAAAGTAAACAAAAGAAAACTGAATCTTTTCTATTCTCTTTTGTGCTTTCTCTCTCGCTCAAAATCCTGCTCTTTTAGAAGATGTTTTTTACACCCTCAAAACTGAACAATACATACTCGCAAAGCTTATTTTTCGAGATTCAACCCAATATTCATTAGGTCAAGCCCTCGTCCGATTAGTATCAGTCCGCTACATGTGTTACCACACTTCCACTCCTGACCTATCAACCTCGTAGTCTACAAGGGGACTTACTCCCGAAGGATGGGAATACTTATCTCAAGGAGAGTTTCACGCTTAGATGCCTTCAGCGTTTATCTCGTCCGTACTTAGCTACCCGGCTATGCTCCTGGCGGAACAACCGGTGCACCAGCGGTACGTCCATCCCGGTCCTCTCGTACTAAGGACAGCTCCTCTCAATATTCCTACGCCCGCAACAGATAGGGACCGAACTGTCTCACGACGTTCTGAACCCAGCTCGCGTACCGCTTTAATTGGCGAACAGCCAAACCCTTGGGACCGAATTCAGCCCCAGGATGCGATGAGCCGACATCGAGGTGCCAAACCTCCCCGTCGATGTGGACTCTTGGGGGAGATCAGCCTGTTATCCCCAGGGTAGCTTTTATCCGTTGAGCGACGGCATTTCCATTCACATACCGCCGGATCACTAACTCCAACTTTCGTTACTGCTCGAACCGTCATTCTCGCAGTTAGGCTCGCTTTTGCGTTTACACTCACCGCACGATTTCCAGCCGTGCTGAGCGAACCTTTGAGCGCCTCCGTTACTCTTTAGGAGGCGACCGCCCCAGTCAAACTGCCCACCTGACAGTGTCCCCCGACCTGATTCAAGGCCGCAGGTTAGAATTCCAATACTCCAAGGGTGGTATCCCAAGGTTGCCTCCATGTAAGCTAGCGCCCACATTTCCTAGGCTCCCACCTATCCTGTACATGAAGTACCGAAATCCAATATCAAGCTACAGTGAAGCTCCATGGGGTCTTTCCGTCTAGTTGCGGGAAACCGGCATCTTCACCGGTACTACAATTTCGCCGGGCGGGCTGTTGAGACAGTGCCCAAATCGTTACGCCATTCGTGCGGGTCAGAACTTACCTGACAAGGAATTTCGCTACCTTAGGACCGTTATAGTTACGGCCGCCGTTTACTGGGGCTTAAGTTCGTACCTTCGCTTGCGCTAAGCACTCCCCTTAACCTTCCAGCACCGGGCAGGCGTCACCCCCTATACGTCATCTTTCGATTTAGCAGAGAGCTGTGTTTTTGCTAAACAGTCGCTTGGGCCTTTTCACTGCGGCCTACATTGCTGTAGGCACCCCTTCTCCCGAAGTTACGGGGTTAATTTGCCGAGTTCCTTAACAACCCTTCTCCCGTTGGCCTTAGAATTCTCATCCCATCTACCTGTGTCGGTTTGCGGTACGGGCACCTGAGCAATACATAGAGCTTTTCTCGTCTCTCACGCCATCGACTTCCCTACTAAAATTTCGGTCCCTTACGCCCGGGGCTACCATCGCCCGGGTTCGACTTAATGAAAGCGTCCCTCTACTTAACACTTTTGGTGGTTACGGAATTTCAACCGTATGTGCATCGACTACGCCGTTAGGCCTCGCCTTAGCTCCCGACTAACCTTGGGCGGACGAACCTTCCCCAAGAAACCTTAGATTTTCGGCCATTATGATTCTCACATAATTCTCGCTACTTATTCCGGCATTCTCACTTGTATGCAGTCCACCAGTCCTTACGATCTGACTTCGCCCCGCATACAACGCTCCCCTACCCAATGTCTTACGACAATGCCTAAGCTTCGGTTAGATACTTAGCCCCGTTACATTTTCTGCGCAAAACCACTCGACCAGTGAGCTATTACGCACTCTTTGAATGTGTGGCTGCTTCTAAGCCAACATCCTGGTTGTTTTCGCAGTTTCACATCATTTTCCACTTAGTATCTATTTGGGACCTTAGCTGTAGATCTGGGCTGTTTCCCTTTTGACCATGAGACTTATCTCACACAGTCTGACTGCTAACCATCAATTCTCCGGCATTCTTAGTTTGATAGAGTTCAGTAACCTTATCGGCCCCTAGCTCATTCAGTGCTTTACCTCCGGGAATCTAAGTTAACGCTAGCCCTAAAGCTATTTCGGGGAGAACCAGCTATCTCCGAGTTCGATTGGAATTTCTCCGCTATCCACAAGTCATCCCCGGCTTTTTCAACAGACGTGGGTTCGGCCCTCCATTGCGTCTTACCGCAACTTCAGCCTGCTCATGGATAGGTCACCCGGTTTCGGGTCTAATACACGTAACTTCATTCGCCCTATTCAGACTCGCTTTCGCTACGGCTCCGTGACTCCAGTCACTTAACCTTGCTACGTACATTAACTCGCCGGACCGTTCTACAAAAAGTACCCGATCACACATAAACGTGCTCTCGGTGCTTGTAGGCACAAGGTTTCAGGTTCTTTTTCACTCCCCTCCCGGGGTCCTTTTCACCTTTCCCTCACGGTACTGCTTCTCTATCGGTCACTGAGTAGTATTTAGGCTTGGAGGATGGTCCCCCCATGTTCCCACAGGATTTCACGTGCCCTGTGGTACTCTGGATACGGCTAGCGTCGGTTCTTTTTCACTTACGGGGCTGTCACCCTGTTTCGCCACTCTTCCCAAAGTGTTCAGTTAAATAACCAGACTACATGTTGCCGTCCTAACCCCAAGAAGATTGCTCCTCTTGGTTTGGCCTCTTCCGCGTTCGCTCGCCACTACTAGCGGAATCTCGGTTGATTTCTTTTCCTCGCCCTACTTAGATGTTTCAGTTCAGGCGGTTCCCTACGTACACCTATGAATTCAGTGTACGTTGACAGAGTATTGCTCTGCCGGGTTTCCCCATTCGGAAATCTTTGGATCAAAGCTTATTTGCAGCTCCCCAAAGCTTATCGCAGCTTGTCGCGTCCTTCATCGGCTCTCAGTGCCAAGGCATTCCCCTTGCGCCCTTTACAGCTTAACCTTGCAGCATTTCTGCTACTGTTTATTCTGTAAGACCTAACCACGGTCGCGGTTAGGAATTTTCAGCTTAAATTATTGAGTAAATCTCGGTAAAAGTATATTTCTATACTTGTTTTTTTAGCTTATTGTAGTGATGTCTTGCGACATCATTTCCCAACAATTTTTGGAAAAACCATTTTATTTTTTATGCTTTATCTCATTCAAGGTAAAGCGGAATAACAAATTAGTTTCCTCTATTGTTGCTTTTGCTTTCGTTATTGTTCAGTTTTCAAGGTGCAATTTTCTCTTTGTCCTTCGCAAATTTGACTAAGGTGTATGAAATGCTTCGCATTTTCCTTGCCACTTTCGCTTCGGTAAGAAAGTGAATTCCCTCGTCCCGTCCGTAGACAAAACTTAGGTTTTCTTTTGCCTACTTTCCTTTTTTCCAAAAGAAAAGTATGGTGGGCTTGAGAGGACTCGAACCTCCGACCTCACGCTTATCAGGCGTGTGCTCTAACCACCTGAGCTACAAGCCCATGTCAGTTTCGGCGCGGTTTTCCGTTCTTCGCTTCCTTCCGCCCCTTTGTGCGCAATCTTTCGATTGCTGGTGGAGATGAGGAGAATCGAACTCCTGACCCCCTGCTTGCAAGGCAGGTGCTCTCCCAGCTGAGCTACACCCCCGTGGTTCACACAGGATCGGAAACTTAGCGTTTCTCTCATTTCCAGTTTGAAGGTACAGTTTTTGAGGTTTTTGCCACCCTTGCCAAGGCAAAGGTTTGCACCCTCTAAATTGAACAATGTATTACTTTCAGTTTACCTGAACTCTGTTGACCTAGGATTCGTAAGAACTATTTCATCTTACTGGTCTCCTTAGAAAGGAGGTGATCCAGCCGCACCTTCCGATACGGCTACCTTGTTACGACTTCACCCCAATCACCAATCCTACCTTCGGCCGCGCCCTCCTTGCGGTTAGACTACGGACTTCGGGTATTACCGGCTCTCGTGGTGTGACGGGCGGTGTGTACAAGGCCCGGGAACGTATTCACCGCGGCATGCTGATCCGCGATTACTAGCAATTCCGACTTCATGCAGGCGAGTTGCAGCCTGCAATCTGAACTGAGATAGCTTTTAGGGATTTGCTCCACCTCGCGGCTTTGCTTCCCTCTGTATGACTACCATTGTAGTACGTGTGTAGCCCAAGCCATAAGGGGCATGATGATTTGACGTCGTCCCCACCTTCCTCCGTTTTGTCAACGGCAGTCTCGCTAGAGTGATCAACTAAATGTATCAACTAACAATAGGGGTTGCGCTCGTTGCGGGACTTAACCCAACATCTCACGACACGAGCTGACGACAACCATGCACCACCTGTCACCGTTGTTCCGAAGAAAAGGTGTATCTCTACACCGGTCAACGGGATGTCAAGGCTTGGTAAGGTTCTTCGCGTTGCTTCGAATTAAACCACATACTCCACTGCTTGTGCGGGCCCCCGTCAATTCCTTTGAGTTTCAACCTTGCGGTCGTACTCCCCAGGTGGGATACTTAATGTGTTAACGTCGGCACGGAAGGGGTCAATACCTCCCACACCTAGTATCCATCGTTTACGGCGTGGACTACCAGGGTATCTAATCCTGTTTGCTCCCCACGCTTTCGCGCCTCAGCGTCAGTTAATGTCCAGCAGGCCGCCTTCGCCACTGGTGTTCCTCCCAATATCTACGCATTTCACCGCTACACTGGGAATTCCGCCTGCCTCTCCATCACTCAAGACCAGCAGTTTCAAAAGCAGTTTGAGGGTTGAGCCCTCAGATTTCACTTCTGACTTGCCAGTCCGCCTACGCGCCCTTTACACCCAGTAAATCCGGATAACGCTTGCTCCCTACGTATTACCGCGGCTGCTGGCACGTAGTTAGCCGGAGCTTATTCTTTGGGTACCGTCAAAATTCGTCCCCAATTAAAGATCTTTACAACCCGAAGGCCTTCTTCAATCACGCGGCGTTGCTGCGTCAGGGTTTCCCCCATTGCGCAATATTCCCCACTGCTGCCTCCCGTAGGAGTCTGGGCCGTGTCTCAGTCCCAATGTGGCCGTTCAACCTCTCAGTCCGGCTACCCATCGTCGCCTTGGTGGGCCATTACCTCACCAACTAGCTAATGGGACGCGAGCTCATCTAAAGGCGGATTGCTCCTTTGGCACAAGAGCGATGCCACTCTCGTGCATTATGCGGTATTAGCAGTCGTTTCCAACTGTTGTCCCCCACCTAAAGGCAGATTGCTCACGCGTTACTCACCCGTCCGCCACTAAGTTACAGATTCCACCCCCGAAGGGATTTCCTAAATAACTCCGTTCGACTTGCATGTGTTAGGCACGCCGCCAGCGTTCATCCTGAGCCAGGATCAAACTCTCTAAAAATTGTATTAAATCAGCCAAAGCTGTTCTAATCGACTTTTAAAGTCTGACGTGTTGACGATTTGTTTTAAGCGGATTTTCGTCTTCCGCTTCGAATCTTTGAGTAAACTCAAAGAATTTCAGGGTTCATAAATGGTATGCTTAAAGCTTTACATTGTTCAATTTACAAGGTGCAAAATTTCTTTGCTTTCAGCGAAATTTTGCACTGCGTGTCGAAATCCTTCGTGGATTTCGGCCAAGGTGCCTTCCGCTGATTTTGCTTGCCTTTTGCGCAATCAAATTGCCCAGCAGGTTCGCATTTTAACTTTGCGCAGCATCCAGTGAATTTCACCAAACACCACTTGCCACAACCCGATTCCGTTTTACGTTTTTCGCAATCGCATCGGAGTAGCTTAATTACTATATCACGCAAACTCACATTTGTCAACAACTTTTTTTAGTTTTTGAAAATCTTTATTTGCATGGTGCCAGTCCCTTGCGGAAGCAGCTAGATTAGAATACTACATCTCTCCCCCTTTGTCAATACCTTTTTTGTTTTTTTTCGACATTTGAAAAGTAAGATAATAAATGCGGAAGAGTATTATACCTCTGACACATTTATTTTTTTATCTAAAACTGTAGAAAGCGTGGTGAAAATATGACGAAAAAAACAAAGACATTGACCTTGTCCGACCGATTAGAGATTGAGCAAGCCTATTTAATCGGCAAAAACATCGCAGAAATTGCGACTTCCATAGATTCTTGCCCTTCGACAATCTATCGAGAACTCCATCGTGGATACGCAGGAAGACCCGATATAAACGGACGTCCCGCCTATAGCGCAAAAATAGCGCAGGAAGTCAATGCCCGAAACATTAAGCGGCGTGGGTGTCGCAGACGCACGCTTGACGATAAAAAACACTGAACTGCAGCACCTTCTGCACCTTGAAAATTTCATACAGGTACGCACAAGAGAAAAGAGGAGGGGATACCTATATGAACACCGGCACAACTATTGTTGAAGAAATCATTCAGCACTATCCAGAACTAATGAACAAACAGCAAAGCTTACAAAGATGCTGTAAGTCGTAGCAGTGGTAGCGATTCCACCTCGAATGCATCTATGATAGAATTATCTCCCGAAGAGCAAATGCAGTGTAGAGCAATTTTTTCAGCCATCCAGCACACTTCACATACCTATCATGATGGGTCTAGGCGATTGCTTGTCATTAAAGCATCTTACTGGGGGAGTTCCGCAGACAATGCTCTATTAAAGACAATCTCATGGCTAGACGCACAGGAATATCGAATGGACTTTGTGCAGGCTGTAGCACAACGGCTAGGTCTTAATGATTGCGCTTGGCTGCATCTATTGGCGGCAATTGAACCGTTGGAGGAAAGCACTATCAAACTGCGTTTCGGCTTTATCGGCGGTGAAATTTACACCGCTGAAGAAACGGCGCAGGAGCTGCGGATTTAGCTGGAGGATGAGCAGCGGTTAGAGATTAAAGCAATGCGGAAGTTACGCCACCTTACAGGCGGGTGTCTGTATACTTTGTCGATACCAAGGATTGTGACAACGATCCCTCACAGGGTCGTATCACAATCCTTCATGAAACGAAAGAGTGAAAGGACGGCGCTGACTATGAAAAACATCACTATTGGAAACTACACGCTCGAAGTCAATACAGAAAATCCTACAGCTGAATTGCTCACGGAAAGCCTAGGGCAACACCGCACAAAGCTTTCGTGACAAAGGAAAAGATGATAAAATAGACGTATGAATAAACAGATTACGTTGTCGGCGTTCACCGACGAATTGGCGCAGACCGCCACCAAGAAAAAAGAGTTTCTTGATGAAAATAGAACGAATGCGTTCTTTGAACTCCAAGACAATCTTGCTGCACAGACAACAGCCGATAGCGCACCCCAATGGTATCCATACCCTGATAATCTGCCAGAGGATATGGCGTGGAGCAGTGCCCCCTACACAGGCGAAGAGGTAGGCCCATACGTTTATACAGGAGATATGTCCCGGCAAGATTGTACGCTGATGCACAGGCAAAGCCTTGTGCATTATGCGCCTGCAGAGCACCGATCGGACACGCTGCAGCAGTGGTTGTTTATGTGTATTGCCAATAATACAGAGCCGAAAGCAGTGCTGCGCATCCAGCTCGATGAGTAGAGGGGTACTCCTCGCTCAATTTGTCAATACGTGGTTATTATGCTATACTCTTTTGGTTCGGAAATTTCTGCCTATCTGTAAAAGGAGTGTTTCACATGAGAAGATTTAAGCATTTAAGCCATACCGACCGCCTTCGCATTGAAACCATGCAGAAGGACGGCAAAACACCACAGGAAATGGCTGAACGAATTGGCGTACATATTTCAACAATCTATCGTGAACTCAAAAGAGGGGTCTATGAACATCTCAATATGGACTATACAACCGAAGTGCGCTACAGCACTGATATTGCACAGCAGCGGTATCGGTCTAATCTCGCAGCAAAGGAACCCGCTCTCAAGATTGGGACTGACCATGCGCTTGCTAAATACATCGAGCGCAGAATTCTCAAGGATGATTATTCCCCTGCTGCGGTGTTAGGTGAGATACGCAATTCCCCAAATCTCAGCTTCAAGACTTCGATTTCAGAAATGACACTCTACACGTACATAGGCAAGTGGATTTTTCTAACCCTCACGAACAAGAATCTTCCTGTGAAGGGTAAGAAAAAGCGGACATACCGCAAAGTGAAGGCAGCACGTCCACCAAAGGGAGAGAGCATCGAGAAACGACCAGAAGTGATTAACACTCGCTCTACCTTTGGACATTGGGAAATGGACACGGTCGAGGGCAAACAAGGCACAAAGCCACGCCTGCTCGTGCTCACGGAACGTTTAACCCGCCAAGAGATCGTTTCCCGTATTCCAGATGGCACAACTGCAAGCGTTGTGAAGGCTCTGGATGCGTTGGAACGGAAGTATGGGAAAGCGATGTTCAAACAGATATTTCAGACGATTACCGTCGACAACGGCGCAGAGTTTGCAGACGGCAAAGGCATGGAGAAATCCAGACGGGGCAAAGGTAAACGGACAACAGTCTATTACTGTCATCCGTATGCCTCTTGCGAGCGTGGCTCAAATGAGAACCAGAACAAAATGCTTAGACGCCACTTCCCCAAAGGAACAAGCTTTGAAAATGTGACAAATGCAGCCATAGCCAAAGCTACGGAATGGGTCAATCATTATCCACGAGAGATATTCGATTTCAGTTCTTCAGAGGAGCGATTTCAGGAGCAAATGGCTACTCTTACATAAAGTACGAATATTTTTGGGATTTTTCGCATTTAACTATTGACGTTTCAAGCCCCTCCTCATCGTTTTTTTCGTTGACATGTCCTATCAAGTCACGGTATACTGAATAAGTATGTAATAAAATTGTAAAGCTTTCTCCTGTGTTGGTTTGAAACATTACACATTCTTTACGCAATTGCTTTTTATGAAAATGCTTTGGAAGCGGTGTTTTCAATATTAAGTACCTTTTGCTGTAATGAAATGCACTATTTTAAGAATCATTGCAGCAGAAACGAGGGAGGATTCCAATGGATTTTGATTTCATGTCAATTGTAAAGCTACTTGGTGGACTTGCATTATTTCTGTACGGCATGAACACAATGGGGAACGGCTTAGAACGTGCAGCCGGGCCAAAGCTTGAAAAAACACTCGAAAAAATGACAGGCAGTCTGTTGCGTGCTGTATTGATTGGTATGGCAGTCACAGCAGTCATCCAGTCATCATCTGCTACCACCGTTATGGTTGTTGGCTTTGTAAACGCCGGCATCATGACGCTGAAGCAAAGCGTTGGTGTGATTCTCGGCGCAAATATCGGTACCACCATCACCGCTCAGATTTTGCGGCTGGATTCTACCGGCACACTCAGCGGAAGCTTTTTTATGCAGCTCATCAAGCCTAAAAATTTGGCATATGTCGCCGTAACCATCGGTATTGTGATTTTGATGCTTGCGCACAAAAAGCGCACCAAGGACAAGGCTGAAATTCTGGTTGGCTTCGGTATCTTATTCATCGGCATGGCAACCATGGAAGCCGCTGTAGAGCCCCTGCGTGATTTACCGCAGTTTGCTGAAATGTTTGCCACCATTTCCAATCCGTTTTTAGGCGTACTTGTAGGTGCTTCCGTGACGGCAATTATTCAGTCGTCTTCTGCTTCCGTTGGTATTCTGCAAGCGCTTTCCACAACCGGCTCTGTCACATATGCCGCAGCAATCCCCATTATTCTCGGACAAAACATCGGCACCTGCATCACCGCATTTCTTTCCTCTATCGGTGCAAGTAAAAATGCACGGCGTGCCGCAATGATTCATTTTTACTTCAATTTGTTTGGTTCACTAATCTTTTTGGCTGGCATTTATAGTGTCAATGCAATGCTGCATTTTTCTTTTTGGGATATTGCCATCAACAAAGGCGGCATTGCGAATTTCCATACCATTTTCAACATTATCAATACCCTACTCTTCTTGCCATTTTCCGGTATGCTCGTCAAGCTTGCCGAACGCACCATTTCCGCCGATGCAGACAAAAACGACCCGCTTGCCAAATTGGAGCCTCGCTTCATTGCAACCCCCTCCATTGCATTTGAGCAATGTCACAAGTGCATCTGTGAAATGGGCACAACCGCAAAGGAAAATTTCGAACTATCCATTGCACCGCTTTTAGAGAACACACAGCCGCAAACCACCAATTTCTCTGAAAATGAAGCCTTTTTGGACCGTGCGGAGGTTGCCATCGGCAAATATTTATTATCCTTACAAAGCAATTTACCCGCTGGCGGACGCCAAATGCACGCAGAAATGATGCACTCCCTCAGTGACTTTGAAAAAATCGGAGACTATGCACAAAATATTTTCGACAACGTGACAACGTTTTTGGAAACCGACGGCAAGTTTTCAGAATCTGCTACTGAAGAACTGCGCATCATGGCACAAGCGGTCTCCGAGTTGCTGGATTTAACCAACGAAGCCTACAAATCCCGTGTTGCAACCTCCGCACGCAGCATCGAGCCTGTTGAAGAAATCGTGGACATCCTAAAAGGACAGCTGAAAAATCGCCACATTGAACGTCTCAACCAAGGTGCCTGTACGGTAGCCAATGGCATCATTTATCTGGACATCATCCATGATTTGGAGAAAATCGGTGACCATTGCTCCAACATCGCCATCTATGTGATTCAGCTATGTGAAGGGGCAAGCCAATTTGACACCCACAGCTATGCCAAGAGCGGTCTGAAAAACACCCCGCTTTTCCAAGAGCAAATGAATTTCTACGAAAAAAAATATTTAGACAAATTGGGAATTTTAGTTCCCTAATCTCCATCAGCAAAGTCGCTTTTGCCAAAATGCAGAGCGGTTTTGCTGATTTTTTTACATAGTTTTGGATTTCTAAAGAATATCATCCAATCCTTACAAAAAAGCACGTTTTCTGTCGAACAGCAAAAAAATTTCGCATCTGAAAAACTGTATATTTGTTTCTTTCTACGGGGAAAATCCACTTACATGGCACAGGTTGCAGCGGAAAGGGGATTTATACATGCAGATGAAAGTAGAAATTTGCGGTGTCAATACGTCGAAGCTCACCGTATTGCCAAATGACGAAATGAATGCACTTCTGCGCCGCGTGAAGCAAGGCGATAAAGACGCACGAGAACGGCTCATCAATGGAAATCTACGCTTGGTTCTCAGCGTCATCCAACGCTTTGGCGGGCGTGGTGAATCCGTGGATGATTTGTTTCAGGTGGGCTGTATTGGTCTGATGAAAGCCATAGACAACTTCAATGTCGAGCTAGGGGTACGTTTTTCGACCTATGCCGTGCCCATGATTATCGGAGAGATTCGCCGATACCTGCGGGATAACAGTGCCATTCGTGTGTCACGTGCCATGCGTGACACGGCATATCACGCCCTGCAGGCAAAAGAGGCATTTATCCGTGACCATCAGAGAGAACCGACCGTCACAGAGCTTGCCAAAATATTGAACCTCAAAAAAGAGGACATCGTCTTTGCATTGGACGCCATTGCAGACCCCATTTCGTTATTTGAACCCGTGTGGGGCGAAGAAGGGGACACCATCTGTGTGATGGACCAAGTGGGAGACACCAAAAATACCGATGAGCAGTGGCTCAATCACATTGCCTTGAAAGAGGCAATCAATGGATTAAGCAATCGAGAAAAACGCATTGTGCACATGCGGTTTTTTGAAGGCCGCACCCAGATGGAGGTTGCCGAGGAAATCAACATTTCGCAGGCACAAGTGTCCCGTTTGGAAAAGGGTGCCATCGCACACATGCGCAATCAAGTAAACTGACAACACCTGCGTGCCGTTCTGCTTCTTGACAGGAAAATCGGTCTGCGATACAATAAATCACAGAAGCATATCCTGCAAGAAAGAAGGCGCTCCATGGAAAAGTTTTTACTAGCAGTCGTTCAATTAGATACCCAAGACGATGTCCCGTCTAATCTACAGCAAGCCTCCAAATGGATTGCCGAAGCGGCACAAAACGGTGCAAAAATGGTCATTCTTCCAGAAACCATGGACTATATCGGTGCCAATCTCACCGCACAGGCACAGCAGCGCACAGACATGGTCGCCCAAGCCCTGCAGCAGCTTGCAGCAAAGCATCGGGTGTATCTCAGCGGCGGCAGTCTTACCGAATACAATCCCGCCGGCAAGCCGTATAACACCACCTTTGTCTTTTCGCCCAACGGCGCATTGCTTTGCAAATATCGCAAGCTGCACATGTTTGACATTCAGCTGCAAGCGGGCACGTCGTATTGCGAATCTGCGCAAATTCACCCAGGCAATGAAATTGTCCTTGCGAAAACAAACTTGGCGACCATTGGCTTCTCCATTTGTTATGACATCCGTTTTCCTGAGCTGTTTCGGCTCATGGCGCTGCATGGTGCGCAGTTGTGTTGTGTGTCTGCCAATTTCACCATGCAGACTGGCGCAGACCACTGGGAAACCCTATTGCGTGCCCGTGCCATTGAAAACACGTGTTATATTGCCGCTGCCGGACAAACGGGTAGCAAGCCAAGCTTTCAAGCGTATGGACATTCGATGATTATTGACCCTTGGGGCAATGTCCTTGCACAGGCAACGGATGCACCGGGCTGCTGCATGGCAGAAATCGACCTTGCCTATCTCCAGCAGGTGCGGGAGCAATTGCCCTCTCTGCAAAATATCCGTCAGGATTTGTATCAGCTGGACACAGCCCGTCTGCAATGCTATACAGAATAGCAGCGATTGATTCCACGGAAAAACACCACCCCCGCTCTGCAATTTGCAAAGCGGGGGTTTTCTGTGTACTATAACTCAAACAGGCAGCTTATGCCTGCAATGCTTTCTGCAGTGCCTCGACACGGTCTGTTTTTTCCCATGCCACATCCAAATCCTCACGACCCATATGACCGTAAGCGGCAAGCTGCCGATAAATCGGGCGACGCAAATCCAAGTCTTGAATAATCGCAGCCGGGCGCAAATCAAACGTCTGACCAATTGCCTGCACCAACGCCTCATCCGACACCGTACCCGTGCCAAAGGTTTCCACGAAAATAGAAACCGGCTCTGCCACACCAATTGCATATGCCAGCTGCACTTCACAACGCTTTGCAAAGCCGGCTGCAACCACATTTTTCGCCACATATCGTGCGGCATAGGCTGCTGAACGGTCCACCTTGGTGGGGTCCTTGCCCGAGAATGCACCGCCGCCATGGCGTGCCATCCCGCCATACGTATCCACAATGATTTTACGACCGGTCAAGCCAGAATCGCCCTGCGGTCCGCCAATGACAAAGCGACCTGTAGGATTGACAAAAAAGCGTGTCTTTTCATCCAGCAAATAGGCAGGAATGGTTTCCTCAATGACATGCGCAATGATGTCACGACGAATTTGTGCCAAAGATACCTCGGCGCTGTGCTGTGAAGAAATCACCACCGTATCAATGTGGGTCGGCTGATGATTTTCGTCATACGAAACTGTGACCTGGGTCTTGCCGTCTGGTCTTAAATATGGCAGAATGCCTTCCTTGCGCACCGCTGTCAATCGCTTTGCCAGCTTATGTGCCAAGGCAGCCGGCAGGGGCATCAGCTCCGGCGTTTCATCGCAGGCATAGCCAAACATCATGCCCTGGTCGCCCGCACCAATTGCGAGGTCTGCCGCAGAATCGCCGCCCTTGCGCTCGAGCGAATTGTCGACCCCCAGCGCAATGTCAGCCGACTGCTCATCAATGCTGGTAATCACCGCACAGGTATCGCAGTCAAAGCCATATTTTGCACGGTCATAGCCGATTTCACGAATGACATCGCGGGCAATGCGGGGAATATCCACATAGCACGAGGTGGATATTTCGCCCATGATATACACCATGCCGGTTGTAATAGTGGTTTCGCATGCGACACGTGCCATAGAATCCTGTTCATAAATTGCGTCTAACACAGCATCCGAAATCTGGTCACAAATTTTATCAGGATGTCCTTCCGTAACCGATTCAGACGTAAATAAATAATTCGCCATGTTCTTCTACCCTTTCTTGTTTCCTGAAAATTAAAAAACACTCTCCCAGCGGAGAGTGTAAGCTACACTGCCTCATCTTTCGATTCACAACATAATTGTTGGAATAGAAAACCGCCGGAGTTAGCACCTTACAGCAAAAAAACCTGCAGGTTGCCGGGCTTCATTGGGCCGTTCCCTCCGCCACTCTTGATAAGGTTATATAATTATGAATCTATTATACGTCCCCGCCCCTGCAATGTCAAGAAAAAAAGAAATGTGTCATTGCAAAGCGTGGCAGAAAAGCATATAATGGTTCTTACATTCTTTTTTGACAAGGAGCAATTTGCCATGCAATCTACTGGTTTTCCCCTTTTCAAGCGTGCCGTTTCTGTCACCATTCCTGTGATGCTTGGTTATCTCTTTATGGGAATGGCATTCGGCATCCTGCTGCAAAACGCCGGATATACCGCCAGATGGGCGTTCTTAATGCCGCTTGTCATTTACGGCGGTACGATGCAATATATGGCGATTCCCTTTCTCACAGAGCAGGCAGGACTTTTGACGGTGGCAATCACCACGCTGTTGGTGCATTTTCGCCACTTTGTCTATGGATTATCCTTTATCCAGCGGTTTAAACCCTTTGGTCTGCGTAAATATTACATGATATTTGCCATGACCGACGAAACCTATGCCTTGATGTGCTCCGTGCAATGTGATGACACGAAGCAGGACGAGCACTTTCTGTTTTATATTGCGCTGTGCAATCATATTTATTGGATTGTGGGCTGTGTTTCCGGCGCCATTGTTGGTGCATTTTTGCAGTTTGACACCAAAGGCATTGATTTTGCTATGACCGCCCTGTTTATTGTCATCGCTGTCGAGCAATGGCGCAGTGCCAAATCCAAATATCCCGCTCTGCTCGGTGCGGGTGCTGCGCTTGTTTCCCTGCTATTATTTGGCGCAGACCGCATGATTATTCCAGCGATTATGGGCATCATGTTGTGCCTGCTTGCCATGCGCAAGCCCTTAGAACCACTCGTCATATCACAGGAGGAGCCAACCCCATGAGTTTATCTGTCACCGTGCATTCTCTTGCGATTATCGCAGTGATTGCACTCGTCACCATTTTCACACGCTTTTTCCCGTTTCTGGTGTTTGGTCAAAGCACACATGTTCCACGCATCATCACCTATCTTGGCGCAGCCATGCCCACCGCCGTGATTTTGATGCTCATTGTCTATTGCCTGCGGCAGACCGCTTGGACATCCTTTCCGTTTGGCTTACCAGAGGGCATCGCCTGTCTTTCCACCGCCCTTTTGCATTGGTTTGGCAGAAACACCCTGCTGAGCATTGCCGGCGGCACCGTCCTGTATATGGTCTTGGTGCAAATTGTATTTGCATAGTCTGCTATAGATTCGCTGATTTTGTGCACAATTTCTAGGGTCTCCAGAAAAACTTTGATTATCTAAATATTAGCATTGACAATACAAAATACAAACTGTATCATGGATAATAGAGAATCATTATCATAAAACTTTGTAAACTTCAGTAACAGATGGATGTATGTAGGATGCGTAATATGACTATAAATTTAGGGATCGATATTGGGTCTACCACAGTAAAGCTTGTCGCCGTACAAAATCATACGATTATTTATCAGCGTTATGAACGCCATTTTTCCAAAGTCCGTGAAAAAGCGTGTGAAATGCTGCGGGATGCCAAGGCGCACATTGGTGCAGGGCAGCTACAGGTTGCCATCACCGGTTCTGCGGGTTTGGGTGTCGCAAAAGCAAGCGGCATTGATTTTGTGCAGGAGGTCTTTGCGACCCGCAAGGCAGTCGGTACGTTGCTGCCCGCAGCCGATGTGGTCATTGAGCTCGGCGGTGAAGATGCCAAAATTATTTTTTTGAGCGGACTACTGGAAGAGCGTATGAATGGCTCTTGCGCCGGCGGCACAGGTGCATTTATTGACCAAATGGCGGTGCTTTTGGATGTCAACCCCACCGAACTGGATGCGCTCAGCCTAAAATCCGAGCGTATTTACACCATCGCCTCTCGTTGCGGTGTATTTGCAAAGTCCGATATTCAGCCGCTTTTGAATGAAGGGGCACGGCGGGAAGATGTTGCCGCCTCTATTTTCCAAGCCGTTGTCAACCAAACCTTGACTGGTCTGGCACAAGGCAGAGAAATCACAGGCAACATCCTATTTCTGGGCGGTCCGTTGTTTTTCTTCAAGGGATTGCAGCAGCGTTTTCAAAAGACCCTGCATTTGGATGAAGACCACGCCCATTTCCCAGAGCTTGCCCCTTATGCCATTGCGGCAGGTGCGGCACTGTATGCCGAAGCCAACACCACACAGCAATATACCTTTGACGAACTGCAAACCCTGTTAGAGCAAACCACAGGGGTCGCCGTTGCCACACAGCATCTCAAGCCGCTGTTTCGTTCGCAGGAAGCATATGATGCGTTCCGCACACGGCATGGCAAGCACGATGTGCTCACAGAAAACGTCACCGTCTATCATGGAAACGCCTATTTGGGCATTGACTGCGGCTCTACCACCACCAAAATGGTTTTGATTGGCGAAAACAATCAAATTCTGTTCCACCACTATGCCCCCAACAAAGGCAACCCTGTCGAAGTCATTCGAGAGCAGCTGCTGCATCTACATAAGCTGTGCGAAGACCGTGTGCACATTGTGTCTTCCGCTGTCACTGGATACGGCGAAGCATTGATTCAAAATGCTTTTGGGGTCGATTATGGCTTGGTGGAAACGGTTGCGCATTTCAAGGCTGCACGGCATTTCTGCCCCAATGTGGATTTCATCATTGACATTGGCGGGCAAGACATCAAGTGCTTCAAAATCCGCAATGGCTGCATTGATAACATCTCGCTGAATGAAGCCTGCTCCTCGGGCTGTGGCTCGTTTATCGAAACATTTGCCCGCTCTATGGGATATTCCATCGAAGAATTCTGCAAATTGGGGCTGTTTTCGGCAGGACCCATTGACCTCGGCTCTCGCTGCACCGTCTTTATGAACTCCTCTGTCAAGCAGGCGCAAAAAGATGGTGCCGACATTCAAGAGATTTCTTCTGGTTTGTCTGTTTCGGTTGTCAAAAACGCACTGTATAAGGTTATTCGCGCCCATTCCCCCGATGATTTGGGCGAAAACATCGTGGTACAGGGCGGTACTTTCCTAAACGATGCCATCCTGCGCTCTTTCGAGCAGGAAATCGGTCGTGAAGTCATTCGCCCTGCCATTTCCGGCTTAATGGGTGCCTATGGTGCGGCACTGCATGGCAAAAGCAACGTGCCTGCCCAAACCAATCTGCGCAGTGCAGAAGAACTGGAGCAGTTCTCCCACACCGTCAGCTCGGTTCGCTGTGGATTATGTTCCAACCACTGTAGTCTTACCATCAATCATTTCAGCGGGGAACACCGCTTTATTTCCGGCAATCGCTGCGAACGCCCTTTGGGTAAGGGCACAAGCGAAGAAATTCCTGACCTCTATCGTTGGAAGCTGGAAAAGCTTCGCAGCTATCCCAGTGCCGCAAACGGTCCGACGGTTGGCATTCCATTTGGCTTGAGCTTTTTGGAGCTCATTCCCTTTTGGCACACATTTTTAACCAATCTCGGCTTTCAAGTGGTTTATTCCGATGTTTCCACCCGTGAACTCTATCAAAAAGGGCAGCATTCCATCCCTTCGGACACCGCCTGCTATCCGGCAAAGCTGCTGCATGGACATATCGAAGACCTCATCGAAAAAGGCGTGTCCTCCATTTTCTATCCCTGCATGACCTATAATTTGGACGAACATCGTGCGTCCAACTGCTATAACTGTCCGGTGGTTGCCTATTATCCAGAGCTTCTGCAAGCAAACATTCCTTCTCTGCAGAAGGTGGATTTCATGATGCCGTATTTTGAGCTCAATCAACACAAGGAGTTTTATCGGCAGGCATACCAGTATTTCCACAAAAAATATCCAAACATCCGCAAAAAGGACATTGCAAAGGCTGCTGAAGCTGCCTATTTGGCGCAAGCGGACTATTACGATGCCGTACGGGAGGCAGGCAAGCAAGCCATGCAGTATGCCGACACCCATGGACTGCAGATTGCCGTTCTGACCGGTCGCCCCTATCATATTGACCCGGAAATCAACCACGGCATCAACCAAATGATTGCTTCCTATGGCATGGTTATCGTTTCCGAGGATGCCGTCTGTGATTTGACCGATGTGCCCGAGGTGCAGGTACTCAACCAATGGACATATCATTCCCGCATGTACAGTGCCGCCAAATTTGTCACTCAAAAAGAAAATGCCCAGCTGATTCAGCTGGTGTCCTTCGGCTGCGGGATTGACGCCATCACCACCGATGAAATCCGTTCCATTATTGAAAGCGGCGGCAAGATTTATACACAGCTGAAAATCGATGAAATCAACAATCTTGGTGCGGCAAAAATTCGCATCCGTAGCATGCTGGCAGCCGTTGAGGAGGGAAAAATCCTTGCAAAGCAACACTGAAAGAGCCGTTTTCACGGCAGAAATGAAAAAAGATTACACCATTCTTGTGCCAAACATGTTGCCTGTACAGCTCGGTTTGATTTGTAAAATCATGAGCAACTATGGCTTCCACATGGAACTGCTGCATACAGAAGGTCCTAACATTGCCGAACTTGGTCTGCGCAATGTGCACAACGACACCTGCTATCCGGCATTGCTGGTCATTGGGCAATTATTAGATGCCATCGAAAGCGGCGCCTATGATACCCATAAAATTGCGCTGATTATGCCGCAGACCGGCGGCGGATGCCGTGCCTCCAACTATATTCATTTGCTGCGAAAAGCGTTGGAGCGCAACGGATATGGCTACATTCCTGTGATTTCGCTCAACTTCAGCGGACTGGAGGACAACCCTGGGTTTCAACTGTCCCGTAAGATGATGATACAGCTTGCCTATGGCCTTTTGATTGGTGACCTCATTATGATGCTTGCCAACCAGTGCCGCCCCTACGAGGTCATCCCCGGTGCTACAGACGAGGTCATTCGTGTCTGTGAGGAAGCCGTTACCAACCGTTTCACTGGCAATCGCCTCATTCATTATCGGGAAGTGCGGCAGCTTTATCAATTCATTCTCACCGCCTTTTCCAAGGTACAGCTGCATGCGAATCTAAAAAAGAAGCGTGTTGGCATTGTCGGTGAAATTTATGTAAAATTTTCACCGCTTGGCAACAACAATTTAGAGCAGTTCCTGCTTTCCGAGGGTGCAGAGGCGGTTCTGCCGGGGCTGATGGATTTTTGCCTGTATTGTATTTATAACAGTGTCATTGATGCTAAATTATACGGCAGAAATCGAAAAACCGCCTTTTTATATCAATTTGCATATCATTTTGTATTGCGCAAACAAGCCGACTTGATTCGCTTAATGGAAACGCACGGAAAATTCCGCCCCCCAGTTGCCTTTGAGCACGTGCGGAAGATGTCGCAGGACATCATCGGGCAAGGCGTCAAGATGGGCGAAGGATGGCTATTGCCTGCTGAAATGATTGAACTCATTACAGAAGGCGTGCAGAATATTGTCTGTACGCAACCGTTCGGTTGTTTGCCAAATCATATCGCCGGCAAGGGCATGATGCGCAAAATCCGTGAAAAATATCCGCAAGCTAACATTGTTGCGGTGGACTATGACCCTGGTGCATCCAAAATCAATCAGGAAAACCGCATCAAGCTGATGCTTTCCTCTGCGGAATAACGTTTTTCTGATTTGTATTTGGCAAATCTATTTCGATTCAACAAAAAGGACGTCAACCAGTGGTTGACGTCCTTTTTGTCTGATGTAAGAAAAGCAGTATCCATTGATTTTAAGAAATCACCTTGCATACACTTCCCACAATATCCGCACAAGCGGCTTTCATATATTCCGGAAACTTTTCTGAATATTCGAGCTTCGCTTCCCATTCACCCCGTTCATTTTGCACAGGGGGTGCAGAAACGACAGCTGTTCTTGCTGCCACACGTTCCTGCACATAGGTGCAGTCAATCCCAGGGCTCATCGCCAAAATAATTTTTCCGCGTGTCATGGTGTAAATAAACGCAAGTTCTGTGGCAAACTCTCTTTTTGGCTGCACAATCACGGCAATTTCGGTTTCAATCAACGCATCCGCATCTTGTGGGTACCAATTAAAAGAATGCTCTTTACATAAATCAACATAGGATTTATGCGGGTCTGATACATGAATATTTTTTGCCGTTACAATCTTTTTTTCTGCAACAGCAAGCGCCATTTGAATGGAAAACTCGTTTGGGGTTAAGAAACCTACATGAATACTATGTGACATTTGTTACGCCTCCTTATACATGGCATCCGCATTTCATAAATCTAGTATATAGTAATTGCCCGAATAAATGCAATACCCTTTCAAATCAATCCTGTGAAAGTTTTTCCATTGCCTTTAAATAGATAGCGCATTCCAAACGCTTTTTCTCCAGCTCACAGCCCAATTCATACGGCTCCAACAGGTCGTGATTCATATTATCATTGGCGGCACTGCATCCACCGGAGCAATAGAATTTCGCCCAGCACTGCTTGCATTTTTCACGAGAATAGATATTCAGCTGCGCAAACTTCTGCGCAATCTGCATATCAAACGCCTTATCCATCACATTTCCCTGGTAATATTCCTCTCTGCCCACAAACTGATGGCAGGGATAAATATCACCTTCCGGCGTCACCGCAATATATTCATAACCTGCGCCGCAGCCACGCAGCCGCTTAATGACACACGGCCCCTGTTCCAAATCCACCATAAAATGAAAGAAAGAAAACGGTTTCCCTGCACGGCGTCGCTCCACCATAATATCGCAAAGACGGTCATATTCCGCAAAAATTTTCGGCAAATCCGCTTCTGTCAAATCATACCCGCTGCCTGGTTCACTGGTCACAGGTTCTACCGAAAGGCTGCTGAAGCCTGCCTCTGCGATATGCAGCACATCCTCTGCAAAATCCAAATTCTTTGCCGTAAACGTGCCCCGTGCGTAATAATCCTTTTCCGCCGCACGTTCCTGCACCAGTTTCTGATATTTCGGCACAATCATATCATAGCTGCCGCCCCCGCTCACGGTTTTGCGCATCTCGTCATTTACAGACGGACGTCCATCCAGCGAAAGCACCACATTATCCATATTTTCGTTGATATATTGTGTGATTTCATCATTCAGCAGCACGCCATTGGTCGTAATCGTAAATCGAAATTGCTTATCGTGCTGTTTTTCGATGCTGCGTGCATATTCTACGGTTTTTTTCACGGTATCAAACGCCATGAGCGGCTCTCCGCCAAAAAAATCAACCTCAATGTTACGGCGATTTTTCGAACGTGCAATAACAAAATCAATGGCGTTTTTTGCGACCTCAAACGGCATAATCTTGCGACCGGTTCCAAAATCGCCCGTTGCTGCAAAGCAGTATTGACATCTCAAATTACAGTCATGCGCAACATGCAGGCAGAGTGCTTTAATCGGGGCATCCGTTGGAATGTATTTGCTGACATCGATGTAATCATCGGTTGCAAACAGCTGTCCGTTCTGTTTCAGGTCATACAGCTCTGCATACGCAGCCTGCACCTGTGCAGGTTCATATTGCGGCAATTTCTGCACCAATGTCTGCGGCATCTCTGCCGACATCTCTGGCACTATCCATTCCGAAACCGCATAGGCAACATCGTCCAGCACATGCACGGCGCCGCTGTTGACATCCAGTAAAAAGTTGATTCCATTCTTTGCATATCTATGTATCATCATGCTACTTCCTCTATTGAAATGAAATAGGGCGCGCCGAACCATCAGCACGCCCTTCTAAAGTTTCAGGCAGTTTGTATTTACTTGCTGTGCTGTTCGCACTTCTGGTTTGCAACGGTGCAAGAGGTCTTGCATGCAGACTGGCAAGAGGTCTGGCATTCTCCGCAGCCACCCTTTGCAGCAGTGCTCTTCAATGTAGCAGAAGTCAAAGTAACAACATGTTTCATTATAAAATCCTCCTAAAAGCAATCATTATCTGTTTCTTTTTCGTTTCAAGCGGCTTGCGCCGATAACACTCCCCACCAGTGCGGACAGCAATGTCACCCCGCTGACGGTCAGTACCCGAGAAATATCAATTGGCTGACCGAACCAAAGCACGCTTAACACAACCAACCCCAGCAAAAAAACGGAACTTGCCAAGATGCCCCAAAGAAATTTACTGCGCATGGCACGGCAGGCAGCCAAGAATGCTTGGACAAAGCCGCAAATCGCCAACGTCACCAGCATCCACATGGGAATATGCCCAACGGACAATTTCTCAGCCTGCACCAGCAACGTACCCAGCAGCAGCAATAGCAGCAGCAGCATGACACCCATAAAAATCGGCACGCCAATGACAGCACCAACCGACACAGGGTTCTCATTTTTTTTCATAACTCTCCCTCCAAACCGAACGAACCTCTCACAGAGAGTTTATTCAGCTGCAGAAAAATTTATGCCGACGGGTCATTCTTGGTGTCCGGTGCGCTTGTTTCATGGTTTGCGGTTTCTTTGGCACGAATCGCCCAGCGATACACCTTCAACTTGGTGCGATTGCTGGTGCTTTCAATCGTAACCATCTCGTCGTGGATGCCCACAACCTTTCCTACAATACCGCCAATTGTGGAAATTTCATCCCCAATTTCAATCGAGTTGCGCATATCTTTTTCCGCTTTATCTCGCTTTTTCTGCGGACGAATAAGCAGAAAATAGAAAATGAATACCAGTAAAATAATCGGCAAAAAGTTCACAATAATTGCCTGATATTCTTGTGCAGTTGGCATGCTCGTTAACACAGCAATACTCATTATATACCTCCCGTATTTTATATTGCTTTATAATTATAAACAAATGTACTGCTAATTACAAGTGTTTTTACAAATTTTCTGTCGAGTTGTCTTTTTTGCCCGCTTATGGCAAATCCGCACCAGAAACGTACTTGTGAAAAACCACGAAATATAGTACACTAGACACAACAAATCTTTTCCCGCAACGCCCCAAAACAGCCGTGTCCGCTCCTTTCAAGGGACATATCGCAGCCACGCTGCACTGCATTTTTCATCCGCCTTGCTCACCCTATTGTTCATAACGCCGAACCATCGTATTTAAGAACCTGCATTCATACCGCCAAGCAGGCGTATCTGAAAAATCTTTCTTGCCATGAGGTGTATCCATGTTATCATTCACAAGTTTGCCGACAGCAACGCTTAAAATCCTCATTATTGATGACAATTCTGCAAATGTACTGCTTTTAGAGAAAATGCTGCGTATTCACGGCTATCAATCCATTTCCTCCCTGACCGACCCGCGTCTGGTCTATGACACCCTGCGTGCAGATTTGCCGGATTTGGTGCTTTTGGATTTAAAAATGCCCTATCTTGATGGGTTTACCATCTTAGACTGGATTCGCAACGAGCTGGGAAACACCATGCTTCCCGTTATTATCATCACTGCCCAGAGCGACTCTGAAAATAAGCTCAAGGCATTGCAGTTGGGGGCGCAGGACTTCATTGGCAAACCCTTTGACCCGCCGGAAGTTTTGACCCGTATCCACAATTTGCTGCAAATCAAATCGCTGCACAACCAATTGCAGGAAAGCAATCTTCTGCTCGAGCAAAAGGTACAAAAGCGCACCGAAGAAATTAAAAATTTGCAGATAGAATTGGTAGAACGGCTGACACGTGCCGCAGAATTTCGGGATGTGGACACCGGAAATCACATCGCCCGCATTGGCGAATATACCTATTTTTTATCCAAAAAGCTCGGCTTTTCCGAAGAGGATGCCACACTCATCTGCAACGCCAGCAAAATGCATGACATCGGCAAAGTTGCCATTCCGGACCATATTTTGCTCAAACCCGCCAGATTGTCACCGGAAGAGATGGAAATCATGAAGGAACATGCGCTCAAGGGTGCCAAAATTCTTGCAGGCAGTCAATATCCGCTGATTCAAATTGCGGAGCAAATTGCCTATACCCATCATGAAAAATGGGACGGCAGCGGCTATCCCAGAGGTCTAAAACACGATGAAATCCCCTTGGTTGGGCGCATCACAGCGCTGGCGGATGTGTTCGATGCCTTAATCAGCGAGCGACCTTATAAAGAGCCTTGGCCGCCGGAGCAGGTGCTCGCTTATTTGCAGGCACACAGCGGCACCCATTTTGACCCCCAGCTTGTCCGCATATTTCTGGACTCCAGTGCATCTTTTTTAGCCATTTACCAAAAATATACCGAGGTGAGGTGCAATGAAAAAACGTGATGCCACCGTTTCCCTGCTCAAATGGATTCGGCACAGCTATCTAAAAACGGCGCTTGTGCCCTTGGTTTTGGTAGAGCTCGTCTTTATCACCATCTATTTTCTCGCCAGCAATTGGTCACAGTATGAAATGACCCATTTGCTGAAAACCGAAGTCAACGAGGAACTCACCCAAATTGTGGATTTAGAAGTTTCCGCCATCCAACAGCAATTGTCTGGCATCACCTACACCACGCAGATGTATGCCGACCAAACAGCGGCAGCATTGCAAAGTCCGCAAACCCTGCTTCCGGAGGATGCCGCACGCCTGACCTATTCCGAGGACGGCGTGTATTACACCACTGCAGACCGTTCAAACGGCGGAGCTGCCATTTTCTACAGCGGCATTGTGCCCATTGACAGCGCAGAGCGAGAGAAGGTTGCACGTGTGCTGCAAACGCAGGGCTTGATGAAATCCATCCAGCAATCCAATCCGCTCATTGCGCAGGTGTATTTGAACACGCACGATTCTTTGAACATTATATACCCCTATTTTGATGTAATTTCGCAATATGCCGCACATATGGACATCCCGTCCTATAATTTTTATTATGAAGCGGATGCCGCACACAATCCCGCCCGGGCAGTGCAGTGGACGGATGTCTATCTGGATCCCGCAGGAAGCGGCTGGATGGCGTCCTGCATCGCCCCTGCTTATAGAGACGATTTTCTGGAGGGCGTGGTCGGCATTGACATTACGGTCAGCACCATTACCGAGCAAGTGTTGGATTTGGACATCCCGTGGGATGGCTATGGCATTCTGGTCGGACAGGATGGCACCATTCTTGCCCTGCCCCGCAAGGGTGAGGCCGATTGGGGACTGACAGAACTCACCAACCACAGCTATAACCAAGCCATTTTAGAGGACACCTTCAAACCCGAGCAGTTCAACCTATTTCACTCCACAGAGCTTTCGGCATTTTCTGAAAATCTATCAGAGAATGACAGCGGCTTCTCCTCCCTGACGCTGAAAAATTCTGCAAAAGTCGTGTCCTGGAACACCATTGCAGAAACCGGCTGGAAACTGATTCTCATTGCTCCCGAGAACAATATTTACGCCAAAGTGAATCAGATGAAGCATCATTTGTTGCTCATCGGCAACCTAATGATTGGTGGTCTGATTATATTTTATTCCATTTTCTTCTTTTTCCTATACCGTCGCTCCCGCAAGATGAGCTTGGACATTTCCCAGCCCCTTCTCACCATCAACACCATTCTGCGTGACATTGGAGAAGGGCACTATTATCAGACCTCCCCCCAATTCACCGTGCAGGAGTTGGATGAAACCACACAGCATTTGGTAGAAATGGGCAGACAGCTGGGCGATGCCAATCAACTGCTGCTGAACACACAAAAGGCATTGCAGGAAAACGAAGCCTATCAGCAGGTGCTGATTCGCTCGCTGGACGATGTGATTTTTGAGGTAGATGAGGACGGTGTCTTTTCCAACATTCGCACCAGTGATGCAGGCAATTTGTCCGTGCATTACCTGCCAGATGGCTCCAATTCCATTTATTCCATCTTCCAAAAGCCGATTGCGGACAGCTGTCTTGCCACCATTCGAGATGTATTGGAAACAGGGAAAACCGCCGCTCTGGAATATCAACTGGACACGCCGAAAGGCCTGCAGTGGTTTCAGGCAAGAATTTCCTTGATTCAAAATGGTGTGAAGCGAGCCGTTGTTTCCGCCCGCAACATCACCGACCGCAAGATAATGGAGCAATCGATTTTAACCGCCAAAGAGGAAGCGGAAAAGGCAAGCCATGCCAAATCCGAGTTTCTGTCCAACATGAGCCATGAACTGCGCACGCCATTGAATGCGGTTTTGGGGTTCGCACAATTGCTGAACATGGACCCCTCCGAACCGTTGAGCGAATCGCAGACACAGTCCGTGAAAGAAATTGAAAAGGCGGGCAAACACCTGTTGGAGCTAATCAATGAAGTGCTGGACCTTGCAAAAGTGGAATCCGGCAAAGCCACCATTTCCATCGAACCGGTTCGTGTGTGCGACATTATGCTGGAAACCCTTTCGCTCATCAAGCCGATTGCCGAGCAGTATGACATTTCCATCCAGCATCCAACCTGTGAGGACCACGAGCTGCTTTATATCAAAGCCGATTTCATCCGCATCAAGCAAGTGCTCATCAATCTTTTGAGCAATGCCATCAAATATAACAAGCCTCATGGCAGCATTCAGTTTTTCTTTGAACCGGTGCAGGATCGTCTGCGGTTTCATGTGGTTGACACAGGCATTGGCATTCCCTCCACCGAGCTTGAAAAGATATTTGACCCATTTTATCGGTTTAACGATGCCAAAAACACCATTGAAGGCACGGGTATTGGCTTGACCACCGTCAAACAGCTGACCGAAATGATGGGCGGCACGGTATTTGTCGAAAGCGAAGTAGACAGAGGCAGCCATTTTTATGTAGACTTCCCCTTGTCCATCTCCGCACAGCGTGAAGTACCCATAACCGTTCTGGATGTTGTTTCCGATACAGAAATGCTTGCAGACGACGCCTACACGGTGCTATATGTGGAGGACAATCCCGCCAACCTTTCGCTGGTGCAGCAAATTTTCCGTTCCATGCCATATGTGCACCTGCTGACCGAAAACAGCGCAGAGCGAGCCTTGCAGCTTACAGCAGAGCAGGCGTTGGACTTGATTTTGCTGGACATCAATTTACCGCATATGGATGGATATGAATTGGTCACAGCATTGCGGCAGATGCCCGAGCTGTCTAAAATCCCCATTATCGCCATCAGTGCCAATGCGATGGACAGCGATATTCAAAAAGCCCTTGCCTTGGGTTTTGACGATTATATCACCAAACCAATTGACATTGTTCATTTTATGGAAAAAATCAAACAAACCTTGCTTGGCAATAACAACCACACAATTTAGAACTTGTATATAATCAGCCCAGCACAGACAGCGCATCAAAACAACGGAGGATATTCGATGATTCACGAAATTCTGCAATATAACCAATCGTTTGTAGCCGATAAAAATTATGAAAAATATATCACAAGCAAATATCCCGATAAAAAAATTGCCATTGTGTCCTGCATGGACACCAGACTCACCGAGCTTTTGCCTGCGGCTCTGGGGCTGAAAAACGGAGATGCCAAAATCATCAAAAACGCCGGCGGTATTATTTCGCATCCATTTGGCAGTGCCATGCGAAGCCTTCTGATTGGCATTTATGAATTAGATGTCACCGAGATTTTAGTTATTGGACATACCGATTGCGGTGCCAGATGCACAAACAGCCATAAAATCATCGAAAAAATGAAGGCTCGACACATTCAGCCCAAGGATATTGATTTATTGAAATATTGTGGTGTCAATTTTGATTCTTGGTTGGGCGGCTTCTCTAATTTGGAGGATTCTATCAAAAACTCGGTAGAATTGATTCAAAATCATCCTTTGGTGCCAGATGATGTGAAAATCCATGGATTGATTATCGATTCTCTGTCTGGTGCACTGACAAAAATCATTTAAGCATCTGTTATTCATCATGCCAAAACCCCTTTCCAACACAGCAACGTATTGGAAAGGGGTTCTTTATACTGTAAACCGTAATTTCTGCGATGATTCAGCGATGATATACTTTGGAAGGATGCTCTGTTCCCTCCGCCACCATCGGCGGTGCTTTGCCGTCACCGTGCTTGGCATGCCCTTGTATCACAGGCACGGGTGGCACTTCATTTTTCGGAAAATGCCCCTTGCGGTTGCTTTCCGTGCCATGCGGTTCTTTGGGGTTTGGGCGACGCATGCCTGCTTTTGCCATAGTATTTCACCTTTCTCCTTGCACATACAAAATGGAATTTGCCCCATCATACGACACAGCGGCCAATTACACCGCTTTTTGCTCCTCTTCTTTCACAATGGCATCCAATACATCAATCAAATCCTGTAAATTTTCCAATCGAACATTTCTTGATAAGATGGCATCCTGCAGTGCAATCGACAGTGTTTCAAATTTCGGTTTCAATTTGGGGTTGACATAGGACATTTTCATCACCTCTTGCGGTTAATATGTGCAGCATTTTACCGTTTTATAACCTATTGCGTATGACAGCCGCATAAAAAACACAAAACAACGTGCTTATTTTTCAAAAAAACCGATACAATCTCATGCGTTCCGATGTAGCAGACCACAATGATGCCGCATAAATTGGTGATGAGAGAACAATGTTCTCAATCCGTTTCAAGGAAAGGATGCATACAGAATGGAACTCAATCCGGTCAGTTTGGCACCAGATGCCATCATCGGCGCCAGCTGCAACGTAATTCCCCCTTCCATGAATGACAATCAAATGCCTGCAAATTCGCTTGATGAAACCCTTTTATCGCTTGCCATGGCATTTGTTCCGTATCAAATGTGGGAAAATCCGTATACCATGGATGTTGCGCTTCATCGCGGAACCATTTTCCCATCTCTTGACAAACCATGGATTGGAGAGGAGGCGGTGTCCGAATGACAGAACGGCAAAAACTGTTGCAGCTCATCTCCGGCTATGATTTTGCGCTGCTTGACACCGCCCTCTTTTTAGACAGCCATCCACAATCCAAAGCCGCCCTCGATTATTATGCACAAAACCAAGCCTTATTACAGCAATCACAAGCCACATATGAAGAGCAATTTGGTCCACTCTCCAAATATGGATATTCCCAAGAAGAAAACTGGACGTGGATTCAAAACCCATGGCCATGGGAAGGAGATGCAGATTGATGTGGAGCTATGAAAAAAAATTACAATATCCAGTGAAAATCAAAAATCCCAACCCCGCCGCCGCAAAAATTATTATGACACAGTTAGGCGGTGTTAAATGTAAAAAGATATAATAGTGTTTCAACCCATTATATCACAAGCATTTATCCACTAATTCTTCATCTTGCATTCTGCATTCTGCATTATCCTTGATTTAGTAACAAAGAATCTCATTTTATCTACAACTAAAACAGCTATGATTTGAAATAACTAACAAAACTTATTAAAACACCTGAAATTCCGATAAAATACGAAATCCATGTATTTCTATCATTTTTGTTGATTTCCTTGTTTATTCTTCTAAACTCAATCCTGAAATCTTGTAGTAATGATTCATTTTCACAGCCACCTCTTTTTAATTGAAGGAGCATATCTTGTTGTTTTTGTTTTAACTCATAAAAAGGATATTTTTCGTCAAAGTAGTTATATATTTGTAAAAACTCGTCATAATTTTCATTAATAATTTCTTTTTTCTTTTTGGTAAGTATGATAGATTTGTATTCAGTATTAATTATAGCATGAATATCATCAAACACGCTAATTATGGTAGGGTAACTTTTTTGCAACGACTTATATTTAAAACAACAAGTATTATATAGCTTTTCCATTTCCTTCGCAGACTCTTCAGATATCGTATTATTTTTCTTTGCTCTTAGTATAATATTATAAAACCCTGTGACAACATATTTTCTATATATTATCCGTTGCCACGCAATAAGTATAGTTCCAATATATATTACAACAAAAACAAAATATAAAATCATGATAATGTTGAACACTAATTCTTCATAATTTTTCATTTTAGGCTACCCCTTTTATATAATAATGAATACTCTTTCTCATATCAAAGGTTTGTTTATAGATAAGACTGCATAAGAAAACAGTTCAACTGCATTTGTATTCTTTACAATCATATTGCAAATGTCGTAATTTGTCAATGCAAGCAAAATTCCCACCTATCAACCACATTTATTTTATCTATTTTGCACAATTTCTTTTGTTTTTTTTGGTTTATTTTATGTTGAAAAATATAGTCCAAAAAAATATAATAAAGGAAAATGTTGTAGAAAATTAGGTGTACATGCCTTGTGTCGAAAGGAGTTTTCTTATGCAAAACACAGAATTAAAGCCTTGGAGTTCATCCTACAGTGTAGGCATCAAAATGTTAGATGATGACCATCGCATTTTAATTTCTATGATTAACAAATTGCATCAGGCGATGATTGCCGGACAAAGCCGCAGCATGATTGCCCCTCTCATACAAGAATTAAAAGACTATACCGTCCATCATTTTCATAATGAAGAAAGCCATTTAAAAAAGATAAACTCTCCCGACTTTGAGGAGCAGCGACAGCAGCATGCTGTCTTCGCAAAAAGGATAGATGAATTCTCCACCGATATGGAAAACGGGAATATCCTTCTGGCAATGAAAATCATGCCATTTTTAAACGACTGGCTTCTCAGACATATCATGAGTATTGACATGAATTATTCTGAAAAATAAAATATGCCCAGCATCACTTATAAAATGATGCTGGGCTTTCTTATGCTGTAAAACTGCCTATACTGCAAACCTTTACTCCCCCACCGCAGGCTCCAGCCCCATCTTCTCCAACTTCCTGTCAAATGCCCCGCCTCTGTATTCAAACACCAAACTGCGCACTTGGTCATGGCTGAGGTCAATCACATCCTCGTTGCCGTCCTTGTCGCTGCCATCGCCATTGATAATGCCCGCCGTCATCAGCGTATCAATCACATCTCGAAATCCAAAATTGTTTGGAATGTCCTTCAGCTTTTCATATCTTGTCATGTCGTCCTCGTCCTCCGTTGCGGTCGTTGCCGCTGTTGTGGTTGTTTCTTTATAGTTCATTCCATAAGCAATCCCCGCCCATGCGCATATGCCTTTTGCCATCGCTTCCACCAAGGTCTGCTGATAGGATGCTGTGATAAGCTTGGCGCATTCTTCATCATTGCTGATAAACCCTGTTTCCACCAAGATAGCAGGCATATCCGTACCACGTAGCACACCAAGGTCAGTGCGCACCTTCACGCCACGATTTTTTGCACCGGTGGCATCAATCAGCTGCGCTTGCACCGTTTGTGCCAGTGCGTCAGCGTTTCCGCCCGTCTTATATACCAGTGTTTCAATCCCGGATGCAGAAGCCTGTCCGCTGTTTAGATGAATGGATACAAACGCCCCCGCACCCCAACTGTTCGCTGCTTTATAGCGGGCATTGATGCCGATATACGTATCATCGGTTCGGGTATAGCCAACGGTGAACCCTTGTGCCGTCAGCAATGCGCCGAGCCGCTTTGTAATCTCCAGCGCATAAACTGACTCGTAATAGCCGCCGTTGCAGGCACCGGAGTCATTGCCGCCGTGACCTGCGTCTAACATAATTTTCATTTTACTGTGTCACCTCTGCCTTATTTAGTGCCTTCGCAATCGTTTCTAGTGCCGCTGTAGTTGCCGTTTGGGTGTCGTTGTCTGTCGTGGCGTTGCTGATGCCCTCGGCAAGCACCTCAATCGTGCTTGCCGCCGTTGCCGCCGCCTTGGCATCCACATAGCCTTCCGCAATCAAATAGCCTGTGACAGAGGTGCCAATCAGTGCTGCGCCCTCTGCGGTGTTGCCGCCCCGAATCAGCACAATACCAGATGCCGCCCCGCCAACTGCCATCAAAAACTTACGACTGGTGATTTTGCTCCAAATCTTGCTCGCAACTGTCTTAATATCCATGATAACATCCTCCGTCTAACAATCTCGTGTCGTGTCTGTGGTCTGTGTGTCCGTCTTTGGGTCTGGCCAGTGGTTATTTTTGCTGAGGTTTTCAAACAATGCCTTGAGCGAATACAAGCAAACCACGCCCAAAATCTCCACCACAACGGTTTTAGACAGCGTTTCTGCAATCTCTTCCTTGCCCAGATAGGCAAGCAGATAGCTGACCCATGTCCACGCCGTGCCGTTCACCAGCAGCCAAACCACAATGCCCTTGGAAAAGCTCGCTTTATGTACCTGTAACCATTTTCGCATCCTGCACCTCCCATACCATTTCGTTGGTTTTACCGATATGGTCGGGCGGCGGATGCTCATAGATGAAAACCATTCTCATGCACCCGTACCCTCTTGCTTCTTCCAGTTTTCCAAATCATCAATGCGGTGGTTGGCAACCTTCATTTTTTCCTCTTGGATGTACATCCGCTCCACCACGCAATTATGTTTGTCCACCTTGCTTTCCAACTGCTCCAATCGGTAATTGGTCAGCTTATTGGCGGTCAGAATACCGCCGAATGTACCAAGCGTTGTCCCCGCAAGGGAAATCAACGCCACAACAATCAAATCATTCATGTGGTTTCACCTGCCGTTTCTGTATCCAACAACGCCTGCACCGCCGCCTGCCAGCGTTCTGGCACTTCGTCCATCGTCATTGCGCCGTTTGTGATGCGCCTGTAATAAATCTTTGCCATACGTTATCCCTCCAATGCCGCCAATTCAATGAGTGCGTCCTGCAATTCCGTAATTTGCGTTTGCTGTTCCGTGATTTTCGCCACCAAATCTGCAACGCTCGGAGCGGCTTGCTCCTCTGCTTCCATTGCTTCTGTCGGGGCATCTTCCCACCAAAGGGATACGCCGTCTGTTTTCAAAAGCGTTCCTGTGCAATCTGGCACGGATGCAACCGTAAATGGTGTGAATCCGTCTGTAATTGCCGCTTCTTCAGTTGCATAGATAATGGCGTTGCCATTTGCTGCCCTAGCCACCACAATCATTCATAAACCCCTCCAAATCGAACAAATTTATCTTTCACAATATATCTTATAGGCGCACCGTTCAAGAATCCCAACAGCATATAGGGCGATGTCAGCAAGCATTCTGTGATATATTGCTGCGCTTCTGCCGTTTTCAGCGCATCCGACCATCCCGTGCCCACCAGCATCTGCATATCGCTGCCATAGTCGCCCGTGAACATTTCATATGTCCAGCGTGGCGTGCGCAGGGCGTTCCATGCCCACACCTTCACCGCCGCCGCCCGCTCCACATAGGCGGGCAAACCACCCGAAAAGATGGGCATATCCGCTTCAAAATCCCATGCAAATTCCTGTGCCGTCGGCAGTTCCTGCGCCGCTTCCGTGGTTTCCGGCTGTAAGTATGGGAAAATACTCTCGCTCATCGTCATCCCTCTTTTCGTACAAATAGAAAAATGCCCCGTCTTGACAAAGACGAGGCATGTGCTATAATGAACATACAAAGGGTGCTGTCGGCAGGCGGTTGACCCGAAAAGATGTAGTGAAGTAACCGTTATCTTTTGGTCGGGAGAACGGTTACTTTGCATTTATAGTGAAATATGTAGCAAAAAACCTGCCCATAGTAAGATTCTAAGAATCTTTTTCGCCATTTGCATCACCCCCTTCCATGAGGGAGTGGTCAACCGCTCGCCGCTTGCTGCGACAGCACCGATGTCAGTATAGCATCCGATGCCGTCCTTTGTCAATTTTCGCCCTTTGGGGCGTTTTTTTTATGCCTTAAAATCGTCCGATGCAGTAAAATGTCTGTCCATCGTCCTTGGATACCAGCAGCATCCGCTCGCCCACCGCAATCGGCGCATTGGTGTGCCGTAAAAAGACAATGTCCTCACCGTCCAGCGGCAGACTGCCGACCGATGCCGTCAGCAGTGTCCCAACGGCGGGGTCGTCCTCACTGGGGTCAATCGTCAGCACCACGCCAATGCGGCATCCGTCCGCTTGGCTGGGGGCTGCATCGCCCCCCAGCATGGCATCCAGTGCCGCAAATGGATTTGCTTCCTGTGCCATCAGCTGTCCTCCGTTCCGCTCTCGTCTTCATTCATCATATTGCGAAAATTCAGCGTCAGCTTGGTTGTCCAGATGCCCTTTGCCCAAATATGCGTGTCGCCGTCAATCCAAAAGAGCCCGTTTAAGCCCGTGAATGGCTCCCGCACCGTCACCGCTTCGCCTGTCACCAATCCAATATCGCCGAGCACCGTCACCGTCACCGTGCGGGAAACGCCGCCCTCCTCCAGCATCTTATTCGCCTCGGCGGTTGCGTCCTCGTCCTTGCTCTGGCGCACAATCTGCCGCATCAATCCATACAGCCGGATGGCGTCCGCATCCGACACCGATTTGACGAAATTATCATTGCTGTCATAAATGCTGACACGGTTGACCATGCTTTCAATGCTCTCCGCATAATTTGCCACTGCAAGGTTGACGCCTGCCGCCAGCAGCTTCCGTGTGGTGTTCTGCCCCTTGATGAAGATGCCGAGCGCACCGCCCACAAACCGCAGGAAATATTTGTCCCCCGTCTGTTGGCTTGCCAGCGTGTAGGCACTCTCAAGGATGCTGTACAAGGACACGTCCGCATACTTGCGGCAGATGCGCACGCCCGTGGCTGTCACGCCATAGACGCTGATACCAAAATCCGCACAGACTCTCTGTGCAATCGCCTCTGGGGTCTTGCCTTTAAAATTGTAGGTGGCGGCGTTCTGCTTGAGATAAATGCCACGGTCAAAGCAGGTCACGGTCATCGTGCCGCTGTCGGTCGATTTGTTTTTCGTGAATACATGCCCATAAAAGGCGCATTTTTCGTCCACATACAGCCGCACCGTGCCGCCCAGCGGAAAATACACCTGCGGCAGGCTCTTGTCGTAGGCGGACACGAGGATGTCCAGCGTCAGCGTGCGGCAGCATTGCCGATAATTGCCCGAAAGCTGCATCGATGCACACAAGCGTGAAATATCGGTTGTGCCGTTTGCCGTGGTCAAATCCAGTCTGGGTGCGGTCATGTATGTCCTCCTTGCACGGTGTCCAACTTGGACACCCGTTTTTACAGCTGCTCTTTTGCAGGTATTTTCAGCGTTGCCCCGTCATAAATCAAATTTGGGTTGGGGATGCTGTTGTACACCGCAAGCTTGCCAAACAGGCTTGCATCCGCATAAAACTTGCGGCAGATGGACGAAAGCGTGTCCCCTCGCTGAATGATGTAGCGTTGCGCCGTCACAGTCGGTGCGGTTGTGGTGCGCACGGCAGAAGCCGTCACCGCCGTATTTGTGCTATTCGATACCGCCTGTGCCGTCCCCAGCGCACGGTATCGCCGCACAGTCAGCGTGCAGTACACATCGTTCGTACCGTCCTGCTCGCCATATTGCAGATTTTCTATCCAAACGTCGCACACCGTCGGCGTATCGCTCACGATGAAGCGACAAGTTTGCTTGTTGTCGCTCGCCTTTTGAAAAAACTCGATGTAATGATAAGGGTTTGTGTTCGTCCCTGCGTTGCAGGAAGCATACACCTGCCGTGGCAGCAAAAAATTCAGCTTCGCCGTGAACAGCGTCATGCCGTGCCCCGGCATTGCATATTCTCCAAAGTTCTGCATGTCCAGCAGCTGCACGGGCACGCCTCGGTCAATCTGGTAGCTTTCCGGCGTCACAGGCAGCAAAATCTCCTGCCCCGTGGTGTTGTTCTTGAAAATGATTTTGCGCCGCATGGCTTACCCCCTTGGCTTTGCCGCCGCACGAGCGATTTGCAGCTCCCGCAAAAGTTCTTGCGCCACCTTTTGCACATCGGCTTCCTCACGGATATAGAAGTTGTTTCCAGACACCACCACACCGCCGCTGTCATCTGCCTGCCGTGCCTGGCTGGCGGTCAGCACCCGTTCGCCCTCATGGAGCAGGGCAGGATAGCCGTTGTAGGGCACATAGTCCAAGCCGTAGGCATAGCCGGAAAGCAAATACCGAGAAGCCTGCATCTCTTGTGTGATAATCCCGCCGCTATCCGTGGTGCTTGTACGAGATGTTTTTGTCGTGGCAGTCTTTGGTGTCGATGTATTGCCGCTTGATGTCGTATCTGTACGGAATGAATGGGATGCCTTGTATGTGCTAATCCCGAATGTAGTATTTAGCGTAGCCGCTGCACGCCCTTTGTCAAAGCTTTGTCCCAGTGTATACCCCGCATCATAATAGGCTTCGTTGAGTGCCGAATCGTTCCGCACGCTGTCAATCAGCGAGATTTCGCTCTGCCGCATGATTTGTGCGCCCTCCGAGGCGTTGTATTCGCTCTGTGCCAAAATCTCCGCCTCTTTGATGAGCTTGCCGCGCGCTGCCGCCGCTTCCTCGGAGTCTCCTGTAATGTTGGCATATTCCGCCTGCATCTCACGCACCCGGTCTTGTGCCTCCTGCGACCAGTCGTCGCTGACATCGCCCACGCCCATCACTGCGCTTGTCATGCCACGGTTAAGCTCCTCCTGCATGTTTTCCAAACTCGCTTGGAACGCTCCCAAATCCTCGTTTGCTTTCTTGAGGGCATCGCCGCCAGCGCCGCCCAGGTATTCAATCTGCTCCTGAATGCCGCCTTTGCGGGTCTCGTTGTAGCCCTCGCCGTATGCAGCGTCCATTTCGTCCTGCCATCCTTCTTTGGTAGACACCAGCCCAGAATAGGTTTGGCTTTGCGCTTCCATTGCGCCGCCAAACAGCTCCTGCATTTTTTGTGTAATCAAAGAAGATACATATTCACCGCCAATATCGCCTTTGGAAATCATATCGTAGACATCGCCTTTGGACACGCCCTTGTCCTGTGCAATGTATCCAACTGCATCAATTCCGCGCTCCGATAACATATTTAGGTATTCCAACGAGCCTTTATCGGTTGATTTCATGCGCCCGATTGCAGTAGCCACCACATTGATATCATCTGTCGACATACCAAGTGCCGCACCTGCATCACCAACGTTTGTCAGCGTTGGAATCATTTGTTCTGCGGTATATCCAAAGGTTTTTAAGGTCTTCGACATTGCCGTCAAGTCATCATATTTGAATGGTGTACTGTTTGCAAAATCTTTGACCTGCCCCAAATAGTCTGATGCGGTTTCTTTATCTCCAAAAAGCGTAGAAAAGGACACAAGGTCGGTTTCCCGCTGTGCAGCAATCGCCGACCCGTTGGAAATCGACGCCGTTTCCTTGTCCTGCACCCCGTCACGGCATCCTGCACATAGCTTTTGAAGGCTTCGTCTTTCTCGGCATAAACCTGTGCTGCGCCCTGTGCCGTGCCCACCACGCCGCCCAGTGCCGCCCCAACTGCCGTGCCGATGCCTGGGGCAATCATCGAGCCAATCGCCGCCCCGCTTGCCGCCCCGGACAGCGCAGAAGAAATCGCCGTTGCCAGCGGCTGTCCCACGGCACTCTGCAGCATCGTGCTGCTGATTTCCGAAACCGCCTGCCCTACAAACTGTGATGCCCCAGCAGAACCCAGCCGACCAAGTAAGGATGTGCTTTCTGCTGTAGATGGTGCTTCCCCTCGCATTTGGTTGCTGGACATTTGATGGGTGTCGGTCAGCGAGGTGATGTCCCGCTCTGTCTGCCGTGCCTGTCGGCTGACCTCCCGCAGACTGCTGCTGAGGTTGTCATAGTTCTCCTGCGCCGCTTCATATCGTGCACGGCTTTCCGCCGTCCCCAGTTCTTCAAAGGCACGTCTGGCTTCCCGCAGCTCCCGCCTTGCCGTGTCTGCATCCACCCGCAGGGTCACCCGTGTGCGGTTCAGCGTGGTCAGTTCGCCCTGCAATGCCTCCAAATCCTTGCGAAACGGGGTCATTGCTGTGCGAATCGACCGTATGGATGCTGAAAAATTATCTCTTGCCGAAATCGCAATGCTCACATCAGGCATCCGCATTCCCTCCTGTTGACTTTTGTGTTTGATTTGCTATAATAAGGATAAGAAAAGGGGGCATCTTCATGAAACCGACTCTGTCCGACCGTGCCAAGGCATTCTATCGCGCCAATCGTGCGAGCTGCATCACATGGATTGTCCTGTTGGTACTGCTTGCACTGTTCACAGCCCCCATACTTCTCATCATGCTGCGGGAAGCCTTATAATTGCTCCCAACCCGCTCGATGGTCCCCCGTCGGGCGGGTTTTTTTATGTCCTCTGCTGCTCATACCATCGCTGCGCAATGGCATACAGCACAAGCTTCTCGCCCGCCGGCAGTGCCATGAATTTGGATGGCAGCATCTGCATCTGCACACAGCACCAATACATCAGCTGTGCGTCTGGGTCGGCATCTAGTTTTTTTTAACCTCGTCAATCAGTTCGGTCACGCTGTGCCGATAACCGGAAAGCGTTTCAATGCGGCGTGCCAGCTCTTCAATTTCGCCTGCGTTCATGATTTTGGGCAGCAGTTCGTGCGGAGTCGGGGCGTGGTAGTGCTCCAGCAGATTTTTGTCACGCAGATTGGGGGTTTTCACCCCCGCCACAATGATTTCCGCCGGAATGATTTTGGTGTCCCGCAGATGCGTGATTTCCTGCACACGGCTGTACGGCAGCTCCTGAATGGTGAATATAATCTCCTGCCCCGCCGCTTCGCTCGCTTCCGTCATGCGCACCTGTGCAGTGCGTGGTTTGCGTTCCGGCAGTCCAAGCAGGGTCTGTAAAATGTCTTTCATCAAAAAAATCCTCCTGTTATGTGTCGATTGTATCCAACGGTTCAAATCCGCCGGAGAAGGTGAACGGACACTCAACCGTGCCCAGCTTGTCCGCTTCCCAGTCCGCCAGCGTCACATCGTCAAATGAAACATTGGAAATCGAAATGCGCTCTGCGCCGAAGCTGTCCGGGTCGGCAAGCTTGCTGATGATGGTGAAGCGGGGGTCTTTGCCCTGCTGCAAATAGGTGCCCACCGCCGTAATCATGCGGCTGCTCACCTTGTGCATCCGCACCGAGCCGGTACCGGAAAGGCTCATCACCTTGCTGTCCTTGTACATCTGCCCTGCCATCGCCACGGCTTCCTTGTTCGCCGCAATTTTCGCCTGAAAGCCGTAGCATTCCGCCACCAATTCGCCGTCCAGCCATAAATAGCCGTGCGTACCGCTGATGATGCGGTTTGCACGGTCAAACGTGTTTGCCATGTTCTATGCCCTCCTTTTACGATACTTCATCCAGCAGAATATTCACCGCAATGTCTTCAATCGCATCAATCGGCACGATGGAAGCCGTGAGAAACACCTGACTGCCCGTGTTATATTGCTTGATGGTGGCATCGTCCAGCTCCGTGGGGTCAACGCCCAGCGATGCAATATAGGTTCTCTGTGCCTCCATGTCAATGCCGACCGTGGAAGCCCCGCTTTTCAGCAGTCCTTCCCGCTCCAAGGTCTGGAAATACAGCCGAATCGCCGTCAGCAACAGGCACTTGTTGTCATAGGTGTTGGCATATTTGCCGATGTAGCTGTCCTGTCCCGTGGTGCGGATGTCATAGCGAATCATGTCCATCAGCTCCACAAGCTTGATTTTCTTGTAGCAGTCGCCCTTGCCTGTGGTGGTTTGCAGGCTGTTGACGCCACGGGAAACCTTCGCCTTTGTGCCGTCATGCACCAACACCAGCTGCCCCGCATCGACTGCCGCATCTTCCTGTGCATGCGTCAGACGGGTCAAATTCGTGATTTCTGTGGTCGGTGCATAGGTGCAGGAAATCGTCATCGGCGTGCCCGCAAGCAGTCCTGCCATGCGGCTGCAATAGAAAATTTATTTCCTGTTTTAGAAAAGCGATTGCTCTTGGTGCTCTGCACCGCTTGCGCCCAGGTTTGCGCTGCGGTTTCCCAAGCAAAGCCTGTTTCGTCCTCCCCCAGTGCCAAAATGGAGATGCGCTCCCGCATTGCCCCAATGTTCATAGCGGGCTCTCCGTGTCTGCGGTGGCGGCAAGCTTCAGCTGTGTGATAATGGTGCGCAGTCCCAATGGGACGGATGCCTGCTGGCTGTCCAAGGTCGGTCCACGGTGGTCGTGCCAGTGCAGCACCAAGGCGCAAACCGCCAAGGTATATCGTGCGTCCTCGGTCTGTGTCACGCCCGCATCGGTCAAATATTCCATCGCCGATACGGTCAGCAGCGTCAGCAGTTCGTCCTCCTCCTCGGTGTCAATCATGCAGTATCGCTTCACCTGCGTCAGCAGGGTTTCTTCTACCGCCATGTCATTACACCAGCGGAATGAACCGCTTCACCGCCGCTGCGCTGTCGGTTTGCATCTCATCCAGACGAGTGATGGCACGCACTTCCGTGCTGTTCGTGTTCCAGCTGTTGCCGCCGACATTGGTCGATGCCACCGCCATGGTTGCCGCACGGAACAGCGTGCCAAACTGCGAAAAATCGCCGATATAGAGCGGTGCGCCATTGGTTTCGTCATTCGGCAGATACGTGTCAGACAGCATCACAATCGGGCGTCCCCGCAGCAGCATCTGGGTCGGCTTCGTCGGGTCGGGCATCAGCAGCGGACGCCCGTTGCTGTCCGTCAGCAAATCCAGCACATTGAAACCGCTCTGGTTGGTCAGCAGGGCAGCTGTCTGGGAAATAGCGGGGTCGAGCCCCGTGTTCAGTGCCGTCTTGATGCCCGCAATTTCCTTGCCGCTCGTCAGTGCCGTGCCCTCCAGCGTGCCGAGCAGGCTCAGCAGATTGATGTTTTCGGTCAGCACACTCTTTTTGCCCATCCAACGGGACAGATACGCCATCAACCCGGCGGTGTTGTCGTTCATCAGGTCGTTGGACACGGGCACAATCAGCGCATAGTCCTCAATCGCATAGCTGATGCGGGTAAATGCAGGCTGGTCATCTTTCTGCATTATGCTCACCTCCTCAAGCACAAAACAATAGCACAGACTGTTTACAATAGCTATCTACCAATATTCACAATTAGATATGGATTTTTTTCGCTCCCCATGATATAATTAATATCAATAATTATGTATTAAAAGGGGTGTGTTTTAATGGCAAAAAATAAACTGGTCGCACCCGTTGTAAAGTGGGTAGGAGGTAAACGTCAACTGTTACCGGTCATAACCCCACTTCTGCCAAAAAGAATAACAACATATTGTGAGCCTTTTTTGGGTGGTGGTGCGCTACTATTTTCTCGCCAACCTTCAACGGCTTACATAAATGATATCAATAGTGAGCTTATTAATTTATATGAGGTTATCAGAGATCATGTCGAGCCTTTAATAGAGTCATTAGAGAAACACAAAAATGAATCTGCCTATTTTTATAGTATTCGAGATTTAGACAGGGATAGAGAAGAATATTTGTTGCTTTCAAATATTGAAAGAGCATCTCGTGTCTTATTTTTAAATAAAACTTGCTACAATGGTTTATTTAGGGTAAACAGCTCTGGTGAATTTAACTCGCCATTTGGTCACTATAAAAATCCTAATATCGTCAATGCCCCAACTCTGAGAGCAGTAAGCAACTACTTTAATACCTCCAATGTCATTTTCTCATCCTACGATTATGCTACAGTACTTAAGAATTTACCACGAGGTAGTTTCGTATATCTTGATCCACCCTATGACCCTGTTTCTGATACCGCAAATTTCACAGGGTATGCACGTGGTGGATTTGGACGAGATGAACAGATTCGACTACGTGAGTGTTGTGATGATTTGCACCGCCGTGGTATAAAATTTATGCTTTCTAACTCTTCAACAAATTTTATTAAAGAACAATATAGCAACTATAATATAACTATTGTGCAAGCCAAAAGAGCAATTAACTCAGATGCTACTAAACGTGGTGAAGTAGATGAGGTGGTGGTTAGGAACTATGAGTAGCAGACCAAAAGGCAAGAATGATGATGCATGGGAAAAGTTGTTTTTAAAATATGACATATTAAATCATATTGATTCGCAAGGTCAATTTTTTATTTCTGCGGAGCAAATTAGAGAATACCGTGAACCACGGCTCATGGCAAAGTTTGACCATCACATCAATCTGCCCCAAATATTTTCAAGTAATGGTTTATCAATACTTCCAGTTTCAAGAGGTGATTATGTCATCTCTCATTTTGATGCCTATAAAAAATTTGATGTAGGAAATCCTGTAATCACTCGCGCTTCTATTCCTGCACATCTGCAAAGTTTAGATTCCAACAATATTCCCAGTGAAGCCATTGCAATTAATTGTGCATTGGCTGCAGGTATATTGTCAGATTTTCTTGAGGAGGAAGAACTAACTGCAACAGTTTCTGGAAGAATGAGTTCCGGTTATTTTGATTTTAACATTCAAAATAAAAATAAAGGGCTCCTTACAAATGTATATGTAAATAACTCTCAAATTGAAATCGATGCCGCATTTGAAGGAATTTCTTCTTTAGCTCTTTTAGAGGCAAAACGAGACATTTCAGAGGACTTTTTGGTTAGACAACTATACTATCCTTACAGGGTGTGGAGCTCACGTGTTGCAAAGCAAGTACGCCCTGTGTTCTTAGTGTTTTCAAATGGTATATTCAGTTTATATGAATATGCTTTTAAAGATCCTTTAGTATACAACTCACTTGAGTTAGTCCAGCAAAAAAACTATTCCATAGAAGATACTGTAATTTCACTTAATGTTATTGAGGAAGTTCTCTCAAATTGTGCAAATATTTCAGAGCCTGATATCCCATTTCCACAAGCCGATAGCTTTAAACGTGTTGTGAACCTTTGCGAACTCCTATTTGGTTCTCCTATGACAAGAGACCAAGTAACCGAGGAGTATGCATTCGATATTCGTCAAACAAACTATTATACAGACGCCTGTCGATACTTGGGGCTTTTAGAAAAATATCGAGATAATAACAAAGTAACTTACAAACTGACGGATCGAGGAAATAAAATCATGGCTTTATCCTATCGACAACGCCAGTTGGAATTTTGCCGTTGCATTTTGGAGCACAAAGCGTTTCGGGACACATTTTTACTTTATTTGCGAAGTGGAAATCCTCCTGCTAAAAACGATGTGGTACAAATAATGAAGCAATCAAATCTGTATCACGTCGATAGAGAGAGTACATATTATCGTCGCTCGTCTACTCTTGTTAGTTGGTTAAATTGGATGTTAGAATTAGTTGAAGATTAATAATATTAGGGATTAGGGCAACCCTTGCTATTCAGCTTGGTTTGCTCTCTTTCTATTTTGACCGTCCTTATGCGAGTGTGACCCACCCCAGTGACGGACATATCAAATACGCCCCACGTGACAACGCCGCCACCCCGCAAATCTCCAGTCCCATCAGCAATATCCGCTGTGCAACCCGCAGAAACTCTTCTTTTTTCATGTCACATGCTCCATTCTCCGTTTTCGATGCGTTCGTTGAGGGTCGGTTTGTGGTTGTCCGCCTTGACCAGCACCCGTGCCAACGCATTCAGCACCGCCGCCAAGGGGTCGATGCGCTCGCTGTCGTCCTTGTGCTTTTTTAGACAGCTTAATGTCCCCAAAATTGTTCACCACCTCGATGGCATTGGACAAACACCATGTCAGCAGCGGCGATTCCTCCAAAACAAGCCTACCCTGCATCAGCAGTTCCCGAAATCGCTTGGTGGCTTGGTTCAGCCCCGCACAGGTCTGCGCAATCTCTACTATGCGCTCTTCCCCTCGCTCCTCGCCCATGCGAATCGCCAAATCCGTGGCATTGTGCCCGTCATAGTCGATTTCGTCCACCTTCCAGCCCTGCTCCCGCTCGTGTTCACAAATCCAATTGTTTACATAGCTGTTGTCGGTCACATCGCCTGGGGTCAATGTGCAGTAACCGTCCCGTGCCCAGTCTTGATAGGGCACACGATCGGTGTGTTCGTGCCGCTTTGCGCTGTTTTCCGGCACAAATCCATGCGCCTTGATGGCAATGCGTCCGTCCGGCAGGTCAAACACCGCCCCCACACCGGACAGGTCAATCCGCTTGCCAAGGTCATAGCCGCAGTGGCAGGCAAGCCCATCGGTCAGCTTTGCGAATGCTTCCCGTGGCACCATCGCCGCCTGGGCTTTCTCCAACTGCTCCGGTGTCAAATAACGGTTGACGCTGCCGCTCTGCCAGCGGCACATGCGGTGGGTCAAAAACTTGCGGATTTTCTCCGCATCGCCCGAACCATAGGCGGTAGTGTATTCCGCTTCCACCTGTTCCCGCAGGGTGTCCGCATACACGCCGTCATACCGCAAAACGGGGTTGGCTTTCAGCCAGCAGGCTTTGTCATGCGGGTTGTCCCGCTCGTCAATCTCCCGAATCATCACAAAATACCGTTCTTCTGACTGCCGCACAGAGGGGTCGGTCAGTATCCGTTTGCAGTACTCTTCTTCCACCTTGCAGGGTTTGTGCTCCGCATCATCCCCCGCCGTGGTAATCACATCCAGCAGTGCCTGCACCCGCTTGCCAAGCGAAGAGAGCCCCAAATCATAGATTTCCGATGTCACATGTGCATGGTATTCGTCCACCTCGAAATAGCTCGGTGCGCCGGAGTCCTTGTTTTTGGTGTCACGGCTCAGGGCACGCATCTGTCCGCCTCGTGTTTTGTGGCTCACAGGCAGAGAACGGGGGATATTCAGCCGCTTTTGGATGGCAGGGGACGCTTTGGCAATCTCCTTGGCATCGCCGAACACACGCATCGCCTGCCCACGGTCAACGGCGGCGCATTCCACTTCGGGGGACGCTTCAAATTGCGCAAGCTCTGGCTGATAGGGCGGATAGACCACATCGGCGCACATGTGATAATTGCATTTTGCGCTGACTTCGGTACTTTTCACGTTGCCACGTGCCCGTTTGTTGTATGCACGGGTGAACCGCCGTGCCCCTGTGTCCTTGTGCACCCAGCCATATAGGCACCCTTGGTCGAAAATCTGGAAGGGAAGGGGTGCAATCGGCTGACCCGCATATGCTCCACGCACCTGCACACAAATGCGAAACCACTCTAAAATACGGTCGGCACGGGTTTCATCGAACACATAGGGGAAATCGGGGTCGCCCTGCCGTTTGAGGTCGTCCAAATGCCGCTGACACGCCGCAATTTCGTATGTACAGCATTGGCTTTTCAGCCGCCCCTGCGTCACCTGCTTGGCATACACGCTCACCGGGTGGTGCAGACCGCTGCGCCTGCGTTCCGGCATGGTTTTCCGCCTCCTTTCCATGGGCGTCCAACTTGGACACCGCCCGTGTAATCACATCGTGCGGACATTCCTGCATATGGTGGATGCTGATATGCGTCGTGCCGCAAATGTCGTGCCCATTCCGCATCGGGCAAAATGCACTGCATTCCATGGCTGCCTCCTCAATCTCCAAACATCGGGTCGACTTCGGTTGGCTGCACCGCAATCGGCACCACCAGCTTGCACCGTGCCGACACGCTCAGCCCCAAATCTCCCGCACACGCACGGCACTGCTTGAAATACGTATCCTGTAGCTTCGCCCAATCGCTCGCCGCTTCCGCATTGCCGTTCATGGTTGCACCGCTGGCGAACTTGGTGCACTGCAAATATTGCTGATGGGCGATGAGATACCGCCCTAAGGTGTCAGCGTCCAGCTCCGCAAAAATATTGAGCTCAACCAGCTTTTTGGCGTACGCCCGAAAGTCCTTCTTCAGCGTTTCCGGCAGCCATTTCGGCGGCTTCACTGTTTTCGGCTTTGGCGTTTGCACTTCCTGCGCCCGCCGTGCTGCAATTTCTGCCTGCGTCAAGTGCTTTTTGCCGTTTGCCACCACCACATCAATCGGTTGTCGTGTTCCCGCCATACGCTATCCCCCATGGATGCAGACCGCTTGTTTGCCCGTCTGCTGTTCCCATCGCTCCAAAATCACATCGCAAAACCGTGGACTGACCTCTGCCGCAAAGCACCGCCGTCCTGCCTGCTCACATGCCAAAAGCGTTGTGCCCGAACCGCAAAACGGGTCATATACCGCCCCACCCTTGGCAGAGCTGTTGCAAATCAGCTGATGAAACAGCGCAATCGGCTTCATCGTCGGGTGTTCCTTGGATGTCTGCGGCTTATCATGCTGCAAAATCGTGCTCTGCGCCCGCCCGCCGTGCCAATCGTGCGCCGCACCGTCTTTCCAGCCATACAAGCAGGGTTCGTGCTGCCAGTGATAATCCTGCCGCCCCAAAACAAAGCTGTTCTTTGCCCAAATCAACTGCTGGCGCACCTCCCAGTGCACCGATTGCACCGCCGCCCAAAATGCCGCCGTTTGCTTGGATGCATACCAGATATAGAAACTGCCGCCTACCCGCAGATAGGGGTCTGCCACAGCAAATGCCTGCGACAATAACAGGCGCAAGTCCGTTTCGTCCGTGCCATCGTTCGCAATGGTCAGCGCATCGGCGGTCTTGCCGACATATGAAACGCCATAGGGCGGGTCGGTTAGCAGCAAATCCACTGCCGCATCCTGTAGCAAATCATGCACCATCGCTTCGTTCGTGCAGTCCCCGCACAGCAGCCGATGCGCCCCCCAGCTGATATATTTCTCCCACGGCGCAGCGTGTCGGCACATCGTCCATTTCTCCTGCAAAATCATCGTCCGCAGGGTCGGCTTCCGCTTCAAACAGCGGCATATCCTCCATGGTGAATCCCGTCAGACCCACATCAAAATCCGATGCTGTCAATTCCTCCAGTTCCAGCCGCACCAGCTCCATGTCCCACTGGGCAGACTCCGCCAGCCGGTTGTCCGCCAGAATATAGGCACGCCGCTGTGCGTCTGTCAAATGCTCGGCAAATACGCACGGCACCTCGGTCATGCCTTCCGCTTTCGCCGCCAGCACCCGTGCATGACCCGCCAGAATGTTGTACCCTGCGTCAATCACCACAGGTGCCACAAATCCAAATTCCCGCAGGCTCGCCCGCAGCTGATGAATCTGCTCCTCTGGATGCACACGGGCATTGCGTGCATAAGGCACAAGCTGCCCTATCGCCACCCGTGAAAACCGTTCTGCCATCTGCATCTTTCGTCCTCCCTCCTGCCACAATCCCCTCGACCGACCCTAAACTGACCCTCGCCCCAACGCCCCGTGGGGAAATTTTCGCACACAAGAGGGCAGCGGGGTTTTCTGTTTGACCGACCTCAAAACTTTCCAAAGGCGGGGGAGGGTACTGCATCCGCCCCCGCGCGCCTTTGGGCGCATAGCACGACCCGCACGGGCACGCCACGTAGCCAAACCCAAAGCATTCAGCGCAGTTTTCGCCGTTCGTTTTGCTCTCGCATGGTCTTTGCGCTGTGGCATTTGTGGCACAAGCTCTGTAAATTCTGCCTGTCCTGAAACAATGCCATCACGCCACGATGCGGCTGGATGTGGTCAACTTCGGTGGCTTTCGTTCGTTTACCTTGCTTTGCGCAGGCTCGGCAGAATGGTTCTGCCAACAACTGCTCTTGTCGCATGGATTTCCACTCCGCAGTGCAGTAAAGCCCGTGCCACTGGGCGCTTTCGATGCGCTTAGACGCATCTCGCCTGTGTTTTGCGCAGTATCCGTTCCGTGTCAGCTCGGCACATCCAGCATGACGGCACGGCCGCAGTGGTTTAGACGCCATGGCGGTCAATCTCCAGATAGCACTGCATCGCAATCACGGCACGCCTGCTGTCCTGAATCATCGCACCAAGGGTGATAATGCGTTTTTTTAGCACAAAATTCTGTTGCCCATCGTGCAAACAGCTGTATTTCTGCTCCAGCAGGTCTTTTCTGGCTTGCAGAATGGCGATGTTCGCTAAATATTCGGCAATCATGGCTTCCATGGTTTTCATGTTCTGAACCCCTTTCGGGCAATAAAAAAAGAGCCAAAGCAGATTAACCAACGAAAATTGGTTCAATCGGCTCTGGCTCTGGCTCTTTGGCTCTGGCTCTGGCTCTGGCTCTCTGGTATGTAATTCACGGTAACAGTTCCGCAGTGCTTGCATTTGAACTCCGCATCTATGACCACCGTGTTTTTGCTCTTTTTGAAAAGCTTAGTCTTGCCGCATCGCGGGCACATGTAATATTCAGCTTGATTTTGATTATACATTCATTTCCACCCCTTGTCCAGTGCCCCGCAAACTTTTTTTGGGGCTTGTTTTAGAAGTTACAGAGGATTTCAAGCCAGCTTTAAATATAGCGATATGCTGTTTTGGTGTTTTGGCTGTTGGGCGAACCTCTGGAAGGATATATTTGATGTACTTATACGATGCATACTCATTGCGGTCTGCCGAATCGGAAAGCTGGATTGCACCAATCGGCACTTCAATGGTTGTGGCATCGTCTACATATTGATAATCGATTTCGGGTCGTATCAATCCTCTGGAAGGCACAAACATGCGTTTTCCGTTCAATGCTGCTTCCCGCCGTTCCTTGGCAAGGTAATATGCCCATTTTTCATAGCCATGGTCACGGATATATTTCAAATCCACCTGCTCGCCCCAGTGCCACATGCTACGGATGGTTTCCAAGTCATTCTCGGTGGCATTGAGGATGATATGATGATGCAGGCGGTGGTCGCCATGCTTGCCCTCGCTGACATAAATATATTTGAAATCCTGCCCACGTGCTTTGCGATAGTTCCGCATGTGCCGCAGGAAGGTTTGCAGCTTCTTTTGTGCATCTTTGTATGTAGGCGGTAAATGCTCGTCTGAATAGGTCAGGGAGATGACCAAATCCTGCGGTTCAAAATTTGCCGCCATCAGCAGCTCTAATTTTCGGGTTGCAGTGGTGCAGTTGACCTTTGCGATGGCTTCGGCAGAGATTTTTTTGATTTCTCCCCGCACATACTCGTCATCTCGTGGACTGGGTATCGTATAAATCACATCATAGACCAGCCGACCCGCATAAATTGTTTTGCGGCGTTTCGCCACTTCCATCACCTCATTTCAGCAGCAGGAACAGCGGGAACTTGTCCCGCATCGCTCCTGCCTGCGCAAATAATTTGATATAGTACGTCCGATTTTTGGATTTGTCAAGAGCTGTTTTGGGGATTCTTTATGTTTTGTCCATGCCACAGCGCATAGTATTCTGCACTTTTCACCCTGCAAGAACAGTAATTTCTTTGCGAATACCCTCTAAATTTCTCGACAAAATAAAACAATCGTTTTTGTGTGTTTTGTGTAATTTTTTATTTTTTAACCGCTGTTTTTCTCTAAACCAATAACCTGTTGCGTCTTGATTTCTGCATATGTACGGCGTATCATAAATATATACCAATTAGGGAGGAATTTAGTTTGTTTATACAAGAATTTGTCTGCCCCATCTGCGGGGACACCATTGAAATCAATTTGGAATCTTACATCACCGATAAAGACTCTTATGAACGAGAAGGACATACGGAAACGTCATATTATATCGAATCTGACCCGATTGCATGTCCTTCCTGCGATAAATCTGTTGCAGTCAGCGGTACTATTTATGAATATCCGCAAGGTGTTGCAAGCAATGCAGAGCTTGAAATATCTATCTACTAAACATGTATCGCCTGCCCTACATTATATAAGGATATTTCCTGCCAATGAAGCGCACGTGTCTGTGCGCTTTTTTGTTTGCTCAAAACGGCACTTCGCCGTCATCGTCCATGACACTAAAATCGCCCTCTGGCGGTGTGCCAAACTCCGGCGGCGGTGCGGATGGGGAAGGTGCAGAACCATTCCCCATCCCTGCGGCATCTCGGGCTTTTTTGGTTTCGCCGAAGGACATCTCGTCCACATTGACTTCGACCGAAACACGCTTGTTGCCGTTTTTATCCTCCCAATTGCGGGACTGGATGCGCCCGGTTACAATCGCCATTGCACCCTTTGGAAACCACTGCACCACAAAATCCGCCTGCTTGCCCCATGCCACACAGTTCACAAAATCGGTTTCCCGTTCGCCGTTGGCATTTTTGCGCCCTCTGTCGATTGCCAGCGTGAAGGAGCAGACCGCTTGGTTGGACTGCGTGTATCGTTTTTCGGGCGTATGGGTCAAACGCCCCATCAAGATTGCTTTGTTTATCATTTTACACCTCCGGTAACGTAAGCGGCTGCCATTGCTGATAGCCATCTGGCATTTCGATGTTAGGTGATTCTGGATGCCAGAACTCTTTGCCTTGAAAGATTGCAGCATGGAAATTGTCACCCGTGTGACGCCGTGAAAGCATCAGCACCAAAGTATCATCGACTGGATGCTCCGAACGGTCATGCCATACCTTCGGAGAAGGACGCAGCACATCCGATAGCCCCAACAGATAATCGCTCGAGCATTCCAGCACCTGCGAGAGTGCCATAATTTCGCCGATGGAAGGCAAATCGCCCTCGCCTGTTGCATTCTCCCACAGCTCCACATCATCCTCATCAAGCGTTTCAAACGCACACCACAGCTCATTACCAAGCTGTTCTTCCGACCAGTTTTTCGCCAATCTGGCGGACTGAATGCGCTGCGGGATTTGACCTGCTCGGGTCTGCAAAAAGGCTCTGCGCTCTGCCTGCTCCGCATCCATTGCGCTTTGCCGTTCTGCATCCAGTTGTTCCGGTGTTTTATATCTGCGCTGTGAAAAGCAAACATCTTTGCATCCATCCACCTCTGGGCAGGTATGGCAGCAGGTCACATCCGGCAAACGCTCACGGCATTTTGCCACCTGCGTCCAACAGTCATAATACTTTGTTCCGCTTTCTTCTGCAGGACACGTTTTTGGTGTCCATGGCTTCGCATCCTGCTCTTCGTCATAGAGTTTCACTTCCTGCTCATAAGAAAACCGCTTTTTCGGAAAGTCGAATTTGTCTCTATAAAAACTGTTTTGCCGTTCTGGGGTCAAATGGGCAATGGCATTCGCCACAGTGGGGTTGATTTCGCCCTTTGACAATGGTTCCCGCCACACCTGTTCCAGATTCTTATCGATGAACTTCATACGAGCGATTTCGGATTCCGAAACCTTTGTAATTTCTGCCACACGGGCACGCATTTTGCCGGGAAGCTCTACGCCTTGCTCTTTCAGCTCCATCAAACGGGCTTCCACACGCTTGACCTGCTCCATTTTTTCTTTGTAGGTTAATTCCCGCCCTGTGCTGTTGGTCATAATCAGCATCAGCTCTTCATAAGCAGAGTTCATGGGGGTGCGCACAATGCAGGGTGCTGTTTCTGCTTGATTATGCAGCAATGCTGCCTTACGCCGATGCCCGGCAATCAGCTTATACCGTTCTCCGTCGATGCCCAGCATTGGCATGACCACCAAAGGCTGCTGCAAGCCGATGAGTGCAATCGCTTCGGCGAGTTCCTCAATTTCCCGAATGCCATAAAAATTGCCCTCATTGTCATCAATCAAATCCAGTGGAATTTCCTGCATCTGCATGGTGTCCAAGTTGGACACCTCTGCCGCTCCCATCAATGCAGCAAGGTCAAACTTCGCCATCGTCCACACCTCCCAGATATTCTGTGATGAACTGCCGATATTTTCTTGCCGCACCCGAAGTGGGCGAATAGATGGTCACAGGGTCTAGCGCATAGGCACTTTCGCCGACCTTATCCGTGCGTGGAATCACCGTATCAAACACATTGACGGGCAAATGAATGCGCAGATAGGTGACGCCTTGGAGAATCAGCGGGGCGGCGTGATAGTTTGTGATAAGCACGCCCGCAATGCGTAAATTGGGGTTCAGACTGCGCATGCCATCGATTTGTGCAATCAGATTTCCGATGCCCTCCTGCTCATAGCGTCCAATGGTCGTTGGGATGATGACTTCATCGGATGCAAAAATCGCTGCGGCACAGGCTGCCGAAAAAGAGGGCGGGCAATCGATAATCACATAGTCATAGGCGTCATCTTCCGCAACCGTTTCACACAAGCTGCGGATTGCCGCACGGCTGTTGTCCTTGCCCAGCAGCATCGCCAAATCATACTGCATCAGATTCAGCGACCCCGGAATAATATCCACATTCCGCAGATAGGTTGGCTGTACCAGATTTTTATAATATGGCTCGTCTCTGTCCAGCAGGGTGCATATCGTACTGCCGCCCAAATCCGCCCGCATATGTAATGACAGATTGTACTGCCCATCGGCATCAATCAGAAGCACACGCTTGCTGCGCTCTGCCAAAATCGCCGCCATATTCACGGCAGTGGTCGTTTTGCCGACCCCGCCTTTCAGGTTTACAATGCTGATTGTTTTCATTTCGTCACGCCTTTCATACTGACTTGTTCCGGTGTATCGTCCTTGTCCTCCTGCATCGCAACAGTTTTTGCCTTGTAAAAGCCATCCCATTGCTGCACAAAGCGCTGTGTTTCGCCGATAAACCACAAGTCTACTTTTCCGGTTCGTCCATCCTTGTTTTTCGGAATCTTGAGAAACCGCCTTTTCTTGGCATCTTGTCTTTCCTCTGGGGTCGAGCTTTTATCTATCTCTACTTTTTCTAGCATCATGATGACATCGGCATCCTGTTCAATCTGACCGGAGCCACGCAGGGCACTCATGCCATCGCCGTCACGGCTGAGCTGACTCAGTGCAATGACGCATACGCCAGATTTCGCCAAGAGGTGCAGTGACCGACTAGCCGCCGAAACACGGGCATATTCATTTTCATTGATTTTCGGGTTAGGGTGATTGATAAGCCCAAGATAGTCCACAATGATGATTTCCGACCCGCTGCGGATGGTTTCCGCTCGGATTTCTTCCGCAGTCCACCCCGAAGCATCCATGTAGTGAAAATCCATATCCAGTAGATTTTCCTTGGCTTTGATGGCTGCGAGCATATCCTGCTCGGTTTGTTCACCCCGCTTGATGCGCCCAAGGTCAATTTCTGCTTGTGCGGCAAAAAGTCTGTCTGCAATATTGGATTTGCCCGTTTCCATGCTAAAAAAGGTCACTTTGTGTCTTTTCGCCATGATTGTGCCAATTTGCAGCGCAAATGCTGTTTTGCCAACGCTGGGGCGTGCACCAATGACCACATAATCACCGGGATTGACATATACATACTTGTTAACCTTGTCATATCCCCAGTTTAGATAGGTGCGCTTTTCTCCGGCACGAGAGAAATAATCAACAGAAAGCTCTTTGGTGGATAAGCTTTTACGTTCTGTTGTACCGGAAGCGGTTTCGGTGATAGTGCCAATGAGTTTATGCAAATCTGCCATCTGCGCACCGGATGCCGCCGCTTTGTATAGTTCCATTGCCTGCTGTGCCAACCGTGAGCGCACTGCACATTCACGCAGGATGCGGATGTACTCTTCGCAGTTCGCCGCAGTCGGTGTGATGTCCATGATTTCCATCGCCATTTGGCGGTATCCCTGCCCAGCGGCGGAAATGATGGTCAGCACATCCAGTTTATCGCCCCGACCGTACATATCACATGCGGTTTGGAAGATATGGCGACAATCGCCGTGCACAAAGTGCTCTGCCCGCACACTGCTGAAAATGAGCGGGGCGGTCATATCTGCATCAATCAGCAAAGACCCCAGCACGCCATATTCCGCATCACGGTAAACATCCGAAATTTCATTCAATCCAGCCAATCCAGTTCCTCCGTTCCCTTTGGTGCCGATTTGTCTGCCTTCCTCGGCTCATCCGGTGGATACACATCCGACCAGCATCGGGCGGTGGACTTGTCCAAGATTTGAATTTTCAAAGCCGTATCCTCGCCTGCAAGGGTGGTCAGCTTTCGGAGCATCATCTGCTGGGCACGCTCCGTCATCGGCTTCTTGATGGTCTTACGCATTTCCGCAAACCCCAGCAGGGCAGTAAGCAGCTCGGCATTGCCCTGCGCATATTCTTCAAACAAGCCTGCGCCCTTTTTATCTGTGTTACTATTTGGTCTTCTATTTGTTCCTTTTATACATTTCACCGTTTCGTGAAATCCATTTCCCCGTTCGGTGGTTTCCATTTCACCGTTTGGTGAAATGCATTTCACGGTTTCGGCAGGTATGGGCGCACTGCTCTGATAGTAGGTCTGCACCTCATCAGAAACGGTATACCAGAGCGTACGGTCACGTTGATTCTCGCTGAGCTGCTCGGTTTCAACCAGTCCCTTTTCCTTGCAGGATTTTGTCACACGGTCAATCTGTCTTGCCGACCAAAACGGAAAAATCTCTGTGAGTGCGGCAATGCTGTTGTACGTCCATGTTTTGCCGCCAAAGCAGTTGCGCTTGTTGGCTTCATTGGTGCGCACCCAAAATGCGATGTAATGGACAAAAACAGCTTCATCCACGCCATATTTTTTCGCTATATCGACATCAAACTGATATTGCATGTGTGTCTAACCTCGCTGTCTGTAAATTTGCACGCCGCGACTGACCCACCGAAAAGGGCAGGTCAGCGTTGGCATATTTTCTGCTATCCGACCATGATGCTTTTGCGCCCTGCAATGTCTGATATACATTTGCAGCAAAGCCGCTTATTCTGATAGAAATGATCGGTCACTTCTCCGCAAAAGACGCACTTGGGCGAATACTTCTGGAGGATAATCTGCGACCCGTCCACATAGATTTCAAGCGAATCCTTGAGATTGATGTCCAGCGTGCGGCGCAGCTCAATTGGCAGCACAATGCGTCCCAGTTCATCCACTTTTCTTACAATTCCCGTGCTTTTCATATTGACAAATCTCCTTTAAAACCGTAAAATGTATGTAGATTTATTATTTATGCACCGCTTACCGATTGCCGTCGGGGGCGGTTTTTTCCTTGTCCTCGCCATATCGCAGGAAATCCATCAGATTCACCGTGCCGCTGGTCTGTCCCGGCTCAAAGCCAAGCATAGGTGCAATCTCTGGATGCTGCGCCAACCGTTCAGAGAAGTGTCGGCTCAAGCGTTCCGCAATGCGTTGCTTGCATTCTTCCCACAACTGGGGGTCAATGACCAAATTGCCGTCCAAATCCCGCACCTCATGCACGGTGCCGTCCGGCATAACGACTGCACTGCATCCACGCAGTTTTTTTCTCTTTTGTGCCATATCTATCACCTCGCTTTTATCTTATGCAGTCGCTAATTTGTCCGATAGCGGTTTAAAACCACGAGCATCCGAATTTCTTCCGCAATCACACCGATTGCCCACAAACGGTCAACGATGGGCAGACATTGCGAAGCTTCCAATTGGTCTAGCTCCCCATCGCAGGCAAATTCCAACAGCATGTGTGCATCATCCAGTAACTGCTCTTTGTTGCGCAGTGCCAACTCTGCACGGATGGCGATATTTTGAATATCGGGTGCTTTCTCCGGCAATTTATGAAACTGCCGCAGCGGACATTGGTTGCAAAATTGGTTTGCCAGCCAAGGTGCACGATATAAAATGGACATCGCACGCACGGTTTCCACTTTTGGCGAACGCTTCCCCGCCTCATAGTCTTGAATGCTCTTGGGGTCGAGACCAAGATGCGCTGCCGCCGCTTCCTGCGTATAACCCGCACCCATGCGTGCGGATTGGTACATATTTTGGTAGTTCTGCACGGTGGTGTTTTCCTCCTCCCTGTGATAACATTATATTGCAAGGAAATGTAACATTTTCTCACAATCATCATGAAAAACCTGCACAAAGATTTCATCTGTCAAATCGTATCTCTTATGTGCGCAATACTCCTTCGGCGGTAACAGTTGCACCTGTTGCCGCCGATGCCTTTTACAGCAAAAAACGATATAGCATCAAACCGGACACGGCGATTGCCATAAACACCGCAAACAGCTCATCTGCATAATTTCGTTTTTTCACCCCACCTCACCCCCTTTTCAATGGTGCTTGCATCCCTCCTCCCACCATGGTAGAATATGGTCGAAAGGAGGTGCGCCCAATGGATACCAATGAAATCGCCTTACAACTTACCCTCAAGGCAATGGAGACAAAACGGATTCCGCATAAATCTTTACCGGAGTCCCCGTCTGAAGATGACATTGCAAAAATCATAAAGACCAATTCCCAGTTGATTGCTGACTTTTTTCTGTCTGTACGAGATAATCTTTAAGAATGTCTAATGGTAAGCAATTCATCACCGCATTTGCATCTTGTCGCCCTTGTACCGCTAATATAAGGGCGGCAATCTCTTCCGGCTTGCCATCAATTTCAACGCTCATCTTCATCCAACCTCACCCCCTTCCTCCTCGTCCGTAAACAGTTCATCGATGGTGCAGCCAAGAATCTGCGCAATCTTAGGCAGCGTGCCTGTGCGTGGCTCACCCTTCTGTGTTTCCCATGTTGCAATGGTCGATTGAGAAACATTTAATTTGCTTGCCAATTCAGCTTGTGTCAAGCATCTTGCTTCTCGCATTCTTTTAATATCAATCATATCATCACCTCTTTTCAAAATATCAGTCTTTCTGATATTCGATTTATATCAGATTATATGATTTGTCAATACTATTTTCCAATTTTTCTGATTTCATATTTACTTTTCCTGTATTATCAATTAAACTGATATTATTAGCGAGGTGATATTTTGCATATCATAAGAGAGTTACGGAAAGAACTTAAAATGCAGCAATCCGACCTTGCAATGCAACTAAATGTTGGGCAGTCAACTGTTTCTGGTTGGGAAAATCAATTATTTGAGCCTGACCATGAAAAACCCGCCCTACTCCGAAGAGTTGGACGGGCTGCCGCCAGCGGCGTTAGATTTGATTGCGCTAATGGAAACTATGACTCCAGAGGAACAGGCGGAAGTTCTGCGCTATGCTGAGTTTCTGCACACAAAGATGCAAAAGAAAGAAGATTCTCGCTGAAAGCATCAGGGTCTTCTGATTCATGCACAAGGGCAATTATTTTTATAATAATGTCGCTCATATCGGTATCTATGTACTCCTTTCCCAAAACAAAAAGGAGCTGCAGCTCTTACGCTGTATGATACCAATTTTTTTAAAAAAAGTAAACATAAACATGGGGTTATATCTTTAATTTTACATCATAAGGGGCGAGACAGCATGCTAATGGTACCTTTGAAGAATCAAGAACGCACGCACAAGGGTGAAAGCCTACTAACCTGTGAGGCTTCCTATGTAGCAATTGACTTGGAAACAACTGGTTTAGACTCTCATTTTGATGAAATTATCGAAATTGCAGCCGTTTGCATGCAGGATGGGCAAGAAATCGATAGATTTCAAACCCTAGTCAAACCTAGTTATGAAATCAGTGATTTCATAACAGATCTTACAGGAATAACAAACGATATGCTTGCCGATGCACCGAATATCCGCGATGTATTGCCTCAATTCCTAACGTTCGTCGGTGACAATGTTCTTGTCGCACACAATGCTAATTTTGATATTAATTTCTTATATGATAATGCACAAGAATGTTTAGATATGCCCCTTACAAACAACTTTTTGGATACTATGCGTCTAAGCCGTTGGTTGTATCGGGATTTACCCAATCATAAATTACAAACGATACTTGATTATCTAAATATTACAAACGAAACTGCTCATAGAGCTTTATCTGATGCAACCTGCACCGCCATATCCTACGAGCACATGAAATCACATGTGCAAGAAAACCAAATAGATTTATCTACGTTTAGAAAAGGCGGCGTTCGTTCGTCTGATATAAAAGCAGATGGTTCTGAATTTGATGACACTCATATTTTATATAACAAAGTCTGTGTATTCACTGGGGCATTAGAACGCATGCTAAGACGTGATGCAATGCAGTTAGTAGCCGATATAGGTGGTGTATGCGGTGATGGCGTTACAAAAAAGACCAATTTTTTAATTTTAGGCAATAATGATTACTGTGCTACCATCAAAGATGGCAAGAGCAGTAAACAAAAGAAGGCTGAAAAACTGAAATTAGAAGGTCAAGACATTGAAATAATATCAGAAAACACTTTCTATGATATGTTTTGAATAAAGCAAAAGGTGTTCAACTTGGACACCCTATTTCCTGCAAGAAACACTATAAAAAAGATTGAAAAACGTTTTGACTTTTCCTCGCATTGCAGTTATACTAAAAGCAGAAAAAAGGTGCTGTCAAGACAACGTTATGTCCCCATGCATACTACCTAAAGAAGTAACCGCATCTATTGGGCTAGAGGGCGGTTACTTCTTTTTTACGGCTTGTATTACAAGCCCAATGATGACCAAACAAAACTGAAGCCATTCTGCAAAGGTGCTTTTTATGAAATTTGATTTTCTGCACAGTAAACACGACACGCAAGCACCACCTTTGGGAAGTCCCGAACAGACACCCGCTGAAAAGCCAGTAGCAGCCAACAGAAACCTTGCCATTGGCTTACTCACACTTGGTATTATTTTACGCAGTGCAGGCTTCTCGCTTGCTATATTTTTTGTGCTGCTTGGCACAAACTACATGACTCAATACGCCATATCTACGGAAAACTATCATAATCTCCCAAACAAAAAATTTTATCAGCGTATATGGCTTTGGGTGGTCTTAATCTTATATGTTATAAGCACAATCATATCGAATCCATAACCCTTCAAATCGAGGTGCATCTATGCCCGCAACCCCCAAATCAAACGACAGTATCCAAATCGCTGCGGCATACATTCGTGTATCGACCGATGACCAAATCGAATACTCCCCCGACTCCCAGTTGGCAGAAATCCGCAAATATGCCAAGGCGCACAATATGGTTGTACCGGATGAACTGGTGTTTGCTGATGAAGGGATCTCCGGCAAAACCACGGAAAAGCGTCCCGCATTCAACCGTATGATTGGCATGGCAAAGCACAAGCCAAAGCCGTTTGATGTGCTCCTGCTCTGGAAATTCTCTCGCTTCGCCCGCAATCGGGAAGACAGCATTGTGTATAAATCCATGCTGCGACGAGAGCTTGGCATTGATGTCATTTCCATCAGTGAGCCGGTCGGCGATGATAAAATTTCCATGCTCATCGAAGCCATGATTGAAGCCATGGACGAATATTACAGCATCAATCTTGCCGAAGAAGTGCGGCGGGGCATGACCCAGCGCATCAAAACAGGCAAGCCAAACACCCATGCGCCCTTTGGCTATCGCATTGAAAACGGCGAATATCTACCCGATGCTGACACCGTGCCTATTGTTCAAAAAATCTATGCAGATTTTATTGATGGCAAAGGTGCCCGTTCCATTGCGGTGGAACTCAGTGACATGGGCATCCGCACAATTCATGGCAACCGTTTTGAAAATCGAACGGTCGAATATATCCTGCGCAACCCTGTGTATATCGGCAAGGTGCGATGGACGCCAACCGGTCGCACCCGCCGTGCTTGGGATAACCCCGACACAATGGTGCTGGACGGCATTCATGAACCGATTATTTCGCAGGAGGTCTTCGATGCCGCACAAAATCGTCTGGCAGAGTTAAAGCACAAATACCCCCGCTATGCCCGCACCGATGGCGAAGCCTTCACGCTCAAAGGCATCGTCAAATGCTCCAATTGCGGCGCAACCCTGACCCGTGTTAGCACCAAAGAACCGGGACTGCAATGCCATCAATATGCAAAGGGCAAATGCACCGAATCGCATTTTATTTCTATCAAAATCTTGACGCATGAAGTGCTAACGCAAATCTATGATGACTTTGCCACCTTGAATTTTGGCATCCTTTTTGCAGATGGTCAGCCCACCCGCAACGATGCAGAAGATGGCATCATCGCCCGCCAAATCGCCAAAGAACAGCAAAAGCTGCAGCGTGTGCGGGAAGCCTATGAAGCTGGGGTCGATACCTTAGCGGAATACAAGCAAAACAAGCAGACGATTGCCGCACGCATCCAAGCCCTGGAGCAAAGCCGCCCTGCACCGACCGCACAAATTACCCCAGCGGAGTTTGCCGCCAAGCATCAAAAAAATCTGGCAATTCTGTTCTCTGACACCGCCAGTGAAGCCGAAAAAAATGAAGCCATTCGAGGCTTCGTACAAAAGATTCTTTTCAACCGCAAAGATACAGCCTTTAAAATCTATTATTCCATCTAAAAACAGGTATTAAGCGATGCAAAAAGCTTAGTATCTGTTTTGACATTTAGGCGGACCAGATGGTGAACTTGGTGCCTCCATGCGATATTTAAACCAACGATACACCATGCCATATGCCGAATGCAAAGGTATGCTTACCGATATAGGTGTATCTGCCTCGAAATTGCACCTTTTCATCTGAAAAAAACATGTTTTTCAGCCGTATGCTATGCATGAATGAACTGAAAAACAACCGCATATGTTTCTAATTTTCCCGTAACACGATATTGCAGTTTGATGGATTTTTTCAGGCACTTCAGACAGATTTCGAGCACTTTATCTGGATATACCGTAATTTTTTCTGTAATTTCTTTATATAGTTGCTCTGCGCTGTCACTTTCATCCAATGTGAGCAGCTTATCAATTTCTATGCGATATGAAGCAGCAGATTCCGCCTGCGCCGCCAATATGTTCGCCTGCGCTTCTACCATCGCCCATTGCTTCATCACCGCTTCTGCCTCTTTATCGCAGGCTTTTATCGCCGATTCATATGCTGCCGCATCGCATTTTCCTTGGGCATACAGGCGGGTTAAATTGGATTTTTCCATCCATATTTTCTCTTTCTTTTGTTCATATCCCGCTTTCTTTCCCATATCTATTTCTGCGCATTGTATAACTTCTATTTCATGAATCATTTCCTGCTTTAACCGCTCTATATCCTCCGTTATACACCCCAAAAGAAATCGAATTGCCCCTTTCAGCACTTTTTCATTGACAGATGGATTGTCACACCCCACCAAAATGGATTCTTCGCCCGCCTGCACTCTTTTTTGCTTACCATGCCGCGCTGCATCATAGCAGCGCCATGCACGATACACGCCATTGGCCACCATTTTCGTCCGACACACAAATCCAGCCCCGCAAATGCCGCAGCTGATTTTTCCAGAGCACCAATACCGATTGGAATGCTTCCTTTTTTGCGCTGCGGAAGGTGCACGCCGCAGCAGTTCTGCCTGCACAGCCTGCCAAGTATGTTCATCAATAATGGGCGTATGATGATGATGAATGAGAATTTTATCTTCCTCGCCACGATTGTATTTTTTCTGATGCGTTAAAGGGTCTGTGGTAAAGGTCTTTTTCTGCAGCAAATTGCCGACATATTTTTCATTTCGCAGAACACGCAGAATGACAACATTGCTCCAATCTTGTTTATATCGTGCACGGCCATCCATATCCTTCGGCGCATACCCTGCTTCCCGCAATTTTCGGGCAATCACATGCGTGCCATCCCCCTCCAGATACAGTCGAAAAATCAGTTTCACCACATCCACATCGTCAGGATTGATTTCCATTTGCCCATTCACCACACGATAGCCCAGCATTTCATGCCGACCGAACACAACCCCACGCTCCATTTGGCGGGTCTGTCCCCACCGCACCCGCCGTGAGGTTCGCTCGCTTTCTTTCTGCGCTTGGTGCGCAATGGTGACCAATTCTTCCATGTCCCGCTGTGATTCTGAATTAATCTCATCCTCCACAAACCAAATATAGACACCCCTGTCCCGCAGATTTTTGGTAATCAGCAGCGTGTCCAGCAGATTGCGTGAAAATCTGGAAACCTCTTTTGTGATGATAAAATCCAGTTTCTTTTGCTCCGCCATGGCAATCATCTGATTGAATGCGGCACGCTTTCGACGAGAGGTGCCGGAAATCCCTTCATCATAAAAAATGTCGATGAGTTGCCAATTCGGCTGTTTTTCCACCATCCTGCGAAAATACTCCCGCTGACTAGACAGAGAATCGATGCTGTCATTGTCATCGGTTGATACCCGGCAATACGCCGCAACCCGTAGTTGTCTATCATATATTGTAGGTTTTTCCAACTTTTTGATGATTTCCAGTTCCGCCATGCCTGCCTCATCCTTCCTTCCGTGAACAGAATCCTTCCGCTATCTTTTTCACTTTGGCAGATTGCTTCTTCGCATGCCTTTTTTAGATTTTCTCCAAATTTTTCCGCACCAACGCATCCAATTGCGCACTTGTCAGCAGGTTTTTGTTATACAGTGCCCGATAGACCCCCAGTTTCATCTGCGCTTCCAACCGCTTTTTTTGCTCTGGCGTAAGTTCCACAACATTTGCATCCATCCAAGCCGCCTCCGTTCCGAGCATATCGTTTCGAGAGGATAATCCCCTCTGTCTATCGTATGCGGACAGCAGTTTGTATATCTCACCCGTACAGAAGCGCTTATTTTCGTAGCAAAAACAGGCCGCATACACACAGCAGCAGACCGACCACTTGGCGTGGTGAAACCGTTTCTTTGTACAGCAGCAATCCCAGCGTCAACAGCACACATGCCAACCCAATATTTGCAAAAAGCGATGCAATGCTGATTTTCCATCCTGCTCGATAAATGCTGATGTACCCAAACTCCAATGCCACCACGGCAACGCCCATCGTCAGTGTGGTCCAGTTCACTTTTGTTATTTCTGCGATGAAATTTTTTTGTGCACCTGTTTTAAAGAACATAAGGATGGATAAAATAGCGGCAACAAAGTACGTCACGGACAGCGAAGCAAACGCATTGATGCCCGTAGGGGTTGATTTTGCGCTGATATTATAAAATGTATTTGCACAAATCACCAATAAAATGGGCCAAAACAAACTCCACATTTCTCATTCCTCCAAAATAAAAACCACAAACAAGAAAAAACCTTGTTTGCGGTAGGTGTTCACCCGAATTTTATGTTAATTTTAGTAGTATATCATACTGCGCTGTGCTTGTCAAACAGCATCTCCCATAAAAGCAGGAAAAACGCCAAAAAACAGCCTGGATACGCTTCCAAACTGTTTTTGGCGTGCTATGATTATCCGTCTTTTCGGATTTGCTCGATAATTTCCGCAATTGCCGTGTCTGCATCTGCAATTGCCACCTGACAGGTTCCCACCTGCTTGTGTCCGCCGCCGCCGTATTGCAGCATCAAACTGCCTACATTGGTGTTGGAGGTTTTGTTCAAAATGCTGTAACCACACGCAATCGCAACATTCAATTTTGCACGTCCATCCACAATCCACAGCGAAATATTCTGCTCCGGATACAGGCTGTAAATCAAAAATCGATTGCCCGTATAGATGGTGTCCACATTGCGCAAATCGGTAACAATCAGATTGTCATAAATCTTGGTATACTCACGCACCATGGCAATGAATTTTTCCTGCTGCTCAAAATAGAGTTCAACACGCTCCGCAACATCGGGATTTTTCATAATCTGGTCGATGCTGTCCGTACGGCACTGCTGCATCAGTTCTTCCATCAATTTGTAATTGGGGATTCTAAATTCACGGAAGCGTCCCAATCCCGTTCTGGGGTCCATGATGAAGCCCAACAAAATCCATGGCGTTGGATGGAGGATTTCGTCCACCGTCAGATTGCCGGAATCAACTTTATCGCAAGCCAGAACCAGCTCCTCAAAGTGACCCAATCGCTCTTTTCCGCCATAATATTCATAAATAATGCGGGCAGCGCTGGGTGCCAGACGGCTTTCTCCCTCAAACTCCTGATGTTCGCCCAACCGTTCGCTTTCGGAGGAATGGTGGTCAAACCACATTTTGCAGCCCTTCACATATGGAATGTTTGCCATAATGTCGTTGTCTGTGACGTCAATCACGCCGTCCTGCACGTCTTTCGGGTGCACAAATTTCCATTCATCAACCAATCCCAACTCAATCAACATGGTTCCACACGCCAACCCATCAAAGTCAGACCTCGTTAATAATCTCATAGAATCCTCCAAACTGCATCTGTCCTATGCCAATTCGCATACGCAATTCCCTCGCAGCATACCCGCATTTCTTTTTGTGCGCACTGCACTTGCTATGGCTATATAGCATAATTATACTATATCCTCCCCCAAAAATCAAATTGAAAAGCGACTGCCTGTCACAAAAACATTTGGAGATTTTCCACTATGTCAGCGTGCATTTTCCTGCGCCATTCTGCTGCACCTCTGCGCGCAGCTCTGCCGCCTCCTGCAAAATCATTTCCTTTTCCAAGGCGGCAATCTGTGTGCCGTGATGACGCACGCCCTGTGTTTCTCGTTTGGTATACATCCAGACAAGCGTTTCCCTGCCCTCTGCCGTCACACAGCGCACCATTTCCCGCTGATACAGGGGCACTTGCTCCCAAAGGTCGGTGATAGCCAGCTGTTTTTCGTCCAATTGCAGCAGCATTCCCTCTATCTTGGCGTTTTGCAGAGGTTTTGCAAACAAATATCCATCCTCCCCCACAAAAACCGCCCAATGCGCCACGCTTGCCGCCTGCATCGGCAGGCATTCCCCATACAATGCCGCTTGAATGTCGGCATCCCGCAGTGTTCCATAGGAAAACAACCCTTCTGCATTCTGCATATTGCCACTCCTTTCGCCGTCTATTCTATAGTATAACAGCAAAAGAACAGACAACGCAAAGTTTGCCTGCTCTTTTATTGGTTTTTTTGAAGTTTTGATGCCCTATGCGCCCATAATGGCTTCCAATTCGATTTCCACCAGCTGGGTCGGACGATTCAAGGCTGTTGTACCCACAACCGTGCAAAGCGGCTTGATTTCTTTGAAAAATTCAGAATAGGCACGGCAAACCTCGCTGCCCTTGCTCATATCCACCAAATATACCTTGACTGAAATGACATCCTTAGCAGCCGCCCCTGCTTCTCCCAACAGGCGGAGAAACTTTTCCAAAACGTATTTTGTCTGCGCATAGGCATCGCCTTCGCCATACACCGTGCCGTCCGGCTGTACAGAAGTTGTTCCGCCAATGCGCACGAACGGACCGACCTTGACCATGCGACTATAGCCTACTTTTTCTTCCAAAGGTGCACCGGATGAATAATTTGTACGTGTCAATTCCATTTTTTCCACCTCATATCAAAGATTATATGCTTTAAATCGGTCATAACGGAAAGCATCCAGCGACAGCGTTTTTGCCGCACCGTCTGCAATCAATTCCGACAACAGCAACCCTACAATTGGCGCAATGCCAAAGCCATGCCCTGTAAATCCACATGCCAGCACCATGCCGTCCGCTTCTTCCACACGGCTGATAATCGGCACTTTATCCACGCTCATATCCAAAACACCTGCCCAAGTGCGCACAATTTTGGCGTCCTGCAGTTTCGGAAAATAGCCTAAAATTGCCCGTGCGGCGCAGGGTGCCGTGATAGCCAGCGTCTTGATGTCCATTCCCTCGGTTAAAAAATCCTCCAAGCCGGTGTGTCCGCCAAAAACGAAAGAACCGTGCGTGGTCTGGTGTCCATAAAAGTCCGCCTCCGCTGTGCCGAGCATCTGCTCAAACATATGGGGTTCTGCTTCTGTGATGAGTGCTTCTTCCCGCAGGGGATTGATAGGCACGTCAATGCCTACGGTCTGTGCCAGCTTTCGGGATTCGTATCCTGCCGCCACCACAATGGTGTTTGCCTCAAATACATCGCCCGCTTCGGTCAGCACCTGCCGCAGCTTGCCGCACACCTTGCGCAGCTCCACTGCCTTCTGCTGTGTGTAAAAGCGTGCGCCGTTCTTGCGTGCCGCCTTGTAAAATGCCAAGGTGGTCAGCATCGGGTTGGCGTGTCCGTCCGTTGGACACCAAGATGCGCCGATGACTTCTTCGGAAAGGTACGGATTGATTTTGCGCACTTCTTCCCCATTCAGCATGGACACTTCCAACCCGACTGCGGCGCAGTTATCCCGCAATTTTTGCAAAATCTCCAAATGTTTTTGGGTTTTTGCAAGCCGCAGATTGCCTTTTTTATAATATTCGACCTCTGTGCCCAGCTCTTCTGACAAAGTGGGCCACATGTGCTCCACCGCATACATGGCAAGCGGCACTTCCCGTGGGTCACGGGCAGACTGGCGCACACCGCCGCCATTGCGGGAAGAGCCCCCGTTTCCAACCACTTCGGATGCTTCCAAAACCGCCACATCCACGCCCCGACGGCTGAGATAATAAGCCGCCGCATTCCCAATGACACCACTGCCGATGATTAAAACATCCGATTGATACGTTGCCATGCGCTACACCCCCTTTTCATTTGCATACACGTGCATTTCAATTGGTCTTGCAGGGTCACGGGCGGTGCTCATCGGCAAATCCGAAGGCTTAACGCCCAATTCTTTTGCAACAATATTGCGCACCAGACGAGAACAGGTTTGCCCTTGGCACAAACCCATGCCGTTGCGCAGATACCGCTTAATTTCGGTCAGCGAGCGAAATCCTTCGTGCACCGCACGGCGAATCTCGCCTTTTGTGATTTCTTCGCAGCGGCACACAATCAAATCATCATCCGCCTGCGGCTGAAATTCTCCCAGTTCCATGGAACGGTCTGTCAGTACATTCATAGCCATCCTCCCCTCCATCACAGCCGAAAGGCACGTGCCTGTGCTGCATATGCTTTTGGCACGGCAATCGTCAGCAGTGCCGTGCCGTCGGTTGCAGGGGCACTGCGCAGAGAAATCACCTCTGCCGCACACACTTCCTGTCCGCTGCGGTCCAGTGCCATGCCCTGTGTGCCGACCTCTGGATACGGCAAAAACTCATATGCCATCGTAATGCTGGCACGCTGTTCGTCAAACTCGTCATTCACCAGAAAAATCGCCTGTCCGGAGCAGCTTGCCACACACATGCCGCAGCCGGAGCAAGGGTGTGCTTCGTCTATCACGGGCAATTTTGTAATTTTATCTCCCACTTGGATACAGCCAAATTTGCACGCATCCTGACACGGATTGCAGGGAATATTCTGCGTGCATTCAATCACAGGGTGCACGCCTTTTGCAGTGCATTGGAAGGACGGGAACGCTGCAAGCTCCTCCTGCGTCATGTATCCATGCTGTAGCAGCGATTGTGAAATCGGATAGCCTTCGTCTGTGGCAGTCAAGTCGGTTCTGCCGCGATTTTCCTTGGCAAACATACCCTCTCGCAGCTGGGAAAGCGAACTGCGGCACGCTTCCACCGCCTGTGCAAAGGCATCTTGCGCCAAATATCCTGCACGATGTGCCGCCGCAATGCCTGCAATGCGTCCGCCAATCATCGCCGAGGAGGCTTCCTCGATGCCGGCAACATCGCCTGCCGCAAAAATGCCGGGCAGCGTGGTTTCGCCATACGCATTGGTTTTGGGCACCAATCCGCCTGGGGTATCTAAAATGTCGCATCCCGTCATACGCAGCACCTGACTCATCGGCGAAAGTCCGACCGCAAGGCAGATGGTATCGATGTCAAAATGCTTTTCCGTTCCCGCAATCGGCTGAAAAGCGGCATCGACCTGTGCAATGGTTGCCCCTGTGACACAATCGCCGCCCTCTGCCTGCACAATGGTGTGCGACAGATAAAACGGAACGCTCTGCCGTGCAACCTTTGCCGCATGGACGCCATAGCCGCCGACACGAGGAGCTGCATCCAAAATGCCGACCACCTCGCAGCCTGCTTGCAGCAGCTGATAGCTGACCACCAGTCCTACATTGCCCGAACCCACCATCAACACACGGTTTCCGGGGCGCAAGCCATGCAAATTCATCATGGTTTGTGCCGCACCTGCACCGATGACACCGGGTTTTGTCCAGCCATCAAACAGCACCATGTTTTCAGAAGCACCCGTCGCCACCACAATGGCATCGCCCTTGTAATGCTGCACGGCTTCTCCAATACGCACCGTGATTTCCTTTTGCGGAAAAATGCCCAAAACCGTGGCATTCAGGGTTACTTTCACGCCTGCCTTTTTGGCTTCCTGCAACAATTCCTCACCGATGCGAAATCCACGAATCTTCGCTTTGTGCTCCTTTGAGCCAAAAAATTTATGGATTTGCTTGAACAGCTGTCCGCCCGGACGTGCATTTTCATCAAACACCGCCACGTGCATGCCGCATTTCGCCGCTTCAATCGCCGCCGAAAGTCCGGCAGGTCCTGCACCAATGACAATCAGTTCATACCGTTCCATCTGCGTCTGCCCCCTTTGCTTCTACGCCGTATTGGGTCTGCACCTGCATGCCTGCCACCAATGGCGTGATGCAGGTGCGCACGTTGGGTTTGCCGTCCACAATCATCACGCAGTCGGTACAGCGACCGATGGCACAAAACATACCACGTGCTTCTCCTGTTTTTCGGGTATGGCGATGCACCATCACCCCTGCGGCACGCAGTGCCACCGCAATCGGTTCGCCCGCATATCCCTGCATGGGCTTTCCATCCAACGAAAATTCGACCAACGGCCCCTTTTCATAGGTATCCATGATGGGATGTTTTTCAATTCGCATCTTTTTTCACTCCTCTATCTTCGCCCATCCGCAGGGTTTCACTTCAGCACATGTCCATAGGCAAAGCCAAAAGGTTCTCCAATCACCAAATCACTGCCCACCAGCGGAATACCGGTCATAGCGGCGGTGTTGATGTCCAGTGCACGCAAATCTTCCCGCTCGAGATTGTGCAGAGAGGATTTTCCTGCGGCTTTGGCAAGCAGTACCGCTTCTGCCGTCATGCCCTTGATATAATTGGCGACTTTTTCCGCCGCTTCTTCCACATTTAAGTTGGCGCACTGCTCGGCATCCTGCGTGCCGATGCCAAATGCACATTTGCCGGTGTGACAGCGCATGCACACACGGCAGCCCATTGCCACCATCGCACCCGTGCCAATCGCCACGGCATCTGCGCCAATCGCCAGTGCCTTCGCCACATCCGCCCCGTTGGTAATGCCGCCGGAGGCAATCAGCGACACCTCGTCCTTGACGTGCATTTCTTCCAGTGCACGCACCGCCTGCACCAGCGCCGGCAGCAGCGGGATGCCCAAATGGTCGGTTGCCATCACGGGTGCGGCACCTGTGCCTGCCTGACAGCCATCCAGAATGATGCCGTCAAAGCCGCTTTTCACCGCAATTTTAATATCTTCCCGCACACGTGCCGCAGCAATCTTTGCAAAAATCGGCACTTTTCCGTCTGTCAATTCCCGCAATTGCTCCATCTTGATAACCAAATCGTCTGCACCAAAGGCATCGCCCATGCGGGCATGAGAATGCAAATCAATGCCTTCCGGCAGCTGACGAATCTTTGCCACATCGCCCTTGATTTTTGTGCCCATCAAATGGCCGGAAAGACCGGGTTTTGCACCGATGCCCACCACAATCTCCAGCATATCGGCATATTCCAGACTTTCTGCGCAATATCCCATGCGGGATGCCAGCACCTGCACGGACTGCCGATAGGAATTGTCCCGTTCCTCTGGCAAAATACCGCCTTCGCCGTTGGAAATGACCGTGCCGACCTTTTGCGTTGCACGCGCCATCGCTTCCTTTGCCTGTCGGCTGAGTGCGCCAAAGGACATGCCCGCAATCATAATCGGGGTTTCAATGACCAATGGCTTTTTGGCAAACCGCTTGCCCAGCACCGTGCGTGTTTCGCAGCTGTCCCGATAGGTATCCAGCGGCATGCGGGTCATCTGTCCCGGCAAAATCATCAAATCATCAAAGTTGGGCATCACACGAGGTGTCGCACAGCCACGAATCCGATGTGTTCCGGTCGAAGCTTTATAATCAATCTCTGCAAGCGTTTCCTTGCTCCAAGTAGAGCGTGCCGTGTCAACGGGTTCTTTCCTCTTCAGTTCGCTCATGTTGCATCCCCTCCATGATAATTTTTGTCCGCCATATCCAGCTGCAGCTGATACAGTGCATAGTGATGCCGTCCGTCCGTCATCGGACGCACCACCCGAAAGCTCTGCACGTCTGCCGTCATCTGATAGGTTTCCAGCAGCTGTGTCAGCCATGCGGTTTCTTCTGCTGTCAGGCTGTCCACAAACACATTGCCGCCGATTTTCTCCTCCAACGCAGGGTCACAGGCATAAATTGCCCCATTGTACATGGATTCGCCTGCAAACTCGCCGACACTGCCCAGCACAACCAATTTGCCGCCCGTGGACATGATAGACGCCCATCTGCCGCAGTTTCCCTGCACCAAAATCGTGCCGCCCTTCATGCCGTAGCCGCAGCGTGAACCCGTTGAACCATACACGGCAATCGTACCGCCGCAAATGTATGCGCCAATGTTGCAGCCTGTGTTCTTCTGCACAATCAGTTCGCCGCCGCTCATGTCATCGCCCGCATACCAGCCAACCGAATGCTCCACCACGATTTTGCCCCGCTTCATATAACTGCCGGTGTACATGCCCGTGTTATCTCGAATCACGATTTCGCAATCGGCATCCAATCCAATGCCGATGTTGTGCATCGCATGTGCATGGTCAATCGTCAGTTCCGTTGCACCCGCCGCAAGCTTCTGCTGTATCGCTTGATTCAGCGCATTTGCCTGCAGGGACTTTGCTTCTATATATTCCATACACGTACCTCCCCTGGTGCCATCTCTTCGGCAAACGCATCTTCCACAATCGCTGTAAATTCAATCTGCTCCGAGCCGAGCAGCACCAAATCCTCGGTTTCCAGCAGCAGCAGCGGCTTGATGCCCATTTTATCCTTGCAAAATCCCATTTGATGCGCCGTAGAAGCGATAATGCAAAAGATGCCGTCCATTTTGGACTGTGCAAATTCCAATGCCGCCTGCAAATCTCCGCCGTTTTCCCGCATGGCATAGGCAATCAAATGTGCCGCCGCTTCGGAATCATTCATCGTTTGGAAGCAGACGCCTTTGTCCTCTAAAAAACGACGCATGTTGAAATAATTGGTGAACTGGCCGTTATGTACAATGGCAAGCTCGGGATAAAACGGCGATACGAACGGATGCGCCGCATTGATGTCCTCGACCGATTCGGTTGCCATGCGCACATGACCAATGCCGTGCGTTGCCGTAGGACGCTCAATGGTTTGCTGGGCGGTCAAATCGGTCAGCAAACCGCCGTCTTTATACACACGGAAGCCTTCGCCCAACGAATGTACTGCAACCCCATCAATGGCATTGACTGCGGTATGCAGTGCCGGCATGTCTTCTGCTTTCATTTGCAGCTGTAGTTCCAAAAAGCGTACGAGCGGACGCTCTCCCGTTAATTTTTCATCCAAAATCGTTGCGAACCGTTCCACGGTTTCACGAAACAAACTGTGTTGTTCTTTCCGATAGCTGGATACCCGCAGCAGGACTTTCGTATCTTCGCTGAATACGGCAATGCCTGCCGCATCGGGTCCTCGGTGCTGAATGTTTTCCATCATGGCGAACAGCTGACTGGTAATGTCTGTCCCCTTTTTATCAATAAGCCCTGCGACTCCACACATACACGTTTCCCCCCTTATACGTGATAGGAATAGGTTTCCCATTCCCAATCGGTTACATATTTGCAGAATGCGTCAATTTCCAGCTCTTTTAGGATGCTGAACGCATGAATCATTTCTTTGCCGGCACAGTCCTGCAGCCAAGTGTCCTCCTTGAGGGTTTCCACCGCACGGAACAGGCTGCGCGGCACCATTTCCTTCTCGCAATCCTTAGCATGATACAGGTCACCCAACACCGGCTCTTCCGGCAGCAGTTTGTTCTTGATGCCGTCCAAGCCAGCAGCAAGCATGATGCCCAACGCCAGATAGGGGTTGGTTGCCGCCGATGCCGCACGGATTTCCACACGTGTGCCGCCCTTTCGTTCATCCGGCACACGCAGGAAGGTGGTGCGGTTGTCAAAGCCCCAGCCAATGTAAATCGGTGCAAAGGAATCCGGCTGATAGCGCTTGTAGCAGTTGACCGTCGGGGACAAAAAGGCGGTCATTGCCTTTGCGTGCTTGGTGATGCCCGCAATGAAATGCCGCATCAAATCGCTGATGCCATCCTGTGCATTTGCATCATAAAAGACATTTTCGCCCTGCAAATCCTCCAGCGAAATATGGAAGTGGCATCCAGAGCCGCCGTCTGCCATCTTCGGCTTTGCCATAAAGGTGACCATCATGTCCTCATCATCGGCAATATCCTTGGCATAGGTTTTAAATCGGCAGGTTTCATCCGCACATTTGACCGCCTTTGCATGCGACCAGTTGTATTCAAACTGTCCCGGATAGTATTCATGGTTCATATACAAGACATTAAACTGCATTTCCTTGAAGGTATCGGTCAGCTTGCGCAAAAATCCGGTGGGGTCAGAGCGTCGGCTGGCGGCATAGCAGTTGGAATTCTTCGTGGTATAGGGAGCAAATGTGCCATCCGCCTGCTTGTTATACACAAAAAATTCAACTTCGCTGGCGCAGATGGGGTCAAATCCCAATGCACGATATTCCTCTACCATCTTCTTCAAAAAAGCACGGGGCGATTGCACCATCGGCTTATCATGATAATACATATCGCCCAAAATCACCGCTGTATGGGGTTCATGCGGCAAAATGCTGAAGGTAGACGCATCCGGAAAAACCTTCATATCATCATAATTTTCCGAAAAATCCTCCGGAATGGCAATGCTGTTATCAAATCCAAGGCTCATAGAAACCGCTGCAAACGCAATGCCGCTTTTAAACAAGGTGTCAATCATTTCTGCGGGCATCAGCTTGCCGCGCAAAATTCCCTGCAAATCACACCATTCCAAGCGCACCATTTTGATTTCATGTTCTGCGATGAGCTTTTTAATTTCTTCCAAACTCATTGCCATATCTCCTGTCAACACATCAAATGCCATGTTTGTTCACTCCTTTTCTGTAAAACAAAAAGCCCGACACCATTGGCAGAGCCAAGGATGCGGACCTCTTTGTCGCATTGTTCTTTTGATGGAGTTAGTGTACCATTTCGGCAATAATTCGTCAATGTCGTTTTTGCTCAAATAATTTTGTCAATTTGTGTTCAATCATCAGAACCTATCCAATGCCGAAACTGCTTGCGTGTCCAAGCTTCATTTTTACAAATGGGCGGGATATGATTCCAAAGATTTTCAATATACCGAAAAAATCCGCCTACAGCCGTCAATTCTGTGCAAAAAATGCGGCGGGTGAATCTCTGCGGATCCCATGCGACTGCCAGACTGTCATCCTGCACAATCAGACTAATGGTCTGCTGCTGAATGTCCAGCGCAGAAAAAGAGGCAAGCGTAATGGAATAGTGCATTTCATTGCAATGCTTCTGCAAACACTGCAGCTGTTCCACAAAAAATTCACGGCGCACATGAATCGTTTTGCCAACAATGGCAGTCAATTCATAGGAAACGTGCGATTCCTGCTGCAACGCCCATTCGATGTGGTCTAAATTATAAATCTGGCGGCACTCGCACCGTTTTCTGGTGGAAAAGCTTTTTTCATTGACGGCAATGCAGCGTAAAATCACGTCTTCCGGCACATCATTGTCCTCCAAAATGGCACGCACCAATGCAATCGGCATGTTGCGAAAGGTTGGCATGGCATTCATCATATAGGTCAGCTGTCCGCTTTTCAATCGCTCGTCAATCCGCTGTAAAATCCATGCGGCATCACTGGCGTCCACGGTTTCAAACAGCCGTCTGCTGTTCTGCCGTGCCGTTTGCACCACCGCATCATAAAAATGCACAGTCGATGCCTCTCGGCTCAGCACGCAATGGTTGCTCTGCTTTTGGTTTTCCAACGAAGCACACAGCAGTGCACTGCGATTTGGTGCATAAAATAAATTTTGATGCATGAAGCCGCTGTCCAGCTTTTGGCAATACCGCACCTCTACATTTTTGGACAAATACACAGGAAGCCACCGTGCAATGACCTCCCACGAGCGGTAATCCTGCGTGATTTTGTCAATGATGCAGACCTGATATCCACTTTGCAGCATGGCTTTCATATAAGACACCATGGCGCTGGCACTCACTTCATTGTCACTGCGCCAATCCACTTGCCCAAAATCCAGAATGGTGATGGTTTTTCCCTTCGGCACTTGCAGCACCTCTTGAAAAAAGACCGTTGCCGCCGTTCGCCAACTATTTTCGCCGTTATAGACCTCCGTTAAGCTCTGCATGGGTGTATTGGGTGCTTTTTTCTCCTCTTCTGCTGACAGATGCGGCAGTTCACTCAGCCAAAGGCTCAGCGCATGAATCGCCGGCTCCTGCTCCCCCACCTGCAGGCAATCGGCTTGCTCCGGCAATATTTGCGACAGCACTTCTCGCCGCTGTTCCAGCGCATGCTGCAGCAGATAGGATGCCACCGGACGCATGTACTTGGATTTATATGCCAATTTCCGATGCCCTTTTCGCCATTTGCTGACAATTGTTTTATCGATTTGCAGCGTTTCCGCCATCTCTTTTCCGGAAATCTCCAGCACATCCATCAAGTATGTCAATCGCTTCCCTGTTTCCATAAAGCCCCCTCCTGTCCTCTCATTTTGCTGATGGTTTGATTATAGTGCGCTCGCTTAAATTTGTCAACTTTCTGACAACAATTAGCTTCAAAAGAAAGCATTGTAGCAAAAACACCATCAGTTGACGATATATTGTCATTTTCTTTGCGCTATTTATGACATTGACAATGCAGCGTTTGATAGCATATAATCGTTTCAACAACACAAATATGCAGCGTAACAACGGCGTTATTGCGAGATTTTCTCACAATAACGCCGTTTCGTTTACACATGAAGGAGGAGTACAAATGGAAACAAAAAAATTAGGTTTGGGTAGTGCGGTCGCCACGTGCGTCGGTTTGATTGTCGCCACGAGCTGCTTGTTGTCCTTGGGGCAGGGCATTGGTCTGGCAGGACCTGCTTTCATCATTCCACTGTTCATTGTCATGATTCTAAATGCGTTTTTGGCAATGTCCATGTCGGAACTACACACCTTGATGCCAAAAGTAGAAGGGGGCATTGGGCAATATACCCTTGCAGGGCTGGGTCCTGTCGCTTCGATTATCTCAAACACCTCCGCTTATGTCATCTGTATGGTGCTTGCCGTTGCCGTTGAAGTCACCATGTGCGGCACAGTATTGAGCCAAACCCTGCTGCCCGCTGTTCCGGCACCTGTGCTGAGCATCGCCGTTCTTGGAATTCTCTTTTTGCTGAATTTCCGCGGTATTGATATGTTTTCACGGGTACAAAATCTTGTGGTGACGCTTTTAATCGGCTCGATTGCCGTGTTGGGTGTCATCAGCTTCTTTAAACTCGTACCTGACCATGTCATCGCTGCCTCTGCACAAACAGCACCCAGTGTGGTAGGGTTTGGCGGCTTAATGGGACTCTCCGCCATGGCTTTTTGGTTGTTTATCGGGGTAGAATTTGTAATTCCGTTGGCAAATGACCTGAAGAATCCCAAGCGTGATGTACTGTTGTCAATGATTTTAGGTTTGGTGATGTTATTTGTTGTACAGGCATTGATGGGGGCTGGCATGGCGAATTATGTCACACTGGATGAATTGGCATCTGCAGACATGCCGCACATCGTTTTTGCGGAACATCTGCTCGGTAAAGCCGGGGTCTATTGGATGTCCATTGTGACGCTTCTGGCAGGTATTTCCACCACCAACACTGTCCTTGCGAGCGTTTCCCGTATTCTCAGCGGCATGGCAGAATCAGAAATGATGCCAAAGATTTTCATGAAAAAAAGCAGATATGGCACAGCGCCCGCAGGCATGCTGTTGGTAGCGATTGCAATTATTGTACTCATCGTCACCGGCTACACCAATTCCAGCGGCTTGGTCAATATCATTCTGGCGGCATCATGCTTCTGGTTGGTGTCTTACATCATCGTGCACACCAATGTGTTGGTGCTGCGTCGCAAATATCCCAACGCACCACGTGTTAAATGGCTGATGTTGGGTGGTGTTCCGCAAATCATTGGTATCCTCGGCAATATTTATATGATTTGGAATATTTCATCGGATATGCAGAGCCGTATGCAAATTTATTCAGTCTTTGGCGTTCTGTTCGTCATCCTCACAGCATACGCATTTTTCTGGATCAAGGTCGTCAAGCGTGCACCCGCTTTTACGCCCGTATCCATTGAAAATATCAACAATTATACCATGGAAAATCCCGCACCGGCATCATTGTCTGCAGAAACATAATCTGTAGAAATTCCATAAATATTCTATCACACAAGGGCGGAGGACGAAAATTCTCCGTCCTTGTGTGCATCTCTCCCTCGGATGCTCCCTCCTTACAGGAGCAGGTGCAATTTCGATGCACCTACAGGTAGTGAAGAATAGGAGCATGGATGTTATATGTCTTGATTGCACTTTTGAAAAACACCTAATATTACCAGAATGTAATACTAGGTGTTTTTATGCTTATTTTTATCTTGAATGCAACAAATCAATATTCCATTATTTCAAAATCTGCAATCTTATTGTACGGAAGATAATCAGTACGGCTATTGAATGGGCCGAGATTGTATGTCTTTTCAATAATATACATTGGGCTGCTTGCGCCCTCGCTGCTATACCAACTAATAAAGGCGCTAATTTCCGTTGCAGTCATTTCGTATTCTTTGATTGCACCTGTCACCATCGTAATTCTGAGAAGGGCATTTGCGCCTGTAGTATCTCCCGCAGTGTCTCCTGTAGTATCTCCTGTATCTGTAACTGCGTATACTTCCACTGAAGCTAAGGCTGTAGTATTACTTCCACCGATAGCATAAATTTTACCATCAATTTCTTTAGTAGAAAAAATGTATCGTGCTTCTGACATAGAAGATAATGTGGTCCATATATCGCTGACAGGATCATATTTCTCCATTGAGGATAGGTAATCAGAATCGCTATACCCTCCTAAAGCATAAATTTCTCCATCTACTACATTAGTTTCAAACGCATAGCGCGCTTCTGACATCGAAGCTAAGGTGTTCCATGTATCATTGACACAATCGTATACTTCTACGAGAGTTAAGGGAACTGATGATTTACTATATCCTCCAATAACATAAATTTTATTATCTATCACTTCGCTTTGATATTTTTGTCTTGTTTCTGGCATTGAAGCTAAGGTACTCCATGTATTGCTAACAGAATCATATACTTCCATAGAAGACACTAAGCGCCCACCTACAGCATATATTTTACCATTAATCAATTCTGATGAAAACTCATACCTTGCTGTTGACATAGAGGATAATGTAGTCCATATATCAGTACTAGGATCATAAACTTCCATAGATGATAAAGTGCTAGATGCACGTCCTCCCATAACATAAATTTTATCGTCGATTACTTGTGTAGAAAATTCACATCGTGCTTCTAACATAGAGGCTAACGTGCTCCATGTATTACTAGCAATATCGTACACTTCCATAGAAGACAAATAACCAGAATTGTTTCTCCCTCCAATAGCATATATTTTTCCATTAATTGCTTCAGTAGAAAAATCGTATCGTGGTTCTGACATAGAGGCTAACGTGCTCCATGTATCACTAGCAGGGTTATATACTTCCATGTAAGACCGAGCACCAGAATTATAGCCCCCAATAGCATATATGTTACCATTTACTACTTCCGTTTGAAAATTATATCGAGCTGCTGACATGGATGCCACTGTAGTCCAAACATCTGTCTCTGTATCCTCTTCCGCCGCCGCAAACGGAAGAACCCCGCATAGCATTATCATTGCCAACACCAGGCTTGTGAATCTCTTGAAATATTTTCGCATTTTCAATTCCTCCATATAACAATATTGTTATATTATATAATATTCTTTACCTTTTTAACATTCTTATATTTCCCCTTATTTTTTAGTATAATATAGTGTTATTTGTAAATAAATTATCAAATATAGCCAGTTTTCTAAGCTTCTTCTCATAAATCCCTATTCACTCTACCGCAGGCGCAAGCCCCATTTTCACCAGCTTCCTATCAAACGCCCCGCCCCTGTATTCAAACACCAAACTGCGCACTTGGTCATGGCTGAGGTCAATCACATCCCCGTTGCCGTCCTTGTCGCTGCCATCGCCATTGATAATGCCCGCCGTCATCAGCGTATCAATCACATCGCGAAATCCAAAATTGTTCGGAATGTCCTTCAACTTTTCATATCGTGTCATATTGTCCTCCTTATCCGTTGCGGTCGTTGTTGTGATTGTCTTGCTGGCGGTCGTCTGTGTATTTGCTGCCCTTCATTGCGCCCCCTCCTTCTTCTTCGCTTTTGCGCACGTTTTTCTATACATTCCACCATAATCGCACATTGCGCACGACTTTTCGAAACGCAACTTTACAGCCAACTTTTTCACAAAACCCACAAAACACAATTTTCCGTCAAAAGGCTATCCAAAGCAGTGCCAATCGCAACAAAATCTCCACCCTTGCCCAAATATTCTATTTGTATACAAACGCTCCCCAAATTCTACATTTTCACAATTGTTATTTCTATGAAATTGCACTATACTGTATCTAAATTATTTCAAAGCTGTCACTGTCAAATATAAGGTATGTATCAAAGAAAGGTGGAATTATCGTATGACGACCATAATATCCCTTGCTGTTTTAGTCATCCTGATACTTGTTGTCTTGCAAAAAGATGCGAACCGAACATCAACCAATTATTTTTTCAGTTCCAATCTGGATACAGGCGATTATGCACCCTATCATGGCGGTGATTATGACGTTGACGAAACCTAACAGAAAGAGGATTTTTTTATGTATCTGGGACTCATGATACTTTTGGCGACTTTGGCAATCATTTTTGTGTTTGCCCTAGAGAGCCATAGAACTCACCATGTAGACGATGGTTTTTTCAGTTCAGATTTAGATGCTGATACAGACCATCCTAGTTTTTTCGATTCTTTTGATTTTGGCGATGGCTGCGATGATGGAGGAGATTGTGGCTGCGATGGCGGAGACGGCGGCGGGGAATGATACGACTCGATACCCCGTCCTTTTCGTTTGATTCCCTTGCACCATCGCACGGCTTCTGCTATACTAACGAAAAAGGTGGTGAATCCCATGGACGAAAAAATGCTGCTCTCTGCCATCGGCGCAATGCTAGATGACAAGCTCGCACCAATCAATAAAAGACTTGATACAATCGAAACCGACCTTGCTGTGCTCAAAACTGATGTTATGGAACTTAAGCAAGATGTTGCTGTGCTCAAAACTGATGTTACGGAACTTAAGCAAGATGTTGCTGTGCTCAAAACCGATGTTACGGAACTTAAGCAAGATGTTGCTGTGCTCCAAGAAGACCTTGCCGAACTCAAAGAAGACCACACCATCACACGTGACGGTGTCAACACGCTTTTGGGTTGGGCAGACGATGTTGCCTGTGTCGTAAAAATCCCCTTGAAGCCCACCAATTAAATCTGTACATCACAAAAGCCATCGGAGGGCATCCGATGGCTTTTTTTCATGCTTTGTGTGCCAGCTCCTTTTCATATTCTTTCAGCAATCCGTCAAGCGTCGGACGGGACATATTGTGCTCTTTTGCAATTTCCGTCTTTGTCTTCTGCCGCCAAATACAGTCCTCATAAATCTGTGCCGCCTCTTCCCGATTTGCGCCCAAGCGTTTGGGTTTTCGCCCTTTGTATTTTCCTTTTTCTTTGCTTCTTCAATACCCTCTCGTTGGCGCTCTTTCATATTTTCACATTCCAATTGATTTAAGGCAGCCGTCACAGTCAAAAAAAATTTCCCGATTGGTGTAGATGTGTCAATTGCATCCTTTCCACTAACCAACTCAATCCCATTCTGCTGTAACCGTTCAACCAGTGTCAACAAGTCCTTCGTCGAACTTGCAATTCTTGACAAATCATGGATATAGATTATATCTCCTTCCCGTGCATACTCTAACATTGCCTGTAATTGCAGACGCTCCATGTTTTTTCCACTTGCTTTCTCAATATACCATTTATCAATAATCATACTTTTTCAATGCCTCCACTTGTCGCACCTCATTCTGTTCCTTGGTGCTCACCCACACATATGCAATCTTTTCCATATTTCTGCCTGCCTTTCCGTATTTGTAAATCTAAACCCCACTTGCTTTACATTTGTAAAACAATGCCCGTTTTCCACTCTATTTTTACACCCATGGGTACAGCAACGCCGACCTGCGCCAAACTGCAAAGTCAGTTTTATCCGTCCTGCTTTTGCATCACCCGTTCACACAGCACCCTCGATCCGCTCTCTCCGGCATACCGCATGCGGATTTCCACATCTGCCCAGCTCATTCCATCCAGATACCGCAGGCGCATCGCACGTCTGGCAATGCTCTCCGCAATGCTGTCGATATATCGCTCAATGGCAACACGCTCGCACCGCACCCGCTCCCGCATCTGCTCCACTTCCAGCACATGACGTTCCACGTCGAAGATGTCCCCAAACAGGCTGTACCCGTTGACCGCCAAATCTTGCTCAGCATGCTGTGTCTGCCTGTGCAGGCGTGTCTCTGCTTCTTTCAGCTCTGCCGCCAAGTCTTCATATTGTTTCAGTCGCTCCCGTGTCAAGTGGTTTCCCTCCTGTCCCATGTCATGCTCCAAGCTGGGTCTTTTGCAAGGCGGTCTGGATTTCTCCGGTTTTCCTCCCCATCTGTCAAAATAGGCTGCCCGCTCCCGTGGTTTTTCCCGTCAGTCTTGGGTTTCAGCTTCCCTATGCCCAACTTTGCCCTATCGGATATATTGCCGCCCCTCAAATCACCTTTCGTTTTTGCCATCCCTGCGCTGTGACCCCTCCCCTGAAGTGGTAAGCTCAAATTGGACACGGCGAAGCGCCAAAAGGATTTCACCGTTGGACAAGCATGCTCCCAGAGTGAACAGGAGACTTACCATGAAATACACAAAAGAAGAAAAACTGAACATTGGACGTCAAATTTATGATGGTGAACTCAGCCGCTACGCAGCTGCCGAAGAATACGACATAAGCGAGCAAACGGCGAGAAATTACATGCGTATGTACAGAGATGTAAATCATCTTCCACCGAAGCAGAATCCCCGGAACTCTCGCAGCACAATTGTGTCTTCTGCGACGTCATCCGGATTGGAAGACTATAAGGCTATGACCAAAGAAGACCTCATTGGGGAGTTGATCAAGCCCAGAATTGCGCAGGCAAGGTTAAAAAAAGGATACGAAGTGAAGGGAGTTGGTACGGACAAGGCATATATTCTCTTAGGCAGCAAGAATACCAAGTGATTCTGGATCTGTCGGGGGACTTCCCTGTGAACCGGCTCTGCGAAACGATGGAGATGCAGAGGAGCAGCTTTTACAGCTGGAAGAAGCTGCTTTCCGCTCCGGCAAACCGTACTATAAACTTTGTAAGCAATGTACATCTGTTTCAGGAATATCACTTGCAGTATCCTTCTCACGGTTACAGGTGGCTGAATGCCAAGATCCGGCTGGATACCGGGCTTGGTCTGTCAGATGCGTATGCACACAAATGCTGCAAGACAGCGGGTATCAAGAGCAAAGCGAAGCATTACAAGTACAAAAAACCTGGCGAGCCTTACAGGACGTACCCCCATTTGCTTATGAGCGAGGTTCGGGTTGACGGGCCGCTGCAGTGCATTGTGAGCGATAGGACAGCCTTCTATGTGAAAGGCGTCTACTACGAACTTACGCTCTATATGGACCTTTGGAACAATGAAATTGTGAGCCATGCGCTTTCATCCAAACGCGGAGACCATATGACCTATATCAGCGGACTTAACGATTTAATTGCGTTGAAAAAGCAGTATCCAGAGCATGAAATGGTACTTCATTCGGATCAAGGATCCGTATACTCTTCTAAGAAGTTCAATGAACTGCTTCCGATGTACAACATCGTCCGTTCCATGTCCCGAGCCGGAACACCGACAGATAATGCGGCAATGGAGACAATCAATGGTTGGATCAAAGCAGAGCTCTTCACAAATCTCCACGTAACCCCAAACGGGAACACTGCGCAGGAAATCTTTTACTATATTCGTTTCTTCAACGAACAACGTCCAGCATATTCACTCCATTACCTTGTTGTGATAAACTAAAGTTGTAACAGTAGAGGCTCATAAGATATACTGAAAGAACCGAAAGAAAAGAGGGACAAAATGTCACAGAATTATGAGCCGGAATTCAGAAGAAGAATTGTACAGTTACATGTAGAGCAAGGACGCACATATAAAAGCATCACAGCGGAATATGGAGTTTCGAAAGCGAGCATCTCCAAGTGGTGTCGAGAATTTGCAGAAGAATGCCAAACAAATCCAGAAGCCCAAGCAGAATACGATGGAATGAAGGAAGTTCGGCGATTACAGCGAGAATTGGCAGAAGCAAAAAAGGAAAATGAATTTCTAAAAAAAGCGGCGGCATTCTTTGCAAAGGAAATCGATTAGAGGCTTATCGATTTATCCAAAATCACTATAGTATATTCGGCATTCGGTGGCTGTTACGCCGGATTGGAATTTGTCCAAACGCATACTACAATTTTCTGAAAAATCGAAAAAAAGCATATCAGCAGCATAAACAACAGGCTTTCAAGCAAATAGAACGGATTTATCACGAGCATAATGGCGTAGATGGATATCGTCAAATGCGCATTTTTCTATTGCGCATTGGTATTCATCTAAGTGCTTTAACTGTGCATAAATATATGAATCAAGCGTTAAAACTGTATTCTATTGTGCGAAGAAAATTCAGAAAAACCGACTTGGGAAATGAACCGACCCCCAAAAGTTAGACCTAAAAATCTAACGATTGGGAGGTCGGTATTTTCATGGCAAAATATAGTTATGAATTTAAGAAAAAAGTAGTTATTGCCTATATCAGAGGTGAAGGTGGTAGCAAATATCTAGCAAAAAAATTTGATATAGCACATAAATCTTCAATTGAGCTATGGGTAAAGAATTATAAAGAGTTTGGAGACGAGGGCTTACTTCGTTCCAGAAAAAATGATATATATACTTTCGATTTTAAACTTCATGTGGTAGAGTTATATCTATCAACAGAGGTCTCTTATCAGGAGTTGGCATTAACTGTAGGAATGAATAACCCTTCACTTATTAAAAAGTGGATAAATGATTTTCGGCTTGTCGGACCTGATGCATTGAGACCTAAGAAGAAAGGTCGGAAGAAATCATTGGGATTAACAGATAAAGAGAAAAATCTACTGTCATCTTCAGAAGCCATAACAGTAGATACAAGAGCTGAACATGTAAAACAGTTAGAAGATGAAAATTTAAAGTTACGAATAGAGAATGCTTATTTAAAAGAACTGAGGAGGTTGCGTTTAGAGGACGAAGCACGTCTGAGAGAACTGCAAGAGTCATCCACAGCCTCCGAAGAGAGTTCAAACTGAAAGACATTCTCTCATTTATGGGGTTCCCAAAAGCTACATATATGTACTGGCAGAAACGTTTTGATAGAGAAAATCCAGATTCTGAACTTGAAAATATAATTATGGAAATCCGCAAAGAGAATAAAGATTTTGGCTATCGTAGGATTTATGGAGAACTTAGAAAAAAAGAAGTGTTTGTCAATAAAAAGAAAGTTCAGAGAATCATGCAAAAACTTGGGCTTCAAGTAACGTCTTTCACAAGAAAAAGTCGTAAATACAGCTCTTATAAAGGCAATGTAGGAAGAATTGCTCCAAACAGAATTCATCGTCGCTTTAGAACCAGTGTTCCTCATCAAAAGATAACAACTGACACCACTGAATTTAAGTATTATGAAGTAGATAATAAAGGACGTATGACAATACAGAAACTATACATGGATCCATTTATGGATATGTTTAATTCAGAAATACTTAGTTTTGGTATTGATAAGCATCCATCGGCACAAAACGTAATGAATGTATTAAACGAAGCAATAGAAATTACTTCTGATTGTATCTACAGAAGAACTTTTCACTCAGATCAAGGCTGGGCTTACCAAATGAAGGCATACAGTAGTACTCTTAAATCAAACCGTATATATCAAAGTATGTCAGTATGTCACGGAAAGGAAATTGCTATGATAATTCAATAATGGAGAATTTTTTTGGAGTGATGAAACAAGAAATGTATTATGGCTGCGTTTACTATAGTTATGAAGATTTGAAGGATGCAATAGAGAAATACATATATTATTATAATAATCAAAGAATCAAGCAAAAACTATCTTGGATGAGTCCTGTTGAATATCGACTCAGCCAAGTGGCATAGAAATAGCGAAGCAGTAAAAAATACTACTTCGCTATAAAGTCTAACTTATTGGGGTCACATCAAAAACCACATAAAAGATTCGAAAATTTGCTGCAGCAGGATTTTTCTGCAACACAGAAAAATCAAAAATGGTGTACAGATTTCACCTATGTAGCCCTTGCAGATGGTCGAATGTATTATAACTGCACCATCCTTGATTTATATGATCGCAGCGTAGTCGCCAGCATCACGGATAAAGATATCACCAGCGATTTGGCGATTTGCACCTTGAAAAAAGCGCTGGCAGCACAGCCGCGGAGCCGAGGGAAATTGCTGCTGCACAGTGACCAAGGCAGTCAATTTACCTCGTATAAATTCACGGAATTTTGTGAATCTGTCGGCGTGACGCAAAGCATGAGCCGAGCCGGTTGTCCATGGCAAAATGCACCCATGGAACGTTACTTTAATACACTGAAATCAGAATTGATTTATTTGCATCATTTTCATTCGTTTACCGAGCTTTGTAATGCAATAGAAAATTTTGCATATGTTTGGTATAACCACGTCAGACCGCATTCTTATTTGCAATATCGGACACCATTCGAGATACGGTCTGCTAGCTGATTTCTTTTAGCCTCTTGTGTTACAATTTTACTTGACCAGGACACATATCTAAAAGACCCGATTCGATCCGATCTTTGATATTATCCGCATTCTCACTATACAGGTTATATTGAATGAAAGGGTGTTTCTTCCGGAAAGCAGCAAGCATACCAGCGAAAAAATCAACACTTTGCAGTTCACCACCACCGATTGATATTTCTCCTGTCAATTCTGCATCCTTCTGAGAAAATTCCAGCACGGCTTTGTCAGCCAAAGAAACCAACTCCTGCGCACAGCGCTTAAGCAGCATACCATCCTCAGTAAGAATGATACTATGGCTACTTCTTTGAAATAGCTTAACGCCCAGTTCTTCCTCTAATTGCATGAGCTGCCTGGAAAGCGTGGGTTGGGTGACATGTAAAAGCTGGGCTGCTTTTGTAATATTTTCTTCTCTGGCAACCATTAAGAAATATCGCAAGACACGAAGTTCCATATAATCACCCCCTATTACAATATATTTGGAACCGGAGCTCGGCAGCCAGCCGGGCTCCTTTCCATCTCGTGCCTAAGCTATACTGAGAGGAGTAACTGGCTGACCATCACCCCCTTGGGTTTCCACGCCCGCACGAAAGACTGTCAGCCATCCTCTTGTTGTAGCGTTCGATTTGAGCAGGTTGAGCCACCGGTATGCCGGAGTGTTCGTGTCACCCAATAGATTGAATCGGCAACGAGTAAAAGATGGATTCCAGTTGCAGATTACTTATATCGGAGGACTGATTATGAACGCTGTAGGCATTGACGTTTCCAAAGGGAAAAGCATGATAGCAATCATGCTTTTCCCTTCGGAGAGGTAGTACGCTCTCCCTTTGAAGTGCGTCACACTGCTAGTGAACTGAGCGAGCTGGCAAGGCTGCTTAAAAGCCTAGACGGTGAGACCCGCGTAGTAATGGAAGCCACGGGCAATTACCACGCACCGGTAGCGCGATTTCTCCATGACACCGGCATTTATGTCACCGTGGTCAATGCAATGCTAGTGCATGACTACGGAAACAACAGTTTAAGACGAGCCAAGACCGATAAGAAAGATGCCATCAAACTGGCAAATTATGCGATTGATCGTTGGCTCATGCTGCCACAATACTTCCCTGAGGAAGATACGCGACTCCTTTTGAAGAAATGCCAACGTCAGTATCGGCAGTATACAAAGTTGCGTACCATGCTGGGTAATAACCTGATTTCTCTCCTTGACCAAAGCTTCCCAGGGGCGAATCGGCTCTTTAACAGCGCACCTAGAGCGGATGGGAGCGAGAAATGGGTGGACTTTATTTCTGCATTCTGGCACTGTGAATGTGTTTGCAGTCTCTCAGAAAAGGCGTTTATACTGCGCTACCAGAAGTGGTGTAGAAAACACGGCTATTATTTCAGAGACGACAAGTCCTCTGAAATCTATGTAGCCGCCTGCAGTCACGTCAGTGTTATGCCGAAAACCGATACCGCAAAGCTGCTAGTGGCACAAGCCGTTTCTCAGCTCAGGGCTACATCTGCTGCCATTGCAGCTTTACAGATGGAGATGCGATCGTTAGCAGCCACCTTGCCCGAATATCCAGTTGTGATGCAGATGTATGGAGTTGGGCCCTCACTTGGTCCGCAACTCATGGCGGAGATTGGTGATGTGCGCCGTTTTCACTCTAAGAAGGCACTAGTCGCTTTTGCTGGCATTGATGCACCCCCTTACCAGTCTGGCACTGTAGATGTCCGCAGCCGCAGAATCTCCAAACGTGGATCTGCTGCGCTGCGTAGGACGCTATTTTTGGTAATGAGTGTGCTTTTACAGAACTCTCCAGAAAACGAACCTGTTTATCAGTTTATGGACAAGAAACGTACCGAAGGTAAGCCCTATAGGGTCTACATGATGGCATCTGCTAACAAATTTCTGCGTATTTACTACGCAAAAGTGAATGCTTACTTAAATTCGACTATAACCCTTTAAACGCTGATTGTGCTCAATAAACAGGAAGGCCGCCGTTTTTTTCGGAGATGCTCAACGGCCTGTTTTGTGTTACCCTTTTTTCCTCTACTCAACTTTCGAAATTCTTACTTGACTTTTGTTAGCAGGTCTTTCATTCCCCAACCCGTTGCAATTGCTTGCTTTTCCTGCGCCCGCCGTGCATGCTCTTCTTTCACATGGTTGCGCCGTGCATGTTGCTTTTCTGCATATGCAAAGTTGATGTTGTCGATGGTCTGCATGCGTCTGCGCCTTGCCCCGCTGCTGATATGCTTCATTCCGCCACCTTCTTCCATTCCCTATTGCCTTCGCTGTTTACAACTTGGTTCGCAAGCGAACCACAGCTTTCGGCTAAAAACATGCCACTGGCATATTTTCTAAACGCCTACAGCCCGCTTAAAAATCCTCTTTATTGTCATGCTTCGTGTCTCCCTTCATTTTCCCCTGCACCATCGCTTGTTTCATGTCCTCCAGCAGTAGCGTGCGATAGTTCCAAGCATCCCCCAGCTTGTCCGCCGGACGTGCCAGCGGATACCATTTCTCCGTTAAAAGGTCATGCCCCAGCACGATATATTGCACCTCGTCAAATAGCGTGATATTCACTTTCACCATCACATCGTGGATGTGCAGATGCCGCCGCCCCTCGCAGAGCGTGTTATATTCCGCCATGTCCAGATATGCCCCACGCAGTTCAATCGTGCTGTGCTCCATTTCACCTTGTCCCCTTTTTGCCAAGAGGAGGCTTATATCAAGCCCCCTCGTTGTCATTGTCTTTTTTCGCCTCTGCCTTGCGCCGCTGTGAGTTGCAATACATACTAGCCGTTTGAGCCTCAAAAAGCTTCTTATTGCCTTCTATTTTCTCTGCCGTAAGGTTCTCTAGGGCATCATCCATGAAAATAATACCGCAGTAGTGTGTCCCCCAATGGCTTTCCCCTGTCCGAACAATCGCCATGCGCCTCACCTCCCTATGTCAATCTATGTCGTCCTGCCTGTCCTGTATGGCTTCATTTTCCGCTTCTCGGTTCACCCGGTCTAACTCTCTGCAGCCAATCTGGAAGCCCTCTTGAAAGCATCCGCCGGCATAGTCTAGTGCCGCATCTACAGCGGCATCCCGCATGGCGTTGTCCGGAATAATCTCCCGCATCTTTTGAAAAAATGCGTCCGTGTATTTCTGTCTTTCAAACAGCTCGTCATATGTACCAACACGGTTTTCCTCATATTGATTGTAGATTCTATCGTATTTTGTCATCGCTGTCCTTTCCTTTTGCTCCGCTACCCCGCTCTTGTCTTCCCTCCCTGTCTCTGCTATACTGATACCGAGAAAGGGGGGATATTATGGATTATGAGATATACGATAAATTGCAATTAAAACTTGGCGGCACAGCAGATATTTACATGATGAACTGCAACGATATTTTAAAAAACTCTGCCGCCGATGAACCTACAAAAGCCTTGTTGCATGACCTTTGCAACGCTACAAAAGCTGCTCTGGACGAATTAGCAAAAGCCATCGCCCAATCAATGGATGCTGTCAAGTAATCTCCTTGAAAACGCCGTCAGTCGCCGCTGTCGGCGTTTTCTGTTGTTTCTGCGCTCATCGTCAGCACATGAAGCTTCATATTTTCTGTTTGAATAATGCCTACTGCTTCTCGAATCTTCCGTAAGCATTCTTCAATTTCTGCGTTTTCGAATTTCAAATTTACGAACATCTCCCGTCACCTCCTTTCCTTTCGCTCCGCTACCACGCGCTTGTCTTCCCTTTTCCTTCCTGCTATACTGAATGCAGAAAGGAGCATTCCTGTAAGGGGTAAAAACGGGAATTGCAAAAAAGACAACCTCCGGTTAGGATTGAGAGGATGAAATCTGGCCAGATGAAATCCAAACTCAAAAACAACGGAGGTCGTCAAAATGAATTTTACCCAGAATGAGAAGATAAGTCAAGTTACAACAGAAACAATCGTCATCGGTGTGGACATCGGCAGCGAAACGCATTATGCCAGAGCATTTAACTGGCGAGGCGTGGAGCTTGGTCGTGTGTTTCGTTTCGCAAACAACGGAGAAGGATTTGGACAGTTTCAGGCATGGATCAAAAGCTTATCTGGAGAGACCGCACAGAGCAATATTATGGTAGGCGCAGAGCCCACAGGACATTACTGGTTTAGCCTGGCGTCATATCTGAGAGATCAAGGTATCAGGCTCGTACTGGTCAATCCATACCACGTCAAGCAATGCAAGGAGCTGGACGACAATCATCCGAGCAAGACGGACAGCAAAGACCCCAAAACCATCGCCAAGCTGGTCATCGATGGAAGATATCACGTTCCATATATTCCGGAAGGCGTGTACGCGGAACTGCGTATCGCCATGAACTGCCGTGAGCGAATCGTACGGGAGTTAGTGGCAATCCAGAACCGAATTGAGCGCTGGCTCAAGATTTACTTTCCTGAATATCACGAGGTATTTGGGGATTTCAAAGCACAGAGCAGCCTGTTGGTGCTGGGCAGTGCCCCATTGCCCGTAGATGTCGTCAAGACAGGAGCAGAAGGAATCAACCAGCTATGGCGTACAAACAAGCTGCGGGCCGTTGGAATGAAAAGAGCACAGACTCTGTATGAAACGGCAAAACACAGCATGGGCTGCACCGAAGGCAGCATCGCTGCTCGCATGGAGATTCGGCTACTTCTGGAGGACTATCATGCCAAGCATACGCAATATGACAGCGTTATGGCTCTTGTAGAAGAACTGTGCGAGCAGATTCCGGCGGTTCAGAAGCTGCTCGCCATCAAGGGAATTGGACTACTCACCATCGCTGGTTTCTTTGCCGAGGTTGGAGATTTGGGACGTTTTCAGTCTCCAAAACAGATTCAGAAACTGGCTGGATTGGCGATTCGCGAAAACAGCTCCGGTAAACACCGGGGACAAAGCGGGATCAGCAAACGTGGCAGGCATCGCCTACGGGCACTGCTATTCCGAGCCATTCTGCCCGTGGTAGCAACCAATCAAGAATTCGGAGAAATCCACGGCTATTACACGAGACGCAAAGAGAATCCGCTGAAGAAAAAACAATCGCTCATTACGCTATGCTGCAAGTTAATTCGGGTGTTTTTCGCCCTTGCAACTAAAGATGAGGACTATGATCCAGTACGGTTGCTTGGTGACATCCACCGTCCGGCAGCAATAGCAGCTTAAGGGCAATATCACACAATGACCCGTCGGGAGCGTCACAGTTGGGTCGGGTAGCAAGGCAATCCAAAGACAAAAGAGCAGGTAGTCAGTCAAAATTTCACCATCAGAGCACAGACTCGGTAAAGGAGCATCGCTGACACCCATCTGTGGGCAGGCAGGACGAAGGAATTTAGGGCAATGACCCTGTTAGACATGGGAGGTTTGCCGCCGCAGGAATAGTGGGTTACCATGGCCAAAATATTGCGAAAACAAGCGACGCTTTGGTTGTCATACCCATTTTTCCTGTTTTGGTGCACTGGATGCAGTGCTGCTTCGCAATCGCTCTTTTGAAATTGGCGTAATTCTATGAAAACAAGAGATATTTGAAGAAAAACGTATTTTATTATAGGGAGGTCGATACCATGCAACCACAAGGTATTATAATGACGAAAGAGGCTCGTATCGCATTGCTTGCCCTGCAATACATGGAGAAGCATGCCGAACCCGATTGGTCACCTGTGCAATATGCCATAAAGTACGAACAAACCTATTCTGCAATGCTGGGCGCACTTCCAACGCCAAAAAGTTAGTCCCACTGCACTTTACAAGTGCTCAGTATCATCTTGCATTGTTCTAACAAAGAGCGAGCGGTCTGAATCTCAAGCCCTTCCAGCAGTTTGAGAATTTGTTCCGCTCTTTCTTTATCTCCTTCTGCAATCCATGCACTATTTTTCACGCATTCTCTTGCGGAACGATTGCACACCTCACCACCTCCTTTCGCTCCGCTACCCCGCGCGGCTTCCCGTCTGTGCAAATAAATATTTCCATGCGCCACCGAAATCCATTTCAAAGACTTCTGCGATTTTTTGAATCTCGTTCATTTTTAATTCGTTCTGTCCCGTCAGCTTTTTGCGCATCGCTCCCTCGCTGATGCCAAGAATCTTCGCCAAGTCGGCGATCGACATCCGCCGTTTATACATTTCCAGCCGCAAATTTTCAAACATATTCTGTCACCCTTTCTGTTTGCTGTCCGTCGTTGGTGATATAACAAGGTACGAAAGCGTGCGGTCTCCAAGAAAGGAAGTCGCTATGGAACATAACCCTTTTGGTACGATTGCAACAGGTTCATCCATGGAACGAGAGTATAACGAAATGCTCTCCATGATAAACACTGCGCATATTACGGAAGAAAAACGGCAAGACCTGCATTTCCTAATCGATCTATCTGGGTTTTCTCCCGAACTGGAACAAGATTTACTCTCTCGGGTTAATAAAAATTCGGCAGCCACTAATTGCTGAATCTGCTCGCCTTCCCCACCCATCATGGAGACCGCACCGCTTTAGATGGTTCGATGCCAAATATACGACACATCGTAACCATCCCTAAATAATATACGCTACATCATATTTTTCAACCACTTTTTTATGATGCATCGTATTTTTATTGCATTCCCCTTTTTCATGTGGTATTGTAAAAATAAAAAGGGGGATAGCACCCGTGATTTTAACTGAGAAGCTAGATTTTCTACTAAAACAAAATAATCTTTCTAAACATGGCTTAGCTAACGAATCAGGTATCCCATACACAACTATTGTAAGTCTTTTTACGAAAGGTTACGAAAATGCCAAACTAAGCACCTTAAAAGGCATTTCTAATTTTTTGGGTGTTACATTAGATTATCTTTGCAATGATGAAATAGATGAGATTTCTTATAAAACTTCACCTTATCATTGTTCAATAAATAATTCCTCATCTCCCACTGAGCAACAGCTCATTGAAGACTATCGCAGTTTAACCCCCAAATGGCAGGAGCACATCCGCATCACCATGAAAGTATCCAAGGTGTCCTGCCAGCGGGAACGCAGCGAAGCTTCCGAAAAACACACATAAAAAAAAGACGCCATCGGCGAGCGACCACCGAAGGCGAAAGAATTTCCCTGTTCCCCTTTTTGATAATTTCGGAGGGGATATACAAACCATGTCAAAGCATCCAACAAGGATAGAATTAACGGCGGACGAGCGCAAACTCCTTGCAGCCTATCGCAATTTAAACCCACAGGGAAAAGAGTATCTGCATGTCTGCCTATCCACCGCTTATAGATACGTTTTAAAAAAACTGCTCAACTTCCCTGTCTGGGAAAACACCGCAAAATAAAAAAACGCCTCCGGCGCACCACCACCGAAGAGGTTTTAAACCGAAAGAACATATCCCGCTGTTCCCTCTAATGTTTATTTTACTATATTAGGGGGAACTGCTCAATGCGAAATGTATTTTTATTCCTTATAACCCCACGGGCAGCATTCTTCGTCTGCTGCCTTTTTTCATACCATAAAATAAAAAGAAGGATTTGATTTTATGCCTTTACTTGCCTTTTTTCGCCAGTCCTTTGCCAATCGAAAAACAGCAGAGGTCTATCTCAGCTTCTCCATAGCGGATGTGCAAAAAGCGAAAGCAATTTTAACTGCCAACAAAATCCCGTTCATACAAAAGCAAAAAAATTATGTCCCCAATCATCAACGGTCTTTTGCCGAGCAATTTGGCTATGCCATGGACAATTCCGTCTTATATTATCTCCGTGTCCGGCAAGCAGATGCCGAACACGCACAATATCTATTACACAAATACAACCATTCACAAACCTAGGAGGCTTGATACAATGTTGCTATACTGGTATGCGCTTCTCTCTTTGATTGTGCTCATCATTCATTTTTTCGTCATCAAATCCGTACGGATACACATTCGTAAAAGCTATTTAGACCTTGTAATTTGGCTCGCATGCATAGGTTTTTTCATCGCCGTCATGTCTTCTTGCCCCACCACTGGCACCAAACTCAATGCTTCCTTGCTCCTTGTCCTGCTCGCCATCTTGCGCCTGCGGTGCGGCATCACTGCCAAAGGCTTCCGCTCTTTGAATCAGCATAAACACTTCATTCCATGGCATAAAATTAAAAAAATCGTCATGCAGCGAAGCGATTCAGATATTTTCATTCAGGTCAAGGATAATTTCATGACACAAAACTTTCATTTCCACCCACAGCAATATGAAGCCATCCTAAAAATTTTAAAAGAAAATTTGCCCGAAAAAACCCAATTAGAAATCGAAAGGATTTGACAGCCATGCCCTATGTTGCCTATCTCCGCAAATCTCGTGCCGACGTAGCAGCAGAAGCCCACGGCGAAGGGGAAACCCTCGCACGCCATGAAACGGCTTTGCTTGCTCTGTCAAAAAAGCAAAATCTGCATTTAACCGCCATCTATCGGGAGGTCGTCAGCGGCGAAACCATCGCCGACCGTCCTATCATGCAGCAGCTGCTCCGTGAAGTAGAAGCAGGTATGTGGGATGGTGTGCTGGTCATGGAAGTGGAGCGTTTGGCACGTGGCGATACTGCGGACCAAGGCACCGTGCAAAAAGCATTTTTGTATAGTAACACGCTGATTATCACGCCTACCAAAACCTATGACCAATCCAATGAATTTGACCAAGAATATTTTGAGTTTGGTTTGTTCATGTCCCGCCGAGAATATAAAACCATTCGCCGCCGCATGAATGCCGGTAAAATCGCCTCCGTCAAAGAGGGGAAATTTTGTGGCTCTACCGCTCCCTTTGGCTATGTCCGCTATAAATTGCCGAAGGAAAAAGGCTGGTCACTCAAACCCAATCCGGAACAAGCCGAAATTGTTCGCCAAATCTTTGCATGGTATACCGATTCAGAAAATCCCATCGGCACAGAATACATTGCCCAGCATCTTAACAACGCCCATGTGCCAACCGTCACGGGCAAACCATGGACATTGCAAACCATCCGTGACATTCTGAAAAACAAAGTCTATACAGGCATCGTGGTATGGGGTCGCCGCAAAGATGTTAAGCACATCGAAAATGGCGTGGTCAAAACTTCCCATCCCCGTTCTGCGGATTATATTGAAGTGCAAGGTCGCCACGAAGCCTTGGTTTCTGCCGAAATCTATGAGGCTGCTATGGCACGCATGCTTTCCTACCCTAGCAAACGTGTCCCCGGCACAAAGACGCTGCAAAATCCTCTGTCTGGATTCGTGTACTGTTCCCGCTGCGGCAAAAAGATGCAGCGCCGCCCTTTTCTGCTTTCTGGTCGCCGTGATGCTTTAATTTGCATCAATACCAAATGCGACACCGTTGGTGCTGACTTAGAGGTAGTCGAGCATCTCCTCCTCAGTGCTCTAAAAGACTGGCTCTGCGACTATCAGCAGACCAGCATCCATCCCGATGCAGCCCGCTTTCAATCTGCCATGGAAGCTTGCCATGCAGAACATGCCAGGCTGGAAGCCGAACAACAGAAGATTGAAACCCAAAGACAGCGTGCCTATGAACTCATCGAACAAGGTGTTTATACCACGGATGTATTTTTAGAGCGTCAAGCCGCCCTCACAGAACGGGAACTCAATCTCACAAAAGCCATGAAGGACGTAGCTACACGCCTTAATGAATACCGAGAGCAACAGTTTTCCGCATCCACCATCATCCCCAAAATGGAAAATGTCCTTAGTGTCTACGATTTTTCCGCCCCAGCTGCGGAACGCAACGCTCTTTTATCCTCCGTGCTTTCCAAAGTCATCTATCATAAAACCACAAATCTGCGTTGGTCTGACGAAAGTGACCTCTCTTTGACCCTTTATCCTATCATTCCTTCTTCATATCATCACTGATAACTTCATGGTTGATACGAACTCGGTCACGCTGAAATGATTGGTGCCATTGTTTATCAACTGACACGTAATCTCACGCCGGAACAAATCAAAGAAAGCGGATATGATGCCTATTTTGTAGACCACACCACCGGCATTTACCCGCAGTCTGCTGGTGGCACGCCCTTCTCTGCCGCAGCCCTCCAATGCAAAGGGGATGCAATCACCGATTTGTTTGAAGATATGGCGGCAGAACAAAAAGCACGCTCCACCTATGACAATATTTTACGGTTGGTGGATGACCCCGATGTGAGAGACCCCATCAAGTTTTTAAGAGAGCGTGAAGTGGTGCATTTCCAGCGTTTTGGCGAAGCTCTGCGCACTGTGCAAGAAAATTTAGATGCCAAAAACTATTATGCCTACAATCCAGAATTTGATATACGCCCTGTAAACCACACCCACTTCGGCTACTCCCCCAAACTACACTAATAATTTATCGGCAAAACTAGGATGCATTTCTGCTAAGTGGCATAACGGTACTTTTATTAAGAACTGCCGCTTGCGAGCCGACAGCATCCACAATAGAGCGATTACCATAGCATAAACAAGGGACGCAAGAGGAGATACTTCTCCTCTTGCGTCCCTCATTATGTATACAATGATTATTATTTCGGAAACTCTTCTTCGTCCGCAATCGCAATGTTGCCTGGGAAAACACGTTCCACATCCTCGGTCAAAAAGGTTGTATTGACAAATCCCTTAATGTTTGCACCATCTACAACGCTCAATGTAGAAGTTCGTACATCGCCCAAAATAACCGCATTGGAATCAACTTCCACTTTTCCGGAAACATCTAGATTGCCTTTGACTTTTCCGTCAACATTTGCATATTGCGCATTCAAATTACCAAGCAGCATAGAGTTGTTATCTAACTGCACATTGCCTTTTGCCAACGTATCGCCTTGCAGTGAAGAGCCACGCATTGCCGCATTGTTACATTTCAAACTACCCAATACCTTGCCGCTGATATATGCATCCTTCACAACGTCCACTTGTCCTTTGACACTTCCTTCAATTGAAATGCCTGCAAATGAACGAATATCGCCCAACACCAATGTATTTCTTGAAATAACGGTCATTTCAGAAGCAGACACGGAATAGGCCAAAGACTCTGCCGCATCTTGCGTCGGTGGCGTATATTCCGATTGTTGCTTAGAGGGTGGCACATACTCATTCGCTGTGGCATCTAAAGTCGACTGTGCATTGCTTGTTTTGGCAGATAAATCCGGCGGCACTGCAAAATCCGGTTCCGGTTCCGGCACACGAAACGCAGGTGCCGGCGGCGCTGCCTCTGTAAAAGATTCCTTTGGTGCAGGAGTTTCCAGATAAGCATCAAGCTCCGATGATTTTTTCGATTTTTCCGTCAAATCATCCCCCACTAGACCGCTATGGTCAAGCAGTTCTCTGATTGCTTGATAAAAGTTGTCCTTTAAACTCATGTGGCTTCTCCTGTTCTCAAGATTACTGCAAAGAACCAACAAATACTATGACGCAGTGTCCACATCCGACTGCTCCTGAAAAACCACTGGTTTTATGGCATTTGTCAAGCGGTCAAACGCATATCCCTGCTTTGTTAAGACCTGAATTGTGTTTGCCAGTGCATCCACTGTTGCCTCGCAATTCCAGTCATCATAGAGCAATACAACGGTACTGTTGTTGTTATTTGCGGCTTGTATAATTTTGTTTGAAATCACATTTGCTGTTGTATTGACGGCGTCTGTTTGTCCGCAATCGACATTCCAATCAAAATAAACATATCCACGCCGCTTCATTTCAGCCATTAAATCCTTGCTGATGGAACGGTCATAGTCATTGATGCTGCCGCCTGGGAAGCGGAAAATATTTGCCTGCACACCAGTTGCATCATATAGCAAATCGGACGCTGCTGCAAAGGCATCTAAAAATCCCTGCACATCGCTATACACGATTTTCCCGTTCTGGGTGGGACGAAGTGCCAGCGTGTGTCCCGCATCGCGAATACAGCGCAACCGCTCGGCATCGCTGCCGTCTACGGCAGGTGTCACAAAAAAGGTTGCTTTCACCTGATATTGCTGCAAAATATCTAAAATCCGGTCAGTCGTTGGCGTCGGTCCATTGTCAAAGGTTAAATAAATAGTCGCCTTTTCGGGAGATGCGGCTTTGACGGGTGGCGCTACATAAAGATTCGGATAAGATGTAACATAGGATGGCAGCGTGGCGGTATCGCTGCCATCCGGTAAGGACTGCTCTGCAAACGCAGTTGTGCTGTCTTGCTCCTCGACTGCCTTTTGTAAAACACGCAACACATCATCTGCCGAAACTCCATTTTCTTCGCAAATCGCTAAGAATTTTTCAGGAGAACCATTTTTCAGACTTTCCAGTGCGCTCATAAAATCGCTGTTTTCCAGCTGTAAGACATCCATTTGCTGCTGCAGCTCTTGCTGTGCTGTATCGGCACGATGGTATTTTACACCCCAAAAAATTGCGCATATGATGGCAATTGCAAAAGAACCGAAAAAAATCAGCAGAATCAGGTGTTTGAAAAACTTCACACTGCCCCAGTACATATGTCACCCCGATAACTCCATTTTTTCGGCATACGCCATTCAAATCTGCTGTACTATTATATAATGTGACGGAGAAAAAGTCAACCATGTTACCGCTGCAAACGGCAAACTCACGCCCTGTTTGCTTTTGCGCTGTATCGTGTCAGCATTGCCTGCAGCTCTTCCTCCAAGCGCATGTAATACATCATGAATAAAATGTCCACGGTCCCAAATAAAAACAAGTTTTGGTTGTTAATTTCCGCTAGTGATGGGACATATGTATAGAGAAATGCCTTATACCAATCGGCATTATAGGGCACGACCTGCTGTTTTTTGCGGATGCGCACCTTCATGTCTGCAAAGCTCTCTGCCACCAGTTCTCCATGGTTTGCAATGCCCTTTTGCATAATATAGTCATAAATGGCCTGCACCTGTGCATCGGTCAGCCGCTCCCCGTGAATCTGCACCCGCTGCAACGTAGGAAGCCGCACCGCAAAGCTATACACCAGCAAGGAAAATACTTTTTCATATTCCGGCACTGCCATTTCCGGACAGCTCTCTGCGTCAATGTGCAAACCCAACGCCTGCAGACTATCCACCTGCCGCAGATTGTTCAAGATTACTTTGAAGACATCTTTTACCGAGCAATTATAAAAATCAGCACGGCTGAGCGCATAAATATACTTTGTGCTCTTATAAAGATTTGCAGCCGCATCTAAAATGAGAGCGGCAATCTCTTCGACTGCGGTTCGCTCAGAAAGGAACTGCACGAACACCCCTCCCCTTTTTTCGATTGATTTTGATACTTTGAAAACTTGCTTGCTCCAAACAAATCTTGAAAACGAATTCTTTATATCATTATAGTGCATTTCTGCCGGAAATACAACTTAATTTTTTGTATTGTTGAAAAATGCCATCATATGTGATATGATGTATACATATGATATTTGGTGTGTTCTAAACACCTATGGGGGATAGTATGAGCCATATTGTTGCCTTTACGGTATCTCAGAAAAGCAAAAATCTATATCAGCTTCCAATCGCAAGCACGATGCTGCATTTTGCCGCATACGATTTTACATATTTTGTGCAGCAATGCACGGAATTGACCACAAATTGTATGGCAACTGGTCTCGTTGATGCGGTTTCTTTGACTGCGCCCAAAGAATATATTCGCAAATGCCATCCGTATTTTCAAATTCTGGTGTTGGAGGATTTTGAACAAATCACCTTGGATTTTGCCATCGATTATATTTGCCGCACGCAGGGAATCGGTTTAGAGGAATTGTGGGCCACTCACATTTCTGCAAAGCAGCCTTTTTGGAAGGCTGTATTTCATCGCATCTCTGCGTACAAATCTGGCAGTGCCATCAACCAATGGGACAATTTGCTGCGTATGCAGCAGTATGCGCTGTCCAAGCTCGCTTTTATCTTCGACGGAACGCCTGTCACCGCAGTGGAATATCGCATGCGCAAAGAATATTATGATTTGGCATTCTCCATCCTCTCTGAAAAAATGGGCTATCAGGATGCAGACCTGCCGCACATTAAATATTATACGCCTGCGCTGTGCCCCGGTGCGCCCACGGTGCTGGGTCGCCTTTCCAACGAATTAGCTGCGATTGTGTCGCCCATGGCAGCACCTACACGCAGCAAACGGACTGCTAAGCCCACCGTCACCGCTCTGCAGGATCAGTCTGCGGGTCTGGTTCTCAACCATCTTTCGCAATTATCTCGCCCGGGTCCTATGGAAGCACGCACCGCAATGGAAGCATGCGACCCCATGCCCGACCGCATCTATATCCCAACCAGTTTCAAGGCTATTTTGGATTTGGAATTTAACGAAATTATCGAAAATGCCATTCGCATTGTGCGTTCTCCCGAAACAAATTTGTTTGTCTTGGCGTCCACGGAGCACTTAGAATCCATGACAGACGAAGTTCCGGAATTTTCGCCTGCACCTGCTCCGGTCACATTGGATACACCAGAGGAAGTACCTCTGGAATCGCCTGACCCCGTGGAGGAAGAGGAGGAGATACCATCGCCCACGCTTCTCGACAGCGCAGAGCAGGAGATGCCCGCTTGGCAGCCTGACCCGCCAACGCCTTCTCCCCCTGCCATAGAGTCTGCACCGCTTCCGGAAGAACCCGCCCCTTTCCAAGAAGAAGCAACACCCTTCCAAAACGAATTGCCGCCTTCTGCCGCACCGGTCGAGCCGATGTTCATCGCATCTGCATTTGAAGAGACCGCAGCAGATGCCCCTGCAAACAGCGCAGACAATGCCCCGCCAAAGGACGCACCTGTCGCCGTACAAAATCTATTTTCCTCTTCGTTTGACCGACTGCATCAAATTGCAGAATTGACAAATGATATGTCATTCCAGTCCTCTCCCCATCACATCGGTGAGGATTTGAATGTACGCTGTCAGTTGATACAAACCGCTTTGCGCAGTAACATCGGCAGGCAGGAAAATGCCAAAGAATTTGATGAATGGTCTCGCAGTTTGATGAAACTGCGCATTAGCGTCGTACGTAAGCAATGCTCTATCGATTATCTGGAGCGGTTTCTGGATTCTACCGAGCAAGTTTATCAATTGCAGCTTGCTTCTGCATAAAATTCTCAATACAACGTCAAAAATAGCACCGAAGAAAACTCTTCGGTGCTATTTTATGTCTACAGATGCTATATCAGATAGAAATTTCAGACGTTTGCTGCTTCTCAAGTCTCCTCGGTTGCTCTGCGTTTCCTTTTAAAATATCCCAAATACAAAATACCGGCAGCCAATGCCCAAAAATACGCCACCATGTACTGCACTTCAAAAATGTTTTCAAAATAGCAGTGAAACAGCACGCCGCACATGCCTGCAAACATCCCCACAGACAGCGGATGCACACTGCGGTTTCGGGTGCGTCCGACCCCCCGCAGGCACCAGACAACTGCCCCCACGAGTAGCAACAGGAAGAAAAACAGCCCAATATAGCCCATCTCAACCAGTGTTTTTAAATAATAATTGTCCATATAAAAATATTGAAAATTATCCGTTTGCTCCATAATGCGGTTTTGCATCGCCACTGCACCGCCAAAGCGACCCAATCCAACCCCTACAAAAGGATTGTATTCGTGCAGGGTCTGCAATCCAATTTCCCATCGCACAGAGCGGCCTGCTCTGGCGCTTGCTTCTGCATAATCAGACGTAAACAGATAGGTGATGCGATTGGATACCGACGGAATGAATAGCAGTGCACCAGCACCAGCGGCTGCCATCAACGCCAGCAAGCGTCTGTCCAAAAACAGGGCAAACACGACAATAGCAATCACCAATCCGCCCCATGCCCCCTTGGAGAAGGTGAATAGGATGGATAGACAAAACACACCTGTTGCGCAAACAGCAGAAACCTTCACCCACGTCTTTTTGGACCAATAGGCCAATGCCATCGCCATTGGCGCAAACAGCACCAAAAGCGACCCCATGATATTCGGGCTGCCCGTCAAAGAATAGACACGTGTGCGAACGCCCGCCTCAGTTTGTGTCATCCATGACGCAGGAATGGGCGCTGCAATGATATATTGATACATGCCATGCAGTGCAATGCCAAATGCCATCAACAGCAGTGTGCCATAAAAGATGCCAAAATCACGGTCATCCTCCAGCAAGCGAATGAGGACAAAAAACCACAGTAAATACTGCACAACCACACGCAGTCCATCCACCGCAATCGATAGATACGGTGAGTTGAAGCACATCAGTAATATACTCACTGCAATAAACAGCAGCAAAAACCCGTCCAATGAGGTCGCACGTGTGCCAAGCGGTGCACGCTCCATGGCTCTGCGATACATCAGATAGAGGAGACACAAAGCCATCATGCCTTCATCCCAAAGGGACGACACCACCCCAATGTTTACAATATTGCGCAGGAAATAATCCAGCGGCAGATACAGCGAAAATGCCGCCAGCAAAAATCCACGTGCGCCCATAAAGCGGCAAAACCGCCCAATGTATCCGCTTCCTGCAAATGCAGTGATGCGTCTGCCAAGCTGCAAGCCATAGCGATAGACTGCACTTTGCTGCAGCCATTGCCCACAGGTCTGCAATCGCAGACGGGTTTTTTCCAACAGCCGTGCATATACAGAGGTCTGCTCTGTAATCATCGGCTGCCAGATAAAATGCTCCCATAGTTTTTTCGTCTGGGAGTGCGGATAGCTTTCCGCAAGTGTCTGAAAAAATGCAGCCAACATGCCAAATTGATACCAATCCCGCAGTCTACACAGCGCACGCCAGAACAGACTTTGTGTTATCATCTGCTTCATGCTGCAAAATCCACAGATTCAATGATGGCAATGGTTTCAATATCGTTGGTTTTCAGCGTGAAAGTGCGTCCTGCACGCACTTCTTGCGTGCCGATTTTCGGCGTTGGCGTGTCCTTGGTCACCTTGGATTCTACCACCACCATAATATCTTTTTTGGAAGGGTCGAGTGCATCCACAATGCGTCCATCTGCCGTGGTCACCTGCTGCACATAGTCTTCCACCGAAACATCGGCAATCGTTGCCGCCACATATGTATTGCCATTGACCAACTGCTTGCCCGTTTGGTCATTGCTTTCGAATTCACCCACTAAAAACGGAGTTGCGCCCCGCACACGCATCGTGGTGGTCATCGTCACCTCAGGATTGACGGCTGCCTCCACCTTGGGCGCAAAAATCTTCCAACCCACACCCACTACCACGGCGATAACTGCCAACAGCACCAACAAATCAACAATATTTATGAGTCCAAACAATTTGCCTTTTTCATTTATGATTTTCAATGTAACCCCTCCGTTGTTCGGCTGTCATCAAAAAACAGCCTTATATAACTTTTATCATATCATAAACGATAGCGCATCTCAAGTGATTTTTCCAGTTTTCACGCAGGAGAAAAGCGCTCCCGCAGGGTATCGAGCATCTCCGCCGCTTTAAACCGTACGACATATTTGGTACCATCCTGCCGCACAAACGCCCGTTCCTCCGTGGTTAACGTTTCCGTTGCTGCGGCGGAACATCCCTTGCACAGCGGCGGAAAAATCACGCACCACCAGTTGTGCCCGCTTGCACTGCCAATGCAGATGCGCAGTCCCATATATTTTCCTGCCGGCAATGCAAAATCCGTATAGTCCCGTGTCGGATAATATTCTTCCTGCATTTGTGCGGTCACCATGTCCAAAGAGCCTTGACGCCGCAATTCTGCCTGTGCCAAATCCACAATTTCCTGTAAATGTGTATTCAAAACCGTTCGCACCTGCGCTTGTGTCTGCACCTGCGCAAGCAACGGATTGCAGTATTCCAGCACAGCGTCCCGCACACACAGTTTGACACGCTGGTCCTCTGCGCTGTCAGAATTGGCAAGCACATGCAGCCGCAGCACCTTGTCTGCAATCTCCTGCTGCTGCGCCCCCGCCGCACTCGCATATGTAAAAATCAGTAAAATCGTCAATGCCAAGCACAACTCCGCACGCTTCCAAGAAAATCGTTTCATTACAAAAAACCTCCGTCTATCTGTCCAATCATTTATGGAAAGTATAGCCAGAGGTTTTGTGATTTAACCCAAAATTTCTGCAAAATGTGTGTCGTGATAGCTTTTTTGCAACAGTTTTGCCGCATCTCGTGCAGTCTGCTCGTGCGCAAACAGACCAAACACCGTCGGCCCGCTGCCGCTCATGATAGCACCCTTCGCCCCCTGTTCCAGCAGCATCGCACGAATCTGCGCTATTTCAGGATGGTCTTTTCCCGTCACTGGCTCCATCACGTTGTATAACTGCGCACAAATACCGACAAAATCCTGTTGCTGCAGTGCCTGCACCATCCCTGCCGTATCAGGGCGAGGTGACACATTGCCGCCATTCATTTGCCGATAAATATCCGCCGTGGATACGGCAAACGGCGGCTTGACCAGCACCACATAACAATGCGGCATGGGTGGCAATACCGTCAGTTCCTCCCCAATACCCTGCGCCAGCATTGTGCCGCCACGGATGCAATAAGGCACATCTGCGCCCAATTGCAGACCCATTTCGCACAGCCGTTCCGTGCCCAGTGCCGTATGGTGCAGGGCATCCAACGCCTGCAAAACCGCCGCCGCATCGGTCGAACCGCCCGCCAGTCCTGCCGCAATCGGAATACGTTTGACGATGGAAATTGCAGTGCCCACATTTTCGATGCCCGTGTGTTCATAAAAAAGCTTTGCCGCACGCACCGCCAGATTGCTGTCATCGGTCGGCAAGGACGCCACGCTACACTGCATAGAAATGGTTTTGGAATCATCCAAGGATACCGTCACCGCATCATGCAGGCTCACGGTCTGCATGACCATTTCAACCGTGTGGTATCCATCTGGTCGCTTCCCTGTCACGTCTAATGTCAAATTGATTTTGGCATACGCCTTATGTGTAATGCTTTGCATACTGCCTCCTACTAAATTGAAATCGTTTCCGCACGACGTTTTCGAAATACCGTAAGCTGTATAAATCCTGCCTGCTTTGCAGCGTCAATGCAATCCTGCAGACCACGTCCAACATCCGGTGCACAATGGCTGTCCGAACCAACGGTAATCATCCGCCCGCCAAGCTGATGATACATTTCTAGCACAAACGGCTCCGGTCCCGCCTGCCTGCGCCAGCTGAACAGGCTTGCCGCATTGATTTCCAAAGCGATTTCTCGGTCGATGATTTCCCGCAAAATCGGCTCAATATATGCTTCCAGTCCAACATATGTCGGCGTATAGTCCGGAAGCTTCATCACACGCATGGGGTAGTCAATGTGCGCCAAAATATCAAATCCACCGTGACGCACCATTTCCAGCATGTCTGTGAAATATGCCCGCAGAACTGCATCTAAATCCATCTGCGCAAACGGCAAAAAATAAAAATCGATGTCTGTTGGACGATATACATGCAGCGAGCCAATGACCTCATCAAAATCATATGCCTGCGCAAATTCCATCGCCTGCGGGTTGGCATGGATTTCTCCCAATTCAATGCCACGCAGCAATTGCAGCTGTCCTGCATACTTGTCCTGACACACTGCTATGTCATGCGAAAGTCCCTGCATCTCCAACGCCATCGGCGGCTTGGTAAAGAAAAAATCCTTATGGTCCGTCAGCGCAATGGTATCCAATCCCTGTTCGATTGCCGCACGACAAATTGCGTCAACCGATGCATTGGGTTTGGCATCTTCCGAATATTCCGAATGCATGTGCAAATCTACCATCATATGCAATATTCCTTTCAGCTTCATCTATTTTTACATCATTATATCACATTGCACCACGCTTGACAAAGCAGAATGCCACAAGGCGAACCACTCAAACAAGCGGTTCGCCCTGCGGTATAGCTTATGAAAAATGTCGGTCGATGCCAACGGGCTTCTTAGTACATACCGCCCATGTCCGGTCCCATCGGTGCTGCCGGTGCTGCCGGTTCCTTGATGTCTGCCACCAAAGATTCGGTTGTCAGAACCATAGAAGCCACAGATGCTGCATTCTGCAATGCGCTGCGGTTCACCTTGGTCGGGTCTACGATACCAGCAGAAATCATGTCACCATAGGTTTCGGTGTATGCGTCAAAGCCAAAGCCAACCTGCTCGTTGTTCTTCACCTTATCCAGCACCACTGCGCCGTCAATGCCTGCATTTGCTGCGATTTGCTTCATCGGCTCTTCCAGACCACGTGCAACAAGCATCATACCAGTCTTTTCGTCGCCTGTGCTGTCTGTAAGCAATGCTTCCACAGCCTTAATTGCGTTGACATATGCCACACCGCCGCCTGCAACGATGCCTTCTTCCACTGCGGCACGGGTTGCATTCAATGCATCTTCAATGCGCAACTTCATTTCCTTCATTTCGGTTTCGGTTGCCGCACCAACCTTGATGACTGCAACGCCGCCTGCCAGCTTTGCAACACGTTCCTGCAGCTTTTCACGGTCGAAATCAGAAGTGGTGCGTTCAATTGCACCGCGAATTTCGCCAACACGTGCATGAATCGCTTCCTTTTCACCAGCACCATCAACAATGGTTGTGGTTTCCTTGTTCACCTTGATTTGACGTGCACTGCCGAGCATATCCATGGTAGCATCCTTGAGTTCAATGCCGATTTCCTCAGAAATGACAGTACCACCGGTCAAAATCGCAATGTCCTTCAGCATATCCTTGCGGCGGTCGCCAAAGCCAGGTGCCTTAACAGCCACACAGATGAAAGTGCCGCGCAGACGGTTTACAATCAAGGTAGACAGTGCTTCGCCCTCAATATCTTCTGCAATAATCAGCAACTTACGGCCGGATTTTACGATTTGCTCGAGCAGCGGCAGAATATCCTGTACCACAGAAATCTTCTTGTCGGTAATCAGCACGAGTGCGTCATCCAGAACCGCTTCCATCTTCTCGGTATCGGTTACCATGTAAGGGGTCACATAGCCACGCTCAAACTGCATGCCTTCTACCACTTCGGAGTAGGTTTCAGCGGTCTTGGATTCTTCTACAGTGATAACGCCATCGGTGGAAACCTTATCCATCGCTTCTGCAATCAGCTTGCCGATTTCTTCGCTGCCGGAAGAAACTGCGCCAACACGTGCAATGTCTTCTGTGCCGTTGACCTTGTGGGAGTTCTGCGCAATCGCATCCGCCGCAGCTTCCACTGCCTTTTGGATGCCCTTACGCATAACCATCGGGTTTGCACCTGCTGCAACGTTCTTCAGACCTTCACGAACGAAAGCCTGCGCCAAAACGGTTGCGGTAGTTGTGCCGTCGCCTGCAACGTCGTTGGTCTTGGTTGCAACTTCCTTCACCAGCTGTGCGCCCATGTTTTCAAACGCATCTTCCAGCTCGATTTCCTTTGCGATGGTCACGCCGTCATTGGTGATGAGCGGAGAGCCAAACTTCTTATCCAAAACCACATTGCGACCCTTCGGACCGATGGTGACCTTTACGGTGTCTGCCAGCTGATTGATGCCGCGCTCCAGTGCCTTGCGTGCATCCTCACCATAGATGATTTGCTTTGCCATGATTTGATTACCTCCAAATTCGTATCATCAATTCTGCTATCTTGAAATGAGTATTATTCAGCAATTGCCAGAATATCGCCCTGCTTGACGATAATATATTCTTCGCTGTCAACCTTGACTTCGGTGCCGGAATACTTGCTGGTGATGACCTTATCGCCAACCTTCACCTGCATCACGACTTCCTTGCCGTCCACCATGCCTCCGGGACCGACTGCAATGACTTCCGCAACCTGTGGCTTTTCCTTTGCAGTACCTGCCAAAATAATGCCGCTGGCAGTGGTTTCTTCCGCCTCCAGCATCTTGATGACAACACGATCAGAAAGTGGCTTGAGTGTCATAATTCTATTCCTCCTAAATTTAAATGTATATCTCAATCAATGCATTAGCACTCGTTTCATTTGAGTGCTAATACGCCTATTATGATACATCAAACCATCCAATTGTGCAAGGGATTTTTTCACGTTTTTCCAGAATTTTTTTTAAAGAAATTTTAAACAAATTATGAACACATCGGCAATGAGAGAGCTGTAAAGCAAATCCCCCCGCTCCTGTTTTTCGGATGCGGAGGGATTTTTTCTTGATATTTGGCAGCTGTTGGACGTCAAATCACCTTAGAATCGGAAATCTCGCTCACCATTTTCGATTTTCTGCAGCATCTGCCGCACAGTTTCACGTGCTTTTTCATTTGGAATATTAGAAAGCTCCTGCAAAATGATTTGATTTCCCAATTCTACCGTTGCAGGCGATGCATAATCCTGCAAATATTCCTTCAGCGTCATCAGTGCATTCGGATGGCAGCAGTTTTGGATTTGCCCGCTCTTGCACAGGCTCATAAAGCGGTCACCTGTGCGCCCTTCCCGATAGCATGCCGTACAAAAGCTCGGAATATACCCAAAATCCATCAGCCATTTTACGATTTCATCCAAGGTGCGCTTGTCACTGACATCAAACTGCTCAGATTTTTCATCCTCCGGCTCCGGCGTATCATATCCGCCGACACTGGTACGGGATGCACCGCTGAGCTGTGACACGCCCAAGCGAATCACCTTTTCACGCACTTCCTTGCTTTCTCTGGTCGACACAATCATGCCGGTATACGGCACAGAAAGACGGATACAAGCGCAGATTTTCCCAAAAACATCATCGCTAATGCCGTTTTCAAACACGTCCGGGTCAATATCGTCCGCATGCTTGATGCGTGGCACACTGATTGTGTGCGGACCAACCCCATGCACCGCTTCCAAATGCTCTGCATGCATCAGCAGTGCTGCAAACTCATAGCGATACAGCTGCAAGCCAAACAGCACCCCCAGACCCACATCATCAATGCCGCCTTCCATCGCTCTGTCCATCGCCTCGGTGTGATAGGCATAGTCATGCTTCGGTCCTGTCGGATGCAGCTTCTCATAGCTGTCTTTGTGATAGGTTTCCTGAAACAGAATATATGTGCCAATTCCTGCGTCATGCAGTTTGCGATAATTTTCCACGGTTGTTGCCGCAATATTCACATTGACACGCCGAATTTCACCATTTTGGTGCTTGATGCTGTAAATGGTATCGATACATTCCAAAATATAGTCGATGGGATTCATCTTGGGGTCTTCGCCTGCTTCAATCGCCAGACGCTTGTGCCCCATGTCCTGCAGCGCAATCACCTCACGGCGCACTTCCTCCTGCGTCAGCTTTTTGCGTGCAATATGCTTGTTTTTGGCATGATAGGGGCAGTAAGTGCATCCATTGATGCAGTAATTTGACAAATACAGCGGGGCGAACATCACAATGCGATTTCCATAAAAATCTTTTTTGATTTGCTCTGCCAGTGCATACATCTTCGCAATTTTTTCTGGATTTTCACATGCCAACAGCACGGACGCTTCCCGATGGGTCAGCCCTTTACGCCGTTCTGCTTTTTCCAGAATTTCATCAATCAGTGCCAGATTTTCTTTGTTTTCATCTGCATATTGCAGAGTTTCCAGCACTTCTTTGTCGCTGATGAATTCCTCTGCTTTTTTAGATTTTGGATTGTACATAACGCTAGTCCTTTCTTTGAGTCAGAAACTCTTTCTCTTCAGAGATGTTATTTTAAAGCTTGGTATCCCCACGGTCAACCACGATTTCATAGCCGATGCTTTGCATTTTCTGCTGCAGTCGTGCAAATCCCTCGGCTGATTCCTCATTGGTGCACAATTTATTGTCATACAGCAAATATTTTTTTCGCTCGCTCTGCGGGGATAGGTTTGGCATCACAACATTGGCGCCCGCCAAAATCCCCTGCTCCCGACCGCCTTGACACAGTGTACCCAATGCCGTTGTCGCAGGCAGTAGCACATGCGGCAGCATTAAGCGCATGATACCCAGCAAAAACAGCGTCATTTCCAAGCTACCGTGCGGTTCTTTGGCAAACGGCGTGTCTTTGTGCGGCAAAAACGGGCCAATGCCCACCATATGCGGACGAAACTGCTGCATAAAGAGCAAATCCTCTGCAATCGTTTCCAAGGTTTGCCCCGGCGAACCCACCATCAAGCCACAGCCGACTTGATATCCAATTTCTTTCAAATCATACAAGCACTGCTTGCGATGTGCAAGCGTCAGCTCCTCTGGGTGCAGTTTGCGATAATGCGCAGCATTTGCCGTTTCATGCCGCAGCAAATAGCGGTCTGCCCCTGCATCAAAATACATTTGGTAGCTTTCGCGCGTCTTTTCACCAATGGAAAGCGTCACGGCACAATCCGGATACCGCATCTTGATAGCGGATACGATGTCGCAAACCACCGCATCGGTAAAATACGCATCTTCTCCGCCTTGCAGCACAAACGTACGAAATCCCAGTGCATAGCCGTTTGCACAGCAGTCCAAAATCTGTGTTTTGTCCAACCGATACCGCTCTGCCAAACGATTGCTCTTGCGAATTCCGCAATAATAGCAGTCGTTTTTGCAAAAATTGCTGATTTCAATCAAGCCACGCACATAGACTGCGTTTCCATACACCTTTTTACGGATTTCCACCGCTTTTGCAAACACATAAGCGGACACTTCCGGTGTGTTTTCCGCCAACAGCCCTTGAAATTCCTGCTTGGAGCATTGCTTTTGCGCCGCCAACTGGTCAATGAGTGCCTTGATGTTATGCTTCATCTGCCGTAATCACACCCGAATATGCGGTTTTAACGCTCACGCCTGCAATTTTCCCAATTTTTCCGCTGATAGCACTGGTGACATCCTGCGGCGCATCCACCACAATACTGATGACATGAATATTTTTCTGGCGATAGGGCAGTCCCATTCTGCCAATGATGTATTCCCCATATTCATGCAAAATATTGTTCAGCTTTTCCACTGACTCCATGTCTTCTACAATGATTCCCATAACTGCAACTCTTGTTTCCATATGCAACATCCTTCCTAAAAATACCGTATTTCTCATCTGCATCATGCGGTTCGCTTCCTAGCCAAGCTCTTGGTTTTCTTTGCATCTATTGTATCACACTTACGAATTCTCTGTCAAAATACGAATCAATCTTTGTCAAAACGCACAATTTTCTATGCATCAAATAGAGCGGTTTTCTATCGTCACGCATCCCGAACAGAGCAATGCCTTCCCACATCCCATCGCATGCAGGAAGGCAAGAACTGTTTTCAATCTGCTGCATAATCATTGATTTTGCCCAGCATACCCTGCTCGGTATCATCGATGTACGTATACTGGTCTGGAACGGTACCGACAATAATCGTATCGGTTACATAAAAATCGCTGTCCACATTGACACGCCGACTGCCTAAAATCGTCAAAATATCCACTTCTGTATGTACTTCCAGAATAATATGATGGCGAGTTTGATTGATGCCCGCCTGCTGAAATGCACTGGCAAACTCTGCTGTAATCGTACCCAATGCCACAATGCCAACCTGTAGCTTGGGGCCCATGCCGCCCTTCCACGTTGGCGAAAGCACACTGCCCAACGGAATTTCCAGCTTACTTTCCTCAAGCTCGCTCATTTCTGCGGTCATTTGCTGTATCAGTGCAGTTTTCAACTGGTTCATCGTCACAATATCGGTACGCAGTGCTGTGACATGGCTCTCTGCATCATGCTCCAGCTGCACCAAGTTCTGATATGCCTCTCGATTGTCATACAGCTGCTGCTCCACCATGCGGCTGACCCATTCTGCCATGTTGTCCTGTGCCTCATTTTCTGCATATGTCATAATCATCGGCTCTAAGCGCATCAAAAAACCGCCTCCAAGCCCCAAAATCAACAATACAAACAATAACAGCTTTTTCCGCCACCCCAAAGGTTTCCAAATGTGTGGTGGTCGGCGTCTTCGCTTTCTTCGCATCTCCCTCACCGCCGTTCTTGCTCCGTTACAGTCTATGCAGTACATCCGCAAATATACAAACAAAGCCATTTACAGCGGTTCGTGCGCTTTCAGGAAAACAGTTTTTGCAACAAGTTTTCACAGCCTTCTCGAATATCGGCATAGGTTTCATCAAAATTCCCCGTATACCACGGGTCTGCAATGTCACGTGGCTGCGCCGTGTCATCCAACAATCGGCTGATTTTCTGCTGCGTGTCTGCGCCAACAATGCGCAGCATATTGCGCACATTGCGGCTGTCCATCGCAATCAAAAACGTATAGTCCGCATAATCCCGCTTTTTCAGCTGCACCGCACGCCGTTCCCGCATAGGAATGCCCATTTCCTGCAGCTTTTGTTTTGTGCCCGCATGCACGGGATTGCCGATTTCCTCGGTGCTGGTGGCAGAAGACGCCACCGCAATGCGGTCTGCCAAGCCTTGCTTTTGCGCCATATCACGCAACACAAACTCCGCCATTGGACTGCGGCAAATGTTACCATGGCATACAAACATAATCCGAATCATTTCACACCTCATCCATATAAAAAAAGGATGCCGCTTCAACAAGTGACATCCTTTTTCGGTTTCGTTTATTGGTTTCCCATCAAAGTGACCATAACCGCCTTTTGCGCATGCAAACGATTTTCTGCTTCTTCAAAAATTTCATCTGCATGTTCTTCAAAGACCTTGGTCGTAATCTCCTGCTCACGATAAGCTGGCAGGCAGTGCTGTACCATTGCACCCGGCTTTGCCGCCGCCAACAGCGCATCATTCACTTGATAGCCTGCAAATGCCTGCAAACGCTGTTCTTTTTCTTCTTCCATGCCCATAGATGCCCATGTGTCCGTAATAATGACATCTGCATTTTCTGCCGCCTTGAAAATATCATCCGACAAATCAAACAGTGCGCCTGCCTTCTTTTCTTCCTCTGCAAAGGTAAGCACCTCCGCCGCAGGGCGATAGCCTTCTGGGCATGCCACAGAAACGTGCATTCCTGTCTTCAGTCCGCCCACAATCAGAGAGTTTGCCATATTGTTTCCATCACCGATATAGCACATTTTCAAGCCTTCCAGAGAAGCAAACTTCTCACGAATGGTCATCAAATCCGCCAGCACTTGGCACGGATGGCTGAAATCTGTCAATCCATTGATAATCGGAATCGTGCCAAATCCCGCCAAATCTTCGACTTCCTTCTGCTCAAAAGTACGAATCATGATGCCATCCAAATAGCGGGAAAGCACACGGGCGGTGTCCTGCACCGGCTCTCCTCTGCCAATCTGCAAGTCACGGTTGGACAAAAAGAGTGCCTGCCCGCCCAACTGATACATGCCTGTTTCAAAAGATACACGGGTACGGGTTGATGATTTTTGGAAAATCATGCCCAAGCTTTTGCCTTCCAAGTGACGATGGGTAATATTATGCTTTTTTTCATATTTCAGCTGGTCAGCAAGGTCCAAAATCGAAATAATCTCTTCCTTGCTGCAATCGAGCAGCTTCAGCAAATGCTTCACTTAAAAAACCTCCTTCATCACGGCTATCGCCTCGTCCATTTCTGCATAGGTAATGGTCAGCGGCGGCAGCAAACGCACCGCATCCTTGCCCGCCGTAATCACCATTACCCCCCGTGCAATCAGCTCCTTGGCGAATGCACTGTGCTTGCCTTCTTCCACAATGATGCCCAGCATCAGACCCATGCCACGCACGCCCAAAATCTGCTTGGAGCCCAAGTCTAAGATTTTCTGCTTGAGATATGCGCCCTTTTCTTGCACTTCTTGCAGAAATTTCGGCTGCGTCACCGTATCCAGCACCACATTTGCCGCTGCACATACCAATGGTGTGCCGCCGAAGGTGGTTGCATGCGTGCCGGGTGTCAGCACATCGCAGCAGCTTTTTGCCGCCAGCACTGCGCCAATCGGCACACCGCCGCCTAAGCCCTTCGCCATTGTTACCACATCCGGCGAAACCCCATAATTCTGAAATGCAAACAATGCGCCTGTCCGTCCAATACCAGTCTGTACTTCATCAATAATGAGCAGCAAATCCTTTTCACGGCACAGTGCTTCCACTGCCTTGACAAACGCCTCGTCCAGCGGCAGCACGCCGCCTTCGCCTTGAATCAGCTCCATCATGATGGCACAGGTGCTGTCATCCACCTTACTTTTGACATCATCCAAATCATTGGCGACAGCATATGCAAACCCTTCCGTAAACGGGAAGAAATGATCGTGGAATTTCTCCTGTCCGGTTGCGTTTAAGGTGGTAATCGTACGTCCGTGAAACGAATTCACAAGCGTCACAATGTTGTGGCGGCCCGCACCATACTTATCGAAGGAATACTTTCTCGCCAGCTTAATGGCACCTTCATTGGCTTCTGCGCCAGAATTTGCAAAAAACACCTTGCCCATATCGGTTTTGGTTGCCAATGTTTTCGCGGTCTGCACCATCGGTGCTGTGGTGAACAGATTGGAAACGTGCATCAGCTTTTGTGCCTGCTGTGCCATTGCGGCATTGATTGCAGCGTTGTTATATCCCAGCGAACACACGCCGATACCGCTAGTCAAATCCACATAACGTTTTCCATCGACATCCCACAGCACAGAGCCTTCGCCATGGTCTAGTGCAATCGGAAATCTGCCATATGTGTTCATTACATATGCGGTTTCCTCTGCTTTTAATGCTTCATATGTCATGTTTTATCATCCCTTTTTTACTCAAACATCGTGCCCACGCCGACCGTGGACAGCAGTTCAATCAAAATCGAATGCTTCACGCGTCCATCTTGAATATTTGCAGCGTCCACGCCCTTGCGCACCGCCTCCACGCAGCAATCCACCTTTGGAATCATGCCGCCCTTGATGATACCGTCTTTCATCAGACGTGGCACTTGCGACACCTTCAGGTGCGGAATCAAGGTGCTTTCATCCTTGGGGTCACGCAGCAGACCACGCACATCGGTCAGCAAAATCAACTTTTTCGCACGCAGTGCTGTCGCAAGCTTTGCCGCCGCCAAGTCCGCATTGATGTTGTAATTGGTGTCGTCGTCAATGCCCTGCGCCACGGTCGAAACCACCGGAATATAGCCATTTGCCAGCACATCCATAACAGGCGCAGGGTTGACATCCGTAATTTCGCCCACATAACCATAGTCGGTGTTTTCACGATCGGTCATGCGCTTTGCCTGAAACAAGCCGCCATCCATACCGCCCAACCCAATGCCATGTCCACCTGCTTTTTCCAGAAGCGTCACCAAATCCTTGTTGACCTTTCCGCACAGCACCATTTGCACAATGTCCATGGTTTCACGGTCGGTATAGCGCAATCCATTGACAAACTTGGATTCTTTGCCGATTTTTTTGAGCATATCGTTGATTTCAGGACCGCCGCCATGCACAACAACCACTTTGATGCCGACCAAATTCAGCAGCACCAAATCCCGAATGACGGCATCTTTCAGCTCATCGTTAATCATCGCATTGCCGCCATATTTGACCACAACCGTGCGACCATAATATTTTTGTATATAAGGCAGTGCTTCCACCAGCGTGCGTGCCTTGGATTCCGCATCGAGCATCATGTTCTGTAATCTCCATTTATCTTCACATAGTCATAGGTCAAATCACAGCCCCATGCCGTTGCGGAGCTGTCCCCGTCCTGCACATCAATCGCAATGATAACTTCTTTTTCAGAAAGCACAGCTTTGGCGGTTTCTTCATTAAAATCTACCCCTGCGCCCCGCTCGCAGACCAACACCTCGCCCGCTTTGCTTGCAAAGGAAACCTTCACATATTCCGGACGGAACGGTGCTTTGGAATATCCCATTGCGCACAGCACACGTCCCCAGTTGGCATCTGCGCCGAACATCGCCGTTTTCACCAAACTGGACGCACAGACGGCTTTTGCCAGCTGTTCTGCGGTTTCTTCATCCCGTGCGCCAACGACAGAGCAAGTCACCAGCTTGGTCGCCCCTTCTCCGTCTGCCGCAATCATGCGTGCCATCGCAACCGAAATTTCCGTGAGTGCCTGCACGAAAGTTTCATAATCCTCGTCTTTCCAATCAATGCAGGTGTTTTCTGCCTTTCCGTTGGCAAGCACCACGCACATATCATTGGTCGAGGTATCTCCGTCCACGGAAACACGATTGAAGGACTTTTTCACGCTTTCAGACAGTGCTTCCTGCAGCATTTCTGTGGTAATCGCACAGTCTGTTGTGATAAAGCAAAGCATAGTGCCCATATTGGGGTGAATCATGCCAGAGCCCTTGCAGATACCGCCCATGCGGCAGATTTTCCCATCGATGGTAAACTCAACAGCAATCTCTTTTTTCTGCAAGTCAGTGGTCAAAATCGCCTGTGCCGCCTTGTCCGAACCGTCTTCAGAGAGCGTAATCTGCGGCAGATGTTCTTCAATACACTCGATATTGATGCGCTGTCCAATGACGCCCGTGGATGCGACCACAACTGCGGTTTCCGCAATGCCCAGTCGATTTGCCGCCGCTTTTGCCATGCGCTGTGCATTTTCCATGCCGTCTGGCGCACAGGCATTGGCATTGCCTGCATTGACAATCACAGCACGTGCCATTCCCTGCTCCAAATTTGCCTTTGTGACATAAATTGGTGCAGCTTTCACACGATTCAAGGTATAGGTTGCGGCCGCTGTACAATCACAGTCGCTGTAAATAATTGCAGTATCATCTGCCGTGCGGCTCGCCTTGATACCGCAGCGGATGCTGCCGGCTGCAAAGCCTTTTGCGGCGCAAACACCGCCATTGATTTGTTTCATTGTCAATTTCTCCTCTTCGGACAGGCGGATTACAGGGTCAGCCCAGCAGCTTCCTCCAGTCCCAGCATTAGATTCATATTTTGCACCGCTGCACCGGATGCTCCCTTGCCAAGGTTATCAAAGCGTGCAGTGATAATGGTACGCTCGACATTTCCCGAAACCGTCAGTTCCAAGCCGTTGGTTCCAATCAAAATCCCAGCGTGCAGACGGCTCACATCGCCGCCAAAGGGTGCCACCGTTACAAAGGTTTCTCCTGCATAATACGATTGCAGTGCCTTGTGAATGCTTTCTGCCGTCGTGCCCTGCGCCAAAAGCGCATTGTGCAGCAGAATGGTGGTCGCCATCCCCGCATAATAATCGTCCAAAATCGGACAAAACACCGGTGCCATTGTAAGCTTGGTATATGCGGTCATTTCCGGCACATGCTTGTGCTGTAGATTCAGTCCATACGTGCCCGGAAATGCCAACAGCGCCTCTCGGTCTTCGCTTTCATATTCCGCAATCAACTTCTTGCCCCCGCCGGAATATCCGGTGAGCGAATAGCAGGTCAGCGGGTAGCTGCTCGGCAAAATCCCCAAATGAGAAAGCGGAGCGGCAGACGCCAGCAACCCTGTTGCATGACAGCCTGGGTTTGCAACCCGCTTTGCCGTGCGGATGGCGTCCCGCTGCTGCGGAAACAATTCCGGAAATCCATACGTCCATCCATCCGCCACACGATGCGCCGTAGATGCATCAATGACACGTGTGGTGTCGTTTTCAATCATGGCAACCGCTTCTCTTGCAGCATCGTCCGGCAGGCATAAAAAGACCAAATCCGCCGTGTTTAGGAACTTTTTCCGCTCTTGCACATCTTTGCGCTTGTCTTCATCAATCAGCAGCAAATCAATATCATCACGGTTTCCCAAGCGTTCATAAATCTGCAATCCCGTTGTGCCTTCTTTGCCGTCTATATAAATCTTCGGCTTCATAGCGTTGTCTCCTGCACATCCGCCACAAAGGTTTCGATTCGCTCAATCTGGCGGGTCACTTCCTCCGGCGCAGGTCCGCCAATCACACGGCGTTCGCCCACACAGGTGCGCAAATCCAGTGCTTCATAGATGTCTTCGCCAAAGCTGTTAGAAATTGCCGCAAAGTCCTTGAGCGTCAGTGTATCGAGTGTTTCCTCCGTTTGGATGCACTGGTTGACCAAGCGTCCCACCGTCTTGTAGGCATCACGGAACGGCATGCCCTTTTTGGTCAGATAATCGGCGCAGTCGGTCGCATTGATGAATCCGCCGGAAGCCGCCTTGCGCATATTGTCCCGCCGCAGGGTCATGGTGGCAAACATCGGGGTGAACACTTCCAAGCACTGCTTGACGGTGTCGATTGCCCCAAACACCGCTTCTTTGTCCTCCTGCATATCCTTATTGTATGCAAGCGGCAAGCCCTTCAGCATGGTCAGCAGCGTGGTCAGACTGCCGTATACACGACCGGTTTTGCCGCGAATGAGTTCGCAAACATCTGGATTTTTCTTCTGCGGCATGATGGAAGAACCCGTAGAATACGCATCATCGAGTTCGATGAACTTAAATTCCCATGAGCACCAAGAAATGATTTCTTCCGACAAACGGGAAAGGTGCATCATCAAAATCGATAGCGCAGAGCTGATTTCAATGCAGTAATCACGGTCAGACACGCCATCGAGCGAGTTATCGGTCACACGGGCAAATCCCAACTGGTCGCAGACAAACTGACGGTCAATCGGATAAGTCGTTGCCGCCAGCGCACCGGAACCGAGCGGCATCTCGTCCATACGCTCCAAGCAATCCTGCAGGCGGGTCACATCTCGCTTAAGCATGTTGGCATATGCCATCATATAATGTGCGAACGTTGTCGGCTGTGCACGCTGCAAATGGGTATAGCCCGGCATGACAGCATCCAAATTTTCACGGCTCTTTTTGGTTATTGCAGACAAAAATCCGCAAATCAAATCGATAATTTGCAAAATTTCCTTCTTGCAGTACATGCGCATGTCCAATGCCACCTGGTCATTGCGGCTGCGGGAAGTATGCAGACGCTTGCCGGCATCGCCGATGCGTTCGGTCAGCAGTTGCTCAATATTCATGTGAATATCTTCATATTCCAGCGAAAATTCAATTTTTCCGGCTTCAATATCCTCTAAAATGCCACGCAAGCCTGCTACAATTTTATCCGCCTCGGACTGTTCAATGATGCCCTGCTTCCCGAGCATGGTTGCGTGCGCAATCGAGCCGGTAATATCCTCTTGATACAGGCGGCAGTCAAATAAAATCGAGGAATTGAAGTCGTTTACTACCAAATCGGTTTCCTTTTGAAACCGTCCTGCCCATAATTTAGCCATAATTCTTAATCTCCTACTGAACGAACAGCGGGCGGTCATTGACCGCCCCCTGCAGAAATTTCAAAACATGCGTTACTCTACGCTCGGGAAGCCTGCACCGGTCTTGTCTGCCAATGCTTGGTCTGCCAATGCACGCACCTTGAGCGGCAAGCCAAACAGATTGCTGAAACCTTCTGAATCGCCCTGGTCATATGCATCATCTTCATTAAAAGTTGCCATATCTTCGGAATACAGCGTGTACGGAGAAGTGACAGATGCCGGCATAATGTTGCCCTTATACAGCTTCAGCTTGACTTCACCCGTCACGGTTTCTTGTGTGGAATCGACAAATGCCGACAGTGCCTTACGCAGAGGCGTGTACCACTGCCCATTGTATACCATTTCGGCAAATTTCAGTGCAACCTGCTGCTTATAGTGGCTGGTTTCACGGTCCAGCGTGATTTCCTCCAGCTTCTGGTGTGCCGCATAGAGGATGGTACCGCCCGGTGTTTCATATACGCCACGGCTCTTCATGCCAACCAAACGGTTTTCCACGATGTCCAGAATGCCGATGCCGTTTTCACCGCCAACCTTATTCAAGGTTTCCACAATCTGCACGGTGTCCATTTTTTCGCCGTTCACAGCCATCGGAATGCCCTTTTCAAAGCTTAATGTAACATAAGTTGCCTTGTCTGGCGCATTTTCAGGGGAAACGCCCATTTCCAAGAAGCCTTCACGGTTGAGCGGTGCTTCATTGGACGGCAGTTCCAAATCCAGACCCTCGTGGGAAAGATGCCACAGGTTTTTATCCTTGGAATAGTTGGTTTCCTTGGTAATTTTCAGCGGAATATTGTGCTTTTCCGCATATTCGATTTCCTTATCACGGGAATTGAGTTCCCAGAAACGCCACGGCGCAATGATTTGCATATGCGGCGCAAATGCTTTAATCGCCAGCTCAAAACGAATCTGGTCGTTGCCCTTGCCGGTGCAGCCGTGGCAGATTGCGTCCGCACCCTCTTGCAATGCGATTTCCACAATGCGCTTTGCAATGATAGGACGTGCAAAGGAAGTGCCGAGCAGATACTGCTCATAGGTTGCGCCTGCCTTCATGGTCGGAATGATGTAATCATCCACAAATTCCTGCGTCAAATCTTCAATATATAGCTTGGACGCACCTGTTTTCAGTGCTTTTTCTTCCAATCCTTCGAGTTCCGTGCCCTGTCCGACATTGCCGGAAACCGCAATAACTTCACAGTTTTCATAATGTTCCTTCAGCCACGGAATCAAAACGGAAGTATCCAATCCGCCGGAATATGCCAAAACTACTTTTTTAATTTTTTTATCCATGTTTTCTTCCTCCGCGTTTCACTTTTCGCATCAATGCCTTTATTATAATACTCTATTTTCCAGAATGCAAGATTTATTTTTAAAAAAACATCATATTGTATATTTATTCAAAGCGTGCATTTTTATTTGCCAAAATTGTTTAAAAAATAACAATTTATCTTGCCATTTTTCGCAAATAGTACTATCATATTAGAGAATACTAGTTTTGCGTAAATCTTCACGAAAAATTCCTGCCGTGGAAATGCGCAATTCAATGATACATGGGAGCCAACACATGACTGATAAGAATATGACGATGCTGACCGATTTCTATGAATTTACCATGGCAAACGGTTATTTTGAACACAATATGGCAAATCGACGTGCCTATTTTGATATGTTTTTCCGCCGCGTGCCGGACGATGGCGGCTATGCGATTATGGCAGGCGTGGAGCAACTTTTAGAATATTTCAACAATCTACGGTTTTCCGAAACAGATATTCAATATTTGCGTGAAAAGCAGTGTTTTTCCGAAGATTTTTTAGCCTATCTGCGTGATTTTGAGTTTTGCTGCGATGTATGGGCAATTCCGGAAGGCACACCCATTTTCCCGGGCGAACCCATTGTAACGGTTGCAGGACCTATGATTCAGGCGCAGTTTGTCGAAACCATGATTCTGCTGACCATCAATCATCAAACCCTCATCGCCACCAAAGCCTGTCGCATTGCACGAGCTGCGGAAGGCCGCACGGTGCTGGAGTTCGGCTCTCGCCGTGCCCAAGGTTATGATGGTGCCATTTATGGGGCACGTGCCGCCTACATCGGTGGCTGTAACGGCACTGCCTGTGTCATGGCAGACCGTGATTATCACATCCCCGCAGGCGGCACGATGGCACACAGCTGGGTGCAAATGTTCGATAACGAATTTGAAGCCTTCAAGGCATATGCGCAAACCTACCCAGAAAATTGCATCTTCCTTGTTGATACGTACAATGTATTAAAATCCGGTGTGCCCAACGCCATTCGTGTGGCAAACGAAGTGCTCGCCCCCATGGGCATCCGTCCGAAGGGCATCCGCTTGGACTCCGGCGACATCTCTTATCTTTCCATCAAGGCACGTGAAATGCTAGACGCCGCCGGTTATGCGGACATGACTATTATGGCATCCAATTCTCTGGACGAGCATTTGGTGCGTGACCTTTTGGGGCAAGGTGCTCGCATCGACTCGTTTGGTATTGGCGAACGGCTGATTACCTCCCGTTCCGAGCCTGTGTTCGGCGGTGTTTACAAATTGTCCGCTGTGGAAGACTGTGACGGACAGATTATTCCCAAAATCAAGGTTTCTGAAAATGTGGAAAAAATCACCACTCCGCATTTCAAAAAGGTTTACCGCTTGTTTGACAATGATACCGGCAAAGCCATCGGCGATGTGTTGTGTATCCACGATGAAACCATCGACGACAGCCGTCCCTATACGCTGTTCCACCCGATTCACACATGGAAAAAGAAAATTGTCAATAATTTCACCGCAAAACCGCTTTTGGTGCAGCTGTTTGCAAACGGAAAACAAGTCTATACCAGTCCTGACATTGAAAGCATCCGCAGCTATTGCCTGCAGCAGGTAGACACCCTGTGGAAACAGGTCACTCGCTTTGAGAATCCGCAAACCTTTTATGTGGATTTATCGTCCAAGCTCTGGACCGTGAAAAATGACCTTCTGGAAAACTGCCGTTTTGAATGAAAATACAAAGCAGGGCACTCACATTTGTGAGTGCCCTTACCATTACAAACCCAACTTGTATTGCATCAAAATGCTCGAATCACACCCAGCAAACCTGACATTGCCAATGTGACGAGGATGCCCGCAATCATAACACCCAACGCAATCGACGGCACTGCTTTACGCAGCGGCATATGCAAAATCGCTGCAATCGCCGCTCCTGTCCATGCACCCGTACCCGGCAACGGAATCGACACGAAAAAACACAGACCCCACCAAGCATATTTGGTGATTTTTTCGGTTTTGCTTTCCAATTTCGCCCGATAGCGTGCTGCAAACTTAGCAAGTGGAGGCAGGGTTTCCATCCAATCCAACACCCGCTCTTCAAACAAAATAATCAGCGGTATCGGGAGGATGTTCCCCACGCATGCAATAGCAAACGCAGACCACGGCGCCATGCCTGCCGCAATCCCCAATGGAATTGCACCACGCAGCTCCACAAATGGAAGCATGGAAATCACAAACACTGCCACTTCACGCCCGGCACCCGTCAGCCAGTCAAACAATTCTTGCATATCTGCACCTCTACATTATATTTCCTATCGTTATCCTACGCCAAACCCACCGTTCAAGTCAAGCATTTCTCCAAACCTTCACCATTTTTTCATGAAACTACCCCAAAGGAGGCGCTCTATGAAACCCATCGCAATGGTTGTGACCGACCTTGACGGCACGCTGCTGTATGACCGTGAAAACCTAACAGACCGTGACCGCAGCTGCCTTGCCGCTCTGCAAGACCACCAAATCCCGCTCGTATTTGCCACAGGGCGTGAGCCACGATTGATTTTCCCCGCACTCAATCGGCTGGACTTATGGACAGCACCGCAATCCATCATCTATTCCGGCGGCTGCGGCATCATCGATGTTGCCACACGCACAGAACGCCCCATTGCCACCATGTCCCCCGCAACTTTGCAGCAGATTTATGCACAATATGAAGGCATTTGCGGGCTGTCCTTTATGATTTCGCAAGATGATGTATTGTACACAGACCACCTAAGCCCCATCTTGCAACATGAATCTGCGCTTTTGCGCTGCGAGATTTTGGAGGTTTCCGATTTCCGCTCTATTTTAACCCAAGAAAACGGAAAATTGATTTTATGTGGAGAAACCGCAGCAATTGAAGCGGCACTCTCACAGCTATCCGCAGATACCGACACACGCTATCAATTCCACCGCAGTCATGAAAATTATATTGATTGCTACGCACACGGTGTCAACAAAGGGGCGGCTCTCCGCCTGCTGTGCCGTGAAATGGGCATTTCGACCGCAGATGTGCTGGCAATCGGCGACCATCTCAACGATGTCGAATTATTAACCACCGCAGGGCATTCCGCTTGCCCAGGGGATGCCCACCCTGCCATCCAGAACCTAGTGCACTTCGTCGCCTGCCCCGCACAGGAAGGTGCTGTGGCAGATGCCTGCGCGCATTTTGGCATTTCTCTATAATTCCCTACAACAGACAAAATGGCTGCGCATTTAGAACATATGCGCAGCCATTTTCTTTAGGGTTGTCCGTTGTATAATTGCGCCGCTGTTGCCGTGCCGCTGCGAATGATTTCCGCCGCCGCTTCCATGGCACGTGCCAGCCCCGGCTGAAACTGTTCTTCCTCTGCGTCAGTCATGCGGGAAAGCACCCAATCTGCCAAATCATATTCTGGATGCGGTTTCGCACCCACGCCGATTTTGACCCGTGGAAATTTTTCAGAACCAAGCTGTGCAATGATATTCTTAATGCCGTTTTGCCCGCCGGCAGAGCCTTTCGGACGCACCCGCAGCCGTCCAACCTCCAATGAAATGTCATCGAACAGCACCAAAACACGCTCCGCTGGAATTTTATAAAAATCCGCCGCCTCTTTTACCGCCTCACCCGACAGATTCATAAAGGTTTGCGGCTTCATAAACAGCACACGTGCGCCGCCAAAGCTGCCTTCTCCTACCAACGCCTTGAACTTCAAGCGGTCGATTTTTTGCCCGCTTTTCTGGCAATAGGCATCCAGCGCACGAAACCCAGCATTATGCCGTGTCTTGGTATAGCGTTCTCCCGGATTCCCCAGCCCTACCACGAGCCACTCCACAGCGGTGCGCTCTGCGGTTGTCTGCGTTGTCCGTTCACGCTCCAATTTGCTGAATATATCAAAAATGGACATCGTTTTCCCTTCTTCAAAAAACCATTTATAACCGTATGCTTCGTTGTCCTATTCCACCGAAATAATATAATAATACACAGGCTGACCGCCATAAATCAATGAAATTTCCAGATTTTTGTTCTCTTTTTGGAATAATTCCTCCACGTGCCTTGCATCTTCCTCGTTGATGTCCGCACCATAGATAATGGTTGCAAACGCACTGTCGGGCGTTACCATTTCGCGTGCCAGTTTTTTGGCAGCATCATGCACTTTTTTGCTGTTTGCGCACAGCTTTTTCTCACAAAAAGAGATATATTCTCCCTGTTTGATTTTTTTGCCGTCAAAGTCGGAATCCCGTGCCGCATAGGTGATGTGTCCCTCACTGACGCCTGCAATCGCTTCCGTCATGGCAGTGGTGTTGCTGCCCTCCTCTGCTTCTGCATCAAACATCAGCATGGACGAAATGCCCTGCGGAATATTCTTCGTAGGGATAACCACCACCCGCTTGTCCGACAAGGATGCCGCCTGCTCTGCCGCCATAATGATGTTTTTGTTATTCGGCAGCACAAAAACCACTTCGGCAGGCACTGCGTCCACCGCATGCAGAATATCATTGGTTGAGGGATTCATAGTCTGTCCCCCCTGCACAATCACATCTGCGCCCAAGTCCACAAACACATCATGCAGTCCATCTCCAGAAGCCACCACCACAAAGCCATATTTCTTTTCGGGCGATGCAATCACACGCTCTTTTGGAGTGTTCAACGTGCCTTCGACCATTTTTTCCGTATGCTGTTTGCGCATATTCTCAATTTTCACACTTAAAAGTGCGCCAAATTTCAATCCCTCTGCCAAAACGTCCTGCGGCTTGTCGGTGTGCACATGCACCTTAATCAGTTCCTCGTCATCCACAACCACCAGGCTATCGCCGATTTCATTTAAAATCGTGCGCAAGCGTGCAATATTGCGGGATTTATCCAGCCGTTCGGCAATAAATTCCGTACAATACGTGAACGTGATTTCCTCCTGCGAAATGGCAGAAAAATCTGCTCGCTTCTGTGTATCTGTGGTACGAAGGGTATGTTCTTTGGAAATGCCTAAAAACGCATCCTGCATGCCCTGCAAAATGGCAAGCAGACCAAAAGCCCCTGCGTCCACCACACCTGCCTTTGCCAGCGTTGGATTTTGCTGCTGTGTTTCTGCCAGCGCAGTTTGTCCATATGTCAAAATCAGTTGCAGCACTTCTTCAACGGATAGCATCGGATTCTGCACACAGGCTTCCACTGCATGCTGTGCAGATACACGTGAAACGGTCAAGATAGTGCCTTCTGCCGGCTTCATCACCGCTTTATAGGCAGCATCCACGCCTTCCCGCAGTGCTGTTGCAAAGGTCATGCCATCCGCTTCGTCCAATCCATGCAGCTTTTTTGCAATCCCACGAAACAACAGCGACAAAATCACGCCGGAATTTCCTCGTGCGCTGCGCAGCAGTGCCGCCGCCGCTGTATCTGCCGCTTTCGTCAAATGCGGGGATTCCAGCTTTTGCATTTCCTCCATTGCCGCTTCCATGGTCATCGCCATATTCGTGCCCGTGTCGCCATCCGGCACGGGGAATACATTCAGCTCATTGGCACGCTCCCGCTGGTCATAAATCGCCAATGCACCTTCCATCACCATCGCACGAAATAGCGGCCCATCTATCTTCTTTGACATTATTGACTCCTTCATATTGCGTTCTACTCTATAAACATCGCAGGGCTTCTCAAATCTCCTCGACACCTATGCGATCCACATACACATCAATGTTCTGCACATCGATGCCGGTCAGCCGCTCCACATGATAGCGCACCTGTGTAATCACACTGCGGCAAACGGCGGTGATATTGACACCATGCTCCACCAAAATATGTACATCGATATTCACGCCGCCCTCCGCCGCTTCTGTCACCTTCACGCCGGACATGCGGCGCGGCTGGTGCAGGAGATGCAGAAATTTCTCCGTCAGCGTGGCCTGCGTCATGCCTTTCACGCCAAAGCATCCGGTGGCCGCCGCCCCTGCAACATCCGCAATGACCTTATCGGCAATTGCAATAGAACCCAATTCGTTCTGCATCTTCATACGCTTCGCCCTCCTGTCATGCACACATGCATACTGCTTCCACTGCTTCATAAATGTTTATTTATTATAGCACAGACGCATAGACTTATGCAATTGATACCCCACCGATATTTTGCCCTGCCATCGCTTCACGACCCGTCTGGCGCATGCTTTTTGAAACATATGTTTGCAATTTTGGGAAACATGCGATATGATATTCAAGTAACAACACATCCTTTATGTGATAAAAGATAAAGCACTGCCTGCACGTGAAACTTGTGCGGCAGTGTCTGCAAAATACCATTTTGAAAAGGACTTTGGTATCTTATGAGAAAACTTACACCCAAACAACAGCAAGTGCTCAGCTATATTCGCCAATTCATTGCCGAACAGGGGTATCCGCCTGCGGTGCGTGATATTTGCCATGGCGTGGGGCTCAAGTCGCCCTCCACTGTGCATGCACACATCCAATCCCTGCGTGATTTGGGATATTTGGAAAAAGAAGACCGCAAAAATCGTGCCATTACGCTGCAGGGCATGGGCAGTGTGCAGCAGATTCCGATTTTGGGCGTTGTCACGGCAGGCATCCCGATTCTTGCAGAGGAATCTATCGAAGGCTACATCCCCTGCAATCTTTCCGGCAAATACGGAGAGCATTTTGCGCTTCGCATTTCGGGCGAATCCATGATTGGCGCCGGTATTTTGGATGGGGACTGCATCATTGTCCGCCAGCAATCCAGTGCCGACAATGGCAGCATTGTCGTGGCGCTTCTGGGCGATGAAGCCACCTGCAAGCGGCTGGAAATCACCAAAGATTCGGTCTGGCTGATGCCGGAAAATCCGGATTTTGACCCCATTGACGGGCGTGAATGCAGCATCATCGGCGTGGTTGTCGGATTATATCGTGAATATTGGGGCTAATTATGGGCAAGCTTTCCGCCTCTATCCGCAGTGTACGTGGTATCGGTCCCAAAAAAGCCGTGATATTAGAACGCCTTGGCATACGCACGCTGCGGAATGCGCTGCTGTTTTATCCCCGAGAATATGAAGACCGCACCAAAATCATCCCCATCGGACAGCTTTCACCCACGGAATCTCACGAAAAGTGCTGTATTTGTGCCGTCATTGGCACAGCTCCGAAGCTGCACCGCATTCGTCAAGGCATGGACATCACAAAGCTGCGTGTTTTTGACGCAAGCGGCGTGCTGCAAATTGTCTATTTCAACAATAAATATACTGCGGCGCAGCTGCGTGCCGGAGAAACCTATCTGTTTTTCGGTGCGGTGCAAAAAAACGGAAACCACCTGCAAATGATTTCTCCCGTGCATGAAAAATGCGCCAGCGATGTGCCGATTGGTCGTGTTTTCCCTGTGTATCCCCTGTCCGCCGGCATCAGTCAGCGTGATATTCGGCAGATTGTCGACACCGCTTTGCAGCAGCTTGATGCTGCCATTCCCGACCCGCTCCCGTTGGAGGTACGGGAAAAATATCAGTTTCCTGCGCTGGCGGAAAGCCTGCGCAATATCCATCAGCCTGCGTGCATGGCAGATGCCGAAACAGCACGACATCGCTTTGTTTTCGAAGAGCTGTTTGTGCTTTGCTGCGGACTTGCCTATTTGAAAACACGGCGGCAAACCGAACCTGGCATACGGTTTGTGCAAACAAACCTTGTGCCCTTCTGGCAGCAGCTTGCGTTCCCCCCCACAGGGGCGCAGCGGCGTGTGGTCGAGGAAATCCTGCAAGATGTGACCCTTGGACATCCTATGAACCGCTTGGTGCAGGGCGATGTTGGTTCTGGCAAAACCGTAATTGCCGCCGCACTGTGTGCCCTTGCCATCCAAAATGAGATGCAGGCTGCCGTGATGGCACCGACCGAAATTTTGGCCGCACAGCATTATGCCACTTTTCGGCAGATTTTTGCACCCTTAGGCATCCAAATTCAGCTTTTATCCGGCTCTCTGTCCGCCACACAAAAACGTGCCATCAAGGCACAAATTGCAGACGGCAGTGTGCAGCTGACCATCGGCACGCATGCACTAATTCAGCAGGATGTCACCTTTCAAAAATTGGGTGCCGTGGTGGTGGACGAACAGCACCGCTTCGGTGTCCAGCAGCGGGCACAGCTCTCGTCTAAGGGGCAGCTGCCGCACGTACTCGTCATGTCTGCCACGCCCATTCCACGCACGCTTGCCTTGCTGATGTATGCCGAACTAGAGGTATCTATCTTGGATGAACTGCCGCCGGGACGTACCCCTGTGGAAACCTATGCCGTGGGAGAACCGATGCGCCAGCGCATTTATCGCTTCATGGAGAAGCAGTGTCAAGACGGCGGACAAGTGTATGTGGTGTGCCCGCTTGTGCAAAAGGGCGAACTGGATTTGAAAAACGCCAGCGACCACGCCGCTGATTTGCAGCAGCACTTTCCTGCGCGAAAAATTGGCTTGATACACGGAAAAATGCGTCCGTCTGAAAAAGATGCGGTGATGCAGCAATTTGCAGCGGGTGCCATTGATATTCTGGTTTCCACCACCGTTATTGAGGTCGGTGTCAACGTCCCCAATGCAGCGCTGATGGTGGTGGAAGACGCCCAGCGGTTTGGATTGTCGCAGCTGCATCAGCTGCGTGGACGTGTTGGACGTGGTAAACGGCAATCCTACTGCATTTTCTTTGGAGCAGACCAAGGCACGCAGGCACGTGAGCGGTTGCAGCTTCTGAGCCAAACTGCAGATGGCTTTGCCATTGCACGAGCCGACTTGCAGCAGCGTGGTCCGGGGGATTTCTTCGGCAATCGCCAGCATGGTCTGCCGCAGTTGCACATTGCCGATATGGTCAGTGATATCCAGTGGCTGCAAAATGCACAGCAGGATGCCGCACAGCTGCTGCATAAAACCGCTGATTTTTCCGAATTTCCGGTGCTGCGTGCGTATATTGAGCGATTGTTTCACAAGCAAGGGGAATCCGGATTCTTCAACTGACAGCAAAACATTTTGTCTGTGCCCGTTCTATTGGAATAACGTCCCGCCTGTCTCCATACCATACAGCAAAGGAGGTCGATTGCAATGGAACAAGACCGCAGCTTTGGTTACACCTTAATTTTAGGCACTTGCATCTTATTATGTTTGGTTTTAGTTGGAAAAATGATGCTACAGCATGCGCAGTCTGCGCCCATGCCCAATACCAAATCTTCAATTACACAGCAGCAGCCTGCTGACACTGCACAAAAATTCACCGAAACTGACCTTGCGCAGCTGCTCACTGAAGCGCTTGCCGCCGATTTTCCCGTGCGGGATGCAGCGGTGTCCATTCATGCAGACGGTGCCATTTGTGTCACATGCAATGCTGACAAGAAACTGCTGCAGCAATATCTCACAAACAGCAGCATTCGCTCTGCACTGGTTTTGCTGCCTGCACAAATTCCGCTGCAGCTCGATGCCATGGTGCAGACACAAACCAATCCGCCTGCACTCACTGCGGTCAATCTGCAAATGGGTGACTTGCAATTGCCCGCCGCCGCCCTTCCCGCAGGTGTTTTGCAAGCCTGCAACCAAGCGCTGACGCAAATGCTTTCCCAAAGCGGATACCAAATTTCTGACATACAATTTGAAGAGGGTGCAATGATTCTAAATACACCATCCTAAACATTTATATTTTTGAAAAACACAGGAGGTTGTCATCCATGACAGACAATCAAACCCAAAGCGTAAAGCATGAGCGTGCAATTCTCGTTGGATTGTCCTGCCACAGCTTTACCCGTGAACAGGATGCGACAGAAGAAACGCTTGACGAATTAGAGGCACTTCTGGAAACCGCAGGCGGCATTTGCGTTGGAAAAGTGCTGCAAAACCGCCCCGCTCCGGATGCCCGCACCTTCATCGGTGAAGGCAAAACCGAAGAGGTACGGCTCTTGGCAGAAACGCAGGAAGCCGAGCTGATTATTTTTGACAATGAACTGTCGCCCTCCCAAATGCGCACACTGGAAGAATTATTCGGACGTACCGTGCTAGACCGTTCTGGCTTGATTTTGGACATTTTTGCCCAGCGTGCACACACAGGTGAAGGAAAATTGCAGGTGGAACTGGCACAATATCAATATATTTTGCCGCGGCTCGCCGGTCTTGGCAAGTCCATGAGCCGTCTCGGCGGCGGCATTGGCACACGAGGCCCCGGCGAAAGCAAGCTGGAAAGTGACCGCCGCCATATTCGCCGCCGCATCGACAAACTCAAAGAGGATTTACAGCAGGTGCGCCAAGTGCGTTCGGTGCAGCGACGGCAGCGACAGAAGGCAGAATTGCCGCTCGTTTCTATCGTTGGCTACACCAATGCCGGCAAGTCCACCCTGCTTAACACGCTGACCGATGCAGGCATTGCCGCAAACAATCGCCTGTTTGACACCCTTGACCCCACCACACGCAAGCTGCGCATTTCTGACACACAGGAAGTACTGCTCTCCGACACCGTTGGATTCATTCGCAAATTGCCCCATCATCTGGTGTCGGCATTTCAAGCGACCCTTGAGGAACTCAAGTACGCCGATGTGTTGCTGCACGTGGTCGACATCTCCCACCCCGATTGGCAGGAGCAAGGCGCAACCGTCGAACATGTCATCGCCCAGCTGGGGGCACAAGATATTCCACGGATTTTGGTTTGCAACAAAGCCGATTTGTGTGCCCCCGACCTATTGCCCTTCCGCCAAGCAGACAGCGTGATGATTTCCGCCAAGCATGGACGAGGCATCGAAGAACTGCTTGGAGCGATTGAAAAAACCTTGGGCAAGGGCAAGCATCAAATGCGGCTGCTCATTCCCTATCAAGATGGACATGCCTTGGACACTCTGCATCGAGAGGCGCAGGTATTGTCTGTCGAATATGCTACAGAGGGCACGATGGTTGAGGTCATTTGCGATGACAAAACCTATGGACGCATGAAACCGTACGAGGTCGACCCCCATGAATAATCAAACCTATTTTATCCCCTTTTCGCCCTATGCCGAAGACAATTTTGAGGAAAAGCGCTCCAAATTCACAGGACGGCTCTGGCAAGTGGAAACCGCAGAAGAAGCGGTTTCCAAAATCAAAGAAATGCGGGAAACCTATTGGGATGCCGCACACAATTGCTGGGCATATCTCATTCGGGAAGGCAATTTGATGCGGTATTCCGATGACGGTGAACCGCAGGGAACGGCTGGCATGCCCATTTTAGAGGTGCTGCGGCATCGCAACCTGACCAACGTCTGCTGTGTTGTCACACGCTATTTCGGCGGCATTTTGCTTGGCACAGGCGGCCTTGTGCGTGCCTACACTGAGGGCGCAAAGCTTGCGGTTGCCGCCTCTGGTGTGATGGAAATGAGCATGTTTTCCGTTCTGCTCGTAGCGTGTCCCTATCCGCTGTTTGAAATTGTGCAGCATCTGCTGCGCTCGTTTGACTGCACCATCGAAAGCACCGATTACGGCGCAGATGTCACGCTGACGCTTCTGCTCCCCACAGGGCAAGAGGATGCCTTAAACACCGCCCTTGCAGAAGCCACTGCCGGCACGGTTTATGCCGAGTACATTGAAAGTAAATTTATGGGACGCAAAACCGAATTGTCTTGAGCTGCGTTCCAAAGGAGAATACCATGCTATTTGATACACATGCGCACTATGATGACGCACGCTTTGATGAGGACCGTACCCCGCTTTTGTCTGCCATGCCGCAGCAAAATGTCGGTCTGATTCTCAACCCCGGCTGCGATTTAGAAACCAGCCAAAAAGCGGTGTCTTATGCTGAAACCTATGATTTTATATATGCCGCAGTGGGTTACCATCCGGAAAATCTGCAAGACGGTGTCGACTTGGCGGCAATTGAACAGCTTGCCAAAGACCATCCCAAGGTGCGTGCCATCGGCGAAATCGGTCTGGACTATTATTGGGAAAAAGATGCTGCCGCCCGAAAAAAACAGCAAGAAATCTTTCATGCACAAATGCGCATGGCAAAGCGTCTGCAGCTCCCTGTCATCGTGCATGACCGAGAAGCGCATTTGGACTGCCTGACCATCGCCGAACAGCATCCAGAGGTGCGCGGGGTCTGCCATTGCTATTCCGGCAGTGCTGAAACCGCCCAGCAATTTTTAAATCTGGGATATTATCTGTCCTTCACGGGTGTTATCACCTTTAAAAATGCAAAAAAATCGCATGAAGTGATTGAAATGATGCCGCTAGACCGCATCATGATTGAAACCGACGCCCCTTATCTGGCGCCTGAACCGTTTCGCGGCAAACGCAATTCCTCGTTATATGTCTATCGTGTTGCCGAAAAAATTGCGGAAATTCGAAATCTTCCTGTAGAAGAAATCATCCATCGCACCACTGAAAACGGCAAGCGTTTTTTTCAAATTTCTACAGAATAGGAATTTTCTATTGCAGTATTGCCCAATACAAATTTCTCGTTTTTGTTGATAACAACAATTTTCATCCCAAAATACCGCATATTTCTTGTTTAATATTGCGCCATTTCCGCAAACGATTTATAATAATCTCAAATGCGCAGCACTGCGCTTTGCTTCAGAAAGACCATTTGGTTTTGTATTTTATACAGGTGTACGGTTTGTGCATCATCTGTGTATTTGGAATGGAACACAAGGCTCTCGGCATATAGTAAACCATTCGCTATGTGTCAGGGCAAACGCATTGGGAGGATTTTTTCGATTTTCCGTGCTTTTGTGGCAGAGATGTGAGGAGGATGATTTATGTCGGTAATTGGTTGCAAGCCTTTTGGCATGACACAGCAGGGCGAGCCGGTCACCTGTTACACTTTGCGCAGCGAAAGTGGTATGACTGCTGAAATTTTAACCTATGGTGCAGCATTGCGCATGCTGTCCGCACCGGGCGCAAATGGCTTTGACGATGTTGTTTTAGGGTTTGACACCCTTGACGGGTATTTGAGCAATCGGCATTTTTTCGGTGCCGCATTGGGTCGATGTGCCGACCGCATCCGAGATGCCAAATTTATGTTGAACGGCAAAACTTTCCCCCTGCAAAGCAACGATGGTGCACACAGTCTGCATGGTGGTTTTGATGGATTCAGCTCCAAGATTTGGAGTGCTTCCATCGTGCAGGATGCACTGGTGCTTCGCTATCGTTCGCCCAAAGGCGAAGGCGGCTATCCAGGCACCGTTGATGCACAGCTCGTCTATGCCCTGACCGACAACAAGCTCACGATAGATGCCTATGCACAATGCGATGAAGCCACCGTTATCAACTTCAGCAATCACCATTATTTCAATTTGGATGGACATGATGCCGGTACGGTTCTGGACCACCATTTGAAAATCTATGCCAATTATTTTCTGCCAACCGATGCTGATTCCATTCCAACGGGCGAGTTGCGTCCCGTCGACCAAACGCCCTTCGATTTTCGGACCATGACACGCATTGGGGACCAAATTGAGCGACCCGATGCGCAGCTGACCCATGGACATGGATACAATCACAATTTTGTCATCAAACCAGCGCACAACCCAGCTTTGATGCCGGTCGCTTGCTTGATGTCAGAAGAAAGCGGGCGCAAAATGGAATGCTGGTCCTCCCAGCCTGGTTTGCAGCTGTATACCGGCAATGATTTGGACGGATTGCCTCCCGGCAAGGATGACGCCATGTATACGATGTGTACAGGAGTCTGTTTGGATGCACAAAACTGGCCAAATGCCATCAATCAAGCGAATTTTCCATCCCCCGTTGTGCATGCAGGGCAAACCTATCACCAAAAGACTGTGTACAGCTTCAGTGTGGTGGATTGGGTGTAATCGATTATTCTATCAGAAAACCGCATGGACACTGTGAGTGCAGTATCCATGCGGCTTTTGTGTGTTTATTTACTCTTTTGTGTACCGTGCAAAATATGCCTTGGTTTCTGCAACAATCACGCCGCTTAACGCCAGCAAAGCAATCATATTGGGCAATGCCATCAGACCGTTGAAAATGTCTGCAATGGTCCAAACGGCTGAAACCGTCATATACGGTCCAATGAAAACCGCCAAAATATACAGCCAACGATACACCGTCAGGCTTTTCTTGCTGCCATTGGAGAAATACTCCAAGCAGCGTTCGCCGTAATAATCCCATCCCAAAATCGTGGTAAACGCAAAGAATACCAAGCTCAGCATCAAAAGCAGCGAGGACACGCCTTCTGTGAACGGCAATCCCTTCTGGAACGCATAGGTTGTGACCTCCACGCCCTCCAGACCGGGCACCTGCCATGCTCCCGTCACCACCAAAGCCAAGCCTGTCATGGTGCAAATAACGATGGTATCGATAAATGTACCCGTCATGGACACCAAGCCTTGGCGCACAGGTTCTTTTGTTTTTGCGGCAGCTGCCGCAATCGGGGCAGAGCCCAAGCCTGCTTCGTTGGAGAAGATGCCGCGCGCAATCCCCTTTTGCATTGCCAGCACCATGCTGCCCATGACACCACCCGCTACCGCAGTCGGTGCAAACGCACTGTGCACAATGGTGACAATGGCATGCGGGATTTTTTCCGCATTGTACAGCAGCAAGATAACGCAAAATGCAACATAAGCAACCGCCATAAACGGCACAATCACCTGTGCAACATGCGAAATGCGCCGAATGCCACCAATCAAAACCAAAGCAACGCAAATCGTCAGCAGTAAACTTGCCAGCACCACTGTCCACGAATAGTTTCCAATGAATGGAACATGCACTGTCCATACATCCTGCGGGTCAAAGAAATTATGAATTGCCGATGCGATGCCGTTCACCTGCGTAAACGTACCAATCCCGCACAGACCCACGAACATGCCGAAAAAGGCAAACGCCTTAGCAAGCCATTTCCATTTTGCACCCATGCCACGTTCAATGTAATAAAATGGACCGCCCAAGCTGTGCCCATTTTCATTAACCGTGCGATACTTCACCGCCAATAACCCTTCCGAATATTTGGTTGCCATGCCAAAAAAGGCAGCAACCACCATCCAAAACAGTGCGCCCGGTCCGCCGCTGGTGACGGCTGTTGCCACGCCCACGATGTTTCCCGTGCCGATGGTCGCCGACAGTGCCGTGCACAGTGCCCCAAAGCTGGTCACTTCGCCTGTGCCGTCGTCTTCATTCTTGACCATAAACCGCAAGGCTTTTCCCAAATGCTTGATTTGCAATCCCCGCAGCCGCATGGTCAGAAAAATTCCACCTGCAAAAATCAATACAATCAGCGGCAGCCCCCAAAGGATGTTATCGATTGCATTGAGCACATTGTTGATGTCTGCAAACATGTCTTTTTTGTCCTCCCCTTTGTACTCTTACTACTCTTAAAACAACAAAAAAAGTCGAACCCCAACGGGTTCGACAATTCCCCATAAAAACAAAACGCTATGCGTTCCAAAGCAGCTTAATTTCTTCGAAAAAAACCTTTGCCTGTTCTGCATCTACACTTGCACGCACTTTGACGTCTTCTTTCTGCCGCAAGCTAAAAATGCCCATAAATGACTTTGCATCAATAATATAGTTTTCCGAAAGAATGTCAATATCAAACGCATACTTGACCGCAGCATCACACAAAAGCTTAATATCATCTACTCCACGCAAATGAATATTTTTTTCTGTCATCCAGTTTCACCTCTTTTGATTGTATCTTTGGATAATATCTATTATAATATACAAATGAGTAGATTACCAGAACAAAAAGGATTTTTTTATGAAATTTGCATTTTTCACGTTGGGCTGCAAGGTAAATCGCTTTGAATCCCAAGCGTTATCGCAGCTTGCGGTCTCCCGTGGTCACCAAATCGTTTCTGCGGATGCCGATGCGGTCATCATCAACACCTGTACGGTGACTTCCGTCAGTGACCACAAAAATATACGTGCGTTTCACAAGTTGCGGCGAGAGCATCCTCGTGCCATCCTCGCCGCCTGCGGGTGCTTCGCCCAAACCTCCCCCGAACAAATTCGTGCCCTGCCAGAAATCGATTTGGTCTGCGGCACAGCAAATCGTGCCGAAATTCTCACTTTATGTGAAAGCGCATTTCAAAACGATTGTCTGCCCACTGTCACTGCACCCGCACCGCCCCCGCAGCAATTTGAGATTCTGCCTGCCGGTGTGCCGAAAGGTCGCACCCGTGCCCTGCTCAAAGTGCAGGACGGGTGTGACAACTATTGCAGCTACTGCATCATCCCGTATGCCCGTGGGCACATCCGCTCGATGCCGCTGGCACAAGTGCTGGCACAGGTGGGGCAGTTATCCGACCAAGGCGTGCGGGAAATCATTTTGACCGGCATTGAAATCGCCGCCTATGGCCGTGACCTCACCCCGCAAACCTCGCTTGTCACCATGTTGGATCAGGTTTGCGCCGCTGTGCCGCACATACGCATTCGGCTCTCCTCTTTAGAGCCACGCATCATCACGGAAGATTTCTGCACACGGCTTTCGCACTTTTCCAATCTCATGCGGCATTTTCACCTGTCGCTGCAAAGCGGCTGTGACAACATCCTCAAGCGCATGAACCGCCGCTATACCACTGCAGAATTTTATCAGTGCACCCAACGGCTGCGTGCCAATTTTCCGCACTGCGCCATCACCACCGACATCATTGCAGGCTTTCCGGGAGAAACCGCACAAGAGCATGCACAAACCTTGGATTTTATCCAAACCTGTCAATTTGCATCCATGCACATTTTCCCCTATTCACCCCGCACAGGCACCCCAGCCGCAGAAATGCCCCATCAAATTGCACCGGCAGAGAAGCAAGCACGTGCCGCCGCACTCAAAGCCGCTGCCGCCCAAATGGAGCATGCCTATCTCGCCTCTTTTCTCGGCAAGACATTGGAAATTTTATTGGAAAACCCCAAACAGCACGGCATTTTCTCCGGACACACCCCCTATCATTTCACCGTGCAAATCCACAGCGACACCGCCAAGCCCAATCAACTGGTGCAGGCACATGTGACGCAGCTGGATGAAACAGGTCTGCACGGAAATTTCATTTAGAATTGCGCTGTGAGTGTAACACATGATTTCTCTTTTCCATAGGATAGAAGGAAATCACTGATAGGAGGAAATGACGCATGTGTTATCCGTGTAATCAAGGAGAAAATTATTGGTGGATTATCATTATCTTCGCAATCATTCTGATTTGGTGCTGCTCCAGCGGCAACGGTATCCTCGGCACATCGACTGCCCCCATGGGCTGCGGCTGTGGATGCGATTGCGATTGCAACGGCTGTGGTTGCTGCCGATAATCACACCCACGCTGCATCCAAGCGTACACATCCAGAAAAGGCTTGCTCGCCCGCACACAAAGGGTGACTTGCCCCCTATGCACAGGCTGTCCCAATCGGGGCAGCCTGTTTCTATGTACCGCATATTTTTCCTGCTTATCCACAATATGAAACGATTTCTTTGAAAAACCCTGCAACTGCCCCATTTTTTTGCGATTGCTTTGTAAATATGCACAGCTTTTGTCGGAAATATGTAGATTTTGTGTATAGAAAAAAGGTAGATTCTTTGTTATAATAATACACACTATTTTTGTATTCATTCACGCACAGGAGGATTTACCGTGTTCCTAAAATTTCCTAAAACCAAACCCAAAACCCTAAGCCGCCAATTGATTCGACTCAATGTATGGACCATCGTGCTTGCAATTGCCATTGTTGCAACCACTGCAATTGCATCCTCGTCTATTTCGATTAAAAATTTGTCCCGAGAAGAAGCCAATTCCACCCTGCAAATTTTACAGCGGGAACTGCAAAACCGTGCTGTGATTTTAGAAACCACGGCGCAGGTCATTTCCACCAACCTGAATGTCATGCAGTCCACTGCGGACGGCAATCGCTCTGCGCTGTCACAGGGCATCTCTGCACTTTCTGAAATTGTGCATGCGGACTCGATTTTGGTCACGGATAAGCGTGGTGTTGTGCTTGCCAGCACCGATGCCGCCACCTCGTCCGGCACGGATCTTTCTGCGCAGCCGCACATTGCCTCTGCACTTTCCGGCACAACGGCATCTGAAATTGCGGTGAACACCTCTGACCTCTACGCAATTGAGGCAGGTTCTCCAATTTATGCGATGAATGGGTCGATTGTCGGTGCGGTTTCTGTGCAATATTATCTTTCAGATACCAACTTCTTAGACTCCCTAAAAAATATCACAGGGGCGGAATTTACCATTTTCCAAGGCGATACCCGCATCAACACCACCATTTTGAAGGAAGGGCAACGTGCCGTTGGTACCACCCTAGATCCCAAGGTTGCCGAGGTGGTCATCAACCAAAAGCAACCATATACGGCAACCGTAAAGCTGTTTGGAGTGAATTATGCCACAATGTACAAGCCGATTTTCGGCGCAGATGGCACAACCGTGACCGGTATTGCATTTTCCGGCAAAAGCCTAGTGTCCTTTGAGCGAAATTCTACATTTTTGATTGCCATTATTCTGCTCCTCTCTATTCTGACCATTGTTGTCAGCCTTATCATCAACGGAAACTTCTTAAAACGCCATCTTCAGCTTCCCTTGGAGCAGATTGTGGTGGCTGCAAAAGAAATTTCCGTTGGAAACGCGGAAACGCAATTGCCGGAGGGCAGCGAAGATGAAATCGGCATCCTTTCCCGTGCGTTCAACCAAATGTCACAGTCCATTCGGGAACAGGTAGTCATTTTGCAGCAGCTTGCGGCAGGTGACTTGACATTGCAGGTGACCCCTCGCTCGGAAGCCGATTCCATGAGCATTTCCCTGCAAAAAACCATCACACAACTGGAAACCATCTTAGAGGGCATCACCCTTGCCTCCGAACAGGTTTCGGTCGGTTCAGAACAGGTTTCCAATGCCGCGCAGGATTTGTCCCAAGGTGCTACCGAACAGGCAAGCTCCATTGAAGAACTTTCCGCTACCATCCTGCATATCAACACGGATGTGCAAAACAATGCAGAACACATCTCGCAAGCGAAGGAATATACCCAGCAAGTTGGTGTGGATGTGCAAAACAGCAACGAGCAAATGCAGAAAATGCTCCACGCCATGCAGGACATCAATCTGGCATCCAATGAAATTTCTAAAATCATCAAAGTCATTGACGATATTGCGTTCCAAACCAATATTTTGGCACTCAATGCCGCTGTGGAGGCTGCAAGAGCCGGAGAAGCTGGCAAGGGCTTTGCCGTGGTTGCGGATGAAGTACGCAATCTGGCATCCAAAAGTGCAGATGCCGCACAGCAGACCACTGCTTTGATTGAAAACTCCATTCATTTGGTAAACCAAGGCTCTGATATTGCAGAAGGCACGGCAACAGCACTGTCCAATGTTTCTCAAAAGACTGGTTTGGTTTCCGAAATCATGGACCAAATTGACACCGCTTCACAGGCACAGGCGACTGCCATCACGCAGGTGAATCAAGGCATTGACCAAATTGCGGCGGTTGTGCAGACCAATTCTGCCACCGCTGAAGAAAGTGCTGCAGCAAGCGAAGAGCTTTCCGCACAGGCAAATTTACTCAAGCAGCAAATTTCCGTCTTCCAGCTGCGAGATTCCCTTGTAACACCCTTTACAGAAGCGTCCGACGAATCTCTGTAAAAAAACGATATGCGCCGCACAAGAAGCCCCCTTCTGGATATCCAGAAGGGGCTTTTGTTCTGTATGGAGGGACTGTCATCGCAGCCGATGTGCTATGCTCCAATGATAACACGTACACAACCGCCCTGTGGGGTATCCGTGTCTGCATACAGCGTAAAACTCGTGCAGCTTCCCTTTGCATCCCGCAGCGGAATCATTTTGCCGTAGTCGCTGACATACACCCCGACATCCTCTGCAAGCGCATAATATCCATTTTTTGTTTGAACACCGTCTTCGCCGTCAAAGTTTTCCACCATAACTTGTCCTATCACCGTCAGTTTTTTGACTGGCAGCTTTGCCAAGGTGCCGTTGGTATTCGCCGCCCCCTTCGGCAGTCCTATCACACTGCTGCTGGCATCATAAGCGGACGAACTATAATACATTGTCGTGCCTGCGCCATCGGCAAATGTTTTGAGCGAAACGGCTTTGCGCATCTCTTCCCCATTCTCGTCTGTTTCCACTGAGCTGATGCTTGCAATGCCGTATTGCCAGCCATCCCCTGTGTAATCATTGAGAAAAATGGCTGTCACCGTGCCAGAGGCGTCCATTTCATAAGAACGAATTTTGGAAGATGGCACTGTAGCGTTGCGAATATCTTGTTTTTCGATTTCGGAAACCGCAGAATCATTGTCCAGTGTTTCAAAAACACGTACTGCTTGTGCTACTGTATGGCTGCCAATCGTATTGTCTGAGATATTCCACGCACTCATGCCTCCCGCACGATACTGATAGCCCACCAGACTAAAGGTGCCGCCTTGCTGCTCCGACACCTGCACCATGTGCCCAAGATACAATTCCATGTCGCTGTCGGTCAAACTGCCTGCAATCCGAATGCCATTGAGCAGTTGAATGCTGGCTTTGCCGTCCGATTCCTGCACATATTGCCCCAACATAGGCGCACTGACTCTTGCCGCAGGATAGGCAGCACACACAATTCCGTTTTCATCTAGCAGCACGGTGATTTTATCCCCATATTGGAACGATTCAAAATAGGCTGCGCCTTGCTTTGAAACCGTAAACTTCTTGCCCAACAGGGTGATTGCACTGGGGTTGCTAAAGGTCGGCGATGCTTCCCGCAGATACCCTGCCACACGGTCATCGCTTGCATATGCCTTTTTCGCCGTGGTATCCAGCGTGATGACATCATATTTGGCAAGACTGGTGACAGGAATCAGCGTATCATGCTTATACACTTGGTATTGCGCCGGAATATTTGCCGCCTGTGCCGTGCCATATACAAAGGTATTGCTGCTTTGCGCCGCTTCACGCACCAAGAGCTCAATTTGACCATCGGCATCATAATAGACCCGCAGACTGCGGCTGACCAAATCGAAATAGCTTTCCGCATAGGTGGTGACTTCCCCACCCAGCACCACGGGTGTGTCATTGTCTACCTTGCAGGTTGTGCCGTCTGTTGTCACGAATGCTTTTCCCGATGCCGATGCAACGGACAGTACCTGCGTATCCTCCGTATCCGGCAAAAACGCACAAACTTTTCCGGTGTTCTCTTTGTCAAACAGCACTGTACCACGCTGCCCCACTAAACTGCTTGCAGGCTGCTGCAGCGTTCTGCGTGTGACAATGCTGCCGCTTTCATAAAACTGCGCTTGACCCGCACTTAAATCTGCATCGGTTTCTGCTGTTGCCAGCAAAATACTATCCTCAACTTTGGTTTCTGCAACGCTGTTATACAGCAGCGCACTGCCTTCTTTCGGGGTTGCCTGCAGCGTGTTGAGCAGCATCATTGCCCCATCCCCACGGCTAACCGTCTGGCTTGCCGCATAGGTCGGGACATGGTCGCAGATACCGAGCGATTGTGCTTTTGAAATATAATCATCCGGCCAAAAGGCTCCGATGTCGGTGACGCCATAACCTAGCATGCGCAGTAGCATCGTGCAGGCTTCGCCATACGTGATAGACTGGTTGGGACGAAAAGTGCCGTCTGCAAAGCCACGAATGATTTGCTTTTTAGAGATTTCCGTATCCTTGATTGCAGCGTTCACATATCCTGCCGCCCAATGTCCTGTTGGCAAATCCGGAAAAATCGTAAAGCTTTGATATGCTGACACATCCTCTACGCCCAACGAAGTGACCGCCAGCTTGCAGAACTGGGCACGTGTCAATGCCCCATTTGGCTGAAAGCGGTCATTTCCAACGCCTTGCATGATGCCCAGGGCATCCAGTGTGCTTGCCGCCTGCTGCACATTGCTGTCTGTAATATCAGTGAACGCGGCGGCATTGCTCCAAAGCATCGTGCACAGCAGGATGCCGCTTAACATTTGTTTTTTCATATGTTTCTCCCTATCCAAATATCCCATCTAAGAACGCTTACTGGGTGCGAAGTGCCTCAACCGGCTGCATTTTAGAGGCTTTATTTGCCGGATACAGTCCAAAAATGACCCCCAACATTGCAGAAAACAGAAATGCACCAATCACCAGCGGCATTGATGGCAGCACCAAGGCGGACGGTATATCGGGCATATACGGCGAACTGAGTAAATACCGCACGGCAATGCCGCCCAACATTGCCGACCCAAAGACTCCAATGGCGATGCCAATTAACCCGCCGCAAGCAGAAACTGCTCCGGCTTCAATCAGAAACTGACCGATGATATCACGGCGTCTTGCACCAATTGCCATGCGAATGCCGATTTCTCGGGTGCGCTCGGTGACGGATACCAACATGATATTCATGATGCCAATGCCGCCCACCAACAAAGAAATGCCCGCCACACTGCCGGCGACCAAACTCATCATATTATATTGCTGTTGATTCTGCTCTTGATATTGGTCATTGGAATAGGCATAAAAGTATTCGCTGGAGCTGTCTGGCGGGATTTTGGTTTGCGCAAATGTTGTCAGCTGTGTGATAAACGCCTGCGTAAGCTCGGTATTTTTGCCGCGCAGCACATAGCTGCCCGTGTCTTCCGCCCCCGTCAAACGCCGCTGCAAGGTGTGGGGCACCAAAATCATTTGGTCATCTGTATTGAGTTTTCCGCCATATTTGCCCTTATAAACGCCAATAACTTGATAGGATTGCCCGCCCAGCTTGATAGATTGCCCCATGGGGCTCATGGCACCAAAGAAATTTTTCTTCACCGCTTCCCCAATCACACAGACCCGTGCACGATTTTTGATGTCCACCTCGGTCAAATCACGTCCTGCCGCTATCGATTGCGAGGTGCACATGCCATATTGCTCATTGCTGAAATAAACGGTGGTATTTTGCATGGTTTTGGTGCGATATTTGACTTCTAGTTGGGTTTGCGCCGTTGGTGCAATGGCGAGCAAATCCGTGCCGACCGCTTGCTCACAATATTCCACGATGCTTTCCTGCGTTTTGGAGCGACTTGTCCAAATTGCCATATCGATTCGATTGACCCCCATCGCCTCCATCATTAGATTCTGCATCTGCTGCACCCCTTGGATGGTGGCAACCAGTGTAATCACCGATGCCACCCCAATAATGATACCGAGCATGGTTAAGATTGAGCGGATTTTATTCTTGCGAATGGCTTTGAGTGCCATCACGATGGTCCTCATGAAGCTCATGTTGTGTACTCTCCTTTGCCGTTCTTAACATCCGAAATAATATGTCCGTCTGAAACGGTGATGACACGCTTGGCAAGGTCTGCCTGCGCCTGATTGTGCGTAATCAAAATGACCGTTGTGCCCTGCTCTGCGTTCAGCCGCTGCAGCCGCTGCATAATCTCTGCGCTGGTGTGGGAATCGAGATTGCCCGTTGGCTCATCCGCCATGATAACAGGCGGTTTTGCCGCCATTGCGCGTGCAATCGCAACGCGCTGCTGCTGACCGCCCGAAAGCTCATTGGGCATATGCCAGATGCGGCTCTCCAGCCCCACCTCTTTGAGCGCCTCTTTTGCAAGTGCACGTATCTCTGCATGCCCCATGCCCCGATAAATCAGCGGCAGCTCAACATTTTCTATCGCAGACAAAGTGGAAATCAGATTAAAGCTTTGAAAAATAAAGCCAATTTCTCGGTTGCGGATACCGGCAAGCACCGGCGGTGCAATTTCCTCAATGGGGGTGCCATTCAAGCGATAGGTGCCATACGTCGGCTGGTCCAGACAGCCTAAAATATTCATCAAAGTCGATTTTCCAGAACCCGATTGCCCAAGAAAGCATACAAATTCCCCTGCATCAATGTGAAATGAAATATCCTCCAGTGCGTGCACTTCGTTTTCTTGTCCTTCGTTATAAAACTTGCAGACTCCTTCCAGTGCAATCAGATGCTTCGGTTGATTTTCTGTGTTTTGCCGCTCTTGTTTTTTGCGTCCCAGCATGCTGCTTCGCCCCTTTTCTATGTTTCAATTAGCCTGCCATGGTCATCATGTCGTCATACATTGCATAGGCATCCTGTGGCGCTGCCAGAAAAACCTCCGTGCCTTCTGCGATACCCGATATAATTTCGGTATTGTTTTCATCAAAAATACCCGTTTCTACTGGCACAATGACAAAATCCGCAGGCACATCACTGCCTTCCGGCACAGGCTGTGCATTTTCAAAGGTCACGCCCTCGGTTTGCCTTGCATAGACAGCAGCACCTGTTTCGGTATATACAATTGCGGTGGACGGAACAACCAGACAATTGTCCTTCTGCGCCACGATAATTTTATACGAAACCGAGCGGTCCGGGGCAAGCTTTTCCGCATCCTGTGCATCCAATGTAATCACTGCCGGAAAAACACGGTTTCCGCTCTGCCCACCGGAATCTCCGCCGCTGCTTTTTGCCTGCATGCTGACCGAAGTGACCGTACCGTTATAAGAAAGGCTTTCATCTTGGTCCATCGTGAGAAGCGCACGCATATCATTTTGCACCTTGTCAATATCCAACTCGGAAACATCTGCATTGACAATGATAGATGTCAAATCCGCAACCGTGCAGACATTGCCGCTGCCATCGAGCGTTTGTCCTTCCACAGCTGTTAGGGCGGTAACGATGCCGTCGATTTTAGCCGTGACGGTGCTGTCTGCAATTTGCTTTTGCAATGTTGCCACACGCTCCTGCTTGGTGGTGACTGCTTTTTGTGCACTTTCCAGAGAACGCTGTGCTGTGCCAATGGCCGTTTGGGCATCATCATTTGTAAGCTGACAAATCGTGTCGCCTGCTTGATACAGATAATTATCCAAGCCATTGATGCGCACAATTTCGCCGCTGACCGCCGCTGTAATCGCTTCTTCTCGCTGATATTCCAATGCACCTGCATCCGCCGGCAGCACATTGCCATCCGCTGTAGAAACGGTGGCAGTTGCCGTCATGTCGCCCTTGAGTGTGCCGGGGTTATCCATCGTCAAATTCACCCGAAACAGCTTGACCCCTTCATCGGAAATTTTTTGTATCCGCTCGATGGATGCCACCTTGCCCGTCACATTTGACATGCTGACAGGAATCGAAATCTGTGCGGCTGCACCCACCTTGATTTTATCCAGATAAATTTCATTGAAATACAGCGGCAAGCACATTACCGTGTCATCCACCATCGTGCCCAACACAGTACCCTCGGAAAGGGTCTGTCCGACTTTATAGACCGTTTCATTTCCGTCACTGTCTGTGTTCGGCATGATTTTTCCAGAAAACGGGGCTGTGATGGCAAGATTATGTACATTTTTCTGTGCCTTTTGCAGTTCTGCTGCCGCTTCGTCCACTTGACGCTGTGCGTCATCCAACTCTGACACGGCGGTGTCCAGTTCTTTACGGGTTTCCTCGGGGTCAACGGTAAACAGCACATCGCCTGTCTTCACCATGTCACCAATCGTAACCTCCACCGACAGCACATCGCCTTTTAAATCCTTTCCGTACTGCTCGGTATTTTTCGCAGCAGTTGTGCCAACGCCTTCCACATAGGTTTCCAAGGGCTGATACATGGCAAAGCTGGTCTGGTTGGCGGCGTCATCGGCATTCGCATTCTGGTTTGCTGTTTTCACCAAAAATATCGCCAATCCAAGAATGCCTGCAAACAGCACGGCGAAAAAGATTTTTTTCACCGTTTTTGGAATTTGAAACCGCCGTTTTCCCAGCTTTTCTGCATATTTATTCCGAATACGCGGCGTTTGATGTTCCTCTGGTGCAGCCACAGATGCTGTTTCTGTCTGCGGCTCCTGCTTGATTTCTTCCATGTGTGGTATACCTCCCTATCATGCGAAAAAAGACCCATTCTGCGGCTTGCCTGCGTGCAGTCCATCGCCTGTGTTTCTTTTTGATGCATGTTATCCCATCGTTGCCCACTATTGTAAATCCAAACCAAGATAATTGCAAGAGGTTCTTTCGAATTTTAACCTAACTGTAATAATACAATTAGCACAGTTGGGTGAACTTGCTTTGTGCTTATGCACCGAACATCCACGCAAAAAGACCTCCATACAGCAATCGCTTGCCGCATGGAAGCCTTTTTTACAGATAGATACCGTTGCGATTCCTGTATCAATAGAACAGTGAAACCAATCCTGTCGAAAAAATCGGCACATAGGTCAACAACAATAGATTGATGACAAGCAGCACATAAAATGGCAGTGCCTCCCGAATAAAATCCTTTGTTTTGCACCCCGTGATGCCGCACGTGACAAACATCAGCGTACCCATCGGCGGTGACAATGCACCGATGGCATTGTTGAAGATGTAAATCATTGCAAACTGTATTTCGCTGATGCCATACGCCGCCGCCACGGGTGCAAGCAAGGGCACCAGCACAATCATCGACGCATTGCCTTCAATGAACATGCCCACAATCAGGAGAAAGACATTGACAATCAGCAAAAACAGATATTTGTTGGAAATCGTCGCTACAATCCACTCCGTCAGCATTTGCGGTACACGTTCCTTGGTTAAAATCCACGAAAACACACACGCCGCTGACACAATCAGCATGATAGAGGAAGTGGTGCAAACGGTTTCCCGCAAGCCGCGAATCAAGTCCTTCAAGTGCATCTCTCGATAGCACACACCCAATACAACCGCATACAAAATAGCAACTGCGCCTGCTTCTGTTGCCGTGAATACTCCCAGTCGAATGCCGCCAATGATAATAATCGGCAGACACAGCGGCAGGATAGCAGGCTTAAAGGCAGCCCCAAACTCGCCTCTCGTGATTTTTTCCGTGCGCAGCGGTGCATAGCCACGCTTTTTAGAAACCCGCCAGACCACCAGCATCATGGAGACACACAGCAGCGTACCAACGCCCAGACCGGAAACAAACAGCTTTCCGATGGACACATTGGCAATGCAGCCATACAGAATCATCGCAATACCGGGCGGAATGAGCGGGGTAATCATCGAAGATGCCGCCGTTACAACCGTGGAAAATTCTTTGGAGAATCCCTTGTTTTCCATTTCCGGCACTAGCATTTTTGCTTCCATGGCGGCATCCGCAAGGTTTGACCCCGACAAGCCTCCCATCAGCGTGGACAGCAAGACATTCACCTGTGCCAAACCGCCTGACATGCGTCCTGTTACAACAGAGCAAAAATCCATAATGCGCTTGGTGACACCTGTGTAATTCATGAAGATGCCTGCGCAAACAAAGAAGGGAATTGCTAGCAGCGAAATACTTTCCGTGCCTGTGATGGCCTGCTGTGCAAACACGATGGGATTCACGTGGGGATTCAGCAGGAAATAGACTGCCGACCCGCCTAACACAGAGATATACACCGGTGCTTTGAGAAAAAGCAGTACCAGCATGACCACTGCTGCCAGAATTAAAATATCATTCACCTGCTACCGCCTCCTTTGCCTCAGACTTTACATTTGCCAGCAGTGCATAAAAATAGCTGATAATCATCAAAATGTAAGACACCGGTGCAATGCCGTAAATCCATGCATACGGAATCCCAAGCATGCTCGTGGCACGTCCGCTCTTCAAAAACATGCCGATAAATCCGATGCTTTGGTAAAACAGATACGCCAATACCAACACCACAATGATAGAAACGAGCACTTCCACCACTTTTTGCAGCTTTTTGGGGAGCATCTCCACCACCATCTCAATGGCAACATGGCTGCCGGTTCGGAATGCCGCACCACCTGCGGCAAAGACAATCCAAACCATGCATGCCAGCTGCACTTCTTCCAGCCATGTCAGCGGATGCGCTATCAAATATCGCATAATGACACCGTAAATCGTCAGTACCACTAAGATAAGCAGTGCGACAGAGGCCACGGCAATGTCTAGATTGCACAGCGCCCATCTTTCTTTTCCCTTATCTTCTTTCTTCACAGTAACACCCTTTCAAACCAGAACGGTTTTATTTGCCCATAGCCGCTTCAACGGTTTCATACAAGCCATCTGACCAACCGAACTCCGCACCTCTGGTGTAAAAGTCCTGTGCTTTGTCCTTAAAGCCCTGCAAGACTTCCGCAGATGGGTCAACAACGGTTACGCCTTCCGCAACCATCTTATCCAGATATTCCTGTTCAGATTTCTGCTGCAGGTCGTTGTTATATTCGCCTGCTTCCTTACAGGTATCGGTCAAAATCTGCTGCTGCTCTTCTGTCAAGGAATTGAACATATCCGCAGAGCACACAAGCGTGGTGAAGTTCTTGACGTGTCCGTCCAAAATCAAATATTTTGCAACCTCATGCAGCTTGCGTCCATATAGCGTTGCAAGCGGATTTTCTGCGCCGTCAATGGTCTTGGATTGCAGCGCTTGATAGACATCGCCCAAATCCATGCCGGTAGAGGTGGCACCCAACACATCAAACCCAACCGACTGAATCTTGTTGCCCGGCACACGGATTTTCAGACCCTTTAAATCATCCACGGTGTTGACCTGTGTGGTGGTTAAGGTATGTCGCTCGCCATAAATCCAGTTAGAAGCAATCAGCTTCAGTCCTTTTTGCTCCAATTTGTCAGACTGCTCCTGATACCAATCGGAGTTCACCAGCTTCCAGCAGTCATCCCAGCTGTCAAACAGGAACGGTCCAAAGACGATGCCGAAATCCGGCACGCCATAATCGGCATAAAATGCACCATCCGCCAAGGTGACAACCGGTTCGCTCAGCAGCATGGAGTCAATCAACTCGCTTTTAGAGCCCAGCTGTGAATCAGGATACAGCTCGAGCTCGAGTGTTCCGTTGGATTTCTCATCCACCAACGCTTTCCACTTTTCCAACCCCTGTCCAAATGGCTCGCTGAGAGAGTTTTCAAATCCCACACGAATCACGGTGGCATCTGCCGAGGTGGTATCTGCTGCCGCTGCACTGTTGTCTGTCGCTGCGGTGCTGCCGCAGCCTGTCAGCAGGCTCAGTGCCATCATGCTTGCCAAGGCGAGTGCTGCAAATCTTCTCTTCTTCATAGTGTTTTCCCCTTTCACACATTCCAATTTTAGCATTATTCGTTTGTAAAATCCAAAAGAACCTTCAACATACTGCCTGCATTTGCCGCAAAATCAGAAAACGCTTGTTCCGCCTCTGTCCACGAGTAAGCGTTGGTAATGATTTTTTCCAAATCCACTCCGCTGTCCTTCACCAAATCAATGAGTTCCATAAAATCGCTTTTCATCGCATTGCGTGAACCATAAATATTCAGTTCTTTTTTCTGGATGATGGTAAAGAAAAAGTCGTCAATATTGCGTTTGGAAACCCCTATCAGCACCACTCTTCCGCCAAAACAAGCCGCATCAATGCAGTTTTGGAAGGTTTGGGGCAAGCCAACCGCTTCAATGGTCACATCAAATCCATTTCCATCGGTCAAGTCTGCAACCCCCGCTGCAAATGCCTCCGGTGACGTATTGAGCAGCTTGTGGTCCAGTGCAAAGGTTTGAAATGCGTAGTCGAGTTTTTCGGGCGCCACATCGCAAAGGGTCACTTCTGCCCCTTTGGACTTTGCCGCAACCGCTGCCAGCACGCCAATGGTGCCCGCACCCACTACTAAAACCTTTTCCCCTTCTTGGATATTGGCACGTGAAACCCCATGATAGCTGATGCAAAATGGCTCAATCAACGCCAAAGCCTTCGGCGAAATGCCTTTTCCATCATAGATGCGCTCGATTGGCATGGTGATGTACTCTGCAAATGCGCCTTCCCGCTGTACGCCCATCGTCTGGTTGTCGGTGCACGCATTCACCAGTCCTCGTTTGCAGGAATAGCAATGCCCGCAATTGAAATAGGGATTGCAGGTGACAATCATCCCCGGCGCAAGTCCTGCGTCATTTTCGCCCACTTCTACAATTTCAGCTGAAAACTCATGCCCCGGCACACGTGGATACGAAACATATGCATTTGCTCCACGATAAGAGCCTAAGTCACTTCCGCAAATACCGCCATACAGCAGCTTCAGCAGTGCTTCGCCCGCTTTGGGCACCGGCTTTTCCAGTTCCACAAGTGCTATTTTCCCCGGCTCTTGGATGCGAATAGCTTTCATGATATCCCTCCTCTGTTTTGTTTTTCTCTGTTGTATACATCAAAGGATACTATGCTATGATTCTTCTGTCAATAAATTATGCTGCACTTTGCATTTTTTCGTTAATTGCACCCAATCAAATCCGATGTTTTTTATTTGTATTGCACATATCGTGTGTGTTCTATATTTTTTACTTTGCAAAAACCACTGCGTATAGTATACTTGATGTAAGAAATATGCTATATGGGAGGTAACTTATGGCAAAAGAAAGCCTGAAGCTGCAGGCTTATACGATTATCAAGGAAAAAATCATCTCTTGTGCATACGCACCCAATACACTGCTCAACGAAGAGGTGCTGCGGGAGGAAATCGGCGCAAGTCGCACCCCCATTCGTGATGCACTGAGCCGTCTGGAGCAGGAGGGTTTAATTCGTATCCTGCCCAAAAAAGGCATTATGGTATCTGGACTGTCCATTTCTGATATCAACATGATTTTTGAAGTCCGTCTTTTATTTGAACCGCATGCATTGAAAAACTATGGATATACGCTTTCTGATGAGAAAATCATGCACTTTTACAACGAATTGATGATTCCACCGGAAAACTACACCGATACCGATTTTTTTGCAATGGATGATGATTTTCACAACGTTATTGTGTCTGCCATCCCCAATCGTTTTTTGCTACAAACCTATCAGATGATTCAAACGCAAAACCTTCGTTTTCGTGTCATGACAGGTCAATTCAGCCGTGTACGACTGCAGGAAACTATGGCAGAGCATCTGGAAATTGTGAAATGTTGTTTAAAAAAGGACTGGGAGGCAGCTGCCAACGCCATGCACAAGCATTTGATTGCTTCTAAAAATTCCACATTTGACCTGCTGCTGAATACAACCGAAAATATATAAAATACCGCCCAAAATTGGGCGGTATTTTATATATTTTCGGTGAATTCTCTCTGTTTTCACCAGAGGCATTCCGGCATCGACTTTAAAAACTGCACAAATTCAAGAACGCCTGTCTATGTAAAATGCAGAAAACCTTTGATTTCTTGAAATAGTTGTATACAACGTTGTATACATGAATTATACTAAAGGCGTACAACGCTGCAGTTTTGAGGAGGATACCTATCTATGAAACAGATTCATGAAGTCATACATACGAAAACAAACCATGCGCCGGAGAAAATTTTACAGTTTGGCGAAGGGAATTTTTTGCGGGCATTCGCCGACTGGATGATTGACAAAGCCAATGCCCAAGGGTTGTATGAGGGTCGCATTGTTCTTTGTCAGCCAATTGCACAAGGGCTTTCTGAAAAAATCAATGCCCAAAACGGCATGTATACCTTAGCGATGCGTGGCATTGAAAACGGAGAAGCGGTGGAAAAAATCCAGCAAATCACCTCGGTTTCCCGCTGTATCAACCCCTATCAAGACTATCAAGCGCTTTTGGACATGGCGTGCTCGCCCGACCTTGAAGTGGTGATTTCCAACACCACGGAAGCTGGCATCTCCTACCACGCAGGCGACAGCCTCACCGATGCCCCACCGCATTCTTATCCGGCAAAGGTTTGTGCGTTTTTGCATGCACGCTATCAACACTTTGCAGGCGCTGCCGATAAGGGTCTGCTGTTTCTTCCGGTTGAACTGATTGACAACAATGGTGCCAATTTGAAACGAATCGTCCTGCAATATGCACAGGAATGGTGCTTGGACACAGCATTTATCACATGGGTAGACACGCATAACTATTTTTGCTCCACCTTGGTGGACCGCATTGTAACTGGCTATCCACGTGACCAAATCGACTATTTTGAGCAAAAAAATGGCTATCGAGATGACTGCATTGTCACCAGTGAACTCTTCAACCTTTGGGTTATTGAAGGCAAACAAGAATGGGCAGAAATTCTTCCCATTCACAAAACCGATGCACATGTCATCTGGACTGAGGATGTGAAGCCCTATAAAAAGCGCAAGGTGCGTATTTTAAACGGCGGACATACTTCCAGTGTTTTGGCAGCTTATCTGGCAGGGCATGAAGTTGTGCTGGACATGATGAATGACACTGTTTTTGAAAAATATCTGGACAAAGTACTATATGAGGAAGTGATCCCCACCTTGGATTTGCCGCGCGCTGACCTTTTGCAGTTCGCATCGGATGTAAAGGACCGTTTCCGCAACCCCTATATCAAGCATCGGCTTCTGGATATTTCGCTCAACTCCTGCTCCAAATGGTGCGCACGCTGTTTGCCCAGTCTGCTGGGATATGTTGATGTAGTCGGTACGCTTCCACAGGCGCTAGCCGCTTCCCTCGCTGCATTTATTAAATTCTATCAGGGTGCTTTTGAAAATGATACCTATATGGGGCACCGTGCCGATGGCACTGCGTATGCAATCAAGGACGATGCAGAGGTGCTTTCGTTCTTTGCGCAGGTCTGGACACTGCCTAGTGATATTGAAATTGCGCAGGCAGTGCTTGGACATACCGCATTCTGGGATGGTAAAAATCTCAATGAAGTCGCTGGTTTGACCGATGCCGTTGCCGGATATTTGTCTGCCATGCAGCAAAAATCCATGCGTGAAGTCATTACTGCATTGGTAGAGGAGGACACCGCATGCAGCCAGGACTAATTCTCGTGCATGACACGGACGATGCTACTGTTGCGCTCGCCGATTTACACAAAGGGGATACCTATTTGGTCGGTGGGCAGACCATCACGCTGCAAGATGACATCCCCTTTGGGCACAAAGTTGCCATGCGTACAATTGCAGCCAACGAAAATGTAATCAAGTATGGCAATCCCATTGGGCATGCCACGCAGGACATTCTCTGTGGCAGTCATATCCACACGCATAATTTGAAAACAAACCTGTCTGGTCACCTGCAATATGCCTATCATCCGCACTTGGAGGGCATCGAACGCTTTCAATCGATGGCGGAAACCGCAACCTTTGAAGGCTATTTGCGCCCAGACGGACGTGCAGGCGTGCGCAATGAACTGTGGATTGTGCCAACAGTTGGCTGCGTCAATATGACAGCAACCCGCCTTGCGGAACTTGCCAAAGCACAATTTGGCAATCAATTCGATGATATTCGTGCCTATCCGCATAATATGGGCTGTTCTCAGCTTGGTACAGACCAAGAAACCACCATGAAACTGCTTGCCGGACTCATTCGCAACCCCAATGCTGGCGGGGTGCTTGTCCTTTCCTTGGGCTGTGAAAACAACAACCTCGATGTGTTCCGCCCCTATCTAGGCGAAATTGATGAGAATCGTGTGAAATTTCTCGTCACACAGGATACGGAGGATGAATATGCCGCAGGCATGGCATTGCTGCAGTCCCTGTGTGATGCTGTCGGCGGGATGGAACGCCAGACCTTGCCTGCCAGCAAATTGGTGGTAGGGTTCAAGTGCGGTGGTTCGGATGCCTTTTCCGGTCTGACGGCGAATCCTCTTTGCGGCAAACTATGTGATAGGCTCGTTGCAGACGGCGGTTCTGCCATCTTAACCGAAGTGCCCGAAATGTTTGGTGCGGAAACGCTGCTGATGGAACGCTGTGCAGATGCCGAAACCTTTGCACAAACCGTCGACTTGATTGACAATTATAAGGATTATTTCACACGGTATCACCAGACCATTTATGAAAATCCTTCTCCCGGTAACAAGGCGGGCGGTATTTCTACGCTGGAGGAAAAATCCCTTGGCTGTGTGCAAAAAGGCGGTTCCGCCCCTGTTGTCGGGGTACTGGGTTATGGCGATGCCCTGCAGAAAAAGGGACTGCATTTGCTGACGGGTTCTGGAAACGACCAAGTATCCTGCACCAATTTGGTCTGCTCGGATGCAACCTTGATTTGTTTCACAACCGGTCGCGGCAATCCGTTTGGCGCACCTGTGCCAACCATCAAAATTTCTTCCAACAGTGCGCTTGCCGCACGAAAACCCCACTGGATAGACTATAATGCCGGCCAAGTGCTTGACGGCAGCTCTTGGAAAGAGATGTCTGCGGATTTCTTCCAATTTGTATTAGAGGTTGCTTCCGGCCGCATCCAAACCTGTAACGAACGCAACCAATATAAAGAAATTTCGATTTTCCGTGATGGTGTCATTCTTTGACGTCATCGCTACAGAAAAGCCAAAACAAAGAGGTTACAGCCATGTGCTGTGACCTCTTTGTTTTGGCATCCCGCCCACATATCAAACCGCTGTTTTCACCGTATACACATTTTCCCCATTTAGCGGCACGGTGTTAAAATAAGTTTCTCCCGTTTTGTTGAAAAACACCGCATACTGAATCATGCCGTTGCTTCCCGGAGAAATCCCCCGCACTTGAATCAACCCTTTGGCAGGAACAGACACTTTGACCACATGATTGCTCACCATAAAGGCATTGGTCAGCGGTCTTCCATCCACATAAATTTGCACATAGCCGCCATTGCTTCCAAGGTAATCCCAAACGGATAGCTGCACATCGCCGCCCTCCTGCACTGTCACAGTGTAATCGGATGCTGACACAATGGCACTGCCCGCATCCAAAGTTGCACCGGGCTGAATGTTCTGTACCGCACCTGCCTGCACAGAATCAATCGCTAACGAACTGCTTGGACTAAAGACCAGATACGCCACAAATACCAACAATACCGCTCCGCCTAAAAATGTTCTGAATTTCTTCTGGGAAGCGGTTAATGCCTCCTTTGTTTCTTCTTTCGAGAAGTTGCGCAGCAGCACCGTATCCTGCGCATCAAATGCCTGCGGCGCAGTCCCCTCTGCAAACGTTTGCTGTGCCGAGGGTTCCGTATTACCCTTTGTATTTTTCATCATGCGCCTCCTATTGTTCACTCAAATCTGCAATATTTCGCAGTTTTTCTTGTTTTTTCTCCAAGAACGGTACAATCGGGCGTTTGGTGTAATACAATGAAAGAACCACACGCCAAATGACCAAGCTAGTAATAAACAGCGTCACACCGAGCAGCCTTTTTGTGCTGTCAATCTCCCGAAATGCTTGGTTTAAAAGCTCTGTCCCCACTGAAGTGAAAAAACATGCAATCAACAGCAGCTTCAGCTGTTCAAACAGACTGGGAAACGCAAAATATACCCATTGCGTGTTGCGGAAGCGCATCGTAATATATACCGAAAGGCACAATGCCCACGTGACAGAAATCATTTCGGCATCTACCATGCCAACACCATTTCGGATAATCTCAAACGCATTCGATAAATTGATAATCGGCAATAAAACCGCCAAAAGCAGGGTCAGCGGCACCATTGCGATGACCACAATCACACCCCAAATCTTCCAAAGCGTTTTCATCCGTTTTCCTCCCCCCTTGCACCAAGGTCTTCCAATCGGATGGTCGTCAATTGCTCACGGGTCAAATCCGGTTCATGCAGCAGCCGTGCATCCAGATTGCGCTTGGCGGCTTCCAGCACATTGCGAACATACCTGCCGTTTCCAAAGGATTCGGAGCGGCTTGCTGCAATAAAGCGCTGCTGCAATGCCTGTTCCGCTGCGGCATCCAAACCATACCCCGCTGCCGCCAATTGATGCTTTGCAATTTGCAGCAATTCCTGTGCAGAATAGTCCGCAAAATGAATGATATTGGGGAATCTTGACTTAAGCCCCGGATTCATTTGCAGGAACGCATCCATATCCTCGTCATATCCGGCCAAAATCACCACCAGCTGGTCACGGTGGTCATCCATCTCTTTGACCAAGGCATCAATGGCTTCGCTTCCAAAATCGGATTCATTGCCCTTGGCAAGTGCATATGCTTCGTCAATAAACAGCACCCCGTTATAGGCACTCTGAATGACCTCTTTGGTTTTGATTGCCGTTTGACCAACATAGCCTGCAACCAGTCCCGCACGGTCTGTTTCCACCAATTTATCTTCACGCAGCACCCCCAAAGCACACAAAACATGCCCTACAATGCGTGCCATCGTGGTTTTGCCCGTGCCAGGATTGCCCTTGAAAATCATGTGCAGGGACTGCGCTGCATCGGAAGGCAGCCCCAGTGCTTTCCGCTTTTGCTGCATGATGATTTGTGCCTGCAAGCTGCGCAAAAAATCCTTCACTTCCTGCAAGCCTACCACCGCCTGCAATTCGCTTTCCAAATCATACGGCATAGCATGGATACGCTGCGGCTGTATGTCCTCCTGCGTCAGCGTAATCAAATCCTGCGGCACACTGGTATCGGCATCGGCAATGCGGATGCTCTGGCGGCGAATCGATTCTTCAATGACATTGCGCACCAATCTGCCGTTTCCACCCGCAGAGCGGCGTTTTGACAGCTCTGCACGAAGGGCCTCTTCGCCGTCTTCCTGCAGTACATATCCTTTTTCCTGCAACATACTCTGTGCAATTTGCATCAAATTCTCCAAAGAATAGTCTGCAAAGTGTGTTTTAAGCGGAAAACGGGATGCCAAACCGGAATTGGTGCTCAAAAATCGCTGCATCTCCTGCTCATATCCGGCTAAAATCACCACAGTATCCTTGCGATGGTCTTCTATCAGCTTCACCAACGTATCAATCGCTTCTTGTCCGCCGCTGTCTGCCAATGCGTAGGCCTCATCGATAAACAACACACCGCCCAACGCCTTTTGAAACAACGCTTCGGTCTTTTGTGCGGTTTTTCCCACATATTCACTGACAAAATCACTTTTGCTGCTTTCTATGAACTGTCCAGACTTTAAAACGCCCATTTCCCGCATCAGCTCGGCAATCAGTCGTGCCATGGTGGTCTTGCCTGTACCTGGATTGCCTGTGAAAATCATATTCAGCGTCTGGCTATCATCCACTTTCAGCCCTGCATGCTTGCGCTTGGCATCTGCTATCAACTGCTTTTGCAACACTTGAATAAAGCCTTTGACCTCGTCCAGTCCAATCACCTTGGACAATCGTTGGTTCAAATCCAGCGGTAGTTTTTCACCCAGCCCAAAATCCTGCGGCTGCAAAGTATTCAAATGTTCTGCCTGCAATTCCGATAGATTTTCCTGCTTCAAGCGGTCAGCACACTGCAGCTGTGCCTTTTCTAACACATTGCGTGCCAATCTGCCATTTCCACTGTCATTTTTGCCAGGGATTTGCGACTTTTCAAACAGTTCCAACAAGGGTGCTTCGCAGGATGTGTCGATTTGGTAGCCTTCTGCCTGTGCATGCTGGTGCAAAATTTCTAGCAGTTGCGGTGCGGTATAGTCCTGAAAGGCGATATGGTAGTTGAAACGGGATTGCAGACCGAGATTGGTTTTCATGAAATCTTCCATCTCTTTGGTGTAGCCTGCCAAAATCACCACCAAATTGTCACGGTTGTCTTCCATCGCTTTTACCAAGGTGTCGACTGCCTCCACGCCAAACAAATCGTCCGTGTCCCGCACCAAGGCATAAGCTTCATCAATGAACAGCACGCCGCCCAAAGCCGCTCGAATCTTTTGCATGGTTTTTTGTGCTGTTTCGCCGATGTATTGGCTCACCAAATCCGCACGAGTGGTTTCCACCAAATGACCCGAGGAAAGATACCCAAAGGCTTTGAGATAGCGGGCAACCAACCGTGCCATCGTGGTTTTTCCCGTGCCCGGATTGCCCGCAAACACCATATGCAGCGACATTTTCGATGCTTTTCCGCCTGCGGCACTGCGTGCTTTTTGGAAGCGCAGATTGTTTTCCAAATCTCGGATAAACTGCTTCACCGCATCCAAACCAATGATACGCTCCAATTCTTGGTTCAACTGCTCCAAGGACTCTACATCTTTTGTGGGCAACACAACGCTCAAGTCAAATTGCTGTACCTCATTTTGCAAAACAAACGCATTTTCCATCACCTGCACCGCGTAGTGTTCGCCACGCTTGAGCGTGTTTTTCAGCGATAATTCCATGATAGGGTCATGCAAATACCGTGCTATGACTGCCTGCAACCCATAGGTACCGTCGCTTGGCTTTGCAAAGCGCAAGACTTGCTTGACCACCTCTGCATCCATTTGCAAGTCCAAATTGAGATGCGCCTGCATCTGCTTTACAAAATCTTCTAAGTACATCTTGGAAATTTTCAACATCGATTCCTCTGACAGCGGCGCACTTTCCAACATATCAGAAACCGCTTGCAGCATCGGTCTTGGAATCTGCTTTTGCAGGCTTTCCGCAGGCATATTGGAAAGAAAGATTAAGTATTTCTCGTTCGCCTGCAGTGCATCTGTGGCAGAAATCACCAGTGAACCGGTCACTTCCGCCATTTTTCCTAGCTGCTCCATAAATCGCTTATCCAGCTTCATCACACCATGTTCCGCAAGATTTGTTAACTTTTGCAGTGCGTCCGTATGGCATTTTTCGATATTCTCAAAAATCACGACCGGCTCTGCCCCATAGAGTGCCTGATAAATGTCCGGAATGAACAGCCGTTCCACATCTCGCTGCGTTGCATAGCGTGCCAGATTCATGCGGTGCACTGTACCCCGCTGCAAAATGCCATGCTCTCGCAGCAGCCGTGTGATGACCTCTATCGCCAGATGCCGTCCCGTTCCTTTGCCGCCCCCCACAAAAAACAAATTACGAAAGCTCTTTTTCCCAGGGTCCACCAACGGACGCTTGAAAGCGACACAAAGTCCCGCAATCAGTGCGTCCTGCTCCAACAGATATTGGTGCATCTCCGCCTGCACCGTTTGAAACACTGCATCCAATTGTTCGTTTTCCGTTAGCTTTTGTTTCCCACTCCTCCGTTCGGTAGACACATGAGCCGCTGCTTTTGATGCGCCATATGCTGTACTCCCGCCGCTGTATGGTGCGGATTTCGCAACTGCTTCGCCATGGGACATCGCACTGCCCCGCTGCATTTGACTTGCCTGCTGCCCGCTTTTGAGCATTTTCCAAGCAATTGCAGACGTAACTTGTGAAAAAATTCGAGCAAAATAGTTTTTATCCACCATTCCAACCTCTTGGATATGGTCCAACACCTGTATTTCCGGAAAAAGAATTCGCAAAATTGCTTTTGGTGTGAAATACCGGTCCATTTGCGAGTTTTTCATTCGTTCCTCCTCATGTCAGATATCCTCTCATCATACCATTTCATCAATGTTTTTATTTTACCACTTTTTTCTGCTTTGGTATAGATTCTTGCAAAATTTGATGGCGGTATTTACAGCTGTATTCTCCGGAAAAAAATCTGCACAAAAGGAAAGGCACATCCCCCAAACGAGAGATGTGCCTGTATCTATCGGCTACTTATCTTCTAAAACAGTCGCTGCAATACACTGGACGACCATTGCGAGGTTCAAACGGAACTTTGCAAGGCTTACCGCACTCAGAACATACAGCATCAAACATTTTTCTTTCAGTAGAATTGTTGCGTGAAAGTCCTTTTTTCGCAGCGCGACAACTCTTGCAACGCTGAGGTTCATTGGTAAAGCCCTTTTCCGCAAAAAATTCTTGCTCGCTCGCAGAGAAAACAAACTCTGCTCCACAGTCCTTGCATACAATTGTTTTGTCGTTGTACATGAAATACCTCTTTAAAATGTGTTCACCTTTTTTGGTGTATGTTTATTATATGCTTTATCCAACGTAAAGTCAATAAAGTTCCCAAAACATTTTGATAAAAACAGAATAAATGTGCATCTGATAACATTATAACGGATTGCAACGTTATCTTTTTCACCAGCGTGTGCTTATTTCACGTGAATTTTGACCACGGCATTGGTGCCGGGCAGCAGCTGCACGTCTTGCGAATTCTCCATTTGGATTTTGACGGGAATTTTTTGCACCACCTTGGTGAACGTACTGCCGCTGGAAGATGGCAGCAACGAAAAGGTGGCATTAGATGCCAGCCCGACCGACTTGACCGTTCCTGTGAAATGCTTGCCTGTGAATTGGTCCACCGTAATGTCCACCGTTTGCCCAATTTGGACACGTCCCAGCTTTGTTTCTTCAATGTTCGCCGTAATATAGAGCGCATCAAAATCCACCATGACGGCAAGGGTCGAGCCTGTGGTTGCAATCTGTCCAACCATCCCTGATTTTTTGATAACCACGCCATTGATTGGCGCACGAATCAGCGATTGTTCAATGTTCGCATCCGAAAGCTCCGAAACCTGCTGACGTCCCAAAATCTGCCCCTTGACCAAGGTGTCCCCTTCTTCAACGGCAAACTCCAGCAGCTTTCCCGTAGTCTGCGGGCTGACATTGACCAAATCTCCTGTGATTTTTGCGTCCTCAGTTTCCACATAATAGGTATTGTGATACCAATAGTATCCAATCACACTTGCCAATGCTGCAAGCATCAGCCCCAAAATAAGTAGCATGAGTCCTTTGCGCTTTGCATTCATGAAAGACTCCCCCTTTACTGCTCCAAAGCGATTTCTGCGAACATACCATTTTTCAGAGCGCCGCTCTCATTTGGTACGCTGACTTTGACTTGTACATCTTGATTCTGCGCATTGATTTCTGCATTGATCACGGTGACCTGCCCTGTGAAGGTTGCGTCCGGAATTTCTGCGATTTTCACAATCACCGCATCGCCAACCTGCACGTTTGCGGAAAGGTCTGCCGGCAAAAAGGCATCCACACAGATGCTATCATTGTTTACAATAGATAACAATGTGGTTCCCGGGCTTGCCAATTCCCCCACATCCACTTTTTTTGCCGTGACAACACCTGACAACGGTGCTGTAATGGTACCATTTTTCAGCTGTGTTTGTGCGGTTGCCAATGCCGCCTGTGATTGCTTAACCTGCTGCTCAACGACAGCGACTGCCTGTTCGGTTGCGCCTTTTTGCAGCAAGGTCAATTGGTCCTGTGCCGATTTATATTGCGCTTCAGCGGCGGTCAACTGTGTCTGTGCACTCTCCAAGGCTTGCAGCGAGGTTGCGTCCGCATCGTATAATTGCTGCACACGGTCTAGGTTTGTCTTTGCTGTGTTGTAGCTTTGCTGGGCACTGTCTACTGCTGCCTGCGCTTGGTCAATTTGCTCGGGGCGGGCAGCCGCCGTGACGCTGTTCAGGTTTGCCTGTGCAACAGATACCGCCGCCTGCGCTTGATTGACTTGTGCCTGCAAATCAGCAGTGTCCAGTATCAGCAGGGTTTGTCCTTGTTCTACTTCTGCACCAACATCGACCAGAATTTGCGCCACTTTCCCAGAAATTTTGGTTGTAACATCTGCTTGATTTTCCGAATTCACTCTGCCGCCCATCACATAGATGGGGGTTGCCATGGTTTCGGCTGCTGTGGTTTCCGTTGCTGCGGTCGCATCTGCTGATGCTGCTTCGTTTGCCGCTCCACAGCCGTTGAGACACAGGAGTGTCATTGCTATCAAAGGGATGATTCGCTTCATAATTTGCTTTAGCCGCCTCTCTATCATTTTAAAAATATCGTTATCGCTTCAGAAATCATCCAACCGATGATTCTGCAATCTCTGCAGGTGGGGCAGATTCCTGCGTCGTCTTTTTCTCACGATTGCTGAGGAGAAAAACCAACGCAGCGACTGCGACAATTGCAAGCAAGGTGAATCCCAGCGCATAATCCATCGCTTCCACATAGGCTTGCCTATATACCATACCGTACAGGGCATATCTTGCCGCACCTTGCGCATCCGCTTGGACATATCCATTCATCGTGTACAGCCCCGTCAATTTCTGATACAGACCATATGCCGTGGGGTTAAACGGAGAAATGTCTTCTGATAATCGTGCATACGCTATCGTTTGATGAGCTGTAATCATGCTGGACATCAGCGCCACACTCATAGAACTCATCACCTGCCGCACGGTATTGGTCAAGGCAGATGCCATGCTGACCTGTCGCATTGGAATTTTACGCATCCCTTCGGCACTTACGACTTGGGAGGAAAATCCCAGTCCAATGCCCCGAATCATCAGCCACAAGGTAATCGTGTGTTTGTCAAAATCCATGTTGATAAATGCCAGCTTATAGGATGCCAGTCCCAGCAGCAAAAGCCCTGGCAGGAGCACCTTCTTCGCACCAAGCTTATCATAAAGATTTCCGGCAATCGGCATGACAAACCCTGTCATCAAGGCGGCGGGAAACATGATAATGCCGGTTTCCATTGCCGTATAGCCACGAATATTTTGCAGAAACAGCGGAATGACATATGTGCCACCCATGAGCGCAAAGGTCGTGCCGCACGAAATCAATTGGCATACGGTGAAATCCCGAATGAGAAATGTGCGCAGATTGAGGAGCGGTTCTCCGGGATAGGTCAGCTCATTGACCACAAAAAGCAACATGCAAAAAACACCGATGACCGTGAGTATCGGATACTCCAGCTTGTTCCAATCAATATTGGAGCCTTCGCCCAGCACATAAAGAATGCTGACCAAACCAATGGTAGCCGTCAGAAACCCTATGATATCCAGCTTCTTCCCCCGCTGGCGCTCTGGGTTTTGCAACAGCATGCCGGCGAGAAACACACCCATCACGCCAATCGGTACATTGATATAAAAAATCAGCCGCCAATCCATTTTTTCAATGATATAGCCGCCCAAGGTGGGACCGATAGCAGGCGCCGCCAATGCTGCGATGCCCCAAAACCCCATGGCTTTGCCACGCTGCTCTAACGGCATAATCTGAAACACTATCGACATGCCCACCGGCATAATCATGCCGCCGCCCAACGCCTGAATAATGCGGAAAAAAACCATGGCACTGTTGCTCCACGAAAGTCCGCAGAGGAATGAGCCAATGGTAAACGTTATCAAAGCAAAGATATAAATATTCTTTGTGCCAAAAACATCTCCCAAATATCCCGTCAGCGGAATGATTGCACCTAATGTGAGCGTATAGGCAATGAGAATCCATTTTGCATCATCCGTTGAAACCTGAAAGACACTCATCATCTTTGGCAGCGCAATATTCACAATGCTGCTGTCAAGCACCGCCATAAATGTGCCGATGATGACAACGCATAACGCAAGCCATTTATACAGCCCATTTTCGGGGTTCGGCGCACTGTTTTTTGCTTCTTTCTCCATTTGCACCCTTTCTCCCATCTCTCCCCCTGCCATCTGGCAGTAACCTCCACAGCCCAGCTGTAAAAGTGTTAAGTTCTACTTATCAATCCAGTGTCTTTTATAGCATACGCATATCTTGCGCATTTGTCAAGATATTGTTTTACGGCGTGAATTGTGCTATGATGAAATGGAAAATGATTGTTTCCTATCATATTGAACGAAAAGAGGCGAAACGGATGGCGAAAAAGGATGACTCTTTGGTTCCCATGCGAGAACTGACAAAGATGACAGGCTTTTCTCGGGCAACCATCAATTATTATATCCGTGAGGGGCTGTTGCCTGCCCCGCAGAAATCTGCAAAGAATATGGCATATTACGATGCGGATTTTGTGCGCCGCTTGAAAATTATCAAACAGCTCAAGAGCTATCATTTCTCACTGAAGCATATACGGCACAGCCTAAATTGCCTATATAACAGAGAAGACAGTGTGCAGCGCACCCATTTTCGTGCTCTGCTTTACAAAAACGTGGCGGACCATGCAGAAGAACGCCAGTCGGTTTCATTAGACACCATTCAGGATGCAACCGGTCTGAGCCAAGAGATTTTGCAGCAGCTGATTGACCTCAATCTCATCTATCTGGTCAATGCCGAAAAGCAATATTATGACGGCTCTGCCATTCGGCTTGGAAACATGATTCGAGAGCAGATGGAAATGGGTATTTCCATTGACAGCATTTTATTGGTAGTTAAGCGATTATTTGACCTCTCTGTGCTGGAACTGCGTGCATTTTCACACCAGATTCGGATGCCTATGATGGAACAGCAGGCGGATTTGGCGCAGCAAGCAGATGCGGTGGAACGATTTTTAACCGCTTCCAACGCATTGGTTTTGGCACTGCACCAGCATTTTTTGCAGATGCCCTTGGAAAAAATGAGTCTTTTGGATGCCATTCTGGAAGATATAGAGCAATCTGCCGATTGACACCGCAGACAAAGGACGATACCCCATCATAAGGTATCGTCCTTTGTGTTGCCTGCTACGATTCATTCTTCCATTTCAGAAGTTCGTAACACCGTGAAACGTTCTTTGATTTTTCGCTTTTCATGATACATTTTTTCATCCGCATGGTTAATCATTTCATCAATATATGCATGGGAATGGCATTGAAACGCTTCCACCCCATGGCTGACGCTGATAAGATAAGGTCTGTTTTCCGTTTCATTGATGCGTGTATACTCCTGTATGATTTTCTCCCAAATCGCTTCTGTTTCCTGCTCTGTGAGATTCTGAAACACAATCAAAAATTCATCTCCGCCGAGCCGTGCAATAAAATCCATCTTCCGAATGTTTTGTCGAATCACTTTCACTGCGCTGACAATCAGTTCATCTCCGGCGTCATGCCCCAATACATCATTCACTTCTTTCAGCCCGTTGATGTCAATGAAGCAAATGGTAAAGGCACAGGTTTTTCGAGGGATGGCTGCGTAAAGCTGATTCAATTTATCAAAGCCTGCCCGCCTGTTATACACCCCAGTCATGACATCATATTCCGAAAAATATTGAATCTCTCGCCTTCTTTGCTTGTCTATCACGTATAACACAGAAATGGTAAACGAAAGTACCAACACAAACAAATGCAGCAAATAATTGTCTTTTATCAATTTTAACAGCATTTCTCCGATGCTTTGCGTAAACAAAAGTCCATTTGAAGAATCATGGGGCATATAAGACACCAGTGTCCAATTTCCCGCAGGAAAAACAATCGAGCACTCCATCGCATCCGATACGGTGCAGGGGGTAATGTTGGAATACAGAAACGCACCGGTTTCATCTATCGCATATCCGTTTGTATCTTTTTGTATTTTCTCCCACTCCAAGGGGTATTGGTTGGCAAAACTCTGCTCGGCTTTATCCGCATACATGAATGCAAATGCCTTGTCCTCATCGGCGCTGTCATACAGCCAATATCCATCGGCGTTCAGCAGAAAAATTTCTCCATTGCTGGACGATGCGACTTTCTCAACCTGCTTGAGCATATCATCCGCTAAGTAATTGAGAATAATCATACCTTTCAATTGGTTGTTTGCATCATAATACGGCATGGAAATGCGCAGAGTGGGCTTGACAGGCAATTCAATCACACCTTGCTCCATATTTAAATCCAACGGTGAGATATAAATTTGATTATTGCGCAAATTCATCGTTTCTTGCACGTAATATCGGTCTTTTTTATTCTGTAGTTGCTCTTGTTCTACAAGGACAGCACCATTGACGCCTGCGTTCACTCGTATGGTTTCTTGCCCATCGGCATCAATATAGCGAATTTGGTCATAGATTTTTTTCCGATTGGAAAATGCAAGCCATTCTTTTGCAATCATCTCATCGCCGCCATCTTCCTCGTCATGCAGGCGAAAACAATCTGTCAGATACAGCAAATCACCGGATATTTTATCAATTTTATTGGAAACCACCACATTTTCAATGTCCATTAAGGTTTGTTCGCCGCTCAACAATTCTTTTTTCTGCACATCATTGATTTTGTACTGCAAAAACAGGTTGATAGCGATTAAAACCGTACTTAACAATAGAAAAATCAGAACGGTATATTGAAAAACATCCCTCTTTTGTAGCCGAAACACTTTCTGCATGCTCAAATTGCCCTCTCTGCCGATACCATTTATGCTTGTACCCACTGCGCTGTTTCCGTCGTGCCGACACATTTCGCATATGCTTATCATTGTAACATAGTTCTGTTGCAAACACCATCAAAAAACATAAAAAAAGACACTCTTGCTACATTGCAGAAGAGTGTCTTTTTTCGAACTTTACTTGCCGACAGAACGAATATGTGCCGCAACCTTCACATCTTCTTTTTTGATGTGGTTAATCAGCCAACCCGCAATGCTTCGGTTCACCTTACCGACCAAAGCAACGTTTGGTCCATTGGCTTCTAGCTCCGCCATAATATCATGCACATCTTTTTTAAACTGCTCATGATATGCTTTGTGGTTTTTATAGTCCGGATACTTGCTCGCCAATTGCAGCTTTTCTTCGTCTGCAAAATGCTTGGACGTATAATCATATAAAAATGTAGCCGTTTTATGCAGTGCATCTCTGCCCTTGCCAGTGGAGCAAGCGTCCAACAAATCGTTGATTGCCTGAATCAGCTGCTTGTGCTGGGTATCAATTGTTGTGTTGCCTGTTTCCAGAGAAGTTGTCCATGTATAAGCCATAATTCCTACCTTCTTTTAAAAGGGTGACATGCAAAATACATGTCACCCCATTTTTTTATGTATGTGCGCAATTAGAAATATCTCTTCAAAAGACCTTCGAAGCCCTGACCATGACGTGCTTCGTCCTTACACATTTCATGTACGGTGTCATGAATTGCATCCAGATTCAGCTTCTTTGCCAGAGTTGCCAATTCCTTCTTGCCTGCGCATGCGCCGTTTTCTGCTGCAACACGCATCTCAAGATTCTTCTTGGTGGAAGAGGTAACAACTTCGCCCAACAGCTCTGCAAATCTGGAAGCGTGGTCTGCTTCTTCCAATGCAGCCTGATGATAGAATGCACCGACTTCCGGATATCCTTCACGAATTGCTTGACGGCTCATTGCCAGATACATACCAACTTCTGTGCATTCGCCTTCAAAGTTTGCACGCAGACCCTTGATGACTTCTTCATCAACACCCTGTGCAATACCTACACGGTGCTCATCTGCCCAAGCCATGCCTTCGCTTTCAACCTGTTCCTTGAACTTTTCAGCCGGAGCGTGGCAAATCGGACATTCTGCAGGAGCAGCGTCCCCTTCGTGTACATAACCGCAAACGGTGCAAACAAACTTTTTCATAATGAATAGCCTCCTTAAAATAAATGATGTTTTCAAAGATAATGTTCAGATAAACTGGCTTAACATTACAGAATGCAATTCCTTGCGTAGAATCTCATTCACCGAAGCAAAGACGTGCTGAAAGCAACAGCATTGGTCCTGATTTTGATGTCCGCAATCAAACTCGTTGCTCAAGCAATAATTGATTGCAATCGGACCATCGATGATTTCTATGATGTCGCCCAAACTAATTTCCGCAGCAGACATTTTCAAGATATAGCCACCGTTGACACCTTTAAAGGACTGTACCATATCTGCCAAAATCAATTTGCGCAGGATTTTCAATACAAATCGTGGTGTTACATCGGTCTGCTCCGAAATTTGACGGGCACTTAGCTTGCTTTTTGCAGCTGCCAAGCTGTACATCATACGAATCGCATAGTCAGCTTCGCGCGTGATTCTCATGGAGCACCTCCATTTCTGAATGTGTTTTTAGTATACATTCCTATTTTTAATCTGTCAAGAGGATTTAGCCGAAAAAACAAATTTTATGAAAAATGATTGGTGCATGCCAATTGAACGTGACTGTTCTGCGCAATCCCATGGACAACGTTCCCTGCTGCAATTGCAAAACCGTCTTTCCTATTGTGTTATATTTGTGCCGTGTGCTATACTGTAAACGTTATTTTAATCCATACAGAAGGAGAACACGCCGCATGAAAGACGAACTTCGCCGCATTCCACAGGCAGAATTGGATGAAAGGCTGGCAAACTTCCGCCACGCCATGACAGAAAAGGACGAAAACTGGTCCATTGCATTCATCCACCATAAAATCAATTTATATTATATGACAGGCACCATGCAGGATGGTGTTCTGGTGATTCGTCCAGACACCGCCATTTTCTGGGTTCGGCGCAGCCTGGAGCGTGCAAAAACAGAGTCCTTTTTCTCTGACATTCGCCCCATGAAAAGCTTTCGCACGTTGTCCGAATTCTACACAGATTTTCTAGACCAAGTGTATCTGGAAACCAAAACAGCAACTTTGGACTGGCTGAACCTGCTCAAGAAATATGTTCCTTTCCAAGAAATACGCAGTCTTACGCCTGTTATGGAAAATTTGCGTGCAGTCAAAAGCGCTTATGAATTGGATTGCATGCGTATCTCCGGCAGCATCCACCAAGCGGTTTTGGAGCAGGTCGCACCCCGTCTGCTGCGGGAAGGCATCAGCGAAACCGAACTTGCCACGCAAATTTTTCAAGAAATGCTTTCCCAAGGCGGCCATGGCATTTCCCGCTTCAGCAATCCACTGGGAGAAGATGTCATCGGCTTGTGTGCATTTGGCACCAGCAGCCTGCTGACCACCGCTTTTGATGGTCCTGGCGGCACGGGCGGTACTTGTATTGCAGTGCAATCGATTGGTTCCAACGCCAGAAAGCTCCAAAAGGGACAGCTTGTCTATCTGGATGTGGCATGCGGCAGGGATGGCTACCACACGGATAAGAGTATCGTTTTTTATTTCGGTGATTTGGCGCAAGACCCCAACCGCACTCTCATTGCAACTGCGTATGCATATTGTCAGCAGCTTGAAACGGAAATTGCATCCCGTTTGGTACCCGGTGCGATCTTAGAGGAGGTATATGCAGCTGTGATGGAGGCGTTAGATCCCCAATATGCAGCTGGTTTCATGAGCGGCGGCAAATTTCTGGGGCATTCCATCGGGCTGTATATGGACGAACCGCCTGTCATCGCCCGTGGATTTCGGCAGCCCATCTGCGAGAATATGACCTTTGCTATTGAGCCGAAAATTGCATTGCCCGGCATTGGAATGGTTGGCACGGAAAACACCTATGTCATAACCGAGCAAGGGGCAGTTTCTCTTTCCGGCAGTCCTATCCCGCTGCTCGCAATCGACGGATGATGGTCTGTCTGCGCGGCTGGTATTGCTGCATATAAGCACCTGTATGCACAGCAAAAGATAGGTTCTGCATTCCAAAATGCCGAAAAAATCTTTTCGACTCTCCCAAATAACGAGAGGTCGAAAAGATTTTTTCATGTTGATTTAGATATTGATTTCATCCAATAATCCACGCAGTTTCTCCGCAGAACCAGTCAGCTGCGTCAATTCTTCCTCGCTCAAGGGTAAATCCAGCACAGCCTCCACGCCGTCACGGCTCACAATGCTCGGCAATCCCAAGCACACTTCTGACACGCCGTAATGACCCGTTACCAAGGAAGAAACCGGCAAAACCGAATGTTCGTCCCGCACAATTGCCTCTGCAATACGCAAAACGGCCATACCGATGGCATAATAGGTCGCACCCTTGCCCTCAATGATGGAATATGCCGCATCACGGACATTTTCATAAATCCGCTGCATCGTGCCAAAGCTGTAATCCTTTCCGACAACCTTGCAGTAATCCTCAATATCCAAGCCGGAAATATTGGCAGAGGACCAAACCGCCAGCTCGCTGTCGCCATGCTCACCAATGATGAAGCCGTGCACATTGCGGCTATCTACGCCCAAATGCTGACCCAGCATATATTTCAGGCGTGAGGTATCCAATACCGTGCCGGAGCCAAAAACATGCCCTGCCGGCAAATCCGCAATTTTCGTTGCCATATAGGTGAGAATATCGACCGGATTGGACACAATCAGCAGGATACATTCTCGATTCACCGCCGTAATCTGCGGAATGATGGATTTTAAAATGGCAAGATTGCGATTGAGCAAATCAATGCGGGTTTCGCCCGGCTTTTGGTTTGCACCTGCCGCAATGACAATCAAACCGCATTCTGCCAAATCCGTATATTCGCCCGCACGGACACGGCACGGCTTGGAAAACGAAATGCCATGGTTGATGTCCGCCGCTTCACCAACCGCCTTTTTATGATTTGCATCGAGCAGCACAATGTCGGAAAACAGTCCGCTGTTTGCCAAAGTAAATGCAGAAGTTGCGCCTACAAATCCAACGCCAATGACTGCACATTTTCTGAAGTTTACCATACTTGAGTCACCTTTCGTTCGTTTCAAACATCCATTTTGAAAGAGATATTCAGTCCGTCCTTTATGATACCAAGACCTGCAGCATTCTTAATTTTCTATAGTATACCACGTATTCCCTTTTCTGCATACCATTTTCCGCATTCTTTTCATAAAAAAGTTATTGGATTTACCTTGCTTTTTGTGTTATATTTATGTTAACATATATTGTATGGGATTTGGAATTACACTACAAACAAGGAGAACAAACATGAAACATTTTTTCCGCTCCGCAGCCATCGGTGTCCTCACCGCAGCTGCACTGACTGCGTCTGCGTCCGCAGCAAATTTTGACCATTGCGCAGATGCACTCAACACCATGGGATTATTCCAGGGCACCTCCAATGGTTACGAACTCGACCGCACAGCAACCCGTGCAGAAGCTGCCACCATGCTGGTGCGTCTGCTGGGCAAAGAGGATGAGGCAAAGGCACTGGAATACACCGCACCGTTCACCGATTTGAATGGTTGGGAAGCGCCCTACGTCGAGTATCTGTATGAAAACGGCTTGACCTCCGGCACCAGCGACACCACATTCAGCCCCAATAAGCAGTGCTCTGCACAGATGTATTCGGTATTTTTGATGCGTGCATTGGGTTACAGCGAGGATGCCGGCGATTTTACCTATGCACAGGCAATGGACAAGGCAACCGAACTCGGCATTGCAGACATTGCAGACTGCAACACCGATAATTTCCTGCGTGATAATGTTGTTGCAATGAGCTATACCGCACTTGCAAAGCAGCCGAAGGATAGCGAAACAGATACCTTGCTGCAAAAGCTTGTGGACGAAGGCGCAGTGGATGCCACAGCCGCTTCCGATATGACTGACTTTTTGCAGATGTATAACACCTATGCGCAGGCAAACCAAGCCCTTGTGGACGATGGACGCTATGCCATGGATGCAACAATTCATGCAGACATTTCCGGTGAAGCAACCGGCGGCTATGCCATTTCTTTGGATGCACCGCTTGCCGTCAAGGTGATGATGAATCAAGCAGATTTGGATGCTTCTAAAATGGAAATGACCGGCGCTATGAATATTTCGGTCAATGTCGATGGCGAAGAAACCAACATGGCGCAGGATATTACCTATTATTATGCTGACGGCACATATTATATGGCTTCCGGCGACACAAAGGTGAAAATGGCAATGTCCTTGAACGATGCCATGAGCGCACTGGGCACCATGAGCAACACACAGCCCATCTCCATGATTGAAAGTATGCAAATGACCGATGAAAACACCCTGCATATGGTATATGCCCCTGGTGCAATCAACAGCATGATTACCAATTTATTGGGTATCCTTGGCACGGATGACACCGGCATGCAGCTTACCCTCGGTGATATTTCCGTCGATGTAACCTTTGCCGATGGTATGATGCAGAGCATGAACGCTGCGTTTGATATGAGCATTACCGTCGATGACCAGTCTATGGACATTGCGATGACCGAAGACTGCACCATCACCGCCACCGGCGACGATGTGTCCATTACACTTCCGGATGATTTGGACAGCTACACCTCCATGGATACTGATACCTTGCCAGAAGTCACCGAATAATTCGCTGCACGGCGCACTGTAAAGTCTATGCACATAAAAAGCAACGTCGCTATCATTCGGCGTTGCTTTTCTGTGCACTTCTACATTAAATCATCGAATTTTAAACAATTCAATTTTTTTGTTGAAATTTTTAATGCATAGTGCTTGATTTTAGCGAATCAGACTGGTAAAATAGTCATAGCGTTCGAATTATAAGAATCTGGTTATGTAAATTTTTATTAAGGAGAAGAGATATAATGGCATTAGTTACCACTAAGGAAATGTTTAAGAAGGCATACGAAGGCGGATATGCAATCGGTGCGTTCAACGTCAACAACATGGAAATCATTCAGGGCATCACCGAGGCTGCAGCTGAGGTAAAGGCTCCTCTGATTCTTCAGGTTTCCAAGGGTGCACGCGCTTATGCAAACCACACCTATCTGGTAAAGCTGGTTGAAGCTGCAATCATCGAAACCGGCTTGCCGATTGCACTGCACTTGGACCATGGCTCCAGCTTTGAACTGTGTAAGGACTGCATCGACGGAGGTTTCTCCTCTGTTATGTTCGACGGTTCCCATCTGCCGTATGAAGAAAACGTAAAGATTACCAAGCAGGTTGTTGAATATGCACATGCACACGGTGCTGTTGTTGAAGCAGAGCTGGGTCAGCTGGCTGGCGTAGAAGATGACGTTGCTGTTGAAAACCACTCCTACACCGACCCGGGTCAGGTTGAAGATTTCGTTACCAAGACCGGCGTTGACTCTTTGGCAATCGCTATCGGTACTTCTCATGGTGCGTTCAAGTTCAAGCCTGGCATGGAGCCGCAGCTGCGCTTTGACATCCTGGAAGAAGTTTCCAAGCGTCTGCCGGAGTTCCCGATTGTTCTGCATGGTGCTTCTTCTGTTCCGCAGGACTTCGTTGCTAAGGTAAACCAGTACGGCGGTGCTATGCCGGATGCAATCGGTATTCCGGAAGCAATGCTTCGTCAGGCTGCTGAAGGCGCTGTTTGTAAGATTAACATCGACTCTGACCTGCGTCTGGCAATGACAGCTGCAATTCGTGAGCACATGGCTCTGAATCCGGCTGACTTCGACCCGCGTCAGTACCTGAAGCCGGCTCGCGCTGCAATCAAGGACATGGTTCAGCACAAGCTGCTCAACGTTTTGGGCTGCAACGGCAAGGCATAATTGATAGAATTGCTTATTTCGGAGGTATTGCAACTGCAATACCTCCGATTTTTCATCTGTTTTTTTCTCTCGAAACCATAAAAAAGTGTGCATCACGCAATCATTGTGATGCACACTTTTTTATGGTTTATCTCGCAGTTTCTCGCATTTTAAAATAGGCTTCCAGCGTATCGGCAGTTCCCTCAAAGCCTAATACGGCACTATTGAGCGCAATATCATAATTGCTGGCATTCAGCCAATCCTGCCCCGTATAGTATCGATAATACTTAGCACGATACGTATCTGTTTCTGCAATTTTCCGCTTCAATTCCTGCTCTGGCAGCGAATCTACCTTTGCCGCCTCCTGCAGGCAAAAGGCTTCCGGTGCATGTACTAACACACGCACAACGTCCTTGCGCTCCCGCAAAATGTGGTCTGCACATCGACCAATCAGAACACATGGCCCTTGCTCTGCCAATTGACGAATCATATCCGCTTGATAGCGATAGAGATTATCATCTGCCACAAATCCATCCTGCTCCGGTGGAATTGGCAGACTATCTTGATATTTCCGCTTGATATGTTTCCAAAAACCCGGCTTTAATCGCTCGTCTGAAAACAGAGAGGCGTTGATGCCGCTATTTTCAGACGCCATTGTGATAATATCTCTATCGTAACAAGGGATTTGGAGTCGTTCTGCCAGCATCTGACCAATGGTTTTTCCGCCAGAGCCATATTGTCTTTCAATGGTAATCCTAAGCTGCGTCATAGAAAGCCTCCTATTCTCCCAGATAAGCCTTTTTAATCGCATCATCATTCATCAATTCATCTGCATTGCCATCCTTGATAATGCGACCGGTTTCCAAAACATAGGCACGATCCGCAATGGCAAGTGCCTTTTTTGCATTTTGCTCTACCAGTAAAACCGTCGTGCCCTGTGCACTGACATCCTGAATGATTTTAAAAATTTCATTGACGAAAAGCGGTGATAATCCCATAGAGGGTTCATCCATCAAAATAATTTTCGGATGCGCCATCAAAGCACGTCCCATGGCAAGCATCTGCTGTTCGCCGCCGGACAATGTGCCCGCCAACTGATGCTTGCGTTCCTCCAAGCGTGGAAACCGCTCATAAACGGTGCGAATCGTTGGCTCCATTTCGCTCTTGGGTCGTGTATATGCTCCTAATTTTAGATTTTCATATACCGAAAGGTCGGCAAATACACGGCGCCCCTCCGGTACATGACTCATCCCCAGTCGTACAATATCATGTCCAGGGGTCTTGGTGATCTCTTTCCCCTCAAAGGAAACCTTCCCTGATTTTGGGGCAAGCAGACCGGTGATTGTATGCAAAATTGTGGTTTTTCCCGCACCATTTGCACCAATCAGCGCAATAACCTCTCCCTGGTCCACTTGGAAGGAAACATCACGAATTGCATGTATCATGCCGTAATACACATTTAGCCCTGAAATCTCTAGCATTTTCATGTTTTTCCCTCCTTTATTCACCCAAATATGCGGTAATCACTTCGGGGTTGTTTAACACTTCCCGTGGTGTTCCCTGCGCCAATTCACGCCCAAAATTCAGCACATAGAGATATTCGCAAATACCGCCTACCAGCTTCATGTCGTGCTCAATCAACAAAATCGTCACCCCAAATTTTTCACGCACCAGTTGAATGGTATCCATCAGCTCTGCGGTTTCATTGGGGTTCATGCCCGCAGCTGGCTCGTCCAACAGCAGCAGCTTTGGTGCGGTTGCCAGTGCACGTGCAATTTCCAGTTTTCGCTGCTTTCCATAGGGCAAATTGGTGGCTTTATGGTCATAGAGATTGTCAAGCTGAAACACCTTGAGTATATCCAAAGCCCGCTCATCCATCTCTGCTTCACGCTTTGCATATGCACGGGTATGGAACAGGCTATGCGCCAACCCATATTGGATTTGGTTGTGTAAGCCAACCTTTACATTCTCTAAAACGGTTAATTTGGAAAACAAACGAATATTTTGAAATGTACGTGCCACACCAGCGGCAGAAATCTCCTCCGGCTTTTTCCCGACTAAATTCTCGCCGTCCAGTCGAATGCCGCCGTCTGTCGGGCGATAGACACCTGTCAGCATATTGAACATCGTGGTTTTTCCAGCACCATTTGGCCCAATCAATCCAACCAAAGCACCTTTTTCTATGGACAGATTCAGCTCATCCACTGCACGCAATCCACCAAAAGAAATGCCCAGCCCTGTTACCTCTAGCATTGGCATATCATTCAACCTCCTTTGGTATCTGCTTCAACGCACGTTTTTCCAAAAATAATTTTTTCCATTTGGAGTTGTTAAACAGCATCATTGCAATCAGCACAATCGCATACAGCAGCATGCGATAATCTGCAAACGAGCGTAGCAATTCCGGCAGCAAGGTTAAGACAATCGCCGCAATTACAGACCCCTTAATAGAGCCCATACCGCCCAACACAACCATGACCAAAATTTCGATGGAAGTGTTATAATCGAAGTTTGCAGGCTTTAAAATCCCAACATTATGCGCATAAACCACGCCTGCGATGCCTGCAAAAAACGCTGAAATGACAAACGCCATCGTCTTATAACGGCTCACCGAAATGCCGGTGGCTTGTGCGGCAATCGCATTATCTCGAATCGCTGCAAATGCTCTGCCGTGGCGGGAATGCGTCAAATTGGTAATTAGCAGCACCGAAAGCACCGTCAAAATAAAGACCACGGTAAAGCTGCGGTAAGAGGTGTAAATCGGGATGCCGGACAGCCCCTTTGCGCCGCCTGTAATGGACAAAAAGTTGAAGATAGATTTGATAATTTCGCCAAACCCCAGCGTCACAATCGCAAGATAATCACCCTTCAAGCGCAGAACGGGTACCCCAATCACAACGCCGAACAATGCCGCCACACAGCCGCCCACAACCAATGCCAACGGCAGCGCAGCAAACACCGGCAGCGTGGTATGCGTGGTGACCAATGCCCCTGCATAGGCACCAATGGACATAAACCCTGCGTGTCCTAAGGTCAATTCCCCCAGCACGCCGACAATCAAACTCAGCGAAACCGCCAAAATCACATTATAACAGCACGGTACAATCACCGATTTCAGCTGACGAGAAAGCAAATCGCCATTTGAAAGAAGCATCATCAAAGCATATACTGCAACAATGAAGATGGCGGTCAGTAAATTCTTTTTGCATAAAAATTTTCTTTTCATCGCATTACACCTTCTCATTTCTCAGTTTGCCCATGATACCAACCGGACGAACCAACAATACGACCACCAACACGGCAAATGAGATTGCGTCGGTAAGCTGAGTGGAAAGATATGCCTTTACCAAGCTTTCGATAATGCCCAGAATGATACCGCCTACGATTGCGCCTGGAATCGAGCCGATACCGCCCAATACCGCTGCGACAAACGCCTTAATGCCCGGCAGTGCGCCCAAAGTCGGCTGGAGCGATTCATATTGGCTGATAAACAGCAGACCTGCAACCGCTGCCAAACCCGAGCCGATGGCAAATGTCAGCGAAATCGTTCGGTTGACATTGATGCCCATCAAAGCCGCTGCACCACGGTCTTCTGAAACCGCACGCATGGCGGCACCGGTTTTGGTTTTCTGCACGAACAAAATCAAGCCCGTCATGCAAACCACGGTCACAACCAATGTGATGATGGTAATGCCGGAAATGGTGATGCTGCCCAGCTGCACCGATGGCAATTTGATGATGGAGCCAAACGGAATCGGCGTTGCACCCATCGTAATCAGCATAAAATTCTGCAGAAAATAGCTAACACCGATTGCAGTAATCAAAACTGCCAGCGGCGGCGCATTTCGCAGCGGCTTGTATGCGATTTTTTCAGTCACAACCCCCAGTGCCGCACATAAAATAATTGCAAGCACAATCACCACAGCCGGCGGCAGCCCCAACTTGCCTGCACCAAACAGATACAGCAAATATGCACCCACCATGATAATATCGCCATGTGCAAAATTGATCATTTTTGCAATGCCATAAACCATGGTATATCCAAGTGCAATCAGTGCATAGATTGAACCCGTTCGCAATCCATTGATTAACTGCTCCATCAGACTGCTGAAAATATCCATTGTTACACCCCACTCAAACATTTGATACGCATTCTTTTGCGATAGCATACTGTATATAAGTCATCTTTCTATACTGTATGCAAAAGAAAAATCGGAAAGGAGGCAGAAGTCTGCCCCCTTTTCCCAGGCAGGAACCGTTCGTTTGTTCCTAACCTTTCTTTGCTATAAACCGCTTACGCGTATGCATAAGCACCGTCTGTCACCTTGACATAACGTACTTCCTTGTTCGGTGCACCGGAAGCATCAAATGTAATCGCATCACCTGTCAAGCCGGCAACTGTGATTTCTGTCATTGCTGCAATCATGTCTGCGTCTTCAATGGAGCCTGCTTTTTCCATCGCCGCCTTGAAGGTATAAATGCAGTCATAGCCGTCTGCTGCAAACTGATCCGGCACAGCATCATACGCAGTCTGGTAAGCATCCACAAATGTTTTTACCTTGGCATCGTCTACAGATGCGCAGAACGGAGAGGAGAAAATCGCACCTTCCACGGTTGTCGGGTCGGTTACGGTGCCCAACACGCCATCCCAGCCATCAGAGCCCAAGAACGGCAGCTTCATGCCCATTTCAGATGCCTGCTTGGTGATATAGGTTGCATCCTGATAGTATGCCGGTACATAAATGATTTCCGCATCGCTGTTCTTAATCTTGGTCAGCTGTGTGTTGAAGTCCACATCGCCTGTTGCAAATGCTTCGGAAGCAACGACCGAACCGCCCTTTGCCGCCACTTCATCTTCAAATGCCTGACGCAGTCCCGTGGAATATTCGTCCGCATTATTATAAATGACTGCAACCTTGCTCTTGCCCAATGTATCCATCATATAATCTGCCATTGCAATGCCCTGCTCCGGATCAGAGAAGCAAATACGGAATGCGTTGTCGTTCTTGATGCAGCCTTCTGCCGAGCCGGAAGGTGTAATCTGCAGGATGCCGTCTGCCGCCGTCTGGTCAACGATTGCGATACAAGCACCGGAGGTGACACAGCCCATCAAAGCATTGATGCCTTCGTCCATTACGGTATTATATGCCTGAATCGCCTTGTCCTCAGTTGCTTCGTCATCTTCAAAAATCATGTCAAACGTGTAAGTGGTATCTCCCACCTGTACACCGCCTGCCTGATTGATTTCATCGATTGCAACCTGTGCCCCCTGCTTGACAGAAATGCCATATGCCGCTGCTGCACCGGTCAGCGGTCCAATTCCGCCAATCTTAAACACCGCACCAGACGCCGCATCTGTGCCCGCTGCATCATCTGATGCTGCCGGCGCACTGCCGCAACCGGAAAGTGCCGCAGTCATCATTGCTGCAGCCAAAACGCCACTCAAAATTTTTTTCATTTTTCATACCCTCCTGTGTGATACCTGTCATGCACATTTTTTTGATTTTCCCGCACACGACTTTGATTTGGATTTTACTTAGTATACTATAAAGCCGTTAAAAACTGGATTGTTTTTTTCGAAAACCCTGTATTTTCAGTATTTTAACCGATTTTCAACTGGAAACCGCCTGTGTTTTTAGGCTTTATGACATGCAATTTTACATCCCTAACCATGCACATAAAAAAGCATATGAAATACCATGCGATTTTGTATTATATCACATGTCAGAACAATCGTCAATTTCTTTATAGCGCTCTCTGCGGCAGCATCCCCTTAAAATTTCCCGCCTATCCCTCTCTTTGCAAAATGAAGTTTCTCGTGTACAATAGTATCATAAGACAAATACAGCAGTCGTTTGTAATATACTAGGAGGCTACAGAATGGAACTCAAAGAAAAGGCATTGTTGGCACATGAGGAATGGGGCGGCAAAATCGAAGTCGTGGCACGTTGCAAGGTCAATACCAAAGAAGATTTATCGATTGCCTACACGCCAGGTGTTGCAGAGCCTTGCTTGAAAATCAAAGAAAATGTAGAAGACAGCTATAAATATACCCGTCGGCACAACTTGGTGGCGGTTATCACCGATGGCACAGCCGTACTTGGCTTGGGTGACATTGGTCCGGAAGCCGGCATGCCTGTGATGGAGGGAAAATGCGCCTTGTTTAAGGCCTTCGCTGATGTGGATGCTTTCCCGATTTGTATCAAGAGCAAAGAGGTTGACGAAATCGTGCGCACCGTACAGCTCATTTCCGGTTCGTTTGGCGGCATCAATCTGGAGGATATTTCTGCACCACGCTGCTTTGAAATCGAACGCAGACTAAAAGAAGTGTGCGACATTCCGATTTTTCACGATGACCAGCACGGAACCGCTGTCACCTGTGCCGCAGCATTGATCAACGCCTGCCGACTCACCGGCAAAAAAATTGAAGAAATCCGTTTGGTGGTCAACGGCTGTGGTGCCGCAGCAATCGCCGTCACACGCTTTTTGATGTTCTTGGGCGTCCAGCATGTGATTATGTGCGAACGCCATGGTGCTGTGTGTGAAGGCGATGCTCGCTTAAATCCAGCACAGCAGGAAATGGCGAAAATCACCAACGCAGACCATTTGACCGGCGCTCTGGCGGATGTGATACAAGGTGCAGATGTCTTTTTTGGTTTGTCTGCACCACAGGTATTGACCGAAGACATGGTGCGTTCGATGGCGAAAAATCCCTTGGTGTTTGCCATGGCAAACCCTGTGCCGGAAATTTGGCCGGAGGATGCCAAGCGTGCCGGTGCTGCTGTGGTCGGCACAGGTCGCTCCGACTATCCGAATCAAATCAATAATGTGCTTGCGTTCCCCGGCATTTTCCGTGGCGCACTGGATGTACGTGCCAGCGACATCAACGAAGAGATGAAGGTTGCCGCAGCGTATGCCATTGCCCATTCGGTCAGTGATGCGCAGCTGCATGCCGAATATATTCTGCCTGCTGCCTTTGATGAACAGGTTATCACCGCTGTTGCCGCCGCTGTTGCCGATGCCGCACGCAAAAGCAATGTAGCACGCATTTAATCGCTTCCGCCCGCATGCTTCTCGCACCCCGTCCGCCCAATCGCCATCGGCTCATTTTGTACACTTCTTTACAAAAAGCTTTGCGATTCTATTTGACATTTTCGTGCATATCTTATACAATTAAAGAAACGACTTCCGCTTGTGTGTGCGGTCGCTTTGCTCTGTCATGCGCCTGTGTCTGCAAGGGAATGAATTTGAAAAAGTGTGTGGAGGAATGTAATTTATGTTAGATCCAAACAAAGTAAAATTGGGTATGTGCCCGATTGGCTGGACAAATGACGATATGCCGGAATTGGGTGCAGAAAACACCTTCCAGCAGTGCGTTTCTGAAATGGCGCTGGCTGGTTTCACCGGCTGTGAAGTCGGCGGCAAATACCCAACCGACGTAAAGGTTCTCAAGCCGATGCTGGACATCCGTGGCTTGCAGATTGCTTCCAAGTGGTTCTCTTCTTTCTTGGTAGAAAAGCCTTTTGAAGAAACCGAAAAGGAATTTTTGAAGGAACTGGAATATCTTTCTGCGTTGGGCGCAACTGCAATCAACGTTTCTGAACAGTCTTACTCCATTCAGGGCATGCTGGACAAGCGTGTTTTGAAGGATAAGTATGTGATGAATGATGCAGAATGGGATCTTTTCACCACTGGCCTTAACAAGCTGGGCGAAATTGCACAGAAATATGGCATCAAGGTTTGCTTCCACCACCATATGGGTACTGTTTGCCAGACCGTAGAAGAAACCAAGCGTCTGATGGAAAACACCGACCCGAAGCTGGTTTGGCTGTGCTTCGACACCGGTCACTTCACCTTTGCTGGTGAAAATCCGGTTGAAATTCTGGGTCAGTTCGCAGACCGTGTAGGTCATGTGCATCTGAAGAACATGCGTATGTCCGTTGTTGAAAAGGTGAAGGCTGAAGATTGGTCTTTCCTGAAGGCAGTTCGCAACGGTGCATTCACCGTTCCGGGCGATCCGGATGGCTGTGTGCAGTTTGACGATGTATTCGACATTCTGGACAAGGCAAACTACGAAGGTTGGATTATGGTTGAAGCTGAACAGGATCCTGCAATTGCAAATCCGTTTGAATATGCTTTAATCGCTAGAAAGTATATCAAGGAACACACTGGTCTTTAAGGTTTGTCCTAACAAAAGCATGCCAAATGGGATTCCATTCTGGCATGCTTTTTTTCATGATTGCCAATTTCCGCATTCTATGGTATGATACTAAATAGTATCAATGAAACTCAATAGATTCGACAAGGAGCTCTATCTATCATGGAATTGACCTATGAAATTACCGCTGAGGACTTCATTGCCTTTAATTTGAATGTTCTGCGTGTCAATCCGAGAGCAAAGCGCAACATCACCAAGGGACGTATCCAAGGTGCGGTGCTGATTCTGTTTGCAGGCATTTTATTCGGTTCCCTGTCCAACCAAGCATCTCCGCTTTGGTATCTCGTGTTTGTTGCGTGTGCTATCGCTTATTTTTTATGGATTCCGAAATATTTCGCTTCCCGCATTCCCGGAAATGTGCGCAAAATGCTCAAAAATTCTTCCAATAAAATCTGCGGACAAAAAACCTTGTTTTTGGAAGATACGCATTTGCGTTTGGTAGGGGAACAAGAAGACAATTCTTATCCCTATGAACGCATCCAGCAAATTATTAAGGATACGGCACAATATTACATCTACATTGGTGAAATGGAAGCCTTGATTATTCCCTTTTCCGCCTTTGAAAACGAAGAGGCAAAAATGTTTTTTTACAGTCTTTTGTGCGAAAAAGCAAATTGCCCCAACTAATATCAATGTACCATTAAAAAAGCTTGATTCCCGCCGAACGCACTCTTGTTCTGCTGAAATCAAGCTTTTTTAGCATGCAGCAATTACACGCTGCTGTACATATTCTTTTTTTGATTTTTGGCAATCACATCGGTTAATTCATGGATAAGCTCTTTGGTCGGCTGAAAATAAATACGGCAGACCATGCCTTCCTGATCACGGCAATACAACGTGCAGCACTCCAGTACACGCCCTCTGATGGTGGCGCAGGCATTCAGCGTATGTCCGCCATAAAAATGCTGCCCCAAGGTCTGCCCATCTCCACGAATGCCCAATAAATTTTCCCGCCGAATAATCATGCGATAGCGGTCTACATGGTCCACCCTATGAATGACCAACTCACCGCCAAACCAAATATATTCCATTTGCACGCTGGTATAGCGCCAAACGCACCAACAAATTCCCAAAAACAGCAATCCGCCAACGGCATAATACCACAGGGGTTTTTGATAATCATTCACCTGCGTATACAGCACGCTATACAAAATAAATCCGATAATCACCAACAAAACGCAGGGCATCAGTGGTCCCTGTGCACCTCGTGCCTTTTGCTTATACATTTGCACCTTCCTTGCCGCAAGCACTGTCCAAATTGTCAAATGCAGACAGATTATTCTGATAAATACGCAGCAACCCTTCCAATGTCAAATTGCTGTCGAATGCGTCAATCCTCGGACAATATTCTGCCATCATGCGTCCCAATCCGCCGGTTGCAATCACATTGACATGACCGCACATTTCCTGCTCCATGTCCTCGATAATCCCACTCAATGCGCCGACATAGCCCCGCACAGCACCTGACTGCATGCTTTCCACAGTGGTGCGTCCAATCGCGTTCTCCGGACGGCTGATTTCCACCCGCGGCAATTTGGATGCCTTCATAAACAACGCTTCCATCGCCACCTTGATGCCTGGAAAGATGACACCGCCTAGATAGGCTCCCGTATGGTCGATGGCATCAAATGTGGTAGCCGTGCCGATGTCTACGATAATCAGTGGTGTTCCATAGTGTTCAATCGCAGAAACCGCATTGACCAATCGGTCAATACCCACTTCACCGGGATGCAAATAACGGTTTTCAATCCCAGGGCTTACATCTTCTCCCACGATTCTAGGACGCACACACAAATATTTTACAATGGCATTGACCAGCGTATACATCACCGGCGGCACAACCGAACCAATGATAACCGCCTCCGTGCTCTCTGGGGTAAAGCCCATAAACTGATAATATTGGATGATTTGCATCCCCAATTCATCCGAAGTCCGCTCTGCATTGGTCGAAATTCGAAAAGAACCCCGCAAAGTTTCCCCTTCATACAGCCCAAACACCATATTTGTGTTTCCCACATCTATCGCTAACAACATTTGTCTAACATCCATTCCTTTAATTGATTACAGCCGAACCCGTCACACAGAAGCATCCATCCCATGTCTGCATTTTTTTACAGCGTGCAGATGGGTTCCCCTTCCGTGTTCCTAATTTGCACCTGCCGCAAAGCACCATCTTGTATCTGCAATACGGCATATGATGCTTTTCCGCCTCTTGGCAGGCTAATACTACCCGGATTCAGCACCAAAATCCCCTCTTGCATTTCTAACCGCATGCGGTGCGTATGCCCATACATGGCGATCTGGCAATGTTCCCGCTTGGCTTCCCGCACCAAATTGCCCAATGAAGCACCTGACACACGCTCTTGATGTCCATGCGTCAAATACAGCGAAAGACCTTCCAGCACAAGGGTCTGTTGCAGTGGGATTTCGTTGTTGAAATCATTGTTTCCACGCACCTGCACAAAGGACAGCTGCGGATATACGCGCTGTAATTCCTGTACATCCTGCGCATAATCGCCCAAATGAATGAGCAAATCTGCATTTTCACGTTCTATTGCATCATATACCTGCAGTATTCGACCATGAGAATCTGCAAAAATCACTATTTTCAAACGAAACCTTCCATACATCTCCACGATAGTTATGTGACCTCTTGCCCCCATAACTATACCACCAAACCTATTTGCTTGTAAAGAGCCTTTTTGGCTGCCGCTGCTCCATCTGCATCTCATCTTATTTTTAGAAAAGTGCCGCATGGGTATTTTTTCTGTCACACACGTGCATGTCCTGCACATATAGTACAATATGAGAATCAGACAGGAGGCATTTTTATGTTATCATTGGAAGACCTGATGCAGCAATGCATTGCACAAAATACCGATGCGCAAAATCGTGCCGCATTGCAAGCCGCTCTGCAAAAATTGCAAAGCCAGACCACTGACACACCCATGGACATCTCTCCGGATTTCGCCAAACAGATTGAGCAAGCTGCAGCCGCTGCCCAAACCGGAGATAAAGGCAAAGCCTTGTCTATGATGCAAAAAATGCTTTCCACACCGGAAGGCGCAGCATTGGCGGAAAAACTAAAATCCTTACTGCGTTAAGGTGGAGAAGGGAGCGTCTATAATGGAACAAAATGATATGCTATCCTCCCTGCTTTCTGACCCTGAAAAGCTGCAAAATGCACTGGCGATGGCAACCAATCTGTTGGGAGGAGCGACCGACGGCGGCACTGCTACGCCGCCGCCAGAAACACCGCTCGCATCCTCTGCTCCCAGCCAATCTATGTCATCTGCCGCCGCTTCGCCCACGTTTTCTCCGCCGTTTTCCACAAACCCAGCTGGAAAACGGGGCGATTATGACCCTTCCGCAGAATTGATGCAGCGTGCTATGCCTGTCGTCAATGCCTTTTTGCGCACCAGTCAAACGGCAGTCAGCCAAGAAAAAGTACATCTGCTCAACGCCATCAAACCATTTGTCGCAGATGGTGTCAGCGGTCATTTAGACCGTGCCATGCGCCTTGTCAGTATGGCACGCATGGCACGCACTGCCATGCAGCAAATTGGTACTTCCTCGCCGGACAATCCAGATGATGGCACGCGCGAGGTCTGAAAGGAGCTTCCCCCATGTACAACCGCTATTTAAACCAAGTGTACAGCGGTCCGCCTTCGCCCCCCAGTCCCACGTGCAATATACATAATGAACCGCCGCCAAACGCCTCCGCCGGATGCGGACAAAAGGCGGAAGGGCACACAATATTCACAGGGCTGAACGAAATGCTCAGCGGTCGACTGAAAAACCTGCACTTTGATTTGGACACTCTGATTATCATCATTGCTGTGTATTTTCTGCTCACCGACTGCGACGATTTTGATACAGATTTGTTGATTTTAATTGGTATTTTATTCTTATTCGGTCTTTAAATGCTCTACTGCCCGATTGGTGAAATTCGCAAAATCCTGCAAGGTCAAGCGTTCGCCACGTATCTTTTCATCCAACCCGCATGCGAGAAGCAGTTGTATCACCTGCTCTTTGTCCAGCCTGCCCCCAAAGGCAGGCAGTACCGCATTGGACAAGACCTTGCGCCTTTGGTTAAACGCCGCACGCACAATCGCAAAAAACAGCTTTTCATCGTCAACGGCAACCGATGGCTGCGCAAGCGGCACCAACCGCAGCACTGCGGAATCCACCTTGGGCTGTGGCACAAAGCAATCCGATGGCACATCAAATAAAATCTCGGCGTTGGCATGATACTGCACATAAATGGTGAACGCACTATATGCCGCAGTGCCCGCTGCGGCGCAAATGCGCTGTGCCACCTCCCGCTGAATCATCACGGTAATGCTTTGAAACGCCTTGCATTCTAAGAGCGCTGCAATTGCCGGTGTGGTGATATAATACGGCAGATTGGCACAAGCATGCACGGGCATGTCACCAAATTTCTCCGTGCATAAGGTTTTCAATGCGGTTTTGAGCACATCGCCCTGCACCACCTCGGTGTTGCTGCAGCCTACCAACGTTTCTTCTAAAATCGGAAACAGAGAGCGGTCAATTTCAATCGAAACCACCTGTTTTGCCCGTTTTGACAGTTCGACCGTCAAGCATCCAATGCCGGGGCCGACCTCTAGTGCGCCGCTGTCTGCGTCCACGCCACATGCCTGCGCAATTTGCTCGGGCACCCACTGCGCCGTCAAAAAATTTTGCCCCAATGATTTAGAAAATCGAAACCCATGTTTTTCCAAAATCGAGCGAATCTCTCGTATATCACAAAGTCCCATCGTTACCCAATCCCTCCACTTATTTCTTCACCTAAAAACGGTCTATTCAAATCATTCTGCCCTGTGAATCTTTGGACTGCATAAATCCTATTCATCGGCACACACTTTGTATGCGAGGTGATAACCCATGAATTCCAATTTTTCAGCAGACCCAGAGGTCAACCGATATTTTCAAAATTTACCCAAGTATGTGCAGGAAAGTATTCTGCAATGCGGTCCCGCCATCAATAACGTGCAGGAAATACGTGCTTTGGCGTATCATCTGCTGCAAGATGATGATGCAAAATACACTTAAAGTACGCAAAAACAGGTCGGCTCCCTATTGGCTGCCGACCTGTCCTTTTGTGCCTACATATCGCTTTCAATCAATCCATATCCACCGGATGCACGCTTATACAGCACTGCATGGGCGTTATTATCATCCATGTTCTGGAAGAAAAAGAATTGATGTCCTAGCAGATTCATCTGAAGAATCGCCTCATCCAAGGTCATTGGTGTGACCTCAAATCGCTTGCGGCGCACGATTTCATAATCGTCCTGTGCAAATTCGCCTTCACCGGGAACCATGCCCTTGGCAAACGCACCCTCTCGCAGACGCTTTTCCAGACGGGTCTTATTCTTGCGAATCTGACGCTCGATGCTGCTAATCGCGCCATCCACAGAGGCAAACATATCAGTTGTTGTCTCTTCAGCACGGAAAATGATACCACTATGATTCACAGTGACTTCTACAGTCTGTCTGCCGCGAAGTTCACTAAAAGTGATAGAGGCTGATGCATCATGTTGGAAATAACGTTCCAGCTTTTCCACCTTTCTCAATGCATACTCGCGCAATTCATCAGAAATCTTCATTTTCCTCTCGACGATGGTGAATTTCATAACATCAACTCCTCGCGGAACATCAAATGTTCCTTCATTTTTTCGTATTCAATTGTAGGATTTGCTGTAATCATTATATCATACTGCAAAATTTTTCGCCTGTTTTCGACATGCCATATTCAGCGATTAGAGCAAGTTATCTTCTCTTTTCTCATTCTAACTTGCTTTTTCATTTTTTTTCTTTGTTTTTCGCTTTTTTTGTGAATATATCACAAAATACCTTCTGCATGACGGGTCACATGACAGCCGATATTCACAACGCAAGGCAAGCCAGCGATGTGCGTTGCAAATGGTTCAATGGCAACCGAAAGTGCGGTCACTGTGCCGCCCAGGCCCTGCGGACCGATGCCCAATGCATTCACACGCTGCAAAATTTCCTGCTCCATTTCGCTGTAAAGCGCATCGCCAGATGGCGTACCCGCCGGACGCATCAAGGCACGCTTTGCCAAATAGGCAGCTTTGTCCGATGTGCCGCCCAGTCCAACACCAATGACAATTGGCGGGCAAGGATTCGACCCTGCCTTGTCACAAGCCTCCACCACAAAGTTCACGATGTCCTGTTTGGTTGCCGCAGGCGTGAACATCTTCATGGCACTCATATTTTCGCTGCCAAATCCCTTCGGTGCAACGGTGATATGCACCTGCTCCCCTGCGGTCAGCGAGGTATACAAAATAGCAGGCGTATTGTCATTCGTGTTTTCACGGCGCAGCGGGTCACCCACCACGGAACAGCGCAGATAGCCATCCATATAGCCTTGCCGCACCCCTTCATGCACGGCATCTTCCAGCAGTCCGCCTTCCAAATGCACTTCTTGTCCCAACTCTACAAAAACCACCGCCATGCCAGTATCTTGGCAGATAGGCACGTTGTTTTGCTTTGCCAAGTCACAATTTTCCAGCATTTTTTCAAAAATGGACTTTCCCAGTGCTGATTTTTCGCTTTCCAATCCCTCCGCAATGCTCTGACGAATATCGCTTGGCAAAACGTAATTTGCTTCCATGCACAACTGACGCACCAAAGCAGTAATTTCTGACACTTGAACCGTTCTCATTCTTCGTTCCTCCTATAAATACAACTTCCCTCACAAAATACTGCTTTTACACAGCTTTTATAGTCAAAAGGATGTCCTGAATATACAACCACATCGCCATCTTTGCCCACACACAAGGACCCCACACGGTCTGCAATGCCGGCAATGCGTGCACCATTGATGGTAATCGCACGTAACGCCTCGTCCTCTTCCATACCGGCTCTGACCGCAACCATAGCCGTCTGCAGTAAATATTTTTCAGGGGTTTCCGGATGGTCGTTGCTAATCGCTGTCAAAATGCCTGCCTTCGCCAAAATGCCGGGGGCACGCTCGGTCTGGTTCACCAGTTCCGGCTTGGAGCGGTCGGTCATCAACGGACCACTGATGATGGGCACTTGTTCCTGCGCCAATAAATCGGCCACCAAATAGCCTTCTGTCCCATGCACGAGCACTGCCTTGAGCGAAAACTCTTTGGCGATGCGCAGCGCCGTAAACATATCATCGGCACGATGGGCATGAAAATGCACGGGAATCTCCCGCTTCACAACGGGCAGCATCGCCTCCAGCTTTGCATCAAACTCCGGTGGTTCCGCCTCTTCGTCCAACTTTTTCTCCATATATTCGGTCGCTTTTTCCAATTGTTCCCGAATAATTGCCGCCGTTGCCATGCGGGTGACCGGTGACGCATCCTTATCGTGGTATGTGGTTTTCGGATTTTCCCCCAGCGCCATTTTCATCGCCACCGGCTGACACAGCACCATGTCATCCACACGCCGACCATAGGTCTTCATTGCCACCAACTGCCCGCCAATCGGATTGGCACTGCCCGGACTGACCACAACACTTGTGACACCCGCTTCCCGTGCCTCTCGAAAGGCACGTTCCATCGGATTGATGCCATCCAAGGCACGCATCTGCGGTGTCACAGGGTCTGTGTCCTCATTGCCGTCTGCGCCTTCAAAACCCAACCCATCTTCATATAAGCCGATGTGGCTGTGCGCATCCACCAATCCCGGCAGCACATAACCGCCTGCGGCATCCAAAGTCGGCACTCCTGCGGCATTTGCCGGAAGCGCTTTCATTTCACCCAAAGCGGCGATTGTTCCATTTTGAATCCATATAAATCCATTGCGCAGCGGTGCTCCCTCCATGGGGAGAATCTCTGCGTTGATGATTACAATATCATTCATGCTGCACCTCACATTTTTTTCGAAAACGGTTGACAAACATTGCCATATATGTTATTCTAATCATGGTGATAGACTTCTATCACCATGCACCGTTCATATCTTTATCCCCACAATCCTATTTTGGCACCCGCATTCGGCGGGTGCTTTTTTCTTTTGTGCTGAAAACAAAGGAAAACCGAGGCGATGCCCCGGCTTTCTTACCTGCGCAGTTACTTTTTGCGGCGTGCGCCGTTTTTACGGTCTGCATTATGCTTGATGTCTGACAGGCGGCTTTCGCTGTCCTGCATGAACATTTTGAGCTTATCCTCAAATGTCATAGAAGACGGGTCAACCGGTACCTTGCCGCCACGGAATCCCGTGCTGCGTGGACGTGGTGGACGACGTTCTGCTACCGGACGCGGCGCATAGTGTTCTTGTCCACGTGCGGGGGCTGCAGGCTGCCGCTCTGTCGGCGCCATTGCTTTTTTGATGGACAGGTTAATGCGTCCCTCATTATCAATATTGATAATTTTTACATTGACCTGCTGTCCCTCTTGCAAAAAATCGCTAATGGTATTCACATAAGAGTTTGCAATTTCCGAGATGTGCACCATGCCCGATTTTCCTTCCGGCAATGAAACAAAAGCGCCGAATTTTGTAATGCCGGTGACTTTCCCCTCATAAATCGATCCGATAGCCAAATCCATATGTTCTGTTTGTCCTCCGCTTTTATTATAATTGAAACAATTTCTTCAAACTTTATTTACTGGAAGCATCCACAAATTTTCTCTCATTGGGGTATGCGTATCCCAACTTGCTGCGTGCAATGGACGCAATATAATCGTCCGATGCCCCTTCCTCAATGCTCTGCCGCAAAGCACTGTTCTCCATTTCACTTTGCTGTATTTGCATCTCTAAATCATCTAACTCAGCGTTTTTCTCATTGATTTGCAACTGAATTTGAATCAGTGAAATGGCTGCATAAACAGCAAAACAAAACAGCCCGACTTTCGCAACCACAGGCATATTTCGTTTGTTTCTGTTCCGCACGATTCCCCTCCATTCCGTTCCGATAAACAATTGCTATCTACTATAGTTTAACCCCTTTTAGAGGAAAATGAAAGTATTTTTTTTGCTTTTTCGTATATTTTCTGATTTTGGCATTGTATTATCGCATACAACAGCTGTGTTTTTTTTCCAACCAAAGCGAAAAAGCGCCGCATGAGCTGACAAATCAGTTGTAAAACCATATGAACCGAGCCATAAACGAGCGGTCCTAACGTCATCCGATACAACAAAACGCCGCCAAACACCCCGATGGCGATATATCCTCGCCCATCTCCCTGCGCTACCGTCAGCACAAACACAAAGCCGGAAAGCAGCACAAACAGCCAAAACAGTGCATCGCACAGCTGTGTGCTCCACTTTCCTGCCAGCATGAAACGAACCACTTTCAGAATATCATAAACGGCACCAAACAGCATGCCGAGCAGCACTGCCCACAAAAACACCAGCGTCTGAAACGCTACCGAAATACGCATCAGCCAAACAGGCGCGCAAGCAGACCTGTGCGCGCAGAAACACGGTCATCATATTCCAGTGCAGTAATTTCGCCCACCAATGCCAACTCACCGTTTTCCAGATTCAGCTTTTCCATATGCAGACCGCTCCCCCGCACACTCAGCATGCCATCGCTGGTTTCCATAAGCACCAAGGTTTCATCAAAGCTTTCTACATCCACAACACCAGAAACACTCAAGCGAGCCCGCCCTTCTAAAATCACATTATTTTGCATTTCTGCGCCGGTACGCCGCAGTTTTTCTTCATTGGTCATACATTTCTCCTTTCTGCACGCAAAAGGCCCCTGTACCCAAATTATATGGAATACAGGGGTCAAATATGCCGCCAATGCAGGAGCATGATGTCTGCTATTGAATTTCCCGATACAAGGCAGCTGCATCATTTTTGAGCACATGCTCACTCACCTGTAGCACCTCCACTTTCATGGTGCGCTGTCCAAATGCAATGGCAATCTCATCGCCGATTTTTACTTGATAGGATGCCTTCACCGGCTTTCCATTCACCGAAATGCGGGCCGCATCGCACGCCTCATTGGCAATGGTGCGGCGCTTAATCAAGCGTGACACCTTCAGATATTTGTCTAGTCGCATACATCCACTCCATTCACCCGTTCTTTCAACTGTTTTCCTGGCTTAAACACAGGAACGGTCGCCTGCGCAATCATCACAGTTTCTCCGGTTTTGGGGTTTCTGCCGGTGCGCTCTGCCCGCACCTTGGTTTCAAACGTTCCAAAGCCGACCAACTGCAGCTTGTCCGCCTGCGCAAGCAATTCGCCAATGCTCTCTGTAATCGCATCCAGCACTTTTTCCGTATCCTTTTTGGTGAGTTCTGTTTTATCTGCTACCATATTGATAAATTCACTTTTGTTCATACGTGTCCTTTATCCTCCCTATCTCTACACACCGTCGCCATGCCGCACAAAATTGCGGATTTCATGAAACTGCCTATTATTTTCCCTCTTTTGCTTTGACAGTCTGCCAAAGTTGCTCCATTTCCTGTAAGGACAACGTGTCAAACGCTGTCCCTTTCTTTGCGGCAAGGGCTTCCATCTTTGCAAAACGTGCAATAAACTTGTCGTTTGCCTGCTCCAATGCCTGCTCTGGGTCTGCTTTTAGGAAACGAGCCACGTTTACTACCGCAAACAGCAGATCGCCGATTTCCTCCACCGCATCCCCTTCTCCAGCGAGTGCACGAGATACTTCTTCGGTTTCTTCCCGCACTTTATCCATCGCTCCCTGCACATCATCCCAATCAAAGCCACTTTTTTTCGCTTTGCCTTGAATTTTATCGGCACGCAGCAGCTGCGGCAGACTTCTTGCCACGCTTTGCATCGTATCCGTCACGGTTTCCTGCCTTTTTTCCACCCGCTTGAGTGCATCCCAATTTTGTAGCACTTCTTCTGTGGAGGCAACCTCCACCGTGCTGAAAATATGCGGATGCCGATAAATCAGCTTCTTGCAAACGCCGTCTGCAACATCTGTAATGTCAAAAACCTGTTTTTCACGCTCAATTTCGGTATGAAACACCACTTGCAGCAGCACATCGCCCAATTCTTCCTGCAAATGCGCTGCATTGCCCTCATCAATGGCCTCTGCCACCTCATATGCTTCTTCCAAAAAATTTCTGCGGATGCTTTCATGCGTTTGTTCACGATCCCACGGGCATCCATCTGGTGCACGCAACAACTGCACAATTTCAACCAAATCCTCTATGGTATATTGCTCTTTGATTTGAAAATTCATGATATGTTCTCCTTTTCCCCACGCAGCCGCAGCGCATTTGCAATTTTTTCTCCTTTTGGCATCATCAGAACATCTTCCCGTGCCACCGCACGCAGATGCAGCAGCAATGCCAGATAAATGCCAGACGCCAGCACAATTGACAGCAGCGTTGCCATTGCCGCAGGCAAGAATCCAGACAGGGTGATGTACAAAATATCCGCACACGCCGCCATACCAATTGACGCCGCCAATGGCCGCAGCAGGGTCTGCCCAATCGGCGGCAACACTCGATGTAAGCGTTGAATGTGCACCAAATTCAGCACTGCAATTGCCGCATAACAAATCACCGTACTGATGGGCGCACCCAAAATTCCGATATTTCCTGTCGCAATCAGGAAATAATCTCCCACCAACTTCAAGATGCCCCCCATAAACATGCTGATAATGGGCAAATCCGTTCTTCCCAATGCCTGCAAGGTAGCATTGGTCAACGAAACAATGGCAACGCAAGGCACTGCAAGCCCCAAAATTTGCAGCATGGGGGTCGCTGCGACCGTGTCCTCATTAAACACCAAGCGCAGAATGGGTCCGCCCAGCACTGCATATCCCGCACCTGCGGGCAGGGCAATCAGCAGCCCCATTCGCAAGGCAGACCCCACCGTTTTTTGCACTTTCCTCGTGTTTTGCTGTGCAAGTGCCCCTGAAATCGCCGGAATGATACTCACCGCAAGCGCAGTAATCAAGGTTTGCGGCAAATTAAAAAACGTAATCGGCATGGAGGTGTAAATTCCATATTGTTTGGTGGCCTCCGTTGGCTGCATGCCAATTGCCTGCAAGCGATTCATGACCAATCCCATATCAATCAAGTCGGTTAAACTCATGACAGAGGCACTAATCGTAATGGGAATCGCCAGCACCATCAAATTTCTCACAATTTCCCGCACGGGTCTGACCGCTTCGCTCACCACCGTGCGATTTTTGTGGCTTCCAATGGTCTGCATCACCAAATATAGCAAGCTGACAAGCTCTCCAATGGTGACACCCAGCACAGCGCACGCCACTGTCACGGTCAAAGATGCCCCACGTAGCATGGCGAACGTGGACAGTCCCAACCCAATGAACAGCTTGCCCATCGCTTCGATCACTTGCGACACTGCTGTCGGTATCATATTGAACTGCCCTTGATAATATCCACGAAACACGCAGATAATCGCCACCAAAAACACCGATGGCGCAATGGCTATCACTGCCAAATAGGCACGTTCATCGCCAATCATGCGTGCCAACGGATGGGCAAACCCATACAAGAGCAGTGCCGCAACCAAGCCAACGGGCACAAACAGCAATGCTGCAACCCGTGTGATACGTCCCACCTCTTTCATGCGCCCCATAGTGGAGGCTTCCGCCACCATTTTGGACAGTGCAACCGGCAATCCAACCGTTGCAATAATGAGCATTGCGCTGTACAGGCGATAGGCGACTGAAAACAGCCCCATGCCCTCCGAACCCAGCTGATTTTTAAGCGGAATGCGAAAAAATGCACCAATTAGCTTGACGAGCAGACTCGCAGCAAGCAGCACAAACGCACCCTCCAGAAAATTCTGTTTTTTATGCCGCAAATAAAGCACGCCTTTCCATTGTTCACATTTTGAGGATGGTATCACAGCGCATCTCTGCTGTTCTGCACGCTGCGAATGCTTCTCCGTGAAATTTCTCCACCGATATACAAGGCACACCGCATAAAGCCGGTGTGCCTTTTTGGGTTTTTACGATTGTATCGTCTTAAATCTGTGCACCGCAGGAGGAGCAGTATACATCTCCCTGGGCGCATGGCTTTCCGCAGACGGAACACACAGTTTGCATATCCGCATCGCTCAATTTGCTCTTGAGTTCCTGCACCTTTGCACGATTTTCGTCCAAACGCTGCAAGGTTTCTTCCATCACTTCGTTGGGGGTTTCAATGCCGATATGCGCATCATACATCATTTTTCCCAACTCTTTATACAGTGCGCCGCATTCCGTATTCAAATCAAAAATCTGCAGATTCACACGTGTCGCTTGTGCCACTTCATTTGCCTTTTTGCCTGCCGTGTCAGCCGCGCGAACCGCCGCTTTCCCTGTCTTATCGGCAAACAGCTTTGCCTTTTCCAGCAGCAGTTGTACTTTAGAGTCCATCGTTGCAGCTCCTCTCCGTTATCATCCGCCCACTTGTCATTCTCAGTGCATTATAACGCACTCATACCCAAAAATCAAGCAAAATTGAATAAAACCATCTTTCATACAGAATTTTTCTGCCTTTTATCCGATAAATTCATGCAGAATGGTTTCGTTCGGCAAATAATTTTGATATGCCATCTCCTCGAATGCATCCAATGCACGGTGCACCTCTCGCAGTCCAATCGCCGCCAGCTGGAGTTCCAAATTTCGGATGCGCTCTTTGAGCATTGGCAGCAAAATGTTGGTTTCATATGGCAAATAAGAATCAATGGTCAGGGACGCATGGTGCTGATAAGGGGCAATGTACAGCTGTTCCCCACGCCGCACGGTGCACCACTGCTGCATGGTCATGCCGACTGGTGCGGCACGAAAATTGCTGTCACGCACTGCACGGCGAATAAAGCGCAGCATTTCCGGCTGCAAAATCGTGCCGTCCGGCAGTTCCACCTGACTTGCCACACTCAGATACAAGCCAACCGACTTTTCTTCCAATCCGCCGGTTATGGCATCACTGAACGCATGGATACCCTCAATGACAACAATGGTATCCTTGTCCAAACGCACACTTTTGACCTCTTCCGTGCGTCTTTGTGTCTGAAAATCAAAGTTCGGTACCGCAATTTCATCGCCCGACACGAGCTGCAGCAAGTGACCATTGAGCAGCGGCAAATCCATACATTCCGGTGACTCCAAATCGTCAATGCCATCCTCTGTTTTGGGAATAATATAGTCACTGCGTGTTCTGTAATAGTTATCCATAGAGATGACCTCTGCATGGATGCCGTGCCGTGACAGGGCTCGCCCCAACATCATCGCCGTTGTGGTTTTACCGCTGGAAGATGGTCCGTTGAGCAGCAGCACCGGCTTTTCCCGCATGTGGTCTACTAAAAAATCGGCGGTTTTTTGAATCTGGTCACGATATCGCACCTCGCTTTTTTCAATAAACCCTCTTACATCATGTGTTGCCTCATAGTTTAAGGCTTCTAAATAATATTTCATCCATTATCCTCCGCTAAAAAAAACGGTCCTCATCGTTTGTGAATCTTCTATGCCATCTGTCTAAAAAGACAGTGCCTCTGCGTGCTGCAGTAATTTTCTGCGCTGTTCTTCTATACGACTGCTTGCCGACAAATATTCCAACGGATATTTAGGGTTGGCATATCGCACGATTTTGCCGGTTTTCGGTTCCACCCATTTGCTCACCGCACCGGCACCCATCGACACGATGGTTTGCAGTTCTTCCATCATATATACGTTATACAGGCTCTCGGTGTTCGGCTGACACCAGCCGACATTTTCAAAGCCACCTGCCGAAAACTTCTGTCGATAAAGATAATAGGGGGCATAGCCGGTTTGGTTAAGGCGTGCATTGGCATATTCCAGCATTTCCGAAACCATTGCATACTGCTGCAAATTTTTTGTTTTGTCCGTCAAATCTGCCCCACGCTTGATTGCCAAAGCGTGCACAGTGATATTTTCCGGTCGTAAATCGGTCAGCACCTCCATGGTGTGTGCAAAGCTGTTCGGCGTATCCCCGCTCAATCCCACAATCGTATCCATATTGATGTTGGAAAAGCCGACTTCTCGTGCCAACGCAAAGCATTCCAGCACCTGTGCGGCACTGTGCTGCCGTCCGATTTCTGCCAGCACCGCATCATTCATGGTCTGTGGATTGATGCTGATGCGTGTCGCACCGCCCGCCTGCACCGCCAACAGCTTATCCCGTGTAATGGTGTCCGGTCTGCCAGCTTCCACCGTATATTCCAGCAGTCCCTCCAAGTTTACAGCGGTGCTCAGGGTGTTCATCAGCCTTGTCAACTGTTCCGCTGTCAGCGTGGTGGGTGTACCCCCGCCAATATAGATGCTGCTTACACGATAGTGTCCCTCTGCGAGCAGTGCCCCCGTCATACGGATTTCATCGCACAAGGCATCCAAATACGGCGGAATCAGTGCGGCACTTTTCCCAATATCCGCCGACACAAAGGAGCAATAGCGACAGCGTGACGGACAGAACGGAATCCCTATATATAAGGATACCTCCCGTGGCTGCAGCTGCTCCTTGCAGTTTCGTGCAACCGCTGCTGCGCGCACGGTCAATGCTGCACGCTCGGTGGACACAAAAAAATGCTCTCGCAGCCGCTGTGCCACCTGTGCATTTGTCATACCGCGCTCCATCATGCCACGTGCCAGCTTGGCGGGACGCACCCCTGTCAAACTGCCCCAAACCGGCGGCGTCTGCAAAAAGGGTACGACAGCATCATAAATGCTCAGTTGAATCAGCTCGGTTTCCAGCCGCCGCTGTTCCAACGCAGTTAATCCCTTGCCGTTGCCGCTGCGCAGACTTTTATGTGTCACGCCGTCTATCCGCACACGGGCACGCACAGTCATTGCACCATCCTGCGACTCCAATTGACTTTCGCAAAACGCATCGGCGGCATCCTCCTGCCCTTCTGTCACGAGCTGGGACGGCAGCAAGTGCAGTAGCATTTCCTCCACCGCATGCCGATGCACATGTCCGTCGATTGCATAAATCATCGTGCCAGTGCCTGCTTAACATAGGGATTATATTGCCGCTCTTCTTCCAATGTGGAGACAGCTTCATGCCCCGGCAGCACTTGATAATCCCCTTCCAATTGGCTCAATCGTGCCAGAGAATCCAGCATTTGATTGAAATCGCCGCCTGCCAAATCACAGCGTCCGCATTCATGGCGGAACATCGTATCCCCTGTGAACAGCACTTCACCGATTTGAATGGTGCAAGAGCCCGGCGTATGTCCCGGTGTATGCAGATACACGGCTGTCAGATTGCCGCAATGCAGCGTTGTGCCATCTTCCGCCTGCACATCCACCTTGGGTTCGATGTAGCCGTTTGCAAAGCTGCGAAAATCGCCCATGGCTTCTTTTTTCAGCATGCCAATGTCCGCTTTGTGCATCACCAGCTGTGCACCAGTCGCTTCCTGCACTTTATAGGTTGCTAAAATATGGTCAAAATGTCCATGTGTCAGAAAGATATACTTCAGTTTAATATTTTCTGCCTGCAATGCTTCTAATATTACATTTGCCTGGTCACCTGGGTCGATGACAATGCCGTCCATGGTCTGCTCATCATATACAATATAGCAATTGGTAGCAATCACGCCTACCGATAGTTGTAAAATTTTCACACTACTCTCCTATCTCATTTCGTTGGTATCCATCCAAATCGTAACCGGTCCGTCATTGGTTAGAGAAACCTGCATATCTGCTCCAAATGTGCCGGTTTTGACAGGAATTCCACTTGCCTGACAGCATGACACAAACGCTTCATACAGCGGGATTGCCGTATCAGGCTTTGCCGCCCGCATGAAATTGGGGCGCTTTCCCTTTTTGCAGTCCCCATACAAGGTGAATTGCGAGATAATCAGCAGTTCGCCTTGTATATCCGCCACACTGCGGTTCATTTTGCCGTCTGCATCGTTGAAAATGCGTAAGCCCACACATTTTTCCGCCAAATAAGCGGCATCCTGCTGGGTATCACCTTCCGTAATCCCAATCAAGACCACCAACCCTTGTCCGATTTCACGGCATTCTGCGCCATCAATGGTCACTGCGGCCTGCGCCGCTCTTTGAATCATCAATCTCATTTCTGTTCCTTTTAATGGACATCAACCGTACGTGTCACATCTACCACACCCTTGGTGTTTTTCAGCCGCCGAATCACATTTTCCAATTGTTGTACACCACTGACATCCACCATGGCATTGATGACCGCAAATCCATCTGCCAAATCACGTGCGCTCATCTCATGCACGTTGATGCGTGCAGATGAAAACAGCACGGCAATCTCTGCCAAAATACCGATGCGATTGCGGGTTGAAATTTGCAGTCCTGTGCTGAATTTTCCTTTATCTGGTGCGCTTGCCGCCAAATCCTCATCCCACCAGCAGTTAATCCAACGAGATTGGTCTTCCGGAGAACCATTATTGCGCACATTGGTGCAATCCCGCCGATGGATGGACACCCCGTAACCACGTGTCACAAAGCCTACAATTTCGTCCCCCGGAATCGGCGTACAGCAGCGTGCGAATTTGATGAGGCAATTGTCGATGCCTTCCACAATCACACCAGACTGGGACTTCGTTTGCTTCTTCACCGGCGCAGTGACCATTTCTACCGCTGACTTTTCCGTAAGCTGACGGCGTGCGCGTGTGACATCGTCCTTGACCTTATTGAGCACCTTGGTCACAGTGATGCCGCCATAACCGATGGATGCGTACATTTCCTCGATATTGGAAAATGAAAATTTATCTAGCACATCTTTTTGAATTTCTTGGCTTTCATAAAACCCATTGTACAGCAGGTTAGCACGCAGCTCTCTGTCCAGCTCTTCCTTGCCCTGTACCATGTTTTCTTCACGACATTCTTTTTTGAACCACTGCTTGATTTTATTGCGTGCCTCGGTTGTGCGCACAATTTTCACCCAGTTGCGGCTCGGTCCATGCGTTTCCTTGGAGGTCAATACCTCGACAATGTCACCGTTTTTCAGCGGCGTATCAATCGGCGCAATGCGTCCGTTGATTTTGCATCCGGTCATGCGGTTGCCAACAGCAGAATGAATCGCATATGCAAAGTCAATCGGCACAGCACCTGCGGGCATGTTCACCACATCGCCACGTGGTGTGAACACAAATACTTCGTCTGCAAACAAATCCACCTTGATGTTTTTGATGAAATCCTCGGCTTCGGTATCCTGCTGTGCTTCGAGCAGCTGCCGAATCCACGCAAACGCCTGTTCACTGCCTTGGCGGTCAAGTCCCTGCTTATATTTCCAGTGCGCCGCCACACCATATTCCGCCATTTTGTGCATTTCTTCCGTGCGAATCTGCACTTCAAAGGGAATACCCGCTCGACCGATGACCGTTGTGTGCAAGGACTGATAGCCATTCGGCTTCGGTGTTGAAATATAGTCCTTAAACCGCCCCGGAATCGGCTTATAAGAATCGTGAATGTGTCCCAACACATTGTAGCAATCTACAACGTTATTCACCATGACACGCACGGCACAGATGTCATAAATTTCGTCAATGGTTTTATGCTGTGCATACATTTTGCGATAAATGGAATAAATATGCTTGACACGTGCTGAAATGTTGTTTTCAATATGGGCTTCGTTCAATTTTTCGCTGATGGTTTCTTTAATGTGCTCTAAAAACACCTCGTGCTGTGCGCTCTGCTTTTTCAGCCCTTCGACAATTTCATTGTAGCCAATGGGATCCAGGCATTTCAGCGATAAATCTTCCAGCTCCCATTTGATGCGCTGCATGCCCAAGCGGTGCGCAATCGGGGCATAGATTTCCATGGTTTCCAATGCCTTGTCACGCTGCTTGCGCTCCGGCAAATGCTGAAAGGTGCGTGCATTGTGCAAACGGTCGGCAAGCTTGATGAGAATGACACGAATGTCCTTGCTCATCGCCATGAACATCTTGCGCAGGTCTTCCATCTGCTCCTGCTCCTTGGAATAGCGCAGCATGCCCAAGCGGGTCACGCCGTCCACCAACTCTGCAACCGACGTGCCAAATTTATTTTCAATTTCCTTATAGCCAAATCCAGTATCTTCGATGCAGTCATGCAGAATACCGGCACAAACCGAATCACTGTCCAGTCCCATTTCCACAATGATTTCTGCCACCGCAAACGGATGAATGATATATGGTTCGCCGGTGCGACGCTGCTGTCCCTCATGCGCACTGCTGGCACAGGCATATGCCGCCCGAATCTTTTTGACATTCGCCTGTGGATTTTGTTTAAGGACACGCTCTATTAAAAACTCAATTTTATCCTGCATACGAAAACTCCCTTTTTATTTGAAACATCAGCATTTCCCCAAACCCGCACACGCACTCTAACGCTCACGTGTCTTTAATTTTCGCTCATGCTGCGCAGTGTTGCCAAAACGACAGAACGGGAAATATCCGCTTTCCCCTGATAATGCTTCAAGCTAATATAAATCAAGCCATCTCGGAAATGATAGCTCAAAAGCGCACTTTCACTGAATACATCTAAACAAACCAGCACTTTCCCAATGCTGATGGTACGCTTGCTTTCCCACTGGACACGCCGGCTCAGCGCATTGGACGGCACACATAGCTGCCCCTCCTGTGCCCTGCTGATGATATGCCGCCAAACCGCCACCAAATCCTGCCGTTCCGGCATCAAAATCTGTGCTTCCTGCTTGGTCAGCGGCTGGTCATTCATGCATCGATTATATAGCGACAATATCTTTTGGTCGGCGAGCAACTCTTCTTGACTCAGCCGCACATCCTGCACCACCATCTGCACATTGGTGCGGCCACGAAAGCTATTGATTTCCAGATAAAATGCCACATCTACTTCGTTGCCTTGCGCAAATCCACAGCCGCCTGCCCCCGTGCCAAACAGCAGCGCGGTATACTTGCTGCCCGCTCTTGACAAGGTCAGGCGCACATGACGGTCACTGGAAATTGGTGTAATTTCCTCCACAATCATATTTTCCATGGCAAAAATCGGCTGTGGATTTTTCGACCCATAGGGCTCTAAGACCTGCAGACCCGCCACATTTTCTTCGCTAATCCACTCTGGGGTAATCATGCTGTCGATGTGCAGCGTTGCCCGCAGGCTGACAGGGTCAATATGCTGCTTTGCATAGTCCTTGATGCGCTGTTTGAACGCCTGCAGCTGCGTACGATGCACCGTCAGCCCCGCTGCCAATTCGTGACCGCCATATTTGTCCAGCAAATCATCACAAGCGCACAAGGCTTCAAACAAATTAAAGCCTGGCATGGAACGGCCCGAGCCTTTGCCAATATCCCCATCCATGGCAATCAAAAACACCGGACAGCTGTACAAATCGCAAATGCGTGAGCATACGATGCCTATCACGCCGCTGTGCCAGTTTTCCCCCGACAGGACAATGATTTTATCCTCCACAGGGTCATATTCTTTGCGCAGCTGTGCCAAGGCATTTTCCAGAATTTCCGCTTCGGTGACTTGGCGGTTTTTATTCTGCTCACACAACCATGCGGCAAGCGTCTGCGCCCGCACCTCATCCTGTGTCAAAAACAATTCTGCGGCACGCTTCGCCTGTCCCAAACGTCCTGCGGCATTGATGCGTGGCGCAAGCATAAAGCTAATGGTGCTGCTGGTTGGCTTTTTGCCCTCCTGTCCAATCTCACGCAGCAGCATTTTCAGCCCCACTGCCTGCGGATGCTGCATATTTTGCAGTCCCGCCGCCACAATCACACGATTTTCGCCGACAATCGGCATCACATCAGCAACCGTTCCCAATGCTGTCAATCCTGCATAGAGGCGCAATGCTTCTGCCGTATCCTCCATCAAGGCGCAAATCAACTTAAATGCCACCCCAACGCCCGATAATTCTGTAAAAGGATGGTGGCTTTCAGCTCTCTTAGGGTCTACCACTGCAACTGCACTTGGCAGTTCGCTCAGGCATTCATGATGGTCGGTGACGATGACACGCAGTCCGATTTCCTTGGCAAAAGCAATTTCTTCGAGTGCCGTAATCCCAGAATCGACGGTAATCAGCAACTGGGTGCCGGTATCCCGCAGTCCCTCCAGCGCCATTTTGTTCAGCCCATAGCCTTCACTGGTGCGGTCTGGGATGTAATAATCACAGTCTGCACCGATAGAGCGCAGATAATCGACCAAAATACATGTGGCAGTCACGCCATCCACATCATAATCTCCAAATACGGTGATTTTTCCTCCCGCTCGCACCGTTTCTCGAATTTCCTGCACCGCAGCTGCCATATCCGGCAATCCAAAAGGGTCTTGCAGCCGTGCTGTGTCTGTGCTTAAAAACGTGTCCACTTCGTCCGCATCACACAGTCCGCGCGCACATAACGCAGCTGCTGCAAGCGGGGTAAACCCACATTGCTGTGAAATAGACTGCGCCTGTGCCAAATCCGGCTTTGCGACAACCCAATTTTTAATTTTCATACGCTTTCCTCTTGTATTTCATATTAGCTTTATTATACCAAATCTCTTTGTCAAACTCAACTTTTTTGTTGAACCTGCCACCCATTGCTTTTAGAACCTATATTCACACAAAAAAACGGGCTGCATCGCAAAGCACTTGTCCTTGCGATACAGTCCCTGATAGCATCCATTATTCCGCTTTGAAATCAAAATATTGCAGCAATCCATTATAAAGTCCCACTGCAAAGCCATAGGGGTCGTTGCGTAATTTTTCTGCATCGCCCGCATTTGTAAGGTAGCCAAGCTCCACCAATGCAGAGGGCATATTGGTACGCCGCAGCACATACAGTGCCGAATTGATGCGCACACCGTTGTCCCGTGTGCCCATACGCTCCACAACACCCAGCAAAAGCTGCTCTGCAAACCAATAGGATTGTGAATATTGCTCATACACATAGACTTCTGTACCGTTGATTGCCGGATTCAAGTTGGAATTGCAATGGATGCTGATAAAATAGTCTGCCGGCCACGTGTTTGCCATGTTCACACGAGCTCCCAGACTGCTTGCCAGCGACGTTCCCAGCTGTGTTTCCGGCGTTTCCCGTGATACACGCACCTCAAACCGTGGGTCTTCCGCTAACATCCCTGCTAAATATGCCCCAACTTGATAATTGACATCTTGTTCCCGCAGACCATTTGCTTCTGCGCCTGCATTTGGATTGACCGGATTGTGCCCTTGGTCAATAAAAATACGAATTGCCACACCATCACCTCAACTGCTGTTTCTCACAGGTGTATCTCCTGCTCATTTCAGCATATGCCACAGCCTGCGGGAAAGACAATGTATTCCGCACATTTTACAAAACATCCCTTTTTCATGGAATTTTCGTCGGATTTCATGGACACCGCAGCCAGAAACTGCTATACTTAAAGATATTACCGATATGAAAAACGAACGAGAGGATTTGAAACTGCATGAAACTGGAACTGTGCTGCCCCACGCTGTTTGGTCTGGAAGGCATCGTCGCAGATGAACTGCGCTTCAATGGAAAATTGACCGATGTACGCACCGAAAACGGACGTGTATTTTTTTCCGGCGATGAACACACCTTGGCATGGGCCAATCTGAACCTGCGATGCGCGGAGCGTGTGCTGATTCTGCTCGGCAGCTTTTCTGCCAAAACCTTTGACCAACTGTTTGAAGGCGTGCGTGCCCTGCCTTGGGAGCAGTTCATCCCCAAGGACGGTACATTTCCTGTAAAAGGTCACAGCTTGCAGTCGCAGCTGCATTCTATCCCAGACTGCCAAAAAATCATCAAAAAAGCCGTGGTAAAGCGACTTTCTGAACGGTATGGCGTACACTGGTTTGAGGAAACCGGTGCACGATACCAGATTCAGTTTGCCATCATGCATGACCGTGCCGAGCTTTATCTCGACACCTCCGGCGTTGGTCTGCACAAGCGTGGATACCGTACACAAGCCAATGCTGCCCCCCTGCGAGAAACCCTTGCCGCAGCGATGGTAAAGCTCGCCCGCTGGCGCGGCAAAGAGGAACTGCTGGACCCATTCTGTGGCTCTGGCACAATTGCCATTGAGGCCGGAATGCTTGCCATGCGCCGTGCGCCCGGGATTCTACGTACATTTGATGCTGAAAAATGGAACTGCATCGATAAAAGCACGTGGAAGCGTGTGCGAGAGGATGCTGTGGCAAACATCAATCCAGAACCCATTGCGCCCATTTATGGCAGTGACCTTGACCCCGCTTGTCTGCCGCTTTCGATTGAAAACGCCAGACGTGCCGGCGTGCTGTCCGCCATTCGTTTTCAAACTGCTGATGCAACGCAGCTTTCCTATCGGGAGCGCACCGGTGTGCTGTTTGCAAATCCGCCCTACGGCGAACGTCTGCTGGATTTAAAAACCGCCCAATCCCTCTATACCGCTTTTGGACATGCCGTCTCTTCCTCTGCCATGAAGCAATATATTCTATCCTCTGATGCGGAGTTTGAACGATTTTATGGCAAAAAAGCCGACCGTCGGCGCAAGCTGTACAACGGCATGATTAAATGCGACTTATATATGTACTATAAGAACCTATATTCATAACGCCAAATAGTCGTATTTAAGAAATATTCCCTGCCATGCGGCGTTAAAAATCCTTGGAATACACCAAGTATTCCTGCGTCTTTTTGCCTTGCCTGTCAAAAAATCTTTCTCAAATTCACCTATTCTCGTTTATGAATACAAGTTCTAAATAACCACCTTCCGCAGCACAAACGGCGACAAGTATTTCAACAATGGCTATCATTTCAAGAACAGAGGTGTTGTATGATGAAATCATTGAGTATCCGAACCAAAATGGCAGCTTTGCTGCTGATTGTTGTCCTTTCCCTTGGCATTGCAGGCGGCATTTCCATCCACCAGATGCAGTCTCTGAGCGATATTTCTTCACAGCAGCTGGAAGGCACCATTCGGGATAATTTTGATGAAAATGTGAAAGGTCAAGTAGAGAATGCTTGTTCGCTGCTGCAAACGGTATATGACAAGGTGCAGTCGGGTGAATATACCATGGAGCAGGGCAAAACCCTCGGTGCGGATTTGCTGCGCAACCTACAGTATGGCGCAGATGGATATTTCTGGGCAGATACATATGACGGCACAAATGTCGTCTATCTCGGCAAGAGCGTGGAGGGCACCAATCGCATAGACACCACCGATGCAACCGGTCTTCCGGTCATCCAAACCATCATCGAAAACGGCAGACAGCCGGACGGCGGATTTACCGATTATCAGTTTCCCAAGCCGGATACCACAGAGGCATTTCCAAAACGGTCTTACAGCAAAGCCTTTGAACCCTTCCAATGGGTCATCGGCACAGGCAACTACACCGACTTCATTGATGCCGCTGTAGCAGAGCGTCGAGCTGCTTTAGAGCGCAGTATCGCAACCGCAGTCACCAAAATGGTGGTGTTGATTGCTATCTGTTTATTGATTTCGGTGGTGCTGGGAATTTATATCGTGGTGAGCATCGCCGTTCCCCTGCAAAAACTCATTACCGTGACCGACCATCTTGCAGGCGGCAATTTGGATATGGAAATCCAAATCGACTCCAAAGATGAAATTGGTCGGCTTGCCCAGTCGATGCAATCTCTGGTTGCCCGCTTAAAAACCTATATGGACTACATTCAGGAAACGGTTTTGCTGCTAGAGGGCATCGGAAACGGCAATTTGCATCTGGAATTCACGCACACCTATGACGGCGAATTCCAGTCCATCAAATTGGCATTGATACACACCGCTACGCTGCTCAATGATACCCTTTCGGAATTCAACAACGCCGCAAATCGTGTGGCAAGCGGTTCAGAGCATGTTTCCACAGGCGCACAGGCACTCTCGCAAGGGGCAACCCAACAAGCCAGCTCCATCGAAGAAATGTCTGCAACCATCAATGAAATTTCTGCCCAGCTGGAGCAATCTGCTGAAAAAGCCGCTGCTGCCAACCAATTCACCATACAATCCAACGATACCATTGCTCGTGTGCAGCAGCAGATGGAGGAAATGGTGTCTGCCATGGACAGCATCAACCATGCGTCCAGTGAGATTGAAAAAATCATCCAAAACATTGATTCCATTTCGTTCCAGACCAATATTCTTGCGCTGAACGCTTCCATTGAAGCCGCGCGTGCAGGGGCAGCAGGCAAAGGCTTTGCCGTGGTAGCGGATGAAGTCCGCAACCTTGCCAGCAAATCTGCTGAAAATGCCAAAAACACGGCTGTTCTCATTGCTGATGCGCTCGCTTCCATTCAAAATGGCACCAAAATTGTGGATGAAACCAAACTTTCTCTGCTGCAAGTTATCACAAATGCGGAAAAGACCTCCGAAATCATTCAGCACATTTCTACAGAAAGTGTTTCCCAAGCGGATGCGGTTGCGCAAGTCAACATCGGTTTTGAACAGATTTCTGCTGTTGTACAAAACAACAGTGCCACAGCACAGGAAAGTGCTGCTGCAAGCCAAGAGTTGACCGACCAAGCGCAGCTGCTGAAAAATTCCATTAAAAAATTCAATCTGCACACCCCTGTGGAAGAGGACTAAGAAGCTATCTGCACAAAGGAGCTTGTCGAGCCATTCGACCAGCTCCTTTTGCTCATGGATAGATCTGTTCGTAAAATTTTGTACGGAAAACTATCTGCAAAACCATCGACAATTTCCACAAAATTTGATACACTATCTGTATTGAATCCCCAAATCAGAGGGGGATCATTTTTTGTGACCCTCCCGCTTTGCATGGCGGGATGTCGTCTGAAGGAGTATGTTTGTGAAACTGTACGTATTGAACACCGGATATTTGGAAACCGACAAAAACAACGTGGTTGCCTGCGCTACCATTGGCACCCACAGCAACCCACATATTACAAACGAGTGGATTAAACTGCCGGTATTGGCATTTTTAATCGAAACGGATGATGGCTATATTTTATACGATACTGGCAGCCATCCGGATGCTATGAACGGCTATTGGCCCAAAAATCTGCAGGAAATTTATCCGCTGTACCAAACCAAAGAGGAACGCTTGGAGGCACAGCTTGCCCTTTGCGGCGTGCGTCCTGAGGATGTAAAAACGGTTGTGGTTTCTCACATGCATCTCGACCATGCCGGCAATCTGGCGTTGTTCCCCCATGCCCAAGTGTATGTGCCGAAGCAGGATTTTTGCCATGCACAGGTGCAGGTAAGACTCCATGCGGACCCCGCTACGCACGGCGGCTATGTCAAAGCGGATTTGGATGTTTCCGTGGCGCAGTATCATCTGATAGACGAAGATTTTGAACTCGCACCGGGTGTTGAGGTTATCAATCTGCCCGGACATACGCCAGGATTGTTAGGTCTTGTGGTGCATTTGCCCAGCGGAACGTATATTTTACCGCAGGACTGCGTCTATACCGAAGAAATCTACGGTCCCCCTGCAAAGGCATCCGGTTTATTATATGATAGCCTGTCCTATTTTCAATCAATTGAAAAGGTTCGGAAATTACAGAAAAAATATGATGCTACGGTCATTTATGCACATGATTTTGAGCATTTCAAAACGCTGCAGCTTGCACCGCAATGTTATGAATAATCGTAAAATTCCCTTCTTTCGCAAGAAGGGAATTTTGTATATCAACCGTACGAACAGAGAGGGGCTGCGATGATACAATTTGGATATGCCTGCCTTGCACAGGGGGTTGCCAATACCCAAATGAAAGCCTGCACCATACGCACCGCTACCACTGAGCGACTGCACGATGTGACGGCGCACAATCTTGCCGCACTGCTGCGGCTTGTGCAGTATAATCAAAAAAATAATATTCCGCTCCTTCGTATCAGCTCCGATCTCATTCCGTTTGGCTCCAGTCCCGTGAACACATTGTGTTGGCAGGAGGTGTTTGCCGAGCAGTTTGTCCATATTGGCAGTGCCATTGCAGCAGCAAAACTGCGTGTTTCCATGCATCCCGGACAGTATACCGTGCTGAATTCTCCAAATGAAGATGTGGTCACTCGTGCCCTTGCGGATTTGGACTATCACGAACAGGTGCTGCGTCTGCTCCATACAGACAGCGCCAGCAAGCTCATCCTGCATGTCGGTGGTGCATACGGAGATAAATCCGCCGCAATGGAGCGGTTTTGCCGAAACTGGGAGTGTGTGTCCGACAGCGTACGCCAGCGGATTGTGTTGGAAAATGATGAGCGTATCTATACCATTGCCGAGGTGCTGTCTGTTGCCAAACGCTTGGGCATTCCTGCGGTTTTGGATACACTGCATCATACAATCAATCCGCCCGCAGAACAACGCCCGCTTGCAGATTGGATTGCGCAATGTGCAGCAACATGGAAGTCTGCTGATGGCAGACAAAAAATACATTATTCGCAGCAAAGTGCAGGCGCAAAGCTTGGCGCACACTCACAAACCATCTATACCGAACCCTTTTTGCAGTTTTATGACACCATTTGCGATATGGATTTAGACATTATGCTGGAGGTCAAGGACAAAAATTTGTCTGCCGTGAAATGTGGTATTCTGACCGCAGTTCATCCGCATATCTCGCTTTTAGAGCGTGAATGGGCAAACTATAAATACAACGTGCTGGAGCATTCCCACCCTGCCTATCTGGAGATTCGTTCGCTGTTAAAAGACAAAACTGCCTTTCCCGCAAGGCAGTTTTACAGCATTTTGGAGCAGGCAATGGATGCCCCCATCGAACCGAACGGGGCAGTGAATGCACTGCTGCATGTTTGGGGATATTTCAAAACCGAGGCACAGCCATCTGAAAAAAAACGCTTTTTCACAGCCTTGGAAAACTACAAAGCAGGTGCTGCAACTCTCGCTTCTGTCAAAAAGCAACTGCTGCGCCTTGCCAAAAAGTATGACGAACGCTATCTGCTCCAATCCTACTATTTCATCAAATAGTATCCACATATGAAAAACAAAAAAGCAGACTGCACACATTTATGCAATCTGCAATTTCCGGAACCGCCCCGGAGAAAGCCCCACTTTCTGCGAAAACATCTTGATGAAACTGACTTCTGAGTGGTATCCTACCTGCTCACCCACCGTACGGACCGATAGTTGTGTGGTTCTCAGCAGATATTTGGCGTGGCTGATACGCAGCAGAATCAAATAATCATACGGCGAGTATCCCGTTGCTTTTTTGAAAATACGCACAAAATGATAGGGGCTCATCTGCACATGCTGTGCAATCTCTCCCAGAGAAATCGATTCCTGCAGTTTATTTTGGATGTACACGATGGCACGTTCCACCGATGTCATGTTTGTCGCTGTCTGCGCAGACCGCTTCTCGGTGCTGGTTGTCAGATAACACAGCATGTCATACAGCATTCTGGAACATGTCGCTTCCGCAATCTGCTGCTGTTTATGGAAACTATGTATCAGCTGCCCCAGCAACGCTTGCACTTCGATATGGTGCTGCTTTGTGAGATAAATCCCCTGTTCCTGCACAATGGCGTCGCAGAAGGATTTTGAATTTGCGCCGTTTATATGCATCCAAAAAAATTCAACGTTGGATTTGGCATAGTATTGATGCGGTGCATAGGCATTGAGCAGCACCATCTCGTTTGCAGATGCCGTCATCTGTTTCCCAGAAACTTTAAACGCCAACGTTCCTTTGCGTACAAAGAACAAGATATAGCTCTGTGCATCATTTCGCTCCACGCAGTAACCAGGCTCACAAAAATAGTGTCCGCATTCCGTGGTATAATAATAAAACTGCCGCGCAAGCTCTGATAGGACAGGCAGAAAATAATGCGACCTGGACAGGACGCCGCATTCATTTCGGCAAAGCATAGAAACTCCTTTCTAGCGGGTTGTATGTTTGTCAGAAGGCGTCTGGCGAATCCATTCCACACCGTCTGCACGCCACGATGCTATAAGAACCTTGCGCTCGATATGTCTTGCGCAAGGTTCTTATGCATGCAGAATAATTGCGATTATTCCGGAATCTTAATCCATGTGCCGCCATTTTGGCAGGATTCGGTTGCTGCTGCTGCCATTAACACCGGACGCAGACCATCGAGTGCACCCACGACAACCGGCTGATTGCTGACAATCGCATTTACAAAGCTCTTGACCTGCTCAATAAATGCTGTGTTGTAACGCTCCAAGAAGAACCACAGCGGCTTTTCACTGTGTGCACCATCCTTCGTCACCACCGTGGTGGTGTTCAGCAAATCATTGGCATCAGATGCCATGCCCTTGGAACCAAAGGCTTCTACACGCTGGTCATATCCATAAACTGCCTGACGGGAGTTATTAATGACAGCGATGCAGCCATTTGCCATCTTCATGGTGACAACCGCTGTGTCGACATCCGGAATGCCGGATTCTTCTTGCAGCTTCGGGTTCACGAGGCAAGAACCAACCGCAGAAATCTCGACTGCTTCCGAACCGGTGACATAGCGCACCATATCGAAATCATGAATCATCATATCATAGAACAGTCCGCCGGACACTGCCACATAGGATGCCGGGGGCGGCTCCGGGTCACGAGAAGACACAATGACGATATGCGGGTCGCCAATGGTGCCGTTCTTCACGGCGTCTGCAACTGCCTTGTGGTTGTGGTCAAAGCGGCGGTTGAAGCCCACCTGAAACTTGACCCCCTTCTCATCAACGGCTTTCATCACCGCCTTAATTTTATCCACATCATAATCCACCGGCTTTTCGCAGAATACATGCTTGCCTGCGTTGACGGCTGCCAAGGAAATCAGCGAGTGGGTGTCTGTAGAGGAGCAGACGAAAACCGCTTCTACATCTACATGATTCACAACATCCATATAATCCGCTGAAACATTGGTGATGCCACGCTGTGCACACCATTCACGTGCACCAGACTTGTCAATCATCGGGTCAGCTACCATGACCACTTCAACCCCTGCAACAGCATTGAGCAGATTTTCAATATGCAGCTTGCCGATACGGCCGCAGCCGACGACGCCAATTTTTACATTACCCATTTTTTTAACGCTCCTTTTACTTGTTTAGCAATATTTTGCAACGTGTGCTTTAGTCACTTCAGCAGACCTCTTGACGTTGTCTTCCTGTGTCATCTCATAATATGCAGGACGGAAAATCTCAATCGTGCAGACATCGCCCTCAAATCCGATTTTCTTTAGCGTATCTGCATACCGCTTATGGTCTAAGCAATCGCCCTCTGCATCCGGCCACAGACGCTTTTCATCCGTGTTGTATGGTGCGCCGCAAGGCATATCTTCCATACCGTTGAGATGCCACACAAAGATTTTCTTACCGTCTGCCTGCTCCAACGCAGCCCAATCCGATGCCATTGCATGGAAATGATATTGGTCAAGCGTCAAGCCAACCAACGGAGAGTTGACCTCTTCCACAATGGCATACGCATCTTCAAAGCGGTTGATGGTCATTGCCGGTGCACCGCAGAACTCCAATGACAGCTTGATGCCATGCGGCTCGACCTTTGTCAGCATTTCGCGCAAAACAGCCACCGCATCGGCACGAATTTCTCCACGGGTTGCATGGATACCACGCTCCATCAAATCCATGGACGGCACAACAACAATCATTTTGCAGCCCAAAATGTTGCAGCGACGAATGATTTCATCAAGTTCAGCCATGACAGCGTCCTTTTCTGCCTGTGTTTGCTTCATATTGAAGAAGCACAGCGCATTATAAGACAGCATCTTAAGGTGATGGGACTGAAACCATGCGCCCAACGCTTCCAGTGTGCACTTGCCCGCCTCTAAGTCCCGGTTCAGGCATTCCGACTGGATATCGATGAAGTCGAATCCATGCTGTTCGCACAATTCGAGGTCCTTCATCACAGAATGGTCTTTGCAGAAACGGTCATTTGCTTCATTAAACCCAATTTTCATATTGTATACTCCTTTTAAATAATCTATCTATGGCGTTTGTGAACCTTAGAACCTGTATTCACGATTTTCGGTGCACCCTTTAGGAATGTATCCAAAATAGCATACGTGCACGCATCTTTTCAAGAGCAAACGCAAATGAACATTTTCATGTACACTTTATCAGCTATTCAACCAATATCAGCCGTCAAACATTGTATAGTATCCCAAGAACAAATCTCATTTTGCATGCTGCTGCATCTTTTGCGGTTTGACACGATATGCTACAATAGAATCAATCTGAATCAAGGAAAGAGTGAGGCGTTTCCATGCCAGTTACATTGAATCAAATTGCGGAAGCATGCGGCGTTTCCCGTGGCACTGTGGACCGTGCATTGCGTAACAAAGGGCATGTCCGCCCCGAATTGGTCACACAAATCAAACAAACGGCACGGGAGCTTGGCTATGTGACAAACCGCAGTGACGCTGCGTGCAGTATGCCTTCTACGGTGCACATCGGTGTCTTGCTGCATTCCGCATCTACGCAATTCGTAGAGATTTTAGCAGGCTGTATCCAAAAAACCGCCGCTGAGATGGAAGAGCTTTCTGTCACGGTCACCATGCGGCTGATGCACGGGCTGGATGCACGCCAACAGGCGGCTCTGATTGACGAGCTGATTGAAAAGGAAGGCATCGATGCTTTGGCGATTATGCCCCTTGCAAGCAGCTTGATTCGTGACAAAATCAATCATCTGTCCGAGGAAAAGGGCATTCCAGTGATTACTTTTAACACCGACATTGCAGACTGCAATCGCATAGCGTATGTCGGCACGGATAATATCGCTGCCGGACGTACCGCCGCCGCTCTGATGGGGTTGTCCGTTCGAGGAAGCGGCCGTGTGCTCGCCATCACCGGTGTGCAAAACGGGCATTATGCAGACAGTCAACGCATGATTGGATTTATTGACGAATTACAGACGCAATATCCGCAGATTGAATTGCTCGGCACACAGCAATGCTTCAATGATGCCGATATGGCAGAGCGCATCGTCCTATATACCTTGGAAACAGGTGGCACAGTGGACGGCATTTATGTGTCTTCTGCCGGTCGAAGCGGTGTATATCGTGCGCTGCAAAAAGCAAATGCTGTGGGACAAGTGCATGTCATTGTGCATGATTTGACCCCTGAAAATAAGCAGATGGTACAGGATGGTCTGGTGGACTTTATCGTGGGACAGGATGTGCAGGCACAGGGCACCTTACCGCTTCGACTGCTTTATGACTACCTTACCAAGAAAAAATTGCCTGCGCACAGACTCTATCAGACCGATATTGAAGTGAAATTCCGCTGCAATCTCGGAAAAATAAATGAACTGTAAATGTTCACTACCTTTTCAATATCATTTACGCTGCTCCACATGCTTTTTGCATACGGGCAGCGTTTTTTTATTTTTTACAATACACGCACGCAAATGGCTTGGAACACACGGCGGTGCTCCTGTGCAAAGTGCAGAAAGCGCAAGATTTGCAAAGTTTACAGCTTGCTCGGCAGTTCCTGTCCCTTTGTCATACCCGCTTTGCATCAACACTTCCTTTATTCCTCCCCAAATGCTTCCTACATCTTAATACGCTTTCTTGAACGATATTTCACATAAAACCCCTCGCTTATTTTTCTTTGCAGACCAAAATGGTGTGCCGTTACTTTATATTTTGAACCATCCCAAATATATCTATTTTAAATGGATATATCCTGCTGCATGAGCAGCAATATCATCAAATTACATAATTTTAACGTGTATTTTTCGGTTATTTCAACCTCTATTTTATATTGTTTTGTCTTTATCTTCGCATTTTTCTCAACAGAAATAGTTTCTTTGTCATGTAAATTGATTTGATTTGTGCACTGTGCATAGTTCATTATCTATATATTCTGCTATAGTGCAAGAAAAACAATGGAAGCGTGTAAAATATCGAAATAATTGTTGCAAATGTCTTTTGCGCATGATATTCTATGAGCAAATCAAGGCGTGCACGAGAACGCACAAGGATACAAAGAAGAATTGTGAAAAAGTTCGCAATGTGCGTCAAAACAACGGGAAAAGAAGAAGAGGAGCGAGACACATGAAACTGAAAAGAACAATGGCCCTGTTATTGGCAGGCATTCTGTCTGCATCCATGCTGGCAGGCTGCGGCGCCAGCACAGAAAGCACAGATACACCGGCGGCAGACGCAGGCACAAGCGATAGCGCAGCTGCAGCAGACACCGCAGAAGGCGGCACCATCACCTTAGTTCTCTCTCAGCGTGACGAATGGCTCAGCACATTGGACATGGCGGCAAAGGAAGCAGCAGAAGCAGACGGCTACACGCTGAACTCTTTGGATGCACAGTCTGACGTCAATAAGCAGCTCCAATATGTTGAAACGGCTCGCAACAACGGCGAAACAGCTGTTATTGTCAACTTGGTTGACCCAAACACCGCACCGGACATCGTTGAGGCTGCCGGCGACATGAAGGTCGTTTTCGTAAACCGTCCGCCCGCAGACATGAGCGTTTTGAATGAAAATGTGGTTTATGTTGGTTCTGACGAAATGACCTCCGGTAAGTTCCAGGGTGAATTCTTGGCAGATTACTTCAAGGCACAGGGCAAGACCGACATCAAATACATCCTGCTCAATGGCATTTTGGGACAGGTTTCCACCACCAACCGTACGGCTTCTGTGCTGCAGGCACTGAAGGACGGCGGCATCAATGCAACCGAAGCATCCGCACCGCTGGCTTGCGACTATGACCGTGCAGAAGCAATGACCCAGATTGGACCGCTGCTCAGCTCCGGTGTAGAATTTGACTGCATCATCGCAAACAATGACTCCATGGCACTCGGCGCAATTGAAGCACTGGAACAGCAGGGCATGGACCCTTCCAAGACCCCGATTGTTGGCATTGATGCAACTGCAGACGGTCGTCAGGCAGTCAAGGATGGCAAGATGGCAATGACGGTCTTCCAGAATGCAAAGGGACAGGGCTCCGGCGCACTGGCAGCGGCTATCAACTTGCTGGCAGGCAAAGCAATCAATGAAGGCACCGAATATGATGTGGATGCAACCAATGCAAACATCGTTTGGGTTCCGTTTGAGCCTGTCACTCCGGACAATGTCGCAGAATACGACGATAAGTAATAGCATCGCACAAACAGGTGCATCTATTTTAGAAGTGTAGAAACGAAGCGGCGGTGCATTGACCCGATAGGCGATGCACCGCCTTATATAACAAACGCATTGGTATACAGCCGTGAACGGTGCAGTTTACAGCGCAAATGATACCAATAGACTGTGAAAATAGAGGTGAAGAGCAGTGAGCGAAGAATACATTCTGGAAATGCATGATATCGTCAAAGAATTTCCCGGTGTGCGTGCGCTGAAAGGCGTCCATTTAAAGGTACGTCCCGGCACTGTACATACGCTCATGGGAGAAAATGGTGCGGGTAAATCCACACTGATGAAATGTTTGATTGGCATCCAAAAGCCTACCTCCGGCAAAATGATGTTCAAAGGGGAAGAAATTTGCTTCCATAACACCCTTAGCGCAATGAATGCAGGCATTTCCATGATTCATCAGGAACTTAGTCCTGTGCCGGAACGCAGCGTGTGCGAAAATGTGTGGATGGGACGAGAGCCGCGCCGTGGCATTGTCGTTGACCACAAAAAGATGAGAAAAGATACGTTAGAACTGTTTGCAAAGCTCAATTTGGATTTGGATCCAGATGAAAAGATGGGTAATTTGACCGTTGCAAAGATGCAGATGGTGGAAATTGCAAAGGCAGTTTCGTTTAATTCCTCCATCGTAATCATGGACGAGCCTACTTCGGCACTCACCGAAACAGAAGTAGAGCATTTGTTCAAAATCATTGCCGATTTGAAGGCAAAAAACGTAGCAATTATTTATATCTCACATAAAATGGACGAAATTTTCCGCATCAGCGATGATATTACCATCTATCGTGATGGTGAATTTATCGCCACTGAAAAAGCGGAAGCCTTAGATATTGACAAGGTTATCACCTTAATGGTCGGTCGTGAAATGAGCGAAATGTTCCCGAAAATTGATTGTCCGATTGGAGAAACCATCCTGAAGGTCGAAGGATTAAGCTCGGGACGTGCGTTCCATGATGTATCCTTTGAACTGCGCCGTGGGGAAATCCTTGGATTTGCAGGTCTGGTTGGTGCAGGTCGTACCGAAGTGGTGGAAACCATTTTTGGCATGCGTCCACGCACCGGTGGCACAATTTATAAGGATGGACAAGAGCTGCACATCAAGAGTCCGGAAGATGCGATTGCCAATAAAATTGCACTCCTAACCGAAGACCGTCGCGGCAACGGCATTGTCGGACTGCTGAGCGTGGCAGAAAATGCAGTATTGGCAAATCTAAAAAAATATGGTTTACCGCTGAAACACCATAAAATTCGTGCGGATGCCGAAGAATATGTACAAAAGCTCAACGTAAAAACCGCAAGTCTGGAAACCCCGATTGCCAATCTTTCCGGCGGAAACCAGCAAAAGGTATTGGTGGCACGTTGGCTGCTGACCAATCCCGATATTTTGATTGTGGATGAACCGACCCGTGGCATTGACGTTGGCGCAAAGGCAGAAATTCATACCTTAATCACCAAATTGGCAGGCGAAGGCAAGGCAATCATTATGATTTCTTCCGAGCTGCCAGAGGTGTTGGGCATGGCAGACCGTGTGCTCGTCATGCACGAAGGACATATGACAGGCATGGTAGACCGCAAAGACGCAACATCTGAAATGATTATGAAATATGCAACTGGCGATGTAAATACCGCCAATTGAGTGATAGAAAGAGGGGAACTTCAGCATGGGAAACTCACTTGCAAGCAAGAAATCGTTTGATACCAAAAAATTCATCTCCCAGAATTCCATCTGGTTGGTATTGATTTTAATGGTCATTTTAATGCAAATCGCACGACCGGCATTCTTGACCTCTAATAACCTGCGTACACTGCTCGAAGGTGAATCCATCAAGGGCGTGTTGGCATTTGGCATCATGTGGACCATTTTGTCCAAGGGCATTGACTTGGGACCTGGTTCCATCGTATCCTTGGTGGCGGTTATCACCGCATCGCTGGCGCAGCCAATTGATGCCTCCAACAAGCTGTTTGAAGGCATGGCGCCGCTGCCGGGCTGGGGCGCTGCACTGGTCGGCATTGCCATCGGTGCTCTTATCGGTGCCATTGTCGGTGCCATCATCGCATACACCAAGATTCCGCCCTTTATCGCAACCTTGGGTTCACAGCTAATTTGCCGTGCACTTTCCAAAATGTATTCTTCGCATCCGGTATCCAACTTGACCCCTGATTTCCGTATTTTTGCAAAGGGCAAGGTGCTTGGCGTGATTCCTGCAATCGTCTTCATCTTCTTGATTTTCTTCGCTATTTCTGGATTTATGCTGACCCAAACCCGTTTTGGTAAGAACATTTATGCAATCGGCGGCAATGACCAGGCAGCACGTGTTGCCGGCATCAATGTCGAAAAGAACCTGATTTTGGTTTACATCTGGAGTGCTGTTTGTGCGGCAGTCGGCGGCATCCTGCTGGCGGCACGTACCGGTTCTGCCGACCCATCTACCTACGGTTTGAACTATGAACTTGACGCCATCGCAGCGGCAACCGTCGGCGGCACTTCCCACACGGGTGGTGTATGTCGTGTCAGCGGTGTTTTGGCTGGTATTTTGGTGCTTGGTGTCATCAATAACGGCTTGGTGCTGTTGAGTGTCGACGATAATATGACCAATGTCATCAAGGGTCTGATTATCGTGGGTGCCGTTATCATTGACATGCGCAAGAACACCAGAAAAGTTTGATTTCGTCCATATCTCATATTCTCTATTTTCCACTGAAAAGGGGTATGCTCCCATAACGGAGCATACCCCTTTTCGCAGCCATTGTGTTCTTAGGAAAACTTCATTTAGCGTTCCTTTTTGTATAACACATCTTGCAAACCTTTTTCAAACGCTTCCTGTGAAACATCAATGCGTGCAAAGGTTTCTTGGAAAAATGGGGTAAACTCTTGATGTCCCATCCAATTCCAAGCATATTTCTGCGCAATATGCACACAAGATACCAACTCTGGATGCAAAATATTTTCATTTAACGGGTCATGATGATACAGTGCCGCTTCTACAATGGGAAACGGAAGCTCCCACCAATTCAGCAAATACGCACCGATTTCCTGATGTGAAATCTGAAATTCTTCTATTTCCAGTTCCACGATACTCTTATTGGTTTCTTTTTGTTTTTGCATCAATGCAGCCAATCCTTTCTTAGGCAGCTGATTGATAATTGCCCAACCAATATTATGGAGAAGCCCCGCAGAGATGGCGGTTTCCGGCAATTTTTGATGCAAAAAATTCTCATACAAGAAGGATAAAATGATGTTCGTGCGAAACGCATGGTCCCACAGCATTTTATATTCCGTTTCGTTCATCTGCAGTCCACTCATGGAGTTTAACACAGATGTTGACAAAATCAAATGCCGAATATTTTGTAGCCCCAAATAGACTGCTACCTGCTGAATCGATCCGGTTTTTACACCAAAAAAGGCTGAATTGACAATTTGCAAGAGTTTTGATGAAATTGCAAAATCTTTCCCGATTTCCTCGGCTATTTCTTTCACGCTCACATCACTGTTGAGCAGGCTTAATATTTTCTGATAGCTTTCCGAAATCGTTGGCAGTTCATCAATATTATTGATCAGTGCCAACAGCTCTTTGGAGCGCAGCATATCTTCTGTCACAAACAACTGTTCCACATATCGGAGAACTTCTTCATTATTCCACGGCTTGAGAATGTAAATTTTACCAATATTGCGCACCAACGCCTGAATAATCGTCTGTTCCTCCGCATATCCACTCATAATCACACGGATGGTTCTTGGATATTTTTCTTTGACCTTTGACAGCAGCTCATAGCCATCCATCACAGGCATACGCATATCGCTGATGATTAAGTCCACCTCTTGAGTTTCCAGCAATTCGAGTGCTTCTTCGCCACCGTTTGCTGTGTAAATATCATAATCTGTATCGAAAAAAGCGCGCGACAGGGAACTTAAAATCTTCTTTTCATCATCTACTAATAAAATACTGCGCATGCAGCCACCTTCTTTCATGACTCTTCCGGCAATTCTACAGCCTGCAGCTGTATCCCAAACACCAAAGTATCCTCTGCCACCAAGGACTGAAAGCTTCCATGGCATTGCTGCATGGCTTGTTCCATGATATTGGTCAGAAAATCCAATTTTCGATGCAGCAATGCCTGCACCGATTGATTGGGCGATACTGCCGAGACTGCATGCGGTATCTGCATCGATATGTGATAGATCGGGTCATCCAGTACCTTGATATAGCAGTGCATGCCATCGACAGACACTTCCTGCTGAAATAGCAGAAAGATGGCTTCCAAAATCACAGACAACAGTTTTGGATTGAGCTGCATTTTGAAATTCTGCTGCAGTGTCGTTTCTATTTGCAATGCGGCATATGTCGTCAGCAGCTGCTTTGATAACGTTTGCGTCAGGTCATTTGTCGATACCTGCGCCTGCTCTTTGGTCAGCGCATATTGCAGTTTTTGAAATAATTCCTGCTGCAGCCGTATGAGTGCAGCCGATTCTTCCAACGTATGCACAGGATACCAAGTGCCCATTGCAAGAATCTGTTTGCCGCATTCTCCCAAGATTTCACTATTTTTTTTGACATATGCAATGGTAATTTTGGATTTTTTTAAAATATTTTGAAACATGCGGTTTTGCGTTTCCAAAACTTCTTTGTGGCGTCCATGTTCTTCCTTCAGCGTGTGCAAATCCAATGCTTGATGCACCATCATCATTAGTTCTTCAATCTGCCACGGCTTGGTCAGGAATTTGAAAATATCCACTTGGTTGATGGTCGCCAAAATTTGCGACAGCTGCGTATAGCCTGACAACACAATTTTAATCGTATTGGGCCATCTTTCCTTAATAATTTGCAGCAAATCCAGCCCTGTCATAGCAGGCATTCGCATATCTGTGACAATCACATCGACACGCTCCTGCTCCATCAGCGCAATGGCTTCCGTGCCGCTGGAAGCAAATAATGCCTTAAATTCTTCATCAATCAACCCTCTGCGGATGGATTGCAAAATATTCACTTCGTCATCTACAAACATCACGGTATTATTTTCATACATGCTACATCACCCATCCTCTGCCACAGCAGTGTTTATTCTTGCGATTGCTCTTGCGGCAACTGAATGAGGAATTGCGTCCCCTTGCCCACTTCTGTTTTGACATCAATTTTGCCCTTATGCTTGTTGGAAATAATATCATAAGAGATGCTCAAACCAAGCCCTGTGCCTTGTCCCACTTCTTTTGTCGTGAAGAACGGGTCAAAAATGCGATTCAAATATTGTGTTGGGATGCCAGGACCATCGTCTGAAATCTCCAAATATACCATATTTTCCTTTTCTTCTGCATGAATGTGAATGTGTCCCATGTCACTTTTTTGTTGGGACTTGATAGCCTGTCCGGCATTGACCAGCAGATTGATTAACACCTGCCCAATTTGCACTTTATTGCAATACACCTGAATCTCTTGCGGAATATCAGTTGCAACAGTTGCAACATATTTCACTTCATTATAGCTGATGAGAATAACCTGTTCTACCAAATCTTTGAGGTTATAAAACGCTTTTTCTTCATTTTTTTCACTGCGTGCAAAGGTACGAAGCGACTGGACAATGTTTGTCACACGCTGAATGCCATCCAACGAATCTGTCATGATACCGTCCAGCTCATCCATGATGAATGCAATTTTCAGCCGTCGCTTTGCCTGTGCAAATTCCTCTGCAAGGGCATTCCATTTGGGGTCTTCACTATGCTGCAATTCTGTCACAACTTGCTCGGTTTGTCCAAAATATTCTTCAATGCGCTTTAAATATTTCACCAATGTTTCAAAATTGCTGCTGACAAATCCCATAGGGTTGTTGATTTCGTGGGCTATGCCAGCCGCCAGCTGACCAATTGCCGCCATTTTCTCGGAATTGAGCAGTGTATATCGTGTTTTCACAAGCTTTGCATTGATTTCCTTCAATTCGATATTTTGATTGGAAATCTTCGCCAAAACCTCCTGCAGCCGTTTGGTTTTTCGTCTATTATCAATGGCAGCATTGACACGAGCGTGAAATTCCGTTGGATGAATGGGTTTGCTGATATAATCGGACGCACCCAAATCAAAGCATTTTTTAAAGCTTTCCTCATCTGACAAGGAGGTAAACATCAAAATCGGCAAATCATCATAGATATGCTCTGCACGCAGCATCTGCAGCACCTGAAAGCCATCAAATTCCGGCATCACAACATCCAACAGCAGAATATCAATATAGTTTTCTTTAATCAGTGCCTTCACGTTCTGCGGCGCAGAGGACAGCACAATTCTATCGACATCCCGCATCTTCTTCAAGTATTGCTCTGTGATGCTCAAATTGGTTCTGCTATCATCAATGACAAGAATATTCATATATACCGCCCCTTCCGCCAAACCGATACTTTCTCATGGTTGCCGTTTGTTCTTGTATATAGTATAGCGCATTTTTCCATTTGATACAATATTTTATTACAAAACAACATTTTTTTGTATGGTTTTACAATTTTCTCAATTGGTATTTGCAGTATCAAATCCTATATTTCGCATCCTTTTTCTCACACTTTTCAATTGAAATATCGCTTTTTACGCAAAAGCACCTCGCCAAAACCGCAGCCTTGACGAGGTGCTTTTTTAAATCACCATTTCATCTCTTTTTCTCTATTCAAATGCCTGCAAAAGTGCATGTACCTCTTTTGCAGTACGGCACTGAATGGCTTTTTCCACAAGCTCCTTGCACTTTTGTGTATCTTGTTGATGCACCAGATGCTTGATTTTAGGAATTCTGCTTGCCGGCATGCTGATTTCATCCATTTGCAGTCCCACATGCAGCGATACCGCATCGCCTTCTGCACCCATGTTTCCGCAAACACCGACCGGAATGCCTTGTGTATGCGCCGCATCACTCACCTGCTTGATGAGGCGCAAAATGGCAGGATTGCAGTAATCATACAAATACGATACTTTTTCGTTGCCTCGGTCTGCCGCCAGTGTATATTGAATCAAATCATTCGTGCCAATGCTGAAGAAATCCACTTCCTTTGCCAGCAGGTCTGCCATCACCGCTGCAGAAGGAATTTCAATCATGATGCCGACCTTGAGCTGCGCATCGTATGCCAGTTCACGTGCCTGCAGCTGCGCTTTTGCTTCTTCCAGCATATCCTTTGCCGCAAGCAGTTCTTCCACGCCCGAAATCATGGGAAACATAATTTTCAGCGTGCCAAACGCACTCGCTCTGAGAATTGCCCGCAATTGCGTCAAAAACAATTCTTTTTGCTCTAAACACACACGAATTGCACGATAGCCTAAGAATGGATTTTCCTCTGGTGCGATGGGAATGGCTTTGATAGGCTTATCACCACCCACATCCAACGTCCGAATAATCACTTCTTTGCCTTGATACAGCTGCGCCACCTTTTGGTATTCTGTGAACTGCTCATCCTCACTGGGCAAGGTTTCCCGTGCGAAATAGATGGATTCTGTGCGGAACAAGCCAACGCACTCGCTTCCCTGCTGCACGGAAAATTCCGCATCCTTCGCCGTACCAATATTCGCACCCACCATCAAGCGATAGCCGTCTGCGGTTTTGGTTTCCACTGCCTGATACTTCTGGAACAAGGCTTGCTCGTCCTGCTCTGCCTGCATCTTTGCTTGATAAGCTGCGATGGTTTCCGGCGCAGGATGCAAAATGCAAATGCCCGCTTTGCCATCCACAATCAGACTGTCCCCGCTTTGCACAAGCTCTGCAACCGCTTCCGTACCGACCACCGCAGGAATCGCCAAAGACCGTGCAAAAATGGATGTATGCGCCGTAACGCCGCCTTTTTCTGTGACAAATGCCAATATCACCGTTTTATCCAACTGCACCGTTTCCGAAGGAGATAAATCATCTGCAATCAAAATAACAGGCTGCTGTATCGCTGACAAATCCAATCGGCTACCGCCGGATAAAATCGTCAAAAGACGATTGCCTGCATCCCGCACATCTGCCGCACGCTCCTGCATATAGGTGTTTTTCATGTTTTCAAAGATTGCTGCAAACTGCTCTGTCACCTGTTTAACTGCTTTTTCAGGCGGAAACAGCTTTTTTTGCAGCAATTTCTTCATTTCCGGCAAAAAAGCAGGGTCAGCGAGCATGCTTTTCTGCCCTTTGAGCACCCCGATTTTGTCTGCGCTCAAGGTTTGGGCAGAGCGACCAATCAAATCATCCAGCTCTGCCTGTGCTTGCTCCACAGCAGTCTGCAGTCGCTCCAACTCTGCCGAAATCTCTGTTTCGTGCAGGAATCGTTCTGTATCGATGGCAGAGTCATGCTGATATACCAAGGCTTTTCCCATGCGAATGCCTTCTGAAGCCCCGATTCCTTGTATTATTCTTTCAGCCATGCCTTTCCCCTCCCGTACGATTCTTGGTGTGTCATCGTTGAAAACACGCCTTATTCACCAAAATTATTTGCAAACAACGCCGTGACCGCTTCCATTGCAGCGTCTTCATCAGCGCCATCCGCTGTCACTTCCACCGTTTCACCGCCTTCAATGCCCAAGCTCATCAGTGCCAAAAGGCTCTTTGCGTCTGCAACCTCATCCTCTGTCTTGATAAGCTTTACTTCTGCCGTAAACGGTGTCATGGCCTCCATCAAAACCTGTGCCGGTCTGAGGTGAAATCCCTCTGCACAACCCATAACAAATGTTTTCTGTACCATATGCTTTGCTTCCTTTCCGAAAGACCGCTTTGTTTCTTTAAGCCTCAATGGACTTGATAATTTCCAAAATTTCTTCTGCGGTTGCCGCTTTGTCCAGCTGTTCTCTAAACTCTTCGTGCATCAGCTTTTTGGAAATGGCAATCAAAATCTTCAAATGTTCATTTCCTGCATTTTCCTGCGGCACGCCAATCAGAAAAACACTCGTCACGGGATTTCCATCAAAGGAATTCCAATCAACCGGCGTTTTGAGATGCGCATACGCCACGCATGGTTTTGCCACGCCGTCAGATTTGCCATGCGGAATGGCAACGCCAAAGCCGATCCCCGTGGTGCCTTTTGCCTCACGCTCCTGCACAGCACTGGTATATTGCTGCTGATTTACGATATAGCCGCCCTTTACCATGCCATCAATCATAGCGGCAAGTGCTTCCTCACGGCTGGCTGCTTCCAGCCCCATAAAAATAATATCTTGATTCATGATGCCTGTGATATTCATGTTTGAGTCCTCCTGTATCTTTTCGCCATAGCGGCTCCGCACACAACCATGCGGAGCCGCGTGTTTGATTCTTATTCAGAAACTTTGTCTTTTTTCAGCAGCATGAGCAAGCCTGCGGTGACGATGGAACCAATCAAAATCGCCGCCAGATAACCCAGCACGTTGCTGACTGCATTTGGAATCAGCATCACGAACAAGCCGCCATGCGGTGCTCTCAGCAAGCATCCAAATGCTACCGACAGACCGCCTGCAATGGCAGAACCCACCATACAGGACGGAATGACACGCAGCGGGTCAGATGCCGCAAACGGAATCGCACCTTCTGTGATGAAGGACAGTCCCAAAACCAGTGCTGCTTTTCCTGCTTCCCTCTCTTCTGCATCAAACTTTTTCTTTGCAATAAAGGTTGCAATGGCAATGCCAATCGGAGGCACCATGCCGCCTGCCATGACGGCTGCCATCGGCGCATAAATGCTGCTGGCAATCAGTGCCGTGCCCACTGTATAAGCCGCTTTGTTGATAGGTCCGCCCATATCCGTCGCCATCATGCCGCCCATAATGGCACCCAGCAGCACTGCGTTGGCAGTGCCCATCGTTTGAAGCCATTCCACCAGTGCATTCAGAAGCATTGCCAACGGTGTGCCAATGACAAATATCATGAGCAATCCGACCGCCAGTGTTGTCAAAACCGGAATAATCAAAATGGGCTTCAAGCTCTCCAGTGCTTTGGGAAGCGGGAATTTTTCTTTGATGAGTTTGGCAATATAGCCTGCCAAGAAGCCTGCAAAGATGCCGCCCAAGAAGCCTGCGCCCAACGTGCTGGACAGCGAACCGCCAATCAAACCAGGTGCAAGACCGGGACGGTCAGCGATGGAATACGCAATGTAGCCTGCCAGCACCGTGACCATCAAACCCATTGCAGAACCGCCAATGGTTTTCAGTGCCCACGCCAGCGTGCCTTCTTTTTCAAAGGCATAAATGCCAAACAGGAAGGAAAAAGCAATCAGCAAACCGCCTGCAACCACAATGGGAATCATAAAGGATACGCCGGACATCAGATGCTTATAGGGTCCTGTGCGCTGTGCGCTCTGCTCGGCTTTCATTTTCTGCACATTTTCCACATAAGTGTTTGCGCCCGAAGCCTGCATTTCCAATGCCTGTGCAATCAGCGCATCGGGGTCTTTGATTGCCGCACCTGTGCCAACCTTGACAATGGGCTTGCCTTGGAATCTTGCTTCATTGGCATCCATGTCTGCCGCAATGATGATGGCATGCGCTTCGGCGATTTCTGCATCTGTCAACTCGTTTTCTACCCCAACGGAACCTCTGGTTTCCACCTTGATGGAAACACCCTTTGCCTGCGCTGCTTTTTGCAGTGCCTCAGCTGCCATATAGGTATGGGCAATACCGGTTGGACATGCTGTTACAGCCAAAAGCTTTTTCATAAAAATTCCTCCCTTGATATGTTAAAATATAATAAATTAGGGAATTCTTTAAATTGGGTTCACTGCAACATATTGCAGCGATTGTTGTACTTCTTTCCAGGTGCAGGTTTGCGTGCCTTCCTTGGATGCGGTAATCGTGCCTGCGGCAGTGGTGATTTTGGAAATGTCATATAAAGTGGCTTGCTGCACCAGACTATATGCCAATGCAGCAACCATGGAATCGCCCGCACCGGTTGCACTCTTCACGGGGATGTCCCAAGAGTCTACTTGAAACGCCTCTTCACGCCCGACCACAACCGCACCGTCTGCACCCATCGAAACAATCACCACCGCAATGCCAGTTTGTATCAACGCTTGCGCCGCCGCCGCAACCTCCGCTTTGCTGATGAACTGCTTTCCGGTCAACATCTCCAGTTCATGCAAATTCGGCTTTACCGCATACGGGATTGCCTGTATGCCTGCCGCCAACGCTTCTCCATCTGCATCTAAAATCGTTTGTACGCCGTGCAATTTTGCAATTTCGATGCATTCTGCGTAGAATCGCTTTGGCACACCGGGCGGCAGACTGCCGCTGAGCACGACCACATCGGTCTGTGCCATTGCCTGCTGAAATCGCCGCCGATATTCCTCTAACGCTTCCTCTGCAACCCAGAATCCGGTTTCGTTCAGCTCGGTCATCTTATGGACACTTTCGTCAAAAATCTTGAGGTTTGTACGGGTTTCTCCTGCAATCTCCAAAAAATCTACTGCAATTTTCGCATCATGCAGCCGATTGAGCAAAAACTCGCCTTGGTTGCCGGCAATAAGACCTGTCACCAAAACATTTGCACCAAAATCCTTCAGCACCTTGGCAACATTGATGCCCTTTCCACCGGCATCCACACGCGTTCGCAGCGCCCGATTCAAGCCAAATTGCGTCCAACCATCAACGGTAATTGTTTTGTCAATGGAAGGATTCAGCGTGACGGTAACAATTTTACGTGAATTCATGCTTACACCTCCCTATCCATTGGATACTGCATCTGTGTGCACCAGATACAGCTTTGTGTGATGTTTTTCAATCGCTGTTTTCTGTGCTTCGGAAATAGAATCACCTGTAATCAAGCCATCGACATCTGCCAGCGTTCCAAACTTTGCAAATGAAACATGTCCCGCTTTGGAATGGTCTGCCAGCACATAAACCTGCTCTGCAACACGCATCATCTTTTGCTTCGTGGATGCCTCCAACAAATTCGGTGTTGTGAAACCCATCTGCAAATCAAATCCGTTGGTCGCCATGAACGCTTTATCCACCCGAAAGCGGTCCAGCGAATCTTCTGCACCAGGTCCTACCAACGCCATGGTATTCTCTCGCAGGATGCCGCCTGTGGACATCACCTGCAACCCCTTACAGCTCGACAGCTTCTGCAGTAACACAATGGAATTGGTGATAATCGTCAGTTCCTTAAACTGCGTGAGCTCCTGCGTCAAATACAAGGTGGTAGTCCCTGCATCAATAATCAGCGTATCGCCTTCTTGGATGAATTCGGCTGCTTTTTTTGCAATCTTGGCTTTTTCACTACGGTATCGGTCTTCTTTCTCCCGATACGTCGGTTCAAAGCCGACCGGCTGCAGATATACGGCACCGCCATGGGTTCTTTTCAGCAAATTCCTGTTCTCAAGCTCGCTCAAATCACGTCGAACGGTCGATTCTGATACCTGAAACAAACTGCACAGTTCCTGCACAGATGCACGTGACTGTTCCTGCACGTATTTTGCTATTTTATGCAATCTTTCTTCTTCAAACATTTACATCATCCGCTTCTGCGAAATCCTTTCTGCACGATTTACACTATCGTTCTTGACCGTTTGTACTCGTTTATGGTATCTATAAGGTATCACACGCCAAATGCTTTGTCAATACTTTCGATTTATTGCGTTTATTTTTTAAAAAATTTGTTTTATATGCACAATTCAATGTTGTCACTTTTATTTATTTTGCATTCTCCTACCGCTTGTTTTCAAAACCAATCGCAATCAATCATAAATCACGCACGAAACGCTTTTGGGTGACACCGCAATCCAACCCTTCATTTGTGCATATAAACAGTCACGCCTTGGATGTGTTTCACCATTTTGCCGAAAATGTCACTGGTTGTGCTGTATATTTTCCGATATAATAATAGTATATTGTATATTTCATTTCAAAGGAGAAGATATGACAGGACTAAAAAAAGAGTGGTTTGGCAATGTGAAGGCGGATGTGCTCGCCGGAATGGTCGTAGGCATTGCACTGATTCCCGAAGCGATTGCATTTTCCATCATCGCAGGATTGGACCCCATGGTTGGACTCTACGCCTCCTTTTGCATCGCAATTGTCACGGCGTTTGCAGGCGGCAGACCCGGACTAATTTCTGCTGCCACCGGCGCAATGGCATTGGTGCTTGCGGGATTGGTACACAAGCACGGTGTAGAGTATATGCTTGCCACCACGATTCTAACCGGACTGCTGCAAGTGCTAATGGGTATTTTGCGCATCGGCAATTTACTGCGTTTTATTCCACGCCCTGTAATGATTGGGTTCGTAAATGCCTTGGCGATTTTAATCTTTAAATCCCAGCTCACCTATTTTCAGGATGCAGGGGTTTCCATGTACATACTCGTTGCCGTAGGCATCGCCATCATTTATCTGTTTCCCAAGCTCAACCGCACAATTCCTGCGCCGCTGATTGCCATTTTGGTGTTGACCGCTGTCACCCTCTTTGCGCATATTGATGTGACCCAAATCGGAGATGTGGGAACCATCTCGGGTGCACTTCCGCTGTTTGCGCTGCCCACAGTGCCCATGACAGCGGAAACCTTGCGCATCATTTTCCCCTATGCCATCTCTCTGGCAATTGTAGGCTTGACCGAATCCATGCTGACATCACGCTTGATTGACGAGCTGACCAATTCCAGCAGCAACAAAAACCGGGAATGTATGGGGCAAGGCGTTGCCAACATGGTTGCGGGATTGTTCGGCGGCATGGCAGGCTGTGCCATGATTGGGCAATCGGTCATCAATTACAAATCGGGTGGCCGCGGCAGATTGTCCACCTTAGTTGCCGGTGTGTTTTTGATGCTGTTAATTTTGGTATTCAATCCATGGGTGGTGCAAATCCCCATTGCGGCATTGGTTGCCGTCATGATTGTTGTTTCCGTTTCCACCTTCGACTGGACGTGTCTGCGCCGTCTGCGCTCTGTGCCGATTTATGACACCATCGTCATGCTAACCACGGTTGTGATTGTTTTGCTCACAGAAAATCTGGCATACGGCGTGATTGTCGGCATCATCATCAGCTCTCTGTTTTTTGTGCACAAAATCTCTGTAACCGAGGTGGAACGCATCCAAGATGCCGACGGTGTGCTGTATCGCTGCTATGGACAGCTGTTTTTTGCCTCCACCACCCATTTCATCGAAAACTTTGACATCACATCCACAGAAACCTCGATTCGGATGGATGTGACCCATCTGAAAATCTGGGATGAATCTGCTGTAGACGCCTTAGATAAGCTTTTGCTGCAATACAGCGAACAGGGTGTGAAGGTTGAAATCATTGGATTAAGCCCCTCCTGCACGATGCTGCTGGAGCAGATTTCCACACAATATCCGCTTTTGCTCCGCTGATTTTGCAGCATCACACGCAAAAACACCTTGGGCACAGCGCAATTTGATTGCTTGCAAACAATCACAGCCATCCAAATAAAGGACAGCTGCCTTTGGTGTATTCTGAAACCACAAGGTAGCTGTCCTCTTTTTTAATTGATTTTTATGCATTTTATTGTCTGAATATACGTTTTAATGCTCAGTTCTTCGTCGCATGCCATACTAGAACATGACTTTACAGGACTGTTTTAATATGGTATATTGAGAAAAACAAATCCGAAATGGTGGTGTTTTCTATGAAAAAAATTTCACACAAAATTGCATGGGCAATTATTGTATCTGTCGGAATTGTTTCCATTTTTATCGGCGCAATCAGTGTTATCCGAAGCAGAAGTATCATAGAAGACAACACCATGCGCAATTTGCAGGAGATTTCAAGCAAATTGGCGGCGCAAATGGACGGCGAAATGGATGGCGTGGAAATCAAAGTGGCAGACTTGGCGGCCACCATTGCATATGACGTGGATATGGACAAAATGGAAAACGATGCGCAATATCCGACTGCCTACAGCAATGAAATTGTGCCGCTTGTCACAAAATATGCCGAGTCCGGTCAAATCAACGTGGATTGCTACGTGAATTTTCGAAACAAATATTCCAAAGACGGATTTTTGATTGGTCCCAATGTCATCAATCAAGACGGCAGTGGCTTTAAGCGGGTTGATTTTGGCACCAAAGTGGCGGACATGGAGGCAGACAAAAGCTCTTACGAATGGTATTACATGCCAATCAACTTAAAAGCAGGCTATTGGACGGCACCCTATTTTGACCCGATTACAAAACTTTACATGATTTCTTATGTTGAGCCGATTCTCGTGCAGAACGAGGTGGTCGGCATTGTTGGCATGGATGTGAAGTTCAGCAAACTGCAGGAAGTTGTAAACAATGCGCAGGTGTACCATTCTGGCTATGCTTCTCTGATTGATTCGCAATATCATTTTTTGGTGCATCCGGATTTCAATAACACGGACAATTTGCGAGAGGTCAACAACCATGAACTGGAAGGGCTCGCCGCATATATCGACCAACATGACAACGGTGTCTATGTGACCGAATATTTTTTGCAGGATAAGTTTATTGGATTTTCCAAGCTGAGCAATGGCTACGTGCTGTTGGTTTCTGTCAATGCCTCCGAGGTGCTGCAGGATGAAAAGGAATTGACCTATGTCATTATTTTGATTTCAGTGCTGGGGTCTATCTTCGCCGCCATGTTTGGCGTTTACATCAGTTCCCTGATTTCCACACCGATACACGAGCTGCAGCTTTATGCCGAAGAAATCACACAAGGAAACTATAATACCGATATTGTAATCCATTCCAATGACGAAATTGGTCAATTTGCGGAAGCTTTCTCTCTGATGACAAAAAATTTGATTTCCGCCAACCAGCAGATTTCCGAAGTGTATCAAGATTTGTCTGATGCCGAGGTCGAACTGCGGGCACAATATGAATCCCTGCGTGAAAATGAGTCGCAGCTGCGCAATTCTGAAGAGCGGTATCGGCTGGCAGTCGATGGCTCCAATGACGTGATTTGGGAAATCAATTTGCTGACCCATTCCTTCTATGCATCGGAAAAGTTTTATGAGCTGACCGGCTATCCGCTCAACAGCATCCAAACCTCTGACATGCTGGAGGAGTACATTCATCCGGATGACCTCAAGCGGGTGCGGCGGGAGCTGGCGCAATATTACAAAAACAAAACGGCAATTTATCAATCGGAATATCGTCTGAAAAAGGCTTCCGGCGGCTATTTATGGGTGTTCTCCCGTGGCAAGGCATTGTGGGATGACTCTGGCTTTGCACGCAAAATTTCCGGCTCTACCTCGGACTATACCGACAAAAAAGTAAGCGAAGACCGCATTAAATACATGGCATATTATGACTCTTTAACGCTGCTGCCCAACCGTGCCTATTTCATCGAAACCGCAGAGGAGAAAATTCAAGAGGCACGCACCCAACACAATGAAGGTGCCATCTTTTTCATTGATTTGGATAACTTTAAGAATATCAATGACACGTTGGGGCATGGATTTGGTGACCAAGTGCTGGTCTGCTTATCCAAGAAATTATCCGGCATGCTCGGTGAAAATGACATGGTGTTCCGATTGGGCGGGGATGAATTTGTCCTGCTGCACCCCTTTGAAGACCCCTTGGAGGTGAAACAGTATGCGGAACAGATTCTGGACGTCATCCATGACATCACCGAGGTTTTACAAAAATCCATTAACCTGTCTTCCAGCATCGGCATCGCCATTTATCCCAAGGATGGATTTGATGTCGACCATATTCTAAAGAATGCAGATGTGGCGATGTATAAAGCCAAGCAACTTGGCAAAAACCGCTACGAATTGTATGACGAAGAAATGTATCATCAAATCACCCGCAAAACCAGTATCGAACGCATTCTGCGCAGTGCCATCAAAAATCAAGAGCTGAGCGTATTCTATCAGCCGCAGTATCTGGCGTCAACAGGTGAGGTGTTTGGCTTTGAGGCTTTGATGCGTTTGAACAGCAAAGAAATGGGCCCCATCTCACCAGCTGAATTCATTCCCATTGCCGAGGAAAGCGGCTATATCACGGAGATTGACCGATGGATTTTCCGTGAGGTTTGCATGAAAACTGCGCAGTGGCTGCAAGCCGGCTATCAAATCCACAGCATGAGCATCAATATTTCTTCTTTAGACATGCTACAGCCTGAATTTTTGCAGAATATCAAGTGTGTTCTGCAAGAATCCGCACTAGACCCCAGTATTATAGAATTGGAAATTACAGAAACCGTTTTAATGGAATCTATTGATTCTAAAATTGGAATTTTGAAAGAACTGATGGATATTGGCGTCAGAATTGCGCTGGATGACTTTGGAACCGGCTATTCTTCTCTGAATTATTTGCGCATCATCCCCATCAGCACCTTGAAGATTGACAAATCCTTTGTAGACAATATGTCGATGAGCAAAAAAGAGGCCGCCATCATCAACAATATCATCCAAATGGCACACGGGTTGGAACTGAAGGTCATTGCAGAGGGTGTGGAGGATGAGCAGCAATATCATCTGCTCACGCAAAAGGGCTGTGACTATATTCAGGGCTATTATTTCAGCAAACCACTGCCCGAAGATGCCGTAGAAACCCTGCTGCAAGCACAAATGACACCCTAGCAGATACGAATATGCGGTGAAAAATTCCCGCAACAACCATGTTGAGAAAGGTGTGGACCAGATGCGTTTTCGCTATCTCTTTGCCATGTTAACTGCTGTGATACTCACACTGCTGGTCGTATTTTCGCAGGAAGAGTCCCCAACCGATACCATGGCTGCCGAGCCAACCGTGTTCGTTGCAGACAGCCCCTTTGCTGTTGGCGAATTGCTCGCACCCGACGAATCGGTATATCGGGAAACATGGGAGATTGCATACGGCAATTTTCCGCATATGGATGGCTCTGACGCTCTGTCGGCACTGGCAGAACGCTTTGCACAGCTGCAATTGAATCCCAATGGTGCGATTTCAACCGAATTGACTGATTTCATGGGCAAACCATATGCCATGGACAGCTTTGTCCTTGATAGAGAATTTTCAAATTCCATTTTTTACGACAGCGAGCAGCGTGTATTCTTCGCATCTACGCCCTCAAACCTCTTGCTTTTGGTGAATTTTACACCCGCCAATCAGCAATTGTTGGAAAGCGGCGGAAAATCTGTTTGTGCAGATGTATTTGCCCGCACCGCTCTGGTGCTGTACACCAGTCAAGATACGCCCATTGACAGCTTGACCATTCCCCAGCTCAAAGGCATCCTGAGCGGAGAGCTCACCGAATTATCTGCGCTGTGCGACATGGATGCAGCCATCCATTTATATTATCAATTCGGCAATCTACAGGAGGATGCTCTGGACGTGCTGCACAATCGAGTTTTGGGAGATGCTTCTCTGCGAGAGCCGGTAATGGAAGAGCAAACAATCCCCAGCGGTATCCCTGGCGGAGATGATTACGCCATCCCAGTCACATCGGATTACAGCAATGCCATTGGCAACATCGGCATCGGACTATATCAAGATGTGGTGCAGATGCCTGATGTGCAAATGCTTGCCATCGAAGGTACACCACCCAATCCAGAAACCGTCCGTACGGGTGAATATCCCCTATGGTTGGACTGCTCCGCTGTATATGCACAGGAAAATGCGGAAACCGCCCCCGGAAAAGCAGCTGCATGGCTGCACACCGCCCAAGGAAAAGCGTTGCTGGAACAGGTGGGATTGGTGCCCACCGCCTAACCTTCTGCGTAAAAAAGCCACCCCAATGATTCACTGAAATGCAAATCATTCGGGTGGCTTTTTTGATGCACATACATGCTATGTATCGTATCATTTTAGAATGTCCTTGTCCTGCTCCGCATCATAGCAGCATACTCGATTGCGTCCGTTTCTCTTGGCGCGATACAACGCTCTGTCTGCCTTCATAATCCAAGAATCGACCGTTTCCTCTGCCCCATATTCCGACACACCGATGCTCACCGAAACATTGCGGTCAATCTCAAAATCACATGTATAAATCATTTCCCGCAGGCGGTCTGCCAAAAAACATGCATTTTCCAACCCTATTTCCGGCAAAAACAAGACAAATTCTTCCCCGCCCCAGCGGATTGCAGAATCTGCTTTTCGGATATTGCTTTGCAGCAGCGCACCAATCTTTTTCAGCACGGCATCGCCCGTCAAATGCCCATAATTGTCATTGATTTGCTTGAAATGGTCCACATCTATCAGCAATAGTGAAAGCTTATGATTATAGCGATTGATTCTGCTGACCTCTTTGCGCACCATTTCAAAAAAGTAGCGTCTGGTTTTGAGATTGGTCAGCAGGTCGGTGTAAGCTATATTTTTGAGTGTTTCATTGATATGCGTCAGCTTGGTTTCCGCCTGCGTCTTCTGAAAGATTTCTTTTCGCAGTCGAGATTCTGCCTGCTCATGCGCTGTAATATCATGCACAAAGCAGAAAAACAACACTTCTCCCTGCAAATCCTGCGCAATTGCCGAAATTTCTACGGGTATCAGATGTGCATCCTTGTGACGCAGCTTTGCTTGAAAACGGAGCCGCCCCTGCTCCTGCATTTTTTCCGTGTTCATGCAGTCCTTGCCAAAGCATGTGGGGTGCATCTGCGGATTGATATCTGCAATGTGCATCCCCAGCAGTTCCTCCTTGCGATACCCCAACAACTGGCACATGGCGGCGTTGACATATAGGATGGTTCCAGTTTCATCAATCCAATGAATCCCATCCGGATTGAGTTCCAAACACACAAAAGCGTTTTGTGTCATTTTCTCATTGGTGAGACCCATACTGAGACCTCCTTTTCCCCGTGAATGAAAAGCACTGCTCTGCAATACCATATGACGCTTTTTGCATAATTATGCATACTTTTCATCCGATTCTTTTCCGTTTCCAGTCAACTTCTACGCATTCTTATCTGCTGCTCGCAGAAAAATTTCCACCAGTCTGGCATCAAACTGCGTGCCTGCACATTTCAGCAGTTCCGCTCTTGCGACCTCATGCGATAGTGCTTTTCGATAGGGACGGTCATTGGTCATCGCATCATAGGTGTCTGCGATGCTGATAATGCGGCACTCGATAGGAATATCCTCTCCCTGCAGTCCCATTGGATAGCCTTTTCCGTCCCATCGCTCGTGGTGCAGGAAAATCAGCTCTGCAATTTCTTTCAGCTCATTGGAAGATTCGGCAATGCGTTTCCCAATGACGGAATGGGTTTTCATCGTGTTAAATTCCTCTGCGGTCAGCCGCGCCGGTTTTTGCAAAATTTTGTCCGGAATGCCCACCTTCCCAATATCATGGAATTTCGCCAACAGCTTGATGCGGTCCATCTGATTTTGCGGCAGATGCATAGATTCTCCCATTTGTATTGCCAACTCTTCCAGACGGTCTGCATGCCCTTCTGTGATATAATCCTTGGCTTCCAGTGCTTTCATGAGCGATTTGACAAGACCACTTTTATTGCTGGATTCTTTCAGCAGTTTGTTTTGATACATTTTGTTATCCGCATCATGATACATTCGATTCGTGTTGATAAACCCTTTTTCCACATAAGAATAGCCGGAGGATACGCTCAGCTTCACCACTGCGGACTGCTGATTAAACGCTTCTATCGCCTGCTGCATGGATTCCAGCAGTGTTTCAATTTGCTCCTGTGCATATCCCTGCAAAAACACACTGAATTCATCGCCGCCAATTCTTGCAGCACAGCCAATTTCGCCAAACACTTGGGTGACAATTTTCGCAAAGGCGATAAGAAGCGCATCGCCATAGGGGTGTCCCAGCGTATCGTTTACAATTTTCAGACCATCCACATCAATTGACAGCAATGTAAAATTTTCCATGTATTTTCCATGAAACTGCTCCAAATGCTCCACAAAATAAGCACGGCTGTAAATTTTCGTCAGGCTGTCCTTCTCTGCGCTTTCCCGCAGCTTCATTTCTATCTGTACCCGCTCGGTCATGTTGCGGATAATGATGAGTGCCTCACCGGAAGCCGTGATGTTGATGCGTGCCTCCAAATATAGCTTCTGCTCCGCATCGCCACGGCGCAGAAATGTAAAATCATGCGTCACCAACACCCGCTGCTTGTGGGCTTTGTGAATGTTTTCTTGCAGCGAGCGGACAATCTCTGCATCCTGCAGCAATTCTCCTGCCAACTTGGTATGTTCGGATTCATCAGTGGAAAAATAATGCAGTTCACCCTGTGGGTTTCCTACCAATAAAATATCCGGAATCGTTTCAATGAGGGTGCGATATTGGCTGTTGAGCTGCTCGAGCAGAGCGATTTCCCGCTGAAGCGATGGATAATAATTTTTTCGAAAGGACGTTTCCCCCAACCCAATAATGGACTCACGTGTTATGGATTCTTTTTCGTCATTCGGCTTGAATGGTTTGCTCATATATTTCACGCACCTCTCTTTGCTCCAAGATAACAGGATTGGTGACAATACATGGGTCATTCATTGCATTCTCAACCATTTTGTCAAGATGCTGCTCTACATCCGGGATTGTAAAATACGCCGGAATCCCCAGGGATTTGCGTAGTGAGACAATCCGTTCCATCAGCCAAGCTTTCACCTGTTCTGCATCGGTTATCTGCAAATCCATCCCCATTGTCTGCGCAATGACCGTATACCGTTCTGCCGCACCTGTAAAATTCCGCGCAATCACAGGCTCCAGCAGAATGCTGTTGCATTCACCATGCGGCAAATCAAAAATCCCGCCCAAGCTGTGTGCCAACGCATGCACTGCCCCCAAGCTTGCATTGGAAAACGCAAGTCCCGCCTGCAAGGAGCCAAACATAAGCGGAAACATCGTGTCTACAGTGGGGTCTGCATGAACACTGTGCTCCAAATTGTGCGACAACAGCCGAATGGCAGCGAGCGCATGAATATCTGTCAAGCAGGACTGCGCATTGGAAACATAGGCCTCAATTGCATGGGTCAAGGCATCCATGCCCGTGCAGGCTGTCAAATATTTATCCATGGTCAGCAGCGGAATCGGGTCAATCAATGCCAAATCTGGCACTAATTTTTTGCTGATAACGGCTTTTTTCGTTGCCGCATTTGTATCAAGGATGATGGCAAACTGTGATACATCCGCCGCAGACCCACAGGTTGATGGAATACAAATCAGCGGCGGACCTGGCTGGTCAACCTTATCCACGCCTTCATAATCATCCACATTGCCGCCATTGGTCGATACAACCGAAATACATTTTGCGCAATCCATCGGGCTGCCGCCGCCAATGGCAATCAGCAAATCACAGCGCTCTTGCAAGAACAGTTCTGCACCCTTCATGGCTTCATAGTCCTTGGGATTCGGCGTGACATCGCTGAAGATGCTATACTGCTCAACCGTACCGCGTATTTCATCCATAATATCCTGAAACCAAGGCAGCTGCTGCACCGTTTTATCGGTTACAATCATCGGCTTGCGGGATTCAAAATGCTTTAAATATCGTCCAATCATCAAGCGTGCGTCGATACCGGTAATGATTTCTGCTGCTACGAATTTCCGCAGCTCTTTTGTAAAATTTTGTAACATACAATCACTATCCTATCCTGCTAAACTTTTTTATTGTAGGGTGCTGCCCGAACCCCCTATATGTTCCTATCCCATCGCATGACTGGGTTGCATTTTTATACATTTTGAAATTTCAACCATCAAAATCAACTTTTCGTATTTACACGAGTGTGTATACGGTTTTATCCATCTCCTTTGCGGCTATTGAACAGACTGTCTGCAAAGGTCGAAAACATTGATTTTCTGTATCTTTAGTATACCCCCTAATCGCCTTGCAGGCAAATAAAAATTTTCCATCGGCATATGAAATACGAATTTTTCGCACGCAAAACCGTATGTATCCGCTTTCCTGCAAATCTATCGATTGCGCTCTGGTAACTTTGCGAAAAATGCGGTATAATGCTAGTAAATGAGGCTATATGTCTAAATGGGAGGTTTTGTATCAAATGCGCATAGAAGATAAACCCACTCTTGGTATTCTTAGCTCTTTTATCATTGGATTCCTCGTTTTGCTGGCAGGCGTATTGTTTTCAGTGGTAGACAAGCCCACGCTTCAAGAAGATGCGCTCGCTGACTTTGGCGCAGGATGGCAGGTAGAGGTCGCAGGGCAGACCTATGAAAATGTGCAATTCCCCACCCATATTGCGCCGGTATCGGTTGACAGCACGATGGTGTTGACCAATTCCTTGCCTTCCACTGTTGATAGACATATGTATGTTTTTTTTCGTGCCAGCCACCAAAAGGTACGGGTTTACATCCAAAATCAACTGGTTTATAGCTTTGGCTGGGGGGAGCAGCATCTGTTTTCCAAAACGCCCGGCTGCGCCTGGATTATGGTGCCCTTGACTGACGCTGCCAAATTCGCCCCCATTCGAGTGGAATTGACCGGCGTATATACACGCTATGCCAATCGCATCAACGCCTTCTACATCGGCGACAAGGGTGCCATCTTTGGGGATATTGTGCACCACCGTTTGGTCAGCATGTTCATCTGCTTTGTGCTCCTAATTTTAGGAATTGGCATGATAGGTGTGTCTGCGGCGCTCCGCAATCGAAAGGCAACGGCTTCTTTGCGGCGTCTGGGACTGTTTACCTGCTCTATTGCGGTGTGGAGTGCCTGTGTCGCCAATTTTCTGCAGCTGCTGTATCCCAATGTGCTGTTTTGGCTGCATTTGGAGTTTTTCACCTTCAATTTGCTGCTGCCCACCCTGCTACTGTTTTTGCTCTCCTTCCCGTATTATCAAAAACGCAGGTGGATGCATGTGTTTTTCTGGGTATCGCTTGCACAATTTATGCTCATCGAGGTGCTGCAGCTGACCAACATTGCCGATTACATGGAGTCTATTCTTCTCACACACATTGTGCTCGCCGTGACACTGGGCACCGTCATTGGTACGGGCATTTACGCCCTTTTCCGGAAGCATGTGGTGCATGAAGAAGTGAAAGTGCTTGTTTTCTCGGTGGTTGTGCTGCTGCTGTTCACCAGTCTTGACTTGGTGCGGTTTTATCATTTCGTACCGGATGAAGGGCTGTTCACACGCCTTGGCACCTTGATTCTGATTGGTATTTGGATGTTTGCCGTGGTTCATGCCATGTCCAGACGATTTGCAGACATTGCAAAAACCGAGGCACTGGAGGTGCTGGCATATGTCGATTTGATGACGGGTCTGCGCAATCGAACCGCCTTTGAAGAATGGTTGCAAGACTATGCAAGCGATGATACCCCACAGGATAGCTACATTGTCACCTTTGACATGAACGGACTGAAACAAATCAATGACCAAATGGGGCATATGAAGGGCGACCAAGCCATTATTGCGATTGCACGCATTATAAAAGAGGTGTTTGAGCCTAAGGGCGTTTGCTATCGTGTTGGTGGGGATGAAATTTGTGTGATTCTCCCCAAGGCGGATGGTGTGGAAGCGGCTTTCCTGCAAGCATCCCTACAGCAAGTGGAATCCATGGTTGCCGCATCCAGTCAAGCGCTGCACGTGGATTTTTCGGTTGCTGTCGGCTATGCTTTAACCTCCAGTAAAAATGATGTTGACTTTTACCAAGCCTATAAAGAAGCCGACCACAGGATGTATGCCCACAAGCAGCAAATGAAAAGCTCCTAATATTTGCAGGCAACACATATTTGGCGCATGGAATGTACAGAATATAAAGGAAACAATTGGATATGAAAAAACTTGTCATTGGAATGTTGGCGCATGTAGATGCCGGAAAAACGACCTTGTCTGAGGCAATGCTGTATCAAAGCGGAAAAATCAGCAAATTGGGTCGTGTGGATAATCAAAATGCCTATTTGGATACCTTTGCACTGGAAAAAGCAAGAGGCATCACGATTTTCTCCAAGCAGGCAATGTTTACGATGGACGACACCCAATTTACCCTGTTGGATACGCCCGGACATGTGGATTTTTCCGCAGAAATGGAGCGCACCCTGCAAGTGTTGGACTATGCTGTCCTTGTCATCAGCGGTGCGGACAGCGTGCAGGGGCATACCAGAACATTGTGGCATCTGCTGCAGCAATATCAAATCCCTGTATTTTTATTCATCAACAAGATGGACCAGCCCGATACCCATCGTGAAAAACTGCTGCTGGACTTGCAGCAGCAGTTGGATACCGCCTGTATTGACTTTGGAACAGGGCAAACCCCTGCGTTCTACGAAGAGCTTGCCCTGTGCGAGGAGGCGATGATGGATGCCTATTTGCAAGACAGCTGCATTGCACCCGCTATGATACAGTCCGCCATTCGCAGGCGCAAGGTATTTCCGTGCTTTTTCGGCTCTGCCTTAAAACTGACAGGCGTGGATGCCTTGTTGGAAGGTCTACTGCAATATGCCGACATGCCTGCTTTTGCACAGGATTTCGGCGCAAAAGTCTTTAAAATCACACGAGATGAGCAGGGCAATCGTTTGACCCACCTCAAGATGACCGGCGGCAGTCTGCTGGTCAAAGATTTGCTACACGGAAGCCACTGGGAAGAAAAAGTGCATCAAATCCGTGTGTATTCCGGAGAAAAATTCACACCTGCCGCCGAAGTGACAGCAGGTGACATTTGTGCGGTGACAGGGCTGACCCAAACCTATGCCGGCGAAGGTTTGGGCGTGGAAGCCGCTTCTTCCGCCCCGCTGCTAGAGCCTGTGCTATCTTATCGCATGCAGCTGCCGCAGGATTGCTCCCCGCAGATGCTGCTCCCCAAGCTGCGGCAGCTGGAGGAAGAAGAACCCGAACTGCACATCGTCTGGAACGAACATCTGCAGGAAATCCAAGTGCAGATTATGGGCGAGGTACAGCTTGAAATCCTGCAAAGCATCCTGCAAAATCGATTTGATACTGCTGTCACGTTTGACACCGGTAAAATCGTCTATAAAGAAACCATTGCAGCGATGGTGGAAGGGGTCGGGCATTTTGAACCACTGCGCCATTATGCCGAGGTGCATCTGCTGCTCGAACCCGGCGCAACCAGCAGTGGCATGCAGTTCGCAGCTTCCTGCAGCGAAGACAGTTTGTCTAAAAACTGGCAGCGGCTGATTTTGTCCCACTTGGAGGAAAAAGCGTTTCGTGGCGTGTTAACCGGCTCTGTCATTACGGACATGAAAATCACGCTGGTCGCAGGGCGTGCCCATCAAAAACACACCGAGGGCGGCGATTTCCGAGAAGCGACCTATCGTGCCGTGCGCCAAGGACTGCAAGAAGCGGACTCTATTCTGTTGGAGCCGTTTTATGCCTTTCGCTTGGAACTGCCGGCGCAGATGGTGGGGCGTGCCATGGCGGATGTGGAAAAGATGCACGGCACGTGTGAACTCTCCCAAACCAATGATGCCACTGCGGTTTTGGTCGGCAGTGCACCGGTTGCCACGCTGCAAAATTATCAGCAAGATGTCACCGCCTACACTAAGGGGCAGGGCAAACTATTTTGCAGCCTGCAAGGGTATCAGCCCTGCCATAATGCAGAAGAGGTCATTGCAAGCATCGGTTATGATGCAGAAAGCGATTTGCAAAATCCCACAGGCTCTGTCTTTTGCACCCACGGTTCTGGTTTTTTTGTGCCGTGGAATCAAGTGAAAGCACATATGCATGTGGAAAGCGTGCTCTCTGCCAAGCCATCAACCGTTGCAGCGCCCAAGCAATCTGCATCTTCCAGTCATTGGATTAGCCCGGAAGAGGTCGAGAAAATCATAAGCAGCACCTATTATGCCAATCAAGGGAAAAAATCCCGTTGGAAACGGCAAAAATCTGCCGCTGCGCCGGAGCGTGCTGTGCCCCAAACCACCTATGTGCACCAACGGCGTGCGCCAGAACACACCTATCTGCTGGTGGATGGCTATAACATCATTCATGCGTGGCCAACGCTTGCCGCATTGGCGGCAGACCACATGGATGCGGCACGCAGCAAGCTGTTGGATATGCTCAGCAGTTATCAAGCCATTCGGAAACATCAAGTGATTGTCGTGTTTGACGCCTACCGTGTCAAAGGGCATGAAGAAGAGATTGTGGAATATCACAATCTTCATGTCGTATACACCAAGGAAGCGCAAACCGCTGACCAATACATTGAAAAGTTTGCGCATGACCATCAATCGCAATATCAAATCACCGTTGCAACATCGGATGGTTTGCAGCAAATCATCGTGCGTGGCGCGGGCTGTTCCCTGCTCTCTGCAAGAGAACTGGAATACGAGGTGACCCGTGTCATCGAACCCCTCACCCAAACCCATCAAAAAACCGACCGTACTCCCCTGCTACATGCTGTGTCCGAAGAAACCCAGCAGCAGCTGAAATCCTTGTTGGCGCATTCTGACGAGGAATAACCCGCATCTCCCTTTATGTAAATGGATGGATGCCATATGCCTGTGCCATGAATTGCATTTTCATTGCCCAATTATAGTGCGTTTTGAATTCATTCATGCGCTCTTTGCCGGGATTGTGCGACACCAACCCTGCATGCTCCGTGCTCCACTCTAAAATGGACAACGCATCGGCATAATCTGTTTGAGAAATTTGATACGCATGATTCACTACGGGAATTTGATTGGGATGAATCACGGTTTTCCCAACAAACCCAAATGCCTTGTCTTTGGAAAGTTCACACCGAAGCCCCTGCTCCCAATCTGCCCCATTATAATATTCCCAAACCGGTCCTGAAACGACATATTCCTGCCCAAACACTGTAATAATATCGGATAGAATGGATGAAATCGGCGGGATATCATAAATGGTTTCATTTGCATGCCGCCGAAATCCAAACACGTTGCACAAGTCATTTCCGCCCACACGGATGTTTAAAACCCACTGCTGCACGGCATCCAATTTCTGTTTCAAGGCATACAGAATCTGATGGCGGTTTTGCAGATGCACCATAGACGGGCTTTCCAAAATCGGCATCATATATAGCGGTGATGCCTGCGCATTGGCAAGGGATAGCGCTGCAATGTATTCATCCGCATTTTCCAAGGAAAATTTGGGCAGGATAAATCCCGTCACAATCGACCTACACGCCCCCAAAGCGGCAAGCAGCCGTGGAATTTGCGCACTTTCCCGCACACGAATGAAAATTTTGGGCAAGAAAAATTGCCAATGCTGTTGTGCGTCACAGATGGCGGCGAGCGATGCAATCAATTGCGCTTCTGCCGCCTGCACCAGATGGTCACGAATGGTATCCTCCAGACACAGTGCCAAAGAAAAGGGCTGTTCAAATTTTTCTTCAATAATAGCGCGCGCAATCGTCGGGGTGTTCGCCGGACAATAGAGCAATGCGCCAATCGCATAATAGCGGATGGAATCTTTCATGAAAAATCTCCTTGGTTCTTATAACCTGCATTCATAAACAATTTTAAAAAAACCGCACAGCAAAGCGGTATCTATAGAAAGTGAGTTAGGTAACATGATACAACATATTTTTGCGTTGGCATTGAGCGCAGTGATTGGATGTTTTACGAATTACATCGCACTGAAAATGCTGTTTCGACCCTATGAGAAGAAAATGCTGTTTGGCATGCAGCTGCCCTTTACACCGGGCATCATCCCCATGCGCAAGCACGACATTGCCAAGGCCATCGGCAGATTGGTCAGCGAAGATTTGATGGACGATGCGGCGGTGGAAGCGGCTTTGTGCGAAAAGCAGGTGGTGGACAACATCAATGCAGGACTGCTGCAATATCCCGTGCAGTTTGACCGAGAAAACCATGCCCTTCCCGGCCGCATTGCGGACGGCATTGCAGACCGCATCAGCAAAAGCGGGTTGGAACAGCTGGTGACACAAGAGGTGTACCAACTGCTCAAAACACGAATGGATAACAGCATTGCCGCCCTCTTGGTGAAAGACCAAATTTTGATGGATATTGCCTCTACATTCGGTGAAAAAGTGCAAAGCTATGTAGAAAACGAAGGCAAAATTGCGATTTCCAAAAGGATTGAACAAGAAATTTTGGAAATCAACCATTTGCCCCTGCAAGACATCTTGGACAAATATGAAATTGACCGTGAGATGGTCTGTACAGAAGTGGCACGATGCTATACCAATACCATCCACACGCAAATTTCCGGCGTCATGGAAGCGGTGAACATCGGAAAAATCGTGGAAGACAAAATAAATGCCATGGAAATGCGGGAGCTGGAACGCATCACCTTCAAGGTCATGCGCCACGAACTGCACGCCATTATCTATCTAGGGGCGCTGATTGGCTTTTTGCTGGGGCTTTTGCACCTTTTCTTCTAAAACATAATTTTTCTAGGATTCATCACGAATTCACGGTCTATACATCGCCCAAATTCTTGATGATACCGCACGCCTTGTAATTTTGCAGCGGATAATACTGCACATCGACCTGCTTTTCCTGTGCCAACCGCAGCAGCGGTGCAAGAGAAGCATCCGCTTTACTCGCTTCACGGATGAGAATTTTCCAAGGCACTCTGCGCAGCAACACACGGGTGGTTTCACCGATGCCGGGTTTGATGAAATGGATATTGCTGATTTGAAACTGCCTGCCAATGGCACGCACTTCGTCAATGCCCTGCTGCGGCAGTGTCACTTCCGGTTCGGTATTGTTGGTTTGGAACTGTGCTTCGATGGCTTCAATGAATGAATAGGACAAATCCTGCTCTCGCAGATTGCCGTAATACACGGCGCCATGAAAATCGTCTGAACCGATGATGTCCCCACGCAGAAAGGTGCGGCTAACCAAGCCCGAAACGGTGGAGTTTAAGCAAGAGCTGGGAATCAGCAGGTCTTCATGCGTGCCGCAAAGGCTAGTGATGTTTGCAGGGTCTGCCAATACTGCCAATTGGGCAGAAACCGCAGGAAAATCAACCAATGCTTGCTGCAGCTGCTGCAAAATCGCCCCTTTTCCAATCCATCCGTCCACAAAGACGATGCTTTCCGGTGCATGCCGTTTGAGGAGAAAACGCATGGCATTTGCATCAATTCCACGTCCACGGATGATGGAAATGGCATAATGCGGCACGTCCACTTGGTATTTCCAACGCAGATACCGCTTGAGCAAAATGCCGATGGGAATACCCGCACGGGCAAGCGACACGAGCACCACCTTGTTCCCCCTTTGCGCCATGATTTTATCGGCAAGCACGCCCACCGCATGCGCAGTGGGTGCTGCAAATAGTGCCAACGCCTCCTCATAGGTCTGCATATAGGTTTCCGTGGGGGAATATTCGATGGGCAGCATCTCACAATAATGTCTGCCGCTTTGAATCAGACGCTCCCGCTCGGCGGTGTCTTGCGGCTGTACCAGTCCTGTAATATCTTTGAGCAGCAGGTGTACATCATTTTCGCTATAGCTGCTTTGCATGTTCGTTACACCACCTTATCAGATTGATTTGGGTATTGCCCTGTGATTGCAATGCCATACGCAGAGAATCCGCTCCGCTGTCGATGTGCTGCGGCGCATCCGTAATGATGAATACGGCATCATATTGCGCCAAATCGTATACATATGTAACACGCTGTGCATCATATAAACTGCGCAGTTCATAGCGTTCATGCAGCGAATACTCTGGCTCACGGCTGACCGCAATGGGGCTTCTTGTGGTGGCGCAAAATTTCACACGACACCCCAACTGCTCTATCTTGGCGGCGACAAACAAGGGTGGATACATAAACTCCTCCGTGCCCAGTATCAGAATATTTTGTGCGGGATTAAATGAATAGCGGGCGTGAATTTGCTCCCAAAGCACACGGCAGGCATTCTGCATGTCTGTGCTCTGCACCAATCGTCTGGCATTGCAATAGGTATGGCAAGTACAGACATCTGAAAATGAAGCCGTATCCGATGGACGGAGGGTATGATATTTCCCATCCCCTCGATAGCTTTGCGCCAGTTCTGCATAGGGCGTGTGGTCTGTTTTTTGCAAATAGTACAGCGGAATATCTGCCTGCGCATAGCGCTGTAAGGCTTCTGGCTCCATCCCGTTGAGCAAAGACGCTGCCGCAAACTGCACTTGATTGGGATACCGCTGCTGCAAAAGGCGAATGATTTTCAAGATGGTGTTTCCGGTGGTCATTTCATCTTCTATAAAAATAATGCGCTGTACACTGCCGATGATTGCGTCCACATCGTCTTGCACCAGCTTTTGTTCGGTCGCATGGCTGTGCGATTCCGAAAAATATAAATACTGCACCTTGTCGATGGCTTCCCTTGTGGTCTGCATATAGTGACATTGGAGTTCTGCCGCAATTGCCGCACCGATGGCGGTTGCGGTTTCTGCGAATCCAATCAACAGGAGCGATTCCTGCGCATGCTGCTGCGCAATCTTTTGTGCCAATTGCTGAAACAGCTGCAGTGCAATTTTCGGAGAAACCGGCATATGCTTTCCCTGCAAAGGATTTACAATCAAATAGCTGCGTTTGGTATTGTTTTCGCGCCTTGCAACACGAACCAAATCTGTTTCTGTATACATGAGAGAACTGCTCCTATCTTTCAAAAATAAAGGCATAGATAATTTTAACATTTTTTCTCGCTAGATGCCAGTGTATGAGCCATTTTTCATATTTTTGATTTAGAAGCCTGTATTCTGGTAGAAAATTGTAAAAAAATATCGCAAATTCTTGAAACCTTCCATAAAGAAGCGTATAATGAATTCATATTGAGCCTTATAGGAATACGGATTGAAGGGGATTATAGCAAATGGAGTTTACATATAAGACGCTTCAAACATTGGATGATTTTTTTTCCGCACTGCCTGACAGAAAAGAGCCATGCGTATATTTTTATCGAATACATGGCTATAATGAGCATATCCATCATTTTATTCAGCAGTATGATGCAGCGGCACGCACCTGCGGCGTTGTGATAGAGGGCAAGCTTGCCAACCCCACGGAAAAAAATTTGGCATACTATGATGAAATCCTAGGGCTTGATTTTCAAATGAGCATGGGGTTTTTGGGCGCACAGCTGCAAAAATGGCTGCCCCGCATGCGCACCGCTCCACGCAATGCACTTGCCGCCTCGCTCTATGATACCTTGGATGCCATGCGCAAAGCTGGCAAAAATGACAGCATTCTGCGCAATATCTATATCAAATTTATGTGTTGGCTGTATTATCGCTTTGAAAGCCTTCTGCATCAATTGGGCAACGGGCAAATCCCCAAAATTCTGTGCGAAGGCGAAGTCAGTAAATATGAACTGCATCTCCTCGCCATGTTGGCGCACGCCGGATGTGATGTGATGCTGCTGCAATACCAAGGCAAGCAGGCCTATCTGCAATTGGACGCAGCCGAGGCGTTTGCCAAAGAATATCTGGAGGAAGGGATGTATACCTTTCCCGCAACCTTCAGCCTGCAATGGCTGCGGGAGCAACGGGCGCAAACGCAGCAGTTGCAGCGATTATACGGCGATTTGCCGCAAAAAAATCCCTGCACAAACGCATGGATTACCGGCAAGGGATTTGACGATATTTTGACCGATGTACAGACCCGTGGCACCGACGAAGCGTTTTTTTACAATGCTTGGCTGCGAATCCATGGCGTTGAAGATAAATTGACCTATGTCAACCAACTGTTCCAATTGCAACTGGCGCTAAAAAATGCACAAAGGTCTTTGGTTGTGGTCGAACAGCAGATTTCACCGCCGACCGTGGAAGAAATCGCAGAGATTCAGCGGGGGGCTTACCGTGATACGGACCAGATGCTGTTGGGATTGAAAGGCAATCTGCCGCACAGTGCTTCTGCAGAATTGCAGCGGCTGCTGACAAAGGCATTTTTTGATACGATTCTGGACGCACAGCAAAAATCCCATGCGAATCTGAATAAATTGACCAATCAAGCGATTTATCTATTGTGTTGGCTGAAACGGTATCATAAAACGCTGTTTGCAGGCTGGCAGTTTCCTTCCATTGCATGTTTTGTGTATTTGGGCGGATGTCAGACCGAAAATGAAGCCCTGTTTCTCAAGCTGCTGTCCAAACTGCCCGTTGATGTGCTGCTCCTGCTCCCCAATTTGCAGGACAATTGCCTTTTGGAGGATGCGCAGCTGCACGAGATTCAGTTTCCCGAGTCCCTCGTGGTGCAGAAATTCCCTTCCGAGCAATCAGAAATCCATATGGGCACTGCCGCCTATCATGCCGAACGTGAATTGGATACGCTGCTGTATCAAGATTCCGGTATGTATCGCAATATGCAGTATCAAAATGCCATTGCCGTTTCCTTGCGCACCATGTACGAAGAAATTTCTATTTTATGGAATCAGGAGCTGAAATATCGTCCCAACTTTAGCATTGTGCAGGAAACGGTGAATATGCCCGTGGTTTTTGCGAAAATTTCCGGTGTGAAAGACGGCAATCTCGTGCCTTATTGGGATGGCATCCAATCCCTGATGACGGAAGATACCATCGTGGTGACACAGGCGCCCATGGTGCAGGGCACGGATGAAAATCCGCTCAAAGCCTATGCCACCGATTTCTTGAAAAACGGACGACTGCGCAGGGATGCCATCCAGTCGCACAAAGCATACCCTTATGGCATTTTAAGAACCGAAATGCAGGCATATATCCTAGAAAAATTGCAGCTGCTGATTGACCAGCGCATCATTGCAGGTACCTTTGAAAACGGTACGGAATACACCATTGTGGCAACCATTTTGAATTTGCCGACAGAGATTGTGCGACAGATTCAAAAATTTGATTTCACGAAAAAAAATCCTAAGCTGCTCTATCTGCATACCACAGACAGCCTGCTCACGCTTGAGGACAGCATCATCACGGCGTTTTTAAATCTGGTGGGATTTGATGTTTTGTTCTTTATCCCCACCGGTTATCAAAATATTGAGAAGTTTTTTGCAAAAAAACCGTTTGAAGAACACCAAATCGGTGAATACCTTTATGATTTGCATCCCCCCGCTTTTCATGCGGCTTCCTCCGCTTTACGACCCGCATGGTGGAAAAAAATATTTAAAAGGAGTCAATAACTATGGGTTTGGATTTTAGCAAAGCTGCTCCACAGCCGCAGGACCTGCCTGCAGCCGAAAGCGCACAGACCGAAACCGCAGTCGTGCCATACAATATCGTGGCAGACCGTGAGCAAATGAATGCAGAACTCGTGGATTCCGCAGAGGTTGATGCCCTTTGCAGTCAAATCGAAGTGCACAATTTGGAAACGATTGTATCCTTTGGTGCCAGTGCCGCCGAGGAGGTTTCCAAAGCATCTGACATCGTTTTGAACAGCATGAATTTATCACAAATTGATAGTTCCAGCGAAATGCTCACAACCTTATCCAAAATCATGTCGAAATTTGACATTGAGGAAATTCAAAACAATCCCAGCCTGTTCAATAAACTGTTTGGCAACCTGCGCAAGCAACTTGATAAAATTTTGGCGAAATATCACACCATGGGCGAGGAAGTCGACAAAATTTATGTCCAGCTCAAGCAATATGAATCGGAAATCAAGCAATCCAACCGCAAACTGGATGATATGTTCCGTGCCAATGTTGCTTATTATCATGAATTGGTCAAATACATTTTGGCAGGCGAGCAAGGCTGCAAGGAATTGGAAGCTTACGTTGCACAGCAGCGGCAGGAAATGGAACGCACCGGAAACAATGCCATGCAGTTTGAAATTCAGGCACTCGACCAAGCGCTGATGATGCTAGAACAGCGCACACAAGATTTGCGCACGGCGGAAAATGTTGCGATACAATCCATTCCTATGATTAAAACCATGGAATTCAGCAATATGAATCTGGTGCGCAAAATCAATTCTGCTTTCATCATCACGCTGCCTGTGTTTAAGCAGGCACTGGCGCAGGCAATCATGCTGAAACGACAGCGAGTGCAGGCAGAAGCCATGTCTGCATTGGATGAAAAAACCAACGAAATGCTGATTAAAAACGCCAGAAACACAGTGGAACAGTCCAAACTGACCGCCCAACTGGCATCCGGCAGTTCCATCAAAATTGAAACGCTGGAAACCACTTGGCGCACCATTGTTTCCGGCATCGATGAAACCATGCAGATTCAAGAAACAGCAAGAAAACAGCGTTTGGAAGATCAAGCACGTTTGGAAAATATCAAAACCGAGTTTAATCAACGGTATCACATGCCGGACGCTTTGCCGAAGCAATGAGATAGGAGGAAACAACTATGCCCATCAATTTATCCAAAGGACAGAAAGTCGATTTGACCAAAGGAAATCCAAAGCTGCAAAATATTATGGTAGGCTTGGGTTGGGATGTCAACGCCTTTGATTCCGGCGCCAATTTCGATTTGGATGCTGCTGCTTTTTTATTGAATGAGAGCGGCAAGTGCCCCACCGAAAAAGAATTTGTATTTTATGGAAATCTAACGCATACCAGCGACTCTGTGCAGCACATGGGAGATAACCTCACGGGCGACGGTGAAGGGGATGACGAGCAAATCATGATTGATTTGAGCAAGATTCCTGCCAATATCGAAAGAATTGCCTTTACTGTTACCATTTATGACGCAGAAGCGAAGCGGCAAAACTTCGGTCAGGTTTCCAATGCCTTTATCCGCATTGTGGATGAATCCAACGGCATGGAGATGATTCGATATGATTTGGGCGAAGATTTTTCCATTGAAACCGCAGTGGTAGTCGGTGAATTGTATCGCCACAACGGCGAATGGAAATTCAATGCCATTGGAAGCGGTTTCCAAGGCGGTTTGGCGGCATTGTGCGGCCATTATGGAATTGAAGTTGCGTAAGGAGATTTAAGAGTATGCCAATCAATTTACAAAAAGGTCAAAAAGTAAGCATTACAAAAGGTAATCCGGGACTTTCCAAGGTTGTCGTAGGCTTGGGCTGGGATGTCAACCAATTTGATACGGGCGGAGATTTTGATTTGGACACCGCTGCATTTTTGTTGACCGACAGCGGCAAAACCTCAAAACCCGAAGATTTTGTCTTCTTTGGAAACCTCAAGCATCCGTCTGGTGCGGTCGAGCATATGGGTGATAACTTGACCGGTGCCGGCGATGGCGATGATGAGCAAATCAAAATCCAGTTGGCCTTGGTGCCGCAAACCATCAGCAAAATTGCCTTCACCGTTACCATCTATGATGCAGAAGCCAGACGGCAGAATTTTGGACAGGTAAACAATGCCTTTATCCGCATTTATAATGAAGAAACTGGCGAAGAATTGCTGCGCTATGATTTGGACGAAGATTTTTCCATTGAAACCGCCGCTGTGTTTGGGGAATTGTATCAAAACAATGGCGAATGGAAGTTTAACGCCATCGGAAGCGGTTATCAAGGTGGACTCGCCGCTTTGTGCACAAATTATGGCATTGAAGTTGAATAAAGAACGCCGTTTTTGAACAAAGGAGAACAATATGTCAGTTAGCTTGCAAAAAGGTCAAAAGGTCAGCTTGTCCAAGGATAACGCAGGTCTTTCAAAGGTCATCATTGGTTTGGGTTGGGATGAAGTCAAGCGTTCCAAGGGCGGATTTTTTTCGCTCAAGCCGCAGGCAGTAGACTGTGATGCGTCTGCACTGCTTCTGCAAGGCGGAAAGTTTCTAAAAAAAGAGGATTTGGTGTATTTTGGGAACTTAAAACATAATTCCGGCACCGTACAACATATGGGCGATAACCTGACAGGTGCAGGAGATGGCGATGATGAGCAAATTGTTGCCGACCTTGCGAAAATTCCCACACAATATGACCGCATTGTTTTGGTTGCCAACATTTATCAGGCAAAGCAGAGAAATCAGCACTTTGGCATGATTCAAAATGCTTTTATCCGCTTGGTAGACGGCAAAACCAATCAAGAAATGTGCCGATACAACTTGACCGATGATTATTCCAACATGACAGCGATGATTTTCGGAGAAGTCTATCGCCACAATGGCGAATGGAAATTCAATGCCATTGGACAAGGCACCACCGACTCCGGTCTGGCGGACATTGTCAACCGCTATCACTAAACAGAAGGTCTGTCCATCGAGTGGAGGAGGAGAATCCTGCGCATCAGCTGTTCTCCTCCTCCCTCTTTTTCACCGCAATTTTGCATTGCAAAGGAGTTTATAATGATATGAAATTTCAAGGACTTTCGGAGCAGGAAGTCGAGGCTTCCAGAGCCAAATATGGTGCAAACGCCATTCCAGATTCTGAACCAACCACGTTTTGGGAGGCGTTTCGAGAAACCTTTGGCGACCCCATGATTAAAATTTTGTTGGCAATCGCTGCACTGATGATTGTCATGTTTTTCTTAGGATATGCTGAGATTTATGAACCCATCGGCACGATTGTGGCGGTTTTGATTGTGGCGGTGGTATCTGCTAAGACCAGCGTGGCAAGCGACAGCAAGTATCGGGAACTCAAGGATAACACCAAAAAAGACCAGTGCAAGGTGCATCGAAATGGCTTAATGGTCGTGATTGATGTAGATGATGTCGTTGTGGGGGACAAGGTGCTGCTGCAATCCGGCGACAAGATTCCTGCCGATGGCATTTTGGTTTCCGGCAGCCTGCGGGTGGATAATTCTGCACTCAACGGCGAAGCCGAGGAATGCAAAAAAGAGGCTGCTACCACCGATGTGCAGCTTGCCGAAGACATCACCGGCGATACCTTTGTAGACCGTCATTCGCTGTTCCGTGGTGCGGTGATATTTGACGGCGAGGGCATTCTGGACGTGCGCAAGGTTGGTTTGAAAACCATGATGGGCAAAATGGCGGAGGAAATGCAGGAAAGCGAGCCAGATTCCCCCTTGAAGGTGAAATTGTCCAAGCTGGCAGACCAAATTTCGACCTTTGGATATATCGGCGCAACGGTGATTGCCTTGTTGTATTTTGCGTTCTTCATCCTGTCGGCCGGCGGCTTCAGTGCCTATTTTGCAAGCGGCATCAGTGAAATCCTGCGGGATGTCATGCGGGCGGTTTCGCTTGCGGTGGTGATTATCGTGTGTGCCGTGCCAGAGGGCTTGCCGCTGATGATTTCTCTGGTCTTGATGCAGAACACCAGCAAAATGTTGAACCATAACGTGTTGGTGCGCAAGGCAGTTGGTATTGAAACCGCAGGCTCGCTGAATATTTTGTTCAGTGATAAAACGGGCACGATTACCAAGGGACGTCTTGAGGTGGTGGATTTCTTCACCGCCGACGGCAATTCCATTCCCATGGATGATTTGAGCCACCATAGCAAGGTGAAGGCCCTGTTGGATTTGGCGATTGGAAAAAACACGCAGTCAATGTTTGACGCCGAACATCGGGTCATTGGCGGCAATGCTACAGACCAAGCACTGATGAAATTCATCGGAGAACAGACCTATACCGCACTGATGCAGGACGAAGAATGTGCCATCACTGCTCTGCAAGGCTTCAATTCCTCCAATAAATTCAGCCAGGCAAGCATCCAAGGGGTTGGCACCTTTTATAAGGGTGCACCGGAAAAGCTGTTGGCTGTTGCTTCTCACTATTTAGATGAAAGCGGTACGCCCAGAGCACTCGACAAAGCCGTTTTAGACCGAAAAATCGAGGAATTGGCATCCAAGGCAATGCGTGTGCTGGCGTTTGGCTATTCCGAAAAAGCATTGGTGGAAGACACCATTCACGAGGATATTGTCATCATTGGCTTGGTGGGCATCCGTGATGATGTACGCCCCGAAGCAAAAGAAGCCATCACCGAAGTGCAGAAGGCAGGCATCCAAGTGGTCATGATTACCGGTGACCGTTTGGAAACCGCCGTTGCCATTGCCAAGGATGCCGGACTGTTGCAGGATGCCGCCGACCGTGCCATCTCCTCTGCGCAGCTCAATGACATGACGGATGAAGAAGTCAAAAAGATGATTCCCCACATTCGTGTCATTGCAAGAGCTTTGCCTACAGACAAGTCCCGTATGGTGCGCTTGTGTCAAGAGATGAACCTCGTTGTCGGTATGACAGGGGACGGCGTGAACGATTCGCCCGCACTGAAACGTGCCGATGTCGGCTTTGCCATGGGCAGCGGCACAGAAGCGGCGAAGGAAGCCGGCAAAATTGTGATTTTGGATGATAATTTCAAATCTATCAAGGATGCTATTTGGTATGGCAGAACTATTTATCACAATATCCTCAAGTTCTGCAAATTCCAGCTGGTCATCAATGTTGCAGCGGTGGTCGTAAGTGCCATTGCCCCCTTCTTTGGCGTGGAAGAGCCGCTGAAGGTCACGCATTTGCTGTTTGTGAATCTGGTGATGGACGGACTGGGTGCCATCATGCTGGGCAATGAACCTGCACAGGAAAAATACATGCAGGAAAAGCCCAGAAGACGTGATGAAAACATCGTCAGCGCCAAAATGATGGCGCAGATTTTGGTGATGGGCACTTGGCTGACCGTACTGAGCTTTTTGTTCTTGAAACTTCCATTTTTTGCAGCATTTTTTGCAAATGAAGAGCAGTTGCTAACGGCATACTTTGTGCTGTTCATCATCAGTGCGCTGTTCAACGGCTTCAATGTGCGTGATGAACGTTTCGGCATTTTCAAGGGACTGGATGAAAACCGTGATTTCTTAAAGGTATTTTTCATCATCATTGCTGTACAGGCGGTGATTGTCAATGCGGCACGTGTGCCATTCGTGGCATTCCATTGGATTGGCAACATGTTCAGCTGCGTGCCGTTTGGCATCCAAGGCTGGCTGCTCGTGGTTGTGCTGGCATTTACGATGATTCCTATAGATATGATTCGAAAAGCCATTGTCGGCCGTCTGGTGAAATAATTTTTCGGAATTGGTATGTGATATATACAACGTCACATACCAATTTTTTTAGGAGGTGTTAGACATGATTGTTTTTCATGCAGATTTAGACAATACCTTAATTTATTCCTATAAGCATGACATTGGCAGGGAAACGCACTGTGTGGAACGATACGAAGGGCGTGACATCTCCTTTATGACCGCAGCTTCCTATCGCATGCTGCAGCAAGTGGCGCAGCACTGTTTGCTTGTCCCCACCACGACACGAACCATGGAACAGTATCAGCGGATTGATTTGGGTATCCCTCGCCCTGCCTACGCCTTGGTTTGCAACGGCGGAATTTTGTTGGAAAACGGTGTTGTCAATGAAGCGTGGTATCAAGCATCCCTTGCCATGATACAGGAGGCACAGGAAGCCTTAGCGCAAGCAGTGACAATTTTAGAACAAGATGGAGATGTATGCTTTGCGGTCAGAAACATCCATGATTTGTTTATTTTCACCAAAAGCAATGCCCCAGCTGCAACCATGGCAAGACTGCAGCATGCATTACATACCCAACCTGTGGATATTTTGCAAAATGGCTGCAAAATATATGTTGTGCCAAAAAAACTGCAGAAAGGCATTGCTGTACAGCGATTTCGACAGAAACTACACGTAGAAAAGGTGATTGCAGCTGGGGATAGCGTTTTTGATATTTCCATGCTGCAGGCGGCAGATATTGCATTTGCACCCCACACCCTGCAAGCTTCGCTGCAGCAGGAACGCCATATCATTTTTGCAGCAGAGCAGGAACTGTTCTCGGATTGCCTATTGAAACATTTGCATGCTTATCTACACCTTCCCGCATGACTGTTTTCCGCAATTCCATCAAATGAATCGTTCTAACACTTGTATTTCTTTAAAAAAACTGCTATACTATTTAATAAGTAATGGAGCTTAAGGCAGAAAGACACTTTTTTTCTGCCTTGGCTTCTTTTTTTGGAGGTCAACATGCGAAAATTTTTGATGAGCGCACAACTTCTTTTCATTCTTGCCTTTTCTGCTGTTTTTTACACAGATGCGATGCCAAAAATCATCTCTACGCTGCTTTTTGTGCTAATAATGGTGGCAATCACGCTATTCAGCAGCTACAAAACAGCCGCTTCTGAACGGCAGCTGCAAACCCAAATTTCTGATTTATCCAAGGAATTGAATGTGGCATCGACCCGCATCACCTCGGTTTCTCAAGAGATTGGCATCACAATTGCGGAAAACAATGCAAGCTCCAAGGAATTATTTGAGAAAACCAAGGAAATGAGCACTTTGACCTCGGATGTCAACACAAGCCTGCAAGATACCATTCGGCACATCAAAGAAATGATTGGTCTGGCGGATGAAACCCATGCGTCCGCTGTGACGATGGAAGACATCAGCCAAACATCGTTTGCAACCATTCAATCCGGTATGTCAGAAATTTTACATATCGTTGACACCATGAAAGCCATCAAGGAAACCAGCAATACCGCTGACGCACGCATCGAAAAACTCAAAAGCACCTCGGAAGATATTTTGACCATTGTCAAAAAAATCAGCGAAATTTCGCAGAAAATGCACATTATCGCCATCAATGCCTCTGTGGAGTCGGCTCGTGCCGGACAAAGCGGCAATAGTTTTGCCGTTGTGGCAAAAGAATTTCAAATGTTGGCATCCATCACCGACAGTTCGGTGGGTGACATCAGCGAACTGGTGGATACCATCCAGCAGGACATCAATGATGTGTATCAAGTGTCCAAAGAAAATGCCAGCCGTGTGGACAACGGCGTGCGCAATTCCACGGTTATCGACGAAAATCTGAAGCGAATTGACCAATCTTTCCGAGATGTTGTCAAGATGGTCGGCAGACTTGGCACCATTTCAGAAACCGAATCCAAACTGGCGGATGAAATGAATCTTCGTGTTGCGCATATCGAATCCTTGATGACACGAACGGGCAGTCATGTTTCCCAAGTGTATGATGTGGCACGCAGTCAAAATCGCGGTATTGAAAACATTTCCAAAATGAGCCGAACCCTCAATGATGCGTCCTCTGAGCTTCTTGACCTTGCGGAAAGCAGTTCCTTGGACAAGGGCGAAAGTCTGGACGGGCATGCCAAAACCATCTGCACCGAATTTTTCACCGTTATGGAGCAAGAACTGTGCAAAAACCCCCATATTTTAGGAAAAGATGCCGCCCTGCATCATGCAATGCTCGAACAGTTTCAATCGAACCATGCCATTGTGGAAGCGGTCTGGACAAACGAACCGAATGGTCGCTTCATCTGCTCCATCCCCTCCGCCGGTATTGTCAATGCCTCCATGCGAGAATGGTTTCGCTCTGCCATACAAGGGGAAACCTATATTTCCAAAATCTATATTTCTGGCATCACCAAAAACCGCTGTGTAACCCTTTCTATGCCCTATCGGGACAGCCGCAGCGAAATTCTCGGCGTTGTTGGCGTTGACCTGAATCTGATGCAGATGAAAGCGTAGCATCTGAATTGAACCCCCACGCATTCGGTAAGCTGAATGCGTGGGGGTATTTTTCTGAGAACCTGCTTATTCTTTGAGAATCCATACCGAAAGCGGCGGGTCATTCTGGCGATTTGCAAACGAGCCTATCAGCACGGTATAGTCCTTTTGCGGGATTTGCCGAAAGTATTCCAGCAAACGGTCACGCTCCTCATAACCAGTCACCCCACCATAATACAGCGATAAGCTCATGCCCCCGCCTGCCCGCAGCAAGCGCATACCTGCCTCAATCGCTGCAATGCTGGTGTCTGCCTTGGTGCATATGGTATGGTCACCGCCGGGCAGATACCCAAAATTAAACACAATGGCATGGACACTTTCCGGCTCTGCATAGTGTTCCATATGGCTATGGCAATCCAACAGCACCGTGGCTCTGCTCGAAAATTGCCGCACTGCCAGCCGTTCCGTGGTCTGCTGCACCGCAGAGGGCTGTACATCAAATGCGAAAACATGTCCTGTTTCGCCTGCCAATTCACAGAGCAATTCGGTATCTCTTCCACGCCCTGCGGTTGCATCAATACAAATATCCCCCTCTTTGACGAATTGCTTCAGAAATGTGTGTGCCAATGTTACCGTGTTGAGCTGCATCGCTTTTTCCTCCTATATACACGCCTTGCAGGGCGATATTTCCATAATCAAAATATAGTACTCTACAAATAGTATAGCATATCTTTGCGCCTGATGTATGACAGCATGCAGCATTTGTTTGCTTTTTCCTACATCATTTTCACATCTTGCAATGCACTTTGCTACAGCGTAAAAAAATTCTCTTTTTTCCACAGTTTTGCGCACATGAATTTGTATTTGACTTTTTGTAACCATTATGTTATTATAGTTCCAGAATTTATTTTTCGTGTAATCGTTTTGTAATTTAAGGAGTTTATGAATATGACCACTTCGACTAAGACCAATGATTTGTTGCAATATAAAGAGCGTCCGCTGATGCGTAAGGATAACATCCTGTATTATGGAAGCATGAGCGACCGTTACATTATTATGATGCAAATCTTAGAAACCAAAAAAACGCAGGATTTAGAGGTTGCCACACGCATTGCGGTGCAGCTGCAACAGACCTCTCCCAATGTACGTCCGAAAGACCGTATTGTCAAGAAAACGGAGAAAACCTGTCTTTGGGACGCAATGGATATTGCATCCATCTGGCTGTCACGTGCGCTGTCTGTCAAATAATTGCGCACATGCACCAGCCAATAGAGATTGAGAGTATATCATTGAAGTATTTTTTGTAGGGAGGACACCGCAGTGCATTTTTTAAGAAAGAAACTTATCAAGGTATTGTGTGCAGTTTCCATGGCAACCGCCTTGGCGTACACCAGTGCTTTTGGACTGTATTTAGCTACCGTCACCGGCTCGGGCGTAAATTTCCGTACGAGTGCAGATGGCAATATTATCGGTTCACTCTCAAAGGGAACCAAGGTCGCCGTCATCGACAACAGCTCGGATTGGTATCGCATCGCAGCCAACGGAGTCACCGGTTATATCAGCGGGCAGTATATCTGCGGCACAGCCGATGGGGATGCTTCTCTCGGAAAGGCTGTTATCACCTGCGACAACGGTGTAAATGTGCGTGCTGCGTCCAATACAGATAGTGAAATCTTAGATACCATTGCAAATAACACAGCGGTTTCCGTCCTCGGTATATACAACAATTTTTATAAGGTCAAATATGGGGAAACCACAGGCTACATCTACTACCCATATGTGTACATAAACGGACAAGCTTCCTCTATGACATCTCGTGATGCCTCCTCCAGCGCAGGTGCTTTGCGCCAGCAGGTGTTGGATTATGCCGCTTCTTTCCTTGGCACACCGTATGTGTACGGCGGCAGCACCCCCAGCGGCTTTGATTGCTCTGGCTTTACCTCATATGTCTATCGCAATACCGTGCGTTCCATTCCTCGCACCTCCTCCTCGCAGTATAGTGGTTTGACACGTGTTTCTTCCATGTCAGATTTATTGCCTGCTGATTTGGTTTTCTTCGGCTCCGGCAGCTCTGTCAGCCATGTTGGCATTTATGTTGGAGATGGGAAATTCATTCATTCTCCCCACACGGGTTCTTCTGTAAAATATGATACCTTGTGGAGCGGCAACTATAAAAATCGTTTTGTTGGTGCAGCTCGTGTGATTTTTGACTAATTTGTAGGATAGGAACTTTTCGGAAGATCGAAAAGTTCCTATTTTTTTCTTGCAATTGCGTGCCTATCCTATCGGTCATTTGATTGCACATGATATTTTACGTGCAATTTTGTTCATATTATGTTATAATATATTCTAGTTTTCTAAAATTCTGCATAAATAAAAGGTGTGTACATTCCATGGCAAACATTTTAACAACCCGTCAATCCCAGCCGATTTGCGAAAATCCAATGCAAACCTGTTTCCCCGTGACTTCTCTGAAAGAATTGCTTCTGCAAAAGCGTGTCATTGATTTGCGTTCCATTGCACAAACATTTTCCATCAAAAACGTTTCCCGCATGGCAAAAACGGAGCTTGCCGAAACACTGGCTGCTGCCCTGCCCACAAAACAAAGCGTTTTGGAAAATATTCTGCTTTTTTTACCCACCGCTGCCCATCAGCTGTTGTCACAAGCGGCGCATCACCCGTATTATCTGACCGCCCAGGCGCAGGATGCCCCATTTTATGCTGCGCTAGAGCGTCTGTGCCTGCTGCAAAGCGTCTCCTGTCAAGATGGGCAACGATGCTTCTACATGCCGGAAGAGTGGAAAGCACTTTACCATACGATTCAAAGCACTCCCGCCGCTCTTGCAGAGCAGCAGCTAGTACAGTCTATTGACCAATATGCTATGGCAGCGCTTTCACTTTATGGCATTCTTCGGCTGGAAGAACTGCTGCAAATTTTTAACCAATATCATGCGCAGCAAGTTTCCGAAGCGGTTTTTTCTGCAACGTTGACTAACCTTGCGTCTATGTCTGGTGCGTATCATTGTTGGGACGGCTATTTGGTGCACCATACGCTCTCCTCGAACAGCTTTGCCCCCGCACAAACGGTATTGCAGCAAGCGGCTCGACACGCACGCTATTTGCCTGCAAAAGCTGCATTTTTGAAATATGCAGACTGGGCATATTATGAAAAAAACCTTTCCTTTGTTTCATTGGAAAAACAACTCCAGAAAAATTTGCATTCTCTCACAAACAGCAAATATTCTGCGGAAGAGCTTGTGCACAAAGTCTATCAATACATCCGCAAAAATGCAAACAACCAAGCCATTGTAAACCTGCTGCTTTCCTCCGGCATCCGCTTTGAGAGCCACATGGATGCACAAAAGGCAATGGATGATATTGTTGATATTTATAACAACACCCGTTTGTGGGTGCTCAACGGCAATACGCCGCGCGAACTTTCCCTTCAGCAAGCGAAATCCACATCTGCCAAGGCGGAAAACACCCCGCCAATTTCCCGCAATGCATTTTGCCCCTGTGGAAGCGGAAAAAAATATAAAAAGTGCTGCGGACAATAAGAACCTGCAGCGAACAGACCCGCTAAGAGAAGAGCGTATCGCATCATCTTCTCTCAGCGGGTCTGCGTTGTCATATTTCGCTTCTTGGAATCTTCTATGCCTCTACCACATATTTCTGCAGCAGCTTCACCAAATCTTGCGTTTTAAAGGGCTTGATGATAAAATCCGCAGCACCTTCCATGAGCGATTGATTGACAATGGCTTTGTCCGATTCTGTTGTGGCAACAACCACCGGAATATGCTGAAAGTGTGCATCATTTTTCATGGTTTTTAACAGTTCATATCCGTTCATGCTTGGCATATTCAAATCCGTGATAACCAGCGCAATCTCCTGATACGACTGTTTGAGGGCTTCCAACGCCTGCTTGCCGTCGCTCGCCTCAATGGTTTCAATGCCCTTGGATGTAAACACCTTTTTCTCCATTTTTCGAATCAACAAAGAGTCATCCACAATCAATACTTTTTTATTCATATTGCCTCCATATACCAATCGCCTATCGTACCATTTTCCGAACCAATGTAGACACCCAGATGCCCACCAAAAGCACTGCAAACACCATTTCGAAGCCGTTCACAACGAAGCTGAAACCATGCGGATAGAGATTTCCATAGCCTACCGTTGTAAAGGTCACCAAGCTGAAGTGATAGCACTCAAACAAGTCTTTCAAAAGCTTGCCGATTGGCAATGCCATATTGAATTGCACCAATGCATCGCTTGATTTCAACCCCAATAAAAAATATAAATTACCGCACGTTACAATCAAAATCAGAGCGTTAATCAAGCAGTAAAACGGACGCTCGCCATAGCCGCACACGATAAACGAAATGACCGACTGCAGTTTTTGCCGTCCTGCTAATGTGCGCATTTCTGCTTTTTTATACAGGAAAAAATATTCGCCATACAAATCTGAAATTTTATTTTCTTGAAATAACTCCGACAATGAAAAATACATATCGATTGCATACCGAAGTTCTCGTATATCGGTATAATCATTATGAACTTCCCCAAAAAAGGTGTTTCGATTGACTTTCGTGCCAACATATGTATCTCGGAACAAGAATTTAATGAATTTGGAAGTCACGATGCGTGCGTCATTGAGAATGCAGTCGCTGAAAAATGCAATATCAAAGCCGCATTCTGCCATGATAATATCCGACATATCACTTCGCTGAAATTCCGAAAAATAAAAATTGGTTTTGGAAAAAATATTCTGCTGCATCTCACAGTCGATAAATTTCACCGTCAATTCACACAATCTAAAGTAGGAAAACATATCATCTACCGACTGCTTTGTGGGATCATTTCTGGAAAAGCTGCAGTCTGCAAATGTAACACCATCGTTCATTGTAAAGCATTCTGAAAAGGTGCATCCAATGAAACAGCAGTTCACAAATTGGATATTGGTAAAGCAGCACATGGTGAACATGCAGAAATAGAACTTGACGCCCGTCACCACCGTTGCTTCCTCATCGTCTTCGTCATCATTGCCAAACATGAGTTCCTCGAAGGTATCCAAATGATACTCTTCACGGTCAATATGGAAATATCCATCCACATTCTGCGGCGCATCGGTGGTATATCGTTCCACTCGCAGCTGCTGCTCACTGATGATTTTTTGCAGACGGATTGCCTTGAACGTTTCATATTCATCTTTTCGCTTTGCCAGCTCTGAAAGTGCGGTGGATTCTCGATTTCCGAATTTTACAGACAACATATCAAATCACGTCCTTCTATGCACACCATTGTGAAACACATTCTATATAAGGAAATTTTACCATGTTTTTTGCTTTTTTTCAACAAAAATCTGTAGACTCTGCCTTAACTGCCTGTTCGTTCTCTCGCAGTTCAGCCCCTCCTTTCCTTAGACATGCAAAGAACCCCGCATGCGCTTGCGCCAAACAGACGCAAGCAGCAATACGGGGGGGCTTTCATTTGTTTCATCCAGTCACTTTTTCAGTACAATAAATGTAGGCAGACGGATTCATCCGCTGTGCTCAAACGCCCAATCCCAAAGGCGAGAACAGCATGTACATGCCTATCATGATGAGAAATGTGACAACCGTGATGTGAAATCGATATTTCCAAGGGGTCATATCAATCACATTCCGGTCTGGCTGCACAAATTCAGTGGCACTGGGTGCAATCTTGGCAATCAGCCACATGAGTGCAATGTCCAAGAAGAAGGACAGCGTTTCAAAATACAGAAAATGTACTTTGGGGAAACTGTGCATCAACACACCATATACCAAAATGTGTACTACAATTGTAATTTTGGGCGCAATACGCGGCATTCTCTTGTGCAAAATACCAACCGTCACAATCGCCAAAACCGGTACACCATAATATCCCCACATTTGATTGAGGAAGGTGCTGATACCCGCCGGCAGATACATTAAAAACGGTGCAATCGCAATGGCGAGCAAACCAACCGTAACACCAAAAATTTTGCCGATATGCACAAGCTTGGTGTCGCTCAGCTGCTTTTTGGTAATCACAGGGAAAATATCCAAGGTAAACAGTGTCATTGCGCTGTTCAGCACCGAATTAAAGGACGAAAGAATGGCGCCAAACATCACTGCGGCAAAGAATCCCACCAATGGCTTGGGCATCACCTGCAAAATGAGCATCGGATATGCCATATCAAAGGATTCAAGCGAGCCGCCCGTCATGATGTAGGCAATGACGCCTGGCACAACCAAATAAAGCGGACAGAACACCAACATTGCGCCGGAAAACAGTGCTCCCTTTTGGGCTTCTTTTAGGTTTTTTGCCCCCAAAGTACGCTGCAAAATAGACTGATTGGTGCAATAATATGACACATGATTGATGGTGCAGCCGATAATCAGCATCGGCCATGGGATATACGGCGGCTGTGAATCTGCTGGATTGATGGCATTCAAATGCTCTGGGGCTGCGGTTGTGAAAATTTTCACCCCTTCGATGAAGCTTCCTTCTCCCAGTGCCATGAATGCCAAAATGGGGATGAGCAGCCCTGCACCGATGATGAAAATGACACCATTTAAGGTATCCGAAACTGCAACGGCTTTCAAACCGCCGAATATCGCATAAATACCACCCACGACACCCAAGGCAACGCACATCACCGCAATGCCCCCAAAGCGGCTGATGCCCAGCAAACTAGACACCCCAAAAATTTGTTCCATCACCACCGAGCCTGCATAGAGCACGAGCGGCAGCAGTGTCACAATATAGGCAATTAAGAAAATGGCAGACACCATGACACGGGTATTGCGGTCATATCGTTCCTCCAAGAACTCCGGAACGGTTGTAATACCGCTTTTTAAATATTGCGGCAGAAAAAAGAATGCCATCAGCGTCAGTGCAATTGGGCAGATGGCTTCCCATCCCATCGCACCCATCCCAATTGCATAGCCTTGTCCATTTCTGCCGACCAACTGCTCTGCGGAAAGATTGGTCAACATCAAAGACCCTGCAATGATGATGCCAGGCAGCCCTCTTCCTGCAAGAAAATAACCTTCCTTGGTGGAAATATTATCTCCTCTTGTTTTAAACCATGAAATAAGTGCAATGAGTGCTGTAAAACCAATAAATGTGATAATAGAAAACACGCGTTCTTTCCCTTCTCTTTTGTTCTCTTTTGTGAATACGCAATCGCTGCGTTGGCAGTTCTATGCCGTTTTCGTCCCACCTTTCTATGTTGTGCTGCAAATCATCTCTGTAATCCTGTGCAGATTGTACAATCCAGAATGATAATCATTTTTTGATATCATTATGTACGGAAACAGGCCTATATTTCCTATAATAATATGATTTTTACCATTCTTCAATATGGATAGTATCATGTCGTGCAATGGATTGGAATAGAAAATTTTGCTCTCTTTTTGTGAATAGTTGCTAAATCCGTCAATGTATCCATACGGAAATATTTGAAATTGTGCACTTTGCTTATATCTCCCCCGCTACGGGTGCGGTGCATCGCTTTCAGATTTGCCCCATTTTTTGCGGTGCGATTCAAAAGCTGTCTTTTGCTTCTGGCAGAACCACCTCTGCCGAGGCATCCAGCTGCTGGGCTTCTAAAATTTGAAAATGGCTGATGAGCTGCTTTAGCGTATGCGCCTGCCCTGACAGCTCCTCGCTTGCCGCCGCACTTTCCTGTGCGGTCGCACTGTTGGTTTGCACCACCGAAGCAATCTGCTCCACGCCGACATTGATTTGCGCAATCGACTGCGCCTGCTGTTCTGATGCCTGTGCGATTTCATCTATCAAGGTCACCGCCCGCTGGGTTTCCTGCGCACTTTCTTGCATCGCCATCGCTGTTGATTTTGCAATTTCCGAACCTTTTTGTACAGATTCCACCGTTTCTGCAATCAATCGGGTGGTACTTTGCGCCGCCTGTGCGGATTTGCTCGCCAGATTGCGTACCTCATCCGCCACCACTGCGAAGCCTTTGCCCGCTGTGCCCGCTCGTGCCGCTTCCACTGCCGCATTGAGTGCCAAAATATTGGTCTGGAAGGCAATGTCCTCAATCACCTTGATGATTTTAGAAATCTCGCTTGACTTTGTATCAATTTCTGCCATCGCCCCGACCATGCTCTGCATCTGTGCATTGCTGCTGGACAGCTGTCGTCCCGCATCGTCTGCTCGCCCGCTCGCCTGCTTTGCATGTTCGGCATTCTGTTTGACCTGTTCCGAAACCTCGAAGATAGACGCTGACAATTCTTCAATCGCACTTGCCTGCTCGGTTGCCCCTTGGCTCAATGCCTGTGCACCATTTGACACCTGCTCTGCACCATCCGCCACTTGGTCCGACACGCTTCCAATTCTGGAGATGGTATTACTCAAGGTATCGCCAATCTGCTGCATTGCCGCCAATAATCGCTGATAAGTGCCGATATACCGTTCTTCGTGGATGCCTTGCAGCATAAAATTGCCGTTTGCCATTGCCCCCAAGCTGTTTTGCATCTCTTGAATCATCGCACGCATGTTCTCACTCATTGTGCGGAAGGTCTGTGCAATCTGCCCCACCTCATCACGAGAAACATATGCAAGCTCGATTTCCAGATTTCCGCCATCCATTGCAGCCGCTGCAGCTTGTATCTGCTGCAATGGCCGCACAATCATGCGTACAATCCGCAGCGACAGCAGGACGGAATACAACGCCACCACGAGCAGTACCCCCAATACCAACACCCCAGACAGCCGCACCATGCGCCCTGCTGCATCGCTTGCCTGCTGCGCACCTTCCGTATTGCCGCTGACCATTTGCGCAAAGGTATCTGCCATGCTATTAAATTGTTCCCGTGATGCACCCATGACCAGTGCCGTGGCGGCTTCTGTCTGCCCTTGGTCGCTCAACTCCATGGCTTGGTCGCTCAACTGAATATAGGCATTCCACTGCTCTTGTGCTTGGTGCACAATCGTTTGTGCCTCTGCGCTCCACTCCTGCGCCTGATAGCGCTCGAATACATCGGCAAGCTGCAGACGTTTGCCGGAGATTTGATTGGCGTACAGCAATTTTTGCGAGGACTGCCCCGCCAAAATATACTCCATCTCTAAAATACGGTGTCCTGCAACCATATTATTCATGTCCTCCACCTCGATAACCAACGGCAGCCACTGTCGGCTGACTACCATACTGGCGTTGCTGATTTGATACATCAGCACAAGGGATGCGCCCGCTACAACCAACATGCTCACCAGCAGACTTGCAACCAGAACAAATAACTTCTTTCCAATTTTCAGTTGTTTCATCATACGTTCTCCCCTTTATTATGATAAATATCGGTTCTTATCGTCGCATCTGCCCCATGCAAAAACACCCCCTATTGCAGTAAGTGCGCCTACAATAGAGGGAGTCTATGCCATGTATTCGTAAAACGAGCGCAGGATTTCTCCATGACGCATGAGGTGGGATGTACTTAAAAACCTGCGTTTTTCAGATTTTCACGACCACGCTTTGCGATTGGCAGCGGAACATCAAAGCTTTTGACGGGGAACAAGTCCTGCTCCACCACAACCCAGCCATCGTATCCCGCTTCTTCCAACGCCGCATGCAGCTTGGACATATCGATGCTGCCCTTTCCCGGCTCTACCATGATGTCTTCGGTCACAGCCTTTGCAAAAGACCACTTTTCCGCATCCATTTTCTGTTTCACTGCCAAATCACAGTCCTTGATGTGGATATAGGGAATGCGGTCTGCGTGCTTTTGATAGAAGGAGATAGGCTCTCCGCCGCCATATACATGATGCCCCGTGTCCAAACACAGCGGAACCGTGGTATCTGCGAGCAGCCGCTCAATCTGTGCTTCTGTCTGCACATGGCAGTCCACATGCGGATGGAACGTGCCGATAAGACCGTGCTTTGCAACATACTCTGCTGCACGCTGCACATTTTCGGTATATTTCTTCCACTGCGCTTCGGTGAGATTCGGCTCCATCACCAGTTCGCCGGTTTCCAAATCGGTGTACATGCTCGGCAGCAGCACGATATACTTTGCTGTGGAAAACTGCCCTAGCAATGCCGCAATTTCATCGATGGTGCTGCACATCGCATCAATAGACGCATCATCGAGGAAATCCCCGCCAACGGTGCCTGCCACCAGTGTCAATGCACGTGCTTCCAGTTCCTTTTTCAGCACGGCTGCATCCGTCGGGAAATAGCCCCAAGGACCCAGCTCCACACCGTCATAGCCTGCCAGCTGCATTTCGTCCATGCAGCGGTTCCATGGGGTCTGCTTTTCATGCTGCGGAAACCATACGCCCCAAGAATCAGGAGCAATACCAACTTTAATCGCCATTTTCGTATTCCTCCTGTCCTTACTTAACGTCTACCCAAGTGCGCTTCTTCGCCGATTCCAGCACCGCTGCCACGGTACGGTCAATCTTGTAACCGAATGCAAAGTTGCAGCTGTAGGCTTCGCCTTGGGTCAACGCTGCAAACAGTTCATGCACTTCCAAAATCTTCATGTCATTGTATGCAATGGAGATGCCGCCTGCCGGCTGAAAAGCCGCATAGCCCTTGTGCTTCGGGTTGAGCAACACGGTGCGGAAGCCACGGTCAGCTTCGTCATCCGACTGGAAAAACACCTGCACTTCGCCCATGCGCTCCAAATCATAGCGCACCGAGCCCTTTGTGCCCTGAATTTCATAGCACAAGAAGTTCTTGCGTCCTGTTGCCACACGGGATGCCGCAATCGTGCCGACAGCGCCATTTGCATATTCCGCCAGGAAGGTGATAATATCTTCATTTTCAACGTCTGCCATTTCGGTAGACCCCTTGGACTTGGGTCGCTGCGGAAACACGGTCGTGGTCATTGCATTGACTGCCTTGATGTCACCCATGACAAACTGCGAAACAGAAAGCAGGTGCGAACCCAAATCGCCCAATGCACCGCAGCCTGCCAGCTTGTTGATATGCCGCCACGTAATCGGCAGGGTTTCATCCAGCAGCTGGTCTTGGTCATAGGTGCCGGTAAAGCGCATAATCTTGCCCAGCTTACCGCTCTGCACCAGTTCACGCACATACGCATTGGCAGGATTCATGGTGTTATTATAGCCAACATAGTTGATGACGCCCTTTTCGGCAGCCAGTTCGGACAGTTCCTTGGATTCTGCTGCGGAGATGGACAACGGTTTTTCGCAGTACACATGCTTGCCGTTTTCCAGCGCAGCCTTTGCCACTTCATAGTGAAACGCATTCGGTGTTGCAATGTCTACCAAATCGACATTGGGGTCTGTCACAACTGCTTTCCAGTCTGTGGTCATGCGTTTGAAGCCAATCTTATGCTGTGCTTCCTTTGCGCTCTGCTCATTTGCGTCTGCCACCATTTCAAACACTGCCACACCATACTCTGGTCCAAACAGCATTTGTGCATCCAGCAGCGCACTGCTGTGTGCCTTACCCATCCAACCTGCACCAACAAGACCAATACGAATTTCTTTCATTTTTTCTTCCTCCTACAGTTCACATCAATTGATACAATACTACCCAAATCGTACACGTTTTTGTCTGTGTCGTTTGTTTGATTGCATTATACTGTGATTTTTGTCGGATGTCATTGCACACAGCTTTCGTGTTCTATACATAAATTACTCTTTTCTTTCGAGGGATTACACCCGTGTGTTTTTCCTCTCAAACCGGAAAGGGAAAATCGGGGAAGACAACCCTTTCCGGTATTAAGAGGTGAGAAAAGAGTGGATGATGTGGGTAAAATTATTTTGTTGCCAATCTGCGTGCCTTTGCCTCCAACGCTTCACGTGTGACATCAATAAACACGGCAATGATAATCACCAAACCGATGACCACATATTGCAGGTCGCTCTGCGCACCCAGCAGGTTTAAACCATTGCGGATGACAGCAATCAGCAGTGCGCCAATCATCGTGCCAAACATCGTGCCCTTGCCGCCCATAAAGGATGCACCGCCGATGATGCAGGCCGCAATCGCATCGGTATCGTATGTAGTGCCTGCGGTTGCATTGGCAGACGATACACGACCCACCAAAATGATGGCTGCAATGCCTGTCAGCAGTCCGCTCATCGCATATACGATTCTCAGCACACGGTCAGAATTGATGCCGGACAGACGTGCCGCCTCGGGATTGCCGCCAATGCAGTAAATTTGGCGTCCCAACGAGGTGCGGGACAGCAAAATGTGCATAATGATAAACGCAACGATCACGAACAGAAAGCTCACCGGAAAGCCGTTGATGGTTTTTGCACCCAAAATCAACACGCTGTCCACGCCTTTGTTTTGGAATCCAATCGGTGTAGAAGCTGTGATAATCAGTGCCAAACCCAAGGTGACATTTTTCATGCCCAGTGTAGATACAAACGGATGCGGCAAATGCAGCTTTGTCAAAAGCAACCCATTGACATAGCCGCAAAGCAGACCCGTGACCAATGCCGCGGCTATCATCACAACAGGATTGGTGATGCCGTGCTGCATCATAACCCCCATTACACAAGCTGCAAGCACGCAGTTCGAGCCTACCGAGAGGTCAATGCCCGCTGTAATCAGTACAATCAGCATGCCCGCTGAAATAAAGCTGTTAATGGATGCTTGCTTCAAGATATTCATGAAATTGCTGTAGCTAAAGAATTGCTCGGTTGCAATTGATAGAATCAAACACAAAATCAGCAAGCCAAACAGCGGTCCCAGTTTGGACAATGCGTCCTTGATATTGAATTTTTTCGTTTCCGTCATGCCAGTTTTCCTCCCCATGCTGCTTTCATAATGGATTCCTGATTGAAATGTGCGGAATCACGGTCAATATCCGCCATCACCCTGCCTTCACGCATCACAATGACGCGGTCGCTCATGCCCAATATCTCTGGCAGCTCGGAAGATACCATGATAACGCATTTGCCTTCCTTCACGAGTGCATTCATAACATTGTACACCTCGACCTTTGCGCCAACATCAATGCCGCGTGTCGGTTCATCAAAAATATAAATGTCTGCATCGGTGTTAATCCACTTGCCGATAACCACCTTTTGCTGGTTGCCGCCGGACAGCTGTCCCACAATCTCATCCACAGACGGGGTTTTGATGCGCAGTGTTTTCACATGCGCATTGCCGCTATCCATAATTTGCTTATTATCGAGCAAACCATTTTTGGAAAACCGCTTCATGCTTGCCAAAATCAAATTGGTGCTGATGGTTTGTGCCAACACCAAGCCCTGCCCCTTGCGATCCTCTGTGAGAAAGGCAATGCCGCTCTGCACCGCCTGCTGCGGGGTGCGGATTTTAACCTTTTGGCCGTGGATATAGACCTCTCCGTCGTCGATAGGGTCTGCCCCGAAAATCGCACGCATGGTTTCCGTGCGTCCTGCACCGACCAGTCCCGCAAATCCGAGAATCTGTCCACGATAGGCTTCAAAGGAAACATCATGCAGCACACCCACTTGGTTCAAATGCTCCACCCGCAGGGATGCATCGCCCTTTTCGCCAAATTCCTTTGGGAACAGATTTTCCAAGGTACGTCCCACCATGGCAGTAATCAGCGATTCATTGGTCATATCCGCCGTGTTTTCCGTACAAATATGCTCGCCGTCCCGCATCACGGTCACACGGTCGCACAGCTCAAACAGCTCCTCCAGCTTGTGGGATACAAACAAAATCGCCACACCCTGCGCTTTCAGTTTGCGCACGGTTGCCATCAGCTGCGCCACTTCCTTTTCACCCAAAGAAGAGGTCGGTTCGTCCATAATAATCAGCTTTGAATTGAGTTGGATTGCTTTTCCGATTTCCACCATCTGCTGCAAACCCATGCCCAGCGTACCGCATGCTTTGCGGGGGTTGACATCGTGTCCCAATGCCAGCATAGCTTCGTGTGCTTCCTGATGCATGGCATCATAATCTAGCAATCCCAATGTATTTTGAATGCCTCTACCAATGAAAATATTGTCGGTAATGGACAGCAGCTTGACAATATTCAGTTCCTGATAGACACAGGCGATTCCTGCTTCACGTGCTTCATTCGGTGTTGTAAAGACATGCTGTTTGCCATCCACCCAGATTTCTCCTTCGTCCGGACGATGTACGCCTGTCAGCACCTTAATCAGCGTTGATTTTCCAGCACCGTTTTCTCCAATTAGACCGTGCACTTCCCCAGGCTTGACTTGTATCGACATATTGTTCAGTGCCACAACGCCCGGGAATCGCTTTGTGATATTTTTCAGTTCTATGATGTACTCGCTCAATTCCTCTTCACCCTTTCATCTCCTCGCCCGATATAGACGGCCGCAGAAAAACTCCACGACCGTCACCACCGCCTGCGTAAGTACGATTATTTCAGGTAATCCTTCACGTTGTCCTTGGTAATCAATACTGCCGGAACATCCTGATTTTCTTCCACTGTTTCACCATTGATGGACTTCACCATTTGCTCGACACACTGATAGCCCATGTCATATGGCTGCTGTGCAACGGTTGCATCCAATTCGCCGGAATCAATCAGCTGCAGCGCCGGTGTATCACCGTTGAAGCCAACCAGCACGATGCCGGTCACGCCTGCATTCTTGATTGCCTGCTGACAGCCCTGAATCATGTCATCATTCATTGCCAAAACGGCATTGACTTGTCCCGGATACTTGGTTAGCATGTCCTCCATGACTGCCATTGCGCCGTCTGCAGTGTTCTTGCCATACTGGGTTTCCAGCACGTTGCAGCCGTTCTCTTCCAAACCCTTCTGGAAGCCTTCCAGACGAGAGGTGGAGGTGCCTTCACCCTGCTGCCCGCCAATCAGGATGGCATTGCCGCCTTCACCAATCTTCTGTGCCGCATAAATGCCGCCCAGTTCTGCCGCAGTGCTGTTGCCCGTGCCGATAAATGCGGTCTTTCCGTCCAGTGTAAAGTCTGTGTCCACTGCAAAAATCGGAACTTTTCCAACATAAGGCTGCACTGCGCCAATGACTGCACTTTCATCACAAGGTGCAACGGCAATCGCATCCACGCCTGCGGACAGCTGTTCTTCAATCATCGTCACCTGCTGTGCGATTTCGCTTTCTGCATTCGGTCCAAGCACCGTCACCTTGACCCCCAGCTCTGCCGCAGCATCTTCACAGCCGGACTTCATGGTCTTCCAATATTCTGCGTTCAATGCCTTAAAGATAACCGCTATGGATTTTTCACCGCCAGAGGAACTATCCGTGGAGCTTTGCGCTGCATCCGCACTGCTGTCAGATGCTGCAGAATCTCCAGAGCTACCACAGCCCATCAAAGTAGCAGCCATCATGCTTGCCATAAGTAATGCGAGTAGTCTTTTTTTCATGTTCGATTCTCCTCTTCTTTTGTCCGCTTCCCTTGTTAGGAAATCATGATTTTTGAAATGGCACACATAGATTTTCACAGCACAAAAACACGGTCTTTTATGCGGTTCTATGTGTCATTCCTTGCTCTTATGGTAACATTCTATAAATTTTGTTGGAATAACAAAACTTGCTGTTCGTCTGTTATATGTTGCTTTTTTTGATAGTTATGTTTATATTATACCAACTTTATCGTCTGATTATTGTGCAATATGACACAAAAAAAGACCCCCTCGTTTCAAAGAAACAAAGAAGTCTTTTTTGCAAATCGGCTTATAACGGATATTTCCGAAACAAACTGGGCGCCAGCCCAACACGCCTGCTAAAGGCATTTGTAAAGGTTTCCAAATTTTGATACCCGACATTCTGCGCAATGATTTTAATCGGCAAATCGGTGGTTTTCAGCAGGTGCTTGGCACGATTCAATCGTGTGGAAATCAAAAATTCATGCGGCGAATAACCGCATTCCTTTTTAAACCGCCTTGAAAAATGATATTGGCTCATATTGGCGATGCGTGCCACATCCGCCAAAGCAATCGGCTCGCTGTAATGCTCCCGAATGAACTGCATTGCCTGCACAATCGGTGAATCGCTTTGCTCCTGCTCCGTTTGCAGATGCCGATGATCCAACAGCGCAATCATGATGCCATACAGCTGATAAGATAACTCCGCTTCGCTTTGCAGCTGCTCATTGCGGCAGGCGGAAACAATGGCATAAATGCGCTCACGAATTTGCTCGGCACACGGGGAATCAATCACAAATCCGCCATGCAGCTGCACAATCCTTGCATAAATCTGCGCCGTATTGGAACCATCCAAATGCAGCCAAATAAATTCCGTGCTGCCAATGGTATGGTATTCATGCGGCACATGGCAATTGACAAAGCCGATTTGCCCCTCTGCCACCACTTTGGTGATGCCTTCGTTCTGTACCGACAAGCAGCCCTTACAGACATAAAAAATCAAAAAATTATGATAATTATCCCGCTGGATACGATATTCATGATTGGTCAAGTAATATCCGCAGGATGTCATAAAAAACAGCATCCGCAGGGCATTTTCGGACGGCGTTTGAAAATATAAATCCGACCCTGCATATGTGCCGCGCTCTTTTGCAATCATACAAGCTATCTCCTATTCGATGCCTTTTCATCTTTTCCCACAGATACACGCCTGCTAAAATTGCATTTTGCGAAAGGCAGCCGGCGATAAATTGCTGCTCTTGCGAAAGGCACGTGCAAAATGAGAGGCACTGTTAAATCCACATTTTTCAGCAACCGTTTCAATGGAATCTTCTGTGCGCAGCAGCATTTGCTTAGCTTGGCGCAGCCGATAGGATAGCAAATATTCATGCGGGGTACAATCCATATAGCGTTTGAAGCTGCGAATGAAATGCGAGGTGCTGATATTGCACAGCAGTGCCAATTGCTGCAGCTGCAGCTCTTCTGCAAAGTGGTTGTGGATAAAATCCAATGCAGGACGCAGCAAATGGTGAATGACAAGTCCTTGCTGCTCCGGTGACGCCAGTGCACTCAAAATGGCATGAATATTTTGCGAAATACGATGCTCCTTGGGCGGTATTTGCTGCGCATAGGATAAAATGCTGTCAAAATACGGGCGCAGCATGGGAATATGCTCGCCTGCAAACACCGTTCCAAAGCGTTCATACAAGTAGGCGGCATACTGCTTGCTGCTGTTTCCATGAAAATGAAACCAAAGAAAATGAACCGCCTGACTGCAGGCATATCGATGCGGCACATGGCAGTCAATCAGCACAATTTGTTCCTTCTGTGCCGTGATTTTGCGGCCATGCACCTCCACATCCAATGTCCCTTCGCAGATATACATCAGCAAAAATTGCTCATAGGCACTTCGCGCAATGCAATAGTTTTCATCGCACCGAAAATATCCGAATTGCGCACAATAAAACAGCGCATCTTGTGCAAATTCAGAAGGGATTAGAAAATCCATAAATGAAGATTCCAAAACACCGACATCTACAATTTCCATATCATTTTCCTTTCCCCAAAGTCATGCCGCCAAACACTGTATATTTGCTAAAATTCTAACACATTCCCGCTCGCTTCGCAAGCAAGATTCCCGTTTCTGTGGTGCATTTGTGCTGTCTTGCACAGATTAAAAATATAATGATTCTCATTCTATTGACAGAATCGTTTTGATGGACTATCATAAGAAGCATAGCAACCATTTCAAAGGAGGGTTTCTGGCATGTTAAAAAAAATCGCAGCCCTTTTGCTCTGCTCCTTGAGTTTTTTTCATCTCACAGGATGCAGTGCCCCCGCAAAAGCAGCTGTTGACAGCAATAAACTGCAGGTTATCGTATCATTCAATGCCATGCAGGAATTTGTAACGGCAGTAGGACAAGAGAAAGTTTCGGTCACAACCATCATTCCGGACGGCGTAGAGCCACATGATTTTGCGCCAAAAGCGCAGGATTTGATTGCGCTCAGCAAGGCACAGGTCTTTGTGTATAACGGATTGGGCATGGAAAGCTGGGTAGAGGATGCCCTGCAAGCGGCACAAAACCCTAATTTGACTGCCATCAACGCTTCCGAAGGGGCGGATGCCATCACCAATGCAGACGCTGCCGAACTACAGGAGCACGGGCAATATGACCCGCATCTGTGGCTCAGCCTGACCGGTGCCAAGCTAGAGGTGCAAAACATTGCCAACGGTTTGATACAAGCCGACCCCTCCAACCAAGCCTATTATGAGCAGAATTGCACCGCTTATTTGCAGCAGCTGGATGATTTATACAACACCTATGCACAAAAACTCCAGTCTGTTTCCAAAAAAGACTTTGTCACCGGTCATGCAGCCTTTGCGTATCTCTGTCGGGACTTCGGTTTGACGCAAAGCAGTGTGGAGGATGTGTTTGCAGAAGGAGAGCCCACTGCAAAACAAATGACGGAGCTGATTGCCTACTGCAAGCAGCAGCAGATTACTACCATTTTTTCCGAAAAACTTGCAAGCCCTGCCGTTTCGCAAACCCTTGCGCAGGAAGTGGGCGCAACCGTGGAGCCCATTTATACGATGGCGAGCAATGAAGAGGATAAAACCTATCTGGCACGCATGCGCAGCAACCTTGAAAAAATCTATCAAAGCCTTGCAGCAGACGCATCATCTCAATGATGCAGGGTCTGTCTTACGGCAAAAAGAGCCTCTACCCATTTTTTTCACGATGGATAGAGGCTCTTTTTTTATCGCATATCAGCGTTGGTATCCCACTTTTATGCCTTCTTGTTTCCCAAAAACTGCTTCACAGAATCTACAATCAACTGATGGTCATCTTCGTGCTGCATTAGACCCGACACACAAATTGAGCCGACTACACCAGTGCCGTTCAGGCGAATCGGGAAGCCGCCGCCGCCTGCGGCATAGTCATCGGGGTTCAGTTTACGGTCTTGCAGTGTTTCGCCAATCATTTCCAGCCAATATAAAAAGCGCAGGGTTGACATGCTCATCAAGTCTACAGAATTGCGCTTTCTGGAGAGCCACAGTGCACTGTCCTGAATCGAGCCTTCTGCGAAATAACGGAAGACAGACAATCCGTTGATGGTGATTTCGATGGAAATCGGTTCTCCATAGGGTTTTGCATTTTCGTTGAGCAAAAGCCCCAATGCCAGCGCATCTTCCCTTGAAAATGTATCAAATGCCAAGGATTTTTCCAGTTCACACAACGTTTCAAATTTGGTTTTTGCGTCACTCATGGTCATTTTTTCCTTTCTTGCTCTCCATTTATTTTTTATCTTCGCTTTGCGGAAAATCCACAGGCAACGGCTGCGGACGTTCAAATGTCGTCTTCATATGATAGAAGCGCTCTTCTGCTCCGGATTGCAGAATGCTTTCCATCACCTCGAGCGAATGCAATGCCATTTGGCCCTTAGCGCGCTCCTGTCGACCATCCCGAATCGCATATGCCATGTCCACCAATCCGATGCCTCGGCTGTTTTCCTGATGGCTGGTTTCATTGAACGGATGCACAATCGGGACTTCTTCCCACTCGCTGAATGGCTGCTGTCTGGGCAAGCCCTTCCATCGATAGTTGTCCATGGTTCTCAGCAGCACTTTTCCGCCGAACAGATTGGGTCCATCCACGGGGTCAGGGTCTGCGATACAGATACTTCCCTTCGTGCCGTACAGCTCCAGTCGGGGCAATTCCGATTCCCAAATGTCAAAGCTTGTAATCATCGTTGCAATCGCACCATTTGCAAACTCCAAATTGCTTGTGATGTGGGTATCCACTTCTACCGGAATGATTTCGCCTTTTTTCGGCTCGCTTTCAATGGTGCGCTCTGCAAAGGTTCTTTTGGACATGGCGCAGCATTTTTTCACAGGACCCAGCAGCGACAGCAGCGCCGTCATATAATACGGTCCGATATCCAGCAACGGTCCTGCACCCTTTTGATAAAAAAACGCCGGACTTGGATGAAACCATTCATGCCCATGGCTCACCACAAACGCACTTGCCGCAACCACATCACCAATCACGCCGTCATCGAGCAGCTTGCGTATGGTTTGCAGGCGTCCGCCCAAAAAGGTGTCCGGCGCACAGCCGACATACAGACCCTTTTCCTGCGCCAACTGCATGATTTTTTCCGCCTGGGCAAAGGTGGCTGCCAGTGGCTTTTCTGAATACACATGCTTGCCTGCCTGCAACGCCTGCATGTTCAGTTCCCCATGCACGGCGGGCAGGGTTAAGTTTAAAACAATATCAATTTCAGGGTCTGCAATCAGTTCCTGTGCGGTTGCATATGCTTTTGGAATATGGTGTTGATTTGCCTTTTTCTGTGCTTTTTCCAGACTTCTGGAAGCACAACCCATGACATTCACAATATCATATTTTTTCAAATTCTGAAAATATACGTCGCTAATATCTCCGATTCCCAAAACGCCAACATTAAATTTCATGTTCCTCACTCCTGTATCCATCCGAACGTTGTGGCATGTATCCCATGCTGCGCGGTCTTTATAGTGTTAACTGTACCAGTTTCCCGCCAACAATACAAGGCAGAATTAGTGCGTTTTACTAATAAAACCTGCTGTCTTGTCCATGATGAGCACAGGAACTACGATGCGCAAAAGGCACTTCATGGAGCTGAAGTGCCTTTTTTACAGGGGATTTTTTGTATAACAAACCGCTTACTCAAAATGCCGTGTGAAAATATCCGTATCTTCCAGCAGTGTTTCAATCGTGTCAATGCCCAAACGGTGCAGCAGTTCGATGACATACGGGTTTTCTGCCGGTGTCTGATAGGGCGCATCATTTCCATAGGCTTCCACCAGCTCCGTGCCTTCCGGCACACCCAAAACTGCCTTCGGACCGCCAACACATCCGCCACGGCATCCCATGCCCTCAAAGAAATTGGCATCCGCCTTGTCAGAAAGCAGTTCCTGCATCATCGCCTTGCAATCCGGCACACCGTCCGCCTGCTTGGTGCGTACTTGAATCTCACGGTTGGGATTGAGGCGTTCCACGGTTTTTGCAACCGCTTCACTTACGCCGCCGGCACGGGCATAAATTCTGCCGGCTCTGGACGAATGGTCATTTTCATCCGCCGCAAGTTCCGCAGGGTTGATGCCCAAGGCATCCAATATGTTCTGCATTTCCTGAAAGGTGAGCACAAAATCTACATCTCCCACCAAATCCTTTTCCCGTGCTTCTGCCTTTTTCGCCAAGCAAGGGCCAATAAAAACGGTCAGTGCATCGGGGTGCAGCAGCTTAATGGCTCTTGCACAGGCAATCATCGGCGACACCGCCCCCGGCACATGCGGCAGAAGCTGATGATATACTTTTTTTATCATGGCAATCCACATGGGGCAGCAACAGCTTGTCAGCTGAAAATCGGATTCGGTGCAAATGTTTTTGTCAAACTCCAAGGCTTCCTTCAATGTCAGCACGTCTGCAAACAGTGCAACCTCTACCATGCTGTCAAAGCCGATTTTTTTCAGTGCAGTGCGCAGCTTTCCAGGGGTCACTTCGTGGCTGAACTGCCCCAAAAAAGCCGGTGCAATCATCGCATAGACCGGACCTTCCGCCGCACGGATTGCCTTGAGTGCAGGAATCATGTCTGTTGTTTCCCGCAATTTGCTGCTGGCACAGCCCTCTACGCAGGCAGAGCATCCCAAACACAGCGTTTCATTGATGATAATGCCGCCATTTTCTGCTTTCTGGATGGCATCAAAGGGACATCGCTGGATACATTCCTCCACCTTGTCACCCGTGCAATTGCACACACCCGTTTTCAAAACCAGCGGATATTTTTTAGGGTTCAGCAGATACTCCAGATGCTCGGGCTGATACGCATCGGCTGGCGGCACTGCATCTTCATGCCCCTGCAATGCGGATGTCACCATGCTTTCATATAATTCCTGAAACGTTTTCATGCTTTCACTCCTACTCTTCCTGTATGATATTTCAACCCACTTACAAGATTGTTATCTATAATTATATCATAGCCTGTGCGGCAAAGATACCGCATAACGCCATGAAATTTCAAAAAACAGGTGCGACAGGTATTTGTCTGCCGCACCCAGTGGATGATAAATTACCGATTTTTATTGCTTGTCTGCTGTATCATCATATTTTTTCTCGACCACACGCAGGGCTTGCTGCAGTTCGGTCTTTGCCACGGTCGAATTCAGCTTTTGCAGCAAAACATTCTGATTAAACATCAAAACCGCTTTGTTCACTTCATTTTCGATGTAAATAATCTCCTTGATAATGGCTGAACTGTTGCCAATCTGCGCAATGGATTTGATTTCGCTGGCGTTGACTTCCAAAATGCTGTTGAGCTCATCCACCGCCAACGCCACTTGTGTGCCGTCCGCAATTTGAATGATGAGCAATTGCGAAACGATTTCAGCATTTGCAGGCATGCCCAAAAGCTTGCGCCCGTCAATCACCGCCAAATATTTCTTATTGTACGCAACCGCACCGTTAACCACTTCCAATGCCCCGGGGAACGGAATGACTTTTTCCGAATCCATGGATTCCAGCACCGCCACTTGCTCCATCGCAAACACTTGCTGATTCAGCAGGAAGGTTGCCAGCTTCACATGGGTTTCCTTGTCCGACAGCGTAATGTCCGTCTGGTCAATACCAGCGGTTTTCACCATTTCTTCGTTTCCGCCGTCCATATCAGACAGCTTATCGAACACAAACGCCAGCACATCATTTTGATAGCCGTCATCCTGACATTTATATTCTCGATAACAAGCGGAGCATGCACAGCCAACGGCATAGTGCGCCCCCTCATACTGCAAAATCTCCGAGCAACTTTCTCCGTTTGCGGTGGCAAACAAGTGGGATGGCAGAGAAAACACCTCGCCTGTTTGCAGTCGGCTGTTGGTGGAGGCAATGATTTTCTTATTGCGGTCGGTAAACACCGCAAATGCACCTTCATCGTTGTCAATGGCATCATACAGCATGCTTTGGAACTGAAATTCGCTGTCAAACACAATGCCAATGCCGCCCACGGTGCGCTGCGGATTGCTGCTGTCGGTAATGGACGCCCCATAAATATACGTGTGTCGATTGTCATAAAGTTCTGTGGCATCATAGGCGGACACAAAGTATTTTTCCGGACTATAGTTGCCCAAAATATTGCGCACATAGTCTGCCGAAAGCACTTTTCCAATGTCACCTGCACGCTCCGGATTGGAAACGGCGATGATTTTGCCCATGGCGTCAAACAAAAACAGATTGCGATATACCGTGTACAGGCTGTTGACATATTCCAGAATGCGGGTCAGCTCCTGCTTGTTTTCTGCCGAAAGTTCAGGCTGTGCCATTAACCCCCGAAAGGTCGGATTCAGTGCCCACCAACGGCAGTCATCCGAGCGTTCATATAGATTACGATCCATAATGTCGACGCAGAGCGATGCCACAAAGCTGACATTTTGCAGTCCCGAAGTAATGACCGTTGCAAACAGATTTTGGATTGATTTTTCAAACAACTGACTGGTATTGACACCGATTTTACCGATGGAGTGCAAAATCGGCTTCATCGGATTGGTCTCCTCCAACTCCTTGGAAACGCTTTTGGTCGCCAAAATCTGTCCGTTAAACACCACTTGCTTCAAGCTGTGCTGAATTTTTTGCGTTTGGCTGACAATTTGCTTGAGCTCCGCCGAAAAAGAATCCGCCTTGCTCATCAGCCCCGCCATGGTATCCGGCGCAATGCTTTTCACGAGCTTGGACTGCTTCTCTTTGAACGCCAATGCCAGCGGAATCATCACGCAGCCTTTCCACCCCAAGCCAACATACTGTTGGTATCCCTTGGTTGGCACCGTCTGCACAATATACTCCACGCCACGATAATACACAATATTATTTGCGCCTGGTTCGCCGGTTTCCATGGAAATGCCCAGCGGCACATAGTTCGCATTGCTGCTGGCAATGACGGTATCCTCGTCATCCACAATATAAATCACCGAACCGTCATACTCGTTCGACAACTTTTGGAATATTTTCTCGACTTCATCTTCAAACCGAAAACACAGGCAAATAATGCCCGCCACTTCGCCAAAATCATTGTAAATTTTGCTGGAAAAGATGTGCGCTCGTTCCTTTGCCGCCTGCAATGGAGATGCACAAAAATGTTCCATGAAATTTTGAGTGCTGGCAACCGTATTTTCCAAAATGGGGTCCTGTATCGTCTGTCCGGCAATCGCATTGTCTTGATTCAAATTCAAAAGCACCTGAAAATCGCTGTTCAGCAGAATAATCTCATCATAAACCGAATATTTTGCGACATATTCCTGCAATCGATTGAGAATATATTCCCGATTTGCTTCATGCTCGTCTTGGCAGACAAATTGCCGAATGTCATCATCTGTTGCAATAAATCCCACATCGGCGGTTCGTTCATACAGATTGCGAATCAAAATATCAATCGCAACCTGTGCTTTGGAGATAATTTTGCGATTCATTTTATTGAGGGTTTCCGCAATCAAGGTTTCCACCAGCTGCTGCTGCAGGGCGTAGAACCCTTTCTGCACTTTGCGCATATTGGGCAAAATTTTTCCCGCCTGCGTGGGGCAGTTGATTTCGAGCAGCAGCTCCATGTTGTTCCATTGGTCATTGAGCTCCGAAATCCCTTTGTCACACGCACGCACATCTGGCATATATTCCAAAAAATTCTTGTTTTTATAAATAATCATGATGTATCCCAAATCCTAACCCGATTGTATTTTTACACATGAACTTAATTATTTTCTCATCTTTAGATAGCCTTTATCTGCAAACCCTCCTTTTTTTGAAATTTACACCTCTGTTCCTTGCAAATACTGTCCATGTTTTCCTTTGACAGCATGGGTTTTCCTGCAATAGAAAAACCTTTTCTGTGTGAAACATTTGCACCCTATGTCTTTTTCCCTGCAATTCCAGAAGCATGATTGACTGAAATCAGAGTGGAAACTTTTGCAATCTTTCCTGCAAAACACACATAAAACACAAAATTGTCTTATTTTAATTATACCGCTTTGCACAAAATAAGACAATTATAAAAAAAACTAAAGATTTGGTCGTAAATACCTATTTTAATCATGTGAAGCTTCACTTTTTTAAGCGAAATCAAGTGGCATAAAATGGAATATCGCCAATATGAGCGCATTCTGGTTCTTCCGCCGTTGTTTATAATGAATAGTTATGCGCAAGTGGACCATTGCCAACGCCCAAATTCAGCTGTGCGGCAATCGCCTGCGCCAAATATTGCTTTGCATTTGCCACCGCTGTCTGCAACGCTTCTCCTTTGGCAAGATTGCTGGCAATCGCACTGGAAAGTGTGCAGCCTGTGCCATGCGTATTGGCATTTGCAATGCGCTGCCCTGCAAACCACTGCATGCCCTCGCTTGTGTACAGCAAATCATTTGCCGTGTCGGTCGCATGTCCTCCCTTGCACAGCACAGCACATCCAAATCGCTGCTGCAAATATTGAGAAGCCGCCTCCATATTCTGTTCCTGCTGCACATCCATGCCGCTGAGCACGGCGGCTTCCGGCATATTGGGCGTGATGAGTGTGGCAAGCGGAAATAATTCTGCCTGCATGGCTGCGATTGCATCCTGCTGCAGCAGCACACGCCCGCTCGTGGACACCATCACGGGGTCTACCACAATATTACAGGCGTGGTACTGCCGCAGCTTTTCCACCACCACGCCGAGCAATTCCCGATTGCACAGCATACCGATTTTGACCGCATCGGGCATAATATCCGTGAAAATACAATCCAGCTGCTGCGCCAAAAAATCCGGTGTTGTCGCTGCTACCGCCGCCACGCCGCAGGTATTTTGTGCTGTGAGTGCGGTAATGGCGCTCATGGCATATACGCCGTGCATGGTCATTGTTTTGATGTCCGCCTGTATACCGGCGCCGCCGCTGCAGTCACTTCCGGCAATGGTCAATACTGTTTTCATATGGGTTTGCTCTCCTATGTCTGTGCGCACTTTTGTATCATTTCCGTGCTCAGCTGCCGCAGCCGCTGTGCCGCCGTGGTAATCTCCGTTTGTGCAAACAAGGCACTGACCACTGCCACGCCATCGACCCCTCTGCCGGCAAGCTGTAGGATATTGTCACAGGTGATGCCGCCAATGGCAACCACCGGAATCTGCACCGCTTGGCAAATCGCCTGCATGGTTTCGTGCGCAATCGCATTGGCATCCAATTTTGTGCCGGTTTGAAATGCTGCACCAACCCCAAGATAATCTGCACCGGCTTCCTGCGCCGCCAACGCCTGTGCAACCGTTCTAGCCGAAACGCCAATGATTTTTTCTGCGCCAAGCACTGCACGGGCTTCTTGCACGCACATATCCTTTTGCCCGATATGCACACCATCCGCACCGCAGGCAAGCGCAATGTCCACCCTATCATTGATGAGAAACGGCACTTGATAGGCATTGCACAACGCTTTTATCTGCAATGCCTCCTGCAAAAACGCATCCTCCTCCAGCTGCTTCTCTCGCAGCTGCACGCATGTGACCCCGCCCTGCAGCGCAGCCTCCACCTGCTGTGCCATAGTTTGTCCCCGCAGCCAGCTGCGGTCTGTCACGGCATACAGCAGCATATCCTTTTTGGTGCAATTCATAAACGCTTTCTTCCTTCCGAACCAGTCTAACTCGCAGCATAGAAAAAAAGAACATACTGCCGTATGCTCCCTTCTTGAACCTATGCACCGCTTTTCCCATTTCCTTGCTGTTTTATAGGACTTTGCACTTAGTATAAAGCAAAATGCACCGCATTGCAAGCGCTTCTCCCGTTTTTTCGTGCAAAATTAGTATCTATTACGACCCTTAGGATTGTACAAGTCGATTCTTGCAATACAAACGTGTATTGCGGTATAATACTAGCATACGAATCGGCAGGGGGAGAAATATGCCACAAATTATTATTCGGCAGGCAACCTTAGCGGACGCCGCAGAAATGCTGGCGGTCTATGCACCATATGTATCGGAAACCACCGTTTCCTCGGAATATGAGCCGCCGTCTTTGAAAGAATTTCAAGAACGCATCATGCGTTTCACCACACAAACGCCGTGGCTTGTGTGTTATATCAATGGCAGCGTGGCGGGATATGGCTATGCTTCGCCGCATCGCAAACGTGCCGCCTATCAATGGTCTGTGGAAACCTCCATTTATGTCGCACAGGATTTCCATCGCCTTGGGGTTGCCAGTGCGCTGTATCGTGCTTTGATGGAGATTTTGACCAGGCAAGGGTATTACAATATTTTTGTCGGCATCACCTCCCCCAATGAACGCTCTATCAAATTTCACTCGTCTATGGGGTTTGTGATTTCCGGCTCTTATCAAGACAGCATGTATAAATTTGGGCAGTGGAGAGATGTTATTTGGATGGCAAAATCCCTGCGTGCGCATGACGGAGAGCCGCACCCCACCATTCCATTTTCGCAGATTGCCGCTTTGCCCTTTGTGCAGGATATTTTAGAAAAATCCGCCTCTTTGATTGGGCTTCCCCACCTGAAGGAGTGCCCATGAGCGTGCACAAAGACCACCGCCAGCGTGTGAAACAAAAATTTTTAGAGCTCGGTTTAAAAGGATTTCATGACCACGAAATGTTGGAGCTGCTGCTCTTTTATGCCATTCCCCGCAAAGATGTGAACCCTATCGCCCATGCGCTGCTGCAACGGTTTGGCAGCCTGTCGGGGGTGTTTGAGGCATCGGTTGCCGAACTGCAGCAAACCGAAGGCATCGGCGAAAGTGCCGCAGTGCTTGTGCATCTGTGCATCGAATTGTTTCGCAGCTATGCCATTGACCGCACACAGCAGTCCATGGGCAAGCTGTGCCTGACCTCCACACAACTCATCGGCGACTATTTAAAACCGTATTTCACAGGATTATGCGAAGAACTGCTCATGATGGCTTGCGTAGACCACAAAGGCAGTGTGCTCTATTGCGGCGAATTGGGCAGAGGCTCGCTTGACGGTGTCAGCGTCAGCGTGCGCACCATTGTGGAAATCGCCATGCGCCATCATGCGCACGGTGTCATTTTGGCACACAATCATCCGCATGGCATCGCATTGCCCTCACAGCAAGATATGACGCTGACCGAGCTGATTCGCAAGGGCTTACGCACGGTGGAAATTCAGCTTTTGGACCATGTGATTTATGCAGACGATGATTATGTGTCCTTCCGAGAAAGCCGTCTTGTATAACCCCGATCGTTTGTATCCGTACGCATAATTTTCACAAGGAGGAGTTTCATGCCCCGTTTTCAAGTGGTCAGTGCTTACCAACCGGCAGGCGACCAACCCAAAGCAATCGAACAGCTGGCGGAAGGCATCCAAATGGGCTTTCGTGAGCAGACCCTTCTGGGGGTCACCGGCTCCGGCAAAACCTTTACCATGGCAAATCTTATCGAAAAGGTGCAACGACCAACCTTGGTGCTGGCGCATAACAAAACCTTGGCGGCACAGCTTTGCTCGGAGCTGCGGGAGTTTTTTCCGCACAACGCCGTTGAATATTTTGTCAGCTATTATGACTATTATCAGCCCGAAGCATACATCGCCTCGACCGACACCTATATTGAAAAAGACAGTGCCGTCAATGACGAAATCGACCGTTTGCGGCACTCGGCAACCTCTGCCCTGTCTGAGCGGGAGGATGTAATTATCGTTGCATCGGTTTCCTGCATCTATTCGCTCGGTGACCCCATCGACTATAAAAGCATGGTGGTGTCCCTGCGCCCTGGCATGGAGCTGGGACGGGAAGAGCTGATTCGCCGTTTGATTGGCATTCAATATGAACGCAACGACATTGCCTTTGAGCGCAATCGCTTCCGTGTGCGTGGGGATACGGTTGAGGTGTGGCCGGTATATTCCGATTCTGATTGTGTGCGCATTGAGTTTTTCGGCGATGAAATCGACCGCATCAGCCAAATCAACCCGCTTACCGGTCTATTGACCAAGGAATTGGGGCACATCGCCATCTTTCCTGCCAGCCACTATGTCACACCGCGTGAAAAAATGGAACACGCCATCGCTTCGCTGGAGTCGGAGCTTACACAGCGTGTGCAGTATTTTGAGGACAACGGCAAATTGGTAGAGGCGCAGCGCATCAAACAGCGCACCAAATATGACATTGAAATGATGCAGGAAATTGGGTTTTGCAGCGGCATCGAAAACTATTCCCGTGTGTTATCGGGCAGAGAACCCGGCAGTGCACCGTTCACCTTGATTGACTATTTCCCCAAGGATTTTCTGCTGATTGTGGACGAAAGCCATGTCATGCTGCCGCAGGTGCGTGCGATGTACCATGGCGACCGTGCCCGCAAAGAGAGCCTTATCGAAAACGGCTTCCGCCTGCCCTCGGCATATGACAACCGCCCTTTGCAGTTTGATGAATTTTGTGAACGGTTAAACCAAATCGTTTTTGTTTCGGCAACCCCTGGGGACTATGAAAAAGGATTGTCTGCGCAAATCGTCGAGCAGGTGATTCGCCCCACAGGACTGGTCGACCCCGAAATAGAGGTGCGCCCTGTGGAGGGACAAGTCGATGACTTGATTGGGGAAATTCATCTGCGCACAGACCGCAAGGAGCGTGTGCTCATCACCACCTTGACCAAAAAGATGGCAGAGGATTTGACCGGATTTTTGGAAGGCGCAGGCATTCGGGTGCGCTATATGCACCACGATGTCAAAACCATCGAACGCATGGAGCTTTTGCGTGACCTGCGCCTTGGCTTGTTCGATGTACTGGTCGGTATCAACCTGCTGCGTGAGGGCTTGGATTTGCCGGAGGTTTCTCTGGTTGCTATTTTGGATGCCGATAAAGAAGGATTTTTGCGCTCAGAAACCTCTCTTGTCCAAACCATTGGCCGTGCCGCCCGCAATGCCGAGGGACGTGTCATCATGTATGCCGATAAAATCACGCCCTCCATGCGCCGTGCCATTGATGAAACCGAACGCCGCCGTGAACTGCAGACGCAATTTAATACGGCACATGGCATTACCCCTAAAACCGTCAGCAAGCAGGTGCATGACATCATCGAAATCTCCGGCAGCAGCAGTGCCGACAACACCCCCGCACACAAGCACATGACCAAGGGCGAAAAAGCCGCCGCCATTGCGCAGCTAACCCGCCAAATGAAGGAAGCCGCCAAGCTATTGGAATTTGAGATTGCAGCAGCATTGCGTGATAAAATCAAAGCCTTGGAAGAAAGCTGAGAAAACCCGCACACACCCAAGTATCCCGCCCGCAGGGCAGAAAAGGAAGATAAAACGATGCAAGAGCACATTGTCATAAAAGGCGCAAGAGAGCACAACCTCAAGAATATTGACATCAAACTGCCGCGCGACAAGCTGATTGTCATGACGGGTTTGTCTGGTTCGGGCAAGTCCTCCCTTGCATTTGACACCATTTATGCCGAAGGACAGCGCCGCTATGTGGAATCCCTCTCGTCCTACGCACGGCAGTTTTTGGGGCAAATGGAAAAACCAGATGTCGATGAAATTGACGGGCTTTCCCCTGCCATTTCCATCGACCAAAAAACCACCTCTCGCAACCCACGTTCCACCGTTGGTACAGTCACCGAAATCTATGATTATCTGCGTCTGCTTTGGGCGAGAATCGGCATCCCGCACTGCCCCAAATGCGGCAAAGAAATCCATCAGCAAACCATTGACCAAATCATCGATGCACTGATGCTGTTGCCGGAGGGCACACGCTTGCAGATTCTTGCGCCTGTCGTGCGTGCCCGCAAAGGCGAGCACGTCAAGGTGCTGGAGGAAGCACGCCGCTCTGGTTATGTCCGTGTACGAATTGACGGCAATGTATATGATTTAGCCGAAGAAATCAAGTTGGAAAAGAACAAAAAACACAATATTGAAATTGTTGTCGACCGCCTCGTCATCAAGCCTGATGTACGTGCCCGTTTGACCGATTCCGTCGAAACTGCTTCTGCCCTGACAGGCGGACTGATGATTGCGGATGTGATTCAAGGTGAGGAACTGCTCTTTTCGCAGAATTTCGCCTGCGAAACCTGTGGGATTTCGATTGAAGAAATGACCCCGCGCATGTTTTCCTTCAATAATCCCTATGGCGCATGCCCCACCTGCACCGGTTTGGGCATCCAAATGAAAATCGACCCCGACCGCATCCTGCCAAACCACAAGCTGTCTATCAAGGATGGTGCCATTCAGGCAAGCGGCTGGGGCAATGCAGACGCCGGCACGATTGCCCGCATGTATTATGATGCGTTGGGCAAAAAATATGGATTCACCATTGAAACACCCATTGAAGAGCTGTCGGAAGACGCCGTGCATGCCTTGCTCTATGGCACAGGAAATGAACCGCTGAAACTGCATGTGCAGCGGTTTTCCGGCGGCACGATGGAGCAGGCATTTGAAGGCATTGTCAACAATCTGGAACGCCGCTATAAGGAAACGAACAGCGACTATATGCGTGCAGAAATCGAAGAATGCATGAGCGAAATCCCTTGTCCTGACTGTCAGGGACACCGCCTAAAAAAAGAGGTGTTGGCGGTCACCGTTGGTGGACTTAACATTGCAGACTATAGTGAACAATCGATTGTATCCGCATTGGAATTCATTGATGCGCTGACGCTTTCCGAAAAAGAGCAATTCATCGCAAACAGCATTTTGAAGGAAGTGCGGGAGCGACTGGGGTTCTTGCGCTCGGTGGGTTTGGAATATTTGACGCTGTCCCGTGCCTCTGGCACACTATCCGGCGGCGAAAGCCAACGCATTCGACTGGCAACCCAAATCGGCTCTTCGCTGATGGGCGTGCTATACATCCTTGACGAACCATCCATCGGTCTGCACCAGCGTGATAACGATAAACTGCTGGCAACCTTGCAGCATCTGCGTGATTTGGGCAACACGCTCATCGTGGTAGAACATGACGAAGACACCATGCATGCCGCAGATTATATTGTGGACATCGGCCCCGGTGCAGGTGTGCATGGCGGCCATGTGATGTATGCCGGCGGCATGGACGGACTGCTGGAGTGCCCCGAATCCATCACGGGACAGTATTTGAGCGGCAAAAAGCATATTCCGATTCCCGATATCCGCCGCATGGGCAGCGGCAAATGGCTGACCGTGCATGGTGCAACGGTGAACAATCTGAAGCACACCGATTTTTCCATTCCGCTGGGTACTTTCACCTGTGTCACAGGCGTTTCCGGCTCTGGAAAATCCTCTTTTGTCAATGAAATCTTATATAAACGCCTTGCCACAGACTTAAACGGTGCAAAAACAAGGGCAGGTGCACATGAAAGCATCGAAGGCATGGAGCATCTCGACAAGGTCATTGACATTAGCCAATCTCCTATCGGACGCACGCCACGCTCCAACCCAGCCACCTATACAGGGGTTTGGAATGACATTCGTGAGCTGTTTGCCACCACCCAAGATGCCAAAATGCGTGGCTATGGGGCGGGTCGCTTTTCCTTCAATGTGAAAGGCGGACGCTGCGAGGCGTGCGCAGGCGACGGCATGAATAAAATTGAAATGCATTTCCTGCCGGATATTTATGTGCCGTGTGATGTCTGCAAAGGCAAACGCTACAACAAAGAAACCTTAGAAGTACGCTATAAAGACAAAAACATTCATGAAGTGCTGGAAATGACCGTGGATGAAGCCTTGCAGTTTTTTGAAAACCAACCCAAAATCGCCCGCCGTCTGCATACCCTGCAAGAGGTCGGTTTGGGATATGTCAAATTGGGGCAATCCTCCACCACCCTTTCGGGCGGCGAGGCGCAGCGTGCCAAGCTTGCCACCGAACTCAGCAAGCGTGCGACTGGAAAAACCATCTACATTTTGGACGAACCGACCACAGGTCTGCACGTTGCCGATGTGCACCGCTTGATTGATGTTCTGCAAAAGTTAGTGGATACCGGAAACACGGTTGTGGTGATTGAACACAATCTGGATGTGATTAAAACCGCCGATTATATCATTGACCTTGGACCCGAAGGCGGCGTTGGCGGCGGTGAAATCGTCTGCTGCGGCACACCCGAAAGCGTTGTCGGCTGTGAACGCTCCTATACAGGGCAATATCTGCGAAAATATCTGCGCAGACGTCAAGAAGACCCTGTAACGCTATCAAAATAATGCAAAAAAACAGCATCCATCCCAACCGCAATCGGTGTGAGATGGATGCTGTTCCTATTTTATTGGGTATTCTCCGAAAAATCAGACAATTCCAAACCTTCATTGTGGTCAAGCGCCCATGTGATATTCCATGGCGAGGAAAACAGCAACAAATAATTGTCCCGCACATCCTGCACCACTTTGGAATCCGATGTCAGCTTCAATGCCTTATAATCAAACTCTTCATCCGCATTTTCAATCCAACGAATTTGACTGTATGGCAGCATATCACGGATGATTTCCACATTATATTCGTTTTTCAAGCGATATTCCAGCACTTCAAACTGTAGCACGCCGACCACGCCCACAATCACTTCTTCCATGCCGGTTTGCGGCTCGTGGAAAATCTGAATTGCACCTTCCTGTGCAATCTGTGTCGTACCCTTAACAAACTGCTTGCGCTTGAGCGTGTCTTTTTGACGGACACGGGCAAACAATTCCGGCGCAAAGGTTGGAATGCCCGAATACATGCACTTCATCACGGGGTCACACACCGTGTCGCCAATCGAAAACACGCCTGGGTCAAACACACCGATGATGTCACCGGCATAGGCTTCATCCACAATGGAACGGTCCTGCGCCATGAGCTGCTGCGGCTGCGCCAGCTGCATTTTTCTGCCGCCCTGCACATGGAACACATCGGCGCCACGTTCAAACTTACCCGAGCAAATACGCATAAAAGCGATGCGGTCACGATGCGCTTTGTTCATATTCGCCTGTATTTTGAAAACAAACGCCGAAAAATGCGTGTCAAACGGGTCAATAATGCCAATATCTGCTTTGCGTGGCAGCGGTGCTGTGGTCATTTCCAAAAACTTCTGCAAAAAGGGTTCTACGCCAAAATTGGTCAGTGCAGAGCCGAAAAAGACCGGGGATAGCCGTCCTTCCCGCACTGCTTCCAAATCAAATTCATCCCCTGCGCCCGAAAGCAAGGCAATGTCATCGATGAGCGTGTCATATTGTCCGCCTGCCAGATGCGCTTCCAGCATGGGGTCATCAATCGATAGGCGTGTCGCTTTGACTTCATGCCGTGCGTCCGCACCCTCAAAGGCAATGACCTCATCGTCCACACGGTCATATACCCCACGAAAATCCCGTCCTGACCCAATCGGCCAGTTGACCGGATATGTGCCGATTCCAAGCTCATTTTCGATTTCTTCCAACAGCTCGTATGGGTCACGTGCTTCACGGTCCATTTTATTGATAAAGGTAAAAATCGGAATATTGCGCATCACACACACTTTGAACAGCTTTCTTGTCTGTGCTTCCACGCCCTTGGACGCATCAATAACCATCACGGCACTGTCCGCCGCCATCAAGGTGCGATAGGTGTCCTCGGAAAAGTCCTGATGTCCAGGCGTATCCAAAATATTGATGCATTTATTCTGATAGCGGAACTGCAGCACCGATGAGGTGACTGAAATACCACGCTGTTTTTCAATTTCCATCCAGTCTGATACCGCATGGCGGCTATTTTTTTTGCCCTTGACCATACCAGCTTCCTGAATTGCTCCGCCGTATAGCAAAAACTTCTCCGTAATGGTTGTTTTTCCGGCATCAGGGTGCGATATAATCGCAAAAGTGCGGCGATTTTCTATTTCTTGTCGAAAAGCTGACACAACGATTCCTCCAAAAGTAAAGTCCATTTAATTGTATCATTGATTGGGTTGAGAAGCAAGTTCCCTGCAAAGATTCCAGCCGATGTTTCTGCAAATCAGCACCGATTATTTTTCAAAACACGACTACAGTTATGCCATTGTTGTGCTGCTCTAAATCGGTATCACGGCGCAGATGCGGACAAATATCCAATGCCCTGCGGGTATCCGCATCAAAAATGGAGAAGTTTTCCCCTGTGATAAAACATCGAATTTTTCCGCTTTTTTGCAGCTCCGCCAACTGTCGCCGTGTGGCAGGCCGAATTTTTCCGCCTCTCCCAGAAGAGCCGAAGCCATGAATGATTTTCAGCAGCCGTACTTGCTGTCTGCGTGCAATTTGCACCTCCCAAGTAAGCCGCTGCATCGCCTGCGCTACGGTCGGCAGGTCATCTTCTAGGTTGATTATGCGATATGGTTGTAGCTTCATGTGTTCCATTCCAAATTCATTTGATTGCAAATATCTAATTCACAGGCTTATTATAGCAGATTTCTGATGTAAATACAGCCTTTTCTTTGCACGTAATGCAAAAAAGCAGAAGAAGTGTATGTAAGACACCTCTTCTGCTTTCCGTATGCCGTTATTCGCTTGTGGTTTCTTCTGTTGTCGTGCTGTCGGTTGCGTCGCTCGTATCAGTGGTATCCGTAGTGTCCGATGCAAAATAGTCATCCAGCTTGCTTCTCATGCTATACATTTTAGAAGCGGAGGTAACACTACTTACAATGCTCAAAAATGTGCTTGCCGACAACCCACTTCCCGTGTCACTGCTGGTTTGCAAACTATCCAGCATGCTGGTCACCATGCTGCCCATTGCCGCCATTTGTGCGGTGCTAATGCTCACCACTTCATCCGTGGACAAGGCATTGGAGGAACTAGAAGAACTGCTGTAGGTCGTTGCCGTGTCACTGGATTCATACAGCGACTCTATCAATCCGTCTGTGGTCGTGGTGGTGTCCTCGCTCTCGGTCGCAGTTGCTGTGGCGGCTGTGGTCGCCGTGGTCGTGCTGTCTGTGGAATATGAGGAGGTTGTGCTGGTTGCAGAAATCACGGAACTGATGTCCATATGCTTCACATCCTTTCAAAGGCTCAAAATGGTTCTATGGGTAGTTATCCACCGAATTTCTAAAAAAACAACCACCGGCAAACGCATTCAATGTTTTGCCGCAACTCAATATTCAAATTGTTTCACCAAGCGGTCAAGCGTTTCTGCCTGCTGTTCCATTTCCTTGCCGGTTGCAGCCGATTCCTCTGCGGCGGCGGTATTGTTTTCCACAACATGTGCAATCTGATTGATGCCCTGTACCACCTGCGAAACGGATTCCGACTGCTGTTCGGTTGCCTGCGAAATATCTTCTACAATCGCCACCACTTCATTGGTGCCATTTACCACTTCTTCCAAAGCAGTTCCCACCATTGTGGTCATATTGTTGCCATTCTGCACAGCAGCGAGTGCCTTTTGAATCAATGCTTCGGTTGTTTTTGCAGCTTCTGATGATTTGGTTGCCAAATTGCGCACTTCATCCGCCACCACAGCAAATCCCTTGCCTGCTTCGCCGGCACGTGCCGCCTCAACCGCTGCGTTGAGTGCTAAAATATTCGTCTGGAATGCAATGGCATCAATTGTGCCAATAATATTGCTGATTTGGTTGGATGCAGACGAGATTTCTTCCATCGCTGCCTGCAATTCACGCATTTTTTGGTCAGACTCACCCAATTTTTCATTGGTCTGGTTTGCCTTCTCCTTTGCATAGACGGCTTTTTCTGCTGTATGTGTGACTTGACCGGAAATCGAATCAATCGTGGTGGTCAAATTGGAAATCGCATCCGCCTGTGCCGTTGCACCTTGCGCAAATGTGAAAGAGGATGCTGCAATCAGCTTTGCGTGACTGGATACCTCTGTTGCGCTGTGTGTAATGTTGGAAACCGTTCCAACCAAACTGCTCTGAATTTTGAGCAATGCCTCCTTAATGCGTGCAAATTCGCCCACATATTCACATTCCAGCTTGAAGGTCAAGTCGCCTTGAGAAATCTGGTCCAGTGCCCCACAGATTTCATCAATATAGCGCATATATTCTTTCAATCTATCCACAATGCGTGACATCGCTGTGGATAACATGCCAATTTCATCGTTTGTAGTGCATAAAACCTGCAAATCCACTTCGCCGTCCGCCATGCGATTTGCCGTGGTGGCAAACTCTGCAATGGGCTTGAACATATGCCGTCCCAACAGCACGACCAAGGCGGTCAATACCGCTAGAATTCCCAAAAATACCAGCAAAATATTCCGCTGCAGTGCAGAAATGGCGTCCATATAGGTATCGAGTGTCGTACCATACACAATTTTCCATCCTGTTGTTTGTCCTAAGACAGTAATGCCCACCGCATTGGCGTCCTGAAAATCAAATGCATTGATTTTCGGTTTTTTTGCTCCTTGTATGTTCGCTTCCGGCGGCTGTATTTCTTCCACAGAACTGATGAGTTCTTGATGGATGCCGGCATCCTCCATGCTCTGGTTCTGCAATTCGCCATTCGGATGATAGAGAATGGTTCCGCTGTCCGAAAGCACCATCAAGAAATTATCATTCGTGGAATAGGACTCGCCCAATGCCTGCAAAAATTCCATGGAAATATCCATGCCTACAACGCCGAGCATTTGGTTTGTGCCCTGCTCATATACACCTGCAATGATACTAATCATATTTTTGCCGGTGACAATGTCTTCATACGGGTCAGAAATGCCAACATCGCCCCCGTTATCCATCAATTTTGCGTACCACGGACGTGTTGTCATGTCATAATCGGATATTTTTTCAAAACCTGCATTTAAATCACTCAAATTTTCCAAGGTCTTGGTCTTTTTATCCGCAACCCAAGTGCTGATGATGCGCTCTGAGTTGTCCCCCATGAAACTTGTCAAATACGCAAAGACTGCTTGCTGTGCCGTTTCACCAGACTGCGCTATCGGTGCAGCCCCCGCTTGTGCGCCGTTTGCAGCCTGCGCCGTGGCAGGTGCTGTGCTCCATTCCTGAAACATTTCCACAATTTTTGGGTCATGCTTCAGCACGGATACCTGCGCAATATATTCCGCAAAATGACTGTCAATTTCGGAAGCAACCGCTTGTGCCCGACTGTCCATCAAATAATCGGACTGCTTGGTGACCGCTGATTTGGCGCTTTGGATAACCAGCATATAAATACAAACCAATGACAAAAATGTGGGCAATACCGTGAACAGCAGTGTTTTTTTCAACAATCCGCCGTTCAACGCACCGGTTTTGAGCTTTTGCCGATGCTCGCCCCGATTTTTTTTATGCATTTCTCTTTTCATACGAATCACTTCCCTATCTACAAACTTAACATTTATAATTTAATTATACGATGTTTTCCATAAAAGTAAAGATGTTATTTGTTTTATAAGGGGAATGTTGTATTATTTTATCATTTTTTCTGTATATCCCGCAAAAACATTCTTTTATTAAGCGGCTATTTTCACTTCTCCTGAAAGGTGGCTTCTGCGGGCATTTTCGCTGCTGTAAACACTGCGCAAAGCATGCACAGCCCGTGTTTTTCTTACCAAAATCTTCAAAACATAAAATGCAACTTTATGCATTTTCCGACAACGGCAATTTGGAAAAGAAAAATCGAACGACAGGACCTGCAATCAGCAATTGCAGCGGCAGAGCCATTACAAAATTCACTGGAATATTTTTCATCCATACTGCAAAAAGCTGCTTTGAAAAGCCGACAACCTCCACTGCGCCATATAAAGACATCAGAACAACCATTCCGCAAACCATACAAAAAGAAATCATCACAATCTTTTTCAGCGGTTTGTCTTGTGGTTTTACAATGGAAAATGCAATTTTTTTCGCAGGTTTGGACACAATGAACCAATCACAGACCAAAGCCACCACATATGCAATTGGAAACCCCACCACGACCTCACGCAGCAGCTCCCCTGAAAATCCCCGATGCAGGCCCACATTATAAATGCTCATACAGAACACCATAAAGGCACACATCATAACGGTGTAAATAAAGCTTTCTTTTTTTGTTTTTGGCATTTTTCTTCTCCATTTCATACATGTCATATTTTATATATTCGTATCGTATCACAAAAAAAATTTTCTCGTAAGAAAAATTTTTGCACATTTTCTTTTTTTATGGATTACCGCTATACCCAACGGTTTTTCTGTACTTGGCATTGTTGATAATGCGCATCTCTCGCCCCTTGCTTTACAAATATGATGCAAAAAACAGCAGGTCAACGCTTCTCAGCTGACCTGCTGCTTTTTGTATCGTATAGAACTGCTATTCTGCATCTGTTGGTTTCGAAGGCGCTAAGCCCCAGCCTGCCAATGGATACCGCTGCATCGCCCCAAAGATGCGATTGCGCAGCTGCGGCACTTGTGCTTCCAAAGAAAGCAGCAATTCCTTAACCTCCTGCCGTTTGGTGTTTCCATCCGCCGGGCACGGATTGTGCACCACGGGCAACGCCTGCCGACGTGTGAAATTCCGAATTTCTTGTTCCGGCACATAGAGCAGTGGACGAATCAGTGTAATATCTCGTCTGTCCAACCACGTGACGGGTTTAAAACAGGAAATACGCCCCTCATAAAACAGCGACAGCAAATAGGTTTCCACCGCATCATCAAAATGATGTCCCAATGCCACTTTGTAGCATCCTGCCGCCAAAGCTGCCTCATGCAGTGCTCCACGCCGCATTTTGGCGCAAAGCGAGCATGGATTTTCTTCTTTGCGAATATCAAAAATAATTTGTTTGATTTGTGTTGGGATACGAATATATTCAATTTGCAGCCGATTGCATAATGCTTGAATTTCTGAAAAATCCATCTCATCATAGCCCATTTCCAAAGTAATCGCTACAATTTCAAACGGATTTGGATAAAATCGCCGCAAATTTGCCAGTGCCACCAACAACGTTAAGGAGTCCTTTCCTCCTGAAACACCCACAGCAATTCGCTCACCTGCCGCAATCATCTGGTATCCATCCACTGCACGCCGCACATGTGACAACATCCGTTGCATAGAGGACTCTCCTTTTCCACTGAATTCACCGTTTTTTATATTTCTATCGGTTCGTAAATTATAGCAGACTTCTATGAATTCTTCAAGAAACAATTTTAAATTGTATTGTGAGAAAACAAGAGATTTCAAGCGTTTGAGTGAGATTAAAAGAGTTTATGCGGATTAATTTAAAAAAATGAAAAAAAGCAATTGACTTCCGCACACCAATGTGGTTTAATAGACAAGGTCTTAAAACACAATAAAATCCTGTAAACTAAACAAAATGTTTAAATATATTGAGATGGAGGAACGTTTCATGTCCACTTTTATGGCAAAACCTGAGACAATCGAACGCAAGTGGTATGTTCTGGATGCTGCTGGCAAGCCGCTCGGCAGAACCGCTGCAATCGCAGCTGCAATTTTGCGTGGCAAGCATAAGGTTGAATACACCCCTCACGTTGATTCCGGCGATTTTGTAATCGTTATCAATGCTGACAAGGCTGTATTGACCGGCAAGAAGCTTGAGCAAAAGTACTACCGTTATCACACCGGATGGGTCGGCGGTCTGAAGGAAATTCAGTACAAGACCTTGATGACAGAGCAGCCGGAAAAGGCTGTGCATCTGGCAGTAAAGGGTATGCTTCCGAAGAATTCTATCGGTCGCCAATCCGCAACTCGCCTGAAGGTCTACGCAGGTGCTGCACACAACCATGAAGCACAGCAGCCGATTGCTTGGACTGCAAACTAATTCTTATAAGGAGGAAATTGATACATGTACAAGCCTAAGAAAGCATATTTCTATGGAACCGGCAGAAGAAAGTCCTCTGTTGCAAGAGTTAGACTGTTTCCCGGTGGCACTGGAAAAATTACAATCAACAATCGTTCCATCGACAGCTATTTCGGCTTAGAAACCTTGAAGCTGATTGTTCGTCAGCCGATGGAAGCGACCAACACCACGGAAAAGTTTGACCTGGAATGCACCGTTACCGGTGGCGGTTTCACTGGTCAGGCTGGTGCAATTCGTCACGGTCTTTCTCGTGCATTGCTGCAGGCAAACACAGAAGAATATCGTGCCATTCTCAAGGCCGCTGGTTTCTTGACCCGTGACCCGAGAATGAAGGAAAGAAAGAAGTACGGTTTGAAAGCTGCTCGTCGTGCACCGCAGTTCTCCAAGCGCTAATCTTTCAAAAAAATTGCAAAAAACGCACAAACCCAGAAACTATTATGGTTTCTGGGTTTTTTTCTTTCACAAAGTCTGATAAAGCAAAACACAAAAAAACAAAAAATTTTAAGGTTCATTTGAGGTTCATTTCCTTAAAATCCGTTTTTGAGGTTCAATTTGAGGTTCATAAAATGGTTCAATTAAGATGCATCTAAAAGCATAAAAAAAGACCAGCTACATCGGAGCAGAACGCTCGGTATAACTGGTCTTTTTGTTATTCTGACATAGTTGCTTTTTACATCTTCATATCCATAACGAAATGCGTTATTTTCTACCGAAATCCTGCGGGATTCTACAATAGTTGCTAGAATCTAACGTAAAGGAGCAATGGCTATGATTAGGATTTTACTATCCACCCGGCTTGGCGAGCGGAGGTGGACGCAGGCAGATCTTGCCCGGGCGACTGGTATAAGACCGTCCACTATCAACGATCTTTACCACGAGATAGCAGAACGGGTGAATCTGAATCATTTGGACTTGATATGTGAAGCACTCGGCTGCGAGTTATCTGATATCATCATCCGTGAGCCGAACAGCGACTCGAGGGTGAGGACACGCATCGGTGTTTCGCTACATAGCAAGAAATAAGCTACACTCCTAGGACCCGGACGTTCATGCGTCTGGGTCTTTTTCTATCTTCACCACTGCCTCTACAGGACAATCCAAGGCAAGGCAAATTCGCTCAATGACATCCAGAGCAACGTTCTTATCTTTGTTGAGTTTAGAAAGCGTTCCGCTGCTCATGCCTGTCATTTCAACGAGTTCCATTTTCTTTACGCCTTTTTCAATTAGTGTGTGCCAGAGCGGCTTATATGAAATCATGTGTTCACCTCCTCTGCTCTTACAATAACATAGCACATTCAAGAAGTCAAAACTTTTTATTGATATATTGAAAAATACAGTTGACAATGAAACACCGTCATGGTATATTGTACTTGCAAGAATAAAACAATTTCATTCAAGAAGTTGAAAATTATATAGGAGGAATCAAAAATGATGATGCAGGAATTTGAAAGCCGAACCGGTTTCTATCCCAGCCTAAACCTTTATAGTTTCATCGAAAAAGCTTATATGGCAAGCAATCTTGATAAAGACGCTTTCTGCAAAGCATATAAGAATAATGAGAGTGGCATTGCTGAATCCATCGCACGAAAAGCCAGTAACGTAGCCATCCTTAAAACCCACAACTCCAATGAAGCAGTCAATAAGAAAATTGCCGGACTGGAGCAAGAAGTCGAAATGCTCAAAGCACATCTCAATAGAGAACTGGAATGGCAGCCTTATGAGATGGAGCAGAACATTAAGCAAGCTGATTATGCAAAACTGGCCAACGGAGCTGAAAGCGGACAGTGCTGCCACTATATGACCGATGAAGAAGCAATCCGGTGGATTTGTGAAGAGTTCGATTTCGACCCCGCAAAGGTGACCATCCTGCACGAGATTGATGAGGTCGAGATAAACCGGCACCGCCAGATCCGCAAGACCGGAAAGAAGATTGACCGCCGCCCCGTCTATTGCGCGACTGATTATAATTACATTCGCTTCAATACCCGCAACTGGAACTATGAGGTCTGGAACGATACCCTCCGACCATTCTATGATTAAATATGGCAACCCGCCCCGGAGGTCACGAGGGCAGAAAGGATAAAAGAATGTATGAACATCTCTACATTAGGCACAGCGGGGTAACGGTCATCTATAAGGCAAATGCCTACGATTATATCTACAACGCACTTATCAATATGGGTTACCCGCACGAAGATGCGGATGACATCGCCAGTTGGGCAGAACTTGCCACCATCGGGGATGAATATGAGACTGGCAACCAGGATGAAATCAGCTTAGGGGAATAGATACTTCACACTGCCTGACCTATCGGGTTTACGGGGAGAGAGGAACGGACCGTGAAATATACAGTCACCACTTATTTTTACGATAACGGTAAAGTTGAAGGAAGCATTCGTCCGGCAGAAGATGGCGAGAATAGCCGCAACGAAAGCCATCCTCGTTATGACGTGTACGTTGATGTTTGCGATACCTATGAAGAAGCAAAGGCTCTTTACGATGAAATAGAAATTGCATAAGAGCCGAAACGGGTCGTTGACCCGTCCAGTCGAACCGCCCTACGGCTGCTGATGATGGCAGGGCAGAAAGGAATCCAATATGAAATACTTAACCGATAGAACAAAAATCGCCGAAGCGATTAACTTCCAACAATACCCGGTGCTGTCCATTGACCACGACAATCGTCCCTATGCTGATTCTCATCCAGACAATGACTATGCCATCGGCTGCCGTGTTCGTGTGGCATGGGGTCACAAAGACCCTCGCTATGCAAACATGACAACACGAGGAGCCCTCTATATCGAAAACGGACGGCTCGCAATCAGCGGTGAAGGTGCAATGCTAAAGGCAAGCTTCGGATACACCGATGTCATGAATATGGTAGCAGAAGCCAATACACCCATCGTACATAAGGGACAGACTGTTGTCGTGGTCGAGCAGTGGAGTAGCCAAAAGAAATGCACTGTTCACATGATGAAAATTAGCGATTGCATTGATATTCACTCCATGACCGTGGCGACACTGGAAGATTTGGATTGAGTACACAGGATAACCGCAGAGTAACAGGAGGTATGTTCAATGCTTACACCAATCATTATCACCGATAAGACAACCGGGCGGAAAGTGCACTGTATGTTGTGGTAAACTAAAGTTGTAACAGTAGAGGCTCATAAGATATACTGAAAGAACCAAAAGAAAAGAGGGACAAAATGTCACAGAATTATGAGCCGGAATTCAGAAGAAGAATTGTACAGTTACATATAGAGCAAGGACGCACGTATAAAAGCATCACAGCAGAATATGGAGTTTCGAAAGCGAGCATCTCCAAGTGGTGTCGAGAATTTGCAGAAGAATGCCAAACAAATCCAGAAGCCCAAGCAGAATATGATGGAATGCAGGAAATTCGGCGATTACAGCGAGAACTGGCAGAAGCAAAAAAGGAAAATGAATTTCTAAAAAAAGCGGCGGCATTCTTTGCAAAGGAAATCGATTAGAGGCTTATCGATTTATCCAAAATCACCATAGTATATTCGGCATTCGGTGGCTGTTACGCCGGATTGGAATTTGTCCAAACGCATACTACAATTTTCTGAAAAATCGAAAAAAAGCATATCAGGAACATAAACAACAAGTTTTCAAGCAAATAGAACGGATTTATCACGAGCATAAAGGTGTGGATGGATATCGTCAAATGCGCATTTTTCTATCGCGAATCTCTATTCATCTAAGTGCTTTAACTGTGCATAAATATATGAATCAAGAGTTAAAACTATACTCTATTGTGCGAAGAAAATTCAGAAAAACCGATTCAGGAAAACCGCATAAAAGATTCGAAAATTTGCTGCAGCAGGATTTTTCTGCAACACAGAAAAATCAAAAATGGTGCACAGATTTTACCTATGTATCTCTTGCAGATGGTCGAATGTATTATAACTGCACCATCCTTGATTTATATGATCGTAGCGTAGTCGCCAGCATCACGGATAAACATATCACCAGCGATTTGGCGATTCGCACCTTGAAAAAAGCGCTGGCAGCACAGCCGCGAATCCGCGGGAAATTGCTGCTTCATAGTGATCAAGGCAGTCAATTTACCTCGCATAAATTCACGGAATTTTGTGAATCTGTCAGCGTGACACAAAGCATGAGCCGAGCTGGTTGTCCATGGCAAAATGCACCCATGGAACGCTATTTTAATACACTGAAGTCTGAATTGATTTACTTACATCATTTTCATTCGTTTACAGAGCTTTGTGATGCAATAGAAAATTTTGCATATGTTTGGTATAACCATGTCCGACCACATTCTTTTTTGCAATATCGGACACCATTCGAGATACGGTCTGCTAGCTGATTTCTTTTAGTCTCTTGTGTTACAATTTTGCTTGACCAGGACAGTACAATCATGGATGCAGAACTCTATAAATCTGGCTTCTTCAGCTTCGATGACCTATGGGAGATTTACAAAAATGACTTTTCCGTCAAGCTTATGAATGGAATCACACCCGTCTGAAGATGGCTTGCTAGGCACAAGCCGAAACGTCCGCACCGCCAGTGCGGGTAGCGTCACGGGAACCCGTCGGCTCAGGGGGATTCAATGTGCCGCCCCTTTTATATATGTTCTTTGAAAAGTGAAAAGCGATTTGGTGACAGGGGGACAGTTTGAGTTAAATTAGATATGCAGAACTAAAGCGCCGTACAATGTAAAAAAATCCCCCACAGCGGCGAAATTACACCGTTGTGGGGGGATGGGAGTTTAAACAAAATGGGCAACTCGTATGCTCCTGAACTTCTTTTTTTCTTGTTTTAGCTTGCGCCAGTTCATCGGTCAGTACCGATAATGTTATTTGTTTGTTCATGCTTCTCTTTTACTACATTAAATATGTTCCCGCCATTATGTGGTGTTGCCTTAAAACTTATCACAATCTGATTTTATTTACCTTGGACCTAAAAACTTGTCACCATTAAGGTGTACCATATGATCCGGCATATCAGCTACCCATACTTCGGTCTCCCAAGCCAATGAATCCGAGAACTTCTTATATGTAGCAAAGTCCAAAAATGCTGTGACATATATCTTTCCGCTCTTAACACCTGTTGTCATCTCGCTGATTTCTTTTATCCGCTTTGGATCCATTGGACCAACCGACGTAACTGACTCGATGAAGTATATCCAGTCCTTGTCTTCCCGATAAAGAACTACATCTGGCATCTTATCGTGTAAAGTGATTTCAAATCCCAAGGCTCTCAGCTTGTCTACATCTTTCACAAGGTCTTTGGCAATGGTATCGCCTACATACAGACACTCACAGAGAGGAGCAAAGCGAGGTGCAAATTCCTCAATTATAAGCTTTTGTAGTTGGTTGTGTTTCCCCGGTGAAAAAGTGAAGTCGGCTCCGTTTATCTTTACTGGCATCTTCTCCATCTGCTTCTTTGAAGCATACTGGTCAACAAGGCTTGTATGATGTTGTTTGAACTGGGTGAGCTTAGCATCCCAAGTTGAACTATCTATGTGTTGAACAAGGTCAAGTGTTTCATCGGTAATGCGGTACCTATAGTTTGGTGAGTTAGTTGCCTTGCCGTTATCCTCTGTCAAAGCAGCATTCCTAAAGTGGTGCATAGCCTGTTTTCTAAAGGTTTCACGGCTGTTCTCCGCATATGTGACCTCATAGTTTTGACTAGTGTATTGCATTATATCGTGTATCCTAATCCATTCATTTGATGCGTCTTTCCACTTAGTTGTAGGTGTTACCCCAGCCATCGCCAATAAAGAATAACAGCATAAATCAGACTGTTGAGCCTTAGGCATACCTATGGCTTTTAAAAACTCTCTTGCTTCTTCAATTCTACTCATTTACTAATACTCCCAAAATTCTATCGCAAGTCTCTACCGATAAATCGCCTGCGTTTATTAGTTTCCTACCCAATTCTTCTATACGTTCTAATGGTGGTACAGGCATTGCGTTGACCTCAGTCGAGTTTACCTGTGTACTGCCATTAAGTAATCTATAATACTGGTCATACAGCGTTGAATTAAACAGGACATATAGACCATGAACCTGTTCATCTGACAGGTCGTCACCAAGGCTCTCAATAAAGTTGACCTTATTCTGAGTGCTTACATATTCATACTCTGGTTGTGATGATGCTAAGTAGATTCCGCATTGAAGTCTACGCCTTTCCTCTTTGGCGGTAAACCTCTTGACCAGCAAATAGTTCTTGTTCCGCTGGATGAACCCACTGCGGTCAGTAATGATATACTCATCTTCCTTCTGTATCGGGAACACCACTCTGCCACCTTGTATATGTTGTGAATAAAACAAAGGGACTATCCCTTCACCTGGTCCATTTCTAAGGTACTCACGGCTACGGAAGTCAACAGTTAAACCAGTCTTTATTTTTAGACCAATAGAAGGCAGCGTATCTTTCCACTTTTCGAGTGTTTGCAATACTCTTAGCTCATCCTCAGTTGTCACAAGGTATACATACTTATCAGCCCCGAATACAATGACCTCATAAGGGACCTCAAACATGCTTACTTCGTGGAAATCTCGATTTGAGTGTGTGGAAGTTAGCGTTATGCTATTACGGCAGTTTGATTTATCAACCTTAACAATTATTGTCTCTTGTAGCACGCTATCGGTGTCAAATACCTTATCTCTGCTTACAAACAAATGCACCTGACGTAAAGTCCCCTCCGTCAAGAAGTAATCTCTAAACGCCTTGAAGTATGCACCTGAGGTCCACGAACGAGGTATAATGTAAACCATTTCGCCTAGTATATCAAGATTAAACAAGCTCATTGAGGCGAATAAAAAGTATAAGTTCGGTGCTCCATAACATACCGCTGGCATTGATAAGGCTTCAACTGCATCTTTTGCTATTTTTAGGTACGGGGGGTTGCCTATTACCCAGTCATACTTCACGGGATTGGTAGCTCCAGCTAGTGTCTGATTGAAGTCGGCGTTTTGTGAAGTGATATAGTTTTCTTCAATCACTTGGAAATATAGGGGCTTCTTTGAATTGGCCTTAATCAGTTGAAGGTTAGACTTAAGTAAGGGCAGTATGTCCTCGTTATTTTCATAGCATGTAAGTTGAATACATTTTACAGCGTCTTCACTCTGTAATCTATCTACTAAGGCTGCAGATAAAATACCTGAACCCGCACCGGGGTCTAAAATAGACAGTTGGCTCTTATTGGGCTTTTTGAACATAGATGCCATATATTGAGCTGTTTCGGTCGAAGTGAAGAATTGCCCAATTACCTTTCGCTTTTCCTTTGGCATACCATCAAGATATTTTAAAGTGGACTCAGCCACATTGGTTATAAGTGTGTTTTCCATAAGCTTCATTGCTCCATTTACTTTAATTTACCACTAATATTTTATCATATGAGTCAAGTACTCGTATAGTGGCTACACTCACGTGCTCCCAGTAATGCAAGTAAAAACCCCGCAGATAAAACTATCTGGCGGGGCTACAATCTTATATTATACCGAAGTGTGCTAATGCATCCTTAATCGCTATCACCTTATGCTCAGGTGCTGGCTTATATGGGTGTTTAAGCTCCTCCACAGCGTTCGGAGTTTATCTAAATATTTAATAAATTGGGGGTTGTCTTAAACAATAGACGCAATTCATCACTTGAAAATTTAACTATGCAGTTTAATATATATATTAGTGATGCTTTCTCTGACGTTTTGTACGTTCTTCGCGCGAAAGGTTTCCTTTAAAGCGTTCTTTATCTTCTTGAAATAATATCCGTTTTTTATCTTGTTCTTGAATATCACATAAGAAACTTCGGTAACATGGATGCACATCCCAAGAATATTTTTGCATATCATTCCAACGTGCTAATTTAACTAAGGTTTTATCATATGGTATAAATGAATATTTTTTGCTTTGAGTATTGTCAGCCATTCTTGGATTGATAAAACCAACATTGTATAAAACATCCCACAATAAAAAAGCGTCATCTACGGTCGTAGATTGCAGACTTTTGCCATAAGCCACAATTGAGCAGTATCCAAATATATTCGACAAGTGTGTTCGTAAAGATTCTGCTGATAACTCAAAATCAACTTTTGCAAATGAACGAATAACAGTTTCTAAATTTATACATATATCTTTGTTTTGTGTGGTGACATCATGCACACGTTCCTGAGAATACAGCAAGGCTGTGGCCTCAACATCTGCATCTGCAATAAGGGTTCTATTATATTTTATGGCCGACTTAATAAGTGCCTTGACTAACTGAATAATATCTCTAGGATTTTCTCGACTGGAGGAAACTAAGTAATCCGACCAAAATCTTCTTTTATTTGAAGTTGGTAGCTTGCAATCACCACCTTCAAAATATGGCGCATAAACATTGTAATTTAAATTGTAACCTTGAAGTTTATTTTTATCTGTGCATATGCGCAATCTTTGTTCGAGAATAGCATATAATTCAGTATTTGATGGAGATAATTCGTAGACCATATCACGAATTTGATCATATTTATCACGGTTTCCATTATCTATACTGAGTTTACGCCATATTTCTTTACGAACTGATACTATCGGATATACATTGGGAAGCTCTTGAGCAATTTTAAGTACAGCAAGTATCTCTCCCCAAATTACATCGTAAAAATCTGGTCGATTTGCAGTGCATATTTGGTCTATATCATCTAAAAGAACATAAAAAACACTTTTTTCAGCCATAAACTTTTCAATATCAACTTTTCGACTGGCGGAAGTTATATTATATACCGGCAACATCTTTTCAAAATCTATGTTGGTAATCGCCTTACCAATAGGAAGTAGCAGCTTTAGTGCCGTATCAGCTATTGTAGACTGTGTCTCACCCGCATTAACCGCATCTTGAAAAAGACGTACTTCATCTTTATTTACTAATCCAGATAAAGATTTTCCTGCTTCGATAGTCATAGATTGTAAAATCGAACTACGTATTTGTTTTATCAGCTTTGCAAGAGAAATATTTTCTTCAAAATCTAAATCACATAATTCAGCAGGGGTAATTTTCACTGCCGGTATTTCCAATTCTTTGGATTTCTGCAGTACATATTCGAGCAAAGCACTTTTCCCACTGCCTTTGTTTCCTACTAAAATTTCAACAGTGCTATTTTGAGGTCTTACAATTTCAAAAAAATCGTCAGATGTCACAAAAACATCCTTTAAAAATTCAGTATCACTTTCTGCTGAGCTAGATTTAAAATATGGTTCCAAGTATTTGAGATTATTCATATATGCATCCCCTATGTTCAGAAAATTAAAACTATAAAGTTTCCGTTATTTTCTCGACCCGCCGTCGACCGAACTACCCATAATTTGATATACCCTGTCGCTAACCTAACCAACTGGTATCTACTATCTTAAAAACATGTACTTCAATTTCTTATAATTTAGAATAGTACATTAGGCGAAATATGTCAACAAAAGAAAAAGCTCCCTACTCGGCTTTATGCCAAATAGGGAGCTGATTTACATTGTTCTATTTTTAAATCTATTTACCAATCGCCGCCGCCAACTTCTTAATCAGCGCATCCCCATACGAATAGGTGCGCATGAATTCCACGGTTGCATTCGTCAGGCCTGCGGCAGCTTTCAGCTTGTCCATCGCCGCCTGTGTTGCGCTGTCAATCGCATCCGGTGTAATGCGGGTATCCTTCGGCAGAATGGTCACAAGCTTGCTGCCTGTATCATACGATACATTGCATCCGGCTTCTGTAAAATCACGGATTTGTACATAGTTCGTACCGTCCTTCAGGATTCGGTCTACCGTTACCAGTTCATTGCCGATGCGCATTTTTGCTTGTTCTACCACTTCATCATCCTCCAATGCTGCTTTGAATGCTGTCCATATAAGCGAGATAGTGTAGAAGTACCCGGCACAGATAAGGTGCTGGCACTGCAGAAGCCCAGTCAAGCGGAACTGCTGGGACTGTATGGCGAGTTGGCTGCTGCCAAGGATGCCGTGGATATGCTGCGCTGCGGCAACCACGCCCTATATGCCTGTTGCGTTACTCTGCGAAACCGGAAGCTGCACGAGCAGCTGGGCACGCTCGACAACCCCATGCAGACGATTGACGAACTGTTTAGTCTGCCCGAGCAGGATGCACTGGGCGGCAAGGTGCTTCGCTTCCTTGGATTCCTTGGCAGTGAGGACACACAGCCTGTGGACGAAGTAAAAAACTGATTGCCCGCGACCCGCTCCTTTCCCTTTTCGCTTTTTATGCCGTGCGCGGTTGGACATTGGAGGCGCTTGCCGCACTGACTCCCACCGCACGCGGCTTTCTGGAGGGGGCGCGGGCAATCTATTATGAGGAACAACTCACCATGATGCAGGCACTTTTGCCGCAGAACAGGGGGTGACGCATGGCAACCAGAGTAATCAATACCATCCTCAATTTGCGGGACAATATGTCTGGCGGACTACTGCGGGCAGTGCGCAACACGCAGGGCGTGACCCGTGAGATGCGCACCGCCACCCGCACCGTGGTGTCTTTTAAAAACAAGGCTTCTGCGGCGATTGGCGGCGTGATTACCAAGTTTGCAAAGCTTGGCATTGCGACTGCGGACGTGGTTGCCGGACTGGCGGCAAAAACGGGTTTGTCCGAGGCGATGGACTTGGAAGGCTACAGGCTGCAGCTGGAGACCGCCACGAAAGACACACAAAAAGCATCGGACATCATGCAGTATGCCATTGACCTTGCCAACAAAACCCCGTTTGAGGGCGGTCAGCTGGTCGAGGGTGCGGCAAAGTTTGAAGCGATGGGCATGTCCGCCGAAACATGGCTGAGCCGTGCGGGCGACATGGCAGCGGCAACCAACAAAGATTTTGATTCTGCCACCGAAGCATTGATTGATGCACAGACAGGCGAACTGGAGCGACTGAAAGAGTTCGGCATCACCAAATCCATGATTTTAGACCAAGGCGAAAAAATGTTCTCCGGTGTGCAAATCGCCAACAACCAAGGGCAAATCACCGACCAAGAGAAATTTAACGAGGCGTTGGTTGCCCTGATGGAAGATAAATTCAAGGGCGGCATGGAAAAGCAAGCCACCACCCTAAAGGGCACATGGTCAACCGTGACAGGCATCACCAAATCCGCTTTGGCAGGCATTGTCGGCATTTCCTCCGATGGGTCAATCAAGGCAGGGTCTGCCATGGAATTTCTCAAAGATAAAGCTGGATTTCTTGCAGAAAAGCTCCAGCAGTTTCAGCAGGACGGTACACTCGACCGCTTAGCGACACAATTCAATGACGGACTGGCAAAGGGCATTGACATGGCAAGCACTGCCTTTGACTGGCTGAAACAAAACAGCGGCAGTATCATCCAAGGGCTAAAAATGCTAGGGTCGGCACTGGCGATTGTCAAAGTCGCACAATTTGCAACTGGTGTCTTCAAAGCCGTGAAAACTGTTTCGTTGTTTGCCAAAGCGGTGGGGCTGTTTGTTGCCGCCAATCCTGTTGTATTGGTAATTGGATTGATTATTGCGGCGGGTGCATTGTTGATTACGCACTGGAACAAGGTGAAATCCTTTGCCGCAGGTCTTTGGGACAAGACAAAACAGGTTTTTAACGGCATCAAGGACAGCGTGGTTGGTGCGTTTCAATCGGCAAAGGACAGCGTTGGCAGCTTCTTCTCTTGGATTGGAGACAAGCTGAGCTGGCTCAATGACAAGATTGAAAGCGTGCCTGTGATTGGCAGCCTTTACAAAGGCGTGAAGTCTGCCGGAAGCTTCGTGCTCTCCTCCCTGCAGGGCAATGCACTGGGCACTTCATATTTTTCGGGCGGCTTGACCCGTGTCAACGAACGCGGCGGCGAAATCATGAATCTGCCGAACGGCACGCAAATCATCCCGCATGACATCTCTAAGGGCATGGGCGGGGCATCCATCCAAGTCCATGTGACGGTGCAGGGCAATGTCATCGGCAACGAAAGCTATGCCGACTATATGGGCAACATCATTACACAGCGCATTCTGCGTGCCATTGAGAACAGCTAAGGAGGGAACGGCTTGTACAAAATCATCTTTTCAGTCAACAACAACGAGGAGGTCATGGTCTTGCCTGCCGTGCCGGAATCGTTTCAAATCCCATCTGAGCAAAACAACGATACCTTTGCAGGGCTGAAACTGGACTATACCCGCATTGGCACGATGGGACTGCGGCAGATAACACTGGACAGCTTCTTTCCCGTGGGTCGGCGATATGGTTTTATGCCCTCCGAAGCGTCCACCGATGGATGGGGCTATGTGTCCTTCTTTCAGCGATGGCGGGAACGGCGGGTGCCCTTCCGCATGATTGTGCTGGACAGCAGCGGCGTTGCACGACTGAACATGGCGTGCAACGTGGATTCCTTTGGGTACGGCGCACGGCGCAACGGTGACATTGCATATAGTATGAACATCCGTGAATATCGCTTTGTGGGAGGTTGACACGATGGGCAAAAGCTATGCAGATGAACACCGCTTCATTCTTTACCGCAACGGACAAAGTGCACTGGACATCACCCATCTTGTCGCCGATGCGCAGGCACGGGACGAACTGAACGCACTGAGCGTGGAGCTAACCCTGCAAATTCTGGTCAATCCGCTTGACCGATATGTGCCCCAGCTGGGCATTACCCCCGGGGACAAGCTCCGTGTGGTCAACCACGGTTATGAGATTTTTCAGGGTATTATTATCAACGTGGGATTGGACGGTGCCATCACCGCCAATGATTTCGGCTGGTACCTGAACAAAAGCGAAATCATTTTGCAGTGCAACGGAGTTGCGGCTTCCAAAGCCATTGCGCAGATGTGCGCCAAAGCAGGGGTTGCGGTCGGCACGATTTGCAGTCTGCCGACCCTTATCACGCAGGTTTGGGTCGGGTCTGCCCCATCGGACATTTTGGGCGACATTCTGGCGGCTTGCTCTGCCGAAACAGGCAGCGAATATCTGTACCGTGTGGAGGGCGGCAAGCTGCATGTCAGCGTGTTGCCCACAACCACCATCAAGGCATATCACAAGCCTGCGGAGAATGTGCAGGCGTTCGACATCACGTGGGCACTGGGCGAAATCAGCGGCACAGACAGTATGGACGCCCTCGCCAACAGCATTCTGCTGACCAAAAGCGGCAGCAATGACAGCGTTTCTGTGCTTGCCATAACTTCCAATGCGTCCAGCATCGCACGCTATGGCATGATACAGTCTGTGGAGGAGGCGGACGATGACTGCACCACTGCACAGGCACGCCAGAAGGTGCGCAATCTGCTGACCGCCGCCGACCGACTGACGCAGGAGCGAAGCATTAACGACCTATGGGGCGCAGACGAGGTCAAAAGTGGCGTGGTGCTGCAGTTCAATTCGTCTGCATTCGGCTTGGTCGGCAACTACCGTGTGACAGGGGTCACGCACAGCTATGGCGCAAACCACAAAATGTCTCTGACACTGCAGGCGATTGACCTGCCCCGTGCCGCAGACAGCAATGACACCATAACCGTTTACTGACAGGAGGGTTTTCATGCCTTGGGATTATGACATGGCACAAGCCATTCAAAAAAAGCCACGTGCGGCGCAGCCCTATTATATCGCCACCGTGGTCAGCACTGCCCCGTTTCGGCTGTCCTTGCTGGGCGGCGAAGTGCTTGCGCCCCCGGTACCCATTAAGATGACAGTAACGGCGGCGGCACAAACATGGAAAAGCGGAGAGCAAGCCGCCTGTATTTTAGGTGCTTCCCTGCTCGTGCTTGACAAGGTGTAAGGGGGTTTTTTATGGCAACGGCATTCCCTACGATTTCAGAGGAAATCCCCGCACAGGCGGCAACTGACATCGGGCGTGCACCTGTGTATGACAATGACGCATCCGCATTCACGCTTCTGGACGGTGCGCTGAGCGAGTGCAGCGGCGTGGCGGCAGTGCGGCAATGGATTCGGCTGATGCTAAAACAGCCAAAGGGCAAAATCCCCATCTATCAGACCGACAGCGACACCCAGCCCGGCATTGACCGCAGCCTGTTTGGACAGCGACTGCCCAAGGGTATGCTGGAAGCGGAGCTGATACGGGGTGTACAGGAAACGCTCGCCTTCTGCCCTGCCATTCGGTCGGCGGATGGTTTCAGCGTGACCCGTGAGTTTCGTACATATACCATCACATGCACCGTGCATCTATATGACGGCAGCAGTTTGGAGGTGACAGAGGATGTCTGATGCAAGCACAATTTTAACCGAACTGCTCAGCAATGTGCCAGACACCTATCAAAAGACAGTGGGGTTTCCACTGTATGATATTTTGGCGGCGGTATCCCTCCGCATGGAGGACACCGACACCACGCTTGACGAATCCAAGGCAGCACTTGACCCGGAGAATTTAAGCGGTGCAGACTTGGACGGCTACATTTACTCACGCACCGGGCTAACCCGCCATGCGGCAACCTATGCCATTGGCACGGTGCATATCACAGGCAACGGCACGGTTTCTGCGGGGGATTTGTTTGAAAGCACCAGCGGTATCCAGTTCACAGCAGATGCGGACACCGACATCATCACCGAGGGCGATGTGTCAATCACCTGCACGACTGCCGGAACGGTGGGCAACCTTGCCGCAGACAGCATTGCCATGATGCCCGTACAGCTGGCAGGCATGACCGCTGTCACCAATACAAGTCCAACGAGCGAAGGCTACGATGAGGAAACCGATGCCGCCTATCTGGCGCGGTTTTACACCCGCATCCAGACCCCGCCGACCAGCGGCAACAGTTATCATTACAAAAGCTGGGCACTCGACATCACAGGCGTGGGTGGTGTGCAGGTCTATCCGCTGGGGCATGGCACAAATACGGTCGATGTGGTGCTCATTGACAGCGAGGGCAGCCCTGCAAGCGAAACCTTGGTGGCAGAGGTGCAGGCATATATCGACCCAGACAGCGGCGGCATCGGCGCAGGAGAAGCCCCCATCGGTGCGCACTGCTATGTCAGCGCAGCAACAGCGGTGCCGCTGGCACTGGTGCTGACGGTTTCCCCCGCTGTAGGATATGAACCGGAAACAGTGACGGAAAATATTGGGGCCGCTGTACAGACCTATCTGCAGGGCATCGCCTTTCAGCAGGACTATGCCAGCTATGCCAAGATTGCAGAAGCAATTTTGCGTGCGGACGGGGTTCTGGATATTGCCGACCTCACGATAAACGGCGGGACGGGCAATATCGCTATTTCTGACCGTGAGGTTGCGACAGTGGGCGAGGTGACCGTCACCTATGAATAATATCCTCTCTTCCCTACCGCAGGAATATCGCACGGATGCGTGGATACTGGCAATGGTAACCGCCATCGAAACCAAGCTTGCGGCGCAGGAGTCCACGGCAAAGGAAACCGCGGCGCAGATTTTGCTTGATACACTGACTTGGAATTTGGCGGCAGAGGAGCGCATCGCAGGCATTACCCCTAGCGCAGGCGCCACCCGCTCCGACCGCTTGGCAGCACTCTCTGCAAAATGGCGGTCGGGCGGCAAAATCGATTTGGAGCAGATACAGGTGGTAGCAGATGCTTGGAAAAACGGCGAGGTGAATGTGCAATATTCTGACACAGAAATCGTTTTGCAGTTCACCAGCATTTTAGGCATCCCTTCGGATTTGAATAATTTGATTTCTGCTATACGTGAAGTGGCGCCTGCGCATCTAAGCTTAAGCTATCTCCTAAAATACCTGCTGATTCACGATGTGGAGGGAATGACAATTGATGCGATGCAGGCAACGACACTTGATAAATTTGCCGGAGGGACTCTATAAATGTCTATTTTAACAAGCTTTTTGGGATTGCTCAAGAAAGACCCAGCGACCGATGGAGCAGATACCTTCAACATCGAAACCATGCTCAATGAGAACTGGGACAAGATTGACACGGCGGTGTCCAACTTGGACACCGAAAAGGCAGATGCGGCAGCATTAGAAATGGAAACACAGGCACGGCAGGAAAATGAGGGTCTGGTTGAAAATGCCGATGGTGAGTTAAGTTCTATATGCTATGCGCAGAACAGAATTATTATTGGGGAAACGGTAACATTCAACCTCGGAGGACTATCACCTGATGGGTTGAAATTCCTATATGGCACAGCGGGTTCTGCTGTAGTTTATTTTAGGAATACGACTTGGGATACGGACACAGACGCTTCTTCAATTACTTTGCCTAGCGCAATCAGTCAGTTGATTGTAATGGACTCTATTGCTCTTGGGATATATCACCCAACGGGTACGGTTTACGCAATGAGCGTGACGGAAAGCGGACTGGAACTGCTGAACACCACAACAGGGTTGTCCTTTAATACGTTATCCACACTGACATCGGGCGTGGGGATGAAAGACTGCATAAACTATCTGTTGTTTTCAGCATATAACAGCGCAGATTACACGGTTAGGGTATTTAAAGTCAACAAAACAACAGGCGTTGCAGCACAAGTTTGCATTGCAATGACATTTACAAGTGTTCCCGGCGGCTATGGGTTTCTGCCATATGGGGATGAAATTCTTGTAGTTGCCAATGGCTGGACAACGCCCGCAACGGTGTGGGATGGGAAACTGCTCAGAATTACAGCGGATGGGACTATCACAACGCTGAAATCCTTTGGCGGCGCAACAACAAGAATGTATGCAAAAACTTGCGCAATTGACACTGTCAATGATGTGCTGTATTTATACGGCAATACAGATGGATACCCTCCGTATACTTTGCATCGCATCTCACTTGGCACAAACGAAGAGATTTCAAACACAACCCTATCAACTGCGATTACAAACTTATGGTGGTACAAAGGGTGCTTGCTATATGGAACATCTATGAATTTTGTGGTTGACCCTATCACAGGCGTCATAACCCCATTACCCAATACGCCTGTTGGTTGCACAGGGTTCACGGTGGCAGGAACAGGCATTGCGCTCACCAATTCTGCGAGCTATCTTTTGACAGAGGATTTCTTTGAAAACAATATGCTGTTGGGATTTTTGAACGGTGCACCTGTAAGATATATTGTGAAAGATAAATTTGTTCGATTTGGAGGGGTTTATGAATGATTGTAGTGGCTAGGGCGACAAATGGCAACGCCATTATCTATGCAACTGAAGAAGCGGCAATTGCAGACGGATTCACACCATTTACGGTTGCATCCGTGCCAGATTGCACAGGAACGCTTTTGAAAACAGACGGCGTATCCCTTTGGTGGGAAGATGCCCCGACAGAAGCAATGGAAGCAGAGGAGCAAGCCGCTCCGAGCGTTGCAGACTTGGTGGCGAAAATCACGGAACAGCAAACGCAAATTACGGAATTGCAGGACGCACTCATTGAATTGGCGGCATTGGAGGGATAGCATATGGCAAAGATTTATTACAGGCGCATCATAGACGGCGCAATGACGATGGATGATGTACCAGAACGCTGGCAGGCGGCGGTGCAGGCGCTATTGGATACAGAAACGGCAGGTGAAACCACATGAATGATTTGATTGTTGTGGCGTTGATTTCCCTTGCGGGGACAACGCTTGGTACATTCGGCGGCATTCTGACCGCCAATAAGCTGACCAATTACCGATTGGAGCAGTTGGAAAGCAAGGTGGACAAACATAATTGCGTGGTGGAGCGGATGTACATCCAAGAGGAAAAAATGAAGGTTGCCAACCACCGCATTGATGATTTGGAAAACTGGCAGAAGCAAGAGGGTACGGGCGCATGAGAATGGTTTTCATCTATGAGCACCCGCCGCCCGACCATATCGGTAAAACCAACGAAATGGTATGGGAGGTGCAGGATGCGAAAATGGTTACAGGTACATAAAGCGAGTTTTTCCAAGGGCATTGTTGTTTGGCTGCTGGTGAACGGCACGGCGTGGACATGGGTCAGCTATCTGCTTGCCTATCTGGGCAAAGAGGAAATTGCAGAAACGCTGTCTAAAACCGTTGTGGTGGAGATTTTGGGCGTGGTTTGCTTGTATTCGCTCAAGGCATTATTTGAAAACCTCAGCAAAAATAACCACTGGCCAGACCCAAAGACGGACACACAGACCACAGACACGACACGAGATTGTTAGACGGAGGATTTCATCATGGATATTAAAACAGTTTGGGGTAAGATTTGGAGCAAACTCACGAGCCGTAAGTTTTTGATGGCAGTTGGCGGGGCGGCATCTGGTATTGTGCTGATTCGGAACGGCAACACCGCAGAGGGCGCAGCACTGATTGGCACCTCTGTCACAGGCTATTTGATTGCGGAAGGCTATGTGGATGCCAAGGCGGCGGCAACGGCGGCAAGCACGATTGAGGTGCTTGCCGAGGGCATCAGCAACGCCACGACAGACAGCGACACCCAAACGGCAACTACAGCGGCACTAGAAACGATTGCGAAGGCACTGAATAAGGCAGAGGTGACACAGTAAAATGAAAATCATGTTAGACGCAGGTCACGGCGGCAATGACTCTGGTGCCTGCAACGGCGGCTATTATGAGTCGGTGTATGCGCTGGAGATTACAAAGCGGCTCGGCACATTGCTGACGGCACAGGGGTTCACCGTTGGCTATACCCGAACCGATGATACGTATATCGGCATCAATACGCGGTATAAAACGGCGAACAGCTGGGGTGCGGGGGCATTTGTGTCGATTCACTTGAACAGCGGACAGGCTTCTGCATCCGGAATTGAAACACTGGTATATAAGACGGGCGGGAACGCTGACGCACTGGCACAAAAGGTGCAAGCGCAGCTGATTGATGCCACCGGTGCAAAAAATCGTGGCGTGAAGGTGCGCACTGACCTTGGTGTGCTACGTGGTACGGATATGCCTGCTATCTTGGTGGAAACAGGGTTTATCAGCAATGATGAAGAATGCGCCAAGCTTATCACAGCAGCCTATCAGCAGACCTTGGTGGAAGCGATGGCAAAAGGCATCTGCGCATGGGCGGGGATTGCTTATGGAATTAACTATAAAGAAACAACCACAACAGCGGCAACGACCGCAACGGAGGACGAGGACGATATGACACGATATGAAAAGTTGAAGGACATCCCGAATAATTTTGGATTTCGGGATGTGATTGATACGCTGATGACGGCGGGTATTATCAATGGCGATGGCAGCGACAAGGACGGCAACAAGGATGTGATTGACCTCAGCCATGACCAAGTGCGCAGCTTGGTGTTTGAATACAGGGGTGGGGCGTTTGATAGGAAGTTGGAGAAGATGGGGCTGGAGCCTGCGGTGAGTGAGTAAAGATATGAATAAATTCCCTTGTCTGGGTGGACAGGATATTTTTACCGTAAACTCTGTGTATGGTAAAAGGCAGAGCTATGCAACCCTATAAAACACTACTCGTTAGAAACCCGTTAGTAACAAATTCGTGTAGAAACCTTGATTTATAAGGGCTCACAGTTCACCAAGCGCTAATCTTTCAAAAAAATTGCAAAAAACGCACAAACCCAGAAACTATTATGGTTTCTGGGTTTTTTTCTTTCACAAAGTCTGATAAAGCAAAACACAAAAAAACAAAAAATTTTAAGGTTCATTTCCTTAAAAGCCGTTTTTGAGGTTCATACACAGAATATATCATATCACGGCATAATTCTATACAATACATGATTAAAAATCGTCTAAATGGGCGGTTTTCTTATTTTTCTGCCATCCATTTTACAGATTTGATAAATTGTAAAACCACACGCAATCGGTCTCGCTCGTCTGATAAACTTTTATTTTTCTATCGCACTGCCAACATATACTCCAAGCATCTCCTGAAATGTAAACCAGAAAACCGACTCCATCAATATATCTCCATTGACCGTTCCAGTGCTTTTTTATAGCTTCTCCACATATAAACGGTATGTGGAATCCATATGATCGCTCCTAAAAACAAAGAAACTAACAAAAAAGGCATCATAGAAACTGGAATATATAGAATGAGAATTTTGGTTTTCACAAGGAACCGACCGAGTTTTAAAATAGGTTTTCGCATGATATACATGCCGGAGAGGATGGAAAAAACAACATACATTGCTTGCAATATATCGAGCGCAAGATGGAGATACCATCTATAATTCATCAGCAGTGCACAATTGCCCGATGCGATTGTGCGCACACTGGATATTACCGCTGCACTCATAAAAAGGTATACCACTGCTATTGCCGCAATTTTATGTGCTGCGAAAAAATAATTATACTGCAGTGTATCCAGATAATATCGTTTTTGATTTCCTTCGGCTTGAAATTTCTTCAAACATTCTCTACAGAAGCCTTGTTTTTTTAGCAAAAAATCTTCTACATCGAGGACTCGACCACAATTTTTACAAATAGTATCACGGTCGCATTCTCGACCTGTTTTTTTTCTTTCGTATTTTTTCTTCCGTTCTCAAAATATACATCCTCCCTTCTATGAAAAATCAGTCCAAAATCGTCTTTGCGACGGTATTGCCTGCAGTTTCATGAACTGATAGGTCTGTTGCCTTGCAAATACATGAAACAGTGCAAGAAAATTTGGAATACAGGCTCTTAAATATCCCTTAACAATTCGTCTATATGGTCTACGGCATATTGTTGGGCTTGCTGCTGATAAAAATTTTGTCTATAGGCATTCCCGTCAGACTTTGTTTTTTCCACCGTCACAATTCCGTGTTCTGTTCCAAGTGCCGTTGCAACTCGATTTCTTTTTCCCTCTACTACTTCTGGCTGTAGAAATCCCTTTTCCATGAAAAAAGTTGCCAACTTAATCGCATTTATCTTGTATTCCACCTTTTGCAGCAATAAAGCATTAAACATATCGGCCAGAATGGAAACCGGAACAGGTTCCACAGATACAGCAAACGTACTTTTTATATAGGCACAGAGCTCTGGGACAGATGGTACGGGATTCTCCGATGCAGATTGCAGTATAGCGGTCGTTTCGGTGCTATGTTCTGATATATTTTTTAAAAATCGCTCGCCATACCGTTCAAATTTAACTTCACCTACACCAGAAACGGCTAACATACTCTCTTTGTCAAACGGCTTTTTTCTGCACATATCTACAAGCGTTGCATCTGAAAAAACAACGAAAGCAGGTATTTTGCTCTCTGCCGCAATTTGAAATCGCAACTCTTTCAATTTTGAGAACAAATGCTGATTGATTTCCCCGACATACTGACTAGGTTTCAGCTTGTCCGCCTTCGCATCTTTCTGTGTATATGCAGATGACAGCAAAACTTTCATAAAAATCGGTTGATTCGACTTCAAGAGCGCTTTATAGCTCTTTCCCAGCTTTGCAACTGGAAATTCTGTATTGGAAAGCACAATATACTCATGGAGTACCAGATAATTCACAATGTCCCGAATACGGCTTGGCGAAACTTCTTTCATTATGCCGTAGGTTGACAATTGGTTCAACTCTAGTTTTTGTATTTTTTGGCTTTTGCTTCCCCGCAGTGTATCGACCAACATTTGGATACCATATCGTTCCCGCATCCGATAGATACACGAAATAATCTTTTTGCTGTCCTCCAATATATCGACGGTTTCAAAATCCTGCTTACAATTGCTGCAATTGTCACAATCCTTGCTCGATGGATCTCCAAAATACTGCAGTATATATGCCCGCAGGCAATCCGAGGTATGGCAATAATACGTCATTTGCTTGAGCCGTTCCCGTTCTTTTTCTTTTAATCTCTCCGACACCTCAGAACTCAATTCCGTTTGTCTGTTGGTGTTCTCGATAAAAAATTGATTCGTAATCACATCCTGTCCACCGTAGAGCAAAATGCAATCTGCGTTTGTGCCGTCACGTCCTGCTCTTCCAGCTTCTTGATAATAACTCTCAATATTTTTCGGCATATTATAATGAATTACAAAATTCACATTGCTTTTATCAATTCCCATACCAAATGCATTGGTTGCGACCATAATAGTTTTTCTATCGTATAAAAAGTCATCTTGATTGGCTGTACGCTCAGACTCCGATAACCCGGCGTGATAGCGTGTGGCATGATACTGACTGCCTTGTAACTTGTCGCATACCTGTTCCACGGCTTTTCTAGTGGCACAGTAGATGATCCCGCTTTTATCCGGATTATTTTCTAAATAATAGAGCACAGCTTGGTATTTGTCTTGCGGCTTTTGCACTTCAAAATACAAATTTTCTCTATCAAACCCAGTTACTGCGACAAAAGGCTGCTTTAGTCTTAGTATTTTAACGATATCGTCTTTCACTTCACTGGTAGCCGTTGCTGTGAAGGCAGCGATAACAGGTCTTTTCCGCAGCTTTTCAATAAATTGCGTAATCTTTAAATAGCTGTGTCGAAAATCTTGTCCCCATTGAGAAACACAATGCGCCTCATCAACCGTAACCATTGCAATGTCTACTGATTTTGCAAACGCAACAAATTCATCCACATCCAACCGTTCTGGTGCAACATAAATGATTTTGTATTTCCCGTTCTGCGCATTTTGAATGACTTTATGCACCTGGTCCATGCGCAGGGATGAGTTGATGTATGCAGCCGAAATTCCATTTGCAATCAAGGACTGTACCTGATCTTTCATCAGCGAAATCAGCGGGGAAACAACAATTGTAATGCCTTTATAAAGCATTGCCGGGACTTGAAAGCAAATAGATTTTCCAGCACCCGTCGGCATAATTCCTAAAACATCTACACCTTGCATAATGTGGTCAATCAACGTTTCCTGCCCGTCCCGAAAGGCAGTGTATCCAAAATATTGCTTTAGTATTTGTTCCTTGCACATATCAAAATACCTCTTTAGTATGTAAAGTACAATGCAATTTCTATAAAACAGACCGTTTTTATAGCTACGCCTTGCCTGTTATATGCTCAAAATAGGCAGTTCTTTTCGTATCAATTCTTTCTAAATTATAGCACATTGCATTTTGAAATTCTATACATATCCATAATATGTAATTATTATATGAAATATATTGCGGCACAAAGCATGCCATAAACACTAATCTAAAAGTGAGCCATATGTCGGTAAAACGCATGGCGCAAAGAAACAACACCATACAGCAAAACATATTTATGACTGACTGGTAGAAGAAAATGGATTTGCCGGCGCATTTTCTCGGTTGGTTATCTCGACAAGGAGAGACGCTGGACTAAGGAACACAGCAAGAAGTCGTGGGCGTGTCTCAGCTTTCTAAAGGATAAAGAAAAGTGAGGCTTCCTGTCGGAAACCTCACCAGTTGGCGGAGCGGGTGGGATTCGAACCCACGGACGGGATTAACCGTCAAACGATTTCGAGTCGTTCTCGTTATGACCACTTCGATACCGCTCCGTATGTATCTCAAAACAGTCCCTCGGAAAAAGGAGCGAACTGCAAACGAGAACTCGGAAAATTTATTCAGTTATGAGAACCCACAAAGCCTTATAGCATAAGGCTTTCAAAGATTCCCTTCCCATAAAAGGGGTGAAGTTTCAAGTGTAGCTCGTTATGACCCCTTCGATACATCTGCATCTTTTTATTAACAAAGACATACAGTCAAAATATCCGATTTCAAAAGAGGGGTTTATAATAATCACTTCAATATATACTATTTCTTGAACGAAGCTAAAACAACAACTTTTGTTTCATAAAGCAGATTATTCCGGAGGATTTTCTAGATTATCAATCATATTTTGCATTTTCTCCAGAGTTTCAGGGCTAATAACATGCTCAATGCGACAAGCATCCTGTTCTGCAATATCAGCATCTAAAGAAAGCACTTGCACCAAAAATTTTGTAATCAAAAGATGACGATGATAAACATCTTTCGCTCGTTTGCGACCCGCTTCTGTCAGAACGATATTTCCATAAGCTTCCTGCTCAATCAAACCTGCTTTGCGCAAAACACCCATTGCACGACTAACACTTGGTTTGGAAAAGCCTAATTTATTTGCAATATCGACAGAGCGAACAACGCCTTTTGTACGTTCCAGATTTAAGATGGCTTCCAGATAGTTTTCACCAGATTCTTGAATTTTCATGCTCAATACCACCTTGCAAAGTATGCTTAAATATTATATCTTATTTTCATGACAATTGCAAGCGAAATTGTTAAATGTCAAGAATCAATTAGAATAATTCTGAAATTTTTTGTTCATACAGTTGTTTTGCTGTTTCCTCCCCTGTAATTTGCGTGGATCATTGTGTATCAAATGGCTACTATCTGCAATTTCTTCTGTGCTATACGGGGGGTATTGGTGTGCCTTTTGGGATATGGCGGCGCACTAATTTATTGATATTTTCATGATACAGCATACTTCTCAACGTGATTCAAACATTTTACTTCCCCCGTCAAATACCCATTGGATGTTTGCCAAAGAATATAAAACATGCAGAAAAACAGATATTTCATAAAGTTCAGAATCGGGGAAGTGAAAATTTGTAGTGATTTTGCAATACTAATACTGTATAATAATAAAAAGCAAGATGGAAACGCAAGGGTGAGTTGGGATATCGATGCAATTCCATACATAAAAAGGATTTTATCAAAAAAGGAGTGCAACGAAATGAAGAAGCGATGTTTGGCAGCGTTTTTGTCCCTGCTTATGGTGATTGGGATGCTATCGCAAATGACTCTGTGGGCACAGGCGATACCGCTGACCTATACCGTAACCTATAATGATAACGGTTCGGATGGTGGCACTGTGCCGACAGACAGCACAAGCTATACAAGCGGCGACAGTGTCACAGTGCTGGGCAACACAAGTTCGCTTACAAAGTCAGGCTATATATTCAGCGGTTGGAATACCGAAGCGAACGGCGGTGGAACAGGTTATTCGGCAAGCGATACCTTTTCCATTAGTGCAAACACCACGCTGTATGCGGTGTGGACAGCTGTTTGGGATGGATCCGTGGCGACGGCATTTGCAGGCGGCAACGGCAGTACCAGCAACCCCTACCAAATTGCAAACGGTGCACAGCTGGCGTATCTGGCGCAGGTGATAAATTCCAGTGCCACCTACGCATCGAAGTCCTATATTCTAACGGCGGATATTTATCTCAACGATACGAGCAATGCAAGCTGGGCAAGTAGTCCGCAGGCGTGGACACCGATTGGTAATTCGTTTTATGCATTAAGCGGCACATTTGACGGCGATGGACACACCGTTTCAGGCGTTTATATCAACAATACATCTGCAACCGCACAGGGATTATTGGGCTATTTAGACGCTGGCGCGGTGATTCGAAATGTAGGTGTGATGGATAGTTCCATCACCGCAAGCAAATATGTGGGCGGTGTGGTTGGATATGTCAATAACAGTACGGTGACAAACTGCTATCATACAGGCACGCTTACCGCTACTACATCAGATGTAGGTGGCATTGCTGGGGAAATATATGGCGGCACAGTGACCAACTGTTATAATATGGGTGCCGTTTCCGGCAGTGGAGCACCGTGGGCGTATGCTGGCGGTGTGGTCGGCAGGGTTGATAACGGCGGTGCGGTCAGCAACTGCTATAACACCGGTGCAGTACAGGGTGGGCAGACGGTTGGCGGCATTGTTGGCACAAATGGGTACACAGGCAGCGGCACGGTCAGCAACTGCTATAACACGGGTACCGTCACGGCATCTGCTGATAGAGGTACCATCGTTGGAACAAATGCGTCAGGTTCTACGGTGCAGTATTGCTATTGGGTCAGCGTAAGCGGAGCCGCTGCCATTGGCACCAATAATGGAAATGCAGCGGCAGGATGCAGTGCGTTCACTGGCAGCGGCACTTCGTGGGCATTGAGCAGTGTTTCAAATTTTAGCATTACCACGGCGAGTGCAGCCGCAGCCACGGTGTCGGCGGGTGCGTCCTTGGAAACAGCACTGAACACCTGGGCAGACACCGACACCTATTCTGCATGGAAAGTGGCGTCCTCCACCTCTGTGAATGGCGGCTACCCCACATTTGCGTATCATGTGACCTATAACGGCAATGGTTCAGACGGTGGCAGTGCGCCCACGGACAGTACGGTATACAGCAGCGGAAACAGTGTCACAGTGCTGGGAAACACGGGTTCGCTCACAAAGTCAGGTTATACCTTCAGCGGTTGGGCGACTTCTGCCAGCGCAACCAGTGCAACCTACACGGCAGGCAGTACGTTCCGTATCACAACAAACCCCACGCTGTATGCGGTGTGGACGATTGTACCAACAACCTACAACGTGACCTATAATGGCAACGGTTCGGACGGCGGCAGTGTGCCAACGGACAGCACGGCATACAGCAGTGGAAACAGTGTCACAGTGCTGGGAAACACAGGTTCGCTCACAAAGTCGGGCTATACCTTCAGCGGTTGGGCAACCTCTGCCAGCGCAACCACTGCAACCTACACGGCGGACAGTACGTTCAGCATCACCGCAAATACCACGCTGTATGCGATTTGGACGATTGCATCAACGACCTACAACGTAACCTATGACGGCAATGGTTTAGATGGCGGCAGTGTGCCCACGGACAGTACGGCATACAGTAGTGGAAACAGTGTCACAGTACTGGGAAACACGGGTTCGCTCACAAAGTCGGGCTATACCTTCAGCGGTTGGGCAACTTCTGCCAGCGCAACCGCTGCGACCTATACGGCGGGCAGTACGTTCAGCATCACCGCAAATACCACGCTGTATGCGATTTGGACAGTCGTTTCCTCCAGTTCCAGCGGATCCAGTAGTTCCGGTGGTTCCAGTAGCACGATACCCACCACGAGTCTGCCTGCAGCAATCGATGGAACAAACCAAGCAATCGGCGTTTTCACTACCGCAACAGATGATGACGGACAAAGCAAAACGATCGTGGATATAGACGAAGCCGACATGAAAACGGTGTTGGCATCCAAATCAGCAGGGGATACGGTCACATTGTCTATATCTTCGGGTGCAGCTGTGACGGAAAGCGTGCTGACAGGGCAGACCGTTCAGGACATGGAAGACAAGTCCATCGTGTTTGCGATTCAAACAGAAAACGCATTCTATGAAATTCCAGCAGCTGAAATCAATATTGCTGCGGTTTCTGGTCAAATCGGCAGCGATGTAATGCTTTCTGATGTGAAAGTTACGGTGAAGATTGCAGAAGCATCCGAAGATATCACACAGATTGTGGAACAAGCTGCAGAAAACGGCGAATTTTCTATCGTTGCAACACCGATTGATTTTACGATTGAATGCGAATACAATGGCACAACGGTTTCCGTCAGCAAATTCAACTCTTATGTTGAACGCATGGTTGCTATCCCAAGCGGGGTCGACCCAAGCAAGATTACGACTGCGGTTGTGGTCGCGGATGATGGCAGCATCCATCCTGTACCGACCGTAATTGTGCAGGTGGATGGAACGTATTATGCGAAAATCAGTAGCTTGACCAATAGTGTGTATGCAGTGGTTGCGCATTCGGTAACTTTTGCAGACATGGAAAGCCATTGGGCACAGGCAGCAGTCAATGATATGGGCTCTCGCATGGTGGTTACTGGCACGAAAGACGACCTGTACGAACCCAACCGCAGCATGACGCGTGCAGAATTTGCGGCAATCATGGTGCGTGCATTGGGTCTTTCGCAGGGAGAAGGTGTAGATGCCTTTACTGACGTCAGTCAAGATGCATGGTACAGCGGATATGTGAAAATCGCAGTATCCTATGGCATTATGCAGGGATATGAGGATGGAACCTTCCGGCCACAGTCCAGCATTACGCGAGAGCAAGCCATGACGATTGTTGCCAGAGCGATGAAACTAACCGAGCTGGAAACTGATGTGACAGATGATACCAGCAGTGAATGGCTCCGCACATATTCCGACCAGAACAGCATTGCGGCGTATGCAAAAACGGCGATTGCAGCCTGTTTGGATGTCGGTATTGTAACGGGAAGCACCGACACAACACTTTCCCCCAAGGGCGACATTACGCGCGCACAGGTAGCGGTTATGGCAGAAAGACTGCTACAGCAATCGGGATTGATTTGAGCCATGACAAGCTAGTGGAAATGGGCATGTGGCCTGCGATGAGTGAGTAGTTAATTTGTCACTACTATGTCGCTAGCGTATAAAAACGCATACTACAATTTTCTGAAAAATCGAAAATGGTGCACAGATTTTACCTATGTATCTCTTGCAGATGGTCGAATGTATTATAACTGCACCATCCTTGATTTATATGATCGCAGCGTAGTCGCCAGCATCACGGATAAACATATCACCAGCGATTTGGCGATTCGCACCTTGAAAAAAGCGCTGGCAGCACAGCCGCGAATCCGCGGGAAATTGCTGCTTCATAGTGATCAAGGCAGTCAATTTACCTCGCATAAATTCACGGAATTTTGTGAATCTGTCAGCGTGACACAAAGCATGAGCCGAGCTGGTTGTCCATGGCAAAATGCACCCATGGAACGCTATTTTAATACACTGAAGTCTGAATTGATTTACTTACATCATTTTCATTCGTTTACAGAGCTTTGTGATGCAATAGAAAATTTTGCATATGTTTGGTATAACCATGTCCGACCACATTCTTTTTTGCAATATCGGACACCATTCGAGATACGGTCTGCTAGCTGATTTCTTTTAGTCTCTTGTGTTACAATTTTGCTTGACCAGGGCAAATATACCAATTTTGGTAAGTGCATTATGCTGTTCATTAAAATCCAAATCACAAAAGTTATCACCGTATTTTCTATCTATGTAATTTTTACACATTTGAACCGAACAGTCTATGCCATCAAAACCGTTTCCAGTGTCATCATCAGAAGCTAAATCGCCAAATTGCTTTTCAAGCTTTCCGTCTTTTGTAGAAATACGATGGTAATAGTCACCATCTGTTATTACAACAAAGGTAATACCAAGTGCGTTGGCCAAACGACAGTATGGGGTAAAATTAATACAAAAAAATTAAGGCTCCTCAGAGAATTCTGTATAAACGGAAAAATCCTTAAATCAAGAAATTAGCACTATTTCATGGATTTGCATTGGCAAAACATGCGATTAGATTTGGTCTTAACGACTTGTTTTCTCGGCAGTGAAACATGGTATGCACGCTGTGCGTGAATGCCGTTTTTGCTGCCGAGAAATGCTATTCTAAGACGAAATTAGCCTGCGATTCGATCAGAAAACATCACATGCAGCCGTCTTTGGTTAGGGCAACACCGTACAATTAGAGTAAAAACAGCAAGAGCACCATGGTGCATCACAAAACAGAATATCTGTTTTGATTTTCTGCCGCACGGGCAACCCAAATTAGGCCAGCAAGCCTCGCTTGTCAGCCAGATACAGGTTCGCCAATGCAAACAGCAGATTCAGTTTGGCACACTGTTTTCGCAGCCCTCGGTATTGCGTCTTTCGATATCCAAACAGTCCTTTGATGACGCCGAAAACGTGTTCTACTTTTGCCCGAACAGAAGACTTTTCATGCTCTCTGCGTTTAATCTGCGCACGAGAGCGTGTCGGACGGTTTTTGCTTTGAGACGGCCTGCGGTTGGTTTTGTATTTGATTTTCTTGCCTTGTTTGTTGTGGGTAATGGCATCCTCGCGCTTCTCCGCACCCAAATAGCCGCTGTCACCATAGACTTGTGTTTCTTCTCCTGTGAGCAGCTTTGGCACCTGTGTTACATCGTGAACGTTTGCGCTGGTTACCTCCACATGATGTGTAAGTCCGGTCTCTTTGTCGACTCCAATATGCGCCTTGTATCCAAAATACCAGGCGTTTCCTTTTTTTACTTGATGTGCATCAGGATCCCGCTTTCGATCTCGATTTTTAGTGGATGACGGTGCAGCAATAATCGTAGAGTCTACAATTGTTCCCTTCTTGAGAATCAATCCCTTGTCAGACAGAAGCTGCACCACCTGCTCAAATAGCTTTTCCTGCAAATCATGTTCTACCAGAAGCGCTCGAAATCTACCTATCGTATCTCCGTCCGGCACTTGATTGCTGGAATCTACGCCGCAAAATTCTGAAAATGCACGGCTGTCAATCACCTCTGTCATGGTTGACATGTCCGATAAGCTATATAAATTCTGCACCAGATAAATCCGCAGCATGCGCTCAAGGTCATAGGGCTTGTTTCCGCGCTCTCCTTTATAATAGTGCGGCTGAATCATCCCCATCCATTCACTCCACGGTATCATCCGCTCAATTTGTGCAAGAAATTCTTTTTTCTTCGTCGCGGTCTGCGCCAATTCGTCGGTGAACGCCGACAACGTAATCTGTTTATTCATACGTCTATTTTATCATCTTTTCCTTTGTCACGAAAGCTTTGTGCGGTGTTGCCTTAGCAAATTCAAATATCTGCTCGTCATACAATATTGCTTAAACAAACTGCGCAGCGCATAACTTTTACGCAGCTAGCGCATTTATAAACTCTACACTCATCTTAAGTGACATTTTAAATCAACACAACCAGTGTCCTATGCTCAAGAGATACTGCTTTTAGTATACAATATCCATATTTTTCATAGTTTGTAGCAATAAAACCATATCCACCACGAATCAGCATCATATCCTTTCTAAATAATGCTACTTCTTGCCGACTGTTAAGATTCAGATTTTTGAACAGAGTATTGCTCTTTACATATCTTGGACAGTCACTATTACATTGAACTGTCCCCTCTTCCCGGCATCTTGCATATACGCAATCTCTTACTTTATATCCCATCTGTATATCCTCCTCTAAGTAATCCTTTTATAGAATAATTTATGTGACATACTCGTTCTCACTTATAAACAAACTGTGAAGCTCATAAAACAAGCTAACTACTTATTTATTGTACCAGAATATGAGGTTAAAACTATTGAACGGCAATATATAAGTAACAGTGTGCTTTGCCGTCTTTTGTGTATTCTGCAGGAACGCTGCTCTCATAGTCGGCAGTAAATGCCCGTGTTATATCTCCAGATTGTTGCTCATCCCAAACTTTTTGCCATGCCTTTTTAGTGCATAGGCTTATGTCACCATTTCTATTGCTTTCATCATATTTTTTATACATGCCTTTGCTCACTTTGCTTTCTATCACCTTGAAAAAATCTGATGTTACCCCCATTATACTAAGATCATAATCCCCGTTTTCATCACTGTCATAATTATCATATCTTGAAATTGGAGAAATTCCTTTCAGAAAATTATGCTCGCTATCAAAAAGAATCGGCAACTTTCCGCTTATTATATCGCACCATACTTCTTCAATTTTCTTCATGCCCTCAGCGGTATTGTTTGTTCTTACTGTAATTTGTGTTATCGTATATGCCATAAATGCACCTCTTCTATAAATTCTTATTTATCTTTGTATTTGGCTAATCGGCAATTGATTACCCTTTATCGTTCCGCACCACATAAACTAACTACAAAAGTCAAAACACCGGGTCTTTGCTCTTAGTCTCCTCGCCAAATCGAAATTGAGCATATGCCTTTTATTAATAACTTCAATAAGGTTCATACGGACTAAACCCTGTTCTGTTTATGACAAAGGCGTATCAGTTTTCATTCCCAGACGGCAAAGTTTGCATGAGGGCAAAGAAATGTTCAGGCTCACCGGTGCTAAAATATTCATACCAAGCTTTCAGTGTGTTTGACCCAAAAACACCCAAAAGCTCAATTATTTGCTTCGCCCACAACAAACCTCCGGTACAACCTGCAGTAATTAGGTTGTTATCCGCTACAGAGGGCTTGTCTATATAAAATTTTTGCCCTTTATAACGGGGAGAAACCATTTCAAGAAATCCCGATCCATTACTGGTATGCGGACGCTGATCCAATAGTCCAACGTTCGCAAGCGCAGCGGTAGCCCCGCATATCGCACACACCGTCGCGTCTAAAGAGAGAAGCTCGCTTGCTTTTTCGATGATCACGCCATGCTTTGGTTCGTTCCATGTATCTGCGCCCGGTAATAGCAACATACTTGTTTCACGCACAACAATATCGTCTATTAAGCAATCGGGCACGATGGTCATCCCGCCCATTGTATGGATTGGCTCTTTGGAATAACTGACTGTTTTGAGCGATACACGCTGTGCGCCCTTTTTGAAAAATCGACCTGAATTCAGCTCCGAAGTAACATACCCCAGTTCCCAATCGGCTAAAGTATCAAGGACGTAAACATAGATTGTAAACATAATTTCCTCCACTTTCATTGTTATATTGATTTGTCTGCGTCCTTATTGTACTATATAATTGTTGACAGCATTGTGGCAACAATAGGAAATGATGAAAAGATTATTGGAAAGGCGGCTGTCAGATGAAAGTAGACAGGCTTGTCAGTATTATTATGATACTCCTTGATAAAGAGAGGATCGGCGCACAGGAGCTCGCTGATATGTTTGAGGTTTCGCCCCGCACAATCTACCGTGACATAGACACAATCAACATGGCGGGCATTCCTGTCCGCGGGGCATCGGGAGTGGGCGGCGGCTTTGAAATCATGCAGAAATACAAAATTGATAAAAAAGTTTTTTCGACTTCCGACCTTTCTGCTATCTTGATAGGACTTTCCGGCCTTTCAAACGTGCTGCGAGGTGATGAACTGGTAAACGCACTTGCAAAAGTCAAGAGCTTTATCCCAGCCGACAGAGCAAAAGACATTGAACTCAAAGCAAATCAAATATGTATAGATTTAAGTCCGTGGATGGGGAACAGAAACATACAACCATATTTAGAAATTATCAAAACAACATTGCAGGAAAGCCGGCTGCTTTCGTTTGAATATGCAGACCGCTACGGGAATAAAACCTCACGAACAGCCGAGCCGTATCAGCTTATATTGAAAAGCAGTCATTGGTATTTACAAGGGTATTGCTATAAAAGAAATGATTATCGCTTATTCAAACTATCCCGTATGTCAAGCCTGCAAATGAAAGAGGAAACTTTTACATTGCGGGATTATCAAAAACCGGCTTTAGACTTCGCTGATATTTTGGAATCGATGCAAACAGAAATTAAAATCCGTATTCATAAATCTGTGATGGATAGGGTACTTGATTTTTGCTCTTATGAGCACTTTTCGCCCAGCGGCGATGAGCATTACATTGTTCGTTTTCCATTCATAGAGAACGATTACTACTACAATATTCTTTTTAGTTTTGGGGATCAATGCGAGTGCTTAGAGCCTCTCCATATCCGCACAAAAATGAAGCGCAGAATACACGATATAGCTGCTTTATACGAAAACTAAAACACGGAGTTTATTCTCATATTCAAAAGAAATCGCTCATGCCGATATTCCAAATCCCGGTTTGTCGAGCTTCATTAAAACTTGATTGTACGTCATAAACACAACGGAAGTTCATCTATTTAGCAAACTTGCAAGCTCGGATTCAAACTTTTGATCCTGAACTGCAGTTCTCTTTTTGGGTCCTTTGAATCTGCCTCCGGCGCTGCATATTTTCTGGGCGGTATGGCGGGCAAACAGCATAGCATCAATATTGTCGGACGTGTACTCCAGTCCATCCTGATTAATTACTAGTGCGTTTCTGGACAAACACATGGCGGCCAGACCGTAATCTTGCGTAACACAATATCTCCAGGCGAAATGCTATTAACCAATGCAAAGTCAACACTGTCCTTGCCTTTGGAAGCCGTCATCGTGGTGGCTCCATCCTTCTCGAAAACGTGCGATGTGTCACACAGGATCAAGCACTCGATGCAATTCTTTTTTGCCATCCGAGTAGCAATATCCACTACAGGGCATCCATCGGCATCAATCAGTATTTTCATAAAAACTCCTGTAAGTTGGGTGTTAAACATAACGAGATGCTCAATTGCTTGATAAATTGGAATTTATGCGTCTATGGATAATTTTGCAGCTTTTGAAGCATGAATTTTGGTTGTGTCAAAAACAGGTAATTTAATATCCTCTTGCTGAATCAACAGTCCAATTTCCGTGCAGCCGAGGAGTACCCCCTGAGCGCCACGCTTTGCAAGATTATCAATAATGGATTGATACTTTCGTCTCGATGCTTCCGAAATAATGCCTAAACATAATTCATGATAAATAATATCATTTACCGTCTCGATTTCATGTTCGTCGGGGATAAGAACTGTGATCCCTGCATTTGTCAGCTTTTCTTTATAAAAATCTTGTGTCATAGTATACTTCGTTCCCAGCAGCGCGACCCTTGTAATATTGTGATGTTTTAATTCATCGGCTGTCGCTTCTGCAATATGGATAATATGCACATCAAGTACAAGCACCAAATTAGGGATCAAATACTTTTCAGCGCACTAGAAAGCACTTGTGTCTTCTGCACAGCGATTTTATCACATCATACGCCATTGGTTAATTATACCATGTTGCCATTGGCATTGGACAGGGGATACTGTAATGTGATTTCCATATTTTAACTGGCAATCAGAACATCACGACTTCACACAGGCGTTGATGGTATAGTATTGGAGCAGCCGTCTTGGGTTTGGCTTTCCCCAAGACGGCTGCTCATTGGATTTACTTATTTGATTAATGTATGTATATCCCAGGGCGCATTCTATCCTGCCATGTCTCCAATTCTCTTTCTCCGTAATTTTCTATTAATTCCAACATATACACTCCTTGATTGTCAGGATTCTTGGTGTCTTCGTTATAATCAATGACGAAAAAATGATAATTTTCTTGATTCGTTTTTATAGTAAAACCAAATTGAATCATCAGGGTCTGTTTTCCACCGCCCATTGATGCCTCAGATGGCGACGAGCCATCCCATTCCAAAGAGACAATGTCACCTTGCATAAAATCAAACAATACATCCACTTCACCATCAAAATCATCCGCTTCGTCTAGCACTTTTTTTGAAAACAATGATTTTAATGCTTCGTTATCTTTTTCCTTAATCGCTGAGAATATTTGGTCTATTCTTGCCTCGGCTCTATCTTGGTCACTCATAAACATGCCTCCATTTCTACCGCACGAGCTAAACAAAAGTGAACTGATTAGTATAAGCAGTAGTAAAACAATTCTTTTCCTCATAGATGTTATTCCTATCCCTAAAATTTTAATGTTCCAGTAATCGTTTTCGGATTAAATGTCCAGTTCGAATTATAATAATTACTATCCTTATCTCCAAATTTGTCATAAAAAGCTTGGTACATATATTCGTTATTAAATGTTACTGTGTAGATAGCAGTCAGGGTATCTGCATAATCTTGATCAAAGCTTCCTGCAAAAACATTTTTGACATTCGAATTAAAGCCCGTAATCCACCACTGCTTTTCGCTTGGGCTATAATCAATAATGGTATTACCTTCGCTATCTATAAGTTTCATCGACATTTTCATAGCAAGCTTTGTATCCACTAACCACTGGCTGGCAAACGGACAAGTCACCTTTTTTCCGGCAATACTCGACATGTTTGAATAGATGCCAAGTTCAGCTCCTGCTCCTAAGTTTATATAATCTCCTTTCCATGCCCATAAAATATATTTTCTATTTCCCATCTGAAAGTCAAAAGTAGCTTTTCGCATACTTGTGCTTTCATTAAAGACCCACTCGAGGAAAAGCCGTACCGAATAAAAAAATCGATACGGCTTCGTTTCTTGATTCAGAATAGAATTCAAGATTAGTTAGTAGGTTCAGTAATTGATTCCGTTTCTGCTTCTGTAGGACGATATATGCCCGCACATCTAGTTTTATCTCCTCCCCAGTCGAAATATTTATCTCGGTCTGCTTCCTTGATGATTTGCAGCATATAAAGCCCAACATTATCAGGATTTTCGGTATCAGTCACCTTATCAATGAAAAACACAGTATATGTATCTTCATCAGTAGTCACTGTATAATAAGAGATCAAGTCTACTGTCTTGGCCCCATACTCATTTGTAGCCGAAAGATCGGTTGAGCCATCTTGCGAGATCATTTCACCTTTATAAAAATTCATTAGATACTCTATCCCGCCATCAATGTCGGTTGCTTCCTTTAAGGCATTGGGCGAGAATAAACTTTTAAGAGTTTCATTGTTCGTATTACTTAATGCATCCATGATTTGTTGAAAACGTGCTTCTCCAACTGCATCATAATCTGTATTCATTACCTCATAACGAAACGATTTGCACGAAGTCAATCCCATAAAAAGAGTGATTGAGATTATAATGGTTAGTAATTTTTTAGTATACATAGTTCGCCCCTATTCACTTTTGCCATCTCCTCGGACTTACCATTTAATGGTCGCACGCTGTTCTTCTTCATTAAAGTTCCAATCCTTTCGATATCCAAATTTTTCGTAAAACGCATCCCATAGCGCTGAATGATCCGAAAAATCTATTGTTGCATAGGCCGTTAGCTGACTTGCTTGTACATTTTGATAATAGGGATTAAATCCTGTTATCCACCACTGTGTGTCATCTGGATTCCAGTCAACAATTTGCTGCACTTTTTTTCCTGGCCCTTTATAAAATACCGATAATTTCATGGGCATGCAAAATTCCGTTCCCGTCTTCCATTTAGGCCCTCCTCCATAATAAATACCAGCTTCAGCACCTGCTCCAAGATTATAATAATCTCCTTTCCAACACCATAATACAAAATCTTGATTATACGTGGAAAATGTATAACTCACGGTTTGCATATCCGAAACCAAATCAAATACCTGATCATACTCATCACAATAACCTACAAGATCCCGACTTTGCCATGAATATTTCTGCGAATGATAGACGCCGTTTGAATCCCTAAAAAAGCCCCAATAATCATAAAAGTCCTGTAGGTCACCTTTTTGTGTTGATGCAAGAAATGATGTGTATGCATCGGTTTCTCTTGTTTTTGCATTTATTGATGCAGACCATTCCGGTTGATTTCCGGTGCTATCGAAATACATAATGGGATTATTATAGCAATATGTATAGAGATTTAAACTAAGCGGATCATCCGTCTGCTGTTGATTCGGTAATTGAACTTTTTGGCTTCTAATAGTATCCTGTTGCGTAAACCGCCCACTTTCAGGCTCATAATACCGTGCTCTGAGATACACATCTCCTGTTTCCTGATCAAAATACTCCCCGCAATAGCGGAAGGGGTTCGTATCGTTGGAATCCGGATTTTTCTCGTTGCCGAAGGCATCATATGCATAGGATTTCGTTACACCACCCGTGCTATCCGTTAATTGTACCACGTCACCATGGGCATTGTACAGGTCATATTGGCGTGTTCCCGCCGCATCTTCGCTAGCAACTAGACTGGTGCCGCGGATATATTTCCGCAGAAGCGCCCCACTGTTGTCCAACTCAGCAGACATATCCTGTCCGTCCCAAATATGCGTAGTCGTGACACCGTTTACCGTCTTGCTGTTTCGCAAACCATCGGGACGATAATCATAGGTGCTTATTCCGTTTCCATTTTCCACCTGCGTCAGGCGATTGAAGCCATCATAAGTGTACAATTCCGCACCATCACTGTTCTGCACAAGCGATACTGCTTCATCCCCGCTGGAAGCACTGAGCGTTTCCGTGTTTTTTGCGATGGTGTTTCCGTTCGGATCATAAAAATACTGTGTCTCCTGTGCAGTGCTGTCAGCATCTTTGAGTTCCTTCAGCAAGCGGTTATTTAGGTCATAAGTGTAGCTTGTGGTATAGCTGTCCGCACCGCTGACCGTCATCGTTGCACGATTGCTTGCGGCATCAAAGGTGTAGTCCTTGGTGATGGCATCCGTCGAACCGCTTTCTGCCTCCTGCGTCATACGGCGCAATGTATCATAGGAATAGTTTGTAATGCGTCCAGTATTATCTGCCTTATTTGCCTGATTGCCATCCAAATAATACGTATAATTGTAACTAGAGAGAATCGAAGTTCCTTTTTTATTCTGCAAAGACGTGACCAGGTTTGCTGGATTATAGGTATAAGCAACGGTCGTACCATTGGCATTGGTCATGGAACTGCGATTGCCATTTTTGTCATAGGCATAGCTGGCTGTTTGCACCCCATCTTCCAGTACGGTCAGTAACCGATTCAACTCATCATACGTGTAAGCAGTGCTCAATTCCTGTGTACCAGATACCGTGAGCGTATATGCTGTGCGCAGATTGGCAAGGTTATAGGCATAGTTTTTCACGGTAGTTCCATTTTCTATCTCTTGTGTCATGCGTCCCAATGCATCATAGCTGCGCGTGATGGTATCTGTATCATTCTGTTCGCTCTGCACTTGTCCTGTGAGGGTATAGGCGGTAGACTGTGCATTGAGCAATGTGCCGTCTGGAGATGTTACGGAAACAGTCACTGGACGTCCCAAATCATCATATGTATAGGCGGTTACGTTACCATTGCGATCGGTCTTGGTGAGGAGATTTCCATTCTGGTCATAGGTATAGGTTTCTTCCTGTCCCAGCGCATCGGTCAGTGCAATCGGTCGACCCATATGATCATAGGCATATTCGGTCACAGCAGCACCATTTGCCGTGGTAATTGTCAGCGGATTTCCCACACTATCATAGGTATAAGCCGTATAATCGCTGCCAATCTGTGTGCCAGTCATCTGATTGCGATTGTTATAGCTGTAGTATGTAGTACTTTCTGCTGCATTTTCCCCAGGCTTGTTTGTAGCAACTGTGCTGGCAATTAAGTTATTGCTGTTGTCATACGCATACGTTTTAACAGCCTCATAGATGGTCGTACCGCTTTTTTCAAATGGTGTGCTTTCCTGCAGTAGTCTGTTCATAGCATCATAATTGTATGTCGAATAATAGGGTGTTGCCTGGCTGTTAGATACATAGTCCGCTGCACTGGTGAGACGACCCAACCAATCATACTGTTGTGTGCTATAGTCACCATACACATTTGTTGTCTTAACCGCGTTGCCTGCATAATCATACTCCCATTTTGTGGTGTAGGACACGCTTGGATACTCCGCATAAGCAATTGCTGTTTTTTCACTGATTTTGTTGCCTACATTGTCATACGTATAAGTGTCATAATATTCGGTGCCATTTAGAATGCGTCCGGTTTTTACGACATTGTCCAAATTGTTCGTATAACTGGTGGTGACCACTGATGACGCATTACTGTCTCCAAGTACGGTTTTAGTGGTCTTCAGCAGTCCACCCGTGTAGGTATAGCTGTATGTCTCTTTCGAAGTAATGGTTCCAGATGCATTTTGGGTACCCTTCTCGATGATGCGATTATCCGCATCGTAATAATAATACGTGGTGGTATTTTCACCATTGCTGCTATAAGAAATTTGTTCAATAAGACGGTTAAAGGAGTCATAACGCTTAGAAGTTAGCGTTTTTCCAGCAGTGACATCATATGTGGAAATCTCGTTGCCGAACTTGTCATAGGTATATTTGATTGGCGTACCCAGCTCATTGGTATAGGTAACCGTATCATAACCATCTTGTGTCAAATCGTAGACATAAGAATTTCTAGAATCATCCGGATTTGTAACGCTAATGATTCTGCCAGAAAGGTCATATCCAATCATGCTTTCATTGCCGCTTGCATCTGACTGCGTGACCACTCTTCCACGGGTATCATAGGAATTTTTGGTCACCAATATGCCTGCATCATAGCCTGTGGTACCTGTCACCAGCGTACCGTCTGTGTCCTTTACGCCCAGAACTTTGGCTTCTGTTATCTGTGCCTGCGGTGTCACATCTGTGCCATAAGCATACTGCTTTTCCACGTAATTTGAAGCGTCGGAATAGTCTTTTTCATCGACCACCTGTCCCTTGCTATTGTAAGTATAGTCAGTACGGGCTTTTTGCTCGGAAGTTGCCGTTATCACTGTATTAGCAATACTTTTACCGTCTGATGTCAAGGTGTTTGTAAGCAAAATTGGCTTAGATGCATCTTGATTATAGGACACCGTAAGAGGCATATTATATATATCATCATACGTGTACGTCGTTTGATAAGTACCGCCGTTATTATTTGGAACAGACTGCGTCAAGCGATTGCCTTTGCTATCATAGGTATAGAGGGCGTTTGTTGTCATTCCTATTGTTCCAGCTGATGTATACTCCGTTGCTGTGATATTCGTCGGCAAATCATGGTCATCGTAGGCATATTGTGTCTGTTGTGACAACACCCAAGTAGGGTCAGGCAAATCATCCAGAGTCAGCATTAAATCATCCTGATGTGTTTCCGTATTATATACACTTTCTGTCGTTTTTAAGCACTCTGCATTAAATTTATATTCCGTCTTCTGTTGTTGCCAAGAGCCAAGGTCACCATCGAAATTTTTAAAACGATACGCAGTAACAGCTGTTGAATAGTCATAGCTGTCATACCAAATAGAATCTCCTGGTTCTGTATTTAAACGAGTATAATCACCATAAGAGTATCGCTTATATTCGCTATAATCCTTTGGGTCGGACGGATAATATTCATTAATTGTACCCGTCCGCGCATAGCTTTCGTATCCAGTATAGCCGAGACGACGTAACAGCTTTGCTGGGCTGACGAAAATTTTTCTGCCATTTGCATAGGTAACGGTTTGCATGAAAACATACATATTGTATGCATCGTTTGTCGATGCCGACGGAACAAAACAGTTGAACGCGTATTTTCCATGTCCGTACGAATATTGGTTAAATTCGTTATTTTCGTTTTTTACTTGCTGCAACTGACTATAGGAAAAACCACTGAGTGTAGCGTTGTAAATATAATAGCTTTTAATAAGACTGCCGTCCAGTGTCAGTGTCCATTCCTCGTTATAAGACTTTTTGTTTTCAGTAAGTGTGACACTAGAATTTAAGTTTAGATTTTGGTATACGATAAGGTGTCCTAATGTATCAGTAATCTGGATTTTTGAAACCCTATTGTTTGTCAATGTATAATTTATGGTAATAACGTTTCCGTACTTATCAACAATAGCAATATTTCTGCCGTTTGCATCGAAATATTCTTTCTTGCCATCGGCATGAAACAGTGTATAGCTTGCACCAGAATAGCCATTTCCGTTGTTTTCTAACCGCATGTCCTTGAGCTTATAATTTTCTAAGTTGGAATCCGTTGTATCTGACGTAAATTCTATGGAGTATTGATTTCCGTTAGAAGTGATAAGTCGTTGTCTTCCCTCTGTGTAATAGTATTCATTTACCGTATAGGACTCAATTGAGGAAAAGCCAAGACTCCATCCGTTCCCCATGCCGTATTCCGTTTTATCATAATTATGACCATACCTTTCCGCTACGCTACAAGGCACAAAAGGGATATGAAACCCAATTGGCAGAGCGTAGCAATCGAAAATTTGTTAAACTGTACTTGAGGAAGCAGGCACACTACAGAGCACGTGGAGGTGAGTGGGCACAGCCTGTCAGCTGACCGTATAATTATGTGTGCCGGACGCTCTTTCAAGCACAAATGAGTAGGGCATTGCACCCTGTAAACTTATCTTTGGAGAGACGGACTACTTCAATCTTTCAGTGAGCGTCCAGTCCCTGCCTGTTCCCTCGAATCACTGTTTTGAGGGGATGTGCTATGCTCAAAATTGTTTATCCAATTTGCTGTGGGATGGATGTTCACAAATCTTTCTTTGTAGCTTGTATTGCAAGCACTGACAGCAAAGGCATTACCAGTTACAAAAGCAAGCGATTTTCTACCTTTACCGGAGACCTGCGCCGATGTGCTGAATGGTTAAGCGAGAACAACTGCAACGATGTGTGTATGGAATCCACAGGGAAGTATTGGATTCCCATTTACAACATCCTGGAATCCAGTTGCAAAATCGTTCTTGCTCACCCGAAGTACGTGAAGGCAATCCGTGGCAAGAAAACCGACAAAAAGGATGCTAAGTGGATTGCCGACATCTTCAAACACGATTTGATTTCCGGTAGCTTTATCCCGCCTGCCGACATCCGCCAGCTTCGTGATTTGGTTCGCTATCGCTGGAAATTGACCAATTTTACCACCGGCGAGAAAAACCGTGCACTAAATTGTCTCACCGTTTCTAACTTCAAGCTAGATGATGTGTTCTCTGATGTGTTTGGGAAAGCATCTTCTGCTATCATCAGTAGAATTTTGGAGAATCCCAGTGAAAAAATCTCCGATGTTTCCGAATTTCGAACAAAAGGCATGAAAGCCACCAACGAGCAAGTCCTTGCCGCTGTAAACGGAGAGATGTGTGCTGAACAGGCTGAAAAGCTCCGCATCATCCGTTCTCACATGGATAGCCTTGCATTATGCAAGCTGAATTTGGAGTCTCTGATTCTTTCGACTGCCGAGAAATATTTGCCCCAGTTAAACCTTGTTGTAACGGTGCCAGGTATCCAGTCCTTTGCCGCAGTTGCTGTGGTTGCGGAAATTGGCGTGGATATGTCTGTGTTTCCCTCCTCAAAGCATCTATGCTCTTGGGCTGGACTTACACCGCAGAACAATGAGAGTGCTGGAAAGAAGAAAACCACCAGAATCAGCCGTGCAGGGGCTTACATCAAACCATTACTGGTACAATGCGCACTTTGTGCCATCCGTGCTAAGCAGAATCCAGAAGCCGCTACCTTTCCTTAAAGAAACGGCGGGGGCACAAGAAAGCCATCATTGCCATCGCCAGAATGCTGCTGACCGCCATCTACAACATTCTGAAAAAGAATGAACCCTACAATCCGGAACTTTACCGAAAAGGTGATAGCCCTCCAGCGCATCGGGAAGTTTCTGTTGAACAGGCTGTTTTTATCTTACAGCGGCAAGGATATCTCGTTCAGCCTCCATCACAATAATTTGTGTTTAATTTTTTTGACCGCCTTCGGACGGCTTGCTTTCGTGCGCCCTTTTTCGGATTGATGCGCAAATTACAATGTTTCAAACTTATCACTTTCGTAAGAGTAGTTTTCACAATAGTTTTCAAAGTTTGGAGATATTCCAATAAGAACAGGATAAAATCCAACACATACTGCATTACCAGACGCATTAAGACCACCCGTAAGCACGGGTGTAAGAGAACTTTTAAACGCTGCCGCTTCATAGTACGCTGAAGGACAAAACGTATATACAAATAAATTTTCATATTGATATAGCGGAAATGCCAAATAACCGTTCACGAACTCTTCCGTAAAAAGACTCTCAAAACCTGTCCCATCATAATACGTATATTGTGACAAATTTGTTATTTCTTCAATAATTCTTCCATGTCCATTGCATAAATATGGCTTATATCCAACTGCATATGCTGGAGCAGTACTTGATCTGGAAAAAGCTGATCGAGGTTGAATAACCTGAGAATCATCGGAACGATACAATCGAGTGAAATTTAAATCCAGTCCATTAATTCCTGGGATACTCAAATCTGTTTCTTGATAGGTAAACTCTCCAGAATTCAAATTCACATCGGCATTTGCAATGCTATCATACGAAAAAGGCTTGTCCAAAATTTTTCCGGCGTGAAACTGGAAGTTGTAGAAGATGATGTGTTTTGAATTCGCAGCATTTCTCCCACCGAAAAAAGTTTTACCGCTTCCATGCTCGTAGAGAGTTGTGCTTTTTGCTTATCTTTGGTTTTATCTGATTTTTGAGGATAGTGCTTTTCCTTTTCGGTATCAAAATTGCTCTTTAAAGTTTTCGCTATTTTCTTATTATTTTTATAATAATCTTCAATTGCCATATAGGGCACGCCCATATCTTGCATATCTGATGACGATTAAGTGTCGTAGTGATAACACCATATTAGAGTATCGGCTGGATCTTTTGCAATTCTTCCGATATGTCGCAAACTACAGGGACATAGAACACCTAGACTTCCGCTTTGCAAATATTGAGTTTATTCTCTCTATCCAACTTGGAGATATGTATGCATTTCTGGCTTATTGCCAAGATACCCTACATGCATCGCCTGGTACTCGTGCACGAAAAATCGTCTCTATCCGTCAGTTCTGGAAGTATCTGAAAACCAAGGCTCACCTAATCGACAATAATATCGCTGAAGAGCTGGAAACGCCCAAACAACCTAAACGCATCGTCAGATGTCTTACTCTTGAAGAGTCGGTTCGACTGTTAATAGAAGCCGGTTCTAGCTCCACACGAGATAATTGCATTATTACTATCTTCTTAAACTGCGCTTTGCGCCTGTCCGAATTGGCAGCATTGAACATAGGTCAGGTAAATACCGATGTTTTATCGGTTATTGGCAAAGGGAATAAAGAACGCAAAATTTATTTAACACCAGCTGTGAAGCAGGCATTGGCGCAGTGGCTATGCTGTCGCAACACGATGGTGGTGGATACGGATACGCTATTCATTTCTCGTAACCATAGACGGCTTACAACTCGTGCCATTCAAAATGTTGTGAAAAAGCACATCCTTGCTGCAGGCATTAACCCAGATGGTTTATCTACGCACAAGCTGCGTCATACGGCTGCCACTCTTATGTACAAATACGGGCATGTAGACATTCGATCTCTGCAACAGATTCTTGGGCATGAAAGCATTGCCACAACCGAAATCTATACGCACGTCGATGACGGACAGCTACAAGCCGCCGTTAATGCCAATCCATTAGCCATGATGTTCAGCTGAACATCATGGCTTGTCTTTCTATGGGACACTGTTAATTTGTCAACCACACACCGGCATATGTCATAAACAAAATGGGAAATTAGAGGATACTCCGAGCGCCCCATAGTGTTCATAGCGTTTTTATATTTCATGGAATAACCACTGACTATTATGTCAAATTTGGTATATAGGTCACTTGCATTTTGGTCAATCAACCCACTGATATCCTGACTTTTCCATTGCTAAATCTCGAATTTTTTCATCAAGAGGAACTTCAATTTTACCTTTTCCCGAGCATTCCTAAAATGCCTTTTGAGCATGCATTGTTATTCTCCTTACAAATTGATTTTAAGTACAAATCATCTTCTCTGAAACAAATATCAAAATATCATCATCTAGTTTAAATTCTGATAAAAGATTGCATATGCGGTAGTTCAAAGCTGATGTGAACATCCTAAAATATTCAATCAAAATCTTTGCATCAACACTTTGTTAACTTATTAGTTAGGGGTTGTTTGTAAAATATGAAAGACTGTACTATTTCACCAAAATAGCGATGGATGCCAGATAAACGAATGCCAGAAAAGAAGAGTCCAGTTTGTCATATCTGGTAGAAATTCTGCGAAACCACTTCAGTTTTTGAAAGAAGCATTCAACCAAATGACGTTCTTTGTACAGCCACCAGTCGCAAAACCAGGGATCGGATACGTTAGACTGGGGAGGAATTGTATAGCTAGCACCACACTCTGTAATGTGATTTCTAATTTTTTTGGCACCGTAAGCTCTGTCACCCAGCACATTGCTCCCTTTGAGAGGAACTTTAGACAACAATGTGACTGCATGAACAGAGTCATGATCGTTTCCGAGAGAAAGAAGAAATGAGATGGGGTTTCCCAGTCCATCCACGATGGCGTGAAGTTTCGTATTTAGGCCTCCACGAGAACGACCTACCGCCTTTGACTGCCCCTTTTTACGCCTCCGTTGGCACTTGCATGCACTTTAATAGAGGTAGAATCTATGCTGAGATTTTTTATATCCGCATCACTACTGAGTGCGAGGAAAACATTTTCCAAAGTTCTGTCATCACGCCACTTGCGGAAACGGGTATAGACTCCCTGCCACTTCCCGTAATATTCCGGCAGTTCACGCCACTGGCAACCGCTGTGGGCAATCCACAGCATCCCGTTCAGCATCGTTCGATTACCCTTTCGGGGACGACCCTTTTGCCCTGTCTTCTCTGGTGGAAGCAGTGGTTCTATTCGTTTCCATGCTTCATTTGTCAATTCATATCTTCTCATACGTTCAGTCTACTGAATTTTCTGCATTTAGGCAACTTTTATTTTACAAACAAGCCCTAACCTGGTTGCAATAGGCTTTTCATTTTGCCGTTTGACGCTTACCAATAAACATAGGCTGTGGATGAAAGCATCGTTTAAACAAGGATTACGCAAAACAATTGATATCCTTACATCAGCCTATTGTATTATATGTTCCGGTATTGTTTGTTCCGGTATGCCTTTTACTCTACAACCCAAACCTCCCTTATCTTGTAAAGATAGGGCATTGGGAACAAAAAGGACATCCTGAATGGTGGGGAATTTACTTTTGAAAAATTCCTTGAAGGATCCCTTTGTTTGCTCTGAGTCTTTGTTGCTTATGTCTGGTTCATTTGTAAGGTAATAGATTTTTTGGTCTTTTGATTTAACAAATTCGCCATTCAAAAAATTAAATGTAGGACCTATTGCTTTTCCATCATCTTGAACTATTGTAAAACCAAACGATTGCAAATCCTTTATTGTCTGATTAATCAAATGCTTGTCATCGGGTGGTGTCTTAATTAAAATAGTATCGTTTTTTACCAATGTCATGGCCATATCAAGATGATATTCCCCAGGTTGCTCTATAGGATATACTTTTTCCGATTTAATACCATAATCGTCACCAATCATAGCCTTTGCTATTCCTTCGTCTACCTTATATAAACCCATAGTTGCATACAGAGAGTCCTTGCCTATAATAACAAAGTCATTTCCTGTTAGCATGTTTCCGCCTTCTATCGGGCAAAGCAAATAGACATGCTTTTTTGTCAATTTTTCAGCATTATCCCTCGCTTGTTCTCCATGTATAGCCCTATCGCCTACTTCAGCATCCGGAATATATTTTTCCTTTCCCCAGCGCGTTTCTCTGCCTTCTAAAATATGTTGATAAACATTGATACCCATGTTGACTCGCGTACCGATATACTGAGTGCGAAGTCCTTCCATAGTATCCTCAAGAAATACAGACAATTCTTCTGAGCAACAAACATCAAACCCTTTATCTTTGCTTATAGCTTCCATAGCATCTTTGATGGGCGAAGATGAAGAGAACGCAAGTGTTGATGGGGCATCATCCATCGTTTTCGATTGTGGCAGAGAATTATTTGTTTTGTTATATAACTTAACTATTTTTTCAATTTCGGATAGAGCAGTAGGTTCAGCGGAAATTAAGCCCCTTATTTTTAAAAATACACTATCCATTTGTTTCGAATCAAGACTCTTTATTTTTTCCTTCTTAGTTTCATCTGTCCAATCTGAATCCCACAGAACATCAGGGTCTCTTTTGGGCCCTGTTCTTAGATGTGGTGGTATATAAGGCATATCTTCATGCACTTTAAAGCACTGGATAACATCTATTCTTTTACCCACCATAGATGGACTCTGGTATATGGGAGAATGAGGTTGTAAATTATTCCATTCCGCCTCCTGCTCTAAATGTTTTTCATCGTTAATTTGATAGTCCCCTATGCGTATACATGGCTTTACTATCCCCTGCTTCTGTTGCACTACATGCCCTAGTTCATGCCGCAGATGTTTTTCCTGCCCTGGAGCAATATGCACTTCTGAACCTTGTGTAAAGGCAAGTGCCTGCACTTGTTCTGGTTTATCGGAATTATAGTGCACATTTACATCGTCAAAGGCAAAACCAGATTTCTGCTCAAACTCCTGCTTTATTTGAGTTGGAATACCTGTAGTATTTGGTTTTGACCAGATTGGGGTCTTAGATGCTTGGTCATTTCGTTGCATTTGGCGCAGTTGTGTAACAGCAGGACTGTTATTTCGATGAGTTACGCGAAAATCATCTGAAAGGCTATTCTCATATACATTGTTTACAAATATATCATGAGTGCTTTTAGATTTTGCTGCTTTCTCCTGTATTTTATTATACATATAAGCTTCCTCTGTCAATTGCGACGTTACTTTTATAATATTTATAGGAAAAATTACCCATAAACTCCATCGTAGCATCACCGATTTCTGTAGTAGACTTTAGCTTCTCCATGGCCGCATATGCTTTGCTGTAAATTGCATCCAGCTTCTGTGAAATCACGAATTTGCACATAGAACTAATTGCGCATTTTGCTAAACCCTGTTGTTAATCCACTCTGTTATCAACAGCACACGCCGATATAAAAGAAACAGATTGCTTTTATCATATATCAATCACAAATAAATGTCAATATTTCAAAAAATAAGTCGAATATTCAAATTATAGAATATAAAGCTATCTAAACTTCATACAAAAGGAAAAAGCAGGTGCTGTCGATTAAGATAGCACCTGCTTATTTTCATTTTTGCATATCTTTTTCGATCAAATCGTTGATATAGTCATTATAAGATCGAAAGCCATGGGTTTTAGCATAAGCTATTATCAAATCCTTTTTTCCTTTTTTAACTGTTATGTAGAGCCGATCAAGATTTTTCTCATTCCATTCACGTTTATAGTCTGTAGTCCCTGCCATTATATCACCACCTAATAATATAATATCAGCTCAGGAAATCTAACGCAAGAAAAAAGACGCCAAAAATCTAACGCAAGACAGTTGAAGTTGTTAATTGAAAAAATCTAACGTTAGATATATAATGAAATCACAGAAGAAAACATAGGAAGGAGAATAGAAATGATAATCAAACGAGAAATACTCCGCCAGCATTTACATAACACGCCATTAGTCCAAACCATAGAGCAGAAACAGCAGATAGACACCACTCGCAAGAAGCTTCGTGGGGCTCTGCAAATCATGAGTGAAATTGAGGTCAGCGAAACGGCAATTGCAGATGTCCAGAGCAAATATGATGAATATGGGAAAATCAGCAGTGGCTACAGTAATCTTCTAGAGGATGTGTTTGGAATCAGTTGGCAGAAAATCCTTCTGTTAACAGTCTTCGCAGGCATTGTTATCCTATTGGCATCCCTGCTTAACCTCGCAGCTGTTGCTGTTGTACAGCATTATGAAAATAAACCGACGGTGTATGAAGTCAAATACACCTTTAATGATGAAAGCAGCGTTGACCGCCTAGAGCGGCTCATCAGCGAATCATAGCAGATTCTATAAACGAGCAACGAAAACAAAAGAAATATTTTCCTTTGAATTAACCGAATATATTGCTTTTCTTGGCATTTTGTAGCATAATATACATATTGAGAGGTACAAAAAAACGCCCTCTCATAGACTGCCGTTTCCTGCAAGATTCGGCTGTGCAAATAAAAAATCGTGTATGCGCAGCAAACACATACACGACCTCTCAACGGGCGAACCGATGAACATATTAAATTTTGTCGGAGCGCCCCCTCTGTTAGCGGGAAGTTGAGAGATTTACGGCACCTTGACAAAATAATATAACACTCCAGATTACGTAACAGGGTTGCTATTATTAGCGAACACCAGAGAACTTTCGCCACGACTCGCAATATGCGACGAGCGTTTTTTCGGCTGAAAACATCAATACTGATGCTTTGCGATGACAATAGTGATTCTGATAATGATACCCCTGCACACCAAGAAAAACCCTTAAATGGGGGGCAGCCGGCTGAGGAGGCCAGGAACACAGACCTGTTATTAACGCTCACATTCACAACTGAAACTCTTTTAAAACCGTGTATGTGCGAAACGTTGGTATAGAACGGGCGTTGGAGGATAGTCTAATGAACTATCGGTCTGGAGTCACAAGGGAACAAAGGCCCTTGAACCAATTTATAACTGATGCATAGCTAGACGATGCATCCTGTATCGTCTAGCTTTCATTTTTATAAAAGGAGGAAGTCATCTTTCTTATCAGTTATAATACAAACTGATATATCAAAAAACCCAAAATCTTTCATTTGAGTTTTTTGTGATATTATGGTGGGAGGTGATGGATTCGAACCATCGAAGTCATAGACAACAGATTTACAGTCTGTCCCCTTTGGCCACTCGGGAAACCTCCCATATTAAATCGCTTGGAATGGAGCTGGTGGACGGACTTGAACCCCCGACCTGCTGATTACAAATCAGCTGCTCTACCAACTGAGCTACACCAGCATTTTCTTTTGTTCGTTTCGCTCATTCCCTAGCGACAAGATTTATTATATAGCATATATCGCCCTAAGTCAACACTTTTTTAAAAGTTTTTCAAAAAAATCTTTAAACTTTTTTGTAACCGACTTCAAAAATTACGTTTTAGCCTTTTTTTCGCACCCCTGCGTTCTTAAGTGGTCATTTGAGTTTCATGATTCGTCATAATGACAGTCACTGATTTTCAATCAATTCACAATCATCTGTATTTTATGATAGCATGGCAAAGCCAAGAATACATCAAGATGATATAGAACCCCCATAAACGCTATGGCTGCCCTACATCACCTTGTATCGGTTCAACGCTATCGAATATTTATGCTGATTCTCCATCCAGCTTACGCAGCATGCTGCCTCAGCCCAATAGCATCTGCACTCCAATCATTATCATCTACAAGGAAAAGGCCATCTCTGGGGAAACCGTCCGATTGCCAGCCGATGAATCTTCTGCCGAACCTCCTGTTGCTGTGAAACAACCATCCGTACTGCTCTCTGCGTTTGTAGATCCAACGACAGTTGGCAGTACAGGTGGTCTACTGTATCAAAGCAGCGCTTTTATTTTCTTAATCTTCGCACAAACTTTTTATACCACGAGCATAGACATGAAAAATTTTCTGCAACTGGGCACATTGATTTTTCAATCTATCAATACCGCCACAACTCCTGCAGCAGCATAATACGCACCAAATCCTGTAAGGATAAATCATAATAATATCTTGGATACCTTCTGCGCCGATAATACGGGTTTGGATAAGGATGGGGCTGATAATTTCTCCAATGATTTGGCTGTGTTGCAATGGTGGTTTCCATAGGTTCCTGTAAGGGTTCTACGGCATTTGGCATGCTGCTGTTTTTCAAAATTTCTTCTACAATGGCATCAATCTGACTATCGGTCAACTCTTGATTTTGAAGCAGCTGCGCAATATGTTCTATGTGCGGCTTGAGCTGCGGATATAGCTCTGGAAACATCTCTTGCATATTTTCTTCAGAAATATCCATATCTTCTTGATTTTCTACCATATCCTGCATTTCTCCCAATGGATTATTTTGCAGCATATGGTCCATCCAGGGCACTGGCAACAGCGGTGTCGCAGCTTGCATTTCCCCCGAATGTGCTACTGGATATTGGTTGGGTGACATATTTGGCATTTTATCATCTCCTCTTTCTCTCATCGTATGCATATCCCATGAAAAACGTACCTAATAGCGGTATTATGGCATCATATCCGGCAGCATCGGCGGCATTTTTGTCTGATGCATTCTAGGGCGAACTCCATTTTTGCCCAAATACATCTGATACATTTTTCGTTCACTTTGTGCCATAGATGTATAAATTTCGCTGATTTTTTGAAAATATTGCGCCAATTGCATCTCATAGGAATATGTTTGTGCATGCATTTGCGCCATCATCATCTGCATCTCCTCCGCATTGATATCCATATTCTGCATACCTCCTCTACATAGAATACTCCATACTATACCGCCGTGCCGCCTGCGGTGCATTCCCCCAAATGTTATTTTTAAATTCCGCATATTTTTATCAAAAACTGTTGACAGAAAGTATTTCCTTTGATATAATAAATTTCGTTGAGCAGATGAATGTATCGAGGTGTGGCTCAGCTTGGTAGAGCGCTTCGTTCGGGACGAAGAGGCCGCAGGTTCAAATCCTGTCACCTCGACCATAAGAAAACCCTGTAATCGGATTGATTACAGGGCGTTTTTTTGTTTTTAGGCGCAGTTATCCCCATAAAAGTTCTCATGTGGTACAGGCGGTTTTACTTGTACCATTTATTTTACCATTTATAGATTTGAAACGCCATTTATAAAGGCTTCCATACGGTCGGCACTTTCCTTGCGCATACTCTCCGTTACATGACCGTAAACATCGAGCGTAAACGCTGCCGTGTGGTGTCCTAGATTTTGCTGCACGGTCTTTACATTATCTCCAGACTGCAAAGCAGCAACGGCATACGAATGGCGAAGATCATGAAAACGTGCACTAGGCATTCCGATTTCTGCAACCAGATTCTTGAATTGCTTATACACCGTCTGCCGTGCTAAATGTCTGCCTGTTTCATTGGTGAATACAAGGTTGCTATCCTCCCAGAGTTCTCCCGCTCGTAACCGTGCTTCGAGCTGCTTTTTTCTGCGGTTTGCCAGAACCTTCATGACATACGGCGCGGGGGTGATTTTGCGTGGACGATCATTTTTAAGAGTGACAAACTCATACCTACCTTTGATAAGCTGCAGCTGTCGGTAGATGTGTAAAGTGCCATTCTTAAAATCTACACAGTCCCAAGTCATGCCCATAATCTCGCCTTGGCGCATTCCTGTGAACAAGTCCACAATATAAAGCGCTTCGAGGGCATGCCCCTGTACGACTTTCATAAAGTCTGCAATCTGCTGTTCTTCCAGCGGCTTGATGTCCGCTTTTTCCGCTCTTGGCAATTTGCAAGCATCAGACGGATTAAACCGAAGATACCCAACCTCCACAGCCTGCTGCAAAGCCTTATGCAGGATGCCATGAAGGTTTTTTATTGTCTTGGGTGACAAACCATTTTCCCGTTGCAGATTATTATAGAATTTCTGTATGTGGGGTGCAGTCAATGCAGAGAGTTTAACCGCACCCAGTGCCGGCTTAAAGTGGGTGTTTATATGTCCCTTATATAAAATGTGGGTTCTCTCTTTGATATTGCCGGTATACTCAGCAAGCCAAACATCTAACCATGCGGATACTGTTATTTTGGACGGCTCGGTATAAATACCCCCATCAAGCTGACTAAGTTTTTCAGTCAGCTTTTTGCGTACCTCTTTCTGTGTTTTGCCGTACACAGATTTCTGAATCTGCTTTCCTGTTCCGGGGTCACGCCCCGCTGTATATCTTGCTTCCCATGATCCATCAGATCGCTGGCGAATCATGCCCGCACCTTTGGCGTTGCGGGTTTCTTTTTTTGCCATAGAAATACCTCCTTTCGGGTATAGAAAACCAAGGGTACTCATTTTGTGAGTATCCTTTTTATTTGCAACTCTTTGCTCCCCAGATTTGGGGAGGGTGAACTCTAATTTTCGGGGGGCATCGGGACTATTCTTCGGTGTCGGAGTTTTTTTGGTAATCGGGATTTTTTAAGAGATGCTTAGTGTATTTCATTACAAGATAATGACCACTTACATTAAGTCTAAGAAAATCATGCGCAAGCATCCCCATTTCTGGTGATACTTTCGCTATCTCGTCTGCTTTTTTAGCTATGCTAAGCGAAGCATAAGATATGCCTGTTGCTAGAGCTACTCCGCGTTCAAAATCACTTAAATCACTAGCATCTATGCCCAGTGCATATGCAATTTTTTCCGCCGTAGATTGTTGGATACTTAGTGGGTCAGTCTTAGTTATAGAATACAACGTATTAGGGGATAATTCGCTCTCTTCTGCAAGTTCTTTTATCGTCATACCACGATCTTTTAATATTTCTTTTATTTTTTCGCCTACTCCCATTAAAATCACCTCACCTAAATTAAACCATGAATTAGTGATTAAATCAATGGTTAAAATTTATTTTATAAAAAATTCTTGACTTTGTTTCTAATTAGTGGTTTAATTAGTGTCACAGAAACACTAATTAGTGAAACGAGGAGGTGAACAAATTGAGAATTGATAGAATGAAGTTTGCTGCTGCTTTGGCAGGAAAGGACATCACATGCAAAGTACTCGCAGAGCGTGCGGGTCTATCCCGCGCCACCGTAACAGGCGTCAAAACTGGCAAGTCCTGCGCACCAGCAACTGCAGGCAAACTCGCCAAGGCGCTTGGCGTAGACGTAACAGACATCATGGAGGAGGCATGAACATGCAAATTGACAACAAGCTACAGGCATGGAGAAGCCGCAACAAGCGGGAAACCATTGTCAAGGACGCTGCAGACGTGCACCCTGTCAGCATGGCAGACTTCGACCGTGACCCATATTTATTCAACTGCACCAACGGCACGCTCAGCCTACGCACTGGCGAATTTCACCCCCATACTGCATCCGATATGCTGACCATGATTTCGGGCGTTGCGTATGACCCTGCGGCAAGGTCTGAGCGTTGGGAGCTCTTTATTGGGGAGATTATGCAGGGGGATGCTGAAAAGGCTCTCTTCCTGCAAAAGGCTCTTGGATATACGTTGACTGGTGACACCTCACAGGAATGTTTCTTTGTGCTATATGGTCCGACTACCAGAAATGGCAAGGGAACGAGCATGGAAACCTACAAAAAGCTGATGGGCGATTATGGCGCGGCTGTGAACCCATCCACTATAGCGATGAAGAAAAATCAAGATAGCCGTGCGCCAAATGAAGACATCGCACGATTGGCAGGCAAGCGGTTTGTAAACGTATCCGAACCAGACCAAGCATTGGTGCTTAGTTCGGCACTCGTAAAAACGCTGACGGGCAATGATACTGTAGCTGCTCGTTTTCTGAATGAAAACTCCTTCGAGTTTGTGCCGCAGTTTAAAATGCTTTTCAACACAAACCACTTGCCCCGTGTCACAGACCCAACCGTTTTTTCTTCTGGCCGCGTCAAGGTAATTCCTTTTGAACGCCATTTCGAGCCAGAGGAACAGGATAAAAACCTAAAGCGAGATTTGATGAGGCCCGCCAGCTTAAGCGGTATTCTCAACTGGTGCATTGAGGGGTTACAACGGATGCAAGCCGAAGGATTGGACATGCCCGAATCTGTGCGAGCAGCTACAATGGACTATCAGCAATCAAGCGATAAAATGGGGCAATTTTTTGCGGACAAGCTGGAAGCCGACCCAAACGGCGAGGTGCAGATGGAGATTTTGTACCCTGCGTATACCGATTGGTGCATGAAAAACGGCTTTATGGCAGAGAACAGGAATAACTTCAAGGGTGCAGTAGAGCGGTATGCTGCAGTACGAAAGAAACGCCCAATAGGAGCGCATAGAACGGCTAGTAAGCTTAGCATGCTCACAGGTTATAATCTTTTATGCACCGATTTTGAAGTTTTTCGTGGTACTACTCCGTTCGATAATGGCAGGGCGTTTTAGGGTGTGGGTCGGCGTGCCCCACCTTTCACGGGCGGGTCTTAGAAACATATCCTCGCGAGAACCTCCCATAAAAGGTGGACTACACCAGACCACACCGCCCACCTGTGGAAATGCAACCCTCAAACCCTGCCGCAGAAAGGAGGTGACAACATGAAAATCCAAGATCCATTGACAGCGTATGCCGAACGTGTAAAGGCTGCACAATTCCCAAGAGAAATCAACGCACCTGTTGAGCACAAGACACAGCGCATTTGCCCCCTGCTCTCCATTGCAGATAACGGCTTTGTGAAATGCCAAGGCGTTTCCTGCGCAGGGCACAACGATATTATGCAGATTTGCGCACTATGCGAAATCGCACAGAACACCCGCTACAGATGAAAGGACAACAAACATGAAAATTACTGAAGAACAAATGCAACAGGTGGAAAACCTCCGCGATACCCTCGAAGAAATCCAGAATATGCAGGCAGATGTCGCAGAATGGTTCGAGAACTTCGGTGAACGACTTCAAGCGGTGGAGAACCTTCGTGACACTTTGGAGGAAATCATCAATATGCAGGCAAACATTGCCGACCAGTAGGGGGAGCGATGGATAAGAACCTACAGGCTGCCGCCTACCGCGGTGAACCCATCCCCTGCGACCTGTCCGATGCAGAGCGTGTGCAGTACATCCTACTGCGCCGCACCTATTTGGGTTTCAAGTCCGGCGAACTCACGCAGGCACAGGGCGAGAAGCTAAAAGCGGACATCCTGCAATATGACCAACTGCCTAAAAACCAGAAAGCCGCTTTGCTTGATGATTTCATCGGCAAGCTGTACGCCGACCACGAAAGCGGCGATGTAGAAGCATTCCCGGCAATCAAAATGTTATCCACACAATTAGTTATCAACCAATGATTAAAGGAGTATTTATTATGGAAAACAAGAAAGTTATTGCAACAGAAGAACTCGGCTCGGTTTTTGCAGACTTGTGCACGTTCAGCGGGGATTTATCGGCGCATCTCTTTGTTGTAAAGGCACTTTTGGACAGCCTGCGCAATGAAGCGGCTGAACTGGAAAAGCTGCTTGAGGATGAAACGGAAGACCTTACAACGTGTGGAATCACGGACATTGCCAATGCACTGGACACGGTATATTTCGACCTCAAGGCGGACACCAAGCGTGTTCACGGTGTCGGTGATGAACTTTTCGAGCTTATGGAAGCGGCGGACGGTTTCACTGAATCCTAAGAATCACCAATGCAAAAAGGGTACTGATTTTGGACATAGAAAAAGCCGTCCAGTGCTACCAACACCAGACGGCAAGCCCCAAAAGGGCAATAAACAACACTTTGATTATACGACAACTGGAGGTATAATGCAATGACAAATAAAACTATCAGCATCTGCAATGATTTGGACGATGCTACATACAGACAGCAATGCGCGATTCAAACGCTCGATTTTATTCTCGAAGGTCTTGCGAACGAATCTACCGGAGATGTAAGCGAAAAAGCGCTATATGCCCGTATGCCCATGTACCGCGACATGCTCGCTTTTGTAAGCTGTGGGCTGTGGGATACCAGCAAGGAGATCCACAACCACACACAGGCGATATTTGCCGCTCATGGAATCAAAGCGCAGGGTGCACAGGTATGAAAATAACCGTCAGCTACCAACCACACGAAGCAGAAACCGCCAAGCGCATCGTGGACACTGTGCAGGGCATGAATGGCAACCGGTTCAAGGTGCGCCAATCGGACAAACACCCGCCGCATAAGCACATCTATCTGGCAAGTACAAATGCCGTCAAGCCCTTATAAATCAAGGCTTCGGAGCACTTGACCCACCCCATAGAATATGGTATAATATTAACAAGTAAATAGGCATGAGTACCGCCCTATAGGGTTAGTCTTTATACAAGGCATGGGAAATGATTCTTCGGAATTGTTCTCATGCCTTTTTATTTTACAATCAGCCTACCAGGGCGTAAAACGGAGGAATTTATTATGGCAGAAACCAATACACAGAACGTCAACGACACCACCACGCAGACCACTCAACCGGAGGGAAACGGGACAGAAAAGACGTTCACACAAGAACAAGTAAATCAAATTGTATCGGAACGACTTGCACGCGAACGCTCCAAGGCAGATACGCCAGACACTAGGGAGCAAGAACTCGCTGCCCGTGAAAATAAGCTGACCTGTAAAGAGTGGATTAGTGAAAGCCACTTGCCCGTTGAATTGCTCGATGTTTTCGACACATCGGATGCGGAGAAGTTCAAGACCTCTATTGCTGCACTGAAAAAGGCTTTCCCAATGGCATTTGACCCCGAATCTATCAGCACAGTCAGCACCGGCATGCAGCATGGCGTGCTCCATGGAAGCGTTGGAGACCGTGTAGCAGCGTTGTTCCGTTCGTGAAAACGAAGGAGAGATTAAATAATGGCTATTGAATTAGCTACCCAATATGCGCCCTACGTTGATGAAATGTTTAGCGCAATCAGCAAGATTAGCCTGCTGACCAATAACGACTTTACATTCGAGAGTGCGGGCACCGTTAAGATTTATAAAGTCACCACATCCGGCATGAACGATTATGACCGTGTGGGTACTGGTGATAATATCAGCCGCTATGGTGCTGTTGCTGGTCTAGATGCCACCACTGAAAGCTTCACCCTCACAAAGGACCGCAGCTTTACCTTTGCGATTGATAAGCTGGACAACGACGAAACCAAGGGACAGCTTGCCGCAGCTTCTGCACTTGCCCGTCAGTGCCGTGAGGTTGTTGTTCCGGAGGTTGACCAGTACACCTACTCCACAATGTGTACCAATGCCGGCACGATTGCAACAGCGGTTGCGCTGACTGCCGATAACATCTATGACCAGATTCTTTTGGCAAACCAGACCATGGATGACAAGATGGTGCCGGAAACAGGACGCAGCATCGTTGTAACGCCCGATGTGTACACGCTCATGAAAAAGAGTAATTACATCGTGATGGATACGGACATTGGCGCAGATATTCGCAAGAAGGGTGTCATTGGTGTACTGGATGGCTGCAACGTTATCAAAGTGCCGTCTGTGCGTCTGCCGGATGCGTTCGGCTTCATGGTCGTGCACCCCTGTGCGACTGTTGCTCCTACGAAACTGGCAGAGTACAAGACCCATGTAGACCCGCCTTTCATCAGCGGCGATTTGGTAGAGGGTAGAATTGTCTATGATGCGTTTGTTCTTGAGAATAAAGCCAAGGCGATTTATTACCAGCCGATTACAACGGCGTAACCAGAAAGGGCGTGCAGGCTGTAGCTTGTGCGCCCTGCTGCTTTATTTGAAAGAGGTGATGCCTACATGGGCAAGAAAAGACTAAAGCTATCCAACCCACGTGATGTACGGCAGGCTCTTGCCCGTATCGCTAACATGGTTCTGAATGACGAAATAGACCCTAAGGCGGCGAACACCATCATGTACGCCTGCAACAGCATTCTAAGTGCTATCCGCACAGATGAGCAGGAACAACGGCTTGCACGCCTAGAGGGTATGGTTGAGGGAAAGGGGCAATAAATAATGCCGACATTTGACAAGCGGCTGCAACGCCTAGAAAAACGGTTTGAGGGCAATCTCCTACTATTGTGCCGTATGCCTGATGGGACAGAGCAGCAGCTAACCATCAAGCAATATTTGCAGGGCGGTGCACAGTTTATCCGCATCGCACAGGGGCAGAACTGCGGACATTTGGAGGATATTTTAAGGGATTTTGAAGTAATAGAATAGATAAAAGCCGCTCCTTATCGGGGCGGCTTGATTCATATACAGAAGTGAGTTAAAAAAGTGAACCGCCAATGTATGTCTTATAGGAGTTTCTATATTGTTCAATTTGTTCTTCAATTTGCCCAAGCTGTTCCAATGAGAAATTCATGGATTCAAAATCTTGCCTTGTTCCGTCAAAGCGATTGTCTTTCGCAAAAAAAATGATTTTTCTGATAAGAAAAACAGCGGACTCATGATCATCAGCTTGTACAGCATTAAAATATCCATCATGGTAATTTTTCGCATCCAATATGTCATATACATTTTCTAATTTACGGCAAGCCATGTTTCCAAGGCAGTAATAATCGCTGTCTACCCGATAGACAAATGGGTGCTGTCCAAATAACGTATCGATATAACTCATAGCGTCCTCACAGTCTTTTTTACATTGTTTTGTGTAAAATTGGTATAAAAGGATTATACCACAACCATCCATATTCAGCAAGCAAAGAACGTCCTTCTCTGCGTGGAGGGTATACCATTTATTTTACCATTTACACGCTAAAAACCATGGGGATAACCTAACACAAGGCGGTAGTGCAATAGAATGCTAAATGTAACTTTAACACGGTTTAAAACGCAATATAATGCAGTAATATTGTAAAAAGCAAATTCAAATCCTGTCACCTCGACCATAAGAAAACCCTGCAATCGGATTGATTGCAGGGCGTTCTTTTTATTCCAGCAATGGTTTTACAAAAAAACAGACAGGATGTGCTTCCCTGCATGCACTCCCTGTCTGTTCCACATTTTCCAACCTGTATTGCTCTCTATATTGGGTATTGATGAAGCGGGCGATTTTTCTTGTTCACGAATTTTATCATTCCAATTGCCGTTGCATACAAACTTTTGTCGCTCAATCGTCCTTTTGCTCCACACGATAGCTGAGCGCACCCGAAGGGCACTGTTTAATTTGTGCCACCAACGCTTCTGTAGTTGCATTTTCAGGCTTCACCCACGGTCGTTCCATCGGACGATAGACCTCTGGCAGCATTTGCAGACAAACACATGCGTGCGTACATTTTTCAGGCTTCCAAACAATTGTAATTTCGCCATTGGAATATTCTCTCACAAAAAAACACCTCTCCTACACTTCTCGCTCCTAAAATCGAACTACCACCTATGATTCTCTATTATAATTATATTCTAACACACCAACTAACGCCGCACAACTGCGTATCTCATACGCACCGACAGCCGATATTGCTATTGGTTTCATGTTACACAAAAACATACATCCAAGCGATTATCTCACATGAATGTATGTTTCTTATGGTGCAGATGGGGGGACTTGAACCCCCACGTCCTTGCGAACACTAGCACCTGAAGCTAGCGCGTCTGCCATTCCGCCACATCTGCATATGCAATTTTCGCTGATGTTTTTGGTGCGAGTGACGGGACTTGAACCCGTACGCCATATAGCACACGCCCCTCAAACGTGCCTGTCTACCAGTTCCAGCACACTCGCAAAGTTAATTTTTTTGTGTTGCTCTTGAATCAGCTTCTTTATTATATCAAGCACACCCCCATTTGTCAACAAAAAAAGCAAAGTTTTTTCAAAAATTTTATTCACACTTTTCACGCCACGCAAACCCGCAATTTCAGCAAAACGAGCGGACGTTTGCCCGCCCGTTCTGCTCCCTGTATGCACCCTACAAATCCGGCACAGCAGAAAGAAATCCTCTCCACTGCATCTTCCCGCCCACAAACACAAAGGGCTTATACCAGTCCGTTTTGCTCCAATGCCAAACTTGCCGCCGGAAACGGTTTGAGTGCCCGCGGCAAAATCCCCATCACATACGCAATGAGCACGCCATAATTGGTCACATACACGCCCTGTTCCCGTGCCAACTCGACACGATACTGCATCTCGCGGCGGTTGAGCATACATCCACCGCAATGAATAATTACCGCATATGCCGAAATGTCCTTCGGATATTGTGCACCGCTCGCCCATTCAAACACAATTTCCCCGCCTGCAATCTGGCGAATCCAGCGTGGAATCTTCACTGTGCCGATGTCATCCGACTGCCGATGATGCGTGCAGCCCTCGACAATCAACACCTTATCCCCAGCTTTCAGCTGTTCAATGCGCTTGATACCACGCACCATTTCCGCCAAATCCGCTTTTTGTCTGGCAAACAAAATCGAAAACGAGGTCATAGGAATTTCCGGCGGTGTGTCTGCTGACACCTTCAAAAACGCCTGCGAATCGGTGATGACGATGGCAGGCGGCTGCTTAAGCTGCTCTAAGGTCAATTTTAGTTCATGCTCTTTGGTAATCATCGCCACTGCGTCACATTCGATAATGTCACGAATGGTCTGCTGCTGCGGCAAAATCAAGCGTCCCTTGGGGGCTGCCTTGTCGATGGGTGTCACGAGCACTGCCACTTCGCCTGCATGGAGCAAGTCCCCCACCAATGCAGGTTCTGCCTCTTCATATGCGGCATTTTGGATAATTTGCTTTTTGACCGCATCAATGCCCACACCGCTTTTTGCGCTCGCACAAACCACCGGAATGTGCAGCTGCTGTTCTATTTCCTGCAATGTTTGCGCCTCTGGCATCTGCTTGTCGCATTGATTCATGACACAAATCGCCGGAATTTTGCGCCGCAGCAGCTGCGCTGCAAAGTCCTGCTCAAATTTGGTCAAACCGATTTCCACATCGACCACCACCAGTGCCAAATTGCATTTTCGCAGCACCTCATAGGTTTTTTCCATGCGCAGCTGGCCCAAATCACCCTCATCGTCCAATCCCGCCGTATCAATCAGCACCACAGGTCCGATGGGCAGCAGCTCCATTGCCTTGTGCACAGGGTCGGTTGTCGTGCCTGCCACATGGGAGGTCACCGCAAGGTTCTGTCCCGTCAGCGCATTGATGAGGGAGGATTTCCCGGCATTGCGCCTGCCAAACAAGCCAATCGCAAATCGATTCGCCATCGGTGTGGCGTTCATATTCTCCATTTGATATGCTCCTTTCCAAGCGTTGTACGAGGGGTTGTCAAGCTTTCTGGCTTTAGCAGCTGCTCCAAGGTGCTTTCATCCAACATCTGCTCTTCCAGCACCATTTCTCGCACGGTTTTTCCTGTCTTTAGGCACATTTTCACAATTTCCGAGGTCTTATCATATCCGATATGACCCGTCAGTGCGGTTGCCAAAATATAGCTTTCTTCCACATGCTGCGCACATTTTTCGGCATTTGCCTGAATGCCCTGCACACATCGTTCGATGAACACAGGCAGGATATTTGCCAGCAAATCCAGCATTTCCAGCAGATTTTTCGCAATCAGCGGCAGAAAGGCATTCAGCTCCAGTTGACCCGATTGTGCCGCCAGTGTAATCGCCAAATCATTCGCCATGATTTGAAACGACACTTGATTGACCGCTTCGCAAATCACAGGGTTCACCTTGCCCGGCATGATGGAGGAGCCTGCCTGCACCGCCGGCAAAATCAGTTCTCCCATCCCTGCCTGCGGGCCGGAGGATAGCAGCCGAAAATCACTGGCGATTTTGGAAAGGTTGATGGACGCTGTTTTCAGCAGTCCGGAAACCTCTGCAAACACATCGCAGTTCTGCGTGGGGTCCATCATAAATTCGGCACGTGCCAACCCGATGCCGGTCAGCTCCCGCAGACGTTCAATCATGGTGAAAATATACGCTTTCGGCGCATTGGCACCCGTGCCGATTGCCGTCCCGCCGATGTTCACCTGCCGCAGCCGCTCCTCCGCTTTATACAGCCGCCAGCGGTCACGTGCCACCGCCTGTGCCCACGCCCCAAACTCCTGCCCCAGTGTCACCGGCACAGCATCCTGCAGTTGGGTTCTGCCCACCTTAACAATCGCAGAAAACGCCTCTTCTTTTTCCTGCAAGGCAGTTTGTAGGTCTGCAAACCGTTCAGAAACCGTTTTGAGCCGCCATATTGCCGCAATGCGTACCGCTGTGGGAAACACATCATTCGTGGATTGGTGCAGATTCACATGGTCGAGCGGATGCACCCTCGTATAGTCACCCTTTTCGCCGCCCAACAATACGATGGCACGATTGGCGATGACTTCGTTGACATTCATATTGGCTGAAGTGCCTGCGCCGCCCTGCATGCAGTCCACTACAAACTGTTCGGCAAGTGCTCCGTCCAAAATTTCATCACACGCCGCAATGATAGCCTGTGCGATGTGCCCCTCCAGTGCCCCAATGCTGCGGTTGGTGATTGCCGCCGCCTTTTTGATGGTCACCATTGCCCGCACCAGTTCTGCATGAATCGGCACGCCCGTAATGGGAAAATTCTGCATCGCACGCACGGTATGGATGCCATAATATGTGTCTGCATGGATTTGCATTTGCCCAAGCATGTCCTGTTCTGTCCTCATTCTGCCCCTCCTCACGCCGCTGGATATGGTTGAACTTCCTAATTTACCACTGACTTGTATGCCATTATATCATATAAAAATAAAAATGCCTACTGATTTCATCGAAACCTCTGCCATGAAGAAAAGAGGAAGCGCATCGTCTGCGTTTCCTCTCTCGTTGCTATTTTATCGATGTTAGCATCTCAAAACGGTAGCTTCTCCGCCCATGCCGCAGCTTTTTGCGCTGCCGTGTCTGGAGTATGCTGCAAAGGGTCTAAAAACGCAATGTCCCCCACAAAGGTATTGTTAGGGATGCTCTCTCGCATTTTGGCAAAGCATTTTTGCGCACCACCGCCGCCATGGCAGGCAAACAGTGCCACATTCTTGCCATGAAACGCATGCTGCTGCAAAAAGGTATGCATCGGCGGCGCAAATGACCCCGCCCAAACAGGTGAACCCAGCACAATGTTTTGATAGGCATCAAGGTCTGCCATGGGATTGGTCAGCGGCGGCTGTTCACCCAACAGAACACTTTTTCCGCCCCAAAGATATTTCTGCAGTCCCTTTGTCGGATATTTCTTCGCCACTTGCAGCTCCATCGTATCCGCCTGCAAGGATTTTGCCAACTGCTGTGCAATAAACCGTGTATTTCCTTCAAATGAATAGAATATGACCAATGTTTTCATCAAAAACTCCCTTGCCGCTGTGCCACACATTTCACGCAAAGCCAATCGTCACAAACCGCTCGCTTCGTTATTTTTCAAACGCCACGTTGATTTCCACCGGTACACCATCCGCCAGCAAACTGACACACAGAATGTCATTGGAGCTCATTTTAATCCCCATTTCATTGCCTTGCAGCATGGTGGGGGTAGAAATGTCGATTTCGATACCAATGTTAGAAAAGGCGGTTGCCGCATTGGCGGTCAGCATGTTGGTCAGCTCTGACAGCGCACTTTTCGCCATTTCGTCAAATTCTTCCACTGGCATGCCCATCATCATCACGGATGCAATCTGCTTTGCCGATTCCACATCGATGGCATACACCACATTGCCGCGCATCGCACCCACGATGCCCAGAATCACCGCAATGCCGTTGACCTCTACCTCTTTGTCTTTTTCGCTCATTGCGCCCAGCTGCACATTTTCAAAGCCCAGCTGCGGCATCACCGTGGTGAAGGATTCCACAAAGGGATTCATGAATTTTACATCCATTCATCGTTCCCCCTTTGAAAGCCTACATTGAGCAGCATGGTGCCAAACGACGAATCGGCAATGGCTGTCATGGTGCTGAAATTGGGGGCAGAAATCAGCACCTTTTCGCCGTGCAGGATAGACGGCGGTGCCACACGCAAACCAAACGCCTTATCCTTGCGGTTGAGCAGCGAGCAGGCATTGCCCGCAATGATGTTGGTGAATTCACTCATCGCCGCCATAATTTCCTCGTTGCTCTTTGCCTCACGCCGGAAAATCGCCGCCGCAATATTGCCTGCGGTTTCTCGGGACAAGTCGATGAGCATGCGTCCGGAAAATTTGCCGATGATGCCGATGATAACCGCCATCCCCTCCGAAGGATATTCTTGTTCGGAAGGATACTCTGTTTGGTAGGTCAGCAGAGTCTTGGTCATGCGGTTCAGCCCGTCCATCAACGCCTCTTTAAACACTGCAAAGTACTCTTCCTGCAGCGTTGCATACAATTCGTCCGATGCCATCACGCGGTGAATGGTGGTCACCAGCTCATCCGCATCGATGGGCTTTTGAATATAGGCAGACACCTTGTTTTTCTTTGCCTCGTGCACGATTTCATCATCCATCATCGAGCTGATGACAATAACCTTGATGTCTGGGTCAATTTCATGGATGGCACGGGTACATTCCAGTCCGTCCGTTCCCGGCAGTGTCATGTCCATCGTCACGAGAGTTGGCTTTTGTGCCTGCACCACTTCTTTGACTTCTTCCAAGGAGCCTGCTTCTCCCACAACCTCAAACCCTTTATCCTCCAACGCATTTCGAATAAAAGCGATGGAAAAAACAGAGTCATCTACAATGACGATTCGAATATCCTTCATAAAAATTTCCCTAACCTCTCTTTTTTCTAAGGTGATCCTGCACAATTCTGCCATATGGATTGCGTCCGCAGAAAATGGTGGCAGATGAAACAAAAAACGCAAGCAATCCCCAATGGATTCCCGTTTTTTTGTAACACATGGCAGAATTTCTGCCCATAAGCGCTGCATCAAACCATTTTGCATGAATCATGCGGTGTTGCCCTAAATGCCGTTGCTTTAAGTATAGCACATCTGCAAAAAAAGTCACTAGTGAATCTAAAATCTCAAACTTTTTTAAAGATTTTTATGAATTTTGCCGATATATTTTCCGTATATGCAAGAAAAAAAATCTCGGATAACCCGAGATTTTTTTCTTGCATATACACGCAGGTGCCGCCGCTGCTCGTTTAGGACGCATCATCCATCACAGATGCTGCCGCTTCCGCTGCGCTTGCCGTGTCTGTGGTGTCGCTGTCATCTTCACGAGATTTGAGTTCCTTGGTGGCTTCTGCCTGCGTGATTGTGCCCTCTGCCACCAACTGTGCAATTTCCTCTTCCGTCAAGGTCGACAAATCCACATCGTCATCATCGTCTTCTGCATCGTCAGCCGGAGGCGTTCCGCCCATCGGCTTTGCCGGTTTGCTGCCGCCCACGGACGAGGTGCTGGTATCGTCAGAATCGGTATCCGTGCTGTCCTCGTCTGTTGTGTCCGTTGTGGTGCTGCCGGTTGCAGATGTATCAGTCGATGCCGCCACCGCAGTGGTGTCTTGCGTGGTCACCTCGGTGTCACTGGTCGGCAACTCCATCGGCGGTGGGGGCGGTGCTGCCTGTGCCGCTGCTGCGGTTTCCTCGGTGTCCGTGTCGGTTGACAGTGCATCCAATGCCGCCTGCGCCGCTTCCGCCGCCGCTCCTGTATCGGTTGCGGTTGTGGTAGCTGTTGCAGAAAGCAATGCGTTGCTGTTTGCGCTATAGGAGGTGCCCGACACGCTATTCATTGCGCCGGATGCCGCCTGTCCATTGGACTGCAAGAAGGCTTGTGCTGCCGCACTCAATTCAATCGAATCCACGCCATTGGTCATGGAAGCTGCCGAACCCTGCGTTTCTTCCGAAGTGGTTGCATCTGCCGCCGTGCTTGCCATAGTATTGGCAGCAGTGCCGGACGCTGTGCTGGACGCATTGGTGCGCTGCTGTGTCCAAAAATAGCTGCTTGCAACTCCAGAAGTAATCATATTACTCATTTGCTCAACTCCCCTTTCTGTTTATTATGTATTACGTTACACGCTGTTTGTGTCAGTCACGTGTCGATATGGTGTTTTTTACCCAGAACACCAAATAAATCCGTTTCCTTGCCTGCTTCGTAATCCAACAACACGGGGGGGGAACTCCTTATGAATGCAAATTATGGAGCATTTCCGCCAATCCCACAGTGTTTTGCACCGCTGCGGACAGCTCTTCCATGGAAGCCGACTGCTGCGATGTCGTTTCCAAGGTGTTGTTGGCGTTGTCCACGGTTTTTTGAATGCTGTTTTCCACTTTTTCACTGATGGTATCGATGGAAGAAACGGTTGCCTTGGTGCTGTCTGCCAAATTGCGGATTTCCTCCGCCACCACTGCGAACGCCTTGCCTTCCACACCAAAGCGTGCCGCTTCGATGGAGGCATTCATGCCCAAAATACGGGTTTGGTCTGCAATCTTCGTAATGGATTTGAGCACCGATGCAATTTCCTTGACATTGACACCCACGTCATGAATCTGCTCCACCAGTGCACTTTGGTTGCCGGAAATCGACTGTGCGTCCTGCGCCAGCCGCTCAACCGAGGATGAAATCTGAATGAAGTTGTTGGCAAGTCCCTGCGCCATCACATCGGTTTTGATGCGGTTATAGCCGCTCTGCGCCAGCGCATTGCTCACCACATACAGCACCTCTGCCGCCGCTTCCACGGTTTTCATCTCCACAACATCCACTTTGCGGGATGCCGCAACCAAGCCCTCTTGGTCTACACCAATTTCCGATGCCACACGGCTGATTTTATTTTCGTCTGCAGGCTTGTCCAAAATCTGACCGCCCAGCAGCGTGCCAATCAATTCGCCTTCCACCAAAATCGGTGCGGCAAAATCGATGAGTCCCGCATGGCACTGCGCGATGTACGGTCGTCTGCGTGCCGTTGCCTGCTGTCCGAATTCCTTGTGACAGGCGGCACAGCGTGCATCGCCTACATCCGATGCGTGCACATAATTGGCACAAAACGGACGATAATGGCTTGGTCTTGTAAACTCTTCCCCATCTCTGCCCACGGACACCGCCGCACAGTTGAATCCCAGTGCAAAGTTGTCCAAAAACTTCTGCAGCACCTCTCTGTCGATGATGTCTGCCATTTCCAGTTTGCTCACGTCTATGTCCGACCCATTTAACACGACCATCTACACAACCCCCTTGTTATTTTTTCACATGCGCTATTTCTCATCTGTGGCTTTGATTATACCAAATTATTTTCGAAAACGCAAATATTTTCTGTACATTTTTAACAAATTTCAAACCAAAGCACCACCGTGTTTTTTTCTCACACAGTGGTGCTTTCCAGTCAATCTTCCGCAAACACGCTTTGCACGGCGCTTGCAATCTTCTTGAAAATATTCACAATCCGAGCCCAAACGCCAATATCCTCCGTCGTTGGCTCTGCTGCAATCTGCTTTTCCACGCTTTCAGGCGAAATTTCCGCCGTGCGCACCACAAATTGCAGGCTGGAGGGGGCAGGATTCTCCTTGGAGGTAAAGGACTGCAGCTGCAGCGAATTGTCAATATTCAGCACATTGGTATCATCCTCAAGCGAATCAAACTCATCGTTGGTGGTGTCATAAATGGTGTCGCTCGCCCGCTGCATGTCATGGCTTGCCGAAGAATCCAGTGCCTTTTGCAGCACATCGAGCAAGCCGTCTACCGTTTGCTTGGTGCTGTCATTCGCCTGCTGCCGCACGGAAAGCAGGGTCTGGCGCAGCTCCACAATGGTTTTATTCGTGGATACCATGGTCTGCTTGGTCGAGGTGAGCAAATCCATGCTCTTTTGCAGCATCGAGGTTATGTCCTGCGTACCGGTGTTCATCGTTTCCTGCATCGCCGGCAAATCGTCCATCACGGAATCCACCACGTCAATCGTACTTTCCGCCTGCGCCACCAGCTTGTTCAGCGTGCCCAGCGTTGCCGACAAATCGTCTGCGTGGTCCTCTATCGTATCCACATAGCTATCCACCAATGTGAGTGTGGATTTTGCCGAAGAGCTTAATAGTGCCACCGCATCCATCATGTCTTCCAAATGGCTGAACAGCCCCGAAGGCATGCGCTGCATAATAATCAGAAACGCTGTCATGGAATCGCCGGAGTAGGTCCCGCTCGCCGTATCATAGGCAAGCTGTTCCAAATTGCCATGCAAATCGCTCAATGAATCCGCCAGTGCTGTACTGGAGCTGACCATGCTCGACAATGCCCCCTGTACATTCTTCATCACATAATCATAATCCCCGTTGTCATAGGTCATTTGCGCCAGGTCGTCGCACATCTCTATCATCTCTGTCAGATTTTCGTGCAGTTTCTGCAAATCCTCTTTGTATGCCTCCAAATCACTCTGGCTTTCGATGAGTTTATCGAGAATGCTGTCCATGGTGTTGTTGGCATCGGTCATCGTCTGAATGCTGTTTTCCATCTCTGGCAGGCTGGCATCCATTTGGTCAATCATGGTCTGCAAATCCGTCAAGGCCTGGTCCATGTTGGCATCATTCTGCGCATCTGCCGCCTGCACCTGCTGCCGTGCCGCATCCAAGCCAGACACGCCGGACTGCACCCCCGCAATGCCGCTTTTCATGCTTTGCACCGTATTCAGCATCGAGTCCATGCCTTGATGCAGGTCATCGCTGGCATCCTCCAGTTTGTCCTTTGCCTCCCGCAGGTCTGCAATGCGGTCCATCTGCGAACCGGTTGCCGGTGCCATCATCATGTATGTACCCGCATAGTCAAAGTCATTCGAGCCGATACGGGTGACAAACGTGCACTCCTCTCCTGGCAATCCCATAAACAGCACGGTTTTATACGTGCCGAGCGACTGCACCTGTGCCCCAGGCGCATCAATCGACAGATTCTTGGACATATCAATGCCCTGTGTCACCATCAGCGCCATATTGTTACGATAATATTCGTCTGCATCTGCATTCGGCGTGGCTTGCACGGTAATTTCCACCGTACCCTGCGCCCCTGCGCACTCCTCTGCCGTCACCTGCACGCCGTTAAGCCGATAAGTCACGTCAAAGGTCCAAGGCAGCTGCATGGTTTCCGCCTGTGACGGAATGCACTCATAATAGAAGCGTCCCTCGTCCGGGTTCTGCAAATCCCATGTCACCTGTCCATCTGCCACGGTCGGGGTGTCATAGCTGGTCATATTCAGCACCTCGGCATAATCGCCGTAATCGGTGAAGGTGTTCTGTCCGTTCAGACTCACGCCCTTGACGATGCGCATATCCTGCAATGCACCATAATAGTCCAGATTGACATACACCGCCTCATCGGTTTCCACCGCAGGAGGGGCCGCCTGCGCCGCAGGGATTGCCTGCAGCAGACACGCCGCCGCCAGCAAACCGGCAGTACTATGTTTCATCTTCAGATTTCTTTTCATCGGAATGCTCCTCCTGTTCTGGTTGCACGGGTGTGGGTGACTGCACAGGTTCCTGCGTTGTCTGCTGTGCCTCTGGTGCAGAGGAAACAGGGTCTGGCGGCAGCTGCTCCTGCGTTTCCTCCTGCATTTCTTCCTCTGGTGCGGGTTCCTGCGCTTTTTTGCCGCGCAGCCTGCGCAAAAATGCCTGCCGCCGTGCCTTGCGGTTCTCGTGTATCTGCCGATGCAGCTCCCGTGCCTGTGTTTTCAGCGCACTCACCTTGGGACGAATCAGCTTGGTGGCACGAATGCGATTCATCGTGGCATGCTTTTTGGTGGCATAATCCTGCTTGACAATCAGTTTATCAAAAATCATCAAGCAAATCGGCAGCAAAAACAGCACCAAAATCACAGAGAGCAACGCCCCTCGCCCAATCATTTCGCCCAACGTTGCCACGGCGTCAATCGTGGTCAAGAAATACAGCCCATAGCCGATGAGGGTCAAAATAATGCCCGAGGTCAGCACAGACAGTGCACTGGTGGTCACGGAGCGAATGGCGGCTTCTTTGCGGTCGCCCTGCGAACGGGCATCCAGATAGTTGCCTGTCAGCAAGATAGAATAATCGACCGTCGCCCCCAACTGCACACAGCTGCAAATGATATATCCCAAAAACATCAGCCGCTGTCCGCTGATATAGGGAATGACCATGTTGATGAACACGGCGGTTTCAATCGGAATCAACACCACAATGGGCAGCACGATTGACCGAAACGCCACCGCAATGACCAATGCCACCCCCAGCAGCGACAGCACATTGACATGCGCATAATCATCCTTGATGATGTCCCGAATATCTTCGGTGCTGGGGGTTGTGCCAATGAGATAGGTCTGGTCGTCTGGATAAGCGTCCGCAATCGTCTGCCGCACTTCATCGGCATAGGCGAACGCCGCTTCGCTCTCCCCCCCGCTGTTGACGCTGATGAGCAGTCTTGACCAATGCGCCGAATGCAAATCCTCCGTCAAGCTGGACGGCAGAAATTCCTCTGGCAGCCCCTCCGGCAGTGTGCCTGCCAGCGAGGTCGCATTTTTGACATAGGGCAAATCCTCCAAGGTGTCGGTCAGTTCTTTTTCCCGCACATTGTCCCCCACGGGCACCAGTGCCAGCATCATGTTGCTTTTGCCGAACTTGGCGTTCATCAGCTGTTCGCTTTGATATACCTCGGTACCTTCCGAATTGGTAATGGCTTCATTTCCATATGTAAAGTCACACATCCCCTGCCCCACATAGCTTGGCACAACCAGCAGAGCAAGCAGCACAAACACAGGGATGCGCAGTTTGTAGACCACTTCGCCCAGCTTGCGAAAGCTCGGCATAAAGGAACGATGCGCCGTTTTTTCAATTCTGGACTGGAAGCGCAGAATCAAGGCAGGCATCAGCAAAATGACGGTCAGCAGGCTGATAACAATGCCCTTTGCCAGCACCAAGCCCATATCCCGCCCAATGGTGAATTCCATCAGCGTCAGTGCTAAAAATCCGGCAATCGTGGTTGCCCCCGAGGACATGATGGAAACGAAAGACGTGCGCAGAGCGTTTGCCATCGCCTGTTCGGGTTCAATGCCGTTTGCCTTTTCGTGCGTGAAGCTGTGCAGCAGAAAGATGGAATAATCCATCGAAATCGCCAGCTGCAGCACGGATGCCACCGCATTGGTCATGAAGGAAATCGTGCCCAAAAAGATGTTGGTGCCGTTGTTGATGATGATAGCAATGAACATCACCATCAAAAACAATATCGGCTCAAACCACGAGGTGGTGGTCAGGGTCAAAATCAAATAAATCGCAAACAGCGCCACCACCATCACCTTGGCAACCTGTGCGTTGATGGTCGGCCCCAGCATGGTATCGGATGCCGCCGAACCGGCAATCACGCCTTTGTCCCCCAGCAGCGTTTGGATTTCGTTCACCGCACGGTGGGTTTCCGTGGAGGCATCCTTTTCCACAAAGGTCACGTCCATATAGGCGCAGTTATCTTTGTAATAATCCTCGATATTGCTATAATCGATGAACGCATCCGACCCCAAAATATTGGTTTCCGTATCGCACCACAGCACGGAATCCACGCCGTCCACCGCCTCAATGCGGTCTTTATACGCCTTGGCTTCATATAGCGACACATCCGTCAGCATCACACGCGCCATGCCCGGATAGGTGAACTCCTGCTCCATGATGTCCAACGCCTGCGAGGAGGGGGCGTAATCCGGCAGATACACCGTCAGGTCAAAATTGACCCCCACAAACGGCGCACACAGCAGGCTGAACAGCACGAGCAAAACAAACAGCTTTTCGATGCCCTTTCGGTGGTTGACGATGCCGTCAATGGGGCTGTGCTTTCGCTTTTTCACCCAAAAAACACCAACCTTTCTGAAAACATACATTGTGTTTAGTAACAGTACGTGGTATAGTATATCTTGCAAGATGTTGTTTTGCAATCGTCAATTAACAATGTTTTTGTTCTTTATTGAACACTCGTATGTTTTCTGTTAAAAAATCCGATATTTTTTTAAAAAGGAGGCTTTCCTATGGCACAAACCGAAGACCGCCGTGTGCGCCGCACCAAGCGGCTGCTGCGGCAGGCAATGGCAGAACTGATGCAGGAAAAGGACTTCAAGGACATCACCGTGACCGACCTTGTCCAGCGTGCCGACCTCAACCGCGGCACGTTTTACGTGCACTATAAGGACGTGTACGACCTGCGGGAGCAGCTGGAAAACGAAATGATTGCCGCCTGCTCGCAATTCATCGAAGCCACAGCGCATGCGGACAAAAACCATTCTCTGCACACCGTTTTGACCCGTGCCACCGATTATCTGCTGGAAAACCGCCAACTCGTGTGCAGTCTGATGCGCACCAGCGGAGATGACAGCTTCAGCGACAAGCTGATTGCCGTCATCGAGCAATATCATCAGCTGCGCAGCACGCCCGCCGCACACACCGGTGATTATATGGCACGGTTTATCGGGGCGGGTGCCATTGCCGTCATTCACAAATGGCTGCAGCAGGAGGAAAGCACTCTCTCGCAGGAAGACATCGTGCGCCTGCTCGATGACCTGCTGCGCCGCATTCTGCTCCCCTATCAAGATATGTGCACCCACGCTTGAGGCATCACCCTCGTGCTTTTTCCGTCCTCCCCTCTTTTTTTCCAAAGCGGTCTATGCTATAATGAATTGCATACATTTTGGAACACGGGGAAGGAACGAAAATCTTTTGGAAAAACGGGTCATTATCGTCAACGGACGGGGCGGGGTCGGCAAGGATACCCTCTGTGCCCTTGCGGCACACGACTATCGTGTGCGCAACATCTCCTCCATCACACCGATTTTGGAAATCGCCCGCTTCGCAGGGTGGGATGGTGAAAAAACGCCGGCGGCACGCCTCTTGCTGTCACGGCTGAAGCAGGCATTCACCGAATGGAATGACCTGTCATTTACGTACTGCATGCAGCAGTACGCCGCATTTTTACAAAGCCAAGAGGAAATTCTGTTCGTACACATCCGTGAAACCGCCGAAATCGAACGGTTTCGGCAGGCAGTCGGCGCAAATTGCCAAACGCTGCTCGTGCGGCGGCAGGCGGTGGAGCAGACAGGCCCGCTCGGCAACCGCTCGGATGATGATGTTACCCACTATCATTACGATTATTATTTTCACAACGATGGTCCGCTGGACGGACTGGAAGCCAATGTGCGGTGCTTTTTTGGGGAAATCCTGCACGGTAATTTGCCAAAAGACGCTTTCACGTGGCATTATCGATAAAAAAAGTGCCGCTCTCTCTTGTGAGAGCGGCACTTTTTCCGTAATGGCAGCAATCGCTTGTGTTATGCATGCAGTTCCATCGCCGTCCAGCGCAAAATGGACGCAATCACCGCAGGCGGCAGCGCATGGCGGCGCAGCTGTGCGAAGCGTTCGGGACGTTCCAGTCCGCACGATGCAAAATGCCGTTCCATCTGCTGTACCAAATGCTCATATCCCGGCATCATTTGATACAGCACATACACGTCCTCGCATGCAATCATGGGAATCGAAACCCCGCCCAGTTTGTGCGTGGAAACAATATCTGCGGGTGTCAGCGGATAGGTAAAGAAAAATCCTTGATGGTGCAGTGCCAGCCCGCTGACCACGGTGACATCCTGCCCCTCTATGGCATAGTGCCGAAAAAAACGGGAGGCATAGTGCGGTGATAGCTCACGCTGATACGCCGTACCGATGGAAGAAAACAGTGCATCGACCGTTTCAATCTCCTGCGTACCAATCATGATGCAGATTTGCGCAGAGTCTTCCAGAACCCTGCGCAGCCGCAGCATGGTTTCACCACCCAGCCCCCAAAACACCCCTTGTTCCGAAAGCAATTTTGCCAATTTGCATAATACCTGGTCCTGTGAACACAGCATTTAGAACACCTTCCTTTCCGAAAACTGACAACCTGACACTTTTTTGCTTGTGAGGTGCGGTTACACGGGGATGCGCAAATACAGACACGGCAGTTGTTTGATACCTTTATCATAACACACCCCACGCTTTTCGGAAATGTTTTCACGGATTTTGTCGCAAAAAATTCACAATTCCTTCAGCAAACGCATGCGCTCCGCTCCCATCCCCACCGTCTGGAAACACACAGCGCATCCCACTATACACGGATGCCTTTGCAAAAAAACGAGAACTTTAGGAGGTTCTTCATGAATCATTTGCCTTCCTTCGACAGCGGGTTTGACACCGCCCCCCGCCACCGTTATCTCACCGAAAAGCAGTGTTTTTCACGCATTGGCGCAGCGTATCTGTCGATTTATCTCATCGAACTGCTTTTGATTGCATTTTTTTGGTTTTCCCCGATTCAAGTGGTGGATACCACGCTTGCCAGTGCCGTTTCCATGTTTTCGATGTATCTGCTTGGCGTACCGCTGGCGGCTTTGCTGATGCAGCGGGTGCCTGCTCGTGCACCTCGCCACCATCGCCCAACCCTGCGGCTGTTTTTCAGCTGCCTGCTGATTGGCATCTCGCTGATGTATCTGGGCAGTCTGGCGGGCAATCTGGCGATGCAGGGCATTGACGCACTCTTGGGCACTGCCAACAGCAACGATTTGGACGCCATCGCCTCGGAAACCAACCCCTTCATCTGGACGCTTGCCATCCTGCTCGCCGCACCCGTTTTTGAAGAACTGCTGTTTCGCAAGCTGCTGCTCGACCGCATTCGACAATTCGGCGAAAAACCTGCTATTCTGCTGTCCGGTGTGCTGTTTGGTCTGTTCCACGGCAATTTCTATCAGTTTTTTTATGCTGCATCCATCGGCTGTGTCCTCGCCTATCTCTATCTGCGCACAGGCCGCCTGCGCTACAGCATTCTGCTGCATCTGTGCATCAACCTCATTGGCGGCGTGCTGACCCCTGCCATGACCGACCCCGCCGCATGGCTGCCGTCTGGCTTCGCCACGCCGTTTGTGTCCGCCTTGCTCAGCTATGGCTATGCCGCCGCCATTTTCCTGTGTGTCATTGCCGGCATCCTGCTGCTCCTCTCCCGTCGGGGTCAACTGCAGCTGCGTCCGGCAGAATGCCTTTTGCCGCAGGGCTATCTCCGCACAGCGTGGGGCAATGTCGGCATGGTGCTGTTTGCACTGTTCACCCTTGCAGAATTTGCCGCCGATATTTTTCTATAATCGTATACTCTGCAAAAGACCGCCTGTATCCAGTCGATACAGGCGGTCTTTTTTGCTATCATGCAGCCGTATCCTGCATACGGAATGCGCTGAGAAAATCATACGCATCTAAAAAATTCGCAATGTGATAATCCAACACCACCGTATCGGTTTCACAGCAGCGCACATAGTTTTGCAGCTCCTTGGACAGATAAAGCTTGTGCTCGCCCAGCCGCTTTTGGCTCATTTCCCCGGGAATCGGATTGGCATCCATGTTGCACAACGCCTCCAATTCGCCCACCATTTTTTGCAGCAGCTGCTCACAGCCCCGCAAATATGCCGCCTCCTGCCGTCTTGCCGTCAAGTGCATGGCACGGCGGCGCAGGGTAATCGGTGGCTGCTGCTCAAAAATTTTCAGCTCTGCCGACAGCAAATTCATTTCTGCCCGCAATTCCGACAAATCCGGATACCGATGCTCCAGTACCCGTCCGCCAAGCAGCGGCAGCACCATCTTCTGAATTTTCTCCATCAGCTTTTTGATTTTCCCACGATTGTTATAGGGACGAATCACCATATTCACGAGCAGTGCCACCACCAGCCCAACAATCGTATCGGTGAAGCGATGAAAGCCATACACCACCGCATTATCGCCCGTATACAGGCACACGTCCGCAAACACAATGCTCGCCAGCGGAATCGCAAAATGCAGTCGCAGGGCAATGCACAGCGCAATCACCAAAAACGTGCCAATGCCCATCCACAGAAAGAACTGCGGCGGCCACGGCAAATATAACACAAACATACATGCCACCAAATAACCGACCAACGTGCCGGCAAACTGGATGAAGCTTTCCCGCATGGAATCGCTCCATGTGCGGCTCATAACGGAAATGGCACCAATTGCCGCAAAAATCGGCAGCGATGACCCCATCCATTGCGTCACCAGCAGCGACAAACCGACTGCAATCGCCGTCTTTGCCGCACGCTGTCCCACGTGAAATCCCTTGATGAAATGCACGAAAAAAATCCCCCTTGTTTTGGCATAAAACCCGCACGAACCGCGTCCCTTTGCCGCCTGCCGTGGCATGCCGTTTTGACCTGTACCAGTATAGCACAATCCCCACTTCTGTGCTATCTTTTTTTCGACAAAAAAACGGATACAAACCATTTCCCCGTGGTTGTATCCGTTTTTGATGATTTTTTAGAAAGTAATCTGTGTTTCTGAAAGGTCTTGTTCCCGTAGCACCGCACCGATGGACGGAATGCTGCGGCAGCGATAGCGTCCGTTGTCCTGCAGCTTCGCCTCCTGCATCAGGCAGGCATGGGTAATGGTGTGCTTGCCCCGCAGCACCATGGTCTGCACGCCCTGCGTGGTGCGTGTACTCTTGCTGTCGAGCAGCCCGACTGCGAAGGTCAGCGCACGCCCTGCCGTGGAGAACATCGTGATTTCGGTGTCATCCTCTGCCACAAAGAACGCAACCGCAGGCACTTTCCCCGAATATGCCCCCGTCAGGCGGCGGCGATTGGTCTTGGTAGCGAAGCTTTCCAGCGCAAAGCGTGCCGCCTTGCCATTTTGAAAGACCACCACCATGCTGCGCTTGTAGTCTGCGGGCAAAAATGCAAAAATGGGGGTTTCGCCGTCCTCCATGCCCAGCTTGGCATTCAAAAATTCACCCAAGGTCGAAGCCTTGCCGTCCTCAAACTCGTGTAAACGTGCTTTATAGGCCTGCTGACGGTCGGTGAAGAAGATAATTTCCGCACGGTTGGTGGCTTCGGTCTGCCACACGACCGCATCTCCATCCTTGAGCTTGTGCTCCCCGCTCATGCGCCAGGATTGGGGCGTGATTTTCTTAAAATATCCCTCCTGTGTCAAGAACAACAGCACAGGATAGTCTTCAATCTGCTCCTGCTCATTGTATTCCTCCACCTCATGCGCATAAATGATTTCGCTTTTGCGCACGGCGGGATATTTTTTAATCACCTGCTCCAGTTCTCGGATGATGATGTCCTGCACCTTTTTTTGGCTGCCCAGAATGCCTTCCAGACGTGCGATTTCGCCCGACAACGACTCGGTTTCCTGCACCCGCTTGAGGATATATTCCTGATTGATGTGGCGCAGACGAATTTCCGCCACATATTCCGCCTGCATCTTATCAATGCCAAAGCCCATCATCAGATTGGGCACGACCTCTGCGTCTTCCTTTGTGTCACGGATGATTTTGATGGCACGGTCGATGTCCAGCAGAATCTTAGACAAACCCTGCAGCAGATGCAGCTTTTCCCGCTTTTTCTGCAAATCAAATGCCACACGGCGGCGAACACATTCCGTGCGCCATGCCGTCCATTCCTCCAGTACACCCCGCACGCCCAGCACCCGTGGCATCCCCGCTATCAGCACATTGAAGTTACAGGAAAAGCTGTCCATCAGCGGGGTCATTTTCATCAGCTTGACCATCAGCTTCTCTGGGTCTGTCCCACGCTTGAGGTCAATGGCAATTTTCAAGCCGTTCAGGTCGGTTTCATCTCGAATATCCGAAATTTCCCGCACCTTCCCATTCTTCACCAGCTCCGCCACCTTGTCGATGATGGCTTCAATCGTTGTGGTATAGGGAATCTGTGTAATTTCAATCAGATTTTCTTTTTTCAGATACTGCCATTTGCAGCGCACCTTGAACGAACCTCGTCCGCTCTCATAAATCTTGCGCATTTCGGCTTCATCAAAAATGATTTCTCCACCCGTGGAAAAGTCGGGTGCGGGCAGGGTGGACAGCAAATCATGCTGCGGATTGCGGATGCAGGCGATTGCCGTTTGGCACACCTCATGCAGATTGAACCCGCAGAAATTCGATGCCATGCCCACCGCAATGCCTGTGTTTGCTGACACCAAAATATTGGGAAACGTGGTCGGCAGCAGGGTCGGCTCCTGCATCGAGCCATCATAGTTATCGATAAAGTCCACGGCGTCCGCATCAATATCACGGAAAACCTCGGCACAAATCGCATCCAGACGTGCCTCCGTGTAACGGGACGCCGCATATGCCATGTCACGGGAATAGACCTTGCCGAAGTTGCCCTTGCTGTCCACAAATGGGGTCAGCAGCGATTCGTTGGCACGGGTCAAACGCACCATCGTTTCATAAATCGCCGCATCGCCATGCGGGTTCAGCTTCATGGTTTCGCCCACGATATTGGCAGATTTGGTGCGGTTGCCGCCCAGCAGCCCTTTTTTGTACATGGTGTACAGCAGCTTGCGATGGGACGGCTTAAACCCGTCAATTTCCGGAATCGCACGTGACACGATAACGCTCATCGCATAGGGCATGTAGTTTTCACGCAGGGTTTCTGTAATCGGCTGGTCTGCCGCCGGATATTCATGCAAATTCCCAGATTGCGTTTTTTTTGTCATTCCTTATCCATTCTCCTCCATTGAAAGGCGTTACGCCTGCCTATCGCACTGTTTTTTTATGAAATATCCGCCAAATCAATGTACTGACTGCCGTTTTCCGCAATATATTCCTTGCGTCCTGCCAAATTTTCCCCCAGCAGCAGGTCAAACATCTCGGCGGTTTTCTCCGCTTCCTCTGCCTGCACCCGAATGAGGCGGCGGGTTGCGGGATTCATTGTGGTTTCCCACATCATGTCCCCTTCGTTTTCGCCCAAGCCCTTCGAGCGCTGGATAAGGATTTTTTTACCCTCCAGTTTTTTGAGAATCTTGGCTTTTTCGGTTTCATCAAAGGCAAAATAACTCTTATCCCGATAAGAAATTTCATACAGCGGTGATTCTGCAATGTACACATACCCCTGCTCGATGAGGGTCGGCACAAGCCGATACAGCATCGTCAAAATCAGCGTGCGAATCTGAAAGCCGTCCACGTCGGCATCGGTACAAATGATAACCTTGTGCCAGCGCAGGCTGTCCAAATCAAAGGCACTGAGGTCTTTGGATGCCTTCGAGCGCACCTCCACCCCACAGCCGAGCACTTTCAGCAGGTCGGTAATGATGTCATTTTTAAAAATTTTATCATAATCCGCCTTCAGGCAGTTGAGAATCTTGCCACGCACAGGAATAATCGCTTGAAATTCCGCGTCACGCCCCTGCTTGCACGAGCCGAGCGCACTGTCACCTTCCACGATGTACAGCTCACGGCGGCTGAGGTCTTTCGTGCGGCAATCCACAAACTTCTGCACACGGTTGACCACATCCAGATTGCCCGACAGCTTTTTCTTGATGTTCAGGCGTGCCTTTTCCGCCTGTTCACGGCTGCGCTTGTTGATGAGAATCTGCTCGGCGATTTTGTCCGCCTCCGCCTTGTTCTCAATGAAATAAATTTCCAGACCTTCCTTCAAAAACTCGGTCATTGCTTCCTGCACAAACTTGTTTGTGATGGATTTTTTGGTCTGATTTTCGTAAGAGGTATAGGTAGAAAAGCAGTTGGATACAAAAATCAAGCTGTCCAGCACATCCTGATAGGAAACCTTGCTTTCGTTCTTCTGATATTTGCCGCCCTGCTTCAAATAGCCGTCAATGGCAGACACGAATGCCGAGCGCACCGCCTTGTCAGGTGCCCCGCCATATTCCAGCCATGAGGAGTTGTGATAATATTCCGTACGGCTGACCGCAGAGGAAAAACAAAACGCACACGACAGCTTGACACGATATTCCGGCTTGTCCGCACGGTCCCGTCCCCGCTTTTCCGCCTGCAAAAACTGCACAGTGGTCAGTGGGGTTTCGCCTGCCAACTCGGTCACATAGTCGGTGATGCCGTCTTCATAGCGAAATTCCGTGGTTTCAAAGCCTTTTTCGGTTTCATTGCGGAACACAAACAGCAGCCGATTGTTGACCACCGCCTGCCGCTTGAGCACATCCAGATAATAGTCCACGGGAATCGCAATGTCGGTGAACACCTCCAAATCCGGCTTCCAACGGATGATAGTACCGGTTTTTTTGGCATTTGTCGGCTGTTTGATATAGCCTTCCTTTGCTTTGGTGCAGTTTTCGCCTTTTTCAAAGTGCAGGTCATAGGAAAAGCCATCCCGCACCACGGTCACATCCATATATGCCGCAGCATACTGGGTGGCACACGTGCCCAAGCCATTGAGCCCAAGCGAAAACTCATAATTTTCGCCTGTTTCATTTTGATATTTGCCGCCTGCATACAGCTCGCAAAAGACCAGCTCCCAGTTATAGCGTGCCTCGCCCTCGTTGAATTCCACAGGGATACCGCGCCCTTCGTCCTGCACCGCAATCGAGCCGTCCGCATAGCGGGTAACCACGATACGGCTGCCATAGCCTTCCCGTGCCTCGTCAATGGAGTTGGACAGGATTTCAAACACCGCATGCTCACAGCCCTCCAGTCCATCCGAACCAAAGATGACCCCGGGACGCTTGCGCACACGGTCGGCACCCTTGAGCGAGGAGATGCTTTCGTTGCCATATTGTGATGGTTTTTGTTTCATGTATTTCACCTAATTTTTTATCATTCATCAAGGTTATCGTCTATATTTCATCGCTGCCGCCGTTTTCATGACAACAGCATTAGCTATTATAGCGGAAATTACTACATTCGTCAAACCCATTCTACGCAGATTGGTCGCGGCATCCCTTATCATAACCCGCTGTCCCACGCCATATACTGGAGGTAAGAAAGGGGTGGCTGACCATGTCTGCTGCAATACTCTATGGCATTCTGGCGGTGTTTCTGCTGCTGATGGGCAGCATGCTGTTTGCGCCGCTGCGCTTCCTGCTGCGGCTTGGTTTGCAGGTTCTCGGCGGACTGTTGGGTCTGCTTGCCTGCAGCGTGGGTGCTTCTCTGGTCGGCATCACCATCAGCATCAACGCCGTCACCGCTGCCATCATCACGCTGCTCGGGCCGTTCGGTGCGGTGCTGCTGATTTTGCTGAGCTGGAGTTTTTCTTGACAACCTAGTAAACGCAAAAAAACGCCTGCACGTTAAAAAGAGAGGAGGAAAAAAACGTGCAGACGCTCGCGGACAGTAGAAAAAAAGGGGGAGAAATTTTCTTGTCCAATCATATTCAAAAAGGTCGGCAGCGAAGGGGGAGTACGCCGCCGCACTGTTGTGGGTAGTCTGCCATATCCATTTGATTGTGCGGTATTCCGACCCACAACCGGACTGGCAGGTTCATTATAACAGGCTTGTTTGCCTTGTGTTCTCTTGGAACTGTTATTATGATACAAGAAAACTATGTCAAAACCTTGTCGTGAATATGAATTATTTATTAACATTTCCAGTTTCGCTTTTTTTCTTTCCAGTTTCCCCACAGTCCTATGTTTTTACAGCACACGATAGTGCGGAATAATATCTTGATATTTGCCGTCTTTCAGTAAAAAACCGCCTGGAATGACCCCCAACTGCACAAATCCCAGCTTCTCATACAAACGCAGTGCTCCATAATTGTTGCTGACCACGGCATTGAACTGTAAAATTTTAAAATCCAGTGCCTTTGCCTGCCGCAGACAATCGGAAACCAACCGCTCGCCAATGTGCAGCCCTCGCTTGCCTGTTTTCACGGCATAGCTGGCGTTGGCAATGTGTCCGCAGCGTCCAATGTTGTTGGGATGCAGAATATACAGCCCCAGAATTTCCCCTGTGTCCTCTGCCACCCCTGTGAAGGATTGCTCGGCAAAAAATGCCCGCCCGCTGTCTTGCGTCAGGCAGTCCATTTGCGGAAACGCAATGCCTTCCTGCACCACATCGTTCCAAATGTCCAGCATTTGGGCAAGGTCTTCCCCTGTAAACGCTCTGATATGGATATTCATGTGCTTCCTCCAGCCTTCTTTGTATCTTTTTAAGAAGCGATGCTACAGCAAAGAACCCGTCAGGTTCTTCCTCCCTGTCGATTGCTGCAACATCCCTTGCAAAATCGAATGAACGCCCCACCCGCATCGCGCTTTTTTTCTGATAGCATTCGCACTGCGGTGCGGAGCAGATAAAAAAGGACAGGACTTTCGTCCTGTCCTTTTGAACTCTGCAACAGAAATCGTTCTTAGAACTTCTTCTTCTTTGCGCGTGCAGCCTCAGACTTCTTACGGCGCTTAACGCTTGGGCTTTCATAATGCTCACGCTTGCGGAGCTCGGAAAGCGTACCCGCTTTTGCGCAGGATCTCTTGAATCTTCTCAATGCACTATCGATTGATTCATTATCCTTAATGCGGACTTCCGACATCGTTTTCCCTCCCTCCGCGCGTCTCTACATCTCAGACGCTAAAAGACACGGCTTTTTGAATTTTTTCTACACAGGTAATTCGTGCAGAAAACCGTAAAGATATTATATCGTTCTTTGGCGCAATTGTCAAGAGAAAATCCACATTTTCCGCAATGCTTATTTTGCAACGATATTGACGATTTTATTCTTGACCACAATGGTCTTCACTATTTGCTTGCCTGCAACCGCATTTTGCACCTTTTCATCCGCCATTGCGGTATCAATTGCCTGCTGCTGTTCGCAGTCCATCGGCAGACGCACGGTGCTTTTCAGCTTGCCGCAAACCTGCACTGCAATCTCAATGGTGGACTCCACGGTCTTCTCTTCCTCATAGACAGGCCATGCTTCCACAGACAGCACGCAGCCGTCCTTGGCATAGCCGCCCTGCTGCCACAGCTCCTCGGCAATGTGCGGCGCAAACGGGCACAAAAGGGTCAGCAACGTGCGGTATTCCGCATGGTTCACGCCCTTGTCATAGAATTCATTGACCATGCTCATCATCGCCGCAATGGCGGTGTTTGCCTTGAGTGCCTCGATGTCCTCGCCCACCTTCTTGATGGTGCGGTGCATCAGCACCTCGTGCTGCTCAGAATAGCTTTCGCCGTCCTGCACCTGCTCGCCCAGTGCCCAAACACGCTCCAGGAAACGGCGGCATCCCTTGATGGATTTCGGATTCCACGGTGCAGCTTTTTCAAAATCGCCGATGAACATTTCATACAAACGCATGGTATCTGCGCCGTACACTTCCACAATTTCATCCGGATTGACCACATTTCCACGACTCTTGGACATTTTTTCGCCATTTTCGCCCAAAATCATGCCATGGCTGGTGCGCTTCTGATACGGCTCCGCAGTCGGCACAACGCCAATGTCAAACAGGAACTTGTGCCAAAAACGGCTGTACAGCAGGTGAAGCGTGGTGTGCTCCATGCCGCCATTGTACCAGTCAATCGGAGACCAATACTCCAGTGCTTCCTTGGACGCCAACGCCGTGTCATTGTGCGGGTCCATATAGCGCAGGAAATACCAGGACGAGCCTGCCCACTGGGGCATGGTGTCGGTTTCGCGCTTGGCAGAACCGCCGCAGTGCGGGCAGGTGGTGCTCACCCAATCGGTCATCTTTGCCAGCGGCGATTCGCCGTTTTCGGTCGGCTCATAGCTTTCCACCTCGGGCAGGGTCAGCGGCAGCTGATCCTCTGGCAGGGGCACATAGCCGCACTTGTCGCAATGCACAATCGGAATCGGTTCGCCCCAATAGCGCTGGCGGGAGAATACCCAGTCACGCAGCTTGAAGTTGACCTTTTCATGTCCCAGCTCTTGGTCCGTCAGCCACACGATGATGGCTTTTTTCGCCTCCGCAACGCTCAAACCATCGAGGAACGAGGAGTTGACCAGCTTGCCGGTTTCCACATCCGTAAATGCCGCATTCTGCACATCCCCGCCCGCAATGACCTCAACAATGGGCAGGTCAAATGCCTTGGCAAAGTCCCAGTCACGGGCATCATGCGCCGGCACTGCCATAATCGCTCCCGTGCCGTAGCCCATCAGCACATAATCCGACACAAAAATCGGAATTTCCTTGTTGTTCACAGGGTTGACCGCACGCACGCCGTCCAACTGCACACCCGTCTTGTTTTTGTTCATTTCGGTGCGTTCAAAGTCAGATTTGCGTGCCGCTTCCTCGCGATATGCCCGTACGGCATCGATATTCGCAAGCTTACCTGCCCACGTTTCAATAGACGGATGCTCAGGCGAAATGACCATGTAGGTTGCGCCAAACAGCGTGTCGGGGCGGGTGGTGTAAACGGTCAGCTTGTCCCCTTGCGTGGTGGTGAAGTCCACTTCTGCGCCGGTCGAGCGGCCAATCCAGTTCTTCTGCTGGGTTTTGACACGCTCGATATAATCGACCTGCTCCAAATCGTCAATCAAACGCTGTGCATACTGCGTGATACCCAGCATCCACTGGCTCTTGGTCTTGTGCACAACCGCAGAGCCGCAGCGTTCACACACACCATTGACCACCTCTTCATTTGCCAGCACGCATTTGCAGGAGGTGCACCAGTTGACGTTCATTTCTTTTTTATAGGCAAGACCCTTTTCAAACAGTTGCAAAAAAATCCACTGCGTCCATTTATAGTATTGCGGGTCGGTGGTGTTGATTTCCCGTGACCAGTCAAAGGACAAGCCCAGTGCCTTGAGCTGGCTTTTGAAGCGGGCAATGTTCTTCTTTGTCACTTCTGCCGGATGCACATGGTTTTTGATGGCAAAGTTCTCAGTTGGCAGACCAAATGCGTCCCATCCCATCGGATACAGGACATTTTTGCCCTCCATGCGCTTTTTGCGTGCCACAATGTCCAGTGCGGTGTAGGAGCGTGGATGTCCTACGTGCAGTCCTGCCCCGGACGGATACGGAAACTCCACCAGTGCATAAAATTTTTCTTTTGCAGCATCATTTTCCGCCCGAAAGCATTGCTTTTCGTCCCAAATATCCTGCCATTTCTTTTCTATCTGCTTATATTCGTACTTCACAGTAGCCTGTTCCCCCTGCCTTTATTCTTCGTCCGTAATCCCCAGCTGCGCAAGCGGCACGGGTGTGCCGTCCTTCCACAGATTTTCCAGTTTGTAGAACTCTCTTGATTCAGGCATGAACACGTGCACCAGCACACAGCCATAATCGAGCAAAATCCACTGTGCAGATTCGAAGCCCTCGGTGTGATGCGCCATGATTTCGTGGTCATTTTTCATGCGAAAATCCACGTTGTCTGCCAGTGCCTTCACCTGTGTGGTGGAGGTTGCCGAGCAAATGACAAAATACTCTGTCAAAGCCGTGAGTGATTCAATATGCAGCACCTGTACTTCTCGTGCTTTTTTTTCCAGAAGTGCCAAACAAATCTGCTTTACCGTTTCTTGTGCGGTCATAAATTCGTTTCTCCTTTATGCTTCAGGGTCGACGCTCGTGGTCGGCGTCGTGGTTTGGGTTTCGGTATTGGCTGCGGCTTCTGCAGCGGTGTTGTCTGACGCCGTGTCTGCCGCATCTGCGGGATTCGTGGTATCTGTCGCATCCGCTGGATTGGTATCGCTCGGGGTGGTCGGCTCTGCATCCGGGTCAGTGGTCGACGTGTCGCCGTCCGTATTCTGCTCCGCACCATCCGCTGCGTTTTCCGGGTCAACCAGACCGCTGTCTGCATCGCTTGCTGTGTCCTGCGTATCGGTTGTGTCGCTGCTGTCCTCGTCCGTGTCGGTGGAATCGCTGCTGTCGGAGGCGCTAGACGAGCTGCTCGACTCGCTTTTCTTATCCGGTCCGCTGACCACATTCAAATTGGTGATTTCCGTGGTATACGGATTGAAATACTCGTTGACCAGCTCCAGCGTTTTGGTTTCATTCGGGAAATAGAACGACAAATAGCTGGATGTGCCGGCATAGGAATAGGCACTATAGCCGGGCAGGGTAAACATCTGGATATTTTCCGTGCCGATGCCGGATGCCTGTGTGCCCATCCACAAAATTTCGCCCCAGTCAAAGTCGGTTTTGACGTTTGCAAACACCGCTTTGGCAATGGCAGGAATTTTAGACGCATTGGACACACTCAGCACTTGGCTCGCCAAATATTTCAAAAATTCCTGCTGTTTTGCAATGCGCTCCTCATCGCCGCCGGTATAGCCGGAAGCACCCGTGGAAACGCCATGTGCATTCTTGCGCCAGCGCAAAAATTCCACCACTTGTTCGCCGTCCAAATGGGTCATACCCGGCTCAAAATCGATGCTCAAGCCCTGTGACGGGTCCTGATAATACATGCGGAACGGAATTTCATAATCCACGCCGCCAATCGCATCCACAATGTCCGCAATGCCTTGGAAATTGACAATCATATAATAATCTGGCACAAAACCAATGACATCCTCAAGGTTGCTTTTGGTGGTTTCAATGCCTCCCTTGGTGCCGTATGCGGCGTTGATTTTCTTGGACGCCCCCACACGGGAGGAGTTGGTCATGGTATCTCGTGGAATGTTGAGCACATTGATTTCCTTGTTTTTGGTGTCAAATCCCACCACCATCAAGGAGTCTGTGCGGGTTTCATCAATGTCAACCGCTCCCACCACAAAGGTGAAATAGTCCGCAATGCGCTCGCCCACCTCGCCGGTGCCATCCTGCGCCGTGGTATCGCTTGCGCCGCCGCTGATGTTTGCCGCCTTGACGGGTGTGGCAGGTGCCCGCACCGAACTGAACCAAAAGGCAGCCGCTCCCAGACCAATCGCCAGCAGCAATGCAACAATTAAAATGCTGCGGCGAATCTTCTGTTTGCGGGTCAACGGCAGCTTTGCCGCTTTTTTGCTGCGCTTTGTGCTGTTTTGGCTTTGTGCATTTGCTCGGGTCTGTGCTTGTGCGCTGCTGCGGCTTGCGGTCTGCTTTTTTGTGGCTGTGCTGGTTTTTCCCGCCACATGCTTGCTGTTTTTTCCCGCACGGGCGGCAGATGTATTTTTCTTCTGCCGCGGCACGGTCGGAAGCATTGTGGTTTCGCCGTAATCCTTGCTTTTCTGACTGTTTCCGAATAATTTCATGCATACCCTCCGTCGGGCTGCTGCTTCTTTTGCACCGTTTATCTGCGTCTGGTTCCCAACGCGATTAGTGAATTGCGTGCTTCGATGGTATCCCCATGAATCAGTTTGCATCGTTCGACCAAATCCCGAATCGAGCCATCGAAGCAATAAAGCAACGCCTCATCAATATCTTTTTTTGCGAGTGCGCGCGCGGTTTCTACCCCATCAAAACTGCGTGTTTCCTCAATATAATCTGCCATATACAGCACTTTGTCGAGCGCCGTCATGCTGCCGCGACCGGTGGTGTGGCAGGCGATGGCTTCCGTCACCACGTGCGGCGCACCATATTCGTGCTGCGCAATTGCGGCTGCAGTTTTTCCATGCAGCATTTTCCATTCCTCTTTTTCAACATCACTGGGTATTATATCGTATTTGCGGCACAAATTCAACTGCTCTTCTTGAGAAAGCCGTTTTGTAATGTCATGAAAGCACGCCGCACACGCCGCCTGCTCTTCATCTGCGCCATATTTCTGCGCCAGCCACCGTGCGGCACGCTCCACCCCCAGCGTATGGGTATAACGGTATCCGGTCAATCGCTGCAGCACACTTTCCCGCACTTCCTCATTCCATAACATAATGCCATTCCGCCTTTCCGCTCGATGTCGTTTTGTATATATGTCTTTTGAACCTAAAACCGATACAATTGATTTTCCCGAATATAGTCTGCCACGGGGACAGGCAATGCCGACGCATCCAATTGTCCCGCCCGCACCTCGGTGGAGGACACCGGAATGCTAGGGCACTGCACCAAGGTGATGTCGGCATCAAACAGTCCACGCAGCCGCTGCGCCTGTTTTTCCAGCGCAGTGGTGTCTTTGTCCTCTCTCGCCACCACTGCCAACGCCGCCAATCGGCAGATTTCCTCCGGCTGATACCATTTCTCAAAGCTCAAAAGCATGTCTGTTCCCACAATCAGTGCCATTTCCTCTGCGCTGTGCTGCAATCTGCGCAGGGTTTCCACGGTGTAGCTTGCGCCGCCGCGTGCCAGCTCAATGGCAGACACCTGCGCCCAAGGCTCTCCATGCACCATGCACTGCACCATTTCAAATCGCTGCTCGGGTGTTGCGCTGCGGCGTGGCATTGGCTTGTGCGGCGGCTCATTGGTCGGAATGAACAGCACCTGGTCCAGCCCAAGTGCGGTGTAAACATTTCGTGCGGCTTCCAAATGTCCGATGTGCGGCGGGTTGAAGGTTCCGCCCATAATCCCCAGCTTCATATGCTACTCTCCTGTCGTTCCAAGGCGTATTACAGAACCTGATGGATGCAGCATCATACTATCTGCACTGCATCGCTTCCTATAGCAAACAGGTTCTTATTTCTCTAATACAATCTTTCTCTTGTCAGGGTCGCTGGACTGCCGATACATCACGGCTTTGGTGCCGATGCACTGTACAGGCTCTGCATGCAGGGCTTCACACAGTTCTGCCTGTGCGCCCTTGGGTGTCAGAAATGCGGTTTCCAAAATCTTGATTTTCACCAGTTCGTGGCACTCCAGCAGCTCGTCCAGCTGCCGCATCACGCCCTCGCTGATGCCCTCCTTGCCAATGTGCAGGGTGTCAGGCAGGGTATTGGCAAGTTTGCGCAGTCCTGCGCGTTGTTTGCTTGTCAGCATATCGTATGTTCTCCTTATTCGTCCTCTGTTTGCTTCATACATGACATATCCCAGCCGGTTTGGCAAAGCCGCTCCTGCAGTGCCGCCAAGGCATTGGCACGGTGGGAAATTTTGTTTTTGATTTGCGGGGGCAACTCGCCAAAGGTGCAGTCATAGCCTTCCACATAAAACAGCGGGTCATAGCCAAAGCCGCCCGCACCCTGCACCTCGTGCAGAATCTTGCCCTCGCACATGCCCTGCACAGTGAATTCCCGTCCATCGGGGAACACGCAGGCGATGGCGCAGACAAACCGTGCCATGCGGTCGGCATCTGCAACCTGCGCCATGTTGCGCAGCAGCAGGGCGTTGCGGTCAGCATCCGAGCCTTCGCAGTAGCGTGCGGAATAAATACCCGGTGCGCCGTCCAGCGCATCCACGCACAGCCCGCTGTCATCCGCCAAAGCCGGCATGCCCAGCAGTGTACACGCCGCCCGTGCCTTGATGAGGGCATTTTCCGCAAAACTTTCGCCGTCCTCTATGGGTTCCGGTGCATTTTCCGGCAGCAAATGCACCTGTATCTCGTTGCCCATCAGAATTTCTTGTACTTCCTTGCATTTTTTCGCATTGTGTGATGCCAAAACAAATTCCATTTACAGCTCTCCTGTGCTTTTTTATCGTTTGCATGAATTGTTTATGCTTTGTTTTCTCTCATGCTTCCCCTGGCAGCAGGGCTTCGATGAAGTCCTCACGGTTAAAATCCATCAAATCGTCGATTTTTTCGCCCACGCCGACCAGTTTCACCGGCACGCCCAATCCGGCGGAAATCGCCACCACAATGCCGCCCTTTGCCGTGCCGTCCAGCTTGGTCAGCACGATGCCCGTCAGCTGTGCCGCCTTGTTGAATTCCTGCGCCTGATGCACGGCGTTCTGCCCCGTGGTTGCATCGAGCACAAGCAGAGTTTCTCTCGTGGCATTTGGCAATTCACGGGTCAAAATACGGTCGATTTTCGCCAGTTCGTTCATCAAATTGGTCTTATTGTGCAGTCGACCCGCCGTATCAATGATGATGATGTCGCTGCCGCGTGCCTTTGCCGCCGAAATGGCATCAAACACCACCGCCGCAGGGTCTGCCCCCTCGCCATGGCGCACGATTTCCGCCTCGGCACGCTGCGCCCAAATCTCCAATTGGTCTGCCGCCGCCGCACGGAAGGTGTCCGCCGCCGCCAGCATCACCCGCTTGCCCTCGCTGACATAGCGTGCCGCCAGCTTGCCGATGGACGTGGTTTTGCCCACGCCGTTGACCCCGATGACGAGCACCACCGCAGGCGCACCCGCCACCTCTAGCGGCGTATCCGGCTGCATCTCATCAATTAAAATTTCCTTGAGCACAGCACGCAGTTCGGCAGCGGTGTTAATTTTCTTGCGCTTTGCACGGTTTTCCAATTCTTTGACCGACCTCGCCGCAACATCTGCGCCCAAATCTGCCAAAATCATCGCTTCTTCCAGCTCTTCCAGCAGGTCTTCGTCCACCTTGACGAAGGTTGCCATCACGTCCTCGAACTTCTCCGCCACCGCTTCGGTTGTGCGCTTCAGCCCGTTTTTGATTTTATCAAAAAAACCCATCATTTCTCCTTTGCTGTCTGGTCTAAATGGTTTTATATGCAGTATTATAGCCAATTTTAACCGATGATTCAACTTTTATTTCAGTTTCAATCCCAATCGCTGCTCTGCCTCGGCAAAATTGAGCATCAGCAGCTTGGAAACGCCCTGCTCCTGCATCGTCACGCCATAGAGCACGTCGGCTTCTTCCATCGTGCCGCGGCGGTGCGTGATGACGATGAACTGCGTTTTGTCCGACAGCCGCCGAATATATTGCGCATAGCGCACCACGTTGACATCATCGAGTGCGGCTTCAATCTCATCCAGCACACAAAACGGGGTAGGACGCAGCTTCAAAATCGCAAAATACAGCGCAATCGCCACAAATGCCTTTTCCCCGCCGGACAGCAGCGTCAGCGTTTTCAGTGCCTTGCCGGGGGGCGACACACGGATTTCGATGCCGCAGTTCAAAATGTCATTTTTGTCCTCGAGCAGCAGCTCCGCCTGTCCGCCGCCGAAAATCTCCCGAAAGGTTTCGCCAAACAGCGTGTTGAGTTGGGCAAAGCCACGGGCGAAAATCTCTTTCATGTTGCCCGTCAGCCGCTCGATAATTTGGTGCAAATCGTGCTGTGCCTTTTCCAAATCCGCCTTCTGTTCACCCAAAAAGGTGTAGCGTTCCATGAGTGCTTCATATTCTGTAATCGCATCCAGATTGACGTTGCCAAGGGCACGCATTTCGGCTTTTCGTGCCGCCGCCTGCTGTTCGGTCTGCTGCACATTTTCGATAGGCTGTGCAATTTCTGCGGCAGGGGTGGGCGTCAATTCATAGCGTTCCCACATTTGGTCTAAAATCTGCTTTTCTTCGTTTTTCAGCTGTGCCGTGCGGTTTTCTAGGCGTGCCAACTCCCGCTCCAGTGCCAAAATGCTGTCTGCCTGCGCTTGGGTTGCCTTTTCCGCCGTGGCTTTTTCGCCCTCAATGTGCATGCGCTGTGCCGCCGCCGCTGTGATGCGCTGGCGCAGGGCTTCCGCCGCTTGGTGGTCGGTCTGCTCCTGCTCGTGGGCATGCGCCAAATCATAGCGCATGGTTTCGATTTCCGCCTGAAAGCGGGCAATGGTTGCTGTGATGTTGCCGAGCGTATCGGTCATATCCTGCTGTAAACGCTCCAAATCCTCCAATGCACGCTGTTCGGATGCCCGTTCCGTACGGTTTTGCGCCAATTCGGTGGTCAACCGTGCCACTTCTGCATCCACACGGCTTTGTGCCTGCATCTGCTCGGTTTGCCGCTGTTCCATTGCCTTGGCATCGCTTTGCAGGGCGGTCAACTGTGCCGCCTGCTTTGCAATGTCTGCGCTTGCGGCGGCGATGCGCGCCTCATATTGTGCACGGGCATCGGCGAGGTTATCTCGCTCCAACAGTAAGGCGTGGCTGCGCTGGGTCAAGCTGTCGAGCAGCGCACGATGCTGGGTGAGGGCGGCAGTCAAGCGCACGCAGTCCTCCTGCGCCCGTGCGCCCTCGGCTTCGATGGCTTTGCGGTCAAATTCCAGTGCCCCCAGCTCTCGTTTGGCATCTGTCAAGGCAATTTCAGCGGTTTTGCGTTCCTCCAGCAAGGTCTGCTGATGCGCTTCCAAGGCACGCAGCTTGGCACCCCGTGCCAGCACACCCGAGGATTTCGATGCCGAGCCGCCTGTCATCGCACCGCCTGCCTGAATCATTTGTCCATCCTTGGTGACAATGCGGAAGCGGTTGCGGTAAGCGTTGGCAATGCCGAGTGCAGCGTCCAAATCCTCCGCAATGACCGTGCGCCCCAGCAAATTCGAGAACACATCCCGATACCGTGCGTCACATTGTACCAGTGCGTCCGCCACGCCGCAAAAGCCACGTGCCTGCTCCAGCCCTTGCTCCCGTAGTGCATGGGGGCGAATGGTATCCAGCGGCAAAAAGGTGGCACGCCCGCCGTCCACCCGCTTGAGATACCCGATGGCGTCCCGACCGACCTTTGGCGTATCCACTACGATGTTGCCCGCCGCCGCACCAAGGGCGGTTTCGATGGCGGTGACATAAGCATCGGGCACGTGGATGAGCGATGACACCGGCCCGTGAATGCCCGCCATTGCACCACGCTCCACCTGTTCCATGATGCGCTTGACGCTGCGGGAAAACCCTTCATAATCCTTCTGCATTTCGGTCAGCATTTTGATGCGGTTTTCGCAGTCGGTCTGCTGTGCCAGCACATTCCGATGCGCTTCTGTCAGCTGTTCCACCTTGGCACGGCGATTTTCCGCCTTCATGCGGGCACCTGACAGCTTATTTTTGGTGGCTTCTATGGTTTCTTCGCACGCTTTGCGTTGGGTTTGCAGCGTTTCCTGCGTTTCTTGCTCGGCGGCGAGTCGGCTCTCGCTCGCCTCAATGTCCTGTGCAATCGTGCCACGCCGTTTTTCCATATTATCCAAGCCGGACTGCGCCGACGCACGCTCCAGCTCGATGCGGAATTTGCTGTCGGTCAGTGTCTGCTGTGCGGCTTGGTTGTGCTGCCGTGCCTGCTGCACGGTGTCCAGCTCCGCCCGCAGTGCCTGCCGCTCCGCTTCCTGCTGCGTCTGTGCATCCCGCAGGGCGGCGTGTGCTTCGTCCAGTGCGCCCAAATGGGTGCGGCGGGTGGTCAATTGTGTTTCCAGCGACTGCTCCTGTGCACTGGTGCGGGCACTTTCCTGCTCCATGCGGGCAATGTTGCCCCTGTGGTTTTCGATGTTGGTTTGCAGCACCGCACGCTGGCGGTCATGCCCCGCAATGCGCTGTTCACAGGCACGCAGCTGTCCACGCAGGTCATCCATCGTAACCTCTGCCTGCCGCAGCTGTGCCCCCAGCGCATCGGCTTTTTGATACAGGGCATCCCGCTCGGCGCAGGCATCCGCCATTTGCCGTGCCGCTGCGTCTTGATTGGCTTTCGCTTGTGCCGTGTCCTGTCCGATTCGCTGGAGTGACAGCAGCCACAGCGAAATCTCCAGCACCCGCAGCTGCTCCCGCAGGCGCAGGTATTCCCGTGCCTTATGGGACTGCCGCTCCAGCGGTTCCCGCCGTGCTTCCAATTCGGCATAGACATCCCGAATGCGCACCAGATTTTCCTCCGTTGCGGCAAGGCGGCGTTCGGCTTCCTCTTTGCGATAGCGAAACTTCGTGATGCCCGCAGCCTCCTCGAAGATTTCACGCCTGTCCTCACTTTTCAGCGACAAAATCTCATCAATGCGCCCCTGTCCAATGCTGGAATAGCCATCACGCCCCAGTCCCGTGTCCATGAACATCTCATGGATGTCTTTTAGGCGGCAATGCCGTTTGTTGAGAAAATATTCGCTTTCGCCCGAGCGATAATAGCGTCTGGTCACCATGATTTCGGAAAAATCCGAATGGAACACCCGTTCTGTGTTGTCCAAAATCAGCGAAACCTCGGCAAAGCCGACCGGTCCACGGCGCACCGTGCCGCCGAAAATAATGTCCTCCATTTTTGCGCCACGCAGGCTGCGGGAGGACTGTTCGCCGAGCACCCAACGGATTGCATCGGAAATATTCGATTTTCCGCTGCCATTCGGCCCGACAATGGCAGTCAGACCGCCGGCAAATTTGATTTCGGTTTTATCCGGAAAGGATTTAAACCCCTGCACCAGCAGACTTTTCAGAACCATGCGTTACCTCAAATCCCTTTTTTCATTCAGAGTACATCCATTTTACCACTATATAGATTGCAAAGCAATGCAAACCCACACAGATTTTCGGTTTTTTCCCGCTTTTTCGACAATCCCTCTCTTCATGGAAAACACCCACCACAGTACGCAACTGCGATGGGTGCTTTTTGCAAAGGTTACGAGGGGGTTTTGCCTCGGTGCACGATGGCATGCACCACAAACGGAATGCCCACTGCGATGAGGGTGACATATCCCAGATAGGAATAGCCAACAATGACGAGCGGCAGCAAGCCAAACTGCGCAATGGCAAAGGTCAAAATGGTGAACGCCAGCGAGGTGATAACGCTGCGTGTCATGCGCTTGGATGCCGAAACCTGCGCATCCGCATCGTGGCGTTCCAATGCGCCGAGTACACGGGCAACCACGCCTGCAATCATATTAACACCAGTGGAAACCGCACCCAACACAATCAAAATCGAGATGATGGGGGTCAAAATGGAGGCTCCCACACCGTTTTGCACGAACAAAAGCATCGGCACGGTGGCGTCTGCCAAGCCTGCATTGTATGCCACAGCCAGCATGCCGACCACTGCCAGCAGCATTGTCACGGTGTTGACGAAGAACATATATACCATGCTGCGGGTGACCTGCTTTTCATCGGTCAGCGGTGCCGCATGCTGATACATCAAGCCGATGGATGCCAGCTGGAACATCGCATAGGTGAACGCCATGCGCAGTGCCCCGCCGAAGGAGCCGTCTGCCTTGGAGCCAACCGGCATCGTGCCTCCCGCCAGCTTGCCGATGGAATCGACAATGGTATCCCACTGCACGATGATGTTCGGCACAAGCACAACGAGCAGACCGATGATGATAATGACCGACAGCGTTGCCGCACATTTGCGCACCAAATTCGTGCCAAACAGCGCAATGACGAAGATAAACGCACCGATTGCCAGCGTACACAAGAAATACGGAATGCCCGTCAGCGTGTTGAGCGTCGAGCCGCCTGTTGCAAATGCCACGGCAGGTGCCAGACAAATCAGCATCAAATAAACGATTTCATAGACATTGGAGAAAATCGGACGGAGTTTGCCATAAAAGCTGTCCGAAAAGCTGCGATAATCATAGGTTTTGTTGCGATATGCGTAACGCAGACCATACCAAAACGCAAGTGCAAGCAAAAACTGCGCCAAAATCGGCATTGCTAGCGTCCAGATACCGTAATGGATGAAATACTGATACAGCTGTGCGCCGGACGCAAATCCGCCGCCGAACTGCGTGGTAAAGCCCACGAATGCGATGCCCACCGCCAGCGGCATTTTACTCTTATCAATCATGTGTTATCCCCCTGTAGTAATATTATTTTAAGATTGCTCAAAGGTAATCATTTTGCCTGGATTCAAGATGTTTTTCGCATCAAATGCCAGCTTCACGGACTGAAACAGTGCATACATGCGTCCGCCGATGAAGTCCTGCAAAAACTCCAGCCGACCGTTGCCGATGCCGTGCTCGCCGGACAGCTGTCCGCCCAATTGTTTGCTGAGCGCATACAGCTCGACCATGCTGTCATGCGTGGCTTTTTTCCACTGCTCGTCGGTCATGCCGGGGTCACGGAGCATTTCGGTGTGGATGTTGCCGTCGCCCGCATGTCCGCATGGCTCAACCCGCACGCCGTGGGACAAGCCAATGCGTTTCGCCGCCTTGACATATTCCGCAATTTTGGCACGCGGCACCACCACATCGCACTCCTCCTGTGCAATGGAATCCGCCTTCATGCCCTCCAAAATTGCAGCACGCACCGACCAAACCGAGCCAATGCGTTCAGGTGTGTCTGCCAGCTTGACATCCAGTGCCCCCGCCGCCAGCGCCGCCTCTGCCGCCGCTTCGCATGCACCTTCCAGTTCTTCCATGCTCGATGCGTCATACATCACGATGAGTGCCGCTTCGCCTTCCGGCACAGGGAACGGCTTGCGCAGCGTACGCTCGACAATTTCGAGCAGTTCTCGCTCCAAAAACTCCACTGCAGTCGGCACAAACGGCAGTTTCAGCAGCTGCGGCACGCACTCAATACAGGTTTCCAAGCTGTCAAACGGGAGCACGAGCGTGCGGGTGCAGTTCGGCTTGGGAATCAGCCGCAGGGTGACCTTTGTCAGGATGCACAGAATGCCTTCCGAGCCAATTACCAAATCTTTCAGGTCAAATCCTGTGGTATTTTTCACAACATTGGAGGAAAACTCCACAATTTCGCCGTCTGGCAGCACGGCTTCAATCGCACGCACATAATCCCGTGTCACGCCGTAGCGCACAGCGCGCATGCCGCCTGCATTGGTGATGACCGTGCCGCCAATAGAAGCGGTGCGCTCGCCCGGGTCGGGGGGATAAAACAGCCCTGCCGCATCCGCCACGGTTGCAACCTCGGTCAGTAGTGCCCCAGGTTCGGCGGTAATGGTCAGATTGTCCGCATCCACGTCCCAAATGCGGTTCATTTTCATGACAGACAGCAAAATGCCGCCAAATTTGCAGGTTGCGCCGCCTGCAAGTCCCGTACCTGCACCACGTGCCGTAACCGGAATGTTATGCTCGTAGGCATAGCGCATGACAGCGGAAACCTCTTCTTTATCCAAGGCTTCCAGATACAAATCCGGCTGATACACGCCATATTCCGGCATTTCATCGTGGCAATGCTCGCTTAGAATCGCCTCGCCTCGCTGTCTGCGTTCCTGCGGAAACATTTGTTCAAAATATGCGTAATCCGCATCGTTCATTTTATGATAAGGGTATGGCATTAGGCTTCCCCTGCCTTTCTGTGATTTTCGAGGGTATCCAGCAGACGAGGCAGCACTTCATACGCATCCTCGACCACGCAATCCTGCGCAATGCTGAAAATCTGCGCCTGCGGGTCGCTGTTGATGGCGATGATGTGCGATGCGCCATTCATGCAGGAGGTGAACTGAATCGCCCCCGACACGCCGCAGGTGATGATGAGTTTGGGGCGCACGGTTCTTCCCGACAGCCCGATTTGATGGGCATTGTCCCCGTGTCCCAGCTCGACCATCGGGCGGGTGAAGCACAGTTGTCCGCCAAGGGCATCCGCCAGTTTTTGGGTCAGCTCAATGCCTCTCGCATCTTGGATGCCGCGTCCCGCCACCACCAGCACTTCTTCTTCTTCGATGGCACGTTCCTGTGCGATGGTTTCCAGACTGCACACGTGAATGCGTGAGCGCACCAAGTCTGCCGACACGGCACACGGCACAACCTGTCCGGTCGGCTGCTCTACGGTATGCGCCGGCTCCATCACTTTATACCGCACGGTGGCAAACTGCGGGCGGGAATCGGTAATCAAAATCTGCGCCATGACATCGCCGCCAAAGGCAGGACGAATCTGCACCAAATCGGTGTTGGGGCGCATCTCCAGCTGCGTGCAGTCTGCCGTCAATCCCGTGTGGAAGCGGGTGGATAGGCGTGGTGCGAGCGAACGGCCGCACGCCGTGCCGCCAATCAGCACAACGGAGGGTTTCAGCCCTGCAATGCAGTCCGCCACCGCATCGGTGTAGCAGTCTGCCTTAAAGCCATGGAAGCCTTCGTGCTCGTAATAAAACACCTTGTCCACGCCATACGGCAGCAACTTTGCGGCATTTTCTGCCGTGCCCTTGTCGCCAACGAGCACCGCATATACGGCATAGCCGACCGTGCTTGCCAGCCGCTGTGCTTCACCAAGCAGCTCAAAGGTTACAGGGTGCAACACGCCGTTTTCCTGCTCCGCATAGACCAAAATGCCGTTCCAGTCGCCCTTGTCCGCCGCACCCGCCTTTTGCTCAAAGGTGATGGCTTCCTGCGTGCAGACCTTGACACAAACGCCGCACATACGGCACGCATCGCTGACTTCAATGCCGCTTTCCCCCATTTGCAGGGCGTCAAACGGACATTTTTCGATACATTCACGGCACAAATTACAGCGTGCCGCATTAAATTTCAAAAGCTTCATTTTCTTCCCCCTACACGAACCGCTGCTCCGCCAAACTGTCAAACAGTGCCTGTGCTTTCTGTGCACTGTCACCCTCTAAAAAGCGGCGTGACGGTGCGGCAGCCGGCGGGAACATGCGTTCCACTGTGGTAGGCGAGCCGATTAAGCCATAGCGGGATAGATTCTGGTCGGGCAAATCGGCAAATTTCAGGATTTTGACCGCACGCCCTGCGGTTTGTTTGCCCAAGCGATAGGACGGCAGGCGTGGCACAACGCTGTCCTTTTCCACCGTCAGCAGGCAAGGGTATCCCAATTCGGACACCTGCGTCACGCTGACCAGCTCCTGCCGCACACGGATTTTGTCCGTGCTGACCGCCTCGACTGCGCCGACCCACGCACAATGCGGCAGCCCCAGATGCTCCGCAATCGCAGGACCGATTTGGGCGGTGTCGCCGTCCGTGGTCTGTCTGCCGCACAGGATGATGTCGGCACCGCCGAGCACCCGAATGCCCTGCGCCAGCGTGTAAGAGGTTGCCAAAACGTCCGAACCTGCAAACTTCGGGTCAGACAAAATCACCGCTTCATCCACACCCATGCGATACGCATCACGCATCATGGCTTCTGCCTGTGCAGGCCCCATGGTCAGCGCAATGACTGTGCCGCCGATTTGTTCCCGGATGCGAATGGCGGTTTCCAATGCAAACAAGTCGTACGGATTGACCTTGGTCTGTGCGCCGACACGCTTGAGCGTGCCATTTTCCGCATCCACCTCGACCTTTGCCGCCGCAGGCACTTGTTTGATACATACAATAATCTTCAAGCTCTTTCTCGTCCCCTTTTCGGCATTTTTCTGCCATTTGAATCCTTAACAGTATATCATATTTTGCGCCCCTTGTCATGCCTTTCCACCTGCACGCATGACAAATTTCGACCCGCAAATCTGTGCGGTGTGTGCATCTGCTTTGGCAGACTCGTGCTATCGCTTTATCACATTTGTATGAATTTTTATTCATTTTTTGTATACTTTACCGCTGCTGAAAACAGGGTTTTTTTCCAGTAAATCATACACAACACCCCCATTTTGTGATAAAATAATAATGTCTATACCAATCACCGTTTTAGAGAGAATGGGTAATCAATGTCGAACTTATTTCAAAAATGGCGTTGTCTGGGCTTTGACCCTGAAAAACTATATAATTATTCCGATAAAATGCTGATAACCAACGTTGCGATGATGAAAAACATCAGCCTGCTGATGTCACTGCTCTTGTTTTTCGGTGCTTTATATCCGCTGCTGTATCAGCACAGCATTGCGCACACGGTTTTATATCTGCTCCAGTCGCTTTTGAGTTTGGGATTTTTCTTCTTGGGGGAGTATCTCCAGCAGCATGCCGCGCAGTTTTTACGGCGCAAAACCCCCTATTACTGCATCGTGCTGTTCATGCACACCATCGCCGCTTTCGGCATTTATCACAGCGTTCTTTCCAACCCGCATATGATTAGCGTGCTGTTTTTCATCTGCATCCTATGCCTGCAATTCACCTTTATCCTATCCCCTTTGACCAATATGCTGTCGATTTTTGCGGATTGTGTGGTGTTTTGCATCCTTTCCTTTGTGGTGAAAGGTGCGGATTTGGCGACACTGGATTTGCTCAACTGCATGGTCACCTTCATCGTCAGCAGTGCCATCGGCTGGCAAATTGCGCACCTGCGTGTCAGCCAGCTGCAAGCCGAGGAAGAATTGTCCCATTTAAACCGTCACCTTTATGAGCTGAGCACCACCGATTCGCTGACCGGTCTGCACAATCGCCGCCGCTTTACGGAAGAAGCCGCACGCCGCATTGTGGAGCACGCCACCGAGGATACTTACATCGCCACCTTGGTGTGTGACATTGATTTTTTCAAGCAATACAATGATTTTTATGGGCATGACCAGGGGGACATCGCCCTGCAAAGCGTTGCCAAGCGGCTGATGGGATTTCGTGACAACTATGACATCCTACTGTGTCGTTGGGGCGGTGAGGAATTTATGGCATTGTTTTTGACCCCCACACCGGAAAAAGCGCACCAAATTGCGCATTTGATGTGCAACGCCGTGTATGATTTGCATTTGGCAAACGAACCCTCTGCGGTGTCCCCGTATTTGACCATGAGCATTGGGTTGTACATTGTCCCCAGTGATGATATGCAGGATTGGAACGCACTCTATCGCAAAGCGGATGAGGCGCTCTATCTGGCAAAAAAAGGCGGACGCAACCGTGTCATCACCATTGCATAGCATCGAAAAATGCCGATTGAAAAAGCAGGAAAGCGACATATTTTATGCCGTTTTCCTGCTTTTTATCGGTTTCTTTTGGAGTTTTAGTGTCCCCTATGCTTTTCTCTGCGCTTTTGTTGCCGCAGCGCAAAGATGTGCTCCTGCTGTGCTTCTTTTGCCGCACGAGAGGTGATTTTTCGTGCTATTTTCCCCTGCTCTTGCTGCAATTTCAGTGCCTTTTGCGCCTTTGTGCCAACGCCGTCTGCTTGCAGCTGTTTTTTGATGGTTCGCTGCATGCGCTTGGGGTTGGGACGCTTTTGGGCACAGTGCTGCACCTGCATGGACGGACTGCACCGCAGTCTGCCCCAATTCTTGAGAAAAAAGGCGTAAACCTCCGACTCATGCGGTTCGGCACCAAACGTCACCTTGCAGGCGGCATATCGTCCGCCCTCTGTGCGCTCATACACCCCCACCCAAAAGGGTTCCTCAAAAAATACGGTCAGTGCTGCCATGGTCTGTTCCATCGCACTTCCTCCTTTCGGTTTGCTTTTTTTACAAAGAACGGACAACCAAGGAGGCAGGTTACTGACGGCTTTCGCCGTGTCCGGACTACCAACCGGAACTGTGTTTTTTTCTTTGCAGCGGATGGCGTTCCCATCTGGTGATGTCATCCGTATTTTCAGCATAGCACATCCCCACCCATTTTGCAATCTTTCCCACAGAAAAACCGCCGCAGAACATAGGCTCTGCGGCGGTTTCTAGTTGCTTTTATGCAGTTTTGCGGAGCAAATGTTGGCTTACTTCTTGAGTTCGCCGTACATCTTTTCCAGACCCTGCAGCTTTTCATAGCGTGCTTCTGCCTGCTTTGCGGATTCGTCAAACAGGGTTTCTGCACGTTCTGGGAAGGAACGGGTCAGTGCAGAGTAACGTGCTTCATTCATCATGAATTCACGATAGCCGCCTGCCGGAGCCTTGCTGTCGATGGTCATCGGGTTCTTGCCATCTGCCTTGAGGGACGGATTGAAGCGGAACATGTTCCAATAGCCGCATTCCACAGCCTTCTTCATTTCGTTCTGGCAGTTTGCCATGCCACCCTTGATGGAGTGCATTTCGCACGGTGCATAGCCGATGATGAGGGACGGTCCCGGGAACGCTTCTGCTTCTGCAATTGCCTTGAGGGTCTGGTTCATGTTTGCACCCATTGCGACCTGTGCCACATAGATGTAACCATAGCTCATTGCAATTTCAGACAGGCTCTTCTTGCCAACCGGCTTGCCGGATGCTGCAAACTGTGCCACTGCGCCAATCGGGGTAGACTTGGAAGCCTGTCCGCCGGTGTTGGAGTACACTTCGGTATCGAATACCATGATGTTGACGTCTTCACCGGAAGCCAGAACATGGTCCAAACCGCCGAAGCCGATGTCATATGCCCAGCCGTCGCCGCCGAAGATCCAAACGGACTTCTTGGACAAGAATTCCTTATCTGCGAGGATTTCCTTGCAGGTCGGGCATCCAGTTGCGGCACCCTTTTCCAGCTCTGCTACGAGTGCTGCGGTTGCAGCGTCGTTTGCGGCGCCGTCATTGAAGGTGTCCATATAGGTTGCAGCAGCAGCCTTGAATTCTGCCGGGCAGCTGTCGTCTGCCATGCAAGCCTGAATCTTTTCTGCCAGACGGTCACGGATTGCCTTCTGTCCATAGAACATGCCGAGACCGTGCTCTGCGTTATCCTCGAACAAGGAGTTTGCCCATGCCGGACCACGACCTGCCTTGTTGACGGTGTACGGAGAGGTAGCCGCAGGGCCGCCCCAGATAGAGGAACATCCGGTTGCATTGGAGATATACATACGGTCGCCGCAAACCTGTGTGATCAGGCGTGCATAAGCGGTTTCCGCACAGCCTGCGCAAGCGCCGGAGAACTCAAGCAGCGGGGTCTTGAACTGGCTGCCCTTGACGCTCTTGTTGTCGGTGATGTCGGTCTTTTCGGAAACTTCTGCAACCATGTAGTTGAAGACATCCTGCTCTGCCGCTTCCTGCTCCTGCGGTGTCATGGTCAGCGACTTGGTCGGGCAAACGCCGGCACAAACGCTGCAGCCCATGCAGTCCAGCGGAGAAATGCTCAGTGCATATTTGTAAACGCCCTTGCCTGCGCCCGCCTTGAAGTCCGCAATCTTTGCGCCTTCCGGAGCGGCTGCAGCTTCTGCGTCGGTGAGTGCAAATGCACGAATGGTTGCGTGCGGGCAAACATATGCGCACTGGTTGCACTGGATACAAGTATCCTTGTTCCAGCTCGGTACGGTAACAGCTACGCCGCGCTTTTCATAAGCGGCTGCGCCCTGCTCAAAAGTACCGTCAACATATTCGCTGAAGGCGGATACCGGCAGGCTGTCGCCGTCCATGCGTCCGATGGGTTCCATAACATTGCGCACCATCTTGACGGTTTCAGCACGGCCAGCCGGAGCTGCTGCCTGTGCTGCGTCAGCTGCGGTTGCCCAATCAGCCGGCACCTCAACCTTATGGTATGCGGTTGCGCCCAAATCAATCGCCTTGTGGTTGGTGTCAACCACGTCCTGACCCTTCTTCATGTAGGACTTGGTCGCCGCATCCTTCATGTAGCCAATCGCTTTTTCCTGCGGCATAACCTTTGCCAAGGTGAAGAACGCAGACTGCAAAATGGTATTGGTGCGCTTGCCCATACCGATTTCGATTGCCTTGTCGATTGCATTGATGGTATACAGCTGGATGTCGTTTGCCGCAATATAACGCTTTGCTTCTGCGGGCATGTGCTCGCCCAGCTCTTCGTCAGACCACTGGCAGTTAATCATGAAGATACCGCCCGGCTTTACGTCGTTGACCATCTTGTAACCCTTGATGACATAGGACGGGTTGTGACATGCCACAAAGTCCGCCTTATTGATATAGTAAGGGCTGCGGATTGCCTTGTCGCCAAAGCGCAGGTGAGAAACGGTCACGCCGCCGGTCTTCTTGGAGTCATACTGGAAGTATGCCTGCACGAACTTGTCGGTGTGGTCGCCGATGATTTTGATGGAGTTTTTGTTTGCGCCAACGGTGCCGTCGCCGCCCAGACCCCAGAATTTGCACTCGATGGTGCCTTCTGCAGCGGTGTTCGGAGAGGGCTTTTCCGCCAGCGACATATTGGTAACGTCGTCGTTGATACCGAGGGTAAACTGACGCTTCGGGGCGTCCAGAGCCAGTTCTTCGTAGACTGCAAAAACAGAGGACGGAGGAGTATCCTTGGAGCCAAGACCATAACGGCCGCCGGTAACGACCTTATCAGTAATGCCTGCATTTGCCAGCGCGGTAACAACGTCGAGGTACAGCGGTTCGCCCTGCGAGCCGGGTTCCTTGGTGCGGTCAAGCACTGCGATTTTGGTTGCGGTTGCCGGAATGGCTGCCACAAACTTGTCTGCTGCGAACGGACGATACAGACGAACGGTAATCATACCGACCTTTTCGCCGTTTGCGTTCATATAATCGATGACTTCTTCTGCCACGTCACAGATGGAGCCCATTGCAACGATGACACGGTCAGCGTCCGGCGCACCATAGTAGTTAAACAGCTGATAGTTGGTGCCCAGCTTTGCATTGACCTTGCCCATGTATTCTTCTACGATTGCAGGAACCGCATCATAATACTTGTTGCAAGCTTCACGGTGCTGGAAGAACACGTCGCCGTTTTCGTGAGAACCACGCATCAGCGGGTGCTCCGGATTCAGTGCGTTTGCACGGAATGCATCAATGGCATCCATGTCGCACATTTCCTTGAGGTCTTCAAAATCCCAAACCTGAATCTTCTGGATTTCGTGAGAGGTACGGAAGCCGTCAAAGAAGTTGATGAACGGCACACGGCTCTTGATGGTTGCCAGATGTGCCACTGCAGACAGGTCCATGACCTCCTGCGGGTTGGTTTCTGCCAGCATCGCAAAGCCGGTCTGGCGGCATGCCATAACGTCGGAGTGGTCGCCGAAAATGTTCAGTGCATGGGAAGCCACAGTACGTGCGGAAACGTGGAATACGCACGGCAGCAGTTCGCCTGCAATCTTGTACATGTTCGGGATCATCAGCAGCAGACCCTGAGACGCCGTATAGGTGGTGGTCAGTGCACCGGCTGCAAGAGAGCCATGCACGGTACCTGCCGCGCCTGCCTCGGACTGCATTTCGACAACCTTGACAGTGGTACCGAAAATGTTCTTCAGACCGGTGGCCGCCCACTGGTCAACGCTGTCTGCCATGGGGCTGGATGGGGTAATCGGATAGATGCCCGCAACCTCGGTAAACGCATACGACACGTGCGCCGCAGCGGTGTTACCGTCCATGGACTTCATTTTTCTTGCCATGATAATAACTCCTCCTTGTCCGGTTCGCCCGGAATTTTGCACAATTTAGCATTGGGAAACATTTTGTTCCCATATAAATCGTGAAATTACGATAATTTGCCTTATTTATTGTATCAAAGAAAGCAATTCCTGTAAACCATTTCGGGCATAAAATTTTGAGTAATTCCTTAGCACGTTTTACACAATTTTTGTGCAAGGTTCGGTTGCTGTTGCAAACAGGCGTCTTTTATATTATAGTGGTAGTATATTGATGTTTTACAGGAATTTGAGAGACGTTTTTTGTGGTTTTCGCCGCAGATTCTGTCTGTCAAAAAAAGCTTGTCATGGAGGGCAGCGCATATGAAATGTGAAAATTTGCAAGCGGTTCGAGAACAAATCGACCGCATCGACACCGAAATCATCCGCCTCATCGCCGAACGGGGCGGCTATGTCGGACAGGCTGCCGCCTTCAAAACGAGCGAAGGCAGCGTGCACGCCCCTGCGAGGGTGGAGGAAGTGATTGCCAATGTGCGTGCCAAGGCAGAGGATTGCGGCGCCAATCCCGACATGGTGGAAGCACTGTACCGTGAAATGATTGCTCGCTTCATCCAGCTGGAGATGCAGACCTTCCGCAGAAGAATTTTATAATCCCACTTGGATACCGGAGGCTATTATGAGAAGAAAAGAGAGAGAAGTCACGGATTGGAACGACATGCTGGAGATTCTCGACACCTGTAAGGTGCTGCGCATTGCGGTGCAGGACAAGGACGGGCTGTACATCGTTCCTGTGAATTTTGGCTATACCGCGGCCGACAAACAGCTGACCTTGTTTTTCCATTCCGCAAAAGAAGGACGCAAAGTGGATGCCTTTGCGCAAAACAATGCCATTGCGTTTGAAATGGACTGCGAGCACCATCTCATCGAAAGTGCCAATGCCTGCGAGCATTCCTACGCCTATCGCAGCATCATCGGCAGCGGACACGTGCATCTCATCGAAGAGCCGGCGCAGAAAAAACAGGCATTAAACGCACTGATGCAGCACCAAACCGGCAAAGAATTTGCGTTTTCAGACCAAATGCTGCATGCGGTTTTGGTATACCGCATTGCGGTTGACCATATTTCCGGCAAACAGCATCTATAATATGGTCATTCCACCCTATATTTTATAACGATTTCGAGGCAATTTTTTATGGTTTCAGTAGTTTCTTCCGCAGGCATTCAAGGCATCGACGGCTATGTCGTGACGGTGGAATGCTTTCTCTCCAATGGTCTACCCCGTCTGGACGTGGTTGGTCTGCCCGACAAAGCGGTGTCCGAAGCCGCTGAACGGGTGCGCGCGGCGGTCAAATGCGGCGGCTTTGACTGGCCTGTGTCCCGTGTCACGGTCAATCTCGCCCCTGCCGACACCCGCAAGGAGGGCACGGTGTATGATTTGCCGATTTTTCTGGGGCTGCTTGCCGCCGCAGGACAAATGAACCCCCTGCCGCCACGCAGCCTGTTCTTTGGCGAACTGTCGCTGACAGGGCAGCTGCGCCCCGTAGCAGGCGCACTGTCTATGGTGCTTGCGGCGCAGCAAGCCGGCTTTGACACCGCCTATGTGCCGCAGGAAAATGCCGAGGAAGCCGCCTTTGCTACGGGTATCACGGTCATCCCTGTGCCGCACGTGTCGGCTTTGCTCGCCCACTTGCAAGGGAAAGCGTCACTTGCCCCCTGTCCGCCGCCCACCTTGGACGATACGCCCCCGCCGTCACTGGATTTTCAGCACGTCATGGGACAGCAAACCGTCAAGCGTGCGCTGGAGATTGCAGCGGCAGGCGGACACAATATTTTGCTCTCTGGCTCGCCCGGCAGCGGCAAAAGCATGATGGCGAAGCGGCTGCCCTCCATCCTGCCGCCCTTGACGGCGGCGGAACGTTTGGAGGTCATTCGGGTCTGGTCGGTCTTTGGTGACGGCGCAAATGCGGCGCAGTCTGCGGCACGTCCCTTTCGTGCCCCGCATCACACCATTTCGGGTGCGGCGATGACGGGCGGCGGCGTGCGTGCCCTGCCCAAGCCAGGGGAAATCTCGCTTTCGCATCGTGGGGTGCTGTTTTTGGACGAGCTGCCCGAATTTCGGCGGGATGTGCTGGAAACCCTGCGTCAGCCGCTCGAGGACGGACAGGTTTCCATCTCCCGTGTGGCGGGGCGGGTGGATTATCCGGCGCAGTTTATGCTCGTGTGTGCCATGAACCCCTGCAAGTGCGGCTGGTACGGCACAGACCGTTGCACCTGCAAGCCCCAGCAGGTGAAAACCTATTTGCAGCGCATTTCCGGGCCTTTGCTCGACCGCATCGACCTGCAAGTCGCCGTACAGCCGGTGCCCTATGCTTCCCTCGCCGCCCGCAGCACCGCACAGGAGGAATCCTCTGCCGCCATTCGTGCCCGTGTCTGTGCGGCACGTGAACGCCAAAAGGCACGCTTTGCAGACACCGCCATCCCCTGCAACGCCGCTCTGCCGCCTGACCGCATCGGCGATTGGTGCAAGGTGGATGCCGCCGCACAAACCATGCTGGAAGCGGCATTTGCAAGACTGGGTCTGACCGCCCGTGCGCACGACCGCATTCTGCGGGTGGCTCGCACGATTGCCGACCTTGCAGGGGCAGAAATCATCGCCGCCGCCCACCTTGCCGAAGCGCTGCAATATCGCCAGCTCGACCGCACGGGGGCGCTGTGACACGGCGAAAATCTGCGCCTATTTTCCCTTTTCCACAAATCCACAAAAATCCACAGCATTTGTGGATAACCCTGTGGATATTGTGCAAAACTCTTTTATTTGTTGCAAAATTCTTTACTTTGTAATGTTTCTTGTCGAATAAAAGCGATAAAAAATGTCGATTTTTATCGACCATCCACTCTGTCCACAGACTTATCCACAACCACGGCTTTCAGAAAGGATGTTTTTCCCATGGTGTTTCGCTCCGTTTTCTGCGGTACACTCGCTTGTGCCGCTGTCCTGTCAACCCTGCCGCAGGCATCTGCCTTGACCGCTGTCAGCGGCTGGGCCACCACCGAGGTTGCCGCCGCCGAGCAGGCAAATCTTGTGCCGGACAGCCTGTCCAAGCAGTCTGCCACAGGCAGCATCACCCGTGCAGAATTTTGCGGCATTGCCCTGCGGCTATATGAATCTCTGCGGCAAACCACGGTGTCCCCTGTCACCGACAGCCCCTTCACGGACACCGACAGCCAAACCGTTGCCACGGCGTATGCCTTGGGACTGGTCAGCGGACGCAGTGCCACCACCTTTGACCCCGATGGACAACTGACACGGCAGGAGCTTTGCAAGATGCTGACCAATGTGCTGACTGCCGCCGATGTGTCCGCAGACGATGCCGACCTCGACACGCTCGCCGCCTATACTGACGCAGGGCAGGTGGAAACTTGGGCGCAAAACGCCGTGTCGCTGATGCTGTCGCACGGGGTGATGGGCGGCGTTTCCACCAGACAGGACGACCCCACCGGCGAAGTGCAGACCATCATCACCCTCGCCCCTGCCGCCGCCACCACACGGGAACAGGCGCTGCTGGTCAGCCTGCGGTTTTCCAAAGCCTTTGCCACTGATGCCGATGGGCAGGGGACGGAAACCGACCAGGATACCGCCAGCAATGGCGAAGCGGTCGCAACCGACCCCGAAAACAACGGCACCTCCACCGACACCGACCCAGAGAACGGCGGCGCAGCCACGGATACCGACTCTGCGGACAGCGGCACGTTTGCGCCTGCCACGCCGCCGCAGCATTTGACCCTGCCCGATGTCCTGCCTGCCACCCATGCCGAAAAAATGCAGTATGTGTTCGGCGAAACAGCGGCATATTACACCGAGGAAGCCGTGGCAGAAACCGCCATGACCGAACTCTCCGTGCCCGTCTGGCGGCTGCAGGACAATGGCGCAAAAACGGCAGACACGGCATATATCATGGTGAATGTTGCCCTCGTACCGCTTTACGAAGCCATTTTCCAGGAGATTTTTGACGGCGCACAGCAGTTCCCCATCCATGATGTCGGCGGATACGCATGGCGTGCCAGTGCCTCCAGTGAGCACCGCCAAGGCACGGCAATCGACATCAATTATGATTCCAACATGGAATGTAACGTTGATGAGGCGGGCACCGTTACGGCAATCACCTGCGGCAGCACGTGGTCACCCGACACCGACCCCTACGCCATCACCGAGGACAGCGATGTATATCGTGCCTTCACGAAATACGGCTTCTCTTGGGGCGGCAACGCATGGGACACCAAGCGCGATTATATGCACTTTTCCTACTTCGGTACATAAATCCCCAATACTCGCAAAAAACCGCTGTACAAATGCTGTACGGCGGTTTTTTTATCAGGTTTCCCGCATATAGTTGAAGGTTTGCAACAGATTCAGCGTGCCATAGCCCCATTTGTAATTGGGATAGACCATATCCTCGCTGCGGCTGCATCCCCGCACCAGATAGGCACGGATTTGGTAGGTGCTCATGGACGGGTCTTTGCGACGCACCACCCCCCATTCCATCAGCAGTGCCGCCGCCCCTGCGGTAATCGCCGCCGCCACGCTCGTGCCGCTCATGCTGCCATAGCCCCTTGGATAAAATCCGCCGACCCGCACCCCCGGTGCCAGCAAATCCGGTGCCATCTCCTGCAAGCGATTCGGTCCCCAAGAGGAATTGGTGTTCAAGCTGTTGGTGCGGCTGTCATATGCCCCGCAGACAATCGAGCCGTGCATTGTGGCAGGCACAACCACGGTGCCATAGGGGTCAGGGCTTAAAAACTGGGCACGGGGCGAGGAAAACCCCGTCATCGGCAGCCATGCGTCATAGGTGCCGTCCAGCACCAAATCGCCATGCACCGTCAGCGTCCAGATGCCGGGCGTTGGCTTGTAAATGCGAATGACGGTCAGCTGTGCCCCCGTTTCCTCCATCGGGAAATAATATTCCACATCCACGGTGCTTGCCTCCAGCAGCAGCTGAAACGAGCGCGGCATGTTGGATTTGACAGGCACCCGCTCGATGAGTTCGCCTGTCGGGCTGCGAATGGACACCGAAAAGCGGTCTGCCGCACGGTTGATGATGCCAATGCGCACGCCAATGTTGCCGATAGACCCCACCTTGATGTCGATATTTTCTTGCTCGCCCTTAAAATTCAGCCGTCCATGGGCATGGTGCTGTGCTTGGCTTTCGTTGCCCGCCGAGGTGATGATGCACACGCCACGCAGATTGGCAACACTGCTGAGATAATCCTCAAAGGGGGTTGTGCCGTCATGCGTGCCGAAATTCGTGCCCACGCCAATGCAAATCACCACCGGACGCCCCAGCTGCCGTGCTTTTTGTAGGATATATTCCACCCCTAGCATCACCTTGCTGGATTCAAAGGCATTTTCCTGCTCGGGCGGCACAAAGGCACGCTGCAAATAAAAATCGCGTGCACGGCGCAGCTTCACCACCACCAGCTCGGCTTCCGGTGCGGCACCTACAAAGCCATCCACCTCACGCCCCGCCGCCACGGATGCCAGAAATGTGCCATGCCCCGTGGTATCCCGCTGCGGCACGATGCTGTAAGGGTCTTGCGCCTGCAACGCATCGTTGATTTGTGCATTGGTGTATTCCTGCCCAATGGTGAAGCCTTCCGGCGGCGTGCCCTCCACGGTCTGGTCATATAAAAACAGGATTTTGCTTTTGCCGTTTGGATACACAAAAATCTCTTGGGTATAGTCAATGCCCGTGTCCACAAAGCCGAGAATGACCCCGCTGCCCCGCAGATGCAAATAGGGTTGGTTGTGTACCTCCACAATGCCCGCACTCTCCAGCTCCACACGGTCGGTCACGCCGAGCACGAGCGATGCCGCATTGACAAAGGTGCTGCCCAACTCGGTCAGCAAATTCGGCACATTGTCCCGATGGGTATACACCAGCAGATATTTGCCCAATAGCGTCTGCGCCACGTAAATTTCCGGATGCTCCTGTGCATAGCGGTCAAAATACGGATTGTTGCGCACGATGAAATCCACCGTGTCCGGATGGTTGATAAATTCCCGCTCGGTCATGCCATTTACCATTGAATGCCTCCCTCATTCGACTTCTCGCATCAGATTGAACGCCTGCAGCAGATTCAAGCTGCCATACCCCCATTTTTCGTTGGGATACACGATGTCGGCACTGCGGTCACAGCCACGAATGAGCAGCGCACGCACCTGATAGGTGCTCATGGAGGGTTCGTTGCCGTCCACCACCCCCCACTGCATCAGCAATGCCGCCGCCCCTGCCGTGATTGCCGCCGCCGGACTGGTGCCGCTCATGCTGCCGCGTCCCATGGGATACACCCCGCCGACATCCACACCGGGCGCCACCAAATCCGGCGCCTGCTTTTCCACCCGTGTCGGTCCCCAGGAGGAGGTGGGGCTTAGCGTTTCGGTACGGCTGTCATATGCCCCGCAGATGACCGAGCCACGCATCGTGGCAGGCACAACCACGGTATAATACGGATTGGGATTCAAAAACTGTACCGATGGAGCAGAAAACCCCGTCATCGGCAACCACGCATGATAAATGCCGCTGAGCACAATATCGCCGTGCACCGTCACTGTCCAAATGCCGGGGGTCGGCTGAAAAATGCGGATGATGGTGATTTGCGCACCGGTTTCCTCCAGCGGAAAAAAATATTCCACCTCCACCATGGAAGGCTCAAGCACCAGCTCCTGCTCGATATGCAGTCCATTTTTGGCGGGGATGCGCCGCACCAATTCGCCTGTCGGGCTGCGAATCGACACCGAAAAGCGGTCTGCCGCCGAGTTGAACAGTGAAATGACAATGCCCAAATCGCCATCCTCTCCCACACGCAACTCCAGATTCTGCTGTTCATCCTTCACATTTAGCCGCCCCCTGGCATGGTGCTGCGCTTGGCTTTCGTTGCCTGCAGAGGTAACAAGGCACACGCCACGCAGCTGCGCCACACTGCGCAGATAGTCCTCAAACAGGCTGTAGCCATCATGCCCGCCATAATTCGACCCCACCCCCAGACAAATCACCACGGGACGCCCCAGTTCCCGTGCTTTGGTCAGGATATATTCCACCCCCACCATCACGGCGCTGGATTCATAGGCTTCCTCCTGCTCAGGCGGCACCATCAGCTGCGCCAGATAATACGGGCGTGCCCGCCGCAGCTTCACCACCACCAGTTCTGCATCGGGTGCGGCACCGATAAAATCCACAGTTTTCCGTCCCGCCGCCACCGATGCCAAAAATGTGCCGTGCCCTGCCGTATCCCGCTGCGGCACGATTTCATATGGGTTCTCTGCCTGCAATGCCGCATTGATTTGCGCATTGGTGTATTCCTTGCCAATGGTGAAGCCCTCCGGCGGCGTTGTCTGCTCGGTTTGGTCATACAGATACTGAATTTTACTCGTGCCGTCCTCATATAGAAACACATCTTTTGTGTAATCAATGCCCGTGTCCACAAACCCGAGCAGCACCCCACGTCCGCTGAGATTAAGATACGGCTGATTTTGGATGGCAATGATGCCGGAATCCTCCAGCTCAGCACGGTCTGTGATGCCCAAAATCACGGATGCAGAGCTGATGAAGCCGCTGCCGAAATCCTGTATGATGCGCCGCATATTGTCACGATGGGTGTACACCAGCAGATACTGCCCCAGCAGCGTCTGCCGCACCAGAAGCTCGGGATGCTCGCCGATATAGCGGTCGACATACGGACTTTTGCGCACAAAAAAATCCACCGTATCCGGATGATATATAAACTCCTGCTCGGTCATACCCTCTATCATGGCACGGTTTCCACCTCGCTTTCGGTTATCTATATGCCGAAAACCCACGCAATAGCACCTTTTTGTATCAAAAAAAGACCGACCGCAGAACCCCCTCTGCCATCGGTCTTTACCCTGTTTCATGCACGGTCGAAGAAAATGTTTTTGCTGGACACATGCAGCGGAATGCCATGCCAAATCACCTTGCCGCTTGCCTCATAGGGCATTTCCGCCGCCGCTCGCCCCACGGAAAACATCACCCGATTGTCCACATGGTCACGTGCCGCCGCCTCTGCCGCCGCCGCAATGGCAATGCCCAAATGCACGCCGTCAAACACGCAGCGTGCCCCTGCCGCCTGACAGGCAGCGCAGTGCGCAAAGCCGCACATGCCGCAGCAGGGTGCGCCTGCATAAAACGGCGCAACGCCCAACAGCACCACCGCCTGCGCCGCACGCAGATTGTGTGCATCACGGCGGAAAATATTCGGCTGTTCCCCAAATTCCCGCTGTGCGATTTCGTCCATCTTGTCAGCCAAGGCGTCCTTGTCCGCATCGGTCAGCACCAATGTCTGCAGGTTGTCGATGCCCCGTGCCTTGGGTGCGGTGCGTGCTGCGGTGCACATGCGTGCCGCCGTTGCCAGCAATGCCGTTTTTTCCAATTCCTGTTGCATATAAACCATCGTTCTGCCACCCTTTCGGTTTCTTATCTCCCCTGTCAGCCGCCGCCATTTTTCGACAGCCGCTGCATATAGTGCCAGTATAGCATATTTTCTGCGGGTTTCACAGGTATATTTCCCCAGTTTTTCGGGCATTCTGTGGATAACATCGTGACACACAGGAGGTTTGTATGATTGTTTTGCAGCAGATTCACAAAATCTATGCCAATGGCGTGCATGCCCTGCGCAACCTGTCGCTGCATGTGCCGCGCGGCACATATTGGTCAATTGTGGGGGCATCCGGTTCGGGCAAAACCACGCTGCTGCAGCTTTTGGGGTGTCTGGATGTGCCCACCGCAGGGGACTATCTGCTGCAAGGCATTGCCACACAGGACTTGGACACCGAAGCCCTCGCACGCCTGCGCCGTGCACTGATTGGCTTTGTCTTTCAGTCCTTTCGGCTGTCCTCTGACCTGACCGCACTGGAAAATGTGGCGCTGCCGCTGATTTTCCGTGGCGTGCCCCGTGCCGAACGAGAGGAACGAGCCGCCGATGCCCTGCTGGCGGTGGGGCTTGGGCATCGCATGCAGCACCTGCCCTGTGCCTTATCGGGCGGCCAGCAGCAGCGCACCGCCATTGCCCGTGCCATGTGCTGCAAGCCTGCTCTGCTGCTCGCAGACGAACCCACGGGCAATCTTGACCCGCAATCGGCACGGGAAGTGCTGGATTTGTTCGATACCCTACAGCAGGACGGGCATACTATTGTGCTCATCACCCATGACCCCGCCGTTGCCGCACGTGCCGAGCATTGCTGCACCATGCAAAACGGCTGCCTGTACCCCACCGATGCCTGATACGCAAAATCCGCAGCCGATAAGACTGCGGATTTTTTGCTGTGATATTATTTTTTAATGTACGATGGAAACCGGCAGCAGCACGTTGGTTTTCCACACATTTTCATTTTCAAACAATTCCAGTTCGGTTGCAGAAGCAATCTGCACAACAGGATAGGTTGCAGAGGACATGCTCGAGTCATACGCATCTTCCGTTCTGTCATATACATCCGTCGGCACATAACCTTCCTCGCTGCCAATGCTTTGGATGTCCTGCGCAATGCCGATGATTTTTTGCATGGCAGGGATATAATCCGGCGCCACGGAAATCTCAAATCCGCTGTCGGTCACTGCACCATCTGATGCCCAGAAGGATTTGTAGAGGGCGAAAACGCTGTCCTGCTTCGCTTGGTCGACCAGCTTTTGGTCGGCAGTGCTCAAATCCGCATAGTTCAGTGTGCTGTTTTCCAAGCGATAAAATGGGTAAATATAGCCCACCTCGGTATATTTGCCCACGCCGCCATAGGAATAATCGGCTGTTAAATCCATCGGCTGCAATGCTTGCAGTTTGTTTACATATTCCACCGCCAAATTGCCCGCAAACACTTCTCGCAGTAAGTCCGAAAAATCGGCTTCATTCTCCACGAAATACATGGCGGTTTTGCCAATGTCCATATCATAGCTTTGGTAGACTTCCAAAAATTCGGTGACTTCATTATCGCCGCCTAGGTCATCCGGTTCCTCCGCCAAATCTGCCTGTGCGTTTGCGGTGCTTGCCGCAGTGGATGTTTTGGCAGGGGTGGTCTTTGTCTCGCTTGCGGAAGCCTTGTCGGCGGTGCTCTTGTCAGGTTCGGCGGCTGCGCTGTCTGTCGCTGTCTTTGCCGCCGCATCCGCTGTGGTGCTGTCTGCGGCAGTGCCGTCCGCTGCACTGGTGTCCGCCGTGGTCTTTGCCGCTGCAGCCTGTGTCTGCTGGCTCTCGGTGTCCGCCGTCACCGCCGCACTTTCGGCAGCTGCTGCCTGCGTGTCGGTGTTATTTGCGCCGCATCCGGTGAGTGCCGTCAAAATGGCAGCTGCACACAGCGCCCTCGTCCATGTTCGTTCATTCCCCACGTGTCAAATCTCTCCTGTCCAATTAAACTGTTGGTTCTCTCAAAACCCTTCTATTATTAAGATTAACTTCTAATCCCCGTTTTGTCAATCCGAACCGCTATTTTGTTTATTATTTTCCGTTTTTGCTTCACAAAATAAAGTTTTCCATCAAAACCAGCCATTGTTTTTTACAAAACAAAAGCCTGCAGCATTTCGCCGCAGGCTTTTAGAAAACACACTGGAATTACTTGGTTGCCAAACGACGAGCCTTTGCTTCCATTGCTTCACGAGTAACGTCAATGAATACTGCCAAGATGATAACCGCACCGACAACGATATACTGAATATCAGACTGTGCATTGAGCAGGGTCAGGCCGTTACGGATGACAGCAATGATCAGCGCGCCAATCAAAGTGCCCCAGATAGTACCCTTACCACCCATGAAAGATGCACCGCCGATAATGCAGGCTGCAATCGCATCAGTATCATATGGCTGAATTGCATTTGCCGGGTTTGCAATGCCGCTGCGTCCAATCAAAACGATTGCTGCAATCGCGCACATAAAGCCAGACAAAGAATAGCAGAAGGTCAAAACGTTCTTGGAATCGATACCGGACAGACGAGCTGCTTCCGGGTTGCCGCCTACGCAATAAATCTGACGACCCAGTGCGGTGCGGTTGAGGAATACATGGAATACGCAGAACAACAGGAGAACTGCGATAAATGCTACCGGAATGCCAGGGAAGCTCTGGCTGCTGCCTACAGAGTAGGAACCGAGCCATGTCACACCATCCGGGAAGTTTGCAATCATCTTAGAGTGTACCACGAGCAGTGCAACGCCGCACAACATGTTCTTCATACCGAGGGTAGATACGAACGGATGAGGCAGGTGCAGTCTGGTGAGCAGCATGCCGTTGACCCAGCCGATGAAAGTGCCGGTAATCAATGCCGCAATGACCAACACGAACGTGTTTTCAATGCCCATGACTTCTTTCAACATACCCATAACGCAAGTACAGGTAATGGCATTCGCACCAACCGACAGGTCAATGCCGGCAGTAATCAACGTAACCAGCATACCGGATGCGATGAGTGCGTTTACCGCAGTTTGCTTCAGAATGTTCATCACGTTGGTCACTTGCAAGAAGTTTGGTGTTGCAATTGACAGAATAACGCACAAAATAACCAATGCAAGCAGTGTGCCCAGCTTGCTCAACGGGTTTGAGCCCTTTTTCAAATCCTTAGTCATCAAGATTTCCTCCCCATGCTGCTTTCATAATATCCTCTTGATTGAAATGCTTGCTGTCGCGCTCTACTGTTGCCATGACACGACCGCCGCGCATGACGACCACACGGTCACTCATGCCCAAGATCTCCGGCATTTCAGAGGAGATCATGATAACGCATTTTCCCTTTTTGACCAAATCATTCATAACGTTATACACTTCGACCTTTGCACCAACGTCGATACCACGGGTCGGTTCGTCAAAGATGTAAATATCGGCATCGGTATTGACCCACTTGCCAATAACCACCTTCTGCTGGTTACCGCCGGACAGCTGTCCCACGATTTCATCCAAAGACGGGGTCTTGATGCGCAGTGAGCTAATATGCTCTTGTCCAGATGTTGTAATGTCAGATTCGTTCAGGAATGCGCCGGTGCTGAAACGCTTCATGCTTGCCAAAATCAAGTTGGTGCGAATCGGCTGTGCCAATACCAGACCCTGTCCCTTACGGTCCTCGGTCAGGAATGCAATGCCTGCCTTAATCGCATCTTTCGGGTTGCGAATCTTGACTTCCTTGCCATGAATGTATACCTTGCCGCCGTCAATCGGGTCTGCGCCAAAGATAGCACGCATGGTTTCGGTACGGCCTGCGCCGACCAAGCCTGCAAAGCCCAAAATCTGTCCACGGAATGCTTCAAAGTTCACGCCGAACAGCACGCCGCCTTCTTCCAAATCTTCAACCTTGAGTGCAGCATCGCCCTTGACCCCAAATTCCTTCGGGAACTGGTTTTCCAGGCTGCGGCCTACCATTGCGGTAATCAGCGAATCGTTGTCCCACTCGCCGATGTCCTTGGTTGCAATGAATTCGCCGTCACGGATAACGGTAACGCGGTCGCAAAGCTCGAACAATTCTTCCAGCTTATGTGAAACGAATACGATTGCGATGCCGCGTGCCTTCAGGTCACGGCAGGTATGCATCAGCTGCTTGACTTCCTTTTCGCCCAAAGAGGAGGAGGGTTCGTCCATGATAATCATTTTTGCATCAATCAAAACCGCCTTTGCGATTTCAATCATCTGCTGTACGCCCATGCCGAACGTGCCGGCTGCCTTGTGGGGGTCGATGTCCTGTCCGAGGGATGCCATGATTTCCTTCGCCTTTGCGTGCATCGCATCATAATCGAGCAGACCATTTTTCTTCTTAATGTACTTGTTGATGAAGATATTATCGGTGACGCTCAGCAGCTTTTCGATGTTCAGCTCCTGATACACACAGGCGATGCCTGCTGCCGCCGAATCATTGGGGTCCTTGAACTTCTGCAGCTTATCTTCGACAAGGATTTCGCCCTCGTCTGCCTGATGCACGCCGGTCAGAACCTTGATGAGGGTGGATTTACCCGCACCGTTTTCACCAATCAATCCTAAAATTTCGCCCGGTTTTACCTGAAGGCTCATGTCCTTCAGTGCGACGACGCCGGGAAATCGCTTCACCGCATTTTTCAACTCTACTACATATTCACTCATCTATTTTCCACCTTTTCTCTGAGATGGGTGCCTTCCTCAAATGAAAGGACACGACTTGCTTTGCCGCCTTTCTCTACAAAAACGACGTCATGCTGTGGGTTTGGGAGCTTGTTTCAAAACATGGAGCTGTCCGTGCTTTGAAACAAGCTCCACTTTGGGCAAGCAACGCCCCTGCACGGATTCTATCTCAAAAATCTGGGCAGGGGCGTCTTTTCTGTTCTGTTAAAAGAACTTCGCTTCCCTTGACTTACGGGTTTCCTTAGTTGGTGTAGCTGTTGAGCTTGTCCAGACGAGCCTGTGCGTTGTCCGGAGTCACGATTTCACAGCCGGAGTCGATGAATGCTTCCAAGGTCTTGCCGCCAACAGCGTCTACAGCTGCGGAAACTGCCTTGTAGCCCATGCCGTAAGCATCCTGTGCAACGGACATGGTTTCGTCACCGTTGATGATTGCAGTGCAAGCAGAGGAGATGCCGTCAAAGCCTACGAAAATGGTCTTTTCATATGCTGCGTTGCCCTTTGCTGCACGAGCTGCTGCCATTGCCATGTCGTCGTTGTTGCAAAGAATCATTGCAACGCCTTCCGGATGGTTCTGCATGATTGCTTCCATAGAAGTAACTGCCTTGTCAGCAACTGCGTCTGCATACTGGGTTTCGTCTGCCAAGAATGTGCCGCCTGCTTCTTCAACGCCCTTCTGATAACCGGTCATACGAGCGGTTGCAGTGGAGTCGCCCTGTACGCCAGAGATGCAGATTGCATTCAGGTCAGACCAGCCAGCAGCCTTTGCTGCCTCAACTGCTGCCTTGCCGCCTTCAGATGCTGCAGCTTCGTTACCGGTACCTACGAAAGACAGAACCTTATCGGATTCAATCTTGGTATCCAGCGCGATAATCGGAAGGCTGGTGCTTGCAATCTTGGTTGCAACCATGTCAGCCTGCAGCGGAGCGATAACCAGTGCGTCATACGCATTGGAGCCCAGAGAGGTCTCAATGATGTTCATCTGCTCGTCGTATGCGGTTTCGGATGCTGCGCCTACAACGTCAACCTTAACACCCAGGTCTGCGCCAGCCTGTACGCAGCCAGCCTGTACATAGCCCCAGTATTCGGAAGCCAGTGTCTTCAGGATGACCTGTACGGAAACATCGCCGGAAGCGGCTGTGGAATCCGCTGCTGCGGAATCTGCTGCTGCGGTGTCAGTGCTCGGTGCTGCGGTGTCTTCTGTTGTGCTTCCGCAACCAGCCATCAAACCGGTCATCATTGCGCCAGCCAGAAGCATTGAGAACAATCTCTTTTTCATTTACATTACCTCACTTTTCTCTTTTCCACTTTTCCCTGAAGGACTTTCCCTCAGGTTTTTCTCCAACCGAAACGCATCGTCGCTTACACAACGTTTGTGCGTTCTGTCTAAAAGCATTGTACCCGTCTGTGCGGCAACATGTCAATGCACACAGATTTTATCGTGTATATTGCTAAATGCACCGCGTGCTTTTTGCATATATTGCGTATCGAATCTCGGAAATCGGCAAGCATTTTAATTGTGCAATGTGCATTTTTGTTCACAGTTTTTTTTCATTTTATTATTTGATAATAGTTTCACAATTATACGCAAAATTCAAATAAATAATACTTTCCATGCAAAAATGTTTCCTTTGGCTGTGCACATATAAATTGTTTCTTCACTTTTGCGCCGTTTTGCACACCATTTCCCCCTCTATAATTGTGCGTGCACTTTTCTATCCGTCAGCAATCGTTTGCACATTTCCCCAAAAAGCTGCACGCACAGCACTACAGGTATGGCTTTTGTCAGTTTTCCACAAAAACAACCGACTCGTTTTTATATCTTGACCTTCTCAAAATTATATCTTGACATTCTCCAAAAATCCTATATACTATATAAGTATCCTTGCTCATACGATGGTATGGGCCAAAGTCCAAAAGGAGGTGCTAAAAGCATGGCTAAAATCACAGGTAAATATGAGACAATTTTCATTGTCAACCCCACAATCGGCGAGGAAGCAATGACTTCTGTTGTGGACAAGTTCAAGGCGCTCATCGAAGCGAACGGTACAATCGAAACAGTGGATGACTGGGGCAAGCGTCATTTCGCATATCCCATCAACGACTTGACCGAAGGCTACTACACTCGTGTAGAGTTCACATCTGCTCCGGATTTCCCGGCAGAGCTGGACCGTGTCTATAAGATTACCGATGGTCTGATGCGTTCCCTGATTATTTCCCTAGACTAAGGCTGGTGAAGGAAAATGCTCAATAAAGCTATCCTAATGGGTCGCCTCACACGTGACCCGGAACTGCGCCACACCCAATCCAATCTGGCGGTCTGTTCGTTCTCTTTGGCGATTGACCGTGGCCGCAAAAATGCCAACGGCGAGCGTGAAACCGACTTTGTCGATTGCGTTGCCTGGGGCAAGCAGGCGGAATTCGTTGTGCAATGGTTCACAAAGGGTTCCATGGCGATTGTGGTAGGACGCATCCAGTCCCGCAACTGGGAAGACAAAAACGGCAACAAGCGTATTTCGGTAGAAGTCAATGCAGACGAGATTTCGTTCGGCGAAACCAAAAAGGCCCGCGACAGCTACAACAGCGGCGGCGGTGCTTCACAGGCTCGTCCGGCGTCCAGCGGTGCACAAACACCGCCGCCCAGCTTTGATTTACCCACCGGCGATTCGGATTTCAGCGAGCTGGATGACGATGACAGCGATGTTCCGTTTTAACCACAAAACCCGAAAAAAGGAGGTTGTCTGACATGGAAGAAAAGAAGGAATATACCGGCCGTCCGGACCGTGGCGATCGTCGCGGCGGTGGTCGTCGTCGCAGAAAGGTTTGCAATTTCTGCGTAGATAAGGTTGATTCTATCGATTATAAGGATGTCGCAAAGCTCAAGAGATTTACATCTGAGCGCGGCAAGATTCTGCCCCGCCGTATGACCGGCACCTGTGCAGCACATCAGCGTCAGCTGACAGAGGCGATTAAGCGCGCTCGTCACATCGCTTTCCTGCCGTTTACCGCAGAATAATTCGATGCTTTGAAAAGGACTGTCCATTGGGCAGTCCTTTTTTCATACATACCGCTGTGTTTGTGCGAAAAAAATTGTATTTCTATGGGCAGTGTGCTACAATAAATGAGATAAGTCCTGCCCACTCCACGTTTTGTTGATGATAATCCGCCAGTATTGAAGGAGGTTTTCTCTCGGATGAAGCGTTTTTTGCATGTGTTTTCTCCATCGAAGATGCTTTTTGCGTCTTTTTTTGTTTTTTCGTATCTTTTGCAAACCACGCCGTCTGCCAGTGCCGCAGGCGAAGCCCTCCCCTCCTTAGCCGAATTGGCGGACAAACACCTCTTTTTGCCCATCAACCCGCAATTTGCACTGATTCTTCTGGCATATTCCATCCTCATGCTGGCATTGCTGCTGCTGTCACTCGACCGCAGGCAGAGCAAAAAGCTGCTGCTGGACTTTCAAGAACGGGACCAATTTATGACCCATTTGATGGACCGCCTGCCGGGCGGCGTTGGCATTTTGGAAACCGATGAAACGTCTATCCTGCCGATGTTCCTAAACGAAGGCTTTCTAAAAATGCTGCATTTGACCACCCCAAGCGTCTATACCCCCGAAATGGTACAGCGGGGCGTACATCCCGAGGACTGGTCCGAGCTAATGCAATCCATGCGCCTTGCCATTGCCCAAAAACAGCCGATGGCGCACACCCTGCGCATACTTTGCAGCAAAACAGAATATCGCTGGGTGAATATCCGTGCCAATTATGTGGAACAACGTGGCGAAAAGCACATTTTTTATGCATTTTTTACCGACATTGATGATATGAAGCGCACGCAAGACCAATTGGAGCTGAGCCGCCACACCATCAGTATTTCCATCGAGCAAACCGGTTTGGTGTTCTGGACCTATGACATTGCAGCTCGGCGCATCGCTTTTCAAAACCAATCCCGCAATATTTTTGATGACCCGCAGCTTTTGGAGAATTTTCCGGAATCAGTGCGGGACTCGGACAGCATCCATCCCGAGGACAAGGCGCACTTCATGCGGCTGTTTGAGCGGGTGCAGGCAGGCGAAAAATCCTCTACAGGCGTCATTCGTCTGCGCAAACCGCACACGGAACAGTATTGGCACGCCAAAATCGTTTCCACCGCCGTGTGCAATGATGCCAACGAACCCATTAAAATCATCGGCTCTGCGCTGGACATCACCTCTTTGGTGGAGGCGAAAAACCGCTATCGTGCCAAGCTGCACAGCATTACGGCGCTGTATGCCGACGTGGTTTCAGTGGTGCATGTCAATCTCACCCAAAACACCTGCATCGAGGGCTTCAGCCCCTTTTTCGGTGCCTTGCCGCGCACGGCACAATCCTTATTTGAAATGCTGTATCTGCGGCTGTGCAGTCTGTCGGAGCATTCCAAATTCTGCTCCTTGTTCAATCGGGAAAGCTTGATTGCGCAATATGCCCTCGGCAACATCACGGTGTCGATGGATTGTCGGTTTCGCTTTGACGACACCTCCGCCAAATGGCTTTCGGTCTGCGCAACCATCACCAAAAACCCCAACACCGGCGATGCCGAAGCCATTTTGCGTTTCACCGATATTGATGACAAAATGACCATTGAAACCCTGCTGCACACCGTTGTGGGCAATGATTATGACTTTATTCTGCTGATTGACTGCACCGACAGCAGCCTGCGTATTTTCAACGGCAAGGAGTCTTCCCTGTCCTCTACCACCTCTGAAACGCCCTATTCGTCGCACTTTTTCTCGCCCGAAAATCTGGAACGGCATGTGCGGCGGCACTATGTCGGCGGGGACAGTGAAGAATTTCTGCAAAAAATCACCCTGCCCGCTGTTTTGGCACAGCTGCGTACAGAAAGCCCCTATTGCCTGACCTATTCTGTGCGTGACCTCACAGGTGCTATTCGCCGCAAAAAGCTGTCGTATTCCTATATGGAGCATTCCAATTCGCTCATTTGCTGCACCTGCCATGACATTACGGACATTTATGAGGCAGAACAGTCCAAAAATCGGATGTTGCAGCATGCTTTGGATGTGGCAATTCATGCAAATGCCGCCAAAAGCGATTTTCTCTCCCGCATGAGCCATGAAATCCGCACGCCGATGAACGCCATTCTCGGCATGTCTTATCTGGGTCTGCAGGAAAGTACCGACACGGTGGCACACTGTTATTTGTCCAAGGTGCACGATTCGGCGGAATATTTGTTGGGGCTCATCAACGATATTCTGGATATGTCAAAAATTGAAAGCCAAAAAATCGAGCTGCACCCCGACCCCTATGCGATGGCGTCCCTTGAAGATACGCTGAACACCATCATTCGCCCGCAATGCGAACACAAGGGCGTTTCTCTGGTCTATGATACCGATGATGTGGCGGAAAAAACCGTGCTGCTGGACAAGCTGCGCTTTCATCAGATTTTTCTCAATTTGCTATCCAATGCAATGAAATTCACGGAAAAAGGCGGTCAAATCGAGCTGCATATGGAGCAAATCGCAGAAAAAGAACCTATCATTACGGTACGGTTTACCGTGCGAGATACCGGCATTGGCATGAGCGAAGCCTTCCTGCCGCACTTGTTTGAACCCTTTGCGCAGGAGCATTCCGACAAAACCTCTCATTACAACGGCACGGGTTTGGGGCTTGCCATTGTGCACAATCTGGTGTCCCTGATGGATGGCACGATTGCGGTGGAAAGTGCATTGGGACACGGCACAACCTTCCGTGTGGTGCTCAACCTGCCCCTCGCCCAGCCGCACATCACCTGCGTACGCCCATCAGAGCCACCGCAGCTTGCCTATGCCTATGATTTTACAGGGCATCGCCTGTTGCTTGCAGAAGACCATCCGCTCAATGCAGAAATCGCTATGAAATTGCTGAAAAGTGTCGGTTTTGAGATAGACCGTGCAAAAAACGGAGCGTCTGCCTTGGAATTGTTCCAAAATTCTCCTCCGCAGTATTATAGCGTTATCCTCATGGACATTCGCATGCCGCAAATGGATGGCTTAACCGCAACACGAGAAATCCGTGCCAGTGTGCACGCCGATGCGCACGCCATCCCCATCATCGCCATGACGGCAAACGCATTTGACCAAGACATTTGCGATGCCATGGCGGCAGGGATGGACGGACACCTCGCCAAACCCATCAATCCGCCATTGCTATACAAAACGCTATCAACCTATATTTCTTAAACAAAATGTAATCTTTCAAATCAAAGGAGCTGACGATTTTTCATGAACACCCTGCTGCACACCTGCTGTGCCCCCTGCGCCATCCAATGTGTCAAACAGCTGCGTGCCGAGGACATCGAGCCAACCGCACTGTGGTATAATCCCAACATTCACCCCACCACAGAATACAAACAGCGCAAAAACACCCTTGTGGACTATGCACGCTCCATCGGTCTGGCGTTGGAGGTGCAGGGAGAATATGGTTTGCGTGCCTTTTTAGACGGCATCGAATCCTATGACCGGCGCTGTGATTTTTGCTACACCTCTCGTCTGGCATTTACCGCACACTATGCCGCTGCACACGGATTTGACAGCTTTTCCACCACGCTGCTCGTCAGCCCGTATCAAAATCAAGAGCGGCTTCGTGAAATTGGGGAAGAGCAGGCAAAAATCCATGGCGTTTCCTTTTTATATCGAGATTTCCGTCCCTTTTTCCGAGAAGGACAGGACGAAGCACGTGCACTGGAGCTGTATATGCAAAAATATTGCGGCTGCATTTTCAGCGAAGAAGACCGCTACAAAAAGCGCAAAAAGAAACCCAAAAACACCGCAGAAACCTAAAAAACCCCCTCTGCTGCAATCAACAGAGGGGGTTTTTTTATTGACCATCACCCAGCAGCACTTCCAGTGCCTTGTGAATGGAGCTGTTCCAAAAATACCAATCGTGTCCGCCTGCAAACTCCGCATATTGGTAATCCATGCCTGCGCCCTGCATTTGGTCACGGAAGCTGCGGTTCATCTCCAAGGTATAATCCTCCGTGCCTGCGGACGCAAAATAGCGCACACGGTGCGGGCTTGCCGCCGCTTCGGCAATCATCTTCTGCAAATCGTGCTCGGGTCCGGTTTCATACTCCAGCCCAAACACCGCCTGCACCTCCGGATTGCCCGGCCCTGCCGCATGCAGCAGCATATTCACATCGGTGAGCGCTGAAAATGCACCGCACATGCCAAACACATCGGGGCGGCGCAGAGCACACTGCAATGCACCATATCCGCCCATGGACAGCCCAAATACGCCCGTTTTTTCCCGTTCCGGACAAATATTGAACAAATTGCGGCAAATTTTCGGCAATTCCTCCGACACATAGGTAAAATAGCGAGGTCCATATTTCATATCGATATAAAAGCTGCGTGCGACTTCCGGCATCACAAACACCAGCTGATATTTGTCCGCCAGCATGGAAATCTGCGTGTTATGCCGCCAGCTGTTGTAATTATCGGACAACCCATGCAGCAAATAAATGACACGGTAGCAGGCTTCATAGTCCGCATTTCTGCGCGGGGTCACAACCGTTAGGGTCGTATCTAAATCCAATGTTTTGGAAAACACATCGCCGATGAATCTTGCCATATCTGCCACTCCTTCTTACACCATACCATTTTTTCGGCAATCTCTGCCGTAAAACCGTCAACTTCAGGGTCTGCCGCCATGTTAACATACCCATTTATAATATTACCATATTTCTGAAAAATTACCACTCATTTTTTTGCAAAGCCCAAAAAAAGAGAGCGAAAAACATGCCGGCACGTTTTTCGCTCCTTTGCTTTTGTTCTTATGCGCTTGCCGATGCCACAGCAGCGGTTGCTGCCGGCAATGCTTCACCGACGTAGGCAATGTTAATGATGGACAGCATCACCATGGTGCAGGCTCTGCAAATATACACCATATCGTTCGCAATGCAGTGCCGCTGCGTAGTCGTTATGTACTGACGATGCAGCTGTGTGATTTGCTCCACCAAGCTTTCGGTGGTGAACGGCGGAATCACAGGGCTCACCCAACGGCTGAACTTTTCTTCGTCAATACGGCGACCAATGCGGAAGCTGATGCGTTTTTCATAGATGTAGTGTGCGAGCAGATTGCGGTCATAGATGTCATCATTGTGCGGAAATGTGAAAAAGTCTGTAATATAGTGGCAAATTTCGCCCAAATCTGTGCTGAGTTCACGACCATTTTCATCGGCAAGGGGATGTCTGTCTACAAACGCTCTGATTTTCTCCATCACCTCGTCGAACATCAGCGAGGGATAATGGCGTTTTGTGAGATAGGTTCCTGTCAAATCCGGCTTCAAATTGCCGTAATAGAAAGCAGATTGGTCAAATGTGACGCCGCACGATTCTTCCACGTAGCCCAGCAGAATCCGCGCGACGCGCGTGTGCGAGATTGAATCCATAGTATTCCTCCAAAAAGTACCCAAAACCGCAAACCAACGGGTCTGTTTTCTGGGTTTGTCCGATACGCGGCAAAAGAAAAACCGCGAGGGATGGGTGTAGGACCGCTGCTGCTAGTGCTTTTATTATAGCACAAAATACTTGACAGTTGCGCAAATTCTCAAAAAAAACACCATTTTGTTAACAAGATTGTGAAACCGCACAAATCAAACGGGTGTTTTTTTGCCTTTTCTCATCGTGCACGGAAGGATTCGCTGCGAAATTTCACCTTGCCGTCCAACGCTTCCCGCAGGCGGGCAATCATTTGTGCACGGTCTTGGTTGAGCGTGCCCGCCAGATTGACATAGTTGGACGCATGGTTTGCACGGAATACGCAGCCCTCGCAGTCCAAATTTTCCAGCAGGGTCAACGTTTCTGCGGCAATTTCCTTAGGGTCGAGCAGGTGGAATCGTCCTTCCTGCCAGTCCCGCATCAGCGGCGTTTCCAGTTCAAACAACAGGGTTAGCAAGCCGATATAGTCCGGTTTCATGCGGGAAAGTGCCTTGCCCGTTTCGATGGCGTGCTCCTGTGACAGTTCATCGCCGCCCAAGCCCGCAATGGCTGTGACCGAAAGCTTCATGCCCGCTGCTTTGACCATTTGTCCGGCACGCACGATTTCATCGGCGGTTTCGCCCTTGTTGACACGGCGCAGCACTTCATCCGAACCAGATTCCAGCCCCAGATAAATCATATCCAGTCCCAAATCATGCAATTCATTCAATTCTTCCTGTGTTTTGCACAAAATCGATGCCGGAGAGCCATAGCTCGTGACCCGTTCGCACTCGGGGAACAGTTCCTTGATATAGCGCAAAATCTCTGCCATATGCGCCGCACGACACATCAGCGCATCGCCGTCTGCCAAGAAAATGCGGCTGACACGCCGATATTCCCGCCGTGCCTCGTCAAAATCCGCCTTCACGTCCTCGATGCTGCGCACACGGAATTTTTTTTCTTTATACATATCGCAAAAGGTGCAGCGGTTGTGGCTGCAACCAATCGTCACCTGCACAATCAGGCTGTACGCTTCACTGGGGGGACGAAATACACGCCCTTCATATTGCATCATGTTGTAAATTCTCCTTATGTTGTTCGTTATCCGTACCAAATAAGTGCCATTTAGACGAAAAAATCCAAGCGGATGCTATGGCTTGAGCGGCATCTCGGGTTCGTCTGTGTCCGCCAAGGTGTCCTCTCCGTAAAATGCTTCCGCCGTGGGCACGGGTTGTTCGTCCTCATCTTCGTCCTCGTCAAGGTCAGCTTCTTGTGCGGGAATGCCGTTTTCAGTCATCGAAATCTGGCATTCGTCCCCGCAGTCCTCGCAGCTGCAGCACGGCACGCACTCGTCCATGCCTTCGCACTCGGTGCAGGCAGAGTCATCCTCCGCCATCATATCATCCAGTTCGTCCATCGCCTTGAGCTCTGCCTCGTGGTATACCTGCTCACGGTGCTTCTGCCGCAGGATTGCGGCAATCGTTGCGCCTGCACCAATGGCAGCACCCGTCAACAACAGACCCAGACTCCATTTTTTCTTATTGCTCATAACGGTACACCTCTTTATATTCGACTCACGTATTGTTTTTCAAAAACCAACTGTCAACACTGTACCACAGGGAAGCATGTTTTGTCAATTGCCCCACAAAAAATTCATATTTTATTTATTTTTTGTCCGTTTCCTGCTACTTTTTCAAAAATTCATTTCAAATATGGAGATTTCCCCAATGTGCCATGCGGGGCGCATTCCCTGCCGCTTACTCTGCGCCCAATTCATAGGCACGTTTGATACATGCATCGCTCGCCTGCGCCAAAATCCCCGCAAAATCATGTGTTTCCAACACTTTTACGGCTTCCAATGTTGTGCCGCCGGGTGAGCACACCGCCCGAATCAGCTCGGCGGGGGTCTGCGTACCTGCCGCCACCATCTCCGCCGCACCCACACAGGTTTGGCAAATCAGCCGCAGGGCTTCCTCTCGTGCAATGCCATGCTGCGCCGCACTTTCTGCCATCGCATCAATGAACGCATAGACATAAGCGGGCAGCGATCCATTGTACGGAATGACATCGTTGAGGGCATCTTCTCGGTCAAACACCACGGTAATGCCCATGCTGTCGAGCAATTTCTGCACCTGCGCCACCTGCTGCGGGGTCGCCGCACCGTTGCCGACCAGTGCCGATGCTCCCTTGCCGCGCAGCAGTGGGGTGTTGGGCATGACACGAATCATCGGACAATCCGCCCCCAGTGCCTGTTCCAATTTACGGAAGGTCACCCCTGCCGCAATGGAGATGACCAGCGGTTTTTCCGTAACGCCACATGCGGCGAGTTTCGGCAAAATTTCGCCAAAATTCTGCGGTTTAATGCCCAAAATCACCCAATCGCATTGGGTAAACGTGTCCTCCATTGTGTCCGTTACGGCATAACCCTGCGCCTGCTGTGCCGCCCGCTTTTCCGCCGTGCGGTTAAACATCAAAATCTCCTGCGGCGGATAGATGCCTGCCTGCACTGCACCTGCGGCAATGGCACCGCCCATGTTTCCTGCGCCCAAAATACCCAAACGATATTGCTTCAACGGAATCTCCCCCTTATTATACTTTCTTTTATTGTATCATAGCTTTCGACAAGCTTCAACGGCACAGCCGTCAATTTTATGGTATACTATCCTTATATAACCAAACAAGGAGGCGTTTCTTGTGCAACTGCACTCTGTTCCTTTGCTCTATCGCCTTGTGTCCACGTGCCGACACCTGTTCTGCCCCTGTTTTCATTGCGACCGCATCGTTTGCAGCCTTTCCCAACTGCGCCGCTCGATGATGCTGGAGGTTTTGCCCTGCATTTTGCTGCATCAAGCGGTGGATTTGCAGCATTTACAGGGTTCTCTCGGTCATTTATCGCAAGAAGTACATCTTATTGACCGAAACAGACTTCATCGCCTGCTGCATCTGCATGCACAGCGGCACAATCGCCTGCCGGATGCCCATTGGCTGCAAGACTGTGAGCAGCTGCTGTATCGGATGCAGACCGAGCTGACCGCCTTGTGCACTGCTGACCCGTCTTGTCTGCCCAGTCCACGGGTGCGGGAGCGGCTGCATGGCTACGGGGTTCTTTTTCCGCACATTCCGCACGCCCATGTGCACAGCCGCAACATGGATTATCATGTGCTGCGCCTGCTCAATACCTGCGCCTATCTGGACGATTTGCTCGCCATTTCAGAGAATACGGACCAATTTTCGCACTTTATGGCACGCCTGTGAAGGTGACGGGCTGCACAGTGTTGTCCAGTGCCGCAAAGGTATAGCCCTGCGCCTGCAATTTGGTGAGTGCTTTTTCCAGTGCGGCGGCGGTTGTGCTTTTGCCCTGTGCATCATAGAGTAACACAGTCGGATATTTGGTGCTCTGCACGCCAAACACCAGATTGTTCGCCAGCGTTTGCGCCGACAACGCCTGTGTGGATTCCGTGGTTTCTGCAGGGGTGTCGGTCGTGGTTGCGGTGTCGGTGGTATCTGCGGTGCTGTCTGCCGCCGTGTCCGTGCTGTTGGCTTGGGGTTCGGTTGCGGTCACGGTCGGTGCTAAGGTGTCTGCTGTCACATTCCAATCATAAAAGACAAAGCCACGCCGCAGCATTTCCGCCACATAGGGGGTATAATTCGTGCTGGTATAGCGGTTGATGCTGCCCGCCGGGAAACGAAACACGGTCGGATAGACCCCGCAGGCGTTGTAAATCGCCTCATACGCACGGTTTTCATCCTCCAAAAAGGATTTGACCGAGCTGTAAATCGTGTCATACAAATTCGTGTAGGTATATAGTCCGATGGTGTGCCCTTCCTTCACCATGCGCTGCAGCAGTTCCTCACGCCCCTTGATATTCGACCCACGGACGAAAAAGGTGGCGTGCACGCTCTGCTCTTTGAGGACATCGAGAATCGCCTCGGTGTTGTCGGAAGGTCCATCGTTGAAGGTCAAATACACCTGCTTCGGCTGCTGCTCGGCAAAAGCGGTCGGTACATTCGCCACCTGCAAATCCGGGTACATCTGCTGATAATCAAAGCTGCCGCTGCTGTCCGTGCCGTCTGCGGTGACGAGCGTCTGCGACTGCAAGGTTTCGTTTGCCTCTGTCAAATGCTGATTTTCCTGCTCCAAACCACTGATTTGGGTTTGCAAATCGCTGATTTGTGCGGCATATGCGGCAAGGCTTTTGCCCTGCGTCTGCACATGCAGGGTCTGCACGGTGCTCATGGCAATCAGCCCGCCAATCAGCACCACCGTCAGCAGCGTTGCCAGCACCGTGTAGCCTGTGCCCGCTTTGCGGCGGCGTTTTTTGCGGCGTTTTTTTTGCTCCACTCGCTTCTGCTCGGCATCCCATTCTTTTTCCAGTTCGGATTTTAAGCCGCCCACACGAATCAGCGGATGCTCCGTGGGCGGGTCATTTTTCTGATATAGGTTGTGCCATGCGGGTTTTTTCTGCGCCATGCAGTCCATCTCCGTTTCTTTTTTCTATGCCTATCCCAAGGGAGGCGGTGCTCCCATGCCATTCGGCAAGGGATTTTTTGCGGTGTGTAGTCTGCCTTATTATAACACAGCTGCGCTTGCAAATACAGCATCTGCACAAAAAAATCCGGCTCTTTCGAGCCGGATTTGGTTGCCAATCAGGAGATAAAATTACTTAATGTTGAAGAATGCGTCACGTCCGAGGTACTGTGCCACGGTGTCCAATTCTTCTTCGATGCGCAGCAACTGGTTGTACTTTGCAACACGGTCGATACGGCTCGGTGCGCCGGTCTTAATCTGACCTGCATTGAGTGCCACTGCCAAATCAGCGATGGTGGTGTCATCGGTTTCACCGGAACGGTGAGAAATCACAGCGGTGTAACCTGCACGGTTTGCCATCTGGATTGCATCCAAAGTTTCGGTCAAAGAACCAATCTGGTTCACCTTGATGAGGATGGAGTTTGCAACGCCCATGTCGATGCCCTTCTTCAGGCGGGTGGTGTTGGTTACAAACAAGTCATCGCCGACCAGCTGAATCTTGTCGCCGAGTGCCTTGGTCTGCATTTCCCAGCCTTCCCAATCTTCTTCCGCCATGCCGTCTTCCAGAGAGATGATCGGATACTTCTCCACGAAGCCCTTCCACATCTTCACGAGCTGCTGCTGGGTCATCTTCTTGCCGGATTTCGGCTGGATGTAGCACTTCTCTTCTTCGTTCCACCATTCAGAGGAAGCTGCATCAATAGCAATCATGAAGTCTTCGCCCGGCTTAAAGCCTGCGTCTTCAATTGCCTGCACGATAACCTTCAGTGCGTCTTCGTCCTTCTTCAGGTTCGGTGCATAGCCGCCTTCGTCGCCCACGCCAGCTGCCGGGGTGCCGTTTGCCTTCAGCGTGCCCTTGAGGGTGTGGAACACTTCTGCACACATGCGCAGTGCTTCACGGAAGGTCGGTGCAGAAACCGGCATAATCATGAATTCCTGAATTTCAACGTTGTTGGTTGCGTGTGCGCCGCCATTGAGGATGTTCATCATCGGCACCGGCAGGGTCTTGCCGTTCACGCCGCCGATGTAGGTGTAGAGCGGCATGCCCATTGCTTCTGCTGCTGCACGTGCGCAAGCCAGAGAAACGCCGAGGATTGCATTTGCGCCCAGCTTGGTCTTGTTCGGTGTGCCGTCCAGTTCAATCATGGTCTTGTCGATTTCGACCTGATTGAGCACGTTCATGCCGATGAGTGCTTCTGCGATTTCGCCGTTAACAGCGTCCACAGCCTTCAGCACGCCCTTGCCCAGATAGCGTTCCTTGTCGCCGTCACGCAGCTCGCAAGCCTCGAAAATACCGGTGGATGCGCCAGACGGAACGCCTGCACGACCCATGTAAGAGCCGGTGTCGCCCTCAACATACACGTCAACTTCCACGGTCGGATTGCCGCGGGAGTCCATAATTTCACGGCCTACGATGTCAATGATTTCAATGTAACCCTTCATAAAAAATTAGCTCCTTTTTATATAAAATATTCGGATTGTCAATGCGTAAACAGGGATTTGCCGGTCATTTCGGTCGGCTGGGGCAGCCCCAGCACTTCCAGCATGGTCGGTGCGATGTCTGCCAGCACGCCTGTATGCAGCTTGCAGTCCCGTCCCACCACGGTGAACGGCACGGGGTTGGTGGTGTGTGCGGTGAATGGGGTTTTGCAGTCCTCTTCCAGCATTTGGTCAGCATTGCCATGGTCCGCGGTAATCATTGCCACGCCGCCTGCCTTGACAATGGCATCCACCACCTTGCCCACGCAGGCATCCACGGTTTCCACCGCCTGCACCGCTGCATCAAAGATGCCGGTGTGTCCGACCATGTCGCAGTTTGCAAAGTTTAAAATCACCACGTCATATTTTCCAGATTCGATGCGCCGCACCGCCTCTTCTGTAACTTCGAGTGCGCTCATTTCCGGCTTGAGGTCATAGGTTGCCACATCCGGCGATTTGACGAGCGCACGGTCTTCGTTTTTGTATTCCTGCTCCACGCCGCCGTTGAAGAAGAAGGTCACGTGCGCATATTTTTCGGTTTCTGCAATGCGCAGCTGGGTGAGCCCCTTGTCGGAGATGTATTCTCCGAAGGTATTCTTGAGAGAGGTCGGCTTGTATGCCACCTGCACCTTCGGCATGGTTTCGTCATACTGGGTCATGCAGACATAGTGCACCGAAACTGCCTCACGTGCAAAGCCGTCAAACGCAGGGTCTACCACCGCACGGGTGATTTCACGGGCACGGTCAGGACGGAAGTTGGCGAAAATGACGCTGTCGCCATTGCGGACATTGCCGCCCTCGGTGACAATGGTCGGCACGATGAACTCATCGGTGACGCCGTTTTTGTAGGAATCCGCCATCACAGCAACCGGGTCGCTGTTTGTCGCTTCCGCCTTGCCGTAAACGATGGCATCATATGCCTTCTGCACACGGTCCCAACGCTTGTCACGGTCCATAGCGAAATACCGTCCCTCAATGGTGGAAATGCAGCCCACGCCGACCTCATCGATTTTCGCCTGCAACTGCTTGATATATCCCAAACCGGATTCCGGCGGGGTGTCACGTCCGTCCATGAAGCAATGGAAGCAAACCTTCCACAGCCCCTGCCGCTTGGCAAGCTCGAGCAAACCAAACATATGCGTGATGTGACTGTGCACGCCGCCGTCGGACAGCAAGCCGAAAATATGCAGGGTGCTGTCATTTTTCTTGCAGTTTTCGACTGCGGCAAGCAGCGCTTCGTTGGCAAAGAAGTCCCCGTCCCCAATGGACTTGGTGATGCGGGTCAGTTCCTGATACACGATGCGTCCTGCGCCCATGTTCGTGTGTCCAACCTCCGAGTTGCCCATTTGTCCGTCCGGCAAGCCGACATCCATGCCGGATGCACCCAAAAAGGTGGTTGGATTTTGCTGATAAATCCTATCCAGCTGTGGTGTTTTGGCTGCCACGATGGCGTTGCCGCAGGTGTCGCTGCGTTCGCCCCAGCCATCCATAATAATCAGTGCAAGTGGCTTTTTATTCATGCAGATAACTCCCTTAAGTCCTAAAAAAGGGGACGAAAGCCTGCCGCCGGCATTGTTTCGCCCCCTTGCGTGTTTCCTGCGGATTGTGTCTGAAACGTGCACACCGCCGATGCGGCATGCTGCGGGACGACCGAAACCCTTTAAAAATTACTGATTTGCTGCTTCTACGATTGCTGCGAAATCTGCGGACTTCAGAGATGCGCCGCCAATCAGACCGCCGTCTACATCCGGCTGACCCAGCAGCTCGTTTGCATTCTTCGCATTCATAGAACCGCCGTACTGGATGGTGATGGCACGTGCATTGCGTGCGCCATACAGTTCACGCAGGCAGTCACGAATCTGAGAGCAAACTTCATTTGCCTGCTCGCTAGTTGCGGTCTTGCCGGTGCCGATTGCCCAGATGGGTTCGTATGCGATGACAACCTTCTTGATGTCTTCTGCCGCCACACCGTTCAGCGCGATTTTAATCTGGGTGCGGATGATGTCCATGGTGACACCCTGCTCACGCTGTTCCAGAGATTCGCCGCAGCACAGAATCGGACGCAGACCGTTTTCAATCGCTGCCAGCACCTTCTTGTTGCAGGTTTCGTCGGTTTCTGCGAAATATTCACGACGTTCGGAGTGTCCGATGATGACATACTTGACACCCAGTTCCTTCAGCATATCAGCGGAAACTTCGCCTGTGAATGCGCCGGACTTTTCAAAGTGCATGTTCTGTGCGCCAATGGCAATCTTAGAGCCCTTTGCAGCCTTCACAGCAGCCTGAATGTCGGTAAACGGTACGCAAAGCACCATTTCGCACCACTTGGTCTTGGAAAGCAGCGGCTTCATTTCTTCAAGCAATGCCTTGCCTTCGCTCGGTGTCTTGTTCATCTTCCAGTTTCCGGCAATAATCGTCTTGCGGTATCTGCGGTTCATTGGTTTTACCCCTTTCATAGGTGGACGATATGTTCTCTCGTCAAGAAAAAATATATTTTATGTTTTTTATCTATAGCAGGGGCAAAGCTGCCCCTTTCTATAAAGCAATGTATCAAAAGCTGTGCCCCCTGGCACAACCCGCCCCGTGCTGGAATTACTTATCTTCCAGACAAGCGATGCCCGGCAGCTCCAGCCCTTCCAGGAATTCCAGAGATGCGCCGCCGCCGGTGGAGATGTGGCTCATCTGGTCCGCATAGCCCAGCTTTTCCACAGCCGCTGCGGAGTCGCCGCCGCCGATGATGGAAATTGCGCCGGATTCAGCGATTGCCTTGGCAACTGCCTTGGTGCCGACTGCGAATGCATCAAATTCAAACACGCCCATCGGTCCGTTCCAGACCACGGTGCCTGCGTCCTTGACGGCATCTGCGAACAGTTCGATGCTCTTTTCGCCGATGTCCAGACCCATCATTTCGTCTGCAATCTTATCGGAATCGCATGCCACAGGGGTTGCGTCTGCCGCAAAATGGTCTGCACACAGTGCATCGACCGGCAGCAGCAGCTTTACGCCCTTTTCAGCTGCCTTTTCGACGAGTTCCCGTGCCAAATCCAGCTTGTCTTCTTCGCACAAAGAGGTGCCGATGCTGCCGCCCTGCGCCTTGACGAAGGTATATGCCATGCCGCCGCCAATGATGATGCTGTCGCACTTGTTGATGAGATTGTTGATGACGCCGATTTTATCAGAAACCTTTGCGCCGCCCAGAATCGAAACGAACGGACGCTTCGGGTCGTCGAGTGCCTTGCCCATGATGGAGATTTCTTTGTTGATGAGGTAGCCGCTGACTGCCGGCAGATAGTCTGCCACGCCTGCGGTAGAAGCGTGTGCACGGTGTGCGGTGCCGAATGCATCGTTGACATAAATTTCAGCCATGGATGCCAGTTCCTTTGCGAAGCCTGCGTCGTTCTTTTCCTCTTCCTTGTGGAAACGCACGTTTTGCAGCAGCATCACCTGACCCGGCTGCAGGTCAGCCGCCAGCTTCTTTGCACTGTCGCCGATGACATCTTCCGCCATCGCAACGGGCATGGAAAGCAGCTCTGCCAGACGCTTTGCAACCGGCTCGAGCGAATACTTCATCTTGAATTCGCCCTTCGGACGACCCAGATGCGAGCACAAAATCACTGCCGCGTTGTTTTTCAGCAGATAACGAATGGTGTCGAGTGCCGCCACGATGCGCTTGTCATCCGTAATGCCGCCGTTTTCATCCTGCGGAACGTTGAAGTCGCAGCGTACCAATACCTTCTTGCCGGAAACGTCAATGTCTTCCACGCTTTTCTTATTGTACTTCATATATCACGTAACTCCTTTTCGGAACAAAAATTGTCACTTCGCTTTTTGCCGCTGTGGTGTGTCCGGAACAGGACGCCTCCGCTTCTGCGCTTAGGTTTCCACTTCCAAATCAAGATTATACTTGGTTTTGCGGCATGTTTCAATAGATTATTTGAAAAAAGACGGAAAAAAAAGTGCATTTTCTGGTTTTTTGAAAATCATTCCTGCCGTAGGTCGGCATAATAGGCGATTGCAAAGGCTTTCGGACCCGTGTTGGTCACCACAGCGGGGCCAATCGGATACCGCTCCACGTGTGCAAAACCGCATTCGCCCAGCAGCAGCGCCTCGATTGCATCGAGCACAGCGGGGGGCAAATCGGCATACAGCAGCTCGGCGGTTTGCTGGGCAGGCATCACGGCACGGCGCTTGACCTGCGCCGCCGCACCCTTGGGCACGTTTTTGTCGCCGCGCACCTTGTCGATGACCTCGACCTTGCCCGCCGCAATCAAGCTCAGAGGGCGCAGTCCCAGTGCCTCGCCGGCGAATGCCGCCGCACCCGAAATGCGTCCGCTTTTTTTGAGATGCTTTAAGCTGTACACGCCCAAAATCGCCTCGGAGCGCAGCAGACGGCTTTGCACCACGGCACAAATCGCCTCAAAGCTTTCGCCCTGCATGCGCATTTGCGCCGCATGCACCACGACCCGTCCATAAATGTAGGTGTACACCTCGGAATCGAACAGCGCAATCTGCATGCTCTCGCCGTGCTCCTCATAGAATAAATCACGTGCGATGCACGCCGAAGCATAGGTGCCCGACCCCTTGGCGTTCATCATCACGCCCAGCAGATGGGTCACGCCCCGTGCCTTTGCAGCACGATACACCTCCAAAAACACGTTGGGCGTTGCCTGCGCCGTGGTGGGAATGGTGGGGCTTTCGGCAATCAGCTTCCAATATTCCTGCGGGGTGATGTCATAATATTCCCGAAAGCTGCGTGCGCCGCAGGTGATGGTGATGGGCACGATTTCGATGCCGTACTGCTCGCACAGCGGACGTGGGATGTCCGCCGTAGAGTCGGCAATGATGTGTATTTTTTCCATAAACAACGTTCTCCTCTTACCTTATAAGGGCATCTCTCCCGGAAACGGGCCTGCCTGCTGCAGCCCCGCAAAGTCCCCCTGCCGCAGCGTTTCAAACACCATGATTGCCACAGCGTTGGAAAGGTTCAGACTGCGTGCGCCCTCTCGCATGGGAATGCGCAGGCACCGCTCGGGGTGCTGCCGCAGCATGTCCTCGGGCAGTCCTCGTGTTTCGGGGCCAAACATCAGATAATCATTGTCCCCAAAGGTCACGTCGGTATACGCATGCGGTGCCTTTGTCGTGAGATAATAGAAGTTGCCGCCGGCGTTTTTCTCCCAAAATTCTTCGATATTTTGGTAGCGGCGGATGTCCAGCAGATGCCAGTAATCCAGACCGGCACGCTTGAGTTTTTTGTTGTCGATGGCAAAGCCCATCGGCTCGACCAGATGCAGCACCGCACCGGTTGCCGCACAGGTGCGTGCGATGTTTCCGGTGTTTTGCGGAATCTCCGGCTCGACCAGCACAATATGAATCATAAAAAACCGACAATCTCCTTTTTCCTTTTGCATAACTTATTTTATCATAGGCTATCTGACCGCAATTTTCAAGCTAAAACACGCAATTTTCTTGAAAAATTCTGAAAAAACACCCCCTCGCCCCTGTTTCCCGTGCCCTTTTGCAGAGGTATGGAAAAGTTTGGAATGTTATGTGTCCTGTATTTTTTCGAGAAATGCGGCAAAATCCCCTGTATTTTGAAAAAACACCTTGCCAAGCCACCTATATGGTGCTATACTGAATGTACTTAGTATAGAAAGAATCGTGGAGAGTGGGGCAACCCACTCTTTCTTGTTGCTTAGGAGGATATCCATGCAGTCAAAAGACCTAATCCGCCGCGTGTCTGAGCTGGCGCAGCCCATCTGCGACCAGGTCGGCGTTTCGCTGTGGGATGTTGAATTTGCCAAGGAAGGCGGGCAGCACATGCTGACGGTCACGGTTGACCGTGAGGGCGGTGTGGACATTGACCATTGCGAGGCGGTTTCCCGTGCGCTTGACCCTTTGCTCGATGCCAAGGAGTTCGACCGTCTGCCCGCCTATACCCTGTGCGTTTCCTCTGCCGGACTGGGCCGCCGCCTGCGTCTGCCCGCCCACTTTGCCGCCTGCATGGGGCAGGAGGTGGAGCTGCACTTTTACAAAGCCATCGACGGCTCGAAAATCGCCGAGGGCATTTTGGCAGACTATGACAACGGGCGTGTGACGCTTGAAACCTGCGGCGAACGCCGTATTTACGAACCGGCTGACCTTGCCGATGTGCGGCTGACGGTTCACTTTTAAGAACATTGACAAAAGCTACGAGAAGGAGTGTATCATAATCAAATGAACGCAGAATTTTTTGCTGCCATCGAGCAGCTGGAAAAGGAAAAGGGCATCCCGGCGGACTATATGCTCGAGCGCGTGGGACAGGCTCTCATCACCGCCTACAAGCGTGACAACGCCGGCATGACCGACAACGTTTTTGTTGTGCCCGACCGCCAGCGCAAGGAAATCCGCATGTTTGTGCGCAAAACCGTGGTGGATGACGTGTACGAACCCTATGAAGAGCTTTCTGTGGAGGAAGCGCAGGAATATAAGAGCGGCGCAACCTTGGGCGATGTGATTGACATCGACATCCCGACCCGTTCCTTTGGACGCATTGCGGCGCAAACGGCAAAGCAGGTCATCATTCAGGGCATCCGTGAGGCACAGCACGGCATGGTGCTCTCCGAGTTCTCCTCCAAGGAGCACGAAATCATCACCGCCACCGTGTCCCGTGTCGACCCCCGCAACGGCGCTGTGGTGCTGTCGCTTTCCTCCCAAGGCGAGCGCACCGAATCCATGCTGCCCTCCTCCGAGCAGGTGCGCAGCGAGCAGCTGATGGAAGGACAGCACATTAAGGTATATGTCATGGAGGTGCGCAAGGGCAACCGTGGGCCGCAGGTCATGATTTCCCGCACGCATCCGGGTCTGGTCAAGCGATTGTTTGAGCTGGAAGTGCCCGAAATTCACGATGGCGTGGTGGAAATCCGCTCCATCGCCCGTGAGCCCGGCAACCGCACCAAGATTGCGGTGTGGTCCAATGACAGCAATGTTGACCCCATCGGCGCTTGTGTCGGCACACGCGGTGCCCGTGTCAACCACATTGTGGAGGAACTGGGCGGCGAAAAAATCGACATCATCAAGTACTCTTCCGATTTGTCAGAATTTGTGTCCACCGCCTTGGCGCCGGCAACCGTACTGGCATCCAACGTGCTGGCGGACGGCAAAAGCTGCTATGTAGTGGTGCCCGATGACCAGCTGTCGCTTGCCATTGGCAAGGAGGGGCAGAACGCCCGCCTGGCGGCAAAGCTGACCGGCTGCAAAATCGACATCGCCGCCGCATCGCAGGCAAGAACCCTCACGCCCGAGGAGCTCGCCCCCGCACACGTGGAGGACGATGCGTTGTTCACAGACGAAGCACCGACCGAGGACGAAGAATTGTTTGAGGACGACATCGCAGACGCTGCTGACGAGGCTGCCGCAGAGGAATAACCCGCCGCTCGCTTGATGAAAAGAGGGAATGACCGATTCGCGGAAAGGGGGATGTTATGCAAAAACCACGAAAAATACCCATGCGGCAATGCCTTGGCTGCCGCACCATGTTTCCCAAAAAAGACCTGATTCGTGTTGTCCGTTCGCCGGACGGCAGCAGCATCACATTGGATTTTAAAGGCAAAGCACAAGGGCGGGGCGCCTATCTGTGCCGCAATCCGGAGTGCTTAAAGCGTGCCCGCAAGAGCCGTGCACTCGAGCGTGCCTTTGCCGCCGCCATCTCAGACGAGATTTATGACGCACTGACGCAACAGATGGAGGTAGGTGACGATGACGAATAGCATTTTGGGCGTGCTGGGGCTTGCCCTTCGTGCAAACCGCCTTGCCATTGGCGATGAGCCGGTGCACGACCTGCTGGCGCAGGGCAAGGCACGTTGTCTGTTCATCGCAAGCGATGCCGGCAGCGGCATTGTGAAGAAAATCCGCCGTTTGGCAGAGGAAAAGCAGGTGGTGGTGCTGACCGTGCCGCAGACCAAGGCAGAGCTTGGCTTTGCGCTGGGGCGTGCCTCCTGCGCCGTCTGCGCCACGAGCGACAGCGGATTTGCCGCCTCGGCTGCCAAAAAATTGGCGGATGCCGACAGCGGATTTGCCGAAGCTGCACAGCTTTTGCAAAAAAAGCACGAGCGCATCCTCACACGGCGGGCAAAGCCCCGCAAAAAGGGTGCTGGCAGCAAGGTGACCACATATATCGATATCGAAGAAGAAGCGTTTGAACAGCTAGACAGCAAAGCAAACGATACTGACCGCAAAGGCCACAAATAGAAAGGTGGAAAGAACGCATGGCAATTGAAAATAAATATCGTGTCCATGAAGTAGCAAAGGATTTCGGGGTTACCACCAAGGAAATCACCGACATTCTGACGGAGTATCGCTCCGCCCCCAAAAACCACATGCAGGTGCTCGACGCACAGGATTTGAGCGTTGTTTTTGAGTATCTGACCACAAAAAATCAGGTTGCAGACATTGAAAACGTGCTCAAGGAGCAAATGGCAGCCCGCCCGCTGGCACGTCAGGTGCCGCCGCCGCAGGCCGCTGTGCCCGAGAAAAAGTCCGCACCCAAGACCAGCCAAAAGCCCGCCGGCAGAACAGACAGCCGTCCGGCGCAGACCGCCGCTTCGGCAAATGCAGCGTCTGACCCCGCTTCTTCTGCTGCAACCGAGGCAGCTTTGGAGGCAAACCGCAAGAGCCGTCAGGTGCACCGCATCGATACCCGTGGCGGCGGCGATGTCAATCTGGCGAAATATGACGACCATGTGGATTCCCTCGTGCCTAAGAGCGTTGGCCGTGAAATGAGCGCACCCAAGCAGAAGCTGACCAAAAAATCCGACCAGCGCAACAAGCCGTTCGGCAACAAGCGCCGCCAGGAGGAGCAGGAAAAGTTCCGCCGTCTGCAGCGGCAGCAGCAAATGGCAGCCCTCAAGAAAATCCCGCTCAAGGTTTCCATTCCCGATGAAATCAATGTCGGTGAGCTTGCAAGCCGCATGAAGCGCACCGCTTCCGATGTCATCAAGGAACTGATGAAGCTGGGCGTGATGGCATCCATCTCCGAGGTCATCGACTATGAAACGGCGGCAATCGTTGCCGAAGAAATGGGTGCGAAGGTGGAGCGTGAAGTGCACGTCACCATCGAGGAGCGTCTGTTTGACGAGAGCGAAGACCAGAGCGAAGATTTGCAGCCTCGTGACCCCGTCGTGGTGGTCATGGGTCACGTTGACCATGGTAAAACCTCCCTGCTTGACGCCATCCGCAAGACCAAGGTTATCGAAAACGAAGCCGGCGGCATCACCCAGCACATCGGCGCATATCGTGTGCAGATTGACGGCAAGCCTTTGACCTTCCTGGATACCCCGGGACATGCGGCGTTTACCTCCATGCGTGCACGTGGTGCACAGGTCACGGACATCGCCATCCTCGTTGTGGCGGCGGATGACGGCATTATGCCGCAGACCATCGAGGCAATCAACCACGCTAAGGCGGCAGAAATCCCGATTATCGTGGCGGTCAACAAGATTGACAAGGAAGGCGCAAACCCCGACCGCATCCAGCAGCAGCTGACCGAATATGGTCTGGTGCCCGAGGCATGGGGCGGCGACACGATTGTGTGCCAGATTTCTGCAAAGTTCGGCAAAAACATCGACCAGCTGCTCGAAATGGTGCTGCTGACCGCCGAAGTGCAAGACCTCAAGGCAAACCCGAACCGTCAGGCAAAGGGTACTGTCATCGAGGCGAAGCTCGACCGTGGCCGTGGCCCTGTGGCAACCGTCCTCATCCAGAACGGTACCCTCAACAACGGTGACATCATTCTGGCAGGCACAGCAGTGGGTCGTGTCCGTGCGATGACCAACGACGACGGCATCAAAATCGAGCACGCTGGCCCGTCTGTGCCGGTGGAAATCATCGGTCTTGCCGAAGTGCCGTCCGCAGGCGACCTGTTCTATGCGGTTGACGATGAAAAAATGGCACGTCAGCTGGTCGAACAGCGCAAGGATCAGGAAAAGAACGAGCGCAACAAGGCGCTGCACAAGGTCACGCTGGATAACCTGTTTGAATCCATTCAGGATGGCCAGATGAAGGAACTGCCGATTATCATCAAGGCAGACGTGCACGGCTCGGTCGAAGCGATTCGCTCCTCTCTCGAGAAGCTCAAGAGCGACGAGGTGCGTGTGCGCATTCTGCACGGCGGTGTGGGTGCCATCAACGAATCCGACATCATGCTGGCAGACGCTTCCGGCGCCATCATCGTGGGCTTCAACGTGCGTCCTGACCGTGCAGCGGCAGATTCCGCCGAACTACGTGGCGTGGATATGCGCATGTACCGTGTCATTTATGACTGCATCGAGGAAATCGAGCAGGCAATGAAGGGTCTGCTCGACCCGAAGTTCAAGGAAGTTATTTTGGGTCATGCCGAAGTGCGTCAGGTCTTCAAAATCACGGGCGCAGGCGCAATTGCCGGCTGCTATGTGCAGGATGGCAAGATTCAGCGCAATGCGCAGGTGCGTGTGGTGCGTGACGGCATCGTGTTCCACGAAGGCGTGCTCAACACCCTTAAGCGCTTCAAGGACGATGTCAAGGACGTTGCATCCAACTTTGAATGCGGCATGAGCATCGAAAACTACAACGATATTAAGGAAGGCGACATCATTGAATGCTTCCTCATGGAAGAAATCAAGCGATAAACCGCCCCACGGATGCGGCACAATGGAAGTTTTTCTGTTGTGCCGCCCGTATACCAACCACTTTTTTGACCGATACTACACGGCAGACTCCCACAAAGGAGGGGTTTTTTTATGGCAACGAATCGAATCGACCGCATCAGCGAGGAAGTCATGCGTGCGCTGGCAGACGCCATCCGCACCGTGAAGGACCCTCGTGTGTCCAGCGGTCTGGTTTCCGTCACCCACTGCGAGGTGACCAATGACCTGCGCTATGCAAAGGTTTATATCTCCGTGCTCGGCTCGGACACCGACATTGTCGCCGTCATGCGTGGGCTGAAGTCCGCAGGCGGCTATCTGCGCCGTGAAGTGGCGCACCGTGTCCAGCTGCGCTATGCCCCCGAACTGGTGTTCCATGCGGACAGCTCCATTTCCTACGGCGCACACATCACCGAGCTGCTGCACAAGCTAGAGGAGGAATGAGCGCATGGGAAAGGCTGTGACGATACAGGAGGCGGCGCACACCCTGCTGTCCGCCAACGACATTATGATTCTCTCCCATCGCCGCCCCGATGGGGACACGCTCGGCTGTTCGTCTGCGCTGTGCCGTGGCCTGCGTTCCATCGGCAAAACCGCTTATATTTTCCCCAATGCGGACCTCACGCCACGCTATGCGCCGCTGATTGCGCCCTATTATCCGCCCGAAGGCTTTGTGCACCAGCTGCTGGTGACGGTGGACATTGCGGACACGGGGCTGTTTTTGGAGGCGGCAAAGCCTTTCATCGGGCACGTGGATTTGGTCATTGACCACCACCGCTCCAATGTAGGCTTTGGCGCACGCAACCTCATCGACCCTGCCGCAGGTGCGTGCGGGGAATTGCTGTATGATGTGCTGATGGCGTGCGGCGTGCCGCTGACATTGGAACTTGCCGAGCCGCTGTATGTGTCCATCTCAACCGACACAGGCTGTTTCCGCTATGCCAACACCACGCCCCACACCCATGCGGTGGCGGCGGCGTGCCTATCCACAGGGTTTGACGGCGGCGAATGGAACCGCACCCTGTTTGAAACCAAATCCCACCCCCGTTTTGAACTGGAACGCATTCTCTTTGACAAGCTGGAGTTTTTCGAGGACGGAAAAATTGCACTGGCAACCTTATATCGTGCCGACATTGAGCGGGTGGGCGCAACCCCCGATGATTTGGATTCCATCGCCGCACTGCCACGGCAGATTGAGGGCGTGCAGATTGGTTTGACCATCACGGAAAACCGTGACGGCACAGGAAAGGCATCCGTGCGCACCACCAAGGAGGTCGATGCTTCGGCACTCTGCGCCCAGTGCGGCGGCGGCGGACATCTGCGGGCGGCGGGGGCAACCCTGCCCTCCTTCCAAGAAGGACGCAAAAAAATGCTTGCAGTGGCACAGGCGGTGTATCATGGCGGATAATATGCTTTCCGGCGTGCTGATTATGCACAAGCCGCAGGATTTCACCTCGCATGATGTCGTGGCGAAGCTGCGGGGCATTCTGCACACCCGCAAAATCGGACACGGCGGCACGCTGGACCCCATGGCAACGGGCGTGCTCCCCATTTTTATCGGTGACGCAACCCGTGGGGCGGATTATGCGGCGGCGCAGGACAAGGAATATGTGGCGGGGTTCACCCTTGGGCTGTCCACCGACACACAGGACACCACGGGCGAAACGCTGGAAACCCGCACGCTGACGGTCGACCTTGCCACGGTGGAAACCGCCCTGCGTGGCTTTTTGGGCACACAGGAGCAGCTGCCGCCGATGTATTCTGCCATCAAAATTGACGGGCAAAAGCTCTATGATTTGGCACGCAAGGGCAAAACGGTTGCACGTCCGACCCGCACGATTACGCTTTCGGAAATTGAGCTGCTAAGCTTTGACGAGTCGGCGCAAACGGGCACGTTCCGTGTGCTTGCCTCCAAGGGCACCTATGTGCGCACCATCGTGCACGATTTGGGGCTTCGTTTGGGCACACTTGCGGCGATGCACAGCCTCGTGCGCACCCGCTCCGGCGCATATGCCTTGGCGGAGGCAGTGGATTTCGCAGCGGTGGAGCAAGCCATGGCAGACGGCACGGTGCAGTCGCTTCTGCGCCCCACAGACAGCCTGTTTTTGGACTATCCCCGTGTGGATTTGACCGATTACGGCTTGCAGCGGGCAAACGCCGGTGCGTTCGTTGCGCCGGAGCATGCCGCACCCCTGCCGCAGACCATCGGCACTCTGTGCCGTGTCTATCACAACGGGCAATTTTTGCTGCTCGGTCGGGTGGATACGCTGCAAAAAGGCGGTCTGGCACTCTTTGTACATAAAAATTTTCGCTGACGATACGGCAAAGTTCCTCATTCTGTATCGTTTTTCATAAGGAGGTCGCTTCTCATGTCTCAGCAACCTGTCCGGCGCGCCATTGCGCTCGGATATTTTGACGGCGTGCATTTGGGGCATCGTGCGCTGATGGACTGCGCCGTGCGCCGTGCACACGAATGCGGTGCACAGTCTGCGGTATTCACCTTTGATGTGCATCCCGACACCGTGGTTTCGGGGCGTCCTGTCCCGCTTTTGACGGCAAATTCCTTTCGCCGTGATGAAATCAAGCTGCTCGGCGGCGTGGATGAAGTCATTTTCGGGCATTTTGATGAAGCCATGCGCACGATGGACTGGCGGGACTTCATCTCCGAGCTGCTCGTGAAGCAATTTGGGGCGTGCTGGCTGATTTCGGGGCGCAACAACCGCTTTGGCTACAAGGGGCAGGGCACGCCCGAGGGCATGGCGCAGGAATGCGCACGCCTTGGCATCGGCTATGACTGCATCGAGGATGTGCGTGTGGACGGCATCGTGGTGTCCTCCACCTACATCCGCCAGCTGATTTCGCAGGGCGATTTGGCGGGTGCGGCGCACTTTTTGGGGCATCCCTACACCGTGACGGGCGTCGTGGAACACGGGCGCAACGTTGGCTCCCGCACCTTGGGCGTACCCACTATCAACCTGCGTCTGCCCGCTGAAATGGCGATTCCGCCCTATGGCGTGTATGCCGCACGGGTCATCGTGGGCAACCAGTCCTATCTTGCCGCCACCAACATCGGCATCCGCCCGACCTTCTCTGACGGCGGCGCACCGACCATTGAACCGCATCTGCTGGACTTCAGCGGCGATTTATATGGCAAGCTGGTGCATGTGGAGCTGCATCGCTTCCTGCGCCCGGAGCTTGCCTTTGATTCGGTGGACGCCCTCAAGGCGGCGATTGCAAACGATATTGCGCAGACACGTGCCTGCTTTGCCTAACCGCACAAACGAAAAACGCCGCTTGGAATGTTCCATGCGGCGTTTTTCTGTATGCGCATACGTAAATCCTCATTGTTGCAACAACGAGGATTTACGTAAAAAGAGATGAAAAAGATGGTGATATGGACGGAATAATGGGGGGCATTCCTAATCGGTCAGGCTACACAGAAAGCGAAAATCTTTGGGATTTGGCTCTCTTCTGACCAAATTTAGGATACCATATTTTTATGGTAAAATCAACAACTTTTCGCCTTTTTTTCGCATTCTCTTGTTTTTGTTGCACAATAGACGAACATTCAATTCATGAATTGTTGATTTAAACACATTTTTCTGCGTTTTGGATGAATTTCCAAGTTCCTTTTTTGGTAGTTATTCCCCGGATTCAATTTTTTGCACAAAAAATCCCCCATTCCGCATAGCACTTTTGCCATACAGAACGGGGAATCGCCTGCGTCATCTGTCAGTTTTCATAAATCAGCACTGCATAATATTCCGAGGTAGTATCCTCAAAAAACGTGGTGGCAACCATATAATCGGTGCCCACAAACACATAATAGTCCATGGAATCATAGGTTTCGATGCCCTCATAGGAAAATCCGCTCGTGTGCAGCAGCGAATGATAGGCGTTGATGTCCTCCGCCGTCAGGTCGGTGGTGTCATAGGTGTAGCCTGCGACAAAGCCGGAGCTGCTGTCGCTCTCGGTGTCCTCCATATCCGGCTCCACGCCGACAAACGCCCCAAAATCCGGCACCGCACGCACGGTGCTGTAGCCGGTGGCACTGCCTGTGGAGGTGCTGTTTTCCGTGCCCGCAATCGCTGCGAGGGTTTGGATGCCATTTGTCGTTTGCAGGGTGCTGATGTAGGTGTAGGGCGTTGCCAGATTGAAATTCTGCCCTTCCTCCAGAGTGGCGGTGATGATGCCGATGACCTGCCCATATTTATTGATGAGCGGGCCGCCCGAAGACCCATGTGAAATCGCTGCCGAGGTTTGGATATACGAATGGTCATAGAGCACACGGTTGACGTTGGAAATGATGCCCTGCGTGATGGTGTTGGACAGCCCCAGCGGACTGCCGATGGCATACACCGCCGCACCGCCGACAATGGTCGAAGTGTCGCCCGCCGACAGATACGGCACACCGCTGCAATCCACCTGCAGCAGGGCAATGTCCTTGTCCACACTGTAATCATATGCGCCGAGGACATCGTACACACTGCCGTCCGTCATGGTGATTGTGGCGGAGGATGCCCCGTCAATCACATGATAATTGGTAACGGCAAGCCCGTTTGCGCCGATGAAAAAGCCGCTGCCCGAGGCAAACGCCGTGCCGCTTTCATCGTACACCTCGATGTAAAACACCGCATCGGAGCACTGGGCGCTAATCTGCTCGGCATCAAGCACCGTGCCGGAGGTGATGCCTGTGGTGGTGCTCGGCAGGGTGGGATTCGTGGTTGTGGTGGTCGTGGCTGGCAGCTGTGCGGCGGCGTTGCCTGCGGTCATTGCATCGGTCAGGTCTGCCGCCTGCACCTGTGCATCGGTCACCACGCCATCGCCCACCAGCACCGCAAGCAGAGTGGTGTCTGTGCCTTTGACGATGCAGAATAGGGCTTGATAGCACGCCTGCGCCGCATCCCCACGGGTGAAATCGGTCACCGTGTCATATTGTCCGTTCGCCAAATCCACCGCAGCCGCTTTGTCCAGTGCCGTGGCAACGGTGAAATCGCCGTTTGCATCGCTGTATCCCAACGCACGCAGCAGAAAGGTCATAAATTGTGCCGCTGTCACGGCATTTTGGCTGCCGAAAGCGGTTTTCGACACGCCGTTTGTCCATCCCTGCGCATAAGCATAGCCGACATAGGGCACCGCCCAGCTGTCCACATCGGTGAAGGGAATGTCGGCAGCGGTCTGCTGTGCCGTGGTTTCCTCGCCGAGCATGCGCACCAGCATCGTGATGGCTTCTGCACGGGTCATGGTGCGTGTCAGGGCAAATTCCGGCGTGCCGTCCGTGTTCTGCGCCGTGCCGCTCATTAGCCCCAGGGTGTAGAGTGCCTCCGCCGCACCGTTGGCAGTGGGTGCCGCCAATGCAGTGGGCAGCATGCCAAACAGCAGTGTCACGGTTAAAATGATACTAATCCATCGTTTTTTCAAGAGCAAAAGCCTGCCTTTCTCGCCGCTCCCTGTTTGATGGGCGCATGCGAATCTATAGTTAAAGAATAGCAGATTCTGTACGCCCCGTCAAGCACCGTCGGGTGTACACTTGGGTGCGATTTTGTGAACAAAATGCCGCTTGGCAGCACAAAAGCCTGCACTGCATGCCGTCAGCACAGGCTTTTGCTCGATTATATGGTTTCCGCTGTGACTGCCTCGTCTGCGGGGGTCTTTGCACGGTGCTCCTTGATGTAGCGTGCCAGATACAACGCCGGGGTGTCCGCCAGCGAGGTGAAGATGAAGATGATGTAGCTCGCCCACACGATGGACACGAGCGTCGGCGTGTCATATACGCCCCAGAAGGCAAACACCGAAAACAGCACGGTGTTGACAATCTGGCTCAGCAGGGTCGAACCGTTGTTGCGCAGCCACAGGAAGCGGCGTGCATCGCCGAACTTTTTCGTGGTGAACGCCCACCATTTGTGATACACCCACACATCAAACACCTGCGAAATCGCATAGACCGACAGGGATGCCAGCATCATGCGAGGGGTGTTGGAAAAGACCGCCGCAATGCTCGGGGATGCCCAGTCGTTGGCACTGGGGGCATAGAGCAGCCAGCTTTGCGAAATCAAAATGAACAAAAACGAGGTGGCAACCCCGATGGAAACCGCCTTTTGTGCGGTTTTTTTGCCCGCAACCTCACTTAAAATATCGGTCACCAAAAAGGTGGATGCAAATAAAATATTGCCCAAGGTCATTTCCATGCCAAATGCGTTGACCAAAATCAGCACCTCAATATTCGCCGCAATCGTGGCAAAAACGGTGTAGCTGAGCAGTCCCTGCGTGCCAAACAACCAGTACCACAGCAGCACCGACCCATAGGTCACCAGCAAGCTGAGCACCAAAAGCGCTTCATTCCCCATTCTTTTTTCCTCCTACTCCAAAATCCGTGTTTGTCAGCAGCATATCGACACGTTCGTTGTGCTTGTAGTGCGGCGCCACCTCACGGTGGAACCAGTCCACCACCTGCGGGTCGGGCTGGATGCGTGCCGTGTTGGGGGTCATCACATTCACACAAACCCGTTCAAACCAGTGCAGACCGATTTCGATGTCCCGCTGCATGCTTTCCACGGTTTGCCCCGGCAGACCCGCCAGCAAACAGCATTCCTCATACAGCATCGCCAGCTTTTCCGGTGCGGTTTCGTCAATGCCCTTGTCCAGATAGCATTCCCGAAACAGCGCATCGAAGGTTTCCACGCCCAATTTTGTGCGCACATGGATGCCCTTTTCCCGAAAGCACTCCCGCATGGCGGGAATGGCGTGGCGGTCCTGCCAATGGCACTCAAACTGCAGGGTACGGATGCCTTTTCGCACGCACAAGCGTTCAATTTCTGCCATGGTGTCCGCATCCAAGTCCACAAAAGAGCCGGAGTTCACGACCTCCAGTCTGCCGAATTTGCCTGTCACCTGCGCCAAAACCCTGCGGTTGAGCGCATAATTCGCCGCCAAATCCTTGGAAAAATCCAAATGATAGTCACAAAAGCGACATCTGCGCCAGCGGCAGCCATTGCCCCGCAGCAGCACAATTTCCCGCGGGCATTTTTCGCGGATTACCGAATAGCGAATCATATCCTCCATATAAAAAACCTCCCAGACGCAAAAAATGCGCCGCAACAAGGACGTTCGGGCGCAAAATAAAACGGTGCATCGCCCCCAAAAAGGCGCACACCATCCGAAGCCGTGACCCATGCCAAAAAAAGCGGCATTGCACGGATGTCCTAGTTTTGTTTATAGACAGGATGGTTACGAACTGTCTTTATGCAATTTTCTATCCTATTATAGCAAAAACCCCTGCATTGTCAAGAGGCAATTGCAGGGGTGCGATAAAAAAATTGCTAGAAAGTATGCTTGCTCTTCTCTTCGATGTAGAGGTCTAAGGCACGAATGCCTCTGCGTGCCAGTTTCAGCCAAAGGATGAAGCTGTAAATGCCGATGCCCAAGAACACCAGATAAATCAGCACCATCACCAAGCCCATTCCTGCGCCTGCTGTACTCATCACTCGAATTCCTCCTTCATGCAAACGGTTCTGCAATGCCTGCAGGGTTCTATCCGCATCGTGTCACACGAAAAACGGCACATAGGAAAGCAGTGTACCGATGGCGAGCAGCGCATCGGCGGGCAAAAATCCTGTTTGAACGGGCATACAATCGCTCCTTTCGCAGCCTTTATGCGAACACGCATTTCACCAGATAAATGCGGTCAAATGCCGCTGCCTGCTCGGCGTTGGCTTCGGGGTCAGAAAAGACTTCGCTGGTAAACGTGCCCTGCATCTTGGCGGGGTCACCAAATGCCAGCTGCGACAGCAGGACGCTCTCGCCGCTCTCGAATTTTTGGTTTTCAAAGCGCAGGGACGGGGTGTCATAGCGTCCCAATGCGGCAATCGGCTGCACGGCATCGCTCGCCGCCGAGCTGATGACACTGCCGTCTTCCCCACAGACCGATGCGGAGAAGCGATAGTCTGCGCTCAAAATCACGGCAATCGAGCCTCGATTGTTGGCGTTGTCCTTGTCCGCATTCTTCGGAATGGCACATTGCAGGTTGGTCACGGCGTCCGCACGCTTGCCGTTTTGGTAGCACTCCACGGTGACCTCCACGGTTGTCAGGGACGGGTCGGTTTCAAAATCGGTGATGACAATATTTTGGCTGCCCGCCAGCATTTCTTCCCGCGGTGTCAGCTGCGCCGTGGTCAGCGTGTTTGTCGTGTCCACCTTGTCCCCTCCGCAGGCAGACAGCGACGCAATCAATACAACAGACAGTAATAATTGTGCGATTTTTTTCATATTTTGACCTTCCCCCCAAATTACTTTGTGATACTAAGTATATCGTAATCTGAAAAAACTTGCAAGAAAAAAAGCGCATTTTGTCGCATACATCACAAAATTTCTAGCATTTGCGAAAAAAACAAGATTGCTGTCGGTTATACGGTTTCCTGTCTGGTGACTTTTTTCACCCATTTCCAGCTGCGCAAACGAATCACCACGGGAATCGCCTTATACAGCTGGTCCCATTTGAGGAAGAAAAACACCGCCGCCTCGGGCAAACGCCACACAAACGCCGCCAATGCCGCAATCGGCACGATGATGCCCCACATGCTGATGACATTCATTTTGGCGCTGAAGGAGGTATCGCCGCCGCCTCGAATGATGCCGCAGTCCACCGCCATTTGATAGGACGTGCCCACGGTGGTGACGGCGAGCACGGTCATGAACTGCATGGCAAGCGTACGTGCCTGCTCGGAAATCTGATAAATGCTCAAAATCGGCATGCGTGCCACAAAAATCAACAGCCCTGTCACCACGCCGATGCTCAAAAACAGCACTTGCAACGTGTGCACCAATTGCCGCAGCTTGTCCTGTCCGCCCTCGCCAATGGTGCGCCCCACCACGATGGCGGAGGCACTCGCCGCCCCATATGCCACCACGGAAATCACCTGGAACACGAGCACCGCAATGGCATTCGCCGCAATCGCCGCCGCACCCAAATGCCCCAAAATGCCGGTTTGCACCATCTGCGCAATGCCCCACATCGCTTGATTGATGAGCACGGGCAGCGAAACCCGCCGATAGTCCTGCAAATAGGACGTATCAATAAAAATCAACTTGCGCAGCGTCAAATGCAGGCGATGCTCCTTATATTTCAGATACAGCACCACAATAATCAGCTCCACCGTGCGGGACACCATGGTGGCAACCGCCGCCCCTTGGATGCCGAGTTCCGGGAAGCCGAAGTTGCCGTAAATCAGGCAGTAATTCAAGCAAATATTGATGCACAGCGTGGAAGCGGAAATGATATAGCCGATTTTGACGATGCCGATGGAGCGCAGGGATGCCGTCAAAATATTCGTGGCGGTGAAGATGAGGTAGGTAAAGCAGATGATGTGCAGATAGCGCACGCCTTCGGCGATGACCGCCGCATCATTGGTGAGCAGCCCCAGCAGCTGCTGCGGGAAAAACAGCACCGCCACAAACAAAATCGCCGCCATGGACACCCCAAAGCGCAGCGCACAGCCGATGATGTGCGGAATCGGCTGATAATTTTTTTTGCCCCAATACTGCGCCCCCAGCACCACTGCGCCCTCGCCTGCGCCCGTCACGAGCATTTGCAGCAAAAATTGCAGCTGATTGCCGAGCGACGCACCGCTCATGGCGGTTTCGCTGTATGCCCCCAGCATGATGTTGTCGGCAAGATTGACGCTGTAGGTCAGCAGATTTTGCAGCGCCAGCGACAGCGTCAGCACGCCAAACATTTGATAAAACGACTTTTCTCGAATCACGGCAAACCCTTCCTTCTCTTGGTGCAAAGTGCACGCACCTGTGCCATGCCTTTGCAGCTGTCTTTAGTTTACCCAAATCCCGATACCCTTGCAATAGCAAAATCTTGCGATACATTGATATTTTCTGCTCTCTGTGCCAAAGCCTCGTGCGTTTGTCCGCCGTCTATGCTATACTAAACGCATAACGGGTACGTCCTCTCTCTCTTTTCCGCTGTTATCCCCTCTTTCAAGTGTCTAATAGGAGTGATTTTGCTATGAAAGTCTTTACAGAAGCCGGTGTGCTGTCCGCTTCCGAGCGGTTTTTTTCCACGCCGTCCGCCACGGCACGCCGCCAATTTCTTTATATAACCCGCTGCGGACATTATTATTTGAGCACCGATTATGATTTCCGTGACACCTGCGATGTGGGGCAGGAGGAAAGCCATCGCAATTTTTTCCTGCTATATGTGCGGCGTGGAGCGATGCGCTTTGTGATGGACACCCAGACCGAAACCGCCGCCGCAGGGCAGTGTGTGCTGATGGACTGCCGTGGTTCGCATCGGTTTTTGGCAATGGAAGAATCCGAAACCATCTGGATTCACTTTGACGGGCTGCCCGCACGGGATTTTTTCGAGCAAATCCTTGCCCAAAACGGCGGGCATCACATCCTAACCCCCACGGCAGAAAGCCATCTGGAGCGCACCATGGTGCAGCTGGTTGCCGCCGTGCGGGCGGAAAAGACCCCGTGGACGGAGGTGGACACCTCCAAACAAATCTATCAGCTGCTGTGTGACCTGCTCGTGCCGCCCTTATCCGATGCGCACAAGGCAGACCACCCCGTCACGCAGGCGATGCACTACATCCACGAGCATCTGTTTGAAGCCCTGTCCGTGGAGCAGATTGCCACCGCCGTACACCTCAGCCCCTCGCATTTTTCCCGCCAATTTCGCACGCACACAGGCTTTTCTCCGCATGAATATATGGTTCTGCACCGCATTGACGAGGCAAAGTCCCTGCTGCACGGCTCGTCCCTTTCCATCAAGGAAATCGCCTTTCGGGTCGGCTATCACAGCGAAGTCAACTTCATTGCCTCCTTCAAAACCAAAACAGGCGTGTCCCCCACCACCTTTCGCCGCAGTCCAATATAGGAACTGCGGCGATTTTTGGGGCGGTTACTGTAGTTTTTGCAGCCGATAAAGAATCTGCACCAAGGCTTCCCTTGTGCAAAAGCTTTCATATTGCCGATTGCCTTTGTCATCGCCCGCAATCAGTCCGCTGTCCTCTGCCCAGGCACGTGCCTGCGCACTCCATGCGTTTGGGGCTTCGGCGGCAAGGGTTTTGAGATAGGTGTCCATCATGGTGTTAAATTGTGCTTGGGTCATGTCGTCGTCCTCCTGTGGGATGAGTGATTTTTGAAATGCCGTCCAGCGTGCGGGATTTTCCACAAACGGGGCGGGGCAGCTTTTGTGCGTCACATCATAATGCCGCACCACATGCGCCACGTCAATGTCATAGCGTGCCATCAGCTGCCGCACCAACCCTGCGGCGTGGTCAATGCTGTCCTGCCGCACCGCACCGTTTTGGTCAAGCATGCAGATTTCAACGCCGATGCTGTTGCCGTTGCGGCAATAGGGATGATAATACGTACTGCGTGTGCCGCAATGCCATGCCACATCGGCATCGGGCACGCTCTGATAAATAGCCGTTTCGTCCACAAAATAATGCGCCGAGGTGCCCGTGTCATTCTCGGCAAAATAGCGGGCGTTGGCGGCGGCGGTGTCGCCACGGTTGCCCGTGTAATGCACCACCAGATAGCGGATTTCCGCCTCGCTTCGCCCTGTTTTCTTGAAATTGATGTAATTACATGCCGCCTGTACGATGGAAAGGCTCATCGCTTCTCCTCCGCCGCCTGCTGTGCCTGCGCAATGGTCTGCACCTGTCGGGCGTCCACGATGCCCTCCGCCGTCAAATAGCCAAGGATGGCGCTCACCAGCAGGGTTGTGCCCTCGGTGATGCTGCCGCTGCGCAGCAGGGCAATGCCCGACACCACCCCGGTCAGCGCCATCCACAGCTTTCGGCTGATGAATTTTTGCAAAATGCGTTGCATCTTTCATGCCTCCTTCATGTCTTCCACGTGGTTCTGCCACGCTTCCAAATCCTCAATGCGGTGGTTTGCCACCTTCATTTTCTCCTCTTGTATATACATGCGCTCTATGACCGAATTGTGCTTGTCCACCTTGGTTTCCAGCTGGGAAAGCCGATAATTCGTCAATTTTTGTGCGGTCAAAATGCCGCCGAACGTGCCGCACGCCGTGCCCCCGAGCGAAAGCAGTGCCGCCAATGTGGTCTGCGTCATGCCGTGCCCTCCTGCGTGCCGAGCAACGCCTGCACCTCTGCTTTCCATCGTTCGGGCACTTCGTCAATCGTCATTGCGCCGTCTATGATGCGCCTGTAATAAATTTTTGCCATGCGTTATCCCTCCAATGCCGCCAATTCGATGAGTGCATCCTGCAATTCGATGATTTGCGTCTGCAATTCGTCCGCAGTCGGTGCGGATGGCAGCTCTATCGCTTCCGCTTCGGTCTGCACCACATCGGTCAAACTGCCGTCTGCATCCAGTACAAAATCATAATTTGGATAATATTCCAGCACCTTTTGCGCAATTGCGCCCCTATCGTCCACAATGTAGAGTGCTTCGTCTGGCGTGTCTGTCCAGTTGCTGTCGGGGTGGGTATTGATGGTTTGAAACGCCTTGGTTGCTTTATTGATAATCATGTTTCACCTCGTTATGTTCCAATCGCTAACCAATCATATACACAATTTTGAAATACGCCGCCCCCTCCGTTCGGGTCTACATAATAGGCTACATATTGAAAGTAAGAGGTTGCTACGCTATATTTATGTGTTGCAAATACTATACCGTTTGTGTTACGTGCAGAAAGAAACACCTGCGGCGTTGTGGTGAAAGCAGTGCTAAAATATGATGTTGTAACGCCTACCCCTGCCGCTGACACCCCATACAACACCTTAAACCCCAAAGACGCCAGAATCTGCGCCAATACAAATGCCGTGGTTGCCAACTGGGTGTTATTCGTGCCCACTGCCGCCGTGGGTGCGGTCGGCACGCCCGTCAACGCAGGGCTTGCCAGCGGCGCACGGCTCGTGTCAGACGGGTGCACGTGGTCTTGCCGTGCATATAAAAGAGATGCCCCCGCCGCCGCCGTGCCGTCCATCATTGGGGATGCCGTTCCCTTTTGCCCCAGCACAAACGCCGTGCTCGCCGCCTGTGTGGTGTTGGTGTTCTCCGCCGCCGTTGGCACAGTGGGCACACCCGTCAACGCAGGGCTTGCCAGTGGTGCTTTTTGCGCCAGCAAGGCTGTTAGAGCCGTTTGAAATGTTTCAAACTCCGCCGCATCCAGCTTATCCGCCACGCTCGCCAATATCTCCGTCACTTGGTTTCCTGTGTATTCCAATTGATAATTTGCCATCTTTCCCCCTCCTTAAAAATAAAGAATCACGCAGCCTGCGCCGCCTTTTCCGCCGTTCGACCCTGTGCCGCCAATGCCTGCATCGCTGTAAGTGTAAGTGGCATCCTTCGCCAAAAATCCTGCCGCACCGCCTGCACCGGAGCCGCCGTGCCCGCCGTTGCCGCCGGAGCTGTATGTCTGCGCATCCAGTCCTTTGGGCGGTGTCACGCCGTCTGCGCCCTTGCCTGTGACCATCGAAATAACGTGCGTTGGATAATATGGGTCCCAAGTCACCACTGCATTTCCACCGTTAAGTCCCGGTGTTTGATACGCCGCAGCAGACGAACCAGCACCGGAAGCACCATCCGCACCGCCCCAACCCTCGCCATCATTTTCACCTGCCGCCGTACCGGGTGTGCCGCCGTCCGCTGTGCCGACCGATTCGCCCGCCGTGCCGTCCTGCGCCAAATCTTCATCATCGTAACTGCCGCCGCCGTTGCCACCGTCCCCACCGTCAATGCCCGCATCGCCTGTCATGCCGTAAGTCACGCCAGATAATGTTTCGGTGAAACCAAGGGTATTTGTCGAACCGTCCGCACTGGAATAAACTGTGCCGTCAATCGTGCAAACCGTGTTGCCGCCCGCCGTGTCGCTCTCCCCGCCTGCACCTGTGGAAATCGTGAGGGACGTTGCCGCCGAAATAGTGACGGTTGTCACAAAAAAACTGCCGCCATTTCCCGCTTCGCCGCCTGTTCCGCCCTCGCCGCCGTCGCCCCCTTCGGCATACGAAACGCCGCTTGCGGTTTTGATTTCATTTTTCACGCCGTCCCCGCCGTCCGTGCCGGAAGTGCCGCCAGAGCCCCCGCCCATCACCACAATGCGGATTTGCGTTTTGTCGGTGGGAATGCCCAAATCAGCCAGCGAATACGTGCCGCTCGCAGCCACCACCAACGCCGTGCTGTAATAATTTCCGACCCCAACAGGGGTATAATCCACCACAAATACCGTGTCTGCCCGCAGCATGCCCGACAGGGCGATGTCCATTTGGCGAATCAGCCCCTGTGCATTTTCGCCGAACGGTGTTACAAAACTGACGGCATCGCCGGGGCGTTCGCTCCCCACCACCAACCCCGCCGAAACGGTCTGCGCCGTGCTGTGATATGCAAGCAGACGGTCGGCAACGTTTTGGCTGTTGGCGATGGATACCAGCGTGGCATCCGTCACGCTGACAGCGTTGGTTTCGCCGCTTACACCCTCCGAAACGGCACGAATCTGCTTGGTTGTGTGCGTATATGCCTGCCCCGTAAGCGTGCCCGTGCCGCTCAGAATGGCATAATTGACCCCGCTTTCGACAATCGTCAACCCGTCCGCCGCAAGGGAATGGCAAGGGTCTGCAAAGGTCACGAGTTCCTGCGCCACCGCCCCCGAACCGTCCGTATTGTCAAACAACGTCACGGTTTCATCTGCCGTCAGCTCCACGAAATTATGTTCCGTCACCTGCGCTTCGGTTGCGGGCGTGATGTAAGCAATCGACCCGCCCAAATACACACGGTCCCCTGCAATTTCTGCGGGGGATTCGTCATGCAAAAAGGTGATGACCAATGCGCCTGCCGTGTCTTTTTGGAGGCTCGCCCCCAACGCAAACAGCAGTTGGTGCAGATTTTCACGGCAGGTTGCCACGGGCAGCCATCCATAAACGGGCACATTCTGCACCTCTTCGGCAATGGAATACGCCACCGCCCCGCCGATTATATCCGCCGCCATCGCCGCCACCGTCACGCCGCGATACATCCCGCCATAATGGGTCAGCTTGTCCAGCAACCCAATCGCCGAGGTGCAGGACAGCGCAAACGAGGTCTGGCTTTTGCGTGTGACCGATTCCAGATAGAATTTGCCAATCAACGCCTCGTCATGATAGAGCGCAACGGGTGCGCCATACTGATAGGACGAGGGCAAAAAGGTATCGCCCCGCCGCACCAGTACGGTTTTGCCGTCAAGCGTCACAAAGCCGTCAAAATCCGTTGGCGCAAGCGCATCCTGCAACATGCTTTCGGAGAATACCGTCACATCCAGTGTGTCAATCGCCAGTTCATCGCCCGTGATGCTCTCGCCGATGAAGCATGAGCCGTCCAAAATCGCTGTACCTTCAAACGCCAGCCCCAAATATACAATTTTACTGCTCATATGCCCCCCTATGGTGTGCGGTACGGGCGCATGGCGGTGAACGTAATGGACAAATTGCCCCAAAGCCGTTCTGTACCGCTCGCAAAGAGCAATGCGTCCGACACGCTGTCCACTGCCGCATCAAACGTGATGCTGTCCTGCCCGTACGGCATGGTGATGCTGTGGCTGTCCTGCGGGGCGGTCACGAGGTCATACAGCGTGTCATAGTCGCCCTGCGTCAGCGTGTCCGCCGCCAGTTCCAAGGTGTAATGATAATACACGCCGAGCAAATCCCTTTTGCGCATGCCGGACAGCATCGTGCCGCCGTTTTCGCCCTCGCTCACTTCCGCATTGCGCTTGAGTGCCACCACCCCGACCCGAAACGCTGTGCCGTCTATCGAAAATACCGCCTGCATGTTAGCTTCCTCCCGTCACCAGATTTTTGCCCACACGGGTCTGTTCGCTCGTAATCACAGGATGTAGCACCCTGCCGAGTGCGGACAAATTGCCCTTAAATTCCACGGTCGTATGGTTCTGCACCGTTGCCCCCGCTACACTTGTCTGCGCCGTATCATACGCCGCATTGCTCTGCGCCACCTGTTGGTTGACCTGAATATTCGTTGCCGCAGACAGGCTCGCAAGGTCAGCGGACAGCGTGCCCTGTATCGTGCGGTACACCTGCGCCATTTGGCTCTCGAACCCCACACCGATGCCCGCCGCCAGATTCTTGCCGATGAGGTCACGGGTCTTTTTCGATGGGCTGTGAATATCGGCAGCGGTTTTCATGGATGCAATCGCACGGTTCACAATGTCGGTGGCAGCCGAGGACAACGCACCCGACTGGCTGTACAACCCCTCAATCATGCCTTGTATGCTGTTGATTCCAATATTGGTCATCGTATCCGGCACACCCGCCAGTGCATCGGCAAGCTGTGCGGTAAAGCTCTCGTCCAGTGCGGTCAGCTGGTCGGCGTAAAACTGCTCGGCAACCGCCCGTGCGGTCTGCCGCTGGGTGTCCCACCCGTCCACATAGGCTTGCAGCTTCTCGTCTGACAGCGACAGCAGTTTTTGCAGGAATTGGGTTGCCTCATCCATGTCCAAATCCGTGATTTCCGCCAGAAAATCCGCCGAAACGCCCTTTTCCTGCAAGGCTCCCAGTGCCGCCGCATAGGCTTCCACTGCCGCCGTCTGGGCATTCCAGTTGGCAAGCGTCACCGTGCCCGTTTTGTCATTGATGGCGAACAGGTCGCTTGTGGTCAGCTTGTCCTGCATCTTTGCAATGGCGGACTGGATGGTGTCATACTGCGCCTGCGCCGCATCGGTGATGGCGGTGACACGGCTTTCCACGAGGGATAACGCTTCGTCATATCCCTGCGTCAGTGCCGCCTTGTAGGCATCCGTCACCTCGTCCGCCGCCGCTTGGTAGGCGGATTTTTGCGCCTTGGCGGCATCCTGCAATTGGTCGATTTCCGCCTGCAAGGCAAGCTTGCCCGCATCGGAAGCGGTTTTCATTTGCAGCTTTTTGGCGGCAACGATGCTGTCTGTGCGTGCGTCCACCCGTGCGGCGTAGGCGGCAACGTCCGCATCCACCCAGTCCTGCATCACGCTGACGGAGTTGTCCCGCCCCGCTTGGATGCCGTAGGCTAGATTTTCGAGGTAATATGTCCCCAGTGCACGGAAATTGCTCGCCCCGTCTTGCGCCTGCTCGAGTGCCGTGTCAGACAGGGCGGTGATGGCGGATTTGATTTCGTCTGTGCCATCCTCCATGCCCAGTGCCATGCCCATGGATAGCATACGCCCCACCTGCTCCCGCATCAGCTGCGAGGGCGAATGGATGGCAAACGCCTGTTTGACCGTGCCCGTGATGCTGCTGCACCACCCCTGCAGGCGGCGGAGCAGGCTGTCTTTCTCGGTTTCCACCCCCTGCCAAAGCCCCTCTGACAGGTTGCCGCCCACCTGCGCCATTTCCCCCTGCACGGCGGATACGCTGTCCTGCACCGTGTCCGCCATGGCGGTCATCGCCTGCGAAAATGCCTGTCCGCCCGCTTCCCCTTGTTTGGCAAGCGTTTGCGCCAAGGTTTCGATGCTTTTTTCCAGATGTTCCGTGGTTTTTTGAAAGCCGCTGTCCTCGCCGTCAATGGCAATGACCACTGCGCCGTCCTGCGCCATGTGTTTCCCCTCCTATTCTGCGCCCCCAAGGGCGGTTTTGATGTCGCCATCCCCCAGCAGAGCGGCGGTGAGTGCGTCCAGCTGTGCCTGCTGTGCTTTTGCCATGGGCAAGGCATAGCGTTTCTGCATCTCTCGGTAATAGCGCCGCAGGCTTTGGTCTTTCACGCCCCCCAGCTCCACGCTGCGGCATCTGCGCACCTCGCAAAATTTGTGGTCGTCCCGCAGTCCCTCGAGCAGGGCACGGAATTGCCACCAGTGCAGAAAGTCCACACGGCACAAATCCACCCCGTATTGGTCTAAAAACGCCGCATACAGCAGCGGGGCATCGTGCACAAAGGAAAAATCCGCCGCTTTCGATGGCGTGCGTGCCATGGTCTGCGGTGCGTCCTGTCCACACCGCAAAAACCACAGCAGTTGTTGTGCCGCCTGTGCCGCATCGGCAGGGATGCCCCCGCCGTAAAACAGCCGAAGTGCCTGCCGTCCACGTTCGGCATCATCCAGTGCCTGCTCCCGCAGGGCATCGATGCGCAGCAGCACCCGAAAGTCGGCGCAAATCGGCACACTTACGCCGCCAAGTTCCACCCGTACAGGCGGGGTTTCGGTCAGCAAACTCATGCAGACGCCGTAAAGGTGCGGGTGGCAGTGTTAAATGAACCGTCCACGAAATCGCCCACTGCCATCAGGTTGCCGCTTGCCTTCATCGCCTCGCCGCCCGAACCGCTGATGGCATCCACCTGCACCGCCACAGTGAATTTGCGGGCGGGATAGTCGTTGGTGGCGGCGTTCGTGTCGTCAAACAGCTCCACCCGCACATATTCCAGCTCGGCGTCCGTGCCGGTTTTCTGGTTGCGCCCCACGTTGTAAATCGCCATCACGGCATCCTCATCGCCCACCAAATCCGTGTCAAACGGAAAAGACGGCTGATAGGATTTGATGATGCTGCTCTGCGCCGTTTGGTTGATGTAGGTTTTGCTGTCCAGCTGTGCGGCGGGGCTTTCGTCCAGTGTGTTGAACCCCACCCCCATCAGTGCATAGCTGGGGGCTTCGCTCGTGCCCGTGTTGAGATAGTCCGCAATTTGATAGCGCATGATTGTCTGTGCCATGTTAATTCTCCCTTTCCTGTATATACGTCAATTGACATTGGATTTGATAGCGTGCCGTGTGCGTGCCCTGCGACAGGACATAGCCGCCCGAAAGCGATTCCAGTTTCACCGCCGTGCGTGTTTCGCCCAAGTCGGGCAGACTGCCGTGCTCGGTCTGGTTGTCCAGCCAAGCGGCGAAGTCCTCATAAAATGCCAGAGGGCCCGCTTGCCCCGCCAGACTTTGGTCAAATCCCGCTCGGTGGGCGAGCACGAAGCGCAGTGTCTTTTCGCCGCTGCCGTCGATATATCGCCGCACCCATTCGCCGCCGTCCGTCACCTCCAGTGAAAATGCCCCTGCGTCTGCCCCTAAAAAATCAATGTCGAGCCGTTCCTCTGTCAGCGGGGCATACCCCTGCAAATAGTCATGCAGTGCTGCGGCAATGCTCATGTTACACACCCCCCAACCACGCTTGCGACTGCCTTTTGCAGCGCAGTTTTATGGTCTGCCTGCATCCGTGCCATCCACAGCCGACCCCGCAGACCGCCCTCATTGTTATGATACTGCGCCGCCGTGCCATAATACTGTGCCTTGGCATAGGGGGCGGTGTAGCGGATTTGTGCGCCGTCCGCCGCAATCTCCGCCGACGCCGCCAGCCGTCCTGTGTCCCTCGGCACATAGTCCTGCGCCAACTGCACTGCCGTTTCCGCCAAAGCGATGCGTGCCCGATGGCTCGCCCCCAATCCCCGCTTTTGCAGGATTGCCGCCGCATCGATGCGGGGTTTCACGGTGATTTTCATCCGCCCACCACCGCCCAATGGGGCAAATGCCCCCGCCGATTGTCGGCAACGGACTGGAGGGTGCAATACGCCATCGCCGCCAGGTCTGCCGTGCTCTCGATGGCTTCCACCACCCCGCACACCAGATAATCGCCCACCTCGGGCACGCAGTCCGCAGGCAGCCGTGCTTTAACGGTGTTTTCCGCCGTGCTCCCCTGCGCCTGCGCCGCCACCGCCGTGGTCATGTGGTAGCTTGCGCCGTTTATCGCCGTGCAGGTGTAGGCCTCGCCCGTTTTCGTGCGCACCGGATGCACGAGGGTCAGTGTTTCGCTTCCCAGTCGCATCCGTCACACCCCCCGAAAGAGCAAATCGCCCCCGCCCAGCCACAGCACCGCCGCTTGATAAAGCCGCTGTTCAGGGGTTTTGCTGCGGCTGATGCCCGCCACATAGTCCACCTGATAGCCGTCATTGGACACGCTCGCCACCGTACCGCCCTGCTCACCCAAATACATCTCCTCCGCCACGGCACAGCACGCATCCTGCACGCCGTCCTGCGTGCCATCGGTAATCTGCCCCTGCGTCACACGGTCAAGGTAAGCGCCCGCACGGCGAGCCAAGCGGCAAAAATCCGCCTGCCCCATCGTGCCGCCATACGTGCCCGTGTAGTATGTATAGTCCGCATAGCTCATGCCGCCCTGCCCTTACACGGTTGCGGGATGCAGATACACACCCACCGCCTTGTTTTCATAGACAAACGCATCGTGATACATGCGATATTGGAATTTCCAAGCGTCCTTTGTCTGGTTTTCGTCTGGGGTAAAAATCTTGGGCAGAGCGAACTTTTCCACCTGTAGTACAGACTGCGGATAGACGAGCATGAAGTTGATGCCCGTGGCATCCGCCGCCTTGCCAAAGCCCCATGCGGAGGAGCCGTCGTTGAGGTCAATGCCCGTATAGAAGCGGCTCTTGGGCACATACACCACCTGCATGCCGTTGTATCCGCTCAGCACGTTATTGACATCGCTGTCCGAGCCCCACTGTCGCTGTACGGCACTGCCCAGCACGCTTTTCAGGTCACTCGACACGAACAGACGGCGGCCCTCTTCTGGCACTTCGTCCTCGTCCATCTGGCGGGACGCCTCGTCAATCGCATCCAGAATGGTGTCGGCGGTCAAGGCGGCGGCAGAAGCGGCACGAATGCCCTCCGCAGAGGCATATTTGGCGAAGCGATACGCATCCAGCTCGGGCACGACATATTCGCTCATGAACTGGTTGACCACCGTGCCGAACGCCTGCCCGAGTGCCTCCTCGTTGTCCATGCGGTCGATGGAAATTTCCTTGCCGCGCTCTTCAGACAGTGCCATGCTCTCCCAGGTCACGGTCACATCGCCCGTTGGATAGCCGCCCTCACGGGAATAGTCGCCCAGTCCGCTGGTTGCCACCTTGAGCACACGGATTTCGTTCGCCCCGCTGAAATCCACCTGCGAAGCGGTGTCCATGCCCGCCGTCACGCTCTTTTTCTTATAGATGCCGTCCATAATCGGCACGAATTTCTTTGCGTATTCCATTGCGTTTGCCATCAGTATTCGTCCTTTCTCAGATGCCTGCCGCCGCCATTGCTGCGGTCAAAAATTTATCCATCGGTGCTGTGCCTTGTGCGCCGTGTGCCGTGCCTGTACGCACGATGTGGGTGTCCCCGTCCTGCTCTGCGCCGTTCTCGAACAGATACGGCTCGTTCTGGCGCAGCAGGGCGATTTGCTCCTCCAGCCCCTGCACCGTGCCGTTTTCCAGCCGCAGCGTTTGGAAATTGAGCAGTGCTCGTGCCGCCTTGGGGTTTTTCGCCCGTGCGGCAAGCAGTGCCGCATCCACTGCGCTGTCCAGCTTCGCCGCCGACAAATCCTGCTGATATTGCGCCTGCAGGCTGGTCAGTGCGGCACGCAGCTGCGTGACCTCCTGTGTGGGTGGATTCTGCCCCATCTGCACCTCGGGGTGCTGTTTCAGTTTTTCGACAAACTGTGTATACGTCAGTGCGTCTTCGCCAAAAATCTTCTGCATTACTTCCATTTTGTTCATCCTTTCGGTCTATTGGTTTTCCACAGGCTGTGGATTTGGTTGCTGCATCCTGCGAATGTTCTCCCGTGCGGTGTCCTCGTCCTCGCCCCGCCAGCGCATGCGGTATTCATGCGGCGCAAGCAAACCGTCCTGCACCTCTTGCCGGTCACGGGCACGCTCGCTTTCCGCATCAATGATATAGCTGTCCTCAAAGTGGACGGTAATGGCGGTATCGGGGTCGACCGCCTGCCCGCAAATGGTCTTGCCGATGTACAAAATCGAACGGATGAGCGTGGTCAATGCCTGCTCAATCAGGATATAGTGTCGGCTGGCGTGCTGAATCAGCTGCTGGCGGTTGCCGGCATATTCGGTTGCCGTCATGATTTTGTCGCCATCGCCCGAAAACTGATAGTGCCGTGTCCCCAGTCCGCACAAAAAGCCGAGATACCCCAGCTGTGCCTGCACGCCGTTCTTGTTTTCGTCCACACGCAGCGAGGGGTTAAACTCCTGCACCATGGATTTTGCGTCAAAGTCCAAATCCCCGTCAATCTGCAAAAACAGCGACTGCGCCACATCATCGGGTGTGATTTGCTTGCCCGTGTCGGTTGTCCGCAGCATGGATTTGTTGTAAAACACCTTTTTGCCGCCCAATTTAAAGTCCTTCACAAAGTTGTGAAAGGCAATGTCCACCGCTTTCAGCGTGTCGATGGCGTTTGCATAAATGCTCTGTCCCATGCCGCAGGCGTCATAGACATTGCTGACTTGATTGGGTTTCAAAATGGCGAACCACGGACGTTCAGACCCCGTATAAATCACCTCCGCCATGCCATTTGGCAGGGGTTTTGGCTCTGGCACCCCATGTTCCATGCAAAAATATTCGTTGCGGATGACATATTCCCCCGCCTCCAGCGTGTGTGTTTCCAGATACACATAGGGTTTGCCCCGCTCGAGCACCTCGGACACAAACGCCGCCTCGGTGATGCAGCCGTGCGCCGCCGACAGCGGCACAATCGCCCCGCCCTCCACAAAATCCAGCGCAATGCGTGCCGCAGGGTCGGGGCATACCCGCCCATCTTTGGTGCGCCGCATCCCGTGCACCCGCACGAGAAACGCCCCCGTTCCCACGGCGAACACCTTCTCGATGAGGGCGTTGCCGCACTGCCAGAAGTCGTTTTCCCCCAGCACGCCGCCCGTGCCCCGTTCCCCCTGCAAAAACAGCGAGGACGCAGGGTCGGCGAGCGTGACCGTCGTTTTTTCGTTGAGCAAAATGCTCGCCCAGTCGGCGCACACCTTTTTCGCCATGCGCAGGCTGAAAAGTTCTCTGGAAAGTGTCCTGCCATCCACGCCCAGCTCCTGATAGCTGTGGAATGCCGGCACATAGCCCTGCCACCAGCTGCGCCACTCTTCGACCTTGGCGTAATATCCGCCGTCCACGCTGCAACCGAAGCGTTCCCGCAGCATGGCGATGATGGGTGATAGTTCCATAGGCTATCCCCTCCTTTCGGGTACTAATTTCGGCAAAAACCGTTCCCAAGCGTATTCAAACGCATCCAAAATATCAATATCGCTCGAGAAGTTGTCCAGCCGTGTGTCCTTTTCTTTGCCTTTGTCCCATGCCGCACAGCGCAGTCCGTCTATGACAAGGCGGCAATCACGGCACACGAACAATCGGCGGGTGTTGAGCAGCGTATTGGCACACACGATGCGCTGCACGATGGCATGCTTGGCACTGTCCCCGATTTTAAGCGGCAGCCCCGCCGCACGGCAGGCGTTCGCCATACCATTGATGAGATACTGCGCCTCGCTGTCGGCGAAGCAATAGCGCACCGCCGTTTTGGGAAAATCCGCCTGCACCCGCTGCACAAAGCCGATGAATTCACGGCTCACACGGTCGGCGTCAATCTCGCCCTTGCGCCCCCGGATGTGGTAATCCCGCAGCACGGTCAGTGCCCCATAGCCCCGATGCACCCCCACCGCCACAAACGTGGTCAGCGAGCGATTGCCGCCGAAGTCCACGCCGATGGAGATGAACTCCATGTCGCCCTGTGGTGCATCCACCAGCCAAGGGCCTGCGTCGTCTGCAAACTGCGGATAGCACAGCCCCTCCGCCACCTTCCACTGCCCCAAAATCATGCGGTCATAAAACACGCCCGTGTATTCCCGCTTGAGCGATGCCACATAGTCCGCCGGCAAAAAGGTGTTGTCGTCGATGAGAAACCGCTCCACCAGCATGTCCAGCCCGTCCGCCTCATAGCGTTTCAGATAGCGTTCCATCAGCCAGTGGTTGGGGCTGTCGGGGTTGGTGGTGGCAATCAGCTTCGCCCCCGCCATGGACAATCTCGACAGCAGCATCGCAAAGAAATCCTCTTGAAACAGCGTCAGCTCATCGCAGTATGCCCCCTGCAGCGTCATGCCGCGGATTTTGCTTTCGGCACGCACATCGCTGACCCCCTCGAAGTAAACGGTGCGTCCAAACAGCGTGCCTTGCTTGCGGGAAAGCGAATAGCGAAAGTTGCGCTCCCCCACCAGTTCGGTCAGCAGGTCAAGGCAATTGCGCTTGAGGGCGGTCAGTGTTTTCGCCGCCATCAGATACGCCCCATGGCGGGGCATCGACCCCACCCACAGTGCCCACAGCACCAAGGAAATCCACGTTTTGCCCGACCGCACCGACCCTTCCAGCAGGTTGATGCGTTGCAGTTCGCCCCTGCGCCATTTTTGAAGCAACGCCTTTTGCTTTTCGGTAAACATCTCATGCAATGTCCTGCACCGCCTTCAAAATCGACTGCAATTGTCCGTTTTCCTCCTCCTCGAGGTCATCTGCGGACAATTCCTTCAAAAAGATGCGCAGGGTGGTTGCCACTTGGTTGATGGGTGCTTTTGCAATTTTGTCGGCATCGTTGAGTGCTTCGAGCAGCTTGTCTACGATGTCACGCATGGTTTTGCGGCGGTCTTGCTCTGCCAAATCGCCGTCTGCTGTTGTCTGTCCCGCCTCGCTTTGCGGCGGGTCACTGCCGGTGCAGACAGGGTCGGTCTGTTGTCTTTGCACCACCCGCTGCACCGTACTGCGGCTCACGCCATAGCGCCGTGCCACCGCCGAAAAGTTGCCGCAAGCGGCATAATCCGCCGCCATTTGGGTTTGTTCCTGTGTGGTCAAACTTGGTTTCTCCTCTCTATTGTGGTTTTGAACAGGGCGTTTGTGCCCTGTCTGTTTGCATCATGTCACCGCCGCACCCAACATTTTCCCACATCTTTTCAAAAAACTTGTGTGCAAGGTGGGGCGTTGCCGAACGCCGCCGTTTGCCGTGAGGTATCCAGCTTCTCGGCAAGTTCCCGCAGTGCCTGTCGGTGCAGACGGCTGACCTGCATTTCGCTGTAGCCCATCTCCGCCGCCACCTGCCGCCAGCTTTGGTCGGTCAAATAGCGTGCCGTCAGCAGGGCACGCAGGCGGCTGTCCTCCATGGCAGAAATGCCCTCCAGCATGCGACAGGAAACCTCTTCCAGCTCTGCCGCCTGTGCTTGCAGCTGCCTTGCCAGTGCCCCCGCTTCGGGCAATCCCCGCCGTGCAGCGGTTTGCTGTGCCAGCCGCAGCGTGTGCACCTCAAGCCCCAGTGCCCTGCCATTCTCCAGCCATCTGCGCACCCGCTGCTCCATCTGCCGCCTCCTGTTCCCGCCTTGCCCGCCGTTCCTGCTTTTGCAGCAGCCATTCCCGTTCCCAGTCGGCGGGTTCCTGCGGATTGGCAGGGGTTGTCTCCGGCTTTTGATTGCGCAAAATCGCCAAAATATACGGTTCTGGCTTGTCCACGTTTTTGCGCTGCGCAATTTCAATCGCCTGCTGTATGTCCCAATCCGCAAAGCCTTGTACCGCCGCCCCAAAATCCGCCTTGGGATTTCGTCCAAATGCGTCTTTGAATTTTTGTTCGCTCTGTGTCCTGTCCGTCTGGCACCCGCCACACTGCTGTGCTGTGCTTTGGTTTTCTGTGCTTTTCTCTACTTTCCTTTGTGCATTTTGGGTGGGATTTTCCGCGGTTTCCGCCCCGTCTTTCGGTGTTTCGGGCGTGGAGTTCTCCCCTTTCACAAGCGAATGCTTGCCGCTCAGCTCCCGCATCTCCTGCGGCGTCAGCTGCCAAATGGCAGGGTTCACCCGCACGGCACGCCGCTCCACAGTGGCGCTGTAATAGACCATTTGTGCACGGCGAGAGGTCAAAATCCCCTGTGCATAGCACCTTTGGTCAAACAGTCGACTTTGCACCAGTGCCTCGACAACCGCCAAAATTGTGTCGAGCGAGGGCTGATATTGCCCAATCAGCACCTCTGCGAGAATCGCCGTCGCCACATCCTGCCGCTGTTCCCCGTCAAACTCGATATAGTATCCTTTGTCACGATACAGCATGCAAAGCAGCTGCAAATACACCACACTGGCGAGATAGCCGAACTTTCTGCGGGGTGCTTGCAGTTTGCGGTCGCTGAGCATATCGGTGTCCAGCGGAAAATAATCCAGTCCGGTTTTGCGTGGTCTTGCCATCAAAGTCCCCCCTTTATGCAGTCACGATGCGCAGCTGTTTGTCCCGTGCGCACACGGTCAGCCGAATGGTCTGCGTGTCGAGCGGATGCAGCTGGGTCACGCTCTCCGCATTGTCGATGAACAGCGGCACCCGCACGCCCTTCGCCACCCCCAGCACGCCAATGACCTCCAGCCCCGCATTGATTTGTGCGGCATGGTTCAGGCTGCCATAGGGCACGCCATCCACGGTCGCTTCGCAGCATTCGGTCAAGCCGTCATCCGTCACATGCGCCTGAAACAGCTGAAAGCGCACCGCCCCAAATCGTGCATTCACCGCCTCGGTGATGTGGCTGATTTTCCACCGCACGAACAATTCGCACAGCGCAATTTTTTGGTCAAGCGCATCGATATGCGCCTGCTGTGCCTGCAGTTCCTGTTCCAACTGCCGCAGTCGTGCCTCGTTTTTCCGCAGTACGGCTTCCTCCACCAACGCTTCCCGCACGTTCCGCAGTGCATCCCCCACGGCGCACAGCTTGCGCTCGGCGGCGTCTGTCAAGGCGTCTTCCTGCGTGCTCAAGGTGTCGATTGCCCCCTGCAAAGCCTCTTTTTCCTGCACAAACCGCCTTTTTTCCGCCCGATACTGCGGCAAATCGACCACGCTTTTGGGGACAGACTCCTCTTGCGCCTGCATCGCCGCTTCGCAATCTGCCACACGCCGCAGTGCCGTGTCCAAGGTCTGCCGATAGGTTTTCAGATGCTGCTGCTGCACCTTTTCCCGTGCTTTTTTGTCGGTTTCAAAGATATTTTGCGCCCGTTTCTGCGCCGATTGCGGCAAATCCTGCCCGCACAAGCGGCATACCGCCCCCTCTTGGAAGCGTTCCGAGGAAATCGCCTCCAGTGCCCTTTCCCCCTGCTCGAGCTTGTGCCGCCAATGGTCGGCATCCGCCTGACATTGCCGCAAATCGGCTTGGAGGGCTTTGTATGCGCTTTGCATCGCCTGCTGTTTCTGCCGAAATTGGTTATTTTCTGCCTCCAATGCCCGCAATTTGGCATCTATTTCACGCAGTTGCGCTTTTTTTTGGGGCAATGCCGTGTGGTCTTTCAGCCGCATCACTTCGGCGGCAAGGGCGGTTCGTTCTGCCTGCAAGGTGTTTTCCCGTGCCCGCAGTGCCGCAAAATCCCGTGTACGCAGCCGATCTGCGGTGCGGCGGCATTCGTCCATGCGAATCGGCAGGCTGTTTTGCGCTTCCATGGCATCTTTACGCTGTGCTTTCAACTGTTTTTGGTGCATTTCGATGCTCTGCGTTTGCAAAATCGCACAAATTTCTGCAAACTGCGGCATCCCCGCCGCCAAATCGGCATCGCTCGCCACCTGTGCCAGTGCAAACAACGTTTCCCGCCGTTTTTTCCATTCCAGTTCCCCGCAAAAATAGGTCACGCTCATCAACATGCGAAAGGTTTCCTCGTCCAAAAGTGCAGAAATCGCCCGTTTATAGGCATTTTCCTTGCAAGAAACCCCATCGATGCTGTATTCTGTTGTGTTGCCTGCCAACTGCCGCCGTGCCGTGCCTTGGGGTCGCTCCCACCGCTCCCGCAGGGTTTTGCGCAGGCAAAGCGGCACGCCGTCAATGGAAAACACCGCCGTCACCGTTGGCAGCAGCCCACGGCAGGTCTGCCCGTCTGCCCCTCGTGGCTTGATGGCGCTGCGTGCCGTGCCCCCGCTGTCCTTGTCGAACAGCAGCCACATCAGCGCATCGTAAACGGTGGTTTTCCCCGTGCCGTTATCCCCAAAAATCTGCGTATTTCTCCCGTTAAGTACAATTTTTCGTGCTGTTGTTCCCTTAAAATGTTCCAGTTCCAATTCCATCAACCGAATGGTTTTCATGTGGCTTCTGCCCCCTTCTGCGTCTTGTCCTTTGCGCCATGGTCTTGCACCTCTGCAGCTGCCCGCCGCATAGCTGCGCATGGCGGCGGTGTACCTGCTGCGCCTGTTCGTTGCCCCCACTGCATGGTTGTTTCCCTTTCTTTTTTGCACTACGCAAATCATCATGCAAAAAAATACATCCCAAATTCTTCGTCTGCAATTTGCAGCATTCTTGCAATTTTTACGGCTTCTTCCAAGGACATCGGACGAATATTATTGATTTTCTGACAAATTGTCGAAGCTGCCAGATGCAATTCCTGCGCCAATTTCGCCTGTGTCATGCCCTGTTTTTCCATCTTCCGCTTCAATAGCTCTGTATTCGGCATTTTTCCACCTCCTTCCAACAAAACTTTAGCATAGCGCAAATTTTTTGTCAATAGCATAGTGCAAATTTTTTTTGCCCATAAAAAAAGTATTTGCCAGCACGCTTCACCAAGAAGGCTGAAATTTGACAAAGTTTTTTGCTGAAACAGGCAAAAATATGTCCAAATCCCTGGGGTATCCCAAGATATTTGCACGCTTCATGGCAGAAAAGATTTCTCAAAGACACCTGTTTGGCGTGATACATACCGCTTCTAATATTGCGCTCCGCAATTTTTTATGATATAATCGTTTGCAAAGGCAGGTGACGATTCATGGACAAAGAGCTGATTGGCAGGCGCATCAAGTCGCGCAGAACGGATTTGGAAATGACCCAAGGCGACATTGCCGCCGCCATCGGCGTTGCAATTTCCACGGTGCAGCGGTACGAGGCGGGTACCATCACCAAGATGAAGCTGCCGGTGGTCGAGGCGATTGCACGTGCCCTACAGGTCAACCCCCTGTGGCTGATTGGGAAATCCGCCCAGTCCGAGCCGCCGTCCGCACGCACAGCGCCATCCGCACGCGCCGTTATCACCTTTCCCGTCGTGCCGGAAACCGCCGCAGCGCAGCCGATCCCCTCCCTCGCCGTGTGGCAGGGAGAAACGCTCGAGCTGCCCCCCACCCTGCTGACAGGGCATGCGCCGAGCGATTTTTTGGTGCTGTCCGTGGTGGGGGATGCGATGTATCCGCTGTATCAAAATGGGGATTCCGTGGTGATTTTGCGGCAAAACACGCTGGAACACAGCGGCGATGTGGCATTGGTGCAGCTAGAGGACGCACAAACCGTGCTGCGGCGTGTGGACTACGTGGCAGGCAAAAACTGGATGCGTCTAGTGTGCATCCATCCGGATTTTCCGGCAAAAACCCTGGAGGGCACAGCGCTTGCGCATTGCCGCATCCTTGGCGTACCCCGTCTGCTGCTGCGCAAATTCTAATCGTTGCGCAGCATTTTTTTCGCAGCAAAAAGAAACCGAGAGCCTCCCTTTTGGGCGGTTCTCGGTCTTTTTTCGCAGTTAAATCTGATTATTACGCAGTCTTTCCCGCAAATCTGCCACTTTTTCCGCAATGGTCGCAATCGTCTGCGCAAACACCGCATCCGCCTTGCCAGAGGGGTCATCCAGCCCCCAATCCTCACGGTGGCGGCAGGGCAGATACGGACAATTGACGTTGCACCCCATCGTAATCACCACATCCACGGGCGGAATGTCAGAAATCAGCTTCGAGCGTTGGGTTTGCTCCATGTCGATGCCGTAAATCGACTGCATCATGCGCACAGCGTCTTGATTGATGCGGTCTTTCACCTCCGTGCCGGCGGAATAGCTGTCAAACACGTCTGCGGCAAGATGCTTGCCCAAGGCTTCTGCAATTTGACTGCGGCAGGAATTATGCACGCATACAAATGCGACTTTTGGTTTATTCATCGGTCAAAACCCTCCATTTTGCAAATAAATTATGTGTTCTGCACCTTTTTCAGCAGTTCTACGATTTCCTCAGTTTTCAGCACCCGACCATAGGAAAGCACGGTCTGGTCAAACACGAGCGCAGGGGTGGTCATCACGCCAAACGCCGCAATTTGTTCAAAATCGGTGACGTGCTCAATGGCGGTATCCATCCCCAGCTGCTCCAGTGCCGCGACGGTTGCGGCTTCCAATTCGTTGCATTTTGCACAGCCGCCGCCCAGCACCTTCACCCGTGCGGAAGATTCTGCACTGCCACAGCCGCTACAGCCACCGCTGCAGCCCGTTCCGCAGCCGCAAGTGGTCTGCTCTGCTTGCTTTTTCTTTCCAAATCCAAATAAACCCATATTCTGTTCTCCTTCTTAAAATCCCAAATAAAACATATATAGTCCAATCAGCAGCATCAATGCGCCCAAAATGCCCTTTAAAATGCCGCTCATCCGCCCATATCCTGCGCTGCCGGACAGCTTTTGCACCCATCCGACCGAAGTGCCCGCAATGACGGCGAGCGTGCCGTGTCCAATGCCGTACAGCAGCATCAGCACCGTGCCCCACAGCAAGCTGCCTTGTCCGGCGGCGAGGGCGAGCAGAGCGATGAGCACTGGCGTGGAGCACGGCGAAGAAAAAATCCCTGCCAAAATCCCCGCCAAAAATGCCCCAACCAAGCCGGTTTTACGGTTTTTAGACACCAAATAGCTCGATGGAATCAGATTCACCACGCCCCAGGTCTGCAATGCCATCAACACCATCAGCACGCCAAGCACCAGATACCACCACCACACGGCGTTGCCGAGCATTTGTCCGGCGAGCGATGCCACCACGCCAAGCACGGCAAACGTCAGTGCCGAACCCGCCGCAAACACGACCGACAGCCGAAAAGCACGCTTCGTGTCCCGCTCCTGCACGCCGCCGACATAGCCGATGATGAGCGGAATCGAGGACAGCGCACAGGGGGAAAACGCCGCAAACATCCCCGCCACAAGGGCAAGCACGGGTGCCAGCCAGCGATATGCCGTCATCCAGTGGGACAGCGTTTCGAGCAGTGCCGTCATGCCGCCGCCCCCAGTTCCGCCAAAATGGCGTGCATTTCGTCCAGCGTCAGCATCCCGACATGCAGGGTATATTGCAGTGCGCCGCTGTCGTCGGTATACTGCTCAAAGTCATAGCTGTCCTGCATCGCCTCGCTCGGCTGATAGGGCGTGCCATCGGCATTGAAAAACGCCTGTGTCGGAATCACCTGAATCGGAAAATCGCCCACCGCATCTGGATTTTCCCACACATCTACAAACTGTACCACGGCTTTTCCCTGCATTTCATCATGAAATTGCTCCAAATCGGGATACATCGCACGGCACGGCGGGCAGCCCTCCGAGCCGAAATCAAGCAGCATCGGCAACCCATTTTCTGCAAGCGCCGCCACGTCATAGCCTTCCGTCACCACAAAAGGCAAGCCGCTTTCATCTGTTGGTGCGGCATCTGCTGTGGTGGTGTCCGCTGGCGTATCCGTGGTGCTGCTGGCCGTGCTTTCCGTCACCGTAGACGCCTTGCCATCGGCATTTTTCATGCTCCAAACGCCCACTACAAGCAGTAAAACCGCCGCAATGACTGCCACATGGATGATTTTTTGCTTTTCCATTGTCACGCTTCCTTTCTACGTTCTCATACCAACAAAAACTGTATCGCATTGAATCCATAGCCAATCAGCAAAATGCCGAACGTCACGATGCCCGCAAACACTGCCAACAGCTTGGGGCGCACGGCACGCCGCAGCAGAATCAGCGAGGGGGCAGACAACGCCGTCACCGCCATCATAAAGGACAAAATTGTGCCCAAACCGACCCCTTTGGCGAACAATGCCTCCGCAATGGGAATCGTGCCGAAAATATCCGCATACATCGGCACACCGACGAGTACCGCCAAAAATACCGAGAATGGGTTGCGGTCACCCAAAATCTGCTGAATCCAAGTTGTGGGAATCCAGTTGTGAATCACGGCACCAATGCCCACGCCCACCAGCAGATACGGCAGCACTTTTTTCACGGTGGCTTCCACCTGCTCCCGTGCAAAGGCACGGCGGTCCTGCGCCGTCAAGGCAGGTGCGTCCAGTTCCACTTGCGGTGTGGCGGCGGCTCTCTGCACAAAATCTTCCAGTTGATGCTCCATGCCAAGCCGCTGAATCAGCGTGCCGCCCATCACAGCGAGCACCAACCCCACCACGACATAGACGATGGCGACCTTTGCCCCGAAAATGCTCATCAGCAGAATCAGCGAGCCCAAATCCACCAGCGGGGACGAAATGAGGAACGAAAATGTTACGCCCATGGGCAAGCCTGCGCCCGAAAAGCCGATGAACAGCGGAATCGAGGAGCACGAGCAAAACGGCGTCACCGTGCCCAGCAAGGCGGCGAGGATATTCGCCGAAATCCCTTTGAAATGCCCCAGAATTTTTTTGGTGCGTTCAGGCGGAAAATAGCTTTGGATATAGCTGATGAGAAAAATCAGCACCGACAACAGCACCAAAATTTTCACGGTGTCATACAGAAAAAACTGTACACTGCCGCCCAACCGACTGTCCAAATCCAGCCCCGCCGCTTCCAAACCCTTGCCGATGATGGCGTTGAGCCATTTCATGCTCAGGATTTGGTTTTGAAAAAAGTCCCATACCTGTCGAATCACGTGCATCTCTCCTACTCCCTTCGTGCAACACATCAAAAAAACTTGATGTATTCTTTACAAAAAAACAATCCGCTAACCTGCGTGCGGGGTGGTCAACTGCATGAGCAATGCGGCGGCATCCTGCCTACCACTGTCGCTGATGCGATAATGCGTCCATTTGCCGTCCTGTCGGCTCTCCACGATTCCAGATTCCACTAAAATTTTCATATGATACGACAGTGCCGACTGCCCAATGTCCAACGCATCCGTCAGCACGCAGGCGCATTTTTCCCCTGTCCGAATCATCTCTAAAATTCGCAGCCGTTTTTCATCGCACAGTGCCTTGAACACCTTCGCCTGTGCACGATAATCCCGTTCCATGCGCATCCCTCACATCAATTATTTTTGATGTGTTTAGTATAGCGGGTTTTCCGCCGTCTGTCAAGCACATTTTTCCACGCAGCAAAACGTCCGAAACCCGCACCTTACACGTGGATTTCGGACGTTTACAAGCACAATTTGGCTGCATCACTGCACCTGACGAATTTCCTGCTCCAAAAAAGTTTTTTCAAACTGCTCCTTGGACATCGGCTTGCCGAGCAGATAGCCCTGCATCTCATCGCAGCCAAGTTCGCACAAAATTTGCAGCTGTTCATCGGTTTCGACCCCTTCTGCAAGCGTTTTCATCGAAATAGATTCCGACATGGCAATGATTGCCTTAACGATATTGCGGTCATTGCCCGCTCTGGCAATGTTATCGATGAGGGATTTATCGATTTTGATGCGGTTAAACGGATATTTCCGAAGATTTTGCAGCGAAGAATACCCCACGCCGAAATCATCCATCGAAACCGACAGCCCCATGCTTTCAAATGCCGCAAAGATGTTGTCCAGCTCCGTGCTGTCCTCCAGCATGGCACTTTCCGTGATTTCCAAATCCAAGCATTTCGTGTCCACACGGGTGTCCGCAATGATGGCACGCAGGCTCTCGATAAATTCACGGTCCTTCAGCTGCACGGGCGAAATATTGATGCCCACCTTGAGTTTTTTGCCGTAAGAGAATTCCCATCGTGCCGCCTGTTCAATGGCAGTTTCCGCCACAAACGCCCCCACTTTGGTCATATATCCCAGTTCTTCCATCACAGGAATGAACGCCCCCGGCGCGATGAAGCCATGCTCGGCATGGTTCCAACGCAGCAAAGCCTCCGCACCGACCAGCTTGCAGTCCGGCAAGGAGAACTGTGGCTGATAAAACAGCATAAAATCCTTTTGCAGGTCGGCTTTTTTCAAAAGCAGCTCAATTTGGTTCTTTTTTCGCACCTTTTCATGCAAAAACAAATCAAAAAACACATAACGGTTGGTACCCAGTGACTTGGCATGATACATGGCGATGTCGGCATAGCGCAGCAGCTCAATGCTGCTGTCCGAATCCTCGGGGCAGACGGCAATGCCTGCGCTGAAGGTGATGTGAATTTCATAATGATACACCCGAATCGGGTCACTGCACGCCTTCATCAGCGACAGCACCTTTTCAGCAACCTCGGTGTGCGTGCTGCACCCCTCCAGCATCATCAAAAATTCATCCCCGCCATGGCGTGCCAAGGCTGCGCCGCAGGTGTTCCACTGCTGCATGCGCTCGGCGATTTCAATCAGCACACGGTCGCCGATGTCGTGCCCATAGGTGTCGTTGATGATTTTAAAGCGGTCGGTATCAAGCAGCACCAGTGCCAAAATCTTGTTGGGCGCATGCTTCTGCAAGGCTACCTCCAGCTCCTGCAAAAAATGCCGCCGATTGGACAGCCTCGTCAGCGGGTCTTCGTTGGCGAGCGCAATCAGCTCCTCGGTTTGCTCCTGCACCCGCCGCTCCAGTTCGGCATTCATTTCGGTTTCACGGTGCAGCAGCCGCTCAATCTGAATGGATTTCTGCACATAACCGCTGAACACCCAATATAAGATGATAATGCCGCAATACAGCAGCAAATCATAGTGCAAAAACGCATTGGGGCGCATCATAGAGAGGAAAAGTGCCCCAATCGGGAAGCAAAACAAAAACCAATTGCGCTGCCGATAGCCAATGTTGACAAAGGTTTCGATTTGCAGTTTTTTGTCCGTTGGTGAATGCCGCCAGCCCAGTCCGCCCAGTGCCGTAATCAGCAACGCCGCCACATACACGGCATCAATCCAAGAATTGGCAACATACAACTCGTTGTAATCAAAATAATAGTACGTCAAGTCCGCAATGGCGAACAGGAACACCCCGCCCGCAATCACACGGAAGCAGGTCGGCACGTGCCCCGACCGCACGGACAACAGCCACACCAAAATGCCGACCATCACGCACAAATCCAGCAAAATGCAGGCGGCACTGATGCTGTCCTCCAGCATATATTCCGCCGCCACCACAAAGCTGCGGTTGAAAAAACAGCTCCACAGCAGGACAGAACTGAGCAAAAACACGGTCAGCGTGTCCAAAAACAGCTGCAATAAGTTCCATTTTTTCATGTGCATCACGATAAATCCCACCACGCCTGCGGCAAACAGGGCATTGGTGGCGGTGTAGCTCAGCACCGATGGCATATACTCGTCCGGATTCCATCCCATGGATTCCGAAAATGTCCACAGCAAATCGCCCATCATCCAGGCAAAGCTACCCAAAGAGAGCAGCAGCCACACATAGCTTTTCGGATTCTTGCGGTTTGCCATCCAAAAGGTGCGCAACAAAAACGCCCCTGCCAGTCCCGCACAAGTCGGTGACAAAAAATTTCCCATCGTATCATTCACCACAAGCGTACCCGATAAATACACCAAAAACAACAACACCGTAGCAGTCACGGTTCTCCAATATACCGTTGGCATGTGTGCGTCCCCCTCTGCTGCTGTTTTTGCATCGCCCATTTGTGCATTTCCCTCTACTTTTTGCGGTGAGATTGTCATATCTACCGTCACTCATTTGCACAAATTGTATATTTTTACTTTACCATATCTTGAAATTTTGTGAAATATGCAAAATACACGATATTTTCCTGTTTTTTTCGGCAAACCCTCGAAAAACAACCTGTATGTTCGCACATTCGTTTGTGTATTTCCGCAATTTTCCGCCAGAAAACTGCCCATTTTCAGCGGATATCTCGCCACCTTGCAACCGTTTTGCGCCGCTGCAAAAGCCGCCGCTATCTCCGCTTCCCATGTGCTTACTCTACCACAAATGCACGCAAAATGCAACGCCCCGCATGCATATTTATGCCTATTCCCCCAGTTTCTTTCAAACAAAACAGCACCGCCGACAGAAGCCTCCTGCCAGCGGTGCTATTTTCTATTGTGTTATCTTAATATTTATCGGATTCTGCGGCGTAAGCGTCCCGTTGCGGTGCGCTTTTGCGGGGTGTCTGTGCAGTTTGCGTGGTTTTTGCCTCGCCTTGATAACTGAAGCCTGCAATCAGCTCCTTGAGCGTCTGCGCCTGCTTGGACATGGTTTCGCTCACAGCGGCGCTTTGCTGTGCGGTTGCGCTGTTGGTCTGCACCACGTCAGAAATCTGCTGCATGCTGCTGTTGACCTCGCCGATGGATTTTTCCTGCGAAATGGTTTCCTCTGCAATTTGCTGCACAATCTGCGAAGAGGACTGCGAGCCGGAGATGATGTCCTGCAGTGCCTGTGCGGTGTCCGCTGCGATTTTAGACCCGTTTTCGATGGCCTGCATCGAATGCTGAATGAGTGCCGCTGTATTTTGTGCACTTTCCGCCGACTTTCCGGCGAGGTTGCGCACCTCATCCGCCACCACGGCAAAGCCCTTGCCGGACTCGCCCGCACGTGCGGCTTCCACCGCCGCATTCAGTGCCAAAATGTTGGTCTGGAAGGCAATATCCTCAATGTTGCGAATGATTTTTTCAATTTCACCCGAAGCATTGCTGATTTCCTGCATCGCATCCACCATGCTTTGGATTTTCGTTTGCCCTGCGTCATAGCCACTGCTGGCAAGTTCTGCCATTTTCTTTGCCTGCTCTGCGCTGTGCGTGGTGGTTTGCAGGCTTGCGGCAATGCGGCTGACAAAGTCAGACAGCTCCTGCACGGTCTGCGCCTGCTCGGTCGAGCCTTGCGCCAGCACGGTTGCCCCGCCGGACACCTGCATCGCCCCCTGTGTCACCTCGTCAGACACCGCATCAATTTGCGCCATCGTGCGGGAAATATTGTCCACAAACTTGTCGATAGAGCTGTGAATGCTCTCCAAATCGCCCACATAGTCCGTGTTGGAATGCACCACAAAATCGCCGTTGGAAAAATCGTGCATGGTCGTGTCAATGTGATGCACAATGCGGCTCAAATTCTGCACGGTTTGCTCCGCCGCCGCCGCCAGCACACCAAATTCATCCTGCGTGTTGACCTCCGGCATGGGGGAGTGCAGGTCGCCCTCGCTCAGCAGCAGCAGCCGCTTGGTGATGGCTCTCAGATGGCGTGTCATGCCGTTGGACAGCCAGCGCACAAACACCAGCCCCACCACTGCCATCAAAATGCCGCAAACGAGCAGTTCAATCAGTGCTTTGATTTTTTTCGTCTGATATGCGCCAATGGTGGCGTCCATGTCCTGATAATAGTTGCCGGTGCTGATATACCAGCCGTACTCGTCATATTTTTCGGTGTAAGCACGCTTTTTGAAGGTGCCGTCCTCGCCCGGCTTGGTGAAATAAAATTCGGTGAAGCCACCGCCGTTGTCACCCGCCGCAATCAGATTTTGGATGTAATAGTTGCCCTCCAAATCCTGGTCGTTCAGGCGCATCGTGCCCTCATAGTCCGCATTCATATGTACGGCGCAGGTACCGTCCTGCTCGTCCGCCCAGAAATAGCCATCGCCGTCGTTGTAGCGGGTGTTGCGCACGATGTCTTCCGCCGCTTTCTTCTCCACCGCTTCTGGATAACCATTCTCCACACACATCTGGTGGTTGGCATCCAGCGTGCTGATAATGCTCTCCACGCCAGTTTGAATCACTGTGTCAAATTTTTCTTTTTCCGCCTGGATGGCGGCATTGTGTGCCTGTGTCAACTCGATAAAGGATACGATGCTTTGCGTAAAAATGGTCAACAGCATCAAGCATCCAAAACACAGGATGAGTTTGGTTTTCACCGTTGCTTTTTTCAGCATATTTTTGACTCCCTCATTTGATTGAATTGCATCAGTCTGCGGTGTTTCACATCTGTTTTTCAGCCAAACAAGCCAAGATGACCCCCATCATGCGCCCATAAAATTGCTGTTTTGCAAATGCGTTCCCGTTTCCCAAACGGTGCAGCTGATACCCTTTAGTGTACCATTTTCATAGGCATTCTACAACGGTTCGGCGCAACTTTGTTTATTTTTTGTCATTCTTACATGAATTTTGTCTGCATTCTGCTGGTTTTTATCTATAATGCCGTTTTTCACCTTTTCACCCGCTGTTTTCCATGAATTCTGCTGTTTTTCTTTTGATTTTACACTATAATTTTAGCAGAACTTCCACCGTTTCTTTCTTTTTTCACCAAAATCTGCATATCAATGCGTTCTTTCAGCTCCGCCACATGGGAGATAATCCCCACCAAGCGGTTGCCCGTGGCAAGCCCCGCCAGTGCCTGCATCGCCTGCTGCAGCGAGCTTTCATCCAGTGAGCCAAAGCCTTCGTCCACAAACATGGTGTCCAGCTGAATGCCGCCCGCAGCGGACTGAATTTCGTCCGACAGCCCCAACGCCAGCGACAGCGATGCCTTGAAGGATTCTCCGCCCGACAGCGTTTTGACACTGCGCACCGAGCCGTTGTAATGGTCGAGCACGTCCAAATCCAAGCCGCTTTGGCTGCGGTTATTTTCCGCCACCGTGCTGCGGCGCAGCTCATATTGTCCGCCCGTCATTTGCATCAGGCGGGTGTTGGCACGCACGAGAATGCGGTCAAAATAGGTCATCTGCACATAGGTTTCCAGCATCACCCGTTCCCGCCCGCTCAGGTTGCCGCTGGCGGTGTTGCTCAGCGTGCGCACCCAGCTCCAGCGGGTTTCGGCGGCGGCAAGCTTGTCCTGTTGGGTGTGCATTTGCGTCAGCAGAGCACGGTTGCGGTCCAATCGAGAGATGATTTGCGTGTGCTGTGCGGTTTTGCCCTGCTTGTCCTGCTGCAATGCCGTCAGCTGCGTGGTCAATGCCGCAAGGTCGATGGGCGCCGTGTCCTGCGTTTGCGTGGTCAGTGCCGCCACGGTGCCTTGCAGGGCATCCATGCGGGATTTGCCCTGTTGCAAGGTTTTTTGTGCGCTTTCCAAGGCATTTTGCATAGATTCCAGCTGTTTTTCCTGCGCCTTGAGGGCAGTTTCCGCCTGTGCACGGGTGGCAAAGGCAAGGCGTTTGCCATGCGTTTCGATGGCGTCCAGCAGATTTTGTGTGTCCCGCTCGCCGGTTGCCAGCGCAGTTTGTGCGGCGGCGATGGCATCCTCCAATTGCTGCTGTTTGCCCGCCTGCTTTGGCAGCCATGCTTCTATTTTGGCGGCACGCTGTAGTTTCTGGGTCATTTCCTGCTGTGCGACTTGATTTTCGCCCAATTGCACGGCAATTTCCGCCGCAGCCGCCTGCATTTTGGCAGGAATGTCTTCCCATGTGCCATCGCCCAAGGCTTCCGCCGCCCGCCGCAAAATTTCGGTTTGTGCGGTTTCGGCTTGCCCTCTGCATTGTGCCGCCGCCGTGCTCGCCTGCGCCGCCTGTGCCTGCGCCGTGTCCGCCTGTGCCTTTGCCTGCTCCAGTGCGGCGGCGGTGGGGGCATGTTCGGTCAACTGTGCCGGCGTGGGGTGGTCGACAGACCCGCACACAGGGCACGGCATATGTTCCGCCAAGGTCTGCGCCAAAACCCCCGCCTGTTCGTCCAAAAAGGCACGATGCAAGCGGTCATATGTTGCCTGCACCTGTGCCGCCTGCTGTGCTTGCGCCGTGTAGCGTGCCTGTGCTTTGGCAAGCCGACCGTCCAGCTTTGTCCATTCCTGCTGCAAATTCGCCAGCTCGTCCATGCGCTTTTGCCGTGCCAGTAGGTCTTTTTGCATGTGCTGCAATTTTTCCTGCTGTGCGCCCGCATCCTTATATAAGGTAAGCTCCTGCTGTGCCTGCTCCACATGCGTCAGCAGGGTTTTTTTGTCGGCACGGTGCTTGTCCAGTGCCTGTGCGGCGGCGGCGAGTGTCTGGGTGGTTTGGGTCAAGCGTGCTTGCAGAGCATCCCGCTCGTCATAGCGGGGCAATGCCTGCTTCGCCTGCACAATTTGCTCTGCCAACGCGTCCCGCAGGGGCTTCTTTTCCTGCTCCTTGGCATATGCCGTCTGCCAAATCGCCATCTGCGGGGCGAGTGCCGCCACCTCCTGCTGCGCCGTTTGCAGCTGTGCCTGCGCTTTTTGCAGCTGCTGTGCCGTGCCAAGCTGTGTTTGGGCGGTCTGCAAGGTTTGTTCGATGGTTTCCAGCTGTGTTTGGCAGGCGATTTGTGCGGTTTCGTCCTGTTTGCACAGCGTATCCAGCAGGGCTATCGTATCCTCCATGGGCAGCTTGCCCTGCACCGCCGTGTTCCAGTCCGCCGCCTGTTCGCTGTCTGGCGGACACAGCACGCTTTCGATGGACTGCCGCAGGCTGGCTTGCAGGGTTTCGCAGGTTTTGTTCAGTTCGCCGGACGCCGCTTTCAGCCGCTCTTGCAGCACCTGATAGCGTCCCGTCTGAAAAATCTGCCGAAAGATTTTCTTGCGGTCTTCCGTGGAGGCAAGCAGCAGCTTGAGAAAATCGCCCTGCGCAATCATCGCAATCTGGGTGAACTGCCCACGGTCGATGCCCATAATCTCGCACACGGCTTGGTTGACCTCCCGCAGTTTTGTCACCACCCGCCCGTCGGGATAGGTCAGCGTGGCATCCGCCTTTTGCCGCACTGTGCCGTCCCCCCGCTTTGCAGGGCGGTCATATTCGGGGTTTCGCACCACGTGATAGGTCTTGCCGGCATAGGCAAACGTCAGCTCCACCTCGGTCGGCGTATCCTCTGCGGCGTATTTACTGCGCAGCATGGCGGTTTCACGGGTTTCGCCGCTCGGCTCGCCATACAGCGCAAAGGTGATGGCATCGAAAATGGTGGTTTTACCCGCCCCTGTGTCGCCCGTAATCAAATACAGCCCCTGTGTGCCGAGTTTGTCCATTTCAAAGACGGTTTTGCCCGCATACGGCCCAAATGCCGACAGCGTCAATCGAATCGGTCTCATGCGTCCCCCTCCCAAATCTGTTCCATCAGCTCTGCCAAAAAGGCGTGCTGCTCGTCCGACATCGCCTGTCCGTTCTGCGTTTCATAAAAGGTTTCAAACAGCCCCATGGGGGTTTGCTGCGGGGTCTGTGTCCCCTCGCCCAGCGAGCCGCCCGCCCGTGTGCGTTGGTTGTCATAAATCAGCTGTAGGATGTTGGGATAAATCACCCGCAGCTTGCCGATGGCATCGGGAATGTCGGTTTCGTCCGTGAGCACAATGCGCAGATAATCGTCGACCGCCGTGCCCTCATAGAAGGACTTTGCCGTGATTTCCAGATAACTGCCGCGGATTTCCCGCAAATCGTGCAGCGGTGTCAAGGCGAGCTGCCGCACCTGCACCGTGCCCTTGGTGCGCAGTTCCACCATGGTAACGGACTTCTGATGGTGCATTTCAGAAAAGGAGTATTTCAGCGGCGTACCGCAATAGCGCACGGTGCGGAGCCCCACCTTTTGCGGGCTGTGCAGATGCCCGAGCGCAACATAGTCAAACGGCGCAAACACCGCAGCGTCCACTTGGTCTGTGCCGCCGACCGACAGCTCCTCGGATTCGCAGCGCATCGCCCCCGTCACAAACTGATGGGTGATGAGCACATGGCGGTCATTGGGGTTTAGCCGCATCTTGCTGATGACGGCTTGCAGTGCATCGGTGTAGGATTCGATGGTTTTTTCGGGGAAAAACCGCCGCACGTGCGCAGGCTTGACAAACGGCAGCATCCACACCACCACCCTGCCGAAATCATCCCGCAGGGTCATGCTTTGCACCGCCCCATTGTACGCCGATGCCACATAGACCCCGCTGCCCAGCATCAGCCGTGCGCCAAACGCCATGCGCTCCGCCGAATCGTGATTGCCGCTGATGACGAACACGAGCACGCCAAGTGCCGACAATTTGACCAAAAAGCGGTCAAACAACGCCACCGCTTCGACTGGCGGCACGGATTTGTCATACACATCGCCGGCAATCAGCACGCCGTCCGGCTGTTCTTCCTGCACGATGGCAAGGATTTGCTCCAAAATGGCGGCTTGCTCCTCCAGCATGGAGCATTCATGCACCTGCTTGCCAAGATGCAGGTCTGATAGATGCAGCAGTTTCATAAAAAAAATCGCCCTCCCGCTTTTTTTAATTCATCGTTTCTTATTATACCGCCATGTTCTTCCAAAGTCTACAGCCACTGCACGGGGGTGCATTTTGTCGACATCACGATGAAAAAATATGCAAACTTTGTCAAAAGAATTGAACCGCCCCCCGCAAGCGTGTATACTATAGAATATATGGCGTGAGCCGCCCCTCCATCCGGACAGCATAGAGGCAGGTGTATTTCGTGAAAAAATCCAAATTGCTCCTTGTGATTAGCACCATTCTTCTCCTGCTCATTGGCATCAACATTCTTTATATCAACTATATCCAGTCCCATTTGATGCGTGATATGCAGCTGACCACCGCCATCAACGGCGTGCATGCGGCGGTGCAGCGCACCGTGAAGATGGAGCTTGCCGACATGCCCTCAGACGACCTGATGGATGGGGTGGAGGTGCGTCTGGAAGAGCTGCGGGTTGCCTGTGCGCCGCACCTGCGGGATTTGACCTGCCGCACCGTGTCGGACGAACTGCAGGCACACTGGAGCACCCTGCGGCAAAGCCTGCTGCGCTATCGGGAACTGCCATCGGATGCTTTCCGCCGCCAAATCCTGCAAGACAGCGAGGATTTTTGGACAGATGCCGAGCATGCCACCGCCGTTGTCCAGCTTTTGACCCGCCAGCAGACGCTGCATTTTCGCTTCATCCTGTTTTTGCTCACCATCGACATGGTGCTGCTGCTGTTCATTTTGTATTTTCTCAAAATCTATGTGCAGGACAATTTGGAATTTTACTCCAACCACGACCCGCTCACCCGTGCCTGCAACCGCCACTATTTGTTCCAATATTTGCAGAATCTGCTCAAAAAACAAACCGTTTGCTGCATCATCATGTTGGACATTGACGATTTCAAGGCGGTGAACGATACCTTTGGGCATGATGCTGGCGATTTCGTGCTGAAAAAGCTGGTGAACACCATCCAAATGCTGCTCGACGAGAACAACATCATTGCACGCTTTGGCGGGGAAGAATTTGTGGTGGTGCTGCAAGACAATTTGGAAATGGCGCAAACCTATGCCGAAGCCATCTGCAACGCCATCGCATGGTCCGATTTCGGTCTTGGCCGCCCTGTTACGGTCAGTTTGGGCGTTTCGGCATATGTGCCGGGTGAACCCATCGACCACACCATCAAGCGTGCCGATGTTGCGCTGTACAACTCCAAAACAAGCGGAAAAAACCGCTTTTCTGTGCAAATGTAGTCCACTTTCCAGAAAGGATTCCTGCCCATGTGTGACATTCCCTATCAGCTGCTGCGCTCCCGCCGCAAAACCCTTGCCCTGCAAATTGACCGGGAAGGGCGGCTGCTTGTCCGTGCGCCATTGCGACTGAGCGAAGCGAAAATCCGTGCCTTTGTCCGAGAAAAAGCGGATTGGATTGCCGCAAAACAGCAGCAGGCACAGGCATATCACGCCGCCCATGACACATGGGCGCTGCAAGACAGCGCAACGCTCCTTTGGTTCGGCAAGCCGCATCGCCTGCGTCTGGAAGCCGTTCCCGCTCCGCTGCTGCGGGACGATGTGCTGATTTTGCCGCTCACCACCACGTCGGACGATTTGGCGCACTGGATGCAAGTGCAGTTTGTCCCATTTTTGCAGGAACGGGTGCAGTTGTATGCCCATCGCATGGGGGTTACGCCACGTGCGGTCAAGCTGTCGCAAGCCCGCCGCCGCTGGGGCTCGTGCAGCGGCACGAACACCCTGCATTTTGCGTGGCGGCTTGTGATGTGTCCGCTCTCGTGTATCGACTATGTAGTGGTGCATGAGCTTGCCCACATCCCGCACAAAGACCACAGCCCCCGCTTTTGGGCGCACGTTGCCGCCTTTTGTCCACAATATGCACAGGCACGTGACTGGCTGAAAACCCATAGCTACCTCATGGAGATGCTGTAATCCCCGAAACCCTCGCCCTTGCCGCAGGCATATGCCCGCCGCAGGGGTTTTTTTGCGGCACTTGTGGTATCTTGTCTGGAAAAATCTACAAACGCCTCGTGTGCTCCCGCACACACCCATGCAATGCATCAATTCGCCAAAATTAGCATGTATTCTTTGTTTTATTCGCTGAATTTTCCAGATATTCATGTATTCTACAAATTCGCTTCCTTTCTTTTCACGATTTATGTTGAAAACCGCCTAATTTGTTGATAGAATAAAGACAGTGTAATCCTTGAGAAAACGTGTAGGCAATCCACCACAAGACTGGCATGTCGGCAGAACAACTGACATAAAATTGATTGACAAGTGAGGGTATGGTTATGATGAAAAATTTGAAGTTGAGCGGGAAGTTGCTATTGGGATTTGGCATTGTGTTAATCATGCTGCTGGTCAGCTCGGTGGTTTCCATTGTGAACATGATGCTCATGGCATCGCAAATCAACCAATATGCTGACAAGACGCTGCCGAACGTTTCCAGTGTTTGGGAAGTACGCCGTGATATGCTGTCCATAGAACGCTATCTGCTGTCCGGGCTGATGGACATCAAAAGCCACTTGACGGGCGATGGCTTGGACAAGGCAGATGCTGAATGCGAAAGCATGCTTGCCACGCTGGACGCATTCCGCAGCAACACCCGTGTAGACGCCGCTATCTTGGACAAACTCGATGCAAAGCTGGCTGAAACCATGCAGTTAAAGGATGAAATGCGGGAATTGGTCAAGAAAAATGACGTGCAGGCCGCCTATGAAAAATATCGTGCGGAGTATTCCCCTGCATTTGACGAGGCGGCAGACATCATCATCAGCATCTCAGATGACCAACAGACACGTGCCATAGAGCAAAGGAACATCGCACAGCGGGCAATGTTTACGGGCATGGTGCTGCTGCTTGTGGTATTTGTGCTGGCAGTTTTCGTCACTCTGATGAGCCTGCGTGCGGTACGCAAGGCGATTTTGAAGCCGGTTGACGAAATCGGCACCGCCGCAAAGGCACTGTCCGAGGGCGACTTGCGCGCAACCATCACCTACACCAGCCGTGATGAATTCGGCGAGCTTGCTTCGTCCATGCAGTCCCTCGTGGAGCGTGTGGTGGACATCATCCGCGACATCGATTACAGCTTGCGGGAAATCGGAAACGGCAATTTCCAGATTGATGCTGCTTCGGGCGACCTGTACATCGGAGATTTCTCCTCCATTTCAGAATCTTTGCACCACATCACCTCTCGCTTGTCCGCAACCCTGCAGCAAATCAACAAGGCATCCAACCAAGTGGCACTGGGTGCCGACCAGGTTTCCAACGGCGCACAGGCACTCAGCCAAGGCGCAACCGAACAGGCAAGCTCTGTGGAAGAGCTGTCCGCTTCCGTGTCAGAAATCGCATCGCAGGTCAAGCAAAATGCACAGAGTGCACGGCAGGCAAATGAACGTGCCGAGCTGGCAGGCACGGAACTGATGAACAGCAACGAGCAGATGAAGCACATGGTCGGTGCGATGGACCAAATCAGCATGAAATCCTCCGAAATCTCTAAAATCATCAAGGTTATCGAAGATATTGCCTTCCAAACCAACATTTTGGCACTCAATGCCGCAGTCGAAGCGGCAAGAGCGGGTGCAGCAGGCAAGGGCTTTGCGGTTGTAGCAGACGAAGTGCGCAATTTGGCGAGCAAATCGGCACAGGCGGCACAAAGCACTACTGCACTCATCGAGGAAACCTTGGCGGCGGTAAAAAATGGTTCTTCCATTGCCACCAAAACCGCCCGTTCGCTGGATGAAAGCGCAGATGCAACGCAGGCGGCAGTGACCTTGATTGACGGCATCACCCGTGCATCGGATGAGCAGGCACAGGCAATCGAGCAAATCAACGTAGGCGTTGACCAGATTGCGTCCGTGGTGCAGAATAACAGCGCAACTGCGGAAGAAAGCGCCGCAGCAAGCGAAGAGCTGTCCGGACAGGCGCAGATGCTCAAGGAATTGATTGGAAAATTCCGCCTGCATGACGGCGATGCCGCAGAACCCTACACCTACCAAAACGATGCCGCAGACGAGGACGATACCTCCTATGCAAGCGATGCGGACATGGACATAGACATGGATAAATATTAAGAATCTGCCCCCACTTGCCCCCGCCGGGAATGCCCTCTCGGCGGGGGATTTTTGCACCATGGATGTTCTGACAAGACACTGCCTGCGCCGTTTGCTGCCTTGAAATTCTTGAAATTTCTTGGAAATTTTTGTTGAACAAATGGTGCTTTCTTGGTAAAATAAAGACAGCGACACTTGTATTGTTTTTGCCCACCCTGCGTGATTCTTATACCACCACAGCCTCACACCGACGTAGAAAAGGAGAGCCATGTGATGAAACGAACTGTGCCCAAACCACGCTCTGTCAAACGGCAGATTTCTGTAACCGTGCTGCTCATTTGTATCCTATCCTCCAGTGCCATCGGCGTCTTTAGTCTGCTGAGCTATGCGGGCGATTTTAAGCGCATGCTGGCACAGCAGGCAATGGAGATTGCGCAAACGGTCAGCCTGCAAATCGATGGCGAGCAGATTGTCGCCTATGACCAAACCGAGCAGACCGATGCTGCGTATGACGCATTGCTGACCTATCTTTCGCAGGTCAAATCCGCCGTTGGCATGAAATATCTCTACATTATGACCGATGCGGGCGAAAATTACAAATACATCGCCGAAGGTACACTGCGCGGCGAGGAAGCTTCCGCACTGGGGGACACACAGACCAAGCAGGATTATGGCCCCGAACCAGAGCAGGTTCTGTCCCAAGGCATCGGTGCCTACACGCTGGATTTTGTGGACGATGCAACCTATGGACCGCTGCTGTCCGGCTTTGCGCCGATTGTCAACGGCAGCGGCGGCGTTGTCGGGGTTGTCGGCGTGGACATTGCAGCGTCTGCCTACCAACAGGAAGTGCTGTCGCATATTCCGTTTTTTGCCGCCATCATTTTGATTGCCTGCGTGCTCGCCAATCTCTTGATTTACAGCGCCATGAACCGCCTGTTTCTGCGCCCGCTGGCAGAACTGGAGCAAACCGCACAAACCATGGCAAGCGGACACTTTGACATCACCCTTAGCGAACAATATCTCAATGCAAACAATGAAATCGGGCAATTAACCCGTTCCTTTGCTACCGTTTCCTCGCATATGCAGCATATCATTCAGGACACCGCCAACACCCTGCGGGAAATGGAACACCGCAACTTGACGGCACAGATTCAGGGCGAATATCCTGGCGACTGCCGCATTGTACAGCAATCCATCAACAACATCATCGCCACATATCATGACATGCTGCACGGATTCCGCAGCATCGGCATGCAGGTGGACGGCGGTGCCAAGCAGATGGCGGCGATTTCCGCCACGCTGGCGCAGGGTGCCACCGAGCAAAGCTCCTCTGTCGACCTATTTTCCACACTGGTGTCTTCCATTTCGGAAACCGCACATGAAAATTTGTCGCAGATGGACGATGCCACGCAAAACATCAGCGCCGTCACTGCGGACATTGAGCAGTGCAACACCGACATGCAGGAAACGTTGTCGGCAATGCGTGAAATTGAAAGCACCTCGGCGGAGATTTCGGGCATCATGAAATTTGTCGACACCATCGCCTTCCAAACCAATATTTTGGCACTCAACGCCGCCGTTGAAGCCGCACGTGCCGGCGAATCCGGCAAAGGCTTTGCCGTGGTGGCAGACGAGGTGCGGCAGTTGGCATCCAAAAGCGCACAAGCGGCACAGCAGACCGCTGTTTTGATTGAAAACGCCCTGCGTGCCGTGGAAAAAGGCAAAAACTACACCGGTATCACCTCACAAGCGATGCAAAGCGTGTCTGAAAAGGTCTATTCCTTCCGCAGCACCGTGGAGCAGATTAAAAACGATTCCATGCAGCAGGCGGCATCCATTGCGGAGATTCAAAACAGCATGCAAATGATTGCCGATGTGACGCAAAGCAATGCGGCAACCGCTGAGGAAAGTGCGGCAACCAGCCAAACACTTTCTGCACAGGCGGCAAAAATGGAACAGGAAATCCAACAATTTCAGCTGTAACCCGCCCTGCATATATACCACAGCATGCAAAAAAGAACCGCCAAAAGGCGGTTCTTTTTTTTTGCGGTGTCTGTCGCTTAACATTCCCGCACAGTATTTCGGGTGTTCGCAATCGTTTTTTTGAACTCTCTTAAATACCCCTGCACGATGTCAGAATTTCGGTCGATTTCCTGCAGCATTTTGTCAGCAGACGCCAAATTCCCTTTTTCATATTCTTGAATTGCCTTTTTGGCAAAATCATGCACATTTGCATGCGGTTTTTCCAGCTTTTCCAGCATACTTGCAATATTCGGGTCTGTATGGTCCAAGGACGCCAGCCACTTGCCCAGTCGGCAGCCCTTATGGTCGCCAACCGCTGCCGCATCCAGCCGCACATTGCCCAGCAGCATGTTATAAACCCGCCATTTCCACATCAAGTGGTCTGTAATGCTCAGCTCAATCATGGAATGGCTGTCCACTCGCTCCGCACATTCCAATGCTTTCAGACGAATTTTATCCAGCTTGATGGAAATCTCAAAGAATGCCTTGCCGGTACGCATGGATTCTTCATTCAACTTGATCGACTTCTCATGAATCGCCTGAATGCTCAGCGAAATATCCTGTGTGGTTTGCGCTTGCTGCTCCACATTGGCGGAAATCTCTGAAAAACTGTCCCCAACCGCTTCAATCGCAGAGGTGATGCTCTTAATGCCGCCTGTTGTTGCATCTATCGCAAGCTTGGAATGGTTAAAGTTGGCAATCACACGGTCAATCTCGCTCGATGCCTTGGTGATTTTATGGTTCAGCTCATCTACAATGATGCGGATGCTGTCGCCTTGATTTTTGGTGTTTTCTGCCAACAGCTTCACTTCGTTGGCAACAATGGAAAAGCCTTTCCCATGCTCGCCTGCCCGCGCCGCTTCGATGGAGGCATTGAGTGACAACAGGTTGGTTTGATTCGCCACGGACTCAATCACATTGATTAAATCGGAAATTTTAATCGTTTGCGCCTCTAAATCGACCATAATTTCTTTTACAATGGCGGTGTCATTGATATTGCTTTCAATTTCACCAAAGGTCTGCTCCACTTGCTCCACGCTTTTATGGGTTTCCTGCACCGCATCGTCCACAGTGACATTGGATGCCTGCACAAAGTTTGCAATCTCTTCTGTGGCAGCTGCCATTTCTTCGCTGCTTGCAGCAACTTTTTCAATGATGCCTGCCTGATGGTTGGCGTCATGAATCATCCCTTTTACATAATTCAGCTCGGTCATAAACTGCAGCAGCTGATTCAGCGTTGCAATGGTTTCCAGAATGCAGGATTCTTTGATTTCCAAGGCTTCTATCTGCTGCAAAGCTTGTATTTGTTCGTCAGCTTTCTGCTTTTTTTTGCTGCGCCGCAACCATTTTAAAGACATATTTGCCCCCCTATATCCATTCGTGCCCCAAACCCTTCGCCTGCGTTGCGCTTCCACGCAGAATTCCCAGTATATTCCTATGTTTTTCTGTTTCTTTGTGCATTATATAATATTTTTTCTGCCGTTGCAATATAATACCGTAAAAAATCTACAAAATACTTTTCACCTTTATAATTTTCGCAGATGCACCACCATCCCATCGAATGGCGCCTTGCCATACGTCCGAAAATTTGAACTTGCTCTCCACAGTCACATGTGTTAAAATCAATTAAACCGATAGTTTAATTAAAAGAGGTGTACGATGGCAAGACGAAAAAAAGAACCGATTGCGGTGCATCGTGCTGCGATTGCATGCGCTGCCCAAACGCTGTTTTCCCAAAAAGGGATTGCAGCAACCACCATGGATGAAATCGCCAAGGAAGCAGGCTACAGCAAGGCAACGCTGTATGTCTATTTTAAAAACAAAGAAGAAATTATCGGCGTTTTGGTGCTGCGCAGCATGACAACGCTGTATGAACATATCGGCACGGCAGTCGTCTCCTGTGCCGATACCAAATCGCAGTATCTTGCCCTATGCGATGCATTGGTGCGCTATCATGAGCAGTTTCCATTCTATTTCGCCATCGCCTTGGACGAAATCCAGCTCCCGTTGGAGGACACAGAAACCTCGTCGGCTGCACAAGAAACCTTTGCAGTGGGCGAAAAAATCAATCGCGCGGTGGCAAATATGCTGGAAACAGGGGTCAAAAACCAGAGCCTGCGCCAAGATATTCCGATACTGCCGACCATTTTTCTATTTTGGGGAAGCTTATCCGGTGTGATTCAAATGGCAGCCAAAAAAACCGCCTATCTTGAAAATTTCATAGGGCTTACAAAACAGGCATTTTTAGCACAGAGCTTTGATGCTTTGTATCGTTCGATTCAAAATAATTCCATACACCCATCATAAATGCAGGAGGGAACGCCATGTATACACATCGGCTTTTGGCAATTTTAGGGAGTCCGCATCCGAATGGCATCAACGCTGCAATGCTCAACAGTGCGGTTTCTGCGGCGGAACAGGCAGGTTGGCAGGTTGACCGCATCGACCTGTACCAACAGCAAATCCACTACTGCACCGGTTGCCGCACCTGTATCAAGACCGGCACATGTGTACAAAACGATGACATGCAGCAGCTGGCGGCGTTGCTGCAATCCTGCGATGCCGTGGTGCTTGCAGCACCTACCTATTGGGGCAATGTCCCCGCCGTTGTCAAAAATATGTTTGACCGACTGCTCGGCGTTGCGATGGATGACACCCGAACACTCCCTGCACCGAGGCTCTCGAAAAATCAAAAATATCTGTTGCTGACCTCGTGCAATACGCCATTTCCCTTTTCCAGATGGTTTGGACAGAGCAGCGGCTGTTTGCGAGCAATGGAAGAGTTTTTCAAATATGCCGGCATGAAACGAATGGGGAAAATCAGCTGCGATGGCGTGAAAACGAAAAAAGAATTGCCGCAGTCGCTTGCAATGCGCATCGGAGGATATTGGAAATGACAAAAATCAAGCGGTGCGTGCTCTATGGTATCCTCGGTGCAGGTTTGGTGGCAGGTCTGCTCGGTCTTTGGTATCTGCACAATGTTTATACATATCAAAATTTGGTCAAAAACCTTACGATAACCGAGGTAAATCTTTCAGAAATTGCCGATGGCATCTATACAGGCGACTGCAATGTAAATTTTATCTATGCAAAAGTGCAGGTCACTGTGAATGCCGGACAAATTACAGACATTACCATCTTGCAGCACAAAAATGACCGAGGTGCTGCTGCCGAAGCAATCACACAGCAGATGGTCGCAGAACAAAAAATCACCGTTGACGAAATTTCAGGTGCTACCAATTCGAGCAGGGTCATCCAAAAAGCGGTGGAAAATGCACTGCAAAGCCGTGCAGATTGGACAGGGATTTGAGAGCATCCCGAAAATAGAGCATTTTGTGCTTGCAGCAATAAAAAAACCGCCCCCAAAGGCGGTTTTTGCAATGGTGGAGACGGCGGGAGTTGAACCCGCGTCCGAAAGCACATTCACTGTGACTTCTCCGTGCGCAGCTTATCGTTTAAAATTCCCGCCACGCATCGCCGGTAAGCAGGCTATGCGCTTGAGTAGCTTCATGATTCATGGTGCAGGCAAAGCTTACTGCACACACGGACGCCGCTAATCGACGCCCTGACCCCGAGCCGCGGCGCTCTCAGGCAGGACGGGCCAGCCTAATTAGGCAGCCTGTAAAGAATAATTGTTGTTGTTTAATTTATAAACATTGGAGCTTTTATCGTGGGGCCCCACCACGGCACGCTATCCCAGCTTCAACACCCCCGTCGAAGCCGTTACGTCCCCTTATCGAGGACCCGACCGATGGTTGTTATCGGTCACGGTTTTTCATCGCACGGTCCATTTCACGCTTGGCATCGCGGGCGGCGATGCTATCACGTTTGTCGTGCAGTTTTTTGCCCTTTGCAAGCCCAATTTCGACCTTGACTCGTGAATTGCGAAAATAAATCGCCAACGGAATCAACGAATAGCCGTCCTGCTTGGTTTTGCCGAACAGTGCCATAATTTCACGCTTGTGCAGCAGCAGTTTTTTCTCACGCAACGGGTCTTTGTTGAAGATATTTCCTTTTTCATAAGGGCTGATATGCATGCCCTTGACAAAAATCTCGCCATCTTTGAAGATGCAGTAGGAATCCTTCAGCCCAACCGTACCTGCACGGATGGATTTGACCTCTGTGCCGAACAGTTCGACACCTGCTTCATATTTTTCCTCGATGAAATAGTCATGCCATGCTTTTTTGTTGGCAGTGACTTGCTTTGTGCCTTGTTTCGTCGCCATGGCAATCCCCTTTCTCGTGGTAATACTTATCTTACCACGCAAACCGCCGCTTGTAAAGAGGCTTTTCTATGACAAACCTTGACACATTTTATCGGTTTGCCCTGTTTCAAACAAGTGTGCCAACACCTGCGCCGCTGGAAGTGCCGCAAAGCCATCTGGGTCGGTCAGCTGTGCCTTGCCGCTCACATCCCACGCCATGCGGTCATATTGCGTCAAATATGCACCATCTTTTACCAAAACCTGAAATTTTGCGCAAAATGCAGGGAAATACCGCCGCATATACTGTTCTGCAAGTGCTGCTGCTTGGCTGTCTGCCTCCCCGCAAGGCGTCACCGTTCCGCTGAGCTGCACCCCCGGCGGTGACGCATGCACCAGCACCACACTGCCGTCTGCGCACGCCCCCACCACCAGATACACATGCCCCTTTGTGCTCATCACATCGCCTGCCGTATGGGTTTGCACCGCAGGCGCAGGGGTAAATGTGCCCCAGCCACGTGCCGCAAAGTCCTGCGCCATGCGTCCGGACGGCATCACATACCCTTGTTTTCCGTTTTCACGTTGCAATACATTATATATCACCCAGCCGACAAATCCCGAGCAGTCCAATCCATCATGGATTTGAAACCGTGTCTTGCGAACATCATAGTCCGCCCCCTGCGACCGAAAAAACACATCCCACTGCGGCGAAACCCCCAGCGTCACGGCTTCCCGTCCCGCCCCTGTGTCTGCCGCATTCCAACCGCCGCCCCACACATACAGCGTGTGCCCCACCGGCTGCATTGCGCGCTCCAAAAGCCGCCGCAAGGTTGGCTGTTCCATTGCGCATCGCTCCTTTCCCGCATACCTTATTATATAGGGATACCCCCGCACGGCACGCCATGCAAAACCACCATATTTTCACGATTTCTTATGTTGCTTTTATTCAGTTTGCTATTTTTACAAAATCCGACTGTGTGACTATGCAAAGTCTTGACACGCAGGGTTAGGTGTGGTAAACTTCAGATAGTAAATAGTTAGTCTAACCTAACATCTAGGTTGGGAAAGGGGTCTTTTCTATGAAAACCTTAAAAGAAATTTCATGCGGCGAAACCGTACAGGTTGTCAAGCTCCACGGCGCAGGTGCTGTGCGCCGCCGCATCATGGATATGGGCATCACCAAGGGCACGCCGCTGTTTGTGCGCAAGGTTGCGCCGCTCGGTGACCCGATTCAAATCTCGGTGCGCAACTATGAGCTTTCCCTGCGCCGTGATGACGCATCGATGATTGAAGTATTATAGGAGGACAACGCACATGCCGATTACGATTGCCTTGGCAGGCAACCCCAACTGCGGCAAAACCACAATGTTCAACGCCTTGACCGGTTCTGCCCAATATGTGGGCAACTGGCCGGGCGTGACGGTGGAAAAAAAGGAAGGTCGCCTGCGTGGGCATGAGGATGTCATCATCATGGACCTGCCGGGCATTTATTCCCTTTCGCCGTATACCTTAGAGGAAGTGGTCACCCGCAGTTATTTGCTGGACGAGTCCCCCGATGCCATTTTGAATCTGGTGGATGCCTCCAACATCGAGCGCAACCTCTATTTATCCACCCAGCTGATGGAGTTGGGCATTCCGGTGGTGATTGCGCTGAACATGATGGATGTGGTGCGCCGCAATGGGGACCGCATCAACCTTGCCAAGCTTTCGGAAGCACTCGGTTGTCCGGTGGTGGAAACCGCCGCCATTCGCAGCGAAGGCACAGCGGCGGCGGCGCAGGCGGCAATTGCCCTGCATGGTCAGCCCCATGCCGCCAAGCAGATTCTGTTTTCCCCACGGGTGGAAACCGCCCTGCAGGCGATTGATGCCATGCTCCCTTCCAATATTGCCCCGCAGCATCGCCGTTTTCTTGCCATCAAGCTGTTTGAGCGAGATGAAAAGGTACAGGCACGCTTTGCCTTTGATGTGCCTGCCCTCAATCAGCTCGACAGCCTCATCAACGATTGTGAACTCGATTTGGAAGATGACGCCGAAAGCATCATCACCAACGAACGCTATAACCACATCACCGACATCATCCGCGCCTGTGTGGTCAAAAATCGTCCCAAAAACGGACAAACCACCTCAGACCGCATCGACCATATTCTCACCCATCGGGTGCTTGCCCTGCCGATTTTCGCCCTTCTCATGTTCGGCGTGTATTACATCGCCGTCACCACGGTGGGCAGTGTCGTGACCGATTTCATGAATGACACCCTGTTCGGCACGTGGATTTCGCCCGCTGTGGAAGGCTTTTTGACCCATGCAGGCACTGCTGACTGGCTGACGGGACTGATTGTCGATGGCATCATCGGCGGCGTGGGCGCTGTGCTGGGCTTCGTGCCGCAGATGTTCGTGCTGTTCTTTCTGCTGTCGATTCTGGAGGACTGCGGCTATATGTCCCGCATCGCCTTCATCATGGACAAGATTTTCCGCCGTCTGGGTCTTTCGGGCAAAAGCTTCATTCCCCTGCTCGTCAGCACAGGCTGCGGCGTTCCCGGCATCATGGCATCCCGCACCATTGAGCAGGACCGTGACCGTAAAATGACCATTATCACCGCCACTTTTATCCCCTGCGGCGCAAAAATGCCGATTATCGCCCTGATTGCGGGCGCAATGTTCGGCGGCGCATGGTGGGTTGCCCCGTCGGCGTATTTCGTTGGCATTTTTGCCGTGGTGCTGTCGGGTCTGATTTTGAAGAAAACCCGCATGTTCGCAGGCAATCCCGCCCCGTTCGTGATGGAACTGCCCCCCTACCATCTGCCCACCATGACAAACATCCTGCGTGGCACGTGGGAACGTGGCTTTTCCTTCATCAAAAAAGCGGGCACCGTCATTTTGCTGGCGTCCATTGTCGTTTGGGTGTCCTCCAACTTCGGCTTCACGCCCAACGGCTTCGGCATGGTGGACAACATGGAGCAATCGGTGCTGTCCGACATCGGCGGTGTCATTGCCGTCATTTTTGCCCCGCTTGGCTTCGGCACATGGCAGAGTGCCACCGCCACCGCCCTCGGCTTGCTTGCCAAGGAAGAGGTGGTCGGCGTGTTCGGCACACTGTATGCCGTGGGCGGCGATGCGCTGGAGCTGACGGCGCAGGGGGATTTTGGAATGCTCGGCAACATCGCCAGCCATTTCACCCATCTTTCTGCATATTCATTCCTCATATTCAATCTGTTGTGCGCCCCCTGTGTGGCGGCAATGGGTGCGATTCGGCGGGAAATGAACAGTGCCAAATGGACGTTTTTTGCCCTTGGCTATCAAACCGGCTTTGCCTATGCCATGTCGCTGATGGTCTATCAAATCGGCGGTCTGCTGACGGGCGAAGCACCGTTCACCGTGTTCACCGCAGCGGCATTTGTCATGCTGGCAATCACGCTGTATCTGGTGGCGCGCCCGATGCGCCGCCCCCAAGAACCCCCTCGCTCTGCCTCTTAAAACAGGCACTGTTTCCCAGAAAGGAAGTCTTGCTATTATGATTGCAACGATTTTGGTTGGACTCGTCTTGCTTTTGCTCGTAGCACTTGCTCTGCGTTCGGTTATCACCCATCGTGGCTGCAGCGGCTGCAGTGGCTGCTCGGGCGATGGCGGTGCATCCGGGTGCTCCGGCTGTAGCCTGCATGCACAAGACCACAAACATACCACAAACAAATAATATCCCCCGCCTCCTTTTGGCGTATCGAGAGAATCCCCCCGCTCTCGATACGCTTTTTTTGTGCATTTTTTTATTCGTATTTTATGCAATTATTGCAAAAAAAGCGTATAATAATAAATTATGCCTGCATATGCAAAAAGGGGAATCAACCATGACCAAACAAATGACCGAGGGCAGCCCATTCAAGCTAATTTTTCTATTCACCCTGCCGCTCTTGGCGGGCAACCTGTTTCAGCAGTTGTATACAATGATGGATACATTCATCGTGGGGCGTGCCCTTGGGGTGGATGCGCTGGCGGCAGTCGGCTGTACGGGCGGGATTTTGTTCCTCATCATCGGCTTTGTGCAGGGGCTGACCACGGGCACCTCCATTGTCACGGCGCAATATTTCGGCGCACAGGACTATGACGGCGTGCGCCGCAGCTTTGCCGCCAATATCGTCATTGCAGCACTGGCAACCCTCGTGCTGACCGCCGTGGCGCTGCCCTTGGCTCGCCCCTTTCTCAACCTGCTGCACACCCCCGCCGCCATCTTTGACGATGCCTTTTGCTATCTGCATCTGCTCTACAGCGGCATTTTCACTGCCGTGCTGTTCAATCTGCTGTCCAACTCCATCCGTGCATTGGGGGACAGCCGCACGCCGCTGCTGTTTTTGGTGCTGGCGAGCCTGCTCAACATCGGGCTGGATTTGGTGCTGATTCTGTGGGTGCATCTGGGTGTGGCAGGGGCGGCACTCGCCACGCTGGCGGCGCAGGCGGTGTCCGGCATTTTGTGCATTGTATACATTCTGCGCCGTTTTCCGCTGCTGCATGTCCGCCGTGCCGATTTTCACCTGTCGGCACAGGAGCTGTGGGCGCATGCACGCATTGGTCTGCCGATGGGCTTTCAGGCGTCCATCATCGGCATTGCGGTCATTGTGGTGCAGTCCATGGTCAACAGCTATGGCGAAGCCACCGTTGCCGCCTATACCGCCGCACAAAAGGTGGAGCTGGTGGTGCTGCAGCCGCTGTGTTCCTTCGGCATGACCATGGCAACCTATGTGGCGCAGAATTACGGCGCAGGACGCATTGACCGTATCCGCACAGGCATACGGGACTGCATTTTGATGTCCGAAGGCTATGCGCTGACCGCTTTTGTGGTGATGCACCTGTTCGGCGGACAGCTTGCAGGCGTTTTTGTAAACCATGCCCCCGAAATCGTCTCCCAATCGGCACTGTATCTGCGCACCACCTCGTGTTTTTATGTGATTTTATCGCTTTTGTACATTTATCGCTATACCTTGCAGGGACTCGGGCAAGGCGTTGTCCCCACCATTGCCGGCATCATGGAGCTGCTCATGCGCTTTTTGGGCGTCACCTTTTTGGCACCACGCTTGGGCTTTTGGGGCGTCAGCATTGCCTATGCGCTGGCGTGGCCGGGTTCTTCGCTACCACTATACCTGGCGTATCGTGTCACGATGCACCGTCTGGTGGGACGGCGTGGCGGGTAGAATTTTTGCACTTTCCACTACTTTAAAATTTTTTTACAAAACTTTTTATTGCTTTTGCACAATATGTACTTTACCAGTATTGTTTTCCATGGTATAATATAGCCATATTTTAATTTATCACGGAGGTGTTTTTTGTGAAAAACCATCAAGTTTTATTGGTGGATGCGGATGACAATCACCGCAAAATGCTCTTAAAACGCACAAAATGGTCGAATTGCGGCTATAGCATTGTCGGAGAAGCACAAACAGGACTGCAAGGATTGGATTTGGCACTGCACTTGCAGCCAGAGGTCATCATCACCAATACCCATCTGCCGCAAATGGACGGGCTAACCATGTGCCGCTCGCTTTTGGAGCAGTTGCCAGACACGCAAATCATTTTTTTGACCGATAGCTGTGAGTTTGAGTGCGCCCGCCAAGCTGTTTCGCTGGGTGCGGCAGACTTTCTGCTCAAGCCAACCCCGCCCGCAACCCTGCAAAAAACCTTGCTGCAGCTACGCCATAAGCTTGCCAAGCAGCAGGACCTTGCCCATTTGCGCGTGCACTACGCCAAAACCTTAACGCAGCAAAGCAATCTGCTGGACGCCCCCCTGCACCAACTGCTGGAGCTGGTGCGCAGCGGCAATTTTGCGCAGGCAAAAACCGTCTTTTACCATCTGCAGCAGGAAGAGCCGCATCTGCTTGCCCTGCTCGACCAGCTGTGCACGATGCAGGTGGTTTCCGAGATGGTAGACCACATGTCGCAGATTTTGCCGGAAAAGGATTTTTTAACGCCGCAGACCTCCAATGAAGGCGTTTTTGAAACCATTTGGTCGCATTTGCGCACGCTGTACCACAAGCTTGGTCGCTCCCTGCGCTGTATGCAGACCGACTCTGCCCAAACGCTTTCGGCACGTGCCTGTGCGTATATTGAACAGCATTATATGGAAAATGACATTTCCATCGAGCGTCTGTGCGAAACACTGTGTGTCAGCCCCTCTTATTTTTCCATTATCTTCAAGCGAGAGAACGGCGAAAACTTCGTGCCCTATCTGACACGGGTGCGCATGGAAAAGGCCGCAGAATTGCTGCGCAGCACGGACGAAAAGACCTATTCCATCGCGCAACGGGTCGGTTTTGGGCAGGCAAACTACTTTAGCTACGTCTTCAAAAAATATTATGGGCTTTCGCCCTCCAAATTTCGGGAACAGCACATCTGAAAAAAATGGTACATTCTCACCCCACAGCACGCTTGTTTTTGGGAATTCATTCCTTTTTCACGCCGCATCCATGCCGAAATCAACCAACTTGGGTTTTTCTGTTTATTTTCTTGACGAAGCATGAAAATGAGTGTAATATAAAAATACATAGATATTTTTGAACATTTTTCGATGTTGTATGAAATTTACATACAGGCGCACCCGTCGATGTGCAGCAGTGGCTTGCGTGCTTGCGTAGGAAGTGCGCCATTTGCCCCTCGGCGTGGTTTCCGGAAAGGATTTTTGAATCATATGAATCCAACAGACAAGTCCAGCCGCCGTGTTTTAATACTGGGGATTACCATTCCCGTTGGGCTTCTCATTCTGCTCATCGGCTCTTTGCTGTTTAATTTTTCGCTCACTAGCCAAAAAACCGCCAAAATCATGCTGGAAAACACCTTGAAAGGGCATGTCGAAACCCTGACCCAACGTCTGGACGAGGAGCTTTCCATCATGACCAAATCGGGGGTTGTGGTGCGTGATGTCATGCAATCCCATCTGCCCCAAACACGTACGGACACCCTGCCGTTCATCGGCTCGCTCTGCGCCAACTCCGATGCCTATCAGGTGGTCTACTGCGGTACTGCGGGCGAGGGCATCACCAACGCCGGCATTTACATCGACGTGGGGCAGGACAACCTGCTGCGGGATGCCGAAAACACAGACCAATACTATACATATCTGCAAAATGAGCCGCTGACACAGGCGCAGGCCATTGTTTCGGTCATTCCAGTGCTGGAAAACGGCAAAACCTGCGGCTATCTGCTGATGTATTATTCGCTCAACCGCATTTTGGAGCTGTTTGAGGAAACCATTCCCTATGAAGAGTCGTCCTTGATTTTCAGCACGGATGACGGGCTCGTTTTGCTGACCCATGGACTGGAGGATGCCTTATCCGACCCGCTCCCTGCCAACAGCAAGCTCCTGCAGCTGCTGCAACAGCTCGACCCCATCCCCGCCGATTTGGAGCAGGTACATGAAGACCTTGACCGCGGCATCAACGGTTCGCTCACGGTTTTGATTGCGGACAGTCCGCAGGAGCTGTTTTTTCACCCGCTGCAAATTCGGGATTGGTATTTGACCGTTGGCATCCATCAGCCGCTGTATCAGCAGATGCTGCGGGACAATTGGGGCGATATGCATCGGCTCATCACCTATCTGTTGGCAGTGCTGATGCTGTTCCTCGTGGTGGTCAGCGGCACGATGCTCGCCATCCATCTGATGTACAAAAGCCGCAATCACCACCTCGAAAAGCGTGCAACCACGGACTTTTTGAGTGGTGTATACAACAAAATGGCAACCGAGGAGGAAATCTCCGGCTATCTCACCGCCCACCCGCAGGCACGCTGCATCCTGTTCATTCTGGATGTCGATAATTTTAAAACCATCAACGACACCCGTGGACACGAAATGGGCGACCAGGTCATCGCCAGCATCGGGCGGCATTTGCGCAATAACTTCCGCAGCGATGACATTGTGGGTCGTATTGGCGGCGATGAATTTTTGATTTTCCTCAAGGATATTCCGTCAGACACCGATTTGCACCAACAGATTCGACGTGTGCAAAAGCTATTTTGCCAATTCACCACGCAAAATGAACTGCACATCGAAATTTCCACCAGCATCGGTGCCGCCATCTTCCCCACAGACGCCACCTCCTTCACAGAGCTGTATAAAGCGGCCGACCGTGCCCTTTATCAAGCCAAAAAACATGGTAAGAGTCAACTTTTCTGCAACGAAGGAGATTCCTGACATGAAAAAACGCTGCATCCCCCTCTTGTTTTGTATTTCTTTATATTGTGTTCTATTGTGGGGCTGTGCCGACCGCACGATTTCCTCTGATGACGCCACGGCAGCCAAGGAGACGGATGCGCCTACGCAAGCCGTGCCATTGGCATTCATTGCCGACCTGAGCACATTGGACAGCCAAACCTATCACGCCAATGCGCTGCAGGGTCTGCAAAAATATGCGGACGAACAGCATGTCGCCTATGCCAACTATCTGCCCATAGAAAACGCCACGGAAGCCTATGTGCAGGCAATTGCGCAGGCGGCGGAGCAGGGGGCAAAGGTTATCATCTGCGCCGGCTGTTTTTCTGAGGTGCCGGTGTTTTTGGCACAGACGCAGTTTCCAGACATCCATTTTCTGCTGCTTGACGGCGTGCCGCACAATGCCGCTTTCACCGAGCGCACCATCGGCAGCAATGTCACCTGCATCCTATTCCAAGAGGAGCAGTCCGGTTTTCTCGCCGGCTACAGTGCCGTACGGGATGGATACACGCAGCTTGGCTTTCTGGGTGGCATGGCGGTGCCCTCTATCGTGCGCTATGGCTATGGCTTTGTGCAGGGGGCGGATTTTGCCGCACGAGAATTGCAGCAGCAAATTACACTGCGCTATCATTACACAGGCAGCTTTTCGGCTTCCCATGCCGTGCAGACGCTTGCCGAACAGTGGTATCACTCCCAAACCGAGGTGATTTTCGCCTGCGGCGGTGCGGTTGGGCAATCGGTTGCCGCCGCCGCAGAGGCGCAGGGCGGCTTGATGATTGGGGAGGGCGTTGACCAAAACGGTCTGTCAAATACCGTCATCACCTCGGCACTCAAGCGGCTGGACACCGCCGTGTACAATGCCCTGTGCGCCTATGCCGCCGACAATCTGGCAGGCGGACAGGCTACGCTTTTGTCTCTGCAAGACCATGGTGTCGGACTGCCGATTTTGACCTCACGCTTCCAAACCTTTTCCGTGCAGGACTACATCGCCATCTGTGACCGATTGAACGCAAATGAAATCCCGCTGTACCAAAACACGGACACGGCGACCACGGCAGACTTAACCCTGACAAACACCACGGTTGTCTTTGAAAAATGAAAGCATAGCACCACGGCAGGGACATTTTCCCCTTGCCGTGGTGCTTTTTTTGCCGATGCCAAGGCTTGCAAAAGCCTCCCCATCTCGTTATAATAGGGGATATACTGAAAAAAACGAGGATGTACTACACGATGAGAATGCGAAAGAAAAAGAATTTGGATGTGCGCTTTGCCGCCTGTGCGCCAGTGCTTGCGCCGCATCCGGAAGCCCTGCGGGGCAAATGGCATGCGCTATTTGGCAACGAAAACCCGCTGCATGTGGAAATCGGCTGCGGCAAAGGACGCTTTGTACGGGGCATGGCGGCACTGTATCCCGACATCAATTTCGTCGCCATCGAAAAAGAAGAGGGTGCACTCATCATGGCAACCGAACGTGCCATGCAGGACATCCCGCACAATGTCAAATTTTTGTCTTATGATGCCGCCGAGCTGTGCCAAATTTTCGCACCGAACGAGGTCGACCGCATTTATTTGAACTTTTCTGACCCATGGCCGCCCAATCGTCAGCGCAAACGCCGCCTGACGCACGCCAATTTTCTGGCAGTGTATGACGAAATCCTGTGCCCGACCGGCGGCGTCCATTTCAAAACGGACAATCAGCGGTTGTTCGAGTGGTCCCTTAGCGAAATCTGCGCCTATGGTTGGCTGCTGCAAAATATCTCGCTGGATTTACACCAATCGGACTTTGAAAACAACGTGATGACCGAATATGAAGAGCGTTTTTCCTCCCAGGGAAGCCGCATTTATCGGCTGGAAGCTTGCCGCCGCCCTACCGCAGCAGACACAGCCCAAGCATAACAAAAAAGCACCTCACAGGGCACGGTACGCCGTGCGCCGCAGGAGGTGCTTTTGTTGATTGCGAAATCGGTTTACAGCTTTTTGTAGCCGTGCGGGGTCACGATGGCATCGAGCGGCCGTCCCGCCATGCAGTCAGCGCAGCCCTGTCCGCCGGCATAGTTGTGATAATGCGGCAGCTCGGCGCTGCTGAACAGATGGACAATCGGCAGACCCTGCATTTCCGGCACGTTGCTCAGCAGTGCCGTATAGGCGGCAACGTTGCCCTCATAATATTCCACGCATTCCCGTGCGTCCGACAGCGTGCCGCCGGTTGCCGCCGTTGCCGCCATGATGAGCACATTGCGTCCACGCACCATCGGCACCAAATTGTCTGCAAAAATATATTTGCCGTTGACATTGCTGACCGGCTCGACCACGAAAATTTCTTTGCCGGAATTGAGGCTGCGCAGTCCGTCACGTGCCAATGCCAACGCCAGATACGCCCCAATCATCTTGGTGTCTTCCAAACAAACAATCGTGTCGATGGAGAGATTGGTGTACTGCGCAGCAATCACCATCGCCGCTTCGTTTGCCATTTTGCTGCTGTGGCGCAGCTGTGCCGTGTCTACGTAATAGTTGGTATGCGAATGATTGGTTGCAAAATGCCCGGGAATCGCATCGGTGAAAATATGTTTACTGGCGCGGGAAACAATACGAATCGGTTTGTCCATCGGGTTGCTCCTTTCAAAATGAATACCGCTTTTGCGAAAAAATCGGTATTTTTTTACATACAACGTTATCTTTGCAGCAGTGGGTTTTCTTTCAGTATAGCACACCCCCGCCGCACACACAACCAGCGATGTACAATTTTCGCATTTTTATGGAATAATCTGCCTTTCTTTTCCTGCCGCCGCAGCACGGTTTTTTTGCTGAATTGTGTGCATTTGCATTGTATGTCTGCTGTATTTTATGATATACTATTTAAAAACTGGCAAAAACCTCATAATTGATGATAAAAGCCATTTACAGACAATGGAGAGAGATCGTATGAACGAACACCCTAAAAAGAACGCACGCCCCGCCCGCCGTGAGCGTCCCGCCCCCTCCCAGAACGACACTGCCGACAGCATGGCGGTGGAGGGACGCAACGCCGTGCTAGAGCTGCTGCGCAGTCCACATGCTGTGGATAAGCTGTTCCTTGCCGAAGACATGGGCGGACGCATGCAGGACATTTATGCGCTGGCACGACAGCGTGGCATCCCCATCATGGAATGCGACCGCCGCAAGCTGGATGCCATGAGCACCACCCACGCCCATCAAGGCGTGATTGCGCTGGCGGCGGCACAGGACTACGCCACGCTGGACGATTTGTTTGACAAAGCGCAGGCGGCAGGCGAACCGCCCCTGTTCGTGGTGTGTGACGGCATCGAAGACCCCCACAACCTCGGCGCCATCATCCGCTCGGCGGAATCCGCAGGGGCGCACGGGGTCATCATCCCCAAGCGGCGTGCTGTGGGTCTGACCGCTGTCACGGCACGTGCCTCTGCGGGTGCGCTTGCCCATCTGCCGGTACACAAGGCAACCAACCTTTCCGCCCTGCTGAAAGAGCTGAAGACCCGTGGGGTTTGGATTTTTGGTGCGGAAGCCAACGGCACCGTTTCGCTGTATGATGCCGATTTTGCCGGTGCCGCCGCCATCGTCATTGGCTCCGAGGGCGCAGGGCTGAGCCGCATCGTGCGGGAGCAATGCGATTTCATCGTCAGCATTCCCATGCGTGGTAAGGTCAACTCCCTCAACGCCTCCAATGCCGCCGCCGTGCTGCTCTATGAAGCCGTGCGCCGGCGCATCACCGAGAAAGGGAGAGGTCTATGAGCAAGCATATCATGGATACGCAAGAGCTTTCGGAAATCAAAAAACTCATTGGAAATGACCCGAAAATCAGCCGCACGGCAGATGCTTTTGCAGTAGACGAGATTTTGCAGGAAGTAGCCAAAACACCGCAGACCCCGCCGCCGCACGCCCCCGTAACGTCGGCAGATTCCACACCCCCGCCGCAGACCGCCAAAAAGCCACGTCTGCACATTGTAGAAGTCCCCAATCCCCACGATATGCCAACCGAACCCACGCCAGAACCGCTGCCGAACAACGTGGTGCAGCTGCCCCGCAAGCAGCATGCCCCCACACCTGCGGCAGCAAAGCCGGCCCCCTCGCCAGACCCGCAGCCACCCGTCTTGGAGGACGAACCGCAATGGGATGCACGTGCTCTGAAAAAAGCCGAAAAAGCCGAACGGCGTGCACAAAAAAAGGCGGAAAAACAGGCACGCCATGCGGCTTTGGTGCAAGAAGAGCAGGAAATCTACACCCCCTGTGACCCCCGTGTTGCCGCCCGTGCCACCGCACGGCGCATCCGCTCGCTGGGCGGACGGGGGCTGATTGTCTTTCTGCTGTTTGCGGCGGCGGCTTATCTCAGCGTTGCCGGCGGCATGGGGTGGTATCTGCCCGTCACCATCGACTTTTCTGAGCAGCCCTTTATGGCGACCTTAGAGCTGCTTTTGATGCAGTTTTTTGCCATGCTGATTGGTATTGACATGATTGGCATGGGTATTTATGCCCTGTTCAAGGGTGCGCCTGACCGCAAAACCCTGCTCACGCTGACCTGCTTTGCAACCCTTGCGCATGCCTGCATCACCATCTTTGTGCCAAGCTGGGACCAGGTGCTGCCCTATTGCGCTGTCAGCATTTTGCTGCTGTTTGCCACCATGCAGGAGGAAAAGGGACGGCTTGCCGCACGGCATTTCACCGTCAAAGCCGCCATGCTGCAGCCCCAGCCAACCGGCATCTATTGCCATGCCGACAAGCCGGAGAATGTGCGCCGTGTCACCAAAGTGCCGCAGGAGGACTGCGCCGCCTTCTTGACCGAGCTGGAAAAGCCGGACCTGCCGCAAACCCTTGCCTTCATTTATGCCCCCATCGCCATCACCTCCGCCATCATTTTTGCACTGGTGTCCACGGTGGGCATGGGTGCACCTTCTCGGTTTTGCTGGGGGCTTTCCGTGCTGCTGGCGCTCGCTTCCCCGCTGGGCGTCCTGTTCGGCGTGGGCAAGGCACACAGCCGTGTGGCAAAGCATCTGCTCAAGGAGGGTGCGGCGCTGAGCAGCATCCGTGGGGCTCGTGCGCTGTGCCGTGCCAAGCAGGTGGTGTTTGACGATGTGGATTTGTTCCCCTTGGGCAGCGTTTCCATTCAAGGACTGCGCAATTATGGCAAATATGATAACGAAAAGCTGCTGGCGTATGTTGCGGCAATCACCTCTGCCGCAGGGCTTGGCGTTGGCCGCATTTTTTCCGAAAAGCTGCGGGAGCAATATGGCAGACCCGTGCGTGCCAGCGAGCTGCTGCGCTATGACAGCGGCGGTCTGTCCGCCGACATCGGACCGGACAGTGTCATGGTGGGCACTGCCTCCTTTTTGACACGGCTGAATGTCCGCATTCCAGACATGGCAGGGGTGGAAAACGGCGTGTTTGTGGTCATTAACAATCAGGTCGGCGGGGCGTTCACCTTGGTCTATCACCCCACCGCGCAAACCTATGCCGCCCTGCATGGTCTGCGGCGGCGTATGCACCCGCTGCTTTTGGTGCGTGATTTCAACATCACCGCCGCCATGGCAGAAAGCCTGTTTGAGCTGCGCTCCGGCTCGATGGAGGAGCTGACGGGCGAGCGCATGGAGCTGGTCTGCGACCCGCTGTATGTGAAAAACGATGCGGTTTGCGCCATTTTGTCACGGGATGGCATCACCCCCTATGCCGAAGTCCTCCGCTATGCCGACAAGCTATCCCGCACGGTGCGCACCCGTATGCGCATTGGCATTTTTGCAGGAATTTGCGGCGTTTTGATTGGCTTTTATCTGGTGCATTCCTACAGCCTTGTGGCACTTTCGCCGAAAAATGTGCTGCTCTACCTGCTTTTATGGTATCTGCCCGTATTTTTGTGCGGATTCGGCACCCGAAAATAGCTTGATTTGCCCTGTCGCAGCGGACGAACCCCCGCTGCGGCTTTTTTTGTTTCGTTTTGCTGTCGGAAATCCATTTCTTGCCGAGAAAACGAATTGTGTGTAATACACATAAAATACATTGCAACTACAAACAAAATAGTGTATAATAGCCATGAAGTGGAAAACTTATCAAATTCCGCTACCATCTACCGATAACATTATGAACTGCTGTTTTTGCAGATGCTAGGAGTGTGTGACATATGGCTATTTTTCCGGTGAACCAAATCAGAAACGTCTGCGTCATGGGGCATGGCGGGGACGGAAAAACTTCGCTTGTGGAAAGTCTGCTGTTTACAGCCGGCACCACCGACCGCTTGGGGAAAATCTCGGACGGCACCACCGTCTGCGACTATGACCCCGAAGAAATCCGCCGGCAGTTCTCTATCAGCACGGCACTTGCGCCGACCACCTTTCTGGGCAGCAAAATCAATCTGCTGGACACCCCCGGATTCTTTGATTTCGAGAGCGAGGTACTCAGTGCCCTGCGGGTGGCGGAGAGCGGTCTGATTGTGGTTCCCGGCAAGTCCGGTCCCAGCGTCGGCACAGAAAAGGCATGGAAACGCGTGGGCGAACAGCAGTTGCCCCGTCTGTTCTATATTTCACGCATTGACGAGGAGCATTCTGACTATTACACCGCCCTGCACAAGCTGCAAAAGGCATTTGGCGTTTCGGTGTGCCCCGTTGTGATTCCGATTTTTGAGGGCGACCGTGAGGCAGTCGGCATTGTGGACTGCGTGCTGCGCAAAGCCTATCGCATGGCAGGCACACAGCGTCTGGAGGTACCGATTCCGGACGAAATGCGTGACCGTGTGGAGCAGCACCGTGCCGCACTGTGCGAAAATGTGGCGGAGCTTTCCGAAGTATTGATGGAACGCTATTTTGCGGGCGATGAATTTTCCGATGATGAACTGATTGCAGGCATCCGCCAAGGCGTGCTCGACATGGTCATCGCACCCGTGTTCTGCGGCTCAGCGGCGGTGAATGTCGGCTCGTATGCCTTACTAAAGGGCATTGTGGACTATATGCCGTCCCCCGATGAAATGCTGCCCGAGGTATGCGAGGATGAAAAGGGCGAACTCATTGAAATCCCCTGTTCGCCCAACGGCTCTGCCAGCGCCTTTGTGTTCAAAACGCTTTCTGACCAATACGGCCGCCTGTCCTTCTTCAAGGTGATGAGCGGCGAGGTCAAGCACGACATGAACCTGTCCAACAAGCGGATGGATGTGTGCGAAAAACTGTCGCATCTCTACAGTGTTTGCGGCAAAAAGACCACCGAAGCACCTGTGATTGGCTGCGGCGACATCGGTGCAGTATCCAAACTGACTGCCACCCACACGGGGGACACCCTTTCCATGAGCGTGCGCCGCATTCAGCTGGACCCCATCGAACCGGCACCGCCCTGCTACACGCAGGCGATTGTGCCCAAAGTCAAGGGCACGGAGGAAAAAATCGCCGCAGGCTTTGCAAAGTTGCATGACGAAGACCCCAGCTTCACCCTGCAATTTCAATCGGAAACCAAGCAGGAGCTGCTTTCCGGCATGGGCGACATCCATTTGGAGGTGCTTTGCAGCAAGCTTGCCGCAAAATTCGGCGTGGAAGTGACACTGGAAGCCCCCATCATCCCCTATCGTGAAACCATCCGCAAAAAGGTGGCAACTGAAGGCAAGCACAAGAAGCAATCCGGCGGGCACGGTCAATATGGACATGTCAAAATGGAGTTTGAACCCTATGCCGAGGGCGATTTCCTCTTTGAAGAAAAGGTTTTTGGCGGTTCTGTGCCGAAAAACTTCCATCCTGCGGTAGAAAAGGGGATCCATGAGGCAATGGAGCACGGCACATTAGCGGGCTATCCGATGGTGGGGCTGAAAGCGATTTTGACCGACGGCTCCTATCATGATGTGGATTCCAACGAGCTTTCCTTTAAAATGGCAGCCCGTTTGGCATACAAATCTGGTATTCCGCAGGCAAATCCCGTACTGCTTGAGCCGATTTCTGCCCTCTCTGTTGTCGTTCCTGAGGACTACATGGGCGATGTCATCGGCGACCTCAACAAACGCCGTGGCCGCATTTTGGGCATGAATCCCTTAGAGGGCGGCGAACAGGAAATTTTGGCGGAAGCACCCCAGTCCGAAATCACCGATTATGCCATTTCCCTGCGTGCCATGACCCATGGCTGCGGCAGCTTCGCCGCCGCCTTTGTACGCTATGATGAAGCCCCTGCCGCTGTACAGGAGCGCATCATTGCCGAAAATCAGCATCGCATCGAGGATTGAACCATTCCCGCAATCCTTCTTATGATACGAAGGGCATCGCTTGTGCGGTGCCCTTTGGCTTGCAATTTTCGTGCTTTTTCGGTATAGTGAAAAGAAAAAACTACTTGGAGGATTCTACTATTATGACCGCTTCTGAACGCCGCATCCAACTTGTCGCACTGCTTGCGCAAAGTGACAGCCCCGTCAGTGCCAGTGCCTTGGCTGCCCATTTTTCGGTCAGCCGTCAGCTGATTGTGGGGGACATTGCCCTGCTGCGTGCCAGCGGCAGCAGCATCACCGCCACCCCGCGCGGCTATGTCCTCGACCCTGTGGCGCAGGACGAACAGGGATATGAACAGACCATTGCCTGCACGCATGACGAAGACCGCTTGCAGGAAGAAATTTATACAATTGTGGATTTGGGCGGCACGCTGCTGGATGTCACCGTGGCACACTCGGTTTATGGGCAAATCTGTGCGCCGCTGCACATTTCTTCCCGCTATGATGCAGATTTATTCCTGCAAAAGCTGCAAAATTCCAGTGCAAAACCGCTGTGCGACTTGACAGACGGCGTCCATCTGCACCGTATCCGCTGTGCAGACAGCCAAACCATGCAGCGCATTACCGCCGCCCTGCTCGAGCGTGGACTGCTGTTTGGAGAGCATATCGACTGATTTTCGCACTTTGCCGAAAAAAGCGATTGACAACCGCCCGCCCTGTCGGTATAATAATCACGACACTTGTCATGACACCTATTGTGACAAGCCACTGTGATTTTAAAACGAAAAGGCAGGTATCTGACTATGCACTCCTCCTCCAGCCACAAGCTGTATCACATGGTGATTGCTGCACTTTTGTGCGCCGTTGGCATCATCATTCCCATGTTTATGCCCATCAAAGTGGTGCTCGACCCCATGTCCTTCACGCTCGCCAGCCATGTTGCGCTGTTCATCGCCATGTTTATTTCCACTCCCGTTGCGGTGGCGGTTTCGCTCGGCACAACGCTCGGCTTCTTTTTGGGCGGGTTTCCGCTGGCGGTGGTGCTGCGTGCGCTGTCCCAAGTGGTTTTCGTGACCATTGGCGCACTATATCTGCAAAATCGTCCGCAGATGATGAACTTTTCGATTCCTATGATTCATCGCATGCCACGCCTGTTCACCATGGCGATTTGGCTGAGCATCATCCATGCCCTCGGCGAGGTTCTCGTGGTTATGCCGTTCTATTTTGGACGCGGCATGGAAACCAGTGAACTGATTCGCATCATTGCGCTGCTCGTAGGCGTGGGTACGTTTGTCCATTCCTTGGTGGATTTCACGATTTCGCTGATGATTTGGAAGCCCCTGCAACAGGTGCTCCGCACCCAATAATCCCCCTGTTGATTTCTGCCGTCTTGAGGAAAAAGGCGGCAGTTTTTTTGTGCCCATATCGTGTCTTTACTTGGCGCACATCTGTGCTATAATAGAGAAGCACAAAAATCCTGCATTCGCAGAAAGGGAGGGCTTTGCCCCTATGATTGACGCATTACAGCCGCTTATGGACACCTTGATTACATTTTTCACAAAATATCCGCTCGCTGGACTTTGGTATACCGCCGTGACACGGTTCGCTTTTCCGGTGCTTGCCATGGGCATTTTGATTACGGCGATTCGCTCGCTCCTGCAGGTGCGCAGTGAACCCGAATTGTGGGCATATCTGCGCCTGCCAAGCGGCGAGCGTGTGCCGCTGACCCATTGGGAAAACATCATCGGCCGCAGCCACAGCGCCGATGTCGAGCTGTCTTACCCCTCGGTGTCACGCACCCATGCCGCCCTCATCCGTGACGAGGACGGCACATGGATGCTCTATGATTTGCAGTCCAAGGTCGGCACCACGATTGACGAAATACCCATCGAAGGCGAGGCGTTGGTTACGGAGGGGGAAACCATTTCCTTCGGCGGTATACCCTGTGTGCTGGAGGCGGTTTCCGCACAGGAAAAGCAGGAAAACCTGCGCCATCGCCGTGAAAATGACACGCCCGTGTCCCCTTGGGGCATGCTGTTTCTGCTGACGCTGTTTCAGATTCTAACCGCCGTGCAGCTCATCATCGCCAAGGGGGCGGACTTGACCGCCGTTGTGCCTGCGGTATTCTTGGGGCTGATGGCACTGGAATGGACCTATTATCTGCTGCTGCGTGCCCTGCGCCGCATCGGCTTTGAGATGGAAACCATCGCCTTTTTCCTCACCACGCTGTCCATCGCCGTGACGGCATCCTCTGCCCCCGATGCCTTGGGCAAGCAGTTCTTTGCGGTGGTGCTGGGCGTGCTGTTCTTCCTGCTGATTGTGGTGCAGCTGCGCAATTTGCAGCGTGCGGTGCGTCTGCGCCCGTTGGCGGTCATCCTTGCGGTGCTGCTGTTTGGGTTCACGCTCGTGTTTGCGCACACCATCAACGGCGCACGCAACTGGGTCAGCTTTGGGTCATTTTCCTTTCAGCCGTCAGAGCTGATTAAAATCGCCTATGTCTGGGCAGGTGCGGCAACGCTTGACCGTCTGTTTCGGCGGCGCAATTTGACCATGTTCATCCTGTTTTCCGGCTTCTGCATGGGTTGCTTTGCGCTGATGAGCGATTTCGGCACGGCGGCAATCTTTTTCGTCACCTTTTTGGTCATCGCCTTTTTGCGCTCAGGCGACTGGGCAACCTTGGCACTTATCTGCGGCGGCAGTGTCTTTGCCGGCATGCTTGCGCTAAAGTTCAAGCCGTATATTGCCAACCGCTTTGCGGCATGGGGACATGTTTGGGAATATGCCTCGACCACGGGTTATCAACAGACACGCACGATGTCTGCCGCCGCCTCGGGCGGTCTGGTCGGCATGGGGGCGGGCGAAGGCTGGCTGCACCGCATTGCTGCGGCGGACACCGACCTCGTGTTCGGCATGCTGTGTGAAGAGTGGGGGCTGGTGATTGCGGTGCTGGCGGTGTTTTCCATCATCACGCTTGCCATTTTTGCGGTGCGTGCCTGCCGTGCGGGACGCTCCAGCTTCTATACCATCGCCGCCTGTGCCGCCACCTCGCTGCTCGTGTTCCAAACCTGTCTGAATGTGTTCGGCGCAGTGGATTTGCTGCCGCTGACGGGCGTAACCTTTCCGTTTGTATCCAACGGCGGCTCTGCGATGCTATCCTCCTGGGGCTTGCTCGCCTTTTTGAAAGCCACCGACACCCGCCAGAATGCGTCCTTTGCCGTGCGCCTGCCCTCCCGCCGTGAATTGCAGGAACTCGACGATTCCGCGGCATATGAAGCCTATGAGGAGGAAGATTGATGCGAAAAATTGAACGACGCGCGGCACTTTGTCTGCTGCTTGCGGCAGGGCTTCTGCTGGGTTTATTGGTGTTTTGCTTTCGCTTTGTTGCCGACGGCGGGGATTGGGCATCCTTCCCTTCCAATCGGCATTTGTACAATTCCAACGGGGTTCTCATCGGCGGCCGCATTTTGGACCGCAACGGCATGGTGCTGTCTGCCTCCACCGACAGCGGGCGCACCTATGCCGACCGCAAAACCGTGCGTCGTGCGCTGCTGCACGCCGTCGGCGATACGGCGGGCAACATCGGCACGGGGGCGCAGACCGTCTTTGCCGACCGCATGACCGGCTATAATCCGATTACGGGTGCTTTTAAGCTGCTCGGCAGCGGACAAGACCTCTATTTGACGCTGGATGCCGACGTGTGCGCCACCGCTTATGAAGCGCTGGACGGCGCACGGGGTGCGGTGGGCGTGTACAATTACGAAACGGGCGAGGTGCTCTGCATGGTGTCCACCCCGACCTTTGACCCGCAAAATCCGCCGTCTTCCGAGGACATCGAATCGAGCGACCGCTATAACGGCGTGTATGTCAACCGCTTTTTGTCCGCCACTTTCACCCCTGGTTCGGTGTTCAAAACCGTGACCATCGCCGCTGCAATCGACACGAATCCCACGCTGTTTTCACGGGAATTCACCTGCACGGGCAGCCTAAACATCGGCAATACGACCATCACCTGCCCCGAAGTGCATGGCACGCAGACCATTCAGGATGCGCTCGCCAACTCCTGCAACTGCGTGTTTGGACAGCTTGCCACCGAAGTCGGGGCAGACACCATGCAGACCTATTTTGAAAAAGCAGGGCTTGCAGACAGCATTTCCATTTCCGGCATCCAAACCGCCGCAGGCAGTGCGGATTTTTCCGACAATGACATCGGCAACCTTGCTTGGGCAGGCATTGGACAGCACAACGACCTCATTTGTCCTGCCAATCTAATGGTGTATATGGGGGCCATTGCACGTGATGGCGTGCCGATTTTGCCGCAGTTGGTCGAAAAAACCACCACCTCCGGCGGCATTCCCACCAGTTTGTATCTCAAGAAACACGGCAAACGCATGCTGCAAACCGAAACGGCACAACTGATTTCCGACATGATGCGGGGAGATGTTACCGAAACCTACGGCGAAGACCGCTTCCCTGACATGGAGCTGTGCGCCAAATCGGGCACGGCAGAGGTCGGCGGGGACAAATCGCCGCATGCGTGGTTTGCCGGCTTTTGCCGCAATCCGGACTACCCCTATGCCTTTGTGGTAATGGTGGAAAACGGCGGCGGCGGCAGCCGTGTGGCAGGCACGATTGCAGGCACGGTGCTGCGGGCACTGTGTGATACCTAAGTCGCTATCCCGCCCATGGGAATTCGTTGCAAGCGGATGCCCATGGGCGCTTTTTTCTGCGGAAAATATTTCTGCAAGGCTTGTTTTTATGCCAAAAAAGGGGTAAACTGTAGAGTAACTGGACGATAGATGGAAGCGGTTCATGCAATCGGCATCGACATCGCTTCCCTTGCAAAGGAGCAACATTTCATGACCAAAATTGACATTATTTCTGGCTTTTTGGGTGCCGGAAAAACCACACTCATCAAAAAACTGCTTAGCGAAGCACTTTCGACTGAAAAAATTGTGCTGATTGAAAATGAATTCGGCGAAATCGGGATTGACGGCGGATTTTTAAAAGAAGCCGGCGTGCAAGTCACGGAAATGAACTCCGGCTGCATCTGCTGTTCCCTGGTGGGCGATTTCGGCGAAGCTTTGGGGCAGGTGCTCGAGCAATATCACCCCGACCGTGTGCTGATTGAGCCTTCGGGTGTCGGCAAGCTATCCGATGTCATTCGGGCGGTGGAAGGCGTGGCTGCCGACCATCCCATCGTGCTGAACAGCTTTGTCACCGTGGTGGATGCGGGCAAAATCAAGATGTATCTGCGCAATTTTGGCGAGTTTTATCTCAATCAAATCGAAAATTCCTGTGCGATTATTCTTTCCCGCACGGCATCTCTCCCGCAGGCAAAGCTGGATGCTGCTGTTGCAATGCTGCGGGAACATAACGAAAAGGCGCACATCGTCACCACCTCTTGGGACGCACTAACGGGCGCACAGCTGCTGGATGCGATGGAGAATTCCCATTCTCTGGCGGATGAAATGCGTGCCGAACTGGCACATGCACAGCACCATGCGCATGACTGCGATTGTGGACATGACCACCACCACGAGCATGACCACGACTGTGACTGCGGACACGACCACCACGAGCATGACCACGAGTGCGGTTGCGGACATGACCACCACGAGCATGACCACGACTGTGACTGCGGACACGACCACCACGAGCATGACCACGACTGCGATTGCGGACACGACCATCACGAGCATGACCACGACTGTGGCTGCGGACACGACCACCACCATCATGCGGCAGACGATATTTTCACCGCATGGGGACGGGAAACGCCACGCCAGTTCACCGAGCAGGAGCTTTCCTTTGCACTGGATGCGCTGGACAGTGCGTCCTATGGTACGGTTTTGCGTGCTAAGGGAATTTTACCCTGCACGGACGGCACGTGGCTGCACTTCGATTATGTACCGGGCGAGCCGGAAATCCGCCGTGGCAGTGCCGATTATACCGGGCGTTTGTGCGTCATCGGTGCAGACCTTGCCGAGCCACAGCTTGCCGAGCTGTTCGGCATCGAATAAGGGGTGGCTGCTATGGAAGTACCTGTTTATGCCTTTGCGGGGTTTTTGGAGAGCGGCAAGACCAGCTTTATGAAAGAAACCTTGGGTGACCCGAATTTTACCGAGGACGAACGCACGCTGGTTCTGCTATGCGAAGAAGGCGAAGAAGAATTCGACACGGAACTGCTGCAGCGCACCAATGCGATTCTCGTCACCATCGAAAGCCAAGAGGAGCTGAATCCCGCACATTTGATGACCTTGGCGGCACAATATCAGCCAGACCGTGTCCTGCTCGAATGGAACGGCATGTGGCCCATCGCCGAACTGGGCGTTTGCCTGCCGCAGGATTGGAATGTGTATCAAATTGTCACCATCATCAATTCGCAGACGTTTGAGCTGTATTCCGCCAATATGGGCACACGCATGCTGGAGCAGATTGCCAACGCCGAACTCGTGGTGCTCAATCGTGCCAACGAAGCCATCCGAGAAACGCTGCGTGCACGCAATTTGCAGGCGATGAATCCACGTGCCACCTTTTATTTTGACAACGAGGACGGCACTGCCGAGGAATACATGGACAGCAGTGAGCTGCCGTTTGACCTCGATGCGCCTGTGATTGAAATTTCCGACGAAAACTATGGCGTGTGGTATATCGATGCGATGCAATCTCCCGAAAAATATGTGGGCAAGACGGTCAAAGTCACGGGAATGGTGTATAAAGGCAAGGATTTTGCGCCCGACACCTTTGTACCCGGTCGCTTTGGGATGGTTTGCTGTGCTGATGACATCACTTTTATCGGCTTCCTGTGCCAAAGCGAGGAGGCTGCAAAATATCAGCAAGAAGACTGGGTCACCGTCACTGCAACGATACAAACCGCCTATTATGCGCAGTTTCGGGGCGATGCGCCGGTGCTGTACGCCACCCACATAGAACCCGCACAAAAAGCCGACCCTGAACTGGTCTATTTCAATTGAATGCAACAAAACCCCCTGCTGGCATAAACAGCAGGGGGTTTTTCTTATTCCCAATTGCTCCAAATGTCTGGCTGATAGCCAACCGTTGCGGCAGCTTTGCCGTTGCGCACAATCGGTGTCTTCATCAGCGAAGGGGTTTCCCGCAGCTTTTGTATGCGGTCCTCCTCCAATGCCAGATAGCGCAGGGATGCCGCCTCTTTGGCGTTCGGATTCACAAGTGCATCCATACCGCCGACTGCACGGCAAACCGATGTAAATTCGCCATCGCTCATTTCCTTTTGCGTCAAATCAATGAATTGCACTTTGATTTTACGCTCTTGAAACCAACGCTGCGCTTTTTTGGTATCAAAACACTTTTTTGTGCCAAAAATCTGAATATTCATGCGAACTCCTAGCTTACGAAATACTGTTTTGTGAAGTTTTTGGTGTAAAAGACGATTACATCCACGGTGTAATCTCCATCATTGGAAATGACATGCACCGTGCCGCTGCCGCCTGCGCTGATGGCCTCGGCAAGCACCAAGGGCGAGCTGTCAATGGTCTGTGTGGTGCCTGAAATCGTATACACATCCGCCGTATCCGCATCCTCTACGGCATCCAATACGCACACCGTCACACCCTTTGCCGTGTTGACGGCATACTCTTTTTTATCCACCGTAATGCGGTTTTCGCCATCAATGGCGGTGACCTTGCTGCCCTTGGTTTCGATGTCCACCGTGTTGTAATCATCCGCAATCATGCCATAATTGATGCCGGATGTGCGGGAATATGCCTTCACGTGCTTGCCGAGCAGGTGCGCATAATTGCGGGTCATGTTGTCAATGGTGGTGGCACTGGTTTTGCCGTCCTCCAAAATCCGTGCCTGCACCAAGCCCACGGTCGTGCCATCAATGGACGCACCAATGGAACTGAGCAGCACCCCGTCATAGGTCACCAGCCGCATGGTGCGCTTGCCCATGGTTTCGTCTGTGGCATTGAATTTGGCACTATTGTTTGACCACTTGACATAGTCCATCTCCAGGGCATTGGCAAGCAGCTGTGCGGCAAATTCCCGTGTCAGCGGCTCGGTCAAGGACATGGTGACCTTCTCCAGCAGACCCGCATTGCTGGCATAGCGCAGCACGTTGCTCTGCCAATCGCTGCCCGAAAAGCCGGCATGCGTGCTGTCATATCCAGAAAGCACCAGCAACATTTTTGCCGTTTCCACAGCTGTCACGCTGTCATCGGGTGCAAATTTTCCATTGCCCTTGCCGCTGAGCAGCTCTGCCGAATAACAATACTGAATGTAATCTTTCGCCCAACTATAATCAATATCCCAAAAAGGCACGCTGACCGTATCATATTTCGAGGCATCATCCGAGCCGGTAGCCAACACATACAGGATTTTTGCCATTTCTGCACGGGTGACGGTTTTGGTTGGCTCAAATTTGCCGTTGTCATAACCGCTCATAATGCCGAGCAAATTGACGATGTTTACCGCCTCGGTTTGGTTGATTTTGGATTCATCTTTAAAGGTGCTGCTGGTGCTCGCTGCGGCTGCAGTGCCGCCCAACAACAGCATTCCTGCCAAAAGCATGGCGCAAAGTCTGCGTTTCATCGGTCATCCCTCCTATTTATACATCCGCAAGTGTCAAGTTGACCTCTCCATTTCCATCTGCAGCAATGGTGTAGGTCACTTCCTGCTTCGCCTCCAGTGTCACAGTTTTGGTGGCAAGACCCGTGTCTGCAAACACGGCATTTTGCAGGGTAATCAGCTTGGTTGCCCCCTTGGTGTCCTTGAGTGTCACGGTCAGGCTATCGCCCATCATGACGCTGTCTGCGCCCGAAATCGTGGCTTTTGTCTTGCCATTTGAAATCTTTTTCGTGTATACGCTGACATACAAGCCGGGCACATCCAGCTTATTGCGCACATCCACCACAAGCAGTGCCACGCCGGCGGTGCCCTTGGGAATCAGCATCGTGTTGGGATAGGTATAGCCGCCCGTGGTCTGCGCCGTTTGCACCGTGCCGCTGGTCTGTCCGATTTCATCGGCAAGCTGGGCACCGCTGTCCACATACAGCACCTTGGTGCTGCTATCCATCGTAAAGGTCTTGTCCTCGCTTTGGATGGCATAGGTCAGCGCAGTGCCAGACACCGCCTTGAGGGGGCGAATGTACATGCCGTCACCTTCACTGCCATAGCATGCCACATTTGAAATCGTGCCATCGCTGTCAATGTCTGTATAACCGATGACCATGCCCCGCAGGCGATCTGTGGCTTCCAAATCCGAATCTCCGATTTGCTCCAGCACCGAATGATAGCGTTCGCCATCCCAAAAGGTATAACTGAGGGTGGTTTTGCTGGTCAGTACACTGTCGCTGACGATATAGCCATAACCGTCATTTTCCAAATCGGGCATTTTGCTGACCGCCACTGCCATCAGATAAACGGTGTCCTCTTCTTTGTCGGTCTGTGCCGTCTGCATGAAGGCTGCCAACCCGCCGCCGGAAACAATGACGCTGTCCTCTGCGGTGAACAGGTTGGTGTATTGGTTCGCACCGACAATCTGAAAGCTGTTGCCGCCCGCAGCATACAAAATCACACTGGCAGTAGGCGCAAGCGTCACGCCCTTATAGGCACTCTTGGTAATCGGCTTGCCGCCCGAGGGCTTGCTGCCTGACCATCCACTAATCAAACCATTGTCCACAGCAGTATAGTTGCTGTAATAATTTTCCGAAGTGGTCAGCGGGTCAAAATAATAGGAATCATTGGAACCCACCATAATTTCATAAAAATTACCCTTCACCAAGTCGCTGAATCCCAGATTTGTGCCCTCTGCCACCGTTACAATCTTCGTTGAACCGTCCATAAACAGCAGCTTGGCTTGATTGCCGTTGAGATTGGTATCCAGCCCCAGCACCATCGCCACATTGGAGAATGCCGTGCTGGTGACCTCCGAGGTGCTTTTGGTGTAAAACAGCACATGGTTGACCAAAATATATTCGACGGTTTCGCCGCCCTTGATTTCGTTCATCGCATAATTTTCGGCTGCACGTGCATACTCTGTGCCATCAATGTTGTAAATATCATACGGGTCGGCATCGCCCTTGACACTGACCACCGTCCCCGTGCGTTTGGTCGCTTTCACGATGTCATATTGGTCATTGTAGCCGTTGTGGGTGATGATGACATAATCATCCTTTGCAATGCCCGACTGGATGTTATCATCGGCAAATTTATATTCCACCCCGCCTGCCTTGATGGATTTTTTGCTGACGGTGGTGACGGGCGCCACCAAATAGGGCTGCACCAATGCCAACTCTAAATCGCCGTCATCATTGCTGTCCACCAAAATGATTTGGTCGGGTGACTGTGTGTCGACCAAATCACTGCCTGCGGTAATTTTTTTGTCATACGCGCCATCTTGATAAATTTTGATGCCGTCTGTGTTCAAATCATATTTGATGTCATTGCATTTGATGCCAGTGCCATTTTGTTTGATGTCAGCATGGTTTACGGTAACGCAAGTACTGCCATCGGTTTCATACACGCCGAGCACTTGGTTCACCTTATCATTTTTGTTCATGACACGAATGCGATGTCCGAGCAAACCTGTATAATCCTGTGAAACATTACTAAATGTTGTTAACGTAGAGCTGCTGTCTGACAAATCCTCATCGTTCTGCACAATCGTGATGGAATCCGCCTGCACCTTGACGAGCGTGCCCACGCTGGTATACATCCCCAAATATTTTTCGCCAACCGTACGCTTCAGCCCGTCCTTATCCAGCGCATCATAGCTTTCTGCATCTTTTGACCATGTGACGCAGTTCCCATCAATGGCATTGTAGAGCAGCTGTGCGGCATATTGGCGGGGCAATGCCGCCGTAAAATCGCAGTTCACGTCATCGAGCAGGTGTGCATCCGCCGCAAGGGCAAGGGTGCTCTGTTCCCATGCTGTGCCCGTCAAGCCTGCACGGGCGGGGTCATATCCCATCACCACAAGCAGCATTTTTGCCGCTTCACTGCCCGTCACGGTTTCATCGGGTGCAAACCGTGTTGCGGTTCTGCCCGCCAAAATGTTATTCAGCTGACAATATTTAATGTATCCCCGTGCCCAATGCCCGCTGATGTCTGTAAAATCCGTCGATACGTCTTGATAGGCTGACGCATCGCTTGTGCCCAGACAAACCGCATAAATCATCTTTGCCATTTCGCCGCGGGTGACGGTGGCATTTGGTTTGTAGCTGCCGTCGGCATATCCGCCGACAATCTCAAGCGAAGAGAGCATCTGCACCGCTTCGGTGGCGTCAATCTGCGCCGCATCGGTGAACGCCGCCCCTGCAAAGCTGGTCAGTACACACGCACACGCAACAAGCCAAGCGAAAATCCGCTTTTTCATCATAAATCCCTTCTCCTTTGGCATGGTTTACTCATTCTATGATACGCCATTTTGCACATTTCGTCAAGGCGGACGCAGAAGTGCACGATATATGGCTTTATACGGCAAGTTGTGCACAAAATGTGTACATAGCACAGAATGTGCACGATAGCTTGGTGCACTGCACTAAATGGCACAGCACAATATGTGCACAAAAATGCAGACAACTACACGTTACGTGCACAAGCAGACGAAAAAAGCCCCCTCGGTTTCCCGAGGGGGCTTTCGACTATTACAAACGATTCACATGAACCGAATCCTGAGAAACTCAGAGATTAAGCAATTGTGAAGTCGCAAGTTGCAGTGATTGCACCAGTGGTGGAATTAACTGCAGTTACAGTCCAAGTGTTAGCCAGTGCATCTGTTTGGAATGTTGCACCAACAGTTGCCAGAGCAGTTGCAAACTCATAGCCGGTAGACGGAGTCAGAGTTACAGTTGCAGTTACAACGTCGGTAGCTTCAATAGCACCATACATAGTAGCATTGTTGGTCTTTTCAACGTAGCTCAATGTAGTTGCTGTGACACCAGACGGCAGAGAAGCGAATGCCGGAGTACCAGCAGAGATATTCGCAACTGTAGTTACACCTGTAGAAATACCTGTTGTTGTATTTGCATTTGCTGCCAAGAAGTCATTTGCTACAACAGAGGTAGCTGTTACAGTGAAGGTAGCTGTAGTTGTTGTAGTACCTGCTGTCAGCGTTACTGTGTAAGTACCTACCGGCAATGCACCAGCAGCAACAGCAACTGTCGGTGATGCTGTACCAGCTGCCAAAGTACCAGCCAGGTTAGCAGGAGTTGCAGTTGTAGATGCTGTTACATCAGTACCAGTGCTGTTCTTAACAGTCGGAGTTACAGCTGTACCAACTGCAATGTTAGCAGAAGTTGCGCTGTAGGTGAATGTAGTAGTATCGCCAAATGCTCTTGTAGAAGCAGATGCAGTTGCAGACAATGCTGCTGCAGTCGGAGATACGTAGTACGGGCTCGGTGCTGCAGAGTAGTCGTTTGCAGTATCTACGATGATAAGTTCAACCTTGTCAACGTTACCAACAACCAATGCGTTCGGAATCTTGTTGCCATAGCTGTTTGTGCCAGTGTAGTCGTTTGCTGTACGGAGGCTGCCGCCTGCAACGCCGATGTTAGCATCGGTATCGTTGTCGGAGTCAACATACAGTACATGGCTGTCGCTCTTCACATCCAGTTCATAGGTAGAAGCGCTTGCGCCATATGCAACGTTTGCAGTTACGATGGTATCCTTTGCGTCGCTTACGCTAGTCAAAGCAGTCATGGTAACCTTTGTAGAATCCAACAAAGTGCAATCCTTGATGTAGCCATCAGAATCGACAGAAGAGTAACCTACTACCATGCCCTTCGCATACAGGGTGTTGTTGGAAGTACCAGTCTTGGTAACCTGTACGTTTTCAGTACCGTTCCAGATGGTGAAGGTTACAGCATTCGAACCAGAACGAGCGCCTGCAGTTACAATGTAACCATAGTTGTCGTATGTGGTGATGCCGGTGTTGCTCAGGCTATTAACACGAACAGCCATTGCGCCAATCTTCTTCAGACCGCTGATTTCTTCCTTGAAAGAAATTACAGACGTAGCGCTTGCCAGGTTAGTGGAAGCCATGGTCTTGAATTCCTTACCGGAAATAACATCAGAGTCGTTGCTTGTTGTGTTGGATGCTGTAGTAGATACGTTACCTGTGAACAGGATAACATCAGCAGAGTCATCAATGGTGTAGGTAGAGGTATCAGTTGTAACACCTGTTACACTTGTGTAGTAACCGCTGCTGAGGTTCATGGTGCCCAAGCCCAAGCTTGTGAAGTCGCCATAGTAGTCAGCTGTAGCGTTTACTGTGTTGAAAGAATATTCGCCGCTGGTGTTGACGGAGAATTCATATGCAGTACCTGCAGACAGGTTTGCATAGGTAACAGTGCCGTCATCATCGTTTACGGTAACAACCTTAGTGGTGTCATCGAACATCTGCAGCTTAACCTGCTTGCCGCTAACGGTTTCTTCCTTCTTAACAACGATAGCTACGTCAGACATAGAACCAGTTGCGCTGGTAGAAGTCTTCTTCAGCTTGTATACTACGCCGCCAACGATAACTGCATCAACGGTGCAGGTCGGGATAGCAGTGTTGATGTCAGTGGTGCCAAAGCCGTTCATTGCTTCGCTGTACCATGCGCCATCAATGTAGTACTTGTTGTAAGTAGTACCGCCAGAGCTTGCAAATGTGCCAACTGCATTGGTGTCAGTCTTGGACTGAGACATTGTGCCGCTGGTTACATCAGCCTTTGCCATTTCCTTAGCATCTGCCTTACGGTTGTAGCTCAGTACAGCCCAGTCGTCTGCAACGATTGCAGAATCAACAATGTCAGATGTCGGGTCATAGTTGCCGCTGATGCCAGACATTGTTACCTTGCTGGAACCAACATAGGTTACCTTTGCAGCAACCTTCTGGGTGATAACTGCCTGGTCAAGCTTGCCGTCGCTGTCGCGGTCAACGAACTTGATTTCGTCAGCAGTGTTAGTGGTGTCTGCAAAACCATTTGCATAAACTGCACTGTCTACGTTCACAGCATTAATCGTACCAGCAACCTGAGTTGTGGAGGACAAAGTGCCTACAGTTGTTGTGCCGCTGTTGTATGGGGTGAAACGAGCGGTCAACTGGTCTGCTGTTGTAACACCAGCTGTGATCTGTTCGATGGAGTAAGAGGTTCCGCCGAACTTCACCTTTACGCCGTCTTCTTCCACTGCGGAAGCGTTTACGGTGTAAACAGTGTTGTCATCAGTTGCATAAACGCCCAAAACCTGATTGGTCTTGTCGTCGGTAATCATAACCTTGACACGTTCGCCAATCAAATCGGTGAAATCTTCATCAACACTGCTGAAAGACTGTGTGCCGCCAAGGGTAACAGTGGAGCCGATGCCCTTTTCGGTATCACTCTTGTCATCAGAGGTATCATAAGAAACGGTCAAGTTGCCGCCAACAGCCTCTGTCAGCGTACCAACATAGGTGCTCAGGTCCAGATACTTCTGACCCACAGTTTCCTTTACACCACCAGTGGTTGCAAAGTAGTCAAATGTGCCGGAGTCTGTGGACCACTTCACACGGTAAGCGTCCAGAGTGTTGTAGATAACCTGTGCTGCGTACTGACGCGGAATTGCAGCGGTAACGTCGCAATCTACATCGTCGAGCAGGCCGTTTTCATCGCCCAAAGACAGGGTGTTGGTAGCCCACTGAGAGCCAACCAAACCAGCCTTGTCAGCGGTGTAGCCCATGGTTACCAGCAGCATCTTAGTAGCTTCGGTGCCGGTTACAGTTGCATCCGGGTCGAAGGAAGTTGCAGACTTACCAGCAATGATGCCGTTGGTCTGGCAGTACTTGATGAAGCCAGCAGCCCAGTGGCCCTTGATGTCTGTGAAAGTGGTGGAGATGTTTTCGTACGCAGATGCGTCGGTGCTACCTGTACGGGTAACGTAAATCATCTTCGCCATTTCTGCACGAGTTACGGTTTCAGCCGGCTTGTAGGAACCATCTTCGTAACCGTTGATGACGCCCAGTTGTGACAGCATACCAACTGCTTCTGATGCGCTGATGTCAGCAGAGTCAGTGAATGCCGCGCCAGCCATGACGGACAGTGCAGAAGCACTTGCCAGGACCAGCGAGAGAACCTTTTTAAGATTCTTCATTGGATTTTTGCCTCCTTTTAATTTCGGGAAATTTCCCTTTATGCGCTTTATCTTACCCGATTTTTCCGACACCGTCAAGGGGTTTTCCGCCTGTGTAACATAGGTGTAACATAACCACAAACCCTACACCATTTGTACACAAACCTGCGAAAATGCACAACCCGCTGCTGATTTTTGGGCAATCAGCAGCGGGTTTGCATGACTTTAAGCGGAAATCAATTGACGTAAAATCACTGCAAACTGTGCACGGGTTAAGGTGTCCTTGGGGTGCAGTGCCCCGTTTGTGCCTTGTATGACACCTGCCTGCACGCAGTACGCCGCCGCCTCCCGATAATCGGCAGTCAGCTGATTTTGGTCAGAGAACCCTTGCAAAGCCGTCTGTATCTGCATATCGTCCAGCAGCTCTCCGCCGCCTTTGCGCAAGACATTCGCCATCAAACGCATCGTCTGCTCACGGGTCAGCGGTGTCAGCGGATTGAGCGACTCCAGACCACGAAGCAGACCTGCTTCAGACGCACCGCCGTAACTGCCTGCATACCATGCCGCAGGGTCGATGCCGTCCATGCGTCCGTCCGGCAGGGACAGCGCACGGCTGAGCGATGCCACCGCCTGACAGGCAGAAATGGTCGCAGCGGGGTAAAATTTGCCCTGATAGCCCGTCATCCAACCTTGCTGACTGACCGCCATAATCGCAGCATACCCCCAAAAATTGGTCGGCACATCCGAAAAAGCTTCTGTCTTGGCTTGGACTGCGATATCCGTCATCGCCTGATAGCATGCGCCGTCTGTCTGCAAGACATCGCCAAGTTCACTGAAATAAACCATATACGTGTCTGTATATGCTGCCGTTTCTGCCGTTTGCGCATGTGCCACGTGATACACAATGCCGTTTGGCTTGGCAAGCGGTGCACTATAGGTATAGAATGGATTTTCCTGCGGCAAAACCTGCTGCAGCACTTGTGCGGCATCGCTCGTCAACAGGTCTTCCGTCACGGAATAGGTCGCACCCGTGCGCAAATCCACCATTATGTTGTCATTCCATGGCATCGCACCCACGCCCAAGCCAGAAATGGCATCCGCATTGACCACCATAACCTGTCCGCAGAACGAAACGCCATAATCCCCCACCAAAGATAATCGCTGTGCCACAGCGGAAGGACCGTTTAAGAAAAAGCCTTCCATCGTGTCATTGATGGTTTGCTGCACGGCTTCATCTGCCATGCCCGACACCACTGGATACTGCAAATCCCAGCCGTATTCTGTGCCGTCTTGTGCCGTTCCCAGATATTTTTCATAGCGATTGGTCGAAATGGTCATGCCGCTGTCCAAGGTATAGCTGCGCTTCGGCGTGTACAGCACCTTGCCATCTGCGATGCGGATATATTGTGTTTCGCCCGCTGTCTGCACCTTTGCCACGCCAGCCCCGACAATTTCTGCCGTGTCGGCCGCCTCTATCGCCCCACGATAGGCACCGCTGTCGCTGAAAAAGACAATGCCGCCGTCTGCTGTGCCATGCCAGGACAGCCCGAACCGAAATGGTGCAAAGCCGCCCGTATAGCCATCCATCGCATAGATACGTGCGCCGCTGCTGTCGATTGCCATGCTGGCTCCCGCTGCATCCCGAATGGCATATGCCCCTTCGCCCATGGCATCCAAATAATAATACTGCGGCGCAAGGGATTCCTTGCCCGAAGCACTCAGCAGCCCGAGCACCTCGCCCTCCTGCACAACCGCCACGCCGTTTTCAAAATCACCAATGCTGTCATACACTGCCTGTGTCAAATGCCGCCGATGGGAGAGGGAATACAGCGCCATTTTACCGCTTTCCTGCAAAATCGCCAAATCATCCGCCTGCACCGCAAAGCTTGCGGGCGAAGCCGGCAGTTTTGTAAACGCCGCTCCTGTGCTGATAAAGCCATAACTGCCGTCGGTTTTTTGTACCAGCGCATAGCCGCCGGAAAAATCGCCTGCCTGCGGATAAATTGCCGGAATCACAAATTCACCTGCGGCATCCACATAGCCCCACTTGCCGTTTTTCTGGGCACGCAGCAGTCCCTCCGCTGAAAAGAAGCCTGCCGCACCGGCATAACTGCCGATTTCCGTGCCGTCCAGCGCAAAATAAACGCTGTGGTCTGCATAGCGGAACACTGCCGTGTCTGCGGAAAAGTCCACAGAAAGCGGGGTTTCCCGTGCGCTCACCACCACCTTGCCATCGGTGCCAATCAGTCCGGTTTTGCCCTGCACATCCTGCACCACTGCTAGACCGCAGTCCTCAAACACCTGTGCGGCAGCATAAAATGTGCCCACCTGCAGTGTGCCGCTCGTGTCCATATAGCCCCAACGGGTTTCGCCGTCCAGCTGTGTCACAGACATCGGAAACAGGTCTGCGGCGGCCGCAGACACGCCCAGCATCAACAGTGCGCAAACCATACAGAAAATCTTTTTCAACTTCCATCCCATTCCCATCTTTTTAAATCGTAGATTTCGTTATTGCACCCAGTATACGCTATTTTTCCCTGCGCTTGCAAGGGTTTCCGCCCACTTGAAACACAACTGCAATCTTGCTTCCACAATCTGCATCTTTTTTCTAGAAAAGGTTTCCAAACACTCCTTTTTTCTCCAGTTTTCCGTAATACCCCGCAAAAAAAATCGAAAACACCGTGCTGCACGATGCTTTCGACGAAAGTTTACTACTATATAGATAGAAGTCTTTTATTCCCCCATCACCTGAAACACCACCTGACGGGTGCGGTCACGGGTGTCGCATTCCACCAAGGTCAGATTCTGCCAAGGACCGATGCACAATTTGCCGTCTGTAAATGGGATGGTGATAAACGGAGAAAGCAATGCAGCCTTGATATGGGAAGAGCCGTTGTCATCGTTCCACGTGTCATGGTGGCGATAATGAATCACCCGACCGGTTTCATCGGTATAAGGAGAAAAAATATCCATTGCCGCCTTGAGGTCATGATATACCATCCCCGGCTCAAATTCCAGCGTGGTCAAGCCTGCGACACCGCCTGTGGTAAAGCCCGTGACGATACCCGCCCGAATCGAATGCTCCTGGCACGCCGCCTGCAAAGCACGCTGAAAATCCTCCGTGATGTCAATCATGCCCATATGTGCCTTGGTGTGGTAGGTCTTGGTTTCCGTATAGACTGCCATGTTTTGCATTCTCCTTCTCTGCTTGTTTGTTGAAACTCTCCGAAATCGTTTCTTAAACGATAGCATGGACACCCCCGCTTGTCAATACGCCGAACAGGGTTGTTTTGAGATTCCATCCTGTTTTGCAGCTGTTCTCTTTCAAATCACGAAAAACAGCAACTATTTTGCCGCAGTTTAACACAATGGCACCACCTGCTGCGGTGCAATCCCTAGCCGCAGCGATTCTCCCACCGCAAGCCTTGGCGCACGTGGCTTGTCGATTTCCCAACGCAGCAATGCCGATGCCCCCTGCGGACGCACCATCAAAATCTCGGAAAATGGGCTTTCGATGCGCTCCTCCAGCACACAGGCAAAGGTGTTTTCCCCCGTCTGCGTTGTGAAGTCGAACGCATGCGACCGAATGCCGACCGCCTGCGCCGCCGCACCCTCTGCCCCCTCGGCACGCAAGGTCAAATTCCATGCCGGCAGATACACCGTGCCGTCCGCTTCCCGTCTGCCGATTTTCTCAATGTTCTTGCAGCCCGTCAGCATGGCGGCGGCAAGGGTTTTGGGCGTATCAAACACTTCATTTCGTGTTGCCGCCTGCTCCACCCGCCCCGCTTCTATGATGGCGATGTGGTCACACAATCGATACACCTCATCACGGTCATGGGAAACAAACAACGTTGTGCCGTCAAATTCTGCCGTTACCTGCGCAATGGTACGCTCCAATTGCCAGCGCAGATAGCTGTCCAATGCGGAAAACGGTTCATCCAGCATCAAAATCCGTGGATTTGAGATGAGCATCCGCAGCAATGCCACCCGCTGCTGCTGTCCGCCGGAAAGCTGGCTGGGCAAACGCTCCTCCAACCCCTCCAAGGCGAACTGCCCCATGCCAATTTGCATGCGCCGCTCCGCCTCCGCACGGTTTTCATGCCGTCTGGCACCCGCCAGCAGATTTTGCCGCACCGTCATATTGGGAAACAAGGCATAATTCTGAAACAAATAGCCGACATGCCGTTTTTGCGGCGGTAAATTGATGCCCTTTTGGGAATCAAACAGCGTTTCGCCGTTCAAAACAATCTGCCCTGCATCAGGTGTGACAATCCCCGCCACGCACTTGAGCGTCATCGACTTGCCGCTGCCCGAACCACCCAGCAAACCCGTCACGCCGCCATTGGTTTCCAGCTGTATGTGCATCTGAAATTCCCCAAAATCCTTGGTCACATCCATAGAAAGCGACATCTGCCTGCACCTCCCTTCGTTTGGCTCACCGCTTGGCTGCGTGCGCTTTTTTCTCCATATTGTTGATAAACGCAAGCATGATAAACGACAGCAGCAGGTTGACCCCCACCCACTGATAGGCAAGCACTTCGTTGCCCTCCCGCCACAGCTGATACACCGTGGTGGAGATGGTTGCCGTGCGCCCCGGTGTGTAGCCGGACACCATGCTGGTTGCGCCATATTCGCCCAAGCCCCGAGCAAATGCCAAAATCATGCCTGCCATCAGCCCCTGCTTGCAGTTGGGCAGAATGATGCGCCAGAAAATATAAACATTGGGCAGTCCCAAGGTTTTTGCCGCAAAAATCAGCGACGGGTCGAGGGCTTCAAATGCACCCCGCACCGTGCGATACATCAGCGGAAAGGTCATCACAGTGGTTGCCGCAATCGCCGCATACCAAGTCATGAGGATTTTTTGCCCGCTGTAGGCATACAGCATCGCACCGAAGGCACTGTTGGGGCTGAAGCACTGGAGCAGAAAAAATCCGATAACGGTCGGCGGCAGGACAAGCGGCATGGTCAGCACACAGTCCAAAATGCCCTTTGCCATCCGCGGCAGTCTTACAATATAATATGCCGCAAAAATGCCGCTGAAAAAGGTCAGTATGGTGGAAAAAAATGCAATGCGCAGCGAATTGAACAATGGAAACCAATCCATGCTTTTTCCTCCTCTCCTAAAAATGCACAAATGGCGGCACGTTGACCCCTCCCGTGCCGCCTTTGTACGCTGTTATCGGCTATAAAACAGTGAATCCAACCGCTGTAAAGACATCTTTACAGGCATCTGACTGCAAATAGTCCAAAAATGCCTTTGCCTCGTCCGGATGTGCCGCATTCTTGAGCACTGCCGCCGGATAAACAATCGGTTTATGGCTGCCCTCGGGTGCTGCCGCAGCCACTGCCACATCCTCGTTTACCGCCGCATCAGTGGCATAGACCACGCCGCAGTCTGCCGCCGCCTGCGCCACCTGTGTCAGCACTTCTTTTACATTGGTGGCATAGGTGATTTTTTGGTCTGCCTGTAATGCGTCCCACAGGTTTAGGCTGGTGAATACCTGCTCGGCATATTGTCCTGCCGGCACATCCGCATTGCCCAGTGCAATCAACGACACCTTGTCCGTGCCCACATCTTCAAAGGAGGTGATGCCCTTGTCGGAATCCTTCGGCACAATCAGCACCACGCTGTTGCTCAAAAAATCCACACGGGTGTCGCTTTGGATAAAGTCCAGCTTGTCGGTGTTGGCTTCGGCTGTGACATCGATGGCATTCATTTGCTTTTGTCCTGCGGACAGGAACAGGTCGCAGTCTGCGCCGGATTGGATTTGCGTGGACAGCGTGCCGGAGGAATCGAAGTTATACACAATTTCCACATCTGGTGCCACTTCCTTGTACTGCTCGGCAATGTCCTGCAGGGTTTCGGTCAGAGAAGCCGCCGCAAACACGGTCAGCGTGACGGATTCTGTGCTTTCCGCCGCCGCAGTTTGCGCCGTGGTGTCTTCCGTCGGTGCGGTGGTGTCTGTGCTGCTGCCGCAGCCTGCCAGCATGCCTAGGGTGAGCAATGCGCTGCACGCCCATGCAGCAAAACGCTTTGTCTTTGTCATAAAAATGCAACCTCCGTCTTTCTCTTCCATTTCTGTTTCCCCTGCTGATTTGCCACAATTTTAGAAAACTGCACAAAAAGGCGTTATGCGAAATCATCCATTCGCATAACGCCTTTGTTATTGTGTATAAATAAGCATGGTGTATTTTGTTTATGTTAGATATGATACACCGGTTTCAGACATTTGTCAACAACTTTGTCAAGCATCTGCAAAGGGGAGAAACTGCTCTGCCGCACGATAGAGCAGCTTGACATCGTGCAAGGTCGGACGCAGTTCATATTGCGCTGTAGCGGCGCAAATCAGTTCCCGCAAATCGCAGTTGCCCGCCCGTTCGCCAATGCCGTGCAGGGTGCACTCAATGGCAGATGCCCCGCCACGCAGTGCCGCCAGCGCATTGGCAACCGCAAAGCCCAAATCGTTGTGCCCATGGAAGCTAATCGGCGGACTGCCCCGCAGCAGCATTTCCTGCATGCTTTCATAGGTGCGCATGGGCGTCAGCACGCCCACCGTGTCCGAAAACTGCACCCCCGCAACCCCCAGCTCGCCCATGCGCCCCGCAATGCCCGCCACAAAGGTGATGTCCGCACGGGAAGCGTCCTCCAGTCCCACCGTCACCGTGAATCCGCCGTCCAGTGCGGTTTTCACACAGGTTTCCAGCTCTCGCAGCAGCCAGTTTTTGTTCTTTTTCAGTTTTGTATAGATGTGCACATAGGAAATCGGTGCCGAAATATGAATAATATCCGGCTGACAGGACATCGCCAGTTCAATGTCACGCACCCGCATGCGATTCCATGTGGCAATCTTTGCCCGCACCCGCCGCCGCACGATTTGGCGAATGAGTTCGGCTTCGTTATCCCCCATGGCAGGCACGCCCGCATCAATGCGAGATACGCCAGCACGGTCGAGCAGCAGTGCCAGCTGCAGCTTCTGTTCATTGGAAAAGACAATGCCCGGACGCTGTTCCCCGTCCCGCAGGGTGGTGTCTGAGATATAAACGGTTCGCTTCATTCCAAATCCTCCACCTCGTGTGCCAATGCCAGCAATTCCGTATCCGTGAGGGCACGCTGCAGCGTTTCGCTCTTTTGGCGCACCGCTTGCAGCAAACGAGATAGATTTGCCTTGTCTGCCGCACAGCCCAGCTGCTGCAGGCGATGGCGCAGACTGCTTTGTCCGGAATGCTTGCCAATGACGATTTTACGCTCCATGCCCACGCTTTCCGGCGGAAACGGCTCATACAGTGCCGCATTTTTCAAAATGCCGTCCACATGCACGCCAGATTCCACCTCGAAAATTGCACTGCCCACCACCGGCTGATGGGAGGGCACAGGTGTGCCCGTCAATTCGGTGAATAAGGTACGCAGGCGTGGCAGCCCCGACAAATCCAGCTTGGGTTTGTGCCGCTTCGCCCCCAGGCGCAGCGACATCATCAACTGCTCGAGCGGTGCTGTGCCACCTGTGCCCAAAAAGCTCGTCACACCCATCCCGCTGCCTGTGGACAACCATTCGTTCAAAATCGCCCCTGCACAGCCATATTCATTGGTCGGACACAGCTCAATTTTGGTTTTTGGCAGCTTGTCCCGCACCTGCTCCATCATGCGTGCCGCATCGTGCAGCAGCAAATCGCCCAATCCCACAATGCGCAGCTGTTTCAAATGCGCATATCGCCCCAGCAAATTGATTTCACGCACGTCATTGACACGCACTTCATACAGCATCGGCGCATGGTTTTGCCATTCTGTGAAACGGCACACACAGCGTGCAAACGGCTGGCACACCTCCCGTGGATTTTGCAGATGCAGCACCGTGCGCTCCCAATCCAAGTCATCTGCCAACCGCTCAGCGGTTTTTTCATCCAGCTCGACAAAATCCGCACCACACTGGAAAAGCAGATGATAAAATTCTTGCAAAACTGCCGTGTCACAGTCCTTTGTCTGGATATGACGCAGCGTTTGGTCTGTCAATTTAATCATAAAAAGCACCTGCCTTTCCTATAACGACTTTGGGGGCGTTCTGAAAAAAACTTTCAAAAACGCCCCTGCAGCCAGATTCAAATGATAGAGAAAAAAGAAACATGTAAGGTAACAAAACAATGGTAATGAATTAAAAAGTAAGAAATAAAGTATCAAAAGAAAGATTAGATGCGGAGCGATTCCACCGGCGTGCCGCCTTCCAAATGCTCCTCTGCAATGGTTTCGATGTCTTCCTCGGTGAGGTTGCCATACCAAACGCCCTCGGGATAGACCACCATGACAGGGCCCTTTTCACAGATGCCGAAGCATCCGGTGTTGTTCACCATGACATCGCTGGACAAATCGCGCTCTTCGATTTCCTGCATCAGCTTTTGCACCAACGCCACGCTGTCCTTTTTGGCACAAAATCCACGTTGTTGCCCGTTCAGGGTGCAGCTGGTGCAGATAAAGACATGATATTTTGGTACTACCACAAAAAATTCCTCCTTAGCCTGCCAAATATTCTTTCACCGCACTGCGTACGGCATCTTCAATACGGTCATAAGTTGTGACTGCCACAATGCCACGCTCCTGCAGCTTTTTGCGCGGAGCATCTCCGATGCGCATCGTCACGACGCCGGAACAGTCCCCCACCGTTTCCAGAATCTTGCCGATGCGGTCTTCCTTGTCCGCATCCCGCTTGCCGCCGCCCATGCCATCGCAGCTGCTTGTGCCGTCACAATACTGCGAAACCGACCGCCTGCCTACAAAACGGATGTTTTCATCCTTGTATTCATAGATATAAAAATCATTTGCCTGCCCAAAATGCTGGTCCACCAGCACACCGCCCTTGGAAGCCACTGCGAACAAAATTGCCGGACTTTCAGGCTTTGCCGCTTCTTCCTCCGCCTTTTTGGCACCACAGCCACGATATTCAATAGATACATCATTCCCCAATGTGCCGATTGCATCCGCACGGCACTGCTTGCAATGATACATCTGCTGCATGGTTTCGCCGCATTTTTTGCGCATTTCCATCACTTCCACGTTGGAAGTCAACTCCATGTGCTCAAATGCCGAACCTTCCACAGGAATCATCTGCATGATATTGGTGATGAAGCAGCCCATCTCTTTCGCTTTTGCGACCACCTGCGGAATATGGGCATCATTTATCCCCTTTAGCATCACGATATTGACCTTACAAACCAAGCCCAAATCGCAAACTCTTTTGATGCCTGCCAGCTGATTCGCCATCAGGATGGAAGCACCTGTAAGCCCTGTATAGCGTGTGCCCATGTAATCTACATGCTTATAGATTTTTGCACCGATTTCTGGGTCGACTGCGTTGAGCGTCACCGTCACATGGCTGACCCCCAGCTCGCTGAGTTCGTCCGCATACAGCGGCAGCAGCAGTCCATTGGTCGACAGACAGAAGGTCACATCCGGGTCGGCTTCGTGAATGAGGCGCAGTGCCGCCGAGGTTTTTTCCCATTCTGCCAAGCTGTCACCGGGGCCTGCAATGCCCACCACCTTGAGATTTGGCATCTTAGACTTGACATATAAGTACTTGTCGAGTGCTGCCTCGGGCGAGAGCACTTCGGTCGTCACACCCGGACGGCTTTCGTTCGGACAATCGAACTTACGCACGCAATAATTGCACTGGATGTTACAGGCGGGTGCCACCGGCAGGTGCATTCTCGCATATTGTGAACCGCATCCATTGAAGCACGGATGGGTCAAGGTTTTTGCCGCCAATTCTGCCTTGCGGTCAGTGGTTTTTGCCATAGCTGCCTGCACCTCCTGTTTTTCTCCTGTGTAATATTTGTCGTACATTTTGCCGCGGAAGGCATGCTCCTTGCGGGTGAGCAGTTCGTTGGTCATGCGGTCCATTAAGGAAACACTGCCATCATACAGCAGCGTGCGCATGCGCTGACCGCCCACATGGTCATGAATCGGGAATGCACAGCGCACCAAAGGAATGTGTAGCTTTTCCTCAATGCGGCGTCCATCTCCCGAACCAATCAGCAGGTTGACACCCAGTGCCTGCGCTTCTCGCTCGATGGTGTCAAAATCCGTGGCATCGAGAATCTTATAATTTTCGATGAACTGGGTTTTCGCAATTTTTTCAACTTCCGGCAGAATTTTTTCTGCAAACGATGGACATTTCGCACCCGTTGCGCAGAGCATCGGCACAATACCGTTTTCCGTGCACAACCGTACCGCACTATAGACAAAATCCGGCTCGCCGAAGATTGCCGCGCGGCCTTCCGCATTATATTTGTGCGAATCCACCATCGCATCCACAAAGCGTCCCCGTTCTTCCCGCAGGGGTTCGGACACCGTGCCGCCCAAGGATTTCAGCAGCTTTACAAGGGCATCCGTGTCCCGCAGACCCATTGGCATGGGAAGCCGTGTGAACGGCACACCATAGGTGTCATACAGATACTGCGCCGGGCTTTGCTTGCCTGTCACAAAGGTCGTCAGCTCAATGGTGTGGCGTGCGCCCGCCATGTGGGACACCTGTTCAAGCGTTGTGCCGCCCTGCGGCAGACGGTCATATTCCGGATTGTGCGGATGGTCTAGGTTATCGGACAAATCCGGCAATAAAATATAAGAAATGCCCATGCCGTCTAGCATCGCTTTGAGCGCACGTGTGTCCGCAGGTGACAGAATGCCTGTGACGATATTGATGGTTTCCTGCGGTGTCGTATCCATGTCCACATAGGAAACAATCGCATACAGCGCATTCCAAAAGCCTTCAAACTGCGAACCGCCGTAGCCTGCCGCCGCAACCGGAATGATTTTCACATCCAAATCAGGGTTCTGCTCATAAAAGGTTTCGATATAGCGGTCCACGTCTTCGCCGATAGTTTCCGCAAGGCAAGTGGTAGCCACACCGATGACCTCCGGCTGATAAATCGACACCACATTGCGCAGACCGTTCAGCAGATTTTTTTCTCCGCCGAACACCGTGCCTTCTTCCGTGAGCGAGGTGGAGGCAATGTCCACCGGCTCATTGTAATGCGTTGCCATATGGCGGCGGATATAGGTGGCACATCCCTGCGAACCATGCAGAATGGTCATACATTTTGCAATGCCGTAAAATGCGGTTGCAGAACCCATTGGCATGCACATTTTGCAGGGGTTGACATTCAGATTCACTAAATTCTGGCTCATATCTCATCCTCCACATATCCCCATACCGGATGATTGAGCGAACGGTTGATTTCTTCGGTGAAATTCCGCACACCGTCATAGCCGGCAAGTGCATGCTTGCGTTCGTGGTTGTGGTCACAGAACGCAATGCCCAATTTATATGCCAGCGGACGCTCTTTTACGCCGCCCACCAGAATGTCTGCTCCCTTTTCCCGCATGAAGGTTTCCAGCTCTGCGGGATTGGCATCGTCCAGCACCACCGTGTTCGGCTGCACCAGCTGCCCGATGACCTCATAGTCCTCTGCCTTGCCCGTTTGGGTGCCCACCACCACGGTTTCAATGCCCATGGTGTTGAACTGCCGAATCAAGGAAATCGCCTTGAAACCGCCGCCCACATAAATCGCTGCCTTTTTGCCCTGCAGCAGCGGCAAGTACTTTTGCTCAAATGGAATCAGCTCTGCTTCTTCCTGCTCGGTAAATGCCTTTGCACGGGCAATGATGGCGGGGTCGCCCAATAGTTCCGCAATGCGCATCAGCGATGCGGTCGTGTCCTCTCTGCCAAAGAAAGAAACCTTTACGTACGGAATGCCAAATTCCGTTTCCATCTGGTTTGCAAGATAGGTCATAGACCCTGCGCACTGCACCAGATTGATTTGCGCCGTCGGCGCTTGTATCAAGGTATCATACGTCGCATCCCCCGTAATTGTGGAAATCACGGGTACGCCGATTTTTTTCAAATAATTTTGCAGAATCCACATTTCGCCTGCCAAATTGAAATCCCCCAGGATATTCACACCAAACTGCTTTGGTGCTTCGGCATGCGGCCGAACCAGCCGCAAAATTGCTTCACACGCCATGCGATAGCCATAGGATTTATTGCCCGAAAAGCCGGGTGACTGCACCGGAATGCACCGTATGCCATATTTTTTCTCTGCCTCACGGCAAACCGCTTCCAAATCATCGCCGATAACCCCTACAATGCAGGTGGCATAGACAAAAATCAATTTCGGGTGGTGTGTTTCACAAATCTCATCGATTGCCCGTGTCAGCTTTTCCGCACCGCCAAACACAATGTCCTGCTCGGATAGGTCGGTGGAAAAGCTGTTGCGATAGCGTTCCTCGCCGCTGGTCAGCGAACCGCGAATATCCCATGTGTAGCTTGCACAGCCAATGGGTCCATGCACGATATGAAACGCATCTGTAATCGGATTTAGCACCACACGTGCCCCACAATACACGCACGCTCGCTGACTAACCGCGCCGGAAACGCTGTCGGCTTCACACTTGATGCTGCCGCTGCCTTGACGGATAAAGTCCCGTCTTTCTGTTAAAATCTCTGTACCTGCCACGCGGTCGTCCTCCTTTTTTTCGTTTCACATCGAAATGCCCAAAGGCGCTGTCTTGTCGGCACCAATCACCGCACAAAACAGCCCCCTTGCCATTTTTTCATCTTTTATAGGGTCTTGAACTTAAATATTACATGACAACATCAAAGTTCTCTTCCGGACAAGTGCGGTCGATTTTATCCATAATCGCGCCGGAAATGCGTTCTACGAAGCGCATTGCACCACGATAGCCGATATTCGGCCACAGATAATGTCCATAACGGTCGAGCACCGGCCAGCCTGCACGAACAAACGGAATGTCCTCTGCACGCGCAATCTGCTTGCCATAGTTGGTGCCAATCAGCACATCCACCGGGTCATTCTTCACGAGCTGATGTAGCTTGAACAGGTCGTCAAATTCATAAGCGGTGCACTGGTCTTCCACGCCGTACTTTTCAAACAGTGCCTTGGTCTTCTGGTAGAATGCCTTACCCGGTGTACCGGTCAGCACATACTTCGGAATCATGCCCATTTCCAGCACCAGAGCGGTCACACCCAGAATAAAGTCCGGGTCGCCGAAGATGGCACAAGTCTTCTGGGAAGTCCAAATATGCGAGTCCAGCATCAAGTCAACCAACTGTCCGCGTTCCTCTTCCAGTGCATACGGGATTTCCTTGCCGCTGACTTCAGCGAGCTTCATCAGCAGGGTATCGGTGTTTTCAATGCCGATGGGATACGGCAGCACATCATAGTCCACCTTGCACTTCTTGCTCAAGGTTTCGCAGGGACCTGCCATGCTCCAGTCACCCAAGCCCAAGGACTTCTTGCAGTCGCCCAGCGCACGGATTTCATCGGTGGTGGTGCCGCCGTCCGGATAGAACTTGAAGTGGTCACCCATCGGCGCATCCATGATGCCGGACTGGTCTGGGAACAGGATGTACTCAATGCCCATCAGTTCCATGTACTTCTTGAGCTCACGCAAATCAGACGGTTCGCTCCATGCCGGCATAATCGCCAGCTTTCCATTGGATTCGCCGGTATTTTCCGCCAAATAGTTGATAAAACCAGACAGCATGGATGCATATCCATTTACATGAGAGCCGTTGAAGGACGGGGTGTTGCAGTGAACCACCAGTTTTCCTTCCGGAATATCCATGTCACGGATAAATGCATTGAGGTCATCGCCGATAACTTCGGACAAGCAGGTGGTGTGTACTGCGATGATGTCTGCATCATAGATGTCAAATACGTTCTTGCAGCCTGTGGTCAAGTTGCTCTTGCCGCCGAAGACCGATGCGCCTTCTGAGAAGGAAGAAGATGCCGCCTCGACAGGTTCTTTATAGTGACGTGCCAAAACAGTACGATGGTATGCGACACAGCCCTGAGAGCCATGAGAATATGGCATACATTTATGAACGCCCATTGCCGCATACAGTGCGCCGACCGGCTGACAAGTTTTACAAGAGTTGATGCGCAGCGCTTCGCGCTCTTTCATTTCTTTTGGAGTTGCGTTCAGCATCAGTTACCACCTCCTACGGTTGCCTGGATGGTTGCTTGATTCTTCCACGGCGGAACGACCATGCCGCGCGCCGGGGTATACATGCTCATCACCAAATCACGGCCGAAGATTGCAGCACCCTTAAAGCAAGAATAAGGGCCGGAATATTCATAGCTGTGCAGCTGACGGCAGAGTGTGCCTGCCTTTTGGATGGCGTATTTATCTTTAATGCCGGTAAAGAACACATCGGGTTTGAGCAGACGAATGAACTCTTCGGTTTCAAAGTGGTTCAAGTCATCGTCAATCACAGAGCCTGGCTCCATTTCTGCCATCATACCCTTGTAGTCGTTCAGTTCCATTTCCGGATGCTCGGCCTTGAGCTTTTCAAGACCTTCAGGGGTCAAGAAAGTCTTGAAATGCTCCGGGTCGGGCTCAACGGTGATGGATTCAATGTTCTTTCCGTCCGCGTCGAGCTTAATTGTCGGGATAACGTCACGGCCTTCATAGTCATCACGATGTGCAAATTCATAACCTGCCATCACGGTGGAGATGCCGTAGTCACCCAGCAGCTTCTGATAGTGGTGCGAGCGAGAGCCGCCAACATAGAGGGCTGCGGTTTTGCCCGTCAGCTTTTTGCGATAGTATTCGTATTCTTCTGCATACTTCGCTTCTTCCTCTGCAATGACTTCTTCCACTCGGTCAATCAGACCTTGGTCGCCGAAGTAGTTTGCGATGTCACGCAGGGACTTCTTGGTGGATTCAATGCCGATGAAGTTGACCTTGAGCCAGTCTGTGCCGTACTTGGTCTGCATCAGCTCTGCAATGTAGTTGATAGAACGGTGGCACATGACCACGTTCAGGTTTGCCTCATGCATGGACTTGATTTCGTCAATGGAAGCATTGCCGGTCAATGCCGCACGGACATGAATGCCGCACTTGTTAAGCAGTTCTTCTTCTGCGAAGCCGTCACCGCCGATGTTGTATTCGCCCAATACGTTGATGGTAAAAGTGGTCGGAATCGGCTTGGATTCTGTGCCAATCATGCGGCGCATGATTTGGTTATTTGCGATATGGTGACCTGCCGACTGGGAAACGCCCTTGTAGCCTTCGCAGGAATAGGAGATACAAGTAACGCCGTATTCCTCTTCGATTTCTGCTGCAATTGCATGAATATCGTCACCAATCAAGCCGACGGGGCAGGTTGCACAAATCATAATTGCCTTGGGATGGAAGATTTCGATTGCTTCCTCGCATGCCTTGCGCAGCTTTTTTTCGCCGCCGAACACGATGTTCGGTTCCTGCATGTCGGTGGAGAACATATACTGAATCATGGACGGCATATCTTCCTGCACTTCGCCTTCAATGGTCGGGCGTGCCTGATTGCGGCGGGTGCCCCACGCATAGAAGCCGCAGCCGATGGGTCCATGGGTAATGGTGACAACGTCCTTAATCGGTCCGACGACAACGCCCTTACAGCCTGCATAGCAGCAGCCACGCTCGGTGATGATACCGGGCAGGGTACGGGAGTTTGCGGTCAGCTCTGGAATACTTCCGTCTTCCGGAATCGTCAGAACGTGCTCTTTACGGTTCTTATAGACACGTGCGCTGTATTTATCTAACACTAAATCTCTTGGATTCATACTTGTTCCACCTCCTATCAAAGTGTGGTATCGCCGGTACGAATGCGATAGGTTTCCGGAATATCAATGATAAAAATTTTGCCGTCGCCGGAATTACCGGTTTGGTTCACACGAATCATCGTGTCCACGGCAGTTTTGACTTGGTCATCCTCTACCACGAGGGTAAAGAAACGCTTTGGAATCAGTCGCAGATGCTCTGTCAGGGATTCGCCGGATGCGTTCATCGGCAGCTTGCCGGATTCCATGACGATTTTCGCCAACGTGGAATCAATGGTCTTTTTGCCGCGCCCCAACACTTTACGACAGGTAAAGGACGGGAATCCTGCATCTGCAAGTGCCTTTTTGGTATCATTCACCTTATTGACACGAATGAAAGCCATAACCTCTTTCATGGTGCAGTCCCTCCTTTACAGTCCTTGTTTGCCAGTAGAAATCGTCCAAGAATCTACAACAGGGCTAACGAAAATACGACCATCGCCAAAGTGTCCTTCTTCACCGGTCTTTGCGGTGCGCAGGATAACCTTGATGAAATCGTCCTTATCTTCGTCATTGACGAAGAACATCAGCATATCCTTCGGAATTTCGTCATACTGCACTTCGCCTGCGATCATGCCCTTTTGCTTGCCACGACCGAATACGTCCATCTTGGTGACTGCAGGGAAACCTGCGCTTGCGAGTTCTTCCATGATTTCGCCGGACTTTTCCGGACGAACGATTGCACGAATCAATAACATATACTTGGTCCTCCTCTCGTCGTCTTACGCTTCCATCAAACCATGTTCCATCAGCAGCTCTTCCAGGCGATCCTGGCTCAGCGGCTTCGGAATCACGAACATATCGTTGCTGTCGACCTTGCTTGCCAGACCACGATATACATCAGCCTGTTCGCACTCCGGATTCCAGTCGATAACGGTCTTCTTGTTGATTTCTGCCTGCTGTACGTCACGGCTGCGTGGTACAAAGTGAATCATCTGGGTGCCCAGTTCCTTTGCAACAGCGTCTACCAGTTCTGCTTCGCCTGCTACGTTACGGGAGTTGCAAATCAAGCCACCCAAACGAACGCCGCCGGTCTTTGCATACTTCATGATGCCCTTTGAGATGTTGTTTGCTGCATACAGTGCCATCATTTCACCGGAGCAAACGATGTAAATTTCCTGCGCCTTACCTTCACGAATCGGCATTGCGAAACCGCCGCATACAACGTCACCCAAAACATCATAGAATACATAATCCAAATCTGCTTCATATGCGCCCAGCTGTTCGAGCAAGCCGATGGAGGTGATGATACCACGTCCTGCGCAGCCAACGCCCGGTTCCGGTCCGCCGGATTCCACGCACTTGATGTTGCCGTAGCCGGTCTTCATAACCTTATCCAGTTCGATGTCCTCGCCAGCTTCACGCAGGGTGTCCAGTACGGTCTGCTGTGCCAAGCCGCCCAGAATCAGTCGGGTGGAGTCTGCCTTCGGGTCGCAGCCAACAATCATAATATTCTTGCCCATCTCCGCCAGACCTGCGTTCAGGTTCTGTGTGGTGGTGGATTTGCCGATGCCGCCCTTACCATAAATTGCAACCTGTCTCATACATATGCCTCCTTATGTATCTTTGAGGTAGCGTTTTGGTCTGTATCCTTGTTGAACCCCCCGGCTCTTCTTGAATCAGAGAAACAACCAATCCGCTGGTTTTGTGGCGAAAAAGAAAAAAACGGAGGCAAAACGCGAACTATGCGTTTCGACTCCGTTGTCTTTTTCGTTTGACTATGGCAATAGTATACGGGTATTTTGCACAAGTTGCAATGCACCAATTTGTAAAAAACCAACGATTTCTTTTGCCGCTTTTGTCACCTATGCCAAAAATCCTGTTTTCCTGCATTTATTCATTGCAGTACACGCCAATGGCACGTATACTATAACCAATCGAACACGCAACGGGGCGCATATCATATAGAGGATATGCGCCCTTCTTGTTTTTTTTGAGAGAATTGGTTCTTTCATGGAGATGGAGCAGGCATTCTCCGCTATATATATGATATATTTTCTCCTATATATTAAGAAGATTGCCGTGAGTCAAAGGAGGTTGTAGGATTGTGACAAAGAAAGTAGCCGCACTGCTGCAAGACGGCATGCTCGCCGATTTTGCAGCATGCACCCATGCCGCAGTGTTTGAACAACAAGAAGATGGCGTATGGCAGATGGTGCAGGAAATTCCCTATGATGCCGCCGCCTGTACCACATCAGAGGACATCCGCAGCAGCGTGCGCTCTCTGATTTTGGAGCTGGGCGATTGCTCGGTGGTGGTGGCACGCCGCCTGCAGGGGCTGCCCTATCATGTGTTTGACCGCATGGGATTTCAAATTTTCGAGGCAGAAACCCTTTCCGATGCCTTGCTGACTGCCATTTTCATTGACATCAATGATGCAGAACAGGAACGCCTCAAGGAGCCTGTTCCCACCGCACCGATGCCTATGGACGAGAGGGGCCGCTATCTGCTGGACTTGATTGCCCTGCAGGAGCAGCACCCGGAGATTTCCTCCAAGCAGGCACTGCGCCCGTTTTTGCAGAACACCCCCTTTTATGAACTGCATTTGGTCTGCTCTCACCTGCCGCCTTGGCTGGAAGAAGAAGCCCAAACCCGCCGCCTGCGCTGTGTCACCGAATCGCAGCCAAACGGCACGCTGCACGTAACCCTCACCCGTTCGCTATGTAAGGAGTGAAAAACATGGTATTTTCTACATTAAAAGGCGTTACCTCCTCCAGTAAGTATCAAAACGGCACAGTAGACAGCTGTATGCTTGCTGAAAAAAACATCGTATCGACCGCTTGCGGCGACCTTATCCCGCAGTTTGAAGACGAAAATGTGCGCCGCAAACACATTCCGTCCATCTCGTTTTATCCGGACGGCAGTGTCCAAAAGCTGTCGCTGAATGAACAAACGATGGTGCAGACCCCGCTGGGCGAGCTGCCTGCGGAATTTGTGACCTTTTACCAGAGCGGAGCACTTTGCCGTGTATTTCCCTGCAACGGTCAAATTTCCGGCTATTGGACCGAGCAGGACGAAGCCGAGCTTTGCCCCGTGCTGACCCTCAAGCTGCCGACCGGTCCATTTAAGGCAAAGGTCATTTCCCTGCACTTCTATGAAAGCGGTGCACTGCGTTCAATTACGCTGTGGCCCGGTCAGCAAATTGTGCTGCGCAACCAAGGCAGTTTGCTGCCCACACGCATCGGCTTTTCCCTCTATGAAGATGGCACCATCGAATCTGTCGAGCCACCCGAACCACTGCTCGTGTCCACCCCCATCGGTGTCCTGCATGCGTTTGACCCCCGTGCCATCGGCATCCATGCTGACCACAATTCGCTGTCCTTTTATCCAGATGGCGCTTTGCGCACCGTGGTCACAGAGAGCGACCAAGTGGAGCTGATTTATGGCGGCGAAACGCCCAGTGTCTTCATGAAGCCGCTGCACAAACCCAATCCGTTGGATGAAGAGCAGACCATCACCCTGCCGCTGCGGGTCACTTTCCAACTGGACGGACGTGTCCGACTGGAAAACACCGAGCAAGAGGAAGTGGTCGACCCTGCCACCGTTTGCTTCCGTGTGCTGACCGAGCAGGGCAATTCCACCGCCATGCCGCAATCGGCATCTTCCTGCGGCGGGGACTGCTCCAGCTGCTCCATTTGCGGATAGAACAGGAGCGGTTATGCAAAAAATATATCTGCAAGAGGGGTTTATCCTGCGGGAATATGCCGGAGAATTCTGCATCTTCGAAGCCGCTCGTGCCAACGAAGGGGCGGTCGAAGGCATTCCCTCGCTCAATCCAGACGGCATCTTTCTATGGAATCTGATTGAGTCCGGCGTTGTGACGCTCCATGAGCTATCCGAACGGCTCGCCGCACACAATGACCTATCCATAGAAGATGCAGAACTGGACGTACAGGAATTTTTGGCACGTCTGATGCTCGCCAAGATTCTGACCTATCGATAGATTGACTTTGATAAAGCAACCGTACACACTCCCCTGCGGAAGGTGTCGGTTGCTTTTTTTATCTCATAAACTTTTACATATTTTTCTTTTTCATGGAATATTTTTCGCTTTATGCGGTTTCCTGCCACCCCGCTCTCTCCAAGCAGTTTATTTTCTTCTGTTTCCTACTGAAATGACAACAAAAAGACACGGCTAACTTTTCTCCACCTACCCCTCACACAAGGATATTTCACCCAAAACTTAATTTTATTAACCTCTTAACACTTATTTTATTTAATAATTTTTAGCCAAACCACTATCACACAAGGGTTTTATCTGTTATAATGTAAATCGTTCATTAGGAATGTATGTAAGGAGTGTGACCACATTGACACAACCAAACAGCTGCGGCGGCTTAGCACAGCGCACCCACGCCCCCTCTTTTTTGCAAGACGGCGGCGCATGACGCATGTGAAACCGCCCCGCTGAAATTTGTAGTATGTTTGTAGTATGTAAGTTGTGATGAATCGAAAAGGATGGGTTTTTTGTTATGTCTTCTATGGTAATTAAGCTGAATCTTGAAAAATATAAACTCGACGCCGAAGCAATTTTGGTCATTGACACTGTGGAAAAAACCGCACCTGCCAAGGGCGGTATCCGCATCCACCCCAACGTGACGGAGGAAGAAATTGCTTCTCTGGCGGCGGAAATGTCTAAAAAATGCGTGCTGGCAGATTTGCCGTTTGGCGGCGCAAAGGGCGGCATCCGCTTGTCCAACCTTGCCGATGTAGACCGTGCGATGTATGCGTTCGGTCGTGAGCTGTCCAAAATCGAGTTTCTGCCCTATAAATGGTGCGCTGCACCCGATGTCAACACCGACAGCAAGTCGATTGATGCGTTCATTGCAGGCTGTGCTTCCGTGCGTGGCTGGAGAAAGGCACGCATCGCCGCAACCGGCAAAAGCAGCGGCATCCCGCATGAACTTGGCAGCACCGCATTTGGTGTGGTGATGTGCGTGGAAAAGGCGATTGATTACTTAAATCTGCCGCTCGATTTGAACGGCGCAGGCGTGATTGTCGAGGGCATCGGTGAAGTTGGCGGCAATGCCATCAAAATCATGATGGAAAAAGGCGCAAAGATTTTGGGCGTCAGCGACATTTCCGGCTCCTTGTATGATGCAAATGGTTTGAACAACATCAAGCTGTGCAGTGCCATCGACCACAAGGTTTCTGTGGCAGAGCTTTCTGCACTGCTCCCCGAAGCAACCTTCGAACCGACCAGTGCATTCCTGCTCGAGCAGAACGCAGACATTTTGGTGCTGGCAGGTCCTGGCCGCAGCATTCATGAAGGAAATGTGCAGAATTTGCAGGTCAAACTCATCGCAGAGGGTGCAAACATCGCTTATTCCAGCACAGAAGTGCGTGACACGCTTAACAGCCGCGGCATCGTTTCCATCCCCGGCATCATTGCAAACTCCGGCGGTGTTATCTCCAGCTTTGAGGAATGGCTGCTCGAACAGCAGGATTTGATGCGCCTGTCCATTGAAGACAAGTGGGAGCGTGTGAAGGAATCCATCACCGTACGCATTGATAAAAACATGCAGGAACTTTGCGCACGCATTTTGGCACATCCGGAAACCGCACCCTACACCCACGCTCTGGAGCTTGCGGCAGACCGTCAGACCCAGATGCGCAACGCAAACCGTGAACTGCGTGCAAAGACCAAGTCCATCAACGCAGAACTCGAACAGAAATTTGCGGTGTACACCTCTTAATTGCACAGCGTTATCTTCTATTTTTTCTTTTGTCCACGTCGTATCCATTATATAGACCCTTGGGAATCTCCCTCTGTCATGCCTTTCTTGCATCGGGCATGCAGGGGGATTTTTCCTGCTTTTCTTGACTTTTGCCGCACAAAGTGATACCATAGATTCGCAAAGCAATGGGTGCTGCATATGCGTATGCGGCTGAGAAGATACCGTTAGAACCTGATGCGGATAATGCCGACGCAGGGAGCAAATTTGCATGGCTTGCAAGCTGCTTTTTGATGCGTCTGTTTCCGAGATGGAATACGGGCGCACTTTTGTTTTGCACAAATTTAATACCTGCAATCAAAAAAGGAGGCTGCATTTCCATGCAAAACACCACCCAATCCGAAAATTCGCACGCACAGACACCCGCATTTTCCAAAATCCGTATTCTGGTCGAATGTGCACTGATGATTGCCATCGGTACCATTTTGATGAACCTCAAGCTGTTTGAAATGCCCAACGGCGGCACAATTACCGCCGCAAGCATGGTGCCATTCATCTTAATTTCCTTCCGCCACGGTGCCAAATGGGGGCTGGCAACCGGCTTTGTGTGCAGCCTGCTGCAAATGATGACCGGCTTTTGGGCACCCCCTGCCGGCACACTGCTTGCCTATGTCGGCATGATTTTGCTGGACTATGTGCTGGCATTTTCCTGCTTGGGGCTTGCCTGCGTGTTTGCAAAGCCCTTTGGCAAAGCGCATAAGCTGCTTGGGGTTGCCGTTGGCACACTTGCCGTCTGCGTGCTGCGGTTTATATGCTCCTTCCTGTCGGGCATCTTGATTTGGGGTTCGCTGACACAGGACGGCATCGGCTGTGTCATCTTTTCGCTGACCTACAACGGCAGTTACATGCTGCCCGAAACCATCATTACCGTGGCAGTGAGCATTTTGCTCTATCGTGCACTGCCGCAGCTGTTCCAAAAATACAGCACGCTGTAACCCCTAAAAAGATACAAAAAACTCCCCCTTGAGGCACGAGATGTCCTCTGGGGGGAGCTTTTTTATTGCAATCTGAATGCTATTTAATTATCAAAGGTTTTGGGATATTTCACCGCCGCCTGTGCCGCCGCAAGGCGTGCAATCGGCACACGGAACGGCGAGCAGGACACATAATTCAATCCAATACGATGGCAGAATTCCACCGAGGACAAATCGCCGCCATGCTCTCCGCAAATGCCAAGCTTGATGTTGGGGCGTGTCTTGCGGCCGTTTTCCACCGCCATTTTCACCAGTGCGCCCACGCCCTCTTGGTCGAGTCGTGCAAATGGATCACTTTCCAGAATCTTTTCCTCGAAATAGCGTTCCAAAATCTTGCCCACATCATCACGGCTGAAGCCATAGGTCATCTGGGTGAGGTCATTCGTGCCGAAGGAGAAAAATTCCGCTTCCTGCGCCACGATACCTGCCGTCACGGCGGCACGCGGTGTTTCAATCATCGTACCAATCAGATATTTCATTTTTGTGCCGGATGCTGCAATCAAGCGGTCTGCCGTTTCACGAATGCGTGCCTTGACAAAGCGCAATTCCCGCACATCACTGACGAGAGGCACCATGATTTCCGGCGTGATTCTCAGCCCATCGGTTCTGCCGACCGCAATTGCCGCAGAAATGATGGCTTCTGCCTGCATCTCGGCAATTTCCGGATACAAAATTGCCAACCGACAGCCACGTGTGCCGAGCATGGGATTGAATTCCCGCAAATCAGCAATGATATTCGCCAGCTTTTCATAAGACAGCTGCAAATCCTGCGCTAAATCACGGATTTCGTCCTCGTCCTGCGGCAAAAACTCATGCAGCGGCGGGTCCAGCAAACGAATCGTGACCGGCAAGCCACCCATTGCACGATAAATACCCTCAAAATCACCTTGCTGCATCGGCAACAGCTTGGCAAGTGCCGCACGGCGCTGGGTTTCAGTTTCTGCCACAATCATTTCCCGCACTGCCTTGATGCGGTCGGCTTCAAAGAACATATGCTCGGTGCGGCAAAGCCCAATGCCCTCTGCGCCGAATTTGCGTGCCTGCGTGGCATCCCGTGGGGTGTCGCCGTTGGTGCGCACATGCAGCGTGCGGATGTCATCCGCCCAACCCATGAACCGACCAAAATCGCCTGTCAATTCGGTTGCCTGCGTGGCTATTTGCCCCAGATACACCCGCCCCGTTGCGCCATCGAGGGAAACAAAATCCCCTTCCTGCAACACGGTATCGCCGATTTTCAGCTGTTTTTTCTCCTCTGACACATGGATTTCGTTGCAGCCTGCCACACAGCAGATGCCCATGCCGCGTGCCACAACCGCCGCATGGCTGGTCATGCCGCCGCGTGCCGTCATTACGCCCTCTGCAGATGCCATGCCGTCGATGTCCTCAGGGGAGGTTTCCTGCCGCACCAGCACGACCTTTTCGCCGGATTTGTGTGCCTTCACGGCATCGGCGGCGTTAAAATAGATTTTGCCGCACGCCGCACCGGGGGATGCCGGCAAACCGGTGGTGATGGGGGTTGCAGCATCCAATGCTTCCTGCCGGAAGGTTGGGTGCAGCAGGGCATCGAGCTGCTTCGGCTCCACCTTCATGATGGCCTGCTCACGGGTTGCCAGTCCCTCATCGACCAAATCCACCGCCACCTTGAGCGCCGCCTGTGCGGTGCGCTTGCCGTTACGGGTTTGGAGCATATATAATTTGCCGTTTTCAATGGTGAATTCCATGTCCTGCATGTCGCCATAATGATGCTCCAGCTTGTCTGCGATGTCCGCAAACTGCTGATACACCGCAGGCATCACCTGCGCCAATGCATCAATCGGCTGCGGCGTGCGAATGCCTGCCACCACGTCTTCGCCCTGTGCATTCATCAAAAATTCGCCGTACAGCTTTTTTTCGCCCGTGGCTGGGTTGCGGGTAAAGGCAACACCTGTGCCCGATGTGTCCCCCATGTTGCCGAACACCATCGACTGCACGTTGACCGCCGTACCCCAAGAATGCGGGATGTCATTCATGCGGCGATAGGTGTTGGCACGTGGATTGTCCCATGAGCGGAACACGGCACGAATCGCTTCCATCAGCTGCACCTTGGCATCCTGCGGAAATGCGGTGCCCAATTCCTGCTGATAATGCTGCTGGAAGCGTGTCACCAAGGTCTGCATATCATCGGCATCCAGTTCGCTGTCCAGCTGCACCCCTTTTTGCGCCTTGATGTCTTCCATAATTTTTTCAAAGCCGGATTTCGGCAGCTCCATCACGACATCGGAAAACATTTGGATAAAACGGCGATAGGAATCACGGGCAAAGCGTGGATTGCCCGTCAGTGCGGTCATGGAAGCACAAACCGCATCGTTCATGCCAAGATTCAAAATCGTGTCCATCATGCCCGGCATGGATGCCCGTGCACCCGAACGCACCGACACCAAAAGCGGGTTTTCCGCATCGCCCAGTCCTTTTTCCGTGGCTTTCTCCAGCTGGTCAAGATGCTCCAAAATCTGCTCCTGTATATCCGGATAGATATTTTTTCCATCCTCATAATAGCGGGTGCAGGCATCCGTTGTAATCGTGAAACCGGGTGGCACCGGCATGCCCAATCCGGTCATTTCCGCCAAATTGGCACCTTTTCCGCCAAGCAGTTCCCGCATCGCTCCATTGCCTTCCGCAAACAAATATACATATTTTTTCATAGCCTGACATTCCTCCTGCTCTGCGCTTGCGAACGCATCCGATTTGACCATTTTTGCCACTTTTAACCATGCTAGTATTATACCATATATACAAATCATCCGCAACCAATTTTACTTTTTTTGTACACTTGCCGTAAAAATTTCTCACCTGCCGCAGCAACGCAAAATCCTGCCTGTGCCTATGCTTCCATTGCTTCTCTGCCCGCATCTGTCTGCTGTCTGCGCTTTTCCATGAAATCCTTAACATTTTTTCTCTAAATGCTGCAAATCCTACTTGATTTTAGCAAAACTTTATAGTATCCTATTCTTGATATACACAGAATATACACATTTGCGATGTCATGTCGCACGCAGACAATTTTAGGAGGGACACCTTTAGATGAAACGAAAAATCGGCGCACTTCTCATGACAGCTGCGATTACCGGCAGCTGCCTGACCTTGCCTGCTTCCGCAGCAATGAGCAATTTCACCAACCAAAAAACGTACAGCAACAGCTTCAAGGATTTATCTTCCGGCAGCTGGTACTATGACAATGTGGTCAAGGCATATCAGCTCGGGCTGATGAACGGCCGCACAGACAGCGCATTCTCCCCTTCCGGCACATTGTCCATTGCAGAAACCATCACCCTGCTTTCCCGCATCCATGCCAAATATAGCGGTGTTATCATTGGCTCCAATGCGGGCGCTTGGTATGCCCCTTATGTGAAATATGCCACCGAAAATCAAATCATTGATGCCACCTATCAGACCATGACCGATGCGGAAATCAACTGCCCGATTACACGCTATGATTTTGCGCAGATGCTTTACAAAACCCTGCCCACCAGTGAATTTGCCTCTATCAACACCGTTGAAAAGAACGGCATTATCGACATGGCAAGCAACACACAGGGAGCATCTGCAATTTATGCCTTGTATCAAGCAGGCATTATCACCGGCAGCGGCACTGAAAAGGCATTTTTGCCCAATGCAGCCATTTCCCGTGCGGAAACCGCAACCATTTTGGCGCGTGTCATCGATGCTTCTGTTCGTCAAACGGTAGAACTGTCCGAAGGCACCTCCGACATCATTGATTATAACGATGAAGCACTGCGCTTAGAGGCGGCAACCGTTGCAGTGGATTCGTATTTCTCGACCTCTGACAGCCAGTTCAAAGCCGTTTCTGTGGATGCGATTGACGCACTGAGCAATGCAAGCTATCTGATAACGGTCACCGTTTCTCATACCGATGGCGGCAGTGCGCAGGAATTTGTGACTGGTTTTATGCAGCCAAACGGTGTATTTTTGATTACCAAGGTTGCTGCGGACTAATCCCCGTTTATGCTTTTGAAACCATAGGAAAAGACGCTCTTTTTGAAAAAGAGCGTCTTTTTTTCGATTCAATCTTGATACAATGCTAAGAAACCACGATGCGCCATATACAAATCCAGCTTTGCAATCACTTCATACGGCGAGTGCATGGACAAAACGGGTACGCCCGCATCCACGGTATCAATATTGCGGTTGGCAAGGAACATGGCAACCGTGCCGCCGCCGCCTTGGTCAATGCGTCCCAGCTGTGCCGTCTGCCAAATGACACCTGCACGCTCCAGAATGATGCGCACACGTGCCATCAGCTCTGCAGTGGCGTCTGAAGTGCCGCTTTTGCCGCGAGAGCCGGTATATTTCACGATTGCCATGCCGCATGCCGCACGTCCATCGTTGCGCTTTTCCGAAACCTCCGGATAGTTCGGGTCAAACGCATTGCAGACATCGGCAGACAGGCACAGGCTATTTTCGTAACAAATGTCGAGTTCTGCGCCCTGTGCACGGCACAAATCCCCCATAAAGGTGTCAAAGAAGCGGGACTGCATGCCCGTCACACCCTCTGAACCGATTTCTTCCTTGTCCACAAGCAATGCCACAGCGGTGTGGGTCGGTGTGCCTTCGAGCGCAAACAATGCCGTTGCCGCCGGATAGGAGCAGGAGCGGTCGTCCTGTCCATAGCCGCCAATCAAGCCACGGTCAAAGCCGATGTCGGACGGGTCAAACGCCGGCACAGCAGACAGCTCCGCCGAAATAAAATCGACTTCCTTCATGCCGTAAGCTTGGTTTAGATGCTCCATCACCGCCAGTTTCACCTTGTCGGATTCGCTGTCCTCACTCTTGGATGGCTGAATACCAACGAGCAGGTTCATCGCTTCGCCCTTGACGATTTCGGTCGCTTTTTTGCCCATTTGTTCGCTTGCCAGATGCGGCAGCAGGTCTGTAATCACAAAACGGGGGTCTTCCGGCTTGTTGCCGATATGGATTTCCACCTTGCGCACCTCGCCATTGTCGCAGACACAAACCACGCCGTGCAGCTCCAACGGAATTGCCAGCCACTGGTATTTCTTGATGCCGCCATAATAATGCGTCTTAAAATATGCCATGCCCGTGTCTTCATACAGCGGATTCGTGCGAATGTCGACGCGGGGTGCATCCAAATGTGCCGCTGTCAGGCGCATGCCCTCGTTCATGTTCTGCTGCCCGATGACTGCCAGCAGAATGCCTTTTTCACGGTTGACACGATAGATTTTATCGCCCGGATGTAGCTGCATATGGCGTTCATAGGCACGAAAACCCTGTGCTTCTGCCTGACGGCGCAGTTCTGTCACGGCGTCCCGCTCGGTTTTTGCCACTTTCAAAAACGCCTTGTAGCCCTCGGCATAGGTGTGCATTTCGGTTTCCTGTTCCGCTGTCAATCGTCCATATCCGGAGTTTTTGTCATAAAAAAGTTCGCTCATTTGCTTATCTTCCTTTCTGTCCTATCGTAGTGGCTGTCCTCATCGCTGTTTTTGTATTTGCTGATAAATCTGGTCTGTTTGGGCATATAATCCGAGCAAATCCCCATCGTTTTGGATGAGATACGTGCATCGTTTTTGATAAAATGCATCGTCTGGCTGTGCAGCAATGCGTGCCGTGGCAGCCGTGCGGCTGAGCTTGTCCCGTGCCATGATGCGCCGCAGGCGTGCTTCATAGGGTGCGATGACTCCAATGACGGCGTTGCACAGCACCTCGGCACCGGTTTCAAACAGGGTCGGTGCGTCATACAGCACGATACCGCATGCGCTTTGCGCTTGGATTGCCTCCAAGGATGCCTTGCGAATGTAGGGCGTGGTGATGGCATTGAGCCGCTGCAATTGTGCAGGGTCTGCAAAGACGATTTTTGCCAAGACAGGGCGGTTCAGTGTGCCCGTTTCGGTCAAAACCCCGCCAAACGCCTGCTGTAATTCTGCCAGCATAGGTGCACTTTCCGCACACAGCGTGCGATAGACTGCGTCGGCATCCACATGTCCTGCGCCCTGCGCCACTAGACGTTTGCCAACCGTGCTTTTCCCTGTGCCCGACCCGCCGGTGAGCCCAATAATCTGCATGTTTTCTCATCCCACTTCCGATGCAAAATACTGCAGTAGTATCTGCAAAATGTGTATAGTTATCAGCTGGTTTTTGTATTTTCAAAAGATTTTATCGACAAAATTATACCTGCACCACATGAAATCCTGCCGCTTTTTTGATGCGATTGCCAATGGCAAGCCCCAATCCGCCGTCTTGCGGACACTGCGCATAGATGATGGGCACGGCGGTTTCATCAAAGGCACGCAGGCGGTCAAACACCTGCTGTGCCTGCGCTTTGAGGTTGGCACTTGCGCCAAAGGTATGCGCAACACAATCCGCAAACTGCGCCGCATATTCATCAAAGCACAGCACGCCGTCCCCCGCTTTCGCCTGCTCTGCAATATAATGTGCCGTGTCCTGCGGTGTGCCCACCACTACAACAACCGTGGCTTTGGGCGCATAGTGGCGATATTTCATGCCAGGGGCAGATACCTGCACAGTATCGTCTACCGTGCGGTACAGTGCCTCATCTACTTCAACCGCTCCCAGTACCGCACGCAGCTGCTCCAGCGTCACTCCGCCTGGGCGCAGCAGCCTTGGCACGTCACCCGCCAGCGACACAATGGTCGATTCCAGACCCACCGTGCACGCGCCGCCGTCCACCACTGCCGCAATTTTGCCGTCCATGTCCCGTAGCACATGTTGTGCCGTGGTGGTGGAGGGTCTGCCCGATAGATTGGCGGACGGGGCAGCAATCGGCACACCTGCCAGACGGATGATTTCACGTGCAATAGGATGCGCCGGCAGACGAATGCCGATGGTATCCAGTCCCGCCGAAGTTTCCGCCGGAATGCGTCCGTTTTTGGGGACAATAATGGTCAGCGGACCCGGCCAGAAATTGCGTGCCAGCTTCATCGCCGCTTCCGGCACCTTGGGGCACAATTCTTCGAGCTGTTCCACATCCGCAATGTGCACAATCAGCGGATTGTCCTGCGGACGTCCCTTTGCCGCAAAAATCTTGCGCACTGCTGCACGGCTGAAAGCATTTGCCCCCAAGCCATAGACCGTTTCGGTGGGAATCGCCACCACTTCGCCATCTCGCAGCAATGCCGCCGCCTGCGTAAGTGCTGTGGCATCGCTCTGTGGGTCGAGCCGTTTGGTTTTCACTTGCATCCCTTCTCTGTCTGCCGTATTTTGATTATGCTTCATTTTGTGCCTGCAATTTCGCTGCGGTATCCGCCGTAATCAATGCATCAATGATTTCATCCAAATCGCCGTTCATAAAGCGGTCGAGTTTATAGAGCGTCAACCCAATGCGATGGTCGGACACCCGATTTTCTGGATAGTTATAGGTGCGGATGCGCTCGGAGCGGTCGCCTGTGCCGACCTGACTTTTGCGGTCAGCAGCGATGGCGGCATTCTGCTTCTCCACCTCGGCTTCATACAGGCGAGTACGCAGGACACGCATCGCCTTTTCCTTATTTTTGAACTGGCTGCGCTCATCCTGACATTCCACAACCACGCCGGTCGGCAGATGGGTGATGCGAATGGCCGATTCGGTTTTGTTGATGTGCTGTCCGCCCGCACCGCTGGAACGATAGGTATCAATCTTCAAATCGGTCGGGTTGATGGCAAATTCCACTTCTTCTACTTCCGGCAGAACTGCCACCGTTGTGGTGGAGGTGTGGACACGTCCCTGCGATTCGGTTTCCGGCACACGTTGGACACGATGGACACCGCTTTCAAATTTCAGCCGTGAATAGACGCTGTCCCCTGCCATTTGGAACACAATTTCTTTGTAGCCGCCCAGTTCGGTGGGATTGGCACTGAGTACCTCGACCGTCCAGCCACGTGCCGCCGCATACAGGCAGTACATACGGTACAGCGAATTGGCAAACAGCGCACTTTCCTCGCCGCCCGCCCCGCCACGGATTTCCACCATGATGTTTTTGCCGTCATTCGGGTCTTTGGGCAGCAGCAAAATCTTGAGTTCATCCTCTAGCCGCAGAACATCCGCCTTTGCCTGCGCCAATTCCTCCTGCGCCATTTCACGCAGTTCGGGGTCGGACAGCATTTCTTCTGCGTCCGCAATGGTCTGCTTTGCGGCTTTATACTGCCGATAAGCGGTCACAATCGGTTCAATTTCCCGCTGTTCCCGCAGCAATTTTGCGGCATTGTCGGGGTCATCATATAAGTCCGGTGCCGACAATCGGCTTTCCAGCTCTGCCAGCCGTATTTCCACGGCATCCAGCTTGTCAAACATAAGGTTCCTCCTTTATTGGGGCATCGTGCCAGAGGCACGCAGGGCGGTGATGAGCTGCTCGAGTGCCTGCGTGCGACCGGCAAAAAACGGCGCAAACTGCCCATGCCAATGGGTCACCTGCTCCCGTGTCACGAGCTGATAGCCCGGTGTGCCTGCGTCATCGCTGTAGCACAGGCAAAACAGCACGCAGGTGACAAATCGTTCTGCCTGCGGCGTGGTCAATGGCAGGGCACTGTCCTCGGCAATCTGCATGCCGAGCGCCACCTGATATTCTGCCGGCACACGCAAAATCCGCACCACAATATCATTATACAGCGTTTCCGCCTGCAAATCGTTGAGCTGATTGTCTGTCAAATCGTGCAGCAGCGCCATCACACGTGTATCATCTGCCGATGGCATTTTTGTATGTTCCATGTTTGATACCTCCTACCATCTTCCCGTCAGCACAAGTCCCATAATCGAGCCATACTCCCGCACCCGCAGTGCCATGCGCTGAAACAAATACGGCGTTGGCGCAGGAATCGCCCAAGCGTCAAGCCCTGCATGGAGCAGCAGTCTTCTGGCACGTGCCAAATGAAAATCACTGGAAATCACCGCCGTATGATACGTTTTCATACGCATATCGAGCAGTGCTTTGGCGTTTGCAATGTTTGTGATGGTGTTATTCGATACCTGCTCAAGCAGCAAACGTTCGTCTGCAATGCCTTTCCCCAGCAGATACGTGCGCATGGCAGACGCTTCGGTGCACGGCTCATTGGAGCCTTGTCCGCCGCACAGCACGGCAATGGTCTGCGGATGGGTCTGCAAAAACACTGCCGCAGCATCCAACCGACCCGCAAGCGTCAAGGACGGGTTGCCGTCTGGATACACCCGTGCACCGAGCACCAAGAGTACATCCGCTTCCTCCGCCTGCGCATCCTGCGCCATACCCTGCCAAATCATACCTTGCACGAGGACGAAGGACAGCAAAAACACGGCAAACAACAGCCGTCCCACCCGTGCAATCCATTTGGCAGTGCGACTGCTGGCACTACGCACCACGAAATGCCGTTCTGCCAAGCAGCAGCATGTCAGCAGCAGCAAAAACACGCCGCCGATGCGTCCCGGCTCCCAAAACAGCATGGGAATGCCCAGCGCAAGACTCGCATATGCAATGCCGCTCCACCATTTTAACTCGCTCATGTGGCATCTTCCAAGGCAAGCGATACCGTTTCCCATTCTTCCATTTTGGACAGCAATGCCGTGTCGCATGCCTCTTTTTCCGCCGCCAACGCCATCAGCTGTTCGGCATCGCTTGCCGCCCCTGCCATCTGCTCTTCCAACTGGGCACTTTGCGCCTCTAGACGGGCAATGTCACGCTCCAATGCACTCAGCTGTTTTTGCAGCATCTTGGTGCCGCCCGTGCGCTTTTCCGCTTTTTTTGGCGGTATATTATCGGTTAACGGCTCTTTTTTTGCTGTTTTTTCTGTATTTGCAGACGTTTGTGTTGTCGCAGGGTGGGTTTCCCGATATTGCAGAAACGAGGGATAGCCCCCGCTGTAATCAAAAAAACCATCCTGTCCCAGATAGAGGACACGGGTCGCAAATCGCTCGACAAAATAGCGGTCATGGGACACAAACAACAGCGTGCCCGTGAAGCTTTCCACCGCTTCTTCCAGCCATTCCCGTGACAAAATGTCCAGATGGTTGGTCGGTTCGTCAAGCACTAGCATATTGAGCGGGTCATACATCAGCTCGCACAGGCGCAAACGGCTTTTTTCCCCGCCCGATAGATTGCGCACCAGTTTCATTTGGGTTTCGCCCGAAAAATGAAACGCACCAAGGCGTGTGCGGGCGGTCTGCATGCTGAAATCCTTGTCATAAATCAAGGTATCAATCAAGTTGCGGTTTTCGTTGGCAAAGTGCACCTTTTGCGGCAAATACGCAGGGCGCAGTCCCATGCCTTTTTTGACTGCACCATGGTCCGCCGTTTCTTCGCCAAGCAAAATCCGCAGCAGCGTGGTTTTGCCTGCGCCGTTGTCGCCCAAAATTGCAACCCGTTCGCCGTTGCGTACATTGAATGAAATATCCGCAAAAATCGTTCTATCCCCATAGCTTTTGGTGAGTTCCCGCACTTTCAAAACCTCTTCGGTTTCATAATTCGGGTCGCCGAAGCTCATGGTCATCATTTTTTCCCGTTTGGGACGGTCTGTGACCTGCATACGAGCCACACGCTTATCAATGGACGCCGCACGCTTTGCCAAATGCTCCGTGCCATGGGAATGCATCTTGCGGGACACGGCTTCCAGACGCTGCTTTTCTGCCAGTTCATTTTCATGCTGTGCCAGCTGCAATTCAAACCGCTTTTCCCGCTCGACGGCATAAAAGGAATAAGAGCCTGCATAAAAATCACAGTGGTGCTCCCGCAGTTCGATGATGCGGTCACAACATCTGTCTAAAAACCAACGGTCATGCGAAATGGTCAGCACCGTGCCACGATACTGCTCCAGATATTCGCCGAGCCACGCAACCGCACCCATATCCAAATGGTTTGTCGGTTCGTCCAGCAGCAAAATATCCGTATGCTCCAAAATAATACGTGCCAGATTGATGCGTGTCTGTTCGCCGCCCGACAGCTGCGCAAACCGCTGCTGCCGCTGTGCCTTTGGAATTTCCAGACCGTTGGCAACCTTGTCAATCTCAAAATCATATTGATAGCCGCCCAGCATTTCCAGACGCTGACCCAGTGCACCATAGCGTTTCAAAAGACCTGTATCGTGCGCATTTTTCTGCATTTGGGCTTCCAGTTCGGTCATTGCCCGCATGATTTCTTCGCTCTCCCGAAATGCCGACCGCAGAACCTCCTCCACGGTGATGTCGGGTGCGAAGTCTGGCATCTGGTCAATCACGCCGACCGTTCGCCCTGTGCCAATCGCCACCAGACCGCCATCGTGCGGCAGTTTACCCGTGATGATTTGCAGCAGGGTGGTTTTGCCCGTGCCATTTGCGCCGAGCAGTGCGACCTTTTCCCCCGGCTGGATGTCAAAGCTGATGTTTTCCAAAATCAGCCGGTCGCCATAATATTTGGTTACGTTTTGTATGGATAAATCCGCCATTTTTCTAAACCTTTCGGAAAACAGGAAACGACCGCCACGGACGCATTCAGCCCGCCGCGGTCATTCCCTGCCATCATCGTTGTTTTCTGCGGTGCAAGGCAACCCCTGCACCCAAAATCCATGCGTGATGGATTTTTTTCATGTTTTAAATGGACAGCTGTCCTTCTTCTTCCGGCTTCGGCAGGAGGTTGTATGCAACATCCGGCACGTTGGTTTCCAGAAAATTCACGTGCATGTCAATCAAACGCTGTATCATTGCCTCATCGCTGGTTGCCATGGTCGCAATCATAAGGCCCACATGGTGCGCTTCATCTACCAATGTTGGCGTCAGCACGGACGGATTGACACGCAGACCAAACAAGCCGCTGTCCTGCGCCGAACGCACCAAACCGCCTTCGTTGGCAACCGGTGCGGTGATGTCCGCCATAATGTGCAGATGCGGCTGTATTTTTGCCAAACGGCACGCTTCATTGAGCGGCACGCCGACAAAATAGGTCGAATCCACATAATCGGCATGCGTGAGTGCCAACTTGGTCTGGGCGCACAGCATGGTGTTTTTCAGCTCAATGCCCAGCTTGCCCGCCATGGACTTTGCCAGTTCAATCGCCTGTCCGATGGTCACAACCTTGAGATGCACACGGCGCACCTCTTCGTAGCTGTTTTCCTCCAGCGCAATGGAAGAGCCGTCCGGCAGGATATATCCGCCGTTGCTGCACAGCACGCCGATGCCGTCCGCCGTCATATCCAGCGCAATCAAGCAGCCGGTTGCGCCGGCTTCACTGCCTGCAATGACCGATTCCAAGCTGTCGATTTCGGTGCTCATACAGCCCGTAGTCGCCACGATAAAGGTTTCTCTTGTGTTAAATACCATTTTTACGCCTCTTTTATTATAAAGTTTCCGGCGCGTCATAGGTTTCGCCATGGGTATCGACTGTGACGCATTTCATACGCTGGTCCTCACGAGGACGGTCATTGTAATCTCTTTTTGCACCCACAATGGCATCGCAGACTTCCATGCCTTCCGTCACCTTGCCAAACGCAGCATATTCGCCATCCAGATGCGGCGCATCGCTCGTCATGACAAAGAACTGGCTGCCTGCGGAGTCCAGAATCATGGTGCGTGCCATGGACAGCACACCACGGCTGTGCTGCAAATCATTCTGCACGCCGTTTGCCGAAAATTCGCCGCGGATGCAATACCCCGGGCCGCCGGTGCCGGTGCCGTTCGGGTCACCGCCCTGAATCATGAAGCCGGGAATGACACGATGGAAGATGACACCATCATAAAAGCCCTTTTGTATCAGAGAAATGAAGTTGCGCACCGTATTGGGGGCAATCTCCGGATACAGTTCTGCACAAATCTTTGCGCCGTTTTCCATTTCGATTGTAACGGTAGGATTTATCATAATTTTCGTCTCCCACTAATTTAATATTTCATTTCTTTATTTTATCAAAATTTGTTTGTTTGGGCAAGCTTGAAACGCCCATTTCCTTGATTTTTTCTGCGTATGTTTCTGCTTTTTTTACACACCCTTTCTTTATGCACAGCAACATTTTTGATTTTATAAACCGATAGGAGGGTATTTTTTTGAAAAAACCAGATATTTACGCACAAAAAGCAGATACAGACACAAACGCCGCTGTAAAAGCACGGGAATTGGCACAGCTGCCGGAAATTCCACAAAATGATGCCAATGCGCTTTGGCGGGAATGGATGTTCTCCGAAACCCCCGCCGCAGGCGAACCGGCGGACGATTTGCGCCAATTTTGTGAGGAGCATAAAATGTAATTTCTCCTGTTTGGACGCATGCCTGCCGCTTGCAGAAAACCGCCGAAATCCACACCCAAAGGATTGACAACCCCGCCAAAGTGCGATACGCTTTATCTATAGAATGGACAACGAATTGGAGGACTATCCCTATGGAAATCGGCATCAAAGGCTCCCATGAGCTGACCGTCACAGACGAGCTGCTTGCCAACAAGGTCGGCAGCGGTTTGGTTGCGGTGTTTGCAACCCCTATGATGATTGCAGGTATGGAATACTGCGCCGCACAAAGCGTGCAGCCATTTGTCGGCGAGGGCAAAACCACGGTCGGCATGCAGGTCAGCACCAGCCACGAAGCGGCAACCCCGCTGGGCATGAAGGTCCGCTTTGAAAGCGAACTGACCGAGATGAGCGCAAACGGCAAGATTTTGACCTTTCGCATCGCCGCTTATGACGAAGCAGGTCTGATTGGACAAGGTACCCACCAGCGTGCAATCATTTCCACCGAACGCTTTGAGCAAAAGGCAAAGGATAAACTGCAGGCATAACCGCAGACACGACAAATTCCCCGAAGCACACCTTTTTCCTGCCGCAGGGCACGAACTGGTTTGGTGCGTCGGGGGATTTTTTTGCGAGCGCTAAGCCAACTGCACACCGAGCGGCGTGCAGACCGTATCCGGCGCAAGTTCGTTGCGCAGCACGGCATATTCCATCAGCCCATTGCAGGTTCCATCCGCATGGTACTCCGTCACGCTGTATTCTCGGGTGTCCACGTGCGCATAGCGCAGACCACGATAATGGGTGGTCACCATTTTTCCATTTTGTAGCACCGCACCGCCCTGCCCCAAATGCAGGCGTTCGGCTTCGCACAGATACAGCACCGTGTCCCCTTCTTGATAGGTGCTTTGCCGTCGATAGGCACGCCCCCAAAGCAAAAAATACTCCCCCGCTGCCACCTGCATAATGTGCCGGATGAGCATGGGATTCTCTGTTGCGCGTACGCACTCCATAAACAAACCCTCGCTTCTTTTTTAGATTTCTTGTCAAAAAAACAGCGATGGTTTGTTTGCAGATGTTGTTCCCCTGCACACAGCGGTTTTTTTCTCCCACGCATGGCAGACGCAGCGGTCTGCAGCACGATAAACAACCGACTCTATGCGAAGCAATGCCACTCTTACATCACTATTTGTGCTCTTCACTAAAAATAATGCACTATTTGTGCTCATATGTCAATTAATGGTTGTTCCAAAATATTACATATTTCTCCATCGTATTTTGTGCAGGATAACATTGACAACACATCCATTTTTTTCGTATACTGATGAAGATTCCTATTTGCAGATGATTTTTGTCACACCCCTTTTTTTGAGACATCTCTCAACAGATGCGAAACGTTACTTTTTCAAACATTTGGTTTCCTGATGCTGCAGATACGTATATCACCGTTTCAAGCGATGAACTTTTTCCGCTGTTCTGTCGATTTTGCAGACGAGCCGTTGTCTGCGCCAAGCAATTACAGGAGGCTTCATGGATGAAAAATTTTTCCATTCGGTTAAAAGAACTGCGCTGCAGCCGAAATATCACACAAAACGAACTGGCGCAGCGCATCGGTGTGTCCAAAAGCAGTGTCAATATGTATGAACGAGGGGAGCGTGAGCCTAGTCTTGCCACGCTGCACCTGCTTGCTGATTATTTTTTTGTGAATCTGGATGATTTGCTAGGGCGTTCCGCACCGCAGACGGATGCCGAAGCGACTGTGCAATCCTATCGTGCGATATTCTCCCATTTGCAGGCCGTGCAGCAGCTGCACAATCAAGTGCTGTGCCGTATTTTTGCAGCCGTGCAACAGGATTTTCTGCACAAAAACCCTCTGCAAGACCCGTGTACCATCCAAAACGCCGAGGATTTCTCTGCCTTTTTCCAAGCCGTGATGCGCCATATGACCGAAGCAGAACGCCACGATTTTCACCAAAATGTGATGCAAGGTATGGAATCTGCGTGCTCCACACTTGCCGCACCGCCTGACCCTTCCGATGATACGAATACCTGATGCTTTGATGCGAAATCTGTACTTCAAAAACCCATTTGATTGCAGATTTCGCTTCTTTTTTGCCTGCCGTACCCTTGTGCGTTTATGTCGATAGGATTTCATTCTCTGCATTTCAAAAAATATGTCATGACACATGACTTGACATATTTCTGTTTTAGTGGCATAGTACAAGGGATACATCCTCATCACCCTGCCGCAAAAGGAGCGATATGCAATGAACACTGCTGCTGATACACAAGAAATTCTGCGTTTAAAAAAAGAGCATGACGCCGCCATCTTAGCGCACTACTATGTGCCGGACGAGGTGCAGGCGGTTGCCGATTATGTCGGCGATTCATATTATCTCAGTCGCCTTGCCACACAGATTCCGCAAAAAACGCTGTGCATCGCAGGCGTGCGCTTTATGGGCGAAAGTGCGAAAATTTTAAATCCTGCAAAAACCATCCTGCTGCCCGATGCTGCCGCAGACTGCCCCATGGCGCACATGGTGACACCCGAAACCATCGCCAAAGTGCGCCAGACGCATCCCGAAGCCGCCGTGGTTTGCTATATCAATTCCACCGCCGCAATCAAGGAACATGCGGACGTTTGCGTGACCAGTGCCAATGCGCTGCAAATTGTGCGTGCACTGCCAAACCCCACCATTTTCTTCATTCCAGACGAACATTTGGGACGGCACATTGCCGCAAAGCTGCCTGAAAAACACTTTATCTTCAACGATGGCTTTTGTCCCGTGCACACCGAAATCACCGAACCGGATGTGCTGCAAGCCAAGCTTGACCATCCCGCGGCACCGCTGCTTGCCCACCCCGAATGCACCGCCGCCGTCCTGCGCCATGCGGACTATATCGGCAGCACCTCAGGCATCATCCAATATGCCACTGAGCATGCGGAAACCGCCTTTCTCATCGCCACAGAAAGCGGTGTTTTGTATGAATTGCAGCAAAAGAATCCAAACAAGCAGTTCTATACCATCAAATCACAGCAAATCTGCCCCGATATGAAAAAAATCACCTTGGAAAAAATCGTGTCTTGCCTGCGCACACTGTCCCCTGCGGTCACTTTGACCGAGGCGCAGCGTCTGCGGGCGCAGGCACCGCTTTCCAAAATGCTGGAGCTTGCCAAATAGGAGATGAATGCAAATGAAGCAGCCGCTCTATGACGTTATCATTGTCGGCACGGGCGTTTCCGGACTGTTCACGGCACTTTCTCTGCCGTCTGACTGCCGCATTTTGATGCTGACCAAGGACAAAAAAGACCGGAGCGATTCGTATTTGGCACAGGGCGGTATCTCTGCGCTGCGGGATGCCGCAGACTATGACGCCTATTTTGCCGACACAATGAAAGCCGGACGCTACGAAAACAATCCACAGGCTGTGGATGCCATGATTCGTGCATCCGCTGGCATTATCGACCGTCTAGTGGGCTATGGCGTTGCCTTTGACCGTACACCAAGCGGCGCAATCGCCTACACCCGTGAGGGCGGACACTCCGCCTTTCGCATTCTGCACCATCAGGATGTGACCGGTAAGGAAATCGTGTGCCGTCTGCTCGACCGTGTGCTGGAACGCCCCAACATCACCATTGCCGAGGACACCGCCATGCTCGACCTCATTCGAATTGACGGGCATTGCCGCGGCATTGTGGCGGCAGACGCACAGGGCATGGTTTCCCTGCGCACGGCGCACCACGTGGTGCTTGCCACGGGCGGCATTGGCGGGTTATTTCAAAGCTCTACCAATTATCCACACATCACCGGCGACAGCTTCGCCCTTGCCCTGCGGCATAACATTGCGCTGGAAAACCTGCATTATATCCAAATCCATCCCACGGTGCTGTATTCCAAAAAAGCCGGACGGCGATTTTTGATTTCCGAATCGGTGCGCGGCGAGGGCGCAACCCTGCTCAATGAACGGCATGAGCGATTTGTGGATGAACTGCTGCCACGGGACGTGGTGACCGCCGCCATTTACGAAGAAATGCGCAAATGCAACACTGACCACGTGTATTTGAGCTTTCACGGCATCAGTCGTGCGGAAATTTTGAACCATTTCCCCAATATTTATGCCCGCTGTCTGGAAGAAGGCTATGACCCGACCTGTGATTTGGTGCCCGTTACGCCTGCCCAGCATTATTTGATGGGCGGCATTCAAACCGATACCCATGGCAGAACCAGTCTGCCGCATCTGTATGCCGTCGGCGAAACCGCCTGCAACGGGGTGCATGGTGCCAATCGTCTGGCGAGCAATTCTCTGTTGGAAAGCCTGGTTTTTGCAGAATATGCCGCCCGTGACATTCTTGAAACACCATTTTCGACCGAAACTGCCCCTGTTGCGGTCGATTTGACCCCCTATGCCAATCTTGCGGCATGGCATGCACAAAATCGCCTGCTGCTGCTGCAAGAGATTAAACGAAAGGATGAACTGTTTTATGCGAAATGGTGCCATGCTGCCGGTCAGCATTGACCGCTATCTGCAAAGCGCCCTGCAGGAGGACATCACCAGCGAGGATGTGACCACCAACGCCGTCATGCCGCAAGCCACCCGTGGACGGGTTGACCTTTTGTGCAAGCAGGATGGGATGCTGTGCGGTTTATCCGTATTCCATCGGGTGTTTCAGCTGCTGGACGCTGCCACCACCTTTGAAACCACCTATCAAGACGGCGACAAGGTGACAAACGGCACGAAAATCGGCACGGTCCTTGGTGATATTCGCGTGCTGTTGTCGGGCGAACGTGTCGCACTCAATTATTTGCAGCGCATGAGCGGCATCGCCACCCACACCCGTACCTACGCCGAGGTGCTGGCACCCTATGCCACCAAGCTGCTCGACACCCGCAAAACCACCCCAAACATGCGTCCCTTTGAAAAATATGCGGTTGCCATTGGCGGCGGCACCAACCACCGCTATAATCTGTCCGATGGCGTTTTGCTCAAGGACAATCACATCGATGCGGCGGGCAGCGTGACCCGTGCCATTGCGCTTGCAAAAGCCTATGCGCCCTTTGTCCGCAAAATTGAGGTGGAGGTCGAAACCCTCGCCATGGTGCAGGAAGCAGTTGCCGCAGGTGCGGACATCATCATGCTCGACAACATGGACACCGCAACCATGCAGGAAGCCCTGCGCCTGATTGACGGACGGGCACAGACCGAGGTGTCCGGCAATGTCACCCGTGAACGCCTGTGCGAAATCGGTGCGTTGGGCGTGGATTTTGTTTCCTGCGGTGCACTGACCTATGGCGCACCCGTCATGGATTTTTCCCTCAAGCATTTGCAGGCAATTTAATGCGCACGATGGTGCGAAAAACCCGCTCGATACAGCTTGTATCGAGCGGGTTTTTGTTGCTATTACGTATCCAGTTGTAGGGGCGCAGGGGGAAGGCAAAACCAAAACCGTACGCCGTTTTCGATATTTTCCGCACCGCAAGTGCCGCCGTGCGCCTCTGCAATGGCACGGACGATAGATAGTCCAATGCCTGTGCCGCCCGATTCACGGGAACGTGCTTTGTCTGTGCGATAAAATTTTTCAAAAATCAAGCTCAGGTCTTCTGATGCAATCGCTTCGCCTTCGTTGTCTACGCACAGGCACATCGCCCCGTTCGCCTGCTCCCGTGTAAACAGCGTGATTTTTCCGCCTAGCGGCGTGTACCGAATGGCATTGGACAGATAATTGGTGATAACCTGCTCCATCATCTCGTAATCGACATGAAAAATACCGCTGCACTGTTCGTAGGAAATGGTTTGCTGCCGTTCCTCTTGCAGAACGGACAATTTGTGCACCACCGTCATGCACAGCCCGTGCATCTCCACTTCGGTCGGCTCCGGCAAATCATTGCCCAGCTCCAGCTTGGAAAGTCCCAGCAACTGCATGACCAAATGATTCATGCGATGCGCTTCATCCACAATGATGCCGCAATAATACTCTCGATCATCTTCGTTATCCATCACGCCGACCCGCAGACCCTCGGCATAGCCTTGAATCAAGGCAATCGGTGTTTTGAGTTCGTGCGACACATTGACGATAAATTCCCGCCGCATGCTGTCGATGCGCTCTTTTTCTTCGATTTCATGCGCCAATTCTTCATTGGTTTGCTGCAAATCGGAAATAGCGGTTGCCAAATGCGCACTCAAGCGGTTGATGCTCTGCCCCAAGCGCCCAATTTCATCAGTAGCATTGCCCGTATAATTTTTCTTGAAATTTAAATCTGCCATAGCGGTTGCCACTTCCTCAATTTCGATGAGCGGTTTTACAAAATGCCGTGACAGGAAATATGCCATGCCCATGCACAAGAGCAGCGTTGCCAACCCTGCAATCAGCAGAAATGTGCTGTTAAACGAGGTGTTTTGCTCCATATATGCCATCGGCAGGCGCATAATCAGCAGTTCATCGGTGGCTTGCAGGGTTGCCACCAAACACAAAAACTCCTCATCCGGCGCATTCATATGGGCATTGTTCGGTGTCAAATCAAACTCATCCATCAGATTCAGCCGACTGAGCAGCACGGTGTAGCCCTTACGCTGCAACTCTTCCGCATCCGCATTTTCCAGCACTGCTTTGGCAACCAGTAAATCTTTTACATCGGGGTCTATCTGTTTGGGTTCCCATCCGGAACTGCCCTCTCGATGCTCTCGATAGAACGAATCATAGGTCATCTGCCCCGTGGCATCCAGAATAGACATGCGCACAGCGGTGCGGTTTTCCATCTGCTCCAGAGTGCTGGTGATGTCCGAAATATTCCCAGTGTACTGCGCATTGATGTCTTCATACAAATCTACCAACGCATGGCGGCGTTCATATAAGTAATACTGCTTGTAGCAAAACAGATTGAGAACCATCATAATGCCCACAAAAGCGACCGCAATGCCGCAAATGGCAACGAACAGCTTGTGTTTGATGGATATTTTCATTCCTTTGCCTCAAATCGATAGCCGTAGCCACGTACCGTTTCCACCATGGCGCCGCATTCACCCAGCTTAGCACGCAGCTTTTTCACATGGGTATCCACCGTGCGCAAATCGCCGAAATAATCATAACCCCACACCGAATTGAGGATGCTTTCCCGCGACAAGGCAATGCTTTTGTTGTTTTTGAAATACACCAGCAGTTCATATTCCTTAGGGGTCAGCTCACACGGCACATTCTCAATGCGCACCTCTCTGCGCATTTCATCGATGGTCAGCGGGCCAAAGTTGGAAACCACACGCTCCTCCCGTCCATAGCGTCCGAGCAGTGCCTTCACTCGTGCGGCAAGCACCAAGGGCGAAAACGGCTTTGTAATATAATCATCCGCACCACGGGTCAGCCCAAATACTTCGTCGGTTTCTTCCGCACGTGCGGTCAGCATCATGACGGGCAGACGTTTCTCGCCCTCGGTTTCCCGAATGTATTGCAGCACGGAAAATCCGTCTGCCCCCGGCATCATCACATCCAATATCACCAAATCAAACTGCGCACGCTTTTGGTCGAGCAGCTCCAGCGCCTGTGTGCCGTCTGCCGCCTCCACGATGGTATTGCCATCCCGACGCAAAAAATCCGAAACCAAACGGCGAATTCTCGCCTCGTCATCTGCCAACAAAATCGTTCCCATGCTGTTATACTCCTTATCCCCAGTCCATCTATTGTTTTTGCGTTGTATCCAAGATGCCTTTTAGTATAGCGTTTGTTCTTGTTATTTGTGTGTTTTTCTTTTGAAAGTGCTGTGTAGCATGCTGATGCTTTCTATTATACCGCAGGCGCACCGCCGCTTCAAGCATGACGCATTTCAATTTTCTTTGTCGAAAAAATAGTTGACACAACAACTATGCAGGTGTACTATAGTTGACGAAACAACTATCCAGCGGAGGTGCACCATGCAAAAAAGTGTTGGGCGATTGGTATCCATTCTATATCGAAAAAATCAAGTATATTTAAATTGTGCGCTAAAATCCGCACAAATCACGGCTTCAGAGCTGCCTTTTTTGCTCTATTTCTTTCGGAATGACACCACAGCAGGCATCTCACAAGAGGCGTTGTCTGCCTATCTGCTCATCGACAAGGCGGCAACCGCACGTGCTGTGCAGTCGCTCCTCAAAAAAGGTTTTCTGCGCAAGGAAAAAGACGAAGCAGACCGCAGAGCCAACAAAATTTTCCTGACGGAATTGGGGGAGCAGCAGCGAACCGTGGTGCAAGCACGACTGCAGCAGTGGACTCAGTTTTTGACGGAAGGGTTGGATGCGCAGTCTGTTGACACGATGTTTCATGTTTTGGAACAAATGGTGGAAAAGATGGAAACCACAGACTGGCACAACATTTGGAGGAATGCAGAATGAACGAGGCAAATATTTTAGGAACGGAGAAGGTTTCGCGCCTACTGGTGAAATTTTCTTTGCCTGCCATCATCGGGATGGTGGTGAACGCACTATACAACATTGTAGACCGTATTTTCATCGGAAATGCGCCGGATTTGGGTTCAAATGGACTTGCCGGCATCACAATTGGATTTCCCATCATGGTGATTCTGCTGTCCATCGGCATTCTGTTTGGTGTGGGCGGTGCAACGCTGTTTTCCATCAAATTGGGTGCCAAGGAATGGGAGGAAGCCGACCTCGCACTGGGCAATGCGTTCACGCTGTTGCTCATCAGCGGTGTGCTGTTTTTGATTCTCGGACAGATTTTCCTTTCCCCGCTGCTGCGGCTGTTCGGCGCCAGTGAGGCGGTGCTGCCCTATTCCATTTCATATATGCGAGTCATTTTTTTCGGTGCTGTTTTTCAGGTGGTCAGCATGGGCATGAACAGCTTTTTGCGTGCCGATGGACAACCAAAGCTCGCCATGGTTACGATGTTTGTGGGCGCAGGCACCAATATCCTGCTCGACCCCGTGTTTATTTATGTCTTTAAAATGGGCATGGCAGGTGCTGCCCTCGCCACGATTTTATCACAATGCGTGTCTACCATTTGGATTTTATCGTATTTCTTATCCGACCGCACCGCACATCGGCTTCGCCTGCACCACATGCGGCTGCACCGTGCCGTTGCGCAGCGCATTGCAGGGCTGGGACTGCCCGGATTTTTGATGCAGGTTTCCAATAGCCTGCTGAACATTGTGTTAAACCGCAGTTTGTTTGCCTATGGCGGCGATATTGCCATTTCCGGCATGGGTATCATCAACAGCGTGCAGACGATTTTGCTCATGCCCATCATTGGATTGATGCAGGGCGTGCAGCCGATTGTCAGCTTCAACTTTGGTGCCAAGCAATATCAGCGCATCAAGGATGTGGAGAAGCTTGCTATGATTTCTGCAACCGTTATCGTCTGCATCGGCTGGCTGCTCACACGCCTATTCCCCACCGAAATCGTTTCTTTGTTCAACCAAGAGCCGGATTTGGTGCAATTCGGCAGCTCTGCAATACAGGCGTGGTTTTTGTGCATGCCGTTCATCGGATTCCAGGCCTTGGGCGCAAACTATTTCCAAGCGGTTGGAAAAACAACGTCTGCCATGATATTGACCCTGACACGGCAAGTGCTGTTTTTGATTCCTGCGATTTTGATTTTTTCACGCATTTGGGGGCTGACAGGCATCTTGCATGCCGCACCCTTCGCCGATGCCCTTTCCTCTGCCATCACCGCAGTTGGATTTTATCTTGGCATGCGCTCGCTTACGCAGCACACAAAATCCGAAGAACTTTGTGCATGATGGAATAAGCACGAAAAAATGCCCTTATGCGTGTCGAACACTTGACCGCACAAGGGCATTTTGGATTTTTTTGCATGATTTGCGATTATTTCAGCATGATTAGTATTTATTCTCGCCGACAGCGTGGTCATGCTCCGCTTCCGGCAGATATTCAACCGCTGCCGTGTCCTCTGGCAAGCCAAAGCTGCCCTCTGTGCTGCGCAGACGGAATTTTCCAATCAACTCCTTGAGCATCCGCGCCTGTCCGGACAATTCTTCGCTTGCCGCCGCACTTTCTTCGGCGGTTGCGCTGTTGTTCTGCACCACGGATGCAATCTGGTCTACGCCCACATTGACCTGCTCAATCGACTGCGCCTGATAATCCGAAGCTCTCGTGATTTCATCAATCAAGGTCACGGCTGCCTGCGTGGCTTCTGCGCTTTCATCCAGTGACCGTGCGGTTTGGCTGGCAAGAGACGACCCATTTTCCACAGCAACCAAGGTTTCTTCAATGAGTGCCGTGGTGCTTTGCGCTGCCTGCGCCGATTTGCTTGCCAGATTGCGTACTTCGTCCGCCACCACAGCAAAGCCTTTGCCCGCCGCACCGGCTCTTGCCGCTTCGACCGCCGCATTGAGTGCCAAAATATTGGTCTGGAACGCAATATCTTCAATGACCTTGATGATTTTGGAAATCTCTGAGGATTTCATATTGATTTGATTCATCGCATCGACCATATGCTTCATTTGCTCATTGCTGCTAATCAATTCACTGCCGGCAAGCTCTGCACGCTCGTTGGCTTTTCTTGCGCTCTGCGCATTTTGCTTGACCTGCGATGCAATTTCAGAAATGGAAGCCGACAGCTCTTCCACCGAGCTTGCCTGCTCTGTCGCACCTTGGCTGAGCGCCTGCGCACCGTTGGACACTTGGTCTGCGCCCAATGCCACCTGATTGGATGCCTTGTTAATCTGCTCAAGCGTTGCAGACAACCGCTCGGTGATGTGATGCAGGGAGTCTGCAATGGAGGAAAAATTGCCGATGTACAGGCCATTGGCTGCAAAATCCAGCTTGAAATTTCCATTTCCGATTTCACGCAGACTGGAATCAATATCCTGAATGATGTCCACAACACGCACCATCAAAGACTGCATGGAAGCGGCAAGCTCGCCAAATTCATCCTGACTGGTGTAGGTGATTTCCACACTCAAATCACCCTCGGCAAGTGCCTTTGCCGCTGTGCCGATTTCATCAACCGGCTTCAAAATTGCTCGACGCAGCGCCGTCATCGTCAGCAAGGTCAGCAACACCGCCAGAATGACCGCCGCACCCAACAGCACCATGCCGATGAACAGCGCACGACGTGCCGTATCTCTTTGTGCCGCTGCCCAATCCTTATGCAGCTGCGTGATGTCAACGATAATCGCTCCCGCCTCGTCAAACAACGGCTCATACTCGGACTCGAATTTCGCATACGCCGTGTCAGCATCGCCCCGCTTCACCAGCGCGCTGATGTCCTCCCGCAGCACACGGGTTTCCTCCAACTTGGCAGTGAGTTGGTTCAATATCGTACTATCAACACGTGAATTGTCGATATAGCTTGCTAAAACGGCACGCATACTGTCGCACTCCTGCGCCGCTTGGTCCACTGCGTCACTACTTTCATGATTCTTTGCGTCGATAATGCCAAGCAGCAAATACCGCTCGATGGACACCATATCACGGCGAATTTCCCACACGCTGTCGATATTGGGAACGGTTTTGTCGGCATATGTCTCAATTTGATTTGCCATGACCATCATATTGACCACGGAAATGACGGCACTTCCCAGTAAGACCAGCAAAATAATCCCAAAACTAACCATCAATTTTGCGCGCAGCTTCAAATTTTTCATCATTACCATTCCCTCCTACTACAAGTTTGTGTTGACGTCTCTATCTATTCTCTCATTTCATTGCGCCATGTTCTTTTTTCACAATAAAAATGGTTGAATCTCTCGTCTGAAGAACTGCAGGGATGCTATATGATTGATTATACGCATTTTGGTGCAGGATTGTACTGCTTCTATTTTATCAAGAATTCTTCCTTTTTTCAACAAATTTCTTCCATTCCATTTGACTTTTCCACTTCCTACAAATTCGCTTTCTGTAAACCAACAAGATTTACCTGTCTTGACATATGAAAACAAATACTTTGCACAATTATAACCTCTATACCCTATGCAACTTTCCGAAAAAAAGACCTGTTTCATTTTGAAACAGGTGAACTTGCACAGATTTTTTCGATGTGTTTTTGCAGATTGCCGAACATCTGTCAAAGTCTTTTTGTGTGATTTTGCAACCAAAAAACCGTGCATATCGCACGGTTTTTTGGCTCTATACGTCAATTTTCATTTACAAAAATAGAATTTTTTTCGCAGTCTATCATCGGCGCATCCGTTCCATTTTTTGAGACAAAACAGGCTGCAACGTTCCGCATTCTTTCCTCGGTGATTCATTCTGCTGTCTGCAGCAGGGTATCGTCCTGCACATCGGCCACTTGTTCTGCATCGTCTGCCGGTGTCAGCACAAAATGCTGCCGCTGAGACGCATCTACCATTCTCGCTAAAATCGCCGCCCCTTGCGCACGTGTAATGAACGATGTCGGCAAAAACCGTCCATCCGCATCCCCGCGCAAAATCCCAGCGGCATACAGTGCATAAATGATTTTTCCATCGCTCGCCTGTGCGGAAACATCCGAAATGGCTCCGTCTGTAATGGTATTGATGGCAGCATATTCCGATGCCGGCAGTGCGGTATATAAAATCTGCGCAAACAGATCCCGTGGAATCTGTTCGGTTGGGTCTTGCAGGTCGATGTCTGTGGCAGCAATCATCTCGTTGTGCAAGGCATACTGGATGTAAGAGGCATACCATGCGCCCTCGGTCAAATAAATTTTATTCCCATGATAGGTCGCATGCATGCGTGCCGCCAGTGCAATCGTTTCTGCCAGGGTGATGTTTCCATTGGGCACGAATTGGCAGGTGCTTTTGCCGTTCATCAGCCCCAGTTCGTATACTTCTTTGATGCTCTCTGCATACCATGCCGTTGCAGACACATCATCAAATGTTTCGTTGCATGACCGCTGCGCTTTGAAATTGTCCATTGCCGCAACTGCTGAAAGCGGCAGCATGGACAGCAAAATGGTGCAGCTTGCCAAAATCTTTGAAATGCGCTTTTGCATAACCGTTCCTTTCTCTCTCTAAAAAACCGCTCGGAAGACAAAACGGCAGAACAGAGCATCCCCCTGTCCTGCCGTTTTGTATGTTCTGTGAAACTCACTGCGGCAGGATTTTTAAAATATCTGCCATGCTGTGTAATCCGACCATTTGATGAATCTTTTCACCATTTTGAAAGACGAAAAGCGTCGGGATGCTCATGATTCCATATTTCGCCGCCAATTCCGGCTGTTCATCGACATTGATTTTGCAAATTTTCACACGGTCTGCATGCTCACGGTCGATTTCTTCCAAAATCGGACCCAGCATTTTGCAGGGGCCACACCACACCGCCCAGAAATCTACCAGCACCGGCACGGTGGCATTCTGAATCTCTTCTTCAAAATTTTGCTTCGTTAAATGGATGATTGCCATAAACAAGTACTCCTTCCGAAAAAAACAAGCCATATAGGACTTTACATACAACATCGTTTTGCAGTATAATTTTATCATATTTGATAAAGAATTTCAATCGCAGAACACACACAGGTGGTGCGCTGCGATGCATCAGAACGAGAGGATAACACATGCAAGACTATTTACGCTCGCCCATGCCCGACCGTGCCCTGCGGCAAATGAGTTCGCTTGCGCTGGCGCATGTCGGGGATGCGGTGTATGAACTGATGACCCGCTTGCTGCTGGCAGAACAAGGCACACAAACCGCCAAAAATCTGCATGCGCAAACCGTCCGCCGCGTATGTGCACAGGCACAGGCGCAAGCCGCCCAAATCCTGCTGCCACGCTTGACAGAAACAGAAGCCGCTGTATTCCGCCGTGCACGCAATGCAAAACCCGGCAGCGTGCCGAAATCCTGCACTCCAGGGGAATATGCGCAAGCGACCGCTGTGGAAGCGGTGTTCGGCTTTCTGTATTTGTCCGGTGCGTATGACCGCATCAACGAACTATATGATGCCATTGTACATCCAGAAGCATAAAAAAGCAAGTGGAATCGCAGCGCAAAATCATTTTCCGCTACGACTCCACTTCTATTCGGAGATTCTGCGCTAAGCCGTCTTAGTCCAGAAATCTCTGCTTTTGCAATTCAGTGCGCTTATCGGCAGTCGGTTGCCTGTCCCTTGTTCTGGGCATTTTGCTTGCCTGCCTGTGTGGTTTTCTGCTGTGCCTGTCCAGCACCGCTGCCCACATCGCTTGCATTTGCATTGGTATTGGCATTGTTGGTGCCATTGTTCTGCTTATACTGGTTATAATCCTTTGCAAACATTTTAAACTCACCTCACTTCTTTCTGTGAGCATAGTATGCACGGCTGATGGCGCAATTATACCGACAAAAACACGGCGTGGCACAATTTCTGCATGTATGCTTGCAGGAGCTGCAAAAATTTGATACACTTTTGGTACACGAATTTTATTGAAAACTCAAATAAAAAGGAGATTTGACATATGTCAGGACATTCCAAGTGGAATAACATTGCCAAGCGCAAAGGCGCTAACGATGCCAAAAAGGCAAAAATTTTCACAAAAATCGGTCGTGAAATGGCGACTGCTGCCAAAGAGGGCGGTTCTGCAAACCCTGATAACAACAGCCGTCTGCGTGATGTCATTGCCAAGGCAAAGGCGAACAACATGCCAAACGACAACATCAAGCGTCTGCTCGATAAATTTTCTGGAGCAGGCGGTGCGGTGTCCTATGATTCCATCACCTATGAAGGCTATGGTCCTTCCGGCGTTGCTGTGATTGTAGAAACACTGACAGATAACCGCAATCGTACTGCCGCTGATGTGCGTCATTTGCTTGACAAATACGGCGCAGGTATGGGTGCGACTGGCTGCGTCGGCTGGCAATTTGACCGCAAAGGCGTTCTTGTCATCGAAAATGAAGGGCAGGATGAGGATGAAACCATGATGACCGCCCTCGATTCTGGTGCGGAGGATTTTCAAGCGGATGAATCCAGCTTCCAGATTTATACCACACCAGAGGATTTTGGTACCGTTCGGGAAGCACTGGAAGCTGCCGGCTTGACCTTTGCCGCCGCAGAACTCGAAATGGTGCCGCAGAACTTCGTAACTCTCGAAACACCCGAAGACATGGCGCAAATGCGCAAGTTGCTCGACAACCTTGAGGACAATGACGATGTGCAAAATGTGTGGCATAACTGGGAGAATGAGGAGTAAAAGCATCGAAATCCCTTATGCTATAATGGTTTGTAGACATTTTGGATAGGCTCTTAGATAATGGAATCTGTGCTGCGTTATGACATACCACCCGATTGTGTTGTATGCGTTATGGGAATCAGAAAGCATTGCATTATGAAAACCCTTTTAGTATGTATTTCGTGCATACTAAAAGGGTTTTATGGTACTGGACGAAGCGTTGCACAAGCTCCTGTATGACTGCTAAATGCGCAAGTACATATGGAAAACCGTCAAAGGCTACCGCATTGGAATCGAGTATCTTATCAACTATTTGAAGCAGGAGCACGGTCTCAAAGCTATAGAGGCAATTGCATCGGCGCACTTAAAAGCTTTTATGGCATATCAGCAAAACAAGGGGCGAAAAAAAACTATTGCTCCTTTTTCAAATATCTTGCGAGCAAGGACTATTTGACCACCAATCCTGTTTTAAAGCTGCGATGGATGCGAGAGGCGAAAACCATCATTAAGACCCTTTCTGATGCAGAAGTAAAACGAATGAGATTGATGTCTATCCCCTATCTCGCCCTATGGGACATGGGAATATAAAAATTACACAACAGTATTGGGAATGCTTACAAGATAGTCAAATCGTGCAGGAATCTATTAAAATCAGTCATATTTTTCAAATTGAAATTTAAGAATATATTTTAATTGACAATATTTTTTTTAAATGATATACTGTATAATACAGTTATTAAATGCCGCTGTGGTGAAATCGGTAGACACAAGGGACTTAAAATCCCTCGGTAGAATATACCGTGCCGGTTCGAGTCCGGCCAGCGGCACCAAGAAAACCCTACACAAATGTGTAGGGTTTTCTTTTGCTTTCGTCACAAATACGTGACGATTTGCTATATAAAGTTGAGGATAAAAAATCACTACATTTTATCAAAAATCTTATCTTATGACAAAAAACAGAAATTCTCTACCGGTTCTCTACCATTTTTTTATTTTTCAAGAAACCGTATATTTGATTTTTCAGTAGCTGTGGTGTTTTATGAAAAATTTGTAGTTTAAAAGTTTTACGAGTTTGTTTACTTGATAACGATACGCTTGATAAGATACAGGGGTTTTGTTGATTATTTGTAAAATTATGATATAATTTGAAGAAGAACTTTTTTGAGTGCTTGTAGTTAATTGAATTATATATTTTAACAACAATGAGCAGCTCGGCTTATACGCAATTTGTTCGTTGGGAGGTTGGAAAAAACCACAATCTTCCAAAGTCAGAAGATGCAAAAGTTCCACAATGCCCACCAGAAAAGGAGCAAGCTATAATAGAAGCTCTCAAACATTTTAGAATAGAAGAGACGTAAAAATAAACATGGACTACTGGATAGAGTTCAAAATGTTAGTGGGTTGAACCCGTATATTTCCACTGCGGAGGATGCAGTATTTAAGGCACTTGCTGTTGAATAAGGGAAGCGGAAATAATGGCTGATAAAGATGAAAAAAGAATCTGGGGGATCCATACCAAATAATAATATGTTTTTGCTCAAAGGAGTACAAGGATGATATAAATAGCGAAAACCGGGCAGTATTGGAACAAATACTATAAATATGAAACTTTACCAAGGAGCATTCCTGTAAGGGGTAAAAACGGGAATTGCAAAAAAGACAACCTCCGGTTAGGATTGAGAGGATGAAATCTGGCCAGATGAAATCCAAACTCAAAAACAACGGAGGTCGTCAAAATGAATTTTACCCAGAATGAGAAGATAAGTCAAGTTACAACAGAAACAATCGTCATCGGTGTGGACATCGGCAGCGAAACGCATTATGCCAGAGCATTTAACTGGCGAGGCGTGGAGCTTGGTCGTGTGTTTCGTTTCGCAAACAACGGAGAAGGATTTGGACAGTTTCAGGCATGGATCAAAAGCTTATCTGGAGAGACCGCACAGAGCAATATTATGGTAGGCGCAGAGCCCACAGGACATTACTGGTTTAGCCTGGCGTCATATCTGAGAGATCAAGGTATCAGGCTCGTACTGGTCAATCCATACCACGTCAAGCAATGCAAGGAGCTGGACGACAATCATCCGAGCAAGACGGACAGCAAAGACCCCAAAACCATCGCCAAGCTGGTCATCGATGGAAGATATCACGTTCCATATATTCCGGAAGGCGTGTACGCGGAACTGCGTATCGCCATGAACTGCCGTGAGCGAATCGTACGGGAGTTAGTGGCAATCCAGAACCGAATTGAGCGCTGGCTCAAGATTTACTTTCCTGAATATCACGAGGTATTTGGGGATTTCAAAGCACAGAGCAGCCTGTTGGTGCTGGGCAGTGCCCCATTGCCCGTAGATGTCGTCAAGACAGGAGCAGAAGGAATCAACCAGCTATGGCGTACAAACAAGCTGCGGGCCGTTGGAATGAAAAGAGCACAGACTCTGTATGAAACGGCAAAACACAGCATGGGCTGCACCGAAGGCAGCATCGCTGCTCGCATGGAGATTCGGCTACTTCTGGAGGACTATCATGCCAAGCATACGCAATATGACAGCGTTATGGCTCTTGTAGAAGAACTGTGCGAGCAGATTCCGGCGGTTCAGAAGCTGCTCGCCATCAAGGGAATTGGACTACTCACCATCGCTGGTTTCTTTGCCGAGGTTGGAGATTTGGGACGTTTTCAGTCTCCAAAACAGATTCAGAAACTGGCTGGATTGGCGATTCGCGAAAACAGCTCCGGTAAACACCGGGGACAAAGCGGGATCAGCAAACGTGGCAGGCATCGCCTACGGGCACTGCTATTCCGAGCCATTCTGCCCGTGGTAGCAACCAATCAAGAATTCGGAGAAATCCACGGCTATTACACGAGCCGCAAAGAGAATCCGCTGAAGAAAAAACAATCGCTCATTACGCTATGCTGCAAGTTAATTCGGGTGTTTTTCGCCCTTGCAACTAAAAGATGAGGACTATGATCCAGTACGGTTGCTTGGTGACATCCACCGTCCGGCAGCAATAGCAGCTTAAGGGCAATATCACACAATGACCCGTCGGGAGCGTCACAGTTGGGTCGGGTAGCAAGGCAATTCAAAGACAAAAGAGCAGGTAGTCAGTCAAAATTTCACCATCAGAGCACAGACTCGGTAAAGGAGCATCGCTGACACCCATCTGCGGGCAGGCAGGACGAAGGAATTTAGGGCAATGACCCTGTTAGACATGGGAGGTTTGCCGCCGCAGGAATAGTGGGTTACCATGGCCAAAATATTGCGAAAACAAGCGACGCTTTGATTGTCATGCCCATTTTTCCTGATTTGGCGCACTGGATGCAGTGCTGCTTCGCAATCGCTCTTTTGAAATTGGCGTAATTCTATGAAAACAAGAGATATTTGAAGAAAAACGTATTTTATTATAGGGAGGCGGTGTATATGGCTGCAATCACACAAAAATCATTTAATTGCTTTGATGTATATTTTTCTGAGGATGATCATTCGGTAATTCACGTTGATATTGCTGACACACCGTCCTTTTATCAAAAAATGTTTGACTATTTTTTTGATGATACTCGATTCTTACAGTACATTGAAAATAAAACATCATTATCCTTTGAACCTACTGTAGAGAATTATGTTTCGCTCTACAAAAGACTAAGTTTGTATATAGATGATGAAAACATCCGTAAGTTGCCTTCAGATATCGAGGATGAAGTTATCAAAATTCTTGCAGAAGAATACACCCTTGAAGATAAAGGAAACGGCAATATTGAAGTTAGATTAGACAAGATGGGGAAAATCGGAGAATACATTTTTTGTAACCTACTATCTGAATATTTTGGATTCTGTTGTGTTATCCCAAAGGCGAATTTTATTACTGATAGAAATATGAGTGTTTTTGGAATTGATGCTGTATTCTATTGCCCAGAAGATAAGATGATTCTATTTGGGGAATCAAAAGTCAGCAATTCTCTAAAGAACGGAGTTGCTCTTATCAACGAATCGCTCTCTACATACCAACAACAAGTTGATGAAGAATTTGTATTAGTTCTTAGTCAAAGGTGGTTGCGAGATAAGATGGGGACATTCGCAGCAGATTTTGGTGCCTTTATCGACAGAAGCATTGCTATGAAGAATTTTATATCTAACGCTGGAGTAACGTCAATTGGAATACCAGTTTTTATAGCTCACGGTACAGAAACCGATACTACTACAATTTTAAACAAACTTTCCAGAATTAAAAAAGTAAAACTATATGATTTGGAAACGAAAATAATTTCTATATCCCTGCCTATTATAAGCAAGAGCAAATTGGTAGCAACTTTTACGCAAAAAATCGTGGAAAGAAGAGAATATTATGAATCTATCATCTAATGAATATGATACTCAAAAGCTTAGGGAAAAATATATCAGAGCGTTGGCAATGTCAGAAGATTCGACCGAAAAAGCAAAAGAATTGGCAGACGATCTATTTGCCTTGGATTTAACGGTTTATTCCCAGTACCATTCTTTTGATTCCATTGTATATTCCTCCTTTGCACAATCAAGATTAGATAAAGATGTTGTTTTGCACCCTGAACAGCTTGAGATTATTAGGCAGATGGAGCTAACTAATGCTTTAATTGTGAGTGCACAACAAGTTTTGGCAAAACTTGTTGTGCATTTGAATATATTGCAAGGCATTTGCCGCAAAATATAGTGCTTATAGTTCCCACTCTGGCTTTAGTTGATGAGTATTTAAAGAAGCTGATACGAAAGTACAATCATATCTTCCGAACTTATAAAGTATACACACAGCTCGATGTTGAAAAAGAATATAATTTTGACTCATTTAATATTTTTATCCTCACTCATGATAGGGTTGTACAAGAAAATTCCTATGAAATAATGAAAAGCATTGATCTGCTCGTTATTGATGAAGTATACAAGCTAGAAACGGACAAAGAAGACGATCGTGTCTTAGTCTTAAATATGGCCTACTATTATTTAGCAAAAACAGCTAAACGATATATTTTATTGGCTCCGTTTATTAAAAACATAGAGGATATCGAACTACTTGAAAAAAAACCGGTTTTTTACAATACGGAATATTCACCAGTTGTAAATGAAGTAATACCGATAAATATACTCGCACACAAGGACAGGGGGTCTCAATGTCAAAAATTGTTGCTACATATACCAGAAGAAGAAAAAACCTTGATATATTTCCCCACAGTTATGGGGATTTACAAGTATATAAATAACGAGTTATCTACCCAACCATTATTGCCGGAACTTGATACTTCCATTAGATATTTTATTGAATGGGCAAAAGACGAAATACATGAAGATTGGTGCGTTATAAAGGCACTGGAAAGAGGCTATGTAATACATAACGGGCAAATGCCGTTAGGGACGCGTATGTTTCAATTAAGCTTATATGAAAACAACGCCACCTATAATAGGCTGTTCTGCACATCAACTTTACTTGAAGGAGTTAATACCACCGCTGAAAATATTATCATTACGAAGCCTTCCAGACAATCCGATAAAAATAATAATTCCAATGATTTTACAGCTTTTGACTTTTTCAATCTGGTTGGTAGAACAGGACGCTTAAACCAGCATTTTATAGGTAAGGCTTACTATCTAAAAGCACCAACCGATCCGCCATTTGAAAAAATTGACGCTATTAGAAGCATAAAATTCGAGATAACAGATGATAGTAAAGATGTTGATATTCAAAAAGGAGACATAGAGAATCACCCTGATTATCTTGCCTTCTTAGCCAGTTTAGGAATCACGCACGAAGATTATTTAAAAAACATTGGTAGCCATTTAAGATTTGATACAGTAAAAGCTATGTATAATCGTTATAGCGAGGAAAGACAAAGTCTTATTACAGAATTGCGTTCAATCAAAGATATTCCAAAGTATGGAAGGTCTAAATTAGTGGTTCTTTTGTATTATATTGCAGAAGGTAAAAATGATACTTTCCGTGGAAATTTAATAAATAATCTTATCAATCGAAATCGACCTAAAATTAAAACCGTTGTAGATAATGCTATGAAATATTATGCTTCAAGAGGACTTGACTCTATTATCTCGACAGCAATCAGTTTAAAGATGAGCTATATCGAACATAAATTCTATGGGAAAGTTGAAATAATTAGATATTTCATGCAAACCGAATCTATTTCAAAGGATTACATCAATATTTTAGATAATAAGGTTCTTGGAGCAATTGAGCAACTCTATTTTACGACATCCAAACAAAGAAAAATGTTGCTTGATGTTGGCATATACGAAAGAGATATTGATGCAATTGTTCGTATTATTGGGGAAGATTATGAAGATGCCTTTGCAATGAAAAAGCTATTGAAAGATAATGCAGATCATTTTCAACACATCAGCTATATATCAAAGTATATCATCGGAAATTTGTAAAACAAAGCATAGTACAATCTGTGTTTTTTACTGCATAGAATATGCTAGATTACTGTAGAAAATACAAGGAAATTCTTCCATAAGTATGGCAAAGCAAAGACCCGTATAATACCACAATACAAATGTGATAAGTGCGGTTGGGAACCAGAGGATAAGATTCACCCCCCAAAGTTCTGCTCTGACTGTCGCAACCCATTTGATGACGGAGACAAAGTGTTGATATAATATAATTACACGCGCTACAGCTATTATGTGTTGTCCATTATCCTTCTATGGTTAGACTTCTCGACGGTTGATAGGAACTATGCAAAATGTTTAGCACGTGATATCGATAAATAAGAATTTGTAGGTGTGACAATGGGAAGCAAGATTGATAATTCAGTTGCAGAATATGTAAAAAGGAAAACGGGAATTTCAATATCGAAATTGTTGAGAATCTATATCAACGAACCTGACAGAATTGCCATTGCAAATAACCAGACACTCGAAAAATTGGTTAAAGAATACGCTCCAATCTATAAACTGATTACAAGTCAGTTAGATGGACTGCAAGAAGCAGAATGTCTAGCGATTTTCTCCTTGTATCTCTTACAGAAAATCAATAACAGACCCGGATTAAGAAATTTTTTGGGAATACTTTGAAAAAACTCATTGAGAATGGAGCGTGGTACTATGATGACAATAAAGGATATTATTCTTCGAACAGATTTCGAAGCAGTAGCTCATGAAGTGAAAATCCATTATGGAAATGAACATATTCAAAAATTAAATGAAGTATACATTAAGTTAAAAAAAATCCCATGCAAAAAAAATACAGGTAATATGGTGATATTTATCAGAGCACTAAAAGAAAATGATCGAGGTGATGAGGATGAGGTCATACAAGATTTTGATAATAATGACAACTCATTGATGTTTGATGTGTGTGGAGAAGATAATCAATATGATGGCTTGTATTCAATAGCATCAGCAGATTATGAAGAATTGTTAGGGTATTATATCGATTCATCAACATTAGTGAAATTCTCAAATCCTCAAATAGTTGCTCATGTTATATGGGAGATACAGTGGTAAAAGTTGAGGTTGGGGGCGAACTATGTATACTAAAAAATTACTAACCATTATAATCGCGATAACTCTTTTTATGAGAGTGACTTCGTGCAAATCGTTTCGTTATGAGATAATGAATACAGATTATGATGCAGTTGGAAAAGCACGTTTTCAACAAATCATGTATGCATTAAGTAATACAGACAATGAATCTCTTAAAAGTTTATTCTCACCCAATGCCTTAAAGGAAGCAACTGACATTGATGGCAGGATAGAGTATCTAATGCCTACCGAACAAACTGTAATTTTTGTACCAGCGTCCCGAAAGAAAAGCAGGACAGAATGAGCTTCCGGAGGGCAGGCCAAATTTTCCTAAGATGCAGCACAACAATGGACAAGACAATGCAGTGGCAGGCGGTTTGTGCCAGTCTGGCGGAAATCAGACCAATCCACATTTCCGTTTCGCCAGACTGAAGCAACTCTCCACCTCCACACGTTCACATTCATCGATGTAGTTTTGCAGTCTGTTCGACGGTTCATCCTTTCGGGGTCTGCCCAGTGCTGGTCCAGCCAGCCGGATACCACGTGCCTTGCAGTAGTTCAAATTATCCCAGTTACGGTAGATTTTATCGACCAGGATCCGTACTGGATAGTGGCCAGTGCGTGTTTTGTAGTGCTCAATGATCTCCGGAAGCTTCGTTGCCTCATTATACGGGTCAAAGGACAATACTTCTATCCGTGTCCAGCCGTCACATACACTGATGTCCAGTTTAGCTCCAAATTCCACGGACGACCTTGCTTTTCCACGCACAATTGGCCGAAGATATGTCTGACTCAGACTTACGATGCAATCCGGTACACTGTGGCAGTGATGATCATACATGTACTTCTGCTGTTCATACAGCTTGCGGATTGTGCATAAACGTTTCGCCTGCGTGGACAATAGTACCATTCCTTTTGATAAAATTATATCAATATGTCCCAGATTGCGCTTCGGATAATGCAGGCACCGAGCGCCATCCGAAGCGGCTTGGCCACATTGCCCTTTCGGTTCGTAAACAGCGGCGCTATGCGCCGCTCAATCTCTCCCCACGGAATCATCTGTGCCTTCTTTACCCAACGGTTATCTTCCCGCAGGTGCATCCCCCTACCGGCTGACCGAATTCATGTATAAACGCCAATCTAAAAGTGAGCCACATACCGGCAAAACGCTCATGAATCATTGAGCCACCCAAAAGAAGCCCCTATACTAGTAGAAGCTAGAATAGGGAGGCGAAAAAGGTGGTAATAACAGTGGAAGTATATCAAGAAATTCGTAAGATGAGGCTGAGTGGGAAAAGTCAGCGACAAATCGCAGCACAGCTTCATATTTCCCGCAATACAGTCAAAAAATATTGGGATGGAAATGCAGTCCCGTGGCAGAGAAAGGCTTATGAGCGGCCAACTAGCATTATCACAGAAGATGTTCTGGATTTCGTGCGGCACTGTCTTGCAGAAGACAAAACACATGGCGCAAAGAAACAACACCATACAGCAAAGCGTATTTATGACCGACTGGTAGAAGAAAATGGATTCACTGGCGGGGAATCAACGATACGGCGACTGGTACAACAGCTTCGGCTGCAAGTATTGGAAGCATATGTGCCGTTGGGCTTCCCAGCAGAAGATGCCGTGCAAGTAGACTGGGGTGAAGCAACAGTCTATCTTGGGGGCGTAAAAAGCACCATCTATTTGTTCTGCGGCAGGCTTTGTTACAGCGGTGCGTCTTTTGTGCAGACGTATCGAAGACAAAATACAGAAAGCTTTCTGTACGCTTTCGTTCGTATGTTTGAACATTTTGGCGGCGTACCAAGAAAGGTAATTTTTGATAATGCCAGAATAGCCGTCAAAGATGGATTCGGTGCCCACGCAAAGAAGCAAGCGGATTATGCTGCGCTATCAGCACATTATGGCTTTGAAGCTATGTTTTGCAACCCATCCTCTGGGAATGAAAAGGGACTTGTAGAAGGTTTGGTAGGTTTTATTCGTCGCAATGTCTGCGTTCCAGTACCCAAAGTGAATCATCTGGCAGAACTTAATGCAGCACGCCATTTTTTATGCAAAGCCTGTACAGGATAATTTGCCCGCGCATTTTCTCGGTTGGTTGTCTCGACAGGAGTTGACCCCGAAGCAGCTCGTGCAACTGATGTACCGCTGTCTGGAAGAGGGCTGTGATGCTGTTATGAACGGCATCGGCAATGCACCGAAAGATGCGATTCCTACCGATTCAGTGACCGTGCAAACCGTAGATTTGCGACTTTATGATGCGCTTTGCTGCAGACAGGCAGGTGTTTCATCATGAATTTAACGGAAGAACAAATCCGGCTGTATGCAAAACAATTAAAAATCCCGACTTTTGGAGACTATGTTCAAACTTTACGCCATGCCGATCCTACCGCTGATTTTGGCAGTCTGTTGTTGGAGCTGATGCAGGCAGAGAGTGCTTCCCGTCAGGAAAATCAAAATCGCCGACGACTTAAAACCGCAGCGTTTCCTTATCAAAAAACGCTCGATGAGTTTGACTGCAGCCAACTGAACGGCTCTGTTTCTCCTGTTTTTCTAGCAGAGCTCGCTTCCTGCCAATTCGTTGCAGAACGGCAAAACGTTGTTATGATCGGGAATCCCGGACGAGGAAAGACGCATTTAGCCATTGCTTTGGGTCTTTCTGCCTGTACCCAAGGATATCATGTGCTCTTTAAAAATGCAGCAACGTTGTCTACAGAGCTGTGCGAAGCCAAAGATCACTACCAGCTAGGAAAGTTGGAACGAACTTTACGCAAGGCAGATTTGCTTATCTTAGATGAGCTGAGTTATCTCAGTTTCAATCGCCATCAGTCGGAACTCCTGTTTAAAGTCATTTCTGACCGCAGCGAAAAGAGCAGTACGATTGTCACAACAAATCTTCCGTTTTCTCAATGGACAGATCTTTTTGAAAACACCACTATGGTTGCTGCTTTGATTGATCGTTTAACTTTTCGTTCTCATGTGCTCGATATGAACGGTGATTCTTATTGACTCAAAACAACTATGGCACTATCCTAATTTTTGTGAGCATGTGGCTCACTTTTTCATGAGCGGTTGGCTCACTTTTTCATTGACATTCACAATTCATGGATGCTGAGCTGTCCGTCGTCATATTTGTACATTCCGTTTCACCTCACGTGCAAGGTTTTTTGCCCTTTTTCTTGTTTTTCCTTGCACTTATTATACCACTGATTCCTCTTCACGCCTTGTGCTATAAGGCTTTGGATATTATTCAGTGGGCATTAAATATTGCCTTAAATGGAAAACTTCAGCTCATCGGATGTATCCCCGATGAGCTGAAGCTTTCCATTTAATAAAAGTTTGGTGCCGTACCATTCTGGTTTTGAGGAGCGAGTTCAAAATCATGACAACAAATTCGGCAAGAACGTAACAACCTGCGGAATGTAGGTAAATACTATCAAACACCCTATCAGCAATGCAATAAATGGTATCGCATCCTTCGCATAATGTTCAATTTTGACCCCTGTAATAGAAGTGGAAACGAACATCATTGCGCCAAATGGCGGCGTCATTCCGGCAATGGTCAAGTTGATTGCCAAAATAATACCGAAATGCACCAGATCAACACCGAGTGCCTGCGCAGCCGGTACAAGCAACGGCGCCAACAGAATCATTGCCGCACCGCCGTCAAAGAACATACCGATCACGAGCAACAGTATATTCACCATGATCAAAAATACGATCGGTGAAGATATGCCGCTAATCATCGCTTCAGAAATCATATTTGGAAGGCGTTCCCATGTCAGATAAACCGAGAATGCTTGTGCACCTGCCAAAATAAACATAACGCCAGCTGTGTTTACCACAGATTCCCAAATAATCTTCGGGAGGTCTTTGAGCTTCAGTTCTCTGTAAAGCAGCAATCCCACCAGGATTGCATACAGAACACAGATTGCGCCTGCTTCTGTCGGCGTAAAGATTCCAAGACGCAAACCCAGTACCAAGCCAAACGGTACGAAAAGCGCCGGAAGTGCGTCCAAAAATGCTGCACCAAATTCTTTTGGATTTGCCATTTTTTCGCGGGACGGCTTATAGCCGCGCTTACGCGAAATCCACCAGGTCAGCACCATCATAGAGACGGTAATCAAGAAGCCAGGGATATATCCTGCATAAAACATCTTTGCAACGGAAACATTCGATGCAGATGCATATAAGATCAGAATGATTCCGGGCGGGATGATCGGCGTAATACAGGAAGATGCTGCCGTTACTGCGCAAGAAAAAGATCTGCTGTATCCAATCTTCTCCATTTCCGGGACGAGCATCTTAGACTGCAGTGCTGCGTCTGCATTCGCGGAACCAGACAGACCGCCCATCAAGGCAGAAAGCAGCACGTTTACTTGTGCCATACCGCCACGCATATGCCCTACCAACAGCTCTGCCAAACGCATAAGCCGCTTTGTGATGCCGGAATAGTCAAACACAACACCTGCACAGGTGAAAAACGGGATTGCCAAATACGTAAACGACGAATTCGCTGAAATCATTTTCTGAATCATCATGCTTACATCCATCGTGCCTGGGCAAAAAATGAAATACGAAGAAGCCGCAATAATCATTGAATATGCTACAGGTACTTTCAGGAAGAACATTATAAACAAAACAATGATTGGAAATATTGACCAAAAACTCACAATATTGTTCCTCCCTTCCTTAGGATCTTTCTTCCAGAGAAGCTGCTTTCACATCTTCTCCATGGATTGCGTTAACCATATAATGGAATGAGTATATTGCCAAAATAACAGCTGCCAGCGGAATACACATATCAATAAAAAAATATGGGATTTTCAGAATCGCTGTTTTTCGAACAAAGCCGTCCAATGACAGTTGGATTCCCCAGACGACCAACGCAAGATTCATCACGCCGACCAATCCAAACGTAAAAACCTGAACAATATGTCTTGCCTTGTCCGGCAAACGATCTACCAAAGCATCAATTGAAACTAGACCTTGATTGCGATATACGATACAAATTCCAAAATATACCGCCCAGTTAAAGGCCATGTATGCAATCTCTTCTGCCCAAGCAAAAGATTTGCTGAATATATAACGTGCTAACACATTCATAATAATGACACCCATCATTACAACGAATCCAGTTCCTGCAATCACCGCTTCAGCCTTATACAGGATGTCTCCTGCTTTTTTCATTAGCGATTCCTCCTTAAAATTTTTAGGATAACACCGCACAATTCACACAAAATTTGTTTGACGCATTGCGATACCAGTAGAATTTTCATCGAACTTCAAAGTTTCTAACTGATACACAAAGTAATTGCCAGCGTCTTTGTGTTTTCTCCTCCAGATTTTGCAAATCTTAAGGGCAGATTAGAATTATACGATGTCCCCCTTAACGGCTATGCCGTTTATTCAGCAATTGCTTGTTGTGCTCTCTCATACAAGCCATCAGACCATTCCGGGAAATAAGTCGGTGTGTCCTTTGCAGCTTCAATAAACTCACTCTTGTCAATATCAATGAACTGAACGCCTTCGTCCTGCAACTTCTGGATATATTCCTGTTCAATGCTCTGAACATTTGTAATTGCCGTATCTGCATATGCGGTTCCGCAATCGTCAATTGCTTTTTTTGCAGTGTCAGACAAGGACTGATAAACTTCTTCGCTCATAACGACTGCAGTTGCTGCAACCAGATGTTCGGTCTTAATCAAATATTTGCAGGGCTCATAGAGCTTAGCGGAGTACAGCAGTGCATACGGAGACTCTGCACCGTCTGCAACGCCCTGGGACAGTGCCTGATATACTTCAGACCATGCTGTATTGGTTGCATTGCCGCCGAGAACGCGGACAACTTCATTCCACATCGGTGTAGCCGCACAGCGAATCTTTAACTTGCTGATATCTTCTCTGGAATGCACTTCTGTGTTGGAGATCAAGTTACGAGTACCGAAATAGTGCAAATCAACGATATGCAGTCCCTTTTCAGCCAATGCAGCTTCCCATTCCTTGCCCAAATCGGATTTCCAAAGCTTCTTGATCTGATCCGGGGTCTGAATCAGGTAAGGAGCCATGCCAACCGCCATATCCGGAACATAGTTTGCCAGATAAGAGAAGTCACAGTCCTGTACAACCGGCTGACCCATAGCAGCCATTTCTAAAACGTCAGCCGATCCGCCCAGTGCTTCAGAAGGATATAATTCATATTGAATCTCGCCGCCGGAAGCTTCGCTGATACCCTTGAAATAATCATCATACCACTGATATTCTGGGTCACTGCTGCTCTTAACAAAATTAAACTTCAGCGTGGTGGTCTCTTTGCTGGTATCGCCGGACGAACTGGAAGCAGTGGATGCGCTTGTATCTGTGCTGGAGTTACCACACGCCGTCATCGAAAGTGCCATACAACCTGCCAGCAAGCCTACAAATAGTTTTTTCATACATTCTACCTCTTTCCATTGAATATGTTTCTTCTATTTCACCAAACACACGATATCGTATGCTTTGCAGCTATTTTATTCACCTGTATACTGTGGTTCTCTTTTTTCAAGGAATGCTGTGACGCCTTCCGCAAAGTCGCTATGACGTGCCATATACCGCGTATATGTAACTTCCAAATCATTTTTCTTTTTCATTTGGAAATCTTCTTGCTCATTCATACACGCTTTTAAATATCGAAGGACCAACGGACCGCGTTTGCACAGCTCATGTGCTTTTTCCAAAGCTGCTGGCATTAATTCTTCTAAGGAATCAACCATCTGAGACAAACCGCCGTATTTGATCAACTCTTCCGCTGTGATAAATGCACCCCGATAGCATAAATCTCGCTGTACCATCGGCGGTAAAATCCGACCCATATGACCGGATCCACCGATCACGCTGAGCTTTACCTCAGGTGAGCCAAATACAGTGCCTTTCACCGCAATCGAAATATCTGCACCCGCCGGATAACAGACACCTCCGCCGAGACAATGTCCATGTACGGCACAAATCAGCGGAACCCGCAGTTCATATAGCGCCAACGCACCATCATAATACACCTCTTGTGTATTCGTAACATCCTTATCGTCGATGCTCTTTTTAAAGCGCTTAATATCAACCCCTACACAAAAGGTTTTGATATCAGAATGCATAATACAGACCCAGATGTCATCCGCATGATTGATATAATCACACAACAGAAGAATCTCCTCCTGCACGGTTCCACTTGCCGCATTTACCGGCGGATTGTGCAGTGTCAAAATGCCAACATGATTCTCAACACTCAAAAAAACTTGTTCAAATACGTGATCGCCAAGTTTTTCTATCTTTCTCGTTTCCATTTTACTCCTCCTTACCATAACGTTCATAGTATGCCTGCAAAAGCTCCTCCCTGAATTTCGGATGTGCAATCTCAATCAATAATTTTGCACGTTCACGCAAACATTTTCCCCGCAAATTCGCTATACCATATTCGGTTACAATGTAATGCACATCCGTACGCGTGGTGGTAACGGTTGTACCCGCCTCAAACACCGGAACAATTCGAGAAATTTCCCCGTGCTTTGCAGTGGAAGGCATTGCCAAAACAGCCTTTCCATTCGGACACATCGATGCGCCGCGCACATAATCCAACTGACCGCCGATACCTGAAAATTGCCGTGTTCCCATCGACTCTGAATTCACCTGTCCGTTAAAATCTACCTGCAAACAGGAATTGATTGCAACCATTTTATTGTTTTTTGAGATTACAACCGGATCATTCACATAATCCACCGGAAGCATCACCACATCCGGATTGTTGTTTACAAAATCATACAGCTTTTTGGTGCCCATCAAAAATGCAGCTACCATCTTGCCGTTGTCTATTGTCTTTTTTGCGCCCGTAATAACACCTTTATGATAAAGATCCACCACTCCGTCTGAAAACATTTCAGAATGAATACCCAGATCTTTTTTGTCTCCTAAAAATTTGAGCACCGCATCCGGAATCGAACCGATTCCGAGCTGAAGTGTTGAACCATCTTCTACAAGGCTTGCACAGTTGCGTCCAATCGCTTCCTCAACCTCCGTAATTTTACCGCCAGTCAATTCAGGCAGCGGTCTGGATGTCTCAACGGCATATGTAATCTTAGAAACATGAATAAACGAGTCCCCCATCGTGCGGGGCATTTGATCGTTAATCTGTGCAATCACAATTTTCGCCTCGAGTGCAGCCGGTTTTGTACCGCCAACAGAAACACCAAAAGAACAAAAGCCATGTTCGTCCGGCGGCGTCAATGAAACCAACACAACATCAATCGGCATCGTACCATCGCTGAAAAAGCGGGGTGCCTGATGATAGAAGAACGGCGTATAATCCGCGCGGCCTTCCTGCACGGCAGCACGCGTCGAAGGCCCTACAAACAGTGCATTGTGCTTAATATGTCCCTTCATCTTTGGCAGCGTATATTCGCCCTTGCCCATCGGCACCCAGTGCACGATTTCAACATCCTTGTATTGTTCATAGTTTTCTACCATTGCATCAACCAGAACAGCAGGTTCATTTGCCGCATGTCCAAAAAACACCCGCGCTCCGTCCGGAATATGCTTCACAGCTTCCTCCGCTGTGGTTAACTTTGACGTATAGATTTCTTGCCAGTTCTGCATAAGAACCCCAAGCTCCTTTCATAATGACTTTCATCATCATATAATTATATATTTTACTGCATTTCTACTTATTACATACTCTGAAACATATCCAAATCATGTCATCGGATATTACGTAAAATCAATCAAAATCTTCAGCAGTGATTTATCTTTTCTTGCCTCATCAAACGCTTCAAGCGCATTTTCTTTGGGATATATCGCAGAAACCATTTTTTGAAGCTGCTCATCAAGCAATCCGTCATCAATAATTTTAGCCGCTACCGCCATGCTGCGCGAAGTCGAATTTCTCACGCCAAAATAGCTCGCCTCATTAAAAATAATATCATTGACATGAAATCCGCCTTCAAACATACCACTGCCAGGCATACCCACTTGAACCATTACGCCGCCGCGTTTTATCATCTTGAGGCAATTGTCAAAACCGCCTTGGAAACCAGTGACTTCAAAAACTTTATCAAACTTATTTCCACCGGTCACCGCACTGCACTGCATCTCAAAGTCAGAAGCAGAAGTATCTATTACATCAAATCCAAGTTCTCTGCCAATGCGGATACGATCCGGATTGATCTCCCCTATCACGACATGCGCCGCACCGGTCAGCTTTGCCATCATCGCAATCAAAATACCAATGGTACCCGCCCCTGTAATAAAGACATCTTCGCCTGCCTGCAAGCCGCTTCTCCGCACATCATGCACTGCAATCGTCAGAGGTTCTACCATTGCGGCATTTTTCATATCCACATTTGGCTTAAACGGAATAATCCGATCTGCGCGGCAAAGTACATACTCACTATAAAACCCATCACATCCAGCGCCCATAATTTCAATATGTTCGCACAAGTTTTCGCGTCCGGATCGGCACATTTCGCAGCTTCCGCAGCCTTTTACCGCATGAACCGCCACTTTGTCCCCCGGTTTCAAATCAGAACGCCGCTTCGAGTTGATCTCATAAATTTCACCGCAGACTTCATGCCCCATTACAAAAGGAGGCTTCGCCGTCGGATGCTGTCCAGATATGATATGCATATCGGACCCGCAGATGCCCGCATATTTCACACGGATTACCGCTTCTTCCTCTCCAGAAACCGGGATTGTCTCTTCTACCAATTCCAGCTTGTTGATATCGGTAAGTAATAACTTTTTCATATTTATACCCTTTCTTCGCCATTTTATATTATTGGCATCGTTCCCGGTACCGTTCCCGCAAATTAGTAAAATGAAAACCTTACTAGATGAGAAACCGAACTAAACGGTCAATTCAATACATAAGGTTTTCAATATCCCATTCAAGGACAAATTACAATGGTTATTTCACAAAGTTTGCAATTATTCGTCGGAGCGAACAACCGCAGTACTATCTCGAACGCATAAGGTTGAAGCAATCTCTACAGAACGCTTCTGTTCAACCTCTGGCTTTTCAATCAAATCCAATAAAAGATTGGCACAAATCTCTCCCTTTGCTTCAATCTGCTGATCAATCGTACTCAGAGAAGGGCTGATTTGCTCTGCAATCGGAATATTATCAAAACCAATGACCGAATAATCTTTTGGAACACTCTTTCCACTTTCGCGAATTGCGTTCTCCACACCGATGGCCATATAGTCGGAAGCTACAAAAAACGCTGTCACATCCGGACAGGTTTCCAATATTTTTTTCGTCGCAACAGCGCCAGATTCAATCGAATTGCTGCCATCTTGCATCATTTCATTCAAAACGAGAATTCCATTCGCGCGCATCGCATCAAGATAAGCCCGGGAGCGTTCTCCGCTTGAAGGCAGAAAATTCGGTCCGCCAATATACGCAATTTTCCGATGGCCCAACGAAAACAGATGTTCCATTGCGAGCATCGCGCCTTGGTAATTGTCCGTGCAAACTTGATATGCTTCCGGAAGAAATTGGCATCTTCCTATTGCTGCAAACGGTATCTTACAGTTCAAAAACGTCATCATTGCCGGTTTATGCTCCGGCAGCGGCGTAATCAAAATCAAGCCATCCACGCGTTTCTGCATGACAGCATCTACTGCCTCTTTCATATCATGACAACAAATCAACAAAACATAATATCCTCGTTCCCGTGTCGTCTTTAAAATAACACGGAGTGTTTCGGCATAATATTGATTCTTGAAAATGTAATCTATATCATGTGGAATTACAACACCGATACAATCGCTGCGTTTTCCCAGCATTCCCTTTGCATAAGCATTTGGCTGAAAATTATATTTCTCAACAACCTCAAGAACTCGTTTTTTTGTTTCAGGCAACACATCCGGTTTCCCATTTAACACCCGCGACACCGTCGATTTCGAAACACCACACTCACGGGCAATCTCAGAAATTGTAACATTACCTTTACCGGACATCTTTCACCTCCATAGCAACTCTCTGTCTTGAACATATTCAAACTATACTTTCAAAAACTCTGTTTGTCAATAGCGAACATAAATATCCCACCCATATTTTTAGCGATTTGGTAGTTGTGTATATTTTATTCTAATATTTATTGTGAAATTGAAATAAACCGTTCCCGCACAAATAAATTCACACTAAAATAATGCACAAAAGAATTTTTTGCATGCAATCTGCCGAACAATCCTTTTCTTTTTTATGTAACATCAACAACTTTTCCCTTTTATTTAGAAACCCATTGACACGGAGCGGTATTTTGACGTATAGTTTCGGTAAGTAAAACAATGGGATGCATCGAATACAGCGCTGTAAAAGCAACGTCTGACGACTGCACCTTATTTTTTATTTCAACTCGGTACCGTTCCCGAAACCGTTTCCGAGTGAAAATTAACAATTATATTGCATTTATTTAGAAGGAGTATCTGCCATGAAAGAATTCAAGATGTACTTAAATCTGATCTATCACGATTCCTTTCAGGAATTTATGAAAGATGAGGCAATCGGTCAAGGTGACTTTATTCTAACAAACGAATTTTTATATCAAGAATTTGTGAAGCCCATTCAGCCAGCCTGCGACACTTTATTCATTGAAGCATACGGAAAGGGCGAACCGACCACCGAAATGATTGATGCCATTCGTAAGGATCTGCCTTCCGGTATCAAACGTATCATTGCAATTGGCGGCGGCTCCGTTATTGATATTGCAAAAATGCTTTCTCTAACCACCTCCAGCGGCAAGACCGAAGATTTGTTCCTTGGTTCAGAAGCACCTACACGAATTTATGACGTTTATGCTGTCCCAACCACTTGCGGCACTGGTTCAGAAGTTACAAACGCCTGTGCTGTAGAGTTGGTCAGCCTTCACACCAAGCGTGGTCTCAACAGCAATCTGATGTTCCCGATCAAGTCCATATTGATTCCGGAACTCATCTCCGGACTTCCTTATAAGTTTTTCGCGACCTCTTCCATTGATGCTTTGATTCATGCAATCGAATCTTATCTGTCTCCGAAAGCAAGCCCGATTTCCGAATTGTTTTCCAAAGAAGCGATTCGTCTCATTATAAATGGTTATCTCTATATCACCAAAAACGGTCTTGAAAAATGGACAGAACGTGCCGACGCTTTTATCAATGCATCAAACTATGCAGGTATTGCATTCTGCTCCGCAGGCTGTGCTGCTGTTCATGCGCTGAGCTACCCGCTCGGCGGCGGATATCACATCCCACATGGCGAAGCAAATCAATTGGTATTTGCCGCTACCTTTAGCAAATACAAAGAGAAAAAGCCTGTCGGTAAAATCAATGAACTTGAAAACCTCCTCGGTGAACTGATCGGCATTCCAGCAGAGCAAGCACTCGCTGCTGCCTTCAAGCTATTCGATGAAGTACAGCCACGAAAGCCCCTTCGTGAATTTGGTATCTCAGACAGCGAATTCCGTGGCTTTGCAGAAGGTGTTTCTACCGGTCAAACACGCCTTTTAAATAATAATTATGTGGAACTGACCGTGGAAGATATGGTTGATATTTATAAATCAATTTATTGATGATACAGAAAGTGAAGTGCAAAACATGAAAAAATCTGTAAAAGAACTTAATATTTTTGCGGCTCAAATTCGCAAAGCAGCTCTTCGTTCCATGAACTCCTTCCACGGAGGACACGTCGGCGGCGCGATGAGCATGTCCGATGTACTTGCCGCACTGTATGGCGAGTGCATGAAGGTCGATCCCCGAAATCCAACCTGGCCAGAACGCGACTGGCTGGTTGTTTCCAAAGGTCATTGCGGTCCTGCTGTTTATGGCACGCTCGCACTCATGGGTTACTTCCCAGAAGACGAGCTGGAAACACTCAACAAAGAAGGCACGCGTCTTCCCTCTCACTGCGACCGAAATCATACCCCCGGCATCGACATGACAACCGGTTCTCTCGGACAGGGTGTATCTTGTGCTGTTGGTGCTGCATGGGCAATGCAGTATAAAAAAATGCCAAACTACGTCTATACCATCCTCGGCGATGGCGAATGCGACGAAGGTCAGGTTTGGGAAGCCGCATTGTTTGCCGGAACAAAAAAGCTGGACAATTTAATTGCCTTTGTCGATGTGAATAAAAAGCAGCTGGATGGATGGACGAAAGATATCTGTGATGTCGGTGATCTTCGCCAAAAATTTGAGGATTTTGGCTGGCATGCACAGGATGTGGACGGACATAATATCGAAGCCATTATTTCTGCAGTGGAAACCGCCAAGTCAGTCACGGGCAAGCCGTCTATGATTGTCCTGCAAACAGAAAAAGGGCAAGACTGCTCTTTTGCGGATATGTACTACAATCATTTTATCCGCTTCTCTCAGGAAGACTACGAGCAGGCAGTCACCTGCCTTAACGCCAAAATAGCCAACCTGGAAAGTGAGGGTTAAACCATGTATAAAGTAATGAACGAGATCCTTCCTGAGAATGCTGAAATGAGAGCAGCATTTGCTGCAACGATGGATGAGCTTGCTGCAAATGACACCTCTGTCGTATATTTCGACTGCGACGTCATCAACTCCATCGGCATGAGCAACTTTGCTAAAAAATATCCTGACCGTTGTGTTGACTGCGGCATTCAAGAAGCGAACATGATTTGTGTCGCATCCGGTGCTTCTGCACTCGATTTAAAACCATTCACCCACACCTTCGGTCCTTTTGCTGCAAGACGCGTCATTGATCAGGTCTACATCTCCGCAGCATATGCCAAACTCAATATCCGCATGGTCGGCTCTGATGCCGGTGTCACTGCCTCTTACAACGGCGGCACACATATGCCGATCGAAGATATGGGACTGCTGCGCACGATTCCTGAGGTGACACTGCTTGAGCCAACCGACTCTGTCATGTTGGCTGACATCATGCGTCAGACGAAGGATATGTACGGTGTATTTTATATCCGCATCACGCGTAAAGTCACCGACAAAATTTTCGAAGATGGATCTACTTTTGAAATCGGCAAAGCCGTCTCCCTCCGAGAAGGTACCGATATCACTTTAATCACTTCCGGATACAGCACTTCGGACACGTTAAAGGCCGCCGATCTCCTCGCCAAAGAAGGTATCAGCGCAAGTGTCCTAAACATGTTCACTTGGAAGCCAATTGACCGCACGGCAATTACACAGGCTGCGGAAACCACAAAGGCAATTGTAACCATTGAAAACCACAATATCGTCAACGGTCTCGGCTCCGCTGTTTCCGAAGTGCTCTGCGAAACATGCCCTGTCCCCATGGAGCGCCTTGGTGTACCGGATGTATTCGGCGAAGTCGGTTCCATTGATTATCTCAAAAACACCTTTGGCATGAATGTAGAACATATCGTAGCTGCTGCAAAGCGCGTGATTGCTCGTAAAAAATAAGCTATCTGCCCCCCTACAGACAGCTTACTATACAGCAACAAAAAAGATTATAATTCATACAACCCTTCATTATCTCAAAAGTTTCATAGCACGAAACCGCTACCTATGGGGAAAGTATACTTCCACTGATCCGATGTCTGAATACGCATAGGATTCTACAAAAACAGCAAAGAGCGGTGCATGCACTGCTCCTTGCTGTTTTTGTACCTGGAAATGTGTTCTGGAAAGCAGCAAAAAACGGTGATACGACTTCAATAAATTTTTATAATCGCTGAATATACTCGTCCATTGCCGCCGCAGCCTTTTTGCCAGCACCCATCGCCAAAATAACGGTTGCCGCACCAGTAACGGCATCACCGCCTGCAAACACACCATCCTTGGAGGTGATGCCATGCTCGTCATCCGCCACAATACAGCCACGCTTATTGGTGTCAAGACCGGGTGTAGTCTTGCGAATCAACGGGTTTGGGCTGGTGCCGATGGATACAATGACACAATCCAAATCCAACGTGAATTCACTGCCCGCTATCGGCATTGGGCGCCGGCGACCAGAAGCATCCGGCTCCCCAAGCTCCATTTCCTGACAGCGCATACCCGTGACCCGATAGGTTTCTGCATCACCCAGCACCTCTAGCGGTGCAGTCAGAAAATTGAAGATAATGCCCTCTTCCTTGGCATGATGGATTTCCTCCAAACGTGCGGGAAGTTCTTCTTCACCACGGCGATAGACGATGTACACTTGGTCTGCACCCATGCGCTTTGCACTGCGTGCAGCGTCCATTGCCACGTTGCCGCCGCCAATGACTGCAACCTTCTTTGCCCGCTGAATCGGAGTATCTGCGCCTTCTTTGTATGCTTTCATTAGGTTGACACGGGTCAAATATTCGTTTGCAGAATATACCCCATTGTAGTTTTCACCCGGCACATTCATGAAGGTCGGCAGACCTGCACCAGAGCCGACAAACACGGCCTCATAGCCGTCTGCAAATAAATCATCAATGGTTTCCGAGCGTCCCACCACAAAGTTCAATACAAATTCCACGCCAAGCTGCTTTAAGGTGTCAATTTCTTTCTGTACGATGTCCTTTGGCAGACGAAACTCCGGAATGCCATACATCAGCACACCGCCTGCGGTATGCAATGCTTCAAAAACCGTCACTTCATAACCCATACCAGCCAAATCCCCTGCACAGGTCAAGCCAGCAGGACCTGCGCCGACCACAGCCACTTTATGCCCATTGGCAACTGGCTTTTCGGGTGTTTCCGTCACATTTTTCATCGCCCAGTCCGCTGCAAAGCGTTCCAAACGACCGATTGCAACCGCTTCTCCCTTGACACCACGTACACATTCACGCTCACATTGGCTTTCCTGCGGGCAAACACGTCCGCAAACCGCTGGAAGCGATGAAGTTTCCTTGATTTTTGCTGCAGCTTCGCCGAATTTACCGTCTGCAATCAAGGCAATAAACTCTGGAATCTGTACGGAAACCGGACAACCGGAAATGCACGGCTTATGCTTACAGTTGAGGCAGCGCTGTGCCTCTTCGATTGCCATTTCCGGGGTATATCCCATCGCTACTTCTTCGAAATTCTGGTTGCGCACTTCTGGCGCCTGCTCTGGCATTGGAATTTTATGTGGATTCATGTTCGCCATCTTACTTGACCTCCATCTTGTGCAAATTGCATTCGTGATGATGCTCTGTAGCCGTCTTTTCCTGCACCTTGTACATGGCAGAACGACGCATTGATTCATCAAAATCCACGAGATGTCCATCAAAATCCGGTCCATCCACACATGCAAAACGGGTCTCCCCGCCCACGGTCAAGCGACAGCATCCACACATGCCCGTGCCGTCCACCATCGTTGCATTCATCGAAACAATGGTCTTAATGCCATAAGGACGGGTGGTTTCGCACACAAATTTCATCATAATCATCGGACCGATGGCGATGACTGCATCATATTGTGCTCCGCCGTCAATCAGTTCTTTGAGCACCTGCGTAACCAGTGCCTTGCGTCCATTGGAGCCGTCATCGGTCACAATGTGCAGGTTGGTGCTTGCCGCACGCATTTCTTCCTCCAAAATGATAATATCTTTGGAACGAAATCCTGCAATCAAATCGACCTCTGCGCCCATTTCATGCAGTTTTTTTGCCTGCGGATAAGCAATTGCACAGCCCAAACCGCCACCGACAACTGCCACTTTTTTCAATCCATCCAGATGAGATGCCTCACCGAGCGGTCCTGCAAAGTCATGCAAACATTCGCCCACTTCCAGCTGTCCCAACGCCATGGTTGTTGCACCAACCTCTTGGAAAATAATCATAACTGCACCGCTCTCACGGTCATAGTCCGCAATGGTCAAGGGAACACGCTCCCCATCTTCGCTGACACGCAAAATGATGAACTGCCCTGGCGCAGCTTTTTTTGCCACATGGGGTGCATCGATTAACATTCTTTTGGTATTTGCATTTAAACTTTCTTTTTTTAAGATTTTGTACATTGTATGGTTCTTCCTCCTGGTGCATGTAGTCGATTCAGAATTGCAACACAGCTTTTATTATAATAATATTTTTATAAATATATATAAAAATACATATAAAATAATTTATCATCAAAACAGTAAGTTGTCAATATTGTAAATTTCAACGAATTTTTCGCACAGATTTTTTCTTTACATCGAAAATAAAATACTATATTATAAGTAATAATTAAAATATTTTATAAAATAGAATAGTATCAATTGTTGTAGCACAGGGGATGGATGATTAGAGGCGGATGCATGTGTTATAAATTAGGCTGTGCTTAAAAGGAGACGATTTACATGGCAAAAATATTGGGAATCGATACAGGAGGTACGTATACAGACGGGGTCATTATTGAAACAAACACCAATCGCATTTTAACAAAAACGAAAACGCTGACGACACGGCATAATTTGCTATACTGTATTCAGAACTGCATTGGTGAGTTTTCAGAAGAAGACTTGAAAGAAGTATCCTTAATTTGTTTATCTACGACGTTGGCGACCAATGCGCTTGTAGAGGGACGGGGATGCAAAGAAGGGTTGATTCTGATAGGAGGCAAGCCAGAGGGGAAAATGCCGACAGATTTCTATGAGATTATACACGGAAAACTCGATATTATGGGACGTTTGATAGAACAATTGGATATTTCTGAGGTTGATTGTGCAATTGAACGATTCAGAGGGAAAGTGGATGCTCTAGCTGTTTCGGGATATGCCAGTGTCCGCAATCCCGAGCACGAGATAGCCGTAAAAAAGCGTATTCAAGAGGAACTGAATATACCCGTTGTATGTGCACATGAGTTGACAGGCTCGCTGGGATTTTATGACCGTACCGTGACGGCAGTCCTGAATGCGAAACTGATACCAATGATTTGTGATTTAATCCATTCCGTGAAAAAGGTTATGGCGCAAAAGAATATCAACGTCCCGCTGATGATTGTCAAGGGGGATGGTACGCTCATGACAGATACATGTGCACAGGATAGACCCATTGAAACCATACTTTCCGGTCCGGCGGCAAGCATTATCGGTGGCGTTTTTCTATCCGGAATCAAAGATGCAATTGTTCTTGATATGGGGGGAACAACAACGGACATTGCAAATGTAACAGATGGGAAAATGCATATTCGAAGCGAGGGCGCTAAAGTCGGCGGTTGGTTCACGCGCATCAAAGCGTCAGAGGTGTATACGGTTGGACTAGGTGGGGATAGCAGGATTTTCCTTGACAGTGGTCGGACAATCCATATAGGACCGCATAAAGCACTGCCGTTCTGCGTAGTTGGAAAGTGGTTTCCAGCACTTATCGATGAAGTGCGTCAGATTTATCAAGATTCGGAAAAACCGTTTCTGTGCTTTTGGCATAATGAAAGTGAAGCGTATTTACTGACACGGCAGTATAAAAAAGCTGGCTATTCCGTAGATGAGCAAACACTGTTGGAGTCTGTGCGCTATAAGCCCCATACACTGTACTGGTTGCAAAAAGCACTATCCATCCGTTCTATTCCTGCGAAATTAGACAAGTTGGTGGCAGATGGAATTTTGAGCCGTATTTCGCTGACACCTACCGATATTTTGCATTATTCCGGTGCTTACAATGCGTGGAATGCAGAAATTTCAAAGATTATGCTGAAACTGATGTCGGCACAAATCGAAACGAATGCCGAAGACCTCGTCGCACGTATTCAGCACCAGATATTACGTCAAGTCAGCAGTGCCTGTATTCAGGGCAGCTTCTACTACGATCACAAAAGTTTTGAAATGGCATCGGATGATGCGGCGAACTATTTTGTAAATGAAATATTCTTTGAGGATAAGAGCAGTGTTTTGGGTGGAAAATGGTATTTGAAAAAACCAATTGTAGCAATCGGCGCACCAATAAAGGCTTGGATAAGTGGGGTTGATAAAACTTTGCAAACAAATGTGATTGTACCAGAGAATGCAGAAGTAGCAAATGCTGTGGGCGCAGCTGTGGCGCAAGCCACTAATCGTGTGGACATCTTGATTCGTCCAGACCCTGTCACACACACGTTTACCTTGTTTTCAGAAAGCTGCAGAAGAACATTTGACACATTGCAAGAAGCAACGGATGCTGCATTTAGCATTGGAAAGGAATTGGTTGCCTCTCATCTATCCACAAAAACATGCGAATATTCGTTTCATGACGAGGATGTTTTCTTTGAAAATGCGTTCGAATCCGATAAAACATTTGTCGAACGGCACATACAGGTGATGGGAATTGCATACCAGTATCCGCAGACGTAAATGCATGCAAGGCAATACCACGCAATTCACGCAAAAATTTCTGCATGCACCGCTTCTGGAAATAATTGATTATATCGTCGCTCAATTTATTTAATAGTTAAAATAAATATAATTAAAAATATGCAATTTAACAATTGACTTTTTTTATAAATAGCATAAAATTTATGATAAGAGTTGAAATGGTGTAATATACACAAACTGAAAAGCGGAGAAGCATTTTTCATTGTATAAAGCGATGAGATGTGTGTGGGTTGTTAGGAGAACAATACTGTGAAAGAAAAGTCATGTGGATATGTGCATATTTATTGCGGTGATGGAAAAGGAAAGACCACCGCTGCGATGGGGCTCTGTATGCGTGCGGCTGGGAGCGGTCATCGTGTGCTGATGTATCAGTTTATGAAAAATAATGCGTCCAGTGAAATCGCAATGCTGGAGTTAATGCCGAATATTACACGAATCAGAGGTTCGGAAGAAACAAAGTTTAGTTTTCAGATGACGCCGGAAGAAATAGAAACGGCGTGCCAAAGCAACAACGAAGCACTTCTTAGGGTGACAAGGCTGGCAGAAACGTATGATGTGCTATTTTTGGATGAAGCGCTTTATACCATCCGTGCAGGGCTGCTTGATGAAAATCTGCTGGTAAGTTTTTTGGAAAGCAGACCAAAGGGGCTGGAAGTCATTTTGACAGGCAGTGTGCCAAGCGAACGATTGGTCAATGCGGGTGACTATGTAACAGAGATGGTTAAGCGAAAGCATCCGTTCGATGGCGGGCAATCCGCACGCAAAGGCATTGAGTTCTAAGCATAACATGAAATTTCCAGGAAGGTAGGTCAAAAGAATGAATACAAGTGCGGTGTGTATTCCGTATCGGTTTATCGTAGATGCACAATGCAATAAAAATCAACAGAGCAAAGCGGTGAAGTGTGATGCGCTATCATATTCATTTGATGCCGAGCATCGATTAACACAGATGATTCGCCTGAAAGATTCATCAGGCGCCCAGAAAACTTTGAACGAATTGCTGCGGGTTATTGTATTTTCAAGTGATGAAAACATGCTGAAAATAAAGTGTCGTGTATATGAACTTTTGGTTATCATGTCGCGCGCAGCAATTGAGGGCGGCGGCAATATAGAAACGGTATTCAAATTCAACGAGCGTTTTGCAAACGAATTGGCAGATAAAAATGATATGTTGTCTATCAAAAAAATGATTCATACAGCACTGGAAAAGTACATCAGCCATGTTCTCACGCATGCACCTACGAATAACCAGGGTGTGATACAGCAAATAACAGAATACATCGGTACAGAATTGCCACGAAAAATCAGCATTGAAGAAGTTGCAAACCATGTTTTTTTATCAACCGCATATCTTGGTCGCATGATTCGTCGAGAACTGGGTGTAACGTTTAAAGAATATGTCAATGGCATGCGCGTGGAGCAAAGTAAAGTGCTGTTGAAAGAAAGCCAAATGCCGATGTGGGAAATCTCGAAAAGAGTAGGCTTTTGCGACCAATCCTATTTTACGAAAATCTTTAAAAGAAGCGAAGGGGTTTCTCCTAATAAATATCGGGAAAAGTCCGTTCACCGACAGGTTGCAGCGGCGCATAGTTCATGTGCGCATCGAAATGCATAAAATATACGCTTTCTAATATTAAGTATATGTCTTAAAATAATTACCGTTTTAACGGTGCGTCTATTTATTTTAATATTAAGAAAAATATTAAATATAAATATTGACAAGAATAAAAAAACGGCTAAACTGTAAAACAACGATAGAGGTTATTGCGATAGTAATGTGCAAAGCACTTATTATAATATTTTTGAGAGGAGAAAAAATGCAAGTAGTTTTATAAATAGGAGGAGGCATCAGCATTGAACGCAGCATTGAAAGACTATATACGCAGTCTTATCCCAACGGATTTTCCAGACGGGCGCACCGTTCTGCAAGAGGGCGTGGAAATGGGGAAGAAGGTTGCCATTCCCCGCAATCGATTCTTGGAGAAACAAGGTTGCAAGAGCTATTTGGAATATCGGAAGAAAAGACTTGCGGAAGGAAAACAGACTTGGCAGGTACTTCTGGGTCTTGCAACGTTGGAAGACGAAATTGCAGCAATCAAAAAGATTGATGAGTTCAATCAGCGTAATGCGCACATTGGAATGGAGATTTCCGGCGTGCAGTCAATCCCTTCCCAGATTGTAGGCTTGCCGCACGAATACTGGGATACCTTCCCAAAACAAACCAGCTACGAAATGCACGATCCGGATGATTGGAAGGCGCACAGCGAAGCGGCACCAATTCAAATGGCATGGCAAGATTTTCATTTGGCATGTCCAGCCTCGCTGCAGACAACCATCAATGCGCTGCAAGCAGGAACCGATCGCCTTGGGTGCTTTTCAACGCTCATATGGGAATATACCGGATACCATGATGAAGTAAATCGCTTCAGCGATATGGTTCGCTCGCTGGGCATTGTATCTACGAAAAAGGATTTGGACATTGCCATCGTTACATATCCGGAGGACGGTATTCCGGGATATTTCTTAGACATTGTTTCATGGGTCGGCTATATGATGGTGGAACATTATATCGCTGCGGGATTGTGCGGGACGCTGTTCAGTGTGAGCTACGGGGGTCTGCTGACAGAAGTGCAGCCGCGTATGGCGTTTGCGCTGGCAATGCACAAGCTGTTTTCTACCCCTGAGCATCCCGGCGTGGTGTACTATAATGGCGGCACGGTCGATCAGATTGCGCATGACATCAATGCAAATTTTGGTACAAGCGTGCAGGAGATGCTGATACAGATGTTATTTAACCTAAAGTATCAACTGCCGATTATCATCAGTCCGGTTTCCGTCACAGAGGCACTGCGCACCCCTTCTCTGGAGGAGTTGATTGACATTGCAGCCGCTGGCATGCGTGCGGAAACCAAAGCAAAGGAATGGTTGCCGCTAATGGATTTCACAAAGATTGAAGAACTGAGCGATCAACTGGTGGAGCAGGGGACAAAGTTCTTTCAAAATGTCATGCGTGGATTTGAAGAAGCTGGTGTGGATACAAAGGATCCGCTCCAGATGATTATGATACTCAAGCGCTTCAATCCGTGTAAATTTGAACAGAGTTTCCATCCAAGTGTTGAAGAAACGGGCGATTTCACACCATATCTTCCGAGCCAGCTTGGACAGCAGACAATGGCAATGAAAGATGAAATCGTGTCGTTGCTCAAGAAGAAGGGCTATAGTCTGAATGGTCAAAAAATCATCTGTGTATCTGCTGATGGTCACAGCTATGGCTTAACGCTGGTGGACAATGTATATAGCGAAATCAATGCCAATGTTGTAAACGGCGGTGTGGATATGGAACCGGCAGCGGTGCTGGATCTTGCAGATGAAGAAGGTACGGACTTGATTTGCATCAGTGTACATTGTGGTCAGTGTCTTGCATATGCGCAGAATATTATAAATTTAGCGAAAACACGTGGCAAAAAATACAGAGTTTTGATGGGAGGCATGCTCAACGCACTGCTGCCAGGAAACGATTTGCCAGTGGACGTGCAAGATTTGGTGAACGAAACCGGCGTTTGCGGAACCAATGATTTCTGCGAACAAATCAATTTTATTCTGGGCAGCCGTTAAGAACCAAAGGTGGAATCATCGTACAAATATTGAAAGAGGGGACAAACCATGTCAAACGTAAGCGCAACAGAAGCATATAACCAAAAGAAAATCAGCAATGCAATTAGCGGTATGAAAATCGCATTGCTGATGCCATTTACAGCAATCACGCAGAATGTTCTGAATACTTCTGTAACAGCAAGTGCCACCGCAAGTCTCTCCTCCAAGCTGATTGTCAGCGTTATCATCTCCATCACGCTCATTGCGATGTGTGATTTCTTCGCAGGTATCTTCACCCTCATTTACAACATCAGCAAAGGCAAGGGTATCACAGAATATCGGCGCATGGCAAACCTGAAGGTATCTTGGATGATGCTCCTTGCTGCAGCATTCGGTGGTCCGCTCGCAACCGGCTGTTGGATGGCGGCAACACCCTTTTGCGGGTTGACAACGGTTGCTGTGGTTACAAGCCTAGGGCCTATTCTCACTGCCTTTGTCAGTCGGTTTTTCCTGAAGGAAAAGTTAAACGGACGCATTTATGTTGGCATTGCAATTACGGTCTGTGGCGTTATTGTGTCTGGATGGACCGGCTTTAGTGAAGGCGGCAGCAACTTTATCTTAGGTTTTATTCTTGCGCTGATGGCACCGATTGGCTTCACGCTGGAGGGTCAATTTTCCACGTATGTAGGCGATGTGATTGACCCGAACGTTGGATGTGGATTCTACCGTTGCTTTGGCTCTAGCATCATTGGTTTGGCGGCAATGGCAACCTTGTCCTATGCGACAGGAAATTTTGACTCTTTCCGCCAACTCTTTGTCATTGTGTTTAGCCATCCCATGCTGGCACTCTTTGTTGTGCTGATGGGTCTATTGGGCGCAATCAACTATAACGCAGCCTACCTCGCATTCAACAGAACAGGGCCTTCCCGTGCACTGGCAATCGACAGCTCTCGTCCGCTTTGGAGCATTCCATTGGGCTATTTTTTTGCAGCACTAGGCGTTACAGTATATTCTGTAAATACGTTGGGTGTGGTTGGTGCAGTGTTTGCAGTGTGTGGTTTGATTCTCATTATCTGCAAGCCGTCGGAACTTGTAAACTTGAGAAGTGTAGAATAAGGAGGAGGGTTAGATGATGAAATTACCGTTAAAGACGCGTATTTTGCAATATGCCATTGAACAGGATGCAGAAATTACGGTGAATGATGTAATGACGGCATTGGCAAGCGAATACCATGGAGAACGCATTTTCAGCCGCAAGCAGGTAGAAGAATATATGGATTCTTATCTGGGTGTTGGCTTTCTGACAGGCTCCAGAGTAGAATTTGATGAATCCGATAATCTGGTGGTCTATAGCAAAGTGACGGACTACGGCAAGAGCAGACGCAAATATATGCACTGATTTTGCCGTTCTAAACCATAGAGCGGGTTCGCTGCGGCTGTTGATTGGATAAGCTGCAGCGAACCCGCTTTTACTCCATGAACAACGGTTTTGCAAATGGAATGACCATGGCATAGGAAGGAAGTATTTGCAATGAGCAAAAAAATTCTGATATTGACAGCAAGCGCACGAGAACATGGAAATAGCAACCGTATGGCGCAGGCGTTTGCGGAAGGTGTGCGCAAGACAGGGCATGCAGTTACATTTTTTGACGCAGCAAACAGCTGTATCAAACCATGTCGTGCCTGTGATGCATGTTTTCAAGCAGGCAGTGCATGTGTTTGCGATGATGATTTTAATAGATTGGCACCAATGCTTGCCGACGCTGAGGTGTTGGTGCTTGCAACCCCGTTGTATTGGTACTCTTTCCCGGCAGGGCTGAAAGCGGCACTGGATAAAATGTATGCTTTTATCATAGGGGACAGGCAGCTGCGGATTCAAGAAAGCGTGCTGCTTGCGTGTGGTGAAATCGAACAAATCAAGGTGTTCGATGGATTGCGACGCTCCTATGAGTTGATTGTACAGGATCGGGGATGGATTGATCGGGGACAAGTGATTGTGCCCAATGTGAATCGAGCAGGTGATATTGAAAGAACCGATGCTTTGGAGCGAATTTCTCAGCTTGCACAGCAAATTTGAACGAAAATTCCTGCAAATACCAGAGAATGAATACAGGTTCCAAGAAGGGTGCGGTTTCATGGTGAGAAAGAAAATTTTGATTTTGACAGGAAGCCCTAGATTACACGGCAACAGTGAGATGTTGGCGGAGGCGTTTCAAGCGGGTGCATCTGAAATAGGGCATGTTGTTACAAAAATCCAAACCGCCCAAATGCATTTGAGTGGTTGCCTTGCATGTGAACAGTGCTGGACGAGCGGATGCGCTTGTGTCATGCAAGATGATTTCCAAAGGATAATACCAGCGTTGGAAGCTGCTGATGCTGTGGTGTTGGCATTTCCGCTCTATTGGTCTTCTATGCCAGCGCAGTTGAAAGCGGTAATGGATCGATTGTATGCCTATGCGTCAACAACGCATCGAAATGCACTGCATATTCGCGAGAGTGTTTTACTGGCTTGTGGTGAATGTAGCAGTTTGGATGATTTTCGTGATGCAGTCAGCGTTTACAGAGGCATTGCGGCATTTATGGGATGGACAATGCGAGGAGAATTATTAGTGCCTGGGGTTCTGCGCAAAGGGGATATCAAGGAAACAAACGCACTGGAACAGGCAAGACAATTGGGGCGCAGCATTTGAACCGATGCTTCTTCAAACATACTTATTATATATATTAAAATAAGTATTGACATAACGCACCGGAACTGGTATCATCTATTTATGATAAGATATATGATAACACTTATAATAAACAAGCTTGTGAATGAACTGTCTTATATGCTTCATCAAAACCGCAGGGGGTTCGCAAAAAGAATCATGGAAACTCCAAACATCTCCATACAGCACTGCAATCTCCCTGTATTCGCGAGATAAGCGACTAGTTTGCCGCAATTTTAGCTTTTCATAGAACTTTTATAAAATTTAACGATAGGAGTGGACATTATGAGCCGTATTCAAGAAATCTATCATGAAGCCAAAGAGTATTATGTTGGAGGGTCTTCAGCAGGACAACGGTATAACGCAGTGCTAAAGCAGCCTCTTTACATACAGAGTGCCAATGGCAGCCATGTAATTGATGCAGACGGTAAAGAGTATATCGACTACCATACCTGTGCGGGCGCAGGGCTGTTTGGGCACAACCATCCTCGTATCCGTGCTGCCATCGAAAAGGCGATGGGACTTGGTTTTTTCATGAACTTTGACACCGAACACCATGTGGAGTTGGCGAAGCTTCTGCAGCAATTCTTTCCAAGCGTTGAAAAAATTCGTTTGGCAAATACCGGTTCGGAAGCAACACAAGCATCTATCCGTGTAGCACGCACGTATACCGGCAAGGAAAAGGTCATCAAGTTTGAAGGTCATTTCCATGGCATGCACGAGAATATTTGGTTTAACCACAATGGTGTAGAAAAAATGGATGCGTTCGGTCAGGTGGAAACTGTTCCGGATACCACTGGATTTCCAGTTGCGGCAAAGGACAGTGTCATCAATGTCGTATTCAATGACATCAAGGCATTGGAACATGCCGTAGAAAAGTATAAGGGCGAGGTTGCGGCTGTAATTCTGGAGCCAATCAGCTTCAACTGCGGTTGCTATGAGGCACGTCGAGAGTATTTGCAGCAGGTTCGTGCGCTTTGCACACGTGAAGGCATTGTCCTTATTTTTGATGAAGTTGTGTGTGGTTTGCGTATGCGTCCGGGCAGTGCACAGAAGTACTATGATGTGATGCCGGATATGACGACCATGGCGAAGGCGATTGGCGGCGGTCTTCCGATTGCAGCGTTCGGTGGTAAGACGGAAATCATGAATGTGCTGGCGCCGGTGGGCAAGACAACCGTGAGCGGCACCTATACCGGTGCGCTGATGCCTGTTATTGCCGCAATTGAATGCCTGCATATGGCACAAGAGCCTGCATTCTACGATCATATCGATGCTATCGGCAATCGTCTTTATTCCGGCATCAACGATTTGTTCAAAAAGCATGGGAAGCCTGGACATGTGCGTGGCGTTGGCGCACGCTTTGCAATTTATTTCGGCGTAGAGAATCCAGAGGACGACTTTGACTTCCGCAAGGTTGCAGCGTCGCAAAACCGTGAAATGTATAAGAAGTTCGTAACGGCTTGTCTGCCGGCGGGGCTTTGGTTCCATGACACAGCAGGGCCGGTATCCCCTGCACACTATGGAATAACAATTGCGCATACCACACAGGATATCGACACCACGTTGGAGCGTATGGATGATATCTTCAAGACCTTTTAAATAAGTCCACATCAACACCCTTCATATATCATGTCGTGAAAGCTCTGGATTGCCTACGTCCAGAGCTTTTGCGTCTGCTGATGACCGAATGTGAAAAGGAACCTGATGGATTTATGACAAATGACCACTTTGCACCCGCCACCTCCCTGCTCAAACCCATCCATCTGGATGAAAACGCATGATAGGTTGCATCGATGACACCATGCGCTGCTGCATGATAGCACGGTTTATACAGATGTTTTTGTAAATATTACGATAGTTAGCTTTACAAGACTTAAAAATAGATATATTATATATAATAAGAAAAGAAAAAAGAGTGCTATGAAGTTGAGAAGGTATTTAAGATGGTCAGTAACACAATTGAAGTCAAGAAGCTGAACAAAGAGCGAATTCGAGAGGCAATTCAAAAGCAGGAACGATGCACCAAAGCAGAGATTGCAAAAGAAACCATGCTAAGTATTGCAACTTGTAGTACGATTTTGAATGAAATGCTGGAAAATGGCGAAATCATTAAAATCGACCAAGAAGATGCAGGCATCGGAAGACCAGCAAGCTTGTTCACATATAACAAGGATTATCAGCATGTCCTGGGGCTGTGCATAGAAACCAATCGAGGCGTAAATACCATTGATTGTGCCGTTGCGGATGCGTTGGGAAATATTATCCTTCACGAAACGGTTCAACCGGAGAATATGAACTATGAGCGGATTGCAGAAACGGTTGCCTCGTTTTTGGAGCAGGATGATAAGATTGCCGCCATTGGCATAGGCATTCCTGGTATCGCACAAAACGGACTGGTAGAGTATTGTGATATCAAAGACCTTGTAAATGTCAACATAGGACAGTTGTTGCGTGATAAGTATGGGATAGATGTTTTTATTGAAAACGATATGAATTTTATCACGTATCGCTTATATGATTTGCAGCCTCGCAAGGAGGGAAATCTGGCGGCTGTTTTCTTTCCGGATCGTGAAAACGGTTATGTAGGCTGCGGCTTCATGATCAATGGACACATCTTAAAGGGAGCTTCTATGTTCTCGGGAGAGGTGGCGTACGCAGCCAGCGGATATGGCATCTCACAGCAGGAGCAAGCCAAACTGCTCGAGAACCGAGAGGCGTTCCAACGATTTGCGGCGCAGGTGCTGCTCACAGTGGTCTGTACGATTAATCCTGCAAATGCAGTGTTTATGGGCAATGATATTTCGCAGGAAGATTTGGATGAAATCAGAAAGCATTGCCTTGCAATTGTGCCGGCAAGGCATATCCCGTGCTTGAGCGTGGATAACAGTATGGCGGAAAATTATATTTGCGGCGTAGTACGTTTTACGCTGGATAGTCTACAGTTCCCTGTTAGTATGGATTTAAAATAATGACACAAAAGAATTCTCTGAAAAGGGGATTCTTTTATGTTTTGTGTGAAGTTTTTCAATGAACTGAACCCCAGAAAGTCACTGTATCTGCAGATGTGAAAAGCGAGGACTCTAACGGCGGCACAGATAGACACAGCGTATGCGGAAACCCAAAAAATATTTCTTATAACACTTATAAAAAATATTGACAATATTAAAATAAGGTATATAATTATATATAGAATAAGCGTTGCAATAACTGCGGCGTGAAAATTTAGCATGTAAGAGTAGTATTAAAATAGGAGAGGAAGATTCGGTTATGGCAAAGAAGTACAATCCATACGACAATGTACTGTCCGTTGTGGACCATGCGGCAAACCTGCTCGGATATGAGGAAAGCGATTATGCAACTTTGAAATATCCAGAGCGTGAACTAAAAGTATCAATGCCGATTGTCATGGATGACGGCTCTGTTCGTGTATTTGAAGGGTTTCGTGTACAGCATTCTACTGCTCGTGGCCCGGCAAAAGGTGGTATCCGCTATCACACTGCGGTCAATCAGGATGAAGTCAAGGCGTTGGCGGCATGGATGACATTTAAATGCGCAGTTGTAAACATTCCATATGGCGGCGGCAAAGGTGGCATCATCTGCAATCCCAATGAATTCTCAGAGCGTGAGTTACATAGCCTGACCAGCAAGTTTACAGCATCGATTGCGCCCTTGATTGGACCGGAACAGGACGTGCCAGCACCTGATGTGGGCACCAATGCGAAGGTGATGGCATGGATTATGGATACCTACAGCATGCTCAAAGGACACAGTGTATTAGGCTGTGTCACTGGGAAACCGATTGGTCTGGGTGGCATTCTGGGACGCAGCGATGCAACGGGGCATGGTGTCATGCTGACCACAAAGAATTTGCTGCATAAGATGAATATGCCGATTGAGGGAACAACCGTGGCAATTCAGGGGATGGGCAATGTTGGCAGTGTGACTGCAAAGCTCCTGCATCGCGAGGGCATGAAGGTGATTGCCGTAAGTGATGTGTCCGGCGGCATTCTCAAGCGTGATGGACTGAACATTCCGGAAGTGCTTGCGTATTTGGCGGAAAACCCGCGCAATTTGTTGTGCGACTATCATGGCACGAATGTTACCTATATCACCAATCAGGAGCTGCTGGAGCTAGATGCAACGGTACTCATCCCGGCAGCACTGGAAAATCAGATCAATGCCGACAATGCAGACCGAATTCAGGCAAAAATCGTGGTAGAAGCGGCGAATGGCCCACTTACAATGGAAGCAGATTCCATTCTGGAGAAGAAGGGCATTCCCGTGGTTCCCGACATCCTCGCAAACGCCGGCGGTGTGGTGGTTTCCTATTTCGAGTGGGTTCAGAACATTCAGGAGCTGTGTTGGAGCGAAGAGCGTGTCAATGCGGAGCTGAAAAGCATCATGGATGCATCTTTTGAAGCGGTTTGGAGTATCACCAAGGACAAGAACACTACGCTGCGCACGGGCGCATATTTAATTGCCGTCAAACGAGTGGTCGAAGCAAGGAAGGGACGCGGCGTATTTTAATCCTTCGCGTATCATCTATTGCAGCGACATCGTAGAGCCTATATATAAACTCCCTCAAAATAACAGTTAACAGTTTAAAATGCGTGTAGCGGAAGTCTGTGACGGAAGACTTCTGCTACACGCATTTTCGTGGATAAAAACAAGAAAGAAGGGCGACATCCCGATAGTGGAAATGCTTGGGATGTTGTTCTCGCATAAAGTGGGTCAACGATTTAGGTCTTGCCGCAAATATTGCGCTGTAATAGAAGCAGGGCACATAAGCAGCTGTTCCGGGGTGCCTGAAAATAAAACTTCACCACCATTTTTGCCGCCCTCAGGCCCCATATCAATGACCCAGTCCGCTTGACGAATGACATCTAAATCATGCTCTACAACGACTACGGTGTTGTTGTGCTCGACCATTTGCTGCAGCAGCGTCATCAGCAGCGCAATGTCCGCGCCATGCAGACCGGTGGTGGGTTCATCCAAGATATAAATACCGTTCTTTGTCTGTAGGTAGGCTGCCAACTTTAAGCGTTGACATTCTCCGCCTGACAGCGTGCTGGTGGGTTGACCAAGGGTGACATAGCCCATGCCTACATGAGAAAGCGTCTTGAGTTTTGCATGGATTTTGGGTTGCTGAAAAAAATCCAAGGCCTCCGTTATAGTCATCTGCATAATTTCCAAGATGTTTTTATCATGTAGCCGATACTGCAGTGCGTTCTCATGATATCGGCTGCCCTGACAGGCATCGCAGGGAACGGTGATGGGATTCATAAAAGCCATTTCGGTTTTGATACTGCCTCGACCTTCGCAAACCGGGCAAGCACCGCTTGAATTATAACTGAAAAGACCGGCATCAACACCATTTTCAAGCGCAATGCATTTTCGAATCTCGTTCATGATGCCGAGATAGGTTGCTGGTGTGGAGCGTGAAGAAGTTCCAATCGGTGATTGGCTGATATGCACAGCCTCTGGATATTGCTTTTGGAATGCGCCGCATATGAGCGAACTCTTTCCCGAACCAGCTAATCCACTGACAACGGTGAAGGCATGCTTCGGAATCCGTACAGTGACATTTTTCAAGTTGTGGAGTGTGGCATTTTGTATGCATAAAAATGCCGATGGTGTGCGGGGATGCAGATTGACTGGAATCTGTTTTTTCAAATTGGCTGCAGTGAGCGTATCTTGCAGCAGCAAAGCATCTATGGTGCCTTGGAATACAATTTGTCCGCCATACTGCCCTGCACGAGGTCCCATGTCTATAATTTCATCTGCGATGCGGATAATATCTTTGTCATGTTCCACGACTAGGATTGTGTTGCCGCGGTTACGAAGGTGCAGCAGCAGATGACCCAGACGGTTTACATCCTTGGGGTGCAGACCAATGCTGGGTTCGTCAAAGATGTAGGTGATGCCTACAAGACTGCTGCCCAAGTGACGTACCATCTTCAGGCGCTGTGCTTCACCGCCAGATAGGGTTTTGCTAGGGCGATTTAATTGCAAATAGCCCAATCCCATATGTGCAATGCAATGCAGCACCTGCTGGATTTTTTGTACAGTGGGGATGCCAATTGGGTCTGATACTTGGTCAAGAAGTGGAATTAAGTCTGCAATCTCCAATGATTCCATTTCAAATATCGTGTATCCGCACAGTTTACTTGAGAGGGCGGTTTCATTCAGTCCTGCCCCCTGACAAGAGGGACATAGCTGTTCTTTGGTATATTCTTTCACAATGCGTTGATTTGCATTGCTGAGGGTGTTCAAATCGCGTTTCAGATAGAGTCGTGTGATACGGTCCTCCATTCCTTCATAGGTCAGACGATAGGATTCCCAAACATTTCCCTTCTTGGATTGTATATTGACAGTGATACCAGAACCATGTAGGAAGTGAAACCATTCTTTTTCTGTGTATGCGCTGAGTGGTTTGGCGGGGTCTAGCAAACCGGAGTTGGCATAAAGCTGCCACTGATAAGAACCCACCTGATGCCCAGGAAAGCAGATAGCACCTTCATTTAGCGATTTGGAGCGGTCAAATACCTTGTCAAAATCGAATTGTATCGTTTTCCCAAGGCCGCTGCAAGTGGGACACATGCCTTGCGGATCGTTGTTGGAATATGCAGCGGAACTGCCGACATGCGGTGAAGCGCAGCGGGAAAATAAAAGGCGCAGGAGAGGCGCAACATCTGTCATCGTGGCGACGGTGGAGCGAAAATCGCCTGTGAATTGACGCTGGTCAATCACAATGGCAGTGGTCAGCAAGTCGATGCTTTCTACCTTGGGAACCTCATAGTGAGGCATCCGATTGCGTATATAGAGCGGGAAGATATTGTTCAGCTGATGCATCGACTCCGCTGCGATGGTATCAAACACGAGTGAGGATTTTCCAGAGCCGGAAACCCCGGTGAATACCACCAGTTTGCCTTTGGGAATGGAAACATCAATGTGTTTCAGGTTGTTTTCATAGGCTCCTTTGATGATGATATGATTGTTCATGGTTTACTGTGTCCTTTCAGCATTGGCGTGCGGTAGATGGGAAATGAACAAGCATTCACTTCGTATCTGGTGAATGCCTGTTCATTACATTGCCTTAGATGTAAATTTCCTCAACGGTTTGCATCAATTCACAGGAATAGGTGCGTGAACTTTGAGATTGCTCCATTGCCAGATTGGATTTCTGATGAATCAGCTGCAGTTTCTCAGCGATTTCACTGATGCTTAGCCCGCCGGAATTGGCAGCAGTGGATACTTCTTCGATGGCACCAATCATTTCCTGCATAGAAGAAGAAATTTCCTCAGATGTACTGCTCAAATCTGCAACCAAATCACTGATGAATTCCGCATCCTGACTATAATGCAAACCCGTGCTTGAAAACGATGCATAGTCTGTTACGACATGTTGATTTAAAAAATCAAGTGCCTTTGCGGAACCCTCGGTTAAATCCTTGACTGCGTGCACGACGGTATGTGTTGTATGCTGTACATCTGTAATCACACTGCGGGAATCGTCTGCAAGCCTTCTGATTTCATCTGCCACAACGGCAAATCCTTTACCAACTTCCCCAGCCCGAGCGGCCTCAATCGTTGCATTGAGCGCCAATAGATTGGTTTCATTCGCAATTTTTAAAATAGCGTCTGCCAAAACATCAATGCGGTTGACCGCCTTTGCTCGTTCAATCGCGTCCCGCAGCTTTGCATCGATACTTTCTTGCATTTCTGAGGCGATTTTTTGAGATTCTTGTGAAGTCATACGCAGGTGATTTGCACGTTGTTTAATTTCGGTTACGGAAGAATTTCCGTTTTTGGCTTTCTGAGCAATAGAGGCAACCGACTGACCGATGCGCAAAGAATATGCACGCATCTCTTGTGCAGATGAAGCCGTTTGTTCCATATTTCCTGCTAAGTGATGGGATGTTTTGGAGATATAGTCAATCTGTGTGTTGAGAGCTTCCAGTTCGTTTTGTGCGGTAGCAGCCGAGCGGTTGGAGTCGCTGGCTTTGCGTCTTACGCCAGTAACGATGGATGTCATAGATTCCTGCAGAACAAGCAGTGCGTGAAAAAGTGTGCCGATTTCGTCTTTTGCATGCATGCTTTTATGGAAGATTTCGCCGGTGAAATCTGCGTTTGCAAATCGCTGGAGGTGATTGGCGGCGATTGCTACAGGACGAATCTCTTTCTTGAGAACAAAGAATACGATAAGCATAGATAGCAGCAATACCATGATGCTCACGAAGACGACCCGATGAACCGACTGCGTATAGGTACTGAAAACCAAATCCTCTTGTACGATTGTACCAAATCCCCAATGAACATCGGTTCCTTTTATCTGAAAGGGCAAAAACGTATAGACGGCGGGTTGATTCACCAGTGCCATTTTTGCATATGCACTATATTTTTCTCCGGATTGCATAGCGGCTATGATGTTGTTGGTGCCGTCGTCAAGTTCTTGGATGCTTTTCATGACGGAATCAGGGTCTGCACCATTTGCCACAATGGTGCCTTGATTGGTAATCAACAGGGAATACCCACCCATAGGATGGATATTCTGAATGACTGTCTGCAAAAAGGTCACATCAATATCGATGGAAATCGCGCCGATAAACGCATCCTTGCTTATGATAGGCATCACCAAGGTGACAAGCATCACGTTTTCACCATTGATAGGGTATATGGTTGGCTCTGTAAAATAGGGTTTCAAAGTTTGCTTGGGAATGTCATAGAAGGTCATATCTTGGTTTGCTACATAAGATGGCTGAAGAGCGATGGAATCTTCATTGCGATACATAGAAGGGATAAAGGCACCGCCAGAACTGTATCCATCTTGTCCGATAAAAGCGGCATCCATACCATCAAAGGCATTTGGCTCATAAATCACATTCACCGCATAGATGTTTTCATGGTTATGCAGAAGCGTTTTTTCAACAGCAATCACCTCTGTTCGGTCTGGATTGCCAGAGGTACGAATCTGTTCTACAGTTGAAAGCAAATCCGTACAAAGAAAGTAAGCTTCATTGAACACCTTTTCGATTTTATCGGTTCCTTCGTAGTTGGTAACTTGCTCTGACAGCGCCTGCGCCTGTACAAGGCTGCTCTGGTGCATGACATATAGAACCGATGAAACCGTGAGCGATATGCTGAGCGTTACAATCAGTATGATGAGCAAGGTTATTTTTTGTGCGTATTTCAATTTCTGTAGCATATGGATTCTCCTAACAATAAAATTATACTTATTATAACACATATGAAAATAAATAAAATGTGCAAATAGTAAATAAATAGCTTGAAAAAATAAATATTTTAACGAAAATAAAAAGTAGTTTTTATATTGACAACAGCATAAAAATGAATTAAAATAATACTTGTAAAAAGTATTGATGAAAACAAGCTAAACCAATGAATTGCAGTGAAACTAGTATTCAACGCACAGGATAGAACGCCATTGATGCTTTTTTAAAATCAAAAATATACAAAATTCAGGAGGAAACAATCATGAAAATGATGGACGTAATTGACGTATCTACCAGTAAATTGGTAGGCAGTGTTCCGCACTATACCGGTGAAGAAATTGCAGAAATGGTTGACGTCGCCTACGCTGCACAGCCGAGATGGGAGAATGTTCCGCTCTTCGAAAAGGGACAGATTCTGTATAAGTTCTGTGACCTCGTTGATGCGAATAGAGAGGAAATCGCAACCTATATGTCCAATGAGATGGGCAAGCCTATTTCTCAGGCAAAGGCAGAAACCACTTATGCAGCAGAAATCGGCCGAGCAAACATTGAAGTCGGCAAGCATCTGTATGGTCAGGTTCTGTGTGACAGCAGTGAAGGATATGAAAATCATGTGGTATTCACCAGACGCGAAGCGCTGGGCGTTATCGCTTGTGTCATTCCGTTTAACTATCCTGTTGAACTGACAATGCAGAAGATTGTTCCGGCGCTGCTGATGGGCAACACTTGTATTGTTAAGGCTGCTACGACTGCACCCTGCAACGTTAAAAAGCTCATTGATTTGGCACATGAGGCTGGTATTCCGAAGGAATGCTTGCACTTTATCACAGCAAACCGCGATGCGACCACCAAGAATCTGCTGACAAACCCAAAGGTCGCAGCGATTGCGTTGACCGGCAGCAATGAGGCAGGCACCGAAATGCTGCACTGTGCAGCACCTACCATTAAGAACGTCCATTTGGAACTGGGCGGCAACGACCCGCTTATCATCACAGAAGAAGTTGCGGATGATCCGGAACAGATGGTCAAGGCAATTGAGTGCTTGGGTTGGGGTCGTATCATCGAAAACAACGGTCAGGTTTGTGCATCTCCGAAGAGAACCATCGTCCACAAGAGAGCAAAGGAAGCGTTCGTCAAGTGCCTGATGAAGTTCTGTGACGGATTAAAGCGCGGTCATGCTTCTGACCCCACTACGGATTTGTCTCGTCTGGTTTCTGTTCAGGCTGCGGAAAAGGTAGAGGAACAGATTAAGCATACCGTTGCGCAGGGTGCAAAGGTGATTTATGGCGGCAAGCGTGATGGTGCTGCAATGGATGTTACCATTCTGGACAATGTCACCAAGGATATGGATATTGCGAAGGATATGGAAGTATTCGGTCCGGTTGTTCCCATCATCACATTTGAAACAGATGAAGAAGCGGTTGCAATTGCAAATCAGTCCAAGTATGGTCTGAGCGCATCTGTTGTGACTAAGGATTTGAAGAAAGCATACTACTTCACGGAGAATGTGGAATCTTCTGCTGTCTGGGTCAACGGTTCCAGCGCACTGCGACACAACGACCAAGCGTTCGGCGGATGCAAGAGCACGGGCATCGGTTACGAAGGCGGCGGATACACCTGTGCGGAATTCACCAGATTGAAAACTTACGGCTTCTGCGATGTGTCTCCCAAGCAGCGCCTGTATGAACATGCTGACGGCATGGGCGATTTTCTGGCTTTCGACAGATACACATCCGAAGTCAAGAAGCTTGCCGAGGAACTGATTGAGAAGTAATTCTTGAGCCGACCCATAACATACCGAAACAACAGCAATTACAGCGGTAAAAAAAATAGTATACATGCAGATTGGGTCAGCGTAACATCTCCTTGATTCCTTTGCAAAAGCCCCTGTTCTCTTATACCGTAGCGGTAAGGAGAACAGGGGCTTTGTGTTGATAGTGCTCTAAACCAATATTTTTACACCAATCCAAAATATTTTTCAAAAAATTTCTTTAGAACACCAATCACATCCTCTTTTTTCTTTTCTCGACCGCCTCCAAATCGTGAAACCGGTGGTAAAATCTTATCAATGTCGGTACCTGTGGTTTTGAGCAACCCATCTCGAAAAGAATTATCTATAAATTTGCGGGTTTCTTCCGGCTTTAATTGTTGCGCAGCAATCATGGCGGTAACGTCCAATTCTTTTTGCGCTTTCACGAATTTCAGCCAATCCTCATTTACGTTTGTATCCGCATTGATGGTGGTGATAAAGTTCTCAATCAACTCTTTTTTCGAGCGCAGCTGCAAGCTGGACTTAATGGCTTTGTCGATGGACACCAAAATTTCTTTGTCCTTGCAATTGGACTGATGATAGTTCGCCACCAGCATCAGAATATAATCAATATTCACCTCGACCTGCTTGACCAGTTCCATTTCAAAGACCACATCTTCTACAATGCTATCCTTTTCCGCTCCACGATTTTGATAGGCTTCATGCAAATCATGATACGTACCGGTGTAATCCTGCAAATCCAGTGGTGAGATGAGTTCCTGCCCTGCAAAGCGGTCAAATGCGGATAAAATGTTCCGCAATCTGAGGATATTACCAAATAACACGATAAAATCCTTTTCGTTTTGCTCGCCAACAATCGGCTGCCCCAACGGATAGTTTTGCAGCAGCTCCGCAATGCGTTCTTCATATCCCTTTTGCAGATTGCCCTTGTCATCCTCATACCCGTAATAATAATCCTCATAGGATTTCAGCTGTACAATGCCATTTGCCTCTCGGTCACCGAATAGTGCAATGGCATCGTTTGTTTCCTGCTCCAAATCCCGAAAACAAACGATATTGCCGAAGGTTTTTACGGAATTCAAAATGCGGTTGGTGCGGCTGAACGCCTGCATCAACCCGTGCATTTTCAGATTTTTATCGACCCACAGCGTGTTCAGCGTGGTAGCATCAAAACCTGTAAGGAACATATTTACGACCAGAATCAAATCCACCTCACGCCGTTTCACCTTGTCGGATAAATCCTTGTAATAGTCCTGAAATCCCTTGCTGGAGGTGTCAAAATTGGTTTGAAAGGCCTTATTATAGTCTGCAATCGCACTGTCCAGAAAATCTCTGGAGCTTTGGTCGAGTGCCTCGGTGTCAAAGCTTTCATCTTCCAAAATACCATCTGCGGAATCCGCTTCATTCGCCGCAAAGGAAAAAATGGTGGCAATCGTCAGATTTTTATGCTGCTCCGCAATTTGCTGTTTCAGCTCCAGATAATATTTTTTGCACATGGGAATCGAGCTGACGGCAAACATCGAGTTAAAGCCGTTTACCCGCTGTCCTTTTAGGCTGTAATATGAACTGCGGACGGTTTTTTGGTCGAAATGCGCCAAAATATACTTTACGACTTCGGAAACACGAGCCGGCGCACCCAATGCCTCTTCGGTGTCGATGGCTTTGACCTGCTTGTCCCTCGTGCCGTCCTTTTTCTGAATGGTATTGATATAATCGATGCGGAACGGCAGAACATTGCCATCATTGATAGCATCCACAATGGTATACGTATGCAGTTTATCTCCAAATGCCTGTTCTGTCGTGCGGAGATTCGGATTTTGCCCTGCACCTGCATTCTGCGCAAAAATCGGCGTACCTGTAAAGCCAAAAATATGATACTGCTTGAAATGCTTGATAATATTGGTGTGCATCTGCCCAAACTGGGAGCGATGGCATTCATCAAATACCAAAACCACGTGTTTTTGATAAATCTCATGGCTTTTGTTTTTGCTGATGAACACATCCAGTTTTTGAATCGTGGTAACGATGATGCGGGAAGTGCTGTCCTCCAGCTGTTTTTGCAGAACGGCAGTGCTTTTGTTGCTGTTTGCCGCCCCTTTTTCAAAGCGGTCATATTCCCGAATCGTCTGATAATCGAGGTCTTTTCGGTCCACGACAAACAAAACCTTGTCAATATAGGGCAAACTGGTTGCAAGCTGTGCCGTTTTGAACGATGTCAAGGTTTTGCCACTGCCTGTGGTGTGCCAGATATAGCCGCCTGCCGCCAAACCGCCCGTGTTTTTGTAATTCGTGGAAATGGCAATGCGGTTTAGAATCCGCTCGGTTGCCACGATTTGATACGGACGCATGACAAGGAGCAGTTCCTCGGAGGTGAACACGCAGTATTTTGTCAGAATATTGAGCACCGTATGCTTGGCAAAAAAGGTCTTGGTGAAGTCCACAAGGTCGGCAATGATGCGGTTGTTGCCGTCCGCCCAATAGGACGTAAATTCAAAGCTGTTGGAGGTCTTTTTGGCACGCTTGCGGCTGCTGCCATCGGCTTCTTTGATGTGGCTTTGGCGGGTGGTGTTGGAATAATATTTCGTGAATGTGCCGTTGGAAATCACGAACATCTGCACATATTCATACAGTCCGCACCCTGCCCAAAAGCTGTCCCGCTGATAGCGATTGATTTGGTTGAATGCCTCTTTGATTGCCACGCCACGCCGTTTCAGCTCAATATGTACCAAAGGCAGACCATTGACGAGCACCGTCACATCATAGCGGGTGTCGTGCCTGCCTGTGGATTCTTCATATTGGTTGATAACCTGCAAAGAATTGTTGTGGATATTCTTTTTGTCAATCAAGTAGATATTTTGGCTCGTGCCGTCCTCCCGACGGAGCACCTGCACATAATCTTCTTGGATTTTGCGGGTTTTCTCCACAATGCCCTCATTGGCGTTGGCGATTGAGTTTTTGAAAAAGCTGTCCCATTCCTTGTCGGTAAAGGCGATGTCGTTCAGCCGTTCCAGCTGAACACGCAGATTCGCCACCAATCCCTCTGCGTTACGCAAGGTGACATATTCATATCCCTGCTCGGTGAGCATTTGGATAAACGCCTGCTCAAGCGCCTGCTCGCTTTGGTAGGCATCGGAGCGTTTGCTCTGTGGTTCATATTCGGTGACAACGGTGCTTTCTTCGGTGCTCATGACGATGTTGTAGGTGCTCAAGCGTTGCCCGCCTCCTTGAATGTCAGTAGTTTGTCACGATAGTATTCGTATTGCTTGCGGCGTGCGGCGATTTCCGCAGGCAAGCCTTTGGATATATCGTTGCATAGGGTGTCGAACTGTTGAAGAATAAATACAATTTGAATTTGTTTTTTTATACTCGGAACAGGCACACTTATATTATAAAATTTTTTATGTGGCAAATCTGGAACTGTTCCGCCAGATGCAGCAGCAAGCATTCTTTTATACATAACATTACTTTTGAGAAGATAAAACATATATTTCTGATTCACTAATTCATTGCAAGTTACCTTAAAGAAGTTATTGTGAAAACATCCTTTAACGCCAGAAACTATAACACCTGTGCTTCCAGTTCTTGTAACCAAAATATCGTCTTCGGAACATATAACATTTTGGTCTGGATTTTCTATATAAAATTGTTCATCTTCCTTATTTTTAATGAATTGAACTGTAATATATTGATATCTCTTCTCTCCAGGTTCCTTAAGTCTTTGGCTGATTGGTATTTGTAATCCTTGATTTACAATGCATACGTCAGATAGTTTTAATAATTCTGAGTCGTTATCAAACAAGAATTTATTTTCATAATATTCATACTGCTTTTTTCTCGCTGTAAGCTCCGCTGTAAGCTCCGCTGTAAGCTGTGTGAAATTGTCCAGTATCCGAACAATTTCACGCTGTACTGCCAAGGGCGGAAGCGGGATAGTAATTTCTGAATATATACTAATCCAAAGCCTTTTGTGTTCATCAGACGAATAACCGATGTTTCCCATAATATGATATATATAACGCAACGTGGTTTTATCATCATTTGCGGTGAGCATTTTCATTGCAGATGATTTTACTTTGAATGGAAAATCAACCCACTTGAACGCTCCTGTGAAATCGTCAAAAATAATAACTGGATTTTCTTCTGATGCATTATACAAATTACTTTCTTCATTGGTATAACCGAGAATAAACGACTGTCCTGCCGTTAAAACCGGAATTGAAAAGTCGTCATTATAGTCAGTGTTTTTTACTATATATTTCGACGGTTGTTCATAATTAACCACACTTCCTATTCTGACATACTCCACCCCATCCGGGCAGTGCTCCGCAAGCAATGCTTCGAGTTTACTCATGCGCCAACCTCGATTTCTGCAATGATTTTATCAATCTTCGTCCGCAAAACCGCTTCTTTTGCCACGATTTCGGCAATCTGTGCATTCAGCACCGCAATATCAATCTTTTCCCTCGTGTCCTCCTGTTCCACATAGGTCGACACCGAAAGATTATACTCCTGCTCGGCAATTTCGCTGTTGGGCACAAGGCGAGAGAAATGCACTGCATCCTTTTTCTCGGCAAATGTGGCAACGATTTTTGCAATGTGTTCCTCGGTGAGTTTGTTATTGTTTGTCACCTTGATAAATTCCTTGGAAGCATCAATAAACAAGGTTTTGGCTTCGCTTTTGCTCTTTTTCAGCACCATAATGCAGGTTGCAATGCTTGTCCCGAAAAACAGATTGCTCGGCAGCTGAATCACGCAATCCACAAAATTGTTGTCGATGAGATAGCCACGGATTTTCTTTTCTGCCCCGCCACGATACATAATGCCGGGGAAGCAGACAATCGCCGCTGTGCCGTTCGTTGCCAACCACGCCAGCGAATGCATGATAAACGCCAAATCCGCCTTGGACTTCGGCGCAAGCACGCCAGCCGGCGAAAAACGAGGGTCGTTTATCAAAAGTGGGCTGTCGTCCCCCTCCCATTTGATGGAGTACGGCGGGTTGGATACGATGACTTCAAACGGCTCATCATCCCAATGCTGTGGAGAAGTCAGCGTATCTTCATGGGCGATATGGAATTTGTCAAAATCAATATCGTGCAAAAACATATTGATGCGGCACAGGTTATAGGTCGTGATGTTGATTTCCTGCCCATAAAAACCTTGACGTACATTTTCCCTGCCCAAAATCTTAGACGCTTTCAGCAGCAACGAACCCGAACCGCAGGCAGGGTCATAAACCTTGTTGACCTCGGTTTTGCCAACCACGGAAAGGCGGGTCAACAGCTCGGAAACCTCCTGCGGCGTGTAATATTCGCCGCCGCTTTTGCCTGCGTTTGAGGCATACATGCCCATGAGAAATTCATACGCATCCCCAAAGGCATCGATGGTATTGTCTTGATATGCGCCCAGCTTCATTTCGCCAATGCCGTCCATCAGCTTCAGCAGTCTATCGTTGCGCTTTGCAACCGTACCGCCCAGCTTGTTACTGTTAACATCAATATCATCAAATAGCCCAACAAAATCATCCTCACTGTCGCTGCCCTTGGCGGATTCTTCAATGTGGCGGAATGCCTGTTCCAAGGTCATGTTGAGGTCTTGATTATCCTTTGCATTTTTGCGCACATTTTGAAACAGTTCGGATGGCAGGATAAAAAAGCCCTTGGTTTGCACCATATCCGTGCGTGCCTCTTCCGCTTCTGCATCCGACATCTGCACATAATCAAAGGTTGTATTTCCGGTATCCCATTCCCCTGCATTGATGTAATTCGTTAAATTTTCGGAAATGTAGCGATAAAACATGATGCCCAGTACATAGGATTTAAAATCCCAGCCATCCACGCTCCCACGCAAATCGTCCGCAATCGACCAGATCGCACGATGCAGCTCGTCCCGTTCCTGCTCTTTCTTATTGTCAGCCATGGTGTATCCCTCATCTATCAATTCTATTTTGTGCTGTAAAACGGCTATAATATGACATATTATAGCATAAATTCAGCTGGATTACAACGAGATGGTTTCGGTTCATGGAAACAGTATTGGTGTCTATTGCACTCCTCAAAAGCACTCTACTTACAGGCTGCACGGAATTTAACATTTTCCATGCACACAGCGATTTCATCCTTTGCGAATTTTATACGCCACAAGGAAGCAAAATGTGCTAGAATAAAGTAGTGAAGTTTTCCCTGCGCAAAACGGAAAGCCGCAAACAAAACAATATGCAAGAAACATTTGTACTGGCACATTGCATGACATACGCTAAGGAAGTGCGAACATGTTACTTAATTTTTTGACGATGTATTTTTTTATTATCTTGTGTGTCGGGATATATATCATTATATATGTGTGGGATAAGGCACAGTCCACGTATCTGAACGCCTTGAAATTTCTGGTTTGCAGTTTAATCATCTACATCTTTGGATATATGACAGAATTGCACAGCAATTCCCTTGAAACAGCACTTTTTTGGAATTATTTTCAATACACAACCATCCCCCTTATCAGCAGTGTCTGGCTTCTGATGGTGTTAGATTTTACAGGCATGCGAAGAAAACTCAAAAAAGGAACCTGTATTCTATTTTTTATCATCCCCTGCATCACGTATGTATTGCGCTGGACAAACCACTTTCATCACCTTTTTTATGCAGACTATTCATTTCGGCTGTATCAAGAGATGGGACTGCTCAGCATTCAAAAAGGCCCATGGTATTACGTGCAGGAAGGCTACAACATGCTCATTACGTTCCTAATCACTTGCATTTTTGCGGTGTTTTCTGTCATTGGGAAAGATGATGAACGCAGCAATTATAAAAGGTTTGCCGTTATAGGTGTGTTTTCCTTTTTTCCATTGGTTCTTGCACTCGTCAATTCTTCGTATCTGGAATTAGATTATCCGGCAATCTTCTTAACGATTCCGATTTTTCTCATCTCTTATTTTATTGCCAAACAAGATTTTTTGGAAGTAAACTCTTTGGCACGAAACAAGCTTTTTCAAGTGCAGGAGGATGCGCTCATTGTACTCAACAATCAAGAGCGCATCATTGACTATAACCAGAGCGCCTCTAACTTTTTTCTGGAACATCAATTGTCCTTGGAATATACCTATTTATCCAAATATAAAGAAAAAACCAATTGCGATTTATTTGCATTTTTAAACAGTTCAGAGATAGCAACCTACGAAGGCGCTGTTTTATCCGGATACAAATGTTTTGAAATCAATACAAGTGAAGTGCTGCATAAAAACCGCAGATGTGGTTCTATCAAGACCATTCGAGATATCACACAAGAGGTTGCAGAAAAGCGCCAATTGGAACATGTTGCAAAAACGGATGCATTAACGCGATTATACAACAGACGTGAATTCACCTATCAAGCAACACAAATACTGGAAAACGCCAGCGCAGAAAACAAAAAGCTAACGGTGCTGATGTTGGATATTGATTATTTTAAAAAGGTAAATGATATATTTGGGCATTTGGCTGGTGATGAAGTGCTAAAATCGGTATCTGCTTTGTCCAAAAACTTCTTTCGAACAAGTGATATTGTCGCCAGATTTGGCGGAGAGGAATTTATCCTTTTGCTTGTGGATATGACAGCAGAAGAAGCGTTCCCCTTTGTTGAGCGATTTCGTCAGACAGTTGCGCAAGCCCACTTGATTGCAGCAGATAAAAACTATCAAATCACGTTAAGCATCGGCATGACTTCCTATCAAAAGCACTTAACGCTGGAGGATTTGATTTCTCAAGCCGACCAGGCACTTTATCAATCCAAAACAAACGGTCGCAACAGAACGGAAATCTATACATCGCAGGGTTCGAATCCATAGCTGCAGCATACAACACAGTGATTCTGTGTCCCACTGCCGTCCACGCAGAATGTCATACGATTGCGCCACGGGAGCACCTTCTCCTCCCAATATAAGAACCTGTATTTTCAACGATTGCCGTTGGAAATACAGGTTCTTATTGTGCGAATCCAGTCGAAAAAATACAATCAATCCTCATTTATGGAGGCTGCACGATATTTGTCAGCGCATGGAAGCGTTCTTTGCGACACGCCCGCCATCATCAGACCCAAATCCTCTCGTGTTGCATCCTGCTGCAGCAGTTTGCCCATCACACGCCCGCCATTCATAACGATAATGCGGTCGGAAAGCTCCATAATTTCGTCTAGCTCTGTGGAAACCAGCAGAACCGCCGTCCCTTTGTCCCGTTCCTCCAAAATGCGCTGCTGGATAAATTTTGTGGCACCAATATCCAAGCCCCGGTCAGGATGCACCGCAATAAGCAACGAAGGCTTGCGGTCCAATTCCCGTCCAACCACGAACTTTTGCTGATTGCCGCCGGAAAGATTTCCTGCACGTTCATGAACGCTCGGCGTTTTTACATTATACGTTGCAACCAGCTCCTGATTGTGCTGCGTAATCCACTTCCAGTCCAGCATGCCATGCTTGGACGCAGGTGGGGTTTGAAAATTCATCAAAATCAGATTTTCATTGATGGACATATCCATGAGCATGCCCATACTGTGACGGTCTTCCGGAATATGTGCCACACCATGCGATAAAATCTTCTCAGCGGACGCATTTGTGACATCGTCCCCATGAATATAGATGCCTCCAATGGTTGGATGGAGCAACCCGGTAATGCAGCGCACCAACTCGGACTGCCCGTTCCCATCAACCCCACAAATGCCCACAATTTCGCCTGCATGCACTTTAAAATTAACCTCATCGAGTTTTTTCACAAGATGCGTGTCCACATAGCTGATATATTCCACATTTAGCACGGTTTCGCCTAGCTTTTGCGGGTTTTTTTGCATGCTCAGCTCTACGTGCTGTCCAACCATCAGTTCTGCCAGCTGGCTTTGGTCTTGAATGTCAGAAACATTGACCGTGGCAACCACCCGTCCCTGCCGCAGCACCGTGCATCGGTCACAGACTGCCATGATTTCGTGCATTTTGTGCCCAATCAAAATAATGGTCAACCCTTCGTTTCGCAGCCGCTGAATGACCTGAAACAGCACGTCTACTTCCTGCGGGGTCAAAACTGCGGTCGGCTCATCCAAAACGAGCAATTTTGCCTTGCGGTAAAGTGCTTTTAAAATTTCGACACGCTGCTGCTGTCCAACCGACAATTCCGAAATCTTAGCCCACGGGTCAATCGGCATGTCATAACGTTCTGCCATCTCTGCAAATTCTTTTGCGGATGCTTTTAAGTCCAAAATCCTTTTATTGCTTCGCAGACCTAAAACGACATTTTCGATGACGGTCAGTGTCGGCACCAGCATAAAATGCTGATGCACCATGCCAATGCCCTTTGCAATCGCATCCTTTGGGTCTTTGAGATCCAGCTTCTCGCCTTCCCAATAGACCACTCCGCTGGTCGGCTTGTATAATCCATATAAGATATTCATCAGCGTGGATTTTCCGGCGCCATTTTCGCCCAGCAGTGCGTGCACCTCACCTTGCTCCACCAAGAGGTTTACATCCACATTTGCGGCAACTTCTCCAAAGTGCTTGGAAACGTGCTGCATTTCTAAAATAGCCATTGTCCATCCTCCTGACTGTTAATTTTTTGCATAGGGCACGCCGCTGTATTTGGGGGCGTTTGATTTATTGCGATAAATACAAAGTGCGACGATGGTGATAATATAGGGCAGCATCATCCAGAAATAATACGAAATCGGGGTGTCCATTGCCTGCAAGCGATACTGCAGTCCCATGCCAATGGCAAACAAAATGCAGGAGCGGAACACGCCCAATGGCGTATAATTGCCGAATATCACGGCAGCATAGGCGATAAATCCACGCCCGGCGACCATGCCCTCTGAAAATGTGCTGAGCTGTCCGGTAGAGATAAACGCACCCGCCAAACCCGCCAGTGCACCGCTGTATAGCACCGTGCCGAACCGCAGCTGCGGAATATTGATGCCCACGGTATCGCAAGCAGTCGGATGTTCCCCAGCCGAGCGGATTTTGAGCCCCAAATTGGTTTTATAAAACACAAACCACGTGACAAAAACCATTAGATACGCAAAATACCCCAAGATTGTCTGATTGAAAAATGATGCACCAACCAACGGGATGTTGCTCAAACCTGGAATTTCAATACGGGAAAAGCTATTGACTTTCATCACGCCCGCAGATGTTAGGAACAATCGGTTGAGCGAAATGGTCAAGCCGCTGGCAATTGTGTTGATTGCCACACCCATGACGATTTGGTTTGCCCGAATGGTAATCGTAAAAAACCCAAACACGAGTGCCAACAGCATACTGCTTACGATGGCAAGCAGTGCGCCGAAATAGGGAGAGCCAGTCCAATACGAGCCAAGCACGCCAAACAACGCACCGTTGAGCATCAGACCCTCCAGTCCAATGTTCACAATGCCGGCTTTTTCACTAAACAGTGCGCCGCAGGTACAAAGAATCAGCGGCACTGCCATTTGAAACATTGAAATCAAAAACGCTTCCATGTTTAGGCGCCTCCTTTCGTGTTTGTATGGTGTTCACCAGCTGCCGCCTGCATTGCCGCACCACGCTGTGTGCGCCGACTGCGATACTTTTCCAGCAACCCAAGCTGAAAAATACGCCGTCCCACAATCAAAATGATAACGATGCCCTGAAACAAAAACACCACGGAGCTTGGCACTTTCGCCAGCATTTGCATTTTATTCGCACTGGAAAGCAAAATCCCAAAGAACAATGCGGCAATCGTCATGCCGAGTGGCGATTGATTGCCTAAGAATGCAACCGCAAGCCCATCAAACCCCAAATCGCCGACCCAGTCAATGGTCATCTTGCTGTCCATAACCGTTGCCTGCATGGCACCGCACAGACCTGCCATACCGCCTGCAATCGCCATGGCTAAGATTTGATTTTGTGAAATCCGCAGTCCTGCGTATTGTCCGACCGACGGCGCCATGCCAATGACACGCATCTCATATCCACGTGTGGTGTATTGAAACAGCACATAATAGAAAATCACCGCCACCACCGCTACAAAGATACCGGCATGCAGACGCGTGCCCTGCATAAGAATGGGCAAAACCGCCGCATCGAGTGCGGTTTTGGATTGTGCAAGGTCCCCTGTCGGGTCTTTCATGACACCGCTAATCAAATACGTACAAAAATGCATCGCAATATAATTGAGCATCATCGTGGTGACCACTTCGCTGGCATTGAATACATTCTTCAGCAGTGCGGCAAAGATGCCATAGACCGCGCCTGCTGCCACACCCGCCGCCAAAACCAGTGGAATATGGATAAACGACGGCAAATTTTCAAAATTGGTTGCGAACACCATGCCCAAAATACCGCCCATGTATATTTGCCCATTTGCACCAAGGTTAATCAGTCCGCAGCGTTCTGCAACCGCAAAGCTCAATCCAGAAAGCAGCAGCGCACTGGACATGGCGAGCGTTTCCCCCCAGCCATAGGCGGAGGTCAGAGAACTGGTGAAAAGAATGCGGTACGCATTTAATGGGTCATACCCCATCAATCGAATGATCAGCGCCATTAAAACCAAGGCAACCAGCAATGCCAGTGCCGGATAGTATGCGGATTTTAACAGCTTGACCACGGCGCCGCTTTTTTTTGTGATATTCATTGCCGTATCTCCTTTGCCTTTGGGAACATCGAAAGCCCCGTAATTTTTTAATAGAGGAAGGACGAATAGAAAAAGCGCCCGAACGTTGTCTGCGGCGCTTTTTCTAAATGAAAATCAGGATATTACTGATTTTCAGCTTCGTAATCTGCCATCGACAAGACCTTGATTTCGCCGGAAGCCAACTTCGCCATCGTATCATCGATAAAAGACTTCTCTTCCGCTGTATAGCAAGATGCTGCGTCAAAATACTGGTCAATGCCAACCACGCCGTAATTTACACCATAGACCTCATTTGCCGCTTTTTCAGACAAGGTGCCGTCCAGATACTCTTGAAAGCTTTGTGTATAGGTCGGCTGATTGTCTTTCTTCACGCCCGCAATCAGCATGGTCGGTGCCACCTCATTCTGTCCAACACCGTTGCCAACGCACAAAACACCTTTTTCCTCGCAAGCCTGCAGCACAGCATTGGATGCATTGTCCGCAACCGTGGTCATCGCATCATAGCCCTCTGCAATAAAGGACATTGCGGTTTCATAGCCGGCACTGGTATCCGTGTAGTTGCCAAGATAGGTGACCTTGGGCACCACCGTGCGGCCCAGTTCTTGGTTTACATAATCCACCGCCTGATAAAATCCTGCTTCGCAGTCGAGTGTCGGTGTCATTTCCGTGCCGCAAATCATGCCAACCTTGTTTGCCTTGGATGCCACCGCACACATCAGCCCCTGCACATAGCCCTGCTCATAGTTTGCTGTGCTCAGGCTCACGTAGTTGTCACCCTGCTCTCCAGTGCCGTTGATGATGAACGTGGTGTCCGGAAATTCCGGCGCAATCTCATACGCAGAATCCTTAAACGCACTGGAATTGACATAAACCACGTCATATCCAGAGGACGCATAGGTGCGAATGGCATCCGGCGCAGCAGACGCTTCGCAGTTTTCCACATAAGAGGTTTCCGCACCCAGTGTTTGGATTTCCATCAGACCGTTATACGCCGTTTCGTTCCAACTTTTATCGGTAATCGGCCCGCCGAAAATTGCAGCTACTTTCAGTCCCTGTGCCGCTGTACCTGTACTGGCTTCAGTTGCCGCTGTATCCTGTGTAGCGGTCTGCGTTTCTGTCGTTCCGCAGCCAGACAGCATAGAACCTGCCATTGCTGCTGTCAGCATGAATGCAAAAATCTTTTTCATTCTCATGATAATGTTCCTTTCTCTTCTATGGTGGCAGAGGAAATACTAAACCGTTTCCTTACACGCCAGCTTTATAGGTTTCCATGTTTTTAACAGCGATTTCGCCTGCGGCTAATTTGGTGAGCGTATCATCAATAAAGGTCTTTTCGTCTGCTGTATAGTCATTTGCCGCATCATAAAATTGGTCAATGGTTACCACGCCAAAATTTGCACCATACACTTCTTGAGATGCCTTTTCAAACAACGTACCATCCAGATATTCTTTAAAGCTCTGCTCATAGGTCGCCTTGTTATCCACTTTCACACCTGCCAGCAATTTGGTCGGTGCTACCTCATTTTGACCAACGCCGTTTCCTGCACAGTAAACACCCTTTTCTTCGCAAGCCTGCAGCACTGCATTGGATGCGTTGTCTGCATTGGTTGTCATTGCGTCATAGCCTTCTGCAATAAAGGAAAGTGCTGTTTCATATCCTGCATTGGTGTCTTCAAAGTTTCCAAGATAGGTTGCTTTGTACGCAACATTGCGTCCGAGCTGCGCATTGACATATTCTACCCCCTGATAGAAGCCTGCTTCTGCATCCAGGATGGGGGTCATTTCCGTGCCGCACACCATGCCGACCTTTCCGGTTTTCGAAATGGTGGCACACAGCACACCCTGCACAAAGCCTTGTTCATAGTTCGCACTGCTTAAAGATGCGAAATTCTCGCCTTGCTTGCCTGCACCATTGATGATAAACGTTGTATCGGGGAACTCCGGTGCGATTTCATAGGCAGAGTCCTTAAACGCACTGGAATTAACATAAATCACGTTATAGCCTTCCGAAGCATAGGTGCGAATGGCATCCGGTGCCTCAGAAGCGGCACAGCTTTCCACATAGGAAACTTCCGCACCCATATCCTGAATCGCCATCAAACCATTATAGGCGCTCTCGTTCCAGCTTTTATCGGTAATCGGTCCCCCCAAAACCTGCGCAACACGCAGTCCTGCTGCAGGTCCGCTGGCAGAGGTGCTCTCCGTGGTTGCTGCAGCCGTTTCCCCGCTTGCCGCTTCCGTGGCTGCACCACCGCAGCCAACCAACAGCGTGCTCGTCAAAGCTGCCGCCGTCATCATTGCGAAAAGGTTCTTGAATTTCATATTTTTTCCTCCTTTTTTGCAAGCACATACAGAGAAGAACATGAAAAAAAACGCTTACTTCAGCCTTTGCTGAAATAAGCGCCTTTGCTTAAAATTCATAAGTTGTATAATTATAAGAACAAAAAACCGTATGGATACCGCTTCCCATTCTGATGCTACAACTGTATTTTTGCCTCAATGCATGCTCCATTGCGTTGCTTGAACTGACACAAATTATAATCATCTGTAAAACGAATGTCAACGCCTTCTTGAAAATTAACTTTGCTTTTTACAGAAATCACAGAAAAATGTTAACTTAAACAATATTCATAAGTTTTTAAATTGGTTTTATGTCGTTTTTAACAATTTCGCATTTATTGAAACTGTTGTGTTTTTCATATGTTTTCTCTATGTTTTTTGACACCATATTTTTTTAATTCACAGCGGCAAAGAAAGGCGAATGTACTCCGCAACGAACCATCTGCATTTACAGCACGCAAATCGTATTTATTAAAATACACTCACATGAATTTTAAGTAATCATATTCGCCACAACGTGCATACAGTCCTGCATAGTACAGGTGCATCCTTTGTTTTTTGCACTGCCAAACCCCATATCGCTTTTTTTACCAAATCAAAATCCAACAGATATTTCCTCCCGCATAGCGATGGCTGTTCTTACGCAATCGACTTCAAAAAAAAACCACGGTCAGAACCCTGCTGACCGTGGTTTTTTCGTTGTACATACAGGGGTTTTAACTGCATTTTGCCCTGTATGCACTGGGGGTTACCCCTGTGATTTTTTTGAAAACACGTGTAAAGTATCCTTGGTCTTCAAAACCGATTGTTTTTGCAACGCCTGCAATGGAAATGCGGTGTTCTCTCAAAAGAGCCTTGCTATGATGGACACGTAAAAGGTTTACATATTCTGTGAAACTATATCCCAGCTCCTGCCGCAGAATGTGGCTCAAGCGAGATTCTGACAAATATACATGGCGGGCGGCTTGTGCAATGGTCGGCTTGCCGTCCAATTGTTTTGCAATGAATGTGGTTGTTTGCAAGAGAATGTCTTGATTCTTCCTCGGCGCAGGGTACGCCCTGTCATATATGCCGCACAGCAAAGCATTGTCTTTGGCTATCTGATTCACACTTGTCCTCCCGTCTATCAGAATCTGGTGGTATTTCTCAAAAAGGCGAACCTCTGTACAGAACATCGGCGGCTTATGCGTTTGCTTTGCACTGCTCCAGCGCTGTAGCAATCGCCGCTTCCAGTTCGGCACGGCTGGGAATAATCGAACGGAATTTGAGTGCCCCGTTGACATACATGGATGGCAGGTTGGGCACGCCCATCTTCTTGCAGCGTGCAATGTTTTCCTTTTTGGTAAACTTATATTCTATCATGTCAATTTTGTCGCCATAGAGGTCCACCGCCATATTTGCCGCACCCATCATATAGGTACACGCTGCGCAAGTTGCAGAATCCAAGGTGAACACTTCCACCAGCGGCTTTTTCAGACCCGCATAGTCCGGCAAATCAACTGCAATCTCTTCATCCACTGCCGTATAATTCTTCACCAGTTCCCGCACTTCGTCGGTTTCTAATGCAGCCTGCGCAACGCCAATGGTGTTTTCAATCGGCACATCATACGGCATATCGCATCCGGGTGCCAAAATAAAGTTGCGCTTGGACGGTACGGCATCCAGCAGTTCCACCGTCCATTTCATGTTATCCTGCTGATTGCCCAGCAACATCACAGAGGTCAGCGGAATGTTGCCGCCTATCGCCACATTGTATCCATCGGTGATTTTTTTCGCTGCGAGCAAATCCACGTTTTCATCCACTGAAATGGAATCCGGATTGGTCTTGCACATCGCTTCAATGTTGCGGGTTGCATCGCCGCAGACAAAGAAGGAGGAATATACACCCTTGGCACGGATAAAGTCAAATAGTTCGGTGTAAGGAGCGTCCATAAACTGCTCAAAATGCGCCGTGGAAATTTGAGAAACCAACGGGTCTACCACCGCAATGACATCCATCCCTGCTTCGATATATAGTTCGCTCAGCTTGATACAGACACGATTGCAGAACGCAAACAGGCTTTCCACCTCTTCTTCAAAGTCAAACATGTCCGTGAACAGGTTGTTGCCCCGCAAGTGCGACGCCAGCGTAAACGGACCGCAAATCAGACCATACAGCGCCGTGGTGTCCCCCACCTCCTGTTTCATGCGGCGCATGACCTCCAGCACATAGGGAATGCGCCCGCTCTGCGCAGTCGGAATGTTGCAGTCACAGGGGGTTTCGGGGGCTTCTTCATCGCTGCCGTCGAGCGGATGGGTTTTAACCGATGGCGGGCCGTCATCCGCCCAAACCAGTTCGCAGCCCAAGCACTCCGCTTCAATCTGCAAATCAAAAATGACCGGCTGACCGTCCGGTTTATAGAGGCGATTGACCTCCAGCAGGGATTCGACCGCTTTGTCCACATCGGTCAGCATCTCTGTCGCTGTGTAGCCCTTCAGCTTGGCGGCATGCACGCCTGCAAACGGCACCCATGGTGCCCGAACAATTTCCTCATGGCGAAGTGCCTGAAACAGCAATTCCTTCATAAATACACGCTCCTTCTATGCGATATTGTGCTATTTTTCCTTTTCCTGTCCATCCTGCGGCGTTTCTACGCAGGCAGACGGCTGCGCTTTCAGCTTCATTTCGGTATAATCTGCCGCCACGGTATGCTGCGGCAGACACACCAAAAAACGTTGGCTGTCCCACTCTCCGGCAAGCAGCTCCCGCACCAGCCGCTGGTCGCCCTGCTCCTTATGAAACGTCCATCCAAAGTCCGCAGCTGCCTGCTGTGCATAGGCTTCATATGCCGTGTTCTGATAGACCGGACTCTCGATATAGATGCAGTGTTGGTATCCCGTTGTCCACTCCTTTTCCGCTTCCATGAGATATGCTGCGTTATCGGCTCCATATTGCTCGACATAGCTCTGAAATCGTGTCTGATAGCTCTGCTCTGACGGCGTAAAGGCATGTTCAATCCACCCTGGATTGTACCAATATGCACCTGGATAGGCTTGAAACAGCTGATAATACTGCGCAGAAGAGCCTAAAAACAGCGAAATGCAATCATCGCACCGTGGAATCACCAGCGGAAGTGTTTTGGCATGCAGACCGAGCACACCGTTTGAGCACAACCCGTAGCCCAGACAGATCGCATCATATTTTTTATCTGCTGCAAGGGTATGCTGTTCCATCTCAATGCAGTCAATCTCCCGCTGCAGCTGTTGGCGCAGCAACTCCGGCGTGTCATGCAGCCCCTGCCGCAGCCACCAAACCCGCACGACACTGTCCGCCTTGGCAATTTCAAAACTCAATTCCCGCTCCAACACGGCACAGGCAATCAAGGCAATCCGCATGTCAATCCTCCTCAAACAGCATCCCATCGATATACAAATCCATAAACGTTTCATTGGAGGATAACGCCAATTCCTCGGACATTGCCGCAATCTGCTGCACCTGCTGCCGCATCCCCGTGTTCAGCAGCAGCATTGTTGCACCCGCAAGTGCACCATTTCCAATGACCTCGACCTTTTCATCCAGTGCGGCAGGAATCAGCCCAATGTGCTCTGCACTCGTGATATTCATGGAATGCCCAAAGCCGCCCGCTATATAAAAACTGCTCACGTCTGCGGTGTCCACTTGCGTATGCTGCAGCAGCGTGCGAATACCTGCGCAAATTGCGGACTTTGCCAGCTGAATTTGCCGAATATCTTTCTGGGTAATGAGCACCTCACAGCCCGGAATCCGCCATGCTGACTGCCCTGCATAGTCCACGATTTCTCCCGCGCCCTGGTATTCCGGCTGAATCATGCCCGTGCCGTCCAAAATCCCAAGATGCAGCATCACACTGACCGCATCCAGTGCGCCAGAACCGCAGATGCCCACAGCCGCACCACCGCCCAGCACAGCAACCGAAACCGTCCCATCTTCCTGCAAGGTCAGTCCCGTAATCGCTCCTGCAGCCGCACGCATCCCTTGGTGCAGACCTGCGCCCTCAAATGCCGGACCTGCCGCCGTAGAACAGCAATAGATGCGCCCATTTTTCAGCAATGCAATTTCACCGTTTGTACCAATATCCACAAGCAGCGTGGTTCGTTCTGGCTGCTCCAGCATCCCCGATGCAAGGATGGCACACGTGATGTCCGCACCGATATAGGCACTGATACACGGCGGCAGATACGTTTTTGCACCCAGCAACGGATATTGGCTGTCCGCATGAAAGAGCGATTGCGCAACAAAGGGTGCCACTGCAATGCCATCGGCGCATAATCCCTCATAAAAATGCAGCATACTGGTGTTCCCTGTGATAACAGCACAGGACACTGCATCGACTCCCGCTCGCTCCATACACAACGCTGTCATTTCGGACAGCTGCGTGCGAATCGTCTGCTGGATGACCGATGCATCTCCCTCTCCGGCTCTGGCAATGCGGGAAATCACATCCGCACCGAAGGCTGCCTGCCGATTGCCCTCAAGCGTTTCAGCAAGCAACTCTCCTGTTGCGCAATCATATAACCGAACCACCACCGTGGTTGTGCCAATATCCACCGCAACCCCGCAGCCTGCGCCATCCGCCTGCACCGCAGGCATGCGTGCCCACGAAAGCGTTGCAATCTGATGCTGCCCCGACCAAATGGTGCAATCCCCTGCGATGCTCGCAAAGCAAGCAAGCCGCACGCCGTCCCGTATCGCCGCCTCGCCGAGCATGGCATATTCCACCGCTTCCGCCGCAGACAACGCACCCTGCGCACGCACCCGACATTTCCCGCAGGTGCGATTGCCTGCGCATGGCATCGCAGGTGCCGCATGCACCTCCCGCAAGAGTGCGGCAAGCGGTGTGCCGACCGCTGTCTCCCGCTGTGTTTTTATTGTTCCATGATAAATGGTTACAGTCGCCATATCGCTCATACCCCTTTGCTTGAGAGCCTACATGGGGATTCCCCCGCTCGTTTGCAGCGTCTTTCCGAAAAGTGTAGCACAAAAATCGCCGCTGTGGCAAGACCTTCCCGCATCCGCCGATGGTTCTTCACGATGGGTACAGGTGCTTAGCCGACACACAGCGCAAGTGCCGCTTCTGCTGCCGTTGCTGCATCCGTTGTGTACTTGTCCGCCCCGATAGAATCGCAGAATTCCTGCGTAATCGGTGCACCGCCAATCATCACCTTGACCTTGCCGCAAAGCTCAGATGCCTGCACCGCTTCCACAACATCCCGCATGCCCATCATGGTTGTGGTCAGCAATGCCGAGCATGCGATAATATCGGCGTTGTTTTCCCGTGCACTTGCCAAGAACTGCTCTGCGCTCACATCCGTGCCAAGGTCAATCACCTTGAGCCCCTTGCCCTCCATCATCATACGGACAAGGTTTTTTCCAATGTCGTGCAGGTCGCCCTTAATCGTACCAATGACCACGGTACCCTTTTGTTCCACACCATCCTCCACCAGATACGGTCGCAGAATCTCTACGCCACGTGTCATAGCACGTGCAGCAACCAAAACCTCCGGCACAAAAATCTCATTGTTCTTGAATTTTTCACCGATAATATCCATGCCGCTGAGCAATCCTTCCGACAAAATCTGTCCTGCCGGAATCTTTTCATCAAGTGCCTGCTGTACCAGTGCCTTGACCTTTGGTGCACGACCCTGCTGCAGCAAGGTGCTGATTTCAGATAAAATTTCCATTTTTCATTTCTCCTTTATCGATAGCCATCATGAAACAGATGCGATTGCGTGCGCTGCTTCTGCCGCATGCACAAGAAGTCTGCCGGCGCACGCAGCGCATCACGGCAGACTCTTCCTGTCTTGCAAACGGAACGCGTCTTTGCGCACAAATAATACGATACTTCACTAAATTTTATGGATTTACAACCTCAAACTGCTCCGATTCTGCCAATTCCAATGCTTTGTAAAATTCTTCGCTCACTGCATGATTCGGTTTTGTCAGCAAGCTTACCACAACCATGGTGATGGTTGAACCCAGCATACCGATGGCACCATACCACATCCAGCCAATATCCCACACGAAATAGGTTGCCAACACCAACAGGCTTCCGATAATCGTGGAAAGAATAGCCGCCGGTGTCGTTGCACGTTTCCAGTACAGTCCAAACACCAAGATGGGGAACAGCGGCATCACCAGTGCAATGGCAAACATAATCATGGTATAAATCAAAGAGGGCGGATTGAGCGCAATCAGCACACTGAGCATGCCGATGATGAGAATGGTAATGCGCACCACAACCATATTCTGCCGTTCTGTCAGCTTCAGCTTAAAGGTTTTTGCCAGAATATCTTCTGCCACAATCGAGCTGGACACCAGCAGGAACGAGTCCGCCGTGGAAATGCCCACTGCGCTTGCGCCAACAAAGAAACCAACCATCAAAATTACTGCCAATGTCGGATTTATGGTATTGATGACATTGTTAATCATATACGGGATAATCAGCTCGGTATCCGCCGTTTCCAGCCCCGGCAGCAATGCCACGCCGACCAGACCAATCAGCATCACGCCTGTCCAAACAAACCCCTGCATAATCGGGGTCAAAAACATCAGCTTGCGCTGTGTCTTCATATTCTTTCCGGAAAATCCTGCACGCACAAACACATGCGGCAGCATAATCGTCCAGCCAACGGCGCAGGAAAGCGGATAACCCAAGCGTGCGCTGTAAGGCACCCAACCATCCGGACCGGGATAAGAGAACCATGTCTGTGTGTTGGTCCAAATTGCGTCCAATGCGCGGGTGATAGAGCCATCAAACCCAATGGACAAACAAGTGCCCGCAATAATCCAGAGCAGGGAGATAAATACCAGTCCCTGCAGGGTGTCGGTCAGTGCAATGGACTTCATGCCGCCAATCATCACGTAAACCACGATGACAACCCCGACGATTCCGATGACCATCTGCGGATTGAGTGCACCGCCGGTTGCGGTAGATGCAGCCGACCCGATGGATACCAGCACCGATGCAATATACGGGAAAGAGGACGCCAAGAAGATAATGCCCAGCAGCACCCGCAGCACCGGACTTTTGAAGCGGTCATTGTAGAAATCCGCCGGTGTTGTGTAGCTGCGTGCCTGATTCAGCACCCAGATTTTGTTCATGGTAAAGTGTGCAATAATCGGGAAGAGCGGAATATAGCTCATTTCCGAAAGCCAATAGCCAAGACCGCCTCGATAGTAGCCGCCAGGGCCTGCAAAAAAGACCCAAGTGCTCATCAGCGATGCCAAATAGGTCATCACCAAAAACGGCCACGCAATGGAGCCGCCCGCGGTTAAGAACCCTCTGGCACTCTTCTTTTTCTCTCGATAATTTTCATAGGATGCCACCGCCAGCAGAAACACCAGATATACCCCAAAGGATATCCATATCACATTGCTTTTCAGCATGTTTTCCCCTCCTAATCCATCTCTTTTCTAAAAATCTTCCACAGATTCCCGTTTACTTTTTGTCTTTGACCTTATAGATTTGAAACACACGAATCAAGCCTGCATAGACGCTAATCCAAAGCGGTATCAAGACCAATGCCGCATGAATGACCAGTCCCTTTGGGTCGTTATATGCCGGTACGAACGGCAAGTTGTACAGCACATAAAACAGCACCACAAAAAAGAGCCATCTCTTTTCGGTTTTTGTAATTTTCATAACATCTTTTCCTCCTTTCCTCTTATTTCACATCTTTTGCACGCTCCACGCCAACAATCTGCGCCACGGCACGTTCTTTTGCCGCATCGATTGCCTGCTCGATTTCCGGTGCAAGCGTCAGCACCTCGGGTGCCGCCACAAGCGCACGATACCGCAGCATCACGGGGTCTTCCCCTGCGGTTTCATCCAGTGATAAAATGCCGCCTTTGTTAAAGAGTTCAGGGCGTGTCACCTCTGCAAAATGGCGCAGGGTGTGGTCTGTCATAATAAAGCCGTCTTCAATTTCTTCTGGGTCCCCCATCAGTTCCTCGATGTCCAGCGTTTCGTCATCCACAACCAATCCACGGCGCAAACGCTGCGCAATGCCAAAAATCTCGTTGTCGAGAATCAACTGCAAGGGGCTGTTGGTCTTTGCGGTTTCCAGCTGACCCGCACCGCCCAGCACCGCTGCATCGGACAATGCCATCATATGAATCAGAGATGTCCGTTCAATCAGATTCTGTGCATCAAACCCCATGCTGTCCGTACCTGTTCCATAGGAATGCGCAAAGATTCCATATCCCTGTTGGAACAACTGCATGCACATCAGGCGACCCAGCTCGATTTCCGGATTTGACTGCAGCGTGCACGTGGTTTTCATGTCCATTGAGAACAGCAGCGTGGTGGCAATGACCGGAAGTCCCGGTGACAGCAGCTGCAAAATCACAATCTGCGCCAACACTTCTGCACAGCTGACCAATGCCGTTCCCTGTGCGGTGACAGGAGAATTTGCACCCGCCGTCGGCAAGGAGCACGGCTGCACCGGAATGCCCGCCTGTGCACAGCGATACAGTACCTCAGCATCCATATATTTGAACTCCAAGAGCGGTACACTGGTGGCGATAAAGCTGATGAACGGCTTTGCACGCAATGCCTCTGCTCCGCCTGCTGCCGCCTGTGCCATGTCAATCAAGCAGCTGACGTTTCGTGCTTCATACGGCTGAATCCAAATATGCTTTTTCGACAGCTTCAGTGCCTTTTCCAAGGTGAATATATCCACCGCCGCCGGCGGCACTTCGTCACCAGAAGTAGACGGCAGTGCACAATAGTCTACATTCTCCATGGAGTTGACCAATTTGAACCATTCCTCGACCTCGCTTAGCCGAATCGCATGGGTATCGCCCGCAGCGGTGCGATAATTCGGTGCACCCGTGTTGGTGCGCACATAAAATCCGCCGTCCTCACGGGGAAACGGAAGGTCATATTCGCCGGACGGGGAATACAGGGTAAATGACTTCGGCACTGCTTCAACCGCTTTGGCAATCAACGCACGGGGAAACTTCACCTGTGCACCTTCTACCGCACAGCCCGCCTTTTTCAATTCTTGACACAGCTCTGTGTGGTCCAAATGAATCCCACGTTCACTCAGCAATCGTTCCACACGGTCCTTCATCAGTTCCAGTTCTTTTTGGTTCATGACCTCGATTTTAATTCTTCCTGCCATACTCTTAAATCCTCCTAAAATGCTTGCAGCATTTCCCGTTCGCTGCATATTTTGTGTATAAAGACCAAAAAAAATCAATGCACGCCTATCCCATGATAATTGGCGCCATTGACAATCATTTTTTGTATTTTATTTTTGGGGTTGGCTCTGCCATTTTTCCGGCGATGCTCCATACAGCTCTTCAAAAGCCTGCCGAGATCGTACAACCGCATGCACTGCCGTATCCGTATAGGTTGCACCGACCGACTGCGCAAAATCCTGTGTCACAGGTGCGCCGCCGACAAAAATAATCAGCGGTCTTTTTCGTCCAATCGCCTGCAGCGCTTGCACGGTGTTTCGCATCGTGCGCAGCGTTGTCGTGAGCATCGTGGAAACAAAGACCATTTCCGTTTCACTCTCTTCCACAGCCTTCACAAATGCAGAAATCGGTACATTACAGCCCAAATCTATGACCTGAAACCCAGCGGCAGTGAGCATCATCGCCACCAGTCTTCTGCCAATCGTATGAATGTCCCCTTCTACGGTTCCCAACACGATTTTACATTTGGGGGCGGTTTGTGCACTGGCGTTGTCCGAGCTGCTCAAGCAATCCATTGCGCTCTGTGTGGCACGTGCCGCAAGCAACAGCTGCGGAATGAAATAGGTTCCGGTATGGAACTGCTCGCTCACTTCATTCATGCCTTTCAAAAGACCTTCTGATACAATTTCCGGCGTTGTAAAGCCTTGTTCCAACAGCTGCTTGCACAGCGAAACTGCCTGTGCAGAATCTCCTTTTTGGATACTTTCGGCTAAGCGATGTAACAAATTCATGTGATTCACCTCGCTTACAGCAATTTGGATGCGTTTTTCATCCGCCTGCTGTAGTTTCATTATACTGACGTTATCTTTCGCAATCTATGAGATTACCGACTTATTTCTGGTAGTTTCATCTTCTTTTTCTCTCATTTTTTACAATCCGCTTAATTAAAACAAATCCTTGCACAATATTTTCATTTTTGGTAAAATAACAGAGTTCTATATTACCATTTTCGTGATTTGTCTTGGAACGGAGGATGACGCATGGAGATTGCCCATGATGAAGTACAGCAGAATATTCAGATTTTCAGCGACTGTACCGGTATTCCGGTCACGGTGTATGACCAATCCTTTAAAGTAATCCTGCGGACACTGCCCCACAAAAACCTTTGCTGCGCCTCTACACGGCCCCAAGCAGACAGCGGCTGCCGCACCGCCCCGTCCTTTGCCGCACAAAATGCCTATTCGCTCGGCGAACCCTATATTTACTCTTGTGACTGCGGCTTTATTTTTCTCTGCGTGGCACTTCTGACGCCGAACGGGCAATTCTCCGGCTGCCAAATCGCAGGGCCTATTCGCATGGAACCCCTGTCACAGGATTTGATTGCCACCGTCCTGTCGCAAAACCCCAACTGCTCCTGTGCTGCCTATTCGCAGTTGATGCTTGCCCTGCAGCAAATGCCGGAAAACACGCCCGCCCAGATTGAATCTCTTTCCAAGCTGTTTTACAACAATGTGACCAGTCTTTGCCGAGATACGGCGGCTTATGAGCGCAATCGTGACCTTTTCCGTGTGCAGAATGAAATTGGCGAAAACATCTTCAAATATAAAACGCTGCAAGCACCGCAAGCGGCAGCGTCCACGCAGGCGGGTGAACCGGCGCAGCTGATTGCGCTCCTGTTTGACGGACACACCACAGAAGCCTTTGCGCTGCTGGAATATATCTTGCAGCGGCATCTTTCCGTGGAGGATGGCAGCTTTGAACGCATCAAGCTAGGGCTTTTGAAGCTGTATATGGATTTATGCCGTGCAATACTGGAAAAAAACCGCTTGTTTCAAAACAATATCACCATTGACTTCCCACTGGTGAAGCATTTGAGCGACATCCAAAATGTCCACGAATTATTCGCTTGGAGCCACGATATGCTCAAGCAGCTGCAAACACAAGTATCCGCAACCCTTTATGACGGGTATTCGGACTGGATTGTCCGTGCAATGCAGTACATCCAAACCCATTACATGGAAAAACTGACGCTCCAGGCACTCGCACGCACCCTGCATGTGCATGCCTCCTATTTGTCCAAGCTGTTCAAAAAGGATGTCGGCATGAATTTCACAGATTATCTCAACGCCGTGCGCATTGAGCAAAGCATTCGTTTGCTGTCCACAACCGATAAAACCCTGTTGGAAATCGCATCTGCCGTGGGTTTTGAGGACCAAAGCTATTTTACAAAGATTTTCCGCAAGGTCATGGGAGAAACCCCCAAGAAATACCGCACAAGACTTACTGGCGAAGTGCCCCAGAGCGATTTTATTTGATATTGCAACAGCGACCCCAAAAGCAATGGCTGAAAAAGTGCCATTGCTTTTTTGCTATCCTTCCAGAACGCCTTCTGGAAACACGGCGCAGACACCTTGCACATAGGTCACAACCGCATGAAAGGCAGGGTACACCGCTGCTGCACGGCGCACGACCTGTTCTGCTGCACATTTGGCGGTTGCCAGCGGCAGCTTGCCCACCGAAACCGTCACTGGCAGCGCCCCCAAATCACTCCCCGCATCCACCTGCACCGCCGGCTGCTGCACCACCTCTGCGGTGTCTATATAGGATGCGTTTGCCAAATGCGTTGCCAATGCGTCCGCCTGTGCGGCAGTCCGCCCAAAAACAGTTACCGCATTTGCAATGCCACGTGTCAAACTGCGCCCACCCAATCCGCTCGTACAAATCCCGCCAACGCCATCCTCGGCACGGATGCATACCGTCCGTTCGATTGCTCCCGTGTACAAATCGGAAATCATCCCGACCGTTGCCTGCTTGCCGGGCGCAAGCCGCAGTGCAATATCACCGCCGTTGTTCACAATCACACGCTCGGCGCCGCTCTTTGCCAGCCAATCCGCCGCCGCATCTGCTATCGTCCCTGCCACCGCTGCCATGGGGGTCAGTGTGGCGTCCTGTGCCGCCAGCACTGCGGACAGCATTTGTTTTCCTTCTGCGCCCAGTGCCTGCGGGTCGATTGCCTTTGGCGGCAGCCGCAACAGCGGCAGATTCGCCGAAAGACGCTGTATCATATTCCGAATTTCCGGAAAAACCGCCTGACAAAGCGCCACCTGCTGTGTGCCATTGCATTCCGCCAGCAGCGTCATGGTAACCGGCCCATAGTCGATTAGCACTCGTCCGTCCGGCAATACCGTGCTTTCCCCTTCCATCTTTCCGCATTCCTCCTTTTACTTCTCCTGCTGCTATCATCGTGTGGGTTTCTTCTTTGTCAAGCGATGCGGTTTCTCTTTTTCTTCAAAAAGCGCAATAAACGCCTGTGTGCTTGGAGAAAGCCGCTCGCCTTTGCGGGTAATCATCACCAGACGTGCATCCACCGACAGCTGCCGAATACGCTTGACCAGCATCGGCTTTTCACCCAGCTGCAGCTGCGCCGAGGTCAGTGGTAAAATCGCAACGCCCAGTCCCTGTGTTGCCCAACTATAGGAGGAAACCAACTGGTCGTTCTGGCAGACGATATTGGGCTGAAACCCCTCCTTGCGGCAAGCTGCAAGCAGAAGCTGACTAAAGCGGCGATGCGAAATGAGCGGCAGATGCTCCAAATCCCGCAAACAAATCTCATCTTTTTCCGCAATTTCTCCCATTCCCTCAAAAAACTCCGGCAGTCCAACCACCACAAACGGGTCTGTCTGTGTTTCATCCAGTATATCATCAAAAACGGGATGCACACAATACCGGTCCAGATGAAACGGTTCTCGCACGATGCCAATATCAATCACCCCGCTGGACAGCAGCTCCATAATGCGCTTTGTGCTGCCCTCCCAAAGCTGAAAACTCACATTCGGATGTTCTCGCACAAATTCTGCGGATTTCTCCGGCAGTATTTGATAGCACACCGAAACCACAGCCCCAATATTGATGGTGCCGCTGATGGATGTCCCCAACGCCTGTACATCCTTGACGGTAGAACCCGTCAGCGCTAAAATTTGCAGCGCACGGTCCCGCAGCATTTCGCCTGCGGGGGTAATCATTAAATTATGCTTTTCTCGCCGAAACAATTCGGTATGCAGTTCATCCTCCAGCATGCGCAACTGTGTACTCAGCGGTGGCTGTGAAATATTCAGTTCCCGTGCGGCGGCTGTGATTTGTCCCGTTCTTGCGATAGCAAGGAAATATTCAAGTTGTTTGAGTGTCATGATTATGCTCCTTTACGGCAGCTTTCGCCGCCGTTTCATCAATCTTTCGTAAAAATAAACAGATTTCGTTTTCTCCGAAGAAATCGTCTGTCCAGTATACTTTTTTGCTATCAACCTGCAAAGAAAAATGTATTTTCCATATCGTATATTTTGTGCTATACTGTCTGCAAGTTCAAAAAAACCAATTTTATCGCATGATATTGCATAGAAGATGCAAAAAAACATGCTCCAGTTCCGCTTTCCAACACGATGCTGTTTTATGCAGAAAGGTAACATCACTATGCAGCTTGCTTTTATCGGTCTTGGCATCATGGGTGCGCCCATCGCAGCAAACCTGCTCTCTGCCGGACATTCTTTGTATGTATTTGACGCATTCCCCGCTGCCCGTGCGGCACTGACGGCAAAGGGTGCTATCCCCTGCGACACGGCTGCTGATGCAGCACGCACTGCGCAAATCGTTTTTCTTTCCCTACCCAATGACAAGATTGTCAGCCAGGTGCTGCTTGCAGACAACGGGGTCTTTGCGGCGGCATCTACAGGCACCGTCATTGTAGACTTCAGCAGCATCGCACCGGACGCCGCACAAGGCTTTGCCGCAGCCGCCGCTGCAAAAGGGCTCACCTATGTCGATGCGCCCGTGAGCGGCGGTCAGGCGGGTGCCAAAGCGGGCACGCTGACCGTAATGGCAGGCTGCACACCCGAAACCTTCGCACGCATCCGTCCGACGCTGGAGGTCATGGGAAAGCAGCTCTTTTGTATGGGTGCTCCCGGACACGGCGCCGCCATCAAAATGGTGAACAACCTGCTGCTCGGCTGTAATATGGCAGCGATGGCAGAAGCGTTGATTTTAGGCGCAAAATATGGTCTTTCGGCACAGAAGATGTCGGATATTATCGGCGTCAGTTCGGGTCGCAGCTATGCCTTAGAAGCCAAGCTGCAGCCGTTTATCATGCAGGACGCCTTTGACGGCGGCTTCGCTGTCGATTTGCAGCGCAAGGATTTGGGGCTTGCCTTGGATGCGGCACGTGCCGCAGAAATGCCCCTGCCAATGACTGCCTCTGCCGTCCAGATTTATGATGCCGCTCGTGCGCAGGGACTGCATCGCCAAGACATCTCCTCCCTCGTCAAAGTTTGGGAAACCCTCTGCGGCATCCGTTTGATGGATGTCTAAGAACTTGTATCTATCATTTTGAAAGGTGTGTGAACCATGAGCAAAATCCTCATTCAAAACATTGGCACCATCGTATCCGGTGACATCTCTGCACCGATTCTGCGAGGCAGTGAAATCTTAATCGAAAATCATCTGATTGCTGCGGTCGGCAACGGCGAGCTTGCCGCTGCCCATCCGGACGCACAGATTATTGATGCCGCAGGCACCACCGTGACCCCCGGCTTGTTTGATTCCCACTGTCATGTGTCCTCGGGCGACTATGGCATTCGTCAAAAAACGTTGGATTTCATTGATTCTGCGCTGCATGGCGGTGTAACCACCATCATTTCTGCCGGTGAATGCCATTATCCCGGTCGTCCCAAAGACCCTGCAGGCACCAAAGCGCTTGCCATCCTGTCCAGCAAATCCTTTTACAACGCACCGCCGTCCGGCGTGAAGGTGCACGGCGGTGCACTGATTTTGGAAAAAGGATTGACCGAAGCAGACTTCGCAGAACTGCATGCACAAGGCGTCTGGCTGGTGGGCGAGATTGGCTTGGGCAGCATCAAAACACCGCAGGACGCACGTCCCATGGTAGAGTGGGCGCACAAATACGGCTTTAAGGTGCAAATGCACACCGGCGGCACGTCCATCCCCGGCAGTTCCACCGTAACCGCCGCAGACGTGATGGCAACCGCACCCGATGTCGTTTCCCACATCAACGGCGGACCCACTGCGATTTCTCTGGAGGAAGTCGATAAAATCATGGACGAAACCGATTTCACTATGGAACTTGTCCAATGCGGCAATCCCAGAGTGGCGCATTATGTGGCGACCCGTGCAGCAGAAAAAGCACAGCTGCACCGCATTATCTACGGCAATGATTCCCCTTCCGGCAGCGGCATTATGGCGCTTGGTATTCTGCGGAATATGTGCCAGACCGCTTCCATCTCCGCTGTTGCGCCGGAGCTTACCGTGTGCATGGCATCCGGCAACACCGCCAAGGTATATGGCTTAAACACGGGCATTATCGCCCCTGGCAAGGAAGCCGATTTGATTATTATGGATGCGCCGATGGGTTCAGTTGCAGACACGGCGTTGGACGCCATTGCCTGCGGCGATATTCCCGGCATCAGTGCCGTGCTCATCAACGGCGCAATCAAAGTCAAGAAAAGCCGCAACACCCCGCCGGTAAAGCGTCAAGCGGTGCTCTAAAACCAACATTTATCAAACGAAACCACCCTATGTTTGGAGGTACTCAACATGGCAGAAAAAATTCCTGAAATCCGCAAAATTGTAACCAATGTAGAAGAGGTTCGGTATGAAGGCTTTGCCGCATTGCAGCAGCCGCTACACAAATGCTCGGTCAGTGCCGTCATCAAAAACCCTTGTGCCGGAAAACATGTGGAAGATTTATCCCAATTGTCCGATATTGGAGAATATCTCGGCGGCTATCTCTCCACCATCGCCGTCAAGGCGTTGAACGGTGCACCCATTGAAAGCTATGGCAAGGGTGCTATCTGCGGCATGAACGGGGAACTGGAGCATTGCGGTGCCATTTTGCACCCGCAGCTCGGCAAACCCATGCGTGATGCCATCGGCGGCGGCAAGGCAATCATCCCTTCTGCAAAAAAAGCGGGCGGCCCCGGCACCTCACTGGATGTTCCGCTGCATTTTAAGGATGCCTGCTTTGTGCGCACCCACTACGATGCGATGGAGGTGCGGATTCCGGATGCACCGAAAGCCGACGAAATCGTCGTTTCTCTGGTATTCACAGACGGCGGTCGTCCCCATGCACGCATTGGCGGCCTACAGGTCAGCGAAGCCAACTGCGAGGATGGTCTGCGCTAATCCGTTTTTTCTCTTTTTTATCTTGTTTATTTCTTCTTTTCGTACATCGCCCGAGGTATAAGACCCCCTTTGCCTCGGGCGAAAACTTTCTCTTTTTCTGCATTTTCGTGCGAAAACCGAGGATATTTTTGTATCTTGTTCCCCGTTTGATGGAGTGTAACCTATGAAAATTCGCAAAGGTCCCCTTGGCATTCTCCTTGCCCTCATTACATTTTTAGCGATATTGGCGATGCCTGCCCCCGTCGGTCTTTCCGCCGAAGGCATCCGCTGCCTTGCCTTGTTTGCAGCTGTCTTTATCATCTATTTGTTTGAATCGATTTCGGCTGCCATCATCAGCCTATTGATTGTACCCCTGCTGGTGGTTTTGCAAATCACGGACATCAAAAGTGCCTTGTCCGGCTTCTCCTCCACCTCGACCTATCTGATTGTGGGTTCTTTTATTCTTGCAGAAGCCATGATTCGGTCAAAGCTTGGCAACCGTGTCACCTATTTCATCCTGCTGTCGATTGGCACCAGTGCACGGCGCATCACCCTTGGTATTGTGCTGGTCAATATTGTGTTGGCGTTTATGATTCCATCCTCCACCGCACGCACAGCAATGATGCTGCCCATTTGCTTGAATATCGCCCGCCAGTTTTCCGGCACGAACCGCCCCACACGCTTTGGTGCAAACCTGATGATGTCGCTGTGCATCACAAACTCCACCATCAGTGCCGGCATTCTGACCGCAACCATCACCAACCCCATGGCGGCAGAATATATCTTCACCAACACGGGAACGCCCGTCACCTTTGCGCAATGGCTTGTCTGGGGATTTCCGCCTGCGCTGATGATGACATTTGTGGCTTGGATTCTGATTCAAGTGCTCTTCCGTCCCGAAAAACAGCAGATGGAAGGCGGCAAAGACTTTATCCGCAGCCAACTGGAGGCACTTGGTCCTATCAGTCGGAACGAACGGCTTTGCGCCGCAATCTTCGGCATCACCATCCTGCTCTGGGTATTCGGTGACCGTCTGGGCATTGATTCCACCGCAGCCTGTCTGCTTGGCGCCTGCCTTCTGTGCCTGCCGGGGCTGCATGTGCTAAGCTGGGAGGAATGCAAAGACAGCATCTCACTGAGTGTCGTGTTCATCTGCAGCGGCGGCATCAGCTTGGGTGCCGCCATGAGCAGCACAGGTGCCGCCAGCTGGATGGCAGAAAACATTTTCAATGGTCTGCATCTGGGCAGCCTGCCGGTGTGGGCATTGATTATCAGCTTAATCGTTGTGGTGCAGTTCATGCATGTCATGTTCGTGGGCACTGCCACCATGGCAAATGTCTTTTTCCCATTGCTCACCGGTATTGCGGCGGTTGCGAACATTTCGTCCCTGCCGGTGATTCTGCCCGCTGCGATGATGATTGGCGGCTACCCCGTGCTGATGTTCTTCAACACCACCCCCAGCATCCTGTGTTACGATACGGGGCATGTCACGGCACGGGATTTTCCCAAGCTCGGCATCCTCATCTCCGTGGTCGCCTGCCTCCTCTATGCCGGCTGTGTGCTTTGGTATTGGCCACTGACAGGGATGATGTAACCCCCCGTACATCCCCCTGCCCCCCAACAGGTATACACCATTTTTAAGCCTTACGTTCCATCAAAAAGAGCCTGCACACAGGATAACGCTCCTGTTGCAGGTTTCTTTTTGCAGATATCGCAACTTTATTCGATTAAAATACCCTTTTCCCGCAGGGCATCCAGCACATGCTCTATGACCTGCCGATTTTCACCGCTGATGGTATGCAGATGCACGCTGTCACTGGACATATCCGAGAGCATATGTGCCTGCATCGTTTCACAGCGTTCCAAAAAATCGGCAACGTCCCGGCGGCAGGAAAGCTGCAGTTCTGCCGAAATCTGACCATAAATCGGATGGTCGACACTGACATCCCGCACGCTCCCGCCATTGTCCACGATGGCATACAGTTCTTCCTCCAGCTGCTCCTTGCTGTGACTGCAGGCAACCATCGCCTGCACACGCTGCGACTCGGTTTCACGCAGACAATATCCACGGGGCGTGGCGGAAATCTGATGCCCCTTTGCCCGCAGCAGCGCAATATCGCTGACAATCACCTGCCGTGTCACACCGAGCTGCTCCGCCAAGGAGGCGGCGGTAATCGTGCCGCCGCACTCCAAAAGAAGCTTTAAAATCCGTTCCCTGCGCTCCTGCATCGACCCCACATCTCCCTTCTAAGCACATCAATTCCTTCTTTATGTTTTATTATAGCGCAAAAAAGAGGACATCGTCAACGACAGCGGGGTGTTTTCAGATTTTTTCCTGCTGCAAATCATGTTTTTGCACAATCTTTTCCAAATGTCCGCCGATTTCTTCATAATCTTCCACCGTCATGGTATATTCTACCGGCGCAACGGTTGCAGGCGTTGGCACCCATGTAAATGAATGCTCCACCACTTGCTCGGTATCCACCATGAAGTTGATGCCGCCGCCCGGCAGCACAAACGCCGGTGCACCGCCAATCGTCAGCACCGCCTTGCCCGCATGCACCGCCTGCGTCAGGCGCAGGGGTTTTTTGCAAACGCCGCCCCGTGCAGAGCCGCCTGCGCCCCCCGTATAAATGACAGATACACGGGAATCCTCGCAGTTATCCCGGATTTCATCCGCCAATGCGGTGACCGCTGCCGTCAACGGCATTTCCTGCACGCTGCCATCCGCCTGCAAGCAAAACAGCGCACGCACACCGCCCGTGGTATCGGTTACAAAAATCTGCATTCCGGGCTTTGCAATCGACATATCCGCGCCTTTGATAATATCCGCCGGCTTTTGAATCGTTGTGCCGCCGATACCGCTTCCCAAATCACCAAAGTAGCGACCTCTCGAGCTTTTATGCGCATGGACCAGAATCCCGCTCCAAGACAGACCGACCTCTGCCCCTGCCAAATGCTCTGTCAGAAGCCCGATAACATGGTGGTCAATCACAATCACTTCGTCTGCCGCGTGCTTCATTTTCGGGGCAAACAGCCCCACCGTTGCACTGCCGCAGCCGACACGCATTTTTTGTTGCTTCTCCCCTTGGATAATCGGTGCCTGCCCCGCCTGCACCTCCAAGCGAATTTTTTTATCCACCGTCAGTGTGACAAGTGCACCGTTTGCCAATTCCACAATGGTGCGTGCAACGACAAAGCCGTTTTTGCCCGTCAGCAGATTTGCGCCGCCGATTTGCAGCATTTTAGACCCATATTCCTCCGTTGCCACGATGCCAACCGGCAAGCCCTGCCGATATACCGTTGCGCCCGTTTCCCCAATGTGGGTATTTGTGTCAATTTTCACTGTGACACCGCTATAGCTCAGCGGTGCTTCTGTCACCACCGTGACCACATCCACGCCATCCCGATTTTCCCGTGCGATATACGGAGCGGGACGACAGCAGGGATAGGCTGTTCCCGCTCCTGTGCCCGTGATAACCGGTTTGGACAGTGTTGGATTTGCAGATACGGCACGTTCGTTTTCTGTCGCCAGCACACGGGTGCGCACCAACTCTCCGCCATGGTTTGCATAGCGTTTGCAGGCACCCGTGCCCCCTTCCGGCACATGGCACTGCACAGGGCAATGGTCACAGACTGCCGTCTGCGGTGCAGTGCTCTGCACCCGCTCGATGGCATCAAACGGACACACCCGCAGACAAATGCCGCATTCCACACACATCCCCTGTACTTTCGCCGTATGGTCTGTGATTTTCAGCACACCCAGCGGGCAATTTTTCACGCAAATGCCACAGCTTTTGCATTTTTCTTGATGAATTGTAATCATACCTTCAAAACTCCCTATTCCTTCGTGCACGCCGCTGATTTCTCTTGTGCGCACGAACGCTTTTTGTTACCATATAAATAGATTAAATCCCACTAGAAACGAGGTTCTTCTATGCTTGCAGACCTTTTACAGCTTGCCGATTGCAAAAGCATCGCCATCATCGGTGCAGGCGGCAAAACCACACTGCTTTGGATGCTTGCCCAAGAATATGCCGCCCGCAACGCACGGGTATTGGTCACCACCTCCACACACATGCGCCTGCCCACCGAAACACAATGCAGCCATGTCATCGCCCCGCAAACCGTCTGTGACCTACCGTCCTCGCTGCCGCACGCAGGCATCACCGCCGCACTGTATCCCGCTGCGGATTGCCGCTGTACAGGAATTCCCGCCCCGCTGTTTGCGGCGGCAAATCTACAAACCGATTGCCTGCTTTATGAAGCCGACGGCTCCAGGGAGCATCCTGTCAAGCTCTATGCGCCACACGAACCCGTGCTCTATGCACAGACCGATGTTGTCATTGCGGTCTGCGGTCTGTCTGCACTGCATCGACCTGTGCAGGAGGTTTGCCACCGTTATGAACGCCTGCCCCGCTTTGCACAAGCACCCTGCCACCGCATCACGGAAGAAGACATCGTAGAACTGGCGGCGGGTTCTCTGTCTGCCGCACAGTTTCCCAAGCACAAGTGCCGTATCCTACTCAACCAAGCCGATACCGTTTCTCCCGCACAAGCCGCACGCATCTGCGCCGCATTGCAAGCGCAAGGCTATGTTACAGCGACAGCGGCACTTGCTGCACGGTAGAGAACGCTTGATATTCCACACGGGTATCAATATCTGTAAACTCCCGTGCGCCCGTCATCGGCACCCACACCACTTCCTCAGAATGCTTCTGATACACCTGTTTTCCACCGCGGTCTGCATCCAGCGCACAAATTTCCCGAAAAAAACGGCGTGGGAAGATGCAGGGATTTTTCGGCACATCATGCAGCGTCGGCACAACAATACGGTTGTGCGCCTCATAGCAGCGCACCAGCTTTTGCACCGTTTGCGCACGCAGAAATGGTTGGTCACAGGCAAAAAATATCCCGCCGGACGCCTCTTTGGGGATGCACGAGCAGCCAACTGCCACGGAAGTGCCAATGCCTTGCTTGCTGTGCAGGTTGGACACAATCTGAAACCCATTTTGCAATCCATACGCCGCAATTTCCGGTGTATTGGTTACCAAAATCCGTGGGCCATCTACCGTTTTGGCGGCAATGTCCACCACATGCCGAAACATCGGCTTACCCCGCAGTGGCAGCAGCAGTTTGTTTTGTCCCATGCGGCGGCTTTGCCCCGCTGCCAGCACCACTGCCGCTAACATTGCAATGCCTCCACCGGTTCAAACAGCACTGCAATGCTGCCCCCGCAAATCATCCCGCTGGCGGCAGCCTCCGATGCATGGAGTGCATACTCTCGCAGGCAAACGCTTGGATACCGCAGCAGCTCCCGTGCCGTTTGGCAGACCGCATGCTCTGCCGCCCCGCCGCCCACCGTTCCATACTGTGCGCCATCTGCAAAAAACAGCATCCGTGCACCGATGCCTCGAGGTGCAGACCCATTTTTCTGCACAACGGTGGTCATGATACCCTGCGCCTGATGGTTTAGGAGTGCCTCCAGCACGGCAGGTGTCAACACGGTCTGCTCGGCATGGGCACTGGTCTGCACCCATTCTGCGGCAATGCTGACGGCGATTTCCTCGGGGGTCTGTGCGCCAATCGGCAATCCAATCGGTGCGTGCACTTGCCGCAGCAAGCCCTCTGAAACCCCTTCCCCACGCAGGGTATCCAGCACCGTCTGGTTTTTTTGTCGGCTTCCAATCATGCCAATATACGAAAACGCACCGTGCAAAGCGGCACGCAGACAGCGTAAATCTGCTTGATGCCCCCGTGTCACGATGACAAAGGAGAGATTCTGCGCACGGTTCAGCCCTGCAATCGTTTGCTCAAAATCCGCACACTGCACCACATCCGCCGCCGGAAAACGTGCCCGCACGGCAAACTCCGGTCGGTCATCCAGCACGGACACGGTATACCCCAGCAGCTTTGCCAGCGCACAAACCGGCACAGAAATATGTCCTGCACCGCAGACAATCATCTGCCGTCCGGCACAGAGCGTTTCCTGCAAAAACGCATTGCCTTGATGCTGAAACCCCGCTGTTTCCTGCGACAGTCCTTGCAAAACGGATTCCCATTTCGGCGTATCCTCACCATGCAGAACGCCGTCCTTGGAACGCATGACACAACGTCCCATCTCCGCTCCAGACAGCTGTGTCCAACGCTGCACCATGCCATCTTTCTGCAGCCGCCTTGCCAATTCGCGGTAGCCTGCCTGCATTTCATCGACCTCCCTTCTGTGTTCCCAACGTGAAACAGACGTTACATCCAGATGCAATGATACGCCTGCACCGCTATTTTTTGCGCCCGTGCCAACTGACACAACGCCTCTTGGTGCTCTGGCAGCGTACACCATGCCAGTCCGCAGCCCGCTGCAATTTCACGGGGCACGGGAATCAATCGCCCCACCAGCTGCTGTTTCCGACAGCAGCTTTCTGTTTGCAGTGCCGCCGCTGTCGAAGCAAAGGTTACAATCAATTTTTCCTGTTTTTGTCGACCCATGGTTGTACCTCCCGTCCCAAGCCATGCCGCACGCACCTGCTCACCCCAGCTCTGCCGCCAAGGTGCGCACTGCTGCCGCCGCCTGTGCAACCTCCTGCATCGAATTGAGATGCGAAAAGCTAAATCGAACGATGCCTTGTTCTTTTGTGCCGAGTGCTTGGTGCATCAGCGGTGCACAATGCGCTCCTGCACGGGTGCAAATACCATACCGCTCTTGCAGGGCATCACTCACCATCCCTGCATCCGCATCCCCAATATTCAGCGCAACGATTGCCATGCGGCTGTGCCATGCGCCGTCACCATAGACACGCACCGCTGGAATCTCTTGCACCCTCTCATAAAACGCACGGGCGCAGGCGCATTCCTTTCTGTAAATTTCCTCGATGCCTTGCTGCTGGAGATAGGAAAGTGCTGCGGAAAGCCCTGCAATGCCGTGGGCGTTGAGCGTGCCCGCCTCCAATGCTTCCGGTAGCGCCGTGGGGTGCGATTCGGAAAAGCTGTGGATGCCGCTGCCGCCCACTTTGCAGGAGTGGAGCGAAACCTGCGGCGCAATGCACATCCCCCCTGTTCCCTGCGGTCCTAGCAATCCTTTATGCCCTGTGAAGCATACCACCGAAAGAGGGGTGCGCTGCATCGAAATCGCAATCGCACCTGCCGTCTGCGCCGTATCCAGTACGAACAAAAGCCCATGCGCCTGACAAAACGCACCAATCTGGTCAATATCCTGCACTGCCCCTGTCACATTTGACGCATGGGTGCACACCACCGCACGGGTATTGTGCCGCAAATGCGCTTCTGCCTGCGTCCAATCCACGTGCCCGTCTGCATCTGCCGGCAGGATGGTCAGCGCCATGCCCTGCTCCCGCAGACGATACAGCGGACGAAGCACGGAATTGTGTTCCATTGCCGTCGTAATAACGTGGTCTTTTGGCGAAAGCAAGCCATACACAGCGAGATTTAACGACTCCGTGATGCCCGAAGTAAACACAACACGGGACGCATCTTCGCAATCGAACAGCTCTGCTATCTGCATCCGACACGCAAAAACCTGTCTGGCTGCCGCCAACGTCACCTCATGCGCCCCTCTTCCCGGCGAGCCGATGCTTCCCATGGCATCATACACCGCCCGCCGCACGCAGTCCGGCTTCAAAAAACTGGTTGCCGCTGCATCCAGATAAATCACAGCACCCGCACTCCTTTCACTGCCCCTTGATGCAGCAACGCCTCTACCACGCCGCCCGCAATGCATCTCGCTTTGTCCGAAATGGTGCGGCAGTTTTCGGCTTCCAACAGGCGAGGGTCAATGTCCGCAATTTTCAGCCCCTTTTTCACCGGATAGCCTTCCCGAATCAGTCCACGCAGCACACCATGGATTGTCGCATAGACAGGGGTGTCGTTCAGCCAAGCAATCACCTGCTGTTCCTGCACCACAGCGCCAATTTGCGCACAGTGGACAATTTCGCCATCTGCCGGAGCATGTATGACACGTTCTGCCGCATATCCCCCAATCCTACCGGGAACACCGGTATTGGGTGCAGCTGCCCCACAATAGAGCACACGCCCTAGCTGATGCCCTCTCTGTGTTTCAATCACAGCGTCCACATCCTGTCCCGCCGTGAAGCCAGGCCCCAATCCAATGGTGATGGGTGCCATCGCACGATGGGTGCCGCAGTTGCGCTTGGCCAAAATAGCATCCACCACCGCTGTCGGTTGCAAATCCGAAATGCAGGAAGCCGCTGCATCCACAAGCAGCGGCAGTTCTCCCTGCGACCACACCGCCGCACAATCCCGTACCTCCGACACCAACACACAGCGCACGCCCTCCACAACTTGACTGCCCATGTATACCGCCTCGCAAAAAGATACCGTCCGCCGAATCGCACTGGGTCGGTCGCATTCCAAGGCAGCCACCCGAAACCCGCACTGCACCAGCCGCTGCAGCGTGCCCGTAGCAATATCGCCTGCCCCACGCACTACAATCACAGGCGGCTTCATGGACGAATCACCTGCGCCGCACCCGTCAGACGCTCTGCAATGGTATACATATTGGTCACCTCGCCGACTGCAAGCTGTTCCTTCAGCCCGTAATAGTCCAAACAAGTGCCGCATGTCAAGATTTCCGTGCCCGCTTGCTCCAGTGTACGCAAATCCTCGATGCTGTCCGAACCTTCTACGGAAAGATACGCTCCGCCATTATACAGCAACACGGCGGACGGCGGATACTCCAACTGGGTCAGCGCAAACACAAAGCCTTTCATCAGCGCTGCGCCCAAGGTATCGTCCCCTTGCCCCATGGTGCGTGCAGACAGCGCAACGACGCTTTCCCCCGATGAGATGGGCAAACAGCCACAGTCCGCTTGCTGCGGCACGGCTGCCGCTTCTGCCGCCTGAAAGGTCACGGTGAAATTGCCTGCCGCTCCGCTGCACGCCGCTGCAAACCCCATCTGTGCCGCCATTTTTTGCAGGTTCTGCACCGCTATTTCATTATCTACAAGGGTCTGTACCGGTTCTTCTCCCATTTCTCGTAACGCCTTGCGGGTTTCTACCACTGGCAGCGGACATGCTTTTCCTCTCGCATCAATTCTTTTCATCTTCATTCCTCCACTATGATGGCACAATTCATCCGTGGGATGAATTCTCCGATTTGTCCGCATGGCAGTCCTAATGCCTGTAAATCTGCCAGCAGTGCCACCGCATCCTGCGGTGCGACCGCAAACAGCAGTCCGCCTGAGGTTTGCGGGTCAAACAATAGCTCCTCCTGCGCAAAGGAAAGCTTGTGGAAGCGCACATTTTCGCCCACAAAATTTCGATTGCGCTGCGCTGCCGCTGTCATGAGAAAATCTGCCGCATAGTCGAGTGCCTGCGGAATCGATGGAATCTGCCGCATCCGCAGCCGTGCAGAAAGGTCAGGGCGCAGCATCTCCTGCAAATGCCCGAGCAGACCAAACCCTGTCACATCCGTGCAGGCATGTACTTCATAGGCATCCGCCAAGCGAGCCGCCTGCTGATTGAGTGTTTTCATCGATGTCACCGCCATCGCAAGGGCTTCTGCGGAAGCTGCACCCGCACGTGCTGCGGTGCAAACCAGTCCAACCCCAAGCGGCTTGGTCAAAATCAGCTTATCGCCTACCCAGCCGGTGTGATTTTTCCGAATGCGCTGCGGATGCACCGTACCCGTGACCGAAAGACCAAATTTGACCTCATGGTCTGCAATGGAATGCCCTCCGGCGAGTACGCCCCCGGCTTCCTGCACCTTTTCGCTGCCGCCCCGCAAAATCTCTCCTAAAATATGCAAATCCATCTGTTCCGGAAAACAGACAATATTGAGCGCCGTTTTGACCACACCGCCCATTGCATACACATCACTGAGAGCATTCGCCGCCGCAATCTGCCCAAATGTATAAGGGTCTTCCACCATGGGTGAAAAAAAATCCAGTGTCTGCACCATGGCAAGGTCTTCTGTCAGCTGATACACCGCAGCGTCATCTTGGCTCTCGGTGCCCACCAGCAGGGCGGCATCCTGCGGCGGCGGCAGCTGTCCCAGTACCTTTTGCAGCACCGCCGGACCCAGCTTTGCCGCACAGCCGCCGCCACGGCAAAATGATGCTTTCTGTTCCATCATGCCCTCCTTTGCCCGCAAGTATTATTTATCCTTTTGCCGAAAGTGCCGCCAACACATCCGTCGGTGTCATGGGAAGGGTATCAAAGCGAATCCCAATGGCATCCTCCACCGCATCCACGATGGCGGGAATGATGGGAATCAGCGCAGGTTCTCCAACCCCTTTTGCCCCGAACGGTCCTGCCTCTCCCTCGCTTTCCACAATGACCGGATACATTTCCGGCATATCCAGTGCGGTGGGAATCAGATATTTGGAAAACTGCGGGTTTAAAATTTTGCCGTCCTCCACCATGGTTTTCTCATAGAGTGCAAAGCCAATGCCCATGGCACTGCCGCCCTCAATCTGCCCTTCAATGTTGATTTTGTTGACCGCCGTACCCACATCGTGCGCAGACACAACCTTTAGCACTGCAATCCGCCCCGTTTCGGTATCTACCTCGACACTGACAACGGTTGCCGCATAGGAATAGATTTCAAACGGAATGCCCGACATATCCGCGGGGTCAAGCAGGGTGGTTTTGGGATTGTAATATCCTGCGCCGACTGCAACCCGCCCCTTTTTCTTCATTTCACCCATCAATTCCGCATAAGACATTTCCTGCTGCGGGTTCTCTGTGCAAAACACCCTGCGTTCCCGAAAGGTTAGTGCCTCCGGCGATACCTGCATCGCTTCACTTGCGGTTTGTGCCAGCAGGATTTTCGCCTGTTTGCAGGCGTTGCGTGTGGCATTGCCGGAGATAAAGGTCTGGCGGCTTGCAGATGTTGCCCCGCCTTCCGGTGTCACGCCCGTGTCCGCACTGGTGACCATGATGTCCTCATAGTGCAGCCCCAGCTCTTCTGCCGCAATTTGCGCCATGACGGTTGTAGAGCCTTGTCCAATATCCGCACAGCCAACCATCAAGTTGACCGATGCATCGGGCAGAACCTCCACAAAGGCTGCCGCTGGATTCGGCAAACCGGTATTTCCGATGCCATACCACATGCAAGCGATACCTTGCCCTCGTTTTTTCATGTGTTCTCTCCTCCCGCCAGACGGCTACGCTACATCAGCTGTTCTGCACGCTCGACTGCCTGTCTGATACATTCCGTAAGACCAACGCTCTCTTGCAGCACCTGTCCTGTTGCAACGGTGCAGCCAACCTGCTGTGCATTCAGCAAACGAATTTCTGCCTGATTCATCCCCAGCTTTCGTGCAATCGCACTGATTTGCCCTTCATGCAGGATGGAAACCTGCGGCACGCCAAAGCCACGGAACGCACCCGCCATCGGGTTGTTGGTGTATGCAAAGGTTGCCTCGGCATACACGTTTGGAATGACATAGGGCCCTGTACAATGCACCAAGGCACGTGTGATAACGGCAGGCCCATACGATGCATAGGCGCCCGTATCGCCCCACATCGTGACCTGATGCGCCAGCAGCTTGCCGTCCTTGGTGGCGCCTGTTTTTGCCTGCATTGTCATCGGGTGTCGTTTTGCCGACACCATGGTGGATTCCAACCGACCTCTGACCATTTTAACGGGACATCCTGTATGATATGCCAGCAGCGACACATGGCACTGCACGGAAATATCCAGCTTTCCGCCAAATCCGCCGCCCGTCGTTGCCTGCACACTGCGCACCCTGCTGTTGGGCAGATTCAGCATCCCCGCGACCTCGCCTCTGTCAAAATGCGGATTTTGTGTGGCACTTTGCAGGGTTAGGATGCCATTTTGATAGTCTGCCACCCCTGCTTCCGGTTCGATGAACATATGCTGCAGCATGGAGGTTTGATAGGTATGCTCCACAATCACATCGCTTGCGGCAAACCCTGCCTCCACATTGCCATGCACCAGCTTTTTATGCTGCATCAGGTTGGTATCGCCATGGATTTTGGGCGAATCCGCTTCTAAGGCACGCTCAATCGTAAAAATCGGTTCAATTTCCTCATAGGTCACCTGCACCAGTTCCGCCGCCCGCTCTGCGGTTTCACGATCCTTTGCGGCAATCACTGCAATGGCATCCCCATAGCGGCGCACCTTGTCTTCGACCAAAATCGGCTCATCTTTCAAGATAATGCCAATGCGGTTTTTCCCTGGAATATCACGGCTGGTTAACGCACAGACCACGCCGGGCAGTGCCAGCGCAGGTGTCACATCCACCTGCCGCACATAGGCGGATGCCACTTTACTGCGTGCAACCGCACCATACAGCATGTTTGGTGCAAACAAGTCGGCGGAAAAACGTGCTTTCCCCATCACTTTTTCCAGCGCATCCTTTTTCACAACGTTTTGCCCCATCACGGCTCTTTGTGTCATATGCTCGCCTCCCGCTGCGTCTCTAACCACTGGGCTGCCAGTTCTATCGCCTGAATCATCTTTTCATATCCCGTGCAGCGGCACAAATTCCCTGAAATCGCTCGTTGGATTTCTGCCCTTGTCGGATGCGGATTGCGTGTCAGCAGTGCGTGCCCTGTCAGCACCATGCCCGGCGTACAGTATCCGCACTGCACCGCACCCGCTTCCATAAAGGCACGCTGTATCAAGGTTGGCTGTCCATCCGGACTCAAGCCCTCCAGTGTCAGGATGTGCCGATGCTGCACCTGTCCTGCCAAGACTGCGCAGGACGTGACCGGCATGCCGTCCAGCAGCACCGTACACGCACCGCATTCGCCTTCACTGCAGCCCTCTTTGACACTGAGCAGTCCCAGTTCTTCCCGCAGAAAATCCAAAAGGCGGCGATTGCCATGGGTTTCACAGCGGATTTGCGCCCCATTCACCGTACATTCCACCAGTATCTTGCTCAACGGACACTTCCCCTTTCCTCCTGCTGCAACCGCAGGGAATATTGCGCTAAAATATCATCAAAGACCGTTTGAAACACGCCCTTTACGCTTTCTTTTTTGTAGCCGACTTCCAATGGTCGGTGCTTAATGCTCTCATAAACGGCATCGGAAAGCAGGTTCATGCAGCCATACAGCGTGTCTTTTGCAATCGGTTTTCCGACCAAATACGCCTGCACCTCGAGAAACTCCAACGGAAACCGTGCCAACGCACCGCCACGCACTGCGGCATACGTGCAAATGCCGTCTGCATCCCAACGCAGTACCACAGCACCGCTGATTTCTACAATCGCCAGCGCATTTCGCTTGCCAAGCTTGTAAAATGCCGTTGCCGTTCGACTATCCGGTCGTTTCAATCGAATCTGTGTCAGCAACTCATCCGATGCAATGCAGCTGCCCGCCATGGTTGGGTAAAACTCTCGCAGAGGGATGCTGCGCTCTCCCCGCAGACTGCGCAGCACAACCACCGCATCCAGTGCCAAAAACGCCGTAATCGAATCCCCTGCCACCGACGCATTGACCAGATTGCCGCCGACCGTTCCCAGATTGCGAATCTGCGGCGAACCAACATTGGCGCACGCCGTGTGCAGTGCACGGATATGCTGTCGCACAAACGGTGTCTGCTCCAGCTCTGCGAAGGTGGTGCACGCACCAATCGTCACCGCATCGTCCGTTATTTCGACGCCCCGCAGCGTATGCAGGTGATTGATTGCAATCACGCAGTCCGTCTTGCGCCGCCCCTCGTGCAGCTGTGGGATGACATCCGTCCCGCCCGCCAAAACCGTGCTGTTTTCTGGCGCATCTGAAAGCATACGGAGTGCTTGCTCTATGGTTTCAGGTCGGAAAAATTCAAAATCCTGCATGGATGAGCTCCCTTCACACAACAGAAATACTCCCTAAAAACACAAAAAAGAACCCTTCATGACAGCCGCTGCCGTCACAAAAGCTTCTTTGCTTTTCATCTTCTTTGATTTTTTCTTATTGTAGCATTACAGCGTTGAAATTGTCAATAAACACACCTTTTTCACAACATTTTCGTGTGTTTTAATAAAACGAGCAACGTATCTCGCACCGCTGTACAGCAGGATGATGTATATACACCACAATAGATATGCGCCAAAGCACCCCCTTTTTTCAGCACACTGCCCAAACACAGCTGACGAGTTGTGCAGGCTGCCTTTTTTTCTGCGCTTGGGTAACTGTGCCGTGCCTTGTGCTTTTCCAAAACGGATGCTATAATCGGTTCATCAAAAGCCACCTACGCTAAAGATAACGCAGATAGAAATGAGGGATATGACATGGACATCTTAGATGTGCGGGATGTTGTTGGCAGTGTGCTCTGTCACGATTTGACACAGATTATACCCGGCGTTTGCAAGGATGCACGCTTCCGAAAAGGACATATCATCCAAGAGACGGACATCCCCGTGCTGCTCTCCATGGGAAAAGAACACCTCTATGTGTGGGAAAAATGCGAAGGGATGCTGCACGAGGATGAAGCGGCCCAGCGCCTGTGTGCCTTATGCGAAACGGCATCAATGACACGAGGGGACTGCAAAGAAGGCAAACTGGAGCTGTTTGCCGCATGTGACGGACTGTTTAAGGTCGACCGTGCCCGTCTGCATGCCGTCAATGCCATCGGAGAGATGATGATTGCCTCTCGTCACGGCAATACAGTTGTGCAGGCGGGAGATAAATTGCTGGGCACACGGGTCATTCCGCTCGTCATTGCAGAAGAAAAACTGCAGCAGGCAGAGCAAACCGCAGGACAAACGCCGCTGTGCGACCTGCTGCCGCTTCAAAAAAAACGCACGGCAATCATCACCACCGGCAACGAGGTGGCGTCCGGTCGCATCACAGACCAATTCGGTCCTGTCCTGCGGCAAAAGCTTGCCGCCTTTGATGCGCCCTGTCTGGGGCAAACCATCGTGCCGGATGATGCTGCCCAAACAGCCGCTGCCATCCACCACTGGCTGGCGCAAGGCGCAGAGCTGATTCTTTGCACCGGCGGCATGAGCGTTGACCCCGATGACAAAACACCGCTTGCCATCCGTGACAGCGGTGCGCAAATCATCAGCTATGGCGCACCAGTCCTGCCCGGTGCGATGCTGCTGCTCGCCTATGCACCAAACGGCACACCGATTGTGGGGCTTCCCGGTTGCGTCATGTATGCAAAGCGCACGATATTTGACCTCATTCTGCCTCGCCTGCTCGCAAACGACCCCATTTCAGCGCAGGAGCTTGCCGCTTTGGGCGAGGGCGGTCTTTGCCTAAACTGTACAACTTGTACCTATCCCAACTGTGGATTTGGAAAGGGGTGGTGAAATGAATCTCAATCATTTTGACGCACACGGCAATGCGATCATGGTCGATGTGGGAGAAAAACCCACCACTGCACGGGAAGCCACCGCAGAAGGCAGCATCCGCATGAATGCCGCCGCATTTGCCGCTGTGCAAAACGGCACGGCTAAAAAAGGCGATGTGCTTGGAACGGCACGCATCGCAGGCATTCTTGCGGCGAAGCGCACGGCGGAATTGATTCCCTTGTGCCATATCCTCCCGCTTACCTACTGCGGCATTACCTTTGCGTTGCAAGAAGATGCCTTGGAAGTGCGGGTGCTGTGCACCGTGCGCTGTGACGGCAAAACCGGTGTGGAAATGGAAGCCCTGCAAGGGGTATCGACCGCATTGCTCACCATTTATGATATGTGCAAAGCGGTTGACCGTGCCATGGAAATTCGCAATATGCGCCTGCTGCACAAAAGTGGCGGTGCGAGCGGCACCTATACCAGGGCGGATGCGCTATGATGGATGGCTGCGGACGTAACATCCGATATATGCGGCTTTCCGTGACCGATTTGTGCAATTTGCGCTGCCAATATTGTATGCCGGCGGATGGTCTTCCCGCAATCCCCACCCAGAACATCCTACAGTTTTCCGAAATCGTACGGATTTGCCGCTGCTTGCCCACGCTTGGCATCCATCGCATCAAACTCACCGGCGGTGAGCCCTTGTGTCGACCGCAGTTGCCAAAATTGGTACAGTTGCTCCGTCAAATCGAAGGTATCCACGAGGTAACGCTCACGACAAACAGCACCTTGCTCGCTTCGCAGGCGGCAGCCTTGTCCGATGCCGGGATACAATCGGTCAACATCAGCATGGATTCCCTGCACCGCCCCCGCTATCGGGAAATTACCCGACGTGATGCATTGCAGCAGGTGCTGGAGGGGATTTGTGCCGCACAGATGCAGCAGATGCGTGTAAAAATCAATATGGTGCCCATGCGCGGCTGCAATGCGGATGAACTCTTGGATTTTCTGCAATTCGGGCAGACGCATGGCGTCATCGTTCGCTTCATCGGACTGATGCCCCTCGGTCAAGGCAATCCTGTACACGGACTGTCTGCCGAGGAGATTGTATGGCGCATCCGCATGGCGCATACAGACATTACCCCACTATCCGATGCCACGTTTGGAAACGGTCCCGCCGTCTATTATCAGCTTGCAGATGGCACGATATTTGGCATCATCGATGCCGTGCACCATCAATTCTGCGACACCTGCAATCGAATACGGCTTTCCGCCGACGGGCAGCTGTTCCCTTGCCTTGCCCACTATGATGCACTGGATGTCCGTGCCCTTCTGCGCAGCGGTGCAGCCCAGGAGCAGCTGCTGCAAGCCTTGCAGCAAACTATTTTTTCAAAACCCACCGGTCATCTTTTTGGCGCATCGCTGCTGGATGACCGCATGATGAGCCAAATCGGAGGATGAATGACGATGGGAAAACTTCTTGCAGTTTGCATCAGCACAGCACGAGGCACGGAAAAACATCCCGTGCCACAGGCACTTTTGGTTGAAAATTTCGGGATTCAGGGCGATGCGCATGCTGGAAACTGGCATCGACAGGTCAGCTTGCTGTCTGCGGAGCGCATTGCAGCATTTCAGGCACGTGGTGCACAGGTGAAAGACGGTGCATTTGGCGAGAATCTCATTGTTTCGGGTATCGATTGCAAAGCCTTGCCCGTCGGCACGCTGCTGCAATGCGGCACTGCACTGCTCGAAATCACACAAATCGGCAAGGAATGTCACAGCCATTGTAAAATATTCCAGCAGATAGGGGACTGCATCATGCCACGGGAAGGGGTGTTTGCCCGTGTTCTGCGGGGCGGCACGATTTATCCTGGACAAGCATTGACGATTTGTTCCAAGCAGGAGCTAAAACCATGTACCGCGTAGGCATCTTGACCGCAAGCGACCGCTGCTCTGCAGGACTACGCAGCGACACCAGCGGACCGCTGCTTGCAGGGCTGCTTCCCCCCGCGCGGTATTGTGTGCATGCCTATCATGTCCTGCCAGACAGTCGCCCCCTCCTGCGTGAGATGCTGCGCACGCTTTGTGATGACCAGCACTGTGATTTGATTTTGACCACGGGCGGCACCGGATTTTCGCCGCGTGACATCACCCCGGAAGCCACACGAGAGATTGCCGAACGGGATGTGCCCGGCATTGCGGAGGCAATCCGTGCACACAGCATGCAAAAAACGCCCCGTGCTATGCTGAGCCGCGGTATCTCCGTCCTGCGTGGACAGACCCTTATCATCAACCTTCCCGGCAGCCCAAAAGCCGTTCAAGAATGCATGGAAGTGCTGATTCCTGCCATTGAGCACGGTTTGGATATTTTGCAAGGTACTGTCATGGATTGTGCCGCTGCCGCAGCAAACGAACCCGCTCCCCTTTGAATGCCAAAAGACGCCGACGTTACACGCCAGCGTCTTTTTCCTTTTTACCACTCGCTCAAAACGGCTTCTTCTGCCGTTTCTTCTGCATCGTCTTCGCTTGACATCCATTCTTGTGTGCTGTCTGGAGTCAAATCTTCTGACAGTTCGTCCGCTCGCAAGGTAAACTGACCCGTGAGTGTCTGCAATACCTGCGCCTGTCCGGAAAGCTCCTCGCTTGCCGCCGCACTTTGCTGTGCTGTGGCACTGTTGGTCTGCACCACGGATGCAATTTGTTCCACCCCAAGATTGACCTGATAAATGGATTGGGATTGCTGCTCGGAAGCCATCGTAATCTCATCCATCAGCTTCACCGCCTTTTGCGTTGCCTTTGCGCTTTCCTCCAGCGATTTTGCGGTTGCATCGGCAATTGCCGACCCGTTTTTGACCGCATGCAGGGTTTCTCCTATCAGCCGAGTGGTGCTTTTTGCCGCCTCTGCCGACTTACTGGCAAGGTTTCGCACCTCATCTGCAACCACTGCAAATCCCTTTCCTGCAACGCCCGCTCGTGCCGCCTCTACCGCTGCATTCAATGCCAAAATATTGGTTTGAAATGCAATGTCTTCGATTACTTTGATGATTTTGGAAATTTCCGAGGATTTCCCTGTGATTTCATCCATGGCGGCAATCATATGTCCCATCTGCTGCGTGCTGCTATGCAGTTCATGCCCTGCAACCTCTGCGCTGCCGTTTGCCATCTTGGCATTGTCTGCATTCTGCTGCACCTGATTGGAAATTTCCATAATGGATGCGGACAGCTCCTCAATGGCACTTGCCTGCTCTGTTGCGCCCTGCGAAAGCGCCTGCGCCCCATTGGAAACCTGCTCCGCACCATCCGCAACCTGATTCGATATTGCATCGATTTTCGCCAGCGTGCTGCTTAATGTTCGGTTAATCTGGCGCATTGCCACCAGAATCTCCAAATATTCCCCGATATACTGTTCTTCCACGGTCGTTTTCAAATTGAAATTTCCCTGCGCCATTTCGCCGAGCATATAGCGGATGTCCTGTATAATCGTTTTTAGGGTATGGCTCATTGCGGTGAATGCCGCTGCAATCTGTCCTATTTCATCCTTCGTATGGATATTGATTTCGGTATTTAAGTTGCCCTTTCCAATTTCAGCGGCGGCTTTGCCGATGTCTCCCAAGGGTTTTACAATCAACCTTATAATATAGACCGCCAACAGGATTGCGCAAACGGCTGAACCAAGCATAATCAGCAAAATAATGCGGATAGATATTTGAAAGACTGCATCACCCTGTCTGCTTGCCGCATTGGCGCCATCATCATTGTATTGCACCACCTGCTGACTCGCCTGCACCAGCTCGCCGAACCTCTCCAGCGCATCTCCCCGCATCAAATCCAGTGCCTGCTGCTGTTCGTTGCGGTCGCATAACCCCAGCATCTTTTCACTGATTTCCAGATAGCTTCCCCACAGCGTTTCTACCGCTTTCATGAGGTCTGCATCTTGTGCATCCACTGCCTCATTTGCAAACACAATAAACGAACTGCTGATTTGCCGCCGTTCTTGATTGATTTGATTCATCAGCTGCATGCCCCGCGCCTTGTCATGGTTCAGCAAATATTCCAGCTCTATCATGCGATACTCTGCAATCATCTGATTGACTTCCCCCGCCAACACAATGCACGGTGTCCAGTTTGCTCCCGCTTCCTTGCTGCTTACATTGATTCGATGCATGAAAACCAAAGAAGAGGCTGCGACCAATGCCATACACAATAACATGCTGATGACCAGCACAAAGAGTTTGGTGCTAATTTTAAGATGCTTCATGGCTGTCCTCCGATTTTATCCTTTCTATAGTTGGGTCAAAATAGCACGCATCGCTTGGTTGAAACGTCCGTGCAAATACAGGCTATGCTTCCCCACACGATGGACAAGCGATGACACAACAGGAGTCTCCCTGCAGAGACTCCAATTGTATCGCCAGCGAGCATCTTGAAAACCATGCCGCCCGCAAGCTGTTTTATTTTTTCTTGGACTGCATCACCATGTCAAACCAAACGGCTGCAACCAAAATCAGGCCCTTCACCATAAACTGCCAATATGCATCCATGTTCATCATGGACATACCATTATCAATTGACATCATGATAACCGCACCCAAAATCGCACCGGATACTTTGCCGATGCCACCGGTCATAGAGGTGCCGCCGATAACAGAAGCGGCAATCGCATCCAGTTCATAGTTGCCGGTAGCCGCCTGTGCAGTGCCTGCATTCAGACGTGCCGAATAAATAATCGCCGCAACGCCACACAAAAATCCATTTAAACAATAGACAATGGTAAGATTCCGCTTGACATTGATGCCCGAATAGCGTGCCGCCGCTTCATTGCCGCCGATGGCATAGACGCTGCGTCCAAAGGTGGTTCTCTGCGAAATAAAGGTAAATACCACCACCACGATAATCATAAGCAGTACCGGAATCGGAATGCCTTTATACGCATTCAGCACACCCACCACGGCAAAAATCAAAACCGCTTCTACGCCCCAGCGAAGCAGCATGCTGCCCATGCTTTCCGACAGGCTGTCATATCGCTTTTTTGAGCGACGCTTGGAAAATTCCCCATACAGCAGTGCCGCTGCAGCGAAAATTGCCAACCCCCAGCCAACAACCACCGGAACATACGCCGTGCCCCAATATTTATAGGATTCTTCAAAGGGTGCAATGGTCTGTCCACCCGTGACGGCAAGCATGCCGCCTCGGAAAATCAACTGTCCGCCCAGTGTCACAATGAACGGCGCAATCCCTGTGTAGGCGGTCACGGCACCGGTTGCAAACCCAATAACAGCACCCAGTGCAAGCGCAATAAAAATGGTCATGGGTGTGGATAAATGATAATACACTTGACAAATTGCAGAAATACATCCAATGAAGCCCATTACCATGCCGGCTGACAAATCAATACCGGTTGTCACGATGACCAGCGTCATGCCCACGCCCATGATGCCCGTGAACGCAGTCTGTCGCATCAGATTTGAAATGTTTCGCACGGTAATGAATCCGCCGTCCGTACCAATGCTAAAACCAATCCACAGGAGCACCAACACAATATACATGGTCAGTGTGCGAATATCGACTTTCTTGCCACTGGACAATTTTTGTATTTGACTTGCCATATTTAAGCCCTCCCTACGGAAGCACGCATCAAAATCTCCTGCGTTGCCTCTGAAACATCAAATTCACCTGTCAGCTCGCCGTTTGCCATCGTCAAAATGCGGTCACTCATGCCAAGAATCTCTTCCATTTCAGAAGAAATCATAATAATAATGACGCCACGCTCCACAAGCTCATTCATAATCTTATAGATTTCGTATTTTGCACCCACATCAATACCACGGGTCGGCTCATCCAACACAATGACCTTGGGGTCACTCAGCAACGCCTTTGCCAAAACCACTTTCTGCTGGTTGCCGCCGGACAGTGTGCTGACCGCCACTTCGATGCTTGGTGTTTTCGTGCGAATTTCCTGCACATATTTGGTGGTGTATGCAACCTCGGCATCTTCATTCAGCAGTCCGAATTTTGATACCTTTTCCAAAGATGCAAGGGTTGTATTTTCCTTGATGCTCATCATCAAATTCAAGCCCAGCTTTTTGCGGTCTTCGCTGACGATAAAATATCCATGCCTGAGGGCATCCATCGGATTTTGGATGTCCACCTTCTGCCCGTCAATCAAGACCTGCCCTGTGCCTTTGGTACGAAACGCACCATACACGGCTGTAAAGAGCTCTGTTCTGCCAGCGCCCATCAGTCCGCTGATGCCTAAAATCTCACCTTTATATGCCTTGATGCTCACATCATGAATCAGATTCCGGTTCGGAATATCCGGATGCGGAACGGTAAAGTTTTGAATCTCAAATCCGATTTCCCCACGGGTATGCGGTACACGGGGGAACAAATTTGTCATATCGCGCCCAACCATCATCGAAATCATATCATCCTTTGTCATTTGGGACTTGGGACGGGTTTCAATGGTTGTTCCATCGCGCAGAATCGTAATATCGTCACACAAGCGCATAATTTCATCCAGACGGTGCGAAATATAGATACAGGTAACACCCTTTTGCCGCAGTTGGTCTACAAAATCCAATAAAATATCGACTTCTGCCTCTGTCAATGCAGCCGTGGGTTCATCCAGCAGCAGCAGCTTCACATCCATCGCCATCGCTTTGGCGATTTCCACCATCTGCTGCTGACCGATGCCAAGATTTTTTACAATTTCATCCGGATGCACTTTCAATCCTAAGTCATCCATCAGCTTTTTGGTCTGCTCAAACATTTTATCAAAATCCACAATGCCAAACGTATTCGGCTTGTTATTTAAAAAAATATTCTCGCTGACACTCAGTTCCGGCACAAGATTGAGCTCTTGATGGATGCAGGCAATTCCCGCTTTTTCCACATCCTTGATGCTGTTAAACTTACATTCGCATCCTTCAAACAGCACTTTTCCATCATATGTACCAGACGTGTATACCCCGCTGATAATTTTAATCAGCGTGGATTTTCCCGCACCGTTTTCTCCAACTAAGGCATGCACATGCCCACGTTGGACGCCAAACGAAACATCATCCAATGCTTTTACGCCCGGGAAAACCTTCGTTATATTCTGCAGCTGCAAAATACATTCTTGCATAGTTAAGCAACCCCCAATTCGGAAACAGCGTAATTGGTTTATATCGTTTCAAAAATCCATTCAGAAAACCTTGATGAACCCCAAATTCCTTTTTGGCAGCAAATGCGGGGTGCACGGTTGCCCGCTGCAGCCGTGCACCCCGCATTTGTCATCTTGTTTTATTCTATCGAAATTTCGATTGCATCAATCAGTTGGCCACTGGTCCTGCGGAACATTCGCATACACTTCTTCCAAGGTGTGGAATGCATCCTGTTTCACGATAATATCATAGATATTGTCCTTTGTGATTGGCGTGACATCAACGGTGAAGCTGTCTACATCCTTGGTGTTGTTATTCAGTTGCTGCCAAGTGCCCAGAGAAGTATCCACGCTTGTTGCATCTCCGCCAGTCGCTACTGCAACTGCAAGCTCGCAAGCTGCCTGATTCAGCTTGGACAGCGGCTTGTACACCGTGCCCGTCTGGGTGCCTTCGACAATGCGCTGGCATGCCGCCAAGTCCGCATCCTGTCCGCAAATCGGAATCTGTCCTGCCAGACCTTGTGCCGCCAGTGCCTGCACTGCACCGCCTGCTGTGCCGTCATTGGATGCGATGACGCCCTGCACATCATTTTGTGCAGCGGTCAAGCCATTCTCGGTCAGCTTCAGTGCTTCATTCGGATCCCAGCCCTTGACCCACTGGTCCATGACAACGGTGATGTCCCCGCTGTCAATCAGCGGCTGCAGCACGCTGTCCTGACCTTCTGCCACCAAATGCGCATTGTTGTCTTCTGCCGCACCCTTCAGGCGAATGTAATTGCCCTTCGGTGCCTGTTCGGTAACAAACTGTGCTTCAACCACGCCGACCTTATAGGAGTCAAATGTCACATAATAGTCCAAATCTGAGTTCATGATAAAGCGGTCATATGCAATCACGGGAACATCCGCATCGTGTGCCGATTCTACAATCGGACCTGCCGCATCCGCATCCAAGGACTGCACAATGAGCACATCAACCCCTTGGTTGATTAGGTTTTCGCATTGTGAAACCTGCTTGTTGGCATCATTTTGCGCAATTTGAATCGCCAGTTCAAAGCCTTTTTCGTCTGCGTACGCCTGAAACATTTCCAATTCACGGTTCCACCGTTCCTCTGTGGTGTTGCCGATGGACAAGCCTACTTTAATATCCTTGACGTCTTTTTGTGCCGTGCTTGTGGTGCCGGAAGTGTCTTGTGCTGTGCTGCTGTCATCGCCAGCGGCACCGGATGAACAGCCTGCCAGCAGACTAACCCCCAATGCAGCTACCGTCAGCATGGAAATAAACTTCTTCATGTGTTTCACTTTTTTTCCTCCTCATTAAATTCCATGGGTTTCTATATATAGACCGCCCGTGCGGACTATACGCCTGTGAGATTATGTAAATCTATGCAAGAGCGCATGTTAAGAACCAGCGCAGGAACATGCAGGGGAACAAAGGGAATGCATATTTGCCAGGTTCTTAGAGAATTTCGGACAGTTTCACGGTGCGACCTTCCTTCAGGCTTTTGTCCGCTGCTATTGCAATTGCAACCGGCATCAAACCATCGCGGCTGTTGACCGGTACATCTGTGCCCTTGAGCACCGCATCACAGAAGGCACGTGCCTCTGCAATGAATGCATTGTTATACCGCTCTAAGAAGAACCAGGTCGGTTTTGCAACCTCCACGCCTTCCATGGTTGAAATGGAAGCGGTATCATCCAAATCGTTATCTACACGCACACAGCCCTTGGCGCAATGCACCTCTGTACGCTGGTCATAGCCATATTTGGAGGAACGGCTGTTATCAATGACGCCCAATGCACCATTTTCAAATTTCAGCATCACCACCGCCGTATCCACATCCCCATATTCGGCATACTGCGGATTGTCGCAAGCCGCACCAAAGGCACAAACCTCGGTCACCTCGCTGCAGGACAAATAGCGCACCATGTCAAAATCATGAATGGTCATATCCATAAAGATGCCGCCGCACGTTGCAACGTACTCCATCGGCTGATGGTCTGGGTCACGGGAACACACCTTAACGAGCTGCGGTGTGCCCAATTTTCCGGAAGCGACCGTATCGTGCACACGCTTATGGTTGTGGTCAAATCGACGCACAAACCCAACCTGCAGCTTTACATCTGCCGCTTCTGCTGCGACAATGGCTTCACGAATCTTATCAAGGTCTGTATGAATCGGCTTTTCGCAGAAAATATGCTTGCCAGCCTTTGCAGCCTTCGCAATCAAATCTGCATGGGACGGGGTAGAAGTGCAGATAAATACTGCATCAATTGTTTCGTCCGCAATCACCTTGTCCACATCGCTTGTGCATTCTGCAATGCCCAAATCCGCCGCCCATGCCCGCATACTGTCGTTCATCATCGGGTCTGCAACCGCTGCAACCTCTGCCTGCGGCACCGCATACATCAGATTTTCTCCATGCAGTTTGCCAATACGACCTGCACCCAACAGTGCAATTTTCAACTTTTTCATACTTTGAATCTCCTTCTGCTAAATAAAACCTTATACTAATTTAAAAACGGCTTGCATTTTTCTGCACCCATGACAATGACTTTTTCCGGCTCCATCTGCCAATATTCCGGACGGAACAGCTCTAGGCAGGCAGGTCCGTCATATCCAACATCCATCACTGCTCGGCTGATGTCCGCAACGGGAATGCAGCCTTCTCCCGGCATGATGCGATGGCAATGGTCCAACACGCCAAACGGCAAGTCCTCGCAGTCATTGATGTGATATACAAACAGCTTTTCTTTGGGAATCTTTCGAATCATTTCCAAATCTGCACATTTGTCGTGCAGATAGAAATTGATGCAGTCCACGGTGAGCCCGACACTGTCACGGTCAACTGCCTGCACAATCTCCCAAGCCTGCCGTAAGCTGCGACAGCACCACCGCGGATCCCCAATCGGCTCAAATGACAGCTTGACACCATACGGCTCTGCAATGTCCGCCAATCGGTTCAAAACAGCAACCGAATCCTCAAAAACTTCTTTTTCGGACTTCTTGCACATGTCTTCGCCCATCGTTGGCACCACAATGATATAGGGATTTCCAATATTCTGCGCCACGGTGCAGCCGAAAACAAAGAGCTCTTCCAGCTGCTTCCACTGCTCTGGTGTATTGAAATTGATGTCTTCAATCGAGTTCAGCGCAAATGGCTTCAAGTGGCTTTTCGCAAAAAAAGCCTTTAAATCCCCCATCGTATGGGTTTTAAAATATGCTTGCAGCATATCCAATCTCAGCTCAATAAAGTCATACCCGTATTTTTCACACAGCATCAGGTCTTGTTCAACTGTGGAATTTTCTTTGCAGGTGGCTTCGTTAAATCCAAGCTTCAACATGTTCTCATCTCCTTCGGTTTTGGCGCAACTGACGAAATATAACGGGCTTTTGCCCTTCATTTTGTTCGTAATTTGATGTTGCATGGAGTATACCATACACAAATCCCTTACGCTATACTATTGTTGCGCAGATTTCTGCGATTTTCCCGCTTGATTTTACCCTTTTTGACTCCCACCTTATGTTTCTTGCGAAATGACTAAAATCAATTGTTTTTTATATTTTATTTTAGTCATTATAGACAAAAATTAAAGTCTTTTTTTGAAACGCTGCGCGGCTTTTAGAAAAGGGACCCCCATGAAGAGGTCCCTTCCCAAAGTGTATAGAGTAGAAGTGAAGATGGGTAGCAAACTGTAGTAACGCAGGACAGCTTCTTAGTCCTTGAAGGTCAGCATGACCTTGCGCGCAATATCCTTGTGATGGCAAGCCATGTCCATTGCGGCATCCAATTCAAAGAAGTCATAGTGATGCGAATTAAGCGCTGCAAAATCATACTTGTCCTTGATAGCAGACATAAAACGAATGGTGCGCGGGAACCACTTGTTGGTGCCGCCGGAGCCTGCGATATGCAAGGTCTTCCAGATGGTCTTGCCGATTTCCACAGGCACCTTACGACCAATAGAGTGACCGACCACACCCACACGTGCGGAGTGTCCTGCAACGTCAAAGAGAGAAGCAATGCCAATATCATTGCCGGAGCATTCGATGACGACAGAAGGACCACGACCGCCGGTCAAACGCTTGAGTTCTGCTTCCAATGCGCCCGGTTCCTTGAACTGGCTCGGGTCAACAGTCATGCTTGCACCATAGTTCATGATGTTTTCACGACGCTTTTCAAGCGGATCAATGACGATAACATTGGCACCGGATTCTGCGCAAACCATTGCAGCGCACATACCAATCGGACCGCCGCCGATGATTGCAACATCATCAGACGCATCCGGATGACAATCATTGCCCCAAACGCCCCAATAGCCGACGTTGAAGGTTTCGACCCATGCACCCAGTTCATAATCCCAGTCGTCCGGAATCGCATGGGTATACTGCTCTTCGAGAATCATATATTCGCCCCAGCCGCCAGGAGAGTCCGGACGGAAGCCGATTTCACGCATATTGAGGCATGCAGACGGCATTTTGCCATCCTTACAGTTTGCGCAGTTGTTGCAAGGCAGTACGCAGTCGCCGACAACCTTATTGCCCACCGCAATAGAGGTTACCTTGTCGCCGATTGCAACCGCTTGTCCTGCCCATTCATGTCCCGGCACATACGGTGCGATGTCATATCTGCCCTCTGCAGACTCACCTTCGTAGCATTCTACGTCAGAACCGCAGATGCCGCATGCCTTCATCTTAATCAGCACCTGAAACGGTCCCAGCGGCGGCAATTCCAAATCTTCGATGCGCAGGTCCTTTGGTCCATGCATAAATGCTGCTTTGCATTTTGTTGGGCGATTAAAAGCCATAATAACAACTCCTTATATGGATACAATATTGAGATAAAAATCGATGTATAATTTGATGGGAGGGCAGATGGGCTGCCCTCCCATACACAAAAGAGAAAAAAGGAGAACCCGTTCCGCATAGGAACGCACAAAACGACACAGTGAGCAAACCGAACGTCTCTTTGCTCCGAAAATTAGTAGGACAAGGTATAGATATGGCGGCCGCCCGGTTCTCCCGGTCCCTTGATAACCGCTTCGATGTCCTCGCGGCTGCGCTGGGTCATTTTGTCGATAGGAGGCAATGTACCAGCTGGATACTTCTCCAGAATATCGTTTACCAGCTTTTCCAGATAATCCAGCGTCTTTTCGACACCGGCTCTTGCCTTGCTGCCATCAGCCAAGGTTGCATCTCCGATGACACCTTCCGGCTGTGCGATGCATTCCATTGCACAGGAACCGAACGCATTGTACCACTTGATGGGACCTACGCCGTCTTCAGAAGAAGTGTTGATGTGTCCGGGCGGCAGCAGCGGTGCAGACTTGGTTGCAATTGCATCCTGCATGTTGATAAATTCGGGGAACAATTCCAAGCACCAGCTTTGTTCCACTTCATCCGCATGTACAAACGGCGTATCGTATGGGCCGCCCTTGTCCTTGGTGGTCATCTGTTCCTTTGCACAGTTCCAGAAGTGGGTGTACAGGATGATGCCCGGCACCTGCCACTTCTTGCCGAAGGTATGGATTGCCAGCGGAATGACATAGTCCTGTCCATGTCCATTGACCACGATAATCTTGCGGAAGCCGGTGTTCCAGAAGCCTGCAAACACATAGGACAGGTAATCTGCCAAAACGGTTTCCGGAATCATAATTGTGCCTTTTTGACCCAGATGATGGTACGGATGTGAACCATACCAAATCGGCTGTGCCACGGTGCATCCGGTCTTTTCTGCGACCAATTCGCACAGGCGAGTGTCCAGATAGGTATCCTCACCATACGGTGCAGAAGGACCATGATTTTCTGTAGAGCCGACCGGAATCAGCAGTACATCGTTCTTTTTCAGACGTTCCTGCACCTGCAGTGTCGTCATGTTCTGATAATAGATGCCGTTTTGGGCTTCCATATTGCCGCCTTTTGCAGGCAAATTCCACTTAGACATGTGTTTTTCCTCCTATGTTGGAAATGGTATCATTTGTATATCGAAAACACGTAATTCGTGTGAATCGTTACTTCAATCTCGGATAAGATGTGGAAACCAGCACCTTGCCCGCTGTAATCTTCATACCTTCCTCGATGTCTTCCAAGTTAAAGCGACCGGTACACATCTTACGCATATCAATGCGGCCAGAAGCCATCAGGGCAATGACATCGGGATAAATGCCCTGTCCGGATTGTCCGTTTGAGCCGGAAATCGATGCCGCATTCCACTGCCAGTTAAAAATATCCACCGGTGTGATGCCGACGGTATGTCCGATTTGCACGGTTTTGCCGCCGATTGCCAGTGCTTTTCCCATGACAGGATAGGTAAACTTTGTTGCGCCTGCACACTCTGCAAACAGCGAAATGCCTGCGCCATCGGTCAAATCCATCAGCATTTCTGCCTGCTCCTCGGGTGAGGAGAATTTGGTGGGGTCATATACCACATCTGCGCCGCAGGCTTTCGCCAACTCGACACGCTCGGGTACGCTTTCAAAAGCAATCAGCTTTGCCGCACCTGCGGTTTTCATCAGCGAAATCGCCGCCAGACCAATCGGACCTGCGCCAAACACTGCCACATGTCCGCCCGGACGAATGCCGCCGCCACGCACAAACAATCCATTGTACGCCACACCTGTCGGCTCAATCATAGCACCCAGTTCAAATGCCGTCATTTTATCGCCGCCGTAATAGTCCATGATGGCGTTGAGCGGATAGCAGTATTTTGCGTTCACTGCCGCATATTCTGCAAAGCCGCCGTCATAGGTCAAACCGGGCTCTTCCAGCTCTTTGCACTGGTTGAACATGCCGCGCCGACAGGCATCGCATTCACCGCACCAATGCATGGATTCCACAGAAACCAAATCGCCCACCTTGAGCTTTCGTACCTTCTTGCCAACCTCTACGATTTCACCGGCAAATTCATGTCCCGTAATAATCGGATATTTAGAGTGCCCGTCATACATGGAATAGCCATCTGCATCCTTTTTCAGCAAATGTGCATCGGTACCGCAAATGCCTGCCGCACCCACTCGAATCAGCACCTGCTCCTCCTGACAGACCGGCACCGGACGGTCTACCACTGAACCGCAGATATTTTTCCAAACCTGATTGCCACGCAGTGCACGTCCCGTGCATGTTTCCCGCTCGCATAAGCGATAGCCTTCCTTCGGCACATGCTCTGCTTCTACATAAAATGCTCTCATCTTAAGTTCTCCTCTCCACCAATCCGGCAGTCTTTCGCCAGCTTGATGTAAGTTTTATTTTTCACACGTATGCTTTTGTTTCTCTTCCTTTTATGAACATAGTATATTAAATTCGCTACTTTTTTGCTATATTTATCTTGTGCCAACTTCTCGCAATTCAAGCCATTTTTCAAGGTTTTTGGCGGTGCTGCTTCACATTCTTGCTTTGTGCCCCGCCAAGCACTTTTTACGTATCTCAACGGCGGGATTCCCAAGCCAAACCATGCCGTCGCTGCGGTACAAAATCCGAGCCGCTCTGCATGCAGACGCACCCCCTCAAAACTGCTGCACCGTTATAATCCTTGTCATATGATATGTATCAAATGCACAGAACCGCAGCTGATAACAGCTGCGGTTCCGCAAGAAAACGGTATCCATCTAGTTGGTATTGCTCCCGCCCAAAAAGATACTCGTATTCGCCGCAAAAGCACGTTACGCACCAAGGAACAGGGGCGAGAAAAGTGTATACAGTCCCATAATCAGAATCACCACAATCGCCGATGCCAGTTTTGCATATTTCCACGGTGTCATATCCACCTGCGGGTTGTAGTTCGATGCAACCTTTGGCGACGGGGAAACTTTTGCAAATACATACATGATAATCATATCCACGATGAAGCAGAAGAACAGAACATACAGCGAATGCAGCGGTGCCGGTGTCAATGTATTCAATCCAACGGCGTACAGAACAAAGTGCACCGCCAACATTGTCCAGCAGCCCTTTGCCGGAACCCGCACCTTGGTGATTCCATAAATCGCCATAACAAACAGCGGTGTCAAAATGTAACCCATAGATTCGTTTAGAAACGCCTGAATTCCCTGTCCAAAGAACATGATGAACGGAGAAATGGCGATTGCGATGATTGCAACGATTGTGCCAAAGGTTTTGGATGCTTTCACAACGGTTGTATCCTTTGCCTCTGGTTTTGCCCACGTGTAAATATCCATCGCAAAAATCGTAGATGCGGAGTTTAACACAGAGTTGAAGGATGACAAAATTGCACCAAACATAACCGCTGCGAAAAATCCCAAAATCGGCTTCGGAATGACCAGCAGCAGCAATTGGGGATACGCCAAATCCTGTGTATCCAACGTGTTGCCGAACAACAGGAATGCAATGATACCTGGAACAACCGTAAAAATCGGGGTGAAGCATTTCAGAACTGCCGTCCAAAGCGTACCCTTCTGCGCTTCCGCCATATTCTTTGCACCAAAGGCACGCTGAATAATCGACTGGTTGGTCGCCCAATACTGTGTATCATTCACCACCAAACCCGTTACAATCATCGGCCACGGAATCCACGGTGCCTGCGCATCCACCGGAGAAATCGCATTCAGCTTTTCCGATGCATGCAGAAAGGTGCTCACCCCTTGCAGGAAGCTTCCGTGTCCCAGATATGCAAAGGACAGCAGCGGAACCACCAGACCGCAGCCAATCATCAGTCCGACGCCATTGATGGTATCCGACACAGCCACCGCACGAAGTCCACCGAAAATTGCATAAATAGAGCCGACAACGCCAATGGTAACGCAGCAAATGGCGATTGCTGCAAATCTGGAAATGCCAAACATGCCGGAAATGTCAAACAACTGCTCCAGCACAACCGAACCCGCATATAAGACTAGCGGCAGCATCGCCACAACATAATACAGCATAAAGCCAACCGCTGCCAGATGTCTAATAGAAGTGCCGAAGCGTGCCCCCATGAATTGGGGAATCGTGGTAATGCCATTGCCCATAAAATGCGGCAGGAATACCAATGCAAATAGAACTAGTGCAAATCCGGCAATCAGTTCCCAGCCGAAAACGCCGATGGTTGCCGTATAGCTCTGCCCATTCTGACCCACCAACTGTTCTGCTGAAATATTGGTCATCAGAAGTGAGCCACAAATCACAATGCCCGGCAGCCCTCTTCCCGCCAGAAAGTAGCCCTCCTTGGTTGTCGTGTCTTCCCCTTTTGTTTTCACATAAGAAATCAGCGCAACCAAAGCAGTAAACGCTACAAATGCAATCAACATAAATGTTTTCATGATTTTTCCTCCTCTTTTTAAAACATTTTGTTCTGTATACTATAGTATAGTGATATTCATAAAACTTTTGGATTCTACATTTTTTTCGAAAACTTGTCTTTTTTTTCGATTTGTATTGTATCATCAAAAAAACACACAGTATTGCAGAAATTTCCTGCTAAAACTGTGTGTTTTTTGGTTTTGTGAACCTTATATTCCGCTATTCGATATTTTTTCGGTATGCTGCTGGTCCTACCCCTATATTTTTCTTAAAAACACGACAAAAATAGGGGTAATCTGCAAATCCGGCTTGCACTGAAATCTGCTTAATGGTCTGTGCCGTCGTGCGCAATCGTGTACAGACCCGTTCCAAGCGAAGCGACAGCAGATATTCTGAAAACCCCATCCCCATCTCTTGCTTAAAGATTGTGCTGAAGTAAGCAGTGGACAAGTCTGCCTGTTTTGCGGCATCCAGCAGTCCAATTGGCTCACAAAAATGCTGCTGCAAAAATGTGACTGCAAAGCGCATCGGTGTGCTGAGATGCTCTGGAACCGCCCGCACCCGATTGGCTCTCCAATGCGTGATATACTCCTCTGCGCAGCTGTGATAATCCGAAAATTGCTGCATTTTGCTATACTGGTTTTCTGTGCGATGTATGCCGGCAATATGGTCACACTGGCGAAGCCATGAAAGGAGGACGCCGGCACAGACCCGTTTCTCGCACATCGCCTGCATCGCTTTCTGATAGGAGCGAATCATTTGTTCCTCGTTGCCGTTTTCCAATTGTTCCAGCAGCTGCGCTTGAAATAAGTTTGCTTCTTTCGGCAGACTCTGCGCCATTTTTTTATCCTGTCCATAGCGCCAGTGTCCGCTTCCGTAAAATCGATTTTGCAGGGTTTCGTTTGCCTGCCGAAGGGCTTTTGCAATGGCATCGTTTCCTTCACATACCGCACTAAATGCCATCGACAATTTTATATTGAGATATTGGCAAGCAATCCGCTCTATCAGCAATGTGCTGCGGTTGACTTTATCCATGCCCTGCGCCAAGGACACCATATCGCCCAAATCAACAAGCAGCACCATGGTGTTTTCATGCAGCAATAATATATCCGCCGCTTCGTTTTCCAATCTCTGCTCACAGAGCATCAGCAGTTCATTCATCTGCTCTCTGTCTGCCTGCGATGGCTGCAGCATCACCACTGTCAACCGCCGATATGCTCCATGCAGCTCCGCCTGCTTGCTATACTGCGCATACATTTCATCGGTCATCTCACCACGCAGAATGCGCTCCAAAAGCTCCCGCCGTATCACATCAATGCCTCTTCGCACCAACTGATTGATTGTCTGCCGCCGACCGGATTCTCGATGCCGTGCCTGAATCTGCTCATCCCATTTTTTCAGTCGGTCTTCTATCGTGGTATCACTCAAATAATTTTTCAAAAAATAATCATCTGCACCATACTGCAAGGCACTTTTCACCAACTCAAAGTCGTCATGACAGCTGAGCACATGAATTACACCGTCATATTTATCCTTACGCAGCTGCTGAATCAACTCAATCCCATTCATGCGCGGCATGCCTATATCTGTTAATATCAAATCCGGGTCGGTTTGCTTGACCAGTTCCAATGCTTCTTCGCCATCTCTCGCCGCTCCGGCAATGGTAAAGCCGAAATCCTCCCAGTGTATCGCATCCTTCAGATACATTCGAACAATCATATCATCATCCACAATTAACGTCCGATGCATATCAGCGTCCTCCTACTTCCTGTGTGGTCAGCAGCTCTGCGTCAAACAGCGTGTCCGCAATCGGCTTCCCGCTCTTCATTGCTTTTGTTGCCAGCTCCATCGCCTGATAGCCGATTTCATAACCATCCTGCGCCACCAGTGCATCCATACTCCCATGTTCCAGCATCTGCAGTGCATCTGCCTTTGTGTCCACCGCCACCACTTTGGCATCCCATCCTTTTTCCGTCAATGCTTCCACCGCACCGCATCCAAGCACCGCATTTTGGCAGAAAATTGCATCCACAGGTTCTGTAAGCTGCTGTATCGCCTCATACCCATTTTCTTGGCGCAATTCACAATACTGGACATCCTGAATTTGAACCGACGTATACAACGTGTCCAAAATTGCCTGATACCGCTCAATAATACTGGATTGGTTTTCCGGTCCAAACAATATCAGCAAAGAGGCATCCGCCGCCAGCTGTTCGTTAAAATATTGGGCAATCATCGTGCCGAACAGGTAATTATCCGAGCCAATATAGGGCAAATCGGTGTCCATTGCACGGGTATCAACGGTCAGCACCTGTATCTTCTGTTCCTGCGCCTTTTCTACAAACCATTTGGTATCATAGGAATCACACGGTGCCACCATCAACAAATCAATGTCACTGTTTAGCATATCAGAAATCAGATGCTTTTGCTCCCCCTCCTCCTTCTCACCGTTTGGATACAGCAGCGTTAAATCCATTTCATAATCCAACGCCGCCTGTTCCATACCCGACTTCATGTCCAGCCAATACGGACTGTTCAATGCCTTGAGCACGACACCAACAGCATATTCCGGCTGCTCTCTGTGCATATCAATGCTGCTGCAGCCGCATAAAAGCAGTGCCAGTACCAGTATATATCCTTGTGCTGCCCGTTTCATCCTGCGGTGTCCTCCTTTCTGACGCTGTACTCCTCCGCATTGTGACTGATTGGCAGATAAAATTCTACCGTTGTGCCAGCTTCAACTGCGCTGCGCATCGTAAAGCCCGCCGCATCTCCATAGTAGAGCCGGAGCCGCTGTTCTACATTTTGCAGCCCTATTCCTGTAAGGCGGTATTTCTCTTGTTCCGGATTGGGGGATTCACTGATTTCCGTCACAAACCCTTTTCCATTATCACATATGGAAATGTGCAATGTATCCTGTTCCAACCAAGACGCAATTTCCAAATGATTATCATTGCGTTTGGGGTCAATTCCGTGAAACACTGCATTTTCTACCATCGGCTGCAATAACAAACACGGTACATAGCAAGCCTCTGTTTCCGGCGCAATCGAAAACTGTGTTTCAAAGCAATCAAAATATCGAAAGGCCTGCAGCGAGAGATAGTTCTGCACCAGCTGAACTTCTTCCCGCAGGGTGATAAATGCCCCCTGCCGCTGTGCACTTGCTTCCAGCAGTGCAATGAAATCTCCTAGCAGTTCGGCGAGCTTTGGATTTTTCTGCAGTGCTGCTGCAAGTCGAATGGAATTGAGCGTATTATACATAAAATGCGGGCGAATCTGATATTGCAGTGCATTTATTTCCGCTTCTCTCTTCTGTGTGCGTTCTTTTACAACCTGCTCCATCATTCCATCCATACGGGATACCATCTCATTGAAATGTGCCAGCACAACCGCCAATTCATCCGTTGACCGGTCATCTACCCGTGCGGTAAAATCCCCGCCGCCTACGTGGTCAATTGCATCCGTCAGTTCTTTGATGGGCAGATACAGCCTTTTGGATAACATGGCGGCGGCAAAGAGTAATCCTGTAAATACCAACAGCGTAATCAACACCAAATACACCAACTGCTCCCGCACAGCAGCCGTCAGCCCATCCAAATTGCTCTGACACAGCATGCGATAGCCGGAAAATGGCGCTTCCACGCTGATATATAACAATCCATCTACTCCCACCTGCGCATTCATCCGATGATGCTGTGTTGCCGCTGGTGCACCAACCGCCTTTCCCAATTGATTGACATCCTCCGCCGAACAAATGGTGCCGTCCTGTCCCAGCAGAAAATATGCTTCGCCGTCAATAGTGTTCAAAGCATCCAGCAAGGCATAATATAACTGTCGTTCTTCCACCATTAGGCAGACAACGCCCAACTGCTCGCCTGTCTGATTCCAAACAGGCTGCATATACGCAAGCACCCGCTGAGAAGAACCGCTCATACGGCTGATGCTGCAAAACGGAACAAATGGTTCGTGTGCTTCTTGTGTCAAAAAGAATACACGATCTTCGTCCGCATCTCGAACCGCATAATAATTCTGAGAGCTAAAAATCTTTTCAGATTGCGGCAAATACAAGTAAAGTGTACTTTTGAAGCGATGAAAGGTCAATATATCTGAAAGCTGCTGCGCAACTTTTGCGCCTTCTGCATACGTCTGTTTCCCATCCAGATACTGCGCGATGCCATCCATCAACGCTTCGTCACTCGCAACATGCTGCACCTGCAGATACATTTCCTGCATGATAGCATCGAAATATTGGATTTGCTGCGTCATTTTTTCATCCAATGACTTTACATAATTTTGTTCAATCGTGGATTTCGAAGTCGAATAACTCACGGACGTAAACACAAAGATACAAACGGCTGCTACCATCAATATTGCAGCCATCATCCGAAATCGGAATCCAAACCTCATGGATGCACCAACCGCCTTTCCCCAAAAATCGCACAGGTTTTAAGCACCTGTATGCACACCGCCAAATAGACGAAACCCGTATCGCTTTTATGAATACTGCTTTCCATTCCTTGGGCGTCATTATACCGCTGTTCTTTCCCATCTGCTATATTTATCTTGCGTATTTTTTCAAGAACCAAAGAGGAGTTTGCCCCTATTCAGCTACCATCGCAGGCTTCTGGCGAGAAGCGATAAACCGTCTGATGGCTGTAGGTTTCTCCCTTGCGCAAAATCGGCTGCGGAAAGTGCGGATGATGAATCGCATCCGGATAAAACTGTGTTTCCAGACAAAAACCCGAACGTCTGCCATAATAAACGCCGCCCTTACCCCTTGGGCAGCCATCCAGATGATTTCCCGTATAAAACTGCACCCCCGGCAGCGTTGTTTCCACCTGCATGCGAATGCCCGTTTCTTCTGCATATGCCACTGCGGCAGGTGTAAGCGCACCGTCCCGTGCATCCGTCACCCAATTGTGGTCAAATCCATCCGCATTGTGCAGCTGCGCAAAGTCTGCATCTATCTGGTGTCCGATGCGCTGCAGCCGGCGCAAATCCATCGGCGTATCTGCAACGGTTGCCAATGCGCCTGTGGGTATTGCAAAACGGTCTGTCGGGGTGTACTGCTCTGCAAAAATCCGGATGTATTGCTGCCCAACCGCTCCGCTGCCGTGCCCCGCCAAATTGAAATAGGTATGATTCGTGAGATTGCAAAGGGTATCTGCGTCACTCACGGCTTGATAATCCAAACAGAGCGCCCCCTGCTGCAAGGTATAGGTCACGGCAACCTCCAAATTGCCCGGATAACCGCCCTCACCATCCTCGCTGTGCAATGTCAAGCGCAGACCATTTGCAACCTGCTGCACACGCCAGATTTTTTTATCAAACCCGCGCTTCCCGCCATGCAAATGGTGCGCTCCTTCATTGCAGTCCAAATGATATATCGTATCGTGCAGAGAGAAGGTACCTTGTGCGATGCGGTTTGCGCAGCGTCCAATCAAAGCGCCCAAAAATTTTCCATGTGTTTCGTATGCTGTCACCGTTTCAAACCCCAGCGCAACGTCCACAGGACGTCCATGACGGTCGGGCACACGCAGCATCTGCACCGTACCGCCGTAATCTAAAATGCTCACGGCAAAAAGACCATCCTCCAACACATAGCGTGTGACAGGGCAGCCTTCCTGCGTCTTCCCAAAGGGATAAGCTTGTATCGTATGCATAAATGATAGCTCCTTTACAGAACCAATCCGATAAAACCATCCTACCATAAAAGTTTTCAAACGAAAAGGGAAAACAGGGTAAAAAAACGCTGCACCTTTTGGTTATTTTGAAAACCGCTTGCAAATGCGCAAGATACCGTATACTATAATACGGTAAACAACTTTTATAAAAGTGCGGTGATATTTTTGCAAGATAAGCTTTCAACAGCAAAGCTTCGTAAGCTGAATCGAAATTTGGTGTTTCAATATTTTTATACGGCACAAACTCCCAGAACCAAACAGGATATTGCGAGCGATTTATCGCTAAGCCTACCCACTGTGACCCAGAACCTGCGTGACCTGCTGGAGAGCGGGGTCATTGCCTATGCCGGCATGGATGCTTCCACCGGCGGACGGCGTGCCCGCACCATGACACTTTCTGCAAATGCACGCTTTTCGATTGGCATTGAGCTTTCTAAGAAGACGATTCGGCTGATTGCTGTCAATTTACGAGCAGAAGAGCTTGCCTTTCAGAGCATCACATGCAGTTTCAGCAGTGATACCGCCTATATGGAGTCTGTTGCACAGGCACTGGAGCAATTTTTGGATGCCTTTTCGCTCGACCGCACCAAACTACTCGGGGTTGGCATCACGCTTCCCGGCATCATTGACGAGGTGCGGGGCATGATTGAAGTTGCGCCGAGTTTGCAGATTCGCAAGCTGCACCTTTCGCTTTTCACAGACCGCATTCCGTATCCGGTCTATCTGGAAAACGACGCCTGTGCGGGCGGTTATGCCGAATGGTGGCACCAAAACGATTTGGACAGCATGGCATATTTATTCCTGGGAAAAGGGGTCGGGGGTGCACTGCTCATCCATGGAAAGCCCTATACCGGCATGCGGCGGCGCAGTGCGGAGTTTGGTCACATGCGCATTGTGCCAAACGGCATCCCCTGCAGCTGCGGCAAACATGGCTGTCTGGAAGCGTATTGCTCCACTTCCCGATTGTCAGACGATTTTTCCATCTCTCTGGAACAGTTTTTTGCAGGATTACAGGGGGATAACCTCGAATACCGCTCAATTTGGCAGCAATACTTGGAGCACTTAACCATTGCCATCCACAATATCCACATGATTCTGGATTGTGAAGTGGTGCTGGGCGGTGCATTAACACCCTTTCTCCCTGCCTATCTGCCCGAAATCCGTGCAAAATTGCAGGCACAGGACAGCTTTGGCGCAGACGGTGATTTTTTTCGCTTGGGGAACTGCGGTTCCAAAAGCAGCTGCATTGGTGCGGCGCTGTACTTCATCGACCGATTTGTCAGCCAGCTGTAGCCGCCTGTATTCATGCAAATCCACGCTGTGGTGCTCTCTGTCCATCAGGGAGTACCATTTTTTGTTGTATAAATCAATAAATACGCGTGTCTTTTTTGTTAAAATGCTACAATTTCAGTCATTCTAACGAAAATCAGTTGACTTTTACAGCATCCCATAGTATTCTCTAGCTATAACTTATGTAAAGTATTTTTGCAAAACTCATTATTCAAACCATTGTTTCCAACTGTAACAAAAAACCATATACCAATCCGAAAATTTCCATACGCTTAACCACACTGATACAGCCATGCCAGCGGAGCACCCCAGGGGGACGCTGGCTTGCAGGAAAGGAGCGTTTCGCACACATGAATTACTTATTGGGGGTTGATATTGGCACATCTGGCACAAAAACCGTGCTTTTTGATGCCGCTGGAAAAGTCCTCGCAAGCCGCACCTTTGACTACCCCATGTCCCAGCCGCAAAATGGATGGGCCGAACAGAATCCCCTGCATTGGTGGGAGGCTGTGCAGAAGGGCATCCGTGCAGTGCTCACGGACAGCGGCATTTCGCCGCAGGAAATCTGCAGCATCGGTCTTTCCGGTCAAATGCATTCTCTTGTGCTGCTGGACGAAAACAATGCTGTCCTGCGCCCTGCCATTCTATGGTGTGATGGTCGCACCGCACAGCAATGCGAGGATATTTATCAAGCCGTTGGAAAAGCACGCTATTTAGAAATCACTGCAAATCCTGCCCTAACTGGCTTCACCGCAAGCAAAATTTTGTGGGTACGTCAGCACGAACCGGAGATATATGCCAAATGCCGTCATATCCTGCTGCCAAAGGACTATATCCGACTGCAATTAACAGGGGACTATGCAACGGATGTGTCCGATGCGTCCGGCACGGGTCTGTTGGATGTGCCGCACCGCTGCTGGTCGGCGGAAGTCCTTGAAAAATTACAGATTGACCCCTCGCTGCTTGCCACCGTTTATGAAAGCCCCGAGATCACCGGCGTGGTGACAGCAGCGGCTGCCAAAGCAACCGGACTTGCGGCATGTATCCCCGTGGTGGGCGGTGCAGGCGATAATGCCGCCGCCGCCGTCGGCACGGGCGTTGTCACAGATGGCAAGGCATTCGCTACCATCGGCACTTCCGGCGTGGTCTTTGCCCACACAAGCACGCTTTCCATCGATGCACAAGGGCGGGTGCACACCTTTTGCTGTGCCGTACCCGGCGCATGGCATGTTATGGGGGTCACGCTGTCTGCCGGTGCTTCTTTGCAGTGGTTTCGCACTGCACTTGGCGCAGACATCGCCGCCGATGCCGCAAAGCAGGGGCTTCATCCCTATGATTTGATGACACATCTGGCAGAGCAAGTGCCCATTGGTGCAAACAAACTGCTCTTTCTGCCCTATCTCATGGGGGAACGCACCCCGCATCTTGACCCCAACTGCCGTGGTGCATTCATCGGCTTATCCGCCATGCACCAGCGTGCCGATATGATTCGTGCCGTTCTGGAAGGGGTCACCTATTCCCTGCGGGACTGTTTTGAAATTTTGCAAGATATGCAAATTGCCAGTCGGGAACTCATTGCCTGCGGCGGCGGCGGTACTTCGCCGCTATGGCGGCAGATGCTGGCGGATGTTCTGCGCTGTCCTGTCACCACCACGCTTGGCGTCGAAGGGCCTGCACTTGGTGCGGCACTGCTTGCAGGGGTTGGGGGCGGTCTGTATCCCAGTGTGCCTGCGGCATGCGAAGCGGTGATTCGCACGGGCGATTTGCAACCGCCCAATGTGGTCGCCAGCGCACGATATGACAACCTGTATGGCGTTTATCGCACACTCTATCCGTCCTTGCGGCAATCCTATGATGCACTTGCAAGGCTGTGAAAGGAGCAGAAATCTTATGGAGATACAATCGGTTTTTTCCCCAGCCTTTGCCCCTTACGGACAGGTTCTGGAGGGATTGGACACAGCAGAATTTCTGCAAACGCTGCAAAAAACAACCGTGAAACCCACCGATTGCGTTGTGTATGTTCCATCCCATGCCCCACTGGAAGCCCTGCCCAGTGCACGCTATTTTTCGGAAAGTCTGTATGGCGGGCTGCCCCTCCAGATTGGGTACTGCAACGGAAGCAACACACGGCTCAACTGCTTGGAATATCACAAGAGCAGTGAAATCAATATCACCGCCGATGAGATGGTGCTTCTGGTCGCACGCCAACAGGATTTGCAGAACCGCACATTGGATACTGCAACGGTACAAGCATTTCGGGTGTCCGCTGGAACTGCCGTGGAACTGTATGCAACCACGCTGCACTATGCGCCCTGTGACGGTGCTGCAAACGCAGGCTTTCGGGTTGCCATTATCCTGCCACAGGGCACCAACACGGAAAAGCCCGCCGTTCCCTTGCTGCGCACCGAAGATTATCTCCTGCGGGCACGCAACAAATGGCTGATTGCCCATGCAGATGCTCCAGAAGCCGCACAAGGTGCGTTTATTGGATTACAAGGCGAAAATATAGATATTATCCACGACCTAACAGGAGGAATGTAGCATGAACAATCTCCCAACCATGCAGCTGGGCATTATCTCGGTCAGCCGCAGCTGCTTCCCCATCTCCCTTTCGGAAAAACGCCGTGCCAACATTGCAGCCGCCTATGGTGAGGGTCTTTACGAGTGCCCGATTTGTGTGGAAACCGAAATCGATGCAAAAAAGGCGGTAGCAGATGTGCTCGCACATGGTGTCAATGCCTTGATTGTGTTTCTGGGCAATTTCGGTCCGGAAACACCGGAAACCATGATTGCCGACTGGTATTCCGGCCCCATCATGTACCTTTGCGCAGCGGAAGGCGATGGCGATTTATATGATGGACGTGGTGACGCATACTGCGGCATGCTCAACGCTTCCTATAATCTTGGACTGCGGGGCAAACGGGTGTACATCCCTGACTATCCTTGTGTCACCGCCGAGGAAGCCGCACAGCAGATACACGCCTTTTTGCCCATCGCCACAGCGTTGGTTGCACTGAAAGATTTGAAAATCTTTGCATTTGGTCCTCGTCCCAACGATTTTTTAGCTTGTAATGCGCCCATCAAGGCGTTGTATGACCTTGGGGTCGCAGTAGAGGAGCATTCCGAACTGGATTTATTGGTCGCTTACCGCAAACACAACGATGACCCTCGGATTCCAGCGAAGATTGCAGAGATGCAGCACGAAGTGGACAATGGACAAAGTCCCTATGCAGGCGTGCTGCCACGGCTGGCGCAATATGAATTGACACTGGAGGACTGGATGCAGGAGCATCTTGGCACCTGCAAATATGCGGCGTTCGCAAACAAGTGCTGGCCGGCATTCCAAACCGAGTTTGGGTTTGTCCCCTGCTATGTCAACAGTCGCTTGACCGGACGGGGTATCCCCGTTGCCTGCGAGGTGGATATTTATGGTGCACTGTCTGAGTATATCGGCATCTGTGTGTCGGGTGTACCTGTCACCCTGCTGGACATCAACAACTCTGTGCCAGCATCCATGTATGAGCAGAGCATTGCCGGCAAGCTGCCCTATCGCCATCGTGAAACCTTTATGGGATTTCATTGCGGCAATACCTGCCCCAGCCTGCTGCGCAACCCGCACATGGGGTATCAGCTGATTATGAAACGTGCATTGGAAGCAGATTTGCCAGAGCCGGACATTACACGTGGTACGATGGAAGGGGACATCAAGGCTGGGGACATCACCTTTTTCCGCCTGCAGTCCACCGCCTCTTCCCAGCTGCGTGCCTACGTGGCGCAAGGGGAAGTGCTGGATGTGCCCACACAGTCCTTTGGCTCCATCGGCATTTTTGCCATCCCCGAAATGGACCGTTTCTATCGCCACGTGCTGATTGAAAAGCAATATCCGCATCATGGTGCGGTTGCCTTTGGGCACTATGGCCGCTCGCTTTTTGAAATTTTCAAGTATCTTGGCATCACGGATGTCGCCTACAATCAACCGGCTGCCCTTCCCTATCCCACAGAAAATCCATTCCGATGATACCTTATCCCTCAAAAAAGCACTGCAGGTTGGAAACCAAACTGCAGTGCTTTTTTTGCATTCTATCATTGGGTGCTATCTTATAAATGGCAATGTGACATTGGCATACCAGCCACGCACAAGCAGGAGATAGATGCAGACAATGCAAAACACAGCTGCCAGTATCAATGCCACACTCAACAAAACGATGTTCTGCTTCTTCATGCGATGTTTCTGTCGTTTTGTCATTGTTTACGCCCCCCTTTATTCGTTTTCCTGCATCAGTTGATTCAAATACGCTGCTGCCTGCATCGCCGCCTTTTCACCAGTGGGATACGGCAGACACTCCACCGATAAGTACCCGTTATAATCGATTGCAGCAAGCGTTTGCAGCATGCTGCGAAAATCCAAATGTCCGCTGCCGGGATACCGTCTGGAGTTATCCGCAATATGGAAATATCCCAGCTTGCCTTTGCAGCGTTCAATTGCCGCCACAGCATCACATTCATCAATGCTCATATGGAAGGTATCCAAATGTGCATAGCAATTTTCCAGCTGATATTTCTCCAAAAAGCGCATAATCTCATCTGCCGTTGTGAAAATATTCACTTCATAGCGGTTGATGACTTCAATATTCAGTGGCACGCTGCGCTCTGCTGCATATGCGGCAAGAATGCGCAGATTTTTTGCCAATCGTTCGATGTATTTTTCCCGTTTGCCGCCAGTCGGTACATTGCCCTTGACCCAACCGATGACCAACCCCGCACCCAGCTTCTGCGCCACGTCAATATACTGCCGCATGCCCTCCATCGTTGCCGAAACCACATAGGGCTCGTCCGAAATCAAGCTGCAGTGCCCTTCCGTATTCAGCCTGCCCGTCACAATCATCGCCACACGTACTCCTGTGCGCGCGCATGCCGCTTGAATCGCTGGATAATCCAGCTCTGTATCCTCACGCATATGGACTTCAATTGCGTGATATCCCAACAGGCTGGCTTTCTGCAGATTTTCCACAATCGACCCCTGCAGCAAAATCGGTGCAGTTACCGGCGCTTCATCTGCAGAAGACACTGCTAATTTCCATTTTCTCATGGTATCTCCTCCATCTTGTATGTTTGATATGCTTCACCGTTTTGCGGATACTTTTTAGAAACGGGACCTCCACGCAGAGGCCCCGTTCCCAAAGTGTAGTAGAGTAGAAGTGAAGAGGGTTGGCTAAGAACCTGTATTCACAACGGCGAACCGCCGTTTTTGAAAAATCTTTCCCAAATTCATCGGCTCTCGTTTGTGAATACAGCTTCTAGAAATGCTGTAAAACAGGGGTGTATTTCACGCTTGGACAGTCGGTAAATATCCGCACTGTTTTATGAACACAGTATATAAAATCCACTGTTTTTTTGCTATACGTATCTTGTGCCAACTTTTCGCAATTCTAGGCGTTTTTCGGGGTGTTGCGACAACTCTGCTTCACATTCTTGCGTCTTGCCTGTGCACGGCATCCGTCGACCACAAAAACCCAGCTTGGATGCGGCTTTGCCAACAGTGCACTTGCCAAACGACTCCGTGGAATGTATTCCCTCTATCTCGCCGTAATGGTTATCATTTTCTCAAAACCGCTTCTTCTTTGTGCTTTCTGTGAAGTTTTTGAACGTTATCTTTCTGTCAAACAGCTTCTTTTGACACATAACTTTCGTCTTCTTGCTTGCGAACCATATCTGTTGACGGTGTTCTCTTCTCCGTTATCAAAAATTTGCGTAATCTTGCGCTTTTTGCGTTTTTCCCTCGTCAAATTTACTGTATTGACAAGATTCTTATGGCATGATATATCATAGATAGTCGATCATACACATCTCGCTGCACACAATCGTTTTCTTCTGCCATGATGGATGCCTCTTCACAAAATCAATCCTCACCCGTGCTGTTTTAAGATAGGAGAATTTATAATGATTCAATGCTTTGTCAACGCTTCATATGAAACCAGTTTCGAACATGGGAAGCAACCGCGTTTACTCTCTGCAAGCAAGATTGATTCTGTGTACACCATCCACCCGCGTGTGCTGCACAAGCACAAAGATTATCTGGAAATTCTTTATGTCCGCACCGGAACCGGCGTTTATATCATTGACGAAACCCATTATGCCATCAAAGCGGGCGATATTATCATCTGCAACGCAGGCATGCTGCACGACGAAGACCCGACCAAGACGGATAATCTGAACACCTTATGTATTGCGGTCGGCAACGTAGCGGTGAAAAATCTGCCGCCCAACCATCTGATTGCCGAGCAATATTCTCCTGTGTTTCCTGCCGGCGAATGTGCCGATATTGTTGAATCCCTAATGACCAATATTCACAGCATGATTGCCAGCAATCCCGACACTTCGGTGGAAACCTGCCAATATCTAACCGCCGCTCTGCTGTCTAAAATTCTGCTGATTCTCAACAAATACTGCTCTGCTGCAGGCACGATGACCTATTCCAAGCCGGACATCATCACCGCACAGGTGAAGCGGTATATCAACACCCACTTCGATGAAAAATTCACCCTGCAGGACATCAGCGATGCCATTCGCATCAGCCCCTATCACCTCTCGCATATTTTCAAAAATCAAACCGGCTACTCCCCCATGCAGTACACCCTGCGCCGACGACTGGGCGAAGCACAGAGCCTTTTGATTTCCACCAACCTGTCGGTGACCGAAATTTCTGTTGCAGTTGGGTTTGGAAATCCATGTCATTTCAATAATATGTTTTCCAAATATGTTGGCATGCCGCCCAGTCGGTATCGTGCCATCTATGTCAATCGGGAATTGTCCAGTCTGCCCATCAACAATGTTTTGAATTGAGGTTTTTTGCATGACCGCTTCTTTGGCTGTATATTTATTTATCGTTCAGTTTTTTGCATTTATCATCAAAGGTCTTGTCGGCTTTGGCAATCCGCTGCTGTCCAATCCTCTGATGGCAATGCGGCTAAACAACAATGTCATCACCCCCGGAAATCTGCTGCTGGACCTTCCGGTTAACACCTATATTGTTGTCAAAAACCGCCGCTCTTTTGACTTTCGTGTGGCGCTGCCTGTTGCAATCTGTATCATTCTGGGCGTGATTCCGGGCACCTTATTTTTAAAGCTTGGCTCTCCATGGATTATCAAGGTTTTGCTTGGCATTTTCATCATTGGTCTTGGCATTGAAATGCTAACACGTGATACTTCCCAAAAAGCGACTCCCTCCAAAACCGCAAGAACGGTCATTTCCTTTCTGTCTGGCATTATGGCAGGCTTATTCGGCATCAATCTTCTGTTTCTCGCCTATTTCGAGCGCATTTCCGGCGACAGAAACGCATTTCGCAGCAATGTTTGCTTTGTGTTTCTGCTGGAGAACCTGTTTCGCGCATTCTTCTATCTTGTAAACGGCATGTTCAGTGTGTTTTCTCTGCAAATCACAGCCATTTCCATTCCTGCCGCCATTTTAGGCGTGTGGATAGGCAGCCGCATTGACCGCAGCATTCCTGAAGCGGTTATCAAACGCATCATCATCGCCATTTTCATATTGGGCGGCATCAGCATCTTCGTGAAAGCATTGATTTTTCGTGCATAAATCGTGCCCATGCGCCTTTCGACACATCAAAAAACAGACACCGAACAGCGAACCTGTTTGTGTCTGTTTTTTTGCCCAATTCTCCGCTATATAAAACGAAAAATGTAATCTTGCACGTGCTATAATCCTGTGTTAGAATAAAGAAACAAAGATAATTCGTCGAAAGCGGGATAGCAATATCTATCAGGAAAGGGTGTATATTTATGGACATTAGCAATTCGGTTTTTAGAACGTCTGCTTCTTCGCAAGGTTCTGCCAAGGTTACAACAGCCGCTGAAAATGCCCTGCAAACGCCGCAAAACATGCAGCAATCCACAACAGCCGCCGCACAGGACACCTCCCAAACCGCAGCCGATGGCTTTGCCGTGTCACCAACCGCCTCCTCCGGTGCCTCTGTCACGTACAGCCGGAAAGAGGCTTCCAAGGGACTGCAGGCCTCCCAGGTGCAGGATTTGGTGTCGCAGCAGGCAGACTCCTACAGTGCCATGGTGTCTGAAATGCTCACAACCCAACTGTTCCAGACCAAAAATGCCGATGGTCTTTCCCTCGGCGATGTGCTTTCCAGTGCATTGGAATCGAACGACACCGCATTAAAAGATGTTTTGTCTACCTTCCAGCTCTCTGATGCGGATCGCCAAACCGCAGCCGATGCCGTCAGCGCAGATGGCGAGTGGGGGGTCGATGCCGTTGCAACACGCATCATGGACATGGCTGTTGCGCTCTCCGGCGGAGATGCTACCAAATATGAAGAGCTGAAATCCGCTGTGATGCAGGGCTTTAGCAATGCTGCTTCCAAATGGGGCGTGGACGACATCAGCGACATGCCGTCTATCACGAGCGACACCTACACCGAAGTGATGAATCGATTTGATTACTTAGAAGCAAATGGTACGATGGACGGATATGGCGACAGCACCACCGCATCCGAAACGTGACCGCATTCTGCGGTTTCCACAAGTGCCTGCAAAGAAAAACCCACCCAACCTTTTACGGTTTGGGTGGGTTTTTCTTGCGAAACAACATATCCGCCACAACCAACGCCACGATGCCGCCCCCACACTTCGCCAACAAAAAGGCGGGCAGCATCGCCGGGTCTGCTGTGGACACAAATCCCATTTGGCTGCCAAACATACAGCAGGCGCATACCATCCACGCCGTATTCAGCACCACCCCGCGCGGGGACATTTCCTGCATCATCGCAAACACCGGCACGGCACTGGCAGTGGACAGCAAAAATCCTGTCACATCAAATGGCTTGAGCCGCAATGCTTCGCTCATCCTCTGCAATGGTTTCCTCAAAACCAGCTCCAGCAGATGAATCGCCGGCAAAATGCCAATCAAGGTCATGGTGACCGTGGTAACCAAAGCAAACACCTCGTCAATGGGTGTCAGCAGGGGAATCACCGTCCACCCTGTTAGAATTTGCAGCAGTCCAACGCTGCTTCCTACCACACCCAACGCCAGCACCCCTTTTGCAAAGCCGCAAATAAAGCGCAGCACACGGGCTTCCATCCGCAGCAAACCGATTGCGAGCAAGAGCGCAAACACGGCGGTCGGCAGCACGTTCCAGAGCATTGCCTGCATGGACAATTGCGTTGCCATCCCCCCATGATGCAGCCGATGGGCAAGGTCATCAATCCCGCAAGCAAACCCTGCACCAAAAACGGCTGGTTTTCCTTCGATACCATGCCAAATCCCACAGGAATGGTAAAGCTCAGCGTGCAGCCAAGGGTTGCCGTCAACACAACCCCTACAAACTGCCCCACTGCACCATCCTGCGCCATCTGCATCGCCAAAGGGTAGCCACCCATATCCACGCACAGCAACGCCGCAACGCCTGCGGTATCGAGCCGCAAAAGATGACAAATCGGCGCAATCAGCGGTCGCAACACCGCCACTACAACCGGTGCCATCATCATGATGCCTGTCATGGAAAACGCCAGCGTGCCCATCAGCCGAAAGCCATCTTCAAATTTCTGCCCTGCACCGAAGCGATTGCCGCAAATCCAATCCAGTCCACCGAGCACGGCACCCACAGCAGCGACATACTGTATCAGCGTTTGTATCTGCATTTACAGTCCCCCCCGCACCAACACAATCCACAAAGGCACGGTAATGACCATCAGCAGTGTGGTCTGCACCACGGCACGTGCCGCAAAATCTGGCGCACAATCATATTGTTCGGCATAAATAACACCCAACGATGCACAGGGCAATCCGCTCATCAGCACACAAACCGCCCCTGGCACGGTGGGAAACTGCAACGCACGCACCGCCAGAAACATCAGTAACGGCAGCACCACCAGCCGCAGTCCGCTCACCAAATAGCTCCATTTATCCCGCAGCAGCTGCATGGGCTGCATGCGGACAAACGAACTGCCAATCAGCAGCAGAGAAAGCGGCGTGGTCATGTTGCCAATCGCCGTGCAGGTATCTTGCAGCACCGATGGCAGGGCAAGCGGTGTAAGCACCAAAACAGTCGTCACAAAGGATGCTATGGTTACAGGTGTTCGCAGCAAGGCTTTCCATCCCTTTGCCCCGCCGCCTGTGATTTTTGCAACCCCCCATGTGAAAAAGGTCAGCTGATAGCCGATGTTAAAAATCACGGCATACAGCATGCCTTCTGCGCCATACAGCGCATACATAATGGGAAACCCCAAAAACGCCGTGTTCGCATACACGGTTGTGATGACGAAAATGGTCTTTTCAGCAGACGCAAGCGGCAAGAATCGGCTGATACACAGCAGCAGCACAATGCTCACCGCATAATATCCCGCCGTTGCCGCTGCACTCAGCCGCAGACCCACCGCCAGCTCTGCCGACAGCGTGACATCCCCCGAAGCCAAAATGGCAAGCGGCAAAATCGCAGAAATCAGCAGCCCCGACAAGCCTTTTTCCACCACATCCGGCAGTAGACCTCGTTTTTTCACCCAAAACCCAAACAGCATCATCAGCATAATTTTGAGCAGCAATTCCCATAAAGTGCCCATCGGCTTCTCCCCCCTTTCGATTTTTGGAAAAAGGGACGGCATTTCTGCCGTCCCTCAATCACGTTTAAATGTAGCCTCCATACGGTTTTTGTGCCACTGCAAGATGCATCCATTTGATGAGCGTGATGAAATCAAACACCGGCAAGCCGGTTGCACGCTGTACGTCGACTGCATACGGCGGCATATCGCTGCATTCCAGCAGAATCGCCCCCATTTCCGGGGATTCCCGCTGTGCATCCAGTGCCGCCGCAACCACTTCCTGCCGCACCCGCTCGTTGTCAAACATGCCTCGTCCCTCCAAAATACAGGAAAACTGTTCGGCGTGGCGCAAATCTCGCAGGACAAGCCGTTCTCGGCTTTCTGTACCACAAGCCGCAAGCAGTTTATCCGTCAGCGAGGAAAGGTCAGCGGTTAAAATGCCGATGCTCTGGCTTGGTCGCAGCAGGGTTTTCACCCAAGGAATCTGCACCAAGCTGGATAGTGCCACGGGAATTTCAAGTGCTTCTGCCAGCTTCTCCTGATAGTTCCCAAAGAAGCCACACGCCCCTGTAATGGCACGTACCCCCGCCTTTTCCAGCTTTTTTGCCGCCCGCAAAATGTCCTCAAAAACATCTTCGCCTGCCGCAAACAGCCGGTCGATGGTCAGCCCTTCCACCGGCTGCATGCAAACCGGAAACGGATACGTTGTGGCATTGACCACATTGCCCGGCAGCAATGGATAATGCACATCATCGATATACAGAATCCCGATGGAAAACCCCGCCGTATTCTGCCCCTTTGGCATGGAGATGACACCACCCCCGCTCGGCGGCAAATATCCATATTCTCTTGCCATGTTATGCCGTCACCTTCTTTTGAAAGCGGGAGAACTGCAATTTGGAAATGTCAAAATCCAGTGCTTCGCCTGCAATCATCTGTGCCATCAGCTTGCCTGTGATGGGAGATAAGCAAATGCCATCGCCCTCATGCCCTGCCGCAATATAGTAACCCGGCAACTCTTCCACCTCGGAAACAATCGGCAGATGGTCTTCCACGAAGGGACGCACGCCTGCATAAGAACGGATACAGCTGATGTCCCGCAGCACGGGATAGAACCGCAAGCCACGCTCTGCAATGGCTTTCATTGCCTCTACTTCCGAGCGAATGTCAAATCCACGGAATCCACGATAGCCGCCGAGCAGAAGATTATTGGCATGGGTGTATTCAATGTTGAAGGCAACATTGTATTCTTCCACCAACGGGGAAACGTTGCGTTTGAAGTTGATATTGTCAAATTTCGACATCATATAGCCAAATTCCAACACCTTATGGAAGGAAATCTTTTCGCACTTTTCGGAAATCAAATTCATGCCCTTGCGTGGCTGAATCGGAATCTCCAGTCCGCTTAGTGCACCGATTTCCGGCGCCCAAACACCGCCGCAGTTGACGATTTTCGCCGTTTTAATCGTGCCTTGGTCGGTGGAAAGCTGAAATCCTTCTTCGATGCGCTTGATAGAATCGATTTTACAATAGGTATAGGTGGTCAGACCCAGCTTTTTGCCCTCTTCTGTGAACGCAAAGCAGACCTTATACGGGCTCATTGCCGCATCGCCGGGTGTCCAAATGCCGCCCACCATATCCTTTGCCAAAAATGGTTCCATTTCGCACAGCGTTTTGTTGTCCACCATGCCCATGTCGTAGCCATCTGCCGCCTGCTGTGCCGCATATTGGCTTGCCGCTTCATATTCCGCATCGGTTTCGCAAACATACAGACAGCCTTTGCGGTCAAACTCAAAATCATAATCGAATTTTTGCGCCAGCTCTTCATAGTGGGCAATACTTGCCGCACCCATCATGGTATCCAGTCCCGGTTGCTTGTCGCAAATCAGTGCAACGGCATCGCAGTGGCTGGAGGAGCCATGCGCAATATCCCCACGGTCAATCAGCGCAACCTTGAGCCCCTTTTCGCAAAGGTGATAGGCAACAGACGAACCGATTGCACCCGCACCAATGACTGTTACATCAAACATCGCCATTTACTCCACCTCCCCATCTGCCAATTCGCCAAAGCTGATGGGACGCACTGGCGGACGTGGACTAGATGCGCCCACCGCCTCCAGCGGCAATCCCAACTCACTGCACAAAATCTGCTGTACCATCTTTTCACAGGTGCGCCCCTGACACAGTCCCATGCCTGCACGCACACGGCGCTTGACGCCTGTGACATCTCGTGCACCTTCTGCAATTGCCTGCTTGATTTCCCCCACCGTGATTTCTTCACAGCGGCAGACAATCATGTCCAAATCCGTAAACTCTGCCATCAGAACGCCCCCCTTTCGATGCCACGCACTTCATCGGCGTATGCTTTTGGAATTTCCACCGTAATCACCGGTGTGTGGTCAAAGGTCGCAGGATTTAAAATCTTGACCACTGTGCCCTGACAGACCACCTGTCCTGCTCGATTCACGGCATTGACGGTGGCTCCCTCGTTCGGCTGCGGGAAATATTCATATGGAAAGCCTACGGTTGCTGTTGTTTCGGAATATGCCTTATTGACAATAAAAATCGCAAGCCCCGGACATTTTGCCACGCACATGCCGCAGCCTGTGCAGCTGTCTTCCGTCAGCTGGGGCAAATTGATGATGGGTTCCCCGACACAAATCGCATGCGCCGGACAGGATGCTTCGCATGGATTGCAGGGGATTTCCTGCACGCATTCAATGACGGCAACCGGTCCTGCGGCATAGCGTGCCTGACTGGGTACGGCGCGCATCGCCGTAAGTTCTTCATAGGTCAAAAACCCGTTTTGCAAAAGCGGCATCTTGCACACCTCCTCTTAAACCACGGTCGGAACACCGATTTTTTCGGTATATTCCGCTAAAATATCAACTTTCGCCTGCTGACGGCGTTCGCCAAACGGCCCCATACGCAGGGCCTTGACACGTGCCCAGATTTCATCCTTTGCCGCTGTTGCCGCCGTATCTGTCAAATATCCCAAAGACTGCGCCGCCGAAATACCCGCAATGCGTCCCTCTTCCAAGGCGGTGTTCGCTTCCTCAACGCCTGTGGTATCGCCTGCGATATATACCCCTGCATGCGAGGTTTCCATGTCCTGATTGTGCAGCGGCACACGTCCCAATGTGGGATGGAAGGTAAATTCGCATTTCAGCAGTGCCAGCAGTTCGGTGGTAGGCTTGAGCCCTGCGCCAATGGCAACGGTGTCCGCTTCCAAGGTCTTCTCACTGCCTGCAATCGGCTGAAATTTTTCATCCAATGCCACAATTTCCACCTGCGATACACGATTGCCGTCAGAAATGACACGCTTGATGGTATGCCCTGTGTAAATTGGCACGCCTGCACGTGCAATCTTTGCCGCATGCACCGCATAGCCGCCCACCTTTGGTGCTGCTTCCACCAATGCTACCACATCGCAGCCTGCCTGCATCAGCTGATAGGATACAATCAAACCCACGTTGCCGCTGCCGAGCATCACCACTTTGTTGCCGGGTTTCACATGATTGACATTGACCATCGTCTGTGCCGCACCCGCACCCATGACGCCCGGTGTTGTCCAGCCTTCAAACCGCACCACGTTCTCCGATGCACCTGCGGCAACAATGATTTTTTTGGCATGCACTGTGACAAATTCGCCGGAAACACCATCATTTCCGTGACGAATGCCCACCTTATTGCCGGGGAACAGTCCAATGACGGTACTGCCCAGCCAAAGCTCCACGCCCTTTTCCTGCGCTTCTCGGAGCATCATATCGCCAATGTCCATGCCACGGGTGCCGGAACGATGCGCACTGGAGCCGAAAAATTTATGAATCTGCTTGAACAGCTGTCCGCCCGGACGCATATTCAAATCCACCAGCAGAACCTGTGCGCCTGCACCTGCCGCTTCAATCGCTGCTGCCAACCCTGCAGGGCCTGCACCAACAATCACCACTTCACGCTCCAGCATACTACACCCCCGCCTTTCCCAAGCCATTTTGTGTTTCAATGACCATACCGGCACGCACCGGTGTGATGCAAGTACGCACATTTGGCTTGCCGTCCACCACCATGGCACAGTCTGTGCACTGCCCGATGCCACAGAACAATCCGCGCGGCTCTTGTTTTTTGACGGTATATCGATTCACGATAATGCCTTTGGCAAGCAGTGCCGCCAAAATCGCTTCGCCTTCATAGGCTTCCACAGTTTTTCCATCGACGGTGATTTCTACCAGCTTCCCTGTTGGTGTGGTGTCCAAAATCACGTGTTCTTCTACTCTCATGCACACTTTTTTCGCCCCCTGCCCTTTTTTTAGCATACTGCTCTGTTATTTTTTTATTGAATATACGCCATGACTTCCATCTCGACCAATGCACCATCTGCCATGCCTGCCACCTGCACGCAGCAGCGGGAGGGGAATGGGTCGGTGAAATAACTGCTGTATACGGCATTCATACCTGACTTATCCTCGGCATTTGCAATATAAATCGTGCATTTCAGCACCTTTTCCATCGAAGAACCTGCCGCTTCCAGCACTGCTTTGATATTTTCCATGGTCTGGCGGGTCTGTGCTTCGATGCCGCCCTCTACCAAAGCACCATCCGCACCGATGCCGACCTGTGTTGCAAACACCAGATTTTCAAATTGCAAGCCCTGCACATAGGGACCTGCTGCTGGTGGGCATTTATCGGTCATAATTTCAATTTGCTTTTTCATGAAAATCGCTCCTTTTAAAACACAATCTCCAGATTTTTGTTCACCAAATTGGTCGGTATTTCCTTTTTGGACAACCGCTGTACCAGCTGTTCGAGCGCCAATTTTCTGCCATTATAGAACGCATCGACCGACATAAATGCCGCATGCGGGGTGATAACCGTATTTTCCAGCGCAAACAGGTCGCTCTTTTCAGACGCTTCATCTGCAATGACATCCACCGCAGCACCCATGATTTCCCCTGTCTTTAAGGCCTCCACCAATGCGGGTTCGTCTACCACGCCGCCACGTGCGGTGTTGATGAAAAATGCGCTCTGCTTCATCTTCGCAAACTGCGCCGCACCCATCATCTTGTTCGTCACATCATTGAGCGGGCAGTGCATGGACACAAAATCGGATTTTTCCAACAATTCATCAAGGGTTTCTGCTTTTTCTGCGCCATATTCCGCCAAAAATTCTTTGGTCTTTGTGGGTGCGTACACCAAAACCTTGAGCCCCAACGCCTTGAGCATTGGCATCATGGCTTTGGGAATCGAGCCGAAGAACACCATGCCAAAGGTTTTGTCCGTCAAGCGATGCAGTTCATAGCCCAACAGCGGATTCCACTGCCCTGCACGGACACTGCGGTCTAAGTACGTAATCTTGCGGGTCAAGTCCAGCAGCATGCCGATGGTATGGGTCGCAACCTCTTCGGTGCAAAATCCCGGAATATTGGTGACGCATACGCCGTGTTCAGTTGCGGCATCAATGTCTACATTATTGAAGCCAATGGACTGCAATGCCACGATTTTCAGCTTGGGCAGCTTTTCCATGCGCTCTGCCGTCACTTGGTCATACTCCACGACCAATCCGTCTGCTTCCTGCACGGCTTCGGTAAACGCCGTTGCACGTTCCGCATCCTTGATTTCAATTAACTCTACATCGGTAACGCCCCACTCCTGCAGCAGCTGCGTTTCATAGTCGAGCGTGTCATCGATATTATAATAGATTACCTTTGCCATGCGGATTCCTCCTTTACAGTACAGCCGACACTTCTTGTACGGCTTCTTCAAAAATTTTCAGCCCGGCATCCAGTTCTGCCTTGGTGACATTGAGCGGCGTTGCGAAGCGCATACCGTTGCCATTTACACCGCAGGAAAGTGTCAGCATATGCTTTTGCAAGCACAAATCTTTGATTTTTGCAAACAAATCACCTGCCGGTGTGCCATCCAAATGACAGATTTCACATGCAATCATCAAGCCAAGTCCACGCACATCATAAATAATCGGATACTTTTTCTGCAATTCCACGAGGCGTTCCTTGAGATAAGCGCCCATTTCGTTGACATTGTTCAAAAGATTCAATTCTTCAAACTGGTCCAGCACTGCGCCTGCCGCCGCCGCTGCCACCGGATTGCCGCCGAAGGTCGTGCCGTGCATGCCCGCATGCCATTCGGACATGATTTCCTCCGTGGAGATGATGGCACTCATCGGCAAGCCGCCTGCGATTGCCTTGCCCACCGTCATAATATCGGGCACTACATCAAAGTGTTCGCTGGCAAACATCTTGCCGGTACGTCCATATCCCGACTGGATTTCATCGAAAATCAGCAGAATGCCATACTGATTACAAATTTCGCGAATGCGCTGCACAAAGCGTTTGTTTGGTACGACATAGCCGCCTTCTCCCTGCACAGGCTCCATCATGATTGCTGCGACGGTTTCCGGTGCTACGATATATTTAAACAGATTTTCCAGCTCTTTCAAGCAAAAATCGGTGCGCTGTTCTTCATCAAATCCATCCGGGCACAAATCACGTGTCGGATAGGGCGTAAAGTATACGCCGCCCATCATTGGCTCGCAATACTTACGATATTTGGAGTTGGAACCTGTAATCGTAGAGGAACCAACCGTGCGTCCATGGAAAGAACCCTTAAATGCGATGATTCCCGTACGCTTTGTATAGGCACGTGCCAGCTTCAATGCGCCATCGTTTGCTTCTGCACCGCCGTTGGAAAAGAAGATAGAGTTCAACTCGCCTGGGGTATTTTCTGTCAAACGCTTGGCAAGCGACAGGGTGCTGGGAAAGTTGACCAAATTAAACGAGCCGTTGATGATTTTGCCGGCTTGGTCAGCAATCGCCTGTACAATCGCGGGGTGGCTGTGTCCCAGACAGTTGACTGCAATGCCCTGCACAAAATCCAGATATTCTTCGCCTTCCACGGTTTTCACATAACAGCCTTTGCCGCTTTCCACAATCAAATCGGTTGCTTTTGCCAAAGCCGGGCTCAAAAACGGCTTATACTCTTCAAATTTCATCATACTACACATTTCCTTTCCGTTCTTCTGTCTGTACTTCTTAAACCTGTATTGCCTGCTGCAAAATCATGCGCACATCGTCTGCCTGTATCGTCACAGGATTCATCGGTAACAGGCGATATGCCATGGTGCTGCTGATGATTTCCTCAAACATCTCTTCTTTAACGCCCAGTTCTCCCAAGGATTTTGGAATCCGAATATCTGCCGAAAGCTGCTGCACGGCTTTCACCGCCTTTTCTGCCGCCTCTCGTAGTGGTAAACCTTCTGTCTTTTCGCCCAATAACACTGCGATATGTGCAAATTTCTTCAAATTTCCCGGCAGGTTATTTGCCATCACATAGGGCAGCATGATGGCATTGGTGATGCCATGCGGGGTGTGCGCCGCACCGCCAATCGATTGGCTGATGCCATGCACTGCCCCCAATCCGCCATTTAGGAATGCCGCCGCACCCAACACCGCCGCAATCGCCATGGCACTGCGTGCCTCTCGGTTTGTGCCATCTGCCACCGCTGTACGCAGATAGTCCCCGACAAGTGCAATGCACTTTTCCGCATAAGCATCGCTGATAATACTGGCGTTGCGTGACACATAGGCTTCAATGGCATGTGTCAGTGCATCCATCCCTGTAGATGCGGTAATCGCAGGCGGCATGCCCATGTGCATCAAAGGGTCAATGACCGCATATTTGGGGATTAAGCTATCATGTGTGATGGACAGCTTCACGCCTTTTTCGGTATCATCCACCACACTTGCCGCCGTGACTTCACTGCCGCTGCCGGCGGTGGTCGGTACTGCAATCAAAGGAAGCACTGCTGACTGCACCGACTTGCTGCCGCCAAACAAGTAGTCCTGTATCGAGCCTTCGTGCGTGGCGAGCACCGCCATCGCCTTTGCCGTGTCAATCGGACTGCCGCCGCCAATGGCAATCAGCAGCTTTGCGCCGCAGTCCCGCAAAAATGCCGCCGCCGTGTCAATCGCCTGCACATTTGGCTCCGGCATGGTGTTGGTATATACCATGCACTGGTATCCTTCTGCCGTAAGTGCCGCTACGATTTCAGCAAAATACGCATCTTTGGATACCCGTGGCCCTGTAACGATTAAAATTCGTTTTTCCCCCGCAGGCAGCAACCCTGCCGCCAGCGTTCCCAGCTCTTTTGCCTTGCCTTCGCCAAATACCACACGGGCAGGCATCTTAAATTGAAATTCTTTCATACTACCTCCCCTTTTTCATCGACCGATTCCGGTCATCAATGTGAAAATGCCTGTTTTTTTCACAGGTGCATCCGCTGGAAGCATTTTGGAACGGAATTTGCCCAATCGAACCTCTATCCGTGCAAATGCATAATCAAACAACACGCAAACAATCCAAAACAGCAACGCCGCAACAATATAGGTTTCCAAAAACATCTGGTTTCCTGTGGCATAGTTTTTGGCAGCCCCCATCATTTCTACAATGGTCACCATATATGCCAAGGAGGTCATTTTCAGCAGATTGACAAAGTGGTTGCCGAACACCGGCGTTGCCACTACAACCATCTGCGGTGCAATAATACGGCGCATGGCTTGAAAATGCGTAAACCCCAAGGACATGCAGGCTTCCATCTGTCCGCGCGGCACGGTATCAAATGCCGAAATCAGCATATCCGACATATACGGTGCATATGACAGCCCGAATGCCGTCACCGCAAACAGCATCTTCGGCGGATTGCGCAAATCATACGGAATGCCCAGCGTGGTTAAAATGTCCGGCATCGCATAATAGACCACATACAGCATGACCAGTACCGGAACACCCTTCAAAAAGGAGCAAAGCGCCGTGGAAATCTGTGCAAACACAGGCACTCTGCCACGAATAAACAATGCAAACACGGTTCCCACCACCAACGCCAAGAGCACTGCAAGCAATGTCATGTACATGGTTATCGGCAGCTTTCTGAGAATCGGCTGGATGCAAGAGAGTGCATATCCAAAATCCAAACTCATACCGAATCCCCTCCTGTCGCTCGTTTTGCAATGCTCCAACGCTTTTTCACCGGTGCATTGGGGCTGTTCCAACGGTTCAAATGCTGCGTCACTTTACTGGAAATGACCATAAACACAATGCCAATCAGCCAATATAATACGGCAACCGCCAAAAAAATCGATGTCTGTCCCACACCCATGGTGTTATAGGAAACCTGCTTTGCCATGCCCATCAGGTCTACAACACCGATTGCCATGCCAAGAGATGTATTTTTCATAAGCTCAATAATCATATTCGTGGTATTGGGAAGCGCTGACGCCGCCGCCTGCGGAAAGATGATGCGCCGAAAGACCTGCCAGCGGTTCATGCCGATGCTTTGACCGGCTTCCATTTGTCCACGGTCGATTGCCAAATATGCCGACCGAAAGATTTCTGCAAAAAATGCAGCTTCATTCAAACTAAATGCCACAACGGCATAGACCATGTTGTTCCAACCTGCGGTGCTGATGCCAAAGACTTCTCGAAAAAGAATGGGAATGCCGATGAAGGTAATCAATATCTGTGCAATCATCGGCGTGCCGCGCATAAACGAAATATAGACACTTGCAAACCCACGCAGCACCTTGTGCGAGCTGAGTTTTGCCGCCGTCAGCAGCAGTGCCAGTACAAATGCGATGGCAACCGACAGAAACAGCAGTTCAAATGTGAGCGGCAATGCCCTGAGCAGTACAGGCAGTTTTTCCAGTACGATTTGCATGATGTTCGCACCTCCTTTAAATTTTGGTATAACCAGTCAGACCAGTTGCTGTGGGAGAAAAGGAAGAGGAGAACGTTCCTCTTCCTTGCAATCCCCCTGTCTATGAAAAGAGAAACAAGAAATGTGCAAATTAAGCGCCATACTGGCTATAATCGGCAAGTGCGCCTGTGGTTTCTGCAATCGCAAACACATCCGTATCCAGCCATTTGGTTGCCAGTTCCTGCAAAGAGCCATCCTCATACAGCTTTGCAATCGCAGTATTGATTTCATCACGGAAAGCGGTCAAATCCTTGTTGATAACCACCACGCAAGGTGCGCAGGTGATGGGGTCGGAGCAAACCAAATTGTCCATCGGCTCCTGCTTCATAATGTCGTAGAACATGGTATCTCCACCAAACCATACGTCATATGTACCATTGGAAACGCCACGGCAGGAATCTGCATAGGAAATATAGTTGGAAACCTCTTCCTGTGTGAACTGTACATCCGGATGTTCCTCTGCCATGTTGTGCAGCACGACATACAGTCCGTCATTCGGCGGGTTCGGCACAACCACCTTGCCATCCAAATCCTCAAATTTGGTCATGTTGTCTTCCTTGCGGGAAATCAAGTTCACAGGATAATAACAGTTCGGAATCGACAAAATGAAGTTCTTCTCTCTTGCCGGTGTCACGAAATGTGCCGAGCAAGACAGCGCATAGGTGCCTGCCTGCACTGCTGCAGCTGCCGCATCGGGTTCGACTGCATTATAGTGGAATTCATATTCCGGCAGGAGTTCATCTACCTTGGTCAAAAATTCATAATCATAGCCCTGAAATTCGCCTGCGTCATCCACATAGGTATAGGGTGCCATGCCGGTCAAAATCGCAATTTCCATGGTCTGCGGATTGTCTGCAGTGGGTGCTGCTGCGGTGCTTCCTGCATCGGTTGTGGAAGAACCGCAACCCATCAGTGCCGTCATCAGCATCGTGCTTGCCAGTCCCAGTGCCACCATCTTCTTCAAGTTTTTCATTTCGCTTCCTCCCTTTCGTGGGGTTGCCCCCTATAAAAACCTATCGTTACCTATCTTTTTAGCAGCCGCTTAAGCGGTTTCTGCATCTGCTTGGAGCAATCGCTTTAAGAACTCTCGTGTGCGCTCTTCCTTTGGCTGCTCCAACACTTCCTCTGGCGTGCCCTGCTCTACGATATGTCCGTCTGCCATGAACACCACGCGGTCTGCCACTTCCCGTGCAAAGGCGATTTCATGCGTTACCACAATCATGGTGATGCCGGTTTTCGCCACTGCCTTGATGGTACCGAGCACTTCGCCGACCAACTCGGGGTCGAGTGCAGATGTGGGTTCATCAAACAAAATCACTTCCGGATTCATAATCAATGCACGTACAATGCCGGCACGCTGCTGCTGTCCGCCCGAAACCTGCGATGGATAATTATCCATGCGTTCCTTCAGCCCCACCTTTTCCAGCAAGGTTATCGCTTTTTTTGTGGCCTCCTCACGGGTTGCACGGCGCACAATCATCGGGCCTTCTATCACATTTTCTAACAGCGTTTTGTTGCGAAACAGATTGTAATTTTGAAAAACCATTGCTGTTTTGCGCCGCAACTGCAGGATTTCATGCGGGGTTGCCTTTTTGCAGTTCACTGCGCAATTGCCCACGGCAATGCTGCCATCGTCTGGGGATTCTAAAAAATTGATACAGCGCAGCATCGTTGTTTTGCCGGAACCGCTCGGTCCTAAAATGACCACCACTTCCCCTGTATTCACCGTCAAATCGATGCCCTTCAAAATGGGGTTTCCCGAAAAGGATTTCTGGATGTTTTTCAGTTCGACCATCTTGCGTTCCATTCGTGCCTCATCTCCTCTCACAGCTACCAGCCTGTGTATCCCTCATTGCAAAATAAAAAGGCACTGTGCAGACGAGTTTTCCTCTTCTGCGCAGCACCGTTGCTTGCATAGATACTGTTCTTTTGGTAGTACCAGTAGAACCATTTGATGTTTCCTAGTATAAAACCTTTTCTCCCATTCGTCAACATACAGATTGCACAAATAACCGTTTCTCTCTCTCGAAATATTTGGTTTCTTCAGTCTGCCGTGAATGCTTCCGCCGAAATTTGCTCCCGAATGCAGGCGATATGCCTGCGGAATGCTTCCTTGATATGCTCTGCCGAACGTCGCTCTATTCCCAAAATCATTTCCCGATGTTCCCGCTGTGCCGTGACAATCCGTGCTGGATTCACCGGTGTCAGCAGGAATAAATTGGCGTCCGCCATGTTATAGATGCTGCCCGCGAGCAGGGTCAGTACGCTGTTTTTGGCACATTGCGCCAACGCCATATGAAACTCTCTGTCCAGCAACGCAAAATTTTTGCCGTGGCTGCGGCTCTGCTCCATCTGGTCATAAAGCCCCCAAAGTGTCTCTAAATCCTGTGAATCCGCCTTTTCTGCCGCACAAGCCAAGATAGCGGTTTCAAACACTTCCCGTGCCTCTACGATTTCCTGCACCGATGCGCTGCTGCTTTCCACCACACTGGTCAAACTGTCGCTGAGGTCCTGTTGGCTTGGCTTGCAGACAAATCCTCCTCTGCCTGCCCGCACCTCTACAAACCCTTTCTCTGCCAAAACACGAATCGCTTCTCGAATCACATTGCGGCTGACGCCATAGTTTTCCGCCATGGAACGCTCGGATGGCAACTTGCTTCCTACCGCCAATTCCCCCAACGCAATGCGCTTTTCTATCGTTTCTGCGATGGTTTCAAATAAATAATTTGACATCTCGCAGTCCTCCTTGCATCGTCATTTTTTATACTACTGGTAGTACCACTGTTTTTAGAATAGCAGATTATCCACCAATTGCAATTGGGAATCTGCACAAAGCGATTTCGTTTTTTCAAAAAAAATATTCTGCTTTGCAGAAAAAAACAAGGCAGCTGCATCAGCAGCCACCTTGTTTTGTGTACTATCACTCGCTGTATCTTATTGGTAAAAAGCAGGTGTTTCCGGCATGGTAATCGGCAGAATCTGCTTATCATTGCGTGCTTGAATCAGCGTGTCCGCTGTGACGCACGCCACAAATCCATCCCACGAGGAGGGTCCGGTCGGTCCTGCTGTTTGGATGCTGTCCACCCACGCACGGAATTCAATGTCATAGGCTTCTACAAACCGCTGTGACCAATCGTTGTAAATCTCATAACGGCTCTGGCAATCGGTGCGCATGAGAATCGTATTGGGGTCTGGCAGACGAATTGTGCCCTTTTCGCCAACGATTTCGCACTGGATGTCATATCCATAGCCAGAGGACATATTCACCTCTACATCAATGCGTGCGCCGCTTTTGGTTTCCAGCAGCATAATCTGCGGGTCGAGTAAGCCCTCTGCCGCATATTGATTCTGCTTGACGGTCAGCACCTGTCCGCTTGCATAATCCTCATCGAGCAGCCAACGCAGGACATCAATCTCATGAATCCCCGAATTTTTAATGGTCATATCCGAGGTGTGGCTCGGCACATGGCTCAGGTTGCGATGGCAGGCATGAATCATCAGCGGTCTGCCGATGGCGCCGGATTTTATAGCTTCTTTGAGGGCAACATATCCACGGTCATATCGCCGCATGAAGCCCACCTGTACCATGCGTTTTCCAGCTGCCATTTCGGCATCCACAATGGACTTACACTCTTCCGCTGAAGTGCCCAACGGCTTTTCGCACAACACCTGCTTGCCTGCAGCAATACACGCCAACACAAATTTGGCATGGCTGGCATCATTGGAGCAGACAACCACAGCTTCGACCTCTGGGTCTTTTATCAGGTCGAGTCCATCTTGATAGAATCGGATGCCATACTGCGCCGCAACCTTCTCGCCACTGTCCGCAAACACATCGGCACAAGCTGTCACCTCGGCATTGGTCAGCACTTCTGTGATACGGCGGATGTGGTCTTTGCCAATCGCACCGCAGCCAATAACCCCTAATTTTGTTACCATAACATCTACTCCTCTTTAAAATCCTGCAATAGCAGCCTTGATTGCTGCAATTGCCTCGGTGCTATTTGCCTTGGGATACAGTTCAAACGCAATGTCGCTGTCATAGCCGATTTCTTGCAGGCAAGCGAACACCCCACGATAATTGATGATGCCTGTACCCGGCTCATGTCTGCCAGGGCAGTCTGCGATGTGGATATAATCAATGGCATCTTTGTATTTTTTTAAGGTTTCACAGGTCTTGCCTTCGCTGAGGAACATATGATAGGCATCAAAAATCACCTTGATATTCGGTGAACCAACCATAGACGTGATTTCCACCGCATCTGTGGTGTTTGTCAAGAAATTGCCGCAGTGGTCGGTTTCGATATTCAATGCTTCCAGACAGAAGGTGATGCCCGCTTCCTCGGCAAGGGGTGCCATGCGCATGAGATTACGGAACATGGCAAGCGTTTTAACGGTGTCGGAATACTGCGGAAACAAGTCTGCCGCATGCTGTTTGGGTTCTGGCAGCAGCTCATTGGAATGCACCAGCAAACGTTTGCAGCCCACGATTTTTGCCGCTTCGATGGATTTCTGGATATAAGCGAGGTATTCCTCTTGATGCGCAGGGTCACACATCGAGTAAGGGCCATCGCCGCCCATTCCCGTTAGCGTCAGTTCGTTTTCTGCCAACAATCGGCGCACCTCGTGCAAATCCTTGCTGTCCCAATCCCAGATTTCCACACGGTCAAAGCCATCTTTTTTTGCCGCCGCAAAGCGTTCTGCAAAGGGCAGTTCTTTGTAAATGATTTCAAGATTGACTGAAAATTTCATATGCTATTCCCTTTCGTTTCCCATATACTGTTGCTATTCATTCCTATTTTACAATGGCGTTTTGCAGGGTTTTCACCGAGGTTTCCACCCCTGCTTCCACGCACATTGTCAAATCTTCCATTTCCAATGAAATGACATCGTCATACCCGCACATGCGTGCGACCGACACAAATTCATTCCACCACAGCTGCCCATGTCCGCAGCCGACTGCCACATAGTTCCATGCACGGCGGGCAAACTGGTCAATCGGCTTCAAATCCAGCACGCCGTTCGGCTCGCATAACCGCCGCTCTAAACGGCTATCCTTACCATGGATATGATAAATCGCCTGCTCTTCCCCCAACACACGTAGTGACGCAATGGGGTCACCGCCCATCCAAAACAGGTGAGAGGGGTCAAGATTCATGCCAATCATCGAACCAACGGCACGCCGCAGCCGCAGGCAGGTTTCGGGATTGTACACCAACTGAAAGCCGTGGTTTTCTAGTGCAATCTGCGCAATGCCGTGATTTTGGGCAAGTTTTGTTAGCTTTGTCCACTCCGGAATGGCAACCTCATTCCATTGATAATCCAAAATATCTTGGGTTTCGGGCGGCCAGCTAGAGGTAATCCAGCACGGGGTGCTGTCACCTTTGCAGCCGGCGGGCAGTCCGCTCATCATGACCACCTTTTGCAGTCCCAGCATTTCCGACAGCGCAAAGGTCTTTTGCGTTACGTCCATATCCTTAGCATATGCCAATGGGTTGCCGGAACAGTTGAGCGCAACCAGTTCCATATCCCGTTTTTTAAGCTCGTCCATCCATGCGTTGCGTGTCTGCTCCGAGGATACCATGGCATCCAAATCAATATGCGGCGCACCCGACCAGTTCCCTGTACCGATTTCCAGCGCAGTGACGCCCAGCGACTTGACATAGTCCAGCATATCGGTAAAGGAATATTGGTCAAGGGTGCAGGTTTTGATAGCAAGTTTCATATTTGTTCTCCTATGATTTTCATAACATTTCTTTCGAAACAATGGAAATATCGGTTAAATACACATCTTTTGAGGGCATTCTTCCCTGTCGCAAAATCTGATACAGCGCAACAATGGCCTTATAGGCATGCTGTTCAAACGATTGGTCTACAACATAATCAATCTTCTCTTTACGCAGACATGTCTTTGCATAGGGTGTCAAATCATTGACGATAACATGCAGTTTCCGTTCTGATTTCGCCTGTGCAATGCCTTGCATGCAGCCAGGCACCGACTGTGTCGCCATGTAAATCCCGCCGAGTTTTGGATTTTTCTGCACCGCTTTTTTCACCACGTCACACACCATAGACGGCATTTCATAGCATTCCTCCACCGTGTAATTTGTGCTGTCAAAGCCTTGTTCCTGCAAATACAGGCAAAATCCATCCACCCTGCCCTTGTGGGCTTCCATGCGCATATTGCCCGTGATAACGAGGATGTGCTCCTGTCTACGAAGCATCTTATATAAAAGACCGGCGGCAACTCGCCCCGAGCGGAGCAAATCCTGCCCCACGTGGCAAATACGTCCGCTTCCCGGCAAATCCGCATCATAAGTGATGACTTTGATGCCTTTGGAGCAGAGTATATCGATTTTATCACGAATCGCCTGTGTATTTTCTGGCGTGATGACCAAACCATGTGCACCTACGGCAATCGCCTCATCCACGGTGCTCAAAAATTCCTGCTCGGTGCGTGTATGCAGGGGATATTCCAAAACACGAAAGGAAGTATCGCTCAAAAATTGCTTTGCCATACGAATACCCCGGTCAATCTTGCGATTAAAATAAGAGTCGGTCCACGGCGGAATGAGCACGGCAATCTGTGTTGTGACCACGTCTGCCTGTGCGCCGTGAATCAACGGATGATACCCCAACTCATGCATGGCATTCAGCACCCGCTTGCGCACCTGTGGGCGTACATGCGGACGATTGTGCAATACACGATCCACCGTGCCGCAGGAAACGCCTGCATGCTTTGCAATCTTTTCAATGGTTACCGCCATGAGCACCCCTCACCTCTTGCGCCTTCTTGCTGAACGCTGTATCGTTGCTTGTACAAAGTATACGCCCTGCTGACAGAGCCGTCAAAGGGGAGCGTGAATTTTCGGTACTATGAACAGTTCCGCACGCTGCTTTTCAGAAAAAAGCCATAGAAATTTGCGCAAGCACTTGGATTTGCGTTGTGTGTTGTGTGATGCACAACACACAATAAAACGCATGCCCAACATCCACGTGTCTTGTGGAACTGCGGACACCTCTATACCGCACGCTGCGCAAAAAATGCACCCCTATATAAAGAGGTGCATAAACTGCTGAAAAGTTGGTTAAGAGAGTAATTTCCCTGTCAAATGCAGCAAAAATTGCTGTGCGGTGCGTCCAGAAACACCGCCGTGACGTACTGCCCACTTGTTGGCTTCAAACTCCAATTCTTCCGGCGAAAGGGTAATGGACGCCTCCCGTGCGGCAAGGGTGTGCACAATGTGCATATATTCCTTTTTGGAGGGTGCAGAGAAGTTGATGCTGACACCAAAGCGCGCCGCAAGCGACAGCTTTTCCTGCATGGTGTCAGAATGGTGCAGTTCATCCTGCGAAATATCCGAGCGGTCTCCCCAGGTTTCACGCACCAAGTGACGGCGGTTTGAGGTGGCATAAATGAGCACATTGTTCGGGCGAATCTCCAAGCCGCCTTCAATCACCGCCTTGAGATATTTGTATTCAATTTCAAATTCTTCAAAAGACAGGTCATCCATGTAAATGACAAACCGATAGTTGCGATTTTTAATTTGCGCAATCACTGCCGACAAATCCCGAAATTGGTGCTTGTAAATTTCAATCATGCGCAGTCCCTGCGGATAATAGGCATTCAGAATTGCCTTGATGCTGGTCGATTTTCCCGTGCCCGCATCGCCGAACAGCAGGCAGTTGTTGGCTTTGCCGCCGGATACAAAGCTCTCGGTGTTTTCGATGAGCATTTGCTTTTGAATTTCATAGCCCACCAAATCATCCATATACACTTCCTCAGTGTTCTGAATCGCTTCCACCTGCATGGCTTCGCCATCGGGATGCACCACCCGAAAGGCTTTGTTGAGCCCCAGTGTGCCCACGCCATAGGTGCGGTAAAAATCCGTGACGCAGGCAAACACCTGCTGTGCATCCGTCGCTTCACGAATTTGTGCGGCAAGCACCTTGACCTTTTCGCTGATGTTTTTGTGATAGCGTTGTTCTGCCTTGGGAATGGCATGATATGCCGAAACCGTCGAAAAGCAGTCAATGCCCAGCACACGCTCCATCGGCGCAAAATCATAGTCAAACAACCGCTTGAAAATCGCAAAATCTGCCACGGCAAAGCAATTGACACTGCCCTCATGGGCACCCATTTTTTCACAGGTCATGCTGAAGGGGTTCTCTGCCATTGCCAGCAGATACGCCAGATAGCAATGCCACAGATTGTTGTCAAAACCATATTTTGTGGCAAGGTCTAGCAAAACATGAATGTGCGAAAAAATACGGTCGGTCAGCGCCTCTGTCTGATAATTTTGGCTGTCAAAATCCGCACAGCAGGCGGCAAGTCCACGCAAAATGCTGTCATGGCGCAGATTGCGATAAATGACCAGTTTGGATATTTCCCGATGCATACCAACTCTCCTTTGGTGTTTTTCTCCATTATAGCACAGTGCCTGCAAAACCAACATGCTTTTCTGCACAAAAAAACGAGAGACATTGCTCTCGTTTTTTATTTCAGTGCTGCTGTACCCCGACATGCAAGGCTCTTGCGGCATTGACAATGGCAATCATACAAACGCCGACATCTGCAAAAACGGCTTCCCACAAATTCGCCATGCCCAATGCACCCATCAACAGAACCAGTGCTTTGACACCCAATGCAAACACAATATTCTGCTTGGCAATGCGCAGGGTTTTGCGAGAAAGAGCAATCGCCAGTGCAATTTTAGACGGATTGTCATCCATCAGCACCACATCCGCTGCTTCAATGGCGGCATCTGACCCCATCGCTCCCATCGCAATGCCGACATCTGCACGGCTGAGCGCGGGCGCATCATTGATGCCATCCCCCACAAAGACCAGATGCCCCTGGTGCTGGGTGAGCAATGCCTCCACCGCCGTGACCTTGTCTGCGGGCAGCAGCTCTGCCTGCACGCTGTCCAACCCCAACTGCGCCGCAATTTCCGCAGCAACCGCCTGCGAATCCCCCGTCATCATGATGGTACGGTGCACCCCTGCCGATTTGAGTGCGGCAACCGCATCGGCGGCATCCTGTTTGACAGCATCCGCAATGACCAGAAAACCGGCATAGTCCCCGTTCACCGCAACATGCACCACCGTGCCGATTTGCGGGATGGAGGAAACGGCACAACCGATGTGCTCCATGAGCTTACGGTTGCCCACACAAACCGTGTGCCCATCCACTTGTGCACAAATGCCTTCGCCCGCACGCTCTGTCACCTCTGCAACACGGCTGTGGTCGATTTCCTGCGCCCACGCACGGCGCAGAGAAACGGCAATCGGATGGTCCGAAAGACTCTCCGCCAATGCCGCATAGACAAGCAAGGTTTCGGAAAAGGCTGGTTCTGCGTGCACTTCAGTGACAGAAAACGTGCCTTGCGTCAGTGTGCCTGTTTTATCAAACACCACGGTTTTGGCCCCGGCAAGCCGCTCCAAGTATGCCGCACCTTTTACCAAAATGCCACATTTGGCAGCACCGCCAATGCCGCCGAAAAACGTCAGCGGAATCGAAATGACCAAGGCGCAGGGACAGGACACCACCAGAAAAATCAAAGACCGATGCAGCCAATCTGTCCAAACCGTCTGTGCCAAAACGGCAGGCAGTGCGGCGGACGGTAGCATTAACAATAGTAAGGTCGGGAGCAGCGTCAGCAGTGCGGCGGCAAGCACGACAAGTGGGGTGTAATACCGTGCAAATTGGGTGATGAAGTTTTCTGCCTTTGCCTTCTTTTCGCTGGCATTTTCGACAAGGTCTAAGATTTTCGCAACGGTCGACTCGGTATAGACCTTAGACACCTGCACATGCAGCACACCGGAAAGGTTGATGCAGCCGCTGATGATAGGGTCACCCGCCTGCACCTCCCTTGGCATGGATTCCCCCGTCAATGCCGCCGTGTCCAGTGCACTGCCGCCGCTGGTAACAATGCCGTCCAACGGGACACGCTCCCCAGGCTTGATGACAATGCTGTCCCCCACTTGCACGTCCTCTGGGTCGACCTGACGCAATGTACCGTTATGTTCCAGATTGGCATATTCCGGACGAATATCCATTAGCGCGGCGATGGATTTGCGAGATTTTCCGACAGCATGCCCCTGCAGCAATTCCCCAATTTGATAAAACAGCATCACAGCAACCGCTTCCGGATATTCTCCTGTGAAAAATGCGCCAATGGTTGCCAATGCCATCAAAAAATTCTCATCCAGCAGCTGACGGTGAACCAGTCCCTTTGCGGCATCCACCAATACATCTCCGCCAATCAGCACATAGGGGATGAAATACCCCCAAATTTGCAGGTTTCCCTGCAAGGGCAGAAAATTCACCAAAACCAGCAACAACGTGCTGACCGCAATGCGGTGCAGCATCTTTTTTTGCTTTTTCTTCATAGATGTTTTCTCCTCGTTTGCTACCGCACAGCGTCCGTCAAATGTCTGTTACCATTCGATGGTGCAATCCGGCTCAATTTTTTTACAAATGGCACTAATTTCTGCCTGTAAGCTCAAAAAACGAGCGTCTTCTGCATCGAGCGTTATTTTTTGTGTGAGAAAATTCACAGAAACACTCTGTACGCCTGCAAGCTTTCGGATGGCATCCTCCATCTTTGCAGCGCAGTGCGCACAATCCAAATCCACCATAGAAAACCGCTTTTTCATTCAAAAAACCTCCCTTTCTGTCCTCGAATTGTCATTCTGCAATATGTTCCAACCCTTGATTGATGATGGTGCGGACATGGCCGTCTGCCAAGGCATAAAACACCGTTTTCCCTTCCCTACGGGATTTGACCAGCTTTGCAGATTTGAGCGCACGCAATTGGTGCGAGATGGCGGATTGTGTCATGCCCAGCACCTGTGCAATATCGCACACGCACATTTCGGATTCGAACAGCACATATAAAATGCGGATACGGGTAGAATCCGCAAAAATACGAAACAAATCCGACAAATCATACAGCAAATCCTCCTCCGGCAAAGCTGCCTTTACACGTGCCAGCACATCGGGGTGCACATGGATAAAGTCACAGGTGTCCAGTGTTTCCTCTGCATGGTCTTTCCACATCACAAACATCCTTTCATATGAACATGTATTCATATATTATAATATGCACTGCCTCAGCATTTGTCAAGCATTTTTTTCAAACGCGTATCCCTCCCATTTTCCAAGTGTCACAGGTTTGCTGTTTTGCATACGATGAGGCATAGGGGAAGGAGGCTTCTGATGAAAAAAACAGCGACTCTTGCCGTGGTCGGCGGAGATTTGCGGCAAGCGTATTTGGCACGGCTGCTGCAGGCAGATGGACACAGTGTCGGCGTATATGCGTTGGAACGGCAGCAATTTCCGGAAAAAATTTATGATGTTAAGAACCCAAAGGTGCAATTTGCACAGATGGATGCCGTGATTTTGCCCATGCCGGTGACAGTGGACGGGGTGTACTTGAATGCACCGCTTTCCAATGCGCCCTATCATATAGAAACGATTCTGGATGCAATTCCACCTGAAAAATTGGTGCTGTGCGGTGCGGCATCACCCGCAGTGCTTGCGCATGCCGCCGGTAACCAGCTCCACTGTATGGACTATTTACAGCGGGAGGAACTCGCGATACGCAACGCTGTCCCCGCCGCATTGGTGAATTTGTCACGCATTCGCCGTGCTGATGCAATATCCACGCACATAGGATAGTCCATGGGAAGGGAGGCGTTCGTAATGCCCTTGCGGGTGGTTGCATATTGCCGTGTATCGACAGACCAAGAGGACCAGAGAAATTCCCTGCAAAACCAAAAACAGTTTTTTGAAGCCTACATCACCCAAAATCCTGACTGGGAGCTGGTAGACATCTATGCAGACGAGGGCATCACAGGCACCTCTGTACACAAACGAAAAGAATTTCTGCGCATGATTGCAGCGGCTGAAAACGGCGCATTTGACTTGATTCTCACCAAAGAGGTTTCTCGCTTTTCCCGCAACACCATCGATACCATTGCGCACACCAGGCGGATGCACTCCCTTGGCGTTGGCATTGTGTTTATCAATGACGGCATTGATACCCGTGACAGGGACGGCGAACTACGGCTCACCATTATGGCGAGCATTGCACAGGAAGAAAGCCGCAAAACCTCCGAACGCACCAAATGGGGGCAAAAACGCTCGATGGAGCGCGGGGTTGTTTTTGGCAATAATTCCACCTATGGATATGAAACACAGGACGGTGCCTTGACCATACGTCCGCAGGAGGCGGCTGTGATTCGCCAGATTTATCATAAATTTCTGTGCGAGGGCAAAGGGACGCATGTGATTGCACGGGAGCTGTATGAAGCAGGCATTGCGACCCCCAAAGCACGCCAGCAACCGTGGTCTTCCGCTATGATTCACCGCATCCTGTGCAATGAAAAATACTGTGGGGATTTGCTACAGAAAAAATATGTCACTTTGGATTTTCTAAGCCATAAAAAAATACGCAACAGGGGGCAAGAGGCACACATTTATCTGCGAAATCACCACGAAGCCATCGTTTCCCGCACGATATTTGACCAGACACAGCAAGAACTGCATCGGCGAGCACCACATTCGGACAATACGCAACGGTATTCCAACCGCTATTGGTGCTCCGGCAAAATACGGTGCGGACATTGCGGCAGTCACTTTGTGCTGCGCAAAGCCAATCGACAGGGCGGGGCGGTCTATCGCAGCTGGTGCTGCCATGCACGTGCACAATATGGCAACTGGAAACCAACCCAAGCAGGGGATAAGGTTGGCTGCAACATGCGCATGCTGAACGACAAAACATTAACCGACTGTGTTTGTTATGTCTTGCAGCAGTTGGCATTTGATACGGATGCCCTACGCAGAGAACTGCTGCTGGAGATTGCTTCTTTGTGCGAACCCGTGCGGGATAACGGCGCTCAAGCAGCCCTTCTGCGGCAAATGCGCATGGTACAGCAAAAAAAAGAAAACATGATGGACGCCTATTTCAGCGAAGCCATCAACAAATCCGAACTGGAAATCATGAAGCAGCGGTATGACGCCGAAATCGCAGGTTTGGAGCAACAATTGGCGACGCAGGAAAAAACACAGAACACAACATCGCCCAATTTTGCAAGCCTTTCAAACCTACAGCTGCAGGCTCTGCTGTTCTCGGAAGAGGTTTTTCACGAAGTAATTGAACAGATTGCTGTCTATTCGGCGTATATCGAGATAACCGTGCGTTTCTTGCCAATGCGCTTTCGGCTGTGGTATGAGATTACAGGGCGAGGGAAAACGTATCAGACAATTATCCAACGCTGTGCGCTTGTGTCTTTGGAGGATGCACAATAACCGCTTCAAACAAGCACATATTTCCACAACAATCGCAACCTTTTTCATTCATTTCACACAAAGTTATCCCTTCACTTTTCCATTTTAATTAGGAAAACTACCTAATTCTTTCAAGAAAATATTGCTAAAAACATTGCAGTATGTTGAAAATTGTCGTATAATCAGTTCAATGGTTTGCATCCTAAAAAATAAACGCCGGATGCGCCAAGGAGGGTTTTTGGAATGGCATTTACCTATTTTTTTAGAGATTTGCAAACGTTAACGCTAATTTGCGAGCATGCGCTTCCTACACTGCTGACACGCAGGCATATTGATGTTTGGGATGCCGGCTGTGCCATGGGACAAGAGCCCTATACATTAGCCATTTTGCTGCGGGAGCAAATGAGCCACATGTATTTTCGCAATGTGCGCATTCACGCCACCGATATTGACGGCAGCAATCTTTTTGAGGAAATCATCCAAAGCGGCACCTATCCCGCTGCACAGGTGGAGCGTATTCCAAAGGATTTGTTTGATAAATATTTCGTGCCGAGTACGCAGCCGGACAGCTATCAGCTGACGGACGAAATCCGAAAATCCGTGCGGTTTCAAAAGCATGATTTGACTTCGCTCCAGCCTGTCGGCAGTGGATTTGGCATCATTTTGTGCAAAAATGTGTTGCTGCACTTGAGTGAACAGCAGCGCATTGATGTGATTCGGATGTTTCATGCGTCCTTGATGGATGGCGGTTTTTTTGCAACCGAGCAAACCCAGAAGCTCCCTGACGCTGTCAAGCACCTGTTTGAACCGGTGGTTTCCAATGCACAGCTGTTTCGAAAACTGGCTGCAAAGTAGGTGCATCTCCGTTGAAAGTCTTAAATCTTACCCAAAACAGCTCGGTATATACCTGCAACGTCTATCTTGTCACGGGCAGTTGGAATGCCATGCAGGATGTCAACACCCTGATTGATGTCGGACGTGACCCTGCGATTTTTGAAAAAATCCAAAACGCTTCTACTGGCGTAGGCAAAAAAAGGGTCGAACAGGTTATTTTGACGCACAATCATTATGACCATGCAGAAATTTTAGAGCGCGTAAAATCTACATATAAATCCAAAGTTTACGCATTCTCAAAGGCAATAAAGGAGGTTGATATCAATTTATTTGGAGGGGAACGCATCAAAATCGGCGATTGTATGTTTGACGTAATCCACACACCGGGGCACAGCAGTGACTCGATTTGTCTGTATAATGCGGACGAAAAAGTACTGTTTGCCGGAGACACACCGTTGGTAATTCTCACAAACGAGGGAAGTTATGATGACGCATTTATTGCAGTGGTAAAATACCTTTCCAAATTGCCCATTGATACCATTTATTTTGGACATGGTGCGCCACTGCGTACAAATTGCAGCAAAGTCTTGCACAATACTCTACGAAACATAACGAAATAAGTCTATTGATCGAATGTATTGAAGGTGGTGTAATGATCTTGAACAGGTTTTTAAATTTTAAAGTGCGTACAAAGCTGATGTCAGGTTTTCTTTTGGTGGCACTGATTGCCGGCCTCATCGGCGGATTGGGAATGTATAACATTCAACAGATGCAGCAGGCAGACGAAGTTCTATATCACAACATGACCGTGCCGATTTCAGAAATGTCCACAATTTCCACAACGTTTGAACAAATCAGAGGCGCCTCTCGAAGCATTGTTCTGGCAAATACGCCCGAGCAAATCCAAACCTATCAAAACGATATTATTGCGGCGCAAAAAACACTTTTGGACACCGCTGCACAGTTCCGCGAAACCATTCTTTCCGATACAGTAATGCAGGCATATGACACATTTATCCAAACAAACACGGAATACACCGCCCAATTAAATCAAATTGTGGCACTTGCGCTAGAAAACCGAGATGCTGAAGCGACCACGCTTCTGCTGACAAAAACCAACGCCGCAGGACTTGCCGTGCAGGCAGAGCAGGATGCGATTACCGCCCTTGTGAATCTAAAAGTGGCGGATGCGGCAGCAGCCTCTGAAAGCAATGTGGCGCAGGCACAAAGAACCATGGTAATGATGATTGGCATTTTGCTTTTTGCGTTGCTGCTGAGCCTTTTCATCGGATTTTATCTCTCGGGTGCAATCAGCAAACCGCTCAATCGTGCTTTGCTGATGATACAGGAAATGAGCAAGGGACATTTGGGCATGCGTCTGCAAATGAATACCAAAGATGAAGTTGGACAAATGGCAGCTGCCATGGATAACTTTGCAGAGTATTTGCAAAACACCGTCATTCATACGGTGACGGACATTTCGGAGGGCAAACTGGATGCCAATATTCCAGTGCAGGATGAGCAAGATGAAATTTCTCCTGCGCTCAATAATACGATGGAAATTATCCGTTCTCTGCTTCGTGATACCGAGCATCTTATCGCTGCCACACAGGAAGGTAAATTGGATACCCGTGGGCAGGCGAATGATTACACCGGCAGCTGGAGCCAGTTGGTGACCCAAATCAATGCTTTGATTGACGCTTTTGTGGCTCCCATCAATGTCACCGCAGAATATATTGACCGCATCAGCAGCGGCGATATTCCGCCTAAGATTACCGACGAGTACAAAGGCGATTTCAACGAAATCAAGAACAACTTAAACTCCTGCATTGATACCCTCAACAGCTTGGTTGCGGATACCGATGACCTTGTGAAGGCGGCTGTAGACGGCAAACTGGATACCCGTGCCGATGCTACAAAGCACAGCGGCGACTATGCACGCATTGTTGATGGCATCAACCAAACGCTGGACGCTGTCATTGGTCCTCTGAATGTGGCTGCGGAATATGTTGACCGCATCAGCAAGGGCAACATTCCGCCCAAGATTACCGACGACTACAAGGGCGATTTCAATGAAATCAAAAACAACCTCAATTCCTGCATTGATACCATCAATAGCCTTGTCACAGATACGGAACGGCTCATCACTGCCACACAGGAGGGCAAGCTCGACACCCGTGGACAAGCCGAGGATTACACCGGCAGCTGGAGCCAGTTGGTGACCCAAATCAATGCTTTGATTGACGCTTTTGTGGCTCCCATCAATGTCACCGCAGAATATATTGACCGCATCAGCAGCGGCGATATTCCGCCTAAGATTACCGACGAGTACAAAGGCGATTTCAACGAAATCAAGAACAACTTAAACTCCTGCATTGATACCCTCAACAGCTTGGTTGCGGATACCGATGACCTTGTGAAGGCGGCTGTAGACGGCAAACTGGATACCCGTGCCGATGCTACAAAGCACAGCGGCGACTATGCACGCATTGTTGATGGCATCAACCAAACGCTGGACGCTGTCATTGGTCCTCTGAATGTGGCTGCGGAATATGTTGACCGCATCAGCAAGGGCAACATTCCGCCCAAGATTACCGACGACTACAAGGGCGATTTCAATGAAATCAAAAACAACCTCAATTCCTGCATTGATACCATCAATAGCCTTGTCACAGATACGGAACGGCTCATCACTGCCACACAGGAGGGCAAGCTCGACACCCGTGGACAAGCCGAGGATTACACCGGCAGCTGGAGCCAGTTGGTGACCCAAATCAATGCTTTGATTGACGCTTTTGTGGCTCCCATCAATGTCACCGCAGAATATATTGACCGCATCAGCAGCGGCGATATTCCGCCTAAGATTACCGACGAGTACAAAGGCGATTTCAACGAAATCAAGAACAACCTCAACTCCTGCATTGATACCCTCAATAGCTTGGTTGCGGATACCGATGACCTTGTAAAGGCGGCAGTAGACGGCAAACTGGATGCCCGTGCCGATGCCACCAAGCACAGCGGTGATTATGCACGCATTGTTGATGGCATCAATCGGACGCTGGATGCCATCACCACCCCTGTGAAGGAAGCAAGCGATGTTCTGCACGAAATGTTCCAAGGTAATCTGCAGCTTCGTGTCAAGGGCGACTATCATGGTGACCATGCAGAAATCAAAAATGCACTGAACAACACGTTGGACTTGTTGACTTCCTACATCACAGAGGTTTCCAACGTTCTTACGGAAATGTCCCATTCCAATTTGCAGGTTGCAATTACCGCAGAGTATAAGGGTGATTTCTACAAAATGAAAGAGGCGCTCAACCTCATTATCCATTCCTTTAATGACATTCTGCAGGATATTGGCGGTTCTGCAAATCAGGTGGCGCAGGTTTCTGCAATGGTGTCCGAAGGCAGCCAATCGTTGTCACAGGGTTCCACGGAACAGGCATCCTCTTTGGAACAGCTTTCCACCACCATCGACCAATTTGCGCAGCAGACCAAGCAGACCGCAATGGACAGCAACAATGCTAATGCACTGGTACTGACTTCCCAGAAAAATGCGACCGATGGCAATGCGCAAATGGAAGATATGCTCAAAGCCATGGAGGATATTAACGAAGCTTCGTCCAACATCTCAAAAATCATCAAAGTTATCGAAGACATTGCATTTAAGACCAATATTTTGGCACTGAATGCCGCTGTTGAAGCTGCAAGAGCCGGTGCTGCCGGCAAGGGTTTCGCCGTGGTTGCAGATGAAGTACGTAACTTGGCATCTAAGAGCACCAGTGCTGCGCAAGAAACCACGGTGCTGATTGAGAGCACCATGAACAAGGTGGCGGTAGGCTTTAAAATTGCCAACGAAACGGCGGATAAGTTCAGCAGCATTGTAAATGATGTGTCCCAAACCGCAGAGATTGTTTCTTCTATAGCAGAATCTTCCAACGAGCAAGAGGAAATCTTCTCGCAAATCAATCAAGGCATCAGCCAACTGTCGATTGTTGTGCAGGCCAATACAGCAACTGCTGAAGAAAGCGCTGCAGCAAGCGAAGAGCTGTCCGCACAGGCAGAGTCCCTCAAAAACATGCTGGATGTTTTCAAATTGCAAAAAAAAAGTGCAATTCCCTTGACCTCTGCTAACAACGTCGATTTTTCAAATTTCCGCAATCGAGATGACTCTTCGGCATATGCCTAAAACCCATTTCCCGTCCTTATAAGACTATACATTACGAAACAAGATTTTTTGCAGGCTGTTGTCGATTTGCGGCAGCAGCCTGCAAAATCCATTGCATGCTTTTTCTTATGAACATATAGTTCTATCATTTAACGTCCGTGAGGTGCATTATTATGACATGGAACGATAGTTTATCCATCGGTAATTTAGAAATTGATGAGCAGCATAAATTGTTCTGCGAATATCTCGACCATGTGATTACTGCCTGCTCGCATGGAAAATGCCGCAGTGAAATTGAGCATACGATTCAGTTTCTGGAGTTTTATGCACAATCCCATTTCACCTCCGAGGAAAATTGGATGGCTAAGATTGGGTACCCCCAGATGCAGCAGCATCAAGATATGCACAAAAAATTTTTTTCAAGGGTGCAAGAATTGAAAAAAGACCTCTATGCATCCGGCGAAACCATTGTGTTGGTTGGGAAAATTAACTTATTATTATACGATTGGTTAATTACCCACATCAAGGAAATGGACGCCGAATTGGTTGCCTGGCAGCCGAAAGAAGTGTAATCTGCTAAAACAACCCCCTTGGAATACTTCGTGTGTTCCAAGGGGGTTTTAACGCCGCATAGCGGACACATTGCTTCGTATGATGATACCGCCAACGCTGTCCCCACCGCAGAGGGTGCACTGCAAATTGCCATGGAGGAACTGCCTATCACCTTGCATGGTGCTCGTGCCTTGGTGTTGGGATATGGGCGTATTGGCAGCTTATTGGCTCGCAGGTTACATAGTTTGGGGGCTATTGTTTCGGTTTCAGCACGCTCCTATGCTGCATTTGCGCACATTGCAGCAGAAGGCATGCAGAGTTTGGATACGCGCATGCTCACAGGACAGCTTGGTGCATTTGATGTCTTGTTTAATACGGTTCCCGCAAAAATCTTGGGGATGTCCGAGCTTGCGGAGCTGCACGAAGACTGTTTGGTGATTGATTTGGCATCAAAGCCCGGGGGGGTGGATTTTGACGGGGCACAAAAGCTGTCCCGCCGTGTCATTTGGGCACTGTCGCTTCCCGGAAAGGTTGCGCCGATTTCTGCGGCAAAAGCCATTCGTGATACCGTGTATCACATTTTGGATGAGGAGGGGATTCTTTGAAACACCAGCTTCGTATTGGGTTTGCATTGACAGGCTCTTTTTGCACATTTTCCAAGGTTTTTCCCATTATAACACAACTGCAGGCGCAAGGATTTTTGCTGACGCCTATTTTATCAGAGCATGCCGGCACCATGGACACACGCTTTGGCACGGCGCAATCATGGCGGCAGCAACTCACTGAAATTTGCGCATGTGCGCCGATTGACAGCATTGCAGCTGCAGAACCGATTGGTCCGAATGCCATGTTTGATGTATTGGTGGTTGCCCCTTGCACGGGAAATACTTTGGCAAAGTTGGCACATGGCATCATTGATACCACGGTTCCTATGGCAGTCAAGAGCCATTTGCGTGGAGCACGCCCAGTGGTCTTGGCGGTTTCGACCAATGATGCCCTTTCCGGCAGTGCGGCGAATCTCGGGATGCTCTTGAACCGCCGTCACTATTATTTTGTGCCCATGGGGCAGGATAATCCACAGAAAAAGCCCTATTCTTTGGTTGCACATATGGATTTGCTGCCGGAAACGATTGAAGCGGCATTGGAGGGGCAGCAGCTCCAACCGCTTCTGCAAACATAGACATATCGTAAAATGAATGCCCCGTCACAGTCTATTCCTACGACGGGGCACTCGGTTCATGCGCATGATTTTATACCAATGTCATTGCGAATTTACGCTTGTTCTTCTTCAATAACTTCTTCACTGTCGGCAGGTAGCGCCTGCGCTGCACTGTCCGCCTGACGCAATTGAAATTTGGCAATCAAGGTCTTGAGCAGCTGCGCTTGTCCAAACAATTCCTCGCTTGCCGCTGCACTTTCCTGTGCCGTTGCACTATTGGTCTGCACCACTGCCGAGATTTGTTCGACACCCGTGTCAATCTGTGCAATCGACTGTGCCTGCTGCTGGGATGCCTCTGCAATCCCTTCGATAAGCAAAATTGCCCTTTGGGTGGCTTCAGCGCTCTTGTCCATATTTCCTGCTGTTTTTTTTGCAATTTCCGAACCATTTTGCACCGCTAAAATGGTCTCTTCTATCAATCTTGTGGTACCTCTTGCCGCTTCAGCAGATTTGCTCGCCAAGTTGCGAACTTCATCTGCAACCACAGCGAAACCTTTTCCAGATGCGCCTGCTCTCGCCGCTTCCACTGCCGCATTGAGTGCCAGAATATTGGTTTGAAATGCAATATCTTCAATGACCTTGATGATTTTAGAAATCTCCGTGGATTTCGTGGTGATTTCCTGCATCGCATGCACCATATGCTGCATCTCTTGGTTGCTGCTGTTGATTTCCTGTCCTGCCAACTCGGCGCTTTCACTTGCCTGATTTGCATGCGCCGCATTCTTTTGCACTTGCGCCGACACTTCTGCAACGGTAGCGGACAATTGTTGGATGGCACTCGCCTGCTCTGTTGCACCTTGTGACAGCGCCTGTGCGCCCCCAGACACTTGCTCTGCACCCGTGGCAACTTGGTCGGAAGAATCGCTGATTTTGCAAATCGTGGCACTCAACGTCACACCCAGCCGCTCCAGCACCGCCAAAATGTCTGCGTAAGCCCCTACATATTGCGCTTCACAAGTGCTGCGTTGGACAAAATTTCCTTCTGCCATGTGTTCTAGCAAATGCTGAATATCACCGATGATTGCCTGCAAACTTTGGCGCATTTCTTGAAATGCCGCTGCAATTTCTCCCACCTCATCACGGGACTGATACTGCACCGCCACTGTCAAATCTCCTTTGCGAATGGCATCCGCCGCCACATGCAGCTGCTGTATAGGCCGCACAATCCGATGCGCCATCACAATCGCAAGCAGAACGGCGGACAACACCAAAATCAGCACAATCGCAATCAAAAAAATACGAGAAGTTCCATACAGGGCATCTGCGCCTTCACCTGCCTGTATTGCGCCTGTTTGATTGAATTCCACAAGTTTGGAGCAGGCAAACGCCATGTTTTCAAATGCAGTTCGCGATTTCCCATTTAACAGCACATTGGCTTGGTCCTGTTGTCCGTTTCGAGCATAGCGCAGCATCTCCTCGCTGATTTTCAAATAGCCAGTCCATTGTTCTTGGGTGTTGTCGAGCAGCGTTTGCTCGTCTTCACTTTTGACCATGCCTGCATAATCAGAGAGCAATTGCGTGATTTGTTGTGTTTTCTCTTGCATCTGATTTTCATAGGTTTTTTGCAGGGTTTTGGTCATAGAAAGCAGATACCCCTGCTCACTGCTGCGATAATCTGCAGTGAGTTTATTGATGTCTTCCACCGCCATCATGGAGGGCATCCACGCCTTGCTGATGGCAGTGGCGGCCGCACTCATTCTGCCCATCAGCAGGAATGCCGCAGCTGCCACCAGAAACACACCTAACAGCAGGCTAACCGTTAAAACCAATAATTTTTGCCCAATTTTCAAATGCTTTATCATCCTTCACATCTCCTATCCATACCAAGCGGATATGCAAACGTACGTTCCTTCTTCTCTACAACGGGGCGCTGCGCCCAAAAACACACAAAGACCTCTCCATCCTGCGGAAAGGTCTTTGTAAACACACAGTTCCTTTCATATACAAAGAATCGATATGTGCTATCTCATATACTGCTTTAGGAAGTGCTTTTGTTGTGAAAAACAACCGCACCAAATGCAAACCAGAAGGGGAAGTTTCTGCTGCATTCGGGCGACTGTCTGCGGCATCCCCTTTTGCAAAGGGATGCCGACAACAACGAAAAAAGTGAAAAAGAGAGAGTGGTTTACTCGACTTCGGAAATCTTGACGGGACGACCTTCCTTGAGGGATTTGGTAGCAGCTGCCGCCATCAGCACCGGATACAGACCATCCATCCCTGTGACAGGCGGTTCTTCATCATTTGCAACAGCCTGCGCAAACGCCTGCATTTCTGCCACAAATGCGCCTGTGTAGCGATCCCACATCACCTTGTAAGCGGTGCCATAGGAGGTGCCGTCTGCAGTGGACAACACAGCCGTGTTCGGGATGTCATTTTCATTCTGTGCGCAGCCCTCTGAGCCAAACACTTCCACACGCTGGTCATATCCATAAACTGCCTTACGGCTGTTATCAATGACACCGATAGCACCATTTTCAAACTTCAAGGTCACCAGTGCGGTGTCTACATCGCCTGCTTCGCCGATGCCCGGGTCAACCAAAACCGAACCCACTGCATGCACCTCTGTGACTTCACTGCCTGCCAAGAAGCGTGCCATATCAAAGTCATGAATCATCATATCATAGAAGATACCGCCGGAAACCTTGACATAGGACACCGGGGGCGGCTCTGGGTCACGAGAGCTGATTTTGATGATGTTGACCGCACCGACCTTGCCTGCACGCACCATGTCATACACGGCACGATGGTTGTGGTCAAAACGACGGCAGAAACCGATTTGCAGCTTCACACCTGCTTTGTTTGCAGTGTCGATGGCTTCGTGTACCTTTGCCAAATCATAATCGACCGGCTTTTCGCAGAAAATATGCTTGCCTGCATTTGCGCCTTCAATGATGTATTTCGAATGGGTGTCTGTGGATGAGCAAATGAGAATCGCTTCAATTTCTGCATCGTTCAAAATATCATTTGCGTCCTTTGTGGTGTTCGGAATCCCATAACGCTTGGCAAATGCTTCGGTTTCCTCATTCATAAACGGGTCTGCAATGGTCTTGATTTCCAATTCCGGTACGAACATTGCAATGTTCTTTGCGTGCACCTTGCCAATACGGCCTGCACCAATAATACCAACTTTCATAATGTCCTCCAATGATGATATAACTTAATAGCTCATAATTGCCTTGACTGCCTCTTTTGTCGTGGTTTGCGGCATCAGCTCGAATCCCACTCTGCCGGTGTAGCCGCTTTCTTCCAAGCATGCAAACACCTTGGTGTAATTGATTTCGCCTGTGCCCGGCTCATGACGACCCGGTGCATCTGCCACATGGATATGTCCAAACTGGTCTCCGTAGGTTGTAATCGTGTCGCAAATGCTACCCTCGTTGAGTTGCATATGATACACATCATACAGAACCTTGAGCATCGGCGAACCAATCAAACGAGTCATTTCTGCCGCCATCTGAGTATTTGCCAAGAAGTTGCCCACATGGTCGGTTGTGATGTTCAGCGGCTCCAGATTCATGGCAATGCCGCTTTCTTCTGCGATTTTGGCGCATTCGAGCAGCATGTCATACATGGAGCACAGCTTGACCGTGTCGGACAGCTCGGTGTAGTGGTTCACCACGATGCCGCCGTCCCCCAGTGCATTGGAATGAATGGTCACAGACTTTGCGCCGACCTTCTGTGCCGCTGCAACCGACTGCTTTAAAAAGTCCAGATACTGTTCCTTGTGAGTAGGGTCGATGAGCGAATAATCCGCATCGCCGTTGAATCCGGAAATGCCAATGCCCGCTTTTTCCGCAGCGGCTTTCACCGCATCCAAATCCTTGTCCGTCCAGCCCCAGAATTCTACAAATTCGAATCCGTCGTCCTTTGCTGCTTGAAACCGCTCCAAAAACGGAATTTCGGAATACATGGGTTCAATACAAGCTGATTTTTGAAGCTTCATCATATCTTTTTCGTGCCTCCTGCTACGTTTCAGAAATCAGGGTCGAAGCGACCGTGCTTCGACCCTTCTCCCTATCAATTTATCTCAAGACAGTCGAACGTCTATTTTTTAGATGTCATTGCCTGCCTTAAAGTCTGCTACATTGTCTTTGGTGACCAAAGCTGCCTTAGTTTTGGTATGTGCTTCCAAGGTCTGACCGTCCAACACATCGAGGCATGCCTGAATCGCAGCCTTTGCCTGCAAATCCGGATACTGTGCTACAGAACCTGCCAATGTGCCCGCTTCGATTGCCGCAATGTCATCGCTGGATGCATCAAAGTCAAATACCTGCACCTTGCCTGCAAAACCGCTCTGCTCGATTGCCTGAATCGCACCCTGACCCATTTCTGCGTTGATTGCCCAAACCACATTCACTTCCGGATGTGCAGACAACACATTCTGCATCACATTGAACGCTTCGTTGCGGTCACACTTTGCCGTCTGCGAAGCAACAACTTCAAATGCACCTGCTTGGTCTTTAAAGCCGTTGAGGCGGTCTTCATGCGCTGCAACGCCGGAAATACCTTCCAAATACAGCACCTTGCCATCGGTAATATTTTCTGCTGCATAAGTGCCTGCAAGAGATGCCGCTTCATACTGGTCGATGCCGACATAAGTTTCCACCTTGCCGCCTGCTTCTGCCAGTGCATCGTTATCAATGGTGTCATTGACGAGAATGACCGGAATATTTGCCTTATTCGCCTTCACAATTGCCGGAATCAAGGATTTGGAATCTGCCGCAGACAAGATAATGGCATCATAACCCTTAACAACTGCATTTTCTACAAACTGCACTTGCTTTTCCACATCGGTTTCTTTTTCAGGTGCCTGGAAGTCTACCTGAATGCCCTTTTCCTGTGCATATTCTTCTGCACCCTTTTCCATGTTGGTCCAGAATTCATCGGTTTTCGCCTTGACAATGTATGCAATTTTGACATCGCCACTGGATGCGGTTTCGCCAGATGCGGAAGCGGTGCTGGAATCGGTGTTGCTGCTCGCTGTGTCGGAAGAACCGCAAGCGGTCAGTCCAAATGCCATCGTTCCTACCAAAAGTGCTGCTAAAGTTCTCTTGATGTTCATAGTTTTGCTCCTCTTCTCTTTCATTGGTTCATATTTATACAAACCCATTTGGGTCTATATACACAGATTATTTTTTGCCGGAGGATGCCTTGTGTCGAATCGCATCTGCCAATACGGCAAGCAAAATGACAATGCCGATGACGAGTTTTTGCAGGTTGGAGGAAACGTTGAGTAGATTCAAGCCGTTGCGGATGACAATCATGATGATTGCACCGACAAAAGTGCCCCAAACGCTGCCGAAACCGCCAAGTAAGCTGGTGCCGCCGATAACACAGGAAGCGATAGCGTCCATTTCATAATCCAAACCTGCAGTGGACTGCGCAGAGTTCAGCTTTGCCACCAAAATGATAGAAGCAATTGCAGAGCACAAGCCGGACAGGGTATATGCCAAGGTTTTGTACTTGTCCACATTGATACCGGACAGACGGGTCGCTTCTTCGTTGCCGCCGATGGAGTAGATATAGCGACCAAACTTGCGATATTTCATCACATAATAGAACACCGCATAGAGCAGAATCATGAAAATAATCTGTACCGGAATTTCTGTACCCGGAATCGTGCCCGAGCCAATCCAGCGGAAGGTGTCGGAATAGCCGGTGATGGTTTGTCCGTCTGCCAAGGTGAGCGCCGCACCACGTGCCATGGACATCATCGCAAGCGTTGCAATCATCGGCTGCAGCTTGAATTTGGAAATCATGATGCCGTTGAATGTGCCGCATGCTGCGCCAACGACCAAGGCAACAATTACGCCGAACGCATCCGGCATGCCGCCGTCTACAATCAGCTTGCCCATGACGATGCCGGTAAATGCCACCACAGAGCCCACCGAAATATCAATGCCGCCTGTGAAAATGACCACATTGACGCCCAACGCCAACACGGCAATGACGGTTACCTGCTGCAAGATATTGATGAGGTTTCCCACAGAATGGAATGCGGGCTCGACAATCGAAAGCCCAATGCTGAGCACAATCAGCACAAACAGTGCCGACATATTGGATAGGTCAATCTTTTTGAAATGATCTTTCATGTTGCGTTTCCCTCTCTACACATTCTTTTTTGCACCGGTTGCATAGCTGACAATCAATTCCTGCGTAATCTCCTGCATCGCTGCACCCTCTATCAAGCCGGTCATTTCTCCTTCGTGCATCACATAAATGCGGTCGCTGACACCCATACATTCCGCCAGTTCGGAAGTGACCATGATAACTGCCTTGCCTTCTTCCTTCAAGGAGTTCATGATTTTATAGATTTCTGCCTTTGCACCCACGTCAATGCCGCGTGTTGGTTCATCAAAGATGATAATATCGGAATTGGTATTGAGCCATTTGCAGATAACCACCTTTTGCTGGTTGCCGCCCGACAGGTTCTTTGCTTTTTGCTCCAGCGACGGTGTTTTGACACGCATGGAGTCTGCAAGCTTTTGATTGTGTGCAGTTTCCTTTGCAAAATGGAACCCAAACGGGGTCATCGCTGTATCCATGTTGGCGATGGAAATGTTTTTGTTTAAGGTAAATTCCAAAATCAAGCCTTGGTTCTTGCGGTCCTCGGTCAGCAATGCCAATCCCAGATTTTTCGCCTGCTCACAACTGTTGATTTTCACCGATTTTCCGTTTACCTTGATTTCACCTTCATCATGTGGGTCTGCACCAAACACCGCACGCATCAACTCGGTTCTGCCTGCACCCATCAAGCCGTAAAACCCTGTGATTTCTCCGGCACGTGCATAAAATGAAACGTCTTTGATGGTATTTCCCTGCTTCAGATTGTTGACTTCCAGCCGTTTTTCGCCGGGTGTCACGCTGACCTTGGGATAATATTCATTCAACTCACGTCCCACCATCATCGCCACCATTTGGTCAATGGTAATATCCTTAATGAATACCGTGTCGATATATTTGCCGTCACGGAAGATGGTCAAGCGGTCACCGATTTTCATAATTTCTTCCAAACGGTGCGAAATGTAAACGATGGCAACCCCTTGCTTTTTCAGCTTTTCAATGATGGCGAACAGGCTGTCGACTTCTTTTTCGGTCAATGCCGAGGTTGGCTCGTCCATAATAATGATGTCGCATTTAAACGAAAGTGCCTTTGCAATTTCGACCATTTGCATTTGTCCAACTGATAAAGTGGACACCATTGCTTTCTCGGAAATGTCAGAGTTGATGGAATCCAGCAGCATTCTTGCATCGGCATACATGCGTTTCCAGTCGACCTGCCCGCCTGCTTTGGTGGGCTGCCGTCCCATGAAAATATTTTCTGCAACCGAAAGGTTTTTCAGCAGGTTCATCTCCTGAAAAATAATGCTGACGCCGCGTGCACGCTGCTCATCTACACTGCGTGCCACAATTTCCTGCCCTTTATAAAGGATTGTGCCTTCGTATTCCGTGTTGACCCCCGCCAGAACCTTCATAATCGTCGATTTGCCCGCTCCGTTTTCCCCTAGCAAAACATGTACTTCGCCCGGCTTTGCATCAAACCGTACTTTGTCCAGTGCCAGTACGCCCGGAAACTGCACAGTTATGTTTTCCATCTGCACGATGTATTGATTCTCCACGTTTTACTCCTTTCTTTCTTCTCTACACTTTATTTTCTCAGCTACTGCTGTGAAACACCTTTTTTTATAAACCATTCTGCGGCTTTGCCGTCTGCGTGCCCGGCAAATGCCTATGTGTTTATGCACATCTTGTGCTTGTGTGTCTTATTATAAACTGCGATTCTGGTGGAAGTCAACAAGGAAACCGTCTGGATGCCCACAGACTTTGTGCTACATTCTTTGTGTAGATTTTCTTTTGTTTTTTTGTTATTTTTTCTTCAATCTATATATTTCACTTGTTAAAGTTCAAAAATATAAGCTGTATGAACACAAGCCCGCTGTCTTATTCCATTCTTTTTGCGTCAATGCAACCGCCGTACAAATGCACACATTTTCTGTGCATTATAAATATATGTGCAAAGCACAGAAGGTGTGCTATACTATTTACAGAGAATATACGTCCAGAAAGGAACGAAACACTATGTCCAAACGTCCTACCATTCAAATGGTTGCTGACCACGCAGGCGTTTCCCGCGGCACCGTTGACCGTGTCATCAACAACCGTTCTTATGTCAAAGATACCGTACGCACACGTGTGCTGGAGGCAATCCAAGCCGTTGGCTATTTGCCGCCACGCACGCTGCATCATCTTACGTTGAGCGATTCCGACTATATGCCGCTGCGTCTGGGTGTGCTGCTCCCCAATTGGACAGGGCATTTTAAATCCGAAATTACACGTGGCATCGAGGCGGCTCGTGCTGAATTGCAGGAATTCGGCATTCAAGTGGCGGTGCGGGAATGCCGCACCGAAGTGCCTGCTGAAACGCTGGAGCTATTGGATGAATTGCTGCAGGAAGAAGTGAAAGGGATTGCGATTTGTGCGGTCAATGACTTCTTAATTGAGCAAAAAATTGACTGGCTTGCCGACCAAGGAATCCCTGTCATCACGTTCAATTCCGATTTGCCAAATAGCCGCCGCCTTGGCTTCATCGGACAGGATTATGATAAGAGCGGACGCATTGCAGGCGAACTGATGAGCAAATGCGTTTCTCCGCATGCGCTGATTCTGGCAATGGCCGGTAATCTGGAGTTTTACGGACACCGCAAGCGCTTGGAAGGCTTTTGCACACGCATGCGGGAGCTTGGCTTTCAAAACGAACAATTGATTGTTGCGGAAACCTACAACGATTACATGATGACCTATCGGCGGGTGCAGGACACACTGACACGCAACCCGCATTTAGACGCCGTTTATATGGCAAACCGCAGCGTTGTTGGCTGTGCAGAAGCCATCAAAGCCCTTGGGAAAACCGGTCTGATTCGTGTGATTGCACACGATGTGTCAGAAACCACCAAACGCCTGCTGCGCCAAGGCAACATCGATTTCACCATTTCGCAAGACCTCTTCGGCCAAGGTTATCATCCGCTCATCCTCCTGCGTGACTTGCTGCAAAAAGGGAAACCAGTTTCACCTGAGCAAACCAGCAGTCCCATTTCCATCATCTGCTCTGAAAATTTGGATCTGTAAGCGACTTTATGACAGGCAAGGCGCATACTGTGCTTTCCCGTTACCGCATGACAGAAAAACCCCCATCCTATCCAAAATAGAATGGGGGTTTTTGACGTTCTACGTATTATAACGATACAAAAATCGGCGCATGCTGCATGGCAGGCAAAAGCTTCTGCAAAAGGTCAGGCACTGCAATTTTTAAACTGGCGGTATTGATGCAAGGATGACAACCGAAAAATTCCTGTGCGGTTACATCTTGGTCAATCAGCAGCTGTACACGATTCTGCGTATCATGCAGCAGCCCCAACACACTGACCGAACCCGGGGTGATGTGCAAAAACGCCTGCATAAATGTTTCGTCTGCAAAAGACAACCGCGCAGAGCCGATTTGCGCAGACAATTCTTTGGTGCGAAAAGGCTTGCGACCGGGCATCATCAGCAGATAAAACTGTGTTTTTTGCCGATTACAGAGAAATAAATTCTTGCAAATTTCAATGCCAAGTCGTGATTCGACCGCTTCACATGCCTCAATCGATGGGGTTGGGTCATGGTCAAGGCGAACAAATCGTACATCCAAGCGGTCAAGCAGGTCATAGGATGCTGTTTCTACCGGCAATCGGCCATGGCTCTGTGTCGGGCGGCCATTGTAAAGCATCGGGTCAAGATAAAATGCAGACATGATAGAACTCCTTTGTTTTTATGTTTAGTGTACGCCCCATGTCTGCTCTCGTCAAGCACAATCATCGTGCCGTGCGCTCCGCTCTCATGTCCTGATACCCATGTAGATTTTTCATGATACTGCGTGCAATTGGCTGTGCAATACATGCCTCTACAAAGAATGAAATGGAAAAATTACGTGGCCATTTGTAGAAGAACAGACGAATAGCATCCGTACTGACATGGTGACTGCCAATCCAAGTACCGATAACCGTCAAGAACATTGACATGAGCAAAACAGTACACAAAATATGTATCGTAATCTGTGCCCCAAAACTGTCATCGTGCTTCACAATTTGTGCCGTCATCCATTCTGCTGGTCTAGCTGTAAGCAGCACCAGTGCAATAATCGCCAGCCAGAGATAGGGAATGACGTGTAGCGTATCTGCCCAAGTGCGCCAATGAAACCCCACTTCAAAGCAGGTAATCAGTGGGGCAATCATATTGACGGACAGCACAGAGATGACACCCATAAACAGCAAAAACTCTTTTTTGTTGCGGGGAAGCTTTTGATGAAATTCCATCGTTTTTTTCCTCCATTTTTGTTGCAGCGTAAAAAAGAAAGCACGAAACTACTCTCATAGTTTCGTGCTGAACCATTATACGCACCCAATATTTTCTTTTGTATTATATCCTATGAAAACAGGAAAAGTCAAGAAAAAACTCTGCTGCAACCGAAAAATTCCCCCTCCGATTTTCCAAAGAAAACAAGAGGGGGAATAACCAATTTAGATGAATATAACAAGTGGATGCTTCTGTACTGCAAATGACTTCTGTAATCGCTTCAGAAGCGATACACCCGTTCTGGATGCCTTGGTGTAAAACCCCTTATCCCGCCTTCTCTTCTTCCTCGTCCTCATTTTGTGCAACGGCCGCCATGACCATGGCATTGCCCGCTTTCTCCTGCTGAATGGTCTTTTGGAAGTCATTGACTTCTTTTGCGATGACGCCGCTCAATGCCAACAGCGAAATGAGGTTTGGAATTGCCATCAGACCATTCATAATATCAGAGATGCTCCAAACGACTTCCAGCGTTGTGGTTGCGCCAACAAACGCCACTAAGGAGAACACAATACGATAGATGATGCAGTACTTCGGCTTTTTCACCAGATATTCAAATGCCTTTTCTCCGTGATATTCCCAGCCGATAATCGTGGAAAATGCGAAAAGCGCAATGGCGATGCTAAGGAAAAATCCGCCCATTTTACCGAACACTGTGGAAAATGCCAGAATAGTAAGCGCAGAGCCGGTCACCAATTCGCCTGCGGCATCTACCGTGCCCAGTACGCCGGAGCTTGCAATCGCAAGACCTGTAATGCTGCAAACAATGATGGTATCCAAAAATGTACCCGTCATGTTGATGTAACCCTGACGCACCGGATGGTCGGTTGTTGCGGCTGCCGCTGTGATTGCCGCCGAACCAAGACCTGCTTCGTTGGAGAATACACCACGTGCAACGCCCCATCTCAGCGACTGCATCATGCTCACCATAATGGTGCCACCAACACCGCCAGCCACTGCATGTGTGCTAAATGCCATGGAAAAAATTGTAGCCAAACCAGAAGGCAGGTTGCCGATATTACCCAAAATAACGATTAAGCCGCCCGCCATGTAAACGGCTGCCATTGCCGGCACAACCACACCGGATACCTTGGAGATGTTCTTGATGCCGCCCACAATGATGATAAGTGCCAGCACGGTGATGACCACACCAGTTGTCGCCAGCGGAATCGAAAAAGTGGTATTGAGTGCGGTGGAGATGGAGTTTGCCTGTGTCAAATTACCGATTCCGAAGGACGCCAACACGGTAAACAGTGCAAACAAAAATCCCATAAAGTTGCCGAATTTCTTGTTTTTAAATGCATGCTTCATGGTATACATCGGGCCACCAGACATTTCACCATTTTCGTTTGTGATGCGATATTTTAAAGCAAGCATACATTCTGCAAACTTGGTGGTCAGCCCAAAGCATGCGGAAATCCACATCCAAACCAATGCGCCCGGTCCGCCAAGCACCATCGCCGTTGCAACACCTACGATATTGCCCGTGCCTATGGTTGCCGCAAGCGCTGTCATCAATGCTGAAAACGGGGATACATCGCCCTTGCCTCTTTTGCTGGTGCGTGCCTCTTTGCTAAACACACTTTTTAGCGCATATCCCAAATTTCTCCACGGCAAAAACTTCAGCCGAATGGTGAGAAAGATGCCTGTGCCCACCAAAAGTATCAGCATCACAGGTCCCCACACAACATTGTCAATCTGCGACAGGATGTTTGTAAACTTTTCCATTTTTCTTCCTCCTACTGTTTTTTCTAATTATATTTTTTATTATAGATTCCCAAAACTATAATAAAAAAATCCATAACAACAGAACAACACCTTCGACATCATTGTCCTACTATTATAGATTTATAACTATCTTTATTTATATAATAACTATACTGGTATTTATAGTGATTTGTAAAGAGTTTTCTTAAAATTTTTTATAAAATTTCATGAATCTCCAAAAACTTGGTGTTGAATATACCACTTTTGAACACTTCGTTATCCATCAATGCCCTATGAAATGGTACGGTTGTGGGAATTCCTTCAATATGGAATTCATCCAGACATCGCTTCATCCGCTGCATTGCTTCCTCTCGATTGCTGCCAAACACGATAACTTTGGCAATCATCGAATCATAAAACGTGGGGATGCGATACCCGCAATATGCCGCACTATCGATGCGCACCCCAATCCCGCCGGGCGCAATATAGCCGCTGATGGTGCCGGGAGAAGGCGCAAATGCCTGATATGGATTCTCTGCATTGATTCTGCATTCCATGGCACAGCCATGCAGGTTGACATCCGCTTGGGCAATCGACAAGGGCTGCTTGTCTGCCACCAATATCTGTTCTTTGATTAAGTCCACACCGGTGACCATTTCCGTGACCCCATGCTCCACCTGAATGCGGGTGTTCATTTCCATGAAATAGAAGTTTTGCTGTTCATCCAACAGGAACTCGACCGTGCCCACGCTGTTGTACTGCACCGACTTTGCAGCATTGACTGCCGCCTGCCCCATCTGTTCCCGCAGCGCAGCATCCAACGCCGGTGACGGCGATTCCTCCACTAGCTTTTGATGCCGCCTTTGAATGGAACAATCTCGCTCCCCCAAATGCACGACATTTCCATGATGGTCACCAATGATTTGCACCTCGATATGTCGGGTGAACTCCAGATATTTTTCCAAATACACGGCAGCATTCCCAAAGTAATTCTCTGCTTCCTTCTCGCATTGCTTGATGGCTGCAATCAGTTCGTCGGGATTGCGTGCCACCCGCATACCTTTCCCGCCGCCGCCTGCGCTGGCTTTCACAATGACAGGATACCCGATTTGCGCTGCAATTTGGACGGCTTCCTGCGGATTGTCAATTTCGCCGTCTGTGCCTGGGACAATCGGAACACCTGCATTTTTCATGGTTTCCCGCGCATTCGATTTATCACCCAATTGGTCGATGATATGATAATCCGGACCGATAAACACAATCTCAAAGTCTTCACACGCTTGTGCAAATGCACAGCTTTCCGAAAGGAATCCATATCCCGGATGGATTGCCTCTGCCCCTGTATGCAGCGCAATGTTGATGATGGCATGGATATTCAAATAGGTGTCTTTAGGGGTAGCTTTTCCGATGCAATAGGCTTCGTCTGCCAAGCGCACATGCAGAGATTCCTTGTCCGCTTCTGCATAAATTGCAACCGTGGCAATGCCCATTTCACGGCAGGCTCTGATAATGCGAACCGCTATTTCCCCTCTGTTTGCAATCAGTATTTTTTGAAACATCCGGCATCACCCCTTTAACCGTACTTTAAACAAAGGCTGTCCATATTCTACAAATTCCTTGTCCTGCACCAAAACATCCACAATTTCACCAGCAAGTCCCGCCTGCACGTCATAAAACAGCTTCATCACTTCAACAATGGCAATGACCGTATCCGCCTCAACCACATCCTGCAGCTTGACAAGTGGCGCTGCGTCTTCTTCTTTTTTCAGATAGACGGTGCCTGCCATGCTGGATTTGATATAGGCGAATTCCTCTGCGGCGTCTTGTGTGAGTGTTTCTGCTGTTTGCGGCTGCGCCTTGCTGGCGGTTTGTGGAACGTCATTGTTCCCTACAGACACCTCTGCCACCGCATCCGCTTTTTTCAAAACGACTTTGCTATCGCCCTGACTAAATTCAAAATGTGCAATATTGTGCTTTTCCACAAGATGGATGATAGTTTCCAAATCACTGATATGAATCATATAAAGTCCCCCGTACTCCAAGCGTTCGTTTCATAAGCTTGCCAGTGCTATCGATTTTTTCAGCTCGTCTCGGTGTTTTTCTCGCTGAATGTATGCTTTCTCTGCCTCTTTGCGTGTGCTTTTTGCAAATCGAATCTTGTCCCCAGGTTTACACTGCGAAAGTTTTGGAAGGTCACAGGCGATGACGTGTGCGATTTTGGGATAGCCGCCTGCTGTTGCTCTGTCCGCCATCAGAATAATTGGATTCCCATCCGGCGGCAGCTGAATCGTCCCAAAGGATACCTCTCCGGAAATCATTTCGATGGTTTCGTTTAAAGCAAGCTTCGGCCCGTTCAGCCGATACCCCATGCGGTCTGACTTTGCGTCTACCGTAAATACGGTTCCAAAGAACGCTCGTGCACTGTCTGCTGTTACATACGGGGTCTGCTGGTCTTCAAAAACACGTATCACGGTTTCCGCCGCACGGTCTGCCGCAGGACATTCCACCTGCCACGGAGATCCTGCAAAAACGCCTGCCGCACCCTGTCCCTGCAACTTTTTCACGATGCGAGCAGACTGTTCACTTTTTTCGCCAAGCGGCAGCACATCGCCTTTTTGCAGTGTCCTGCCCTCCAGTCCGCCAATCTTCGCCCGCAAATAGGTGCTTTTACTGCCCATGACGCTTGGAATGTCAAAGCCTCCCGCAACAGCGAAATATGCCCTGCAGCCACGGACACATTGCCCAAAGGTGAGCGTGCAATCTTGCTGGATATAAATTGCTTTGCCCATGGGCACGGTTTGCCCTTCTATGGCAGGAGAAATATCCGCGCCTGTGATGGCAATCAAACTGCCCTTGGGGAGTTGCAAAACAGGACCTATCATCGTAATTTCCAGAACAGCTTCCTGCTCTGCATTGCCCACCGCAAGGTTGGCAAGCTGCATCGCCTGGCTGTCCATTGCACCGCTGACCACCACGCCATATTTCTGATAGCCTTCACGCCCCAAATCCTGTATGGTCGTGAAAAGCCCCCCTTCTAAAACGCTTATACGCATGACTTTGTTTCCTTTAATCTCTGGTATTCCGCATATGAAATGGGATAAAATTTGGCAATATCGCCGCATTTCAGCAGGGTCTTTGCCTCACTGTTCCAGTCAAACAACTGGAGCGGTGTTCTGCCGATAATCTGCCACCCGCCGGGGGTTTCAATCGGATATACCCCTGTCTGCATGCCTGCAATCCCGACCGAGCCCGCCGGAATGGCAGTTCTGGGGGTTTCCCGCCTTGGGGTGTGCAATTTCTCTGAAAGTCCACCCAAATAGGGGAATCCCGGTGCAAAGCCAATCATATACACCAAGTAGCTCCCCTGTGTGTGCAGTGCAATGACTTCTTCCACTGTCAGCTGATGCACCTGCGCAACATGCTCGATGTCTGGTCCAGCTTCACCGCCATAGCAAACAGGAATTTCCACAATATGCGCTTCATATGCGCAATCGAAATCCAGTTTTTCTAAAACTTCTTCCAATTGTGCTTTTACCGCTTCATAAGGCGTAGGGTGATTCACCCGCATAGGATTGTAGCGGATGCCAACGCTGTTGAAATACGGCACGCATTCTATCCATCCGTCAAAGGAATGTTCTTCGAAGTAATCGCACAAAATTCTGACTTTTTGATTCACCCGCTCGCTGATTTCCTCTGCAAAGGAAATAAGCGCAGAGCATTCACTGGTCTGTGCAATATGAAATTCTGTATCGCCCAAGTTGACACCCCCTTCTATTCCCCATCGATATACACACGCTTCACACGGTTTCCAATGCCACAGGCAAATTCATAATTGAAGCTGCCTGCCGTTTCCGCAACTTCTTCCATCGTGAGCACATTTTCGCCGTCTTTGCCAACTAGCGTCACTTCGTCTTCAATTTTCACATTCTTGATATGGGTCACATCCACCATCATTTGGTCCATGCAGATTCTGCCGATAATCGGCGCATATTCGCCATGAATGAGCACCCTGCCTTTGGACGATAAGGCTCTCATATAGCCATCCGCATAGCCGACAGAAACCGTTGCAATCTTGGTTTTGCCGGTTGTGATGAATGTTTTTCCATAACTGACGCCACAATTTTCGTCCGCTTCGGACACATTGATAACATGCGCTTTCCATTCCAATGCAGGCTCGATTGGTAAGCACGCTTGATGTACCTCATCAGACGGATAGAGTCCATAGGTGATGATGCCGCTGCGCACCATGTCAAACTGGCTTTCATGCAGGTCAATGATGCCTGCGCTGTTGCAGATATGCTTGATGGGAATGTCAATCTTGCGCACTGCTAGCATCTTCAAAAATTGCTTGTAGTTTTCCAGCTGCATATCGGAATAGGTCTTATCGGCTTCATCTGCACAAGAGAAGTGGGTAAACAACCCTTCCACGAGTAAGCCATCCATATGGGAAATCGCTTTCACTGTATCCGCACTGTCTTCCTGCACCGCAAAGCCAATTCGATGCATGCCGGTTTCCAATGCGATATGGATTTTTGCCGTCTTATGCTGCTGCACGGCGCATTCCGATAACGCTTTTGCCATCTCTAGATTATAAACCGTTTGGGTAATATCATACTGCACCAAGTCGGCATATTGCGATTGTGCCGTATAACCCAGAATCAAAATGGGGACGGTAATTTGGTTTTGCCGCAATTCAATGGCTTCTTCTATGGTGGCAACGCCAAAATAGTCCACGGCATCTTGCAGTGCATGCCCAACGGCAACGGCACCATGCCCATATCCATTTGCCTTAATCACTGCCATCAGCTTCACATGTGCCTGCAAAGTTTGCCGCACAGCATCAATATTACGTTTGATTGCATGTAAATGGATGCTTGCATATGTTCTTTGATACTTCTCCATACCACCACTACCCTATCTCAACGGTTCCATCTGAATCTGTTCGTTTGTAAATGCACGGCTTATTTTTTTCACAAATTCCAACGCTTTGCTGCCATCTCCATGCACACAGATGGAGTCTGCCTGTATCGGAATGTCAATGCCCGTGACCGCTTGCACCTTATGCTCGGTAATCATCCGCACCACACGCTGTATGACTGCATCCTCATCCGCAATGACCGCTCCTGCTTTGCTGCGTTCCAGCAGCGTACCGTCTTCTTTGTAGGCTCTGTCGGCAAAAACTTCGTTGGCGGCTTGCAGTCCAACACTGTTCGCTGCTGCGACGAGTTGGCTTCCGCTCAGTCCCAACAGAATCAAATCTGCATTGATTTCGTAGATACCCTCACAAATGGCACGTGCTAAATCAAAATCCTTTGCCGCCATATTATACAGTGCACCGTGCGGCTTAACATGCTGCATCTTGATATTTTGCGCCGTACAAAATGCATTTAATGCCCCGATTTGGTATTGCACCATGGCTTTGGCTTCCTGCAAGGAAACGTTCATATTTCTTCGTCCAAACCCCACAAGGTCAGGAAATCCCGGATGGGCACCCACCGCAACACCGGCTTTCTGTGCCAACTGCACCGTGTTCGCCATCACCAGCGGGTCTGAGGCATGGAATCCACAGGCAATATTGGCGGACGAAATCAACTTGATGACTTCTGCATCGTGCCCAATTTTATAGTTTCCAAAGCTCTCCCCTAAATCGCAGTTTAAATCCACTTTGTACATTTTTTCACCACTCTTACACACATACTATCCTAATTTCAATATTGTAAGTCGATATTCTTTACATCTGTTATGAGCATATGCCCGGGCGCATGTGTAATCACAATTTTGGGCTTCACCTGCATGACTACCGCTTGTGGCGTTACGCCACACGGCCAAAACACCGGCACTTCCCCGTCTTTGATGGTCACCGCATCCCCAAAATCAGGGCGGCTGATATCTGCAATGCCAATGACAGACGGGTCACCAATATGGATGGGCGCACCATGCACCTTTGGCATCTCTCCGCTGACCAACACAGATTTGACAATATCCTGATGCGCCAGCGGCCGCATGCTGACCACCATTTTTCCGTGGAAGATGCCCGCAGGCGTACAGTCAATATTCGTGATAAACATGGGGACATTGCAATTTTCTTCGATATGTCGGATGGGAATGCCCGCCTCTATCAGCTCCGATTCAAACGAAAAACTGCAGCCAATCAAAAAGCTTACAAAGTCTTCTCTCCACAAATCTGCAACATCCGTGCATTCCTTTGTGAGAACACCATCCTCATATACTCTATATTGCGGGATATCCGTCGTGATGTCAATGTCTTCGCCCAAATATTGCAGTGTTTTGTCGCCAACATCGCTGACCGCCAAAACAGGGCACGCTTTGGGGTTTCTCTGCGTGAACAGCAAGAAATCAAATGCCAATTCCTGCGGCAAAATGACCAAATTCGCCTGCGCATATCCCGGACACATGCCTGCAGTTGGCGTTGTAATTTTGCCTTCCCGTATCAATTTTCGTACTTCATAAGGTTTCATAGCTGAATCCGCCATATGTATCCCTCTTTTTTATCATCTATTGCTGTTGGCAGACGACACACACGTTGGGTCTGCCAACAGGCTAAGTACCGTTTTCTATCCTGCTGCACGAACACACAAACGGCTTGTCTCCCCATTGAGCACATGCCCTTCGTTCCCGCACGTTCGGTTATACAATCTGCTTGATACAAGCTTCTTCGGCTTCTTCGCCATAGAATCCAAGTTCGAGTACTTTTTCAAACCAAGTCGCACATTTTTCTTCCAGACCCATTGCAGATCGGATGGTTTCCCGCATCAAGTTGACAATGGAGCAATTCATCGGCACGCCAAATCCGTCCACTGCCGGAATCAAATCACCGTACATATCAATCATGCCGCTTCTGGATGCCGTCACCAATGCTTCTTCTTCCATTTCCTTAGTGTGCATGATGTTCAAATCTTTTTTCAGATAGGCCAGTGCGGCAATCAAACCATAACAGCCCCAATCGGAAACGGTCGCCGTGATGATATGGTCTGCTGCGGTCTTTGCCAAAATGCCGCCCTTGCATCCGCAGCTGCAGCTGCCCTTTGCCGCATAGGGAATGAATTCTTCCAGATGCGCTTTCATCGTGCCCATGCCGATTTCATTCCCCAAATCACCGATGGCGATGTTCAGCACGCCTTTTTTCTGTAGCTTTTCAAACAAAATATCCTGCTTTGCTTCCAATGCGCTGACATTCAAGCCGATTGCATTATGATATTCGCCAAAGGCATTTGCACCGGGGCACTCAATGCTGACAACTGCGCTTGGCATTGCCTGCGCCAGCAAATCATCACTTTGTGCCTCTGCTTGTGCGGCATCCTTGGTAAATGCCACTGCTGTGAGGGACAGCGGCTGTTCTCTCAAGCTTTCGATATCCGGCTGAAAATGTACGCCCATGACATAGGCTAAGTTTTTCACCGCTTCCATGCAGTCCTCCGGACAAACGATGACGGGTTTTGCCCCAAACCCTTTGATAAGGGCTCTTGCCAGCAGCAGGGAGCTGACAATGCCGTCCATTTCCGCCTTTTTAAACGGAAGCAGCACAAAGCCTGTCATAATATAAACAAAATCGCCTTCTTTGACCGTTTCTACCAGCTTTTTGGCGCTGTTGGTGGTCAACGGCTCTCCTGTATGCGCACGGGATGCACTGTATAAAATTCTGCAGACTCCATATCCTCTGGGGTCTAAGTTCATCAAGCTGTCCAAGTTTTCTCCCACATTCAAGATGGTCAATTGTTTTTGGTCCATAGGATACCCCTCCGTCACGTGATGTCAATCATGCATTTACATCGGTTTCTTCATAATATTCCTGCAGCAGCGCATCCTGCAGCTTCTGCACCAGCTCGCTCGCTTTGCCGCCGACCGGCTTGCCGTCGATTTCACACGCCGCCATGCAGAATTGTCCGGAGCTTGTGACGATGACCTCATCGGCTTCCATCATTTCTCGAATCGTAAACGGTGTTTCATTGACCGGAATGCCGAATTTTTTGCACATTTTGATGAGATGCGCTCGTGCGATGCCCGGCAGGATGAGATTGTCGGTGGGTGCTGTTTGAAAGATGCCGTCTTTCAGGATGGACACGTTGCTGTGTGCACATTCTGTGACACGTCCTGCACGATGGAACACCGCTTCCTGACAGCCTGCTTCTTCGGTCTTCTGTGCGGCGATGACGCTTGGCAGCAGGTTCAGCGTCTTGATGTTGCAATGTAGGAATCTGGTATCTTCCAGCGTAATCAATTTGTGCTTTTGTGCCATGTCCTTGATGGTTGCGGGCTTGAGCGTAATCCAAAGATTTGCCTTGACCGTTTCATCTGGAAACGCATGATTGCGCATGCCCGTGCCGCGCGTAACCTGCCAGTATACAAACTGCTCGCCGCAATCCACTTTGCGCACCATATCCTGCAGAATTTCCTTGAGTTCCTCCTTGGTGTGGGGAATCTTAATTTTCAGCAATCCTGCACTGTTGAAGAAGCGGTCGATATGTTCATCCAGTGCAAAAATCTTGTGATTTCTGCTGTATGTTGCGTCATAAACACCATCTCCAAAATAGCAGACACGGTCGTTCATCGGCACCTTCATATTTTCGATTACATCATACTCTCCGTTGTAATATCCTAAATTTTCCACAACGATTCCTCCTAAACATTTTTCCTGCAAACAAAAAAATCACATACTTTTAGACAATAAAACCCTTCGACTTCTTTGTCTAAAAATATATGATTTTGTTTCTTTTCTTTGTTTATACGTATATTATATGATAATTTTATATTTTTCAAGATTTTTAGGAATTACGCCAAAACTTTTTTATCTTATCAGAACACGCAGAAAAATTTTCTGTTTTTATCTATTGTGCCGTAAATTTTTCTTTTGCATCATTCAAACTCATTTTCCTCCAGCTCCCCGTTTTTTACATCCTTTAGGATAAAATATGTCTTCGTTCCGGATACCCCTTCCAGACTTTTTATCGTGCGGTGAATCTGCTCCAAATGCTTGGAGGACTTGCACACGATTTGCAGCATAAAATCAAAATCCCCCGTTAAGTAATAACACGACACAATGTTCTTGTTGTTTTGGACGGCATCTGTGAAACAATCATAATATTTGGGATGGTCAAGGCTAACTTCCATCAGCGCACTCGTATGATTCCCCAGCTTTGTTTCATCTACCACAATCGTATAATTTCGGATGATTCCATTTGCCTCCATCTTATGAATTCTCTCCAGTACTGCCGAAACCGACAAGTGCACTTCCTTGCTGATGGCAGATGCTTTCGCTCTGGCATTGGCTTTTAAACACTGTAAGATTTTATAATTCATTTCATCCATGGGTTTTCTCCCCTTTTTTTCTTTATTCTCCATGCTGATGTATCAATGACTGAGTGAAAGTGTAGTATATCGCCGTGCGCTTGTCAAGCACAATGCAAAAAGCGGTAAACCGCTGTCATGAAAAAACGAGTGCCCCATCGCATTCTGTTCCTACGATGGAGCACTCGTTTGATGCTCGTCATTTTACAAATGGGGGTGCTAAACAGCGGAAAACTATACCTTTGTGGCCTCCGTCACGGCTTCCAGCAGAATCTCATAAGCCTTATCACAATCGGCTTGGGTCAAAATCAGCGGGGGAACCATGCGAATGATGCGCTTTCCGATGAGTGTCACCAGCAAGCGGCGGTCGAGGCATGCGTGCTTGATGTCCAGACCATAGTCTGCATCAAATTCCACACCAACCAAAAGACCTTTGCCGCGTACTTCCTTGACATGCGGCAGGGTGCGCAATTTTTCCATAAAGTAAGCGCCCATTTTATCCGCATTTCCAGCAAGGTCACGTTCCAAAAGCTCTTGAATCTGTGCATGCGCACCGGCACAGCACACAGGGTTGCCGCCATAGGTCGTGCCATGTGCACCGGGACCGAACGCAGCTGCCGCTTCCTTTGTTGCACAGATGGCGGAAATCGGCATGCCGCCGCCCATTGCCTTCGCCATAGACACAATGTCCGGCTTGACATCATAGTGCATGAAGCCCATCACCTTGCCGGTTCTGCACCAACCGGTCTGCACTTCATCCAGCAACAGCAGCAATCCCTTTTCATCACATAGAGCACGAATGCCTGTCATGAATTCCTGCGTTGCAGGAATCACGCCGCCTTCGCCCTGCACAGGCTCCAGCATAATCGCAATGGTATCTTCTGTTACTGCATCCCGGAAGGACTGCAAATCATTGAAATCCGCATAGGTAAAGCCCGGAAGCACAGGCTTATATCCCAGCTGGCATGCGTTGTCCGGCTGACCGGTCGCACTCATCGCACCATAGGTGCGGCCATGAAAACTCTTCTTTGCCGTGACAATGTGATACTTGTGCGCACCATAGCGGTCTGTGCCGTATTTACGTGCCATTTTAATCATGGCCTCGTTGGCTTCCGTACCAGTGGACTGATAGAAAATCTTATCCATGCCAATGGTATCGCAAATCCGCTTTGCCAGCAACGCCTGCGGAATGGTATATGGATAGTTGAAGGTGTGGATAATATCATCCAACTGCTCCTTCACCGCCGCAACCACACGCTCATTGCGATTTCCAGCATTGTTCACCGCAATGCCACCATAGAAATCCAAATATTCGTTGCCCGCTTCGTCATATAAGTACATGCCATCGGCATGGTCTGCCACAAAATCATACCGCTCATAGGTATCAATCATGTAGGTTTTGACGATTTCTTTGAGTTCTGCTGCGCTGAGTCCTGTATCTGCAAGTTTCATGACCGCATCTCCCTTACTATATAAAAAGTCTGTTTAGATGTTTGCCTTGATTGCTTCTTCAAAAATATCCAAGCCGCGTTCCAGCTGTGCATCAGTGATGACCAGCGGCGCCAAGAAACGAATGACATTGCCATACAAGCCTGCATTTTCGATAATCAGACCCTGCTGCATTGCATAGCTGATGACCTTGTTGACCAATTCTGCATTTGGGGTCTTGGATGCCTTATCGGTGACGAATTCAATACCAATCATGCCGCCTAAGCCACGGAAATCGCCAACCACGTCATACTTGTCCTTCCAAGACTGATAGCGTTCCATGACCTTTTTGCCGATTTCCTGTGAACGTGCCGCAAAATTGTCACGCTCCATGACCTCGATGGTCTTGAGTGCCGCTGCACACGCCAGCGGATTGCCGCAGTAGGTGCCGCCGATGGTGCCCGGCTTCGGCGCATCCATAATTTCCTGACGTGCAGAAATAAAGCTGATGGGCAGACCTGCTGCAATGGACTTTGCACCGGTCAAAATGTCCGGCTGCACACCTGCGTCCTTCCAATATTCAGATGCAAACATACGTCCGGTACGGCAGAAACCGGTCTGGACTTCGTCCGCAATCATCAAGATGCCCTTTTCGTCACAAATCTGGCGCACTGCCTTCACCCATGCAATCGGTGCCGGAATGAAGCCGCCTTCACCCTGCAGCGGTTCGATAATCATAGCAGCAACATGCTCTGCCGGTGTCGCCTCATCAAAGGTTTTGTAAATGCTCTTGACATAATATTCAACGAGCTTCTCTTCCGGCATGCCTTCCGGTGCACGGTAGGTGTACGGATATTCCGCACGATATACGCCGTCCGGGAAGGGCCCGAGGCCGTTTGCATATGCTTTCTTCGCAGTCATTGCCATGGTCAGCAGGGTTCTGCCGTGGAATGCACCGGAAAATACGATGATATTCGGACGCTTAGTGAACGCTCTTGCCAGCTTCACGGCATTTTCATCCGCTTCTGCACCGCTGTTTGCGAAATAGGTCTTGATGTGGTCACCTGCCACTGGAACGATGGCATTGAGCTTTTGCGCCAGCTTGACATAGCCTGGATGGGTAACGATGTTGAACATGCCATGGAAATACAGTTCTGCCTGTTCCTTGACTGCCTCAATCACCTCCGGCTGGCTAAAGCCGATGTTCAAAACACCAACGCCGCCTGCCCAGTCCATGATGTAGTTACCGTCCAGGTCTTCAATCATGGCACCTTCCCCACGCTTGATAACAACCGGATAAATGCAGCGAATCGGGCTTGGGGTTGCTTCTGCACGCTGTGCAATCATCTCTTGGGATTTGGGACCCGGCAGGGTATCTGTGATAACCTTGGGCAATGCTTCTCTTAACATACGAATCTCTCCTTACATATTTTGTCGGCACTCTGCCGTGTGCAGAGTGCCGACAGCTTTCACTCTTAAACGAAACGGTCAACTACAATAAAGGTTCTTAGGTAGATGGCGTGTGCACAACGTCTTCGTGCTCACGGATTTCATGGTGTCCAAATGCCGGATACTTGCTCTTTGCATAGAAGTAGAAGATAACACCCAACAGTGCCCAAGCACCCACGATGCCCCATTCCTGCGGAACCAGTGCAGAGGAGAAGCCCGGCAGAACATACAACGCCGCCATCATAACGGTCAGCAGGATTGCCATGGTGCCAACGAACTTCCAGTTCTTTACGCTGTACGGACGCTTCATTTCCGGCTCTCTCTTGCGCAGAATCATGTAGGAAATACAAACCAGCATGTATGCCACAACCACAGCAAAGCTGCCTGCGTCAACCAGCCAAACCATCATTTTTCTGCCGAAGAACGGTGCCAAACAAGAACAAACGCCCACGAGCAGAATTGCGTTGGTCGGGGTCTTATACTTCGGATGCAGCTTTGCAAAGCATGCCGGCAGCATCTGTGATTCTGCCAATGCAAAGATGGCACGGCTGCCGCCGATGAAGAATGCGTTCCAGCTGGAAACGATGCCAGCCATACCTGCAATGATGAGAATCTTTGCTGCCAAATCGCTGCCATGGAAAGCTGCCTTCATCGCATCTGCAACCACCAGCGTAGAGCCTGCCATTGCTTCCTTAGGCAGAACATATGCAACGGCTGCAATAATCATAATATACCAAATCACGGCAGTTACAATAGAGGAAATCATAATTTTACCGATTTTCTGAAACGGTACATTGATTTCTTCTGCTGCCTGCGGAATCACGTCGAATCCAACGAACATAAACGGGGTCATGGTTGCAACCGCAAGAATGCCGCCCAGTGCACTCTTTTCGCCGTAAAACAGCGGCTGTGCATTTTCAATGCTGCCAGAAGCACCCGAACCGAACATCATCGCAATGCCAATGGCTGCGATACCAACGGTTAAAACACCCTGCAGGAATGCTGCGCTCTTGACACCGAAAAAGTTGACAACTGTAATCAGAATCGAAGCCACAACACCAAGCGCAACCCAAGAGCCATACACATCAAAGCCTGCTATGGAGTACATATAGCCCTGCAGGAAGCCGGGTGCAATATATTCCACCACGTTCGGCAGAGAGCACGCCTCAAACGCAACCACGCCGATATATCCTAAAATAATGGCCCATGTACAGACAAATGAGCCGTTTGCACCCAACGCACGGTGGGAGAACACATGTTCACCGCCGCATTCCGGCATAGCAGAGGTCAATTCCGCATAGGTCAAGCCAACAAAAACAACCATCAGGCCGCCCAGCACAAATGCAATCATTGCGCCCAACGTACCCGCCTGCTGAATCCAGTTGCCGGCTAAGATAACCCAGCCCCAACCAATCATCGCACCAAACGCCAAGGCAAAAATATCGGCTTTGCCGAGGACGCGTTCAAACTTCTTGTCCTTCATATCTTTCATCTCCTTCTTAATATAAGCCCCTGTCCTCCCAGCACCCCGAAAAACCAACCAGAAATGTCGTTTCTGCTTCGCAAACGTTGGTGCAAGAATACAGTTTCTAAAAATAACCCAAATAAAAAAGGAGATTCTCTACCAGACCCCTCGTAAGGGGCGGAAATTATCTCCTTTGATAATTTGAAAGGTCGTGCAAAAATAGTCTTCTGACGATGCGTCAAACAATGCTGTGGAAATTGTGTGCTGCTGCCTTAAATGCAAGCACGATAAATATCGGCGATTTCTTCCTTTGTGAAAATCACAGGGTTATACTGAATGCCTGCCGCAGAAACCTTCAGGCAGTTCTCTGTCATCCAATCCACATCTTCCATCTGGATGCCCAGCTTTCCAAGCGTGGTTTCCATGCCGATGTCTGCCAGCAGCTTGCGAATGCAGTCCGCACAGTCGGTTTCATCCTTGCCACCGAGCAGCTGCGCCATACGTGCATACTTCTCTGGTGCGCCTTCAATGGAACGCTCAATGATAACCGGTGTCAATGCCGCCAAGCCAAGCCCATGGACAATGTCACGCAGGCCACTTGCCGGATGCTCCATACCATGTGCCAGGGTCACGCCTGCCACACCAATGCTCATGCCGCCGATGGTGCTTGCCAGCGAAACCGCTGTGAATGCTTCCAAATCGGTGGGGTCTTCTACCATACGGCGCAAATTCTTCGCCAAAAGTTCAATCGCATACAACGCTTGAATTTCAACCAAGGGGCTTGTGATGCGGGAAGTATACGCCTCCATGCAGTGGCACAGTGCGTCAAATCCAACCGATGCCGCAATGTGCTTGGGCATGGTCATCATGAGGGTTGGGTCGATGATGGAAGCCTTTGCAAAGATGGCGCCCGTGCGCAGGGACTTCTTGTCCTTGGTTTCCGGATGGGTGAGCACGGCAAAATGGTTGCCTTCACTGCCGGTGCCGCAGGTGGTTGGCACCAATACCAGCGGCAGTGCTGTGGGTCCAAATTTCTTGCCGTAAATATAGTCGCTGATGTCGCCCGGATTGCTGCATTGGAACGCAATGCCCTTTGCCGCATCCATGATGCTGCCGCCGCCAAGGCCTAAAATAACATCACAGCCCTGCTCCAGAGCCAATGCGGCACCTTCTTCCACGGTGGTGGTCAGCGGATTTTGTGCCACTTTGTCAAACAAGGTATACTGTACGCCGGACTTCTCAAGCTGCTGCATTGCACGGTCGAGCAAGCCGCTTTTCTTTGTGCTGGTGAAACCGGTGACAATCAGTGCGTGTTTGCCGTATTTTGCGGTTTCTTCCCCGATAAGCGCGGCTTTTCCTGCACCAAAAATCAAATTAACGGGCAAGTGATACGTAAAATCCATTTGGTTTGATTCCCCCTCTGTTATGATAATGCATAAAAATAGACGTCTGCAATCCGATGAGAGATGCAGACGCCATTGTCAGCAATATAAGTACTTACAAAGATACTCGAATTACAATTTCTATTGTTTATGGCGTTATTATAAACTTTATTGTTGCTATAAGGTCAATAGCGTTTTTCGAAAAAAGAAAAATTCCGAATAATTTAATATTTTTACATTGTAAAACTTTATTAAATTATCTAATTTTTCGATTTAGTTAAAAATTTAATCTCCATGATATAATCATCTCGATTGGGTGTGAGATACCCGCTGTACAGCGGCTCGTCATAAAAAAAGCCTTCCAGCGCAATTTGATTCGCTGTGACATATTCATACACCAAGGCATGTGCCTGCGCATTTGCGAACATTTGTCCACGATAGGTCGTGCATAGATATTCACCCGCAGGTATCTGGAAGGTGTGCTGCGGGAACTGGCTGTCCAGCTCCGGATTGTTGGTGATGGAAAAATAGCCGTCGTATTTGGGCATGGTTTCCTTTTGCAGTGTGCTTGCAGACGAACCGAAAAAACCCCATTCACACTCGATGTTCTCATAATCACTGCGTTCGATGATGGCCGTCAAGATGCGCGCCGCATAGTGCACATCGTGCGTGCGCAGGTTTTCTTGATATTCCGGATGCTCGCTGGTATAGCTTGGCTCTTCCGCATAAACACAAAGCCCATGCCGTGCCGGCAGGGTTTTGTAGTACACTTCGCCAAAGCCTTTGACCCGCTCCATTTGCTCCAGCTGTGCCAGCTTGATGTCAATCATCCGCCCTGTCTGCTCCAATGCCTTGATTTTGTCAGCCACCGCCTGCTGATTGCTGCGCAGGATTTCACGCAGATGCTCCACCGAATCTTGTCCATTTTGGATTAAATGAATAATTTCTTCCAAGGGTGTGCCAATATATTTCAAATATAAAATGACATCCAGAATCAAACACTGCCGAAGCGCATAATAGCGATAGCCGGTTTCGGGATTGATGATAGCCGGATGCAGCAAACCAATTTTATCATAATAGCGCAGTGTTTGTGTGGTGATTTCGTACATTTTTGCCATTTCACCAATGGAAATGAGTGCATTGTTTTTCATACGACCTCCAGTGCAACTTGCGGTTTTTCATGCTGTTTTGCCTTTTTAACACAAAAAGCACCGAAACCAACTCATTTCGATGCTTTGTTGTGTACAGAGCATATCCGATGCCATGGCTGCCTGCAGCAAACACCGCAGCACAGCCATGCGGCAGCAGGATTTGGAAGAACCCTCGGTTCACGGACAGCTTTTATTGATATGTCACCAGTTCCGGCACGGTTTTTCGCTTGGGCATCTGCGGCGTTTCCGCAGGATAGCCAAGGGCAATCAATGCCGCACAAGACTGTCCCTCCGGAACGGAAAGCAGCTCACCCACTTTTTCGGTATCAAACACGCCCATGATGACCGTTCCCAGCCCTAGGTCATGTGCAGCCAAGCAAAATGTCTGCGCCGCAATCCCAGCATCAAACGATTGCCAGTGCGTGCCCTGCGATGTGGAAAAAGAGCCGTCCCGCTCATATCCAGACCGCTTTTCCACCATCGTCATCGCAACCACCACGGGGGCTGCGTTTGCCGTTTCTTGATTGAATTTAAAATCCAGCATGCAGGTGTCTGCCAGCAATTGCTTGATTTTGGGGTCCGTAATGGCAATATATCGTGCAATCTGGGTGTTTTTCCAGCTTGGTGCACAGGCTGCAGCAGCAACCAACTGCTCCATGATGGTTTTTTCCGGTGCTTGCGCTTGGAATTTACGAACGCTGCGGCGAGTTTGAATGCATTGCATGGTTTCCATAGGTATCTCCTCTTTATTTGGCGTTTTATCTGTTCACAATGTACCAAAAGAACACCTGAACCAGCTTAACTTTGTAAAACTTTCAGCGTTCTAATCATACTTTAAATATAACTGCATTATATGCCTGCACCGCCCAAAAGTCAAATTTTTTGCCCTGTAGTCCACATCATATGCACGCATCTAAGGGCAGCGGTTTTGAAAAAAAAGTGATTTGTGAGTTATTCTTGATTTCCAAAGATTTTTCACCTATAATTAGACATTATACGCTTGACACAAGCGTTGAAAACAAGGAAAAGGAAGGGAAAACAATGGAAAAATTTTTTCAGCTAGAAAAATATGGTACCTCTGTCAAGACAGAAGTCATTGCAGGCATTACCACATTTTTCACAATGGCGTATATCATTTTTGTGAATCCTGCCATTTTGAGCAATGTCATCGGTAACGGAGATGCAGTATATGTGCAGGCGATTTTTATCGCTACAATCATTGCGTCTGTCGTCGGCACATTGGTCATGGCACTGTTTGCAAATGTGCCGTATGCACTCGCACCTGGAATGGGGCTAAACGCCTTTTTCACATACACCGTTTGTGGGGTGATGGGCTTCACTTGGCAGCAAGGTTTGTCAATGGTGCTCATCTGCGGTGTGGTCAACATCATGATTACAGTGACGGGGCTTCGCAAAATGATTATCCGTGCACTGCCGCCGCTGCTGCAAAGCGCAATTGGCGGGGGCATTGGGCTTTTTGTGGCATATATCGGCATTAAAGACGCAGGACTGCTAAAGTTTACAATTGACCCCGGCAACTATGCTATCTATGGTGACACCGTTGTTGCAAACGCATCTGCTGTTCCGGCACTCGTGAATTTCTCCAGCCCCTCCGTGCAGCTTGCGCTGATTGGTGTTGCGATTATTTTGATTTTAATGGTGCGCAAGGTTAAGGGTGCCGTGCTGATTGGTATTGTTGCAACCACCTTGCTGTGCATGGCAGAGATTGCCGCAGGCGTGGCACCGCACGCATTCTTCCCATCGGTTGATGAAAGCGTAACGGCGGCACAGTTCTTTTCCAGCATCTCCATTTCTCCCGCAGCCATCGGCAATTCCATCGCATCGATTCAGTACACGTTCTTCCAATTTGATTTTGTCGGTTTGTTTACCAAGCAGAGCAGTATGCTCTTGGCATTCACAGCCATTATCGGCTTCGTTTTAACGGATATTTTCGATGCCTTGGGCACTTTGATTGGAACCGGACGCCGAACAGGTATTTTTGATGCAGAAGATGAGAGCCTGCTGCTGCATGACAAGGGCATTAAATCCCGCCTAGACCGTGCGATGTTTGCAGATTTGAGTGCTACCATTGTCGGTTCTTTCTTCGGCACATCCAACACCACTGCATTTGTGGAAAGCTCTGCTGGCATTGCCGAAGGAGGTCGCACTGGTTTAGCATCAGTTGTCACTGCAGCATTGTTTGCACTTTGCACGATTCTTTCACCGATTATCGGTATTATTCCATCTTGCGCAACGGCTCCAGCACTCATTGTAGTCGGCATTTTGATGATTGCATCCATCGCAGACATTGACTGGCACAACTTTGAAGATGCGGCAGTGGCATTCATCACGGTTGCGTTCATGCCGTTTGCTTATAGCATTACCATTGGCATCGCAATGGGCTTTATTACCTATGTTCTTATCAAACTTATCAATGGAAAATATAAAGAAATCCACCCGATTATGTATGGAACAACCATTTTATTCCTTATCAATTTTGTTTCCTTGGCTGTCCATAATCTATAAACCACTCCTCTGCTGTAATAGAAACCGGATACGGCAACGCTCTATGCAAATGGCCGTATCCGGTTTGTTCTATTTGAACTGACGAGTGCTCGGTTTATTTTATAAAATAATTCTGTGAATTTTCCTTGACAAATTATCTTCTGCATGGTATTATAAATATACTTCATATGAAGTTCTCAAACACGAATATCGCGGGGTGGAGCAGTTCGGTAGCTCGTCGGGCTCATAACCCGAAGGTCGTAGGTTCAAATCCTGCCCCCGCAACCAGTTTTACTTAAGACGGATTTTAACGTACTCGTTATGTTAATTTCCGTCTTATTTTTTATGTCGATGCGTTCAATTAGCAGATGGATAGCCTTATCATCCGGTGCCGCTCTAAGGGATTCCAGCCAAGCATGTACTTGCTCGGTAGTGAAGTCCTTGGGCGGTTCTGTCGTTTTTAGGGTTTCAATCTCTGCCTTGATGTCCCGCATTTGCTCCCCGATGTCTGCCACGACCTCCGCAGGCAGGGCGGCACTGGAAAGGTTACGCATGAGTGCATCATACTGCCCCTGCTTCTCGTCCATACGCCGTTTCAGTGCGTCTTTGAACTCGATCATGCGATTACCTTCCCCTGCTCTGTAATTGCGCAGGGCGGCATCTATGCGGGTTTGCTTCTCTGGGGAAAGAAGGTCGTGCAGATAGTCCACGGCTGCCTTGTCCACTTCTTCCATGTGCAGAACGGGCGCACCACACTTGCCGGAGCACGTGAAGTATTTATATTCATGCCCTTTACGCTTTGAGGTCATGCCGTGCATCTTTGCCCCGCATTCACAATAAACAAGACCACTGCAAAGATAATTGGATTTTCTGCCTGTCTGTTTGCGTTCTGACATAATCTGTTGCACCTCCGTAAATTGCGCCTTGCTGATGATGGTCGGCAGGGCGTTTTCTATTCTGATCGCGTTCGGCTTGTCCCGCCTTGCAGCCCTGTCCTTCTCTTCATTGGGGCTGTAGGTGTAAACACCGGTGTATTTCTCATTGCGCAGGATTTCGTATACCTGTGTATAGCGTAGGGGCTTGCCACGCTTGCCGGTAATGCCTGCGTCCTGCATTTCCTGTAGGATTTGCTTATAGCCTGTGCGGTGCGTGGCTGCATCAAACAGCTTGCGCACATAGCCAGCTTCTAAATCATTGATGATGTACTTACGGTCCACCACGTCATAGCCAAACGGAGCATAGCCGCCATTATGCAGCCCCTTGAGTGCGCTCTCTTTCAAGCCTTTTTTGGTTTCGGCTGCCAGATTGTCGATGTAGTATTCTGACAACGACCACATTAGAGCACGCATAATCTTTGATTCGTTGGAATTGCCGAAATCCTGCGCCGTGGCAATCAGCTGCACGCCCTTGTCCTTCAGCTTGGTTTCAAGATTGACGTGCTCCCCAAGGTTGTGGGCGATGCGGTCATACTTGTGTATTAGTATAGCATCAAACAGCGCCTTGTCACAATCCTTTAGCAGCTTCTGGTATTGTTTACGGCTGGCGGTCTTGCTTCCCTTGCCGCTGATGGCTTCATCCGCATACACGCCCACGATAGAAAACCCGTGGTGTGCTGCGTACTCTCGGCAGGCGCGCACCTGTGCGTCTATGCTTTCCTCTGTCTGCTTGTCCGATGAATAGCGCGCGTAAATGGCGGCTGTCATAGTCTGTTCTTGCACTTTATCACCTCATTTCGGGTATAGAAAACCAAGGGTACTCATTTTGTGAGTATCCTTTTTTATTTTATATCAATGTGACAGCGCTGTCGGTTTGGTTATCGACAGCGCTGTCACAGACCAACCGGCTGAACTTTTAGCGGGTTAAGCGTTCTCAAAAATGAGCTCGCTGCCCCCAGATTTGGGGAGAGCTCAATTTTCAGCTGTCCGAAATCGGACGGCGCAATTTTGCGCTCACCTCAGATTTGAGTAGACCCTAAATTTCGGGGGTGCGTCAAATTTGAAACAGGGTACTGCAAATTTGCAGGAGGGTGCTTGATATTCCAAGCAGGGGTTGCACGAAATTTAGTGCGGGGGCGTACCAGACGGTACGAGGTTATTCTTCTTGAGTAGAATCTTTTTGATACTCAGGTATCCGGGTCAACTCGCATACGCGCTCAGCGGCAGTAGATTGCCCTTTTTCATTAAGTCGACTGAAACAGTGTAATAAATCTTCTTTTATAGAATTGCTAATCATATTTTCGCCAGAAACAAGTTCCGGCAATACCACTTTTTCGTTTTCAATATACCTAGAAAAATATTTCTGGTCATCTGGATCATTCGGGTCGATATAGAAAAAAGCACTCCATGACGTTCCGCACGCGCTGGCAATAGCTTGTAACACATCTACCGGCGGGGCTGTAATTCCTAATTCATACTTTTGTACTACTGAAAAACTTTTATTTATGGCTTCTGCAAGTTGTTTTTGTGTCAAATTCGCTGCCTTTCGGGCTCTTTTGATATCTTCAGCGTAATGCATTCTATCATCCTCCATGAGTGTATTCTACATCAATGCTCAATAAAATTCAACATTTTTCTTGACAGGCTCAATTAAAACGAGTATTATAGACTCAATTAAAGTGAGTGAACGGAGGTGACATAATGAAACTCAATAAACAAAAAATAATGCTGTACATGGCGCGTCTAGGTATGGGTCAAGCAGCCCTTGCAGCGCGTTCAGGAATTTCCAAGACGTCTATTTCGTATATCGTGAACGGGAAGTCTTGCAACCCTGCGACCGCTGGCAAGATTGCCCTAGCACTGGCCGTAGACGTAACAGACATCATGGAGGACTAAAATCGTGGAAGATAAATACAATATGTGCAGAATCCCTATCACGGCTACATATCGCATTGTGAATGGTGAACCTGTACGGGTAGCAGATGAATATGTGGATGTCCCTGCCGATGTCATTGCACGGTTCTTACTTGAAAAGTTCGGTGCTGATGCAATTTTTGGAGAGGGGGCGGCAGATTGATACACTCCCCTTTGACAATCTACACCGCAAACAATAGAAAAGCGGTGCAGTGGCAGCGTACGCCAATGACGCTGCAGGACTTTGCACAGCGGCTGAGTAATTCGCAGACGCTGCCCTGCACCCGCGCGGAATATCTAGCGCTCAAGAAACCCACGCAGGACGAGCTAAAAGACGTTGGCGGCTATCTTCTTGGCGAGTTGAACGGCGGCAGGCGCAAAAACGGCAGTGTTCTTACACGCAGTGCGGCGGTGCTCGATCTGGACAACCTACCACCCGCGAGCACAGAGGATGTGCTGCTGCGCTGTTCTAGTATCGGCGTTATGGCGATTGTGCACAGCACAGCCAAGCACGCCCCGGAAGCCCCACGCTTGCGTGTGGTTATCCCGTTTAATCATGATTTGCCAGCGGACGCATACGAGCCTATCACACGATGGCTTGCGCATCTAATTCAGCCCGAATTGACTTGGTTTGACCGTACAACGGTAGAATCTACAAGATTGATGTACTGGGCAACGCATTGCTCTGATATAACGCCGGTGTTCCAAGTGTTCCATGAGACGGGAACGCTTGATGTTGATGCTATGCTGCAACAGTGCGTCCCAACTTGGCAAGACCCTACAACGTGGTACCGATTCCCAGGCGAGGGTGAAAGCCTGCACCGAGAAGTTGCCCGGCAGACAGACCCGACCGAAAAGACCGGTATCATTGGCACGTTTTGCAGGGTATACGATGTGCCGCGGGCAATGTCGGAACTGCTCCCCGGTGTCTATGACCAGTGCGACATACAAGACCGATACACGTTCACAGCAGGCTCTACGGCGGGCGGTGCGGTGCTGTACGATGACGGCAAGTTTCTATACTCCCACCATGCCACAGACCCCGCAGGCGGCAGATTACTGCGACACTGCGCCCTCGTTACGCAGCCTTTGGCGCAACCGTGAATAGAGCGGAATTTCTGAAAGACGATACCGGAAACCGCCGTTTCTGGGTTCTCACAGTGGGACATATGGATCTTGCCAGAATGCGAGGGCTTGATAGCTGTTGGCTGCAACAGCTTTGGGCGCAAGTGTTACTGCTGTTCAAGGGCAATCCGCAGGGCTTCCGTCTTACGCCAGACGAACGGCAACAGCTGGAACGAGTGAACAGAAAACGCATAGAACCCGTAAAAGGTGAAATTGAAATACGTGATCATCTCGATTTCGCAGCCCCGCTTTCGGAATGGAAAACAACCCTATCCTCCGACATTGCCGCCTTAATGAGGGATTCAGTCGATTCCCGAATAGTCGGGAAAATATTGAAACGTCTTTCAGAAGAATACCCGCAGGTTAACCCGCATACCGTCCACGGCAGAACAGTTTATTTTCTACCACCTTGGAGATACAGCGCTGATTTACTTGGGGTGAATATGCCGCAGGTGGATACATCCGAGGGTGGGACACCAGTGGGTGGGTAAGGTGTAAAGCCGTGGATGCTCGACAGCACACCACCCACCCAACGAAAAGCCTTGTTTTTCAACGCTTTTTTCGCTCTTAGGTGGATAGGGTAGATTATAACTTATATAAAATAAAAATATAGGATATAGGAGAATATACGCAGTACCACATTGCCAAAACAACATTATAGGAAAGGTATAGCGTTTTATATCCCAATCACCCCCTCAATTTTCAACAAATCCGAAAAGGAGCTTTTACTGTGGGAAAGAATTTTCACGACGTGAGAAACACAAAGCGAATGCTAAAGCATGGTGTGGCAGTGGGCATGGGTGCCTTTCGCAAAAAGCCCGTCAAGAAAGTCGATATTTTGCAGAGCATAAAGCCTGCGCCAACGGGAGGGGGTGATAAGACTTGACAGAGCGGGAAAAACCGATCGGGCGCATTTGCCCTTTGCTCTCTATCATGGGTGATACCGTCGTAAAATGCCAAGGCGGCACTTGCGCATGGTACAACTACAACAAAAATTGCTGCGCACTCTGCAACAGCAACCAGACGAAAGGATAATTAAAAATGAGAATTACAGACGAACAAATGCAACAGGTGGAAAACCTCCGCGATACCCTCGAAGAAATCCAGAATATGCAAGCAGATGTCTCAGAATGGTTCGAGAACTTCGGTGAACGACTGCAAGCGGTGGAAAGCTTTCGTGACACCTTGGAGGAAATCATCAATATGCAGGCGGACATTGCCGACCCCGAATCCTAAGGCAACACCGCAAAAGGGTACTGATTTTGGACATAGAAAAAGCCGTCCAGTGCTACCAACACCAGACGGCAAGCCCCAAAATGGGCAATAAACAACACTTTAATTATACGACAACTGGAGGTATAATGCAATGACAAAAGATGATGTTCGGGAAATTATGCAGCCGCTTTTGGAAGATGCTTTTCGTGACGGGAAGCAGGGCAAGCCCCATCGACACGCCACGTTAGAAGAATTTGTTTCTTTCTATCGTGAAGAGAACGGCAAAGAACCGACCGAAAGCCTTCAAAAGTTTTTCACCTTTGCAGAGAAAGCAATACAAGGCGCACACGCTCGGGGCATGGCTGCAGCACAGGCGGTGTCTGTATGAAATTAACCATCAGCTACCAACCACACGAAGCAGAAGCCGCCAAGCGCATTGTGGACGCTGTACAGGGCATGAATGGCAACCGCTTTAAGGTGCGGCAATCGGACAAGCACCCGCCGCATAAGCACATCTATCTGGCAAGTACGAATGCCGTCAAGCCCTTATAAATCAAGGCTTTAGAGCACTTGACCCCCTCTGCAGGATGTGGTATAATAGAAATAAATAAAAATGCGTGAGTACCGCCCTATAGGGTTAGTCTTGAACAAAGGCATGGGAAACAGTTTAACCGCTGTTCTCATGCCTTTTTATTTTATTTAGTCCACTCGGACGTTAAACGGAGGTACTCACATGAACAACACAACCCCTACGCCTACCAATGCGGGTAAAGCCTTTAACCAGGCAGAATTAAACCGTATTGTCGGCGAACGCCTTGCCCGTGAACGGTATCGGCTAGAAACTGCCCTTGACGAACGGGAGCAGCAGCTTGCCCAGCGTGAGCTTCTGGTCACTGCAAAAGAACGGCTGCAGCAGATGGACCTTCCTGTTGTGCTGGCAGACGCTTTGAATGTAGCAAGCCCGGAAGCACTGGAAAAGGCTTTGGAACTTATCAAGGCTGCGATGGATGGCACACTTCCAATGGAATCTAACGATTATTGGGCTGCCTACATGGAAAAACTGCGCAAAGCCTTTGGACTTCCGAAAAATGAAAAGGGGGCGGTATAAATGGCGATTGAACTTGTAACACAATTTCTACCATTTGTGGATGAACAGTTTTCGACAGAAAGCAAAAAGAGCCTGCTCACCAACCAGGATTTTGATTGGACGGGCGCACATACGATTAAGATTTATAAGGTCGGCACATCGGCGATGAACGACTACGACAGAAGCGGTGTGGGCACGAACCCCAGCCGTTACGGTGCATTAACGAACCTTAGCGCAACCACGCAGGAAATGACCTTGACGCAAGACCGCAGCTTTACCTTCCCGATTGACAAACTGGACGTTGACGAAACAGGACAGCAGGTACAGGCAGCGTCTGCGTTGGGGCGCCAGAACCGTGAGGTTGTGATTCCAGAGGTAGACGCTTATGTCTATGGGGTAATGTGCGAGAATGCTGGCACAAAGCCCGATGCTATTGCTTTGACCTCTGATAATATCTATGATGCGATTATCGCCGCCAACCAGACGATGGATGATGCGGAAGTACCCGAAAGCGGTCGTGTGCTAGTAGTGACCCCTGCTGTGCATCTTCTGATGAAGCGATGCAGCGACATTACGATGGAAACCGATATTGGTAACGATATGCGGGTTAAGGGCGTAATTGCAAATCTGGATGGGCTTACCGTGCTGAAAATCCCGTCTGCTCGCTTGCCAAGTGATTTCGGGTTTATGATTGCACACCCGGTTGCAACTGTAGCCCCTACCAAGTTGGAAGACTTCAAGGTGCACCAAGACCCGCCGTTTATCAGCGGCAATCTTGTTGAGGGTCGCATTTGCTATGATGCTTTTGTTCTGGACAATAAGGCAAAAGGAATTTATTATCAAGCAAGAACAACGGCATAACCAGAAAGGGCGTGCAGGCAGTAGCTTGTGCGCCCTGTTGCTCTTTAGTCAAGAAGAGGTGAATATACATTGAGCAAGAAAAGATTAAAGCTGTCAAACCCACGCGATGTGCGGCAATCTCTTGCCCGCATTGCCAACATGGTCTTGAATGATGAGGTAGACCCTAAGCAAGCGAATGCCATCATGTACGCCTGCAACAGCATTCTAAGTGCGATCCGCACAGACGAGCAGGAGCAGCGGCTGTGCGAACTGGAACAGCTTATGAAGGAAAGGGGGTTAGGTTCATGAGCAGATTTTTAGACCGTGTTGCAGCACTCCGTAAACAGTTGCGGCAGTCTGCCCGCCGTGTTGCAATCTTCGATATGGTCGGGGCTGATCTATTCAGCTATGGCGGCGGGGTGTGCCATGGTGCGGAGATAGACGCTGTATGCCAGCGCCATGATATAGATGTGGCTATTATTGACGATGTTTGACGGTCATGGCTGCGTGAAGTAGTAAAATAGGATTTCAGGTAAACTATGTTGTGGTCCCCCGCAACCACATAAGGACTCTGGTATTGATACAATGCCGGAGTCCTTATCCTTTTGTCCAGAACCCGCAAAAGTGCTTGAATCCTGGGCTTTTGCGAACTTTATAGAAAATGCCGTCCGTGGGAATTGCTTTATGGACGGCATTTTTGTATTTTGGGAGATTGAGGGTGATTGCATTTTGCACCCAGGCTTAAAATCGTTCATTTTTATCAAGTTCGTTTAAGGGTTCAAATGGCATCGTTCAGGAATATCGATTGCCAAATTGCGGCTATTCACCGATTAAAAACTGTGATACAATATCTCCATACAATATCGATTGAAGGTGGAAAAATGGCGTTACCTCAAAATCCAGTCATGACAAAGTTCTTGTCAAATAAAATTGAGAGCTCTCACGTAGAGTGGCATGCTTACATTTTGGAAATCGCAAACATTTTTGAAATGTTCGATAACGAGGTTTATGACCGTTCCCTACTCAGCGAGATGTTTGAAACGATGAGCGGTCGCTCGGCATATGCTGTTCGCGATGCATCAAATTTCCGTGATGAATTTGGTGCCTACGGCACTTACTTAGGAATCTTTCGGCTCACAAATATTGCTGGCACTTGGCGTATACGACTTACAGATGCCGCTAAACAATTTCTTTGCACAGCGGAACCGGATGTGGCAACCTTCTGCGCTTTGCAGATGGCTTTATTTCAATATCCAAACGGAGCTGGGTGCGCTATGCAACCTAACGGGACAATGCGAGTTCAGGCCAATGTTCGGGACGACACAAAAAATGAGATTCGCCACAAAGTGCGAATTGTCCCTTTCCGCTTGACTTGCCGTATTGTAATGTGTATGCACGAAATACGTAATATTTCTCTGGAGGATGTCGAGATCAGCTACTCTACGCTGTTTATGCTATTTAACGATGATAGTATAAACCAACAGTTCAACCCAGAATTATTTTCCATATCGGCTGCAATTGATTCATACGCTACAATACGCAAGCCCGATTGGGTGGCCGATAAACTAACAAAGTTCAAAAGAAATTTCCACATTTTTGAGCAAACTGGTTTGTTTGTCCGCACAAGAACGGGATTAAAGGTCAATCCCTCAAACATTGCAACAACCTATTATCAGATTAAGGCAATTGCTGCGATAGAGGACCATTTTCCCGCTTTCGACCCTTTGTATACTCATTTTGAAGAGCACGCCTTCACAGATACAATTATTTCTCAGGCATGGGGCACTTATTATGACGGAGCCCGACTACCGTTATTAACGATTCAGACCATTGCCGGAGCAACAATTTTATTTGACAATACAGATGCTGATGACGCTACGGCTATTGCCGGGCTCGAAGGCGCAAATCATTTACCAGTTACCGCCACTTCGTTTCCGGCGATGTCAGAATACTCATACCATGAACGCGCACAATATGCTGTCGCAGCGGCACATATTGTGGATCTTCAATCCTCTATTGTAATTAGAGAAAAGGCTAACCGAGAGCATGAGCGAATGATACACATGATAAATGCCCATTTGCTTTTGTCAGGCTCATCGCCAACGAGTAATGTCTATATCGATTTGTTTGCAGCTCTTAACGGAAATGACTATTTATTTGAGGTAAAGACAACTACAAGTACAAATTATATTAGCCAGATTCGCAAGGGAGTATCTCAGCTGTACGAATATAGGTATCGATTACACAATCCTTCCGCTCGGCTATGCTTAGTGTTGCAAAACAAACCCAGAGATGGCTGGATCATAGATTATTTGGTTAATGACCGCGGGATCAATGTTTGTTGGTTGGTTGATAATATTAGATTCGAATGCCCAGCCTCCTGTTACGATAACATTCAAGACATATCACTAATCAACAGAGAATACGACGAATAAAGAACACCCGGGCCATTTCAATTGAAACGACCCGGGTGTTTCTTATTTCAAATAGTCCAGTTGGAGATTACTTACAATTTCGTCGTAAGTAGGCGTGTCTTCTTTTCCAAAATATTCTTTCAAAATATGCGAACCTACTAACCCTGCAAAAACGGGTGGCACCGCATTGCCAACTTGCCGAATAGGGTGACGGCTGGTTCCGGAAAACTTCCAGAAATCAGGGAATGTCTGAATCCGTGCAGATTCTCTTGGTGTTACTTCGCGTGGTTGGTAGGGATGTACATGACCTTTCCCACCGCCTTTGTCGGATCCAACAACAATTGTAAAGCTGGGACGGTTTGGGTTCAATCGATTAATCCGTGTTTTGGAATCACGTTCGCCAAAAGCAAGCGCCGAATAACGTTTGATAATCTCTGTACCGTGAACTCGGCCAACATGATTAGGTAGCAAATCGCTGGGAGGAGTGGGCATATTGGCAAACACTTTTCCGACAGTATTTAATTTCAACAAGCCTGTTTCTTCTGGCTTTTCAGAATGAGTCTTCGGTATGACTGGGATAGCTTTTCCTTTAGATCCAAATACAATCAATCTGGATCGGAACTGTGGGACACCATATTCTGAGGTATCCATAAGATAATAACTAATCTCATATTGCTTGTTTCCTTCTTTATCTTTGGATGCTTCATCCAAAAACCGCTTAAATACTTTGCCGTCATCAATAGATAACAGCCCAGCTACATTTTCAAAAACAAACATTGGTGGGGTAATCTCGCGAATAACACGAATATACTCCCACAGCAGCATTCCACGTGGATCGTCCATGCCTTTACGTTGCCCAAATACTGAGAAGGCTTGGCATGGCGGTCCACCATATACCAAAGACACTTCCTCACGCTTCAATTTTGCTTCGTCCAAAATGTGCTCAGTTGTCATTTCATGAATGTCGCCTTGTTCAATTGTGGCTTCGGACAGAAACTGATGCTTCTTCGTTTTTATACCTTCATCACGATTCTGCATCAACGTCTGACAGCTATGAAAGTCAATATCCGAGCAAAAACGAGTGGTAAAACCTGCGGCTTCCATTCCCAAATCGAAGCCGCCAGCGCCCGAAAACAGCGATATGGCATAATATTTCATTTTTGTCACGCTCCTTTTGGGTCATCGTGCTAAGAGTTCATACATTATTAGTTTACCATACTATTTCCTCTATCGCAAGATGTATGGTTCACAAAGAGCAAAGGGACAATTCCGATTTTGTTTACGACGCTCAACCTTGTGTCCACTTATTATACATGTTGATGTATACGAAAATTTGGACTTTAGCAGTCCAGCGTTACGCCGCCGCGAAACTGAATGGTGAGTTCCGTAGCCGTCCAAACCATCACCGTTTCCACCGTGGCATTCCACAGTCCCTCATCAAAATTAGTAAGTAAATCCGCGCTGCCTTCCAGATGGTCAATGAATTCATTTAATTTCTCGCACCTTGCCTGTCGGGTCAGACGCTGAGATTTGTTACCATCGATCTCTCGCTTGAGGGCATCATACCGCGATGCCAGTTCTTTATAACGACGCTCATACTCCGTCTGATCAAGCGGGGTATGGGCGTTTTCTTCAATTATTTTCTGGATCAGCCCAACTACCACATCGCACTCGGCTTTCAGCTTGGCGGCTTCAGCTTCAAGTATAGCAGTGTCCGTCAGCTGCTCAATTATGGCGCGGTATTCTGAGATAACATCGTCCTTGTTGGTTATCAGACTGTTAAACGCATCCACGAACGCTTTCTTGATGGTTTCTTCATCCAGATGGGGCGTGGAGCACGGCTCGCCACCATTGTACTTGTGATTGCACCGCCAAATGACACGCCGATACTTGTCCGTGCTGTGCCAGACCTTTGGGCCATAGAAAGAACCACATTCTCCACAGACAATCCGACTGGAAAAGCAACCGCCTCGGCTGGAGTATTTTACCGCTTTTCTCCGTGCCAGTTCCGTCTGTACCTCATCGAATACCTCAGGAGAAATAATCGCTGGATGGCTGTCCTGAACATAATACTGCGGAACTTCGCCCTCGTTGACCTTTTGCTTTTTGGTTAGAAAATCAACTGTGAAGCATTTCTGGAGCAGGGCATCACCCTTGTATTTTTCGTTGGTCAGGATACTCTCCACGGTACTGGTCTGCCAACGGGCTTTGCCGGAGGGGGTAGGGATACCACGTTTCGTCAGTTCACCAGCTATTGTAGATGGCATCATACCCTCGAGGAATAGCCTGTAAATGCGTTCTACGACCTTCGCTTGCTCTGCTATAATTTTCGGTAAGCCGTCTGGGCCTTTCTCATAGCCGAGAAACTGCTTGTATGGCAGACTGACCTTGCCGTCTGCGAATCGCTTCCGCTGTCCCCATGTGACGTTTTCTGAAATGGAGCGAGATTCTTCCTGTGCAAGCGAGGACATGATGGTTATGAGAAGTTCGCCTTTGCTATCCATCGTAAAAATTTGCTCTTTCTCGAAATACACCTCTACGCCCTTTTCCTTCAACTTTCGGACGGTGGTCAGGGTATCTACCGTGTTCCGAGCGAAACGGCTGACTAACTTTGTGAGGATAAGGTCTATTTTCTCGTTCAAAGCATCCGCAATCATGCGATTGAAGCCCTCACGTTTTTTGGTATTGGTTGCCGAGATGCCCTCATCGGTATAGACTTCAACGAAATCCCAATCTGGATTTTCCTGAATATGCCGAGTGTAATAATCCACCTGTGCCTGATAGGAACTCATCTGTTCTTCGAAATCCGTAGACACACGAGCGTAGGCAGCGACTCGCTTACGCTTTTTCTGCATCGTTGGAGTGTGAGCAATGCCAAGTCCAAACGTGGGGTGAATAACGGTTACATTTCTTGCTGTTGTCTGCATTTCTCAAACCTCGCTTTCGTTTTTGAGCCTACCTCGTTTCGCATTTCTGTTGTCCAACTGTCGCTGCGAGAGCGATTGCTCCAGACCGCTGTGACATCATGCCCGTCTTTAAAACGGTATGTGACTTCATTGGGTAAGGAAACCACCATGCTATCAATTTGATGCATAAAAATGGTAGAATCAAATGCTTTCAAACCGAGCACCTCGGCGGTTAAGGCAAACAGGGTATCTTCGGGTATCTGTTTGGAATCGGAGCAGTGTTGTTTGCCCCGTTGGTTGAATGTGGAGCATATCCACACAGGCTTTGCATACTTTGTTCCGGCATTGTTCATCTTTCGGCGGTAGTTTTTACCACAGCACCCACAGACGATTTTTCCAGTGAACGGATAATCTGTGACAGTGGGGTTTTGCTTACTCAATGCCGCCCTACGCTGAATCTCGGACTGCACCGCCTCGAACGTCGACTTGTCTATAATCGCTTCGTGGCTTTCTTGCACCAAATACATGGGAAGTTGTCCCTCGTTGTATATTTTTCGTTTGGAAAGATGGTTTTCACGGAAAGACTTCTGCAGGAGCATATCTCCAACGTATTTCTCGTTCTGCAATATCCGCATAACAGGTTCTGGATGCCAGATAGTGCCACGGCGTGTCTTGATGCCCGCTTCATTGAGTTTGTTGGCAATAGCCTGTTTGCCCATTCCGCTAATGTATTGAATCGTCCCGTGGGGCGGTCTATATCTCTGGGGCTATGGTTCAAATCAGCGCGTTAGGCCTTTCGTATGAATTTTTCGGAAATCAAAAATCAAAATTTTAATTAAAAGGCGAGCGCACACCGCCAACAAGGGAGCAGAGCCATTTGGCATTTCAACCAACGGCTCTGCTCCCTCTGCATTATGCCATGACCAGTACCTTGACAGCTTCGCTCTGCACAAGCCGACCATCGACAAACTCTGTGCCGATGAAACCCGTCACACCGTTCAGGGCATATTTCTCATTCAGGGCTTTCAGTGTCAAGCCACCACGGTCAATCAGCCAGTAAAAGCTGATATCACTAAAAACGATTGGCTTGTTCCCAGAGAAAATTTCAGGCATATACGGCGATGTGTACACTGGCTTCCCCAGAATGGTATCATCAGAATTCCGCCACAGATAGTTTCCGGCACTGTCTTTCAGCGTTCGCAGATACAGTGCCGTTTCATCGCTCATCAGCCATGAGGCATTTCGGCGGTACTCAGATTTGAGTAAAAAGAACAGCGAGCGCACATCATCGAAGCCGATTGTGCCGCCCTCGGCGATGGTCACACCAGTCTCAGCACCCTCGGTGGAATGGAGCAGACCATAGGGACTGTTCTCTCCCGTTCCGTTAATACAGCCGTCCTCCTCAACTTTGCCAAACTCTCGCCCAAACTCAGCGGCGAGAGCACCCTCCAAATCAAAGCCCGCATCGCTGACCAATTCACAGGACACCTTGGCAATCTTGGCGATTTTATAGCCATTGACCATCCAAGTTGTGTATCCTGCATCCGCTTCGGGGATGACACCGCCCTCTTCCACAAATGCGGCGGCACCAGTGGGCAGGACGCTCTTGACCTTGCTCTCGGAACTTTCCGTAAACTTGACTGTGGCAAGTTTACGGAAGAGATTCATCCGTTCCTGTTGTTTCCAGAACTTATCGCAGCTCTCACTGGGCAGATAATACCCCTCGGGTGACTGATTTCTGGCATTCAAATCAGTAGCGTCATAGGAACGCTTTTTCATCATATTCCAAAATGCCTGTCCGTAACGGGGTGTTGTAATTGTTTTCATTCTGTAAATCCTCCTTAAAATTAACAATGGGTTGTTCCTTGATGATGCGAAAGCACATACTGCCGATATGACCGCTCCTGTGCCCGATAATCCGTGTGACGGAATTCCTGATGCTGGGAAGAGAATGTTTTGTGCTTCCGCTTTTTCGGGGCTGCTCTCGACTTTGCCATAGTCACCACCCCCTATTACAATATATTTGGAACCGGAGCTCGGCAGCCAGCCGGGCTCCTTTCCAAATATATTGTAATAGGGAGTCAATACTAATGGGTATACGTTACCAAGCTTTACACAAATCCATGCACCTTTTATAAAAAAAGAGAACATTGTTTCTGTATATGGAAACTTCAATAAGAAGCAAAGTGACAAGAGTAAAAGTATATATGTATTCCCGACAAATGGATAGTTGGTGTATGTCGGAAGAATTGCGATTGCAACTTCTAATTCTGAGTAGAGAATTATCCGAGGTCAGGCGTGACAAAAAGGCAGCCCATGCCTGAGCACAAACTGCCTGACTTTGGATAATTCCATAGCACGAAACTGCGGTCGGAACGGCATTCGCTATGGGAAAAGCATTCCGAAATTCCCCATAAAAATCTTATAAATCACCTATTTTTTCATCGTTGTTATACGATCCTATTGCAAAAACACACCACAAACTGGTAAAATAGATATAGCAAAGCTAGCCTGTCCGTAAACAGACTTTTCAAAAGGCTTTGGAGTTTTATGCCGCAGGCGGAGAAAGCGTGGTTTTGAGCAGGCCCTCGTATCCGTAGTGCGGGCACTGAGAGGGCTTTCTGCCGATGAGTTTTTGGATGAGCTACTCGGTAGAAAGCTTTTCTTTCGGAACCAAGCTCGTTCTCGTCTCAATCTTGCAGATTTTCAGGCTCTTCTGCTTTCCACGACTGGAAAGGAAACCATAGTGCCGTATTTTCGTAAATCCAGTTGGCAGGACATGCATGAGAAACCGCCGGATAAATTCATCAGCATGCAGGGACATCACTTTCCATCGGCTGCTGTCGCGATAATCGCGCCACTTGAACGTAACCGTATCGTGCTCCGCCTTCAGAATGCGGTTGTTGGAAATGGCAACTCTGTGAGTGTAACGCCCGAGATATTCCACGACGCAGGCAGCATCTTTAAACGGCGGTTTGCAGTAGATGATCCATTCTTTGTGGTAGCACAGGTTCAGCAAATTCCGATCAATCTCAGGCATTTACAGTTTGAGCAGTTCCAAAAACTTTCCTCGAAACTTCCTAGATAGTACCCGCACCGGAAGAAAAAACTTCTTTCGTGAGGGCTGCCACTTGCCCAAAGCGGTCAATCTACCAGATGGAACAATGCAGTGAATATGCGGATGAAAGCAGAGGTTCTGCCCCCAAGTATGCAAAACGGCGATATGCCCGATGGAGGCTCCAAGATATTTTTTATCTCTGGAAAGCTCCTGCAGCGTTTCCGCTGCGCATCGAAACAGCAAATTGTAGCATTGCTTTTGGTTGCTGTAAATCAGCGGATTTAGTTCCTGCGGAACAGTAAATACCACATGAAAGTAGCCAATATTCAGCAGATCAGCTTTCTGTGCATCAATCCAGCGTTCTTTGGATAATGTCTGGAATTTCGGACAGTTCCGATTACGGCAGGAATTATAGGACGGTTTTTCATATCCGCAGCTGGGACACTTGTCTATGTGCCCGCCGAGTTTGGAAGTCCTGCAATTCTGAATCGCATTGACGGCTTTGCTCTGTACAGGCGACAGTTTATGTCGCAGGCGATACGCTGCACCATATTGCTGGAAGATATCTTGTACTTCAATCATCGGTTTTCACCTTTGGCTTGCGTCCGCGTTTTTTCGGAAGCGTATCCAGCGGGCTGGTAATGTCCTTGTTCAAATTACTCAGGTGCAGATAAAAAGCTGTGGTTTGGATAAAAGTGTGCCCCAAAAGCTCTTTAATCTGGCAAACTTCTGCGCCGGATTCCAAAAGATGCGTCGCAAAACAATGCCGTAACGTATGAACGGTATACGTTTCTGGTAGTTTCGCTTTTGCTCTGTATTTATGAAATGCGTTTCCAACAGCTCGCGACGAAAGGATATGTTTGTCTTTGCTTCTTGCGTAAAACAAGTATCCTTCCGGATGATTTGGACGGTATTGCTTCCAATATTCCCGAAGGAGTTCAAGATTTCGCCGAGAAAGCAAGGTGAACCGATCTTTGCCGCCTTTTCCATCATGGACAAAAATACGCATCTGTTCGCTGTCTATGTCCTGTACGCGCAGATGGATAATTTCCGACAGACGTAGCCCTGCGCCGTAAACGGTTTCAAACATGGCACGATCTCGTAAATTATCGATTACCGAGAAAAAGCGAATCAGTTCATTTTTGCGCATGATTTCGGGAAAGTCTCGCCGATCACGCTGCCTTGGAATCATTCTGCAATTCAGATTACGTGCCAAAACAGCGCCAAAGATAAAACGAAGCACACTGTTATAAACGTTTACGCATCCGTTTGTTTTTCCCATACTGATTTGGTGAAGCAAAAATTCTCGAATTTCTGGTTCACCCATAGCTTCCAGAGGGTGGTCTTCGTGATAGCGCAGAAAGAGCCGCAAAGTGCACAAATAGGACTCTTCGGTCTGTTTGGACATGCCACGAAGTGCAATTTCTTCGTGGATTTTTACAATAACTTCTTCATTGGTCATGGAATCATCTCCTGTATAGTTTGATGATTCCATTGTATCGAAAAATTTGAAAACTTACCGCATCGGCAGTAGGTTTATCCGTAAGGATGTCTTTAACCGGAACGAGCCACTGCGCCAGCGGTTTAGTGCTGTGTTTAAAATATCCATATAATTAGAATCACCCCCCTCAAAGCTTTGTCATTTGAGGGGGGTGTGCTTATCCTTCATAATCACTGCGCGCTGGACGCAACTGCTTCCAAACCGCTCCCGCAGCTGATCCACAGTCTTATCTAATGATTCCTGTTTCTCGCGTTTGCGGGCATCTCCATATGCTGACTCTATGCTCATGTTTAATGGCAATATGTCAGACAACAAGACGAAAGAAATATATCGCGCATGGAAATCGAAAAACTACGGTAAAGATTTAGGTAGCCGAAGTGTTGAAATTAAAAATGCTATTGTGGAGACTTTTAAGAACGATTAATGAGTTTTGCAAAAGCAAAGGCTGGACGATGTACAAAGAAAGAAATGCGGAATATGTTCTCTTACACACTTTCTCTCATATTTTAATAAAAGAGATGGCTATGCAATCGGGGTATTCATCTACAGCTATCAAAGAGAGAATATACAGCAGTAATACAATGTGCGGTGTTCTGATTTATACTGGCAGTTCTGACAAAGAAGAATCTCTCGGTGGATTAGTTGAGTTGGGTGAAATGGACAAGTTTTTGCTGCTTTAAAAAGAGGCTCTTCAAAATGCCCTTACCTGCACAACCGATCCAGAATGCTTTATGAATTTGCCAACAAAGGACAGGATAAATGGTGCTGCGTGCCATTCTTGTACAATGATATCCGAGACAGCTTGTGAAAATGGGAACAGACTGCTTGATAGAGCATTAGTGGTTCCTGTACCGGAAAGGGAATCTTGTGGCTATTTTAGAGAATTGGTGAATGAATTATGCCTCTGCCGATGACCGCTCTAAAACGGTCTGGCTTCACAAGGGCAATTCGTCGCTGCTCTGCCCACAATTGCGCGTGCGATGGGGTGCTCCGACCCCTGCTCTGCGGAAGCACATAGCAGCAGTGCTTTCGCTTCCGACAGTTCCCCATAGGTTTTGATATCGGTAAGTTGGGGTTTGCCCTCCGTAATGGTTCCGGTTTTGTCCAATACCACTACACGAATCTTGTGCGCGGCTTCCAAAGCTTCTCCGCCCTTGATGAGAATGCCCAGTTCTGCGCCCTTTCCGGTTCCGACCATAATCGCAGTGGGTGTTGCAAGCCCCAGCGCACAGGGGCAGGCGATTACCAGAATCGAAACAAATATGGTAAGTGCAAAATTAAAGTCTTTTCCTGCCAACGCCCATCCTATTGCCGCAATCACTGCAATTCCTAATACCACCGGAACAAACCAACCGGAAACAGTATCGGCAAGCTTGGCAATTGGTGCTTTTTTACTTTGCGCGTCCTCTACCAGCTGAATAATCTTGGATAACGCGGTATCATTTCCAACACGAATCGCTTTGCATCGAAGCAGTCCTTCGCCGTTGATGCTGCCGCCTGTAACTTCGCTGTCTGTCTGTTTTTCGACAGGCAAACTTTCACCTATGAGCATGGATTCATCTGCGGTGGAGACCCCCTCAACTACAATTCCGTCTACCGGGAAAGCAGAACCTGGACGAATACCGATAATATCTCCGACAAGGACTTCATCCAGCGGGATTTCCAGTTCTTTTCAATTCTTGCTGTCGAAGGTTTCAAATCCAGCAGCTTTTGAATTGCCTCCGATGTTTTTCCCTTGCTTGCAGTTTCCAGATATTTTCCCAGCATGACGAGCGAAATCACGACTGCGGCAGATTCATAATAAAGCGACCCTGCAAATTCCATGCTTCCCAAATAGACTTTCACCGTTGCAAAAACGCTGTACAGAAGCGCGCTGCCCGTACCGATGGCAATCAGCGTGTCCATATTGGGCACACCCTTCAAAAGGGTTTTCAACCCCTTTCTGTAAAAGCGGCTTCCAGCAAGGATGACCGGAATGGTCAATCCGAACTGTACCATCGCAAAGACAAACGGAAAATCATGCGGACTCATAAAATGGGGAATCGGCAAACCTAACATCGGAAACATATGGGCCATTGCGATATACAAAACCGGCGAGGCAAAGATAGCTGCAATCACCAAGCGAATGCGCATCTGAAATATTTCCTGCGCGCGGTGCTGCTTGCTGAAATCGTGCGCCTTTTCTCCTTCTATTTCTGATGGATGATAACCAGATTTTTCAACAGCCGCCTTGATTTCAGACAGTTTTACTTTGGATGAGTCGTATTCGATGGTGGCTCGATTGGTCGTCAGGTTCACTGGAGCTGACACAACACCATCCAGTTTTCCGACAGCCCGTTCGACTGCGGCAGAACAGGCGGCACAGCTCATCCCATTTATGAGAAGTTCAATCTTCTTGGTAGTTGTCTCCTCTGCCAGACCATAACCTGCGTCTTGTACAGCCTTTTGCAAGGTCTCAAAAGTTTGTTTAGATGCATCATACCGTACATGGAGTTTTTCAGTTGCAAGGTTCACGCCCCCAACTTCCACACCGTCCAGTTTTGCAACCACCTTCTGCACATGGGCAGCGCAGGCAGAACAGGACATACCTGTAACCAAATAACGTTTATCTGTCATTTTGTATTCTCCTTCCCATTTAATCTTCTATAGAATCAATCTGACAGCAAGAGTATGGTGCAGCAGGCACATTCGCCGCTGAAACTGTCGTCGCGTCCTCAGATGCTGCCTATGCAGTCTTGCCGTCCAAATCGTTTACTACCTGAATTTGGGCGGTAATCATGCCCATCCAACGGGAATAGTGGATGGCACCACTCTTGGTTGGTATAAACTTTATAATATTATCGCCGAGTTCCAGCTTTGCTTCCACATTATATGCGGGGATAATCAATGTTCCATTACATCCGTTTAGCACATCTGCATCTGCTTGCAAATTCCATACCACAGGAATGCCTGCTTGCACTGTGATATCTGGATATCCATATGCGGTCAATGTGGATGTAACGTTCTGCACACCATGTACGACACTGACTTCTGCATCAGCAGATAATTCTGCCGCAGACGAATTTGTCGCTCTGATAGCGGGCAGCGCAATACCCGACAGCGCAAATCCTCTGCTCAGCATAATTACGCCCAGTGCGGCGACCAGCACCGCGCTTACCTGCATCATTTTCTTTTTAAATTTCTGACCTAACATCGTTATCATCACTCCAAATCCAAACATTAACGGAATTGTACCCAAACTGAAGAAGATCATGGACAGCGCATCCGCTGCAGCACTGCCAGTACCGAGTGCATAGGCCTGCATTGCCTGCAAAAGACCGCAGGGCATCATCCCGTTGAGCAGTCCCACCAGAAACGGGCCTTTGCTGCGTTTTGCCGCATCGGCTTTTGTGCGAAAGTTCTGCGGAAATCTGGGGATAAATTTCTGTAGTTTCGGGAACAGACCTGTCATACTGAGCCCCATAATAACCATAAGAATTCCTGAAATGACCGGTATCAGCCCTCGTGCACTGCCGGAGAGCTGAATCACAGTACCGATACCGCCGACGAGACCGCCGATAACTGTGTAGGAAATCACACGTCCCAAATTGTAAAATAGATTCTGCCGCATGTTTGACTTTGCGTTTGCCGCAGTGGTGTGGGCTGCCGCACACTGTGACATGCTGATACCGCCGCACATCGCCACGCAATGCAAAGAGGTTAACAGACCGACAACGAACAAAACGCCATACCCCATGGAGGACGTTATCTCCGGCAAAAAGTCTGTGCCGAGGGTGTTGCTGAAAAGCAGATAAATCGCCAGCAGCACGATTGTGATACCAATAAATGAAATCACCGACAGCGGTTTTTCTTCCTCTGCTGTTTTTCCAGAAAGCGGTTTTTCCATAGTATATCCTTCTTTTTGCACAGCCACCCGCATTTTTCAAAATCAATTTGTGCAGGGTCATAGGTAATCGTGACCGTTCGGTCTGCAACGTTGGCATTTGTCTGCCGTACCCCTGCAAGCGCTCCAATTGTGTTCTCAATGATTATTTCACATCCTGCACAAGACATACCGCTTACAGGATAGGTTTCCGTTTTATTTTCTGACATAAAAGTTTCCTTTCTGATAATTTTGACTGACATCTACGCATTTTTCTCTAAATGCAGCTTGCGGTGCAATCATATAGAATAGACGTGAAGATTTTATGAAGAACAACATGCAAGCGATATGGCAATAGTAACCCCCCGGCTTAGCCGGGGGGTTCTTCATATGCGGGCATAGCCCTATGGTACTAGCAGCACCTAAAGGTGCATCGACGGTCTGCCGTCTGCGAAACTTGCTACTGGCTACCCGTTGAACGGGTCATGATATTCTTTGATTGTCATTTGGTCCGCTATCTGGTCTTCTTTCAACTGATTTTGAATGTACGCGGCGATTTTCTTTGTATTTTTGCCGACCGTATCCACATAATATCCTCTGCACCAGAATGTTCTGTTGCCGTGCTTATATTTTAGATTTGCATGGCGCTGAAAGATCATCAGACTGCTTTTCCCCTTTAGAAATCCGACAAATCCAGATACGCTTTCTTTAGGTGGTATCTCCACTAACATATGAATGTGATCGGGACACACCTCTGCCTCTATTATGTTTACTTGCTTCCATCGGCACAATTCTCGGAGAATTGCATCGATTTCTCTTTTATTTTCCTTATAGAAGATTTGTCTTCTGTATTTTGGTGCAAAGACTATGTGATATTTGCAATTCCATCTCGTATGTGCTAAGCTATTGGTGTCATTCATCCGAATGTCCTCCTTTTGATTCTTGGTGCAGTTGGCAGACCGCACTTCTAGTTTATCAAAAGGAGTTTTTATTTTCTTCCCCTCGCTAAAGCTTTTTTTGTACCACTGGCATATCCAGTGGATTCTTTACATACAAAAAAGCACCATTTCTGTTGAAATAGTGCTTTTATGAGTAGCGATGTTCAAATAAACTCGATATTTGGGTGTTAGACACAAGCGAGTATATCACGATGCACCTATTAAAATGACTAATAACGAAGTGTTTTGAGAATACTAGGGTTTATTACGGATGGCCATGGTTTCCCATACGTTGTATGCTCTGGCAGCAGCACGTGATTTTATATGTAATCATGGTAAATAACTTTAACCGGTTATGCAACTTTTATTTTCAAACAAGTCCTAATCCATCACCCGAACCTATATCGCATGAAATCGTGGAGTTAAATATGTTCACAGATAAAAGACTGACATCTGCATACCGAAATGCTAAATTTGAATACTTCGATACAAAGTCTAAGTATATAGTTTTCAGTGATTCCCATCGGGGTGACGATAGTGCTTCCGATGAATTCACTAGGAACCAGAGTGTCCTTCTGCACGCCCTTGAATACTACTATGAGAATGGATACCGATACGTTGAGGCGGGAGATGGGGATGAATTGTGGGAGTATTCCGACTTTAAAACCATACGTCTGGCGCACTCCGACGTATTTATGTCTATCAAGAAATATTATGATGCAGGCAGATTGGTTTTGCTCTATGGTAATCACAATATTTATCTACGTTCAAGATCTTTTGTCGAGAAAAATTACTATAGCTATTATGATGAATTCAGTCAGGATACGCAGGAATTTCTGAAAGGCTTGGTTCCATATGAGGCACTGGTGTTAAAGAAAAAGGATACGGGGCAGGAAATACTGATTATACATGGGCACCAAGGCGATTTTATGAATGATCAGTTCTGGATGGTCTCTATGGCGTTAATGCGATATTTTTGGAGGTTTATGCATGTGGTCGGATTTCAAAATCCGGCCAGCCCGGCAAAAAATCTTTACAAAAGGTCAAAAATTGAAGTTAAGTACAAGAAGTGGATCGCAGAGCATCATAAAATGATTATCTGCGGTCACACGCACCGACCAAAATTTTCAGAGAAGGCCGAAATTCCATATTTCAACACAGGCTGCTGTATTCACACAAAGGGGATTACTGGAATTGAAATAGCCGGTGGTGAAATCATACTGGTGAGTTGGAGAATCCGGGCAGATCCAGACGGCAATCTCAGAGTTGAAAGGAATATCGTCAGAGGTCCCACCCCTATTGAAGAATATGATTTTTAACCGCAGACAAATTGTACACAGAGAGCTTTGAAACCTTTGCGTTTTCAGCTCTCTGTTTTTATGGAATAAATACTGTACAAAATGGCATGGTGCTTCAAGTGGAATAATTTAACACTTTTTGATTGCTCCATATAATTAACGCCTTCCATTTTTGAAATTATTGATTCAACGCTGTTATCTACTAGGTGAGCCTCGCGTTATTGTACACTCCTATAGTCGGACGAATTGCGTATTTTTGCTATGACAAGCCCAGTGCAAATGCCCTAAGCTTGTCCACTGCTTATTAAACACAGCACTAAACCGCTGGCGCAGTGGCTCGTTCCGGTTAAAGACATCCTTACGGATAAATCTACTGCAGATGCGGTAGATTTTCAAATTTTTCGATACAATGGAGTCATCAAAATTTACAGGAGATGATTCCATGACCAATGAAGAAGTTATTGTAAAAATCCACGAAGAAATTGCACTTCGTGGCATGTCCAAACAGACTGAAGAGTCCTATTTATGCGCTTTGCGGCTCTTTCTGCGCTATCACGAAGACCACCCCCTGGAAACCATTGGTGAACCAGAAATTCGAGAATTTTTACTTCACCAAATCAGTATAGGAAAAACAAACGGATGCGTGAACGTTTATAACAGTGTGCTTCGTTTTATCTTTGGCGCTGTTTTGGCACGTAATCTGAATTGCAGAATGATTCCAAGATGTCGTGATCGGCGAGACTTTCCAGAAATCATGCGCAAAAATGAACTGGTTCGCTTTTTCTCGGTAATCGATAATTTACGAGATCGCGCCATGTTTGAAACCGTTTACGGCGCAGGGCTACATCTGTCGGAAATTATCCATCTGCGCGTACAGGACATAGACAGCGAACAGATGCGTATTTTTGTCCATGATGGAAAAGGCGGCAAAGATCGGTTCACCTTGCTTTCTCAGCGAAATCTTGAGCTCCTGCGGGAATATTGGAAGCAATACCGTCCAGATCATCCGGAAGGATACCTATTTTACGCCAGAAGCAGAGACAAACATATCCCTTCCGCACGAGCTATTGAAAATGCGTTTCATAAATACAGAGCAAAAGCGAAACTACCGGAAACGTATACCGTTCATACTTTACGGCATTGTTTTGCACCGCATCTTTTAGAATCTGGCGCAGAAGTTTGCCAGATTAAAGAGCTTTTGGGGCACACTTTTATCCAAACCACAGCTTTTTATCTGCACCTGAGTAATTTGAACAAGGACATTACCAGCCCTCTGGATACGCTTTCGAAAAAACGCGGACGTAAGCCCAAGGTGAAAACTGATGATTGAAGTACAAGATATCTTCCAGCAATATGGTGCAGCGTATCGCCTGCGACATAAACTGTCGCCTGTACAGAGCAAAGCCGTCAATGCGATTCAGAATTGCAGGACTTCCAAACTCGGCGGGCACATAGACAAGTGTCCCAGCTGCGGATATGAAAAACCGTCCTATAATTCCTGCCGTAATCGGAACTGTCCGAAATTCCAGACATTATCCAAAGAACGCTGGATTGATGCACAGAAAGCTGATCTGCTGAATATTGGCTACTTTCATGTGGTATTTACTGTTCCGCAGGAACTAAATCCGCTGATTTACAGCAACCAAAAGCAATGCTACAATTTGCTGTTTCGATGCGCAGCGGAAACGCTGCAGGAGCTTTCCAGAGATAAAAAATATCTTGGAGCCTCCATCGGGCATATCGCCGTTTTGCATACTTGGGGGCAGAACCTCTGCTTTCATCCGCATATTCACTGCATTGTTCCATCTGGTAGATTGACCGCTTTGGGCAAGTGGCAGCCCTCACGAAAGAAGTTTTTTCTTCCGGTGCGGGTACTATCTAGGAAGTTTCGAGGAAAGTTTTTGGAACTGCTCAAACTGTAAATGCCTGAGATTGATCGGAATTTGCTGAACCTGTGCTACCACAAAGAATGGATCATCTACTGCAAACCGCCGTTTAAAGATGCTGCCTGCGTCGTGGAATATCTCGGGCGTTACACTCACAGAGTTGCCATTTCCAACAACCGCATTCTGAAGGCGGAGCACGATACGGTTACGTTCAAGTGGCGCGATTATCGCGACAGCAGCCGATGGAAAGTGATGTCCCTGCATGCTGATGAATTTATCCGGCGGTTTCTCATGCATGTCCTGCCAACTGGATTTACGAAAATACGGCACTATGGTTTCCTTTCCAGTCGTGGAAAGCAGAAGAGCCTGAAAATCTGCAAGATTGAGACGAGAACGAGCTTGGTTCCGAAAGAAAAGCTTTCTACCGAGTAGCTCATCCAAAAACTCATCGGCAGAAAGCCCTCTCAGTGCCCGCACTACGGATACGAGGGCCTGCTCAAAACCACGCTTTCTCCGCCTGCGGCATAAAACTCCAAAGCCTTTTGAAAAGTCTGTTTACGGACAGGCTAGCTTTGCTATATCTATTTTACCAGTTTGTGGTGTGTTTTTGCAATAGGATCGTATAACAACGATGAAAAAATAGGTGATTTATAAGATTTTTATGGGGAATTTCGGAATGCTTTTCCCATAGCGAATGCCGTTCCGACCGCAGTTTCGTGCTATGGAATTATCCAAAGTCAGGCAGTTTGTGCTCAGGCATGGGCTGCCTTTTTGTCACGCCTGACCTCGGATAATTCTCTACTCACAATGCGAAGCTCGTGAATATGTTATTCGTTTTCAATCAAACGAGCTACTTCATGACCACACTTTTTGCATTTTCCCTGTAGCAAAATGCCATATTTATTAGCGGTAATTGAATAATCGACTATCGTCGTAACTCCGCATTTGCTGCAAAATACATTATCAATAATTCTTTTCCGATATTCTTCAGGAATACATGACCATTTTTTTAGTGCTTTGATATCCGTTATATCATTCTTCGAATCCATAAAAATACCTTTCATTTATAATCAGAGCTTCCATCGAGTTCCCATTGGTAAGCAGACTTTGCGTTTTTTGCAAAGTGCAAATAAACAGGCAGTTCAAATAAATTCCTGTACTCTCCCCACTTGTCCATCAGTTAGCATGACTTTAATACCATGCGGGTGGAAGCTGCTCTTGGTCAGCAGTTTTGCAACCGTTCCATCTGTAAGCTTGCCTGTTCTTTGATCAGCTTTCAATACAATTTTTACTTTTGCACCGATTTTAACGTCAGCTCTATTTTGTCCGTTCAATTTTTCTCCTCACATTAAGCTTAGCTTTTAATCATCATATTTTTATGATTTAAACAAACTGGGCAGTTTAAATCAACCTCTGAGCGGTCGATTCTATGGATATTTGGAAGTCAGAGAAATTGATTAGCAATGCAGGACATTCTTTCAGCAAGATCAAAAAGAAAACTAATATCTATAGATCTTACTTGGCTCTCATAAATATATCTCCATTCCTCAAAAAGGCCAGAATTCTGCTCTAGTTTAGAAATAAAATCGTCATAATCATCTGATCCAACAATATTTTTTCGTGCTTCCTCTGGTAAAAATTTAAACAGTTTTAAAAGATCATGTTCTCTATGCAAGGTATTATTAATTTCTAATAATGTTTTTAAGAAAAGCTCACAAGCAAATGAAATATTCGTTACTATCGGAACAATCAATGGATGAGCCCAACCGATCTGTTTATACGACGGTTCATTGCATAGTTTTGCAGCTTTTAGAAATGCTTTCGCAGCACTCAACATTTGTTTAGTGCTGTATTCTTCGGGTTTCAGTTTGTTAGGGTCATCATTTCCTTTTTTCTTTGCCATCACAACATCTTCCTTTTATATTGCTATTTTTAACTTTTATAAAAAGTGTCTTGAACTTTTCTCAGGTTAAACAAAACGCGCAGTTCATTTGAAAGAATTATAAAACTCTCTCAGATCTGTCTTTATTGCAGCTGAAAGCTGATTTTTACGAACGCCTTGTATTGCCCCCTCTAATGCATATAACCTATGAATACATGCAGACGGATCCATCATTTTAATTTTTAACCACGCCTGCCGGCTTCCAATTTGCGTTAATTGTTCGTAGGTTGTAATGCCCACTTGATTTAGCTGCTGCTCAACCATTTCACCGATATTAGGCAGGTTTGATAATTCTCCCATGATAATCACCTCATAGTTAATGTAAATGATAAACCGAACTTTGGCTTTTACAATATCAACATACCATTATCATCGAAGTTGAAATTAGAACCCCAAACGACTTCCCAATAATAGCCATCCAAGTCGGCAAAATACGCATGATATCCGCCCCAGAAAACATCCTGTGGTTCTTTGACAATTGTTGCTCCGGCGCTTCGAGCCAGTTCAATTATTTCTTTAACATCTTCTTTATGCTCAACGTTATATGCCAGAGTAAACCCGCCAAAACCACTTGCTATCTTCGGCGAATTCTCTTTACAAATATCTTCTGCCAGTAGATCCAAGGGGAAAAGCTCGAACTTCGTGCCTGGCGTATTGAAAAATATCACCGGAGGATTGTTTTCCTTTTCTTCCGTCTGAAAGCCTAAATTATCTCGGTAAAACTCAATGGATTTTTCCATGCTTCTTACGCCTAAACAAATGCAAGTAATCTTATTCATATGAATACCTCTTATAACGTCCTATTTATCGATATATTACGTGCTAAACACAATGCGCAGCTCATAACTTTTACGCAGCTAGCGCATTTATAAACTCTACACGCATCTTAAGTGACATTTTAAATCAACACAACCAGTGTCCTATGCTCAAGCGATACTGCTTTTACTATACAATCTCCATATTTCCCATAGTTTGCAGCAACAAAACCATATCCACCACGAATCAGCATCATATCCTTTCTAAACAATGCTACTTCTTGCCGACTGTTAAGATTCAGATTTTTGAACTGAGTATTGCTCTTTACATATCTTGGACAGTCACTATTGCATTGAGCTGTCGCTTCTTCCCGGCATCTTGCATATACGCAATCTCTTACTTTATATCCCATCTGCATATCCTCCTCTAATCAATCCATTTATTTATAGAGTAATTGATGTGACACACTCGTTCTCACGTACTTAAACATTTTACGAAGTACAGATATAGATGCGTCACTTGCGTGCCACACGAAGCAGCTTATATTTCTACGATGAACTTTCAATCAATTTCTCCCCAATCAGTGTCATCTTTGATACGGCTCCTAGGATATATAATACACACATTATATACACTGCACAAAAATTTTGAAAATCGCAATATTAGCGAACTTAACAATGTTGTTAGTAAAACAGTAAAAACCAATATCGGGTTTAAAAATGCTAGAGATGAGCCAGCCATTTTGGAAATCACTAAAGAAAACTCTCCTCTTGGAATTGTGATGAATCCAATGAACATGGACATGTGAGATTCACATCTTTGTGTTTTGGTAATAAGAAAACTAGATAGCAACTTTCCAAAAATCGCCACAGTCGAGCATATAGCTATAATGTTCCAATTCCCTGCAATGTCCCCTAAGTTCATCATCATGCCGAAAGAGAAAAAAAACACACTTCCAAAAAGATCTCGGAATATAATCGTCGTTTTTTCTATTCTTTTTACATTTTCTGCATTTGAAAATGCCATGCCCAAGAAAAAGGCAGATAACGCTGGAGATACCTCAAACAGCTCTCCCAGTGATGTGATAAGCAATGTGACACCAAAAAAGACCAACAATAAAAGTTCTGCTTTTTGGATGTTTAAGATGCGATTTAATATCTTCTTTCCGTAAATAGAGAAAGCAACAATTCCTACACAAAATAAAATGGACTTTCCTAGTTGAGTCAGCATATACGCAACGTTAAATGCACTGCTAGAGGAAAAGCCTGCCGAAATGAACGCTAGGAAAAAAATCATAACAAGGTCTTCTATTACCATGATTCCCATGATTAATTGTCCTTCAGGTTTTTTGCTGACTTGAAGCTCTAGAATACTTTTTGTAATAATTCCAGAACTGCTCATATATAAAGCGCCTGCAACTACTAGGCTATTTAAGATATTTAGTCCAAGAAGCAATCCAAATCCAAACCCTAATCCAAAATTGATTATAAAGTCAATGATTCCGGCTGAAAACATTACTTTTTTATTCTCAAGCAGCGTATTCATAGAAAATTCTAGTCCTAGAAAAAACAGAAGAAACACTACACCGATTTCACCCATCAGAGAAATAACTTCTGTTTCGTGAACAAGGTTGAGCATTCCCGGTCCTAGAACCGATCCTGCGATAATATAAAACGGTGCAAAAAACAATCTTGTTTTTTCTGCAAATAACGCCGATGCGCCAATCACAGCGAAACAAAAAGCCACTTGCATATATGTACTCATGTCTTTCTCCATTTCTATTCAAAATAGCCGTTTTAGTCGAACAAAATGCGAAGCGAAATTACCCAAATAGATAACTGGTCATAGATAGTGCACCAAGCGTGCAGGATTCATTAAAGACGGTAAGCTTGTCATCTTTTTGAGTAGACCCCAAAACGTACAGCAACGGATAAAAATGGTCAGGTGTTGAAAATGACAATGAAGCGGATTCGCCGACCTTACTATAGTCTAACACATCAGTATATTGCCCAGAAACAATCTTATCTTTGATATAACCATCAAATTCTTTTGCCCAAACATAGCCATCCTCCATATCCCAGTTGACACGTCTTAAATTATGTACCACATTACCGCTTCCCAAAATCATCACGCCTTTTTCACGCAGCGCCATCAACTCTCTTCCTATATTGAAATGCGTTTCAGCGTTCGCTCCAGCATCAACACTCATTTGGTATACAGGAATGTCTGCATTCGGGTACATCCATCGCAGAACCGACCATGTCCCATGATCAATTCCCCAGCTATTATCAATTTTCACATCTTTACTGATAAGAGATGCCGTTTCATGGGCAAGCTTTGGAGAGCCATCCGGCTGATATTCTACACGGTACAGAGCATCTGGGAAGCCATACATATCATATACCATTTTCGGTTTGGGTGCATCGGTGATTTTGATTCCCCGTGTACTCCAGTGCGCAGATATCGCCAAAATCGCTTCCGGTTTTTTAATTTTCGTACCAATCTCTTCCCATGCACTAGAATATGTATTTTTTTCAATAGCATTCATGGGCGATCCATGCCCAACAAATACCGCTGCCATTCGTTCTTTCATCTTAGTCCACCTTTCAATTCAATTTGTAATAAAAATACTTATCAACCGTTGATGATGCACTTCTGATATAGAAGAAATTTTGATTTTCCCCTTTACCTCTACTTCAGAAATACTCTTACCGACATAAATCAGCAGATTATCTAACTTTATGACTTCTTCAGTCTCTCCGCTGTCAGGATCACCAATCGAGGGAGCTATCGATAATACCCGCAAGAAATGTAGCTATGCTTTTTCCTAAAATCATCTCTGACGCTTTTTAAGTTTAATAATTCCTTAGTTTTAACTTTTGGATGAAGTATCTGTAATTATATTTAATATATCACTTCAAGCAACATAATTCAACAAGCACGCGGTTCAAATGGTTATTATACACAATTTTAATCCAACCTCACTCGCAACATACCGATATACCAAATCCTAAACATATCCATACGCTCAGATAAGCGCGATTCAGTCGAACTTTATGACTAACGAGCAAATTAAATTCCATAAATCTGTAAAATTTATGTATAATTTCACTACTAACAGTGTGCTCAGAAAATCAGAAAAAAGGTTATATTAATCTCTGCTTTTGCAATAGACCACTCTTGACAAATGGAATAAATCATGTAATTATGTAATTAAATAGCTAAAGGGATTCATCAAATGTAAAATTTAATCATGATACAACTCTATACGCAAGTATATCCATACTGTGTCTATTCTAAAAACGATGCTGACACGGTAGATGTTTCCAAAGCACTGAATCTTTTTCTAGTAGATGCCTGGAAGTTCTTGGATGATCCTGGAGCGTTTCTGAAAACTCCGGGTACTTGTGCTATTTGGACAAAATGAAGATAGCGGCAAGGTATACGAAGGCAAGAAAAGAGGTCGCCAGTTTGTCATAACGAGTGGCGATGCGTCTAAAATTCTTCAGTTTCAGGAAAAAACATTCAACCAGATGACGCTCTTTATAGACCCACCAGTCGCAACGCCACGGGTTCGTCGCATTGCTTTTTGGCGGGATTGTGTATTCGCCATCCCGAGTTTGAATGTACTCCAGAATCTCTTTTGTACCATAAACTTTATCAGCAAGCACGTTACTTACTATCCGAAATATCCACATGGGACAGGACATCTATTGCAACGGTGCTGTCATGAACATTTCCGGCGGAGAGCTGAAAATAAATCGGATTGCCCAAACCATCTACAACCGCATGAATTTTGGTTGTCTTTCCACCGCGGCTTGTGCCAATATGTTGGCTGAATTCGTTGTTTACTGCCTTTTTTAGCACCAGCGCTGTGCTGATGTGCTTTAATGCAGGTGGAATCAATGGACAGATTTTCAAGATCTGCTTCGCTGTTCAATGCCAAAAAGCTTGTAATCAGCGTGCCATCATCCCGCCACTTGCAAAAACGGCTATATACGGTTTTCCATGAGCCATATCGTTCGGGCAGATCTGCCCAACCTGCTCCGCTGCGAGCCATCCATAGCATTACGTTAAACATCGGTCGGTTGTCTTTGGGTGGGCGACCCGTCCGGGCTCTCGGTATCAAATCTTTGATTTACTCCCACTGCTCATCCGTCATTTCGTATCGTCTTATCGCCATCTGTGCTTCCCTTTGTCGTTTTCTTTCAGTCTACCATAATTGCTGACTTTAGGCAATTTTGTGTTTTCAGAAACGCTCTAATCTGATTAACAAATCTGCAAAGGGCTGTGGTTGGAGTCTTTCGTGAACCATCTGGTGATAGGGGAAATACACCAATCCACAGCATCCCTTACGGTGTAGCACAGCCCTTGGAGAGGGGCTCTAATAACTACTACTCTATATAATACAAGGAGCAATGAATATGTTACAGCAAGAATTGGCATCCATGATCAATGCCCAAATCAACTTCGAATGGTATTCAGCCTATATTTATCTAGACATCGCAAACTTCTATGCAGAGAAAAATTTGGATGGCTTTGCAAACTGGTTCATGGTGCAGTCGCAGGAAGAACGTGACCATGCATTACTGTTTAACAAATATCTACTCAACAATAGTACGACAGTGCAACTGCAATCTGTGAATACGCCGTCAGAGTTATATGAGGATTTGCGTACTCCGCTTGCATATGTGCTTTCACACGAACAAAAAGTGACCGAGAAAATCAATCAGATTTATGCAAAAGCATATGATTTGAGAGATTTTCGCACCATGCAGTTTTTGGATTGGTTTGTCAAAGAACAGGGCGAAGAGGAAAGAAATGTCGAAGGAAACTTGAAGAAATATGAATTGTTTGGAAGCGATGGAAAGGGGTTATATCTGCTTGATACAGAGTTGGCAAACAGAGTTTACTCGCCGCCAACCCTAATTATTTAACCGGAAGAACATGTCTATTTTTGCAATGAATCTGGTAGCGTATAATAATTTTAGACCGTTGCATGCCTGCGGAATCAACAAGAAAAGGTAATCGGTAAGAAGAATCTACCGTGGCAGTTTCATATGAGGAGGAATCTGATATGGCAATGAAAACCGGAAAAGAGTACATAGAAAGCCTTCGCAAGCTCCATCTGAATGTTTATATGTTCGGAGAAAAAGTAGAATCTCCAGTCGATCATCCGATTATTGTTCCATCTATGAACGCAGTAGCGTTGACCTACGATTTGGCCTTGGATCCGCAATACGAGGATTTTACCGCAGCGATTTCCCATTTGAGCGGCAAGAAAATTAACCGCTTTAATCACATCTTTCAGAGCACAGATGATCTGGTCAAGAAGGTCAAACGCCAACGCATGCTCGGACAAAAAACCGCATGCTGCTTTCAGCGTTGTGTCGGACAGGATGCGATGAACGCTGTATACAGCACATCCTATGAAGTTGATCAGAAATTTGAAACCCATTATTTCGACAACTTTGTTAAGTATCTGCAGTATGTACAGGAAGAAGACCTTGTGACAGACGGTGCTATGACCGATGTCAAGGGTGATCGTGGATTATCACCTAGCAAGCAGAAAGATCCAGATCTCTATCTGCGCGTTGTCGAACGCCGTGAGGACGGTATCGTTGTCAACGGCTGCAAGGCGCATCAGACGGGTATTGTTAACTCACATGAAGTGCTTTGTATGCCAACGATTGCAATGACACCAGAGGACAAAGACTATGCGGTTTCTTTTGCTGTGCCGACTGATTCCGATGGCATCACAATCATCTATGGAAGACAGTCCTGCGACACCCGCAAGCTGGAGGATTCCGAAATTGATGTCGGAAACAGTTCTTTTGGTGGTCATGAGGCGTTGGTCGTTTTTGACCATGTTTTTGTGCCAAATGAACGCATCTTCCTCAACGGTGAAACTCAATTCGTTATTACACTGGTCGAGCGTTTTGGCGGACATCATCGCCCAAGCTATGCATGCAAATGTGGCGTAGGGGATGTTCTGATTGGTGCGACTGCTCTTGCAGCAGATTACAATGGCGTGTCAAAGGCATCTCATATCAAGGACAAGCTCATCGAAATGACGCATCTCAATGAGACAATTTACTCCTCCGCATTGGCATGCTCCTATGAGGGTACTCGCACGTCATCAGACGCCTATCTGATTGATTTAATGCTGGCAAATGTCTGCAAGCAGAATGTAACCCGCTTTCCATATGAGTTATCCCGACTAGCAGAAGATATCGCAGGCGGTATGATGGTTACGCAACCGTCCGAAAAGGATTTTCGCAGTCCAACCGTTGGAAAATATGTGGAAAAGTATCTGCGTGGCGTGGATTCCGTTCCTACTGAAAATCGTATGCGTATTATGCGACTGATTGAAAATCTAACGCTTGGTACCGGCTCAGTTGGCTATCGTACAGAGTCATTGCACGGTGCAGGCTCCCCTCAGGCGCAGCGTATTATGATTGCGAGACTGGGTAATTTTGAGCAGAAAAAGAAACTTGCTAAGATTATAGCAAAGATTCCAGATTAGTATATTTACAGCGCAATTTAGTTTGATGTACATCGGCAAGATGCATAGTATGCATAAAGATATGCCGTTAACCAAGCTTCACCTAATTACGATGACAAGCCCAGTGACAAATGCCCTTGGCTTGTCCACTGCTTATAAAACAAAACTGGGAAGTTCCTGTGTCACACCGAATATAATATTGAAAACTCAATTTTAGAGGGTGATCATATGAGACAACGCAATCCACAAAAAGTGTTTGCACAATATCGTAATATCATAAAACCTTACGAACTGGTTATAGGGAGAAAATACACTATTACCCATTCTGATACAACAGCTGAGCTCTTTGTGTTTATGGCTGCAAATTATGCCGAAGACCAAGTTGCCAGAATGCATGATGATGTAAAAATTAGTTGGGAATAAAATGATAGCGGTCTTGCTTTAATAGGCTCGGTGGTTGTGGATAGTAAGGGTGTGCATGGGAATCCTAATGTTAGAAATAGGATTTTCTATAATGAAATGCCTACGGCTTTGCAAGCCTTATGTCATGCTGACCGATTTTTGTTTGACAACAACCCGAGTTTTGACAGTGCTCCTGTACTTATTCACTTTATTTCAAGTAATCCTGCATATGACAAGACTTACAATTTTGGAGCGATAGGCAACTACAAATAAAACACTATTGAACAAGCCATGATGTTCATCTGAACGCCATGGCTTGTCTTTCTAAACAAAATGAGAAATTCAGGATTATGGTTATTAAACGTTCAGCATAGGTTCTTAATTCTCAAGAATTTTTTAGAATATCGGAAATTTTATTTGGGGCACAAAGAACGACTTGTGTAGATACACCAAGATAATAATAAACTGCTCTGCATTTCTGCGCGAACCTTTTATCGGTAGTAAATATTTTTTGAGCCTTTGTCGCATATATTGCATGGGTGACATCATGTATTCCAGAAATCGTCGTATCTTCTGTCTTATCAGCGCAGTACCCATAATAGTTTAAAACTCTAAACAGCAACTCCATGATATATTCTAATTAATTATGTTTTAAAGCCAACTTTTCACAGCTTTGTTCTTCTATTTGCAGATTTTCAGGAAGTTCTTTGTTCGCTCCTAACAGCATACATATCAAGTTATCACGGCTACTGTTATATCGTTTGATCGTTTCAGTCATGTTCTTGTTAAGATTAATAATTTCTTCTTTGACAATCTGTTGGTCCCAAATCTGGTTATACAGCACCGTGGATATTGACTGATTGTGTTTATCGGACTGCAACATTTCAGCGTAGTGATTCTTGTCCACCTTATATTTTACTTGTCCATCCATTTTAATTCTGTCGGTGGTATCAAATCCCGTTACTCGCTTATAACATGTGCGCGGATGCTCATACTGTATTACAATTCCATCTTTACTTGGAAGGTATTCACCGTTATCTGTAAACGAAGATATTTCTTCTATGATTTCCAATGCTGTAGAATGATATTCTTCTACATTTTCAACCAGAGCTTTATATACTTCCTCAATATGAGTAGGGCTGTATAGAAATTGAATATGATTCCTTTTAAGTTCCTCTATTGTATGACTAATGGATGTATCTGATAAGGCATAAATATAAGGCAACACCGCACAAAGCTTTCGTGACAAAGGAAACGATGATAAAATAGACGTATGAATAAACAGATTACGTTGTCGGCGTTCACCGACGAATTGGCGCAGACCGCCACCAAGAAAAAAAGAATTTCTTGCACAAATTGAGCGGATGATACCGTGGAGTGAATGGATAGGAATGATTCAGCCGCACTATTATAAAGGAGAGCGCGGAAACAAGCCCTAACTGAATATTTCAGTCTACATTGAACGACTAGGGCATTTGGCATCGTTCTTTGGCGCATCCATTATTTACCACTCTTTGATTCTCCGCACAATGCTATGTGTGTATTTCTTCCCAATAGCATTCTAACATTATCATCCAAATTGCCTCTATCAATATAAGAATCCTCTAAGACAGTGTTTGACATCCCGAAAACCTGATGCGTTTTCTTTTTTTTATACAACGTAATCACCCCAATTGTCCATTCATTTTGGTACGAACCTACCAGCTGATGAGCTACGCATTTTTGCTAATGACAAGCCTAGTGGCAAATGCCCTAGGCTTGTTCTCCGCTTATTGAAACATTTTGTGCAGTTTCAGATAACAGTGCTAGCACATACTTGTTTGCTATAACGCAAAGACTCAACATGTCTTTAAAACACCTCTCTGGTTTAGCCCGCTATTTTCTTCTTTTATTTGCAGCCTCAATTTGTCAGATATTATTGCAATAAACTCGCTATTTGTTGGTTTACCTCTTGAGTTGGATATAGTCCATCCAAAGATGCCTTGCAATATGTCTATGTCGCCCCTATTCCAAGCAACCTCAATTGCGTGACGAATTGCACGCTCCACGCGGGAAGCGGTTGTATGATGCTTGCTTGCAATAGATGGGTATAACGTTTTTGTAATAGATTGGATGGAATTTATATCTTCAACAGATATTCTAATTGCATCACGCAAATATAGATAGCCTTTAATATGTGCTGGTATTCCAAACTGTTGAATAATCGTTGTAATCGTTACTTCTAAACTCGCATTATGTATACTAGTGCAGTTTAATACATTATGTGAATAAATTCGATGGTCACCCCACCATAGGAGTCGATCTACTAGCACCTTTATATCTAGTGGCTTATACATAAAATAGTCCACACCCAACTCGCTGCACTCAGTCATGGTCTGGACGCTTGCAAATTCCGAGAGAATCATAACGCCAGGCTTAATTTTCTTCTTTTGAAGAATTCGTATTACAGATAGACCATCAACGTTTGGCAAAATTTGATTGATAATCAATATATCCGCTTGAAATACATCCATGATTTGCAAAGCTTCTGTTCCGTTTTTCGCAATCCTTACCGAAACTACTCGTTTAGTTTGCTGTAAACCTATCTGCACTGCATTGCAGAATTCCGCTTCCGTATCTGCAATTAAAACACGTAGTTCTTCTTTCATAGTGTATCTTCCTTTTCCAGTTGATCCATTTGTCATTTTTTCTCTATTCATTGATAAATACGATCCGTGTTCTATGTGATAAAAAACGGTGGATGAGCAATTCCCATCCACCGTTTTCCAAAAACACTTTTGGAGATACTATTTTTATGAAAACAGTATCCCTCTCACACCATTAGCCGTGTTTACGCAAAATGGATGGTTCTTTCGGCTGATACATTCCACCATAAGAAGCCGTGCCAGCAGCAACGATTGCTGCTACAAAAGCCAGGTGTGCAACAAACCCTAAAAACTTATTCAACATTTCTTTGTCTCCTTTGTCTTTCATTTTCTATTATCATTAAGCCTGAAATGATAAACAGCGTAAGCGTTATAACTACTCCCTCTGTTCTACCTAATATACACAATATAGATGATATCAAAACCAAAACAATTGCACTAACGATTGCATATGTCCTGTTCTTTTTCTTGCATTCTTTTGATAACTGCTTTTTGGAATTTTCTATCGGTGCTAAATTCCAGAAAACTATGAGTGATGCGAGATTCATTAGCAAAATATAAGAATACTCTTGGGGAGGCAATAAGTTTACTCCAAACAGTAAACTTAGAAATGTAAAAATCATTGCACAGCGGCACTTAGCATGTGTAGATGCATGATATCCACCGCTAAATTGTCGTGTTGGAACAAAACACAGCAAAAAAACAATGCCCGTCTCCAAAGAGTGTAATAGAAAACCAATCATCAAAACCATACAGAAATTCACGAAATCTGCGATAAGCAATTCTATACCATATGCATAAATCTCATAATCTTCTATATCTATGATGTTTTTACAAACAAAAAAATCAACTGTTCTATTTGACAGATATGCAATCATAAAGCATAACTCCTTTATCTGTCCAAAAGAATAGTTGATTTCTTGTCATATTACAAGACTTTATTCCTACTATGTATGGATTCGTTCTTACTTTGCATATTTTCGAGTAGGATATCTAAGCAAAAATAATTTTCACTTTCATAGTAGTCAATTAGCCCATTGTATTTTTTTACAATTCTCTGAATATTACGAATGCCAAACCCATGCTCCGCTTTTAACGGTTTCGTAGTAGTGAGCGTTGGATTAGCCGAAAGCACAGAATACTTGATACTATTGCGAATCGTCACAGCAACATATGATTGCTGCGGGACAATCGTCAATTCGATTCTTTTTTCAGCAGATTGCCGGCAGGCATCAATCGCATTATCCATAATATTTGCAAACAATGCACTTATCTCCGTTGGTTCTATAAAGTTCAGTGCATCTTGTAAGTTTAACTGTACTTTAATACTTTCTTTCCTGCAAGTAGCAAGTTTCAGTCCAAGGACTGCATCTAGCACATCATTTCCTGTTTGAAGGATCTGAAAACTAACTTTATCCTGTTGCAATAGCTGTTCAATATAGTGTTGTGACTTTAAACATTCATGTTGCTGAATCAAAACTACTAGGCTGAGCAAGTGATTTTTCATATCATGTCTTTCTGCGCGTATTTCCTGATAAATCACATGAATTGCTTCCATATTGTCGCGCAGACTATCATATTGCTGCCGCAAAAGAGCATGTCCGATTTTGGCTTTGTTTTCTTTGCTAATATGTACAAATAAGTAGTATTCAACCAAGTTTACCGCAAATATAATCAAAACCGCATCCAGTACGATTGTTTGAATTGCTGGATAAAGATATGTGGCATCCATTATAAATGTAATTCCAAGCAGTGATATCAGCGGAATAATGATCAGCGGCAGAATCTCACTCAGCTCTAATTTCGCTCCTTCTTTCAAACGTAGCAAAATTCGCGTGAGATAAAATAGAACGATTTTTGTAAACAAGACTGCTATAATACGAATCGGTCCAAAAGTAGTAATCATATTGCATGCATCCGAACCTAAAATATTGCTGAAAAGAAGAATGGTTCCGCTTGCAATTAACGTCACTGCTGTCATGATAAATACAGAAATAAAAAACTGAATCACGCATTGACCGTTTAAACAAAAATTAGAATATAAAAACAATATTGCCACCGCAACATATGTTCCGACGCTGCTCAAAGGTGTGTAATAATTAAAAAGAGAAATTTGGAGCAACAATGCCAAAAAGACAATTAGTGTGAATATATATCGTTTGGGTTTATCATATTTAAATCCAAAATAGCGATTTAAAAAGTCTACTATAATACCGTTTTCCAGTATGTTAATGAAAATTTCAAACATATATGCAATCATCGGATACTCCTCATATATTGCATAAATGCATGTTGTGTCTTCTGTAAATGGCTCCGGCTAATAGGTAGTGCACAATCATTGTCCAATACAACCTGTTTGTTTGTAAGCTGTCGAATATGCCTGCAATTGACCAAATAGCCCATATGAATTCTTACAAACCCTTTAAACATCAGTTCTTGTTCTAAGCTGCTTATTTTCTCTTTATATCGCAGCTGTTCATTGCTTAAATACAAGTTAACATAGTGCCCACTGCTTTCGAAATATAGAATCTCAGAAAGGAGTATCCCGCGAGTCTCACTCGATATTTTTATGATAAGCATCTGCTTCTCTTTCTCGCTTTTTTGCACCAATTTTTCGACTATCACACTCAACTCCTCCATATGGTCTTTGCGTAAAAACCAAAAGGGCTGATACTGAAATGATTGAAAAACCAATTCATTTAAACTTGTTACAAACACGATTAAAAGCTGCAGATCCAAATTACAAAGTTGCTGTGCAAGCGTAAATCCATCCATTTCTGGCATATCAATATCCAAAAAAACAAGATCCGGAATTGCTTGTTTACTTAATGTCAGCAGCTCCCGACCATTATCGCAAACCTTTATGCTCAAAGGCGCAAAATGCAGATCCAATAGTGCATGTAAATCTTTTTCCAGCATTTCTGCAAAAAATAAGTCATCATCACAAATATAAATTGTCATATCTTCTTCCTAGTATACGTTTTATTCTATCACCCTTATCATATTATTATCACTTTAGTTTGTCAATTATATTCATCCTAAAATTCAAGAAAGGAATCATATCCTAATTCACATGTGTTTGTACATAGAATAATGTTTAATAAAAACTATAATTCGGCAAGTTGACTGATGTGTTAATTCACCAATTTTAAGATTGATTATTATTTCCTTTTATGTAATAATATCCTTAAGCGGAGGGGGTGATGAGCATGGAAAATCACAAGAAAATGTATATAGAACTATTTAATAAAGTAACTGATGCAATCAGAGAACTGCAGGAAGCACAAAAAAATGCAGAACAATTTTTTATGGACAATAAGTTTGAAACATTGTAATTTGCGCATCAATCCGAAAAAGGGCGCACGAAAGCAAGCCGTCCGAAGGCGGTCAAAAAAATTAAACACAAATTATTGTGATGGAGGCTGAACGAGATATCCTTGCCGCTGTAAGATAAAAACAGCCTGTTCAACAGAAACTTCCCGATGCGCTGGAGGGCTATCACCTTTTCGGTAAAGTTCCGGATTGTAGGGTTCATTCTTTTTCAGAATGTTGTAGATGGCGGTCAGCAGCATTCTGGCGATGGCAATGATGGCTTTCTTGTGCCCCCGCCGTTTCTTTAAGGAAAGGTAGCGGCTTCTGGATTCTGCTTAGCACGGATGGCACAAAGTGCGCATTGTACCAGTAATGGTTTGATGTAAGCCCCTGCACGGCTGATTCTGGTGGTTTTCTTCTTTCCAGCACTCTCATTGTTCTGCGGTGTAAGTCCAGCCCAAGAGCATAGATGCTTTGAGGAGGGAAACACAGACATATCCACGCCAATTTCCGCAACCACAGCAACTGCGGCAAAGGACTGGATACCTGGCACCGTTACAACAAGGTTTAACTGGGGCAAATATTTCTCGGCAGTCGAAAGAATCAGAGACTCCAAATTCAGCTTGCATAATGCAAGGCTATCCATGTGAGAACGGATGATGCGGAGCTTTTCAGCCTGTTCAGCACACATCTCTCCGTTTACAGCGGCAAGGACTTGCTCGTTGGTGGCTTTCATGCCTTTTGTTCGAAATTCGGAAACATCGGAGATTTTTTCACTGGGATTCTCCAAAATTCTACTGATGATAGCAGAAGATGCTTTCCCAAACACATCAGAGAACACATCATCTAGCTTGAAGTTAGAAACGGTGAGACAATTTAGTGCACGGTTTTTCTCGCCGGTGGTAAAATTGGTCAATTTCCAGCGATAGCGAACCAAATCACGAAGCTGGCGGATGTCGGCAGGCGGGATAAAGCTACCGGAAATCAAATCGTGTTTGAAGATGTCGGCAATCCACTTAGCATCCTTTTTGTCGGTTTTCTTGCCACGGATTGCCTTCACGTACTTCGGGTGAGCAAGAACGATTTTGCAACTGGATTCCAGGATGTTGTAAATGGGAATCCAATACTTCCCTGTGGATTCCATACACACATCGTTGCAGTTGTTCTCGCTTAACCATTCAGCACATCGGCGCAGGTCTCCGGTAAAGGTAGAAAATCGCTTGCTTTTGTAACTGGTAATGCCTTTGCTGTCAGTGCTTGCAATACAAGCTACAAAGAAAGATTTGTGAACATCCATCCCACAGCAAATTGGATAAACAATTTTGAGCATAGCACATCCCCTCAAAACAGTGATTCGAGGGAACAGGCAGGGACTGGACGCTCACTGAAAGATTGAAGTAGTCCGTCTCTCCAAAGATAAGTTTACAGGGTGCAATGCCCTACTCATTTGTGCTTGAAAGAGCGTCCGGCACACATAATTATACGGTCAGCTGACAGGCTGTGCCCACTCACCTCCACGTGCTCTGTAGTGTGCCTGCTTCCTCAAGTACAGTTTAACAAATTTTCGATTGCTACGCTCTGCCAATTGGGTTTCATATCCCTTTTGTGCCTTGTAGCGTAGCGGAAAGGTATGGTCATAATTATGATACGAATGAAGAAGATGATGAAGATTCTAAAATTGAATAAATTGTTTATATAGTAAAATAGGATCAACTTCACACTTAACTTTTCAATAGCTTTTAAGCCTTATATCAGCATGAAAGCTATTGAAAAGTTAATTACATGGAAAGGAACACTGCCTTTTTGAGAAGAAACTCCAATCAAACGTTTTTCGCAGATTTACTGCTGTGTATTTTAGAATCTACATAAAATCGAAGCGACATAAATCAGGCTCCCTGCTTGATCGTATTTTAATCAAAGCACTAAACTGCCTGCGGCGGTGGTATTAACAGTGATTCCATAAGCTGATAAAATTATACCACAATATAAACCACGTGTCCTCTAATGAAAAGCGGCTGGAATGATACTAGTGGAGGCTTGTTTGCTATGCCCAAAAGTATAATTTCTCTCTTCTCAATTAGTGGAAAGCCTTGATTTATAAGGCTTTAGAGCATGCTTTGCATATTGGCATTTCAGATAAGAGAAATTATATTTTCCCCATAGGTGACGGCTTGGTGCTATGGAATTATCCATCACATTCGCCCTCTTCTGTGCAGTATCCATCTACTTACGAGTTGGTTTTTTACCGTTTCTCATGCAAACGTCTCCATTCGCTATTCCGTTTTATGGATACTTGTGATATGCTTTATTTGATTTAATATTTAATCTAATGTTATTTTAACTCTGTATTCAGATGTTGTCAAGGTAAAATATCTGAATACAGAGATTTTTGTCTTTGATATCAGAAAGGGGTCTATCTATGACTATTGGAGAACGCATCCGTTGCAGAAGAAAAGAACTGAAACTCAAAATGAAAGATATTTTTGAATCGGAAAATATTAAAACAGGTAACTTAAGCGAGTTGGAAAATGACAAGTATTCTCCTTCCGTTCAAACACTTATATCGCTGAGTCGAGTATTAGACTGCTCTATTGATTGGATACTAACAGGGAAAGAATATCATGACCACCCAGAAGAATCTCTGAACTTAGAGATTCTGAAATCAGAACAAGGACTGATGTGTAATGGTAGTCCGCTCTCTGAAATGGAAGCCGATTTGGTAGCTATGTTCCGGTTGCTCCCGGCTTGGCACGTAGAGGAGATATTCGACCTCGTCTATTTTAAGTACAAGCGTATTGTTGAGCAGAAAAAAGAGTCCATCTACTCCACATACTTCGACACCAACAAGCAGCAAAAAAGCGACTCTGAAAATGACCAGAAATCCGGTCACGGAATCGTCTGATAGGTGCGCCTTTTTTGCGCTCATTTGATTAAATTTTTAATCAAAAATATGTCCGATTGCTTTTTTATAGATTTGCACTATTTTTGCTGTTACTATTCGCACGCTCTAACACTGTCAGTAACGCTTTGCACGGTGTTTTAACGCATTTTCTGCGCAAATTTTGCCGTTTCTGTGCGCTGTAACGCCCCTGTTATAACGCTTTGTCTGTCACCTGCTATAATACCAAAAGAGACTGCGAGACCTTCCTCTTCGTCAGCTGCTGTGACTTCCGGGATGTGTCGAGCGGTCTTTTCTTACGCCAAAAACCGCCGCACAACGCAATTTTGCGAGGCTCGCCGTATATTCTTGTGCAAATGCCCACGCACCGCGTGTGCCGCATCCTGTGCCGTTTCTGCCCAAAAAGAAAGACGCCGACCGCGCTGACGCCTCATCTCAATATTTCTATCCATGCCCATGCTGATTTCTCACATTTTCCCGCGTTTACCCGCCTGTTTCCCGTCTTTGTCACAGGTTTTTCCTATCCATTCCCGTCTTATCCCGCCTTGTCCCGTTTGTCATTTATCCTGTCTCCGTACACATATGATAATTTTACAAATAATCAACAAAATCCCTATATCCTATCAAGCGTATCGTTATCAAGTAAACGAACTCGTAAAACTTTTAAACTACAAATTTTTCATAAAAGACCACAGCTACTGCAGAAAATCAAATATACGGTTTCTCGAAAAATAAAAAAACCGGTAGAGAATTTCTGTTTTTCACCATAAGACAGGATTTTTGATGAAAGATACTAAATTTCTATCCTCAACTTTTTATAACAAATCGTCACGGATTTGTGACGAAAACAAACGAAAACCCTACACATTTGTGTAGGGTTTTCTTGGTGCCGCTGGCCGGACTCGAACCGGCACGGTATATTCTACCGAGGGATTTTAAGTGTATTGCACAGCGTGTTATTTTATAGAATTTGCAATGATTTAGCGAGATTTACTACATTATACATACCATTATCATGCATTCTGCAACACTCTGCGTAAACCTGTTTTGGTGCGCATAAACACCAAATAAACACCAAGGCAAACACCAGATTTTTAGAGGGGCAAAATAAAAAGAGTGCCCTTTTCAGAGCACCCTTAACGTTGATTGATACTAGGTGGGGTGACAGTCCCACATCTCCTAACATTGGGTGACGGCTGCCCGTTCCGTCCTCTGGTATCCTAAAGGTACATAGCTAAATAAAAGAAAGACGCTCCCGCAGGAACGCCCTCCGGCTACACGCCCCGCAAGCATGTGTAGCACAATCACAGTAATTATAATACTACGACAGTTTAAGAAAGTCAACAGGCATAAAGGAGGGGCGGTTTCGCCCCTTTATTCGTCCCAGTTGATTTCGTTTGCTGGTACATATCCGCTTTCTTTGGCATGCTCTAAGGCTTCACATTCGGCTGCTGTCAGCTTTGTAAAGTCGGGATCCCATGCAAGCACTAGTTTTCTTACAGGTTCATATATAAGCATCTGGTCACCCTCTGGCAATATGTCAAGCTTTGTAATAATATCCTGCGCAATTGGAAGAATACTCTACACCAGTGTGGATAAAAGGAATTTATCTATCCTCGGAGTTGAATAAAACAGAACTTATGTAATCAATATTTGTCGCATACATGGGCATTTCTCCGGCAGAATATGCGTCTAAGTATTGTTGGTATTGTTGGCATTGTTCAATAACATCTTTTTTATGTTTTTCAATAAACTGTTGAACTTTAGAATAATGAGAATCTTTGTCTACTCTAAAAGCTTCTTGATACCGTTTAGTGATTGGAAACATTTTTAGATAATGCAGGCCGTGATGTCTGCCGGGGCGAGTAGTTGATCGTGGCGGCAGCGGAAAGTATTGCTCTTTTGGGGTGTTCTCTGCTATGTTTGAGCGAAAAAGAACAGCAAAATCATATTTCTTGCCCTTATATCGCAATTTTAAGATGAAAACATAAGGTCTTCTATTCTTATTATCTAGAAGTTCGTGATCTTTAGAGCAAATCTCAAAAAAGCGATTGCTAATAGAAACAAATCTCATTCTCTATCTATAATCTCCATAAAATCGTGACCTGCTTCCACAATTAAGGAAAGCAGGTCGCACTTACAAGTAAACGATATTCTACGTTTTAGGCACCCCGTCGTTTACGGAGGTGTAACATACACATAAGTCATATTCTTTCCATGACTTTCGGGGAAAGAGGAAGTCCTCTTCCTGTACTATTATTATACGGAAATCTGTATTTAATGTCAACAACAATAATAAAAGATTTACCATACATAAAAATGTTGAGTATTTACACTTGGCATCCGCTCTATGCGCCTTTATCCCTCTGTATAGTTTCCTCTATAGCGCGATTGATAAATGCCGTGGCGCTCTCACTGTGCGCTGCGGCATGCTCCTGTATTTCGGTACGGCGTTCTGGGGTCATTCGTACTTTGACTTCTACAAATTTCTCCATATACTTCTGGTGCGCTCGTTTCTGCGCATCATTTTTTTGTTCCCATTATCCATGAATGAACCTCCTCCATTTTAGCAATATTATAGCACATTTCTTAATATACGACCATATAAAAACATATAGAAATATGATCATATATTTATGAGATTCGCCAATTTGCATGTACGACCATATATTAGATGATGTAATCACACCCAGGGAACAGCGAGCAAGAGGATGCCGCATAAAGTGAAAGCCATATACTCGTGAGCGAGGGCAATCAGATGCACGCTGTGCCATGCCGTCATAAACGGCTTGCAGGTTGTCGCTCTGCGCCTGTAATTCTGCGAGGGTGGAATCCCCAGAGGTTTTCAAAGAGGTTTGGATATTACTTAACGCAGCGTTAATTGTATCAGAACCTTGCGAAATGGCAGTTTCCAGATTTTCGTAATTGCTCATGGTATCATAGAACGATTTGGCTTGACCGTCCAAATCATTGTACCTCTCTTGCAACTCTTCCACCCGTTTAGACTGGTCTTGGAACGCTTCCGTGGCGGCTTTATATTCCTCTGTCGGCATACCACCACTGTTGCGAGTTGCTTCACTCAAACGGTCTTGCGCATCTTTCAAATCGTCTGTTGCGGAAGACAAATCGTTTTGTGCCTGCAGCCGTTCTTTTTCAACTTCGATGTAGTTTTTCTGCGCTTCTGCATAGTCTCCCGCCATGGAATCCAGAATCGCTTCCGCCTTTTTCTGGGCAATTACATCCTGGATGGATTCCGATATTTCCGCATAGCTGTCCGCTTCGTCCTCGTTCCATTGGATTGCATCTGGAATAACATTGTTAATCAGTTCGGTAAGCGCTCTTGCTCGCCCCTCATATCCATCTTTTACTTTTCCGTTTGCGTCTAAAAGACCGGATAATTCGTCAATTTCGGATTCTACGGTGCGAAAAGACGAAAGGCTAGTGTCGATATTATCCTGTGTGGCTTTGGTTCTGTCGTTCCACGCATCAACATCTTTTTCAGTTTCTTCACGCAGTTTTTTGCAGCTTCATACGCTTTTTCATCCGTAGAAATCACATCATCTTGCTTACTCTTGTAGATTGCAACCGCAGAAACCAATATTTGATGGGTCATAGCAACATTACAATCACAGCAAAAATCTATACTCACATGCGAGATGATACTCTTTCTGATGCTGCTGAAAAAATAGCGAACTTCGGAGCGGATAGCGCAAGTGATGGTGCAACACTTAAACTTGAAAAGAGTGAAAAAGACTTGAAATCAATAATTCCTATCAAAACAGAAAACGCATGATTTTAATGCCAAACAAAAGAAAAAAGTTCGGTATTTTAGCTTTAAATCAACTAAAAACCGAACTTATTGTTGGTGGCCCATCCGGGATTCGAACCCGGGACACCCTGCTTAAAAGATAGGTACTTTCTACAACTTAATAGAAGCATCTATGTCCTTCAATATCGCAATGCAAGAATCCGATGCCTCTGTTAATAGCGGCTTTGTTATCGTAATATAGACATTTGCGGTAATATCTATATTTTTATGCCCTAAAAGCCTACTTACAACCGCTAACGACACTCCTTTTTCAAGTTGTAATGATCCATATGTATGCCTCAGCATATGAAATGTCACATGTTTTTGATAACCGTGTCGCTTAAGATATTGCGTAAAGTTATACATAAAAGTGTGGTAGCTATGAACTGCTCCCTTTTTAGTCTGAAAGACTAATGTCTTCGACTCCCTCCTCTTACAACTTCCTCTTCTTCCCAACCGTGAGTGGCATCTCCAATTTTCTATTAGGTTAAAGACCTCCTCTGGAATTGGTATATCTCTTGCTCCAGATACAGTCTTTGGATCACTGATAATTGTTTCTCTTGCATAATTGCAATTTTCCTTTACGGCACCTTTCTTAAGTGACTTCGTAACATGCAGAACCCCGTTACCCCGATCAAAATCCGCATATTCTAAGGCTAAAGCTTCTCCAATACGCAAGCCTGTCGATACCAAAAGACGTACTAGGGTATAATATTTCGGATGATCTTGTAGAACCTCCAACAAACTAGCAACATCATCAAGCGATAAAAACCTGCTATCCTTAGTTTTCCTATATCCTGGCTTCAGCTTAATACCTCTTGTGTAAATAGGTTCTTTTATATACTGATTTACATATGCATACCTTAAGGTGAGATTGACAATTTTTCGTATGCCCCTAACTGTATAATCACTAAACAACCCACCTGTATCTGCTCTTTTTAGCGATTGATAAAACACTTCTAAATCTTTAGGTTTTATTTCATCAATCAATATATCATGAAATCCTTTCTTGATATGCGATGATATATAAAGATAATTATCATAAGTAGCTTCTGCCACTCCACCCTTTTTAGTTTCCAGCATCTCTTCCAAAACATCTGTAAAGAGCATCTGGCTTTGCTGTGATTTAATCATTTTATCTCTGTTCGGATTTAAAAAATTCATAATATCGAATGTTCGTATCAGATTTTGATTCGTTCCAAACGCAGGGAATGCATTGCTAGCAATCAGATCAATCACTTGCTTCTCGGTGATAAAGAGGTGATTTGATGCAAACAAATGCGACGGTCTACGGACTCATCTTGGCATTTAAGATTTTGATTCCGCTTGGCGCAACGGTTCGGGTTGGATGGTGCTGTATCAAGTCTTCTTGGTTCGGTGCAGAAGATACCTCCCTGAAAACCCGTGCGCAAAATGCAATCATCTTTACAGTTCTTTCGGAATGCATCATGGGATTTATCCAAATGGTTGCATCCTATTATTCTTGAAAAGGAGAAACGGTATGCTTCGTTTAAAAATGCCGGAAAACATAACCCTGCGATTTGAGTTCTGGACAGGCTTCGGGAAACCGGAAGCTGCCATAACCGGCAGTATTTTAGCGACTGCCCTTGCAGTTGGTATATTCTACACACACTTCAGCACCAGTGAATGGGCCATCCTCCTAGCGGTGATTGGCGTACTGATTAGCTTATTTTTCACCATCTTGTTGGTGAGCAAAGTCCGATACAACCAATCTATCATCGACCATATTCGTATACTGCGGCGGTATCGGCAGGAACAGCAAACATTCTACTTCAAAAATGAGGAGGTGCTCATCGCTTATGCGGAGCCAGAAAACAAAACCAAGCGGTAAGCAGCTTACAGCGCAGGAGTTCATCAATGTAGAGGACATTGCAAATAATCTGCTATACACACGAGATGGATATCTGTTTGGGTTTCTCAAAGTACGGGCGAGCAACAATAAGCTTTTATCGGAAGAAGAGCAAATTTCCTATATTGCAAACTTGACAGAAGCCATGGAGCGAGAAAAAGAGCCGTGGACACTGCTTTCGATTCCTCGTACCGTGGACACCATGGGCATGATTGACCATTTGGTTGATATGCGCCGAAATTGCAATGAAGACGCAAGACTAAAGCTACTGAACGGTGAAATTGCTGCATTGCAGGAAATGGCAGCAGAGGGCACAAAAGAGCCAGTTATTCTCTTGAAGATATGGGCAAAGGCTTCTCGCGGTGTAGATAAAATTTTGAAAAAGCGCCTTGCTGATATTGAATCGAACCTATCTGGCAACCATGTAACTGCCACGATTCTGCATGACCGTGAAATCACACACGTTTGTAAGCTGTTTGCTGATTTAACCATCTACCAAGATGCAGATGAAGCGTTTGATGATGACATTCCTATTCTTACGGCAGAAAAAAGAAGATTCACCAAGCAAACTGAGGATTATGGAAGTCAGGCACTGCGCAATTTGATTACGCCAATCGGCGGTTTGCAGTTTGGGGTAAATCAAGTGGTGATTGGCAATGTGGTCGGCCGCATTTACGGTGCTATTCGTTATCCTGTTGAACTTGATGTCAACTGGGCCGTTTCCATGATGAATTCCTCTGACTGCATTACCTCCATCACATATAGCCCCAGCAACTCGTCGTTGCTGGGGGATGCGCTGTCCCGCAGCATCAAACGTAATATGACGGAAGCCGAAAGCGAATCGGATGCACGCCGCAGAAAACGCTTTCAGCGGCAAGCGGATGATGCAGATGATTTGATTACGGATTTGGATTACAAAAGCGCAGCCATTGGACACGCAACCATTTTGGTCATGCCGTTTACATCCCAAGAAGAAAAACTGGAGGATGTATGCCGCAATGTGCTCAAGCGGTTTTCCAAAATCAAATTCAAACCCATGGGCAGCATGCAAAAAGTTTGCTATAAGCATTTATCTCCATACTATCCGAACCAGACAGCAGTAGATTCCATGATTCAGCATATTATGCCGCTCAACACCTTGATGGGCGGTGCACCGATGACCATCAACATCTTTCGTGATGACAACGGCTATTATTTTGCACGACTGCAAGATGGCAGCATCATGTCTCTGGATCTGCTCTATCGCGGAAATGACCGCACCAATGGAAACCTTGTCATTACGGGTATTCCTGGCATGGGCAAATCCACTGCGCTGAAGCACATCATGGAAACCTTGGATATGTCCGCTGTGAAAATCATTGCAATCGACCCTGAACGAGAATTCCGCGATTTGTGTTTTCAACTAAATGGCACTTGGCTTGATTGCGGCGGCGGCAAAGCAAAAATCAATCCGCTGCAAATTCGTCCTGTGCCTCCGGATGATGAAGAGTATCAGGATAACCCCTTGTTTTCCTCCGCAGATAATGCCATGGCACAGCACTTACGTACCCTTGAAATTTTCCACAAGCTATACATCCCCAGTCTGACTGACCTGCAGCGTGCCAAAGTCAAACAAACACTCATTGAACTCTATGAAAAGTGGGGTATCACTTGGAATACAGATGTGGCAACACTGACACCGAAACAATTTCCGCTTTACAGTGATTTGGTTTCCTTATTTCGGGAAAAGGAACAAACCGATTCTACATATACAGAATTGACCGCTCTGTTTTTCGATATTGCGGAAGGTGCAGATAAATTCCTGTGGAATGGACATACCAATGTGGAAACGGACAGCCATTTCATTTGCTTTGATACCAACCGACTGATGGACAGCAGCAATGAAGTCAAGCGTGCGCAATATTTCAACATCCTTTCGATGTGTTGGAAAATCACAGCCGAAGATCGGCATGCCCCTATCTTATGCTAAAATGATTCATTGGAAAGGATGATGCGCTTATGGAAATAATCAAGATTTCTGGTACAGCAATTCCCATCCGAACAGATAAAATAACGGCGAGAAGAATTGAATGCACCCTCAATACGTTACCAGAATTGATTCAATCGCAGTCTGTTTCACCAGAGGAACTAGCCAAAACCAAAGAGTATTTTAGAGGGGTTGCTTACGGAAGTGTATCGATACTTCAATGCTTATGGATTATCGAACCGCAAACAGCTCTTGTCATGGAGCATACTATGCAAAATTTATTATCTGAGTACCCACCGAAACGAGGTGACTAGACAACATGCTAATTCGCTTGAAATGCCGCATCCTGCGTATGTTTTATAGCATAGCCTTATTTCCGCATATGTTGGCAACGACCCTCGTGGTATATGCACTCACTGCGCTATATATTTGTGGACTGATTGCCGCTTACATAGCATGGCCCTTGCTTTGCATCGTCATTTCCTTTTTTACGTATCACAACCGTCATAACAAACCCACACCTCTGTCATCTCATTTTGCGGTCTATGCCGCTCCAGGCGCTACATGGTCTGTGATTGCCCAGTATCATACCGAAGAAGAGATGGACTGTTGGGACACCATGTGTACGTTGGTGAAAGAGCAGCGCACGTTGATAGATGCGATTCCTGTGGGCAAATATCGTGCCGTGACGCACGATACCGTTGTACGGCGCATAGAAGCCGCTGACAGCTTGCAATTACGTCGAATAGAATTGCTTGGACTAGACAATCTAAGTGGCATACGCCGGCATATGCGTGGCTGTAACTGCCATAGATGTAAACTGAAAAAGAACTGCCGATTCTTCCAGATGATTCAGAAAAACCGGCAGTTTTATTATGTCGAATTTGAAAAAAGGTAACAGAAAAGAGGTTGCTCCGCCCCGCAAAAGTGGACAACCTCTTTTCGTTTTATCCAACCATCAAGAAAGGATAAGCACAATTATGAAAAAGACAACCATAAGAAACTGCTTAAAGTTCCCGAACTGCATCATTGAGGATGTACAGCTGACTTATTCCGCTAAAGCAGTCGCTGTTACACTCTATGCGCATCGCAATATGTTCAATTACTGCCGCTTAGGACTCATGAAGCTTGCACGCTATTCCGGATGCTCGATTGCAACGGTACGCAAAGCTTTGGTTCAGCTTGCTGAACGTGGCTACATTACCACATACCGCAACTATGCGTGGTGTACAAAGCGTTCTCGCTTGATTTTCCGGAAAGATGCGATTATCTGCAACATATCTACCCATGCAGATTTTACATTCATTCCTCGCAAAGTCCTGCACCTGCATCTGCGCAAAAGCAGCTTCGCCACATATCTTTACATATGCCGTGCTGCCGGCAACAAAGGCCGCGCCTTTCCAAGCCTGCGCCAAATCTCGGAAACATTGGTCATGGGAACTGCAACCGTATGCCGTGCCTTGCAGGAACTCTCTGATGCGCTGCTGATTCATCGTGAGCATTGCGTAAAACAAAATGGGAGTCATGCCTGCAATTCATACTTCATGCTGCGTCGTGCAGAATGTGCCGTGTCCGAAGCATCCCAGGGAGAAGTGCGCCCATCTGCGCCAACAGCTCTGGTAAAGCCTGTCCGTGTGGTAAGGCTTGTCCTCAGCACTGTCCGCCAACAGAGGAATACGTGCGCCTATCAGTTGTCTTTCTCTGGTTTTAGTATACCTATTGATGAAACAAATTGCAATCCTATTCCGCCCTAGGGGGTGTTCTCATTTTTAGCAAACTATCAAGAGACTTAGATAACTGGGGTTTATACAACAGAGAAAAGAAAGACTATATCCCTACATATCTACTGCATACAGAAGATATACAGAAGGGGCTTCCTGCACCTATATGGCAGGATACAGCTGTATTGCGCTGTTTTTTAGTGCACCTGTGCCGCGTTTTTCTTTTCTGTTGTATGATTCTTGGAAATCTACGCCAATCTCTGAAACTTGCTTGACAAAAAGGAACATCTGTTCTAGTATTATATCAAACACGGATGGGAGATGGGTTGATGAATCGCATTATTTTACACTCAGACTTGAATAGCTTTTATGCATCGGTTGCCTGTGCCCAGGATCCATCCATCCGTGATTTGCCGGTTGCTGTCTGCGGCAGTGAAGAATTACGCCATGGCATTGTTTTGGCACGCAATCAGATTGCCAAAGATTTTGGGGTAAAAACAGCCGAAGCAATTTGGCAGGCAAAGCGGAAGTGTCCCGATTTGGTGATGGTTCCACCCAACCATGCGCTCTATCAAGAATACTCCCATCGGGCACGGCAAATTTATGCGGACTACACCGACCAAGTCGAACCATACGGCATTGATGAGTGTTGGCTCGATGTCACCGGCAGCACTGGCCTATTCGGCGATGGCATGCAGATTGCACAAACCATCCGCACGCGCATGAAGCAGGAACTGGGTATCACCGTTTCGATTGGCGTCAGCTTCGATAAAATATTTGCTAAGCTGGGCAGTGATTATAAAAAGCCGGATGCAGTAACCGTGTTCTCGCGAGAGAATTTTCGGGAAAAGACCTGGGGACTGCCGATTGAAAATCTGCTGTATGTGGGTGCGGCAACGCAAAAGAAGTTGAATGGCCGTGGCATCTATACAATCGGTGAGCTTGCGCAGACAGATTCTGCATATCTAAAATCACTCTGTGGAAAAGCTGGTCAAATGCTGCATACCTTTGCCAACGGGCAGGATAGCACGCCCGTCGCACGCATCGAAGACATTGCCCCTCCAAAATCCATCGGCAACAGCAGCACCGCAGCACATGATTTGACTTGCGAAGAGGATGTCAAGATTCTCTTGCTGGAACTCGTTGAAAGTGTATCTACACGGTTACGCAAGCATGGATTTCAAGCGCAAACGGTTGCCATCAGCATTCGTGCCAATGATTTTTCTAGTTTTGAGCGACAAGTCAAATTGACATATCCAACGGACATCACCACCGAAATTATGTCCGCAGCGTTGCAGTTGTTTCGAGAAAACTGGAAGTGGCAGCGCCCCATCCGTATGCTCGGCGTTCGTGTGACAGATTTTCTCTGTGATACCCATTGCCTGCAGCTAGACCTTTATGGAAATGCCCGCAAACGCGAGAAACAGGAATCATTAGATAAGACTGTGGATCAGCTGCGGGCACGGTTTGGAAGCAGCTGCCTCCAGCGCGCAGTGATTATGAAGGATAAGCACACCCCCCCCTCAAATGACAAAGCTTTGAGGAGGGTGATTCTAATTATATGGATATTATAAACATAATGGGAATTTATATACGCTTGTTATAGACACCACATTTCGATGTTATGTCTTACCCAATTCTTTCCCCAAATTTTCAAGCGCTTTCTCAAAATAGTCTAGTTCTCTGGCAATACCATGCAGAGCATATAAACCCATATCTTTGTAGATTTTTGAGATGCTACAACTATGTTCTTTTTTCCCTGTAATCATATTTTGCAACAATTCAAGGCATTTGCCTTTATCGGTTGACCATAAGTGAAACATTATTTCAAGTTCCAATATGGTCATGATATAACAACTATCTTCAATTCCGAATATCTCTGGTAAAGCTGCTTCAATTAATTGAGTATTTTCAATCGTTTCATATAAAAGAATTATTTTAATAATCGGTTTTGACAGCTTGATTTCTGAACAAGTTGATTGAATTTGTCTATATGCCTCTTTAATTGTGTTAGCAAAAAACTTGTTTAATGCATCTAAATCAGGAGTCTGTTGCTTTACTGACAAGCGGATTAATGAGGACTTTTGCTCAATAACCAATATCGCATCTTCTAAATCAAAGTAGAAATCAGCGCTTTTCTTTTTCATAGTAGGAATGACTCTCCACTGTTCTGGCTGAAAATGCTTCCTAGCCAGTTCTTTTAGGTAGTCTTCGAACATTGTCCCGAAAGCATTGACAAACTCCTGGCTGCCTAAATCGTTGTAATAATCTCTTATCAACCAATAAAGGCTATTACTGATCATCCAAAAAACTAAATAGCAATTTGAAGCGATATATACTCCGGATTTACCAGTATGAACGAATGGTCTTGAGTAGAAAATCTGTTTTTTAATTGGAGAATGTCGTACATCACCGTAGCTGCAAGAATAATATTTGATATACTTTTCAATATTCTCTTTGGTTAACACCGTCTCATCCTGTTTTCTATATATTTTCTCTGGCGCAGTAAGCGGATTACAGTGCTGCATACATAGCCAATATACGATTAACTGCACAGATATATATTCATCAATTGACCAACCGAATTTTTCTCTGATTATTTGTTCCAAGCCAATCTTCAGGTTTCTATTTACTTTATCTGAGGCTACCAGTATGTGATAATTTCTGTTGAAGTTTTCATAAATCCAACCCATGTTTTGAAAAGGCAATTGTTCAGATGCCAGTCCGAAAAGTATCTTAAAAGCACCGCTGAGATCGGCTTTTTGCAGTTCCTCGGCATGGGATTCCTGATTTTCAAATTGGCGATACAGATCAACAATCTGCCCTACAGTATAAGCAGTGATTGAATTTCTATAATCATTACTGTTGCAAATTGCATGATACTGGATTCCATGAATGTCCCATGCCGACAATTGAACTGTCATAATTCCCTTCATATTACCTTGAACGATCGGAACATCAATATCACGTAAGTATTCTTGTTTCTTGCACATATCAACGGATATTTCAGCAAATTGATGTATAAGCTTTTCGACACTTATTCCTCTTATGGTTTGGATAAATTTTTTCATAAAGTATCCACCTACTTTAATCCTTATAATTCATTATGTATAGCATAAACAGGGATGAAGGCAAAACTCCTTCACGAAGCCCTATGCGGCTGATCTCTCCAAAACCCTGAACCAGCTCATCTTCGCTTTTAGGTTTTCCAAGGCTTTTTAGTTCTTCCAGCTTTTTTCTTACGATTGCGCACAGCCGGGTCACTTCAAACTTCGGGATGGAGTTTATTTCGTCGATGATTTTCTTCTTGGTAATTGGGTCAAAAGACAACGTATTGAACACCTCCATGAACTTATCCACCTCGGGGTTTTTCGGTATGGGATATAAGAAATTGTATTTTTTCTTTTCAGCGCGTAGCGATTTCCATAAATCTTCGACATGCAATAGTTCATAAGACTTGGTGACGGGGATGGTTTTATCTGTTTCGGAAAAATAGTAAAACCATATCTTCTCTAAATTGCTTTCGTTAATACACCTGAATATATGGCTGTCATTGTTTGGAGACAGCCCGATGATATGCAGCTCTCCCTCTAAATTTGAAAGCTCGTCAAAATGATAATCCGTTCCGAATCTCAGAGCGGGGTTCTGGACATACGTGCTGACGAATTGAAAAGCATATTCGCTTTTTTTCTTCAGAAGTGCGGTTTGCTTCTTATATTCCGCTTCATCGCGCCTAGAAAGCTCAAGCCAGCGATCCATTTCTTCAGCGCCACTTCTGATGTTTGATGCTCGTCTGAATTTGAGTTCACCGCTATAATCCAGCAGTGCATTGCAAAAGCAATGCCGGAACTCATCGTTAACGACCAACTGCCCTGCCTGCTGACGGATATATCCTTCGACAATGTCAGGGTTTTCGCTGTCAGCGAGGATAGAATAATTTCCATGGAGATGAAGCACATTTTTGCCTGTCAACGCTTCGAGGTTGCAATCATAATTGAGAGAGAAGATATGATCGAAGCTATCAAAAAAACGCTTCACATTTTTGTTCATATTTTGATGGGCATTAGTGAGCATCCCATCGTTATAGATCGCATCAAGGATCATATGCTCAAATCCTTGTTTGGCTGACTGCCACTGGTCTTTAATGTCTGCATTCGCAATAAAGAACAACCGAATTAGCAGGAACCAATCCTCAAGCATGATCTCATAATATTTTGTGATGGGGGCAGTATATCTGTTCTTGAAATCCTCAATGGCTTCCTGGTCATCGGAATTGCCAATTCCGTCATAATAACCGTTCCGGGCTTTGTTTGCAATATCAATGAAGGCTCTGAAGATGCCCTCAACGTCTTTACCAGAAACCAGACCGTTAAACAACGGATCATATTTATTCGCTCTAGCGTTGAAAATGATCCGCTTCATTATAAAATCATTAGAATATGCTTTACCCCCAAATTGAATATTGATTCCATTGCCAAGTAAAACAGATTTCATATATAATCACATCCCAATATTCGTAAATCATCAGGTTCCGCCTTAGTTGCGTGGTTTAGCATAATCCCCATCACAGAGCGATTCGTATTTTCATTTATTAAGGAATTGTCATCTCTAGTAAATCTTTGAACTTAACTGCAAATTATGGTACAAATCTGGAATTGACTGAGCTGCGCATTTTTGCTAAACCCTGTTGTCAATCCACTCTGTTATCAGCAGCACACGCCGATATAAAAGCAACAGATTGCTTTTATGATATATCAACCTCAAACGAATGTCAATATTTCAAAAAACAAGTCGAATATTCAAATTATAGAATATAAATCTATTTCAATCACATACAAAAGGAAAAAAATAAAAGGTGCTGCCTTGACCGATAGCACCTTTTGCTTTTTTATTTCTGCATGTCTTTTTCAATTAGCTCGTTGATATACGCATTTAGGCTCATGCCTTTAGCTTCAGCATGCGAACGAATGCATTCTTTTTTTCCTTTCTTGACCATTAGAATGATTCGCTCTTGATTTTCTTTTTGCCACTTATTACGATAATCTATTTTCTTGTCGGCATCCATCCTATCACCACCTTTGTTATAAGCATACCATGTGCAAATGTTCATGTACATGACAAAATTGCACAAACGTCTTGTACATGTTTGTGTCTATTGCACATTGAAACCATCATGTACATGATGTATAATAAGAATATAGAGAACAGCTTCGAAAGAAGATACAGAAATGACCAAGAAGTTTCTTATTGAAAAACTCTGCACCAAATCAGAAATATTACCGCCAAACACAGCCGAGTATTTGATTCAGCAACTTGAAACGAACAGAAGCTCTGTCAAACAAATTTTCACTGTAGCTAAACTTATATCAGCAGATTACAAAAGAAATGCAGGAGGGCACAGCAAATGAAAAAAGGGGATTATATCAGAACACCACGCTTTTGCACGGTACAGATCGCAAAGACTTGTAGGAGCCTTGCATCGGCCAGAAAGCAAGGCTTCGTTGAACCAACACACTACAAGGATACCATGTACGAAGTCTATGGCAAAAACATTGGCACAAATCGAATGATCTTCGCAGGAGTCAAAAAGATCTAAACAATATACCCTGCCGGTCGGGTATAAGACCGGCAAGGCTAGGAGGTTTCGGAAAATGACCAAACGAGAATTGACCGGTGTAACTAAGGCGTTTCAGTATGGCATCCTGAAAGCAAAAGAAAGCAAACGCAGTATGCAGGAATATACTGCTGCACTCGCTTCTGGTGATGAGGTTACGGCTGAAATAAAACTACGCATGGCTGATACCGCACGTGGTGAAGCCTATGGAATTGCAGAAACATTGACGCTGATTGGCGGCGTATGGAATCACTTGGAATATCCCAAAGCCATCTATCATGAATTGGGAGAATAAATATATGTGCTGTGCCAGGCATCTTTCAGCCTGACGGAAAGGATAGTACCATGAAAAAAAACACTACCGAAAGACAGCAGCTGCGCCGTAAATATCGTTGGCAGAAAAGACTTCTCTTAGCAGCCTTCGCAGGAATCGTTATCCTGTTGGCATCCTTACTCAACCTCGCAGCTGTTGCGGTCGTACAGCATTATGAAAATCAACCGACGGTGTATGAAGTTAAATACACCTTTAATGATGAAGGCAGCGTTGACTGCCTAGAGCGGCTCATCAGCAAATCATAGCAGATTCTATAAACGAGCAACGAAAACAAAAGAAATATTTTCCTTTGAATTAACCGAATATATTGCTTTTCTTAGAATTTTGTAGCATAATATACATATTGAGAGACACAAAAAACGTCCTCTCATAGACTGCCGAATCTTCGCAGGAAACGGCAGTCATGCGCCAGACAATGAAAAGACCATTGCAGGCTGATGAGAAGACTTATGTAAGTATAACACGCATAAGAAAACTTTTTCAAGGCTTTTCGATGGGAAACTGTTGGAAAGTTATTTTTTTCCAAAATAACTTTTATGGCGTTCATTCTCTGTCACACGTTGGACAAGCATCAACCATGGTTTTAGCAGCCATTCGGCTGTTAAAATAAAAAATCGTGCATGTGGAGCAAACACATACACGACCTCTCAACGGGCGAACCGATGAACATATTAAATTTTGTCGGATCGCCCCCCTGTTAGCGGGAAGTTGAGAGATTTACGGCACCTTGACAAAATAATATTCTCCTCAAGCAACGGAGAAGTAGCAGGCCGGACACAATGTACGCCAAGACATCAGCTTCTGCTAATCGAGCGATAAAACACACTGTTTCGCAAAACCGAAATCCTACACCCAATAATGACACTCGTGGCCCAATAGAAAACCCTTAACTAGGGGGCGGCGTCGGATCGGAACCGACGATCTCTGTGAAGTTTGTATTCACGATTGCATGGAGATAGCGCACTGGAGAAAACTCACTGTGCGGCTTTGAGGAATCAAGGGAGTAAAAGCCCTTACTGTTAATGTATTTTAGGTATCTCGCCTTTTCTAATAAGAGAGGGCGAGATATTTAAAATAGACAAAACAATCATGCCACCACAAGTTCTACAAACTTGTGGATATTGCAATAAACTCAATCAAAATGGTTGAGTTTATTGCAATATCTTTGTTGGTGGCCCATCCGGGATTCGAACCCGGGACACCCTGCTTAAAAGGCAGGTGCTCTACCGACTGAGCTAATGGACCATATTTTATTATTGAAATTGAAACACTTGATGTTGGAAATTGGCTGGGACGGCTGGACTTGAACCAGCGAATGCGGGAGTCAAAGTCCCGTGCCTTACCACTTGGCTACGCCCCATTATCCATAATCACCGAAGTTATGTCCTATACAGAAGGCGCTGCGGCTTGCAGCGCCTTCTGTTAAAACATTATAAATGGGGTGGATAATGGGTCTCGAACCCACGACCTTCGGAACCACAATCCGACGCTCTAACCAACTGAGCTATACCCACCATATATCGTTCTGCATTGAAAGAAATGGTACGCCAAGAGGGATTCGAACCCCCGGCCTACTGCTTAGAAGGCAGTTGCTCTATCCAACTGAGCTATTGGCGCATAAAGGAGAACCCCCACCTAAAAGCAACTCATCTATATTTGATTTACAGTTTCAAAGTTGCCTTCTCGGTAAAAATGGAGCGGGTGATGGGAATCGAACCCACGTATTCAGCTTGGAAGGCTGACATTCTACCATTGAACAACACCCGCATATCGCAACACAATTCATAGTGCTAATATAGAATAGCAAAATCCAGCGACATTGTCAATAGGAATTTTGAAAAAAGTCTGATTTTGTTCTGCCTGCTGCAGCGCATTGTCATTCCCCACACTTTGTGCTATATTGAACGCATACACACATCACACCGCACAGGAGGATTCTATGCAAAAAACTGTTTGGATTACGGGCGGTTCTCGTGGCATTGGCGCCGCCACTGTACACGCATTTGCCGCTACCGGTTGGCAAGTTGCCTTCACCTATCGCACGAACACAGCTGCCGCCCAACAGCTCGTACAGCATCTGTCCGGCTACCCTGTCCTTGCTATTCAAAGCGACATGACCTCACGTGCGCAAACAGAGCAAAGTGCCGCCCAAATTCGTGCACACTTTGGTGAAATCCATGCCGTAGTTTGCAACGCAGGCATAGCACAGCAAAAAATGTTTTGCGATTTGACCGATGCCGATTGGGATGAAATGTTTAACGGCAATGTCAAAAGCATGCTGTATACCATACAAGCCTGCCTTGCGGAAATGGTGCACCGCAAAGCAGGTCGTATCGTCACCGTATCCTCTATTTGGGGTGTCACAGGTGCTTCCTGCGAAAGCCACTATGCCGCCTCCAAAGCCGCTGTGATTGGTCTGACCAAATCGCTTGCCCAAGAGCTTGGTCCTTCCGGCATTCATGTCAACTGCATTGCGCCAGGGGTGATTGACACCGATATGAATGCCCTGCACGACCCTGCCACCCTGCGTGCCTTGGCAGAGGAAACCCCGCTTTGCCGCTTGGGTTCCCCCGCCGAGGTAGCGCAAACCATTTTGTTTTTATGTGAATCCCCATCATCCTTTATCACAGGACAAGTCCTTGGGGTAAGCGGTGGTTTTGCGATTTGAAACCATTGGCATCAGCCATTGAGTTTTTGCAGCACTTCCTCTACGTTTAAACCATGCACCGCACACGCTTCCTGCAACGTTTCCATCTGCGATGATGGGCAACCCAGACAATGCATGCCGCAGCTTGTCAAAACCTCTGCTGCCGCCGCATCTGCACACAGAATATCGCCGATTTTCATATCTGCCGTGATGCTCTCTGCTACTGCGGCATCCTCTCCAAAGAACAGCTTTAAATCATCTTCCACGGTGGAAATGCCTGCAATGCCAAAGTTATCTACCAAAACCTTTGCCACGTTTTCCGAAAGGAACGCCGGCAGCGTCGGTCCCAAGTGAATGTTTTTCACGCCCAGATGGAGCAGTGCCAGCAGCACAATCACCGCTTTTTGCTCATACCATGCGATGTTATACACAATCGGCAGTTCATTGATGTCATCTAGTCCAAATACTTCCTTCAGCTTCAGCGCAATCACCGCCAGAGAATAGGAATCATTGCACTGTCCTGCATCCAACACACGCGGAATGCCACCAATGTCGCCCAAATTCAGCTTATTGTATTTGTATTTTGCACAACCTGCTGTCAAAATGACCGCATCCTTCGGCAATGCTTTCGCAAAGTCGGTGTAGTAGTTGCGTGATTTGCTGCGCCCGTCACAACCCGCCATAACCACAAATTTTCCGATTGCGCCGCTCTTCACAGCGTCCACGATTTTGTCTGCCAGTGCCAAGACCTGATTGTGTGCAAAGCCGCCGACAATTTCACCGGTTTCAATTTCCGTTGGCGGCGCACATTTTTTTGCGTGTGCAATCAGCTCGGAGAAGTCTTTTTCCGCTCCAATGCCGCCGGCAATGTGCTTGCATCCTGGGAATCCAACCGCACCGGTTGTATACACCCGTTCTTTATAGCTGTCCTTGGGCGGCACCAAGCAGTTGGTGGTGAGCAAAATCGGACCATTGAAGGATGCAAATTCCTCATTTTGCTTCCACCATGCGTTGCCATAGTTGCCTGCGAAGTGGCTGTATTTCTTAAAGGCGGGATAATAATGTGCCGGCAGCATCTCCGAATGGGTATAGACATCCACACCGGTGTTTTCCGTCTGTCGCAGAAGCATCTCCAAGTCATGCAAGTCATGACCCGAAATCAAGATTGCCGGATTGCTGCGCACGCCAATATTGACCTTTGTGATTTCAGGGCTGCCATATGCGCCGGTATTCGCCGCATCCAGCAACGCCATCACATCGACCCCGTATTTGCCGGTTTCCAGCGTCAGTGCCACCAATGCATCGACAGACAAGCTGTCATCCAACGTGCTTGCCAGTGCACGCTGCAAAAATGCGTCCACGTCTTCGCTATCCTTCTGCAGTGCGTTTGCATGATGCGAATATGCCGCCATGCCCTTTAGCCCATATACAATCAGCTCTCGCAGACTGCGCACATCTTCATTTTCGGTTGCCAGCACGCCCACCGTCTTTGCTTTTGCCTCGAGTGTCGCTTGGTCGCCGCCGTTCCAACGTGCCGCTTCGGAAAGCTTGGCTGCATCCGTCAATTGTGCACGCAGCTGCTGGGTCTGGGCAATTGTCTTTTCCGCTCTTGCCAAAATGATTGCATCATCAAAATTGGCATTTGTAATGGTGACAAACAGATTTTCTGTAATCCAGTGGTTCATTTCCTGCGCTACCGGCTTGCCCTCTGCACGCAGCGCAGTGGTCACTTCGGACAATCCCTTGGTGACATACACCAGCAAATCCTGCAGGGTAGCTGTTTCCGCCGTTTTTCCGCAAACCCCTTTATATGTACAGCCGGTGCATCCAGCGGTTTCTTGACATTGATAGCAAAACATCTTCTGTTCCATTGTATTGTTCTCCTCTAAAAAATGGTTTTTGAAATTCAATTCCTGTCACATGCGCATCATTGCGGAAAAACCACAACGAGCAGCATTTTAAACGCTTCTTTTGCAAACACCGCATGCGGCTTTTTCGCAGGCATAACGAGAGAATCTCCCTTTTGCAAGGTATATACGGTATCTTCAATTGTGAACTGCCCAACACCTTCCAAAACAGTTACCAGTGCATCACCACTTGAATCATGCGCACTGATTGCCTCGCCTTCGCCAAACGCAAACAATGTGATGCCCACTGCGGCATTTTGCGTCAAGGTCTTGCTGACCACCTGCCCAGGCTGCGCTTGAATTTGCTCTGCCAGTGGCAAAACCGTTTCGTGGGGGAAATTTTTAATATAACTCATATCATTCTCGCTTCCTGAAGAACCCTGCATGCACCGCACCAAACCAATTCTTGTCGGTGCATACGGGCTCTTAATTATAACGTTACTCTACCTCGATTGCGCTAACAGGGCATCCGTCTTTTGCTTCTTCGGTTTGCCCCTGCAGTTCTGGTGCAATTTCTCCCTGCACCGCTTCTGCAACACCGGCATCATTCATGCGAAAGACCTCTGGGCAAATGCCGGCGCAAAGACCGCAGCCGATGCACGCTTCGTTTACAAATGCTTTCATAACGCATCCTCCTTCAAATCCTGTTTCCGAACATCCCTGTCTGACTTCTTGCCATTAGTATACGCCATAGCTCGCCGCATTTCCGTTGTAAATACAACAGTTTTCATTTTTATCTTTTTTTGCACCCAGATAACCGAATTTATTCTTCACCCTTTCACCGGTATTTATGTACGCTGCCTGCAAACAAAAAAAGCGTGTGTACTCGCATTTCACGGTACACACGCTTTCTATTATTAGCCGTTTGGAGGCACTTTTCTTTTTTCACCGTAATTACGGCAATAAAAAAACGCGGTATTCAGACCACACTATTGCACAGTCCAACCGCGATTTTAACAAATATAGTATTTCAATACGCATTTTGCGCCTAATTTCAAGAAGATAAATTTCGCTATGTTTCTCACAACGATATGAATTATACCAGAAATCGCTTTATAAAAACAATGTAAAAAATCCATAAAATTTATACACAAAATCCATCAAAAACGCATAATATATGCATGGATATGTAAATTTAAAACATTTTTTGAAAAATATTTTTTGAAGAAAAGGCGCCGCTTCATTTTTTCAATCCAACAACAGGTATTTTTCCCGCAAAATTGCGCATGCTTTCATATATTCACTTTACAAAGCTCACATCCTGTGTTAAGATAAACATAATTGCCCCGTACTTCGTTTTTTTGGAGACAGACGTGTTTGACCACGCCGATTCACCGCACCAATTACGCAGTGCGCGGGGACAAAATTTTAAGAAACAGAAGGGTGAATATCACATGATTCGCAAGGAAAACAAAGCAGCTGTTATTGAAACACACCGTACCCACGAAACCGACACCGGTTCTCCGGAAGTACAAATCGCTATTCTCACGGAGCGTATCCGCGAGCTGACAGAGCACCTCAAGGTGCACCACAAGGACAACCACTCTCGTCGTGGTCTGCTCAAGATGGTAGGTCAGCGTCGCAGCATGCTGAAATATCTGCAGAAGAAGGATATCGAACGCTACAGAGCGCTGATTCAGAAACTCGGTCTCCGTAAGTAAAACAAAGACAGAAGGGGGGCATTTTTATGCTCCCCTTTCAACATCAAAAAAAGAGCAGACGTCCCTGCAGGTATGCCTTTAGCAGTTGAAGGATTGGTTGTACTGACATTGCAATACGACTTGTGCTTCAAGTGCTAAAAGTGCCTGATTCATCTGCTCTGTGTATCAAAAAAGGAGGTATTTCATGACAACCATTCAACAAATGCAGTTCCCCAATGCCCACACTTTTGAAACCACCTATGCAGGTCGCCCGCTGGTCATTGAAACCGGCAAGATGGCACAGCTCTCCAATGGCTCTTGTGTCGTCCGCTACGGCGAAACCGTTGTGCTTGTCACTGCGACCGCTTCTGCAAAGCCACGTGACGGCATCGACTTTTTCCCGCTTTCTGTGGATTTTGAAGAACGCCTGTATGCCGTTGGTCGTTTCCCTGGCAGCTTTATGCGCCGTGAAGGCCGCCCGTCGGAGCGTGCGATTCTGGCATCTCGCCAAATTGACCGTCCGATGCGCCCGCTGTTCCCCAAGGATTTGCGCAACGACGTTTCCATTGTCTGCACCGTTTTGGAAAACGATTATGACAACTCTCCCGAAGTGGCGGCACTGCTCGGCGCCTCCATTGCGGTTTCCATTTCCGACATCCCCTTTGACTATGTCATCGGCGGTGCCCACGTGGGCTTGGTAGACGGCAAGGTCGTTATCAACCCGACACAGGCAGAGCGTGCCAAGAGCGACATGGACGTTACCGTTTGCGCAACCGCAGAAAAAATCGTTATGATTGAAGCCGGTGCCAACGAAATTCCGGAGGACCAGATGTTTGGTGCCTTGATGGATGCCCATGCAGAAATCAAGAAGATTGTTGCCTTCATCTCTGATATTAAGGCACAGCTTGGTAAGCCCAAGTTTGCATATGACCGCCACGAGGTCGACCATGATTTATTTGACAAAATCGAAGCTGCCTGCGGCGAAAAGCTGGAATACTGCTTGGATACCGATGATAAAACCGTGCGTGACGCACGCATGAAAACCGTGCGTGCAGAGTTTGAAGCCACATTGGATGCAGAAACGTTGGCACGTGACGGCGAAATTTCCGAATGCTTCGACAAGCTTGCTAAAAAAATCGTACGCCGTTGGCTGACCCAAGGCAAGCGTGTGGATGGACGTGGCATGGAAGAAGTGCGTCCGCTCGCCGCAGAAACCGGTCTGCTGCCACGTGCGCACGGCACAGGCTTGTTCACCCGTGGACAAACACAGGTGCTGACCATCTGCACCTTGGGCACCTTGGGCGACACGCAGGAACTGGATACCATCTTTGAAGAAAAGGAAAAGCGGTATATCCATCATTATAATTTCCCGTCCTTCTCGGTGGGCGAAACCCGTCCGAGCCGTGGTCCTGGTCGCCGTGAAATCGGTCATGGCGCATTGGCAGAGCGTGCATTACTGCCGGTCATTCCGTCTGCTGCAGAGTTCCCCTATGCGCTCCGCCTGGTGTCCGAAGTGGTGTCTTCCAACGGTTCTACTTCGCAGGGCTCTGTTTGCGGCTCCACCTTGGCATTGATGGACGCCGGTGTGCCGATTAAGGCACCTGTTGCAGGCATTTCCTGCGGCTTGATTACGGACGAAGGACAAGAAACCACTTTTGTGGACATTCAGGGCCTGGAAGATTTCTACGGCGATATGGATTTCAAGGTTGCCGGCTCTAAGAAGGGCATCACGGCAATTCAGGTTGATATTAAAGTCAACGGACTTTCTCCCGAAGTCATCCAAGAAGCGTTCCGCAAGTGCCGTGATGCACGCTATGGCATTCTGGATGACATCATGCTCAAGGCAATTGACGCACCACGTGCAGATGTCAGCGAATGGGCACCCAAAATGATTACCATGCACATTCATCCGGATAAGATTCGTGAAGTCATCGGCAAGGGCGGCTCTGTGATTCAGAAAATCGTTGCAGAATCCGGTGCTAAGGTCGACATTGAAGACGATGGTACCATTGTCATCGCCGCAGTCAAGGCGAGCGAGGGCGAGCATGCCCGCAAAATGATTGAAGCGATTGTCAAGGAGCCGGAATCCGGCGAAGTGTATTATGGCAAGGTCGTTCGTCTGATGACCTTCGGCGCATTTGTCAACATCGTTCCCGGCAAGGACGGCATGGTGCATATCTCTAAAATGGCTGACCGCCGCATTGAAAAAGTGGAGGATGCTGTCAAGGAAGGCGATATGGTCTGGGTGAAGGTCATGGAAATCGATGACAAGGGTCGTATCAATTTGTCCATGAAGGACGTAAAGGATTCCGAAAAAAACATCTAATACCACAGAATATGCTGTGATAGGGATAAAGGGCATGGGTTCTGTATCATCAGATTCCATGCCCTTTTCTGATGCTCGTTTTCCTGCGCCGTGCAGAAACATCACATGTGACAAGTTGGTACGCAATACTCCGGCATTCTGCACGGCGCATCCTGTCGAAACCACCGCCCCCTTCCTTCTGTTTGCAGTATAGCATGCTCTCTTCTGCGAATTCGGACGATTTGAAGGGCGCTCACAAATTTTTTTCTTGCTTCACCCATCCGTTTGGGATTTGTCAATCGCAAACGGCTATGCTATAATATCCATTATGAAAAATACGATGCACTTGATTGTTACACGCCTGCTGCAAAGCATTGCAGGCATGGCGCTGCTGCTCTTTCTGTCTTGGAATCTCTCTTCGGAACACAGCCGCCTCGTCCCCCTTGCGCAAAAAGCATTTTTCTTCCTTGGTTTTCTGCTATTGTGGACCGCCACGCTTTATTTTGACACCCGTGGCATCCCACGCACCAGCAGTCGCCGCCTGCGCATTTATCTGATGGGACTGTTGCTCTATTATGTCTGGCTGTTGCTCCATTTATTGTTCTTCGATGCGGGATTCGGACGAAATCTCACACATACAGGTCTGAATTTGCAGCCCTTTTTCACCATTCGCAATTATTTTCGTGCTTATAGCAACGGCAATCTCCCGCTTCGCCTTCTGGTTATCAATATTGTGGGGAATGCGTTTGCCTTTGCGCCCATGGGTGTCTTTTTTCCTGCCCTGTTTCGACGTATGCGAAACTTTTTCTGTTTTTTTGTCACCATGCTGCTATGCATCTGCGCCGTGGAGTGGATACAGTTTCACACTGCCACCGGCTCTTGTGACATTGATGACCTCATCTTGAATCTATCCGGTGCGGTATTGGTCTGGATTTTGGTGCAGCTGCCACCGATTCGACGCAAGCTTTATCGTGCATTGCCATTGAAAGGAGCTTCCTAACATGTACAAAACCGTTCTCATTGTTGGCTTGGGGCTGATTGGCGGCTCCATGGCAAAAGCCATTCGTGCCAACACCAACTGCCGTATCCTCGGCGATGATATTTCTCAAAAGGTGCTTTCTGACGCTCGTTATTTGGGCGTAATCGATGATTTTGCCACCGAACAGACCGTCAAAGAGGCGGACTTGATGATTGTGGGACTCTATCCGCACGCTGCCGCACAGTACATTCTGGAACAGCTGCCCCATTGTAAACCAGGATGTACCATTGTAGACCTGTGTGGGGTCAAGCAATATATCTGCGACGCTGTCATGGAACAGGCGCAGGCGCATGGCGTTGCGTTTATCGGCGGACATCCAATGGCAGGCCGTGAATTTTCCGGCTTTGAATATGCACAGGCAGATTTATTTCAAGATGCCAGCATGATTTTAGTGCCAACCCCCAGTGCGTCTGCACAACAGCTTGCGGACGCCGAAACATTTTTTCAACAAATTGGGTTTGGCAAACTGGTTCGCACCACCGCTGAACAGCATGACAAAATGATTGCTTTCACCTCGCAATTGGCACATATTGTTTCCAGTGCCTATATCAAAAGCCCCGAAGCCCTCCGCCACAAGGGCTATTCCGCAGGCAGCTATAAAGATTTGACCCGTGTAGCACGCTTGAATGAGAACATGTGGACAGAGTTGTTTCTGCACAATCGCACCGCTTTGCTGGATGAAATTGATGAAATCATGCGGCACTTGTGTGAATACCGCGATGCAATTGCCCAAGGGCAGGAAACGGAACTGCGGCAGCTGCTAAAAGAAGGCCGTGAGCGAAAAGAGCAAAACGGGTAAGCAACGTAGAAAGCGGGTGCAAATCGAAAGGATTTGCACCCGCTTTTTCCCGCACGGCAGAACCATACACTACTTCATGTCCATCTAAGAACCACTCGGAAAATCTATTTCCGACCCACGGGCCGCTTCCTCCCGCCGTCTTTCTCGTATGCGGCGACGCTGTCTGCGCACACGAATGGTGCGGTTGAGTGCAAACAATCCAAACGCTACAACAGCAGCCATCGCAATGTGCTTCAACGTTTGTAAAATCGAGGTTTGCCCTTGCGTTGCTGTTTGGTTTGCCGCCTGCGCTGCAGTGTCTACTGCCTGCACTGGCTGTAATGCGACGGGAATTTCCAGCAAGGTCTGTTCACCCAAGGAAACGGTAATTTCCGGCTTTGCGCCCTCCACCGGGGTCAACGTTAATGCATCCGCCGTTACGCCATTTGGCAGCAACACTTCTGCGTCCTGCATCGCCTCGGTATCACAGTTGGCAATCACCCCATCCACACATTGCGCCTGCCGCTGTGTGTCAATGGTTTGCATCGAAAACTTTTGAAACCCATAATCGAACATGGCGATGGTATCCAGCACCTTGTTATATTTAGAATCTGAATGCATGGTGACTGCAATCAGCGTGACACCATCGCGTTTTGCAAAGCTAATCAAGGTTTGGTGTGCATTGGTTGTCCATCCATTCTTGCCGGCAAATGCCCCTTCATAATAATACTCCTCTGGATTATGGCACAAAACATTCTGCTTTGTATAAAATTTACGTGTTTCTGCGCATAAATTGGTCGGCGGCATCGTATATTCCAATGCGCCCGCAAACTGCACAAAGGCAGGATATTGCAGCGCCGCCTGTCCGATGAATGCCATATCGTGTGCCGATGTATAATGCTCCGGATTGTCCAACCCGTGTGCATTTACAAAATGGGTGTTTGTGCAGCCCAATTCCTGTGCTTTCGCATTCATCATATCTGCAAAATTTTCAAGCGAACCACCCACATACTCTGCCAAAACATTTGCGGCATCATTTGCCGAATGAATCAGCATTGCAGCCATCATCTGCTCCAAAGTCACCACTTCGCCTGCCTTCAGCCCGATGTGTGTGGAGTCCCATTCAATAGAGTTGACAGCCACAGAGGATACCGTTGTTTGCTGCGACAGGTCTTCGCAATGCTCCAGCACCACCAGAGCGGTCATGACTTTTGTGATGGAAGCGGGTGCCACAGGGGTATCCATATCTTTAGAAAGGAGTATTTCTCCCGTTTCGGCGCAAAGCAGTGCTGCATGCGCACCATACAACTGCGGCGGCTCTTCTGCCTGTGCAAATGTTTTTTCGGCGGCAGATGCTGCACCCGTGGCATCGGTAGTCTCTGCATCCGCCAGTGCATGCGGCATGCACAACGCAGTACATAAAAAGATGGTCAGCAGGTTGCGTATAGACATGAAAAAGCTCCTTTTTTGTGAATTTTGATAGATTCCACTCTTAGCATACACTATTTTACACCACAATTGCAACAATTTCACACAAATAAATTCAATTTCCATCCTTTCGCCTGCATCTTTTCCTGTTTTCTTGCAAAAATATGCCCAGCAGTCTTTGCGCATTTTGCATGGGTATGATATGATAGAAAGGTATTGAAATTGTTCTAACGACAGGGGTATCCTTATGCAGTATGTAATTGCACTCGCAGTATGTATCAATCTCCTCGGGGTTATCGTCACGTGCGTGGATAAGCGGCGTGCCATCACAGACGGCTGGCGCATTCCGGAGCGCACGTTATTTTTGCTTTGCGCACTGGGTGGCTGTCCGGGCGTCTATCTCACAATGCGCAAGATTCGGCACAAAACCCTGCACAAGCGATTTATGTGGGGGATTCCCGCCATTTTTATACTACAAATTCTCTTATGCTTCTCTCTCTATTGGTTTTTGCTCAGGAGGCTTTATCTATGACAAATTTTTTGGTACAGCACTTTGTGCCGAATGCACAGCAGGTGAATAAACATGCGGTACGTGAACGCTATGGCGTGCTTGCCGGCAGCGTCGGCATCGTTTGCAACAGTGTGCTGTTTCTCTTAAAGCTTGTGGTGGGTATCTTGACCCATTCCATTTCCATCACAGCCGATGCCATCAATAACCTGTCTGACGGACTGTCCTCATTGATTTCCATCATTGGTTTTAAGCTGTCTGGCAAAGAACCAGACGAAAACCATCCATTTGGTTACGGCCGCACCGAATATATTGCGGGTTTTCTCGTTTCCTTCCTGATTCTTCAGGTTGGATATGCGTTTTTGAAAAGCTCCTTCCTGCGTGTATTGCATCCGCAGCCCATTGCCTTTCATGTGCCTTTGATTGCGCTGTTGGCAGTTTCCCTGCTGGTAAAGCTCTGGATGGGCACATTCAACCGCACCATTGGACAAAGAATCCAATCTCCTGCACTCTTGGCCGCCATGCAGGACAGTATCAACGATGTCATTGCCACCTCCGTGGTCATTTTAGGCAGTATTCTGTCCCAATTCACCACTTTACCGATAGATGGCTACATCGGCATCCTCGTAGCACTGTTTATTCTTTGGTCTGGCATCAATATCGCCCGTGACACCTTAGGCCCCTTGCTGGGGGAAGCTGCCGACCCTGCCGTAACGCAGCAAATTGAACAAATCATTCGCAATATGGATGGTATTTTGGGCGTGCACGACTTGATTGTGCACAATTATGGGGTCGGCAAATCCTTGGCATCCCTCCATGCCGAAGTGCCCGATGATGCCGATTTTATCCGTATCCACGAAACCATCGACGAAGCCGAAAAGTTGGTTTGGCAAAAAACAGGGGTTTATCTCGTGATTCACATGGACCCCATTTCGGTCAATGATGAGCGGGTCAACGAACTGCGGGATTTAGTAAATGAAATCCTCTATGCCATGGACGAACGGCTTTCCATGCATGATTTTCGTATTGTAGACGGTGCGCATCGCATCAATCTGATTTTTGATGTGGTCGTGCCGTTCGACTATAAAGGTGCGGCACGTGAACATTTAAGACAAGAAATCCAAGATGCCCTGCAGCAGCGTGACCAACGCTTTTTTGCCGTTGTCACACTTGACCATCTGATGTAATCTGCCCACACACAAAGGAGAACACCATGCTATTTATTGAGAATGGACACATTTTAGACCCTTATACCGGTATGAATACCGTGGCGCACATTTTAATTGATGATAACGGCATCATTCAGGATATTGGCAAGCGGCTGACGGCGCCGCAGGGCTGCCCGACCCTTGATGCACAAGGCTGCACGGTTTCCCCCGGCTTTGTGGATGTGCATGTGCATTTCCGTGACCCTGGGCAAACGGCAAAGGAAACCCTGCTGACAGGTGCCGCCGCTGCGGTGGCGGGCGGCTTCACCACGGTGGTTTGTATGGCAAACACCTCGCCTGTGTGCGACAACGTTTCCACATTGCAGGATATTTTATCCCGTGCCCAAGCCGCTCCCATCCATATCTTGCAGGCATGCGCCGTCACCCACGGCTTGCAGGGCAAGGAACTGACCGATTTTGAGACCTTGCTTACGGCGGGTGCCGCCAGCTTCACCGATGATGGCATCAACTTAACCAATGCCGGACTGTGTGCCGCTGCGATGGAGCATGCCGCTGCCTGCGGTGCGCTGCTATCCTTCCATGAAGAAGACCCTGCTCTGGTGGACTCCCCCGGGGTTAACTTCGGCAGTGCCGCAGCACAGCATTTTGAGGTGCCGGGTGCCAAGCCTGCGGCAGAAGACGCCATGGTGGCACGTGACATTGCCCTCGCACTGCGCACGGGTGCTGCTGTGTTGTTTCAGCACATCAGCAGTGCCAACGCTGTGGCGTTGATTCGTAACGGAAAGCGTCTGGGGGCAAACATTTTTGCTGAAGTCACCCCCCACCATATCAGCTTAACCGAGGAGGACGTGCTGACCCACGGTACCCTTGCACGCATGAATCCACCGCTGCGCACCGAGCAGGATCGTTTGGCACTCATTGCAGGTTTGCAGGATGGTACGCTGGACATGATTGCAACCGACCATGCGCCGCATACCGCCGCAGAAAAAGCTCGTCCATTCCGTGAAGCACCCTCTGGCATCATCGGCTTGGAAACTGCTTTTTCGGTCTGTAATACTTATCTGGTGCAGGCGGGTCATTTGTCCCCCATGGCGCTGATTGAACGCATGAGCTGCAATCCTGCACGATTATACCGCCTTGCACAAAAAGCTGTTGCCGTGGGCAATTCGGCAGAACTGGTCTTGCTCGACTGGCAAGCTTCTGTGCAATATCAAACTTTCCAATCCAAGTCCGCCAATTCTCCGTTTGTGGACATGCCTCTGCGTGGTGCCGTGCGTGGTGTCATCATGGGAGATTGCCAGCTATAACCCCCTTGCGAGAAAGAGAGACAGTATGAAACAACGACTTCCGTCCCCTCGGTTAAAGGTGCGTATTTTGCAGGCGGTGCTTTCGCTTGCCCTTCTGCTGCTGTTGTTTGCCGCAGGCATTGCCTATGACCGCCACCTGCAGGCGCAGAACACCCCCGTGATAACCAGTGATTTGATTTCCGAACGGCTGCATACCATCAGCGAGCTTGCAACCGTAGAATATCATTATACCAATATGGGACAGTTCAAAAACCAAGTAGACTTTTACGGTTGGAATGTACCCCTCACCCAAAAAAGCTTTATTTTGTCCTATGACGGCGTTATCAAGGCCGGCATTGATGCGTCACAGATTTCTGTTGCCCTGCAAGAGCAAACCATTTTGATTTCCTTGCCGCAGTCGAAAATTCTATCGCATGAAATGGATGAAGACAGTCTGGTTATTTTCGATGAAACCAATAGTGTCTTCAATCCACTGACCATTCGTGACTACACCGATTTTGCAGCAGCGCAAAAAGCAGAAATAGAAGCACGTGCCATCAAAAATGGCTTGTTGACAGAGGCGCAGACCCGTGCCCAAACCACGGTACGCCAATTGCTGTCCTTTGCGTCTGACACAATGGGCTATACCATTCAAATTACATAATTTCAGAGGACACGTCCACTGCACCAACCCTATCGTCCCCTCTTTCATCAAAAAAAGTCCGACATCCTTTACAGATGTCGGACTTTCCCATTGTTATCTAAGAGAACCGTTTTTGTATCAAAACACAAGTTTATCGAACTACAAATACGTTTGCATATTTTACGCCTAAATCATTGCAGCGAGAGTGGTCATTCAGATAAATATCAATCTTATTGCCCTTAATGGCACCACCAACATCTTCTGCAATGAAATCGCCGAAGCCTTCAATATAGACCTTCGAGCCAATCGGAATCACAGACGGGTCTACCGCAATGGTACGTCCTTCCGCCGCTGTTACACCAGAGCTGGTAATGCCGTTGCTCCACTTGCCACAGCACTGTTCACAGCCGCAATAAAAGGTCAGCTTATATTTGCCCAACAATGTGCCGTTTGCCTGCACCGATGCCGGAATGGCTGCCGTGGGCACATATTGCACCGTTCTGTTATACGAAGGGGCATACACCAGTGCCGCTGCCTGTCTCGCAGCCTCTGCCTTTGCTGCTGCAGCCGCCGCTTGTTCAGCTGCCAGTGCTTTTGCCGCTTCATCGGCCTCTGCAGCGCTATCTACCTGTGCAACACTGCGCACTGTGCCTTCTGAGGATGCCGCAGATGTAACCGCATTGATGGTGGCGTTGACTTCATCAACCACATTTTCTTCGACCAGATTTGCGGTACCCACACCAGTGGTGCGCACTGCAACCGGCGCAATCATGGCTTGCACGTTGTATGCAGCCGCAGGCATGATGCATAAACAGCAGCTTGCCAAAAGCGCAACGAAGCGCGTCCAAATAAAATGCTTTGACATTGTAATAACTTCTCCAATCTCGGGTTTCACACAGCAGATTGCCGTGTGTCGGATGACAGATTGTTGCCATCTTGTTTTAGTATTGTTACCAACTTGTAAACCATAATACAGTAGGATTGCCGTTTTGTCAAACCTTTTTTGAAAAAACTGTTTATCTATCATGACTTGCCTGTCTATTTAACATATATTTTGTACAACCGTACAAAATATATGTTAAATTTATACTTTTCCTGCACATTTTCCGGCTCTTTATTTTTTTAGGTTTGCATCACTAAAGCGCCTGTTTTAGGGGCAAACTAAAAGGCAGACAAAGGTCTGTACAATGCCGCTCGAATATGGTATACTAATAATGGATTCGTTTATACTGTAAACAATTGCTTATGTCTTGACGCTTCGCAGCCGCAACCATATTTCTCCGCTTTTGCCCTGCGAACCGGTTTTTGTCAGACAATGCAAAAGACACCGCACCACTGTGTGCTGCACTTCGGATTTTGAATGTCGCTTGTCATCGTACGCACAGAATGGGCATGGTCTTATTTGCGCATCCTTCTCTTGAATCTTTTCATTAGGCATGAGGTGCGCTACTGTATAGAACGCTAATAACCTGTTGTCTATCAACGACACCAGGTAAATATAAAGTATTTAGAAGGGGAGTCTCCAATGGCTTACCTTTCTTTTTCACGCGATAGTTATCAGTATCGCGTATACCATACTCTCTCTGACAGAAAAGGAAAGTGATATCAATATTATGAAAGAAAAACTGAAAATTGTGCCTCTTGGCGGTCTGAACGAAATCGGCAAGAATATGACAGCCTTTGAATTTGGCAATGACATCATTGTGGTGGACTGCGGTCTGGCATTTCCGGACGATGATATGCTGGGCGTGGATTTGGTTATCCCAGACATTACCTATCTCAAACGCCATCGAAATCGGGTTCGTGGTCTACTGATTACACACGGTCATGAAGACCATATTGGTGCCATTCCCTACTTGATTCGTGAGCTGAACATCCCGATTTATGCCACACGCTTAACCTGTGGCATCATCGAACACAAGCTGACCGAGCATCGTCTGCTGGATAAAGTCAAGCTGAATCACGTGCGTGCGGGTGATACGATGCGCCTTGGCTGCTTTGGGATTGAATTCATTCAAACCAATCACTCCATTGCCGATACTGTTGCCATTGCGATTTCCACGCCGTTGGGTGTGGTCATTCACACGGGAGACTTTAAAGTGGATCTAACGCCTGTATCCGGTCAAATGATTGACTTGACCCGCTTTGGCGAATTGGGCAAGCAAGGTGTTCTGGCGCTCATGAGCGACTCTACCAATGTCGAGCGGCCAGGTTACACCATGAGCGAACAAACGGTTGGTGCTGCTTTTGAGAAATTTTTCAAGGACTGTGATGAGCGTATCATCATCGCCACCTTTGCCTCCAACATCTATCGTCTGCAGCAGGTTTTTGATATTGCCGCACGGCATGGACGCAAGGTTGCCATTTGTGGTCGCAGTATGGAAAATATCTCTCGTGTCGCAATGGAGCTTGGCTATCTGCATGATGATAAAAATGTTCTGATTGAACTCAATACCATCAACCGCTATCCCAAGAAACGCATTGTCATCGTTTCAACCGGTTCACAAGGCGAAACCATGTCTGCGCTCTATCGCATGGCGTATGCTTCGCATAAAATGGTGGAAGTGATTCCAGGTGACCGTATTTTACTGGCTGCCTCCGCGATTCCGGGCAATGAAAAATCCGTATATAATATGATAAACGAATTGTCCCGTAAGGGTGCAGAGGTGATTTATGACCGCAATGCTGCCATTCACGTTTCTGGTCATGCTTGCCAAGAAGAGCTAAAGCTCATGTTGGGACTCTGTAAACCGAAGTATTTCATTCCCATTCACGGAGAGCACCGCCATTTGGAAATGCATGCAAAACTGGCACACGAGATGGGGGTTTCCTCTAAAAATATCTTGATTTCCGAAATCGGTCGCCCGATTGAAATCAGTGCAGCGTCTGCACGCCTTGCCAATCCAGTACCTGCTGGTCGTGTCCTTGTGGACGGACTGGGTATCGGAGATGTCGGCACCGCTGTTTTACGTGACCGCAAGCATCTTGCAGAAGATGGTCTTTTAGTAGTGGTTGTCACGATGGACCGTGAAAGCGGTGTGGTCATTGCAGGTCCCGATATTGTATCACGCGGCTTCATCTATATCAAGGAATCCGATAATTTTATGGAGCAGCTGCGCACAATCGCACAAAAAGCACTTGATAAATGCATCGACCAACATGTTCATGATTGGAACAGCATCAAGGGCACACTTAAAAATGAACTTGGTGAATATCTATTTAAAAAGACAAAGCGCAGCCCAATGATTCTTCCTGTTATTATGGAAATCTAAAAAAAGCCGACATGCTCTCCTTCAGCAGAGTGATGTGACCCCAATAAGTTAGACTTTATAGCGAAGTAGTATTTTTTACTGCTTCGCTATTTCTATGCCACTTGGCTGAGTCGATATTCAACAGGACTCATCCAAGATAGTTTTTGCTTGATTCTTTGATTATTATAATAATATATGTATTTCTCTATTGCATCCTTCAAATCTTCATAACTATAGTAAACGCAGCCATAATACATTTCTTGTTTCATCACTCCAAAAAAATTCTCCATTATTGAATTATCATAGCAATTTCCTTTCCGTGACATACTTTGATATATACGGTTTGATTTAAGAGTACTACTGTATGCCTTCATTTGGTAAGCCCAGCCTTGATCTGAGTGAAAAGTTCTTCTGTAGATACAATCAGAAGTAATTTCTATTGCTTCGTTTAATGCATTCATTACGTTTTGTGCCGATGGATGCTTATCAATACCAAAACTAAGTATTTCTGAATTAAACATATCCATAAATGGATCCATGTATAGTTTCTGTATTGTCATACGTCCTTTATTATCTACTTCATAATACTTAAATTCAGTGGTGTCAGTTGTTATCTTTTGATGAGGAACACTGGTTCTAAAGCGACGATGAATTCTGTTTGGAGCAATTCTTCCTACATTGCCTTTATAAGAGCTGTATTTACGACTTTTTCTTGTGAAAGACGTTACTTGAAGCCCAAGTTTTTGCATGATTCTCTGAACTTTCTTTTTATTGACAAACACTTCTTTTTTTCTAAGTTCTCCATAAATCCTACGATAGCCAAAATCTTTATTCTCTTTGCGGATTTCCATAATTATATTTTCAAGTTCAGAATCTGGATTTTCTCTATCAAAACGTTTCTGCCAGTACATATATGTAGCTTTTGGGAACCCCATAAATGAGAGAATGTCTTTCAGTTTGAACTCTCTTCGGAGGCTGTGGATGACTCTTGCAGTTCTCTCAGACGTGCTTCGTCCTCTAAACGCAACCTCCTCAGTTCTTTTAAATAAGCATTCTCTATTCGTAACTTTAAATTTTCATCTTCTAACTGTTTTACATGTTCAGCTCTTGTATCTACTGTTGTGGCTTCTGAAGATGACAGTAGATTCTTCTCTTTATCTGTTGATCCCAATGATTTCTTCCGACCTTTCTTCTTAGGTCTCAATGCATCAGGTCCGACAAGCCGAAAATCATTTATCCACTTTTTAATAAGTGAAGGGTTATTCATTCCTACAGTTAATGCCAACTCCTGATAAGAGACCTCTGTTGATAGATATAACTCTACCACATGAAGTTTAAAATCGAAAGTATATATATCATTTTTTCTGGAACGAAGTAAGCCCTCGTCTCCAAACTCTTTATAATTCTTTACCCATAGCTCAATTGAAGATTTATGTGCTATATCAAATTTTTTTGCTAGATATTTGCTACCACCTTCACCTCTGATATAGGCAATAACTACTTTTTTCTTAAATTCATAACTATATTTTGCCATGAAAATACCGACCTCCCAATCGTTAGATTTTTAGGTCTAACTTTTGGGGGTCGGTTCAGAGAGCATGTCGGCTTTTTTTAGATTTTATTTTATTTTTTTTCGCAGTTCCGCTATTTTCTATCTGTATTTTCTGCTACACTGTTAACGATGTGGCCACCCGCAGGATTTTTGTTTGTGTCCTACACCTGCCCCACCAAGCAGATGCAGATCTTTTATATCTTCCAAAACCATCTCATTTTAGAAGCAGTATTCATAAACGAGAATCGGAAAAGCAGGTATAGATTTTTACAAGAATCCCCTTTGAGGGGCTTGATATATTCCAAGGGGTTTAACGCCGCATACCGTAAAAGATATACACATCCGGCGCTATGAATACAGGTTCATCAATGTTCGATTTCATGCTAAGACTTCAACAAAGGAGTACCATAAAATGGGGGTTTTTGAATGCCTGATTCTCGCAGTTGCCTTATCCATGGATGCCTTTGCCGTTGCATTTGGCAAAGGTCTTGTACAGCACACTTTCCAAGTCCGTTTTGCCCTGCTAACCGGACTTTGGTTTGGTATATTCCAAGCCGCCATGCCCTTACTAGGCTATTTTCTCGGTATACGATTTTCGGTATATGTAGAACACTTAAACCATTGGATTGCATTTTTTCTGCTGCTTTGTATTGGCTGCAATATGATTTATGAATCGACCGCACCTGCATGCGATATGCAACCTATTCCCCATTCATTTTCGTGGAAAACCATGTTACCGTTAGCGGTTGCCACCTCCATCGATGCATTTGCAGTCGGCATTACGTTTTCTGTCCTGCACGTAGACCTTTGGCAATCTATCGCACTCATCGGGTTCGTCACCTTTGCAGTATCCATCTTCGGGGTTTGCATCGGTTCTCTAATGGGGCAACACTTTGCAGCGCATGCAGAACTTTTCGGTGGGGTCATATTGATTCTCATCGGCGGTCACATCTTATTACAGCATATATTTTTCTAGACGAGCATTGAAAAAAACAAAGCACCATATCCTATGGTGCTTTAAAATCTGGAGCTGCTGATCAGGATTGAACTGACGACCTCATCCTTACCAAGGATGTACTCTACCGACTGAGCTACAGCAGCAAATATGCAGTTTTAAAAAATGGCGACCCGGATGGGGCTCGAACCCACGACCTCTAGCGTGACAGGCTAGCGCTCTAACCAACTGAGCTACCGGGCCATATTTGGCAGGGGCAGAAGGAATCGAACCCTCGGCACGCGGTTTTGGAGACCGCTGCTCTACCAGCTGAGCTATACCCCTTCATAGCAATTGTATCATCTGTATCCGCATGCAAAAAACGCTGTCACTGGCTTTTCCGATACAAGACAATCTTTCTCGTTTGATTTTGGTGGGCCTTCAGGGACTTGAACCCGGGACCGACCGGTTATGAGCCGGCTGCTCTAACCAACTGAGCTAAAGGCCCATAAACATCTTTTTTGATAGAAAAATTGCCGCCACGCTTTGTAGCGGCAATTTCGGTTTGGCTCCTCAAGTTGGACTCGAACCAACGACCCTGCGGTTAACAGCCGCATGCTCTACCAACTGAGCTATTGAGGAATGTCTATTTGCTTCTTCATTTACAAAACATGTGCTCTGCACATGGCATGCTCATCTCCGGTCTAAGTGCCGCCTACGGCGGTTGACCTCCGAAACACCACTCTGCGGAGTGGCGTACCAACTGAGCTATTGAGGACTATCTACTGTTTCTTCATTTACGAAACATGTGCTCTGCACAAAACCTATTCATCAAACAATCTGTCTTTTTGCAATATGAAGAAAAAAGAGACCGCTTATTATGCGATCTCTTTCGTGTGCGCATCGTGTTATTTTCCCAGGCCGTTGCCAGCCAAGTATTTTCACCGTAAACGAGCTTAACTACTGTGTTCGGAATGGGAACAGGTGTACCCTCGTCACCAAAAACACGCACTTTCTCTTCAATATCTCGCAAACTGCTTTGCTATGATACCATATATACAATCACTTTGTCAAGTGTTTGTTTCTTTTTTATTGCTGGTGACCCGTAGGAGAATCGAACTCCTGTTTGCGGCGTGAGAGGCCGCCGTCTTAACCGCTTGACCAACGGGCCGTTCCTTCGCTGCTCTTTCCTTCTTGCAAAGGAAATGGTGCACCATCGGGGACTCGAACCCAGGACCCACTGATTAAGAGTCAGTTGCTCTACCATCTGAGCTAATGGTGCATTTACTTTTCTTATCACGAATAAAGAAAAGTAAACAAAAGAAAACTGAATCTTTTCTATTCTCTTTTGTGCTTTCTCTCTCGCTCAAAATCCTGCTCTTTTAGAAGATGTTTTTTACACCCTCAAAACTGAACAATACATACTCGCAAAGCTTATTTTTCGAGATTCAACCCAATATTCATTAGGTCAAGCCCTCGTCCGATTAGTATCAGTCCGCTACATGTGTTACCACACTTCCACTCCTGACCTATCAACCTCGTAGTCTACAAGGGGACTTACTCCCGAAGGATGGGAATACTTATCTCAAGGAGAGTTTCACGCTTAGATGCCTTCAGCGTTTATCTCGTCCGTACTTAGCTACCCGGCTATGCTCCTGGCGGAACAACCGGTGCACCAGCGGTACGTCCATCCCGGTCCTCTCGTACTAAGGACAGCTCCTCTCAATATTCCTACGCCCGCAACAGATAGGGACCGAACTGTCTCACGACGTTCTGAACCCAGCTCGCGTACCGCTTTAATTGGCGAACAGCCAAACCCTTGGGACCGAATTCAGCCCCAGGATGCGATGAGCCGACATCGAGGTGCCAAACCTCCCCGTCGATGTGGACTCTTGGGGGAGATCAGCCTGTTATCCCCAGGGTAGCTTTTATCCGTTGAGCGACGGCATTTCCATTCACATACCGCCGGATCACTAACTCCAACTTTCGTTACTGCTCGAACCGTCATTCTCGCAGTTAGGCTCGCTTTTGCGTTTACACTCACCGCACGATTTCCAGCCGTGCTGAGCGAACCTTTGAGCGCCTCCGTTACTCTTTAGGAGGCGACCGCCCCAGTCAAACTGCCCACCTGACAGTGTCCCCCGACCTGATTCAAGGCCGCAGGTTAGAATTCCAATACTCCAAGGGTGGTATCCCAAGGTTGCCTCCATGTAAGCTAGCGCCCACATTTCCTAGGCTCCCACCTATCCTGTACATGAAGTACCGAAATCCAATATCAAGCTACAGTGAAGCTCCATGGGGTCTTTCCGTCTAGTTGCGGGAAACCGGCATCTTCACCGGTACTACAATTTCGCCGGGCGGGCTGTTGAGACAGTGCCCAAATCGTTACGCCATTCGTGCGGGTCAGAACTTACCTGACAAGGAATTTCGCTACCTTAGGACCGTTATAGTTACGGCCGCCGTTTACTGGGGCTTAAGTTCGTACCTTCGCTTGCGCTAAGCACTCCCCTTAACCTTCCAGCACCGGGCAGGCGTCACCCCCTATACGTCATCTTTCGATTTAGCAGAGAGCTGTGTTTTTGCTAAACAGTCGCTTGGGCCTTTTCACTGCGGCCTACATTGCTGTAGGCACCCCTTCTCCCGAAGTTACGGGGTTAATTTGCCGAGTTCCTTAACAACCCTTCTCCCGTTGGCCTTAGAATTCTCATCCCATCTACCTGTGTCGGTTTGCGGTACGGGCACCTGAGCAATACATAGAGCTTTTCTCGTCTCTCACGCCATCGACTTCCCTACTAAAATTTCGGTCCCTTACGCCCGGGGCTACCATCGCCCGGGTTCGACTTAATGAAAGCGTCCCTCTACTTAACACTTTTGGTGGTTACGGAATTTCAACCGTATGTGCATCGACTACGCCGTTAGGCCTCGCCTTAGCTCCCGACTAACCTTGGGCGGACGAACCTTCCCCAAGAAACCTTAGATTTTCGGCCATTATGATTCTCACATAATTCTCGCTACTTATTCCGGCATTCTCACTTGTATGCAGTCCACCAGTCCTTACGATCTGACTTCGCCCCGCATACAACGCTCCCCTACCCAATGTCTTACGACAATGCCTAAGCTTCGGTTAGATACTTAGCCCCGTTACATTTTCTGCGCAAAACCACTCGACCAGTGAGCTATTACGCACTCTTTGAATGTGTGGCTGCTTCTAAGCCAACATCCTGGTTGTTTTCGCAGTTTCACATCATTTTCCACTTAGTATCTATTTGGGACCTTAGCTGTAGATCTGGGCTGTTTCCCTTTTGACCATGAGACTTATCTCACACAGTCTGACTGCTAACCATCAATTCTCCGGCATTCTTAGTTTGATAGAGTTCAGTAACCTTATCGGCCCCTAGCTCATTCAGTGCTTTACCTCCGGGAATCTAAGTTAACGCTAGCCCTAAAGCTATTTCGGGGAGAACCAGCTATCTCCGAGTTCGATTGGAATTTCTCCGCTATCCACAAGTCATCCCCGGCTTTTTCAACAGACGTGGGTTCGGCCCTCCATTGCGTCTTACCGCAACTTCAGCCTGCTCATGGATAGGTCACCCGGTTTCGGGTCTAATACACGTAACTTCATTCGCCCTATTCAGACTCGCTTTCGCTACGGCTCCGTGACTCCAGTCACTTAACCTTGCTACGTACATTAACTCGCCGGACCGTTCTACAAAAAGTACCCGATCACACATGAACGTGCTCTCGGTGCTTGTAGGCACAAGGTTTCAGGTTCTTTTTCACTCCCCTCCCGGGGTCCTTTTCACCTTTCCCTCACGGTACTGCTTCTCTATCGGTCACTGAGTAGTATTTAGGCTTGGAGGATGGTCCCCCCATGTTCCCACAGG
>OY760624.1:720000-1227500 GCA_963663775.1 Intestinibacillus sp. | reverse complement strand
TCAGTCCGGCTACCCATCGTCGCCTTGGTGGGCCATTACCTCACCAACTAGCTAATGGGACGCGAGCTCATCTAAAGGCGGATTGCTCCTTTGGCACAAGAGCGATGCCACTCTCGTGCATTATGCGGTATTAGCAGTCGTTTCCAACTGTTGTCCCCCACCTAAAGGCAGATTGCTCACGCGTTACTCACCCGTCCGCCACTAAGTTACAGATTCCACCCCCGAAGGGATTTCCTAAATAACTCCGTTCGACTTGCATGTGTTAGGCACGCCGCCAGCGTTCATCCTGAGCCAGGATCAAACTCTCTAAAAATTGTATTAAATCAGCCAAAGCTGTTCTAATCGACTTTTAAAGTCTGACGTGTTGACGATTTGTTTTAAGCGGATTTTCGTCTTCCGCTTCGAATCTTTGAGTAAACTCAAAGAATTTCAGGGTTCATAAATGGTATGCTTAAAGCTTTACATTGTTCAATTTACAAGGTGCAAAATTTCTTTGCTTTCAGCGAATTTTTGCACTGCGTGTCGAAATCCTTCGTGGATTTCGGTCAAGATGCCTTCCGCTGATTTTGCTTGCCTTTTGCGCAATCAAATTGCCCAGCAGGTTCGCATTTTAACTTTGCGCAGCATCCAGTGAATTTCACTAAACACCGCTTGCCACAACCCGATTCCGTTTTACGTTTTTCGCAATCGCATCGGAGTAGCTTAATTACTATATCATGCAAACTCACATTTGTCAACAACTTTTTTCAGTTTTTGAAAATCTTTATTTGCATGGTGCCAGTCCCTTGCGGAAGCAGCTAAATTAGAATACTACATCCATCCCCCTTTGTCAATATCTTTTTTGATTTTTTTCGACATAACTGCGTTTTTTCTTCCCTTATCCAAAAAACAGCTTCTCACACCACGCCGAATCCTACATTCCGCGCAAAGTTAAGAAGCTGTTTTTTCATTTTAGACCATGCTTTTCTACGCAAAAAACACAGTGGGCAATTCTTAAAACCCTACATTCTCCAGCCGCATCATCGTAATGCATTTAAGACAATGCCATTTTGACACGCACTGTAGCGTTGTCTGTCACCGTCACACTCTGCGTTGTCGATGTATATCCAGAGCAAATCACACGCACAGTATAGCTTCCTCTGGCGACACTAAACGTAGCGACACCACTGCTGCTCGTTGTTGCCGTTTGTCCGCCCATGGTAACCGCAGCACCTGAAATTGCCGCACCGCTGCTGTTTACAACATAAACATTCACCGACTCCTCAATCGTTGCTGTCAATGTCACCGTTTGTTTGCCAGACACCGTAATACTGCGTGTTAATGCCCCTGACAATTCTCCGCCAGATGCCGTCACAAGATACGCCCCTTTTTTGACATACACCGTTGCGACCCCAGAACTGCCCGTGGTCAAAGTTTGCGATGCAGTATAGCCACTGTCCGTGCTGGTCGGAGCAACAGTTACAGAAACCCCTTCCAAGCCCTCTTCCAAATCGTCCTGCACATTGACCACCACTGCATACGTTGTCACAAAGTTTACACGCAGCACAGGGTTGAGCCCCGTACTCATGTTAAACGTCAAATCAACATAATCTCTCGTGGTAGCACTCGCTAAGCTTGAAATAGCACTTTTGCTCAATGTAACCTGGCCTCCGCTATATGTATACTGCCAGTCCAACTCCAGCGTTTTTCCGCCCCCTGTAATGCTTTTCAGCGTCGCATCTTCCTGCGTATTCAGTTTTACTACAATATCAACATAACCGCCGCTGGAGGTGTTGTTATCAAAGTCTACTTCGGTCGCAGAAAGTTCATTTTTCGGCGAAGAATCTTCTATATTCAAGGTCAGCTTCAAATCATCGCCTTTGCTCAGTACAAACGTCACGGTATATGTACCTGCGCTGTGGTCAGCAAGTGTTTCCTTCTGCAAGGTGACCACAGCAGTTGTTGTATTGTAGGTATAGTCATCTCCTCGTGTCAATGTCACCCCTGCCAATTTCACAGAGTTCAGCACCGCACCGGTTGCCAGATTCACTCCAACCGACACATTCCCATAATTATCTGCTTGGCTATATCGGTCAAAGCTTACTTCCGAAATCTCCAGCGAGCTTTGCGCAGAATCCACCACATTTATGGCGATACTGCCGGTTGTATCATCCGAAAATTCTGCCGTCAATGTATAGGCTCCCACTGAAAGCTCTGACAGCCATGTGCTGTACAAACGAATCCCATCATCTGTCACGCGATAATCCGTGCCGGCTTCCAGTGCCGTACCATCCCACAGCAGTTTGGAGAACATCGCAATATTGGCGCATGTAAAGTCGGTATACAGACCATTCGACACGCCGACATCATAGGTTATCGTTGTCGGCAGAATCACCACCTCATTTTCCGATGCCGTCTTCTCTCCCGCAACAACTGCGCTGACACCACCCGCAAGTTCCAAATTCTCCGGTTCCATGGAAAAATTACAGCCATCTGCGTTCACTGTTGCTGTGCGCACCGTGCCATAGCCGGATACCGCAACCGCACCATTTGCCGTCAGGTGGTCAATGGTTGTCGCTGATGTAGTGGTAATGGTTGCCGCACCCTCTGCCGTCACATCCCACACATCGCCTTCCACCGTAACCGCCGGGGTTTCCTCTCCCGTAATCGTCAAATCCGAAAATCCACCTGCGCCCAAGGACAAATTACTCTCCCGCAGGGTTGCACTGGACTGAATTTCCGTTTCTCCAATATTGGTATTGCCGGCCGCCGTCACCTGCAGCAGCCGATTAACCGGCGAAGAAATGACAAGCTGTTCTGCATTGGTGCCATCCATGACAACATCGCCGCCCGCAACAACAATATCACCATCCACGGTCACATTGTTCAGATTCACCGTACCCGTTAAAACCCCTTCTGTGATATACAAATCGCCGGCAATTGTCACATCAGAAAGTTCACATGGCTCACAGATGGTCACATTGTCCGCATCGCTGCGCAGTGCAGACCCTGTATAGCTGCTGCCCGACGTATCCAACGAGGTGCCCATAAATTGATACAGCATTTTGGCAAGCTCTGCACGGGTAATATTGCCGCTTGGCAAAAAGCTGCCGTCCGGATAGCCGGAAAGGTATCCCTTTTCCACAGCATCCGCAATATAGTCAATGCTCCAGTCCCCAATGCTGCTCTTGTCCGAGAATGTCAGCGCACCAGTGTCCGCCGTCGGCGCATATTTGTGCAGCCGTCCCAAAATGGTCGCCGCCTGCTCTCTGGTTACGTTCCCCAGCGGATTCATTTTATTGTTGCCCACGCCGTTGATATATCCATATTTCACAGCAATCTGAATCGGCTCATAGTACCAAGTCTGCGCACCATTTGCATCATACTGCTCCACATCATCAAAGTCGATGTCAGCCTTTTCCGTAAAATGAAAGGCACGATTCATATAACGCATGAACTCCGCACGCGTCACCACTTGGTCTGGCTTATAGCTTCCATCCGAAGACGGCCGCATAATATCCAAATCGCTCATATACGAAATATAATCTTCCGCCCAATGTCCGGAAAGATCATCCGCTGCCCATGCAATCGGCATAGACATCAAGACAATTGCACCCGCCAAAAGTGCAGAAAAAATCTTTTTCAATTTTTTCTCCTTTCTCTGTTCCTCGCCTGTAACGTACTTCGCCCTCCTGCGAGAGCTTTTCTTTGCAAATTCCGTGTTCTTGTTTTTATTCGCAAAGGACATTTAAAATATAACATATGATGATAAACATGTCAATTTTACAGCGTTTACAGAATTTTTCTCATTCTGCTAATTTGTGCGTGTATATTGTAAAAACTGCCTTCCTTTCCGACTGGTTCCGGATAGTGCCACTATTTTTGCACGCCCCACACCCCGCAAAGTAATCGTGTCCCCTTCCACCACCAGCTTTTCTGCCTTCCCGCACTGCAAATGATTTAAAAAAACCAATCCCTTTGTCACTGCCGTCTGCGCTTCTCCTCTGGACAATCCAAAAACCTCCGCTGCCACGCCATCCAGACGCATAGACGCAACGTTTCCCTGCCGCACCGTCAATTGCTCCTGTGGCAGCTGCAACGCTTCTGTATCAATTGCAGACACGCTGACCGGCTGCTGCCCCACTTTTTGCAGGTGCAGCTGCAAAAATGCCGCCACGTCCGCAAGCACCACCACATCCGCACCATGTGCGTGCACCAAAACATCGCCGATGCACGCTCGCTCAATCTGCAACCCCATCAGCGAACCCAAATAGTCCCGATGTCCCAACGCCGTTCTCCCCTGCTTTGTAATCCGCAGAGCAGCCATGGGTGCCTGCTCTTTGGCATCCTGCACCGTCATATATTCTGGAAAAAACACCGCCATGGTTCGTTCTGCATCTTCATATCCGCCTGCAAACAGCATCGTATCCATCCCGCCATATTGCTGCACCGCCTGATGCACAATGGTGCGTGCACGCAGGTCTAAAAATTTGGTGCAGGTCAAATATTGGTGCATCCGGCAGGTTTCCAACTGATCCAGCGCATGTGCCAGCAGCATTTTTTCTGCTTCATTTTGTGCCATCTCCCGTACAATTTGCGATTTGGATTTCATGCTTTTTTTCTCCTCTTTTCTGTGGAAATCTATTGTGCCCTGCCCATAAATCATTTACAATAAAAGCAGAAACAAAGTTTCAGAGTGTGTTTTGAACCCGTCAGTATGCCGAAAAACAGATAGAGGATGCGAAGTAAAACGCAGGAACACGAACTGTATTCCGTGGCTTTACGACAAAGCCCCTTGCTGTTTTCGTCATTGTACGGTGTGTTGCCTTACAACATACTCTAGCGAAAGGATGGCTTATATGGTTCGAGAACACGTATTGACAGCATTGGAGCAGGCACGCGGCGAGATTGTCAGCGGCAGTCAGCTTGCGGAAAAAATCGGTGTATCCCGTGCCGCTGTCTGGAAAGCGATTTCCGTCCTGCGGGCAGAGGGTGTGCAAATTGATTCCATCCATGGCGAAGGCTATTGCCTGCAGTCTGAAGACGACAGCCTCACCGAAGCGGCCGTGTCCGCCTGTCTGCACACACAGGCGCTGGGGCAATCGCTCTGCATTGTGCCTTCCACCCCTTCTACCAACACCCTGCTCAAGCAGCAGTATGCCACCGCACCGCACGGCTTCACCGTCCTCGCACAAGAGCAAACCGCCGGCAGAGGGCGTTTGGGGCGCGCCTTTTGCTCGCCAAAAGGCGGTCTGTACATGAGCATTTTGCTGCGTGTTCAACTGCCGCTTTCACAGCTCCATCTCATCACGCTTGCCGCCGCCGTATCAGTCTGCCAAGCCATTGAACAGCTTTGCGACATCCGCCCCGGCATCAAATGGGTCAACGACATCCTTTTGGGTGACAAAAAGCTGTGCGGTATTCTCACGGAAGCATCGATTGAGGGCGAAACAGGTGCTGTGGATTTTGCAGTGCTCGGCATTGGTGTCAATCTTGCGTTGGCACCTTCTCTGCCTCCCGAAATCCAGCAGATTGCCTGCGCACTCAACCAATATTGCAGTCAACCCCCACGCCGTGCTGCGCTTGCCGCCGCTATTTTAGAACACACAGAAGCAAACCTCAACCTATTGCTGCAAAACACTCCCGCCGCACTGCTCTGCGCCTATCGCCGCCGTCTTTGCATGCTCGAAAAGCGTATACAGGTTTTGGGCGGATCTTCCCCATATGAAGCAATCGCCAAAGACATTGATGCGAATGGTCATCTGATGGTACTGCTCCCGAATGGCACCGTGCGCACCCTTACCAGCGGCGAAGTTTCTATCCGTTGGTAATCCATTTTTGATTGACCCAAAAAACACAGCCGGTTCCATCTGCCTCTGCGTTGGAACCGGCTGTGTTTGGCTTCACATCTCTGCAAGCCAATGCTTTCTCATTTCATTGTGCCTCCAGCACCCCAATTGGAAAACTGACTGAAGGTCAAGTAGATTCCCTTCGGAGAAATCCCCGTTGCCTCCTCCATCACAGCAAATGCCGCCTCTGTAAATGCCTTTTGGTTTTCAAATTCGGTGGTGCCGTAAATTTTCACATCCAGATAAGCGGCATGCTCCCGCTGTTCGCCCGCCATATAGAGTGTATGTCCGTCAGAAATATCAATCATCAGCGCACGCTCGCTTTTCCCGGGAATGACGGCAATCTTTTCCCCCAACCCGCTCTTGATGGCGGTCTTTTGCGCATCTGTCAATTTATCGGTAACGTTTACTTGAATGAATGGCATAAACAATCCCTCTTTTTCTTAAATTTACTTTATTATATGTCAAATTCTATCCAATTACAAGAGATACTGCCGAACATTTTAACGAGTTGTAAACTTTCCGAAAAAAACATCGTTTCGCATTTCTTTTTATGATATGATATATACATTCAGAAGTCTTTCTACGACAGAGGAGCTGTCTATGAATATGAAATGCACACAAAATATCTATAAAAGCGCAAACGGCAGCAGCGACATCGCCTATTATCTTCTCCAACCGGAAGGGGTTTCGCTGCGGGGTGTCGTGCAGATTTCTCACGATGTCTGCGATTATTTTTCTCGTTACACCGCCTTTGCAAAATTCCTTTGCGGTCTCGGGTATGTGGTCTGCGGAAATGACCATCTTGGGCACGGTGCTTCCGCCGCCAAATCCACGGACCTCGGCTTTTTTGCGGTGCAAAACGGATGGAAATACCTTGTAGACGACATGCTGCAATTGACCAATCTTATGCGTGCCCGCTTTCCGGATTTGCCTTATTTTCTGTTTGGCAACGCCATGGGGTCATTGATTGCACGTATTGCAGTGCCGCTTTGTCCCCATCCTCTGACCGGTGTCATCTTATGCGGCACCGTAGGCCCACAGCCTATGATTCAGCTGTCCATTCATGCTGCCGACTCCATCGTGCATTCCAAAGGCCCCACGCATCGCAGTGGTTTTTTGGCACGGATGACCTTTCTGCGCTACAATCGCAAATTGCATGACCGGCGCTCCAACTTCGATTGGGTCAGCCGTGACCCGCAAACCGTTGCACGCATGCAGGCAGACGAAAAATGTAATTTTCTGCTGACCGCCTCTGCCTATCGCGACCTCTATTCTCTGATACAGCAAGCCAACGCCCCTCGCTGCTTTAAAAAAACCCCCCATCAGCTGTCCATGCTGTTTCTCGCAGGTGACCAAGACCCCGTCAGCCATTTCGGCGAAGGTCTGCGGCAAACCGTGCCGTTGTATCGTGCCGCAGGCGTGCAGCAAATAGACGCCATTCTTTACAAGGATGCACGGCATGATATTTTGAATGAATACAACCGTCTGGATGTCTATGGCGACATTTCCCGCTGGCTAGACGCCCACACGTCTTCTTAATGCCATATCGGTCTGTATCCTGTTTGTTCTGCAATTACCAAGACGGTATGCGCCATTTGAGCGCATACCGTCTTTTTGCATCCCTACTTTTCTGTCATAATCACAACACGCACACGACCGCCTTCGCTGTCTGCTTTGTCATAATACGCTTTAATGTCGTACACGCTGCTGTCAATGGCGTTGCGGTCCATCACATAATAATTCTGATTGCTGTATTTGTATACTGCAACCGTATCCGAAATTGTGTGACTGCCGTCTGCATTTTTAATCGCCGCGGCCGTAATAGAGGTGATATTTTTAAGCTGTGTCAGCTGTGTAATATCTGTCACCGTTCCATCATCACTATAGGTAATTTGCACCGGCCCGCTGTATCCGATGTTGCCCAACGATGTGCCGCTCTTCGTATAAGTGCTGGTCGCCGCACCCACTTGGAACTCATATGTAACCGAAGCATCCCCGCTCGATGTTTCATTCGACGCAGAGCGCAAAATGCCATACGTATACTGGTCACCCGTTACATCGTTCAAAATCAGCTTTTCTACTGTACCCGAAGCATTTTTCTCATAATAACGCACATCACTGGAGCCCAAGGTCAATCCATCGATGCGGGACAAATAGGTTTTCACGCCGCCAACCGCATTCACATCCAAAATTTCGACATCTGCCGCCAGCACGGTATTGCCGATTTTCTGTCCGCCTGCACTCACCACGCCTACCACGCTACTTGCTGTCGGCAGTTTGGAAATGCTGGTGGATGCCCCGCTGAACGTGACCGTCACACAGGTGCCTACCGTCAAATACTTGTCATATGCCTGCACGGTGTAGCTTTGTCCGTCTGTACCCAAAATGGTAGTCGATGCCTGCGTATAGGTTGTGCCGTCCGCCGCCGTATAGGTTGCCGTTTTGTCGACTGCTGTCACAACACCGACCAATTCGCTTGAAAAAGCATCTGCTGCATATGCCGCAACCGCTTCTCCATTTTTGCCAAGCAGCAGCGTCACATTGGTGCCGACTGCCAAACCGCCATTGACCCCCAGCATCGAGGTCGCCAACGTACCGGATACATCGTAGGTTGTCCCTGCAACGCTTACCGCTGTCGGTGCCTGCCGATTGGGCGATACCGCCTCCAGCGTACCCGTCACACGGCGGGCATATGCCCAAACGGTCTTGCGCTCTGCCGAATAATAAATCACATCATAGCTTTGCAGTGCGCTCACAGACGAAGCACTGTCATTGCGATACACCGTTGTCGGCGTAAAGGACAAAATTGCAGAGAGTGTCGTGGTCATTACCAACGGACCGTCAATCGTTTGGTCTAAAATATCATCATAGTCCGGATTTCCGTCATCATCCAGTTCATATCCGAGCGATGCCGCATAAACCTCGCTGCTGCCGCTGCTCACCTTAGTATCTGCCGATAACAGGTTGTAGAACAAGCGCATACATTTCTGGCGGGACATCGGCGTGGTGGAAGATGCCGAAATCCCATCGTTCAAATTCAGCGACTGATAGAGTGCCATCTGCGCATAGGGGAACGTGCCGGAAAAGTCACTGGAGGTATATCCCAGCAGCTTGAGCACAGCAGTTGCCGCTTCCGCACAAGTAACGGTATTGTTCGGGCGAAATGTTCCGTCTAAGTACCCTGTAACCCAACCTTGCGCCACTGCCGTCTTAATATAATTTGCCGCCCAATAGGTATATGGAACATCCGTAAACGGCGAAGAATTGCCCGTCGCAGAAACCGTATCTTTATATATCGATGCACAGACCAGCATTTTTGCAAACTGCGCACGGGTGACATTTGCGGTCAAATTCAGGTTGCCGCTGGCATCGCCTGTGATAATCCCCAGCGCAGACACCACCTCTTGAATGGTGCTGTCTGTCCCGGCTGCAGCCTGTGCTGGCGAAAGATTTCCCAACGTGCCGCACAGCATTGTGCCGCACAGCGCCAACGCCAGAAACTTTTTGATATGCTTCATCCCAAATATATCCTCCATTTCATACATTGCAAAACCATGTCCGTACCAATCCTTGCTGCAAGCCGCATATTGTGCGGTTAATCATATCGCAGCGCATCAATCGGATTGAGCTTGGATGCCTTGCTTGCGGGCATGAATCCAAAAAACACGCCAATCGCAACCGAAACACCAAACGAAACGCTCACCGCTGTTACAGACGGCGACACGGACAAGTCCACAATTTTACCAATCAAAATCGCCACACCTGCGCCAAAAACAATGCCAATCAATCCGCCGACTGCCGAAGTAGTCGCCGCCTCAATCACAAACTGCCGCAAAATATCTTTCCGCTTTGCGCCCAAGGATTTTCGCACGCCAATTTCACGGGTGCGTTCTGTCACCGAAACCAGCATAATGTTCATAATGCCGATGCCGCCGACCAGCAAAGAAATGGCAGCAATGCCCACCAGAACCAGTGTCATCGTGCCGGTCAACTCTTCTACCGTGGAAAGCATCTCGGACATATCGGAAATATTATAATAATCTTCGCTCTGAAACACTTCATACAGCGCATTATCCAGAAGCGTAGTGCCTTCGTCATTCAAGTCCGTGCTGGTTGTCATAAAGGTAAAGCTGGAAACACGGCTTCTGCCCAGCTTGGATGCCGTTGTATAAGGAATATACATGCAATCATCCGAAGTGCCGGAGGTGCTGTCATCCTGTTCTGTCAGCACGCCCACCACCGTGAACACATTGCCGTTGAGTTTGATGGTTTCCCCCACCGCATCCGTGGTGCCAAATGCCGCCTGTGCGATATAGCTGCCCACCACGCACACCTTTTTGCGGTTTGACATATCAATATAGCTCAGAAAACGACCAGAGTCCAGTTCCAGATTATCAATGTCGCCATACTGCTCGCTGACACCTGTCACCGTAGTAGATTCATAGGAATCACTGTCCGTGCCTTTTTTCACAGTTGCGGCCATGCTGACGGTCGGTGACATCGAGGAAAACACATCCGGATTATCGTCATACAGCGCATACATATCGTCCACATCGACCGTACGGGAAGAACCGCGGCCGGAAATGGATACCGTCAAGCGGTTGGTACCCATTTCCTCAAAGGTGGAGGTCATTTTTCCCGTCATTCCCTGCATGAGAGATACCAGAATGATAACCGAGCCTACGCCAATGATAATACCCAACATGGTCAGAAAGGAGCGCATTTTGCTGCTCGCAAGGCTTTTAATGGCAAGTCGAAAGGCCTGCGCAAATCCCACTCAGCTCACTCCTTCCGCAAATTGCACTGGTTTTTTTAACACACCGCCGCTTTCCGGCATCTTGTGTACGCCCGTCACATGCTGCACTTGCTCTGCAGGCACCGAAGGACCGTCATACACCACACGTCCGTCCGACAAGCGAATGATACGCTGTGCCTCTGACGCAATGCCGTTGTCATGGGTAATCAGCACAATTGTGTTGCCCTCTTGGTGCAGCTGCTTTAAAAAGTCCAACACCTCTCGACTGGTGCGGCTGTCGAGTGCACCCGTCGGTTCATCCGCCAAAATCACAGAAGGGTCGCCCGCCAGCGCACGTGCAATGGATACACGCTGCTGCTGTCCGCCGGACAGCTGTGACGGCAGATTCTGCGTTTTTCCTTCCAATCCCACACGCCGCAGCGCATTGGTTGCCCGCTCTAGTCTATCCTGCGGTGATGCGCCGGCATACAGCAGCGGCAGCTCCACATTTTCGATGACACTGAGCTTGGGAATCAAATTATATTGCTGAAAAATGAATCCCAGCATCCGATTGCGAAAGGTTGCCTGCTCATCGTCGGTCAGGTCGGAAACATCTTCTCCGTTGAGCAGGTATTTTCCATTGGTCGGCACATCCAAGCAGCCGATGATATTCATACACGTGGATTTACCGGAACCGGACTGTCCTACAATTGCTACGAATTCTCCTTCAAAGATTTCAAACGACACGCCGTCTGCTGCACGTACTTCGGTATCGCCCATTTGATAGATTTTATAAATTTCCTCAAATGCAATCAAAGGTGTCTTGCTCATTATGGCATTCCTCCTCCGCCACCGCCGCCGCTGGGTGGTCCGCCTTCACCGCCCATGCCGCCGCCCATCATCATCTGGTCTTGATTTTGCTGCGTATCGCTGGAAGTGTCACGTGTTGCCTGCGGCACATACACAATGTCGCCCTCCGCAATCCCGCTCGTCACTTCTATGTAGCTGTCGTCCGAAATGCCGGTTTCTACCTTCACCGCATGATAGCCTTCCGGAATTTCGTTCATCGCATTTTCTGCATTCTTATCATTTGCGCCAGCTTTTGCTGTCGCATCGGCTGCGGTGTCTGCTGTCTGCGTGTCCGCCGATGTGCTGTCAGAATCCTTCACATACACCTTGTCGCCACGCTGTACTGCCGCCACAGGAATTGCAACCACATCGCTTGCTTCTGCCACGATAATAGACGCATTGACATTCATGCCGGGGAACAAATCAGACGGCGGATTTTCGATTTCTACAGTTACCGGATAGGTGGTTGCACCATTTTCCGTGGTACCTGCCACGCTGACCTTGGTAATATAGCCCGTGAATTCCTCGCCATCCAATGCATCCACCGTAATTTCTACTTCCTGCCCAACCGATACCTGATTGATGTCCAATTCGTCCAATGCAATGTCAAAGGTCAGTTTGGACATATCATAAATCACAGCAAGTGTATTGCTGCCGTTGGTGGAGTCCAATGTGTCGCCAACCTTGGCATTTTTGGTGACAATCGTGCCGGCAATCGGCGCGGTAATTTCATAATCCTGCAAGGAATCTACGGTATTCTGCAAGGAAATCTGTGAACTTTCCAAGGAAATCTCCGCATTGCGAATGGAAGTCTGCAAATCGGTGCTTGCAAGCTTTGCAACCGTTGTGCTGCTGGAAACCTGTGTCCCCTTTGCAATCACCCATGTCACCTCACCGGAGGTTTCTGCGGTGATTTCCTTCTCCTCGTTGTATGCAAAGCTTGCGCCCGCATTGCTGGCAATGCCATTGATGGTTGCCGCACCAGAGGCACTGGTGGAAAGTGCACCAGGATTGGTCACACGGATTTCCACATACCGCACCAATTGGTTGCCCTCCAGCACGGTATCTGCGCCGTCAATTTCCGTCACCGTCCCTGTCAAGGTTTCAAAGCTGCCGTCCATGGTAACCGTTGCGGTTTCTCCTGTATAAAATTTCTGCACATCTGCGGAATTGAATGGCAGGGTAATGGTCATCGTGCTGCTGTCGCGCACGGTTGCAATCACCGTTCCGTTGGAAACGCTATCCCCTTTTTCAACATTCACTTCTGTAATCACGCCTGCGGTTTTGGACTTGACCGTCAAATCTGCCTGGTCTTCCAACTGTGACTGATAGCTGAGTTGGCTTTGCTCCAGGGAAAGCTTGCTCTTTTCAATGCTGTCTTCCACGTCCGTGGAATCAATTTCATACAGCAATTGTCCTTTTTCCACCACATCGCCTTCATCAAATGTACATTGCAGCACATCGCCCGTTACCAATGCGGTCACATCATACGAATTGAGCGGTTCCAATGTGCCTGTCGCACTCAGCACATTTTGAATGTCCTGCTTTGCAGCCGTTTCTTCGGTATAGGTTGCTGCGGTTTCCTCATTCTTGGGATACAGCATGTATACAGCCGCTCCACCCAAAAGCGCAACAACCAAGACAGCGGCAACCACACGCTTCTTTTTTCCTTTTGCAGGCTTTTTGCCCCCTTTTTTTAAGTTTTGCAGCGCAGTGCTTTGGGTCGGTGCAATCGCTGTTTGACCTGCGGCGGTTGTATCTGCTTCTGCGCTTTCTTGGCGCAGAGCAGCCGCTGTCGGTGGCTTGCGAAGTGTGAACGGCAATTTCATACTTTCTTTCCTTTCCGAAATTTACTATTTTACTGATTGTCTTTTATCTTACTGAAAAACTGTGTAGTTTCTGTGTCCTGCGAGCGTATATTTGCGCATGTGTCCTTATAAAAGTAACCAAAAAAACGCTTTGCATTGTATCAAAACTTTTTTCATGCTATACTAGCAGTGCAATTGCTATCTAGGAGGAATAAAATGAAAAATTTCTGCTTTTTCTTACAATATGACGGTTCTCGCTACAACGGCTGGCAGCGACAGACCAACACCGAACACACCATTCAAGGCAAGCTAGAGCAGGTGCTTTCCAAAATGGTCGGGCACGCTGTCGAAATTCATGGCGCAGGGCGTACCGATGCAGGGGTGCATGCTTTGGCACAGGTGGCGCACTGCAAGCTACGCACCGACCAAACGCCCGCCGAAATACTCGATTACTGCAACCATTATCTCCCCTCGGACATTGCCGTAACCCAGTGCACCCTCGCTGACCCACGCTTTCACGCCCGATTGAATGCCAAGCGCAAGCAATATTGTTATCGCCTTTGGACAAGCACCGTCCCCAATGTTTTTGAGCGCAAATACCTGTGTCCTTGGACCGACCCTCTGGATGTGTCCGCTATGCAGGATGCCGCCTCTTTCTTGCTTGGCACACATGATTTCCGTGCCTTTTGCAGCCTAAAACGCTTCAAAAAATCCACTGTGCGCACCATTTATGGTATTCAAATTGAGCGTCTTGGCGATGAAATCCGCATCACCTTTGACGGAAATGGTTTCCTCTATCACATGGTGCGCATTCTGACCGGCACATTGGTAGAAGTCGGCATGGGCAAGCGTCGCCCCGAGGACATGGTGCAGATTTTAAACAGCTGCGATCGTGCACAAGCAGGGTTAACCATGCCGCCGCACGGCTTACGATTGGAGCAGATTTTTTACGAAGACCCCTGATGCAAACAAAAACCACGATTGAGAAACACTCAACCGTGGTTTTTTATATTATTGCAATTATTTAAAGTATTTTACACCGTTTTCAAAAATCGGCTGATACTTTTCGCCATAAATATTTTTGCCCACATACTGGCTATAACGCTCGGTATGTCCCATTTTTCCCAGCACACGACCGTCTGGGCTGCAAATGCCCTCAATCGCACACATCGAACCATTCGGATTGTGCGCAATGTCCATGGACGGTGCACCCAAGTGGTCGGTATATTGGAATGCCACTTGACCATTGCGAATCAAATCTTCCACAACTGCCTGCGGTGCTACAAAACGACCTTCTCCGTGAGAAATCGCAATCGAGTGCAAATCCCCCACCTCACAGCTGCTCAGCCAAGGACTCTTGACCGATGCCACACGGGTGGTGACATAGCGTGACTGGTGACGACCAATTAGGTTAAAGGTCAGCGTCGGTGCATTTTCATCCAAATCACGAATTTCGCCAAACGGCACCAATCCCAGCTTAATCAGCGCTTGGAAGCCATTGCAGATACCCAGCATCAAGCCGTCACGCTGTCCCAAAAGTTCGTGCACGGCACCCTTGATGGCAGGATTTCGCAGGAAGGACGCAATAAACTTGCCCGAACCGTCTGGTTCATCACCGCCGGAGAATCCGCCCGGCAAAATCATCATCTGGCTGCGACGGATTGCCGCTTCCAGTTCCTGTGCAGACTGTTCCAGTGCTTCGTGGGAATAATTGCGCACCACCACCAGTTCAGCCTTGCCGCCTGCGTTTTCCACTGCACGAGCCGTGTCATATTCGCAGTTTGTGCCGGGGAACACCGGAATGACTGCCAGCGGCTTTGCGCTCTTGACTGCCGGAGCGCCCACATGCCGTTCGCTGTAGGATACCGTCTGCAGCTGCGGGTCTTCTGCACCTGCGCAGGTGGGGAACACGGTTTCCAAAGTGCCTTCCAGTGCCGCCTTGACGGCATCCAATGTCACAGCCGCCCCTTGAATAGTGATGGTCTGCTCCTGCGTGGTATGCCCCATCAGCCAGCCTGCCGGCAACTCTTCAATGGCTTCTACAATGATACCGCCGAAATTCTTCATGAACAGTGCTTCGCTCGGGAATTCATCATCAAAGGCAAAGCCGATGTCGTTGCCCACTGCCATCTTGCAAATGCCTGCGGCAACGCCGCCCACCGTCAGTGCCCATGCAGAAACAATTTTTCCGGATGCAATGGATTCCTGCACCATTTCCCACATTTCCTGAATCGATGCATAATCCGGAATACCATCCGGGTCAAACTGCGCATCAAAGCAATAAACCGGATGTCCCGCCGCCTTAAATTCGGGCGAAATCAGCTTGTCCGCAGACTGTGGCGCAATCGCAAAGGAAACCAAGGTCGGGGGCACGTGCAGTTCATTGTAGGTGCCGCTCATGGAGTCTTTGCCGCCAATTGCCGCCAAATGCAGCTCTTCCTGTGCCTTATATGCACCGAGCAGTGCCGCCAGAGGCTTGCCAAACTTGTGCGGGTCACGTCCCAACCGTTCAAAATATTCTTGGAAGGTCAGATATGCAGTTTTATAGTCACAGCCTGCCGCTACCAATTTTGCCACCGATTCAATCACCGCACAGGACGCCCCCAAAAAGGTGTTTTCCGCTGTGAAATACGGGTCGAAGCCATATGCCATGACCGAAGCCGTCGCACACTGTCCGTGCAGTGCCGGCAGCGTTGCCGCCATGACCTGTGTCGGGGTCAGTTGGTTTTTGCCGCCAAATGGCATCAGCACAGATGATGCACCAATGGTGCTGTCAAACCGTTCCACCAAGCCACGCTCATGACAGATGCCCAAAGTCGCACAGTTTGACAGGATTTTTTCGCCAAATCCGTCACCGGTAGGCTCTGCAAAAAAGCCCGGCACATTCAGCTGCGGAATGGTTGCATCCACATGCTTTGCGCAGCCATTGGTATTGAGGAAATCACGGGAAACGTCCACAATAGTCTTGCCGTTCCACGTCATACGCAGGCGATTGGTATCCGTGACTTTTGCTACAACAACCGCCTCTAGGTTTTCTTTTTGCGCCGCTTCGATGAATTTTTCTACATTTTCCGGTGCTACGACAACCGCCATACGCTCTTGCGATTCTGAAATGGCAAGCTCTGTGCCATCCAAACCGTCATATTTCTTCGGCACAGCATCCAGCTGAATATCCAGTCCATCTGCCAACTCACCAATGGCAACGGATACACCGCCTGCACCAAAGTCATTGCAGCGGCGAATCATGCGGGTAACGTCCCCATTGCGGAACAATCGCTGAATCTTGCGTTCTTCCGGGGGGTTACCCTTTTGCACCTCTGCGCCGCAGGTTTCCAACGAATCTTCTGTGTGGCTTTTGGACGAACCGGTTGCACCGCCGCAGCCGTCACGTCCCGTGCGTCCGCCCAGTAAAATGATAATATCGCCCGCATCCGGCACTTCACGCACCACATTTTCCAGAGGGGCCGCACCCACAACCGCACCAATTTCCATGCGCTTGGCAACATAACCCGGATGATAGAACTCGTGCACCATACCGGTTGCTAACCCAATTTGGTTGCCGTAAGAAGAGTATCCCGCAGCCGCCGTCGTCACCAGCTTGCGCTGCGGCAGCTTATGCGGCAAGGTTTCTCCAATCGAAACCGTCGGGTCGCCGGCACCCGTTACACGCATTGCCTGATAGACATAGCTTCTGCCGGAAAGCGGGTCACGAATCGCACCGCCCAAGCAGGTTGCCGCACCGCCAAACGGTTCAATTTCGGTGGGATGGTTATGCGTTTCATTTTTGAACATCAGCAGCCAAGGTTCTTTTTTGCCGTCAATTTCTGCTTCCACACGAATGGAGCACGCATTGATTTCTTCACTTTCGTCCAAATTTTCCAAATAGCCACGTTTTTTCAGTACCTTCGTTGCCGCTGTTGCGACATCCATCAAGGTAACGGGACGCTTTGCTGCCTTTTCTGCGCCATATACCTCGACACGTGCCGCAAGGTAGCGGTCAAATGCTTCCTGCACCAACGGGTCATCAATGGTCACTTGGTCTAGTTCGGTCAAAAAGGTGGTGTGGCGGCAGTGGTCAGACCAATAGGTGTCCACCATGCGCACTTCGGTAATGGTTGGATTGCGTTGCTCTTCCTGCGCAAAATAGTGTTGCAGGAACTTCAAGTCATCCAAATCCATCGCCAAGCCCAAGTCAGAAAGCAGCGTCTGCAGCTTTCCCTCGTCCATAGCGGTAAATCCTTCCACCGTCTGCACTTCTTTGGGGATTTCGTACACCGCCTGCAGGGTGGACGGCTTGTCGAGAGATGCCTCTCTGGCATCCACCGGGTTGATGAGATATTCCCGAATTTTATCCATATCCGCATCAGACAAAGTGCCCTCAAAGAGGAATACCTTTGCTGCGGCAACACTCGGTCGTTCACCCTGTGTCATCAACTGGATGCACTGTGCGCAGGAATCTGCACGCTGGTCAAACTGCCCCGGCAAAGATTCCACAGCAAGGATGCGATGGTTCACGTCTGGCAGCGGAAACGCTTCATCATAGCACACATCCGCCATCGGCTCCGAAAACACAATGGTTTTTGCCTGCTCATAGGTCTGTTCGTCCAGCCCCTCCACATCATATCGACATAGGTAGCGCACCTGCGTCAGCCCCTTAATTTCCAATAAATCACGCAGGCTTGCAAGCACACTTCTTGCCTCTACGTCAAAGCCCTCTCGCTTCTCCGCAAAGCACCTTAAAACTCCCATATTGATAAACTCCTTTTCTACGGATGCATCTTGCGTGTAACGAATCTTTCCAACGCATCGTGATTGACATTTTCTCTTATATGATACCGTTTTCCGCAATAAAAATCAAGAGAGCGGCAAAAAACTTCTGCTTGTTCCGCCCCAAAATCTCTTCTGTTTTTTTCGATGCTCGTTCTTTTGTTTTGAATTCTCGGGTCGGGTAGTGTATACTGAATCTATTGGAAACAACACGCAGGGGTCGCACTCACAAAAAGCACCACCCCTGTTATTTCAAAAACGATGTCACTTGTCGCACCTTGTGCGGATACAGCTGCAGCCATGACCACTCGTTTGTGTGCTTTATCCTATGTCATCTACGTTTTTCGTGTGCATCGTTTCCAAAAACACAAGGAGGTTTCTTCTTCATGAAAATTACACTTTCCCCATCTATTCTTTCCGCTGATTTTGCCAATCTATCCCGTGATATTCGCACCGCCACCGCCGCAGGCGCTGAATATATCCACATTGATGTCATGGACGGACATTTCGTACCAAACATCACGATTGGCGCACCGGTTGTCAAAGCCATCCGCAAATCCTGCAGCGGTGTCCTTGATGTACATCTGATGATTTCCAACCCAGACCAATATCTGGATGATTTCATTCAAGCAGGTGCGGACATCATCACCGTGCATTATGAATCCAACGGCGACACCTTGGAGCAGCTGAAAAAAATCCGTGCCGCAGGTGTCAAAGCCAGCTGCACCATCAAGCCGGGCACGCCCGTTGATGTACTGCTGCCGCTGCTGCCGTACTGCGACATGGTGTTGCTGATGACTGTTGAACCCGGTTTCGGCGGACAAGGCTTCATTCCGGAAAGCATGGACAAAATCCGTACCGTGCGCAAGGCGATTCAAGACAATGGCTACAAATGCGAATTGGAGATTGACGGCGGTGCAAAAATCACCAACGTAGAGGACATCATTGCCGCCGGTGCCGATGTCATTGTGGCAGGCTCTGCGGTTTTCAACGGCGATATTTCCGAAAACGTCCGTGAATTTCTGGAGAAATTCCGTGTCGGCATCGGTCAGGCAACCTGGACAAAATAAGAAGCTGTCTTTTGCTCTGCACGTTATACAAACCCCCATGCTTTCCCTATCTCTAGGGGACACATGGGGGTTTTGCGCACTATTTGACCAAACTCTGTTTCATCGTCCACAGTTCTTCATCTGCGGGACAAATTTTTTCATATTCTGTAAGCAGCTCGTTTGCTTGTTCCAGCTGTCCTTGTTGTATCATGGCACGAATATTGCTTTTGACGATTTCTGCATATTTCTGCAGCTGTGCCTGCTCAGCTTCCACCTGTTGCCGCTCTGCATGTTCGTTTATCAGAAGCTTTGTCACTTGCTCCATTTTTGCGCAAACCTTCACAGCTGCTTTCCAATAGACCGCCTTTTTCTGAAAAGAATCTGCTTGCATGGCACTATAAAAATAATATCCCACCCGCAACGGCGTTGGAATTAAGCTTTGGGTGCTTTCCTCCAGCACCTCTTCCTGATACAGCCACTCGACGCAAGTGTTTGCCGCCTCTGCATAGACGCCGCAAAGCTGTAGCCGCTCGTTTTCTGCCCCATTTTGCGCCATCAAACTCCAAAAGCACAAATGGGTCAACCAAAAGCTTTGCCGAATTGAACCATCCTTCCCTTTGCGCCGAGCTACCTCGCACAGCACACGGGGCAAATCTGTAAAATGCAAATACGGACTTTCCACCAAAAGTGCATTCAGCGCGCGAATCTCCACTTTCTCCTGCAGCAGCTTCCAATCACAGCCAACATACAGCGCAAAATACAGCACATCCGCATGGATTGGTTTCCACTCTACAAGCGCAGAAATAAACGCCTCTACCGTTTCCTTTTGCAGTTCCCCGCAGCGAAATTGATACCGCATGCGGTTCATTTGGATATATCCCGCCAAACTATCCATCTGTGCCAGCGTTTGCAGCACCTGTCCTGCATATGCCTCATTTCCAATCGCTTCTTCTATCCGCTGCAAAAATTCTTGCTCTCTGCTGCTGTTTTCCAGCATTTGATACAACTGTGTGAGGCGTGAAAAGTCGGCGCACCGCTCCATTGCAACAAATTCCATTTGCAGCATTTTTTCGCCATATATGCTCGTATACCACTCTGCTTTAAAATAACGTTTTGCCGTTTGCTGTGCTTCTTGATATTCCCTAATCGCTGTCAACGAAATTACCAGTTTTAGCACCGCTTCTTGAAAATACGCTTGTGCTACATGATGTTCTTCATGCAGCATGACCTCCCGCTCGGAATATTGCTTTTTCTGATATACGTTCCAAGCGTTCAAATAAAGCTGAAATGCTGCGACAGCTTTCTTATATGCTTTTCTTTCATATGCTAAAAATCCTGCTATATATGCCATTTCCACATCATAAATGCTTTTCTCCTTCTTTTCAGCAAAGTATGCATCTATCAGTATTTCAGCTTCTCCAAACCGCTCTAACTCCGCCAAAGTTCTCACTTTTTCATAAAATAGTGCGGGCTGCATATATGCACTTGCATCAACAGCATACTGCAATCCCTGCTCATAGTATTGCAGTGCCGCTTCCAGTTGCTGCGCCAGCGCATATGTTTTGCCGATATCATAATACACCTTGCTGTCGGCAGGGTCTTTTTCCAAGACCTGCTTTAGCAAATTGATATTGCGCTGTAGTTTTTCTTGGATAAAATTTTTATCCGCCTGCATATATCCATAATGCAATGCAATGGCATCTAATGCTTTCATCGGCTTCTTGATGGGTGTTAATTTCTCGTGAATGCTGTTAATGTATCGGGTATTCGGATAGATTTTGGTCAATCGAGCTACTCGTGCATCTGCATAGGTCTTCCATTGCTCATCATTTGCGTTTCTCACAATAAAATTCGCACCTGCATAGTTTTTATATGCACCTGTATGAAAAAACGAAATGATTTCCTGAATGCTGTCGGTGAAGATTTCATCCGCATCCAGCCCCATGAACCATTCGCCGCAGGCACGCTTCAAGCCGGCATTTCTTGCCGCCGAAAAGTCATTGCACCATTCAAAAAAATATACTTTATCGGTAAACGCCTTTGCAATCTCAACGGTACGGTCTGTCGACCCGGTATCCACAATAATCAATTCGCTATCGACCTGCTGCAGCAATGGCTGCAGTGCTTCTAAGCAGCGTCCCAAATATTTTTCTTCATTTTTTACAATCATCCCAATGGACAGGAGCATAAATGAACCCTCCCCTTTTTATCATCCTTGTTCAACCACGCTGCAACGAAAGCCGTATTGATACGAAGTGTAATTTTTCAGCAACCTCCCCCGTCTTAACGACAAAACAGGGCATATATTATTTATTATCAATCCTTTTCTGTACATTGTCAACAGTTATTGCTAAAAATATGGGCTTATGTGACCCGCATCTTCACATAAGCCCATATTGTCGTTTCGTTTGCGCCGCCTCTCACTCCAAGACTACGCCTTTTGCAGCTGAAACCGTGCAACCAACTGCTGGAGCATTTTGGACTGCTCTGACAGCTGGTCACTGGCAGCTGCACTTTCTTCTGCGGTTGCAGAATTGCTTTGCACCACGGTGGAGATTTGTTCAATCCCTGCCGCCACCTGTGCGATAATGCCGGATTGATGCTCCGATGCCTCTGCAATCTGATGAATGGTGTCGGCTGTGGAACTAACACTGCCCAACACTTTGCTCAGCGATGTTGCCGTTTCCTGCGCAATGCTGCTGCCTGTTTTGGCGGCACGCAATGCGTTTTCAATCAGCACCTGCGTGTTTTTAGATGCTTGACTTGATTTCACCGCAAGACTCCGCACTTCTCCCGCAACCACTGCAAAGCCCTTGCCAGCTTCTCCCGCACGTGCCGCTTCTACCGCCGCATTCAAGGCTAAAATATTGGTTTGAAATGCAATGTCTTCAATGTCCTTGATGATTTTTCCGATTTCTTTGGAGGTACCTTGAATGTCCTGCGTTGCTTCCAGCAGTGCCCGCATGCGATGATTGCTGTCTGCCGCCTCTGTTGCAGCCTGCTCCGCCTGCTTCCATGCCTGCTCACAATGGTCTGCATTGGCAGTGCTCTTTTCTGCCACTTCCCCCATGGTGACCGCCATTTGCTCCACCGATGCTGCCTGCTCGGTTGCGCCTTGGCTCAGCGTCTGCGCACCCGTAGAAATACGCTCTGCACCCACCGCCACGCTCTCCGAGGACTCTTGAATGGTCAGCATTGCACTGGACATCGTGCTCATAATGTCAAATACCGACTGCACCAGCGGCTGAAAATCGCCCACATAGACCTCCGCCTGTATCCGCCTTCCCACGAAATTACCTTGTGCAATCTCTTCCAGCGCTAGTTGCAGGTCCTCAATCACGTTGCGCATGCAGGACACAATTCGCTCGGTCGATGCCGCCAGCACCGCCATTTCATCGCTGCCATCGACTACAGGCGTTTCGGAATGCAAATCGCCCTGCGCCAGCTGTTCAATGCGTTCTGTGCACTGACTAATCGGTTTGCCGATGCGATTGGCAATTCGAAAGGATACCACCAAAGTGAGGAGCAACACCCCCGCAATCACCAGCAATGTCAGCAAAATGCCATGCTTCATGATGCCCATAAAATCATCCACCGGCGCCTCTACCGCAAGACTCCATCCATTCATGCCAATCGGGGAATATGCCAGAAACAGCTTTTCCTTCTGATACGTGTATTGTCCAAAGCCTTTTTCTTGATTGACCATTTTTGCCTCATAGCCCGCCAATTCCTGCAAATCCGCCTGTGTTTTTGCGGCTTCTATGGTATTGCTTGCATTTCTCACCAAATCATAGTCCTCATTGGCGACCATGTTGCCCTGCTCTCCAATGATATACGCACTGGCATTTTCACTGATTTTAACATCGGACACCATTTTGCTCAAATCCGTTGCATGCAGCCGTGCCATTGCCACGCCAACCACGGTTCCATTGCGCTTTCCGTCCCTCCACACAGGCGCAGCGATGTTCACCACATAATCGTTGGATTCCTCATCATAAATGGGGTCACCAATCGCCGATGTGCCCGCAAGTGCCGTTTGGAAATAGGGCTGCGTGGCAACATCGCGATTGTCATAAAAAATGCTTTTCCCGCTCGGCGCATAATAATCAATTCGATACCAGTTGTAGTAACGCATATAATCTTCCATGATGTGCTTTTTATCCAGCACCGCACTGCTGTCGCTCGCCAATTTTTCCAACGTGCCCATGGTTTCTACCACTGTCATGGTGGTTTTTAATTTGTATTTCACCAAATTCGCAGAAATTTGTGCGGTTGCCACCATATTTTCTGCAACTGTCCGTCTGGTTGCCACATAGCCAATGCTGCTTGCCAAAACCCCAACGCCCAGCAACCCCACGGTCATGATGAGGATGTTTGCACGCTTGATTCTTGCCTTTACCGTGGTTTTCGTTTTCAGCGTCGGCATGGTGGCATGCACGGCATCTGCTTTTCGTGCCTGCCGCTGCGCCTGCACCTTCTGCACGCTATCTTTCAGATGTTCCATCCATTGCATGCCTTTATTCTGCATATTTCGCCATTCTCGTTTCATTTTATTCCATCTTCTGATTTTTTCCGCCTTTTTCCGCCAGTCGGTGAATCCAACCCCACGCTTCCCAAAGCCCTGCATGTTTTCCATCTCCATGGTATCTAAGCCTCCCCAGCTTCGCTGTATCGTTCTCGGTTTCTGTTCCTCGTGTCTGCTTTACATACTTTTCATCCCTTTTACATAAAAAAGAGCCACATGCCCACAATTTGCGGGCACATGGCTCTTCGGTTCGATGTGCCCACCTTTTTAGAAGTGCGGCTACATCGTCTGTTTTAATTTTTTCAGCTGTTTTTGCGTTAAGAATTTTTTCATATCCATCAATAATATCAGGTGCTGCTCTCGCTGACTCACACCCATCAAGTAATCTGTCATATCGGTATCGGTGATAACCGGTGGTTCTGCAATTTCCTCGGGCACAATCAAGGTCACTTCATCCACACGGTCAACGACAAACCCCAAATAGTCGCCTGCAATGCTGCACACAATGATACAGGTGCGGTCATCATATGTCTTATCGGGCATGTGAAATCGCTTTCGCACATCGATAATGGGAATAATACTACCCCGCAGTGTGATAATTCCCCTTGCGTAGTCTGGAAACTCCGGCACCTCTGTAAAGGGCTGCATCTGCACAATCTGTACAACCTCCGCAATCGAAACGCCGAAAATCCGGTCACCGGTCCAAAAGGTAAGATATTTATCCTTGGTTTCACTGGTATCCAACATGCTTGTCATGTCACGCAGCTGTTCTGCTTTCATCTTGAACCCTCCTTTTCAGCGGTCTGTGCGATTGTTGCAAAGTCCAATCGTTTCTGCCTTTTTTGTTTGCTTTTGTTCTAATAGTATAGCATGCCCCGCAAAAATCGTCTACCGTTTTTGCACCTTTGCAAAAATTTATATCCAACTTGACACTTTCCTTACAAAGCACCCTCTTGGCAGCTTTCGCCCGCTGTTCGTCACGCTTAGGTGAGTTCAAATTGTCCCGTATACAGCTGATAATAGCGACCTTTCTGTTGCAGCAGCTCCTCATGATTGCCCTTTTCTGCAATCCTGCCCTGCTCAATGACCACAATGCAGTCTGCATTGCGTACCGTTGACAGGCGATGTGCAATGACCAGCACGGTGCGTCCTCGCATCAGTGCATCCATCCCCTGCGCAATCAGCTGTTCCGTGCGGGTATCGATGGAAGAGGTTGCTTCATCCAGCACCATAACCGGCGGGTCTGCCACTGCAACACGTGCAATGGCAAGCAGCTGCCGTTGCCCCTGCGAAAGGTTCACGCCATCTCCGCTCACCAATGTCTGGTATCCATTTGGCAGCCGTCGAATGAAGCTGTCTGCATTGGCGGTTTTTGCCGCCGCTATGCAATCTTCATCCGTCGCTTCCAATCGTCCATACCGAATGTTATCCATAATGGTGCCCGTGAATAAATGTGTGTCCTGCAGCACCATACCCAACGAAAAGCGCAGCGATGCTTTCTGGATGTTCCGCACATCTATGCCATCATAGGTCAGCGTGCCCTGCTCAATTTCATAAAAGCGATTGATAAGGTTGGTAATTGTAGTTTTTCCGGCTCCCGTTGAGCCTACAAATGCAATTTTCTGCCCCGGATTGGCAAAAACCGAAACCTGCTGCAGCACAGGTTTCCCCGCCACATATGCAAAATCAACCTCCTGCAGTCGTACCGCACCTGTCAATTCACTCAGATAATAGTCTTCCAGCTCGGTCTGCACCGCACCATATATCCGATGCAAACGCATTTCGCCCGCAGCATCTGGATATTTCCACGCCCAAAACCCCTGTTCCTGCGAAATCTCCAGCAGTGCACCGTCTTCGCCTTTTATCGCATGCACCAGCTGTATTTTCCCGTTTTTCGGCACTTTCCATGCCCAATGCTGTGCATGCCCTGCTTCCTGTATCGTCCATGTCCCGTCCTTCTGCTTTGTAATGGGCACCAGGGTAACAGTACCTTCATCAACCTCTGGTGTGCCGTCCATCAATTCAAAAATGCGCTCTGCGCCGGCAAGTGCTGACAAGGCTACATTCAGCTGCTGGGACATCTGGGAGAGCGGCTGCATCAGCTGTCTGGCAAACTGCAAATACGACACCAATCCACCCACATCCAGCCCTACAACAATCGTCAGCAAGCCGCCAACGGTGGCTGTCAACGCAAACCCAATATTGAAAATATTGGATGTCACCGGCATTGTGGACCCCGAATAGAAATTGGCTTGCGTTGCCGCTTGCCGATAAGCTTCGTTGAGCTGTGCAAATTCTGCTTTGGCGGTTTCTTCGTGCGTAAATGCCTTTACCACTTTCAAGCCTTCTATCATCTCCTGAATATTGCCGTTTAGCGCACCGATTGCCGCCTGTTGCTTGCGATAAAATGTTTGGCTTTTTCCGCCAAGCATTTTGAATGACAGCACCGCCGCTGCAACCACCAACAGCGTTACCAAAAACAGCGGCGGCGAAATATACAGCATGGCGGCAATGATGCCCACAAACAGCACACTGCTGGACGTAATTGCCACCACGCTTTGCTCCAATGCCATCTGCACATTGTCTGCATCGTTGGAAAAGCGGCTCATCAGCTCCCCATGCGTATGTGCGTCAAAATAAGACAGCGGCAATTCCTGTAGCTTTTCAAACAACTCCCGCCGCAGCTGATTGGTGCTTTTTTGCGCCAGTGACACCATGGTACGTGCCTGAATAAAGGTGCAAAGGGCACTGAGCAAATAAATGCCCAGCAACAGCAATAACAACTGCAACACCTGCGGCAGCTTCTCTGCCACGGGCACTGACTCCACCAAGTGATTCAAAATCGGCCGCAGCATATATGAACCTGCCACACTGCCTGCGCTAGATAGGATGACACACACCGCAACCAACAGCAGCAAATATTTCCGCTGCACCAAATAGGTCAGCAGCCGCTTGATGGTACTGCGCACATTTTTCGGCTTTTCAAATCCGCCCCGTCCGCCGGGACCATGTCCCATGCCCATGCGTGCACCACGTGTCCCTTGCCGGTTTTGCCCCGTCTGTTCTGCCATTACGTACGCCCCCCTTCCTGCTGTGACTGATAAATTTCCTGATAGATTTTATTTCCCTGCAACAGTTCCGCATGCGTCCCCACGCCGACAATATGGTCATCATCCAAAACCACAATTTTATCGGCATATTGCACGGAGCTGATGCGCTGTGCAATCAAAACCACGGTTGTATCCTTAAAATTCTGCTGAAACGATGTGCGAATCGCCCCTTCTGTGGTCGAATCCACCGCACTGGTCGAATCGTCCAAAATCAAAATCGCAGGCTTGCGCAGCATCGCACGGGCGATGCACAGCCGCTGCTTTTGCCCGCCGGAAAGGTTCACGCCGCCCTGTGCAAGGTGCGTTTCAAATCCTTCGGGAAGTGTCTGAATAAATTCAAACGCCTGTGCATCCTTTGCCGCCTGCACCAATGCCGCCTCGCCTGCATCCGCACGTCCCCAGCAAAGATTTTCCCGAATGGTGCCGGAAAACAGCACATTATTCTGCAGCACCATGCCGATGCGCTGACGTAGTGCCACAACAGGATATTCCTTGACATTTTTCCCGTCAATGCGCACTTCTCCATCGGTCACATCATAAAAGCGTGGTATCAGATTCACCAGCGACGATTTGCCCACGCCTGTGCCGCCGATAATGGCAACAAATTCTCCCGGCTCGATGGTCAAATCGATATGCGACAGCACATCATCTCCGGTGCCCGATGCCGTATAGCGAAATGAAACCTTTGCAAATTCAATTTTCCCCTTTGCCGCAGGCAATTTTGTTTGTTCGGCCTTTTCTGCATTCTGAATGCTCGGCACCGTATCCATCACCTCAAACACACGCCGCACGCAGGCGATGGCACGGGTCAGCGCAATCAAACTCATCGCCAGCATAATCACACTCATCAAAATCTGTGCAATATACGCAATAAACGATGCCAAATCACCAATCGGCATGACGCCCTGCATCACATCCTGTCCGCCGACCCACAGCACCCCGATGATAGCCGCATTGAACGACAGCATCATAATGGGCTGATGCAGCACCACACGACCGGATGCACGGATGCCCGCCTGCGTCAGCGCATCATTGGATGCTCGAAATTTCTGTTTTTCATATGCGGCACGCACAAATGCTTTGACCGCACGAATGGCAATCAAATTTTCCTGCACCGTGTGATTCAGCGCATCGATTCTGGTCTGATAGATGACAAACAGCTTGCTGCACATCCGAATCAACAGTCCAATCAAAATGCTCATCACCAAAATGACCCCCAATAACAGCAGTGTCAGCCGCCGATTGAGTTTTACGCAAACCACCAGTGCCGCCAGCAGCATCACAGGCGCACGGGTCACGATGCGCAGGCTCATATTAAAGGTCATTTGGATGGTCGTGACGTCATTTGTCATGCGTGTAATCAAAGATGCCGAAGAAAATCGGTCAATATCGGCAAATGAAAACGTCTGCACATGATTAAACAGCGCACGCCGCAAATTTGCCCCAAACCCCTGACTGGCTTTTGACGCAAATCGTGCCGCTAAAACGCCGCTTGCCATCGACCCCAATGCAATGCACACCATCAGTGCACCGGTTTTCAAGATTGCCTGCATGCCGCCAGTCCCTCGGATGCCATCGTTGATAATGCGTGCCATCAGCAGTGGCAGGCACAGCTCGCACAACACTTCTAAAATGCAAAGCAGTGGTGCGAATTGAACCGCTTTTTCATATCCTTTGATGTAAGCACTTAATTTTTTGACCATATATACACCCTCATTTTTGCGCTTTGCCTGCATAGACGCAACGCTTCTCTCCTCTTTGGATTTCCAATTGCATCTATCTTATCAAATGAATGCCTGTCATGTCTACAAAATTTTCTGCTGATTTTGTAGACATCTCCTCTTTTTTCTCATTTCAACGATGCAAAATGACGATTATCACGTAAAAAACCCTGTCAAGATTACTCTTAACAGGGTTTTTATCAACACAGCTAACACAAGCAGGTATCTGCAAAGACCTTATTCCGGAATCTTTACATATACGCCGCCATTGCGGCAGGATTCGGTTGCAGCCGCTGCCATCAGCACCGGACGCAAACCATCAATTGCGCCAACAACAACCGGCTTGTCATTGACAATAGAATCTACGAAGCACTTCACCTGCTCAATGAATGCAGTGTTGTAACGCTCCAAGAAGAACCACAGCGGCTTTTCGCTGTGTGCACCTTCCTTGGTCACAACAGTGGTGGTGTTCATCAAATCGTTTGCATCAGAAGCCATGCCCTTAGAGCCAAATGCTTCTACACGCTGGTCATATCCATAAACTGCCTGACGGGAGTTATTGATTACAGCGATGCAGCCGTTTGCCATCTTCATGGTAACTACAGCGGTGTCAACGTCCGGAATGCCGGACTCTTCCTGCAGCTTCGGGTTAACGAGGCAAGAGCCAACTGCAGAAATTTCCACTGCTTCAGAACCGGTAACATAGCGCACCATATCGAAGTCATGAATCATCATATCATAGAAGATACCGCCGGAAACTGCCACATAAGAGGACGGGGGGGGCTCCGGGTCACGAGAGGACACGATAACGATGTGCGGGTCGCCAATGGTGCCGTTCTTCACAGCATCTGCAACTGCCTTGTGGTTGTGGTCAAAGCGACGGTTGAAGCCCACCTGGAACTTCACGCCCTTTTCGTCCACTGCCTGCATGACAGCCTTAATCTTGTCAATATCATAGTCAACCGGCTTTTCGCAGAACACATGCTTGCCAGCGTTGACTGCTGCCAGAGAAATGATAGAGTGCGTGTCTGTGGATGAGCAAACAAACACAGCATCTACGTCTGCATTGTTGATAACATCCATATAGTCCGCAGAAATGTTGGGGATATTGCGCTGCTCGCACCATGCACGTGCACCAGACTTGTCAATCATGGGGTCAGCAACCGCAATGACCTCTACATCAGCAATTGCATTGATTAAATTGTCAATATGCAGCTTGCCGATACGACCACAGCCAACCACACCAATACGAAGAGTAGCCATTTTAAAAACTCCTTTTACCTTCACTTTTTCTTTACCGTTCCAAACAGTTCCAAACAGAGATATTTGTCTTCATTATAAGGCTTCAAAAACAGCAAAACAAGCGTGGGAAAGAAATTCATCAAACGTCATAATTTTTCGCAAAAAAATTATGCACTATGCTAAAGCATGCCAATTTCCAACGAAACACATTTCGCCTTGTAGTGTGTCTATTTTTGATATATCCTCTCTTTTTCGTATTTTTTGCGCAAAACGCCAAACACAACCCCATTTTTCCCTTTGTGCACTGTGCTTTCCCCTGCACACAAATGAGCAGACCACCGTCGCTGCCTGCCTCGCACGGTCTGCTTTTCCGCCGCACGCTACGATACTTCCCGCTCCCGCTTTACCATTTGATGCAGGCATTCCAACGCATCTGACAAGGTGCCGACAGCGTCAATCAATCCGCATTCCACCGCTTGCCTGCCGTTGATAATGGTCCCCACGTCTGTGGATAGCTCTCCGATTTCCATCATCATCCGTGTAATTTCCTGTTCCGAAATACGGGAATGTGCAGTAATAAATCCAACAATCCGCTCTTGAATTTTCTGAAAATAAGCATAGGTCTGCGGCACTGCCACCACCATGCCCGTCATGCGCACCGGATGAATGGTCATCGTGGCAGATGCGGCAATAAAGCTTTTCTGTGCGGCAACCGCCAGCGGCACACCAATGGAATGCCCGCCCCCCAACACGAGGGAAACCGTGGGCTTCTTCATGCCCGCAATCAGCTCTGCAATTGCCAGCCCTGCTTCCACATCTCCGCCAACCGTATTGAGCAGGATGAGCAGTCCATCGATTTCATCCGATTCCTCCACTGCTGTAATTTGTGGCAAAATATGTTCATATTTCGTGGTTTTGGTCTGGGCAGGCAGTTCCATATGCCCTTCAATCTGTCCAATAATCGTGATACAGTGCAGCGACCCTTTGGTATTGCTGGTGGTGATGGAGCCCGCCTGCCGCACACTGCTGTCCTCTTCTTCTACGGCGTCCAATTTGGTATTTTCTTCACTGCTCATGGGTCTGTGCCTCCTGTTTTGATAGTTTTGTATAGATTGCCCCGTGTTTCTGCAAGATATACAGTTCTCCCCTCTTTTTTGTAAGTAAATTTTATCCAATTATACAACTTGTAAATCCAAAATACCGCATTCCCAATCCCCTGTTTGCGCACTATACAAAAAGTTATCCACATATCCACAGGGTTATCCACAGGCATTTTCAACAACCTGTGGATAGTACTTGCCCCGCACCAAACACCTGTAGTATAATGAGGATATAAAATAGATTGCATTGGGATTTGTATCACAGAAAGGAACGGTCACTTTATGAAAAAGCGATTTCTTGCCTTGCTCATGGGAATTGTCATTGGTTCTATCAGCATTTTGCCTGCCATGGCCATCACAGGCACCTCCATCCAGCGCACCAACACCAGTGCCAACGCCACCATGCCGGAGGATGTTCCAAACGGGGTTTGGTATTGGGATGCTGCAAAATATGTGCTGGATTATGGGTTGATGTCTGATGTCAATGGAAATTTTTCCGCAAATACAGCATTGACACGTGAAAAAATTGCAAAAACTTTATATTTAGATGCCACGGCGCGCAGTATGCCGATTCCTGACGGCACCGCCGAACTGCAGACCATGTCTGATTACAGTGCCATCAGTGCGGACTGTCTACCTGGCCTTTCCTATTGCGTTGCGGCGGATATCTTCCTCGGGGATAATAACCACGCCCTTTCTCCCCAGAATTTAGTCACCCGCCAAGAGCTTGCCACTATCATGATGCGCTATTGTCTGATTATCGGGTATGGTGACACAACCTATTCCAGTTCGTCCATTGTCGAATCCTACAACGATGTTGCCAACATTTCCACATGGGCGTATAACGGCATTTCGTTTTGCTCCATGGCAGACCTCATCAAAGGGGATGACCTCGGCAACTTCAACCCGCAAGACAACATTACCCGTGCACAATTTGCGCAAATCCTCTTGAATTTGGATAATAAAGTGTATGCCATTTGGAATCGACTGACCTAAGGCAACCAATGCGCCAACACAAAGAAGCACGCAGAACGCTTATGTTCTGCGTGCTTCTTTCATCCCTGCGCCATCGCAATCAAATTGGCATAAATGCCGCCTTGCTGCAATAATGCTTCGTGTGTGCCCTGCTCGGCAATGCCGTCTGCCGTCAACACTATAATGCGATCCGCTCCTCGCACGGTCGACAAACGGTGCGCAATGGTGAGCGTCGTGCGCCCTACCGCCAGCCGCTCTAGAGACTGCTGCACGAGCCGCTCGCTCTCATTATCCAGCGCACTGGTAGCCTCGTCCAGCAGCAAAATCGGCGGATTTTTCAAAAACACCCGTGCAATTGAAATGCGCTGTTTTTGCCCGCCGGACAATCGCACGCCACGCTCACCTACAAATGTCTGGTAGCCCTGCGGCGTTTCCAGAATGAAATCATGTGCACCCGCCAGCTTTGCCGCCTGCTCCACCTCGGCTTGGGTTGCGCCTTCTTTCCCATAGGCAATGTTTTCAAAAATGCTGCCTGCGAATAGATATACGTCCTGCTGCACCACGCCGACTTGACGGCGCAGGGAATCCAATGACAGCGTGCGCACATCCTGCCCGTCAACGGTCACACGTCCCTCTGTAACATCATAAAACCGTGGTATCAGATTGCACAAGGTGGTTTTACCGCCGCCGGAAGGGCCTACGAGTGCCACATTTTCCCCCGCTCGAATGTGCAAATCCACATGCGAAAGAACAGGCGTATCCAAATCATCCTGATAGGCAAAAGCGACCCGCTCAAACCCGATTTCGCCCTTGGCATTTTGTAATTCCATCGGATTCTTGGGATTTTGAATCTCCGGCACCACATCCATGACCTCGAAAAACCGCTCAATGCCGGTCATCCCACGCTGAAACTGCTCCGCAAACTCCACAATGCGGCGAATCGTTGCCAGCAGGGTGGTGACATACAGCAGATATGCCATGAAATCGGCAGGGTTGATGCTGCCGCCTTGCATGAACCAGCCACCCGCCAAAATCACCACCAAATACATCAGCCCATCAAAGGTGCGAGTTGTGGCAGTAAATGCCCCCATCCAGTGATAATTTTCTTTCTTGATTTCCAACCAATTTTGATTGCCCTGCTCAAATTTTGCAATCTCTCGTGCTTCTCCCGTAAAGGATTTGACCACACGAATGCCCAGCAGAGAATCCTCCACCTGCGCATTGACCTCGCCCACCTGCACACGATTCTTGCGGAACGTCTTGCGCATACGGTGATTGAGAATCCCTGCACCGATGACCATAAAAGGCACTACCGCAAAAATCAGCAGCGTCAGCGGCACATTGATGCTGCACAGCACCGCAAATGCGACCGCAATTTTCAGCCCTGCAATGTAAAATTCCTCTGGACAATGATGGGCAAATTCCGTCACATCAAACAAATCGCCCGTGATGCGTGCCATGAGCTGTCCCACCTTGGTGGTGCTATAATACGAAAACGGCAATTCCTGCAAATGGGAAAACAGGGCAGAGCGCATATCCGTTTCGATTTTCGCCCCCATGACATGTCCCACATTCGCCATAAAATACGATGCCACCACATCAATCAACCGCAGTGCCAGATAAATACCTGCCACGCCAAAAATGGTTTGTGCGGTCAGCTGTGCCAAATCTCCCATGCCCAACTGCGCCAGCCTGCGCACCAAAATCGGCAAAACGATGTCACATAGGGCAGTCAAGGATGCACAGAGCAAATCAAGTGCCAATATCCAGCGATACCGCTTAAAATACGGCACAAACCGCTGCACTAATTTCAAAGTAGATGCATGCTGCAAAAGAAGTCCTCCTCTTTCGATGTTGATTTTCAAACAAGATTATTTTACGCCCAATTCCCTCATTTGACAAGTACCGAGCAAGCGTATAAGATAGGGTTATATAACTACATGAAACGGATGGTGAGGTTGATGCAGAACTTTATTTACAGCACCCCGACCAAGGTGCTCTTCGGCCGTGGTGTCACGCATCAAATCAGTGCAGAATTGCGTGCGCGCGGTGCTTCCAAGGTGCTCCTGCACTTTGGCGGCGGCAGTGTGCAGCGTTCCGGTCTTTTAGATGCAATTGCTGCAAATTTAAATGACGCCGGCTTGCAAACCGTATTGCTTGGCGGTGTTTCGCCGAATCCCAAGGTTTCTCTCGTTCGGGAAGGCATTGCGCTCTGTCGGCAGACACAGGTGGATTTTCTGCTGGCGGTGGGCGGCGGTTCGGTCATTGATTCGACCAAAGCCATTGCGCACGGCTATGCCAATGACAGTGACCCATGGGATGACTATATCGCCAAAGGCGCACAGCCCGAAAAAACCACCCCCTTCGGCACGGTTTTGACACTGTCTGCCGCTGGCAGTGAAATGAGCAATTCCTGCGTGCTGACCCACGATACCCTGCAGTTAAAAAGAGGACTAACCACGGAACTGAACCGCCCGCTGATTTCCTTTTTAGACCCCACGCTCACTTTCACGGTTTCACCCTTTCAAACCGGCTGCGGCGTGGTAGACATCATGATGCACACCTTAGAGCGATACTGCACCCCTACCGGCGGCGGGGATTTGACCGACCGTCTGGCAGAGGGTCTGCTTCTTGCCGTGCGGGATGCAGGGCTTGCCGCCATGAAAAATCCTGCCGATTATGACGCACGTGCCACCCTGATGTGGGCATCGTCCTTGTCTCACAACGGGCTCACCGGCTGTGGCAGCACCTATGCGTTCACAGTGCATAAACTAGAGCATGACATTTCGGGTCTGCATGACCATGTGGCGCACGGCGCAGGTTTAAGTGTGCTATTCCCTGCTTGGGCAAAAGAAGTGTATTTGCAAGACCCGCTGCGCTTTGCACAGCTTGCCGCACGGGTTTGGGATTGTGAAATGGACACCGAGCATCCCGAACACACAGCGCAAATGGGCATCACTGCAATGGAATCCTACTTCAAAACGCTTGGCATGCCCACTACCATGGGCGAATTGGGTATTTCTCCTGCTGATTATGATGCAATTGCAGACTTGACCACCGCAAACAACACCAAAACCGTTCCCTCCTGCTATGGCGCAATGGATAGGGAACGCATTCTGAAGATTTATAGGTTGGCACAATGAACACTTCTACGATGACACGCCCCTTACCGCACACCGCACAACACCAAGTCCACACGGCACATAATTATGTTTATTTGCTTGCCTGTGCGGACGGCACGATTTACAGCGGTTGGACAACCGACATTACCCGCCGCATGACTGCGCACAACGCTGGCACGGCAGGTGCGAAATATACCAAAAGCCGCCGTCCTGTGACCCTCATTCACTGCGAAGCTTATCCCACCCGCAGCGAGGCAATGCGGCGGGAAGCTGCTTTAAAACGCCTCTCCCATGCAGAAAAATGTGCACTTGCCGCAGAATCCGCACGACCAGACCGTGAATGCCTGACCGTTTATGACAGCCGCATGCAGCCCTGCGGGGTGTTAGAGCGCACACTAGTGCACCGCTATGGTCTGCGCCATCGTGTGGTGCATGTTCTGGTGCGAGAGATGCGAGATGGCATTTCCGGTGTATGGCTGCAGCAGCGCAGCTTTGACCGTCCGCTTCTGCCTGGCGCATTTGATTGGACGGCAACCGGACATGTAGACCCCGGCGAAGCACTTTGCGACGCAGCGGCACGAGAACTGCGGGAAGAAAGCGGCTTGGTTTTGCCTGCCGCAGCACTGCAGAAAATCACAGAATTTCGCCACAAAACCGTGCGCAAGGTCGATTTTTTAGATGATGAAGTCACCACCTCCTTTGCATGGTGCACCGATGCCCCGCCAAGCTTCACCGCAGGACCCGAGGTTGCCTGCTTGGCATGGGTTTCTGATACACAGCTGACCGATGCCATCGTCAAACACACGCCATTTTCCGCCGTACTCACCGATGGCACGGTGCGCACCGTTGCCGCAGAGCAGCTTTGCTGCACGCTTTCGGAATGGAAGCATGTGTTACGGCATCCCAACACGGGCTCTTGATGTTTTCCGCCGCCTTTCTTTTATGCTTCTGCAAGGAAAGGCGGTTTCTTTCTCAAACGCTTCCCAAAAAAACGCTTGACATCCCCGCAAATCCCGCATATACTAAGAAAAAGAGAATTTTGAGAAACCGCTGATGTGGAGATCAAAGCAGTTCGTGCACGCACAGAGAGTCCGGAAATGCTGGAAGCCGGATCGGACGCAGTCTGCCAAATGGACCACGGAGGGCACGGCGAACCGCTTTTGCGCAGTATCCCGTGACGTTGGGCGTGCGTTATGCGTCGGGAATATGTTAGTATTCCGCAAAGTGTACGGGGTTTTATCCGTAAAACAAGGTGGCACCGCGACCATTCAACAGGTTCGTCCTTGATATTTGAACAAATTCAAATGTCGGGGGCTTTTTTTATGCCCTCGCACAGAAGGAGGCAATATTTATGAAACTGGCACCCACACTGGAAGCCCTGCAAGGCTTCGCTGCACAAGGGCAATACCGCACCGCACCGGTCAGCATGGAAGTGCAGGGCGATTTTATCACACCGATTCAAGCGCTGCGTGTGCTGCAAAATGTCAGCCGTCACTGCTATTTATTCGAAAGTGCAGAGGACCAGCAAAAATGGGGGCGATACAGCTTCCTTGGATATGATCCCAAGTTGGAACTTTCCTGCTGCGGCGGTACACTCACCCTGCGCAGTGAAACCACCGAAACCATACAGGTCACGCACCCCGGGGACACCATCCGCAAAATCCTGGCAGCGCACAAAAGCCCACGCATCGAAGGACTGCCCACCTTTACCGGCGGTTTGGTCGGCTATTTCGGTTATGATTATATCAGCTATGCAGAACCCTCGCTCCAACTGCACGCAGAAGACGAGGATTCCTTCAAAGATGTCGATTTGATGCTGTTTGACAAGGTCATTGCATTCGACAACGCACGCCAAAAGCTGATTCTAATGGTCAATATTCCGCTCGAAAACCTCGAGCAAGGCTATGCCGATGCCCAAAACACCCTGCGTGACATGCTGCATCTGCTGCAAGACGGTGCACCCGCACCGCACATGTCACTGCAACTAAACAGTGCATTTACGCCCCATCTTGCCAAGCAGGACTATTGCGCTATGGTGGAAAAGGCAAAGCAATATATCTATGACGGCGATATTTTCCAAGCCGTGCTGTCCAATCGTATGGAAGCGCAAATGGAGGGCAGCATTCTGGACGCCTACCGTGTGCTACGCACCACCAACCCTTCCCCCTATATGTTCTATTTTTCCAGCGATGACATTGAAATCGCTGGTGCTTCTCCCGAAACCCTCGTGAAGCTGGAAAATCGTGTCCTGCACACGTTCCCGCTTGCCGGCACACGTCCCCGCGGCAAGACCGAAGCCGAAGATTTGGCACTGGAGCAGGAATTGCTTGCGGATGAAAAAGAATGCTCGGAGCACAATATGCTCGTTGACCTCGGCCGCAATGACATCGGCAAAATCAGCGAAATTGGTTCTGTCAAAGTGGAAGACTATATGTCCATCCTGCGCTTTTCCCACGTGATGCACATCGGCTCAACGGTGCAAGGTATTCTGCGTGAAGATTGCGATGCGATTGACGCAGTGGATGCCATTTTGCCGGCAGGTACACTCTCCGGTGCGCCGAAAATCCGTGCCTGTGAAATTATTGATGAGCTGGAAGGCTTAAAGCGTGGCATTTATGGCGGTGCGATTGGCTATATCGACTTCACTGGCAACCTTGACACCTGCATTGCCATCCGTCTTGCCTATGCCAAAAACGGCAAGGTATTTGTGCGTTCCGGTGCTGGTATTGTTGCCGACAGTGTGCCGGAAACTGAATATCAAGAGTGCATCAACAAAGCAGGTGCCGTCACAGACGCACTGCGCATGGCGGCGGAGGGCATTGACAAATGATTTTACTGATTGATAATTATGACAGCTTTTCTTACAATCTCTATCAGCTGATTGGTTCGATAGAACCCAATATCCGTGTCATTCGCAACGATGCCATGACCGTTGCCTCCATCGCCGCACTTGCCCCCTCCCACATCTTTCTTTCTCCGGGTCCTGGCAAACCCGTAGACGCCGGTGTTTGTATTGAAATGGTGCAGAAGTTGGGGGAAACATTCCCGATTTTCGGCGTTTGTCTGGGACATCAAGCCATTTGCGAAGCCTATGGCGCAACCGTCACCCACGCCAAACAGCTGATGCACGGCAAGGTTTCCCGCGCCACATTGGATACGCAAAGCACCCTGTTTCAAGGCATGGCATCCGAAATTGAGGTGGCACGCTATCATTCCCTTGCGGCATTACAGGAAACCATGCCAGACTGTCTGCAAGTGACGGCACAAACCGCAGACCACGAAATTATGGCGGTGCAGCACACCCAAAATCCCGTTTACGGCGTGCAGTTCCATCCGGAATCCATTCTCACCCCAGACGGTTTTTCCATTGTCCGCAATTTTTTAGAACGAAAGGCGTAATGCGGTATCCATTCATTGATTGGGAGGTATCATAATGATTAAAGAAGCAATCCAAAAGTTGACCCAGCGACAAGATTTGGCGTATGACGAAGCACTGACGGTGATGAATGAAATCATGGGCGGGCAAGCGAGCGATGTGCAGATGAGTGCCTATCTGACCGCACTGTCTATGAAAGGCGAAACCATCGACGAAATCACCGCTTCTGCGGCGGCGATGCGGGCGCACTGCATCAAGCTGCTGCATGACATGGAGGTCTTGGAAATCGTCGGCACGGGCGGAGATGGCGCAAATTCTATCAACATTTCCACCACGGCATCCATCTTGATTGCCGCCGCAGGCGTGCCCGTTGCCAAGCACGGCAACCGTGCAGCTTCCAGCAAATGCGGTTCTGCGGATGTGTTGGAAGCCCTCGGCATCAACATTACGATACCTGCCGAAAAAAGTGCAAAACTGCTTGCAGAAATCGGCATTTGCTTCCTATTTGCACAAAACTATCATATTGCAATGAAATATGTTGCGCCTGTCCGCCGTGAACTCGGCATTCGCACCATCTTCAATATTTTAGGACCGCTTGCCAATCCCGCAGGGGCAACCATGCAGGTGATGGGCGTGTATGACAGCGCACTCCTTGCGCCCTTGGCACGTGTGCTGTCCAACCTCGGCGTTCGCCGTGGCATGGTCGTGTACGGCGAAGACCGACTGGACGAAATCTCCATGAGTGCGCCCACACAGATTTGCGAAATCCGTGATGGTGCGTTCCAGCAATATACCATCTCTCCCGAGGATTTCGGCTATACCACTTGCGACAAATCCGAATTGGTGGGTGGTGCACCCAGCGAAAACGCCGCCATTTCTCGAGACATTTTGTCTGGCAAAGAACGGGGTGCGAAACGGGGTGCAGTGGTGCTCAACGCAGGTGCGGCGCTGTACATCGCAGGCAAAGCAGACACCCTTGCCGCAGGTGTAGCCCTTACGGAGCAAACCATTGAAAGCGGTGCGGCAGTGCAAAAACTGGAAGAATTCATCCGCCGCTCCAATGAGGCATAATCCGATGACAATTTTAGAACAACTGGCGGAAACCGCCAAAGCACGGGTTGCAGAAGCGAAAAGCCACATCTCCCTAAAGGAAATGCAGCAGCGTGCCCAAGCTCATCCAACCCCTCAAGACTTTCCGTTTCGGCAGGGGTTACAGCAAAAAGGGATGTCTTTTATCTGCGAAGTAAAAAAGGCTTCTCCGTCCAAAGGCGTCATCGCTGCCGATTTCCCGTATCTGGAAATCGCACGTGATTATGCTGCGGCAGGTGCGGCTGCAATTTCCGTGCTGACGGAACCCAGCCGCTTCTTGGGCAGCGACCAATATTTGCAGGAGATTTCCGATGCCGTGCAAACACCGACCCTGCGCAAGGACTTCTTGGTCGATGCCTATCAGATTTACGAAGCGAAAACCCTTGGTGCTTCTGCGATTTTGCTGATTTGTGCCATTCTTTCCGATGCACAATTGTCCTCCTATTTGGAGCTTGCACACAGCCTCGGTCTGGATGCCTTGGTGGAGGCGCATGATGCCACCGAAGTGCACCGTGCCTTACAGGCAGGGGCAGACATCATCGGTGTAAACAACCGTGATTTGCACACGTTTGAGGTGGATATTCACACCAGTGAGCGTCTGCGTGATTTGGTACCGCCTGCGATTTTATTTGTGTCGGAAAGCGGGATTCGCACCCCAGAAGACATTGCCCGCTTGTCTGCCTGCGGGGTAGATGCCGTGCTGATTGGCGAGACCTTTATGCGCTCTCCCGACAAAAAAGCCGCACTGGATGCGCTGCGAGGTGCCGCATGCAGTTAAAATTCTGTGGGTTGCGCCGTGCAGAGGATATTGCCGCCGCCAATGCCTATCCACCGGATTATGTGGGGTTTGTCTTTGCCGAAAGCCGCCGCCGTGTCACCCCCGAGCAGGCACACGACCTTTCTACGCAGCTTTCCTCCAGCATCCAAACGGTCGGGGTATTTGTAAACGAATCCATCCCTCGTTTATTGGAAATCGCAAAAACGGCAAGCTTGTCTGTTTTGCAGCTGCACGGAGATGAAGACGCTGCCTATCTTGCACAGGTACGGGCACAGTGGGACGGCGTTCTGTGGAAAGCGGTGCGTGTGCAAACCGCAGAAAGTTTGCTTGCCGCCGATGCCTTGGACGTGGATGCACTGCTCCTGGATGCTTTCTCTCCCCATGCCTATGGCGGCACGGGAAAAACTGCAGATTTTGACTTAATTGTGCGCAATCGCCCCACCAAGCCGTTCTTTCTGGCAGGTGGTCTGCACGCAGGCAATCTACAGCACGCTATCCAACTGACCCATCCACAGGGTGTGGATATTTCGGGTGGCATTGAAACCGATGGTTTAAAAGATGCCGCAAAAATGCAGCAGCTTTACGAGTTGATACGAGGTGTAAAATGAAACAATATGGAAGATTTGGCCCGTATGGCGGACAATACATTCCGGAAACCCTCATGAATGCCATGATGGAACTGGAAACCGCCTATCGCAAATATCAAAACGACCCTGATTTTTTGGCAGAACTGGATGATTTATATCGCAATTATGCAGGACGTCCCAGCATGCTGTATCATGCCAAGCGCATGACGGCGGATTTGGGCGGTGCCAAGATTTATCTCAAGCGTGAAGATTTGAACCACACCGGCTCGCATAAAATCAACAATGTCTTAGGGCAGGCACTGCTTGCCAAGCGCATGGGCAAAACGCGCCTCATTGCGGAAACCGGTGCAGGGCAGCACGGTGTTGCCACTGCTACGGCGGCGGCTCTGCTCGGCATGGAATGTGATGTCTACATGGGCAAGGAGGATACCGACCGACAGGCGCTCAATGTCTATCGCATGGAACTACTCGGCACTAAAGTGCATCCGGTCACAAGCGGCACCATGACGCTGAAAGATGCCGTCAGTGAAACCTTCCGTGAGTGGACGAGCCGCATTGATGACACCCATTATGTTTTGGGTTCTGTCATGGGCCCTGCGCCGTTCCCGGAAATCGTGCGTGATTTTCAGGCGATTATCAGCCGAGAAATCAAGGCGCAGATGCTGGAGGCGGAGGGCAAGCTGCCGAATGTTGTCATGGCATGTGTTGGCGGCGGTTCCAATGCCATCGGTGCATTTTATGACTTTATTGAGGACAAGGAAGTGCGTCTGATTGGCTGCGAAGCGGCAGGACGTGGCGCAGATACCCCAGAAACAGCGGCTACCCTCACCACCGGCACGGTTGGTGTGTTCCACGGCATGAAAAGCTATTTCTGTCAGGACGAATATGGTCAAATCGCACCGGTTTACTCGATTTCTGCGGGTCTGGACTATCCAGGCATCGGTCCAGAACATGCGCATCTGCATGACATCGGTCGTGCCGAATATGTGCCGATTACCGATGATGAAGCCGTGGAATCATTTGAATATCTTTCTCGCATGGAGGGCATCATTCCTGCGATTGAAAGTGCCCATGCGGTGGCATATGCCAAAAAACTCGCACCCACCATGTCCAAAGACGAAACCCTCGTCATCAATATATCCGGACGTGGAGATAAAGATGTTGCCGCCATTGCACGCTATAAGGGGGTTGATTTGCATGACTAAAATCCATAAGGCATTTGAGAACGGCAAAGCATTCATTGCGTTTGTCACGGCAGGTGACCCTTCACTGGACATCACCGAAGAACTAATTTATGCCATGGAGGCAGCAGGTGCCGACCTGATTGAAATTGGCATCCCGTTTTCCGACCCCATGGCAGAGGGCGTTGTGATTCAAGAGGCCAACGAGCGTGCACTTGCAGGCGGATGCACCACCGACAAAGTGTTTGATTTGGTGGAAAAAGTGCGCCAAAAGACCCAAATCCCGCTGGTATTTCTGACCTACTTAAACCCGATTTACACCTATGGCAAAGAGCGGTTTCTCTCCCGCTGTGCCGTGGCAGGCGTGGACGGACTTATCATTCCCGACTTGCCGTTTGAGGAAAAAGCGGAACTGCGCGAGGTCTGTGCCGCTCATAATGTGGACATCATTTCCATGATTGCGCCCACCTCGCATGACCGTATTGCACGCATTGCAACGGAAGCCACGGGCTTTCTGTATTGTGTGTCTTCCCTTGGCGTTACGGGTGTCCGTACGGAAATCAACACCAATATCGCCGAAATGGTGTCGCTCATTCGTCAATCGACTGATTTGCCGTGTGCTGTTGGCTTTGGCATTGCCACACCAGAGCAGGCAAAGCAAATGGCGCAGGTTTCCGATGGTGCGATTGTCGGCAGTGCGATTGTAAAGCTCGTCAAAGAGCATGGACAGGACTGCGTGCCCATTGTCCGTGATTACGTAAAGAGCATGAAGGATGCCGTTGCTTCCATTCAATAAGCTTCCCCTATGCCGCTGTAAATCCCGTTTGAAAGTATTTAACACGATGCTTTCAAACGGGATTTTTTTCGGCCATGCAAAAAACAGACCCCATACGGATGTATGGGGTCTATACGCTACCTGATTAGAAATGGGTTGGGGTGATTGCTTCGTAATCTTCCAACGTGCCGCCGTTCATGAAGCAGTCGATAATCTGCTTGCCCAGCGGAGACAATTCCGGTGTGTCGAACTTCTTGAGTTCGTCACGGAAGAAGTCGCTCAAAATGGTTGCGCCCTTGTCATAACCGTCTGTGCCCATGCGGTCCTGTGTTTCACAGCGCAGGAACTTGGAGCGGATACGCTGACCATCAATGGTCATATCCTTCAGCGCATAGCCGAGCAATGCACATCTTGCAGGCTCCAAATGCTCTTTACGGATTTTTGCGCCACGACGTGCCAAATACTCACGAGAGAGCCATTCTGCCGCAAAACCAACACGATATACACCGATATGCTGGTTTGGAATCAAGATATAACGGGTATTCGGGCAGTTCATAATCTGCTCGAGGAGCAGGTTTGCCTGCTTGACACGCAGACCGGTTGCGAACGGCCAATAAGAGCCAACGCCTTCGCTCTTCAGCTCTCCGCCGCCTACGATAGACGGGTTTTTGAAGCCGCGCGGTGCAACCAAACGCCAGAGCCATGCCAATGCAGGCGGAATGATATGCATCATGCCCATGATGCCATAGTTCGGGTCTTCTGCGGTGGAGGGAGGCATACGAACGCCAAACGAACGTACGTCCACCTCCACAGGCTCCTTGACAATGTTCGGCACCTTCCAGCGCGGGACAATCGCACGAGGGTTCGGGCAAGGCTTGCCGTTGGAATCCAAGGTGTGCTCCCAAATCAGCAGGGTTGTGTTCGGATGACCTTCCATATTGAAGAAGCACAGCGGCTCATCCGGCTCGGTGCAGATTCTTTCGTAAACCGGGTCAGAACCGTAATGGGTAACACCGTCCATACGCAGGAACCAGCCATCTTCGCCGTCTACAAGCACCAGCTTGCCGCTCTTGTTCTGCAGACCCGGATAGCAGGTTGCCATGTCATCGCAAACCGGCTCAATCTTGCAGGTTTGACCCACGCTGATGATGGTAGGCTCACCCGTCACGGTGTTGGTGGACAAGAGTACATTGCCGTCATCCAGACGGGAAACGTCCTGCAACATTTCGCTCTTGCCGCCACCGGAAGCACCTTCGTGCATGATGACCATTTCATTTTCATAAGGGGTAATCACACGACCTGCGGAAGCATGTGCAGTGACCCAATCCTCTGCCTCGCCAATGTCGAGCAGCACGGAATATACGCCCTTCTTTGCAGACGGACCCGGATACAGGTTGTAAGAGAATACTTCGTGGCAATCGTCCAAACGGTTGTGTACCACGACCTGACGACCATCAAACTTGGTGTGACGGAACGGCGGTGCAACATATACAATCGCACGGGGCGCATAGCCTTCGGTTTCCACTGCGGAAACGAAGCCCTGCAAATGTGCCAGCGCAAATGCGAAAAACGCTGCATTCTTCGGACATACCAAGATAGAGCCATAGCCATAAATATTGCCGCCCGAATTAAACGGCATGATAATAAGCTCCTGCTCCTTGAACCAATCCATGGTTTCCTTCCGCAAATCCGCAAAAGGATAGCCATATTTTTCAGCAAAGCGCGGCTTGTCGGTCGGCTTATCGTCTGCAATACGCATGCAGTCCGGGTCGCGGCGGCGCATGTAATCTTCCATATAGTTTACAGAAGCACCATTCTTACACCGTGTGACATCGGCTTCCTTCACCAATCCCTTGCCGGGCACGTCAAATACAACATCGTATACATCGACATTTTCCGGTCCGAAAACCATTTCATACAGTTCTGCTTTTGTAGTCGGTACTGAAACACCTTTACAGTTTTCAATGACATCGGTCAATTCGTCCGTAAACGTGAATTTTTTCAGCAATGCATCCATCCGTTTATCCTCCTTCACAACCGGCACTTCTTCAAATCTTGTGTAGCTGACCCGATAGAACGCCGTGTTTCATATAAATAACAGTTCCCAGCTTGAAGCCCAAACTTTTCTTTATATATTATACTACTTTCCCTCACCTCTCGTCAATCCCCCTTTTTCGCTTTTTGCAATTTTCTATTTCTCAACTTGCAAAATACATAAAATTTATAAAAATTTTTTGGCGGTTATCCGCAATGCCTATCCCTTTTTATGGGATTTTCATGTTTTTTCCGCACCTTTCCCCTTTAAAATCCGCATCCCCCTATGCAAAATTGCAAAAATCTACTATAATAGAGTGCAATCGATACTACATGCTTAGGAGATTTATGCTATCATGAAACCAAAGTTCTGTTCCGCTTTTTTGGCTGTTTATTTGCTGTTTTGCCCGCTTTCACAAGTGTTAGCAGCGGAAATCCCGTTGACCAATGATGAAAATACGGCAACCGCTGCCACGGATGCTATCCCAGAAACCACCGCACCATCTGCGTGGGCGGCTGCTGACATCCAGCGTGCCACAGATGCAGGTCTTGTACCCGACGAACTGCTCGGCGCATGGCAGCGTCCCGTCACACGCTTGGAGTTTGCCGACCTTTTGACCGTTCTCATCCGCACTCGTGGCTATGGCTTCAGTACTGTGACCACAGAAAACCCATTTTTAGACACGGACAGCGAAAATGCACGCCGTTTATGCAATCTTGGTGTCATGACCGGCACCTATTTCAACACCTTTTCGCCCGACCTCCCGCTGACACGAGAAGCCGCTGCGGCAGCAGTCTTTCGTTTGGCATCCACCGTGACACTGCCCACCCCCTATCCGAACCAAACTGCCGCCTACACCTATGATGACCAAAGTGACCTCCATTCTTGGGCATCGTCCGCCGTCAGCTTTTGCTATCGCACGGGCATTCTCACAGGAATCGGCGAAAATCGCTTTGCACCCCAGCAGACCTTAACGGTGGAGCAGGCGGTTTTGCTGTCCCTGCGCCTTACACAATATGCAGCCGACATGGAACCCACGCCGCTGACCATGACCGCTGGCAGCGTGCCGCTTCTCTACTCGGATAATCCGGAAATTTTGACGCCCAATAAATTTGAGCGCAGCGGCATCTATACTGCAGAAACCGATTTGACGGATGCGCAGACCATGGATGTGGAATATTACCACTGGAACTATATGGGTTCTTATCAGCCGATGATTCTCGGCATTGCGGCAACCAATTCCGGAGATACCGCAGCCACCATTGACATCGTCAATCGCGGGGTTGGCATGGGCACAGATGCCACCAGCGTTTCCGAGCAGTGCTATCAACGGTTCTTCCTCAGCAAGCCGCAGGGAACGATTTCTTTAGATGCAGGACAAACCAAACTCATCCTGCAGGACACCCTGCCCGGCGGTGCCATGCTGAATGCCCGTGTCCGTCTTACCCCGCATGGCGACCAGCTGAACATTCGTCTGGTTGCGCTCAAGGCACTCATGGCAAACCACTTTCTCCCGACTCTGCCGCGCGGCATTGATGACAGCAACGGACGAACCGCCGGTGTCTTCTCCACTTCTGACCGCACGGCTTCGATTGATGCCGCAGCCGTCCAAAATTTCACGCTCTGCGGCAACACGACTGCGTTGCGTGCACTCAATCCAGGGGAATTTCCACAAAGCGTTGACGACCCGCTTGCCGTTTCTTATCATGGAAAAGCACACATGGCATATTATATTGATGGGAATTTCTCTATTGTCTATCATCTGAATTTTAAAAACGCTGCTGGAAAAACCTTATATATTCGACCCAATGACCCCTCTGCCAAGGCTGCCGTTGGGCACTACTTTGTCCGCACCGCATTGGAAGGCTGGCACTGTGTCACCGGCACGGTGCAATCACCTGTCAAAATTGCTCTTTCAGAGGATACCTCGATGGATTTCCTGCTGCTTGGCGGAAATTATGGCAATGTTGGTTTCCACATCGCCTAACGTGTATTGCCCGATGGGCAGAACAGCAAAAGAGCACCCGGGGGAAGGGTGCTCTTTTGCTGTTCATAAAATATTATAGGGGGGATAAAAAGAGAAATGAAAAAGATACCGACATGATTTCTGTCGCTCAGCCTCTCAGCTGATGATATTAGTATACTCCCTTTTTCGTGAAAAAATGTGAACGGTTTGTGAAACGTCTGTGAAAAAAAACGCACTTTTTTTCTATCCCTATGCTGTTTTTGAGAAAAACAGATGCTTTGCACGATATAAGTTGTGAAAAACACTATTCCCTGCTTTATTTTCCAACAAAAGGCGCAGTAAATGTGCCTTATACTGGATGAACAAAGGAGGACATACGGCTTATGGACAAGCAGCATCTTTATGAAAAAACTTTCACACTATCCGCACGTCTTGGGCATCTTTTCGGGCGTGTCTATCACATTTCCGCCGTCAAACAACTGCTTTTGGCAGCGCAGCAATTTGCGCTCTGCGCCGTGCTGGCACGTGGTACGATTTTTGGGGAATATGCCCCCTTCGGTGTCGCCATGGTTGGTGCCGTCTGTGTGGTCAGCAGCGGCTTTGGCGCAGTTCTTGGCGCATTCTTTGGGTATTTGATTCTAACCTCCTCCATCAGCGGTGTCGGCAACAGTGCCGCTGTCCTGCTGACCATGGCATGCAGCCATATTTTTTCCGATTTCAATTGTGTGACCAGTGCATGGTTTATGCCGCTGGTTGCCACCGCTTGTTTTGGTGCCTGCAGCTTTGTTTTCCTGCCGCCGATGACCGCCAGCACCGCCGCCATTTTTATTTGTATTTTGGTGCTGACCTTTGGCTCTGCCTATTTTTATCGCATTTCCCTGCTGCCACCAAATGAGGACAGCGTCATGCTGCGACCCGGCGCGCTGCTCGTACTGCTCACCACGCTTCTGGTGTCCGTCAGCGACCTTTCCGTGGGCGGCATCGTGACTCCCGCCCGTGTGGCGGCACTGACGCTGGTCATGGGTGCCACCTATGTGGGCGGCTCTTCCGCAGGCACGGCAGCAGGGATTGCATTTGGTGTGACCATGGACGCTGCGGCGGGTCGCAGTGCCCTTTTTGCCTGCACCTATGGATTCGGTGCTCTCATCAGCGGCGGCTTTCGTGGTGGCAACCGACAGGTCTTTGCCGCCATCTATCTCTGTGCAGGCACTGCCGCCGCACTCTTAGGGGCAGAACACCCGCTTTTTGTGTCCTCCATTGCAGAAGGCATCCTCGCCGCTGTGTTTTTTGCAGTTATTCCAACCCATGTCTGGCTCTATCTGCGGGAAACCCTGCTCCCCTCTCAACCTGAGCTGACGGATGCCGTCCGCCGCATCCGCACCAATGCACGCCGCTATGCCGGGGATGCCGCACAGGCATTTTATGAAATGTATCTGGGGATGTCGAGCGGACTGACGCAAGGGCGGCGCACTGCCAGCGAAGACACTCGTGAAGTGTTCGACCATGCCGCCGAGCAGATTTGCTGCAAATGCAGCCTATGTGCCAGCTGTTGGGAGCACGATTACATCGGCACGCTCAATGCCCTAAATGACGTATCCCTTGCCATGCTGCAACGTGGTCGTGCGCAGGCCGCCGATTTTCCCTCGCATTTTTCCGCACGCTGCATTCGTTTTCCGGAGTTTGTCCGTGCTATCAACGAAACCTTTGTACTGCTGCAGCAAAAACGAGAATATCAGTCCAAATGCGAAGAAAACCGCAGTCTGCTCGCACAGCAATACGCAGGATTGACGGGCATCTTGCAGCATCTTGGCACAGACCTGTCACAGGATGTGGTCACCCTGCCCGCCAGAGAACGGCAGGTGCGGCGATATGCGGCGGCATTTGGCACGATTGAGCAGGTTGCCGTTTATCGAGATGGCAGCGGTAGACTGCGCATTGAGCTAGGCGGCAGACAACTGGATGCTTTTCTGACCCAAAAGGACGGCTTCGCCGCTGGTCTTGCCGCATTGCTTGGCATCGGCTTGACCGAGCCGGAGCAAATCTGCGATGAACTAGGCCCTCGGCTGTTGCTGCGGGAGCAAGCACCTTTCCGTGCGATTATTGGCATTGGACAGCGCAAAAAACCAGGGGAATCGGTTTCCGGTGACACCGGACGCTATTTTGTGACCGAATCCGGCGTTGCCTGCATGCTGTTGTCGGATGGCATGGGCACTGGTGAACTTGCCGCCAGAGATAGCCGCACCGTCCTTGGACATCTGGAACGTTTTTTGCGTGCCGGCTTGGATATTCGAGATGCCTTGCAGACAGTCGCTCCTGCTTTTCGGCTGCAAAATGACGGCACACGCTTTGTCACACTGGATATGCTCACCGTAGACCTATACAGCGGACGGGCGGAAACCCTCAAATGCGGTGCGGCGCCTGCCTATTTGCGGACAGGCGGCAACATTACACGCTTAAATGGGCAGGCACTTCCCATTGGTCTGATGGAAAACGGCGAGATGGGCGAAAGCGTTCCGCTTCGGCTAGTGCATGGCGATGTTTATGTCATGCTGTCCGATGGCATCAATGACGGATTCGAAGATGGTTGGGTGATGGATATGCTGCTGACCCGCATCAGCGATGGTCCGAAAGAGCTTGCGGCACAGTTGGTGACCGCTGCCGCCTCCCGTGGCGGTCAAGATGATATGACTGCGCTTGTTTTACGCATCGAAAAAACACGTTAGCTGTATACACGGCGCAAAAGCGGGCAATACTGGAAGCAGAGGGTGCTCCACAAGACCGGACAAGACTGGAGCACGCTGCAATCGAAGGAGGCGGTATTGCATATGGTCAAGGGTGTTTCCCGTCGCGTAGTTGTTGTGCGCCCCAAAAACGGCGCAGCGTTTGAACAAGCCATTTTCATCGTGCGAGATAATCGCAAAGGTAGCCAGGATGTTTTGCGTGAAGCATGTTCTGTTGCAGAAAGCTACATTGAACGAACCCTGCACAAGCTGCCGCTGAAACGCTATACCCGCACCCATGTCTTTGGCGCAGGCATCTGCGGGGCAGTTCTGGCAAGTCTTCTCTGGCTCACGACACTGCTTTTACTGTGAGCTTGAGATTTGCTCTATCCGCCGCATGAAGATTCCCCATTTCCTGCGGATAACTGTCGTTCGTTGCCTTCACAGGCTTGAAAAGCACCTGATAATTTGCTATACTGAAAAAAAACGGTTGGAAACGGCAGGGTTCATTTCACCATTTTGCCTTTTCCAAGCGGCAGCAAAGCGAGAGGATGACCATGACCATTGCAATGTTTCTACATTTGTTTCAGCAGTATGGCCTGCTTTTGTTGTTTGCTGTGTTTTTTTTGGAGTCTATGAACCTGCCCGGCTTCCCCGCAGGGGTGATTATGCCTGCAACCGGTGTTTTGGTGTCACAAAGTCAAATCAATCTGGTGCTGACCATTTTTCTTTCGGTTCTTGCCGGCGTTCTGGGTAGTCTTGTGCTGTATGTGTTATGCTTTGTCGGCGGCTCCCCTTATGCATACCGCTTTGCCGCCAAACACAAAAGTGCACAGCGGTTTGTGTCGCTTTCCCAACGATATATCGACCGTTATCATGGCTGGGGGATTGCGCTTTGCCGTGTAATTCCGGTTTTGCGCACCATTGTGTCCATTCCTGCCGGTCTTCTGCGCATCCCTCCCGCACTATTCATCCCTTGGTCGGTGTTCGGCATCTTTGTGTGGAATACCTGTCTCATCTCGTTCGGCTACTTGTTTAGCTATTTGTTCATCCCATAATCTAGGCTCTCGCCATCGGCGAGGGCTTTTCTGCATAGATACTGTTACCGCCTTGTGATTGCACAAAGCGTTCTTTTGTGGTACAATAGGCAAGCAATACATGGCAAGGAGTGCAAATATGCATATGAATATCGGCAATGTACAACTGAACGGGCGGTTATTTCTTGCGCCAATGGCAGGTGCAACCGACCTTGCATTTCGACAAATTTGTCGGGAACACGGCGCGGCACTTTCGGTCAGCGAAATGGTTTCCACCCGTGCTTTGGTATATCAAAATCAAAAAACCAACCGTTTATTATGTCCTGCACCCAATGAAACCCCGTTCAGTGTGCAGATTTTTGGACACGAGCCAGAAAGCATGGCGCAAGGTGCAGTGCTCGCACAGGAACGCTCGGGCTGCGACCTAATTGACATTAACATGGGCTGTCCCGCCCCCAAAATTGTAGGCAACGGGGATGGCAGTGCCCTCATGCGTGACCCTGCTCTGGCGGCAAGCATCATTTCTGCGGTGAAAGCCGCAGTTTCTGTTCCTGTGACGGTCAAATTTCGTTTGGGATGGGATGACACGCACATCAACTGCATTGCCTTTGCGCACATGGCGGAAGAAGCAGGCGCTGATGCGGTCTGTATTCACGGACGCACCAGACAGCAGCAATACAGCGGCAGTGCCAATTGGGACTATATCCGTGACATCAAATCCCAGCTACACATCCCTGTCATTGCCAACGGCGATGTTTTTTCTCCCGAAGATGCCGTTCGCATCTTGGAATATACGCATGCAGATGCGGCAATGATTGGCCGAGGCAGTCTTGGAAACCCTTGGATTTTTGAGCGAGCCAACGCCCTTTTAAACGGTAATCCCCTCCCGCCCCTCCCGCCCTTTTCCCAACGGCTGGATACCGCTGTGCGCCAAATGGAACTGGCACAAGCCGACAAAGGCGAACACATCGCCATGCTGGAGGCACGCTCCCAAATCAACTGGTATCTCAAGGGCATGCCCCAATTGAAACCGTTTAAAGCACGGGTTTCTCAGCTTGCAACCATGGAGCAGCTTTATCAATTGGCCTGCGAACTCAAGCAAGCGGCTTGCGCATCAAAGGAGGTCGAACTCCCTTGAATAAATCAACCGAAAAGCAGCTCCTATCTCAAGCGAAAAAAGGCGAACTATCCGCCTTTGAAGAGTTGGTTGCGGCATATGAACACCCTGTGTTTGCATTTTTATTCCGTGCCTGCAATGACAGGGCAATTGCTGAAAAAATGACACAAGATGTATTTTTGCATATCTACACCACACTTTCCAGTGCCCATACCGAAAATAATTTTACCCTGTGGGTCTATCGCACGATGTTGCAGCATTGCTTGCAGCACACAGCAGCATCCAAAAAAATCACAGACATCCTCTTTGAAGATGCCTTGCGCACCGCCTCGCCAGCTGCTCCCACAACACTTGCCGCTGCGCTATCGCAGCTTTCTGCAGAACCCCGCAACATCCTGCTGCTGCGTGACGTGATTGGTCTCACCTATTCCGAAATCGCACAGCTTTTGACCTTGGAAGAAACCTCTGTAAAATTACAGCTGGCAAACGCACGCCGCCAACTATATCTTGCCTTGCAGACTGAACCGCCGATGTCTTCAGCCGCAGCGGAAGGGAGCGCAACACCATGATGGATTGTTCGAAATATGAAGCATACTGCTCCGCTTATCTGGATAATGAGCTCACCGCTGATGAACAAGCGATTTTGTTGGGGCATATTTCCAACTGTGCGCACTGTGCCGCCTATTTGGAGCATTTACGTACCTTGCGCTCACGGCTTTCCTATGAAACCGTTTTGCTGCCAAAGGCGTTGCATGACACCGTGATGGATGCTGTGCTGAAAGAAGCGCAAGCAACTGTTGTGCCGCTTGAAAAACGACGGCATTTCCCCGTTTTCAGTATGCTTGCCGCCGCCGTGATTGTCGTTTTGCTGGTTACAACCGGAAAACTGGGCGATAGTCTATGGGGTATGCAAAACCCGTTTGACACGGTCACCTCTACTACGAATGCCGTGGCGAACAACCCCGCACAAGCGGCATCTGCTGCGCAGGACCAGATGGTCACCGATTCTGCTGACGCTGCTCTGCAGGCACCCGCTACCAGTTCAAAAGATGCTGCGGCATCGTCCGCCATCGTCATCAGCGAAGTGCCGAATTTGATTTCGACTTCGGTCTATGCATACTGCTATGTCGCACAAAACGTCACCAGTATTCCTGATTTCGGCGGCACACTGCTCACGCAAAGCCCTTCCGGCGAGATTTCGTATTTTGCATTGGATAATAATATGAGCACTCTGGAAAAAGCCTTGGGCATCCTGCATGACAGTGGCTTTGAGGCGCAGTCCCGCACCGATGTTGGCGGTGTTTCGATTGATACGGCTGCAGAATCCGGTCTGATTATCCTCATACAATCCGCATCCAAATAATACGTGTAAGAAAACCCCCTAACTTCAACAGAAGTTAGGGGGTTTTTAAGGCAAATCTTACAGGAGCTTACTTAGCTGCCTGTTCTGCCTTAACTTCTTCAATCAGCATCGGCAGAACCTTGAACAGGTCGCCGCAAATGCCGTAGTCTGCAACTTCAAAAATCGGAGCAGAATCATTCTTGTTGATTGCAACGATGCATTCAGAATCAGACATACCAGCCTTGTGCTGGATTGCGCCGGAAATACCGCAAGCGATGTACAGCTGCGGGCGAACGGTCTTACCAGTCTGACCAACCTGATGGTCAGCCGGCAGCCAGCCGCTGTCAACAGCAGCACGAGATGCGCCAACAACGCCGTTCAGTGCGTCTGCCAATTCCTTTGCCAATGCCAGACCCTTGTCCACATCGGAAGAAATACCACGACCAACAGAAACGATTGCGCCAGCTTCCGCCAGGTTAACGAGTTCCTTCGCAGCCTTCTTGATTTCCAGAACCTTGGTCTTGCAGTCTGCTTCGGTCAAGGCGAATGCCGGCTTTTCGATGACAACTGCATCAGCCTTTGCCTGGTCGAATGCGGACTTCTTCATAACGCCCGGACGGACGGTAGACATCTGCGGACGGAAACGCGGGCAGATGATGGTTGCCATCAAGTGACCACCGAAAGCAGGACGGGTCTGCAGGATAATCTTGTGTTCGTTATCATCCTTGGAGTAGCCGATGTCCAGCTTGGTGCAGTCAGCGGTCAAGCCTGTGCCCAGACGAGCAGCCAGACGAGGACCGAGGTCACGACCGATGTTTGTTGCACCGACCATGAAAATTTCAGGCTTCTTTTCCATGACGATATCGCAAATTACCTTGGAATATGCATCAGTGGTGTAGTCCTTCAGCAGCGGGCTCTCGCAAACGATAACCTTATCTGCACCGTGACCGCCCATTTCCTTTGCCATGCTCTCAACAGCATCACCAAGAACCAAACCAACCAGCTCTACGCCCAGTTCGTCTGCCAACTTGCGACCCTCGGAGATCAGCTCAAGGGAAGTGGACTGGAGAACGCCTTGGCGCTGCTCACAAAATACCCATACGCCCTTAAAATCGTCAAGAGCTCTATTGTTAAACTCAGCCATTGTATGAAAATCTCCTTTCAATTAAATAATATGCTTCTCTGCGAGAATGCCAACCAGATTCTGAACAGTGGCCTTATCAGCGCCTTCCAGCATCTGACCTGCGCCCTTCTGCGGAGGGGTGAAGGAAGCATAAATATTTGTCGGAGAACCCTTCAAACCAATGGTATCCAGTTCAATCAGTTCGTCATCCTTCAGTGCTTCATAGTCCAGAACTTCGATTTCCTGCTCATAAGCCCAGAAAATACCGCCAACGGACATATAACGAGGTGCGTTCAGTTCCTTAATTGCAGTCAGCAGGCAAGGCGTCTGGGTTTCAATCATCATGTAGCCATCTTCCAAAGCACGCTTGCAAACGACCTTGGTGCCATCCAGCTGGATGTCTTCTACATAAGTTACCTGCGGAATGTTCAGCTTTTCAGCAATCTGCGGGCCAACCTGAGCGGTGTCACCGTCGATAGCCTGACGGCCGCACATCAGAATGTCTTCGCTGCCGAAGCCAATCTTCTTGATTGCAGCTGCAAGAATCTGAGAAGTAGCGAAGGTATCAGAACCGCCGAATTCACGAGCAGAAACCAATACGCCCTTGTCAGCACCCATAGCGAGCAGCTCTACGAGCATTTCCTTTGCCGGAGGGGGACCCATGGTAACAACAACAACTTCTGCGCCATAGTTGTCCTTCAGCTGCAGAGCAGCTTCTACTGCGTTCTTGTCATCCGGGTTGATGATGGTTGCCATAGATGCACGGTCGAGTGTGCCATTTGCATTGACTGCGACCTTACCGGACGTATCCGGAACCTGCTTTACGCAAACAATAACTTTCATAATTTCAGTTTTTCCTCCCTTTTCTTACTTGCCGAGTACGTGGCCAGAGATAACCATTCTCTGTACCTGAGAAGTACCTTCATAGATCTCGGTAATCTTTGCGTCACGCATCATGCGTTCCATCGGGTACTCACGGATGTAACCGTAGCCGCCGAAGATCTGTACGCACTTGGTGGTAACATCCATAGCAACTTCAGAAGCGTACAGCTTCGCCATAGCAGCTTCCTTGCTGAACGGGAGGCCAACATCGTGGTTGAATGCAGCACGACGGATGAGCAGACGAGCAGCTTCGATGGAAACTTCCATGTCAGCAACCATCCACTGCAGACCCTGCTTGGTGGAAATCGGACGACCGAACTGTACACGTTCCTTCATGTACTGCACAGCCTGATCCAAAGCGCCCTGTGCAATACCCAGTGCCTGAGATGCGATACCGATACGGCCGCCGTCCAGTGTGGTCATTGCAATCTTAAAGCCCTTGTTTTCCTGACCGAGCAGACGGTCAGCGTCGAGCAGCATGTCTTCAAAAATCAATTCAGCGGTCTGAGAACCACGAATACCCATCTTGTGCTCGATTTTACCAATCTTGAAGCCCGGGTCATTCTTGTCCACGATGAACGCAGAAATACCATGGTTGCCAGCCTTCTTGTCGGTCATAGCAAAGATGATATAGGTGTCTGCACGGCCGCCGCCGGTGATGAACACCTTAGAACCGTTGATCAGATACTTGCCGTCTTCCTGCTTGATCGCAACGGTCTGCTGTGCAGCAGAGTCAGTACCTGCATTTGGCTCGGTCAAACCGAATGCGCCCAGCTTCTGGCCAGAAACCAGAGGACGCAAAAACTTTTCCTTCTGCTCCGGTGTGCCGTAAGCATAAATCGGCCATGCACCCAAAGTTGCGTGAGAAGAGATGATGCAGCCAGTTGTGCCGCAGAAGCGAGATGCTTCTTCGATTGCGATGGAGTAGCAGACGTAGTCGCCGCCAGAGCCGCCAACTTCCTTCGGGAACTGAATGCCCATCAGACCGTACTTCATCAACTTCTGTACGGTTTCCTCAGGATAACGCTCCTCTGCGTCGATCTCCGCAGCAATCGGTTCAACTTCGTTAATCGCGAATTCGCGGCAGAGCTTTTGAACCATTGCCTGCTGTTTCGTAAGCCTAAAATCCATGCCTGTAAACCTCCCAAAAAATATTGTAGATTTTATTTAAATACTCGTCTTCCCGCCTGCACCAATGCTCCGCATAGGCTGCAGGCATGGAATTAAGACGGTGTTCACGCCGTATTTAAGACACACTTCCTTCAAAGCACGTCTATTTCTATTATATACGCTCATGCATTTTTGTCAATCATTTAACGATGTTTTTTTGCGCAAATGATGGGAATATTTCCGCAGAAAATTAGCCAAAATCAACATGCTTTTTTTCATTATCAGAATCTTGCGGACACTATAGACGGAGCTTGCGCAAATTGCCTCTGCCATGTCTTACAGCCGTTCTGCCTCTGCAAGCCACAGCACACTGACCGCATCGGACGGCATTCGCCAATCTCCACGGGGTGAAAGCGTCAAGGTACCGACTTTGGGACCGTCCGGCAGACAGGAGCGCTTAAACTGCTGCGAGAAGAAGCGGCGCAGGAAGGTGATGATCCATTTTTTGATGGTTGCCTTGTTATACACTTCGCTGAATGCCAGCAGCGCGCACCGATAAATCTTGCGGGGGGGATAGCCCCAGCGCAGCATATAATACAGGAAGAAGTCATGCAGTTCATAAGGTCCCACCAGCTCTTCTGTTTTTTGCGCAATCTCGCCATCCTTGGGCGGCAGCAGCTCCGGGCTGACCGGCGTACCCAAAACATCCAGCAAAATCTCCCGCAGTCCATCCTCCGCTCGGCTGGCTTCAAATGCCGTCAGATAGCGCACCAATGTTTTGGGAATGGACGTGTTGACCCCATACATGCTCATATGGTCGCCGTTATAGGTTGCCCAGCCAAGCGCCAATTCGGAAAGGTCACCTGTGCCGACCACCATGCCGCCGACTGCATTTGCCATGTCCATCAGCACCAGGGTGCGCATGCGTGCCTGTCCATTTTCAAACACAACATTCAAATTTTCTTTTTCGTGTCCAATGTCTGCAAAATGCTGGTCCACCGCATCCTTTATGTCAACAACCTGCAGCGTCACCCCATATGCTTCCGCCAGCTTTTCGGCATTGCTCTTGGTGCGTGTGGTTGTGCCAAAGCAAGGCATGGTGATTGCAACGATTCCCTTGCGGTCAAGCTTCAAGCGGTCGAACGCATGCACGGCGACAATCAGTGCCAAGGTGGAATCCAGACCGCCAGATAAGCCGATGACCGCCTGACTGCTCTGGGTGTGCTTCAGCCGCTTGGCTAGGCCCGATGCCTGCATGGTCAAAATCTCTTGACAGCGGTTTTCCAAATCGGTTTGGTTGGTTGGTACAAACGGTGTCATCGGAAAGACACGTGTCAGCTCTGTATGTCTTGTCGGCATAGAAAACGGCACACAGGTCATGCCGGTTCTGCCCGTAGAAAAGGTATTCATGCGACAGCGGTCATGCACCAACCTGCCCAAATCGATTTCCGAAAAAATCATGCCGGTTTCCCACCGCACCGATTCCCGCAGCAGCGCACCGTTTTCCGCAATGAGATTGTGCCCCGAAAAGACCAAATCCTGTGTCGATTCGCCCTGTCCGGCATCGGCATAAATATAGCCGCAAATCAGCCTTGCCGATTGACTGCGCACCAATTCCCGCCGATAATCCGCCTTGCCGATGACCTCATCCGATGCGGACAGATTGATGATGATGGTTGCGCCCGCTTCTGCCAACCGACCAGATGGTGGCTGTGTAATCCACAAATCCTCACAAATCTCTGCACCAAGGATAAAATCCTGCTGTTCCTCGCAGCAAAACAGCATATTTGTGCCCATAGGGGCTTCCATGCCTGCAATAGACACTGTTTGTGTCTGCATCCCGATGCCCGATGTGAAATGCCGCAGCTCATAAAATTCTGAATAATTGGGAATGTGCTGTTTTGGCACGAGCCCTAAAATTCGCCCATGATATAAGATTGCCGCTACATTATATAACGCTCCTCGATACCGATGAGGCAATCCAACCGCCAGCAGCATTGGCAAATCGCTGGTTTCCTGCAAAATCTGTTCCAATGCAACCTGTGCCGCCGATAACAGCGTATCCTGCAAAAACAAATCGCCGCACGTGTAGCCTGTGATGCAAAGCTCCGGACAGACACACACCGCCGCACCCGCCCGTGCCGCCTCCTGCGCCCGTGCAATGATTTGCTCTGCATTCCATGCGCAATCCGCAACCCGCACCTCCGGTGTTGCCGCCGCAACTCTAATAAACCCATCCTTCATGGTGAATCCTCCCCCAAAAACGGTTTTCCGTTTTTCAAAAAATCATACCCTGTCCAGCCAAATGGATGACTGCTGTGACAGCGCCGCAATAGGCTTATTGTACCCCAAAATCGCTGTTTACGCAACGAAAACAAAAATTTTTGTCATGGATTTACCATCATGAAACAAGCAATCTTTTGCATATACTAACGTTATGCGATGCACAACGTACGGAAACGGAGGATGCTTTATGTGTGGTATTGGGGGCTTTGCAACCTTTGCAACAGATGCAAGAGAACAAGAACAAATCGGTCTGCATATGGCACGTGCACTGACACCACGCGGTCCGGATGCACAAGGCACGTATCTGGATGAAACCACGATGCTGGTGCACCGCCGCTTAATCGTAGTAGACCCCGCAGGCGGCGGGCAGCCAATGTATTCACCCGATGGCAATACCGTCATTGTGTATAATGGAGAATTATACAACACAGAAGATATTCGCAAAGAATTATATGCGCTGGGGCATCAATTTCTCGGACATTCTGACACCGAAGTGCTGTTGCACGCTTTTTGTGAATGGGGAGCGGAGCATTGTCTGCGCCGTTTAAACGGTATTTTCGCCTTTGCGGTTTGGGAGCGCAAAAGCCGCACGCTGACCCTTGCACGTGACCGACTTGGCGTGAAGCCTTTGTTTTACAGCCGCACACCTGACGGCATTGTGTTTGGTTCCGAGCTCAAAGCAGTGCTTTGCCATCCGGATATTCGCCCCCGCATCAACACAGAAGGTCTGTGTACGCTGCTGTTGCTCGGCCCTGCCCATACCCCAGGTGACGGCATTTTTCAAAACATTTCTGAACTGCTTCCCGGGCACTTTGCAGTCTATCGAGAGGATGGATTTTCACAGCACACCTATTGGAAATTGACGGCACAAGAGCACCCCGACAACGCAGAGCAAACCCTAGAGCATACCCGTTGGCTGATAGAAGATGCGGTGAAACGTCAGCTTGTCAGTGATGTGCCGCTTTGCACATTTTTATCCGGCGGTTTGGATTCCTCCATCCTGTCGATGCTTGCCGCAAAAGAATATCAAAGCTGTGGACTGCCCCCTCTGCATACGTGGTCGGTGGATTATCAAAACAATCGCCAATATTTTGAGAAAAGTTTATTCCAGCCGAACAGTGACAGCGATTATATTGCAATGATGTGCGATGCCATCGGCTCTGTGCATCACAATGTCGAATTGGACCATGCCGCTTTGTGTGCCGCCCTTTTACCTGCCACCGATGCACGAGATGCGCCGGGCATGGCAGACATTGACTCTTCTCTCCTGTTATTTTGTGCGCAGGTGAAACAACAGTTTACTGTTGCCCTTTCCGGCGAATGCGCCGATGAATTATTTGGCGGCTACCCTTGGTATCACCGAGAGGAAATTCTATTTGAAGATACCTTTCCTTGGTCACGCTCCATTGCCCTGCGCCAATCGCTGCTGCGGCAAGATTTGCTGCCGCACGGTGCGGAATTTGTGCGAGCGCGCTATCTGAATACATGCCGTGAAGCCGAAAAACTGCCGCAGGATTCCGCAAAAGAAGCACGCATGCGGGAAATGTTCCTGCTGAATTTGCAGTGGTTTATGGCAACACTGCTTGACAGAAAAGACCGCATGAGTATGTATTCCGGTTTGGAAGTCCGTGTCCCCTTTTGCGATCATCGCATTGTCGAATATGCCTATAACATGCCATGGGAACTCAAAAGCTGGGACGGACGGGAAAAAGGCATCGTACGCAAGGCGTTTGAACCGGATTTGCCGCAGGAAATCGTCTGGCGCAAGAAAAGCCCCTACCCCAAGACCTTCCATCCCATGTATACCGAGCTGACTGCCAGCTATGTCAGACAGATTTTCCGTGATGAAAACTCCATTGCTGCTTCCCTGTTTGACCACGATGCAGTTTTTGCGCTGATGGAAAACCCGCATTCCCTCTCCGAGCCGTGGTACGGACAGCTGATGCGCACGCCGCAGATTTTTGCGTATATCATTCAGCTGGAGCGGTGGTTTAAGAAATATAAGGTAGATCTTGTATGAAAAAATGCCCCCCTCAGAACCGAATTAACGGAACTAAGGGGGGACATCCTCTCTAATGGGTCAACGCCATTATGCTATTTTTTCTTATTACTCATCCTGAAGTGGTAAGCTAAGGCAACACCGCACAAAGCTTTCGAGACAAAGGAAAAGATGATAAAATAGACGTATGAATAAACAGATTACGTTGTCGGCGTTCACCGACGAATTGGCGCAGACCGCGACGAAGAAGAAAGAATTTCTTGCACAAATTGAGCGGATGATACCGTGGAGTGAATGGATGGGGATGATTCAGCCGGACTATTATAAAGGAGAGCGCGGAAACAAGCCCTATGACCTTGAGCGCATGCTGCGGATTTATCTGGTGCAGAATTTATATAGCCTATCGGACATGTCAACCATGACAGAGGTGATTGACAGCCGTGCATTTTCAGAATTTTGCGGCGTGGATTCCAGCAATCAAGTGCCGGACGGAGATAGGTGCCTGCGGTGCTTGCTGTTTCGTCAAAGGTTGTGTTGGCATCGCTTTCATCCCCGCGGATGCCAGTACCGATATAAACGGTGGTGTCGTCATTGCTTGCCTTTATCAAGCCTGTGTCTTGGTCAAAGACAAAGTCCCAACCGTAGTTCAAATATATATTTTGGGTCAGTACAAAATATGTATCGGTATAATCGGTGCCTGCATTGACCTGTGCTTCCAAATAGGCAAGCTGCGTACCTGTTGCAATCTGATAGGGATTGCCAGATGTACCATCGCCGTCTGCAAATGCATTTGCAACAGTGCCATCCCAGCTACCATCAACGCACAAGTCCGTAGACGTCAAATCGCCATCGTATGCAACCTCAGCGTTTGCGATGCCAATGCTGAAATCCACTCTACCCGCCACATAGCCGCCGGTATAGGCAAGCGTAGCGGTACATTCGGTGTCACTAACATAGGATACGCCTGCAATGGTCAGTCCATTCGGTGCGTCTTGCAGGGTGAAGTTGGAAACATCCAGAGCGCTGTCGCTGAAGGTCGTATTGTTCAGCGTCAAGGTCACCTGCGTGCCGTCCAAATTATTGGGGGTCAGCGATTCTGCTGTCGTTGCCGCTGCATTCACCAAAATCATGGGAACGTTCAACTCAATGATGCGGCTAACACCGTTCTGCGATACGGTCAGTTCCACCTGTGTATCGCTTTGCGGCAGCTGCACAGTGCCGATTGGGTAGTTGATTTCCAGACCGTAATACCCAGAGGCACCAGAGAGCGGCTTCACCAAATCTTCGTTGCTGGAAGCCCACTCCGCAGTGTAAGGCGCACCTTCTGGCTGAATCAGAATATCGTATTTCACTGCATCGGCAGTTTCATATGAGTCTGCAGAGTGGAATAATCCTAGGGGAATTGCAGAAAGCACTGCCGCATCTGTGCCATCCATATCAAATGTAATACCCTCAGCGCTTGGATCTGCCAGACGGGGATAAAGATAACCATGCGAATCGGGTGTCCATGCGGCCGTGTTATCAATGTCTGTGCTTGTATAGGTGTCAAAGAGCAATTCATATGTTAAAACAGCAGCCGTTGCATCGCAATTTGCGGTGCACGCACCATCCTGTGTGCCGCCAATGTCAAAGAACGTGCTCATCTGTGCATCATATACGCAGTTTGTCACTGTGACATCGGAATCATATTCGTATCCAATCAAGCTGCCAATATAGCAGTGGTACTCGTCATCATTGCTTGCGTTCTCGTCGTTGTCCCACACGGTGATAGTGCCGGAGGAATAACTGTTTCTCAGCACTGCACCGCTGTACATTTTGCCGACCAATCCGCCGACCTCATAATCGTTTCCATCTTCCTTGGTGACAACCAGCGGACCTGCGTTGTAGCAATGGTTAATGGTGCCTGCATCCAGAGAAGCGACCAGTCCGCCCAGCGCATAACGGGATGCAGAAAGCTTGCCCATGTTATAGCAATTGGTGACATTGCCACTTGTATCGTATACAATGCCGCCGACATCATAATCTGCTTGGATGTTGCCGGTGCTATAACAATAGGAGATGTCGCCACCGCACTCGCCTGCAACGCCGCCGACCGCATCACCTGCTTGGATATCGCCGGTGTTATAACAATAGGAGATGTTGTCTTCGCACTCGCCTGCAATGCCGCCGACATCATAGTCTTCTGCTGTGATGTCACCAGAGTTAACACAACAAGAGATATCACCTCCACCATCTCCCTCGCCTAGAATGCCACCGACATACTCCTCTGCTGTGATACTGCCAGCGTTTTCGCAGTCTGAAATAAAGCTGTCAATACTTTCGTAGTATCCTACGATACCGCCGACATAGCTCTCTCCGAAGACGGCACCTGTATTGGCGCAAGTGCTCACCCCGCCCCTGTCGGTACCCAAGTATCCCACAATACCGCCGATATAATCTTCTCTTGCGGCAAGGATTGTGCCTGTGTTCGTACAGCTGGAAATCACTGTCTTCAGACCGAATGTATAGCCGAGGATACCGCCTGCAGAGCCGCCGTCAGATAGGACGATGCCATTGTTTGTGCAGCCAGTAAGCGCCCATAGGCTTTCAGCAGTAGACGCAACATACCCTACCACGCCGCCAACGTAGTCGTCACCAATGACCAGAGAATTGGATGCGATAGAAACATTTTTAATTTCACCGCTTCCGTTGAGGTAGCCGAATAAGCCTTGGTTGTCTTGCATCACTAAGAAGTCGGCGTTGAAGAAATTGTCGTGTTCGGACACCATTGGCGTATATAGACCTGATATGGTATGGTCATCGCCGTCAAAATGTCCTTGGAATGGATTTTCAGATGAGCCAATCGGTGTCCATGCAGTTAACAAGGCCGAAACTGGGTCCCCCTCGGCTTCTGCGCCGTTTTTATCGGTATAGATGGTGCCGATGTGACTGTAGTCGTCGTCAAAGGTGTCGTTTGTGCCGGAATCGTCGCCGTACGAATCTGTGCCGAAATAGTAGGTGCTGGAATCTGTTGTAACGCCCACCAAGCCGGTGTCGGCATCAAACGCAACAGACATATCATTCAGAGAAATGTCCGCCGTTAGTTTATAGTACGCCGTAGAATAGCCAGATACACCATCGTTGACTTGCTTCGCCATATATGTCAGCTGGCTTGCATTTGCAATCTGATACGGGTCATCTGATGCGCCCGTGCCGCCTGCAAAGCCAGACGTTGCAGGGGGATCGCTCGCCGGAACGCCTGTCACACACAGATAAACCTTGCGCGTGACAGTGCCGCACGTTGCCGTCAAGGTCACATCGGTGTCCGTGGTGGCAGGCGTGACCGTAGCCGCACTGCCACTGATCGAAATGACGGATGTGTTGCCGGAGGACCATGTCACACCGTTCGCCGTCGATACTGTGAAGTTTGTGGTTACTGCGTCAGCGGTGTCGTTGCTGTCTAGGAAAATGGGCGCAATCGACAGCTTTGTCGCAGCATTTGTCGCAGCATAGGTGGTGTCGATTGCCGCCAAATGCGGATAGAGGTCAGGGGCGGAAGTAGACCACTCGCCGCCGTCAAAAATCCGGTTGCCGAGCATGTCAAAGGTTGCCTTTGCGGTTCCACCATTGCTGTCTCCGGTGGTGCACATCTGCCCATCATAATAGCAAGAATCTATGAATGCCGAACCCTCACCCATAATTGCGCCTGCTTGACTCGTTCCAGGTGCGGTTACACTGCCTGTATTATAGCACATTAGTACAGAGTCTCCCTCTGAAATGCCGACAATACCGCCCACACCGTTGTAGCCAGAGATATTGCCGTCATTGTAGCAGAAGATGATGTCGCCGTCAGCACTATCTGTTCCGATTTCTCCAACGATACCGCCGACACCTAAGCCACCAGAACCGATTACATCGCCGGTGTTGAAGCAATGGCTGATATTTCCATTCAATTCGCCTGCGATGCCACCGAGATGGTCGCCTGCGCCGGCAATGGTGCCGGTATTATAGCAATTCTCAATTTTTTCGACTTCATCAGCAGTATATGGATACAAATAGCCAGTAATACCGCCCGCATGGCTATCATCTGCATCCGTTGCGGTGACTGCGCCGTTGTTGCCGCATGCGGAGATATTGCAATAGCTATCCAGATAACCAGCAATGCCCCCGACATCATCTGTGCCAATGACTTGGCTGTCGTTGGTACAACCAATAATCGCTGCAGATCCATCCGTGTCCTCAACATAGTCACCATCAAAGCTATATGCACCACCTACGATACCGCCGACATCCTCTACGCCGATGACAAGTCCGTTGTTTTGGCAATCCGTGACTTGTACATTATCGTTATAGGTGTTCATAATACCTGCAATACCGCCGGCATCGTAGCCTGCGCCAATGACCAGCGCATTGTCGAGCGTCACATCTGTGACGGTACCCGTCAACCAGTTGAATAAACCAGTGCCGCTTTCTGTGCTGTCGATGAACATATTGCTGATGGAATGACCATTGCCGTCAAATGTTCCGGCGAACGGATAGTCTTCCGAACCGATGCCGTCAAATGCATACAGCCCCATGACGTTTATTATGTTAGGCGGAGTATACATTGAGTTTGCATTCGTGTTGCTGCTGTAATATGTACCCGTTGTGCTTGCTGTGCTGTCAAATGTGGTGTTGCTGCCGGACGCATCGCCTGCAACGCCGGTGCCGATATAAATGGTACTATAGCCGTCTGTAGCGGTCACCAATCCCGTATCGGCATCAAAGCTGAAATTCCATTCATTGAATGCAATATCTTGGTCGAGCTTAAAATAGACGCCGTCGTAAGTATTCCCACCCGAAACCGCATCCGCCAAATATGCAAGGTCGTCTGGTGATGCTATGACATAGGGGTCGCTTTCTATTCCAGCGCCAAGCCAGTCAGTACTAGAAGCCCCAGTCCAGTTGGCAGACGCCGACAGCGTCAGCCCCGGCATCTGCGACAGCAGCATACTGGCGCTGAGCACCCAGCTCAATATGCGCTTTTTTGTTTTTTCTCTCATGTTTACATTCCTTCCTCTTTTGTAGATGTCTGAAAACGGTTACATGCATCGAAAATTCCGCTGCCAATGCATGATACGAAGCGATTGCCAAAGAGCTTGCTCTCCTCATAAAAACGGATGAGCAGTCCCCCATTCCTTTGCAGTGTGTGCTCTGGTGTCTGTGCCAAGATTCCCTCTATTCCGTTGGCTTGTTTCAACCGCTCATAGCATGCGTTCCCCCTTTTTGTTTTTTGAACATGACGATACTGTACATAAGAAGCTGTCTTCACAAACTGTTGATACTAGTTTACACCATCAACATTACAAAAACGTAACAGAACAATGTACGGTGGCAGTCTGCTAAAAACGCAGCGTGCTTTTATAAAAACGGGTATATTCGGCAACCGGCGGCTCTTTAAATTCTTCTGCCATCATCGACCGATAGCGCTCATAGTAATGGCGATATTTTAATATATCGCCCGTCTGCATGTATAACTCCAACAGACGATGATAGCAAGGTTCTGAAACCTGATTGATGTCAAGCAATTGCAGCAATAGCCGCTCTGCGCTGTCATACTTCCGGTCTTTCAAATAAAACAGCACCATCCGAAACAAGATTTTCTCCGTTTGCAGCAGCAGCCACTCTCGCTGCTCTGTAATCCATCGAGCATCCATATTGCTGAGCAGCTGTCCGTTGACTTTTGAAACCGCTTTTTCCGCAGCATGGATATTATTTGCATGGATTGCTGTATTCGTACGAATAAATCGCTGAAAGTCAACCATGTCACAAATACCGTCCGCAATCACCACCGATAAATCCTTTCTTAAAACAAACAACTCTTTTCCGATGTTTGCTTTTGCGAAACTGTTTCGTATGCGGGACAGTGCTACACGCAAATGGTTCACGCTTTTTTCCATGTCTTCGTGGTCAAACAGCAACTGCAAAAGGTCTTCTCGGATGATGACTTCTCCTTCGCGGCAAAGCAGATATGCCAGCAGTTCCTCCGTTTTCTTGGTGGGCAATTTTACGAGCGTATTTAGATAGGAGATTTCAAACCGCCCAAAACACGTGATGGAAAACGGCGTATGGAGTTCTGCTCGCTTGGGGCGCAGTGTTTTCTGTGCATGCTGTAGCGCACGCTGGATGGAAACGCTGTCAATCGGCTTTACCAGATAATCCATCGGGTGTGCCTGAAAGGCTTGCAGGGCATATTGCGGATGCGCTGTCACAAAAATAATGGCAGGCGCATGTACAAGATTCTGCAGTTCCTCTGCCAACGCAATGCCATCTGCATTGCGCAATTCAATATCCAAAAACACAAGATCCGGACGCTGCGCCGTTACAAAATCAATGACTCCAACGGTATTCTGAAATGTGCCGATTACGTCTATCTGATATTGCTCCATAAAATACTGCAGTTCGTCCAACGCAGGACGTTCATCGTCGATTAACACTACTTTCAACATACTTTTCCCTCCTGTGATGCAACATAGAACCTATCTTCCTGACGGCGAGCGGGCAAAGCCGTCCATCATCCGCAAAGAAGAAGTCCCTCGGTGATAGCCGAGGGACTTCTTGTCCAATCAGCGTTTGAGCAGAAAAAACCTGTCAAACCTGTAAATCAGCGTTCTGCACGTGTAATGGTTGCCGTGGGGCGCAAAGCGCCTTGACTGCCCACAATCAAGCCATTTGCAACGTTGAACTGCACCGCATCTTGTGCCTCGCTGCTGACCGCTGTGCTGTCTGTGCTTGCATATGTTACCACACGACCGACATCATTTTCAAGATGGGAAACCGAATCGCTTTTGCCATTGTAGGTTGCCTGCACCGCAAATGCTATCGGAGCGGGTGGCATGTGCGGCAACTATTTTTTATATTGTACCACCACGCAATTACAAAAACATAACAAAACGGAGCAATGACCGAATTGACCGAAAAATATGCACACAGCATAAAATTTATGATAAAATAAGATTCACACAGAGAACGGGTGGCGCAGGGCAGGTTTTTTAAGGCAATGTAAAAAATCGATACCTGTTGCTCGTATGCTCATTGATGAATACAGGTTCTAAGAGGGGTACGTTACAAATGGTGCAATGGAAGCCGCGCATAGTGCTGGGAGTGACGCTGATTGCCTTGATATGCGGCGGATTGCTGCTGTGGCTTTTCGGTAGCTTGCGAAATCAACATCCATCGGAAATAACCATTCAAAATGGACAAGTGGATTTGTCTGGTTGGACACAACAAAGCATTCTGCCGCTGTCTGGGGAATGGGATTTTTATTGGAAAAAATTTCTGGATGTGCAGAATTTTCAGGATGCACCGCCGCCGGATTTGGAGGTTTCCGTGCCGTCTATCTGGAACACTTATCAAATCAACGGGGAACCGCTCGGGGGAATGGGGTTTGCAACCTATCGCCTGCATGTGACCGGCGTTACCGCAGGGGATGCGCTTGCACTGCGCATTATGCCGTTCCTAACCGCATATACCCTCTATGTGGACCAGCAGCCCATCGCCTCCAGCGGTCAAGTCAGCACCTCAGAAGAGGGGTTTCTTCCGCAATATCGGATACAAACCGTTTTCTTCACGCCCCAAAGTGACTCGTTTGATATTACGCTTCATATTGCAAACTTTGCACATGCTCGTGGCGGATTCTGCTACAACATCTGTTTGGGGACACCACAGACCATCCAAGACCTGAACGATGTAAGCTATGGCGTTGACTTTTTCATCTTGGGAAGTCTGCTCGTGATTTCGTTGGTTTGTCTGGTGTTGTTTTTGGTGTGGAACGAACGTTTTTTTCTCTTGTTTTTTATCATTTGCATGATTATGCTGGTGCGAACTCTGATTGATGGAAATTATTTAATCAATAACATCTTGCCGAATATCTCGTTTCATACCGTCATCTGGATTGATTATATTACGGTGTATTGGCTGCCGGGCGTTTGCTTGCAGCTGATTCACACCATGTATCCAGACGATATTCCGAAAGGCACAACGCTATTTGGGTATGCGATGATTATGACGGGCATTGCCCTGTTCTTGCCGATGCGGATTTTCACAGGTCTTATCTATGTTTCGGAAACGGTTGCAATCGGCGCATGTATTTATGGGATTACAAAAACAGTGCAGTTGGTGCTGCACCGAAAACGGGAAGCAGCGTTTGTTCTGATGGGTGAACTCGTACTGACGCTTTGTGTGCTGCATGATGTCCTCTTTGGGTGGTCGCTGCTGAAAACGGGATATAAGGAATATTTCCCAGTTGCGTTTTTGGTTATGGCATTTTTAATAGAGTGCGCTTTCTTAATACGATATTTTCGCAAGACAGAAGAAAATAAACGCATTTTGCAGGACTTATATCTTGCAAAGCACCGTGAACAATTGCTAGAACTGCAATTTTTAAAATCACAAATCCGTCCGCACTTTATCAACAATGCATTGAATGCGATTATCTCCATCTCACGCAGAAATCCAGAAGAATCACGAAGGCTTTTGATGGAATTCAGTCGATATTTACAGAGTTTCTATGCGGTTGAAAACCTTGCAGACAAAATACCCATCGAACACGAGCTGATGCATGTGCGTGCGTATGTTGCATTGGAGCAAGCTCGTTTTCAGGAGGATTTATGTGTACTGTATGATGTGCAAGAGCGATTTATGATGCTGCCTCCATTGACATTGCAGCCATTGGTAGAAAACGCAATTGTACACGGCGTGTTAGAAAAACCCGGGAAAGGGCATGTGCTGATTTATGTCAAAGAGGACGGCGATTATATGCGAATCGGTGTAACCGATGATGGTATCGGCATGCCTTCAGAATTGATAGAAAATCTGCTTTCTGAAAAACATATAAGCCATGGAGTTGGTATCTATAACATCAATCAACGTATGCAGAAACTATATCATACCCGTCTGCATCTTGAAAGGTGTCCGGAGGGCGGCACAAACGCCTACATTTTGGTGCCAACGAAGGATGCCCCACGTCAGATTTGATAAACTCCATCCGCCAAAAACAGCATCCGATACTGTAGATGCGCATAGACACACTCTGCCCACACGCTTACTGTGCACCGAACCCATGGCAAGCTATGTACGCAAGCCAGAGGAAATGGACGATATGATACAGTATTCCAGATACGCAGGCAGCACCAAAGAGCAGATGCTGATTCTGGCTGAACCGCTCCTCTTGACTTAGAGTGGGGGTTAAGTTTTAAAATGGTTGATATGGCACCTTCCATTGCATGCAGCAGCTGGGCGATGGCGGAAAGGTGTTTAGAAAATTTGATTGCTGATTTACAGCGAGAAAGAGTGTGTAAAAAATGAACCTTCGTGCGTTTTTAGAGCAGATGAATCAAGGCTTGCCGGTAGTTGGCGGTTCGGAAGCGCATCTCATGATGCATGACCTCAGCCAAGAAGCGATGCGCATCACAGCGCAACTAAATAGTGGCTACCATACGCCGGAAGAGATTCGTGCACTGGTTTCCAAACTTATTGGCAAGCCCGTGGACGAAACCTTTGCTATGTTTCCTCCTTTTAGTACCGATTGTGGAAAAAATATTACCATCGGCAAAAATGTCTTCATAAATTCCGGTTGCCGCTTTCAGGACCAAGGTGGAATCACCCTTGGCGATGGCGCATTGATTGGACATAATGTGGTAATGGCCACCCTCAATCACGATTTTGCGCCAGAAAAGCGGGGTACAATGCATCCAGCACCCATTGTAATCGGCAGAAATGTATGGATTGGATCGAATGCAACCATTTTGCCGGGCATAACAATTGGCGACGGTGCAATTATTGCCGCCGGAGCAGTCGTGACAAAAAATGTGCCGGAGAATACGGTTGTAGGCGGTGTGCCTGCCACAGTTATCAAAAAAATTCATGTTTCTGCGACAGAACTCGATGGAACAACAATATTTTGATGCTCTCACCAAGAATGCAGCGGCAACGAAGATCGTCTTGCAGCCGTAATCTTGTCTTTACGACATGTCGCAGTGGTCACATTTCTGTTATCCAGCGCATTGGCAGGTGTTTCGTGGGGGTACAAATTTCAAAGGAGCGTCAGCATCTTGGACATATTGATTCCAGCATGGACGCTTTTAACGGGATTGGCAATGCTACCGTGACTTTTGAGAAGATGATGCAATAAAGGCGTTAGATTGAACAGAGCAGCAATGATTAGATTCTATTTTAAAGCAACTAGAACAGGGCGTTTCATAAACGAAACGCCCTGTTCATTGCCATATATCCTGCGAAGAAAGCATAGGCAACAACCCATCAACAGCTTAATTTGGAGATTCTCTCAACCGAAATTCCCCAACATGCCCTTGCAGCATGTTTGCCTGTCCGGAAAGCTCCTCACTTGCCGCCGCACTTTGCTGCGCCGTTGCCGAATTCATCTGCACCACATCTGACACTTGCTCAATGCCTTCTGTAATATTATGAATCGTTGTTGCTTGTTCTAACGCAGCCGTGCGAATATTTTGTACACTATCCTTGACTTTTCTCGCCTTTTCCTCCACCTGTTCCAGTGTCACAGCCGTATCATCCGCCAATTTTTTGCCTTCCTGCACCGCACGAATGGAGTCTTCAATCAATTTGGTGGTTTGCTTGGCTGCATCTGCCGATTTGGATGCCAAATTGCGCACCTCATCGGCGACCACGGCGAAGCCTTTGCCCGCAACGCCTGCTCTCGCCGCTTCTACGGCTGCATTGAGTGCCAAAATATTGGTTTGGAACGCAATATCATCAATCACCTTGATAATATTGGCAATCTCATGGGAGGATTGCGTGATGCGATTCATGGATTCCAGCATATAGTGCATCTGCTGATTGCCTTGCCCCACGCCATCCACCGCTTGTTCCACATACGATGTCACCTGCTGTACATTCTCGGCAGTTTGCTCCACACGCTCGGAAACATCTGTAATGGACATGGACAGCGTTTCAATCGCACTTGCCTGCTCGGTTGCTCCCTGCGACAACGCCTGTGCACCGCTTGCTACCTGCTCTGCGCCCAAACTCACCTGCCCTGTTGCGAGTCGAATCTCTGCAAACATCGCATTCAAGTCCGTTAGGGTTTGTGCAAGCGCAATCCCCATGGTATCTTTGGGTGACCTTGGAGCGAACTGCACGGTTAAATCCTTATTGGCAAGGGCATTGACCACCTGCACCTGCTCCCGAATGCTGCCAATCATCTGGTGGAACGCATTCGCTAGGACACCGATTTCATCCTTGCTGGTTGCCTGCACATCAATTTCAACATTGCCTTCTGCCAGCTCCTGCGCTGCGCTGACCATCTCACGAATGGGTCGGCTAATCATTTTGGAAATATATCTGCCCAGGAAAATTGCCGCCGCAATGCCGCCCAAAACCACAAGGAACATCACCACAATCAAGACCTTCGACAGCGTGGCGTTGGTACTGCTATACTGCCGGGTGCTGTCTACCTGCATTTCTGCGCACTGGTTCAGCTTGTCCAGCATGCTTTCGATGTCTTTTTCGTATTTATGTCCGGCGTTTCTTGCTTGAATGAAGCTGCCCGTCTTTGCCGCCGCAAAAAGCTCTTCTCCTGTCGCTTGCAGGGTATTGTGGTACAGGTCAACGGCTTCCTCACACAGTGCCCGTGTATCAGCATCGCGGATAGAGGCTGCATATGCCTGCAGGGCTTCGTCCCCATGCGCATATAACGTATTGAAATTCGTTTCATAGTCGGACACACTTCTGGGATAATCGGTGTAAACGACCGCATCACGCAGCTGAATGCGCATATTGTTCACCGTGTTGATGGCATCGGTCAAATCAATAAGAGGGGCACTGCCTTCCTCATACAGCTTTTTATCTGCCTGCCCCATGCTCCACAAGCCTGCAATTCCTACCACCCCCACCACCGCTGCAATGGAGGAAACCAGCAGAAATCCATATAACAGCTTCTTGGCAATGTCCAAATTTTTCCCAAAACCGAATTTTTGTTTTGTTTTTCGATGTGATTTTCTTTTTTTCAATATCTTCAATACCATATCTTCTCTCCTGCCAAATCATTTGCAAACGACACCTTCGTGCGATACGCAGATACATGCCCCATATCCCGTCAAAGGCGTAGAGTTTTTTATATTGTGGAAATGCAGCGCACCAAATCAGTGCGCTGCATTTCAGTAAAGAGTGTAGAGATAGAAAGTGAGCTGTATGATTGTATCGCTGGAATAGCGTAGCGTAGGTATCACCTTATGAAAAATCGCTCGGCAGTGCTTCTTTTAAAACCTGCATCGATTTTTTTACACCGGTTAATGGCGGCATCGTGAGGTCTTCCATTTCCAAGCTCACAGGGCCCGTATAGCCAAGCATACTGAGCACAGAGAAAAACTCTTTCCACCACTGCACACCACGACCATGTCCGAGTGCAACATAGTTCCAAGTACGCTGTGCAAATTTATCAATGGTTTTGGTATCCAGTGCACCGTCCGCACCATGGTATCCTCGTTCCACACGGACATCCTTGGCATGCACATGATAAATGCGCTCTGCGCCCAGCTTGTGCGCCGCCATGATAGGGTCACCACCCATCCACAGCAGATGGCTAGGGTCAAGATTCATGCCAATCATATCGCCGACGGCATCCCGCAGACGAATCAAGGTTTCCGGATTATAAACCATTTGGCACCCATGGTTTTCCAATGCGATTTTTTGAATACCATGAGATTTTGCGAGTTCTGTGGTCTTCTTCCAGTATGGAATGAGCACATCATTCCACTGCCAGTTCAAAATCTGTGTTGTAATGGGCGGCCAACTGGTGGTAATCCAGTTCGGCGTCACGTCTGTCGGAGAACCACCCGGCAGACCGCTCATCATAACAATATTGGAAACGCCGAGCTGTTCTGCGAGCTGGAAGGTTTTTTCAACCACAGCCTGATGCTGCTTGCCCTCTTCGTTCGGTGCCAGATGATTGCCGGAGCAGTTGAGCACCTCTAGTTTGAGTCCACGGCTTTCGATGGCATCCATAAATTTCTTGCGGCTGTCCGCATGCTGCACCATATCATCCAAATCAATGTGCGGTGCACTGGACCAGTTGCCGCAGGCAATTTCTACGGATTCAAACCCAAGTGCTGCAGAAGTATCCAGCATTTCTTCAAATGGCATTGCGCCAAGTCCATCGGTATTAAAACATAATCTCATGGTGTAGTCCTCTCTTTATTGCGCATAGAATGCCGGCATATCTTCCATTTCAATTTTAACAACGGTCTGACTGTCTCGTGCCTGCGATGCCGCTGCCGCTGTGATTTGACCCAAATAGCCGTCCCATGCAGTCGGTCCATCTACACGACCTTCCTTAACTGCGTTAATCCATTCTTGGAATTCGATGTTATAGGCTTCTACAAACCGTTCCGACCAGTCGTGGCAAATCGGGGTCACACGGGAATCGTTGGTGCGAATCATAGCATTGGGCGGTTCCGGCAGATTCAAAGTGCCTTCTTCACAAACCACTTCACATTTGATGTCATATCCATAGCGGCAGTTGACAAAGGATTCAACATCGATGCGTACGCCAGAAGTCGTTGTCAGATACATAATCTGCGGGTCACGCAAATCGCCTTCTGCATTGCGTGTGGTCTTGGGGAAAACCACCTCTGCGGTGGCATAGCTTTCACCCAACAGCCAACGCAAAACATCGATTTCATGAATCATGGAGTTTTCAACCGGCATAGAGGTTGTAAAACCCGGTGCATCATAGTTGCGGTGTGCGCAGTGCAGCATGAGCGGTGCGCCAAATTTGCCGGAATCAATCAAGCGTTTCAGCTGACGATAGCCTGGGTCATAACGGCGCATAAAGCCGACCTGCACCAGCATTTTTCCGCCTGCCATTTCCGCATCTACAATGCGGCGGCAAGCATCAACCTTGGGTGCTAATGGCTTTTCACAGAACACATATTTTCCGGCTGCAATTGCAGCGAGTACAGTTGGCTCGTGATAGGCATCTGCCGCCGTGCAAATGACAGCATCGATGTCCGATGCTTGAATCATCGCAGATATATCTTCATAGCCCTTGATACCATATTGTTCTGCAACCGACATGCCGAACGCCGGGGTTGGGTCTGCACAAGCCACAACCTTTGCGCCTTGCAGCTTGGTGTTGATGCGCTCGATATGGGTGCGGCCAATACTGCCTGTGCCCACAAGTCCAATTCTTAAATCTGCCATGGTTGGAAAACCTCCTAAAATTCCGCTTACTCCATTGATACCGCGCCTTTGTAAAAAAGCGCGGTATCAATTTTATTCTTGTGATTAGTTCAGATACTGGTCTACATTATCCTTGGTGATGGAAACAAAAGGAACCATCACTTCTTTGCCTGCGTCTTCTCCCGCCAGAATCTTCTGAATAGCATCTACTGCAGCCGTTGCCTGTCCTGGTGCATCCTGCAGCACGGTCTGTGCCATGAAGCCATCCTTTACCGCCTGAATGCCATCTGCTGTGCCATCGACACCCGAAATCATGACTTCACCTGCATTTGTCAGTACATTTGCACCCTTCAGTGCTTCCATTGCGCCCAATGCCATCTGGTCATTTGCTGCAATGACTGCGCTGAACTGCACTGTGCCGCTGCCTGCGCCATACTTCTGAATCCAAGCCTGGGTGATACGCATGCCTTCGTCCTTGACATAGTCGCCGTCCTGGTCATCCAGAATGGTGATGTCAGAACGTCCTTTTTCCTCCAACGCCGCTTTCAAACCATCTCGACGTGCTGCGGAATGGTCCAGACCTGCTGTACCTGCCAGATAGCAGACACTTGCATCCTGCGGCAGCTGTGCGGCAAAATATTCGCCCTGCATATAGCCTGCATCATAGTTCGGAGAGCCAATAAAGGTATAGGACAGTGTGTCTGCGCCAGATGCATCAATGCCGAACAGAATCACAGGGATATTGGCATTGTTCGCTTCCTGAATGGCCGGAACAATACCTGCTGCATCACAAGGCACCAAAATCAAAAGGTCAACGCCCTTTGCGATGAAGGATTTTGCCTGGTCAATCTGCTTCTGCACATCGTTGTTGCCATCGGTAAACTCAACCGTATAGCCTGCTTCTTCTGCGGATGTCTTGAATGCTGTTTCACGTGCCATGCAGAATACGTCGGTATCTGCCAAATTGACATAACCGATGGTCGCTCCTTGTGCTGCTGCGGAATCGGTTGCCGCTGCTGCATCTGCCCCGCCAGCTGCAGTATCTGTGGTTTCAGCAGTGCTGCCGCAGCCTGCCAATGCGCTCAGTGCCATCATACCGGAAAGTGCCATAGCGATACATTTTTTCTTAAACATAATTCTTTCCTCCGTTTTCTCTTGTTTGTTCTATCACACAAGCGTTTGCACGCCTTTGCGCCGCATGTTTTGCTTACTTGGACTTCTTTGCCGCACTTTTTGTGACAACGTCAATGATAACTGCCGCCAAAATGATGCAGCCCTTTACAATACGCTGGATGTTGGAGTCCACGCCGAGCAGGGTCTGCACGTTGTTGATGATACCCACGATAATCGCACCGAAAATGGTGCCCACCAAGGTACCAGAGCCGCCTGCCAGAGATGTACCACCGACAACAACCGCTGTGATGGCATCGAATTCATAGGATACACCTGCGCCAGGTACACCAGAGTTCATGCGTGCCATCAGCAAAATGCCTGCGATACCGGTCAAAATGCCGTCCAAAATGAATGCCTTGAGTACAACCTGCTTGGATTTGATACCAGACGCTTCTGCCGCATTGATGTTGCCGCCTACTGCATAAATGTAACGACCAAACTTGGTCTTGTTGAGCAAAACCCAGCAAAGTGCGAATAACACGAGCATGATCACTACCGCAATCGGAAATGGTCCGATATAGCCCTGTCCGAGTGCCGTGAAGGAGGTCGGCAGACCGGAGATGGTCTGCCCCTTGGTCACGATAACTGCGCCGCCGCGTGCCGCTTCGGTCAGTGCCAAGGTCATGATAAATGCCGGGATGCCAAACTTTGTGATGATAAAGCCGTTCAGAGAACCAAACACTATACCCAGCAACACGCCCACGAGCACTGCCATCAATGTGCTGCCGGTCGCAACTGCAACCATACATGCCACACAGCCGATGAGTGCAATTTCTGAACCATACGCTACGTTAATGTGCCCCAAAATGATGATGAACGTTGCACCGAACGAAAGCACTGTTGTACAGGTGATAGCCAGCAGCACGCTCGAAAGGTTGTATTCGCTCAAAAACCCTTTTACACCAATACTGGACAGTGCAAAAATAACCACTAAAATGATGAAGATGCCGTACTTTCCGTAAAGTGCGCCAAAATTCAAACTTTTCTTTTCCGTAGATTGACCCATTTTTAACCTCTCCCCTTCGTTGCAAGATACATAATGCTTTCTTGTGTTGCGTCTGCACGCTCTAAAACGCCGTTGATTTGCCCCTCCTGCATGACCACAACACGGTCGCTCATGCCCAGAATTTCCGGTAATTCAGAGGAAATCATGATGATTGCCATGCCCTGCCGTGCAAATTTACACATCAGTTTATGAATCTCACTTTTTGCGCCAACATCAATGCCACGGGTTGGTTCATCCAAAATGATAACCTTCACGTCCCCAATCAGCCACTTTGCCAAAACCACCTTCTGCTGATTGCCGCCGGACAGCGTTCTCGCTTCAACATTCTGGTTGGCAATTTTGATTTGCAACAGCTTTACCATCTCGTCAACCTTTGCATCAATTGCCTTATCATCAATCAAGCCGCCCTTAACGAACTTATCCAGATTGACCAATGCGGTATTTTCATGGATGCTGCGCTCCAAAACCAAGCCATAGCCCTTGCGGTCTTCGTTAATCATCGCAATGCCTTCTCGAATGGCATCTGAGGTGTGCTTGATATTGAGCTTTTTACCATTTAGGAATACTTCACCGGAGGAAACCGGGTCGAGCCCAAACAAGGCACGCATCAGCTCGCTGCGTCCTGCGCCAACCAAGCCGGCAAAGCCGAGAATTTCACCGGCACGCAGCTGGAAATTGATGTTGCGGAAGCGTCCGCCATCGTTCTTCTCCTGCGTGAAGTTCTTGACATCCAGCACCACGTCTCCAATCGGAATATCGGTTTCCTTCGGGAAAACGTTGCTGATTTCACGGCCAACCATGAGTGACACCAACTTGTTGGCATCATATTCGCTGGCGAGGTCGGTATCAATCCAGCGTCCGTCACGAATGACAGTAATATCGTCTGCGATGCGGAAAATTTCATCCATCTTATGCGTGATGTACAAAATCGCAACGCCCTGCTCACGGAGTGCAAAAATCTGTCCGAACAGCACTTCGATTTCCGCATCGGCTATCGCTGAGGATGGTTCGTCCATAATAATGACTGAAGCATTCATCGAAATCGCTTTTGCAATCTCAATCAGCTGATGTCCTGCAATCGAAAGCTCCCGCATTTTTTGATGCGCATTGTATGGAATATTCAGTTTATCCAGCAGTTCTTGTGTGTCTTGGTACAGCTTGCCGTAGTCCACAAACACACCCTTCATCGGTTCTCGTCCAAGATAAACATTTTCTGCAACCGTCATATCCAGAACCGGATTCAGTTCCTGATAAATCATTGCTATCCCCATTTGAATCGTATCTTGAACCGTATGTGCGCCAACAGACTTGCCCTTGAAGTACATTTCGCCTTCGTCTGCGACATACGTGCCGTTGATGACCTTCATCAAAGTCGATTTGCCTGCTCCGTTTTCACCGCAGATGACATGCACCTTTCCAGGACGTACCTTCAGATTCACGCCATCCAGTGCGCGCACCCCCGGAAATACTTTGACGATGTTTTGCATCTCCAGCACATATTCCGTGCTTTGTCCTTTCATACGCTTTGATATCCTCCCTTTTATAAATCCAGCCATCTACATCCAGCAATCCAAATGATTGCACATTTGAACGAACCCATTGCATTGGAGCCTTGGTTTTTTGTAGATAACAACGATAGTCTAGCACTTGAAAATTAAGATTTCAACAAAAACACGAAAACGTGAAAGTTTCGTGCTTTTTATCGTATACTCCTACAATTGTGGTTTCTTGCTTTCGTGGACTATTTTCAAAATTCCCAAATTCACTGTTGGGAACTGTGATATTTGAAAAGTATTTTGGCGAGTATTCTGCTTTCTGTTTGTATTTTTACAAAAAACATGATATATTAAAGGTGAAAATTTTTACAAAATATCGTTCTTTAACAAAGGTGAGGGTGAAAAATGTCCGTTACCATCAATAAAATTGCTGAATTGTGCAATGTGTCCCGCGGAACTGTAGACCGTGCGCTCAACCATAAAAGTGGTATTCGCACAGAAGTGGCAGAAAAAATCCGTAAAGTTGCATTGGAACAAGGCTATGTGCCCAAGCATACTGGAAATGCCAGCTTCACGCCGGATTCACCCATACGTATCGGGATTGTGGTACATTCTTCTACGTCTGATTTTGTAAAAGCTTTGATTTCAAAAATCGGCAGAAAGTCTTTGGAGATGGAGAATCTTTCCTCTCAAATCATTTTGCGCTCCATCGAAGGAGTGGATGTTCAGCATCAGTTGGCACTCATCAATGAATTGGTTGAGGAAGAACATGTCAGCGGACTGGCATTGATGCCTTTGGCAAGTGATTTGCTGCGGGACAAGATTAACCAACTGGATGCACACGACCATATTCCCGTTGTAACCTTCAACACAGACCTTCCCGAAAGCAAGCGCATTGCCTACGTAGGTCCGGATGATTTGGCGGCAGGCAGAACAGCCGCTGCACTCATGAAACTTTCCACCCGAGAAACCGGAAAAATTTTGCTGATTGCAGACAGAACCAATGGTCATTTTGCACATTGCCAACGCCTTACTGGTTTTTTATCGGAATTTTCGCAGCTGCAAAGCCACATGGAAATATTAGAAACCCAGTATTGTTATCAAGACCAGCCGCTTGCCGAACGCATTGTCCTCAGGCACTTGGAAGTGCATCCCAATTTAACAGGTATCTACTCGCCCTCTCCGGATTGTACCGGAATTTATCGTGCGCTGCAAAAAGCAAATGCCGTCGGTCAGGTACACGTGATTGTGCATGACCTGAGCCCAAACAATCTGCGCATGCTGCAGGAGGGCGTTGTCGATTTCGCCATCGGTCAAGATACAAAAACACAGGGCGTGTTGCCGATTATCCTTCTGCACAATTATCTTACCAAAAAGCGGCTTCCCAAAAACGATACCTATGCAGTGGATATTGAAATCAAGTGCAGATATAATATCGGACACATTGGAGAAGAAATATAGCGATAAATCGAAAAAGAGATTAGACAGATTCGTCTAATCTCTTTTCTTTCTTCGGCGAATGCGGTTTTTCAATAGCCGACAGCCCCAAAAAGGACACCCTTTACCAGATTTGATAGCGTCCACAGGCCGAACGTAGCATCCAAGCGAGTAGACGGTTTGTGATACGCAACGGTATGAGGCTTGCTTCTACCGCGGCCCTAGTATTATAATGGAATTATCATCATTCGCCGCTGTGGCAGGCATTACAAGGGGTTGACCTATGATTACGGACAAGGATATTCGAAATGCAGCAGATTATGCAGATACTTACAGCAAGGGCACTGCATATTATCGCCGAGGCTGCGTAAAAAAACTGGTGTATGATTCCTCGCAACGGGTATTTTCTGCTCTTGTGCAGGGCTCGCTCCCATATCACACCCGTATCTGGATTTCTGCACAAGAAGAAATCGAAGATTACACCTGCGATTGTCCGGCATATGCGACCTATCATGGCGCCTGCAAACACATTGTGGCGGTACTCAAACGTATACAGTCGCAATGGGCGGAATATTTCAGCCATCCCGCACAGTTGCCTGCAAGCACTCGTGCGCTATTCGACTTTTTCGGAACCTTTGCTGCGGAAAAAGTTTCCACTGTTTCGCCGCAGGAATATGTCAGAATTGTGCCGACACTGTGCTACTCGTTCTACGGAAAAAAGAGTTGCTGGTTGGAGTTTGGCATCGGTCGAGAGCGACCCTATGTGATGCGAAACATTCGGCAGCTCATCGAGTGCGCCAAGTCTGGAACCCCACTCACTTATGGAAAAAACTTCACCTTCCTTCCCCACGAGACTGTATTTGATGAGGTTTCCGAAAAATTATTTGCACTTATACAGGATGCGTATTTGGATGAGCGTATGCTCTCGCCCACATATTACCTACCCTCCAGCCACTCTGTGTTTCAAAACGACAGACGGATGCTACTGAGCAATGCCAATCTGCTGCGCTTTCTCAAGGTGATGCGACATCAAAGCTTTGCGTTCTCCATTGATGACCACCCCATTTCGAAAATCAAAATCATAGAGGCACGCCCACCCTTTTCGCTGCGAGTAGACAAAAGCGATAGCGACTCGGGACTTGCCTTAACACTCGACGGGGATGCCTGTTGCGGGCTCGACCATCATTCTTCCTATATCTACCATTCCGATGCAATTTATCACGTTGACACGGCATTTTCTCATGCTGTCTTCCCGCTGCTGCAGTGCTTTGCGGAGAATGGAGTCTGCGAAATCCGCATTCCAAGCGCCCGTGAGCAGGAATTTTTCGGAAATATTCTTCCCGTATTAAAAAACATTGCAACCGTTTCACTGGCATCCGAAATTTCCAAGGACTATTACCAAGCACCGTTGGAGAAGCACCTATATCTGGACAAGGATGACAACGGAATTTGTGCAGATGTGGTATTCCGATATGGTGAGCTGGAGTTTCACCCCATGCAGAAGGTTATCCTGCCCACTGGACAGCGCAAAACACTGCTTCGCAACCTACAAGAGGAACAGCAGCTTCTGCGTATGCTAGAGCACCTTGGTTTTCAACCGACATCCACAGGCTATATCCTGACAAATGAAGCGGATGTCTTTTCATTTGTGGCGGAAGGTGTGAGCAAGCTGTGCGACCTCGCCGAGATTTACTATTCGGATGCGTTCCGACAGCTGCATGTCCACAGCAGCGGAATCCTCTCCGCAGGCGTGCGGCTCCGTGATGATAACGGACTGCTGGAGCTGCGTTTTCATGGTTCCCAGATGGACACACACGAGCTGCTTGCGCTGCTGGCTTCCTATCAGCTGAAAAAACGGTATCATCGACTGCGCTCGGGTAGCTTTGTCGATTTGGGTTCGCCCGAGATACACGCTGCGGTGAACCTGATGGATCAGCTGGACATCGTCAATCCCGCGCAAAGCAGCATTGCCCTGCCGCCATATCGGGCGATGTATCTCGACAGCCTGCTGCGGGAAAACGATGTGCTTGCGACAGAACGAAGCCGCAGCTTCAAGAAGATGGTGCAGGATGTCTGCGAGCCGCAGGATATGGAATTTCCCGTGCCGGATGGATTATGCGGCACACTCCGTGAATACCAAAAAATTGGCTTTAAGTGGCTCAAAACCCTCTCACAGTACGGTTTTGGCGGGATTCTAGCGGATGATATGGGGCTTGGCAAAACCCTGCAGGTCATTGCGCTGATTCTGTCTGATATGCAAGGCATGCCCTCCCTGGTGGTCGCTCCCACCTCCCTCATTTACAACTGGCAGGAGGAGGTTTGCAAATTTGCCCCCCAGCTGAATGTGCTGGTGATCTCCGGCACACAAGCGGAGCGACAGAGCAAGCTGTCTTGTATGGCAGACTATGATATTGTAGTGACCTCCTATGGGACACTGCGGAACGATATCACCGCTTATGAAGCGCAGCAGTTCCGTTATTGCTTCATCGATGAGGCACAGCAAATCAAAAACCCCCATACCCAGAACGCCAAAACGGTCAAGCGGCTTCATGCAAACAGCTATTTTGCGCTAACCGGCACACCCATTGAAAACACCCTGACCGAGCTGTGGTCGATTTTTGATTTTATCATGCCGGATTATCTGCTTTCGCACCGCAGATTTTTGCAGAAATTTGAAACGCCAATCGCAAAACATCAAGATTCGGCTGCGCTCAAGGAGCTTGGGCGACATATTCGCCCCTTTGTCCTGCGCAGGCTGAAAAAAGATGTCCTACAAGAGCTTCCAGATAAAATCGAATGTAAAATGACGGTGGAAATGAGCGGCGAGCAGAGTCGGCTCTACAACGCCCATCTCCTATCCGCCAAAAAAGAATTTGAAACAGAGGTTCTCTCCCACGGCTTTGCCCGCAGCCAAATTAAAATCCTGTCCATCCTCACCAGACTGCGCCAGATATGCTGCCATCCCGCCCTATTCTTAGAACACTACAAGGGAGACAGCGCCAAACTGGAGATGCTGATGGAGGTGTTGGGCGATGCCCTTGACGGCGGGCACAAAATTCTTATTTTTTCACAGTTCACCAGCATGCTGGGGCTGATTCGAGAAAAACTGGATAAGGCGAGATTGCGGCACTTCTATTTGGACGGTACCACCGCAGCTGCCGCACGCATGCGGCTGGTCAGCAGCTTCAATGCAGGGGCAGCAGAGATTTTTCTCATCTCGTTAAAGGCGGGCGGCACAGGGCTGAATCTCACCGGAGCGGATATGGTGATCCATGTAGACCCTTGGTGGAATCCGGCAGCAGAGGACCAGGCGACCGACCGTGCTTATCGCATCGGCCAAGACAAGGTGGTGGAGGTCATTCGGCTGATTACCAAGGACTCCATCGAAGAGAAAATTTATCAACTGCAGCAAAAAAAGCGGGGGCTCATCGAAACTGTCATTCAACCGGGCGAAAGCTTCCTTGCAAAAATGACCGAGCAGGAGGTGCGGGAACTGCTCTCCTTGCACTGAGCAACCGACACATGTGCCTAAAAAGGAAAATAGCCATACGGAATCGAAAATTTATCTGCAAGTTTCGCATATCTTGATTTTCTTTTGCTAGGATTTGTGCTATGCTTTTAGGAGACCATCTTTTATAAAAATTTATGTATGCAATATCAGAGGAGGCTTTATCTATTATGGAACAAAAACGCATCGCAGGCGAAAAAGCAGCGGAATATATCAAGGACGGCATGACCATCGGTCTTGGCACGGGCTCTACTGCTTATTATATGGTGGAAGCGGTCGGAAAACTGGTTGCAGGCGGTATGAATCTGCGTGCTGTGCCGACCTCCAATGCAACGGAAGCGCAGGCGAAAGCGCTTGGCATTCCGCTGATTTCCATTGAAGAGGCAGAATATCTGGATTTGGCAATTGACGGCGTTGATGAAATCGACCCGCAGTTCAATGCAATCAAGGGCGGCGGCGGCGCACTCTTCCGCGAAAAGGTTGTGGCTTCTGCCGCAAAGGAAGTCATCTGGATTATGGACAACAGCAAGCTGGTAGATGCTGTTGGCGCATTCCCGCTGCCCATCGAAATCCTGCCGTATGGCTATACGCATGTGCTGCGCCAAATGGACGCACTCGAACTGAAGCCCGTTCTGCGTGTCAAGGACGGCAAGACCTTTGTTACGGATAACGGCAACTATATTGCGGATTTACACCTCGGTGCGCCTATGAATATTGCGGATGTGGCGGCAAAGCTGCAGGGCATGGTTGGCGTGCTGGAAACGGGTCTGTTCCTGAATATGTGCAAGCGGATTATTGTCGGCACAGATGACGGCATCAAGATTATTGAGAACACAGGCAAGTAATCCTTTGTCTGCTGTAGCCAAACACCTACCGTACGGACTTCTGCTTGTACAGATATGCAGGCAGAAGTCTGCGCCTATGGCATCCCAAATTCACCAACCCGTTTCTGTGTTCTTTTACAGAAACGGGTTCTTCTATATTTGCATCTTCAATAGAAATCCCGAAAACAGTTATGCGAATTATACAAAAATACTCTGCATCAGTAAAACAACATTACCAAAATATTTTCAAAAACAAAAAAAGAGATTGAAAAACGCATGAACTTGTTGCATAATAGCGGTAATCAAAGAAAACGGTACGTACTCGTAAAGCCAAACCATCCCCTTTCCCACAAGCATTTTGCATCACAAAATGTCATTGTCAGCATGCCGGGGGTTTTATTGCTGTGCGACAAAATGGATTGGGGTCTTGAGAGAGATTTTTCGGAAACGCTGTAGCCTTGCTGCTGCCAGCAGTTATTTTTTTGCACACTACGAGTACGTACTCTTTTTATGAAGGGAGGTAAAAATTGCACAATACCAGCCTGTAGAAATTCTAAAGCAACGATGGTGCGCCATCAAAATTTTATGATTCTGACAGGCTGCAACGAGCAAGCACCAAACGCCACTTACACGAAGATTCGATGTTTTCAAAAGAGATGAAACCAACCTTTGTATTTCGCAAAATAGGTATATTCATAGAATTTCCCTGTTTTGCTGCCATGGTGTTTGCAAAAAACATAGCATTCCTATATCAAGGCATTCTCTTGGAGGTAAAAAAGATGGAACAAAAAGAAAAAGCCCTGCGTAAAATATCCTTAATTTCGACTTTAGGCGGTCTTCTTTTCGGATATGACACAGGCGTATTGAACGGCGCTCTTACTTTTATGAAAGAACCTGACCAATTAAATCTTTCTGCAGCAGCCGAAGGATTGGTGACCAGTGCTTTGCTGTTTGGTGCAGCATTTGGGGCAATGGTCGGCGGCAGACTTTCGGACAAATTCGGCAGAAAAACCGTCATCAAAATGCTGGCATTGGTGTTTTTCATTGCAACCCTTGGGTGTGCTTTCTCGCCCTCGGCACAAGTCATCATTCCCTTCCGCTTTATTTTAGGCTTGGCAGTGGGTGGTGCATCGGTTATCGTGCCAACTTTTTTGGCAGAAATTTCTCCTGTCCATATGCGTGGCAGCATTGTCACGCAAAATGAAATGATGATTGTATCCGGTCAGCTGCTTGCATACTGCTTTAATGCAGCGCTGGGTAATTTATTTGGAAACAACGCCGGTGTGTGGCGTTATATGATTGTATTGGCGTCTATTCCTGCAATTGCGCTGTGGTTTGGCATGATGATGGTGCCGGAAACCCCACGTTGGCTTGCCGCAAACGGCATGACGGCAAAAGCGTTGGAGGTATTGCGTCAAATCCGTTCTGCGGCAGAGGCAGAAGCAGAACTGCGTGAAATCAATGAAAACATTGAAGCGGAGCGCAATCTGAATCATGCGACATTCAAGGAATTGTCCACGCCGTGGATTCGCCGTCTTGTCTTGATTGGCATTGGCATCGGTTTTGTCCAGCAGAGTGCAGGCATCAACGTCATGATGTATTATGGCACCACCATTTTGGAACAATCCGGCTTGGGTGCAAAGGTTGCTCTCATCGCCAATATTGGCAACGGTGTGATTTCCGTTGCTGCAACTTGGCTGTTCATTCACTATCTCGGGGATCGTTTTGGGCGAAAATCGTTGTTCTTAACCGGTCTTGCAGGCACAACCTCTTCTATGCTTGCATTGTCCATTTTCACAAATGTGCTGCAGGGCTCTCCGATGTTGCCCGCTGTCGTTATGACCTGCACCGTCATTTATTTGGCATTCTTCCAGGGCTGTCTGGGCCCCTTGGCTTGGCTGGTGCTGTCTGAAATCTTCCCCCTGCGTTTGCGTGGCATTGGCATGGGTATCTCGGTATTTTGCCTGTGGATTTGCAACTTCACCGTTGGTTTAATTTTCCCCATTATGCTCGAGCATGTTGGGCTGTCCGGCTCCTTTATTTCCTTTGCAGTCTGCTCCATTCTCGGTGCTATCTTCATCTACAAGTTTGCACCGGAAACCCGCGGTAAGTCCTTAGAAGAAATTGAAGAGTCTTTCCGCAATTACAAAGCCCCTGTTGCCGTCACAGGCAAGGCGGATGTAGAAACCCTGTAAAGACCTGCATTCATTTGCGCTGAATCATGTGAAATAAACGCATAAACCAATCCCCTCCCGCGGCTTTATAGCCTTGTGGGAGGGGATTGGTTGCCTGTCTGTCGGCAGCGACAATGTTCCCTATAAAGCGCTTCACGGTCTGTGTCGAATTTTGCAATCTCCTTTTCGTTTTCTCCTCGCACAAGCTCTGCAAAGGCATTGACGAAAAACGCATAGTGCTGTGTGGAGATGGCGCACAGCTGGCGGGATGGCTTTTGCAGAACGGCAGAAGCGTTCCATGCCCAGATGATTTTCCAGTTCCTTCACTGCATTGGAAATACTTAGATGTTAGATAAAAAGCTGTTTGGCGGCTTCGGTAATCAATCCATATTCGACAATTTTTATCATGTATTTCAGCTGCTGCAATGTCATATATCCACTCATTCATGCGATTGATAGTATGACTATACCGCATTTAGCACCTTCTTGCAACCTCCATTCATGACGGAATGCCCTTTTGCAGCACCTCCAAAAAATGTGCAGCAGTTGCTGAAAATTCCTTGTTGCGATGATGTACAATGTTCAAATTTCGCTTTAACGGCAGATTTTGCACATAGACGGGCGCAATTTCATGCCGCTCAATATGTTCTTTCACCAAAAGATAGGGCAGCACAGAAATGCCGATTCCCGCCTGCACCGCTTTCACCAGCAATTCGGTATCCGCACTCTCCCACAAGGGATAAATCCGAATATTATGAAGCTGCAGCCAATGGTCCAGCGCATCCCGTGCGCCTGCGCCACGCTCCCGCAGCAGAAAATCTGCATCTTTCAAATCCTCAAACAGCAATTTTTTGGCGGACGCATAGGGACTATCTGTTGCTGCGACCACTACCAGTTTGTCAGCATAGAACGGGGTACAGACCAAATTGCTGTCCAGGCGTGTATCTTCTATCAATGCAAACGCAATTTCATGCGCCAACAGCAGCTTTTGCAGCTTTTTAGAGCCACTTGCCTGCACCTGCACCCGCACCAACGGCGCTTCCTTTTGAAACTGCTTCACAGCATCCACCAAAAATGTTCGGCCAACAGAAAGATTGGCACCTATGCGCAGGGTGGTGAACTTTCCCGCATGCAGATTTTGTTCCGCCGCATCAAACAGCTGCAAAATGCCTTGGGCATAGGATTGCAAGGCTCTGCCCGCATCGGTCAGCTGCAGTTTCTTCCCGTTTCGCTCAAACAGCTGCGCACCGTAGTAGCTCTCCAGCTCGCCAATGGTCTGGCTGACTGCCGGCTGTGTCATATACAGCACGGTGGCTGCACGGGTCATGTTGCATTCCTTACAGACTTGCAAAAATACAGATAAATGGCGTTTGGTCATGGCGAACTCCTTTGGATATGGCACTCTATAAGTAAATGCTTATGGCACATATAAAATATGATGATTGGACTTTTTCCGACAGCTGCCGTATACTAGCTTCATCAAGAGGGTTTTTAACCGTATATCGTACAAATTATGGAGGTAAAAGATATGAAAATCAGTGCAAGAAATCAGTTCGCAGGTAAGGTTGTCCGCGTGAAAGAGGGCTCTGTCAACGGGATTGTCACCCTTGACTGCGATGGTATGCTGCTGTCCGGCACCATTTCTTTGGATGCCATCAAGGAACTGGGTTTGACCGCTGGCAGCGAAGCCGTTGCCATTGTCAAAGCAACCGAAGTGATGATTGGTACCGGCGCATTGACATTGAGCGCACGCAACAAGCTCGCTGGCACAGTTGCATCCATCACCACGGGTGCGGTGAATAGCATTGTCAGCGTGCAGGTTGGCAGCCAGACCATCAGCGCAACCATTTCTATGGATGCGGTACAGGAATTGGGACTTGCCGTTGGCAGCGAAGTGGTTGCTGTGATGAAAGCCACCTCTGTGCTGTTTGGTGTGCATGCATAACCGCAGTCTGTGACCACTTTCTGCCCCATCCCGCAAAATCATGCAGCAGTCTTCCAAAGGATAGCGTTTCTATCCTTTGGTGGGCTGTTTTTTCTTGCGTCTGTATGGCACCGCTATTCGGCGCAGAAGCAAATGCGAGGAAGTCCCAAGATATGACATGCACCTGCGGCAGAAATCCCAAAGAACTCCACGTTTTTTCCAATCTCCAAAAAATTGACGATCGAGCCATTGCACAACGTGCTGCCGGTACATAAAACCACATCCGCCCAATCCAACACCACCGCCGCATAATCCTCCACGCCGTGCTCAATGCGCACATGATGCCGCACCTGATGTACATTTTCCGGATTCAAGTCCAATACACGCACTGCAAAGGTGCTTGCCAACTGCTCCAGCATCGCAGGCTGATACCCTACAAGCGCAATGTTCGGTGAACCATAAGCTTTTTGCAGATATGGAATGAGTTGGCGTGCGCATTGTTCTGGTTCTTCATTCTTGCAGTGAACGGTTTTTTCTATGAGTCCCAAATGACACATCACGGCGTTCAAGGCTGCAATGAAAATACCCCTTGCATGCGCATCGTGCGCAACATCCATTGCCAGCACCGTTTCCAAACTGCCTTGAAACGCCGCTGGAGCATCTGTAAAGGACTGTCCGGCGGCATCCTTAAATTGCGCCTGCAGCATCACTTCTTTCCCCGTCAAAATGGGAAAATCCTTGCGTTCTGTCCGTCCAATCGCCTCTTCAGGTGATAACGCCTTCGATGTGATGGCAATGTCGGATTGCGACAAATGATTTTCCTGCACGATTTTTGCAAATTCCTGCTGTAAAGTGTGATAAAGTGCTTCGATTGTCATTTTAACATCCTCCTAAGCATTCTACATAAAAAAAGCACTGCAGCGGGCGGACAACACAACCTCCGCGCCATTGCAGTGCTTGTAACAGGCAGAAGAACCGCCCCTACAATTGTTTTTATTCTTTTATTGTAGCATATGCTAACCGCTTTTACAAAGGGCGAATACGGATAAAATACATCCATCACATTCCCTCTTTTTGTCGATTTAGACGGATTTTGTATAGATGTCTCACAGGTTTCTGTTCATATGCTGCTGCACACAAACGGCACGATGCGCCTGCCAAGGGCGTATCGTGCCGTTTATTCTCTGGATACCATGCTCTGGATGAACCATCGCTTATCTGCCCTTACAAAGCGTGCGCTTCCGCTTCTGGATCAATGTGAATCTGAAAGTTTCGGATATGCCCTTGCAGCATGTTTGCCTGTCCGGAAAGCTCCTCACTTGCCGCCGCACTTTGCTGCGCCGTTGCCGAATTCATCTGCACCACATCGGACACTTGCTCAATGCCTTCTGTGATATTATGAATCGTTGTTGCTTGTTCTAACGCAGCCGTGCGAATATTTTGTACACTATCCTTGACTTTTCTCGCCTTTTCCTCCACCTGTTCCAGTGTCACAGCCGTATCATCCGCCAATTTTTTGCCTTCCTGCACCGCACGAATGGAGTCTTCAATCAATTTGGTGGTTTGCTTGGCTGCATCTGCCGATTTGGATGCCAAATTGCGCACCTCATCGGCAACCACGGCAAAGCCTTTGCCCGCAACACCTGCTCTCGCCGCTTCTACGGCTGCATTGAGTGCCAAAATATTGGTTTGGAACGCAATATCATCAATCACCTTGATAATATTGGCAATCTCATGGGAGGATTGCGTGATGCGGTTCATGGATTCCAGCATATGGTGCATCTGCTGATTGCCTTGCCCCACGCCATCCACCGCTTGTTCCACATACGATGTCACCTGCTGTACATTCTCGGCAGTTTGCTCCACACGCTCGGAAACATCTGTAATGGACATGGACAGCGTTTCAATCGCACTTGCCTGCTCGGTTGCTCCCTGCGACAACGCCTGTGCACCGCTTGCTACCTGCTCTGCGCCCAAACTCACCTGCCCTGTTGCGAGTCGAATCTCTGCAAACATCGCATTCAAGTCCGTTAGGGTTTGTGCAAGCGCAATCCCCATGGTATCTTTGGGTGACCGTGGGACAAACTGCACGGTTAAGTCCTTATTGGCAAGGGCGTTGACCACCTGCACCTGCTCCCGAATGCTGCCAATCATCTGGTGGAACGCATTCGCCAGGACACCGATTTCATCCTTGCTGGTTGCCTGCACATCAATTTCAACATTGCCTTCTGCCAGCTCCTGCGCTGCGCTGACCATCTCACGAATGGGTCGGCTAATCATTTTGGAAATATATCTGCCCAGGAAAATTGCCGCCGCAATGCCGCCCAAAACCACAAGGAACATCACTACAATCAAGACCTTCGACAGCGTGGCGTTGGTACTGCTATACTGCCGGGTGCTGTCTACCTGCATTTCTGCGCACTGGTTCAGCTTGTCCAACATGCTTTCGATGTCTTTTTCGTATTTATGTCCGGCGTTTCTTGCTTGAATGAAGCTACCCGTCTTTGCCGCCGCAAAAAGCTCTTCTCCTGTCGCTTGCAGGGTGTTGTGATACAGCTCGATGGCTTCCTCACACAGTGCCCGTGTATCAGTATCGCGGATAGAGGCTGCATATGCCTGCAGGGCTTCGTCCCCATGCGCATATAACGTATTGAAATTCGTTTCATAATCCGACACACTTCTGGGATAATCGGTGTAAACGACCGCATCACGCAGCTGAATGCGCATATTGTTCACCGTATTGATGGCATCGGTCAAATCAATAAGAGGGGCACTGCCTTCCTCATACAGCTTTTTATCTGCCTGCCCCATGCTCCACAAGCCTGCAATTCCTACCACCCCCACCACCGCTGCAATGGAAGAAACCAGCAGAAATCCATATAACAGCTTCTTGGCAATGTCAAGATTGTTCCAAATATTGTGTTTTCTCTTTTTCGTTTTCTGTGTGTGCTTGCGTCTTAACATAACATATCCCTCCCGCCAAAATCTGAAAAAGAATAAAACGAAAAGCTCTGATGGCATATTTCTATCATACTGCATCAGAGCTTTCCATCCAATTCAATCATCTTGACCGACGTTCATTCACAAAAAATACCTTGCCAGCGTAATGATGGTGCACAGGTGGTTTTTTTAGACACCTTTACTTGCCGAGCAGCTCTCTTTCGATGCGTTCCCGTGCTTCCGGTGCCTGTGTTGCCATCTTTTCTGGGAAGCCGAAATACGAAACGCAAGCGATGTTGTCACCGCCCAGCTTCGGCGCATTGGACTGGATCTGCTTATTTGCAAAGTCCATGTCACGCAGGGTTTCAAAGATGCCCGGGAAATCCACATCGCCTTCGCCCATCGCCAGATGCTGATGAATGGTGATGTCAGCCTTGCCGTGTGCATTGAGCCAGGGCGGATTTGCGATATAGCGTGTGTCCAGTGTCTGGTTGTAGGTGTCTGCAAACAGCACATGGGTCAGTTCGTCACCTGCATATTGCAGCATGGAGCGCACATCACCCTTGCCTTGGTCATAGAAGAAGCCATGCGGAGAAGAATAGACATAACCCAGATTCTTGGAGCGGAAGGACTTGACCATGTCGCAGGTTTCGTTGTTCAGCTCACAAAAATCATACGGATGGGACTGAATTTCCACACGAATGCCTTCTTTTTCAAACAACGGCATCAATTCTTCCATCGAGCGGAACCACATGCCATTGCAAATCTCCTGCTGGTTCGGGTCGCCGGACAACTCGGTGTTGATGACCTGTACACCCATATTGACCGCAAGCTCCACGATTTTCTTCCAGTTTGCAACCGCATGCAGGCGCTGTTCCTCGGTCGGACCAGACCAGCGATACACCACGATAAACGAGGAAATTTCCACGCCGGTTTCGCGTAGTGCGGTGCGATATTCTGCCTCACATTCCTGCGAGAACAGCGGATGCTTATAGAATGGATTGATGCGTGGGTGCGGGGACTGCTCAATGTACTTGTAGCCCCAATCTGCAACCTGATGCACCATGTCATTGATGCTCATTTGTTTTGCTAGTACGTCGACATCAAATGCAATTTTCATAATGTAAAACCCCTTTTTTGAATTGTGGAAACGCAGCGCACCATGTCAGTGCGCTGCATTTCTTTGAAAAAGTGTAGAGATAGAAGGTGAGCGAAAGGTATTTAAGAATTCCCGCACGGGGATTTCGTGAATTGTGCTTATTGGCTGATGGTCTGGCGCAGTGCATCGATAGAGGTCAGCACGCCTGCTTCTGTGGTCATGGTCAAATCTTCCATTTCCAGCGAAACATCGCCGTCATAACCCATCATGTGGCAAACGGAGAAGAATTCCTTCCACCACTGCAAATCCTTGCCGCAACCGACTGCAACATAGTTCCAGACACGGTCCGCAGATTCAGTAACCGGCTTCGGCTCGAGAATGCCGTTGACATCTGCCAAGCCACGCTCAATGCGAACGTCCTTGCCGTGTACATGGAAGATGCAACCCTTGAGTGCACGTGCCGCTGCAATCGGGTCAGCACCCAGTGCAACCATGTGAGACGGGTCAAGGTTGATGCCGAGCATCGGGTCGGTTGCACCCCGCAGCTTGAGCAGGGTTTCGGCACTCCAAACCATCGTGCCGGGGAATTCTTCGATGGCAATCTGTTCAATACCGCAGGTTTTGCAGTGTGCGATGAATTCATTCCAGAACTTGATGGTTACATCCCACTGGTATTCATAAGCAGGTGCCATGAAATCCGGCCAAGAAACGGTGGAGGTAATCCAGTTCGGGGTGGTATCGTTCGGAGAACCTGCCGGCAAACCTGCCATCGCAACGAGCTTCTTCACGCCGAGCTTGCCTGCCAAGGTTGCGCAGTCATACATCGACTTTGCGTATTCCTTGCCGGTTTCAGACGGCCAAGTCGGGTTGCAGGACGTATTCAGTGCAGAAATACGCATACCACGCTTGGTCAGTTCTTCCTGCAATGCGGCAATCTTGCTGTCATCTGCCAGCAGTTCTGCGGTGTTGACGTGCTTTCTTGCACCCCAGCCGCCAGCCGTCATTTCGACTGCATCGATGCCAAGGCTCTTGACCTTGTCCAACATCTCAGTGAAAGACAAATCTGCAAATACATCTGTGCAAATTGCGAGTTTCATAGTTAAATAACCTCCTAAATAGGTGCATTTTTTGGGACTGTGGAGCGATGCTGCAGTGATTTTCTGCAGCATCGTCCATAAAGAAGAGTAAGTGTAGAACTGATATGGACTTTATTGATAGAATGCGGGCATCTCATCGCACGCAATGGTAACGATGGTTTGTGTATCCCGTGCCTGAGAGGCTGCTGTCGCAGTTACCTGACCGACATAACCGTCCCATGCGGTTGGACCATCTACACGACCTGCCTTGGTCGCATTGATCCATTCCTGAAATTCTGTATTATAGGCGTCCACAAAACGAGTGGACCAATCCTTGTGAATGCCAATGCCCTTTTGTGCATTTGCAGTGACCTGAATATTTGCCGGTTCCGGCAGATTCAGCACTGCATCCTCACAAACGACTTCGCACTTGATTTCATAGTTATTGCCGTTGTTTACGAATGCTTCCACATCAATACGAACGCCTGACTTGGTGGTCAGAATCATAATCTGCGGGTCACGCAGTTTTTCGTGTGTGCGGCGGGTATCCTTGGCAAAGCGAACTTCTGCGGTTGCATAGTCTTCGCCAAGCAGCCAACGCAGTACGTCAATTTCATGAATCATAGAATTTTCAACTGCCATTGGGGTATCATAATCGGTCGGCACTGCCGGATTGCGGTGTGCGCAGTGCAGCAGCAGCGGCTCACCATAGGTGCGGTCTGCAATCGCTTGCTTCAACTGGCGATAGCCTGCGTCATAACGGCGCATGAAACCAACCTGCACCAGCTTCTTGCCGCCTGCAATTTCCGCATCTACGATGCGGCGGCAAGCGTCTGCCTTCGGTGCCAAAGGCTTTTCGCAGAAAATATATTTTCCTGCCGCAATCGCTGCCATAACAAACTGTTCATGGAATGCGTCCGCTGTGGTGCAAATCACAGCATCAATGTCTGCATCGTTAATCATCGCAATCGGGTCTTCATATCCCTTGATGCCGAACTGCTCTGCCACAGACATGCCGAAAGCTGCGGATGGGTCTGCACAAGCCACAACCTTTGCGCCTTGTAATTTGGTGTTAATGCGTTCAATGTGGGTGCGTCCAATGCCACCCGTGCCAACCAGTCCAATTCTCAAATCTGCCATCACTATTTCCTCCTGTTAAAAGCGCTATATGCTTTTGATGGTTCGGTGCCCCCAAAACGGGCACCGAACACAGTTTCTCTTTTACTCTCTTAGCTCAAATACTGGTCTACGTTGTCCTTGGTGATAGAAACATAAGGAACCATTACTTCTGCGCCCGGGTCTTCGCCAGCCAGAATCTTCTGAATGGTTTCTACAGCTGCTGCGCCCTGTCCCGGTGCATCCTGCAGAACGGTCTGTGCCATGAAGCCATCCTTAACTGCCTGCATTGCATCTGCTGTGCCGTCAATGCCGGAAATCTTGATTTCGCCTGCGTTGGTCAGCAGATTTGCGCCCTTCAATGCTTCCATTGCGCCCAATGCCATCTGGTCATTTGCTGCAATAATTGCGTTGAACTTCACCTTGCCATCGCCCTCACCAAAGGTCTGAATCCAAGCCTGGGTGATACGCATGCCTTCGTCCTTGACATAGTCGCCGTCCTGGTCATCCAAAATGGTGACATCGGTGCGTCCAGCCTTTTCCAATGCGTCCTTCATGCCGTTGCGGCGCATGACTGCATGGTCAAGACCTGCTGTGCCTGCCAAATAGCAAATATTGGAGTTTTCCGGCAAAATGCTTGCAAAATACTCGCCCTGCATGTAGCCAGAATCATAGTGCGGAGAGCCGATGAAGGTATACTTCAGGTCATCTGCGCCCGTTGCATTGTTACCGAACAAAATAACCGGAATGCCTGCCTTATTTGCTTCTTGTACCGCCGGAACGATACCTGCTGCATCGCAAGGCACGATGATAATCGCATCTACGCCCTTTGCAATGAAAGACTTGGTCTGGTCAATCTGCTTCTGTACGTCATTGTTACCGTCAGTTGCTTCCACGCTGTAGCCCGCTGCTTCTGCGGCTTCCTTAAATGCATCACGACGTGACATGCAGAATACGTCGGTATCTGCCAAGTTGACGTAACCAATGTTCACATCCTGTGCTGCTGCGGAATCGGTTACCGCTGCTGCATCTGCCCCGCCAGCTGCAGTATCCGTTGTGCTGGAGGTGCTGCCGCAGCCTGCCAATGCGCTCAGTGCCATCATACCGGAAAGTGCCATAGCGATACATTTTTTCTTAAACATAATTCTTTCCTCCGTTTTCTCTTGTTTGTTCTATCACACAAGCGTTTGCACGCCTTTGCGCCGCATGTTTTGCTTACTTGGACTTCTTTGCCGCATTCTTGGTGACAACGTCAATGATAACTGCCGCCAAAATAATGCAGCCCTTTACAATACGCTGGATGTTGGAGTCCACGCCGAGCAGGGTCTGCACGTTGTTGATGATACCAACGATGAATGCACCGAAAATAGTGCCCACCAAGGTACCCGAGCCGCCTGCCAAAGATGTACCGCCAACAACAACCGCTGTAATCGCATCGAATTCATAGGTAACACCTGCGCCAGGTACACCAGAGTTCATGCGTGCCATCAGCAAAATGCCTGCGATACCGGTCAAAATGCCGTCCAAAATGAATGCCTTGAGTACAACCTGCTTGGATTTGATACCAGACGCTTCTGCCGCATTGATGTTGCCGCCTACTGCATAAATGTAACGACCAAACTTGGTCTTGTTGAGCAAAACCCAGCAAAGTGCGAATAACACGAGCATGATCACTACCGCAATCGGAAATGGTCCGATATAGCCCTGTCCGAGTGCCGTGAAGGAGGTCGGCAGACCGGAGATGGTCTGACCCTTGGTCACGATAACTGCGCCGCCGCGTGCGGCTTCAGTCAGTGCCAAAGTCATGATAAATGCCGGAATCCCAAACTTTGTGATGATAAAGCCGTTCAGAGAACCAAACACTATACCCAGCAACACGCCCACGAGCACTGCCATCAATGTGCTGCCGGTCGCAACTGCAACCATACATGCCACACAGCCGATGAGTGCAATTTCTGAACCATACGCTACGTTAATGTGTCCCAAAATGATGATGAACGTTGCACCGAACGAAAGCACTGTTGTACAGGTGATAGCCAGCAGCACGCTCGAAAGGTTGTATTCGCTCAAAAACCCTTTTACACCAATACTGGACAGTGCAAAAATAACCACTAAAATGATGAAGATGCCGTACTTTCCGTAAAGTGCGCCAAAATTCAAACTTTTCTTTTCCGTAGATTGACCCATTTTTAACCTCTCCCCTTCGTTGCAAGATACATAATGCTTTCTTGTGTTGCGTCTGCACGCTCTAAAACGCCGTTGATTTGTCCCTCCTGCATGACCACAACACGGTCGCTCATGCCCAGAATTTCCGGTAATTCAGAGGAAATCATGATGATTGCCATGCCCTGCCGTGCAAATTTACACATCAGTTTATGAATCTCACTTTTTGCGCCGACATCAATGCCACGGGTTGGTTCATCCAAAATGATAACCTTCACGTCCCCAATCAGCCACTTTGCCAAAACAACCTTCTGCTGATTGCCGCCGGACAGCGTTCTCGCTTCAACATTCTGGTTGGCAATTTTGATTTGCAACAGCTTTACCATCTCGTCAACCTTTGCATCAATTGCCTTATCATCAATCAAGCCGCCCTTAACGAACTTATCCAGATTGACCAATGCGGTATTTTCATGGATGCTGCGCTCCAAAACCAAGCCATAGCCCTTGCGGTCTTCGTTAATCATCGCAATGCCTTCTCGAATGGCATCGGAGGTGTGCTTGATATTGAGCTTTTTACCATTCAGGAATACTTCACCGGAGGAAACCGGGTCGAGCCCAAACAAGGCACGCATCAGCTCGCTGCGTCCTGCGCCAACCAAGCCGGCAAAGCCGAGAATTTCACCGGCACGCAGCTGGAAATTGATGTTGCGGAAGCGTCCGCCATCGTTCTTCTCCTGCGTGAAGTTCTTGACATCCAGCACCACGTCCCCAATCGGAATATCGGTTTCCTTCGGGAAAACGTTGCTGATTTCACGGCCAACCATGAGTGACACCAACTTGTTGGCATCATATTCGCTGGCGAGGTCGGTATCAATCCAGCGTCCGTCACGAATGACAGTAATATCGTCTGCGATGCGGAAAATTTCATCCATCTTATGCGTGATGTACAAAATCGCAACGTCCTGCTCACGGAGTGCAAAAATCTGTCCGAACAGCACTTCGATTTCCGCATCGGCTATCGCTGAGGATGGTTCGTCCATAATAATGACCGAAGCATTCATCGAAATCGCTTTTGCAATCTCAATCAGCTGATGTCCTGCAATCGAAAGCTCCCGCATTTTTTGATGCGCATTGTATGGAATATTCAGTTTATCCAGCAGTTCCTGTGTGTCTTGGTACAGCTTGCCGTAGTCCACAAACACACCCTTCATCGGTTCTCGTCCAAGATAAACATTTTCTGCAACCGTCATATCCAGAACCGGATTCAGTTCTTGATAAATCATTGCTATCCCCATTTGAATCGTATCTTGAACCGTATGTGCGCCAACAGACTTGCCCTTGAAGTACATTTCGCCTTCGTCTGCGACATACGTGCCGTTGATGACCTTCATCAAAGTCGATTTGCCTGCTCCGTTTTCACCGCAGATGACATGCACCTTTCCAGGACGTACCTTCAGATTCACGCCATCCAGTGCGCGCACCCCCGGAAATACTTTGACGATGTTTTGCATCTCCAGCACATATTCCGTGCTTTGTCCTTTCATACGCTTTGATATCCTCCTTCTTTTCACACGCTCTATTTTACAACGAGTACGCACTCGCAATAAACGAAAAAAATATACTTCTAAAAGAGTACGTACTCTTTCATTGTCCAAAATATACGCTGCGTTGTCACGCAACGTGTTCTTCTGATGAAATCCAAACTATTTCATGGTTTAGAGTACGTTCTCGTTCTTTGGTAAAGGCTTTTTGCAAACTTCCTTTCAGAAATTTGCAAAAGAATATGCGCCGTTTACACCAAGTTTTCTTTGACCAGCATTTTAATCTCTGTAAAGATTTTTTCTTCGGTTGGCTTATTTCCATAAACCAAATATTCCATCAAAATGCGAAGCGGAAGCTCACCCTGCTTCTCCAGTTCACTTGCCAGCGTGCAGGTAATCATTCCCTCTCGCATCAGATCCAAAATTTCCGGATAGTCTTCAAAACACAGCACCTTTACTCTCTTGTCACGCCCCGTTTCACGCAGTGCACGACCGACCTCGGCCACGCCGCCGCAGGTGATATAGATGCCGCTCAGTGCCGGATATTTCTCCAGCAGCTTCTTCGTTTTGGAAAATGTAATCTGTGGGTCTTCCATGCTTTCCAGCCATTCTACGATTTCGATGTTTGGATATTCGCCCTGCAAAAATGTGATAAATTCTTGCTCACGCACCCGAACATAATAGCTGTTGTGCTCCGAATCGATAGAACTGGTTACCACGGCAACTTTTCCTTGCCCTCCTAGGAACTCACCCATTAAGCGCCCCGCAACCCGTGCTGCACGGGAGCCATCCTGCCCAACATAACAAGTGCGCCGACTGTTTTCCAAATCCGAATTGGTGGTGATGACCGGTATCCCTGCCGCTATGGCGTGGTCAACCGCTCTGCGCACCGCATACGAATTGATGGGGCTTAAAATAATGCCGTCCACGTGCTCATCAATGAGCGTTTCAATGATTTGTGCCTGCTCCGTAATATTGCGAAAGGATGTTTCGTAATACGTGAGCTGCACATCAAATCCTGTCCAGCGGCGGGTTTGTCGCTCCAGTCCTCTTTGCAGATAGTCCTTTGCATCGACATTGACCAAAACCGCTGCAATCCGAAAGGTCACTCGCTGCTTTTGCAGGGCACGTCCCACTGGATTCGGACTGTATTCCACTTGGTCGATGATTTCTTTCACACGCTTACGCACTTCATCACTCACACCAATACGGTTATGCAGTACTTTATCGACGGTTGAGGGGTGCACCCCTGCCATTGCTGCAATTTCCTTGATTGTTACTTTCATTTAAGAGCCCTTCCATAAGTTCCTACTTGCGCCTCAAACTAATAGAGAGTGCGTACTCTTTAGCTGATGATGTTATTATGACTGCATTTTTAGCGTTTGTCAATCCTGCCTTGCTGATTTTTCACGGAGATACGCAATTTTGTAAAGGTTTACGGAAAACCCTCTGCTTTTTCAGCCTTTTTGCCATATGCCTTTGTGGGATTTCTGTGCACTCCCTACACAAATCGACCGCTATTTTGTATCTGCCATCACAAAACAATCCCGATTGCTGCAGCAGTTTTTCTATCTGCCACACGCACAAAAAAGACACCCCATGCCGCCACACGCAGGCTTTACGGTGTCTTTTCTATCCCCTATATAAGAATCTGCACACATTTTTCCCAAACACACGGGAAACATCGCCCTAATAGGCCGCATTTTCATCTTCCAGATAATCGACATCCGAAACGGTGTCCGCCGTGTCACCCCATGCACTCCATACGCCCTCTCCCGCAAAGGATTCGACCGTATCCCAGCCATAGTCTGCGTCAACAATGCCGGCATCCCAGCCGCCTTCTTCATTGAATACGCCCGCATCCCAGCCGCCCTCTTCGTTGAACACACCCGCATCCCAACCGCCCTCTTCGTTGAATATTTCGGCATCAAAGCTGGCTGCATTCTGCTCCATATAGTCTGTATTGTCTGCCGCATCACTATCCCAAGCGGTATTTGCATCCTCATCTTGCCCCGCAGACATCGCCTCATACGTGTCCTGCGTGGTGTCCTCATTGCCCCAGCAGCCAATCTCGCTCGCCGCCACATCCTCATTGCCCAGCCATCCCGCATCTTCATCCGAAGCATCTATGCTTCCCAAAAACCCAGCATCCGCATTGCTGTCCTCCGCATTGCCGAAGGAGCCAGCGTCCGCATCCGACACATGACTGTCACCAAAATATCCGGCTTCAGCATCTGCCTGTGCATTTTCAAGCGCAAACTGGCTCATTTCTGCCGTTCCATCCTCCATCTGGTCTGTTTCTGCCCAGAGGTCGTATCGCTCGTCCTCTTGCATATCATATTGCTCTGCCATGCAAACAGCCTCCCTTTCGCTCCATCATGCCTTATTGATACAAAACCGGATAGAATCGAAACGGTTCTTCGCTTGCCATGGACACAATACACTGTCCAATGTCCAGTTTCGTGACATCCCAATCCTCAACAGCACTGCCGTCTACAATTTGCTCCTGCATCCCCTTGTAGGAGGCGGTTGCCATAATGCTGATTTGCTTTCGGTTGCGACCATGTCGGTCCCCAATGATGCGCCGGCTCTTTTCGTCAAACAAGCGAAACGCAAACATCGTGCCAAAGCCAGATAGCAGACTATGCGCCAAGGGCTGCGTGTAGGTATTTTCTACCTGTCCAACATTTTGAATGCCCGCAATCACCTTCACGCCCAAGGAACGCCCAAAATTCAGCGCATTGTCCATATAATTGAGCTTTGGAATGAGGGGGAATTCATCTAAAATAAAATACACATTTCCCTTTGGTTTTCCCTGCCCCAACGCCTCTTTCATGGCAAGGTCAATCAGAACGGTATAAATCGCCTCTAATGTATTGCCTGATGCCACATCATACTCCAAAAAGATGCTTTTCCCGCCTTTTTCCTGCACCGCACGGCGCATCGAAAAATTGCCCTGCTCTGCAAAGGAGCCGACAAACAATTCCTGCGCCACCGTAAACAAGGGGGAGAGATAGCTCTGTGTGGTGGCACTGTTTTCACTCATGATATAGCTGGTTGCCCAAGAAAGGTCGCGATATTGCTGCAATTTTTCCCGAATCACCTTGGCATTTGCGCTGTTGAAGGCATTCTTGAGAAAGCGATTGTGATAGGCCTTTCCGTTTCGTTCGCTGTCCCGCAAAAAAGCAACAATCAGTGCACAGAAAATATCCCGTGCCCCCATGATAAACCCAGGGCTTTGGGAATTGTCGATGTGCTTTTTGAAAATGGATGTCCCCACTTCTCGCACAGTTTCCATCCGCTCATCCTCCGGTGTCACCAGAATATCCTCAAAGATGTTCCAAAACACCACATTTTTATCCGAAGCGATGCGTTTCTGGTTGCCAATGACATAGTCCCCCGGACGATAAAATTCCTGCAAATAATCGCCTTTGGCATCAAAGAAAATCACCACATCCTCGGGTGTGATGCTATCCAGCACCACACCACGAATCAAATGGTAAATCAAATTGGATTTGCCGCTGCCGATTGCACCCAGCGCAAGGATATGCTTGCCCAGCATCGTGGGGTCAATCACAATGCCAGTGTTGTCCTGTCCACGAATCCCGCGCGGTGCCTTGCCTTTGCCAATGACGGTCCCCGGGGCAAGATTCTGTAGCTGCTGCCCCTCCAGCACCGCTTGATACATCATGAGAAAAACCCTTTATCTTCCTGCGCAGACGGCTGCGGCGGCATGGGTGCAGCCATGCGCTGCGGTGGCGGCGGCGGTGGGGGTGCCTGCCGCTGCGGCGGGGTCGGTGCGGCAGGCGACTGACTTGCAGGATATTGCTGCGGCTGCGGTGTTTTCGGTGTGATGGTGATGTTTGGAATGCTCTCCTTAATGGCACTCAAGTCCGGCATTGCAGAGCGTAGGGTTGCATTCAGCACAGAGGTGTTGACCGGCTGCGCCGCATAACTGCTCCATTTTTCCACGGCACGGTCTCCCATGGTTTTCAAATCCAGTACGATGGCACCCAGTTCGTTCATCATCTGCAGTGCCTCTTTCGTGGGGGCGGCGTTGAGTGCCAGCGCAGCCCCCTGCCCGCTGGTGGAGAACAAATTGCTGAGCAATCCGCCATTTGAAATACTGATGTCAGATGCACCCACAGCAATGCCCGTGCCGGACACCGCCGAGGATTTGATGCTAAGGCTGTAGCCGGAATTAAAGCTGTTGGCAAAGCACAGCGCACCCAAAACAAACCCCAAAATGGGCATCACAATGGTGACGATACCCACAATGCCCACGATGATACAAACAATCCCCAGCAGCAGCAGTCCAAACTTAAAACCGCTTCCGTAATATGTATTGATAGCGGAAACCGATTCAATCGGCACTTCCTTGACGATGGTACTGGTTTTGCCCTTGCCTTGATAGATAATGCGCTTGTTGGTGACGGCAACGTCACCACGGGCTTTCGGTTTTTTGTTGGTGGTAATGTGATACTGCCGCACCAATGTTTCCCCTTCGCTCAACTCAATGGAAGAGCCGGGGAGCGATAAAATATTGCCTGGCATTGGAAAATCCTCCTTGTATGAATGACTCTTTTGCAAATGTTTGTCCAAAGGAATACGCCCAAATGACACTCAGCGGCAGACAACACCTCCCAAACAGGTATCTTGATATTTCGAACCTGCATAAATAGAACGAATGATGATTTTAACAGAACTGGTGTCAGTCGTTCCTTCCAGCGGAATGCTCTGCCATGCCCTGTCATCTGCCAGGGTATAGTTTACACGGCTGCCATCTGAAAACTCCACGGCAATATCCTTGACACGGGCATTTGCAAAATAGGTGGTGTCTGTGCGCTGATACCCTGTGCGAATGCGCAGCTCCTGCAAATGTGCGGTTTCCCCGCTGACGGTGCGCAGCATGACCCATTCGCCTATGCCATACCCTGCTGCCCCTTCGACCCATGCGGTATTTGCATCTCCATCCAATATATTGGCAGCCGTATAGTCATAGTTTGCAGAAGGCGGCAGGGTAGAGGATGCCGAAACCGTTAGCTCGCATTGCTCCCAATTGCGCAAAGACGGCTGCGCTTCCTCGGCAGGTTCCTGCTGCGTGGCGGCTGTGTCCTGCGTGGCGAGCACTTGCTCAATTTGAGCCGCTTGCTCTGGATGTACCTCGATAAATTGCTCGACTGCCTGCTCAAACGCCTGCTGTTCCTGCTCGGTTACCGTGCCTGCTGCAATTTTTATCTTCAGCTGCAGCAGCGCAGTCTGCAAATCCTCCAGCGAATTTATCGCCAGCGTATCGTTTGGCGTGGCATCCTCTGCCTGCGAAGCAGTGTCCGATTGGCTCGATGTGATGTCCTCCTCGGCACGCTGTGTCGTTTGTGCGTTCTCCTGCACCGCCTGCGTGGTAGTTTCGTCATCCTTCTGTGTGGTTGTCACCGTGGCGGACGGCGCTGTGCGATTGGTTTGCTGTTGGGGCAGCCACCCCATTTTCCAGCAAAGAACCCCCAACCCAAGCAGGAGCAGCAGCACAACCACCCCAACCGCAATCCAGATGATTTTTTTCTGCTGCAAACGGGGTGTCTGTGCGCCGACTGCAGCGTATTCCGCCTGTGTGGTGGGTGCTTGCGGATTCTCCAGCGGATATTCCACACGCTCATACTGCCCTGTTTGCGGGTAAAACCAAGTAATCGCCCGCAGCGGCTGACCCGTCTGATTGTCCACTGCTTGGCTCTCCTGATAATAGTAGCCGCTGCTAGCATCCTGTACAAATCCTTCGGGTATCGCTGCGGAATCGGCCTCCATTTGCACGGAAATGTCCTTCGAGGGCGCAGATGCTTCTGCTGACTGCGGCGTTGCTTCCTGCGGCATCACAGGTTCTTGCAGCGGCGATATTTCTTGCGGCGCTTCTTCCTGCGGCGGTGTGTCATAGGCTACCTGCTGATATTCTCCGCTGATGCTGTCAAACCAAGTTGCACCGACCGCCTGTCCCTCCGGCGTATACTCCATTCGATAATACATCCCGCTGTCCTTATCATAGAGAAAGCCTTCCGGCGCATCATATTGCGGTACCAGCGCCCCGCATTGTCTGCAAACGGTGTCCTGCGCAGACAAGGGATTTTTACAGTTTGGACACTCCATATTTCTCCCCTTTCCCCACTTCCCCTGCTCTTATTTATGAATACAGGTTCTCACTTTCACGAGAAAGTCTTTTGATATTAAAATAGCACTTCTGCGAAAATTAGTCAATTAAAAGATAGAAAAAATCTGCCAAATGCTCTCACTGAAAAGACTGCCGTGTCTTTTGCGGCATAGCAAGGCTCCGCCTTACCATGAAGACGGAGCTTCCCTTGTGCGTTCTTGTTTGAAAAATGCCACCACCTGTTCAGCGGTTGTCCTTGTCTTGCGGCACGGCGGCATGATATGAAATGGCGTGAACCGGGCAGGCTTGTATGGTTTGCTGTAGTTGCTCCATATCTGGCAATTGCCCCGTTCTGACCGCCGCTTTTTTGCCATCCATATAAAATAATGCAGGGTATTTCTTTGTGCACAAGGTACATCCCATGCAAGCATCCGTATGAATGGAAACGCCCATGGGCTCTTCTGCGACTTCCTGCGGCAAATCGGTGTCCTTTACAATTTTAGCACTTATCCAAGAGAAAATCAGAATCGCAATGATGGTAAGCACCCACCGCACGCCCATAAACGGCAGTCCCAAGAATTTGGCTTCGTTTAGCAGCATGGGGATTTTGATAACCGCCCAAGAGCTGAGAATGATGACGATATTTTGAATGGATGCACCTTTTTTGTGCAGCATCACGCAAATAGGGAATGCGGCATAGATAGGGCCGGCGGAAATGCTGCCAAGCGTGAAGGACAGCAGCAGTCCCTTGATGCCCGCCCTTTTGCCCAAAAATTTGAGAATGGTGTCTTTTGGCACCCAGCTGTCGAGCAGAGCGGTCATCACAAAGATTACCGGCATAATCATCAGCATTTCTTTGATGTAATAGATGCTGTTTTGCAGCCCTGTGATGCTGATTTGCGGACGAACCGCACCAAGGACGAGATACGCCAACAGCATCAAGACTGGGAATCGATTTTCTGTTATCTTATGTGTTAGCTTTTTCATAATAAAACCCCCATCATCGCAGCAATCAAAATGGCGAACACAAAGCTTAAAACATTTCGAGTGACGGCAAATTTAATCCCAAACGCCTGTTTTTCCAGCGGAAATGTCACCACTCCAACCATGGTCAGCGTTGTTAAAAATGCCACGGCAGGCATGATGCCAATGCCCGCTGTGGCAAGCGTTCCAATCAGCGGAAAGGCGATGAATGCAGGAATTAGTGTGATGGTGCCAAAAATCGCTGCGGCAATCGTTGCCAGAAACGTGGGTTGCTGTCGGACAAAGGCAGCGATTTGCTCCGGTGGCAACAGTGCCAGCAGCAGACCGATGGCAAAAATCACAGCGAAAATAGAAGCTGCCATGCCTTTTCCCATCAAAAATGCCTTTTTCAAGGATTCTCTCGTTTTTTCTGGTGCTTTTCGTGCAGAAAAGAGCAGAAATCCTGCGGTGAACACCCATATCGCAATCGTAAACACATCCATAAAAACTCACTCCTAACGGTTTTGATGGGTACAGTATACGAGATGCTGCTATCAAAATATAGACACATTCGTTTCTTTTTGATATAGTATACGAAAAAAAGGGGGGGCAAACCATGCTGTATACCCATGCGTTGTTTTCTGCGATTGCGCACACCATTTTGGATAGGTTGATTGCGGAAAAGAAGATTTTCCAGAAAAGTTATCATAAAAACCAGACCATTTACAACCAAGGCGATACTTGCACCTGCATGGATGTCATTATATCCGGCAGGGTTGTGGCATATTCGCTTGCACCAAATGGTTCGGAAACCGTTGTGTTTACATTTCAACAAGATGATGTGATCGGTGGAAATCTGCTGTTTGGCACACGAAACACTTACCCCATGACCATGTATTGTACGAAGGACTGCATCCTGCTGCACATTTCCAAAGCTGCCGTGCAAGAACTGCTGCGACAGTATCCATTTGTACTGCAATTCGTGCAAATTCTCTCGTGCAATGCGCAAGGCATCAACCAGAAGTTGGCGATGCACACGGGAAAAACCCTGCGCGCAAATCTGCTGGAGTATTTGCAGGCACTTTCCGCCACACAAAAATCCGAAACCATCCTGTTGCCCATGACCAAAAAGCAACTGGCTGACTATTTGGGCGTACAGCGTCCTTCGCTGTTTCGAGAGCTGAAAAACCTGCAGGAGGAGGGCATCCTGCACACTGCCAACAGACACATTACCCTTTTAGACTGCACGAAGGATTTCTGAATGTCCATCGGTATCTTGTCCAACAGATACTGCACGGGTCGAATCGAACAAACGCAGGAGGTGCAGAGCATATGCCCTGCACCTCCTGCGTTCATGTACGAATATATTACTGATAATCCTTCACGTTGCTGGAATCAATCCAGATGCACTCGGTATAGGTCACAGGGTCAACGGTCTGACCCTTGAGCAGATTAACCATGGTTTCCACGCCCAATGCGCCCTGACCTGCGGCATCCTGCGAAATGGTACCGGTCAAGCGGCCTGCTGCAATCGCTGCCACTGCATCATCGACTGCGTCAATGCCATACACCTTGATGGTATCCTGCATGTCTGCATCTTCCACTGCCTTCAGTGCACCCATTGCCATGCCATCGTTCTGCGCCACAATCGCATCCAACTCGGTGCCAGTCTGCAGCCAGTTTTCTACCAAAGACAGAGCTTCTTCGGTTGCCCAGTTTGCGGTTTCTGCAAACTCAACTGTGACATCCGGATTTTCTGCCAACACCTTATCATAGCCCTGCTTGCGAATCAGCTGACCGTCTGAACCCATCGGTCCGTACAGAATCGCAATATTGCCCTTGCCGCCCAGTGCTTCGCAAATCTTGGTCATCTGCAGTTCGCCTGCCTTGGCATCATCGCCGCCGCAATACGCCGCTGCATATTGATCCTGACCGCTCATTTTCTGCACCACGGTAATGACCGGGATGCCCGCATCATTGGCTTCTTTGATTGCCGGCACAACGCCGTCCACGGAAACCGATTCCACCAAAATGCCATCATATTCCGAGTTGATTGCCTGCTCAATCTGGCTTGTCTGTGTTGCCTGATCGTTTTTGCCGTCAAATACATCCACGGTGACACCCAGTTCGTCCCCCTTTGCCTTTGCACCGGATGCAACCGCTGTGGTGAAGGCATTGGTTTGATGGCTCATGCACAGCGCAATGCGATAGCTGTCCCCGCCGCTCTGTGCTGCTTCGCCTGTTGCCGCATCGCCGGTAGTGGTGCTGCCGCAAGCCGTCATGCCAAGTGCCATTGCACCGGTCAAAAGCATTGCAAGTACTCTCTTTTTCATAATAAACTCCTCCTAAACATTCATTCCCTACTCGTTTTAGAACTATATCCCAAAAGCAATGCAAAAACGCCGTTATGCCTTTTTGCGCTTGCCTCTGATATCCATCAGCACTGCAAAAATAATGATGCAGCCCTTAATAATCAGCTGATAATTGGAATTGACACGCAAAATGTCCAATCCATTGGAGATGACCGCCAGCATCAATGCGCCGATGATCACGCCATGCCATTTGCCAGAACCGCCGGACATCGACACACCGCCGATAACTGCCGCTGCAATGGCATCCATTTCATAGGATGTGCCCGCTGTGGGTGAGCCTGTGATGGTGCGGGAAGCAACGAGTAGCCCTGCAAAGCCTGCAAGCAGACCGGAAATCGTATACACAATGACACGCAGCCGCTTGACATTGATGCCCGAAACAGACGCCGCAACCTCGTTGCCGCCAATCGCATAGATGCGCCGTCCAAAAATGGTTTTATTCAAAATAAAGGCACAGATGGCTACCACAACCACCAAATAATACGCAAGATACGGGATGCCAAACAGCTTGCCGGAAGCAATCGCTTCAAATTTGGAGGTTACATCATACACCGGCGAGCCGCCTGACACAATCAGTGCCAGTCCACGCACAATGGTCATGGAGCCAAGCGTTACGATAAACGGCGGGATGCCGCCATACGCAATACAAAAGCCATTGAATACGCCTACCAAGCCGCCTACCAACAGCGCCACGAGAATCGGCACAATAAACCAGTATTGTCCGGGACCTGCGGTTTCGCCCGCCACCAGGGGATGCGCAAACATACAGGTGGCAACGCCCGCCAAGCCGACAATAGAGCCCACCGAAAGGTCAATGCCATCTGAAATGATGACAAACATCATGCCCATCGCCAGAATGCCGTTTACTGAGGTTTGCTTGAGCACATTGATCATGTTTTTAACGGTCGCAAATTTGCCCCCTGAAATAATTGACAGCGCCATGACCAACACTGCAAATACAATAATCAACCCAAAATCTTTGAGCAAATGCTTTCTTTTCATCATCGAATCATTCATATCGTTCTTCACTCCCCAAACTTTGCAGCATATGTCATAATCCGTTCCTGCGAAAAATCTGCCCGTGCCACTTCTCCGGTCAAGCGTCCTTCCGCCATCACGATAATGCGGTCAGATAATCCCATGACCTCTGGAATTTCCGAGGAAATGACAATTACAGCTTTGCCCGCCTGCACCATTTTTCCAATCAGCAGATAAATATCTCGTTTCGCTCCCACGTCTATGCCACGGGTCGGCTCATCCAAAATGATAATATCCGGCTCGGTCTGCAGCCATTTGGAAATGACCACCTTCTGCTGATTGCCGCCGGACAGATTGCCTACGCTTTGCTGTTCATCCGGTGTTTTAATGGAGAGCTCTTCGATGTATTTTTTCGCCAGAATCTTCTCCTGCTTGGGGTCAATCAGTCCATTGGGAAAAAGATTGTCCAAATCTACCAATGTGATATTTTCTGCCACACTGCCCATCAAATTCAGCCCCGTCACCTTGCGGTCTTCGGTAATCAGCGCAATTTTTTGCGCAATGGCATGCCGTGGATGCGTGATTTTAACCGGCTTGCCCTGCACATAGATTTCGCCACCGCTCTTCTCCCGCATGCCAAAGATGGTTTCCACCAGCTCGCTGCGTCCAGCGCCCACCAAGCCTGCAATGCCCAGTACTTCCCCTCGATGCAGCGCAAAGCTGACATTTTTGACACGCTTGCCCATAGAAAGCGCTCGCACTTCTAAAAGCACCTCGCCAATCTCCGCCTGCGCCTTTGGGAACACCTCGGTAATATCTCGACCCACCATCATCTGAATCAGCTTTTGATTCGTCATGTTGGCAGCCGCATCGGTTCCGATGAATTTACCATCCCGCAGCACGGTAATGGTGTCACAAATCCGAAAGATTTCGTCCATTTTGTGTGAAATGTAAATGATGGACACACCTTCGCTTCTGAGCCGCTCCATCTGCTTGAACAGCGTTTCCACTTCACGGTCTGTGATGGCAGAGGTTGGCTCATCCATGATAATGACACGTGACGACAGCGAAATCGCCTTCACAATCTCAATCAGCTGGCATTGTGCCACGCTCAAATCCCGCATATACGCCGTTGCGTCTATCGGAATTTCAAGCGAACCCAGCAACGCTTTGGTTTCCTGTATCATGGTCTTTTTGTCCACCAACAGCCCTTTGCGCAGCTCACGCCCCATGTAGATGTTTTCAAAAACCTGCATGTCCAGAATCGGATTCAGCTCCTGATGAATCATCGCAATGCCTTTTGCCATAGCATCCTTTGGATTATGAATCTGCACAGGCTCTCCCTGCAGTACGATATTGCCCGCATCCGGTGTGTAAATGCCCATCAAAATCTTCATCAGCGTGGATTTTCCCGCGCCGTTTTCCCCCATTAGCGCATGCACTTCGCCCGGTCGTATCTGGAGCGTCACATCTTCCAGCACCTTCACACCCGGAAAACTTTTGCTCACATGATTCATTTCCAAGACAAACTCGCTCATGCACCCACCTCCCTTTATGGTTCTCCGTCATCTCTTGTTTTCTATCTCTATCATATCGAGATTTGCCCTGCGCCACAATGGGAGGATTTTCACATGAACAGGGGTAAAATTAAGATTTCACCATTTTTGTTGATAATGTAAGAAAAAGAATCGCACCTTTTATGACATTTTGATAATAGGACGCCAGATGCAGTGCCACAAATGCCGATGTCAGCATGGTTAAAAACAGTGCGGCACACACCACGGGCAGCACCTTGCCCTTGCCGCCGGAAAAGCCAACGCCCCCCAGCGCAATCACTGTCAGCACATCCACGATGAAATAATCGCCGCCGTTTGGTGACGCAACCCCAATCCGTCCCACATAAACAATGGCACCGATGGCGCAAAACAAGCTGCTCAGCGCAAATGCCACCATGCAGGTCTGGCGTACCGGCACACCCGCACGTGCCGCCGCCGTTTCATCGCAGCCGATGGCATAAAAAAACTTGCCCCAGTAGGTTTTTGCAAGGATAAATGCCGCCAAAACCGCCAACAGCGCAAACGTCAAAGAAGAGCAGGACAATCTCCAAATATGCCAAGCGGCGCCCCGCTCCAATGCCTCCGGAATTTTAAAAATCGGCAATCCATCGGCAAGAATATACGACACGCCCGACAGCATGACCGTTACGCCAATCGTTGAAATCATGGAATGCAGCCGATGGGTATAAATCAGCCACCCGTGCAGCGCACCAACCAGCAGCGCAAACAGCAGCGTGCCCAAAATGGCAATTACGGCGTGCAGATGCGGCATTCGCATTAAAATTGCACAAAAAATGCCGTATAATGCCGTTTGTGCGCCTATAGAAAAATCAATATATCCCGCAATCAGCACAAATAAAATCCCCAGTGACTGAATGCCCAGCAGGGATGCCTGTGTCAAAATATTAAAATACATCCCCGCATGATTGAAGCCCGGTGCAATGCCTGCCGCAATCGCAATGAACGCCACAAAAAGGAGCAGCCGCACCCACGGAACCCCCCGCTTCAAACCGTATTTCACAACGCATCCTCCTGCAATCTTCCATTTTTCCACACAATATAGGGTGTGTTTTGCTGCGGCAGTGCTTCGGCTCTGGTCGAAACAAATATCACCGCACTGCCGATGTCACACAACTGCTGCAAAACCTGCTCCAACAGCAAGCACTCTTCTTTATCATACGCATAAAAAAGATAGACCTGTGCCCCACGCAGCCGCCAACGATACAGCAGCAGCTGCAAGCGTTCTTTTTTGGTCAGATTACTGCATGCCTGTAGCATTTTCACATTGCTCAAGCCGGTTTCGGCAACACATTCCTGCTGCAGCAGCCGCAGCATACGCCGCTTGATATGAAAGCCAATGCCGGAAATCCGTGGTGCAGCAGAAAGCAGCACGTTATCCCGCACGGTCATGGCATCCACAAAGCTTTCAAACAAAATCTGCTGGTGCACCTCTGCCGTCAGCAGGCCATGCGCCGCACACGCATGACACAGTGTCTGCCGCAAGGCCTGTGTTTCCCCATCACAATCCAATATCCTGCACACACCGCCTGCGATAATGGGATACCCCTGCAGGCGAAACAGCTCGGTATGCCCCAAGGCAAGATTGTACTGCCACTGTGCGGGTGCATGATAGCCATACAGATAGGTACGCAGCTTGGCGGACTGTGTGCTGGCAAGCCGCTTGAGAATGCGCCCCTTGTCCATCACGGCATACTGCGGCAGCTGACATAACGTATAATCCAAGTCCTCTGTCAAATATAAAACGGCAATCCCACGGGCATTGATTTTTTGCACGGTATCCCACAGCTCCATTTGCTCTTGCAAACTGTATTGCCCTGCAAGATTTTGTAGCACGGCAAACTGCTTGCCCTGCAAGGCGATGCGCACCAAAAGCAGCCTGTGCTGCACGCTTTGCGGCAATGCACCGACTGCTTCCTCCAAATATTGTTCCATGCCATACTGTGTTAGGATTTCCCTGCAAAGCACACGCATCTTCTCTTTCCGATACAGCAGCCGTCCCGTGCGGTGTGTGGCAAGCAGATTTTCTGCAACTGTTAGCGATGGAAACAGCCGACTTTCCGCACGAATGCAAAACCCCGCCGCCGCCAATGCCTTGGGCTGCACTGCTTGCTCCTCCAACAAAATGAGGCCTTCGGTCGGTATGCCCTCCCCTGTGACCACCGCAGACAGCGTATGTTTGCCCGCACCGCTTCGTCCCACAATGCCTATCGTTTCGCCCTGCAAAAGCAAAATATCCACTTGCTCCAGCCGCTGTCTGCCATCCCGCTCTGCGGAAACGCCGCACGTGCGTAAAATTTCATGCTTCATGTTGTTCCTCATCCCGTATGACACGTGGCAGCGTAATACGCACATCCGTGCCTGCACCCAAGGTGCTCATAATCTGCATGCCATAGGCTTCTCCATAAAGCAAATGGATTCTCTGCACAATATTGGAAAGTGCCATGCCCGTGCTGCGCTGTTTTTCTGCGCCGTTGCCCGCAGCATCGGTATACGTCCCCCGCAGCTTTGCCTGCAAGCGTAGCAGGGTGTCCTCTGTCATGCCCATGCCATCATCCGAAACCGTAATGAGAATCAAATGCTCGGTGCCTTCTACCTGTATCTGAATCGTGCCTTCGCCCAGCTTGCCCTCCATGCCGTGCAAAATGGTATTCTCCAAAATCGGCTGCAGGGTCAGCTTCGGCAGATGGCATTGCTCCAAATTCTCACGTTCTGTCGGCAAAATCTCCAATGTAAAGCGATTATTGAAGCGAAACTGCTGTATTTTAAAATAATTTTTTACGTTTTCCAGTTCCTCCTCCAAGGATACCGTACCCTTACGATTGGAGATGGAATATCGAAAAAAAGTGGACAACGCCTCTGTCATGTCCGCAATGTCCCGTGCCCCCTCCTGCAATGCCTGTCCCCGAATGGAGTCCAGTGTATTATACAGAAAATGCGGATTGATTTGACTTTGCAGCACATCCAGTGTTGCCTGTTTGCTGAGCAAATCTTCGGTATACTGCGCACCAATCGTGCGCTCCAGTGCCAGTAATGCACGTCCCATGGGATGCCGCTGCAAGGCAGCCTCCATTTTTTGTGCACACGGCATCTCCTCCGCCTCTTCCTGTGGTTCCAGCAAAAGTCGCTCCGCCTGCCGCAAGGGCGCTAAAACCCCTGCCCACAGCAGCAGCACAAAGCACATGCTGCCCAAAAGCAAACCCAATGCCGCTGTGTTGCACGTGATGTGAAGATACCACGCCCCTATCGAAAAAATTGCTGCACATATGCCGAAGCCTATGAGCAGCAAACCCGCACGTTTGGATAAACTGAGATGATATACCCGTTTTTTCATGGTGTTCCCTCTTAATGATACAGCTTTTTGTATTCCGTGGGTTTGACCCCCACAATCCGTGTAAACAGCTTGCTGAAATATTTTGTGTCCTTATATCCAACCTTGTCGGCAACATGCACCATGCTTTCGCCCTCCCGCAGCAACTTCTTTGCCGCTTCAATGCGGACATTGGTCAGATATTCCTTAAAATTGGTTCCCGTTTCTTTTTTGAACAGCATCGACAAATAGACGGCATTCAGCCCCACAGCGGCGGCAATATCCTGCAAACTAATCTGCTGCATATATTGCTGTGCCACCATTTGCTTGGCTTGCCGAATCGGTTTGTATTCCGTATTTTGCACAAAATCACGGGTGCTTTCGATGCTTTTCACGATTTCCTGCACCACTTTTTGCCGCAGTTGGCCGATGCTGACCGCATGGCGCAGGGTCTGCATGAGCGATACCCGATTCAAATATCGTTCGGCATCCGTCCGCTCGGTTTCAAAGGCACTCAGCGCATGGTTCATGGCACCAATCACCCAAGCCGCATAGCTATAAATCGCCTCTGCCGCCGCTTGGGGACACGCTTCCAACTGTTTGCATGCCTGCACAATTTCCTGCCGCACCGCCTCCGCATCCAAAATCTGCATTGCCGCCATCAGCCTGTTGCATGCGTCATAATCAATGACCCTGCGAAAATCCCGCAGACCACGTGCAGGGTGATTGCCGCTGTGAATGGCGGTTTGCGCCGTGAGCAGATGATTTTCCGCCGCTTCTGCCGCACGCTCCAGCGGGACAGACAGCGGCTCTTCTGCCGCCAAATGGCTGTATCCCAACACCGCCTTCCAATTGTGAAAAATAGAAATCACGGATTGACAGCTTTCCAGCATCAAATCCAATCCCGGCAAATCCTCTGCGCTGTCCACGGCACAGACCAGAAAAATTTTATCGTCCCGCCGCAATAAAAAATGTGCACGAAACCACTCCTGTGCCTGTGCTTCCAGATGCAGTGCCGCTTTATTTTCGAGCAGGCGGAGCACTTCTTCGGAAAACGCTTCTCCATAGCAGACAAATTTCCATGCCAACACCACGCAAGCACCTTGCAGCTGTATGCCATATACATCGGATAGGCAGGATTGGGTCAGCTGCTCCAAGGACACGGCGCCGCTGTGAATGCTTGCAATCAATTCCTCTCGATTGCGCCGTGGTCCTGCCACAGTGGGCACATAGGGCGATGGCAGCTCCAGTGCGCTGGTATCCTGCTGGATTTCTTTGATTGCTTTTTCCATGGCGGCTTCCAACTGCTGCTTTTTCAGCGGCTTGACCACATAATCGGTCACGCCCAGCTGAATTGCTTTTTGCGCATATTCAAATTGACGATAGCCGCTAATCAAAATAAATCGGCAATTCATGCCCAAAGCACGGGTTTTTTCCAACAAATCAATCCCATGATACCCCGACATCCGAATATCCGAAATGACAATGTCCGGTTTTTGGGACACGATGCACTCAAACGCCTCTACCCCATTGTTGGCAACGCCAATCAGTGCAGCGTCCAGTGCCTCCCAGTCAATCAAATGTCGTACCAGCTGACACACATGGATTTCATCATCTGCTAACAGCACCCGATACATCCCGTCCCTCCTCCTTAGAAGCTGTGCATGGCGTGTATGTCACGCAACTACATGCCAAATGGTTGCAAGTTTCTTACTTTTCATGCAGGATACAGCCTCTGATGTTACACAATAGTATATCATAGCAGGGATTTCTCGTAAATGCTTTTGTGCAGCCTCTATTTTTTCCCAAACCGCCTTTTTTGCATCTATCTTCCTCGTTTTCAGACAACATTCTCCCGCTTTACATGGATTTTACTGGCGTGTGCGATTGCTTTTATGCTATAATAATTGCAAACAATTCGTATCGCTTTCATTTAAAAATGATATCATATATACTGCAAGATGCAACGTTTTAGCAGAAATCTGTCCCCATTACTATGCTATCATGCGGTTAAATTTTGGGGAGAATACAGGGAGAAGTCACGCTTATGAGGTCTACATTACGAAGCAAACTCCAAGTTCCGCATCCGTTTATCCTCCTTTTTGCACTGGTGCTGCTGGCAAGTCTGCTGACTTATCTCATTCCTGCCGGACAGTTCACACGAGTCACCGATGACACCATCGGGCAAACGCTGGTGGTGCCGGGCAGCTACATGCGGGTGGCATCGCAGCCAGTTGCGCCTTGGCTGATTTTTCATAAGCTGTTTGAGGCATTGTGCTTGCCCAGTACCGCTTCGCTGATGTGGTTAATTCTCATCACAGGCGGTGCATTTGCCGTTGTCCTGCAAACAGGCTGTTTGACCGCCCTATGCGCACGGGCATTGGCACGCTTTCGTGGGCATGCGCTATGGATTATCCCGATTTTAGTCAGCCTTTTTTCGGTGTTTGGCTTCACGATGGGACTGACCACTGCATCGGTTGTATTTGCACCGCTGGGCATTGCAGCGGCAGAAACATTGGGACTGCATCGGCTGTCCGGCATCGCTGCCGTGGCATTGGGGGTGAATGCCGGCTTTACCGCAGGGGTGTTCAATCCATTCAGCGTGGGCGTTGCACAGAGCATTGCAGAATTGCCGCTGTTTTCCGGCGCATGGCTGCGGTGGCTCACGCTTCCCATTCTCATTGCGATAACCAGTGCCTATATTATGCTGTATGACCGAAAACACCACACAGACGAACGGCTCTCCGTACAGGATTTCCCGCCGCCTGCGGCGATGCAATCACACGAAAAACGCAGTCTGCTTGTGTTTGCTGTCGGATTTGTCATTCTGACCATCGGCATCTCTTTTGGGCAATGGAAAAACCGTGACATCGTTGTGACATTTTTGATATTGGGTGTTGCCGTGGGGCTTGCTGCGGGTATGTCTGTAAATGACATCTGCGACAGCTTTTTAGACGGCTGCCGCAGAATGATGCGTGGTGTGATTGTGATTGGCATTGCCGCAGCGATGCGCTTGATTTTGACCGACGGCAATATTTTAGACACGATTACATATGAACTGACACGGTTGGTTGGACTGCTTCCGCCGTCTGTGCAGCTGCTGGGGATGTTCTTTTTCAATGCGTGTATCAACTTCCTGATTACGTCCGGCTCTACAAAGGCGGCGCTTGTCCTGCCTATTTTAACGCCCATGGCAGATTTTCTGGGGCTTTCCCGTCAATCCGCCGTATATGCATTCCAGTTGGGGGATGGTCTGACCAATCTGGCATCCCCGATTTCAACCACGCTCAATGGCGTGATGGCAATCGGGGAACTCTCCTATGGCGCATGGATACGCTTTTATGCGCCGCTGGTGGGCATTTATCTGCTTATCGGGGCGGCACTCACGATTTTTGCAGGGGCAATTGGCTACTGATATGCCGTACGGGGGCGGTGGTACTGCGCACCACCAAGCGGGGCAAAAAGATTTGGTGCGGGGTCTGTTCTGTTTGCTCTATCTGTGCAATGGCAAGCTGCACAGCGGCTTGCCCCAACTCCTGCATGGGCACGTGCAGGGTGGTCAATTCGATGCCGGTCAAACTGCTGACGTATAAATCATCGTGCCCGATGAGTGAGATGTCCTCCGGCACCCGCAGACCTGCTGCACGCAGGGCACTGAGCACCCCGATTGCCATCAAATCACTGGCACACCAGATGGCGGTGGGCAATGCCTGTTCTGCCAGCAGCCGCCCTACCAGCTGGTGCCCTGCCGTGCTCGTATCATCGGCGTGTCCTTCTCGATAAATGCGCGGTGAAAGACCACGTTGTGCCATTTCGTGCGCAAATCCTTCTTCTTTTTGCCGAATGGTATTGTTTTCAGGGGCATAGGTAAAGAGTGCAATATCTCGATGCCCCAACCCAAAGAGATAGTCCACCACGAGCGTGGCACTGTGCCGATAGTTGCAGGTCATCGCATAGGTTTCCTCCAAGCCCGTTTTGCCCCCGACAAAAATCACCGGCAATAATCCATGGCAAATCTCCTGAATATGCGAAACATCACTGGTGGAGGAGGCAATAATCAGCGCACCCACACGATTTTCACACATCATGCGGCAGTGCATGCGCTCCAACGCCAAGCTGCGGTGGCTGCTGCCCAGCATCACACAATAGCCGTGCTTTGCCGCCTCCATGCTGACTTGATTGCATACCACGCTGTATGCCGTATTCTCGGCAAGGGTTGGGACAATCATGCCGATGGAGCTAGCACGCTGGGAGGACAAGCTGCGTGCGGCAGCATTTGGCGTGTAGCCAATTTCCTGCGCAATTGCCAAAATGCGTGCCGTTGTTTCGGCGGAAATATCCGAACAGCCACGCAGTGCACGAGATACCGCAACATGAGAAACGCCTGCGATTTGTGCGATTGTTTTGATAGTGGGTCTGCGTTCCATGTAGCCTCTCCTTTGTTTGCGTTCCGATGATGTAAAGTATATCTAGTTTACCGCAGTTTTGCGTAGATGACAATGTAAAATTTTTCGATACTGCCATTGTGTAATTGACGTACCTTCATTTTTCTGGTATCTTATAAATGTGATAGCTTTCACGTGAAAGTTTTCAAGAAAGGCACTTGTTTCCACGGACACTCCTACGTGAGCTTTCACGTGCAAGCTATGAAAATGGATAGGGCACAGATACATATTATCATCCAAAACCGTACATATTTTAGGAGGTCATTTGAAATGAAAAAGCAGATTCCCGCATTTTTAGCCGGTGTCGTCACCACCGCATTGGTCACATCTCTCGCCATTCCCGCCTTTGCAGCCTACACCAAGAACATGACCGTATCTTACAGCGACATTAGAATTAACGTCAATGGCACAACGTTTACTCCCACGGATGTAACCGGTCAGACGGTAGAGCCGTTTATCTACAGCGGCACCACCTATCTGCCTGTGCGTGCCGTGGCGGACGCCGTGGGTTACAACGTTGCATGGGACCAATCGAGCAAAACCGTCTATCTGACCAACGGCAATAACAGCAGCGCAGGCGGTGGCTATTCCGGTGGCGGCGGCACAACCACTGTGGCAACCAAGCTGGTGGACGCACTCACGCCCTATGCCGGCTATAACTATGAAGTGTTCCCCTCAACAGGCAGCGACAGCATCTCCATGGGCGGCAGCACCTATAAAAACGGCATTGCGCTCAGCTTCTCCCATTTTAACACAAGCTACGCTTCCTACAATTTAGAGGGGCGTTATACCACGCTCGGCGGTGTCATTGGCTGCATGTCTAACAGCGACTATGACACACAGACCGTGAGCATCTACGGCGATGGAAACCTCCTGAAAACCTTTGACCTCACGTTAGAAAGCCTGCCGACAACCTTCTCCGTGGATGTCACCGGTGTCAGTGCACTGAAATTCTCCATGCCTGAAGGTCAAGGGCTAAACATCGGCATTGCTGATTTGCAGCTTACCTAAGATACGTCGCAGCCCTCTTTCATTTTTAGGAGGGCTGCCTTTCTTTCATAAAGACTTCCTATTAAAAACTGTTTTTCTTGTTATTGCAAATGAAAAGCAGATATTGTATGATACATATAAGATTTTGGATATATAATGAAATGAGGGAGTATCTTGAAAAAACGAAGTAAACAAGCGTTGTCCTTTCTGCTGGCACTGTATATGGTGACCTCTTTGGTTCTGCCATCCTTTGCAGCAGACACCACCTCCGACTATGCAGGACATTGGGCAGAAAGCACCATTCAATCCTGGCTGGATGACGGACTTTTGCAGGGCGATGCCACAGGCAATGTCAACCCCGACGCACCCATCACCCGTGCAGAATTCATCACTCTGGTCAATCGCATGATGCAGTATACACAGGCGGGCACAGAAATTGCATCTTACACCGATGTTTCGGCAAGCGATTGGTATTATCAGGCGGCTGCCATTGCTCTGCACGAAGGCTATCTCTCCGGCACAAGTGCAGCCACCCTCTCGCCCACCGCATCCATCACACGGGAGCAGGCCTTTGTGATGCTGGCTAGGCTGCAGGGGCTGACGGCAGACACCGACACCGCTGCGCTCTCTGCCGTCACAGATGCCGCAGATATATCTTCCTGGGCAGCGGACGGCACGGCTGCCATGCTCCAAAATGGCTTTGTAACGGGTGCAAACGGCAATATCACCCCGCTTGCAGGCATTACACGAGCAGAATCTCTGGTTCTGCTTGACCGTGTTCATACCAACACCCGCATCTATGGCTTTGCAGGCGCATATGGCTCTTCTGACAACACACAGGAGGCTGCAAATGTCACCATCACCGCACCGGGTGTGACCCTGCAGAATCTGCAAATCACAGGGGATTTGACCATCGCCGCTTCGGTCGGGGAAGGTGATGTGCATCTGGACAATGTGTCAGTTGCAGGGCAAATCCTTGTCAACGGCGGCGGCGAGCACTCGCTCTATTTTGCAAATATCACCTGCGAGGGTGGCATTGTGGTCAGCAAAGCCGGCAATGGCAATGTGCGCATCGTCGCCTCCGGCAATACCAACATCAGTGCCGTGGCGCTCAACACGGGTGCAATTTTGGTGACGCAGGAGCTGACCGGAGGCGGCATCAAACAGGTAACCATCCCCGCAGAGTATATCGGTACAGGCGATATTGAACTGATCGGCAGCTTTTCCAATGTCACCAACGATTTCAGCGGTGCAAAAATCGCTATGGATGGTGCAACCGTTGGTTCTTTGGCATTGAACGCCGCCGCTGACATCTCGGGCACAGGCACCATTCAAAATGCAGCGATCAGCCAAGAGGCGGGCGGCAATTCCACTCTGTCTGTCAAGCCGAGTGCGATGTCGGGCGCTGGCGCTGGCAGCGTGAACTATTCCGGCAGTGCCGCTTCTGGTTCTACAAGCGGTTCTTCCTCCAGCAGCAGCAGTTCTTCCTCTGGCAGCGGCGGCAACTCCTCCAACACGGACAGCACTGCGCCAACTCTCAGCACAATGTCCGCTATGGTAAGCACCGCTTCGGTCAATTTCTCTAACAATGCACTCACCATCCGCACCGGCAGCGCCATGACACAAGTCAAGATGGTAATGAGCGAGCGCATCACCATCGGCTCTTCGGCTTCGGTGCTGATGAACAATGGTTCTTCCAACATTTCTTATGGCACACTTTCTCTGGACAGCACCGACACCACTGGAAAAACCGTGCTGATTACACCAGATGCCGCAAATATCTCGTTTACTGCAAACGGCAGCTATACCTTTTCTGTGGCGGCAAATTCCATACTGGATACCAGCGCAAACGGCAACGCCGCAATTTCTTTCACTGTGGTTGCCACCGATGATATGACCACATTACTGACATTTGACACCATCAAGGGGCAAAACACCAGCGAACAGTCCGTCACCGCCAATTTAACCCTGCCCGCAACCCTCCCCACCGACAGCACCGTGCAGATTGCATGGGCGTCTTCGGACACGGGCGTCATCGCAACGAATGGCACCGTCACACGCCCTACAACCAATGATGCCAGTGTGACTTTAACGGCTACTCTGACATCTGGTTCGACATCCCAGAACAAAACCTTTGATTTGGTTGTACGCAATACTGGTATTGACAGTGTTTCCTCGGTTGTGAACGATGGCGAATACTATGCAACGGGTTATCCCATGGCAACCATTGAAGGCGGCAAGGTTGTTGCAAAGGTGCAGCTCAAGCAAGCCGCACAGGTCTATATGATTGCCTATCAAACCAACGCAAACAACTGGGATGCGTCTGTTGCGGGTGTCCTTGGCGGCTATGCCGACATCAGAAGCTCTACCGGTTCCCAAACCGACAATTATGTCTATATAGATTATGTCGGCTATCAGAATATCACCGACACAACACAGACCTATACCTTTGATACCGATATTTCCCCGCAGAGCAACCACAAGGTAAAGCTTGCTTTCGTCATCAAAAACGGCAGTTATACCTCGTCTGCAGTTTCGCAAATCACATTTGATTTGGCGTCTGCGTCTGCAACCGATTCGACCGCACCCGACTACTACGGTTCTGCATATGTCAACGCTGCAATGGATAAAATCTATCTCTATAATGATGAACCACTGGACTTAACCAGTGTGCCAGCGACTGGTGATTTCTCCATTATCGGCAGTGATGGCAATCCTGTTTCGGGGGTTTCTGTTGATGCTGTTGCCCTATCCAACAACCCCTCTGACAGCCATTTTGCCGCCTCTTGTGTTGCGCTGACCGTCAGCGGACTTTCTTCCAGCTCTGATGTTTCTGTGAAATATACTCCTGGCACAGCAAAAATACAGGATCAAAATGACAACGCATGCAGTACCTTTACCTTGCCAATTGCGCCTGCAACCCTCTCCATTGACCAAGTGCATGTTAACGCATCGCAGGGCACACTCCATGCGCACATCACCCCGTGTATCAGCATCAACAGCATGCAGCTGTCTGCAAGTGACTTCACCGTGAAAAACGGCAGCGACGTCATTGCCATCACGGATTTGGATTATAGCTATAACTATAAAGATTTGGATGTTTACCTCACCTTTGCCCCCAATACCGCTTACGATGACATTAGCGTCACCTATACCCCGCAAAGCGGCATGAGCGATTGGGCACAGGATACCATCCCCACCACACCGATTGCGTACACCGGCAGCGTCACCTATCTGCCGCAGATTACCAGCGCCACGGTAACCGCTGTCCGAAACCAAGGTCCCGATTATATTCGCCTGCGGTTTGAGAACACGATGCAGCTGGAAACCTACTCTGTGGCTGCTGGATACTTCACACTGACCGTGGATGGAACCGCATACCAGCTGCGTGGATTCGATACGGACGTGGCTTCCACCAACGCATACACGGTAGACCTCAATCTGGACACGCAAACCCATCTGCCCAATTTGAACAGTGCGTCCACGATTACGATTTCCTACACCATACCGTCTTCTTCCCCCTCGAATGCCTTGCGTGACCTGTCGGGCGCATATGTAGCAAGCTTCTCTGGGGTCACGGTAACCACTTCACCGGCTTAAACGGACAACATTTCGCAAATCATCTTTATGAAAAAAGCGGTGCAACACTATTCACGTGTTGCACCGCTTTTTTTTAAGGAGAAAATAGGAGATTTGTATATACATACAAAATGGCTTTAGGCGACCATCTTGCACGCAGGCATTTTTATCGTTGGACACGGCCTGAGCCATCGCCCCCCGCAAGCTTTTCCACCTCGGAAACTGTCACCAAGTTATAGTCTCCTTCAATGGAATGCTTGAGTGCAGATGCTGCTACCGCAAATTCAACGGCAGCTTGGGTGTCTTTGCCGGACAGCAGGGCATAAATCAGCCCTGCGCCGAAGCTATCCCCGCCGCCGACACGGTCCACAATGTGCAGATGATACTCCTTGGAAAAGCAGTAGCTTTCTCCATCAAACAGCATCGCTGCCCAATCGTTATCGCTTGCAGAAATAGAGGTGCGCAGTGTAATCGCTACCTTTTCAAAGCCAAATTGGTCGGCAAGCTGCTTTGCTACGGACTTGTAGCCCTCTTTATTCAGCTTTCCGCCATAAATATCGGTATGCTCTGCCTCAATCCCAAAGACATCCTTTGCATCTTCCTCGTTGGAAATGCAAACATCCACATACTGACACAGCTCTGTCATGGCAACCCGTGCCGCTTCACGTGTCCACAGCTTACCTCGATAGTTCAAATCGCACGAAATCTTGACCCCGCGCTGCTTGGCTGCGATACAGGCCTGCTTGCAGGCTTCCACCATGTTGGCACCCAGTGCCGGCGTGATGCCCGTGAAATGAAACCACTCTGCATCTGTAAAAATAGTGTCCCAATCAAATTCCGATGGTTCTGCTTCTTGAATTGCCGCATGGGCACGGTCATAAATGCAGACCGAACCACGCTGTGATGCGCCCTTTTCCAAGAAGTAAATGCCGACACGGTCACCGCCTCGCACAATCATAGAGGTATCTACGCCGTATTTGCGCAGGCTGTTGACAGCAGACTGCCCAATGGCATGGCTCGGCAGCTTGGTCACAAATGATGCTTGCATCCCATAGTTTGCGAGCGATACCGCCACATTGGCTTCACCGCCGCCAAAGGTCGCCTGCAGTTGGTCATCCTGAAAGAAGCGATGATAGCCATTCGGTGCAAGGCGCAGCATCAGTTCCCCAAACGTCACTATTTTTTTCATAAAAACACCTTCTTATGTATCAAAATTTTTCTGAATTCACACGAGAACCCGCAATTACGCTTTGCCCACCAAGTGCACGGCAAATCCACAGATTTCATCCCGCAAGTAAATTGCATTGAGCTTGCCGGAAGGCAAATACTTGGCAGTGCTTTCATCAAATGTAAAGCCACGGCGCTCCAAATATGCCTTTGCACGCAGAACACTGTTGGTTGCAATCGCAATGTGTCCGTGCTTACCCAGATACGGCTGTTTCATGACTTCAACCGCTGTGCCGGCAAACACAGAGCTTGTGCCCTCCTTGGCGGTGAGTCCGAACAGCGTTTCAAACATTTGTGCCGCCTTGCGTGCTTCGCTTTCATTCTCGGCATTGAGCCCAACATGCGCCAATGCAAAGCCGAGCATCGTGTGCATCGCCTCTGCGCACAACGCTTCAATTTCATCAAAGCCGTCCGCATCCATCAAATCGCCCCTCACCATCCAGGAGCCACCGCACGCCACAATACGGTCAAAGGATAAATACGTCTGCAAATTCTTAGCATTGATGCCGCCGGTCGGCATGAAGCGCAGCTTTGGATACACCGGTGCAACCGCCTTCAAAAATGTGATACCGCCCGACTGTTCCGCAGGGAAAAACTTGATAATTTCCAATCCCGCATTCACGGCCTTACTGATGTCGGACGGGCAGGCGCATCCCGGCAGGATGAGGATACCACGTGCCTGACAATGTGCGACAAGCGCTTCATCATAGCCAGGGCAAACGATAAATTTTGCACCTGCGGCAATGGCACGGTCGCATTGGTCAATGGTCAGCACCGTGCCCGCACCCACCAAAATTTCGGGACATGCGGCTGCCATGCGGCGAATGGATTCTTCTCCCGCTGCCGTGCGAAAGGTGACCTCTGCCGCAGGAATCCCGCCACGTACCAACGCCTGTGCCAACGGCACTGCCTTCTCCGCATCATCGATTTTAATGACCGGTACAATTCCCAGTTGTTCAATTTGCTCTTTTATCGCAGTCATGGTGCTCTCTCCTATCGTTTCATAATATAAAACGCTGTTTTGTTTTCTTGAATACTCTCTATTATACGGAATTTTGCCTGCAATACAAGATAGAAGAGAAGAGAAACCTGTGTAAAGTTCTGTTTGAAATTTTGGATAAAATAGAGTATACTAAAACAAAGTTTCATGATATAAAACGAGGTGTGCTATTATGGCGGAACCCGCATCTGTCCAATCCCTAGACCGTGCATTCGATTTGCTGGAAAACCTTTGCCGCAATCGAAATGGCACTACTATCTCTGCGCTCTGTGCGCAAACCGGTCTGCATAAATCAACCGTGCATCGTTTGCTAGGTGCTATGACAACCCGTGGCTATGTGCTGCATGATAATGCGACAAGCAAATATTATGCAGGCATGAAATTATGTGAGCTGTCGAGCTATATCCTTGAAAATGTGGATATTGTGGAGCGTTCCCGCGCTACGATGGAGCATCTAAGCCGCGAAACCGGCGAAACCATTCATTTGGTGCTGCGAGAGGAAAATGAAATTGTCTATGTGCACAAGGTCGACAGTGTGCACAGCGCAATCCGCATGTTTTCACGCATTGGCATGCGCCGCCCCATGTTCTGCACCGGTGTGGGCAAAGCGATTTTAGCGACCTTGCCGGATGAAACCGTGCGTGAAGTGTGGCAGGCGAGCCCTGTGCACGCCTACACGCCGTACACCATCATCGATGAGCGTGCCTTTCTGCACGAAATTGCAAACATCCGACGGGATGGCTATGCCCAAGACAACGAAGAAAATGAACTGGGGGTAAAATGTGTGGCGGCCGCCATTCCAGACTACACGGGACATGCCTCCTATGCCATGTCGATTTCTGCCCCTGTGACACGCATGTCGAACAGCCGGATGCAAGAACTGCACCATTTATTGCGCACCGCTTGCAGTGAATTGGCCGCCGTTTTAGGGGGTTCACTTTAAAACCCGTTTTGGCATTTTGCCGCCTGTTCTCCTCTGCTGCATCCGTTGGATGCGGCTTTTTTTCTTTTGTCTGACACCCCTGTAGCACTGCTTTTTATTGTAACCCATTATTTTACCAAGAAAATCATAATTTCACTGGTATTTCACACTTTATTATGATAAAATGTAAGAAAAAATGTGGATATGAGGCTATATTATGGACGATAATATTTTGAAAAATCAACACATTAAACGGCTTTTGGATATTGGCATTGCACTGACTGTTGAGAAAGACCATGATAAGCTTTTGGAAAAAATTCTGACGGGTGCCAGAAGCATTGCCAACGCCGATGGCGGCACCTTATATCTGGTAGAGCAGAACCAACTGCACTATAAAATCATGCAGACCACTTCTCTCCATATCTTTATGGGCGGCGATGGTGAAAAAATCAACTTTCCGCCGCTGGAAATGCTGCGCAGCAATGTTTCCGCTTACAGTGCCATCACCAAACAGACCATCAACATCCCAGATGTATATCATTCCGAGCTGTTTGATTTTTCCGGTCCCAAAAAATTTGATGCCGCCACAGGCTATGTCACCAAGTCTATGCTGGTGATTCCGCTCATCAATCGTGAGGATCGAGTAATTGGCGTGCTGCAGCTCATCAATGCACTGGATGACACCAATCAGCCCATTCCCTTTGCCGACCACATCGAAAGCATTGTCAAATCCCTTGCCTCGCAAGCCGGTATTGCGCTTGAAAACATGCAGTATGTGGATGAAATTAAGCAATTTTTCAAATCTTTCGTCGAAGTACTGGCAACTGCCATTGATGAACGAACTCCTTACAACGCCAATCATTCCAAAACCATTGCACAGCTCATTGGAAAATTTGCTGCATATATGAATACCATTTCCAGCGGTCCCTATCAAGATGCGCACTTTGATGACAACCAAATCAATGAAATTGTAACCACTGCATGGCTGCATGATATCGGCAAGCTTGCCATCCCTTTGGAAATCCTTGACAAACCAACCCGACTGGGTGAAACAGAGCAAACGCTCCTGCTGCGATTGGATTTGATTACTACCAAATTGCAGCTGCAATATCTTGAAAAAGCTGTGGCGACAACCGATGCTGCTGTGCGCACGCAGCTGGAACAGCATTGGCAGGAAACCCAATCCTATATGGCAGATGTGCGTCAATTTGTGCTGGAGGTCAATCGTCCAACAACCTTTATGGATGGCGAAAAGCTGGAAAAACTCACGACAATCAAACAGAAAAGGTGGGCTGGCATCGAAGAGGAACTGCTCACCGATGCCGATTTTGAAAATCTGAGCATTATCAAAGGCACACTCACCGCACGGGAACGTGCCGTTATTGAGCATCACGTCAGCGCAACCGAGCGCATTTTATCCAAAATGACCTTTCCGGAGTATCTCAAGCATGTGCCGGATTGGGCGGCAAAGCATCATGAGTTTTTGGACGGCAGTGGTTATTGCAAGGGGTGCGGTGCTGACGATTTGCCGATGGAAGTCAGAATGCTGACGATTTTAGACATCTATGATGCGCTGACTGCCATTGACCGCCCTTATAAACCGGGGATGCCCACGGAAAAGGCCATTCAAATACTCGGATTCATGGTAAAGGAGGGGAAATTAGACAAGGAACTGGTTGACATTTTTATTGAGAGCCACATTTGGGAATCGTAATTGAGAGGGGGAATATTTTAGGTGAAACACAAAAAATCCATGCTAATTTTCACATCTTTGATGCTTGTCTTGGTTTTTTCATTCTTTATGGATTATTTGTCGGTTTTTCAGTCGATGATTTATGACCATATGTATGAATCTGCCGACACACCGTCTGACAACATCGTTATTGTGGGAATTGATGACCTAAGCTATGAAAACATTGGACGCTGGCCGTATTCTCGGGATATGCAAAGCGTTATCTTTCAAAATATCTTGAGAGACCATCCGGCGGTGTTGGGCATTGACATCATCTATGATGCGATCACCAACACTGCCGACGATCAAATGCTCATTGATACCTTGCAGAACAATCCGGTGGTGTGTGCCAGCGTTTTGGTCTCCGGCAAAGAGCAGTGGGGGTATGTTTCAGAAAACCAATACCTCACACCTTTTTCTGCGCTGAATGACGCCGTGACCACGGGATATATCAATGCGTATACCGAAGAAAAAGACAACGGCGTTATTCGCCAAGCGGTTTTATCCCGCACCTTTGATAACACGCTCTATGACAGCTTTGCCTATGCCATTTATCAGAAATATGCCCTGCACAATGGTATACAAGCAGATGATTTTTCAGACGAATATAACCGTCCGCTATATATTGATTATGCCGGACAGCCCACAGACTTCCAAAACATTTCTGCCTATATGGTATACAACGACATGATTCCGGAAGGCTTTTTTGAGGACAAAATTGTTTTATTCGGTCCCTACAGCCTCGGCATGCAGGACGAATATCCCACGCCGATTGACAAAGAGGAAAAAATGTTCGGGGTTGAGGTGCATGCCAATATCATCCAGAATCTGATGGAAAATCGTTTCAAGCGTGATGTCAGCGGCTATGTCGATTTGTTTCTCATCTTTTTCACGGGACTGCTGTCTTTTGTCGTGTCCCGCAAAGCCAAGCCCTTCCTTGCCTTTTGGCTGCATTTGTGCCTAATCATTGCGTATTTTGGGGCAGGAAAATACGTGTATACCCACGGATATGTGCTGCAAATCGTCTATCCGATTGCTACCCTGCTGGTATTCTATATTGTCACACTGGTCTATAACTATGTCGAGCAGACGCTGGAACGCAAGCGTATCACCGGCATTTTCGGCAGATATGTTGCGCCGCAAATCGTCAACAAAATTTTGGAGGACGGCGATGCCAATTTAAAGCTTGGCGGTACGCGCAAATATATTTCCGTGCTGTTTGTGGATATTCGCGGCTTCACCCCGCTGTCGGAAAAGGCGCAGCCGGAAGAAGTGGTGGAAATCCTCAATGCCTACTTGGATTTGTGTGCAAAATCCATTTTCCACAATGGCGGTACGTTGGACAAATTCATCGGAGATGCAACCATGGCAATTTATAATGCACCGCTGGATTTGGAAGACCATGCGTTTTGTGCCGTCAAAACCGCTTGGGAAATGAAGCAAGGTGCACAATCTTTGATGAAAGATTTGGAGGAAAAATACAACCGCACGGTGCAATTTGGCATTGGGGTCAATACCGGCTACGCCGTTGTCGGCAATATCGGCTCGAATGACCGCATGGACTACACCGCCATCGGCGATACCGTGAACACCTCCGCACGACTGGAAAGCAATGCAAAAGCAGGGCAAATCTTGATTAGCCAAGAAACCTATGACCTTGTAAAGGACAAAATCACCGCCACTTCTCTTGGCGGATTAAAAGTGAAGGGCAAATCCGAAGAGATTGCGGTCTATCAAGTCGATGACTTGCAGGCATGATGTGCTGGTCTATTTTCATATCAAACAAAGGAGTACATATTATGGGACGAATTCTGAAACGAATCCTTTCTATGCTGATGGTGGTGGCACTGCTTGTGCCCCATTCCATTGCTTATGCCGCATCCAGCGGCAGTGCCACAATTTCCGCCTTTGCGGGGAGTGTGAGCATCATCAAATCCGGGGGGGAAAAAACGTTCTCCGCCCAAACCGGCATGACGCTGACACAGGGTGACAAAATTTTAACCGGCAAAAACGCTTGGCTGAAATTAAAAATCAACGGCAGTCAAGAAGTGAAAGTCGGCGCAAAATCCTATGTGTCACTTGAGCAGCTGACCTACAGCCAATCCAGTGAACAAACCGGCATCAAGCTGATTAACGGTCAAGTGAGTGCCAATGTGCAAAAAAAACTGGGCAGCCAAGATAAGTTTGAGGTGCGCACACCCAACGCCATCATGGGCGCAAAAGGCACCAAATATCTGGTCACTTGTGACGATACCTCGCACAGCCGCTTGACAGTACTGGAAGGCGTGGTGCAAACGGTTACCGCTGTCACTGTACAGGTGAAGGATGAAAACGGCACGCCTACGGAAAAGCAGCTGACCCTTGTGGTGTCTGTAGAAGCGGGACAAGACCTCGACTTCAACACCGAACAGCTGCAAAGCGAATTGCAAACGATGGTGGATGAATTGCAGTCTGCCGAGGATGGCACAGAAATCACCCTAGATGAGATACAAACCGCCATCGATGCTCGGCTCGCTTCGCAGGAAGTGCAGGAACTGCATGTTGACATTCTGGATGTTGACACGCTAGACGCCTTTGCTATCGAAGCCATGTTAGAGGCTCTGGCGGAAGGGGAACAAACCGAAGAAGTCAAGCTGCTCACTGCACGACTGCAAAGCTTATTGGAAACCCGCAAGGCAGAGGAGCAGGCAAACGAACAGCAGCAAGAAGACGAGATTGCACAGGAAACTACTTCCAAGCAGGTGTCCTATGATTCTTCTGTCAACACCAGCACTACGTCATCCTCATCGTCATCCTCATCGTCATCTTCTTCATCTGGTTCCTCCGGCTCTTCCGGAAATGAAACATCTGCTTTCTATCTGAACAGTGCCACAACTCTAGATACCGACCACAATGGTATTGTTGACAAAATCCGACTGCTGTTTAACGAAAATATCAATGCAGACAGCGTTTCAACCACGGATTTTTCGCTCACATCGAACCATGCAACGTTGTCCATTGGAACCATTACCTCCGCCGGCATCAGTGAAGCTACACCCAATGTAATTGACCTGACGCTCCAAGAAACCCCTACAGGCAGCACCTCCATGAGCTATCTTTACAATACGGAAATCACGCCCAAGCTGAACATTGCCGCAGGTGCCCTCACCAGCACCAATGGCGATGCCTGCGCTGCCACAACGGATTGCGTTGTCGCCGATGCCGCCCCTCCCGTACTGATGCATTGGGGCATCAACTTCAACAGCAGCCAAAAAACCATTGATTTAAATTTTTCGGAAGCACCAAATACCTATAATTTAGGTGCAATGGAAATCACTGATGATGTGTCCACCTCCGGTTATGCGCTGTCCGATACTTCTCTTGCCACTGGGGAAGCGGTTGCAGATGGTTCCTACCATTTGCAGCTGACTTGCACCTCTCCCACATTGGTTAGCAACATTCGGGCGTTGTCCTCTGATAATCAGAATATTTACCGTATGCTCCTAGGAAACAGTGCCTATGTGGATGCGTACGGTAATGCCCCTGTTGGTTCTGCAAATAACAACCCCCTGCAATGCACCCAGTACACCCGCGATGGAACTGCGCCAATGTTCTCGAGTCTGGCGTGGGATGCCGGCACGAACACGCTCTCTGTGACCTTTGACGAGTTCCTCGACCTCTCTTACTTGGATACCACATCATCCTCGGCGACCTTGTCCGGTACGCCCTCGTTAAGCGCCGATGGATACACCATTCAGCTAGTTATACCCTCCCCGTCACCGGGTGATACCGTCAGCTTGGCGAATGTCTGCGATTTGTATGGCAACGGTGTAACCCCGTCTGAAGAGCTGACCTATGACGGCACGACTTGGGCGAGAACCACACAATTCAGCCTCCTCACAGCATATGCCTTTGGCACAGACGGCTATGTAACAGCAATTTCTTTGGTTTACAATTACGACATTGATGAAACCGCATTCAATGCGCTGACTGTCAGCGATATTGTAGCCAACGAAAAAATCGTACTGACCGCCTACAACAATCCCTTAGGTACGATTGCATCCATGAGCCTGTCCGACAATGTTGTCACCCTTGGACTGGATACTTCTGCGCTTTCCCACTACACCTCCGGTGCAAACGAGCAAGTTTCCATTGCAGAAAGTCTATTTACCAATACCGATAACGTCACCACGGTTGGCGAATCCCAACCTTTAACCGACAAAGTACCTCCCATTGCCGCTGTGCTTCCCGGAGACGGCACTACCATCTACAACACTGCCAAGCAATTCACGCTGTCCTTTAGTGAGGAAATGAACTCATCCCGCATGTCTACCGACAATGTGACGCTTTCTGACAGCAGCAACAGCATTGCTTCGCTGAACGCAGATATTTCTTCTTCACAATTTACGGTTATTTTAACCTCTCCCGCATCGGTGGGCGATTGTGTCTATCTATCTACCAACATTATAGACATGCACGGCAATGCACTGCCGAGCAAAATTACCATTGTCTATAACGGAAGCGCATGGGAAATTCAAAACTAATTGTGAAAAGAGGGATTTTATGAAGCAGCTGAAAAAAATAATTCTGCTTGCAGCGCTTGGCAGCACCATCCTCGCCAGCCAAGCTTTTGCGGCAGATGACATATCTTTTTATGCCGGAACTGCGGTACCATCTTATCAAGATGGTACCGCAGCCGAGGCAAGTTTCAACCAGCCCTATGGACTGGCGGTCGACAGCAACGGCACCGTGTTCGTTGCAGATACCTATAACAACTGTATCCGCAAAATCAGCGATGGGCAGGTGACTACATATGCCGGTATTTCCGCCATCCATGATTTGATGGGCTTCCCCATCGGAGGCTTTCAGGATGGCGTGGCACTCAATGCCTATTTCAACAAACCACGTGATGTGGCAATCGATACAAATGGGGACATCATTGTGGCGGATACCAACAATCACGCCATCCGCAAAATCCATAAGCGCACCGTATCCACCCTTGCCGGGAACGGCACCGCAGGCGACGTAGATGGTGCTGGAAATCTGGCACGATTCAATCTGCCGTCTAGCATTGCCATCGATGCAGAGAACCAAATCTATGTGGCGGATACGCTCAACAATGCCATCCGTGTGATTGACACCAATGGTAAAGTATCTACCTTGTCCCTCACCTCGTCCTCTGACACGTATGACTACAGCCTTTTGAATGAGCCGAGCAGCATTCGTTTCACGGCAGATGGCACGCTGTACATTGTCGACAGCGGCAATCAAATGCTTAAAAAAGTCATCGATGGCGTTGTGTATCCCGTTGCAGGTGTGATTGGCGCTGTCAGTAGCATTGGGTATGTCGATGGGGATTACCTGGACGGTGCACTTGATGCCGCTATGTTTAATTTCCCAAAAGGCATTTGCGTGCTAGACAATGGGTTGATTTTTGTTGCCGACACATGGAATCATTGCATCCGGCTCATCAAGCCAGACCAAACCGTCACAACCTTTTCCGGCACCAATGAAGCCGGAAACACCATGGCAAGCCTGACCGACAGCCGATTCAATGCACCCAGTGCGTTGGCATATGACAACGGCACGCTGTTAGTATCTGATATGTGGAACAATTGTATCAAGCAGATTCCGCTGGAATATGGCAACCCCATCTTTGATTTGGACAGTACCTTTGTTTCAAAAGACATTGATTTTTCCACCAGAAATCCTGCAATTGTCAATGTAGCCGTCCATCAGAAGCTAATTGACTTTTCGGATGTTACAACATGCAATCTGGATGGAAAAACCTATTTCCCCATTCGTGCCATTGCCGAGGCTCTGGGTGCAGAAGTAACCTATGATTCTGCGACACGGATGGTGAAAATCGCCTACCATGGTCAGAATATTCTCTATTCTTTGGACAATCCTGCCTTGCAGGTGGTCGACAATCGGTCGCTGCTCCATATCCGCACACTGGCAAGCGACATGGGCTTTTTCGTCAGTTGGAATGGGACATATAACACGGTGATTATCACCGCATAATACGCTTTCACAGTGTTTATCCCATGGCGTGCGCTGTGCGATGCTCCAAATGTGAGTACTTGCCCCTTTGGGGCAAGTACTGCCTTTTCTCAGCAATACCATTCACCGAGGACATGATTAGAACTTATTGATAAAGGATTTCATATGAATGTAGATTTTTTATTGGTCTTTTTACTTGCACACTTTTTCGGCGACTTCGTATTTCAAACGAACAAAATTGCTCGCATGAAGGAAGAAAATTTGCGGGGTGTTCTATATCATAGCAGTATTGTTCTTTTGTTTCAGGTCGTTTTTTTATCCGTATATGGCATCCGTGGCATACTTGCCGGTGTCCTCAGTGCTATTACGCATGTTGCCTTTGATGCTGTCAAGCTGGTGCTTGGCAAGAAAATCCGAAAAATCACACTTTTGTATTTTTTCGTGGACCAGTGTCTACATATTGCGGTGATTCTGCTGCTGACCGATGCGTTTCATCCCGCTTTCACCCTGCCGTCTACAGTGTCATTTCTCGTCAAATGTGCACTGTTTCTCATCATTTTCACCTATATTACAACCATTTTATGCAAAATGCTCCTGCGAGATTGCTTTGTGAGCATCCGCAGCACGGCATTCTTTTGGAAAAGAGAACGCATACAGGACGGGCTATTCTCTGTACTTGTATTTTTAGGCACTGCACTGCAAGCCTTGCCGCCGCTCCTTGTTATGCTGTTGGCGATTCCAACCTATATCCTCACGCAACGCAGGCAATATCCCTATGCACTTTCTGTTTTATGCATCAAATGTGGCTTTTATAGCGTGTTAAGCTTTCTTGGCAGCATATTATTTCTGCATCTTCTCTGAAAAAGGGTATATGAAATACTTTTTTTGCACACGCTACCATATGAGGTGAAACGTATGCAATTCAGTCAAAAAGAAATGACCCTATTACAGGATTTGAAAACGCAGGAACAATTGTGTATTGAAAAATATACAAACGCTTCTGCCGCAGCCTGCGACCAGCAACTGAAAACCTTGTTTTCTTCCATTGGACAGACCGAACAGCAGCATTTGCACACCCTAAATCAAATCACAGAAGGCATTGTGCCGCAATTTTCCGAACAACAGCAACCCCCACAGCCATCTGCGAAGCAAACACAGCCAACGACACCCATGGACAGTGCGACCCGCAAAAAAGATAAATTTCTTTGCGTCGATGCTCTGTCGATGGAAAAGCATGTATCCTCTGTCTATGACACCAGTATTTTTGAATGCAAAGACCCCAAAGTACGCAATGCGCTCAATCATATCCAAAAGGAAGAACAGCAGCACGGTGAACAGATTTATGCCTATATGGCGCAAAATGGCATGTACAGCTAATTGGTGCATGTCATAAGAAAATAGCAACGCCGTCCGAGGACACCAATAAATTGCTGGTGTCCTCGGACGGCGTTTTTTATCTCTGCCACACGCATTCCATGTCTGGCCAGTCCATTGCTCAATGGGCTTGGGTTAATTCATCAATAATAGATACCAATTTTCCCACTTCCGGCTTTGTAATTTGCGCATTTGCTCCCAATGCATTTCCCTTGGCACGCATTTCATCGTTAATCAAAGACGAAAACAGAATCAACGGAATTTCTTTCAACACACTGTCTTCCTTCACGAGTTTTGTCAAGCGATGCCCATCCATTTGCGGCATTTCAATGTCCGAAATGATACAGGCAACATGTGTTTTCACATCATCTCCGGAAGATTTGGCTTCGAGCAAATAATCCCATGCTTCTTGTCCATTTTCCGTCTTGACCGTGCTGGTATAGCCAGCTCTGTGCAGGCTTTCGACAATCAGCTTGGAAAGCAATCTGGAATCTTCTGCAATCAAAATCGTTTTGTTAATCACACCTCGGTGACCATATTGGTCCACCGAAGACAACTGAATGCTGGATTCCGGGCTGATTTCTGCAATGATTTTCTCAAAATCCAAAATCGTAATCAATTTATTCTGATAGGATGCAATGCCTGTTGCAATGCCATCGCTGCCGCCATAAATTGCCTTGTCTGGCTTTTTGATTTCCTTCCATGAAATACGGTCAATTCCTACCACCGTCTCGACATGAAACGCAAAGCTCAAATTATTGAAATGAGTAATGATAAAAATATCGTGTCCATTTCGTTCATATGCAGGCAAATTCAGATATTGTCCCAAATCGATGACTGTAATCACTTCATCTCTCGGCTTAAAGACACCTTCCACCACAGGATGTGCATTAGGCATATATTTCACCGGCTGCGCCATCATGATTTCCCGCACTTTTGCAACATTGATGCCAAAAAGCTGTCCTGAAATGGTGAACTCCATAATTTCAAGCTCATTTGTTCCAGATTCTAAAAGAATCTTTGTTTGGTTTGCATTTTGCGCAATTGCCACTGCTATTCCCCCCATTTTCATTGATTCTACTTGCATTTCAATTGTTCAATTCATCCATATTTCTATGGTTCTAGCATCTTAAAAAAGGTATCTCTTATTATTATATAGAAATTTACAGAAGAAAGATACTGTTTTTTTGTAAATCTTTCTATGAAATCATTGGTGAATCTTTCTATTCTGCGCAGATTATTTGCTTTTGCGCATTCGCTTGCACAACGTGCTCATGTACAATGCTATCCGTTTTATGCGCAAACTTCTTGTTTTATTGTACCGCAAATTGTTTTATTTTTCAATATATTAGAAAAATTCATCTGTCAAAATTGTTCTATTTTCAAAAAAATTACGCCTCGTTTTTATACGAAGCGTAATTTTTAAAACGGTAGTTTACTAACCATAGCAACTATGCTTGCTTTACTGAATGGAATCGACACCCATATATGGGCGCAGAGCTTCAGGAATCATCACACTACCATCCTCATTCTGATAATTCTCTAAAATTGCAGCAACAGTACGACCTACTGCAACCCCCGAACCGTTGAGTGTGTGCGCATACTGCGGCTTGCCTGCCGCATCACGGCAGCGAATATTGGCACGGCGTGCCTGATAATCCAAGAAATTGGAACAAGAAGAAATTTCCACATAGCGATTGTAGGATGGCATCCACACCTCAATGTCATAGGTGAATGCAGCAGAGAAGCCAATGTCACCCGTGCAAAGACAAACCACACGGTACGGCAATCCCAATCCCTGCAAAACACGTTCTGCCTCTTGGGTTAAGTTTTCTAATTGATTCCAAGAGTCTTCAGGTGCTACGAAATTCACCAACTCCACCTTATTAAACTGGTGCTGACGAATCAAGCCTCGTGCATCTCGCCCTGCCGCACCTGCTTCACGACGAAAACATGCGGAATAGGCAGTATATCGCACCGGCAACGCCTCATTGGCAATGATTTCATCACGATACATATTGGTGACCGGCACTTCTGCGGTCGGAATCAAATACAAATCGCTATCTTCTCGTCCCAACTGATACATTTGTTCGGAAAACTTCGGTAATTGACCCGTTCCCGTCATAGATGCACTGTTCGCAATGAACGGAGGTAAAATCTCCGTATATTCCCCCTGTGCATCGGTGTGCGTATCCAGAAAATAGCTGATAATTGCGCGTTCTAAACGTGCACCCAATCCACGATAAAAGTGGAATCGAGAACCTGTGACTTTACCAGCGACATCTGGCAGCAATACGCCCAAATCTCCGCCAATATCCCAGTGTGGCTTGGGTTCAAATGCAAATTGCTTGGGTTCGCCCCAACGACGAATTTCTGGATTTGCTGAATCATCCGAACCGGTCGGCACCGCATCTGCCGGCACATTTGGCACAACTAGCAATGCATCTTGTAATGCTGCTTCTACCGTGGTGCGCTCTGCATCCAGCTGTTTGACATCTTCAGATAGCTTCTTCATTTCTGCCATGATAGCTGTCGTATCTTCTCCCGCCTTTTTCATCTGGGGAATCTGCTTGGACACCTTATTTTGCTGCGCTTTCATGCCTTCTACTTCTGCAATGATTTCTTTACGTCTATCATCCAGCGCAAGGATTTGGTCGATTTCAGCATCGTAGCTTTTCCCACGGAGTGCAAGCCGTTCCTTGCATTTCTCAGTGTTTTCACGAATCATTTTCACGTCTAACATTTCGTCTTACCCCTTATACTCTTAATTTGCTGCGCTTGCATTTTGTAAACTGCTTTGGTACTGTATGAATTCTTGTGCATTGCTGCCAACCAAAACGGATTGCTGTGTCTGTGCATCCGTTAAACGCTCCACACCATATGCAGTAATCATTTTTTCCATCAACTCGTTTGCCATCACAGTATCATTGGCTGCCATTGCACGGCGCACTTGCTGCAACGCATCCAATGCCAAATACCGCTCTCGCAACAACTGTACCTGTGCTAAAATATCCGGTGTATCCTCTGTTGCCTGTGGCAAACCAATACCATCGGTCAACTGCATCAGTTCATCTAGCAGTTCGGTTTGCTCGGTAATTGTTTTGGATTGTTCTTCCACCGTTGTTTGCAAAACATTCATTTTTTGTGTGGCACCTTGTGCAGCACTGGTTTGCTGCGATAATTCGGCATTCATTTCCTGCAGCTGCTTTCCAGCACGCACTTGGGTTAAATAACTGAGCAAAATCAATACCAAGGCAATAGAAAAAAGCCCGACAATGTAAACAGACAAAAAGTGTTTGCTCTGTTTTTTGGTCGATTCTGGTTTTTTATCCTCTTCCATATTTTTCTCCACCTCTTTTCTTTCAAATTTTCTTTTCATCTATTTTTTAGAATCTTATACATGCAGCTCTTCTAACGCTTCACGTAATCGTTCCAAATCTTCATTTCCGTAAAACTCCAATGATAGTGTGCCATGGGTTTTAGAAATTTCTATCTTGACACGCCTTCCCAATCGACCTTCCAATTGCCGCTCCACCTCAGCCAAATAGTTTACTTCTTCACTTTTTTCCTCTGGCTGATTTTTAGGTGCACTGTTACAGCGTTTTGCAAGCAATTCGGCTTGTCGCACGCTTAAACTCTCCATTTTTTGTGCTGCTTCTGCGCGCTTTGATTCATCATGAATGGACAACACGGCTCTTGCGTGTCCCCCACTAATTTTCCCTTGTATCAACAGGTCCCTGACTTCACCCTGTAAAGAAAGCAATCGCAATGCGTTTGCCACGGCACTTCTGGATTTCCCAACCCTTTCTGCCACTTGGTCTTGTGTTAACCCATATTGCTTCACCAAGGTATCATAGCCCTCTGCTTCTTCAATTGCATTGAGGTCTTGCCGCTGCAAATTCTCAATCAACGCAATTTCCATGACTTCTTTATCTGTCACATCCAGCACCATCGCCGGTATTTCCGTCAATCCTGCATCACGTGCTGCACGCCAGCGACGTTCTCCAGCAATGATTTGATAATAGCCATTCGTTCGTTTTCGAACGGTAATCGGTGTCACAACGCCGTGTATGCGAATGCTTTCTGTCAACTGCTCCATCAATTCCGCATCGAATGCTTTGCGTGGTTGCTCTTGATTGGGTTCAATTAACTCCATGGAAAGCTTTGAAATGCTTTGATTTTCTTGCTCCTGCTCTGAAAATCGGTCTTCTGCGAATAAATCTGCCAGACCTTTTCCCAAACCACTTTTATGAACTGTTTTTGCCATTTTATCACCGCCTTACTGATTGTTTTGTTGCAAAACCTCTTCTGTAAGTTTCATATATGCTTCCGCACCTCTGGAATAACGGTCATATGCTGTGATAGGTTGCCCATGACTGGGTGCCTCTGACAGACGAACATTGCGTGGTACAACCGTGGTGTAAACCTTTTGTCCAAAATGCTTTTTGACTTCCTCCAAAACTTGCATAGACAAATTGGTCCTTCCATCAAACATTGTTAATAGAACACCTTCCAACTTGATGGACTTATTTAACCCTTTTTGTACATTACGCACCGTGCTCATTAATTGCGTCAATCCTTCCAATGCATAATATTCGCATTGCAGCGGCACCAAAAAGCTATCTGCTGCACACAAACAATCCAGTGTCAGCAAGCCCAAGGATGGCGGACAATCAATAAAAATATAATCATATCGGTTCCGTACACGCTCTAAAACCTTCTTTAACCGATATTCACGCTCTTCCATTTGGACCAAATCCAGTTCTGCGCCTGCTAAATTCACATTCGCACCAATTAAATCCACCCATTTTGTGTGTTGAATCGCATCATCCACCGAAATATCATCATTTACGACCAAATCATAAATAGTAATGTCTAATGCTCTCGGGTCTACTCCAAAACCAGAAGTTGCATTCCCCTGCGGGTCAAAATCGCACACAAGCACTTTTTTTCCTTTTTCGCTCAATGAAGCCGCTAAATTTACAGCAGTTGTTGTCTTTCCAACACCGCCCTTTTGATTTGCAAACGCAATAATTTTGGCCATATTGATTCCCCCACTTTCCAACAATCGTACTTCTTTATTATAGCACGATTTGTAGGGGATGCAATGTAATTCCCGTATTTTTTCTGGAAATCTGCATTGTTTCGCTGAATAAAAGTGTTTCACGTGAAACACTTTCTGCGATGTTGTCTTTCGCAAATTTGTTTCACGTGAAACACTTTCTATTTTGTCATATTATTGCTTTGCATGCGGAATGCTGATATGTATTGTCAATCCTTCTGCACGCTCTTCTCGCTCCACCTTGGCTTCAACCCCTGCATTTTGCATGATATTCACTGCTTTATCCACTGTGTTTAAGAAAAAGCGAACATCTCTGATGAATCGAACCACATGACGCTCCTTTGGTACTTCTGCCCCATGCAACAATTTATCCACATACTGTTCTGTGCGACTGACATTAAATTCATGTGCAATGATATAATCCGTTGCCGCAATTCTATCTTCTTCGTTTGGCAAGCGAAGAATGGCTCTTGCATGCCGTTCTGTCAAACTTCCATCTCGTATCATCTGTACATTGTGAGGCGATAACTTTAGCAGCCGTAACTTATTTGCAACCGCACTTTGTGTTTTTCCCACTCGCTTTGCTGCCTCTTCCTGCGTTAGTCCATGGGATTCAATCAATCGCTTGAATCCCCACGCTTCCTCGAAAAAATCTAAATCACGTCGCTGTAAATTTTCGACCAAAGCAATCGCTGAACTTTCCTGCTCATTGGCACTCATCACAATGCAGGGTACTTCTTGCAACCCCGCCTGTTTTGCGGCACGTAATCGCCGTTCGCCCGCAATCAACTCATAGCCTCCTGTTTCTATGCGGCGCACAGTCAATGGATTCAAGACCCCATATTGCCGGATACTCTGTGCCAATTGTTGAATAGCATCGGCATCAAAGCATTTACGTGGTTGGTTTGGATTTCTTACAATCTGATTGATACGGATTTTTTTCAGTGGTCTGTCGGTGCTGTTCAATAAGTTACTTAACATCCGCAAAAAAACTCCTTCCTGCTCTTTTTGATTCCCATAAGTATAGAGTATCATTTTTTCACTGTCTGTAAAGTAAAATCGTCCGCATTCCACGACAGCAAGCCCTTCATATACAGGGCTTTCCACAGTAATCTGCTGCTTTGGACATAAAAAATGAGAAAATACAGCTCTCAACTTTGAAAACTTGTATTTTCTCACTCTTCAATGGACTTTTCTTTATAGTGGTGCAGCAGAAATCTTTCCAAATCGCCTTGGGTATTTCTTCGGTGTTTCTTTGATTTTGCGAATGATGACCACTCGCTGCTGTATTTCTGTCAGCGGAATCGTATAGTCCTTGACGGCTTCTACAGCACCACCCAATATATGAATTGCCGGCTGTGCTTCCTGCAACTCTGCATCGCATGCCGTGCTCTTCATCGCTGCAAAAACACCACCGACACGAACCAGTGGCAACGATAATTCACATAATACATTCATACGTGCTACCGCACGGGAAGTGGCAATATCAAATGCCTCTCTGTTTGCACCAACAAATTCTTCTGCACGTGCCTGTATGGCTGTTACATTGTCCATCTGCATTTCCTCTATGCAAGTTTGTAAAAAATGAATGCGTTTTCCCAAACTATCCAGCAAAGTCACTTTTGTATTTGAATAAAGCAATGCCGCGGGCACACCTGGAAACCCCGCCCCACAACCAACATCAATGAGTGCCTTTTCTTCCATATTCAAATTCGAAAGTGCTGCCGCGCTATCTAAGAAATGCCGCTTTATAACCTCTTCCGGTGTAACCACTGCCGTTAAATTCATAACCTTATTGGTTTCTAGCAATCTATCGGAGAACTGCAATAACTTATCCACAGCTTGTGGATTTTGATAGTCCAAACACAGCAACCCCTGCTCCAATTGTTCTCGTGCGGTCATATTGATTCCTCCTGTGTCTGCTTGGCACGCTGTTGCTCTACGTAAATCATCAATGCCGTCATATCCGCAGGACTCACCCCTGAAATACGGCTCGCCTGCCCAAAACTCATCGGGCGAATGCTGTTTAACTTTTGCCGTGCCTCTAAGCGCAGTGATGGTACTTCATCATAATTGATGTTTTCTGGCAACGCAAAATGCTCCAATTTGCGAAACTGCTCTACATCTTTCCTTTGTCGCTCAATATATCCTGCATAAGCGATGGATATTTCCACTCGCTCTCGAATTTCCGCCGATAATACAGGACGATTCGCATCTAATACTGCCAAATCATCATAATGCAATTCTGGTCGGCGCAATAAATCAGCAAGCTTTGCGCCAGACTTGAGTGGTGCACTCTGATGTGCCGCTAAAAATTGCTGTACTTCTTCCGTTGGACCTACACTCAAACGATTTAACCTCTCAATTTCTGCATCTACTGCTGCGTACTTTTCGAGGACACGTTTCCCCCGCTCAGGTGCATTCAATCCAATTCGTACTCCTATCGGAACCAGGCGTTGGTCTGCATTGTCCTGCCGCAACAATAGCCGATATTCCGAACGGGATGTCATCATGCGATAGGGTTCATTCGTACCACGTGTCACCAAGTCGTCGACCAATGTCCCTATATATCCATCTGCGCGGTCTAGCAGCAGCGGTGGTTCTCCTAAAATCTTGAGTGCTGCATTGATTCCTGCAACTAACCCTTGTGCGGCCGCTTCCTCATAACCCGAAGAACCACAAAATTGTCCTGCCCCATATAATCCCGCAATCTTTTTCGTTTCTAATGTCGGTCGAAGTTCCAGTGGGTCAATCAAATCATATTCAATCGCATATGCCGGTCGCATCACTTCCGCATGCTCCATTCCCTTTACAGAATGCAGCATTTTTTGCTGCACTTCTTCCGGCATCGAGGAGGAAAACCCTTGCAAATATATTTCTTCGGTATCCAGTCCCATCGGCTCTACAAATAATTGATGTCGTGGCTTTTCTGCAAAGCGTACGATTTTATCTTCAATTGACGGGCAATATCTTGGCCCAATTCCTTCTATTTTTCCCGAGTAAATGGGGGATCGATGCAAATTTTGTCGAATTATCTCATGCGTTTTTTCTGTTGTATAGGTTAAATAACAAACACATTGATTTTGCGGCGGTGTCTTGGTTTCAAAGGAAAACGGAATCACCTCGTCTTCGCCTTCCTGCAATTCTAAATCAGTGAAATCAATGGAGCGACGATTGATGCGCATGGGTGTCCCTGTTTTGAACCGCAACAACTCCAATCCCAAATTGCGTAAGCAGTCTGTCAAACCTTGTGCGGCAGCCATACCATCAGGACCACCTTCACGGAAATGCTCGCCGATAATAATCCTGCCACCCAAATAGGTGCCTGAGCAAATAATGGCGGCACGCACATCATATACAGCTTCCATATCGGTTTCTACCGCACAAACTGCCCCATTTTTTGTGTGAATATTGGTAATCTGCGCCTGCACTAAATAAAGATTTTCCTGCTTTTCCAACGCATGTTTCATATAGCTGCGATATGCCATGCGGTCTGCCTGCGCACGCAAAGAATGTACCGCTGGTCCTTTGCCACGATTCAACATGCGGTATTGAATACATGCTGCATCGGCTGCCCGTGCCATTTCGCCACCTAATGCGTCAATTTCACGCACCAAATGCCCCTTTGCTGTGCCTCCAATTGCAGGGTTGCAGGGCATGTTACCTACGGCATCTACATTGATTGTAAAACAAAGGGTTTGTAATCCTTTTCTTGCGCACGCCAAAGCTGCCTCTATTCCCGCATGACCAGCTCCAATCACCGCCACATCATAGCTTCCTACATTCCACTGCAATGGTGTTTCCTCCCATTCTTCTCATTCACGATATATTGATGGCTTTTCCACAATTTCAACAAGCCTGTTGATAACCCTGTGTAAACTGTGTATAACTACTTCTATTTTTGCCTGATATAATACTTTTTGTATTATATCTACTTAATATAACTAATTTTAACGATATCCTATTTCTCCACACCCTGTGGAATCATCTGCAATATAGAACGGAAACCGGAGCAATATTGCTCCGGTTTCTTCTAACGTTTCATCATTTCCCGACACAGAAATTTTCAAAAATTTTATGGATGACTTCTTCTGTCACGCTTTGCCCGGTTACTTCACCCAAAGCGGTAATCGCACCCTCTGCATCCATCACCACTGCATCAGGTGTCATACCAGACTGCGCTGCAAACAATGCTTCTTCACAGCGTTCTGCGGCACGTGCCAATGCGGCTGCCTGCCGTGCGCTGGTAATCAGTCCACCGTCATACGCCACACCGTCTAAGCCGATGATTTGCAAAATCAAATCACCCAATTCCTGCAAACCACTTCCCTGCTTCGCACTAATCGGAATCACCGTGTGAAAATGCTTTTCAATGGTCTGCATATCCAAATGATGCGGCAAATCACTTTTATTGATGAGTGCAATCGCACGCCTTCCATGACTGCGTGCGATTACCATCAAATCCTCATCGGATAACGTTGTGGAACCATCAAATACCGCAAGAATCATAGCGGCATCATTTGCTTGATGCAAGGCACGCTCGATACCAATTTTTTCAATCGGGTCATCTGTGTCACGTAATCCCGCCGTATCCTGTATTCGCAAAATGACAGGACCTATCCGAATGGATTCTTCAATGACATCACGTGTGGTGCCGGGGGTATCGGTCACGATAGCACGGTCAACCCCTGCCATCGCATTGAGCAATGAACTTTTTCCGGCGTTGGGTCTCCCCAAAATAACACAAGGAATACCCTCCGCCAAAATACGTCCTCGCTCATAGCTTTCTGCCAATGCATATAAGGTACTTGTCGCCTTGTGTAAAATCTCCTGCGCCTCTTCAAATAAAAAATGGTCAATCTCTTCATCCGGAAAATCTACAACTGCATGAAAATGCGCCACCATTCCCAACAGACTTTCTCGAATATCACGCACCGCATTTCCCATTGTTCCACGCACCTGTGCGACTGCGTTTTGTGCGGCCTGCACGGTTTGTGCGGAGATGAGTTTTTGTACGGCTTCCGCACCGGATAAATCCATTTTCCCATTGATGAACGCACGTTTTGTAAATTCTCCCGGCAACGCCTGCCGTGCCCCATGCTGAAACAGAGCAAACAGAATTTCACTCAAAATTGCGGGCGCTCCATGACATTGCACTTCTGCCATGTCCTCTCCGCTATAGGAATGCGGTGCTCGCATGACAACCGCCAAGCAGCTGTCCAGCACCTCACCGCCTCTTGCCTGAATCGTACCATAAATCAATTTGTGCGACGATGCGTCCAACAGATTTTTTCCAGAGGCGGGGCGAAAAATTGCAGAAGCGATTTCAATCGCGCGGTCGCCGGAGATACGGATCACTCCAATTGGTCCTCCCGGAGCGGTTGCAATCGCAGCGATGGTATCACTCATTTCTTTGAACCTCCTCCAGTCATCGACCACGTCCGCCACGCCGTGTGCCGTTGTGATTTCCTGCGGCATTGGCATGAGCAGCACCTTCCGGCGCAATTACGACGCGACGACCAGGTTCTGTACCGGTAGAATATGTTGTAACACCTTTATAATCCTGCAATGTGGAATGAATCACACGTCTTTCATACGGATTCATCGGCTCTAATGCCATGCTTTTATGGTATCGAGTCACTTTTGCTGCCATTTTGTTGGCTAAACGAGCCAAGCTCTCCGCACGCTTTGCACGGTATCCTTCGGTATCTACCGAAACACGTGTGTGCTCCTCTGCAATGTGATTGGCAACCAAGGTGGTCAGATACTGAATGGCGTCCAAGGTATCCCCTCGGCGCCCAATGACCATTCCCATATTCGGCCCAACAATATCGATGCGTAAATGGTCATCCTCACTGGAATCTAAAACGACCGCATTTCCTGCAACGCCCATTTTATCCAATAATCCATCAATGAATTGAATCGCCTCTTTCCCCACGGCATTGAGCTGTTCCTCTGGCAGCGGCTGACCCGGCATATATGCGGGCCGTTCTTCGGCAGCTGGTATCTTCGATTCCGCTTCTTTGGCATGAACCATCGGTTTTTCCGCTACATGCGGCAAAGGCTCTACTTTGGGATGCTCTTGTGATGCTTCCGCAATCTCATAAGTAACACGGACACGTGCAGGGGTCGCACCAATGCCGAGGAAACCTTTTTTTCCATTATCCAGCACTTCTACCGATACTTCGTCACGGTCAAGCTGCAACTGTTCCAATGCGACTGCAATAGCAGCGTCTATGCTGACACCCTGCGTTTCAATGCTTTTTGTCATCTTGGAATCCCCCTCTTACTTCTTTTTATTCGATTTTTTACGGGCGTTACCTTCATGAGGTGTCACATTCTGCTGCGTATTTTCTCGAATTTTTGCCTCATGTGCTGCTCGCTTTTCCTTCTTTTCCAATTCCTTCTTCTCAATATCAGATAAAATCGGATGCCGCTTATTTAAAATCACCGTTAAAATTTTCTCCTGCAGCATCATCAAAACATTACGAATTACCCAATATACACCGATGGAACCTGGGAAAATGAAACCAAAATACACGCTAATCAGCGGCATGAGGTACATCATGCTTTTCATTTGGTTTTGTGCCTGTGATGTCTGTGCCCCTTGGTTTTTCTGCATCTGATAGCTGGATAAAAACGCAGTTGCACCCGACAAAATCGGCAAAATCCAAATTACGCTCGGATGGGTGAAGCTTGGTGTCTGTGACAAATCCAAGCCAAAAAAGTTAAAATTAATCGGTACAAGATAATTTTTAATATCATCTGCGAGATTTAAGATGTCAGATGGAAACTGCCCTGCTGAGGTCAAAAACTGGTTTAACCCCTGCGCAATATCCAATTCGTAGCCTGCGCTTTTACTGGAAATCTGTGCGACATCAATGCCAACTTTTTGCCCCAGCAGTGCGATGGAATCGCTGGACAAGCCGAGCATAAATGTCAGCGGTTTTTGCACCGCATAATAAAGACCCATAATAATGGGAAATTGGATAAAAGTCGGCAAGCATCCCCCCATGGGACTCACGCCTTCTTTTTCATACAATTTCTGAATTTCTTCATTCATACGAACTTTATTGCCTGCATATTGCTTTTGAATTTCCTGCATTTTACCTTGCACAGCAGTCATTTTCCGCATGCTTTTCTTGGTTTTATATCCAATTGGAAGTAAGATTATCTGCGCTAACAATGCAAATAAAATTACCGCCATGCCGTAAGACTGCACCCAATCATAAATCAGCATCAGGAGCAGACCAAACGGTCTAACGATTACAATGCCAAATAAATCGGCCATAGTTTCCTCCAAAAATCAACTTTTTCGTCATTTCTAAGACTATTTTTGACACCATGTTCATGGAACCGGGTCATATGGGTCACGATGAGAAAACGGATGACATCGCAGCAGCCGACGCATGGCAAGAAATCCACCCTTCCACACACCATGTTTTTCAATAGCTTCCACGGCATACTGTGAACAAGTCGGTATATAGCGACATCTGGGTGTCATATAAGGTGAAATTCCTTTTTGATACAGCCAAATACAGCCCAATATTATTTTTTTCATACCGTTTTATCGTTTTCCATTGGGCTGCGAAAGACACCTAGTTCTTTGGCGGCCCGCCGCAATGCCTTTTCAGCCTCTTGACAACCTGCATCTGTCAGCCGCCCTCTTGCAACCAACACAATATCATATCCGTGCAGCAAGTTGCCTTCCTGCAGCCGATAGGATTCTCTCAATAACCGCTTTGCGCGATTGCGCACAACGGCACTGCCTAATTTCGTGCTTACAGTGATTCCTAAACGATTATATTTTCTGCGGTTTTTGGCAACATACATCACCAAATACGCCGTCGCAAAATTTTTGCCACGATAATATAATCGTTTAAAATCACGATTTTCCTTCATGGAAAAAGTTTGTTTCACAACTGCTTTCCCTCCTTGAACCAAGAGAAGCATCTTCCGGCATTCACCAGTCGCATATCGGTGCCTCTTTCTACACGCTATGGTTTTTGCCTGCTATGACACAAAAGAAATACTTTGTCCGCAAACAAAGGTCATAGCCTATTCATCAAACAACTTGATGAACTAAAATCATCGGTTTCTGAAAAAAACCGTTTTGTATCACGGCGTACCATCATACAAAACACCTTGAAAGAAAAAAATGGACCGCTTGCCGCGATCCATTTTATCACTGCGCTCCAAACATCTGCTGGACACGCAACACGCATCCAGCAGATGTTTTTTAGTGCGACAGGCGGGCTCTGCCTTTCGCGCGGCGGCTAGCAAGTACCTTTCTACCATTCGCAGTAGACATTCTCTTACGAAAACCATGAACCTTTGCGCGATGACGCTTCTTCGGCTGATATGTTCTCCACATAATATACGCACCTCCATTCCTTTTATAAGTGAAATCGGGCACCGGCACGGGTCCGATTGTTTTGATTGCCCCAAACCCTCGGGCGCATGCCGCTGCCCGTCCGTTACACTCTGAATCAGCATTTATTATACAAGAACATTTCTGCTTTTGTCAAGCCTTTCTTCTGGGATTGCAAACACTTTTATCCACAGCATGTGGATAAAAGTGTTTTTCTGTTTTTTTCGGCGCTCTTCCCAATAGATGCATGCGACGAAATCTCCCTTCTTCCCTTGCCGTCCGACAGGTTTCGTGCTATTATGTATAATGATAAATAGTCTTTTATGATAAAGGGGGGAGTATCTTGAGTTCTTCCAACAATATTCTGCAAATGGCATTGCAGCAAATGGAACGAACGATCAATCCAGTGACACTAACCGCTTGGTTTGATGACGCCTCGGTGGTGCAATTTTCAGGAAACCAGCTGACGCTGCATGTACCAAATGACTTTAAAAAAGAAATCATTGAGGGTCGATTTATTGAACCGCTGACAGATGCACTGCATAAATTGCTGGATACCGAAATACAAGTTGTCATTACCACGGGCGAAATGGACCAATCCGCAGGAATTACGTATGGATTATCGTCCGATAATGCTTATACCTTTGATAAATTTATTGTCGGCAATTCCAACAAATTTGCACATGCAGCCGCGCTTGCAGTTGCCAAGCAACCGGCAGAAGCGTATAACCCGCTTTTTATCTATGGGCAATCCGGTTTGGGCAAAACCCACCTGTTGTATGCCATTGCCGCAATGATTCGACAAACCTATCCATCTTATCGAATTATTTATGTCAAAGGAGAAGATTTTACAAACGAATTGGTCAGTGCCATTCAAGAAGGCGATGTCCAAAATTTTCGTGCGAAATACCGCATGGCAGATTTGCTTCTAATTGACGATATCCAGTTTATTGCCGGCAAAGAACGAACGCAAGAAGAATTTTTCCATACGTTTAATGCGCTGTATGAGGCGAAAAAGCAAATTGTTCTCACATCAGACCGACCGCCAAAAGAAATCAATACCCTAGAGGATCGTATGAAAACCCGCTTTGAATGGGGACTTTTAGCAGATATCCAGCCACCGGATTATGAAACCCGCATGGCCATTATCCAAGCAAAAGCAAAGGATTTAGGCATTCAATTACCCAATGATGTCGTGCATATCATCGCCGAAACACTGCATTCCAATGTCCGTCAGCTAGAAGGAACGGTGAAAAAAATCCGTGCCATGCATGACCTGTTGGGGCAAAACATCAACGTTGACCTTGCCATGCGTGCCATCGAAGAAGTCCGTGGGTCAGACGCCAGCCGCATTCCAACACCACCTAAAATTTTGCAAGCAGTTGCAAATTATTACAGCATCCCTGTCGAACAAATTGTCGGCAACCGCCGCTCAAAAGATACCGTACAGCCCAGACAGGTGTCCATGTATCTTGTGCGAGAAATGACCAATTATTCTCTGCCTGAAATCGGCAAGGTCTTTTCCAGAGACCATTCCACCGTTCTGCACGCCATCAACAAAATCGAGGATGAACGCAAAAATTCGGCAGATATGGATAATCTTCTCAAGACTCTTATCAACAGTATCAACGCAGATTAAATTATAAATTTTATCCACAGAGGCTGTGGATTGTGGAAATCTTTTTTGTGGATAACTAGCAGACTACAAGCTTCTCCATTTTTCTGCACCATTCTTCCACAAGAACCTTGGGAAGCCACAACCCTTGCAGCAAAAGGCTCCAACACAGTTTTCCACAGTTTCCACACTACTACTACTACTACTAAAACCTATCTTATTTTTTTAACTTCTATTCCCCGGGAAACAACAACAGCTTTTTTGTATTTCCTGTGGATAAAAGAAAGGACTCTCAAACCATGAAATTTGCCTGCGAAAAATCGACATTACTCGACGCAATCAATATTGCTTCTCGTGCAGTTTCAGGAAAAAGTGCCATTGCTCTTTTAGAAGGACTGTTGATTGAAGCTGATACAGACCTTTCCCTGACAGGCTATGACCTTTCTCTCGGTATCCGTACTACCGTCTCAGCAGATATCCTGGAAACCGGCAGCATTGTTTTAAATGCAAAACTCTTTGGTGACATTATTCGCAAACTGCCCGATGATACAATCTACTTAGAAACCAATGAAAAACTTATGACCACAATCAAATGTGGTCGTTCCGTATTCAATTTAATTGCTTCTCCTGCTGACGATTTTCCGCAAATTCCAAATGTAACACAGACAAATCATATCAAACTCGCTGAAAATACACTGAAAAATATGATCTCGAAAACCATTTTTGCCGTTTCAGACAACGAAAGCAAACCCATTCATACCGGTTGCTTATTTGAAGCCTCTGCAAAAAAACTCAATATGATTGCCATCGATGGATACCGCATGGCAGTGCGCAGAGAAAATCTAAGCGAAGCCCTTGCTGAAGAACTGAAGTTTGTGGTTCCTGGCTTTGCGCTTCGCGAAATTGAACGGATTTTAAATGACCGTGAAGATATTATCACCATTTATCCAGATGAAAAACATATTTTGTTCTCTGTTGGCAACACGATGTTGATTACACGTCTCATAGACGGTGAATTTTTGAACTATCGCTCTGCCATTCCGACCGACTCGGATTATCAGATTCAAGTACATGTCAAGGATTTCATCACTTGCATTGAGCGTGTGTCTTTGATTATTTCAGAAAAGCTTAAAAACCCTATTCGGTTGCATTTTGAAGAAAATATGTTGCAAATGAGCTGCATTACTGCGATTGGCAAGAGTTATGATGAATGTCAGTATGAAGGCACCATTGAAAATTTGGAAATCGGGTTTAACAATCGCTATCTCTTAGAAGCCCTGCGTGCCTGCAATCATGAAGAAAAAGTCACTATTTCCCTCAAGGGTGCGCTCAATCCGATGGTGATTACCCCCAACCAGACCGAAGAATTCACCTATTTGGTGCTTCCGGTTCGCCTGAAAGCCAATGAATAATATGAAAATTACAATCAAAACAGCATTTATCCGACTGGATGCTTTGTTAAAATTAGCAGGCTTGGTCGGAACTGGCGGAGAGGCCAAAATGCGCATCGCAGAAGGGGAAGCTCTAGTGAACGGCACACCCTGCACCATGCGTGGGAAAAAAATCTACCCGCAGGATCTTGTGGTTTTTGACGGACAAGAACTTTTTGTGCAAGCAGAAGGATAGAAATGAGATTAAAAAGCATTACATTGCAGCATTTTCGTAATTATGACCAACAAACAGTTACATTTTCACCGCATGTAAATTTGATTTACGGTCAAAATGCACAGGGCAAGACCAATCTACTAGAAGCAATTGCGGCAGTTTCTACCATGCGTCTTTTTCGGACATATCAAAAAAAAGAGGGATTGCAGTTTGGTGCTGCGCAGGCAACCATATCTGCCATTTTTGAAACACAAAAACGCGAGATGGAACTGGAATTACGCATTTTTCGAGAGAAATCTATGGAAATCTATCGTAATCATATCCGGCAAAAGCGACAGTCCGATGCTGCTGGTCTGCTGCAAAGCGTTTTATTTTGTCCGGATGATTTGTATTTGGTGCGGGACGGTGCAGCAGCCAGAAGACGTTTCTTGGATATGGCACTGTGTCAGCTGCGCCCCAAATATGCAGCAGATTTGGCGCAGTATCAAAAATTACTCGAGCACAAGACCCGAATTCTGCGAGATTATGAGGAAAAACCAGCTCTGTTAGACCTGTTGGATGATTTTTCTTTGCAAATGGCGCATATTGGTGCAAAAATTATTGGTCGACGTGCTCGCTTTATTCAGACAATTGGAAAAAAAGCACAAGAGATTCATTTCAATATTGCGGGACAAACGGAAGTCTTAGATATACAATATCGAACCGTGTCTTCTGTGTCCGATGCATGGATAGAGCGGACGGCATTGGCAGAACAGCTGTATGCGCATGCACTCTCGCATCGGAATGCAGAAATTTATTCACATTCCTGTTTGTCTGGACCGCATAAAGATGATATAGAACTGCGTATCAATCAACAAAGTGCGGCTGCATTTGCTTCACAGGGACAGGTGCGCACCTGTGCCTTGGCACTGAAGCTGGCAGAAAGAGAAGTTTTTTTTGACGATACTGGCGAGTATCCACTGCTTCTATTGGATGATGTGATGAGTGAGTTGGACCAGCAGAGACAAGATTTTGTATTGAATCGGATTCATGGCGGACAGGTCTTCATCACCTGCTGCGAGGATGCTTTGCAGCAGCGTATTACAAATGGTACTGTTTTTCATGTAACGCATGGGAAAATTGAAAATCAATCCGTTAGTATCTAAAAATAATGTTTCACGTGCAACAGTATGGTCAATAACTATATACAAACAGTATTCATGTCCTCCGGTGGAGGACATGAATGTCTTTCTCTGAAGGACAATTTTAAAAATATCCTGCCTTTATTTTTTGGACGAGAGCTGTTATTTTTGAACTTGCCTGAAAATAATCTGAAAAAACGACGCACGATATAAAAAAATATGCTATAATAGATAGACTAAAGACTCGATAAATGATGTCGCTTCGCAGTGATATGGACGAGGTGTATCAAACTTGTAAGGTATAGATACATGAAAGGATTATCTGATAGAGCAGTATACGTGCTTTAGAACTCATATGGAGGCAGGTAGAATATTTATGTATGTACATTTGGGACAAGATTATATCGTGCCGTCTGCATCAATCATTGCTATTTTAGACATGGATACTGCTACCACATCCAAATACACCAGACAATTGATTGCCCGCATGGAGCAAGAAGGACAAATCATATCGCTGTTTGAAGATTTGCCGCATACCGCTATCTTATGCGAAAGTGCCTTAGGGGAGCGACTGTATTTATCTCAAATATCATCCACTGCGCTGGCACAGCGTGTGGAACGGGCGGAACGCCATGCTTTCTCATGAACCAATCTGCTAGAATTCAAAAGATTCGAACCGTATATTTAGACAGCGCAAGAGTAGGAGATAATGAAAAATTATGAGTATGAGTGAAGAAATGCTGGATCTCAAAGTCACAGAAGCCTATGACGAAAGTCAGATACAGGTGCTTGAGGGATTAGAAGCGGTTCGCAAAAGGCCCGGTATGTATATTGGGTCTACCTCCGAGCGCGGTTTGCATCACTTGGTCTATGAAATCGTGGATAACTCCATTGACGAAGCACTTGCGGGATACTGTACCCATATTGAAGTGGTGATTGGCAAGGAAAATATCATCACGGTTTCAGACAACGGACGTGGGATTCCGGTGGGTATTCACCCGCAAATGGGTATTCCAACGCTGGAAGTTGTGCTGACGGTGCTGCATGCCGGGGGTAAATTTGACGGTGCGGGTTATAAGGTTTCCGGTGGTTTACACGGGGTTGGTTCTTCGGTCGTAAATGCGCTTTCCGAATGGTTAGTGGCGGAAGTACGGGATGGCAAACAAAAACACATCATGCGCTTTGAGCGAGGGAAAACCGCAGCTGCGATGGAAAGCGTGCCGTTTGAAAGCGAAACGGGAACCACAATTCAGTTTAAGGCAGATGCTCAAATTTTTGAAACCATGGAATATGACTATGATGTTCTGCTGCAGCGATTGCGTGAGCAGGGTTTTTTGAATGCAGGGATTCACATTACGTTGCGTGATGAACGGGAAGCGGAATTGCGTGAAGATGTCATGCATTATGAAGGCGGTATTCGGCAGTTTGTGGAACATCTCAATCGCGCCAAGAATCCAATTCATGAGGAAGTCATTTACGTAGAGGGCAGCCGTGACGGTTCTATGGCAGAAGTCGCAATGCAATATACAGACAGTTATTCAGAACTGCTTTTATCCTTTGCGAATAATATCAATACGACAGAAGGCGGTACGCATGAAACCGGCTTTAAGTCTGCGCTGACAAAAGTAATCAATGATTATGCCAGAAAATACAATCTGATTAAAGAAAATGAAAGCAATTTTTCAGGTGATGATGCCCGGGAAGGTTTGACTGCCATTATTTCGGTTAAATTGCAGGAAGCACAATTTGAAGGACAAACCAAAACCAAATTGGGCAACAGTGACATGCGTACTTTGGTGGAAAGCATGCTCAATGAAAAGCTGGCAATCTTTTTGGATGAAAATCCATCTGTGGCACGGACAATCATTGAAAAAGCAAAAAATGCAGCAAGGGCACGAGAAGCGGCTAAAAAAGCACGTGAGCTTACACGGCGAAAATCAGCATTGGATGGTGCATCTTTGCCGGGTAAATTGGCCGATTGTCAGGAAAAAGACCCACGTTGGACCGAAATTTATATCGTCGAAGGCGACTCCGCAGGCGGGTCTGCAAAAGAAGGCCGTGACCGTCGATATCAAGCAATTTTGCCGCTGTGGGGTAAGATGCTGAATGTGGAAAAAGCACGCTTGGATAAGGTTTACGGTAATGAAAAGCTGATGCCTATGATTACCGCATTCGGTGCTGGTTTTGGCGATGACTTTAATATTGAAAAATTAAGATATGGAAAAATTATTCTCATGGCCGATGCCGATGTAGATGGAAGTCATATCCGCACGTTGCTTTTGACCTTCTTTTTCCGGTTTATGCGCCCTTTGATTGAGCACGGGCATGTTTATATTGCGCAGCCCCCGCTTTTTAAAATTGAAAAGGGTAAGAACGTGCGATACACATACACCGAGCGTGAGCAAGAAGAAGCACTTGCGGAGATGGGTGAAAATTGTTTGATACAGCGTTATAAAGGCTTGGGTGAGATGGATCCCATCCAGCTGTGGGAAACAACTTTGAATCCAGAATATCGCACATTACTACAGGTTCAAATGGAAGACGCTGCATTGGCGGATGAGATTTTCACGCTTCTGATGGGAGAAAAAGTAGAGCCACGCCGTGAATTTATTCAAAAAAATGCAAAATATGTCAATGAACTTGATATTTAAAAGGTTTCGATTGTGCGCTTGTAAAAGTCACAGATAGCAAGTGGCTTTTGATTTTGGAGGGTTAATCACCTATGAGTTTAGAGTTTGAACAGCAAAAAATCATTCCGGTCGAATTGGATAAGGAAATGAAAAAATCCTATATCCAATACGCAATGAGTGTTATCGCAGGGCGTGCTTTGCCCGATGTGCGTGATGGCTTGAAGCCGGTACATCGGCGCATTTTATACACCATGTTTGAAGATGGTTTGACGAGTGACAAGCCCTATTACAAATCTGCAACCACCGTCGGCAGTGTGTTGGGTCGGTATCATCCGCATGGGGATGCTTCGGTTTATGATGCATTGGTGCGTATGGCACAGCCATTTTCCTTACACTATCCGCTGATTGATGGACATGGTAACTTCGGTTCCATCGATGGTGACCCTCCGGCTGCATATCGTTATACGGAAGCACGTATGGCGAAAATGTCCAACTACATGCTGGCAGATATTAAAAAAGACACGGTAGATTATAAGCCGAACTTTGATGAGAAGCGGAAGGAACCGGTTGTGCTGCCTTCTCGCTTTCCCAATCTGCTGGTAAACGGTTCTTCTGGCATTGCCGTGGGTATGGCAACCAATATCCCGCCCCATAACCTCACAGAAGTGATTGATGGAATTTGCTATGTCATTGACCATCCTGAGGCGGAATTGGAAGAGATGCTGCAGTTCATCAAAGGACCCGATTTCCCGACAGGCGGCATCATTATGGGCAGAAGCGGACTTCGTGCAGCCTATGCCACTGGACGTGGGAAAATTAAGGTGCGTTCACGTGCCGAAATTGAAGAGATGTCCAATGGCAAACAGCAAATCATTGTCACAGAAATTCCATATATGGTAAATAAAGCACGGTTGGTCGAGTCCATTGCATCTTTGGTCAAGGACAAGCGTGTAGAGGGCATCACTGCGCTGCGGGATGAATCTTCTCGTGAAGGCATGCGGATTGTGATTGAGCTGCGAAAAGATGTAAATGCGCAGGTTATTTTAAATCAGCTTTATAACTATACACAGTTGCAGGACACCATTTCCATGATTCATCTTGCGTTGGTGCCAAATGCAGCAAATCCACAGCGTTTAGAGCCGAAAATTCTTTCTTTGCGTGAAATAATTGACCACTATATTGATTTCCAGAGTGAAGTGGTCACTCGCCGCACGCAATTTGACCTGAAAAAGGCACAGGATCGTGCACATATTTTAGAAGGTTTGAAAATTGCAACCGACCACATCGACCGCATCATCGAAATTATTCGTGCATCTGCGAACGAAGCAATTGCAAAGGAAAATCTGCAAAAAGAGCCTTTCCATACGAATCAAATGGCATTGCTGGGCGTTACAGAGGGAGATGCCCTGCAGGAAATGCATTTAGATGATTTGCAGGCACAGGCAATTGTTGATATGCGTTTAGGCAGATTATCCGGTCTGGAACGGGACAAGATTGAAAGTGAATATGGCGAACTCGAAGGAAAAATCAAAGGATTCCTCAACATTTTGTCAAGTCGAGAAAATATATTACAACTTGTAAAAGATGAAATGCAGGAAATCAAGCAAAAATATGGAGATGAACGTCATACTGAGATTCAAAATATCGCAGATGAAATTGATATTGAGGATTTGATTGAGGAGCAGGAGTGCGCCTATACGCTGACGCATTTTGGATATATCAAACGCCAGCCTACATCGGCATATCGTGTGCAAAGGCGTGGCGGACGTGGTATTTCTGCCATGGCAACACGGGAAGAGGATTTTGCAAAAGATTTATTCACGGCATCGACGCATGATACCATTTTGTTTTTCTCAGACCGAGGTAAAGTTTATAAGCTCAAGGGGTATCAAATTCCGGAAACGGGTCGCTCTGCAAAGGGCATGAATCTTATCAATCTGCTTGAAGTGGAGCAAGATGAAAAAATTACGGCAATGTTTCCCATTCGAGAATTTGCCGATGATAAATTCTTATTCTTTGCAACCAGACAGGGCATTGTTAAGCGCATTGTGCTGTCGGATTTGCAGAATATTCGCCGTGCGGGACTGCGTGCGTTGAATTTGAATGAAGATGATGCGCTTGTCGATGTACGATTGACAGACGGCGCACAAAATATGTTGCTTGCAACACATGAGGGTCGTGTCATCTGCTTTGATGAAACAGAAGTGCGTGCAATGGGCCGTATGGCAACCGGTGTGCGTGGTATTCGATTGAATGAAGGCGATTATGTCATTGGTGCTGCGCGTGCGCGGCAGGATGCGTATGTGTTGAGCATTACGGAAAACGGTTTTGGAAAGCGGACGTCGGTATGCGAATATACCGTGCACCACCGTGGCGGCAGTGGTATGATGCTGCATAATATCACAGAAAAAACCGGTTTAATTGCAGGGCTTGCGGTAGTCGATGCCGAAAATGATATTATGATTATTACAGATGATGGTATTATCATTCGCACCGCCTGCGAGGATATTCGAGAATGCGGTCGCCTCAGCCAAGGTGTCATTGTGATGCGCACTGGGGAGGATGTACGTGTCATTTCGATTGCACGCACGGAAAAAGAACCCAATGCAGAGCAGGAAAATGCGGATGCGGAGGAAATATCCGAAGATGCAGACGCAAATGGTGAAGCATAAACACTTGCATGACGAACGATAACTGGTGTAATAGGGGAGTTTGTTTAAAACAGCGATGGATTTTGGAATATATCGCAGTGTTCAGCAGCATTCTCGCATAGCCGAGAGAGCGCTCTCTCTGTTACACCGATTTTCGTGGATACACATACATTGTGTAAAAGAAATCAGTAGGGCACCTTGCTTTTCAACAAGATGCCCTACTGATTTATCTCTGAAATATCCATTGGACCAAATCTCTTTTCGTTATAAAATTGTGTTGCAGGTTCTCATGCCAATACGCTTTTGCGTGGTACAGTTATGATAAATTAGCTATTCCACCACGAAACGCTTCATGCACCATCTGACTTACATTGCTCTCCCAAATGACTGATTGCCCATCGGCAAGCCCATCGGCGAATCTAACGAATCTCATAAAATCCCTTGGGGTGCTGTCGCAATGTTGCTGTTATCAGTACAGCTGTATCATACGTATCAAACGGATTTGTTATGATATGCAGGTGTTGGAAAGGATGATTGTGCTCCTACAAGAAGCTTATCGCCCCAACATTTCTGCAAGATGTCTGCGACTAGAAACCTTTTCCGTTTTCTCGTCAAATATCACAACACGGAAATTCTTTCTCAAATCGACAGAACCAGTCAGTGGACTGCATTCCTATCTGCTACGTCTGTTGGAATCAATCGCACTGTGCGAGGGGGTGTGCTACAAATGCGACATCCATGTAATCGTAATCAGCAGACGGTTGATTTGCAATTTCGTGCTCTGTTTCCGCCTTGCATCGTAGTGCTTCATGAAAAAATAGTTGCAATTGTTCGTTAGGAACTGGAAGAAACCCTTCTAATGGCTATCCTATGAATGCGTTCTACGATTCACGCTTTGAAACAGAAAGTATGAATGAAGTGCTTTGTTGCTTGATGATAAACATTCCTCACTTTCTACGTGAAATCTGTCAAGAGATGGGGAATTGCATTTCTCTGGAACAGTATCTGTATGTTGGACTTACAGCGTAGCAGAGAGTCCGGCATCTTGTGATGATTGTTCTTCTGTGCCCATTGGACTCACACCTTTCTTGAAACTTTCGGGATGTTTTTCAATATCCTTTGGTTTCTTTGTGTCATTATAATAGCACTTTGCATAGAGAAGGTCAATAGATAAATCTTAAAAAAATGCGCTAAAAACCATAAAAAAAAGCCTTTAAATTTATAAAAAATACGCTTTTATTCTGTTTCCTCTTCTGCTATAATGAAAGTACTGAGGCTTTTTATATAAGGGAGGTCATTTATGAAATTTCATTACTATATGCCGACACGCATTTTTTTTGGAGCAGGCAGTGTACAGAAGCTTGCTCGTGTCGGATTGCCCGGAAAAAAAGCATTGCTGATTACGGGCGGCACATCTACAACTCGTTTGGGATATGTGGACAAGGTTTGCGCAATTTTGAAAGAAGGCGGCGCAGAGAGCATTGTTTACAATGAAGTGCAGCCCAACCCCACCATTGAGAACGTGAATGCATGTGCTGCGATTTGCCGCCAAGAAAACTGTGATTTTGTGGTTGGCTTAGGCGGGGGTTCCTCTATTGACACCGCCAAAGCGGTTGCGATTATGGCGGCCAATGATGGTGCGCTTTGGGACTATGTATATGGCGGTACAGGTAAGCAGCAGCCGATTCCTGTGCAGCCACTGCCCATTGTTGCCATCACTACCACAGCGGGCACAGGCACAGAAGCAGACCCATGGTCGGTCATCACAAACGGCGAAGAGAAAATTGGACTGGGTGTAGACGGCACTTTCCCGACCATTTCCATCGTAGACCCTGAATTTATGACATCTGTACCGGCAAATATGACGGCATATCAGGGATTTGATGCCCTATTTCATGCGACAGAAGGCTATATTGCAAAAATTGCAAACCCCATTTCTGATATGTATGCGCTCAAGAGTATTGCGCTCATCGGCAATAGCCTGGCAAAGGCGGTGGCAAACGGCGAAGATATGGAAGCACGCAGCGAAGTGGCAATGGCAAATACCCTGTCCGGCTTTGTAGAGAGCATGTCCTCCTGCACCAGTGAGCATGCCATGGAGCATGCCCTGTCTGCCATCCATCCGAAGCTGCCGCATGGCGCTGGTTTAATTATGATTTCCAAGGCATACTATACGGCATTTGCACAGGTCTGCGCAGAGCGTTTTGTGGACATGGCACGTGCGCTGGGCAAAAAGGATGCGACAGAGCCGATGGATTTCGTAGAAGCACTGGAAGAATTGCAGGAGGCTTGCGGTGTGCAGGCATTGCAAATGAGTGCATATGGAATTGATGCGGATCATTTTGAAAAATATGCGGACAATGCGCTGTCAACCATGGGTGGTTTATTCCGTGTTGACCGCCAGAAGCTGACCCGTGAAGATGTTGTAAACATTTATCGTGACAGCTATCGGTGATATTCACATCCAATAGGAAAAGAGGTCAATTTCTTTGAAACATATTTTGATGCTTGCCACAGGTGGCACCATTGCTTGTCGGCAAACGGGGCATGGGCTTGCGCCGGCATTGACAGGAGAAGAACTGTTAGAGTTTTTGCCTAAGCTGTCGGATATTTGTAAGACAACGGTGGTGAACCCGATGAGCATTGATTCAACGGACATCACCGCAGAGCACCGGGCAAAGCTGGCAAAATTGGTGTGGGAGCAGTATGCAAATTACGATGGGTTTGTGATTACGCATGGCACAGACACCTTGGCATTTACAGCGGCACAGCTGTATCATATGCTGCCCAATTTTGCAAAGCCACTGATTATAACGGGAGCGCAAAATCCCATCGGGGATGCACAATCCGATGCAGAAGGCAATCTGCTGGGTGCTTTTCGTGTAGCAAGTTCAAATTATGTGGGTGTGGCTGCATTTTTGCATGGACAAATTATTCGGGGCAATCGCATTGTTAAGGTCGACAGCCAGGCAACGGCGGCATTTCGCTCCATCAATGCGCCGGCAGACGGAGCTGTCAATGTCACGGGAAAAGTTATCATCAACAACAATCAGCAGCCCCAAGGAGAACCAACCCTTTTGGAAGAAATTGATCCGAATATCATGCTGCTGCGGCTGACACCGGATTTGGACCCCTCTATTTTGGATTTTTTAGCACGCTATCATAAAGTGATTATTGAGTGTTTTGGTTCAGGCGGCGTTCCTACCAGATTGGAAAAGGTGCTGCAAAAGCTGATTATGAGCGGTACCAAGGTGTATTTGACGACACAATGCTTGCATGGCGGAATCGATTTACACAAATATCAGGTTGGGCGTCGTGCCGAAGCTATGGGGGCGGTTTCTTTGGGTGACCGCACCACCGAAGATGCACTTGCTGCCTTGATGTGCGGGGAATTATAACATAACTATTTGCAATAAAATAGCCGTTTTTCACGAACGGTTATTTTATTTTGCATGTGGGTGGAATTTGTCAATGGTTTGTAGTTGTATTTTTGTGCGATAGAGATTAAAATGGGGATATACAGCATCGTTCTAAGATGTAAAATTCCATGAGGAGGAATTGAAATATGAAAAGGATACGGTTTGGTGCAGTCATTGCCATGTTGATTTTGGCATTGAGTCTTACGGCATGCACAAAAAAGAATGAACAACCCGCAGATACCGACCAAACAGTGACACAAGATGCCAATACGGTCACCCAAGAACCAGATGTAGATGTGACACTTACCGAAAAGGACGCACAGGCACTGGTATTGGAGAAGCTTCCAGACGGCTATACTGCGGAGTTTGCAGGCAATGTTTCGAGTGATAACCATGAATATTTGGTTTTTCAAGTCAAAGATGCTGCGGGCAATGACATTGGTGATGTTGCCATTGATACGCAGAGTGGTGAGCGGTATAACTATGAGGGAGAGGGCTATATGAGTGATTATAGCAATTTTGCCTTATATGATGAGAATCAAGATGCTGTCTGTGACTGGAACGGCACATTTACAAAGGATGCGGAGCATTCGGTTTCTTTGGCACAAGCGGACAGCAATTCTTTTGAATATTCGTTTACTGCAGATAAGAGCGGCATTGCACGCATTACAGGGAACACGGCAAGTGATACCAATCAGACGATTCGATTTATTTTCACTTCGGAGACTGCGATTCATATTGAGGATACTGATGAAGCCTATACGGGCGACTATGTGCTCTCAGAATACGGCGATTAGTAAAGGTACAAGTATACATTTGCAAAAAACGCATCGGAATTTTCCGATGCGTTTTTTTGCAGGTTATAGTAATGCGTCATTTACGAAAGTGTGGCGTTGTTTTCTTTCAGCATCAATTGATATAGGGTGTTTTTTCGAACATCATGTTGCTGTGCGGCAGCTTTTACCGCATCTTTGAGGCTTTCGCCTGCCAACATGGCTTGTTTGACGCATTCTACTGCACAAAGCATGCGTGTTTCTTCGGTATCTTCTGCAGCAGTCTGTGTAGTGCCTTCTAATACCAAAACAAACTCTCCGCGTGGGTCATGTTCTGCAAAAAAAGACATGGCATCCAATAAGGTGAAACGTAAGGTTTCTTCGTGCAGCTTGGTCAATTCACGGGAAAGGCTAATATTACGCTCGTTTCCGCAGACCTGTGCAAGGTCAGCAAGGGTTGCTTTGAGTTTGTGGGGGGCTTCATATAAAATCATAGTACGTGTTTCCAATGCAATTTCCTGCAAGCGTAGGCGCCGCTCTTTCTTGGAAATGGGTAAAAAACCTTCAAAGCACCAGCGCATACTGGGTAATCCACTGGCGGATAAGGCGCAAACAGCGGCACAGGCACCTGGAATCGGTACCACAGGAATCGATTGTGCAGCGCAAAGTGCCACCAAATCCTCCCCGGGGTCTGAAATAGCAGGGGTTCCGGCATCGGTCACCAAGGCACAGCTCTCCCCAGCGAGAAGACGCTGAAGGATTTCCTCGCCACGCTGCCGCTGATTATGTTGGTAATAACTTATCATCGGCTTTTTGCAGCCCAAATGAAACAGCAATTTTTGAGAAACCCGTGTATCTTCTGCCGCAATGAAATCGACTTCTTGTAAAATGCGTGCGGCTCGGGGGGTTAAATCTTCCAAATTGCCGATGGGGGTGGCTACTAAATATAGTATTCCAATATGCATGGCTATCTCTCCCTATTTTCTTCAAACACAAGATTTTTCATACTTTTTGAACCAATGACTGATTTTCATAAATTTATTTTGCACTTCGACAAATTACTGCAAATTATATGCACGATAAATGTTACATTTAATTTATCGATAAAGGTTACTTTCTGTAATATCCATGAAATTCCAATCGAATCCTCTCTGATCGTGGAAAATGTCGGAAGGCAATATGCGGCTAGGCAGAGGAAGCGGATTGGATTTCGGGAAAGATCGTCGAAAAAATTGCAAAGTGAGGTTTAGTTATGGAAGTTTATGAATCAATGTACTTTAAGCTTTTCAACCGTGTTTCAGAAGCTATTCAAATTTTACAGGCGGCTCAGTGTGAAACAGAAGAACTATTTTTATCCTGCGAGGAGGAATCAGAACAGGCGGAACCATGAGGATTACTGAAACAAAAAACCGATTTAGAGATACATTTTCTTCCTATTATACATATATCGTTTAATGACAAAGGGGAGCGGTTGCACGAAATCATCGTGTGACCGCCCCCCGATTTTTACTATCAGAAAACTTGTATCATTCCATCATTCCAACACAATCGTAATATGCTTTTTCCTGAATCAACTTTTTGTTGTCTTTAAACAAAGTATGACCAAGTGTAATGACTACATAATCTGCCTGCTCCAATGCCTCGGAAAACGGCACGTTTTGAATGCCTTGCAGGTCGCCATAAGATGCGAAGGGTTCACAGGCGATGAAGTGCATGCCCTTGTCACGCAAAATATTGCAAAGCTCAATGGAAGGAGATTCCCGCAAATCATCAACATCTTGCTTGTAGGACAGACCCAACACCAGAATGGTATCGGTTTCCGGATGCTGGAGTTCAGAAATGATTTTATCTGCCACGAAGCGCGGTTTATTTTCATTGCGCAAACGAGAGGCATGGATTACTTTTGCTTCCTGTGGAAACTGTTCATAAATAAACCAGGGATCCACTGCAATGCAGTGTCCGCCAACGCCAACGCCCGGTGTCAAAATATTCACACGAGGATGGCAGTTTGCAAGTTGGATGAGTTCAAACACATTGATGCCCATTTTGTCACAAATGACAGACAGTTCGTTTGCATACGCAATATTGACATCACGGAACGTATTTTCGGTCAGTTTGCACATTTCGGCAGTGATGTCATCTGTTACACGGCAAACGCCCTGCACCAGCACCTTTTCATAAATTTCCTGTGCCATTGCAGCTGCTTTCGCTGTGCGTGCACCGATGATGCGGTCGTTATTCTTCAGCTCATACATCATATTGCCGGGAATGACACGTTCGGGGCAGTGCGCCACATGAATCTGCTCCATCGCAATGCCGCTTTCTTCCGAGAGGACACGTGCCAGCAGTTCGGTTGTGTGCGGCGGGACGGTGGATTCTAAAATGACCAGATTTTCCGGCTGCATCATTTTTCCTGCCATGCGCCCAGCAGACTCCACATATTTTAGGTCTGCTTTATGTGTACCAGTTTCATCTTCATAAAACGGTGTGGGCACAGCAATATAAAACACATCGGAGGGGGTTAACTGGCTGGAAAAATGCAGATTGCCGCCTTCTACTGCCTGCTGAAACGCTTCTTGAAGCCCTGGTTCTACAATATGAATCTTACCGGAATTCAGGCAGTCAATGACAGATTGCGTCACATCAAACCCATACACATCATATCCTGCACCGGCAAGCGTGATTGCGGTCGGCAAGCCAATATAGCCCAATCCCATAACCGTGATTTTTTTCATAACATACATACTTCCTTTGCCTTCGTGCCGAGCGGCACATAAACATATATGTGTTATTGTACCACAAAAAAAAACCTGTTACAATTTGAATTTGATAATTCATTGAATTTTTGCAGGAGTAGCGATATAATATAGAATATAAGTATGCTTTCGGAATCGATTCCGCTTGTGGAATATCGGTTCGCAAATCTCCGGAAGGATTGTTTTTTATGTTTTGGAAAGAATTGTTATATGACGCACGTTCCATTCGAGAGCGTGACCCCGCAGCACGCACAACCTTAGAAGTGATTTTATTATATCAAGGCTTTCACGCATTGATTTGGCATCATTTTTCCCATTGGTTTTATATCCACCGCCATTTTTTTGTTGCACGGCTGCTGTCCCAGATTGGACGCCACAGTACGGGCATTGAAATTCACCCAGGTGCTAAAATCGGGCGTGGCTTGTTCATTGACCATGGTATGGGTGTGGTCATCGGTGAAACCGCCGAAATCGGAAATGACTGCACGATTTATCATGGTGTCACCTTGGGCGGTACGGGGCATGATGTAGGAAAACGTCATCCCACCATTGGAAACAATGTTTTGATTTCCACAGGTGCCAAGGTTCTAGGGCCCTTTACGGTTGGTGACAATTCACGGATTGGCGCCAATGCCGTGGTTCTGCAGGCAGTGCCGCCAAACTCCACCGTGGTGGGGGTAAAGGCACGTGTGGTCAAGATTGACGGACAGCGTGTCGGCAGTCTGCCGTCCTTTGAACTGGACCAAATTCATATGCCAGACCCGGTTGCACAAGAATTGCGCCAGTTGAAGCAGCGTATTTCAGCCAACGAGCGAAAGCTGCAGAATGCGCAAAAAAATGAAGAAGAATGAGTGCTTTGAAAAAAGCGGCAATCTAACAAGATAGCCGCTTTTTTGTCTATTTTTATACAAAATAGTCGATAAAAATTACTTGACGGTTTGTATATCATGCGATATACTGAAAAAAGAACAGATTAAGAATTGTTATCAGTTTAAAAGGAGGTGTGGGTATGAATCGAACCCGTCAGCGTGAAATGATTCTGCAAACGGTAGTCAACAGTCGCATCCATCCAACTGCGGATGATATTTATCAAATTGTACGTGTGAAAATGCCGAATATCAGCCTGGGAACGGTATATCGTAATTTAAGCTTGCTGTGCAGCATTGGAAAAATTCGAAAAATCAATGTCGTCGGGCAGGCAGACCGTTTTGACCGTGCCAATGATTGGCATGACCATATGATTTGTTTGAAATGCGGAAAAATCATCGATATTACATTGGAATGCAGTCCGTCTATTCCAGAGCTTTTGTCGGAACAGTCGGGTTTGGAAATTCTGGACTATTCATTGGTAGCGCAATGCATTTGTCAAGATTGTTCTGCAAACACATCCGAAGATGAAATATTAGGTGAATTGGATTGAAAAAAGTAATAATATATACCGATGGCGCATGCTCAGGAAATCCAGGGCCAGGTGGCTGGGGCGTGGTGCTGCAATATGGTGCACATGAAAAAGAGCTTTCCGGTGGAGATGCCAATACAACCAATAACAAAATGGAATTGACCGCAGTGATTGAAGCCCTGCGACTGCTCAAGGAGCCTTGCCAGGTGGAGTTGTATTCTGATTCCAAATATGTGATTGATGGCATTACCAAGGGCTGGGCAAAGGGCTGGCGTGCACGAGGCTGGAAAAAAGCCGATAAAACCCCTGCTAAAAATCCAGCGCTCTGGGAAGCGTTATTGGATTTGCTAGAGGTGCATACCGTTTCTTTCCACTGGGTGAAAGGGCATGCTGACAATCCCTATAACAATCGCTGCGATGCTTTAGCAGTACAGGCATATCAAAAATATAAATAGCAGCAAAAAAACTGTCTAGCGGAAATGCGCTAGACAGTTTTTGTTCGTTTCATATGGTAGAGGGGTTAGGATGCATCCGCAGGTGCATCAGTGGTAGATGCTACATCAGCCGGAGCAGCACTGTCAGTCGATGCGTCTTCGACGTCGATGCCCGTCATAGCAACGTCATATGCGGTGTCAATGTCAATCTTCTGCAGCTCATCATCCGTTTTCTGTACATCTGCCTTGTCGGTCCATTCCTGCAAGGTAGAGCTGAAGTCTTTTCCGGTGATTTCAGAGGATAAAATATTGCGATACGTATCGGTCTGTGAGAGGTCCATGTCATCGATGGCACTTTCGTCCAACGGCATACGCTTGATGATATGGTAGCCGTAATCCGACGTTACAATGCCGGAAATTGCATTGTCTTCTAAGGCAAGCGTACCGTCATAAAATTCCGGCACCATTTCTCCGTCTGTAAAAATATAACCATTGGGATACGTGCTCATGCCGGGGTCTTCGCCATATTCCGCAATCAAAGCATCAAAGTCTTCGCCATCCTGCGCTTTTTTCAAGGCTTCTTCGGCAAGTTTTTTCTTTTCTGCCAAAGCATCACCTGTTAAGGCTTCACCGGTGCTGTTGTCAACGGTAGAAATTAAAATATGCTTTGCCTGCACATATTTTTCATGGAATTTTGCAAGAATATCTGCATCAGAAGCGGTGTAAATACCGTCTTTTCCAAAATAGTAGTCGTTGATTTTGTTGACGTAGGTGGAAATGACCATGACATTGTCATACATTTCCGGTGTCAGCCCCTGCTGCTGCAGTGCGGTTTCAAAATTTTCTTCGCCGCCATATTGTGCCAGCAAGGTCTGCCTGTTTTCTTTCATCTTGGTAAGGTCTGCTTTGTTCAGCGACAATCCTGCGGTTTGAAATTCCTGCAGAATGATATGGTATTGCACCAACATTTGTTCGGTGGTATCCCGCAGAGACTGGAGCATTTGGTCCTTGGTTTCAGGGTCGGTCCACAAAGTGCTGGTATCCAGACCAAACATAGCATATTGATTTTCCATATTTGCTTTATTGGCTTGGAAAAACATTGCATATTCATTTGCATGAATCTCATCATCGTTCACAGCCATCACAACCGGCGTGCCATAATCGTTTACGTTATATTTGGGCACGGGATTTGCAACAAAGATTGCCCCAACACAAAGGGCAGCAGCTAGGAGCATTGCGATGCTGGGTATGATTTTTTTTCTCATAAATAATAATCTCCTATTTCATATCAAATACAAAATCCATTATAGCACTCTGCAAACTGGTTTACAATGCCAAGCTTTAGATAAATTTTTTAAAATTCAATGAACACTCCAAATATATACAACTGCGATTTTCTGCATAATATTTGTTTGCGGTGGGACAATATACCCATAAAAAGAGTGAGCAAATTTACAGGAGGTTATCTTTATGAAAGCAACAGGTATCGTGCGCCGTATCGACGACCTCGGTCGTGTTGTCATTCCAAAGGAAATCCGTCGCACCATGCGCATTCGCGAGGGAGACCCATTGGAAATTTATACGGATCGCGATGGAGAAGTTATTTTTAAGAAATATTCCCCTATGGGAGAATTAGGAACATTTGTGAGTGAGTTGGCAGAAGCACTCAGCCGTACAGCGGGGCTCTCATGTGCCATTTGTGACAGAGATGCGGTCATTGCTGCGGCAGGCGGTGCTAAAAAAGATGTTTTTGAAAAATCAATTAGTTCCGATTTTGAAATGTTGATGGAACAGCGACATATTTATGAACATCACGAAAATGATATGCCAGTCAGTATGTCAAATAATGATGGGTATCATGTCGTGGTTGCAGCACCCATTATTACAGAGGGTGATGTAACCGGGTGTGTTGCTTTTTTGTCAGAGGATCCGCATGCACAAACGGGTGAGGTGGAAAGCAAACTGAGCCAAACCGCCGCCTCATTTCTCAGCAAGCAAATGACCATGTAGAGCAGGTGTTATCACCATGGAAATACTCCTCAGGAAGCAGATAGACATTCCTGAGGAGTATTGTATAGGATAGATACATGGAAGTAGCCACTAGGGGATGGCTTACGGTGTATAGGTGCCGTTTAAGGAGATATTCGTACCGCCAACGGTCATCGTACCATCAATATTGCATAACAGAACAATGGTTTGCGGCGTGTCCCCTTCGGTCAAAACACTAACCACGTTGCCAGTGATGATGCCTGTACCTGTTGTGCCATCCGAAAAGGTAAAAGTAAGGCTTTCGTCCTCGTTTTTGGTGGTGGTCAAGGTGCTTTCGTCACCGATGAACGTGCCCTCCCAGACCAGCGGGGTATCACGCTTTGGCTCAAATAGAGGCGATTGGCTAAAATCTTCAAACGTCTTGCCAGATACATAATGGTGGAGTTCACCGGAAACACCATCCACAGCAACCTTGCAAATCTCCATGCCATAGGAATCCTTCACCACAATGACAAAATAGCTGTGATATTCGTTGTTGGTTTCAATGGCAAATGCAGTGGATATATAGGCGGTGGCACCAGGGGGACTTTTCTCCAACACCAGTGCAACGGCGTCTTCCGGAGAATAGACAGACGGCACGTTGGTGGGCGCAGCGGCGCTGTCAGAGGTCGTGTCGGATGTGGTTGAGGTATCCTGCGTATCTGCTGCAACCGTGTCCGCTGCAGCAGTGTCGGCAGCAGCGGCAGTATCCGAAGCGGTGTCTTTTTTTCCACAGGCAGTTAAAGAGAGAAGCATTACAAGCAACACGAGCAATGCATACAGGTGCATTTTAGGTTTCATAAATGGGACAATCTCCTTTTTGTCGGGGCATGTAAATTGAATTACCTTTATTGTAACGGTGTATGTTTTTTTTTGCAATCCTATTTTCCGCAATCTGATAAAAAAACGTTGACACAGTCATTTTAAAAGAAAAAAGCAAGTTCGGATAAATAAAATAAACCTGTTGACAGCAAAAGTGTGGTATCACCTTTGGTTATCAACAGGTTGTGGAAAACAATGTGGACAGGCGCAGCTTACTGAATTTCTTTCAGATGAAGCTTTTCCTGCACTTGCTGTAAGGTTTCGTTGCTGACATGGCAGCTATGGCAGTTGGCACAGTCATGCATGCATTGCATAGGGTCGTTTTCATCCATAGTGATTTCCACCGACAAAATGGAGGGGTCGCCTTGCGGTTCTCCGGCAAGATAGCGGGAAACAGCGGCGTCCACATTGCCGGAACAGCCGGGAATCAGTTCAATTTCAATCATTTCCATGGCAGAACGGGTCATCAGACCGATTTCTCCGCAAATCAAGGTATCCACCTTTTGGTCGGCAAGCATGGAAACGACAGGGATGTTTCCTTCGTGCTCCAGTGTGATGGCATTTTTGGAGAAACTACCGTCTTCCTGTACATCAATGAGGGTGAATGTGCGGCATTTCCCCATATTTGGTGCGATTTCTGTGTTTTGTGTGGGGATTGCGATTTTCATGCAGATTCCTCCTGTAACATATTTTCTAAAACATCCATCGCAGCATCCAATTGTGTCGGCAGCTGTGCTTTTTCAATCAAACCATGATCCACAGCCTCTGCCAAAGCGGGGTCGATTGGCAGTTTTGCCAGAACGGGAATGCCATATTGTGCACTGACTTCATCCACATGGCTTTCGCCAAAGATGGAAATGTTCTTGCCGCAATCCGGGCAGGTTAAATAGCTGTAGTTTTCAATGATGCCGAGGATGGGGACATTCATGCGTTGTGCCATCTTGACAGCCTTGCCCACAATCATGGAAACCAAGTCCTGCGGCGAGGTCATAATCAAAATGCCGTCCAGAGGCAGGGATTGGAATACCGTGAGCGGGACATCGCCTGTGCCCGGCGGCATATCTACAAACAGAAAATCAACATCCTGCCAGATAACATCCTGCCAAAATTGCTGCACGGTTTGCGCAAGAATAGGACCACGATAAATCACGGGGTCATCTTCGTTTTCCAGCACCAGATTGATGGAAACCACATCGATGCCGCTGGCGGTTTTGGCAGGCAGAACCCCCTCGCTGGCAGCCATTAGTTTTTCATGCAGTCCAAAGGTCTTGGGAATGGAAGGACCGGTAATGTCAGCGTCTAAAATGCCGGTTTGCAGATTGCGGCGCTGTAGTCCGACTGCCATCATAGAAGTCACCAGAGATTTGCCGACACCGCCTTTGCCGGATACGATGCCAATCACACGCTTTACGTTGGAAAGTTCATGCGGTGGCTTTAAAAGGCTCTTCGGGTCATTACAGTTGGAAGAGCAGGAATCACAATTGTGTGAACATCCCATAGGTTTGCATCTCCTTTGCGTTTATATACGAATATTCAATCCGGTATTAGTATAACGCAATTATAGAAAAATAGCAATCAAAGAACCTGTATTCCATAGGACATCTGGACAAAATGGATGTGCATAGGATGTATCCAGCGTTTTTTTTGCGAGAAAACAAAAAACACTGCTGTATTTTACAGTACAGCAGTGTTTTATCAGTTGTCCTAAGCGGTAGCATTGGTTTCTGTTTGCATGAGCTGTGCAGAAGGGGTGATGTCATCATAAATATATTGGTCAATCAATTGTGCCGCATGCTCCAAATCATATTCAATATAGACACCATCGGAAGAATACTCCCATTCACTGTCCAGTGGTACACGTGTGTGCTCCATCGTCGGCATGCCATTTTGCAGTGCGCCCACCACCAAGGGCAGCAGTTCCTTCGTGCTGAGCGAAGTGGTCACATAGGGTAAGAATTTTTGCACCAAAGTGAGCAGGTCTTTTTTGCTCATGGTTTGCACTTTGGCAAACATGGCCTCTAAAACTTCGCCCTGCCGTTCCACACGCCCCCAATCATCGCCGGTATTGCCTTTGCGGATGCGGGCATAGCACATGGCAGGCACGCCCGTTAGATATTGGTATCCAGAGGACTCTATCAGCGGGATTTCATCGTCCGGAACCCCTTTTTCCGTGCAGTATTCGTTGATGAATTTATTGGCTTCCGCCTGTTCCTCTTCTGAAACATCAATATAGACACCGCCCACCAAATCAACCAATATTTTCAGCTGTGCAAAATCCACGGCGACATAATCGGTGATATTGGTGCCGAAATCACGATTGATGGTGCGAATGGCAAGTTCTGCACCACCATAAGTATAGGCATGGCATAGCTTGGTTTCTCCATGCCCAGGGATAGGCACACGGCTGTCCCGCATCAAAGATGTGAGCTTGAGCTTGCCGCGGGTGTTATCTACCGTCAGAATCATCATGCAGTCAGAACGTGTGCCGATGTCGTAGGAACGGGTATCCAGACCAAACAGTGCGATGTTGGTAATGCTAGTGTCAGGCTTGATGTTGGCATCGAGGGCCGTTTCATCCAGTGTGCCGTCATAAGAATAGGAAAACACCAGACGATAGGCATAGAGCCCCAGAGTGATGAGGATGGACAGAACGATGGCAACCAACAGCAAGCGGCGTAATGCACGCAAAAATTGCCTCATGGCATCTCCTTTACAGAGAATCCCTCATTTATTTTTTAATTTCATAAACACGCATCGAGTTTGTGGTGCGTGCCTGACCAACCGGAAGACCGGTGGTAATGGCGATTAAATCGCCCGCCTTACATTCGACAATCTTCTTGGCAGACAGTTCGGACTGTTCATAGAGCATATCTGCGCTGGTCGGGCGCTCGCACAGCACGGGGAACACGCCCCAAGACATGGACAAACGATGGAATGTCACTTCGTTCGGCGTTGCGCCAATGATGCTGTTTTGCGGACGGAAACCGGATACTGCACGTGCAGTGGAGCCGGAAACCGTGAAGGCAACGATGCAGCGTGCGTCCAAATCGTGCGCCGTGGTGCAGGTTGCGTGCGCAATTGCATTGGTCACGCAGTCGCCGGACATTTTCAGCTCTTGGAATTCCGGACGTGTTGTACGGCGGCGATTATAATGAATATTCTTTTCTGCATTTTCTGCAATGCTTGCCATAGTCTGTACGGTTTCCACCGGATATTTGCCCACAGAGGTTTCTCCGGAGAGCATGATGGCGCTGGTGCCGTCATAAACCGCATTGGCAACGTCTGATACTTCTGCACGGGTCGGGCGAGGGTTTTTTGCCATGGATTCGAGCATCTGGGTTGCGGTGACCACACGCTTGCCGCGTGCAATACAAAGCTTGATGAGTTCCTTCTGAATCTGCGGGAGTTCTTCAAACGGGACTTCCACGCCCAAATCGCCGCGAGCCACCATAATGCCGGCAACTTCGGTTAGAATTTGTTCAGCGTTGTGCACGCCTTCCAAATTTTCGATTTTGGCAATAATCTGCACATCTTCCTTGCCATGCTTCTTGAGAATGGCTTTCAAATCCTGCATGTCCTGCACGGTGCGGCAGAAAGAGGCGGCAATATAATCGATGCCTTGCGACAGACCAAATTCAATATCCGCACGGTCGCTTTCGCTCAGGTATGGCATGCTGAGCTTGATGCCCGGCACATTGATGGATTTGCGGTTGGAAAGAGGACCTGCATTGAGCGCGCGGCAAACAATATCGGTACCGTCCTTGATTTCGGTCACTTCAAATGCAATCAGACCATCATCAATCAAAATGCGGGTGCCCACCTGCACGTCAAGCGGCAAATCCGTATAGGTGATGGATACAATGGAATTGTCACCTTCGATGTCACGTGTGGTCAGCGTGAAGGACTGACCATCCTGAATTTCGATTTTGCCCTCTTTGTAGGTTTTGGTACGGATTTCCGGACCACGTGTGTCCAGCATGATGCCGCAGGGAACGCCGAGCTTGGCACGAACCTGCTTGACCAAATCCATGCGCACCTTGTGCTCCTCGTGAGAGCCATGGCTAAAATTCATGCGGGCGACATTCATACCAGAGAGCATCATTTGCTCTAAAACAGCAGGATTGTCAGTGGCAGGACCCAGGGTACAGATAATTTTTGTTTTTCGCATTTTTTACCTCTTTTCAACATTTCTTGGAACACTGTCTTGCACGATCGATGCAGCAATTTTGCGGGGCACTTCGCAGGGATATGCGCAGTGCCAACAGCGATTCGCTTGCAGGATGGGTGCATTTGACACAAACGGGCCAATACACCAGACATCGCAGTTCGGCAAAGATGCCGAATGGTAGCAGTGTGTCCTTAGTTGTAAACTTCATACGAATTTTACGGTGATATGTTTTCATTTTAACATCGAATGGGGGCTTTTGCAATGCTATCCGTGTTTCTGTGAAATACTTATGAAAGGGTTTTCCTATTCGCACAAAAAAAGGGGAGAACAACTGAAAAAAAAGGTCATTTTGACAATATCACTGGCAATTTAGAGAAAATTGCTCGGTACGGCATACAGCAGAAACATGCTGACTGCGGGTATGGAAGATAGCATGTGGGTTTCGGAGAGATTGTCTGCAGAAGACCCTTGTCAGATGCCGGAACTTTGGGTATACTGAAAAGAAAACCGATAGATGATTTTTTTCGAAAATATATCAAAAACGCTATGGTGACGGCATAGAAAGGGAATGGAACAACACAATGAAACAACCGATTTTAGTGGTTATGGCGGCTGGTATGGGTTCTCGGTACGGCGGTTTGAAGCAGCTGGATGCAGTCGGCCCAAATGGTCAAATTATTATGGATTATTCGCTATATGATGCATATCGTGCAGGATTTCGGCGCATTGTGTTCATTATTCGACCGGAATTGCAAGATGCGTTCGCAGAAAAAATCGGCAAGCGTGCACAGGAGCGATTTGAGGTCACGTATGTGTATCAAACCGCAGACCGTGTGCCCGAAGGCAATACGGCAGTGGAGGGACGCACAAAGCCGCTGGGCACAGGGCACGCTGTTTGGTGCGCAAAGGATGCCATTGATGCACCGTTTGCAGTCATCAATGCGGATGATTTTTATGGCGCAGAAGCATTTGCTGCCATTTATCAGCATCTGGAAGCCGCAGCAGACGATGAAAAATATCGCTATTGCATGGTGGGGTATGCTATTCAAAACACGCTGAGCGCAAGCGGCACGGTTTCTCGTGGGGTATGCAAGGCGGATGAGGCAGGCTATTTGGCTGCCATTCAGGAATATACCGCCATTGCACGTGGGGCAGACGGCAAAATCCATTGTGAAGAGGAAGGCATTTTGGCAGAGGATACGCCAGTTTCTTTGAATTTTTGGGGGTTTACCCCTTCCTTCGCAGAGGTACTGACCGAGCTGTTAGAGCGATTCATGCAAGCCGAGCTGCCGCAAAATCCGGAAAAAGCAGAATTTTATCTGCCGACAGCGGTGGATACATTGATTCAAGCAGGACGTGCAACGGCAAGAATTCTGCATACCCATTCCAATTGGTTTGGTGTTACCTATCGGGAGGATAAGCCAATGGTGCAGCAGGCGATTGCCCAGTTGACCGATGCGGGCATCTATCCTGCGGCGTTTTAAGGGAAGGGGCGTTTTAGACAGTGGATTTTGATACAGCCTTTGCGCAGTTTTTAGAGAATGCTGCGCAGGATATGGGAAAAGACTTTACCATCACACGGGATACCCTTGTGGAGGGGCGTTGGGTTGCCATGGATGCTCGTTTTAACATGAGCTTTGAACGCAAGCCGTTTGGTCTCATTCCAACGGGAAATTTCACGCACAGCCATGAAATTTGTTTGTTTATTCCGATGAAAACCGTGCAGCTTGCGGGATTGGAAGAGCTGCTGGCGTATTTGGCACAGGTGCAGGAGCGGCAGGTCAAGCTGGATAAATGGCATGAATTTACCATGCTGACCTTGGTGATTGCAACAGAACATGCGGATAAAGACGCCATCAAAGCCTTGCGGAAGCATCAGGATGAGCGACAATATAAGGTAAGCGGCTGGTCCAGTGCGCGTGTGGTGGTGGCAAATCTGTCCGATGGCAAAAGCCATTGCAACAAGCATGGAAAACCGGCGCAGCAGCGGCTGCAATCCAGCTTGAAGCGGATAACAGCAAAATAAATTCTGTAAAATACATGATATTGCGTCTTGCTATTGTGAAAAAGGTATGCTATGATGGTATTTGTGAATATTAGACGCTGCGATAAGGCGCAAAAATAGGAATCATATCAAATAGGAGGAAGTCAACCATGGAAAATGCTCAATTTGCACTTTCGATTGTGCAAGTCATTGCAAGTTTGTTTCTGATTATCACCGTGTTGCTGCAAAAAGGTAAAACACAGGGTCTGGGTGCTATCGGAGGTGCTGCAGATACGTTTTTCAGTGCAAATAAGGCACGTGGAATTGATGCCATTTTAGGCAAGGCAACCACAGTTATCGCCATTGTTTTTGGTATTTGCACCATTGCATTGGTGTTGCTGTAAATGATGCGAACGGTTCAAATCGTATTTTTGGCATTGTTTGCGCTGTGCAGTGTGGTTTCATTTCTGTTGCGTTTGCGCATGGGAATGATTCGTGGTGCCATAGAACGAGGGGAGCAGCCGCCGGAAAAGCAGGAAGCTGCGGCGAATTATTATCAATGGGCAAGTCGGTTTTCCATCGTTGCTGCAATTTTTTTAATGATAAGCCTTGTGGTTGGTATTTTTCTGCATGTATAAGCAGTATTTTTCGCAAGGGATACCCATAACGAATAAAACCAGCGGTACACAATTGTGTACCGCTGGTTTTTTGATATACAAACTGGCGATGCGCCAAGATAACGTTATGAAAAACAAAAAAGAACCGTAAGGAACGGTTCTTTTTTGCAAAATACAAGCTAAAATTAGCCTGCAGTGATTGCACCAACCGGGCAAGTGCCTGCGCAAGCGCCGCAATCTACACAAGCGTCTGCGTTGATTACGTACTGGCCGTCACCAGCAGAGATAGCACCAACCGGGCAAGAGCTTTCGCAAGAGCCACAGCTAACGCAAGCGTCACTAATTACATGTGCCATGATAAAATACCTCCTATTTGAATCTATGTACACATTGTATCACATGGAAGAAAAAATACAAGACTTATCGTGCATATTAGCAACAGGAAACATTTTGCGTGTCTTATCGTGCAAAAATTGCATGCTTTGACAGATTTCCGAAAAAAGAATAGCAAAGCAAAATCTAAAAAACGATGAAAAAAAGTCAATACAAGCGTATACAGCTCAAAACAAAAGATAATCTCATATAACAGCACATAAAGGTCAGAAAAGGTCAGAGAACGAGGCTTGCGTTTTGGTAAGCATGTTTTTATAATAAGAACAAAGGTCAGAAAAGGTCAGGAAAAAGGGAGGTGAGATGCATATGAAGATGAGCGACATGATTGCACGCTCGATTGCGGAAATGCTGTCAGACGGCGGCGGCGTTGCAGAATTGCAGCGAAAATCGCTTGCAACTCATTTTTCCTGTGCGCCAAGTCAAATCAATTATGTGATTGAAACACGGTTTACGCCGGAAAATGGATATTTGGTAGAGAGTCAGCGTGGCGGCGGCGGGTATATCCGCATCATCCGCTTGATGGACGACCGCAGGCGAACCTTGGTGGAAGCCGCACGTGGCATTGGAGGAAGGTTAACACAAAACAGCAGTGCCAAAATTACACAAACCTTGGTCAGCGCGGGCTTGCTAAGCCCTTCCGAAGGTCGCTTGCTCTTGTCGGCATGCTCGGATGGTGCATTGGCAGAAGTGCTGCCGGAAGAGCGTGACCGACTGCGGGCAGGTATTTTCCGATGTGCAATTTTGGGGCTTGCAACCTAAAACTCGATAAAAAATCAAACAATTGTATACTATACTAGGCTAAAAGGAGAAGTGACGTCATGAAATGCGAAAAGTGTGGCAAACAGGAAGCGAATACTCATTATCAAGAAACCATCAATGGTCAAACCCGTGAAATGCACCTGTGCAGTGCCTGTGCACAGCAGATGCAGACACATGCACCATTTCCACAAACCTTTGCCGGATTTTTTGGATTTCCGTCCCTTTTCGGGAGCACGGCATCTCCGTTTCTTGCGGGTATCACAGAGCACGAGGCACAAAATGTGCGGATAGGGACGGCACAGGTCTGCCCAAGCTGTGGCATGACCCTGCAGGAACTGCAGCACACGGGTCGTGTGGGATGCTCCGAATGCTACCAGACATTTGCAGAGGTGCTGACCCCCTACATCAAGCGTGTGCAGGGCGCAGAGTCGCACATTGGCAGTGCCCCGCAGTCAGAAGCCCCCACGCAGGCAGAACAAAATCCACTGGAAGCCCTTCGACAAAAGCTGCAAGAAGCGATTGCGCAGGAGAATTATGAAGAAGCAGCACGCTTGCGGGATGAAATTCGCAGACAGGAGGAAACATGAGCATGTTTGAGCTAACAGGCGGCTTTGAAAGCGTTGTGGCAAGCTCCAGAGTGCGTTTGGCACGAAACATCAAAGGCTACACGTATGCCAAGCAGACGCCGCAAGCCTTGGCGGAGATAGCAAATCGGATAGAAGCCGCTTTGCAAACGGCACCAGCCATTGCGGATGAATTCATCAAAACAGAAATTCACGCCGGTACGGTCCAAGCACAGGCGATGGTCGAGCGGCATTTGATTTCTCCAGAACTCGCACAGCGTGGCGGATGGGTCATTGCCTCCAAAAATGGAAACGTTTCTGTTTTGATTGGAGAAGAAGACCATATGCGCCTGCAGGTGATGGGGCGTGGATTATGTCCTCGGGAATGTCTACAGGAAGCACAGCGATTGGCACAGCTTTTGGAATCTCAGATGCCGATGGATTATGATGGAAAGCTAGGATATTTGACCGCATGTCCGACCAATATCGGTACAGGACTGCGTGCCTCCGTGATGCTGCATTTGCCGATGCTGACCAAGGTGGGCGGCATGCAGGAGCTGATTGGTTGGGCAGGGCGGCAAGGTTGCGCAGTGCGTGGTGCCTTTGGCGAAGGAACCGCTGCGCAGGGCAGTTTTTATCAAATCAGCAATCAAGTCACACTGGGACAATCGGAAGACGCTTTGACCGATGGATTGGTTGCGGTTTGCAGCAAAATCATTGCGGCTGAGCGAAAAGCACGGTTGGCAGTGCGTGAGCAGGATGAAGTGGGGCTGACAGACCGCTTGTGTCGGTCGGCAGGTGTTTTGCAGACAGCAAGACGTATCGACACCAAGGAAGCCATTGCATGCTTGTCAGATGTCCTGATGGGATTGGAGCAAGGCATTTTGCAGGGCGTTTCCCCACACGATGTGTATTTGGCGGAGCAGGCGATTCAGCCAGCTACCCTGCGGCTGCAAGCGAATACAACCGCCACAGCGGGCGAGCGTGACAGTACACGTGCCGCATGGTTGCGGGAACACATCGGAAGTAAATTAAAAATACAATAAACCCCCTGCTATATGGGGCGGAAAGGAGAAATCTATGTTCTTTCAGAATAAATTTACCGAGCGTGCGGCACAGGCAATTCGCTTTGCACAGCAAACAGCAGAGGAACTGGGGCACAGCTATGTGGGTTCGGAGCATTTACTGGTAGGCTTGGTGCGTGAGGGCACAGGCGTTGCCTATCAAGTGCTGCATGCCGCCGGTGTCAGTGAAGAACGGCTGCTGCAGCAAATTGAGCAGACCATTGGACGCGGGCAACCCGACCATGCGGCACCGCAGGGGCTGACACCACGCACCAAGCAGATTATTGAGCTGGCGGTGCGGGCGGCATCGTCCATGGGACACAATTATGTTGGCACAGAGCATTTGCTGATTGGACTGCTGCGGGAAGGACAGAGCGTTGCACTGCAGCTTCTGGAGCATTTGCAGGTGGATATGCAAAAGTTGTATCAGAACTTGTCGGAATCGCTAGGCGCAGAAGAGCCGTTGGAAGAGCCAACGCAAAGTTCAAAAAATACCGATACAAAGACTTTGGAGCAGTATGGTCGGGATTTGACGGCGGCGGCACGAGAAGGCAAGCTAGACCCTGTGATTGGTCGTGAGCAGGAAATTCAACGTGTGATTCAAATTCTTTCCCGCCGTACGAAAAACAATCCAGCGTTGATTGGTGACCCTGGCGTGGGCAAAACTGCTGTGGCAGAAGGATTGGCACAGCGCATCATAGAGGGCGATATTCCTGAAACACTGCGGGACAAGCGTATCATTTCACTGGACCTCACGAGTATGATTGCCGGCACAAAATATCGTGGCGAGTTTGAAGAGCGTATCAAAGCCGTGGTAGCAGAGCTGATGGCAGCAAAAGATGTGATTTTGTTCATCGATGAGCTGCATATGCTGGTCGGTGCAGGTGCGGCAGAGGGCGCAGCGGATGCGGCGAACATCTTAAAGCCGGCACTGTCCCGTGGAGAAATCCAAGTGATTGGTGCGACGACCAATGACGAATACCGCAAGCATATCGAAAAGGATGCCGCGTTGGAGCGCCGTTTTCAGCCGGTGACAGTCGGAGAACCTTCTGCGGAAGATGCCATTCAGATTTTGCAGGGACTGCGTGACCGCTATGAAGCACACCATCGGATTTCCATTTCTGATGAGGCGATTGTAGCAGCGGTTAAGCTGAGTGTGCGCTATGTATCGGGACGGCAGCTACCGGATAAAGCCATTGATTTGATTGACGAAGCAGCATCACGGGTACGGCTGCAGACCATTACAGCGCCTCCCGAGCTCAAGCAATTGGAAGATGAGATTGCGGCGTTGTCGGCACAAAAGGAAGAGTCCGTGCAGGCGCAGGATTATGAAAAAGCGGCAAAATTACGGGATGCAGAAAAATCCAAGAAAGAAGCATTAGAGGAACAGCGCCGCAGTTGGAAAGAAGAGCAAACTAAGACTCGCAGTGCAGTGACCGAGCAGGACATTGCAGCAGTCATTGCCAGCTGGACAGGGATTCCGGTGGCAAAATTGACCGAGGATGAGAGCCAGCGGTTGCTGCGGTTGGAAGAAACGCTGCATGAGCGGGTGATTGGACAAAATTTGGCGGTTGATGCCGTGGCGAAAGCCATTCGCCGCAGTCGTGTGGGATTGCGTGACCCCAAGCGTCCCGTGGGTTCGTTCCTGTTTTTAGGGCCTACCGGTGTGGGTAAAACCGAGCTGAGCCGTGCACTTGCAGAGGCACTATTCGGGGATGAAAACACGATGATTCGCATTGACATGTCGGAATATATGGAAAAACACAGCGTTTCCAAGCTGATTGGTTCTCCACCGGGATATGTGGGATTTGAAGAAGGCGGACAGCTTGCAGAAAAGGTGAGAAGAAAGCCATATTCGGTGGTGCTGTTCGACGAAATCGAAAAAGCGCATCCGGATGTCTTCAATATTTTATTGCAGATTCTCGATGATGGTGTTTTGACAGACGGACAAGGTCACAAAGTGGACTTCAAAAATACCGTTATCATCATGACCTCCAACATCGGTGCGCACAAAATCACAGGAGAAGTCAAGCGACCGCTGGGCTTCCAAGAAAACCATGCAACAGAAGAGCAAAGCTATGAGCAAATCAAGCAGGCGGTACTGGAGGATTTGAAGCAGATTTTCCGACCGGAATTTTTGAATCGTGTGGATGATACCATTGTATTTCGTCGCTTGACCGAAAGCGAGATTGAGCAGATTGCAGCGGGTATGCTGGCAAATGTTGCGGCAAGGATGCAGGACATGGAACTGCATCTGCGCTGGACCGATGCGGCACGGGTGCATTTGGCAAAAGCAGGATATGACCCCGTGTATGGTGCACGTCCACTGCGCCGTGCGATTCAGTCCGAGGTAGAGGATTTGGTTGCAACACAGGTGCTCTCGGGCATGCTGCGCCATGGGCAGACCGTATTACTGGATGTTGCGGATGAAAAATTGATTTTGAATGAACAGGAAGCCTAGTGAATCGGTCCGTAGGGTGCAAAGTCTGACCCGCAAAACAGCGGTTATATAGGTATTGCACAAGAAAATCGGAAAAATTAGGATTTTACGTCGGATGTAAAAGAGCAGAAAAAACACAGAGAATGTGGTTTTTCTGCTCTTTTCTTACATTTATTACGTGAAATGATTGCATATAGTAAAAAACAAATGGGGATTATTAAGGAAAATAAGGTGTAAGCGGTAATGAAAAGTGGTTTACATTTTCCTTACAGAGAATTGTTTTTTGTAACAAATTTGCTCTTTATGTTATTTTTCATAATTTTTTGTGTATATTGTATGATGCTTTGTCGAAAATGTTGCTTGTGTTTCTGTTATACTGGGCGTATAATGATACCATTCGCTTTGAGATACAAAAAATTAAAAAACCGGAGGGGTTCTATGGAGTCATATTCTTTTCTGCTGGTGCTGGCAATTATTTTGCTTTCCACCAAAGTTTTGGGGCTTTTATCACAACGAGTGCACATGCCGCAGGTGGTCGGTGCGCTGCTCGCAGGCGTTATTTTAGGGCCTAGCGTTTGTGGATTGATTACAGAAACCGATTTCTTACTGCAGACATCCGAAATCGGTGTTATCCTGCTGTTATTTACAGCGGGCTTGGATACAGATTTGGCGGAGCTGAAAAAAAGCGGTAAGGGCTGTTTGCTCATCGCACTGCTGGGTGTTATCATCTCTATCACACTTGGCTTTTTTGCCTTTCAGTTCTTCTTCCCAGATGACCATGACCCCATGCACATGCTCAAGGCAATTTTTATGGGCGTTATCATTGGTTCTACTTCGGTTTCAATCTCGATTGAAGCACTGCGCGAAATGGGGAAATTGCGCAGCAAGGTTGGCACAACCATTTTGGGCGCCGCAGTCATTGACGATGTCATTGGATTGATTACCTTGACGATTGTTTCCGGATTTGCAGACCCACGGGAGCAGCCGATTTTTGTGGTTGTGCGTGTTATTTTGTTTTTTGTATTCATCGGTGTGGTTGGCTATGTTGCAAATCATTTGTTCAAACGGATGGATAAGGACTGGGCGGGCAAACGCCGCATTGCCATCAGTGGCTTGGTGTTCTGTTTTATTCTTTCCTATATTGCAGAAACCGTGTTTGGTATTGCAGACATCACAGGTGCTTATTTTGCAGGTCTGATTCTTTGCAATATCATGCGAACACGTGAGTATATTGCCAAGAAAATGTACATTTTATCCTATATGTTCTTTTCTCCGATTTTCTTTGCGAGTATCGGTGTAAAATGTCAGATTTCCGGAATGACCGGGAAAATGCTGCTGTTTTCCATCACGTTGGTGCTGATTGCATTCGGTTCCAAGATTGTAGGCTGTGGTTTGGGTGCCAAGCTCAACCATTTCACCAATCAGGAGGCGTTGAGCGTGGGCGTTGGTATGATTTCTCGTGGTGAAGTTTCTCTGATTGTGGCACAAAAGGGCGAGCAGGTCGGCTTGGTTTCACAGGATTTGTTCCCTGCAATTGTCATTGTGGTCATTGCCACGCTGTTGTTAACACCCATTTTACTGAAAGTGGTTATGAAAAATCTGCCGTCATCACCAGAGTGTACAGACCATCTTTCCCATGCAAATCATTTCTAAGCATATTGGCTCATAAAGCATCAAAACCGCTATTGTATTGATGTGACCCCAATAAGTTAGACTTTATAGCGAAGTAGTATTTTTTACTGCTTCGCTATTTCTATGCCACTTGGCTGAGTCGATATTCAACAGGACTCATCCAAGATAGTTTTTGCTTGATTCTTTGATTATTATAATAATATATGTATTTCTCTATTGCATCCTTCAAATCTTCATAACTATAGTAAACGCAGCCATAATACATTTCTTGTTTCATCACTCCAAAAAAATTCTCCATTATTGAATTATCATAGCAATTTCCTTTCCGTGACATACTTTGATATATACGGTTTGATTTAAGAGTACTACTGTATGCCTTCATTTGGTAAGCCCAGCCTTGATCTGAATGAAAAGTTCTTCTGTAGATACAATCAGAAGTAATTTCTATTGCTTCGTTTAATGCATTCATTACGTTTTGTGCCGATGGATGCTTATCAATACCAAAACTAAGTATTTCTGAATTAAACATATCCATAAATGGATCCATGTATAGTTTCTGTATTGTCATACGTCCTTTATTATCTACTTCATAATACTTAAATTCAGTGGTGTCAGTTGTTATCTTTTGATGAGGAACACTGGTTCTAAAGCGACGATGAATTCTGTTTGGAGCAATTCTTCCTACATTGCCTTTATAAGAGCTGTATTTACGACTTTTTCTTGTGAAAGACGTTACTTGAAGCCCAAGTTTTTGCATGATTCTCTGAACTTTCTTTTTATTGACAAACACTTCTTTTTTTCTAAGTTCTCCATAAATCCTACGATAGCCAAAATCTTTATTCTCTTTGCGGATTTCCATAATTATATTTTCAAGTTCAGAATCTGGATTTTCTCTATCAAAACGTTTCTGCCAGTACATATATGTAGCTTTTGGGAACCCCATAAATGAGAGAATGTCTTTCAGTTTGAACTCTCTTCGGAGGCTGTGGATGACTCTTGCAGTTCTCTCAGACGTGCTTCGTCCTCTAAACGCAACCTCCTCAGTTCTTTTAAATAAGCATTCTCTATTCGTAACTTTAAATTTTCATCTTCTAACTGTTTTACATGTTCAGCTCTTGTATCTACTGTTGTGGCTTCTGAAGATGACAGTAGATTCTTCTCTTTATCTGTTAATCCCAATGATTTCTTCCGACCTTTCTTCTTAGGTCTCAATGCATCAGGTCCGACAAGCCGAAAATCATTTATCCACTTTTTAATAAGTGAAGGGTTATTCATTCCTACAGTTAATGCCAACTCCTGATAAGAGACCTCTGTTGATAGATATAACTCTACCACATGAAGTTTAAAATCGAAAGTATATATATCATTTTTTCTGGAACGAAGTAAGCCCTCGTCTCCAAACTCTTTATAATTCTTTACCCATAGCTCAATTGAAGATTTATGTGCTATATCAAATTTTTTTGCTAGATATTTGCTACCACCTTCACCTCTGATATAGGCAATAACTACTTTTTTCTTAAATTCATAACTATATTTTGCCATGAAAATACCGACCTCCCAATCGTTAGATTTTTAGGTCTAACTTTTGGGGGTCGGTTCATATGGTTTTCGTACAGTAGCGGTTTTTTTTTATCGTATCAGGGCGGTGGTGAGGCAGAGAGAGAAATGGAAGAGATTCTTTCGATTTTTCCCTTTGCCCGCTTCCCGTTCTGTGATATACTAAAATCATACATAGACAAATATTATATCACCGCAATGTGCGGTAGATACTCAAAATTGGAGGCTTTCAAGGCATGAAATCTATTCGATATATTCCTTTTGCTGCTGCAATTTTCGGCATACTCGGTGCGATTTTGCGTGGACTGAACCTGTACACCGGCTATGAAACAGGAACCAATTTGCCCATTGCAGGCAATGCGCCGCAGCGGGCATTGATTGTGCTGTCGGTTGCATTTTTCGCTGCAATGCTGTTGTGGGCATTTTTGCTGCGCCCTCGCCGAGGAATCTCTTTTGAAGCGGCATTTGGATGCAAACATACTGCCTACAAAATGCTTGCAGTGCTGGCAGCGTTGTTCATGGGTGGTTCGGGTTTGTTTGGGCTGTATGGGGTGGCAACGGCAGGCGGATTGTACCAAGCAGGCGGGTTGGACAGCTTGCCTTTGGTGCCGCTATGGCTACTGGCGTTGCTGACAACGGTGTCCTTCATCTATACGGCATCTGGACAGGCACGTGGAAACATGACCGAGAAGCATGCAACCTTTACCGTGGTACCCATGTTTTGGGCATGCTTTGATTTGATTATTACCTTTAAAGACAACGGTGCCAGCCCGTTTGTTTCGCTATATGCGTTTGAATTATTCGCAGCAATCGCCTTGGTATATGCGTTTTATGCGATGTCTGCATTTTTGTATGCGACTGGAAATCCCGCACGGTTTGTTAGCATGGCATCACTGGCAGTATTTTTTTGTTTCACCTGTGTGGGCGGGTATTTGGTATGTGCGATGTTGGGCGGCTCCTCTGTGGTGCTAGATACCGAATCGATTTTGCGGTATGTTTGTTTTGGCAGCAGTGCAGTGTATCTGCTCGCCAATCTTTTCATTGTGACACGAAACCTCACATATGATGCACAACACTGAACGGAATAGTAGGGAAAGGGGCATTTTATGAAGCTTTATCAGCGTATTTGTGCAATGGCAGGTGTTGGCGCACTGCTTTGCCTGCCGACAGCGGCATACTCCGTTTCACATGGTGCATTGCAGGCATCACCAGTCACCTTGTATGAAGAAATCCATGACTACAGCAGTCTTTTTTCTGTGGATACACAAGCGGGGGATGCGACGGTTTTGGCGCAAAGTGATGCAATATCGCTGGAAATCGCAGGCACAGCGGACACCACACAGCGGATAACGGCAACCTTTCTGCGGGAGAATGCAACGGCAGCACAAGCGGTGGCATTTGGCAAGGTTTGCGGCAGTATGCTCAAAGCGGCATCGCCGGAAAGTGATTTTGCGGCAGTGAATGCAGGGTTGCAATTGCAAGATTTAGAAACCAATGAAATGCGCACCTATAGCACGGATGATTTGCTGTTTTATTATGGGGTGCAGTCTGATGCGCTTCGGCTGAGTGTGGTTGCCATGCCCAGCGTGGATGATGGCATCAAAATTGCCTTGAATGACGATTTTTTGACGCTGGATGTCATGCCACAGATTGTGAACAGCCGTACAATGGTGCCGCTGCGTGGTATTTTTGAGGAATTGGGCGCCACGGTCACTTGGGATAATGATTCTCGTACGGTTACGATTGCAGGAACGGATAAGCCGCAAATTTGTGTGACCATTGACAGCAAAACAGCAACAGTAGAAGGCAGTGCAGTTGCGATGGACACTGCACCTATGATTTCCGAGGGACGTACATTGGTACCCGTTCGCTTTTTGGCAGAAACGTTGGGGGCGCAGGTCGGTTGGGACAATGCGACGCAGACGGTGGTTATTTCTGCGCATTGATATACAGAGAGTTATATTTCGAACTACAAACAGAGCGCAGCTGCATTTTACAGCTGCGCTCTGTTTGTAGTTGTTCTGTAACATGTGGAGCTTATCGGTTCGCTTCACAGCGGTGGAGTGCCACAGTGGGGTCTTCTTCGGCATATAGCACAGATAACAGCCCGGGTGCGTAAATATCCGTGATGTGGCAGCCTAGATTGATTAACTGCTCCAGATGGCTCTGGGGGATTTCTTCTGCGGTTTCAGAAAATTGGCCCAAGCGAAAGCGCACTTCACCATCATCATAGCGCATCTGGAAATTGCCGCAGGTCAGGCGTCCATTTGCACGAGTTAAATATTCATTGACTGCCGTTCGGCGATTTTCTGGGATTTTGATGGGGAAAATTGTATAGAAAATGGCGGTGCTTGGGCTAACAACCGACATTTGGATGCTGCAGGTATCAACTGTTTTCATTTTCATGCGTAAAATCAGTTGGTTTTTATCCTGATGTTCGATAAACTGCCAGCCTTTTTCCGTGAGATAGGATTCGATTTGTTTGATTGTGAATGCCATGATGGTATCGTTATCTCCTTTATTAGGGATTGCTGTAGCAAGCAACAATCTCACCGATATACATTGTGTGGAAATCATTGTCTTGATAACATTCTGCAATGGTTTCCGGATATAAAAATCCTGATTTGTCCAAATCTTGATGGAACAGTGTTTTGCACACCAGCACCAGTTCGGCCTCTTCAAAGGTTGGCTGTCCTTCCACAAAGCAGGGGGTTAGTCCGCAGCCCGCCATTTTGTCAATCTCTCTGCCGGATTTGGAACCTAAAACGCCGAGTGCATCTTTGTGTCCGTCCTGCAAAAAGGTCATCGTGAAAAACGCATTGGATTCCATAAATTCGTGGGTGTAACGGCTGTGGCGCACATATGCAGTTGCCGCAGGACGAAACCAAAGTTCGCCCAATCCGCCCCAGTTGGCGGTCATGGTGTTCCACTTGCCTTCTTGACCTGCACTGAGCAGCATCCATTGATTTTTGATTTTTGTGAATGGGTTAAAAGAAAGCGTGGAAAGGTCAATTTTCGTGAGAGCCATTTTGCATACCTCCAGTTGTTCGGTTGTGTGTGGTTTTCTATCAGCGAGCATCTCGCCGCAGCTTCATTTCTTGCCACTCTTCGTGAGAAATCAAAAGCTGGCGTGGTTTGGAGCCTTCAAAAGGACCAACAATGCCCCGTTCCTCCATTTGGTCAATGATACGTGCGGCACGAGAATAGCCTAATTTTAAGCGGCGCTGCAGCAGGGAAACCGAAGCTTGCTTGGCATCTACGACCACTTCAATGGCGGGCATGAGCAGTTCATCTTCCTCAGAGGCACTGTCTGCGCCAGAGCTGCCCGTCGCATCGTTTTCCGCTTGCCGTTCGATATGCTCCAGAATTTCCTCGCTGTAATCAGCGGTAGCACCCTCTTTCACCTTGGTGATGACCGCTTCGATTTCATCGGAAGAAATGAAACAGCCCTGCACACGGGTGGGCTTGCCGCCGCCCAAAGGGGCATACAGCATATCGCCTTTGCCAATGAGTTTTTCTGCACCGTTTTGGTCCAGAATGATGCGGCTTTCGATTTGGCTGGCAACCGCAAAGGAGATGCGGGAGGGGATGTTGGCTTTCATAATGCCCGTGATGACATCGGCAGAGGGGCGCTGGGTCGCAACAATCAAATGCATGCCTGCGGCACGGGCTTTTTGTGCGATGCGGCAGATAGAGGTTTCGACCTCTTTGGCGGCAACCATCATCAAATCAGCAAGTTCATCAATGACAATGACGATTTGCGGCAAAATATTGTAAGCATCGGGCGTGCCGCCTTCCATTTGCAGTGCCTCCGCCTTTTTGTTGCGCATGACAACATTATAGCCTGCCAAGTCACGCACCTGCTGTTCTGCAAAGACTTTATACCGCCGCTCCATTTCGCCAACCGCCCAGTTCAAGGCACTGGATGCCTTTTTGGGGTCGGTCACCACGGGAATCAAAAGATGCGGAATGCCATTGTAGTTGCCCAGTTCGACCATTTTGGGGTCAACCATGATAAGGCGCACTTCTTCCGGTGTGGATTTGTAGAGCAGCGAAATCAGCATGGAGTTGATGCAAACCGATTTGCCCGCACCGGTGGTACCTGCAATCAGCATGTGGGGCATTTTAGAAATGTCACCAATGACGGCAGAACCGGTAATGTCCTTGCCGACGGCAAAGGACAAGCGTCCTTTGGCAGATTGGAAGCTGCGAGAGCCGATGACATCCCGAATAAAGACGGTGGCAGTGGTTTTGTTGGGCACCTCAATGCCAATCGCCATTTTGTCGGGAATAGGTGCGATACGCACGGAAATAGCACCGAGCGATAAAGCAATGTCATCCGACAGGGCGGTGATGCGTGAAAATTTGACACCACGCTCGATGGTAAGCTCAAAGCGCGTGACGGAAGGACCGCGTACAATATGAATGATTTTTGCATCAATGCCAAAGGAATCGAGCGTATCAATCAGTCGTTGGGAGTTTTCGGTGAGTTCGGCAGTGTTGTTCTGTGCATGCGGCTGCTGAGGCTCTTGCAGGAGTGTAAGCGGCGGATAATCATAGGCAGGCAAGGGGGTTTGCTGATTGGCGGAGATAGCGGCGGCAAGTGCTGCATCTTCGGCTTCTGCCTGCGCTTTTTGCTCTGCTTTGGTACGCTTTTCGGAGATAATTGGGTCTGCCTGCATATCGGATGCGCAGGAGTGCTCGGTTGTTATCGGTTCAGAGGACGCTGTCGCTTTGGGTTGGTGCATCATGGAAAGAATGTCACCGAAAGCGTCACTTTGGGTTGCGGTTTCCGCAGAATCCTCTGCAGAAGTCATATCCGCATTGGCGGGAGCGTGAGGCAGGGTTTCCAGATATTCTGCAGGGCTGATGACATGCTTGGGTAAAGGCGTGCCGATGGGCGTGTCATCCACAGGAATGTCAATCTGTCGCTTGGCTTGCTTGCGGGCACGGCGTTCCGCCGCCACTGTGTGCAGATTCGGCAGCGTCACAGGGGCTTCGTATTTTTGCCGTTCTTCTTCATCTTCGTATTCATAGGTGGGTGTTTTCAGCATTTCCCACACGGCGGCAGGTGTTAGCCGAAAAATGATAAAAAGAGAGGAAATGCACAGCAATACCAAAATCAAAAAGGCACCGATAGAGGAGAACGCCCATTCCAATAGTATATACAGCCAGCCGCTGCATAATCCGCCGGAATGCCCCGCAATGCCGCTGGTGAACAAGCTGGAAAAGGTTTGCATCGCAAAACCATATTGGTCTGGTGCAGTGATACCCTGCATGATGGCACTGCACAGCACCGGCAGCAGCACGATGCAGCTGCCACGCAGACGAATGGGGCCTTTGTCCTGTATCAGCAGAAGTGCACAAAGACCTGCAAAAGAAATGGGCAATAGGTACATCCCAAAGCCAATCAGTGCACCGGTCAATTGCCGCAGTCCTTTCAGCAAGAATCCATCGAATGGAAATAGGCTTAACAGACTGATGACCGCAAGAGCGGCATAAAGAATGGCCCACACCTCACGCCGTACACCAGAGGCTGCGGGTTTTGATTCGACTGTGGTAGGGCGGGTACGTGCGGTAGTTTTTTTACGGGCTGCAGGTGTTGCAGCGGTTGATTTTTTTCTTCCTGTTGCCAAAGAGACACCTACTTTTTTGGAAGCATGGGGGTGGATAAACAAAAAGCGGAGAATTTATAGATGCTGAAGCACACCTGCCGCAATGGCAATCACTCCAACTAGGATGCAATAGACAGCAAAGGGACGGAAATTGCCTCGTTTTGCCACAAATCGCACCATGCGGATGGCAGCAAGCCCGCTAATCAATGCCACTGCCATCCCAATCAGATAAAGATATAGCGGAATGGTGCTGGCAGAGGGCTGTGCGATGGCTTCACTGATTTCCAAAATATTTGCACCTAAAATCACGGGAATTGACATGATAAAGGCAAAACGCACGGCAAAATCACGAGAAAATCCGCACAAAAGACCGGCGACCATCGTGCTGCCGGAGCGGGAAAGACCAGGCAGCACGGCAAAGCATTGCGCCACACCAACCAGCAGGGCATCTGTCCATTTGGCGTTTTGCTCGGTTTTTTTTCCATGGTTTGCCTTTTCGGAAAGTAGCAGCAGGGCTGCCGTGAGCAAAAGCATCACGCCAACGGCAATGACAGACCCCATTGCTTGCTCGATATAGCTTTTCACCGGAAGAATCAGGAAAATTGGCACGATGGTGATGAGCAGCAGCACGATAAAACGGCGGTAGGCATGCCCTTGGATACGGAAGCCTGCGCGTATCCATCCGATACATTCGAGCAGCAGCTGGCGAATATCCTTCCAAAAGGCAATGACAACGGCAATCAATGTGCCGAAATGCAGCAAGACATCAAAGAGCATGTAATCGGTTTCTGCATCGGAACCGAGCAGCATTTGAATCAATGCCAAATGCCCTGAAGAAGAAACGGGCAGAAATTCGGTTAGACCCTGCACCAAACCCAGTAAAATCGCGAGAAAAATAGACATAGATGAACTCCTCCGATGAAAAATCAACATCAAAATGATTGGTTTCCTATTTTTATGAAGTGCATATGGCGGGGTATGCTTATTATATTATCATAGTTACGGTAAATTTGCCAGAAGTATGATGTGGTTTTCGCAAAACTTATCCCGTGTGCTCTTGCATTTTTGGGTAGGACAAGCTATCCTTAATAGGAACGCATTTTCACGGCAATCGGGGATGCAGGCAGACAAGGGAGGACATATTTTTTGAAGTACCATATCATAGCATTGGATTTGGATGGAACCGTGCTGACTTCGGAGCATACTGTGCAGCAGAGCACAACGGATGCCGTGCGCTGGGCACGGGAGCAGGGCGTATATGTCATGCTGTCCACCGGGCGCATTGCCGGAGAGGCAGCAGATTTCGCACGGCAGATAGGAACGGATGATTTGATGGTGACAGGGGGCGGTTCGTCCATCAGTTCGCTGTCTACAGGTACGTGCATGGAGCGGTGCTCGTTTCCATGGGAGGTCGCCGTACAGGTGGCAGAAATGATAGAGCACGCCGATATGAATGCAATGATTTATTGCGGCGAACAGCTTTTTTTGACCGAGAAGAGCGATGTAACATTTTCAAGCTACAAGAAAAACGAAGGTTTTTTGAATAATAAGGTTGTATTAAAGAGCGTTGCGGAACATATTCGGCAGCATCAGCTCAGCATCGATAAGCTATTTACACGCTGTGCGGATGCGGCGCTCCTGCAGTCTGTTCGCACACGGCTGGAGAAGCTTCCGCAGGTGCGGGTGCTGAGTTCGGCAGCAGACAATCTGGAAGTGATTGCGCCCAATACCGACAAAGCAACGGCACTGGCACGGGTGGCAGAGCGGTTGGGAACGGATTTGGAACACACCATTGCCATCGGGGACAGCGAAAACGATTTGGAAATGCTGCAGGCGGTGGGCATGCCGATTGCAATGGGCAATGCCACAGACGAAGTGAAACGCTTGGCAAAATATATCACAGCGGACAATCATCATGATGGGGTTGCGCAGGCAATTTATCATGTACTGCGGGATGGAAATGGTTGAAAACGGTGTCCAAGGCACATATGAAAGTCGCCATTCTCCTGCCTCAAAACGGGCGGGAGAATGGCGGTTTTGCAGATAGGTATCCAAAATAGGGAGCAGGCAGTGTGCATACGGAGGGTTTAGTCACGATACATGAAAAACGAGGTAAGCGGGTCATAGCGCATGGTTTCATCCAAGGGGCAAAGCATGGCTGCATCGGTATCGTATGCATCCTGAAACACCAAAAAAGACAAGCTCTCAGAGGCTTCCTCTTCCACGGCTTCCGGAAGGGATTCTTCCAGCGTGTCTGGTTCGGACATGCTTTCATCGCCGTCTACTTCATAGGGTTCGGCATATGGATACAAATCCAACAGATACGTCAGGCAGTTGTCAGCGTCATAGCCATCGGGATAGGATGCGCCAATGGCATCCGGTGTGTCCAGCGGATAAATCATAGCGTCACCCTGCTCGGTGAATGGAACATCCTCATAGACATAGTCCAATGTATAGGTGCCGTCGTCATAGAGGGAGAGATATGCGTCCATCTCATCGGATATGGAAAATGACCAGAACCCGAGCACAGAATAGGAATCGCTCTGCGGAGAAATAACCGCTTCATCGGTGTAATCGGAATAAATTTCGGGGGTGTTCTGCTGCATATGCTCCAGATATTGCCCAATCAATGTGCTGTTTGCGATGGAAATGGAAATGATAACGCCAATGACAATACTGAGTGCTGAAAATGCTTTTTTGGGTTTTGCTTTCGGGGCGGCGGACGGGGTGGCGGGTTTTAGGATGGGCGTAGACGCAGCCCCCACACGTGTGCCGCAAATGGGACAGACCTTTTCGCTGTCATCAAAATAGATGCCGCAGTGATTGCATTTCATTTAGAATCGCCTCCTTGTTTTGGGAGTATCAGAATCAGATACTATCATTATAGACAAATGTGCCGCTGTGTGCAAGAGTAGCTGCGACAGAAAAAAGCAACAGCGGCGTGCGTGTGCGATTCTGTAGCAATTTTCTAAAAGACATCAGAAGCTTCGGTGTGTACCATGCAAAATCAACAAATCTCCTGCAATTACTTAATTTTATTTGACAACAGAGCACTGAGAATGTATAATAAAAAGTGAACACGGGGGTTCATCAATTGATGGACCCTCTTTTTTTATTTTTTATTTCCGGAAAGGACGCTTGGCTCATGGATGAAATCGATTTGAAACTGCTGCGACTTTTACAAAAAAATGCACGCTCCCCTATCAAGCATCTATCTGCGGAGGTGTCGTTGTCTTCGCCGGCCGTATCTGCACGCATTGAGCGACTGGAGCGGCAGGGTGTGATTCGTGGATATACCACCGACCTTGACCCGCTAAAATTGGGCTATCACATTCTTGCTTACATCAATTTGGATATGACACCGAATGATAAGCCGAAATTTATTCCTTTTATTACATCTGTGCCGAATGTGATTGAGTGCAATTGCGTCACCGGTAATTATTCGATGCTGATAAAGGTTTCCTATCCGTCCACGCAGGAGCTGGACAGCTTTATCGGACAGCTGCAGCAATTTGGAAAAACAGAAACGCAGATTGTGTTTTCCAGTCCGGTTGCGCCGCGGGGACTGATGGTGTAGTCCATCTTGGAACGAAATTTTGCAGATTGTTTGCACAGAGAAGGTGATGCCGATGGGGGCACGCCTTCTCTTTTTATATGGGACAGAACATTGATTGAAAAAAGCGTATACGCACTTTTTCGTTGCGTTTACAGGGGTTTAGTGATAGAATGTAGTTTGAATATGAAAAAGTAGCTGGTGGAGGAAATTCATCCTATGTGGATTGCAAAAGAATGGCAGGATTATACCATATTAGACTGCGGAAACGGCGAAAAAGTCGAACAGTGGGGGCCACATGTTTTGGTTCGTCCCGACCCGCAGGCGATTTGGCCGAAGGATGGGACATGCCGTGCTTGGAAAACGGCAGATGCAACCTATCGACGCTCTTCCAGCGGCGGCGGAGAGTGGAACATCAAAAAACTGCCGCAGCAATGGGCAATCCAATATCGGGAGTTGACCTTTAACCTAAAACCAATGAGCTTTAAACACACGGGATTGTTCCCCGAACAGGCGGCAAACTGGGATTTTATTGACCGGATGGTGCGTGGTGCAGGTCGTCCGATTTCGGTTCTGAATTTATTTGCGTACACAGGCGGGGCAACGTTGGCGGCAGCGGCAGCGGGGGCATCGGTATGCCATGTGGATGCATCCAAAGGTATGGTTGCTTGGGCACGTGAAAACGCAGCCTCTTCGGGACTCGCAGACCGCCCAATTCGCTGGATTGTGGATGACTGCAAGAAGTTTGTGGAGCGTGAAATTCGGCGTGGCAAGTCCTATGATGCGATTATCCTAGACCCACCCTCTTATGGCCGGGGACCTTCGGGAGAAACTTGGAAAATCGAGGAGGATGTTGCCGATTTTGTGGCACTCGCCAGCAAGCTTTTGAGTGAAAACCCGTTATTTATGCTGATTTCCAGCTATTCGACAGGCTTGGCACCCTCGGTCATGACCTATCTGCTGGGCATCACGGCGGCACGGCGTGCACGTGGCTCGATTGAAGCGCAGGAATTGGGACTGCCGGTGCAGTCCACGGGGCTGATTTTACCTTGCGGGTCTTCCGCGAGATTCATTGCCGAACCATAAGAAGGAGGGATAGTGCCATGCATCTTACCATGCCGATTCTGCTGTGCATCCTTGCAGGCAGTATGATTTTCTTTTTGATTAGCTTATATTATATCATAAAATTTGCAGTGCGTGATGGAATGATAGAGTACAAAAAACGCACGGCGATGCGAAACAAGGACGATGCACATGTCTGAAATCATCAAAACAGAACAGCTGACATATGCCTATCGCACAGAAGACGGCGGCGAGCATTTTGCGCTCAATGGCGTGGAATTGTCCGTGAAACAGGGCGAATTTGTGGCAGTATTGGGGCATAATGGGTCGGGAAAATCCACCCTCGCCGGTCACTTCAATGCGATTCGGCTGCCCTCCGGCGGCAAATGCTATGTCCAGCAGATGGATACCGCAAATCCAGAGCACACCTATGAGATTCGCAAAACAGTGTCCATGGTGTTTCAAAATCCGGATAATCAACTGGTCGCCACGGTTGTGGAAGAAGATGTAGCATTTGGGCTGGAGAACCTGGGCGTGCCATCGGCAGAAATCCGCCAGCGTGTCGATGATGCGCTGCGGGCGGTCGATATGTATGCGTATCGGCGGCAGGCACCCCATATGCTGTCTGGCGGACAAAAGCAGCGGGTTGCCATTGCAGGTGTCATTGCGTTGATGCCCCGGTGCGTGGTGCTTGACGAGCCAACCGCCATGCTCGACCCGCATGGTCGGCAGGAAGTGATGGAGGTTGTGCACACACTCAATCAAAAATTTGGCATTACCGTGCTGCTGATTACCCATCATATGGACGAGGCGGTGCAGGCAGACCGTGTTGTGGTGATGCATCAGGGAAAAATGCTGATGGATGGCGCACCACGAGAGATTTTCACACAGGTCGAGGCGCTGCGGGCGGCACGGCTGACCGTGCCCCAGACGATTGAAGTGCTGTATGACTTAAATGAAGCGGTGGGCAGTACATTGCCGATTGATGCCTTGTCAGTTGCAGAGTGTGCCGATATTTTGCAGCAGTATCTGACTCAATAACAGAGGAGAACAACTACCTTGGCTTATATTTTAGAAACGCGGGGTTTGACGCATGTTTATGGTGTGGATACCCCGTTTGAGCGTACCGCACTGGACCATGTGAACCTGGGAATTGAAAAAGGGGAGATTCTGGGCGTTATTGGACACACCGGCTCGGGAAAATCGACCTTGATTCAGCATTTCAATGGACTGCTAAAGCCAACGGCAGGCGAAATTCTGTTGGAGGGCAAGTCCATCTGGAACAATAAAGGAAAAATTGACCCGCAAACCCGCTTTTGTGTGGGGTTGGTATTTCAATATCCGGAATATCAGCTGTTTGAAGAAACCATCGCCAAAGACATTGCGTTTGGACCTACCAACATGGGGTTGCCTGTCGAAGAAGTGACGGCACGGGTCAAGCAGTCGATGGAAGTGGTGGGTTTGGATGCGGCGTTGGCGGAGAAATCCCCATTTGCGCTGTCTGGCGGACAGAAACGCCGGGTTGCCATTGCAGGCGTGCTTGCCATGCAGCCGGAAGTGCTGATTTTAGATGAGCCAACCGCAGGACTTGACCCAAGCGGTCGAGATGAAATTTTGTCCTATATTGCGGCATATCATCGGCAGACGGGGGCGACGATTCTATTGGTCACGCATTCGATGGAAGATATTGCACGCATTGCAGACCGCATGCTGGTGATGTATCAGGCAAAAGTATTGATGTTGGACACCCCGCAGCAGGTTTTTTCCAGAGCCGAGGAGCTGACTGCAGCGGGTCTTTCCGTGCCGGAAATCACCAAGGTGTTTCTGGAGCTGCATCGCCGTGGCGTGCAGGTTGACCCATCGGTCTACACCATAGAGCAGGCGATTGCGGCACTGCGTGCCTATAAGGAGGTGCGCTGAATGCTGAAGGATATTACACTGGGGCAATATTTTCCGGGCGAAAGCATTGTGCATCGCACCGACCCACGGGTAAAAATTTGTCTGATGACCGCTTTCATTATTTCGCTGTTTTTGGGGGCAGGGCCTGCCAGCTATGGCGTGACAATTATCTATTTGGCACTGGTGATTGGCATTTCCCGCATCCCTGTGAAGATGGTGGTGCGTGGGCTGAAACCGATTGTATTCATTATTTTCTTCACTGCTGTGCTGAATTTGTTTTATACCCCTGGGGAAGTACTGTGGAAATGGGGCATTTTAAGCATCACATATGAAGGGATTCGTGTGGCGGTTTTCATGGTGCTGCGCATCATGCTGCTGATTATCGGCACCTCCATGCTGACCTATACCACCTCGCCCATTCAACTCACAGATGGACTGGAAAGCCTGCTTGCACCGCTCAAGCGATTGCATGCGCCGGTACATGAACTGGCGATGATGATGTCGATTGCACTGCGGTTTATTCCGACCTTGATTGAGGAAACCGATAAAATTATGTCGGCACAAAAGGCACGTGGAGCAGATTTTGAATCCGGTAATTTGATGCGCCGTGCCAAGGCGTTGATTCCGATTTTGGTGCCGCTGTTCATTTCCGCCTTTCGGCGTGCGGATGAGCTGGCAACAGCGATGGAATGTCGGCTATATCGTGGAGATGTGGGACGTACACGCATGCGGCAGCTGCAAATCACCAAGACAGACTATGTTTCGACAGCTTTTTCCGTGGCAGTGTTTGGTCTGGTGATTGTTTTGGGTCGTTTAGGGGTCTAAATGCTAGGAGGTTTTTGTGAACATTGCTCTGATGCTTTCCTATGATGGAACGGCATATCATGGCTGGCAGGTGCAAAATAATGGCGCAACTATCCAGCAAACGCTGACAGAAGCATTGGAACGGGTGCTGGGCGACCGGCTCTATGTGTCTGGCGTGGGGCGCACGGATGCAGGGGTGCATGCACGGCGGTATGTTGCCAATTTCAAGTGTGAAGCGTGTCCAGTGCCGCTGCATCGCCTGCCGCTGGCGGTGAATGCCTTTTTGCCCGAGGATATTGCGGTTTTGGGGGCGGTACAGGTGCCGGAAACATTTGATGCACGCTTTTCCTGCATCAAGAAGGAATATGCATATTATTTGATGCCTTCTCGTTTGCGTGACCCGCTGCGCTCTCGCTATAGTCATCGGCTGCCGTATGCGCTGTGTGTCGAAGATATGCAGCGGGGTGCACAGCATTTTGTCGGCACGCAGGATTTTGCCGCTGTGCGAGCTATGGGAACACCTGTGAAAAGCACGGTGCGTACGATTTATCACTGCGAGGTAGAGCCTTGGGACGATGGACAGGTGCGGATTCGGGTTTGTGCAGACGGGTTCTTATATAATATGGTGCGTGCCATTGCAGGGACGCTTGTCTATGTGGGCACCGGAAAGCTGCCGCCGGATGCTGTGCGGGATATTTTAGACCAGGGCAATCGTGCAGACGCAGGTCCAACGCTGCCGCCGCAAGGGCTGTTTATGCATCGTTTGTGGTATGATGCACCCGAGCTTGCGGTGTTTGGATTGCAGGAAGCATCAAAAAACAGGCAAGAATCCTGAAAAATTCACCGTTTATTCACATCTTTTGGTTTTAACACGGTACAATGAAGAGGGGGAATGCGGTCTTATGTCGGAATCGCCAAAAATTGCCCAATTTCCAACATCGCAGCGTGAGCGAAAACGGTTGCTGCATCGTTCGCAGGACATGCGCTTGCGCACGGTATTTTGGTTGCGAACGCTGTCGGGATGGCTGTTGTTGGTGTTGACAATTGTCTTTATTTTTATGCATTATACCTTGCTAACCCCTGCAAATATGCGAAGTGTGGCAAATTATCTGCAGCTCGGCATCTCCCAGCAAACCGAAGACTTGAACACTATTTCGTTCCCTTCAGGCACAGCCTCTGTTGCCGTGCCGTTTGCATCGGGATTGGCGTTTGCTGACAGCGACACGCTGTATATCGCCTCGCCCGGCGGAGTGGTGCAGCTCGACGAACAGCTGTCTTATGCAAATCTTTGTGTGTGCGCTTCGCAAAATCGTGTGCTTGCCTATGACCGGGGCGGCAGCAGCTTTACCCTTACGGACAGTGCGGCAATCCTCACGCAGGAAACCCTGCAGTCTCCGATTTTATCTGCCGATATGAATGAAAACGGGGCATTTGCCATTGTTACGGATGAGCAGGGGTATAAATCCGCAGTGACTATTTTTGACGCAGGGGGCGCACAAACATATAAATGGTCCTCTTCCGAATACTATATACAATCCGCTGCGCTTTCGCCAACCGGCAAACTATTGGCGGTGCTGGTGTTTCATGCAGATGGGGTGACTCCAGAGGGCAAGCTGCTGCTGTTTACGGTTGGGCAGGAGGAAGCACCCCAAGAAATTTCTTTGGGCGGTGCAATTGGATTTTCGGTTCATTTTTTGTCAGAGAAGTCGATTGCAGCAGTGTGTGACACGGGGCTGTATGTGTTTGGCACCGATGGCAAGCAGCGAGGAGAGAAAACCTATCGCTCGGATGAACCGATTGCGTTTGCAGTGACCGATGGAATGGCGGCGATTGCGCTACATTCCTATCATGCCGGTGCACGCGCAGAAGTGGTGCTGCTGTCCGCCACAGGCGAAATCATGGGGCCGCTATATATTGATGAAGAGCTGCAAAGCATATCGCTTGCACAAAACCGCATCGCAGTGCTGACCTCTACCAGCCTGCATATCTATGATGACACCACACAGCTGCTTTGGTCGAATGCTGCGGCTGCGGGTGCACGGAGTATTTTGATGCGGGAAAATGATTTGGTGTATGCGGTTTTCTCAAAAAATGCGGTTTTGCTGACGCAATCACGAACGGAGGATACAACATCATGACCAATCTGCCAAGTGCTGTGCAATTTTTATTTTCCCCCAGTGATTTAATTTTGCTCGCAATTATTGTGGCAAACGTGATTATGGGGGCCAATCGAGGCTTTATCCGCACCATATTTGGATTGTTTGGCAAGTTAGCTGCCATTGCGGGTGCGACACTCGGCGCAAAAATCATGACCCCCTTTGTTGCGGAGCATTTGGTGACACCCATCATTGGGGAGGCATTGCAGCGGCAGGTTTCTGTGATTTTGCAAGCGGCAAATGTAGACGGCGGAACGGCTTTTTTAAGCCAGATTTCGCAGACATTGGTACAAATGCTGGACTTTGATAACGTCAAAACCGCAGCGCAGCCCCTGCAGGAAGCCATTACACAGGCAACACAGGGACTGGCGGAAAGCATCACCTATTTCATTGTGTTTGCCGTGTTGGCGGTACTGTTGTCCATGGTGATTCGCATTGTCGGGGAAGCCGTGCATTTTTTGACAGACGCAACGCCCTTGAAAGCAGTGGATCGATTGGGCGGCGCTCTTTTTGGGGCGGTTTGCGGTGTTGTGTTGGGGGTTGTGATATTATGGGTTTTATATCAGTTTGCACCTGCGATTTTCACAGAATTGGGGACATTGTCACCCGACCAAGTGGAACAAACGCTACTCACACAAAGGATTTTGCAGCTGTTTCAATCATAAAGACATGGCAGCGGACGCATGTCAAAGCGTGCGACAGCTGCTGAAAGACAAAATTTTAATCTAAGATAGATCCTCGCAATAAAAGGAGATTACAATTATGCAAATGCCTATATGTTCTCGCTGCGGCAAAAATATTGCCGTGGTCTTTATCACGAAAATGGAAAACAATGGCGCAACCTCGCATGAGGGCATCTGCCTGAAATGTGCCAAAGAGCTGGGCATTAAGCCTGTGGATAGTCTGATGGAACAAATGGGCATTACAGAAGACGATTTGGAAGCACTTTCCGGTGAAATGGAACAGTTTGCAGAGATGGAACAGGCGGAGCAAGGGGAAGTGCAGGAAGAAAAGACAGAGCACACGGAAGTTGCGGAACGTGAAAGCGAAAGCGATGTTGCAACGACACGCTCTTTCCCGTTCCTTGATAAGCTGTTTCAATCAGGCAAAGAGCATACATCGGAAAGCACTGCAAGCACTAAAACCGAGCGTCCAGACGCAAAAAAAGACAAGCGCAGGAAGTTTTTGAACAGCTATTGCGAAGATTTGACCGGAAAGGCGAAGGATGGACGCATCGACCATATCATTGGCAGAGAGCGTGAAACCGACCGTGTCATTCAGATTTTGAACCGCCGCCAAAAGAATAATCCTTGCTTAATCGGCGAACCCGGTGTGGGTAAAACCGCCGTGGCAGAAGGACTTGCGCTACGCATTGCGCAGGGCGAGGTGCCCTATAAGCTGCAAAATAAAGAAATTCACCTGTTGGATTTGACCGCATTGGTTGCAGGAACGCAGTTTCGCGGGCAATTTGAAAGCCGTATGAAGGGGCTGATTGACGAAGTCAAAAAGCTGGGCAATATCATTTTAGTCATTGATGAAGTGCACAATATTGTTGGTGCAGGAGATTCTGAAGGCTCTATGAATGCTGCCAATATTTTGAAACCAGCGTTGTCACGTGGCGAAATCCAAGTGATTGGTGCGACAACCTATAACGAATATCGCAAATATATTGAAAAGGATGCTGCTTTGGAGCGTAGATTCCAACCGGTAACGGTAGCAGAACCCTCTATTACGGAAACCACAGAGATTTTACGTGGGATTCGTGGCTATTATGAGCAATTTCATGGTGTCATGATTTCTGACGAGGTTTGCGCACAGGCGGCACAGCTGTCTGAGCGATACATCACAGACCGTTTTCTGCCGGATAAGGCAATTGATTTGATTGATGAAGCTTGTTCTCGATTGAATCTGGATAATCCGGCAATCAATGAAATTCCACGATTGTCCGATGAACTGGAGCAGTTGCAGGTCGAACGGGATGCTCTGGCGCAGGAAGAGCAGAACGAGCGCACCTATGAGCGTATGGCAATGCTGCAAAGTCACGCACTGCAAGTACAAAGCCAACTTGACAGCATGCGCAGAAAGCCGGTGCCCACGTTAGCGGCAGAGCATTTGGCGCAAGTGATTGAGCTTTGGACGGGTATCCCAGCATCCAAGGTGCGAGAACTGGAATTTTCACGCTTGCAGGAGCTGGAAGCACGTCTGCGAGAGCATGTCATCGGGCAGGATACTGCGATTGATGCAATTGGTGCGGCCATTCGACGTTCTCGTGCAGGTATTTCGCCCAAGAAAAAGCCCGTATCGTTCCTTTTCGTGGGCCCCACTGGTGTCGGCAAAACCGAATTGGTGAAAACTTTGGCAGCGGATTTGTTTGACGCACCGGAAGCACTCATTCGCTTTGATATGTCAGAATTTATGGAGAAGCACACGGTTTCTCGCTTGGTCGGTTCGCCTCCGGGCTATGTCGGCTATGATGAAGCGGGTCAGCTGACCGAAAAAATCCGTCGCCGCCCATATTCGGTGATTTTGTTTGATGAAATTGAAAAAGCCCATCCAGATGTGCTGAATTTGCTGCTGCAAATTTTAGATGACGGTCGTGTGACCGATGCGCATGGTCGTGTGGTAAATTTTGAAAATACGGTCATTGTAATGACCTCCAATGCAGGGTCGGAAAATAAAACCACACAGGTCGGATTCGGAAAGACCCATTCGGAGCAGAGCAAAGACCGTGCCATGAAGGCACTGGAAGGCATGATGCGTCCGGAGTTCCTCAACCGCATTGATGAAATTGTTGCCTTCAATCAGCTCTCTGAGGCGGATTTTGTACGCATTGCAGAGATTTTGCTGGGCGGATTGCGGGATTCACTGGCAGAGCGCAGCATTCGCTTGACGTGGGATCAGGCTTTGGTAGACTATTTGGTACAGAAATCCTATTCTACCAAGTTTGGTGCACGAAATTTGCGGCGTTTGATTGAAAAAGAGGTCGAAAATGCGCTGGCAAATGAAATTGTAGCATCGTATAGCCATGCTTTGGCAGGTGCGCATGTTACGGCGGACAATGGTGCATTGTCGGTTTCAGTCATTTAATACTTGCATTTACGCATATGCATATAAAGAAGAGGCAGTACTTTGCACCCATGCAAAGTACTGCCTCTTCTGCGCTGCAAAGAATATACGAGGGGAAGCGTCGCCGCAAGTTGTCAACAGGTTGTGGACAACTTATTTTTTGCCTCCATTTTTCCGATGCTGGGTGTGATAAGAGATGCGTGTCAGAATGCCTTCGGATACAAACCGCCGCATAGCAAGGACAAACCGCATCTGTAAGCCTGGAATTAAGATGCATTTTCCGGCGAACAGACCACGAATGGCAAAGTTGGCAACCGCAGGGCTTTGCAGCCCCTTTAGGGAAAACCGCACCTGTGCAATATCGTTGAATTCTGTATCTACGGGACCGGGGCACAGCGCACTGATGTGCACCGCACTGCCGGATTGGCGCAATTCTTCATGGATTGCCTGTGTCAAGCGCAGGACATAATTTTTGGTCGCATAATAAGTGGACATCAAAGGACCGGCGAGAAAACCGGCAGCAGAGGCGACATTTAGGATATATCCACGGTTTTGCTTGACAAAATCCTGTAAAAACAGCTTAGTCAAGATGTGAACCGTGCGGATGTTGACATCTATCATGGATAACTCGGTGTCTAGGGAGGTGTCTGCAAATGTGCCGAATAAGCCAAAGCCTGCGTTGTTGATGACCACCTCTAAGTCCTCACCGCGCACCTGTTCATATACTTGGTAGACAGCGTGTTCATCGGATAGGTCGGCGCAAATGATTTGTGTTTGTACGGATAATTCCGCCGCAAGCTGGTGCAAGCGCTCCTCACGCCGTGCGACCAGTACCAAATCATATCCACGCTGTGCCAATGCCCGTGCCATATCTCGTCCCAAACCCGAACTTGCACCTGTGATAAGAGCTCGCATGTTTCAGATACCTCCCTTTTTCTTCTTTGTATTGATTTTCATGATAGCACGCAGCGGGAGCATCGTCAATGCAATTGTATCCAGATACAGAAGTTTTGGGGCATTTCGTATTTTTCTGGTCATTTTGGCTATACTCTGCTATACTAAGAACAGAACAAAGCGTAAGGTGGGATTGCAATGGAAGGCTTGGATTTTCGTGTATATGAATTGCTGCAGCATACGCAGCGGGCAGATGAACTCAGTCGTAAATTGCCGGATGTTTCCAAGCGTGCGCTTGCCGCATCGTTGGAGCGATTGGTGAAAGACGGTAGAATTCTACGGAATAAGAAAAATAAATATGGAAGAATTGAAGCCTTTGGGTATCTCGCAGGGACTTTTCTTTCTACAAAGCATCGGTTTTCGTTTGTTACGCCGGAAAATCCGGAAAATGGGAAGGATGATGTTTTCATTCCGCCACGTGCGGACGGCGGCGCATGGCAGGGCGACCGTGTGCTGATACAGCTGCAGGATACCCCCCGCCGAAAAGGCGAAACCGTGCGAAGAGAAGGGGCTGTCGTCAAGATTTTGGAGCGCAATCGCAAAGATATTGTTGGTACCGTGGAAAAGCGTGGACGAAAGCTGTTTCTGCTGACCGAAGACGGGAAATATCCTGCCATTGAGTTGCTCAAAGACCATTTGGAAGGCACCAAAGAGGGCGAAAAAATTGCGGTAAAGATTGTCTTCTGGGGAGATGACCGCAAGCATTTGCCGCCGCAGGGTGTAGTGACGCAGAAATTTGGAGAATCTGGTTCGATGGAAGCGTCTATTGCGGCAATTTTGCATGAAAATGGGATTTTTGAACCGTTTCCAGCGGAAGCATTGGAACAAGCCGACTCCATTTCGCAGGATGTGCCTGAAACCGAACTGGCACAGCGCACGGACTTGCGGGAACAGTTGATTTTTACGATTGACGGAGATGACGCAAAGGACTTTGACGATGCGGTATCGCTTGAAAAGCTGCCCAACGGGCACTATTTGTTGGGTGTACACATTGCTGACGTGTCGAATTATGTAACGCCTGCGTCCCCGCTGGATGCCGAGGCATATCGGCGTGGCACTTCGGTATATTATCCGGGGCATGTGGTGCCCATGCTGCCGCTTGCCCTATCCAATGGCATTTGTTCACTCAATCCACAGGTAGACCGCTGTGCGTTTTCTGCCATGATGGAGCTGGACAAAGAGGGGCGCAGACACGGCGCAAAATTTATGAAAAGCTTGATTTGCTCCAAAGCCAGAATGACCTATCATAAGGTCAATCAGATTTTGCAAGGTGATGCCGCACTGCGACAGGAGTATACAGCACTTGTCGACACGCTGGAGGGCATGAATGCATTGGCGCACACCTTGCGCCGCCGTCGGATGGAACGAGGAGCGTTGGAATTGGATATCCCAGAGGCGGAAATCCTCACAGATGAAGACGGACATGCCACAACCGTGGAAATGAGGGCACGGGCAGACTCTGAAAAGCTGATTGAAGAATTTATGCTGCTTGCCAATGAAGCCGTGGCTGAATATTTGTTTCGTCGGGATGACCCGACCGTGTATCGAGTGCACGAAAATCCAGACCCGGAGAAGCTGCGTGTGTTTGCATCGTTTGCACGGCAGTTTGGCTATCGTGTGGATGCCAGCAAGCCGGAAGACACCCAGCAGCTGCAAACGGTTTTGAATGGTGCGAAAGATAAGCCGGAGCAGCGGGTGCTGCCAACCATGCTGCTGCGTTCGCTGGCACGTGCACGGTATTCCGATGACTGTATTGGGCACTATGGCTTACAGGCAAAATATTATCTGCACTTTACCTCTCCGATTCGGCGATATCCGGATTTGGTGGCGCATCGCATGCTGTATAAGGCAATTACTGCACAGGAGTTCACCAATGGGGACAGGCTGTTTTGTGAAGAAGCAGCATTGCAGGCAACGACCAGAGAACAAGCCGCAGATAACGCAGAGCGGGATATTGACAAACTGTTCATGGCGGATTATATGCACCCATTCATTGGACAACTGTTTGATGCACAGGTGTCCGGCGTGACGGGATTCGGATTGTTTGTGACCTTGCCCAATTTGGTGGAAGGGTTGGTGCGCATCGAGGATTTACCGGGAGATCAGTATGAATTTGACCCTGCGAAATTGACGATGACAGCGGCACGCTCGGGCAAACGCTATGCAATCGGCACAGCCGTTCGTGTGCGGTTGGTTGCAGCGTCCAATGTGACAGGGCAGATTGATTTCACTATGACGGATAAAGCGGAACAGGCATAAACGCGGGGCGGCTGCAAAATCGTTTGCAACCGCCCCGTTTTTTATGGTGTGTGTTCCTTATATCAGCTGTAAAAGGTGCTGCATGCCAAGACTCATGCAGGCAATGCCGACCCAACAGCATGCGCCAAGCAGCAAGGGTTTTCCACCTGTTTTGAACAGCCGAATCACATCGGTTTGTAAACCAATGGAGGACATCGCCATGACGATGAAAAATTTGCTGCACAGATGCAGTGGTGCAGTGACGAGGGTTGGCAGGTGTCCAAGTGTTGTGAGCAGTGCCGCCAAGAGGAAAAACAAAATAAAGGTGGGGAAGACCTTGGCAAGCTGAAAAGAGGCAGCTTTGGTATCGAATTTTCGTGCTTGATAGGTTTGATACATCGACAGCACGAGGGTAATGGGAATGATGGCGAGGGTGCGGGTCAGTTTTACAATGGTTGCTGTTTGCAAGGTGCTGCTGTGGTGGATGCCGTCCCAAGCGGCGGCAGCAGCGGTGACAGAGGAAGTGTCATTGATGGCGGTGCCGGCGAACAACCCAAATCCATCATTGGAAAGCCCCAAAAATGCGCCTAAAGTGGGGAAAATCAGTGCCGCAATGAGATTGAATAGAAAAATAACCGAAATGGATTGTGCGATTTCTTCATGGTCGGCATCAATCACAGGGGCGGTGGCGGCAATGGCAGAGCCGCCGCAGATGGAGGAGCCGACACCGATTAAAATTGAGATTTTAGACGGCAGTTTTAAGGCTTTGCACAGGACAAAGGCGAGAATTAAGGATGTACTGATGGTGGCAAGGATGATGGGCAGCGATTCCCGCCCTTTTGCCAAAATATCGGACAGGTTCATGCCAAAGCCGAGCAGAATCACAGCGTATTGCAGGATTTTTTTAGAGGTGTAGCGGATGCCATCAGAAAAAATCGCATGTTTGCCAATGTAATTGTGCAGAATCATACCGAGGAGGATGGCAAACACAGGGCCGCCGATGACGGGGAACGCTGTGCCTAGCACATAGGACGGGACGGCAAGTGCGAAGCAAAGGGCAACACCCTGCCCATTTTTAGAAATCCATTGCATCATAAAAAACTCCTTGCTGTGCAGATTGGCACAGAGATTTTGTATAGATTTCATGATACGACAAAACAGCGAAAAAATAAAATGATAAATTTTTATTTTATCATAAAAAAAACTTATGAAAGAAGAGGACGGGGATGTTAGATTTTCGCATGCAAACCTTTTTAACGGTCTGCCGCACCATGAACTTCACACGTGCCGCAGAAGAACTGCACATCACGCAGCCTGCGGTTTCACAGCACATGCACTATTTGGAGCGGGCGTATGGCACCACGCTGTTTCGGTATGCGGGCAAACAACTGCATCTCACCGAGCAGGGGGAAGTGCTGCGCAAGGCCGCCGCAACAATGCTGCACAATGAGCGAAAACTGCGGGAAGAATTGCAGACCATGGCGCAAAAACGGCGGTTGGATTTTGGCGCAACGCTCACGGCGGCGGAATACATCATTGCACGCCCGATTGCAAAATATACAAGACAGCATCCAGAGGTGGAGCTGCACATGGCTGTGGCAGATACACAGGAGCTGCTGGAACTGCTGGATGCGGGGCAGCTGGATTGTGCGCTGATTGAGGGGTTTGTAGAAAAAAATGCCTATGAATGGACCTGTTATCGAACGGAAGAATTGATTGCGGTATGCAGTGCGGCAGATGCGGATGTAGCAGACGTCTGCAGCATGGAAGCATTGCTGCGCAGACGCATTTTGCTACGGGAATATGGTTCGGGCACCAGAGCTGTCTTGGAGCATGCGCTGGAAGCGCAAAATATTTCTGTGCGGGATTTTGCCGGGTTGGTGGAGGTCAGCAGCATCAATGTGATTAAAGCGATGGCAGAGGAGGGCTGTGGAATTGCCTTTTTATATGAATCAGCGGTGCGCAGGGAGCTGCAAAATGGCAGTCTGCACCGTATTTGGCTGTCGGATGTGCGGATTGAGCATGACTTGACCTGTGTGTGGCAGAAGGGAAGCTTGTTTGCAGACGCCTATCGTGCCTTTTTCGAGGCAATAAAATCCGCAGAAGCGACCTGAAAATCGTTTCTGCGGATTTTATATAGCGATGCTTTAGTGGCGTGGATACATGCGTACCCGCAGAACTGCCTTGACCAAAGCATCATAAATGTCCTGCTTGGGAACAGCTTGTACAATTTCTTCAATGTGACGTGCATCAACCACCATGTATTTGGGCGGCAAAGAATTCAACGCAAGCGCAGCAACATCACGGCGGCAATGGTCACAGCGGCAGCAGTTGAATTTGTTCATCACTTCATCCAGATACTTCAGTGCAACATTTTCCATAATATTGATAGTGAACGGGTCATCTGGACGAAAGCCGTGGTTGGTGGTGCGGCCAAACAGACGATTGGAAAGCGCTGCAAGCTGAACCGTTTCGTCCGCAGCGGCATCCTCGACCACATTCGTGGTAGGCGGTGCGGATGTGGTCGGTTCGGTCGATTCTGGAGCAGGTGACTCCGGCGGTGTGGTCGCCAAATCAGTGAATGGATTTTGTGCAAGTGCAGGCATGATTTTCTGAAACATCATGTCTTTGTCGAGAGCTTTTTTGTTGGGGTTGGTCGATTTTGAGGACTTTGCCATGGATTAGAAGACTCCCTTCTTGAGCAATTCATCCACCAGCGCGATATAATCTTTGACCGCATTGTTGGTCGGTGCATAATCAATCATATCGGTTTGCAGAGAGGTCATCGCTTTGCTGATGATGTTGCTGTGCCGAATGCGACTTTTTAAAAGCGGAATATCCAGATGTTCACAAAGCAATTTAGCAGTTTCCCAAATGGTGCGGCTGAGTTCTTCGCGCGGATAATAGCGCACCAGAAACACGCCGCCGAAAATCAAAGACGGATTGAAGGCTTTTTGGATACGTACAACGGTTTCATGCACTTGGATGATGCCTTGCAGGCTGTATCCATCGCAAAGACCGGGAATCAGAACCACATCAGAGGTGACAACTGCGTTTGCAGAAAGCAGACCCAATTCTGGAGGAGAATCAATTAAGATATAGTCATATTGATTCACAACGCTTTTGATGCAGTCCCGCAGGAGGTGCTCGCCGCCGGCATCGGTAAACTCTCGCTCGATGCTGCCGAGCAGGCTGTCTGCCGGAATGATGTCCGCTACCAGTGTGTGCTGGATGGCATCGGCACATTTCACTTTGCGCTTGAGGACATCATAAATCGTGGGATGATTGTGGGCATCCGCATTCATGCTGAAGGTCAAATATGCTTGTGGGTCAAAGTCGATGCACAAGACTTTAAAGCCTCGATGTTTGAGGCAAACGGTGATTGCATTGGTTGAGGCGGTTTTTCCGGCACCGCCTTTTTGGTTGATAAGGGAAATGATTTTTGCCATAATGACATACACTCTCTTCCTGCCACACAAATTACGGCCATGAAGTGACCGATGAAAACAAAATTATATAATTATAATAATATCACAAAAGCAGCAGAGAGAAAAGCAATAAGCACGTTTTTTGTTGAAAACTGTAAAAATAATTCTGGCATATCTGGGACACTTTCGCAATAAAAATTTTTTCTTTGCTCTTTCATTTTCCGCATAAAGATTGGATAAATATATTGTAAAGTGCAAAAACAGCAATCAGCGCATTTGAAAAATCCGGTCAGTTTCTGAAAAACCGGCTTTCTGTACAAGACGCTGTATAGAACTTTGGGAAAAGAGGGTGCCGATGATGATCGAACTCAAGGGCATATATGATGTATATAAGGTTCGTGGCGTAACCAACGGTGGGAATACCATGCGAAAAACCGAGAGCGACTATGCTGCGGTGAGCACACAGGGAAAAGCGGAAAGCGGAGACGTAATTGAAATCAGTGCGGAGGCTTCTTTCAAAGCACAGCTGGATGCGACAGCCAAGCAATATGCCGTGCAATATGACGCAGGCGTTTCCAGCGAACGGCTGGAAGCATTGAAGGCAAAATATCAAAACGATGGCTGTCCAACGTCTGCACAAGCCACTGCGCAGGCGATGCTTTGCCGCACCAGCGGCGAGGGTGCTTAAAGCGCATATCATAATGGAGGAGCACCATGAAAAAGGAAATGCAGACATATCTACAGGTGACGCAGGAATGCCTGGAGCAGTGCAGGGGCATGCTGGAAACGGAAAAGAGCAAGCGAAAGGCACTGCTCAAACGCAATACTAAGGAATTGGAAGGTGTCATCAGCGGACAGCAGGCGCAGATTATGCAATTGGAAAATATGGAGCGCAAGCGTCTGGCGGCACAGGAGCAGGCAGGCTTTGGCGGACAAACCGCAAGCCAAATGCTGGCGGCGATGCCGGAAGGACAGGAAAAGGCACAGCTGCAGGAATTGCTTGCGGCACTGCGGGAAACGGTGCAGCAGTTAAAAACACGCAATGCAGAAGCGCTGAAAATGGCACAAGCCGAATTGCGGGTCTATCAGCAGGCCGGATTTGTGCAGGAAAAAACAAGCAGCAGCCCAACATATAAACCGGGGCAGTCCAAGCGAGCGGATTGGAGCTCGTTTGAACAGAAGATTTAACAAGGGGGTTCAAGAGCGATGCGGTCTACTTTTATGGGCTATGAAACCGCCAAAAGTGCACTGAACTATGCGCAAAAAGCAATTGATATTGTTGGCAATAATATTGCAAACGGCTCCACCACAACGGGCTATACCCGCCAGCGTGTGGAATGCGTCAGCAACTATACAACCACCACAAGCGGTCGTATTGCCAGCAATACCACCAGCTTGGCGGGGCAGGGCGTTACGACGCTGGGGGTATCACAGACACGTGACGTATATTTGGACGCGGCGTTTCGAAATCAATATTCTACCGCCAGCTATTATGCAGAATCGCAGGGGTTGCTGGAAAGCATACAGACGGCACTTGGCACAGGTGAGGATGTGACCGACACCAGTGATATTTTAGGGTCGATTGAGGATTTGTACGAGAGCCTTTACGATTATACCTCTGACCCGACCTCGCAGACACAGGCCAACGTGGTGTATACTTCCATGCAGGGTTTGGTGGCGACGATTAACAATGTCAGCAGTGCGTTGGCAACCGCCCGAGAGGATGCTATTTCCAGCACACAAACGGTGGCTGACCGTGTGAATACGATTTTGCAGAACATTGCAAGCATCAATGAGGAGATGGGGGATTCGGCGGCATATGCCCAGACCTCAGACAATACGTATTTTTACGATAATGAATTGATGGATGAGCGGAATTTGCTGCTGGATGAATTGGCAGGCTATTGTGATATTAGCGTGACAGAATATGACGATGGCACTTGCGATGTGGATGTTGCCGGATATACGGCTGTCAGCGGTGAAAAAAGCAGCTCTATGTATTTGCAGGAGAATACCAACGGCACGGTTTCGCTAAAATGGCTGGAAAGCGGCGACAGTGTGGGCGTGGAAAGCGGTGCGCTGCTGTCTGATTTGCAATATATCAACGGACGAGGCAACAATGCACAAGAGAGCGAAGAAACGGCGCAAAAAGGCTTTTTATACTATCAAGACCGGATTGATACACTGGCATCTGCAATTGCAGATGTAGTCAATAACATCATTCCCGAAACAGACAGCAATGGCGATATTGTAACAGATGCCGGCGGCAATACCGTTTACAAAACCCTGCTGGGTGCAACACAATCGGACGGCACTGTCAATGCATCTGCAACGGTGACAGCAGACAATTTGGCGATTAGCGACGAGTGGACCACGGCGGGCGCAAGCTATTTCATTTTCAGCGAAGATGAGGCGAATTATTCCTATGCACTGCAAATGGCAACTGCGCTGACCGGCGATGATTACACATTTACCTCCTTTGGTGAGAAATTCACCGGAACAATGGAGGAATATGTGAACGATTATGTCACCGTGCTGGCGGATGACATCAGCGTGCAGGAAGGTCTTTCTGACACGGCGTCCGAAGTGGCGGATGATTATCTAGATGCGCGAGATGAGGTTTCGGCTGTGAGCCAAGACGAAGAAACCACCAATCTGCTGACCTATCAGAAGGTCTATTCGGCAGCGGCACGTGTGATGACTGTGATGGACGAATTGCTGGATGTGCTGATTAATGGCATGGCGGTATAGTATTAAAATGGATAATTTTAAAGGAAGGAAGGTGTGTCGGCAATGAGAGTTACAAACCGCTCGATTAGCAGAAATTATCTGAAGCAATACAATACAGCATATTCTAATTATGCAGAAACCAACGCAAAAATTGCATCGGGATATAGCTTTACCTCTGCATCAGAGAATGTTTCCAGCAGTTCGCAGCTGCTAAAGGCACGCACCGCACAATATAAAGTAGACGCACAATTGGAAAATGTCGAGCGATATACGGAAGAAGTGGGCACAACGGAAGACACGCTGTCTACCTATAACGATATTTTAACCGAAATCCATTCAGAATTGATGGTGAAGGCACAGTCGGAGACCACGGGTGACACTGGATATAGTGCGATTGCAGAGCAAATCGGTGAGTTGAAGGATGAACTTGTGACGCTGATGAACCAGCAATACAGCGGGAAATATTTGTTTGGTGGCACCAATGCTTCCAGTGCGCCGTTTACATTGGACAGCAATGGCTATTTATCCTATAACGGCATTGCCGTGGATGATATTGAGCAAGATTCGGATGGCTATTATTACTTGGATTCCAGCAACAACAGAGTAGATGTTCCAATGAATGATAGCATGTATATCGACATTGGCAACGGCATTGCGATGACGGGAAATCAAGTGGAAGATGGCAGTGCATTGTGCGTAACATATTCTGGATTGGATGTGTTCGGATGCGGCACAAATTCCGCGGGCATTTCCAATAACATTATCAATGTGTTGACAGAGCTGCAAACAGCGGTTGAAAACGGCGATACCGAGGACATGGCAACTTATAATAACCAGCTAGGCGAGCTGCAGGAGGTTGTGCAAATCACCCAGACAGATGTTGGTGTGAAGCAAAATGTGCTGGAGCGAGCACAAAGCCGCTTGGAATTGCTGTCGGATAATTACAACACTCGCATCAGCAATTTGATTGGCATCGATGATGCGGAAGAGGCAACCAATCAATCGCTGAACGATTATGTGCTGAAAGCAGTGTTGGCAGTGGGTGCAAGTTTGCTGCCGACCTCTCTGATGGATTATATTGGATAACAGCGCAGATGTTCCAAGCATTTATATGGGATTCGCAACGGGATAGTAAGCATGGAAGGCAGGTGTAGGGTATGATTTCGCAATTATTAGATATTACAATTGTTCCTGTGGAATATCAGCTGAAAATACAGCATGCACAAGTAGAAATTCGTCAGGATTTTCAGCCTACTCCAGAGATGCAAAAGACAGACGCACAGATGAACATTCAAACAACCCCCACCACGGCGCAATATGATTCGTATCAGGCAAGACGGTCCTTGGGGTTTGCAAACAGCAGCGATTTGGTTGCGCAGTCTGCGGAAAAAGGCAAGCAATCGATTGCAGAAACAACACAAGATTATGTAGATACCGGCAAGCAGATGTCCAGAATCGACCAACAGGTCACCATTCCGGATATTATGCGGCAAAAAATGTTTTCCCAATCCAACAGCGGGACACCGTATACCGCCTTTTTGCCGGATAGCGGTACCGAAATTACATGGCAGCCCGGCAGTGTGGATTTGGAATACCAACCGGGTGATTTGCAAGTCAATTGGGATGTGCAAGACCCGGAATATAACTATATTCCCGGCGAGGTGCATCTTGAAATTTTGCAGCATGCACGTGTCGATATTGAATATTTGGGCGGACCGCTGTATTTTCCGCCAAGCGGAGACCCCAATTATAAGGAAGAACAGGTCGCAGTTTGATGCAGGCGGCGGCGTGCTTTTGGGGATAGGGATATTTTTCCTGCATGTAAAACACGAGTAGAGGGTACACAAGCGCTGTTTGAGGCTGTGTGCCGATTCGGCGGAATGGATGCAGGTAAATGAGATGTAGACAAGGAAAACAGGCGGATATGTGAAAACACATACCCGCCTTGCTGTCCAAATGTGGGGAAATTATAAAATTAGGAGCGAATCACATGAAAATTGCAACCAGAGATTTTGGTGAAATTGAGATGTCGGAAGATGCAGTGATTACCTTTCGCCAACCCATACTTGGATTTGAACAATATCGGACATTTGTGATGATTGTCGATGAAAGTATGGGAGACAGGTTTGTGTGGCTGCAGTCGACCGAGGAGCAGGGACTATGCTTTATCCTGTTTGACCCCAGTGAACTGCAGGAACAATATGTGCCCATGCTGCCAGAGCAGACGGATGCACTTTTGGAAGGCACTGGCGAATATACCTGTTGGGTGCTCACTTCCATTGGCAAAGAATTTTCCAAGGCAACCGTAAACCTGAAAAGTCCGATTATTATCTGTGAAGAAAGCCGATTGGCGGCACAGGTTGTGTTGGAACAGTCTTATCCGATTCGATTTCCGCTGATGAAAGGAGAGGACTGATTGCAATGTTGATTTTAACCAGAAAATTAGACGATTCACTCATCATCGAGATGGAAGGCGAAGAAGAGCCGATGGAAATCAAGGTGACAGAATTGACAAACGGACAGGTACGGTTGGGCATCACGGCACCTAAAAGCTGCAGAATTTGGCGGCAGGAGCTATACCAAACCGTGGTCAGTAATCGGCAGTCGGCCAATCAAGAAAGTCCAAACGAGGAGCTGCGGAAATTAACCCAGCAATTGAGCGGCTTAAAATAGCTTATAATGCGCTTGCATATGCGCAATCAAATATTGTTTGAGCGTAGATTTTTCATTGAGGTCTAAATTGGTAAATCGCAGGATACAGCTGCATAAATCGCCGAAGGCAAAGCATTGCTCGACACAAACGGTGGTGGGCGCAATCGGCAGAGCACCTAAGGTATTCAATGTGAGAATCTGGTCAACAGAAAGCAGATCGGAATCCTCCGGCTGCAAATCCAATTGGCATTCTAAAAAATGATTGTTCATCTCGACAATCAGTGCCGGATAAGAAGGCGGCGTGAAGGGGCTCTTTTTCAAAAACGGAACACGCAGGTTGGATGGCTTTAAAAGCGGTGTGTATGGGGTTAAAACGGCGGGATATGCCATTTTGCCGCAGTACAGATATTCAGCACCCGGCAAAAGCAGGTCTTCAACAGAAATGAGCCGCATATGGGTTTTGCTGGACAAAAAAACTTGCCCCCAGAAACGATGTACGGGAACATTGTTATAGATGCGTTCAATCACGAGGGGTGTGCCAATCGGATAGAGCGGGACAAAATCACATTCAAAGCTGACTGCCTTGTCGGACTGCAGAACGGTGCTTTCCCCCTCGGCTAGGAGTTCCCCTTCCATGGTGTATAGCTTGGCGGGAAACGTGAGGGCGGTGTGGGGTGCGAGCATAGGAAAACCTCCTTATGTCCATGCACGAAAGCTTCGTGCAGATGGGTTTTCCTTTATGATACCACGAAAGGAATGCACAGAAAAGACCTGATATTTTGGCACTGGCGGAGCAGGGACGGTTTTACAGTGCGTGAGAGAGGCGAAAGATGACAGAAAAAGAAGAAATTATTCGATTGTTAGAAGAAAAGAAAGATTTGTTGCTGCAATTTGAACAGATTTCAGATGGCATGTATCGCATTCCGATAGAAGAATTACAACACAGCATCGGAAAACGGCAGGCACTGGTCAACAAAATGCAGAAGCTGGATGAGCGCATTGAATTGCTGTGCAGCGGGTTGGAGCCAATGGTGTGTGAAGCAGTGTATAATCGCTGCAATCGAGGAGAAGTGGAAGACGAACTGGGCACCATCTTTGATAAGGCATTGGAAACTAGAGCGGTGGCACGCCGCGTGCTGAAAAATCAAGATGGGATTCGGCAGCGGATTGAGTTGGAGCAGATTCGGACACGGGAGCAAATACAAACGCTCAATACCAGCAGTTCAGTAGTTGCCGGCAGATATGGGCAGGCGGTGCGCACTGGCACCAACAGCGGCGCCATTCGCAAGAGTCGGGAAACAAAGATTTAGAACTTGGGGCGATGCCGCACCATTTGGAGGGATTGCTTCCGTTGGCAGAAAAGGTGGCACACGTTCTTTCATTTGCGAAGAAAGAGCGGATAACTAATTTAGAAAACAAACAGCAAATGCACACGCTTTTTGCGTATTCGGAGGTGTAGTATATGAATGTCAACTCATCAAGTTCGTACAGCGTCAGCGGTTCGTTGACTGCGAGCAACAGCAACGCCATTACAGGACTTGCATCTGGTTTGGATACAGACAGCGTTGTTGAAGAGATGCTGTCCGGCATCAAAGCAAAAATAGAATCAAAAGAAGCAGAAAAACAGCAGACAGAGTGGAAACAGGAAATGTATCGCGATGTCATCAGCACCATCAATGATTTTTCTAGCTCATATTTGGATAGTTCTTATGGTGCAGAAACAGAAAACAACTTAACAAGTGAAGACTTTTTTGATACGATGGCGTCTACATCTTCCAGCAGTGCGGTGTCCATCGTCAGTTCGTCTAGCAATGCAAGTGAAGGCGACATGACCATTGAAGTGAGTCAATTGGCGGAGGCAGCTTCTGTTACCGGCAGTAAAATGAGTACGTCCTACTCCATTACTGGCACGGCAATTGACAGCGATGCATTAGAGCAATTTAAGCGTGTGATTACGTTTAATGTCACTGCGAATAGCAGCACAACTTCGGTTACAGTGGATTTGGGTGGCGTATCTTCTTCTAGCGGATTGGTGTCGGCAATCAATAGTGCGTTAGAGGATGAGGGCTTGTCATCATATGTTACGGCAAGCACGGATGACGGTTCTTTGGTGCTGACAACAGCAGATTCGAGTTCTTCCGTTTCGCTGAATGAAACAGAATCTACAACTTCTGGTTTGGAAGTTGCGGGCATGACCAGTTATGTAAGTGATACAGATGATGATACGGGAGCAAAAACGCTGACAGGGTCGTCTTCCATTGATACATCAGCAGGTGTTTCAATGACTGTCGAATTGGACGGAGTGCAAAAGGATATTACGATTGACCCGGTGTTAGATGCAAACGGAGATGTAACAACGGCTGCATTGCTCGATGCAGTTACTTCGTCCTTGCAAAGTGCGTTTGGCACAGCAATTGAAGCATCGTATGATGGAGATGCATTGGTTCTGGCGTTGAGTGCTGATTATCAGAGTGAGGATGGACATATCCTTTCGATTTATGGAAGCGATGCGTCATACTTAGGTCTTACAGCAGGTTCCACAACAGCATTTGATACCTCGCAGACATTGGCGGAAATGGGGTATGCATCCGGTTCAGAGTTTACAATCAATGGCGTTAGCTTCTCCTTTGATAGCGATACTACGGTTAGCAGTCTTATCAACGAAGTCAATGACAGTGATGCCGGTGTGACCCTAAGTTATTCCAGTTTCAGCGACACATTTACGTTGGAAGCGAATTCTACAGGCAAGGCATACAGCATTTCATTTGAAGAAACGACGGGAAGCTTTCTGAATAAGGTTTTGGGTGCAAGCAGTGGAACTGCTGAAGGATTGGATGCGCAAGTCACCATAAACGGAGTGACCACATCACGAAGCAGCAACACCTTTACTATTGAGGGTGTCACGATGACGGTCAATGCGTTGACCAGTGGAGAAGAAACGATTTCAACCGCACGGGATATTGACTCCATTGTAGAGGGTATTACAGCATTCGTAGAATCCTATAACGAAATGCTGACATCACTCTATAACTATGTTGATGCAGACAAGACCTATTTGGACTATGACCCGTTGACCTCTGACCAAGAGGATGAGATGACGGAAGCACAGATTGAGAGTTGGAATGAAAATGCGAAGGAAGGTTTGCTGCATCGCGACACCAATATTGATTCGTTTCTTGGGGCGTGTCGCTCGCTGATGTATACCAAGCCGTCCTCCTCGAACTTTGCGCTGTATCAAATCGGTATCGAAACCGGTGACTATGAGGATCAAGGCATTTTATATATTGATGAAGATGCCCTGCGGGAAGCCCTGTCCTCTGACCCAGAATCGGTGAAGAATCTGTTTACAGACTCCACTAGCGGCATTGCGACTACATTGGAAGATATTTGCGATGATTATGCAAAGGACAGCTATGGCAGCACCGGTCTATTGGTGTTGGAAGCTGGTATTGATGGTGGGTCCTATGACACGACCAACTCCCTGTCTTTAGAGATTTCAAGCTTGGAAGATAAGATAGATGAGCTGCAGGATCGATATGAGTCTAGACGTGATTCATTGTGGGAGAAGATGTCCAATCTGGAAACCGCACTATCAAGCTACAACTCGACGGCAACGTATTTATCCAATATGTTCAGTTAATAGAATGTTAGGACGGATGCTTGGTTATAACAAGCAAATTGGAGTAAGGGATATACGCAAGTATGATTTTTCACTTCTCGGCAGGTTCTTAACGAACAGAAAAACCGTAGCTTGCAACAGAAACCAAATAAGGAGAAGTGAGGACTTATGTATAGTGACAGATATCAGGCATATAAGCAGCAGTCGGTAATGACCATGACCAACGGAGAAATGCTGCACATGCTGTATGATGGTGTCGTGAAAGCAATCAGTTATGCAAAGGTTGCATTTGAAAAGCAGGACTATGCGGAAATCAACAAGCAACTGAAAAAGGCGCAGGAGATATTGGGATATTTGAAAAATATTTTGGATTATAAATATCCCATTGCAAATGAGCTGGAGCAGTTGTATAATTACTTCATCCGTGTGATACGCACCGCCAATGCCAAAAAAGACCCTGAAGAGTTGGATGCGGTTGTGCGCATGGTTCTCAACCTGCGGGACACCTATGACAAAGCAGACCGTGCGGCACGTGCAAAGGATGCATAAAAGGATTCCGGAAAGGAAGAAGCGAAGACATGTTTTTTGATTCACAGGCGTTTCACACATTGGAAGCCGGCGTGGGTGCGGCATGGCTCAGCCAGCAGCTGCATTCGCAGAATTTGGCCAATTTGGAAACACCCAACTACAAAGCGAAAAGTTTGACCTTTTCAAAGGTGTTGCAGGATGAGCAGGCGGATTTTCAGGTGGATGACCAGGGATACCGCTATACCATCACCACAGATGAGAACAGCGATGTACGTGCCGATGGCAACAATGTAGATTCTGATACGGAAAGCATTGAACTGTATAAGGCGTATGCACAGTATAGTGCGCTGTTGGACAAGGTGAAAAACCAATTTGATAACTATAGTTATGTGATGAGCAATAGTCCGAGTTAATGGAGGTGTGAAATGTCATTTTTAGGTTCGCTGGATATTACCGGCTCTGCGATTACTGCAGAACGGTTTCGCACAGACATCATTTCGCAGAATATTGCCAACGCAAAGACAACGATGACGGCAGCGGGCACGCCGTATCGGCGCAAGCAAGTGGTTTTTCAGGAACGACCGATGACCTTTGCAGATGCATTGGATGAAGAAGCACAAAGTCTTGCAAATGGCGGCGGTGTCCAAGTGGAAGAGGTGGTGGAGAGCGACCGTGATTTTCAGCAGGTCTATGACCCGGATAACCCGCTGGCGGACGAAAGCGGCTATGTACAATATCCCAATGTGGATACCTCCGAAGAAATGATGGACCTCATGGCGGCATCCAATGCCTATCAGCTGAATTTGACCGTGCTGAATGTGCAGAAAGCAATGATTTCACAGGCGTTGCAAATGGATGGCTGAGGCAGAACATAGCACAGACTGGCACTAGAGAACCATATATTGCGGCATACAGAACCTATGGGCAGCAGCTTATAGGTTCTTTTTTATGGATTTGTTGCGAGAGAAGTTCTAAAGCCAAAATAAAAATAGTAAAATATGGATAAAATATATAATTCTGTTGCAGTTGTCCGAGCAAAATGCTATACTTGAGGTATCTATATACTGCAAAATGAAACTGACGTTAGGGAGGAAAGTACATGAGTGAAGAGCAAGATATTACCTATCCGTCGATTGTTTGCAAGATTAAGGGCGGTTTATATGCCGTCGACAGCAGATATATCACAACGCTTATCCAAAAACCTGCCGCTGAAAAATTGCCGGAAGGACCGGATTTTATGAGCGGTATTTTTCATTATCGTGGTACAATTGTGCAAATGCTGGATATGCGCAGATTTTTGGGGCTGCAAAGCGTGCAGCAAGAAGTAGATGACTTTGTGCAGATGATAGAACAGCGCAAGAAAGACCATGTCAATTGGGTAAATTCCCTAGAGCATTCTCTCAAAACAGGAGAGGTGTTTACGCTGGCAACGGATCCGCATAAATGCGCATTCGGGCAGTGGTATGACCATTTTCACACAGACAATCAAGCGCTGAAATTTGCTTTGAGCAAAATTGACAGACCGCATACGCAGCTGCACAAAAGTGCCGTTACGGTGCTGCAAAAAAAGGATGAAACGCTGGTAAAGCAGATACATACTGAACTTGTGCCGGAAATTATGCAGCTCATGCAGGAACTTGAAACCGCTATGCACGATTTTATGCATCATGAAATGGTGTTGGTGCTGAGCGGGGACAGCCAACTGGGTCTGGTGGTGGATGAAATTCTGGCGGTTTCGGAACTGGCGCCTGCGCAGCCGATTGCAAAAATGGAGTCTGATGCGCACAGCTGTATTTCAGGTGTCATGCGGGATGCAAAAACAGAAGAACTGATTTTGGAAGTGGACATTCCACAGCTGCTAGAAATTTATAAACAAAGGAAAACACCGATTTCAAGCGAAGAAACCACGGAAAACAGGGGAAATTTGTAAAAAAATCAAAAAAGCGTGCGTGCGGGAGTGCTCGTGCGCTTTTTGAGTGCTGGGTATGCGGCGAAAAAGCCGGGTTTTCCAGTCCTATGATTTGTTGGCAAAAAGAAGTGTAAAAGAACTGCAAAAGCGATGGAAACCATGGATTCGTGTAGATAAATTGACGGTAAGCTCTTTACTTTGGGGTGCGCAAAATGTATAATACTAAAAGGAATTAGTATATTTTGTTGAAGCAAAAATCGGCTGCACTTGTGTAGGATTATGAAAGCAAATGACGATAGACGAAAGAAAAAGAGGATATGAATATGTTCTTTGTACCCATTCAACCCATGCAAAAGATGGATTTTTCACAACCAGAAACCACAACCGTACAGGCGCAGAGTGCAGGTGGTTCTTCTTTTCAGGATATTTTGCAGCAGGCAATGCAGAATTATGAGCAGCTGCAGGCAGTTTCGGAACAGGATGGCGAAGCGTTGGCACTTGGACAGGCAGATGACCTTGCGCAGGTGCAAATTAACACCTTTAAAGCACAAAGTGCGCTGCAAACAGCGGTACAGCTGACATCACGCACGGTGAGTGCTTATAAAGAGATTATGCAGATGTCTGTGTGAAAGATGCGTGTGTTTATATGAGAGCGTGGGGAAAGTTGGTTAGCAGGTGAAAGAGGAATCAAACAAGGCGCAAGGTTTTATAGAAAAAGCAAAGACCTATCTGGAAGGTGTTCCAAAAGGGAGAAAAATTTTAGTTGCCGTGCTGTTGGTTGGATTGATTGCAGCGGCACTGATTGCTACAGCCGTATTAAACAGCGGCAAGCAAGACTACGTACCGCTGTATAGTGGGTTGGATCAGCAGGAAACCTCTGAAATCTATGTTGCACTCAAGCAAAAGGGCGCAGATGTCCAGCTGGATGAGGCGGGTGAAATTACCGTTCCAAGCGACCAGTATGACATTTGGCTGCTGCAAATGGCGGCAGAGGGGTATCCGCAGTCTACGCTGACCTATAGCGTGTTTTCTGAAAACACCGGTTTGACAACCACCGAATCGGAAAAGCAGACCTGGCTGACCAATCAGCTGCAGGACCGCATTCAGCAAACCTTAAAGCGTATTAACGGTGTTAATAATGCAGTGGTCACCATCACGGCACCGGAAAGCACGGATTATGTTTGGCAGCAGGCAACCGCTGCAGATGCCGCAACAGCGAGTGTGCTGCTGACCATGGCGGAGGGAGTCACCCTGTCGGATGACCAGGTGCTGGCAATTAAAAATTTGGTTGCCAAGAGTGTGAATAAGCTTGACCCTGCGGATGTCACCGTGGTGGATGCCACAACGGGCATGGAACTGGGCGGCGATACAACGGACCAAAACGGCATCACCACCTCACAGAATCTCTCTCTGGAACAAGAAGTACAAAAGCAGATTGAAGACAATGTAGAGCGGCTGCTCAGTGCCCGTTATGGGGTGAAGGGCGTAGTTGCGGCGGCAAAGGTTACGCTCAACTATGATGCGATGATGACCGAAACGATGACGCCGACCCAGACACAAGACGGCAACGGCTATGTCACCGATTATTCAGAGGAATACGGTATCAATGGCACTGCAAACTCTGCGGCGGGCATTGTGGGAGAAGAAAATAACACCGACATTCCGAACTATGCCTATACCAATTCTGACCAGACCGGCGGCATGACCAACTATGACCGTGACATTCAGTATGACTATGGCTACATAAAAACACAGGTGGAAAAGGGCAATGCGGTGCTGTCCCGTGCCACAATTTCCGTGCTGGTGGATGAGTCGAATTTGGATGCGGCGCGCAGTCAGGAACTGATTTCGCTGATTTCCAATGCGACAGATATTGACCCGGCATATATTACGGTATCGGCGATGGACGCAGCAGCACTGACGATTCCGACAACGCCGCAGACAACAGACACGACCACCACCACCGGCTTGCCGATTTGGGTGTATATTGCGATTGGTGTTGGTGTGTTGTTACTCCTCTTAATCATTATTCTGCTCATCGCACGCAGCAGAAAGCGCAAGGATGAGGAAACACCTGAAGCTGCAGAAGGCGATGAGGACGAAGAGGGCGAAGCATTCGACGAGGACGAAGAGGAAGACAACAGCGAGATTGACGCATACAAGAAACAGTTGGAAGACGCTGCAAAGGCAAACATTGACCAAAAGGATGAAGCACTTGTTGCCGATATTCGTGATTTCGCTAAGGAAAATCCGGAAATCACAGCGAACCTGCTCAGAACATGGATGCGAGAGGAGGAATAAGTGATGGCGGCATCAAAATCAAAACCCAAGATTACACCCTTGATGAGAGCGGCGACCGTTATCATTACATTAGGCGCAGAGCGAGCCTCCCAGGTATATAAGCATCTGTCAGAGGAGGAAGTCGAAAAGCTTTCGCTGGAAGTTGCAAAAATGGAAATGATGGAGCCGGACGAACAGCATGCCATCATGGAGGACTTCTACGGGCTGTGTGTTACGCAAAAAATGGTTTCCGAAGGCGGCGCCCTGTATGCACGTGATGTCTTGGAAAAGGCATTCGGCAAAGAAAAAGCTGCCGAGCTGATGAGCCGTATTTCGCAGTCTTTGCAAACACGTGCATTTGAATTTGTTCGGAAAGCAAGCTATAAAAACCTGATGATGATGATTCAAAACGAGCATCCGCAGACCATTGCATTCATTTTGTCATATGCTACCGCAGAGCAGGCATCCAAAGTGCTGTCAGAATTGTCAAAAAGTCTGCAAATCAGCGTGGTGGAGCGCATTGCAAAGCTGGAAAGTGTATCACCGGACATTGTGAAAATCGTAGAAGCCGTGTTTGAAAAGAAGTTTGCAACGCTGGCAAATTCGGTTGATATGACCGAGCTGGGCGGTGTCAGCTATGTGGCGGATATTATCAACCACACCGACCGTACCACAGAAAAGCACATTTTCGACGAACTCAGCCGCAAAAACCCATCGCTGTCCGACAATATCCGCAAGCTCATGTTTGTATTCGAGGATATTACCGGGCTGGACGATGTTACCATTCAGCGTGTGCTGCGTGAAGTGGAGCCGCAGGATTTGGCGGTTGCAATCAAGGGCTCCGGCGAAGAAGTCAAAACCATGCTGCTCAACAATATGTCCAAGCGTGCGCAGGAGAATATTCTCAGCGACATCCAGTATCTGCGTAATGTCCGCATGCGTGACGTAGAAGAAGCACAGCAGAAGATTGTGAACATCATCCGTCAGCTGGAAGAAAGCGGTGAAATTGTATTGGCAAGAGGCGGAGAGGATGAGATAATTGTCTGATATTGATATCTATAAAAACGGATACCTGATAGACGAGGACAGTTATGTCAAAATTCCGGACTGGGATTTTCCGAAGTCAGAAGAAAAACCAGAGCACCCAAAAGAAAAAACAGACCCTACAGAAAAGGCAGAAGAGGCATCCTCTAACATCGAGGAGCCGCACAGCGAAAAAAAAGCCGATGCGGAAGCGAAACCCGCCAAGGCAAAGCCGAAAAGCCGCGCCAAAGCAAAGGCGGCAGCTGCGGAACCGGAAGTGCAGAAGTTGACACGAGAGCAGGTAGAGCAAGAAAATCATGCGCTTTTGGAGCAACTCAAGCAAGCGGTTGCAGAGCAGGCATACACAGATGCACGCAACAGCAAGCATGCGCAGCTGCAGCAATGCATTGACGAGGTGCAGCAAAACACGGCAGCGTTGCAGGCGATGTATGCAGACTACGTCGCACAATACACCGAGGCACTCAAGTATATGGCGATTGAAATTGCGCAGAAAATTATGCTGCAAAAGATTGAAGAGGATGACACCGCATTGGTGGGACTCATCAACCAAACGATTACAGCGGTCAAGCAGGCAGAAGGCATCACGGTGGAGATTTCCGACCGATTGTATGGACTGGTGGAGTACATGCAGAGGGAGCTGGAGCAGCCGGAATTTGCCGGAAGAGTCACGCTGAAGGAAGGACCGTATGCAGCGGATACCGTGCGGGTCAGCACGGAATCGGGCGCTATTGACGCAAGTATTCGCACACAGATTCAAAATTTACGGCAGGCATTTGAAACCGCAGGAGAAGTTTAAAAATCGCAAGGAGGTGGCAAAATGCGCAGAATAGAACGGGTACAATTGGATATATCAGAATATTTGCGTGTTTTGCACCTGACAGATTTGCGGGCACACGAGGGGCGCATCAGTAAAATTGTCGGCATGACCATTGAGGCGATTGGACTGGAATGCAGCATTGGAGACATTTGCAACATCCGCATTGAGCGGGAAAACCGCGATGTTGTCTGCGAGGTGGTGGGACTTGCCGAGCACAAGGTGTATTTGATGCCGTATCAAGAGATTGATGGCATTGGATATGGCTCTGCGGTGCAGAATACCGGACGAAAATTGAGCGTGACTGCATCGGATGATATGATTGGGCGCATTGTTGATGCGCTAGGCAGACCGATTGATGATGGCCCCCCGCTGCAGGGCGGCACAACGCTGGCAATCGGCGGCATGCCATCCAACCCGATGAAACGTCCCCGCATCAGCGAACCGATGGAAATGGGTGTCAAAACCATAGATGGAATGCTCACGATTGGTCGTGGGCAGAGAATGGGCATCTTTGCCGGAAGCGGCGTGGGAAAAAGTACCCTGATGGGCATGATTGCACGGAATGTAAAAGCCGATGTCAACGTGATTGCACTGGTGGGCGAAAGAGGACGTGAAGTCGTTGAATTTATCAAGCGTGACCTTGGAGAAGAGGGTCTGGCACGGTCGGTGTTAGTGGTTGCTACATCAGACCAGCCGGCAATGATGCGCTGCAAATGCGCTATGACAGCAACCTCCATTGCGGAATATTTTCAGAGGCAGGGCAAGCATGTGCTGCTGATGATGGATTCCTTGACACGCTTTGCCATGGCGCAGCGAGAAATCGGGCTTGCAACAGGCGAGGCACCGGTTGCCCGTGGCTATACCCCATCCATTTATTCGGCACTGCCCAAGCTGCTGGAACGTTCGGGCAACTTTAAAAAAGGCTCGATTACCGGCATTTACACCGTGCTCGTGGAAGGCGATGACACCAATGAGCCAATTTCAGACACCGTGCGCGGTATTATTGACGGACATATTATTTTATCGAGAGCCATTGCCGCAAAAAACCATTATCCGGCAATTGATGTGCTGGGCAGTGTCAGTCGTTTGATGAATGATATTGTGAACGACAGGCACAAGGCCGCTGCAAATCGTTTGCGCAATATGTTGGCGGTGTATCGGGACAATGAAGATTTGATTTCGATTGGTGCCTATAAAAGCGGCAATAATCCGGCATTAGATGAGGCAGTGGCACATATGGACCGCCTGCATCAATTTCTTGACCAGCGAGTGGATGAAAAATACACCATGGACCAAACGATTGACTTGTTGAAGCAGACCGTTCGCTGATGATACACGAAGAAGGGGACCATTGCTATGAAACCATTTCGTTTTAGTTTGGAACGCATGAGAACCTACAAAAATCAGCTGTTAGACCGTGAAAAAAGCACGCTAAAGGTGCTGCAGCAGCGACAAAATGAAATTGAAGACCGATTAGAGCGGATGATACACTTTCGTGAGCAAAAAAGCCAAGAACTGATTGTCAAACAGCAAAAAGGCATCACCGTGCAGGAAATGGACATTTATCGGCTGTATATTGAAAATGCCAGACTACAGATTAAGCAATTGGAAATCGACCAACGCATCGCAGCAGTGGAAACAGAACGACAGCTGAAAATGGTGGTGCGTGCCTCGCAAGAGGTTTCGGGATTAGACAAGCTGGAGGAAAAACAGCTGCAGGAATATCAGCAGAAGACGGCAAAAGAGCAGGAACAAATCATTTCGGAGCTTTTGATTGGCGGCAGTTTTCAAAAAACGAATCTATAAAGGATACCAATAGAAAGGAGGTGAGGAGAAAATGGAGCAAAGCAATATCGCCGTACAGGGCATGCAGAGTGATGGCGTAAGCGGGTTTACACGCATGGGAAATGCGGCGGCGGTCAGCAACAGCACGGACGCATTTTCGCAGGTCATTGCACAGATGTTGGGTGGATTCGCACAAACAGAAGACAGCAGCGACGGCACGACAGCTTTGCAGCAGACCACGCAGACCACAGAAATGCCCCAACAGATGGTGCAGCAGCAAGTGTCGCAACAGCCACTGTTGGAGGAGATGGATTTCGGGCAGATGAATGCTGTTTTGCAGCAGATACAGCAGCTGTGTCCAGAGGATTTGCAGATACTGCAGGGCATTGGGGAAGAAATGAACCAAGAAGTACCGGATTTGGAAAGCTTGGTGGAGGAGTTGACAGCGGTGCTGGATGATGGGCAAACTTCGGAAGAAACCACAGCTGTGTTGACGAATCTGGAGGAATTGTTTGCCTCGCTGCAGGAAGCAGTAACGGAAAAAGACACCGATGCTGAGGATGACACGGAACCCAGTGAACTGGCGGTGCATGCAGCAGCGGCATTGCTCGAAACGCTGGCACAGGCGTTGCCGCAGGACGCAGAGCCGATGCAGGAAGAGGAAAATACCAATTTGTATGGACAAGCCGGCGGCATGACGGTGGCGGCGCAAACCATGGAAACGGTAGCACCTGATACCGAGGTGGTGCAGACCCAGTTGACGGACATCGCACAGCCACGCCAAAGTCAGCAAGTACGGACACCTGTTGTGACCGATAACACGACCGATACAGAAGCGACTGTCACGACAAAAGCAACCCCAACCACCACGGCGACCGCTGCAACACATACAGAAGGACAGCAAGGCACAAGCAGTGGGAGCAGCAATGCGCAAACGCAGCAGCAGGCAGAGGATACACCAAAGCAGTTATTCGATTTGCAAAACAGCTTTCGCAGCACGGTGTCCAAGGTGAAGGGCCATTTGCAGCAGCAGGAAACAACGGATGATACCATCGATGTGGATGCTTTGCAGACACAGCTGATGAGCAGTCAGGAGCTTCGAATGCAGTTTGCAGCGTCCGCAGGTGACACGAAGTCGGCAGAAGTGCAGCCAGTCGCGCAGCAAGTGCAGGAAGGAATCACCACCAATCTTGACCAAGGAAACACCGAGTTTACCATTCGGCTCAATCCGGAAAATCTCGGCGAGATTACGGTAAAGGTGCAGGAGGTGGATGGAAAAACCACGGTACATCTGTTTACGGCAAGTGATGAAACCGCACATGTAATCAATAGTGAACTGCATGCACTGCGGGAAGCGGTCAAGCCCATGGCAGTAGAAGTGCACGAGGCAATTTCACAGTCTGCGCAGGGACAAAATACCGACACGCAAGGATTTGATTTGGGCAGCCAATTTGCAGAGCAGCAGCGGCGACAGCAGCAATGGTCTGCACAGCCACAGGACAGCCAAGCGGAATATGATGAAGCGATTGCACAGGAAGAAGCCACGCAGCAGTTGACAGACAACGGCGCATTGGATACTTATGTGTAACCCCTACCAAACGAGCAGAAAGGAGGATGTGTGATGTCAACCGTCAGCAGTTCTACCGTAAGCGAGAGCGGCGTTACCTATGATGCGGTGTTTACCGACCAAACAGATAACTCCACGCTCAGCGCCACGGATTTTTTGTCTTTGATTGTCACAGAACTTAGCAATCAAGATTTTACCAACACCACAGACACCACAGATATGGTCAACCAATTGGCGCAATTTAGTATGGTCAGCTCCATGCAGGAACTGAGTGCTTATTCCAAAAGCAACTATGCTATGAGTTTGCTGGGCAAAACCTTGACCGCAACACGCTATGCAACCGATGGCACCGAAACAGTGACCGATACCTGCGACAAGGTTTCGCTGGTAGATGATGAATATGTCGTGTATATTGGCGGGAAATCCTTTTCCTTGTCACAAATCATGCAGGTTGAACCGGCAAGCTCCAGTTCCAGCAGCAGCGACACAACCACCACGGAGAGTGCAGTCACGCCGACCAACTTCAGCATTGAGGCAGACAATGTAACCGACAGCACCGCATCAATTAGCTGGGAAGTACCAACCGAAGACGATGCGGTTGCAGCCGACCTGACCTATACGGTCTATTACACGCCGTATGACAGCGACAATGCGTTTGACACCGTGGCAGAGGTCACCGCAGGCACCATGGGCAGCGAAGAGGACCAGACAAGCACAACAGCAGCGCTGGAAGACCTTGACCCCGCTACAAGCTATTCGGTCAATGTAGTGGTCACAGATGGAAACGGCGTACAGTCGGTTTATGACCCTGTGATTTTTAAGACAAAAACCGCTTAAAAACGAAGTGCATTTCAAAAAAATGTTCAGTCAGCAATCACCTAGAGCCGGAAAGGAGCAAATATCATGGAGGATATGCGCTTAAAAATGTATACACCGGTTGTTACGGGCAGACCCAATCTGCAGCAGGCAGCCATGGAACAGGCAACTGCGGCGCAGCAGACAAACAATGCGGTGGCAGCAAACAAACAGACCACAGACGCAGAACAAAAAAGCAGCTTTGCGGAGATTTTGCAGCAGCAGCTGACCGAAGAAAGCGGCGTGAATTTTTCCAAGCATGCGGCAAAACGGGTTGCAAATCATCAAATTGAGTTGACAGATGACAGCTTGAATCGATTGAATGAAGGTGTGCGTTTGGCAGAGGAAAAGAATTTGGACGATACGCTGATTTTGGTAGGCGGCACGGCATTTGTCGTCAATGTGAAAAACAATATGGTGATTACGGCGATGAACAGCAATGAAATGAAGGGGAACGTTTTTACAAACATCAATGGAACCGTGATTGTGTAAGCTGGACCTTTTGAGGGAGCTTTTCTGCATGCGGAATGACAGAAGCATGCAGCAATGCGGTTCTGGGTGAACAAAAGGAGAAGTTAAAATGAATAGAGCGCTATTTTCCGGTGTGTCAGGGCTAAAGTCACACCAAACCAAGATGGACGTTATCGGCAACAATATTGCAAACGTCAACACCTATGGCTATAAGGCACAGCGCGTCATTTTCAGTGACACGATGTATCAGGCGATTTCGTCGGCACAGGAAGGCTCGTCTACTTCGGGCGGTATCAACCCCTCTGCGGTGGGATATGGCTCCTCGGTAGCGGCGATTCAGACAGACACCAGCCAAGCGAGCATGCAGAGCACCTCCTACGGCACAGACGTTGCCATCTGCGGCGAGGGTTACTACCAAGTGATGGACAGTGCCGGCAATATTTTTTACACCAAAGCGGGCGTTTTTGGTGTAGACGAAAACGGGTATATGGTAGATGAAAACGGTAACTTTGTGTTGGGTGCAAATACCAAAGACGGTGACCCGGATTCGCAGAAGATTCAGGTCAACAACGTGGGCACAGTTTCCGCACAGACCGCAAATTCTGCCTTTACACTCAATGGCGTGGAATATTCTCTGGAAGCCGAAAATGCAACCGATGCGGGCAATGTCAGCTTTACATTTGCGTCCAGCTCGGTAATGGCGTCTGGTCTGGCAGCGCAGGCGACGATTTCTTCGACCGGTGCAATTACGATTACATTTAATGAAAACGAAAGTTTTGCCACCATGGCGGATGTCAATCAGGCAATCAACGATGCGATTACGGAGGCAAACGGCGGTGTGGCACATGAGGCGGGAGATTTCACCCTGACACCGGAAACCGGGACCATTACAGATGCAAGCGGCAACTTTGTGGATTCCACGGGTGCTACGATTTCCTTAACGGGCGCAGATTTAGTGGACAGCGATTTTGGCGTGGATGAAGGCAGCGTAACGGCTGTTGGTACGATTTATGGACAGTCCGGCGTATCCTTCGATTCTGTCAGCAGCAGCTTTAGCAGCTCGGGTACATTGACATTTAGTGCGACTTTTGATGACTCGGTTACACCAAATACCTGGACCTTGAGTGCAACAGATGGCACCAATACCTACACGTCGGATGCGATAACAAGCTCTTCCAGCGCAAGTACGATTTTGTTAAAAAACACCAGTACGCCCGACGACACGGATTATTTTGAAATGACCATGCCAACGTATGCAGAGCTAAATACGCAGTATGGCACGAATGCAACAACGCCGCCCGTTGCGGGTACTTATGGCGGCACGGAAACGGCGACTTCAGTCGCATCCGCTGAATCGACCGACCTTGGTTTAGGCTCTGCGTCTGTGACCTTGGCGGACGGCACAGAGGGCGGCGATGTTGACCTGAGCGAACTGACGGTTTCCATCAGCTCAGACGGTACGGTGTATGCGACGCATGACACGTTGGGAACTGTCGAAGTGGGTGCGATTTCGCTGGCAAACTTTGCAAACCCGTCCGGACTGGAGCAAGTGGGTTCGAGCTACTTCTCTGCAACGCTGAACTCCGGCGATGCGCAGCTTTGTACGCCTGGTGAGGACGGAACTGGTAACTTGAAAACCAGCGCACTGGAAATGTCCAATGTGGACTTGTCCTCTGAAATGGCAGAAATGATTACCACACAGAGAGGCTTTCAGGCAAACTCTCGTGTCATTACCGTAACCGATACGATGATTGAAGAATTGGTCAACCTGAAGCGTTAAGCATAAAAATATGAGCATTGGCTTTGTCTGCGGCGCAGCGGATGTGCCGCAGGCAGGACCAATGGATGGTGGGGAGAAATTGGGATAGCATATATGCCAAATGTGGCCGAGAGGAAGCGATAACAGAATGATTACACTAACAAGATTAAATGGTACGCCGTTGGTGCTCAATTCGGATTTGATTGAAACCATTGAGCAAACACCGGACACCACCATCCTGCTGTTGAATCGACATTATTTTATTGTCAAGGAAAGCATGGAGGAAGTTGTTGGAAAAGTGATTGATTTTCGCAGACAGGCCATGCGCCCGGTCGGAAGAAGCGCATATAGATTGGAACAAGAAGGGTTGGGGCAAGCGTGAAAAAAAGTTTGGACATCATGTCGGTGATAGGCTGGGTGATTGGAGCCGCAGTTTTGATAATGGGCATCGTGTATAGTAAAGATACGGAAACCGGGGCGGTTTCGATTGACGTCACAAAATTTATCAACTTTATCGATGTTCCAAGCTTGCTGATTACGGGCGCGGGCACATTTGCAATGCTGATGGTATCCTTTCCATTAAAGCAATTTACAAAAATGCCGAAGCATCTTTTAATTGTATTGATGCCGAAGCAGTTTCAAGCAGAAAACTATATCCAAACCTTGGTGGATTGTGCGCAAAAGGCGAGAGTCAACGGTCTTTTGGCATTGGAAGAAGACATCAACAACATGGAAGACCCCTTTTTGAAGAGCAGTCTTATGATGGTCGTTGACTCGGTGGATCCGGAAAAGGTGAAAATACAGCTGGCAGCGCAAATGGATTATCTGGATGACCGACATGGTCAGGAGCGGTCGTTTTATGACAAGGGTGCCGCACTTGCGCCTGCATTTGGTATGTTGGGCACCTTGGTTGGTTTGGTAAATATGATGAAAACGTTGGACAATCCGGAGACGGTAGGTCCGAACATGGCGGTTGCGCTGCTCACCACATTTTATGGCTCTATTATGGCGAATGTGCTGTTTACACCGATTTCCAACAAATTGGCGGCACGTCACAATGAGGAATATCTGTGCCGACAAATCATTTGCGAAGGCGTGCAGGCAATTCAAGAGGGCGAAAACCCCAAATTTGTACAAAATCGCTTGATGCAGCTGCTGCCGCAATATCAGCAGGATAAGTTCAATAAGAGCCAAGGCGGCGGCGAAGAAAAACCAGCATAGAAAACAATACATTGCACACGTGATGTTGGAATAGATGACATCGTTATGTTAAAATCACATCAGAGCAAAATGGAAAAGTTGGTGAGAACATGGCAAAAAAATCGAAGGATGAAACCGACCCGAATGCGTGGATGGCCACGTATTCCGATATGGTTACCTTGCTTTTGTGCTTTTTCGCAGTAATGCTCAGTATGTCAACCACAAGTGAGGCAAAGTTTCAGGCATTTGTCAATTCGCTGCAAATGCAGGGTGCCGATATTGTTGCCGTAGACCCACCGCAGGACGGGGCTTCGCAAGAAGCGGTTGTCACAGGTAGCATTGACAGCTTGTACGCATACTTGAAGGATTATGTGGATCAAAACGGAAAGCAAGAGCAGATTTCGCTGTCCAAACAAGAGGATATGGTCTTTATCCGCTTTCAAAATGATTTGTTTTTTGAGCCAGACCGCTATGTGCTGCGGGCAGACTGTATCGACACGGTGAATTTTATTACAAATGGGCTAAAGCAATTTGAAAGCGCCATCCGAACGGTGAATATTTGCGGGCATACCGCAGAAACAGGTAGACAGGATTCGACCATATCAGACTGGCGGCTCTCCGGAGAACGTGCGGCAACGATTGCCATTGCGCTGGAGGATAACGCCGGATTCGATAAAAGCAAGATTTTGGTGACCGGATATGGTTCCAATTATCCCGTTGCAAGCAATGCAACCGAGGCCGAGCGCAAGCTAAACCGACGGGTGGAGTTGATTGTGGTGGGCAAGGAAAGCCAAAGCAATCCAGATTTTTATGCAACGCTGACAAGCGGAGCATATGGTGGAACCGAGGACAACGGCGGCATCAATTCCTTGCTGACGGGGGAAGGACAGACCGCTGATACAGCGGCAACAGACACGGCGACACCGCAGCAAACAGACACGACGGACACCACGACTGCACCGCAAGCCACCACGCAAACGGATACTGCAAACACTGCAGCAACCGATGGGCAGATGCAGACAGGAGTATCACCATATAATGATTGAGTGGTTCAAAAGCCGAAAAGGGGGCTACAACTAGAATGGCAGAAACCTTATCGCAAAGTCAAATTGATGAGCTGTTGAACCGGATGAAATCTGGCAATGTGAGCGAAGTCATTGAGGAAGCGGAAACAAAAGTCAAGGAATATGACTTTACATCGCCGAAAAAGTTTACGAAGGACCAGATTAAATCACTCAGCAGCTTGTATGAGAACTTTGCACGTGTTGTTTCTTCGTATTATTCCAGTATTCTGCGAAGCGTCTGTGAAATTGAAATTGCGCAGATTGAAGAACAGCGATACTATGAGTTCAATAACGCATTGCCGGATACGGTGCTCATTGGCATGGTAGACTTTAAGCCGGACAACACCAAGCAGTATGAAGAAACAACGATGATGTTTGACTTATCCATGTCATTTGGATATTTCATGATTGACCGTTTGTTGGGAGGAACCGATGAGGCATCGATTCCGGACCGTACCTATACAGATGTGGAACTGGCAATCTTAAACACGGTGATGACACGTACTACACAATATATACAGGAGTCTTGGCAAAATTATGTGGGACTTTCCACGGAATTGCGTGCCATTGAAACCAATGGACGATTTTTGCAGGCATTTTCTCCGCAGGACATTATTGTCATCGTGTCCATGGAAATTAAGGTCGGGGATTTTTCGACCATGGCAAATATTTGTATGCTTGCCGAAAGCCTGGACGGGCTCATCAGCAATTTCAGCACCCGTTTCTCTCGTTCGGTCAAGCAATTGGACCCGGAAAAGGAACGTATCCGCAAGGAATCCTTGATGGAGGATTTGAGAAAGGCAGATTTGCAGATTACGGCTGTGCTGGATGAATGCCGCATGAGCTTGGGCGAGGTGCTGCAATTGCGGCCCAATGATATTATTGCACTCAATACCAAAACCGATGCAGACATTAAGGTGATGGTGGAGGGCATTCCTTGGTATCGTGCTCGTATTGGGGAATCCGGCCGCAAAAAGGCAGTTAAAATTGTAGAAAATATTAAGAAATAAAAGGAGGGACGGTCTTGAACGAAAATGGCGATATCATTCTAACAGCGGAAGAGATAGATGCAATTGGCGAAATCATGAACATCAGCATGGGCTCTTCGGCAACTGCGATTTCAGCGATGCTGGATAAACAGGTAACGATTACCACGCCGAACATTCGTCAAATCAAGTTCGGAGAACTCGATAATGCTGATTTGGAACCCGCAATTTTAGTGAAAATTAAATATGTGGAAGGAATTCGAGGAACAGATGTCATTATTTTGCGTCGTCGAGATATGCAGGTGATTCTAAACCTGCTGATGGGAAACGATGTCGATGACGAAAATTTCGAGTTCGACGAGATGAGCATCAGTGCGGCGTGTGAAGTTATGAACCAAATGATGGGGGCTTCTGCAACTGCGTTGTCTGAAATATTGGGACGGGCGGTCAATATTTCCACGCCAGTTGCAGTATTGCCGGAAAATGCAGAGGCAATTGCCTCCGAGTTTGATGACATCACACCGGACCAGCAAATCGTTGCAATTGCGTTTCAATTGGCAATCAAAGATGTCATGAACAGCAATTTTAATTGCTATTTGCCGACCGATTTGGCGAGAGAAATGGTGCAGGCAGTTTCCGGAGAGGGAATGGAGGAGCCGGGTGCGGCAGAACCGCAGACAGCCCCGCCGCAGGAAACACCCCCGCCGTCACCTACCCCCGAACCGACACCCCAGCAGCCGCCGCAGGCAACTCCACCACCGCAGCCGATGATGCCAGACCCGCAGCAGATGCAGCAGCAAATGCCGCAGCAGCCGATGATGCCGGACCCACAGCAGATGCCGCAGCAAATGCCGCAGCAGCCGATGATGCCGGACCCGCAGCAGATGCAGCAGCAAATGATGCAGCAGCCCTATCCGCAGCAGCAAGGCTATCCGATGCAGCAACAAGGAGGCTATGGATATCCACCCATGCAGCAGGGGTATCCGATGCAGCCTTATCCGCAGCAATATAATATGGGCAGCCCCCCGCAGCAGACAGCACCCGTCAACATCAAGCACCCGCAGTTTCCGACCTTCAACCCCAATGGCGGTGTGGGAGATATGAGTGCCAAGAATATGAATCTGCTGATGAGCGTGCCGTTGGATGTTTCGGTTGTGATTGGCAAGGCGCGCAGGAAGATTAAGGATATCATGGATTTTGGGCAAGGTACGGTTATCGAATTGGATAAGCAAACCGGTGCGCCGGCAGAAATCATGGTCAACGGGCAGTTATTGGCATATGGCGATGTCATTGTAATCGGCGATAACTTCGGCGTGCGCATCACAGAAATTGTAAGCACAGAAGAGCTGCTGGAATCGTTGAATATTGTCGATGTTAATGTATAATATAGAACATAAATAACTAGGAGGAATCAGACATGTATAAGATTTTGTTGGTAGACGATGCAGGATTTATGAGAATGATGATTAAGAACCACTTGAGCAAGGCAGGCTATACAAATTTCGTCGAAGGCGAAGATGGACAGCAGGCAGTGGAGTTGTATGCTGCAGAAAAGCCGGACTTGGTTATTATGGATATTACGATGCCGAATATGGATGGCATTCAGGCGTTGGGCGCTATTATGGGCAAGCATCCGGAGGCAAAAATCATTATGTGTTCGGCAATGGGACAGGAAACCATGGTTATGGAAGCGATTAAGCTGGGTGCACTGGACTTTATCGTAAAGCCGTTTAAGCAGGAGCGTATTGCACAGACCGTACAGAAGGTTTTGCCGCTGTAAGGCGTGTGTCCTAACCGAAAAAGTACGGATACATAGTGTCATAAGCCACGTGGTATACGGAAAGGATGACTGCCACATGTCGGAGACCTTGCATGCCACGCTTTCTGCGGCGGGTATCCTGTTCTTCATGGTGCTGATTTTTTGGGGTGCACATTATGCCACAAAGCTTGTGGGACGGGGCACGATGCACCACCAAGACAAAGGCTGTAAGCTGGAGATTTTGGGGCGTACGATGCTTGGCAAGGAACAGGCGTTGGTGATTGTTCGCATTGGAGACACAACACTGCTGCTCGGGGTGACTGGGCAGCAAATCAGCAAGTTGGACGAATTGGATTCGGCACAGTTTGCTGATATCGCACCAAAAACCGAAAGTCAGGATTTTTTACACGTGCTGAAGGACGCATGGAAGCAGCAAAAGCAGACCAGCGGCGAGGAGGATACGCATCCATGATACAAAACGAAGCAGAATTGTGCCCGAAACAGCCACAGAAGCACACAGGCCGTGCGGTGCGCATTCTGCTGCTTACCAGCATTGCCATGGTGCTGTCTGCGTTCTTGTGCTACAAGGCAAAGGCAGCGTCCATCAATCTGGATTTAAATCCCGACAGCACAAATGGCGACACCATGGGCGCACTGCAGGTATTGTTTTTATTCACGTTGCTTTCCATTGCCCCCTCGTTATTGATTATGATGACCAGTTTTACCCGTGTGGTCATCGTTTTGTCCCTGCTGCGAAACGCCATTGGTTTAACGCAGACTCCGCCCAATCAGGTAATTATTGGACTGGCATTGTTTCTGTCACTGTTCATTATGGCACCGACCATTGAGCAGATTCAGGAAAATAGCATTACCCCGTATATGAACGGGAATATCACGCAGCAGGAAGCGATTGAGAATTTGGAAGCACCGCTCAAAACATTTATGCTCAAGCAAATCAAAGCGGAAGATTTGAATTTGTTTTTATCTCTGGAAGGGAATGACACCACGTTTGGAGAAGGACAAACCCTAAACCCAGACACCCTACAGAGCCTTGCGATGCACATTGTGGTGCCGGCGTTTATCACAAGCGAACTGCGGCAGGCATTTGTTATGGGATTTTTGTTGTTTTTACCCTTCCTAGTCATTGATATGATTGTTGCAAGTACTTTGATGAGTATGGGTATGGTCATGCTGCCGCCAACAACCATTGCACTGCCGTTTAAGCTGATGCTGTTTGTGGTGGTAGGCGGTTGGGAGCTGGTGATTGAAACCTTGGTTGCAAGCTTTCACTGACTGCAACACAAAATCTGTCGGCTGCCACTGCGCCGGGAAAGGGGTATGCGCATGACGCAAGAAGATGTTTTGGCGGTCATTCGACAAAGTGTATGGACGATTCTAACATTAGCAATGCCCATGCTGTTGGTCAGTATGACAATTGGCTTGGTCATTGCGATTTTTCAGGCAGCAACCCAGATTCATGAACAGACTATCACGTTTGTGCCAAAGCTGATTGCGATTGGGCTGATGCTGATTTTCATGGGTTCATGGATGCTAACCACGCTTGATGAGTTTTTTCATTATATCGTGCAGTTGATGGTAGGATGATGGCGATATGACGTGGGAATTTGTACTGCACAATTTAATGGGTTATATGCTGGTCTTTTGCCGAATGGGCGGAATGGTGTTTTTCAATCCGTTTTTTTCGCGCAGCAGTGTACCGGCGATGCTGCGGGCAGCGTTGGCATTTACCTTGACACTGGTGGTAGCCCCACTGGCTGTTGGAGCAGAGCCGCTGCAATTTGAAACGTTGGGATTGCTGTTGGCGATGGTCAAAGAACTGCTGGTCGGTATGTCCATGAGTGTTGTCATGATTTTTTTCTACTATTTTTTATTTATGGCAGGCGAAATCATGGATATTGGGTTTGGGTTATCGATGTCCAAGGTGTTTGACCCGGGAAGCAATTTGCAGATTTCGATTTCAGGCAACTTATTTCAACTCTGCGCAATTTTTTATTTTTTCTTAACGGATTGTCATCTTATTTTGATTCGAGCAATTACAAGCTCCTTTGCATTTATTCAAGTCGGTGCCGTGGTGATTCCAGCGGCATTAGGGAAATTTATGGCAGAGATGTTTATAACAGCATTTTCACTGTGCATACAGTTGGCATTGCCGTTTGTTGCCGCATCTTTCACGTTGGAAGTAGCCATGGGTATTTTGATGAAGCTGGTGCCGCAGGTCAGCATTTTTGTCATCAGCTTTCAGGTTAAGATTCTTTTGGGATTTCTGCTGTTGGCGGTGTATGTTGCGCCGATTACAAGCTTTTTGCAAAAATACTTAACGACCATGTTTTCGGGCATTAGCAGTTTGCTGCAGCAATTTTCTTAAAAGGCAGCCGATGTGCTATAAAGGGGGGATGACATGGCTGGCGAAAAAACCGAAAAGGCAACGGCGAAACGAAAAAAAGACGAACGAAAAAAGGGCAATGTCTTTATGAGTCGAGATGCTGTCATGGCAATCTCATTGGTGACCATGTTCTTTGCCTTGAAAACATTTATGCCCATGATATTTTCGCTTTGTCAAAATTGTATTCGCTATTTTTTCACCTTAGACAGCACCAGTTTGGTGATTGACATACGAACCCTGCAGCGATTGATGATACGAGGCGGCATTACTTTTGTGGCGGCATCCATGCCATTGCTGCTGATTTCGGTGCTCAGTTCGGTTGCAGTCACCATGGCACAGACGAGGATGCTGTTTTCCACCAAAGCATTTGAGTTCAAAGGTTCGCGTTTGGATTTTTTCAAAGGAATCCAAAAAATGTTTTCCCTGCGCAGCGTGGTGGAATTACTCAAAGCGGTCATCAAGGTGACCATTTTGACAGCTGTCATGTATAAAATCTATATCGGACTGCTGCCGACGCTGCCCAATATGATGGATATGCAGCCGTTGCAGGCGATTACTTACACCGCAAGGAATATTTTGACCATGGCATTTCGCATTAGCATTGCATTTATTGCACTCTCTGCAGCGGATTATTTATACCAATGGTGGGAATATGAGAAAAACCTGCGCATGAGCAAGCAGGAAATTAAGGACGAATATAAGCAAACAGAGGGTGACCCACAGGTGAAGGGGCACATTCGCCAGCTGCAGCAGCAGCGAGCACGACAGCGTATGATGCAAAAAGTGCCGGATGCGGATGTGGTGATTCGTAACCCAACGCATTATGCGGTTGCAATTGCATATCAAAAAGACAAAAACCGCGCACCGGTTGTGGTGGCAAAGGGTGTGGACGAGCTGGCACTGCGCATTGTGGCAGTCGCCGAAGAGCATGGCGTCTATATCACCGAGGACAAGCCGCTTGCGCGCGCATTATATGCAGAGGTCGACTTGGACCGTGAAATACCAGAGGCCTATTATCAGCCAATCGCAAAAGTATTGGCGTTTGTATACAGTTTAAAGAAAAAGGATTTGAGATGAAATGAGGGTCTTCAACAATGCGATAGCGGTCTTCGTAATGCTAATCGTAGCGTTGCTGATCGTGCCATTAAGCACAATGGTTTTGGATTTCATGTTTATCATGAATCTTTCGCTTTCCTTGGTCATTTTGCTGACCACCATGTACATTAAAACAGCCTTGGAGTTCTCCATCTTTCCATCGCTGCTGCTGATTACGACACTGCTGCGGCTCGGATTGAACGTATCGTCTACCCGCTCCATTTTGACCAATCATGGCTATGCAGGTGAGGTTATTAAAACCTTTGGCGATTTTGTTATTCGCGGCAAAATCGTGGTGGGTTTGGTCATCTTTCTGATTGTCGTGTTGGTGCAGTTCATTGTCATCACCAAGGGTGCGGAACGTGTGGCAGAAGTTTCGGCACGTTTTACCTTGGATGCAATGCCCGGTAAACAGATGGCGATTGATGCGGATTTGAGTTCGGGCTTGATTGATGAAGCAACGGCACGTCTGCGTCGTTCCAATATTCAGCGAGAAGCGGATTTCTTCGGCTCTATGGATGGTGCCTCCAAATTCGTAAAAGGTGACGCCATTATTTCGATTGTGGTTACACTTATCAATTTGGTGGGCGGTATTTTGATTGGTTTTATCGGCGGAGAAGGCACCTTTCAAAATATTATCCAAACCTATTCCACAGCAACTGTTGGCGATGGCTTGATGAGCCAGATTCCAGCACTTTTGATTTCGGTTGCAACCGGTATGATTGTGACACGCTCTGCATCCGAATCAAACCTAAATGATGATGTTATTCAACAATTTTTGACGCAGCCCGCAGTGTTGCTGATTGCAGGTGCAGCGTTACCGTTTTTGACCATCATTGGCTTTCCAAGGCTGCAAATCTTCATAATGTCGGCATTTTTGCTGTCTATTGGCACGATGGTGCTCATACGCAACCGCAGAGCAGAGCAGCAGCCGGAGGAGGCACTGGAGCAAGGGCCGCCGGTGGTGGAGGAAGTGACCAGTGAGGTCAGTTTCTATAAGAACTTGGACAATGTCTATGGATTGCTGACGGTAGACCCGATTGGCATTGAAGTAGGCTATAGCTTGCTGCCATTGGTGGATCAGCATAGCGGCGGTAATTTTTTGGACCGTATTGTCATGCTGCGTAAGCAGTTTGCCGATGAAATGGGCATGGTGCTGCCGTCTGTGCGTTTGAAGGACTCCAGCCAGCTGAATCCCAACCAGTATGAAGTGAAGCTGAAAGGTGAAACACTGGCGATTGGAGAAGTGCTCAATGACCACTATCTAGGCTTGCCGCCGGGCGAGATGGAACAAGACGATATTCCTGGCATTGAAACCATTGAACCAGCGTTTGGGATGCCGGCAAAGTGGATTGGTGAAGACAAAAAGCTGCAGGCGGAAATGGCGGGATATACGCTGATTGACCCGACATCCGTAATCATTACCCATTTGTCAGAACTTATTCGGGCACATGCCTATGAACTGCTCACACGGCAGGAAGTGCAGAAAATGCTGGAGAACTTGAAGAAACACACCGGTGTTTCGGTGGATGAGATGGTGCCGAGCATTGTGCCGATTGCAGAACTGCAAAAGGTCATGCGCAATTTGCTGCGAGAAGGGGTGCCCATCAATGACTTGGAAACGATATTGGAAACCATGTCGGACTATGCGCCTTCTGTAAAGGACAATGACATGCTGACAGAATATGTGCGGCAGTCCTTAAAGCGCACCATTACCCATCGGTTTGCCGAAGCCGGACAGCTGAAGGTGATGAGCTTGGATTCGGCGATTGAAACTGCGATTATCAACAGCGTCAAAAAGATGGACGGCGGTGCATATCTTGCCCTAGAGCCGGAAGTGATGCAGCGTATCATTGCTGCGACAACCGAAAAAATCGGACAAATGAAAAAATTGGTGCAGGTGCCTGTGATATTGACCTCTCCGGTGGTTCGTGTCTATTTCAAAAAGCTGTTGGACCAATTCTATCCAAATGTCGTGGTACTATCCTTTAATGACGTGGATGCAAGCGTGCAAATTCAGTCGCTGGGGAATATCTCTATGTAAGCGATGCCAGAGGGGAGGCGGCACATCATGACAGACAGCAATCATCCGGCAACACCGGAAGAGGCAGAAGCATTGATGCGTGCCTATAAAGCAACCGGCGATTTGAAAATCCGCAATGCATTGGTGCTGTATTACAGCAATCAAGTCGATATTGCGATTCGCAGCATGCGTTCGATTTTGCTTTCGAATATCCCGTATGAAGATTTTTTCAACCAAGGCATTTTGGCGCTGATGGACTGCATGGAGCGATTTGACCCAGACCGTGGTGCCAGTTTTCAAACCTATATTTATCGTGGCATTCGGGGGTCGCTGCTCAATTACATGCGCAAGCAGCGCTGGCTGCCCAATCGGGTGCGGGAAGCCCGCCGTGACATGCAGCAGGCCCGCACTGAGTTGCAGACCCAGCTGATGCGAGAACCAACGATGGCAGAATTGGCAGAACGGTTGGGGATACCAGAACAGAAGCTCAGTCAACTGCAAATGGAAATTTCTTCAGTCGATGCCATTTCATTGGAAGAAATGATGGAAGAAAGCTATGGCAATGTGATTACAGAATCGCAGGATGTGTATGAGGACAGTGTTGCAAAGGATATGCTGGAGGAAGAAATGCGCACCGCATTGACCAATGCCATTTCCACGCTTTCTCCGAAACAGCAGCAAGTGATTACATTGTGTTATTATGAAAACTTGAATTTACGTGAAATTGGACAGGTGCTGGGGTTAACACAGCAAAGGGTATCACAAATCCGCTCGGCTGCCATTGCAAAGCTCGGTGCGACAATGACACAGCTTGGATTTGAGCAGAAAATCTGAAAAAACCGTAAAATGTGCAAAACGGCATGGAAGGGAGTAGAAATGTTCACAGGATTTTATACATTGGGCTCCGGCATGATGTCACAGCAGAATAAAATTGATGTGATTGCAAACAATTTGGCAAACACGCAAACGCCAGGGTATCGTGCGGATGGCGTGGAGTTGTCTGCATTTGAAAAGGAACTGCTGACACGCATGACGCAAGATGGACAAAAAAGCTTTGGCAGTGGTGCACCGATGGCAACCGTGCAGGATGAATATCAATTTATGGATGCTGGTGTGATTAAGAACACGGGGCGGGACATGGATGTTGCATTAGATGGAGATGGTTTTTTTAACATCCAGTCTTTTGGTGATGAAAATACAACCTATCTCACCCGAAATGGCAATTTTGATGTGGATACAGACGGGAATCTCATACTTCCCGGTTACGGTTACGTATTGGATGACGGCGGCACGCCCATTTCCTTGGACAACACGGATTTCACCATTGGAGAGCGTGGCATCATTTATGACAGCGAAGGCGAAGAAACGGCAACCCTTGGTGTTACGGTTCCGGACACCGGCACGGCACTGCTCAAACAGAGCAATGGCATGTTTACATTGGACAATAACGGCACAGCAGTGGCGGCAGAGGGATACCGCACGGTACAGGGCAGTTTGGAATTGTCCAATGTAGACCTCAATCAGGAGATGTCACGCTTGATTGAAGCACAGCGGGCATATCAGCTCAACAGCTCCGCAATGAAAATTGTCGATACCTTGAATCAAAAATCTGCTACAGAAATTGCATCTGTATAATCGCATATTAGGGGGAAGCATATGAAATCAGCATTTTATTCCGGAGCATCCGGTTTGGTGGCATATCAGCAGGCACTGGATGTAACCGGCAATAATTTGGCGAATGTCAATACCGCAGGCTACAAAGTACCGACGGAATCCTTTGAAGATTTGATTTATACACAAATGTGGTGCAATGCCGATTCTAAACCGCAAACCGGGCATGGGGTGCGTACGGTTGGCACAGGCACACAGATGGAGCAAAGTGCAATGGCAGAAAGCACGGGCAATGGCTATAACTATGCCATTGCGAGCAATACCTTTGGCATGTTTGCACTGGAGGACGGAGAAGGGAACATTTCCTACACACGCAACGGTGCGTTCACGGTGGACGCAGAGGCAGAAGAGTTGGTAACGGCAGATGGGTTGTATGTGCTGGACAGCAGCGGCAGCCATATCACAGCGACGGGCACCAGCGGCGCCAATGATGATGGTCTGCTGGAGAATCAAATCGGGGTCTATACCTTCATGAATCCTGCTGCGCTCACCCCTGTGAACGGAACGCGATTCACCGAAAATGAGCAATCGGGCGAAGGGGAAGCACTGGATCCGGAAGAGGGAACCTATCAATTGCTGCACGGATATTTGGAGCAGTCGGGGGTGTCTTTACAGGACGAAATGGCAAATTTGATTATTGCACAGCGTGCGTATCAGATGAGTGCGCGTGTGGTGCAAACATCAGACGAAATGGAGCAGCTGATTAGCTCGCTGCGCAGCTGAGTGTATTGGAGGAATAGACAGAAGTCGCTTGAGAGGGGTATCTGAAGGTATCGTACAGGGGCGGCGTTCCACTGTGCAAGCGCACGGCAAAACAGTTTTGTGTATTCCAAAAGCAAAGGAGACAAGAAAATGGCAATCAAAAACTATGATGAATTAAACCCCATGCAGTTGGATGTATTACGTGAAATTGGGAATATTGGTTCTGGCAATGCAGCATCATCCCTGTCGGAAATGCTTTCGCAAAAAATTGATATATCCGTGCCAATTGTGCGCATTTTGGATTGTGAACAGGTTGTGGAATCGCTTGGGGGACCGGAAGTGCTGCAGGTGGGCTTGATGTTTGCATTGAGCGGAGATGTAACCGGTATGATTATGTTTCTGCTGAATCAAGAATTTGCACACATGCTGCTCAGTACACTGGTGGGAACGGATTTGACCGACAATGGGCAAGTGGATGAAATGGGCGAATCTGCGATTCGGGAAGTCGGCAATATTATGGCGGCATCCTATGTTAATGCGATCTCTGCATTGACCAATCTAAACATTGATATTTCTGTACCGGATTTATGTATCGATATGGCAGGTTCCATTTTGAGTGTACCGGCGATTTATTATGCAAATATCAGCGATAAAATCATTTTCATCGAAGACCGTTTCGGAAATGAAGCTGCAACATCGGAAAGTCATATTTTGATGATACCGGAGGTAGAATCACTGGAAAAAATTATGACGAATTTGGGGTTAGAGATATGAGTACTACTGTAACAGTCGGAATTGCAGATTTAAAAGTAGTACGTACCCCCGATGTGTTGGTAACCTATGCGCTGGGCTCTTGTGTTGGCATCTGTTTATATGACCATATCACGAAAGTAGCAGGATTATCACATATTTTACTGCCAAACAGCAAAGACCATACCTTAGCAGCAGCACAGGTGATGAAATTTGCAGATACAGCGATTCCGACCTTGATTAAAAAAATGGAAGCGCAAGGGGCACGGCAGGTTTGCTTGAAAGCGAAAATTGCAGGCGGTGCGCAGATGTTTGCGGGCGTTAACAATTCTTCGATTGCAAATATCGGGCAGCGGAACGTAATGGCAGTTAAAATGGCACTCAACAGTTTGCGCATTCCCATCGTAGCAGAAGATACTGGCAAGAATTACGGACGGACACTGTATTTTTCGGGTGCAGATGGCAGCATGCGGATTAAATCGGTCAATCGAGGCGAATGGGTCTGGTAAGCGGTTGCGTAAGGGTGTTGATAACACGACAACATGCGGTTATTCACTTACATAGCACAAAAACCCCCCATGTAGGGACTGCGGAATAGATTCCGTCCTGCATGGGGGGTTTGTATATTTTGAAAGGAATAACGGCGAATACATCGCTTTATCGGCGATTCAGGTGATAAATGATTTCATCGCCAATCTGGTCAAGGGGAAGCTGTTTGCAGACGCCGCCCATTTTATAGGCCTCCATCGGCATGCCGTAAACGACACAGCTTGCACGATCCTGCCCAATGGTATAGGCACCCGTTTGGCGCATTTTGGTGAGTCCTTTTGCGCCGTCTGCACCCATGCCAGTGAGCAAAACGCCAAGAGCATGCTTGCCGGCAGTATCTGCAACCGAGTCAAACAGCACATTGACAGAAGGACAATGCCCGCTGACACGTTCGCCTTTTTGGCTGCGCACGTAATATCCTTTGGCATCTTTTTTCAGCGTCAAATGATAGTCACCTGCACCCAGAATGATTTTTCCAGGCTCTACACGGTCATAATCAGAGGCTTCGACCGCCTGCATTTTACAAATTTTATCCAAACGCTGTGCATAGAGCGTGGTAAAATTGGCAGGCATGTGCTGCACGATGACGATGCCGGGGGTTGTGGCGGGCAAATCCTTCACCACGGAAATAATGGCCTCTGTGCCGCCCGTGGACGCACCGATGGCAATGACAGAGTCACGGTCTGTGACCTTGAGCATGGAAGGAGAAAGCTTGGAGAGCATAGAGGATGCCGCAATGGGCGGCGTTCGTTTGCGTCCCAGATTTGCAGTGGAAGCGACTTTGATTTTGCTGGCCAATTCCTGCACAAAGGCTTCTAAGTCCCCTGGCTGATTGACAACCGGCTTTTTGACAAAGTCCACAGCGCCTGCGTCCAAGGCATCTAAGGCATTGATAGGCAGAGAACTGACGACAACAACCGGAATGGGGTTGGTCGGAATCATTTGCTTCAAAAATTCAATACCGCTCATCTGCGGCATTTCAACATCTAAGGTCAAAACATCCGGCTGCAGTTCGGCAATGCGCTTTTTTGCTTCAATGGCATTGGCTGCGCTGCCGACGACCTTGATTTCTCGGTCTTCCATTAAGCTGAATTGCAGTTTTGTGCGGAATAAGATCGAATCATCCACAATTAGAACGCGAATTTGCTTTTTAGGTTCCATAGATTATCGAGCTCCTTTGGCATTGATACGTTTCTGATAGGTTGCGGGCTGTAAATACGTGAAAGGCGTGGTTGCTTTGTTCAGAGATTCTGAATGCCCAATGAAGAAATAGGCTCCGTTTGCACTGGCATCATAAAATTTTTGCACCAAACGCTCGGTGGTTTCTTTGTCAAAATAAATCATCACGTTTCGGCAAAAAATGATGTCAAAGGGCTTTTTATACTGGAAGGGATCCATGAGATTGAACGGACGAAACACCACTTCTTTCCGAATCTTGTCGCAAACCTGAAATTGACCGTTGGAAAGGCGGTTGAAATATTGTGAACGCCATGCGGGGGACAATCCTTCGATGTTGTCCGCAGGATAGCAGGCTTGCTTCGCCTTGTTCAGAACATCCATGGAAATATCAGTTGCAAGAATGGTGGTGTCCCACTGGGCTTTTTTGGCACCAAAATATTGGTCAATGGTCATGGCGATATTATAAGCTTCCTGCCCCGCAGAGCAGCCGGCACTCCAAATGCGCAAATCCCCATGACGGGTGCGCTCCAGTTCCGGAAGAACCACACGGTGCAAAAAATCGAAATGCTCATTTTCTCGACCAAAGTAGGAATGGTTTGTGGTGATTTTGTTGAGAAATGTGTGGATTTCTTGGCTGGAAGGGTCGTTTTGTAGCAATTTCATGTATTGACTGAAAGAGGTTAGCCCCTTGTCCTTTAGGGTGTGGGACAGGCGACCTTCAATGAGCTGCCGTTTTTTCGACAAATCAATTCCATATTTATGATAGACAAACGATTTGAGGTCGAGAAACTCTTGGTCCGTCAGATGAATGAGTTCATATAGCTGCATAGGCGGCACTCCTTAATTGATTGGGAAACAAATTGCATGCGAAATGATGCAAGGGATAGATATACTTGACGCCCCGCGCCGCAAGCGGTACGAGGCGTCAAGTATTGTTTATAAAAGCATAATATGCGGGGAAAAGAGGGCGTATGCCATGTTTTAGATAGCAGTAAACCCTAAATCAGAGTGAAAAAATCGTTCGCAATCAAGATTGAGCACAATTTTTCCGCTGATTTCTGAAACAGAGGATAGATAACGCTCGCCAGAGCCGTCTGCATCAGGCGGGGTTGCCATGTTGGTGGATTCAATCGTAATGACTTCAGATACACTGTCGACAATCAAGCCAACATGCATATCATGAATATCGACAACGATGATACAGGTTTTTTCGTCATATGCACGCTCCGGCAGATGAAATTTCAGACGTACATCAATAACTGGCACAACCTTGCCGCGCAAATTGATGACACCCTTGATGTAGGGCGCAACGCCGGGAAGATGTGTGCTCTTTTCCACATTGATGATTTCGATGACATGCGTCAAGGGCATGCCATATAGGGTAGATTCTATGTAGAAAAGCAATACACGACCACTCAGTTCATCACTGATGGTGTCCGTCACATTCGCAGTGTTCGTCAAGTTTTCCGTCATAACATTCCCTCCTTAATGCTTGTTTAACAGGCTGTTCACATCAAGAATCAAACTGATGCTGCCATCGCCGAGAATGCTGCAGCCGGACAGACCACGGTCTTTTAAATTATATTTGTTGAGAAATGCCGGGAAGGGTTTTACAACCACTTGGTATTCGCCAAGCAGCTCATCCGCATACAGACAAGCACCCATGCCACCGCTTTCCACTTGAATCATGATGCCTTCGGTAATATCTGTCGCTTTGCCCTCAATTTCAAACAACTCATTCAGATGAATGACAGGGAAGCACTCACCACGAATCATAATCATTTCCGAGCCGTTGGTGTTGTGGATAATCTGCTTTTCGTCTGTAATTTTAAAGGACTGCTTGATGGAAGTAATCGGAAGGGTGAAGACGGTGTCGCCAACGGAAATGTTCATGCCGTCTACAATTGCCAGCGTGAGCGGGATTTTGATGGTGAAGGTCGTGCCTTCGTGTAGAACGCTGGAGATGGAGACGGTACCGCCCATTTTTTCTACATTTTTGCGCACAACATCCATACCAACGCCACGACCTGAATATTCAGTTACCTCTGTATTCGTGGAAAATCCAGGGAGCATAATCAGCTGGAACGCTTCCTTGTCGGAATATTCGCTTTCCGGTTTGCTGAGCAAGCCGTTCTTCTTGGCTTTGCTTAGCAATGCCTGTGCATCCAAGCCTGCGCCGTCATCCATAATATCAATCAAAATATCACTGCCGACATTGCGTGCAGACAAGGTGACGCTACCGGTTTCGGATTTGCCTATGCGAACACGGTCAGCTGGCATTTCGATGCCATGGTCAATGGAGTTGCGAATCATGTGCATGAAGGGGTCAGCAATGGCATCGTTGATGGTTTTATCCACCTCTGTATCGCCGCCTTCGACAATCAAATCAACCTTTTTGTCGAGTTTTTTGCACATGTCACGCACAATTCGATTCATCTTTTGGAATGTGCCATGCAAGGGCACCATGCGGATGGACATTACGACATCCTGCAATTCATCGGTCAGCTTGCGCAGTTCACGGGTTGATTTGTGGAAATTATCCAACTTCAATCCACGCAAATCCGGATTCGAGGCAACCATGGATTCTGCGGTGACCAACTCACCCACAAGATCCAGAAGGTGGTCAAGCTTTGCCTGACTGACGCTAATAAGGCTTTGCTTAGAACCGCCGGAGCTTTTGGGAGCCACGGCAGCATCTGCACTTGGGCGTGCAGGGGCTGCGGGTGTCGCTACAGGAGCGGGCGCAGGTGTTGGTGCCGCTGCGGGCTGCGCAGGAGCTGCAGGCGATTCCGGTGCTGCTGCGGGCGCCGCCGCCTCGGTTGGTGTCGACAAGACTTCATAAGATTTGATTTCAAGAGAGCTTTCCACCACCTTGATAATCGCATCCAAAGAGTCAAGCGGTTTGCAAATGACCAAAAAGCCGTTGTCAATGATGGATTGGCACAAACTGCCGTCTGATTCCGGATGCGGAGGATCCGAATCCAATTGGGAACAGTGCGGCTGCAGCTGTGTCATCAGCATAAATGCACGCATGTTTTCCATCTGACAATCGTCTTCAAAGAAAACACGAATGCGCACGTCATCGGAAGCTGCCGGTGCAGGCGCTGCGGCAGAAGGCTGCGAAGAAGCCATGGGAGCTTCCTGTGCGGCAGGCGCAGCTGCTTCATCCTTCATAATGGCAGCCTGTTGCTTGAGCTGTGCAATGAGGCCAGAGGGGTCACTTTCAACATAGTCATCATCGTGGATGCGTTCCATCTCGCCCTTCAAGAGGTCGGAGGTCTGGAAGACCAAATCGAAAATCGCATCAAAAACCAGATTTAGCTTACTGGGGGTTTCACGGATGATATAGAACACATCTTCTACTGCATGCGCCAAGCTGGAAATGCTGCTAAAGCCCATCATGGCGGCAGAACCCTTAATCGTATGTGTGATGCGGAAGATACTGTTGATGTTTTCCTCACTGATGCCTTTTGCGCGTTCGGACTCGAGTAGGATCTCGTCCAGTTGTTCAAGCATTGTATTGGTTTCGTAAATGAAAGTATCCAGCAATGCTTCCATGCCGGGATCGACTGTACTCATAATTCCACCTGCTTCTACAAAATTCTACTTTAACCTCAAGGAGGATATTTGACAAATTTATTATAACACTTTTTTTATTAAATGTAAGGGGGTTTTGGATTTTTTTTGTAGGCTACAAGAATTTGTGTGGAAATTTTGTGGATTGCATATTGATTTTTTGCGGACTTCGTGCGATAAATAAATATGAGACGGTATGCGTATCGAATCCGTCAGTCATAGGGGAGAGGTGAATGGCTTGGCCGACATATTAAGAGTATCCACGCCTGTAGTGGAAAAGAATCAGCCGGTTCAACCAAAACCGGGGTTACAACCGACCAATGAGTTCAATCTTCAGCAACCAAATCGCGTGATTCAGACGCATAATCAAAGCGAGCTGTTGGGGCAGAATAATGCGAAGCTGAAAGGCAACGACACACCGTCCATCCTGCTCGATATGCTCAAGGATCCGGACGTTACTGTATCCTTTCTGAAAAATATTTCGATGCTGGAGGAGATTTACACGCTGCTTCCGGCAAATAACAACACGGTTACGCCCGAGATTGAACAAATGTTTCATCAGCTGCTGATAGACCCGGAGGAGCTTGCGCAGGAAATGCAGCGACAGGAAAATTCAGCAACGCTGTTCAAAGGACCGTTTTTTGATTTCTTGCGAGAAATCAGCCTGTCGAAAACATCACAGGGGGAAACACAGCGGGCAATTGCCAATTTAATGCGTTCGATGAACAATTTACTGTGCCATGAAGATATTTTGGATGCGGTCGCCAACAGTTTGGTGTATCTGGAAAAGAATTTAAACTCCAGCAAGAGCTTAACCGGCCGCATTGCACAGCTGGTGAGCGTCTATCGGCAGGATGATTCGGTGCCGTTTGACAAGCTGAAGGGCGAAACGCTCAGCTTGCTGCGGGACATTGAAAACAGCATTTTATATTCGCCGAAAATCTCGAAAACAATTTCCATTACGACCTATAATCTGTCACGATACAATGAAAGTGTGACGTTTTTTCAAGAGGCAGTGGTGCGGCTGCGCCAAATGCTCAATGGGTCTTCACGGCAAAAGTTAACAAAATTTGCAGGAGAATTTCTCACATGGGTGCGAAATGGGAAGCCGGAGGATGGCGCCGAGCAGGCAGGGGTTCGTCTGGCACGAAACGGATGGGACACCCCACAGGCATCGCAAGGAAGCTTGCAGGAAATGCCGCAGCAAAGCCGTGCGGCAGAGACGAACGCACCCGTGCGCAATGCAGCGGATCTGCCAGCTGAGAGCGAAACGGATGAGCCGTTGCCCCCGCAGGAGCAGAGTGACCTGCCAGAAGAGCCGACGGAAGTCCCACGGCAGAAACGTGCGGCGGAGAACCCAGAGGAGCAGGAGAACCCCACATCTCCGCAGACGGCGGGGAAGGAGCAGGAGCCTGCACCCAAGCGTCAGCATGCTGCGGCGATGCAGGGCGCAGCATGGGAATCCGCAGAAAAGGCGGGCGGCTTTGAAAACAGCGCAGAAGCCATGGAGCGGCTGCCCTCTAAGGTGATGGATGCCTTGGTGGGGATGATTGCAAAGGAGGCGTCCAAAGAAGAACTGAGCAGTTCGGAAGAAAAGCGGCTCGATAACATTTTGTCCAGCTTGCTGTCCTCGCCGTGCAACTTTACACCGCTTCTGCATTTCGTGGTGCCGGCATATTTTGAACAGATACGTGCGTTTGCAGAAATCTGGATCAATCCAGAAAGCGATGCCAAGGATATGCCGCCTGGAGTAGACCATGGGATTCACTTGCTCATGGTGGTGGATGCAGAAGCCGTGGGACGATTTGAAGCAGAGGTGTTTGCGCATGATAAAACCATTGATATTCATTTATACTGTCCGCAGGAGTATGAAAAGCAGATGAAATCTTATTTATCAGATATTACAAACGCATTGAAGGGATATACCTATCGTATTGGGCAAGTGCGGCTTGCCCCGCTGTTAAAGGCACGGTCTTTGATGGATGTATTTAAGTCACTTCCATATAAGAGGGTGGGTGTAGATGTCAAAATCTAAGCGACAGCAGTTCATCGACAAGACAATTGAAAAAAGGCGGCAAAAAAACCAACCAAATTCCCCGAAAGAGGAGCCGCCCAAGGGAAAGGGCGTAGACCGCACGCAAAAAGCGGTTGCGTTGAAATACAGTGCAGACAAAGATGCATCCCCTGTGGTCATTGCATCCGGATACGGGCCGATTGCGGAGCGGATTATCGACATTGCCGAACAGCGAGGGATACCTGTCTATCGGGATGACAGTGCGGCATCGATGCTTTGCATGCTTGGTGTAGGTGCCAATATACCGGAGGAGCTCTATCAAGTGGTTGCGAAAATTTACAGCCAAATTCTCACGGTAGCAGCCAAGCTGCAAGTGGGAGAAGGCGGACACAGCGGTGCGCCGAATCCGCGCCAAGCACTGCGTCAAGTGACAGCGGAGTTGGTAGATAGTGATGGCATGGTGCAGTCCGCTGCAGGCGAGGAGGAAGATGTCGAATGATGACAAAAAAACATAAGGAGAACATGAAAAAGGAGCAGGCGCAGCAAATTGTAATCAATAAGCAATCCCTGCGGCGGAATATCACCCTTGGCGTGCTGGCAGTGCTGGTGGCATCGGCAGTATTCTTTATGCGGGGACATGTGCAGGGCACACTGCAGGAAAATACCATGGTCACGCAGCCAAATGCCCAGCTGATGCAGTCAACAGACAGCCAGACGGCGGCGGCAAGCACAGACACGACCCCGGCAGAGCCAACCGACCCCTATGCAAGCCTGCCGTGGAATTTGATTTTGGTCAATCGTGACCATTTGCTCCCGCAGGATTTCACCGTGGACTTGGAGAAGGTGGATGACAAATGGGTGGACACCCGTATGGCAGATTCGCTGCGCCAGATGCTGCAGGCGGCAAAGGATAGCGGTGTGGACCTCATCGTGCAATCGGCATATCGCAGCGTTTCCAAGCAATCCTCGCTGTATCAAGAAGAGATTGCCAGCAACGAAGCTCAAGGATATGACAGCGGCACGAGTGCGGAACTGACCAATCAATACATACAGTCCCCCGGCGCAAGCGAGCATCACACGGGGTTGGCAGTGGATATTGTGACCTCGAGCTATCAATCGCTGGACAGTGGGTTTGCCAATACGGTGGCATTTGGATGGCTGCATGTGAACGCTGTGAAATACGGTTTTGTCATCCGCTATCCGGAAAGCAAGCAGGAGAGCACCGGCATTTTATATGAGCCGTGGCATTTTCGCTATGTTGGAACGCAGGCGGCAAAGGAAATGACAGAGCAGGGGCTGTGCTTGGAAGAATATGTGCAGAACCTGATACAGACCGATGCAAATGGAACAACGGACGGAGAGGACACACAAGCGGCAGACAATGCCGCAGGATGAGGTCCGGTAAGGAAAGAGAAGCCATGAATGTGAAAGCAGGACAGAAAAAAACAGACAGGGACTTGGTTTTTGCACTGGATATTGGTACACGCAGCGTCATTGGATTGGTAGGCTATGGAGAAGAAGACCGCTTTTTTGTGCAGTATGTCGAGCGGGAAGAGTATAACACACGTGCGGTCGTGGACGGGCAAATCGAAAACATTGCCGAAACGGCGAAAATTGTAGATGTGGTCAAACAGCGGCTGGAACAGAAAATCGGTACGTCGCTCAAGAAAGTTTACATCGCAGCGGCAGGGCGTGTGCTGCGCACCATGCAGGCAACCTTTACACAGGAGCTAAGCGAAAAAGAACCGATTCAATCCCGCACCATTTCCGATTTGGAACTGGGGGCGGTGCAGGCGGCATATGAAGAAATTTTTGCGAGCCAAGAAGAGAAAAACACGGCATTTTATTGCGTGGGTCATGCTGTGCAAAAATACACCTTAGATGGATATGATATGTCCAGTCTGCTGGACCACAAGGGAAAGGTCGTGCAGGCGCACATCATTGCGACATTCTTGCCGCGGTCGGTGGTAGAAAGCCTTTACAGCACCATGGGTCGATGCGGATTGACCGTTGCGGGGCTGACACTCGAGCCAATCGCGGCAATGAATGCCATCATTCCAAGCGATTTGCGAAAGTTGAATTTGGTGCTGGTTGACATTGGTGCCGGCACCTCGGATATTGCGCTGTGTGAAGACGGCAGCGTGACCGCCTACACCATGGCAACCATTGCCGGCGATGAAGTTACAGAGACAATCATGCATGCGCTTTTGGTCGATTTTTCCACGGCAGAAACCATCAAACAGCAATTGCAGGGCGAAGACGATGCCGTGCTCTCTTATGTGGATATTTTAGGGCAAACGCACGAAATAGCGGTTGCAGAGGCAAGGCAAACCATAGAGCCGACGGTGGCACAGTTGGCAAAGACCATTGCTGAACGGATTTTGGAAGCGGGCGGACATGCGCCGGCGGCTGTTTTTCTGGCAGGCGGCGGCAGCCAAGTGGTGGGACTGCCTGCATTGGTGGCAAAGGAACTGGGTCTGGACAGCAACCGTGTTGCGGTGGGTGGCGGGCTCAATATGAAGCGTTCCATTATATCGGAAGAAGAGGTATATGGTCCGGAGTTTGCAACCCCCACGGGGATTGCACTGACTGCCATTCGGCAGAAGGACAGCGACACCTTTTCCGTTATGGTCAACGGCGAACCTCTGCATTTGCTGCGCAGCTGGGATACTTCTGTGCTGGGCATTCTGCAAATGGCGGGGTATCAATATACCCAGATTATGCCGCGCGGCGGCAGAGCACTGCACTGCACGGTCAATGGCGAACGCCGCATGGTGCGTGGCGAACTGCCAAAACAAGCAGAAATTTGTCTGAACAATGAACCGGCAGTGTTGGCGCAAACGGTGCGCCCCGGAGATGAGCTGACCTTTATCCCCGCAGAACAGGGGCAGGATGCCAGCGTCACCATTGCAGCACTGCTGGGGGGCATACAAAGCTTTGAAATCACATTGGACGGAGAAGCGTATCCGGTTGGGGACATTATCACCGTCAATGGGCAGGTGGTCAGCGGGGAAACGCTGCTGTCTTACGGCGATGCAATTGTGCTGCACAAGGTGGATACAATCGGCGCATTTTGTGCATCATTAGAAATTGATTTGCAAAACATACGGGTCTTTTGCAATGATGAGGAGGCATTTACAGAGCAGCCGCTTGCGGAAAATGACCGCCTGCAATTGGTGGCGGTGAAAAAAGCACCGACACATCCGCCGCTGCAGCAGACACCGCAGGGAGGAAGCAGGGAGGTCGCGCAACACGTGGCTGCCCCCTTTCCAGGCACGGCAGAGCAAAGCACCGCCGCCGCGTCGTCTGCTGCGTCGCAATCCAGCCAGAAAACCGCGCCGCCGCTTGCACATATTCCGGTCGCAGAAGCACAGACGGCATCTGCGGCAGATTTACACAAATCCCTGCACATCATGCTGAATCATGCGCCGATGGAATTGCCGCCCAAAGCAAACGGCGCACCCTATCAGTTTTTTGATTTGTTGGCATTTACCGACATCAATCCGGAAAAACCGCAGGGCTTAATCGTACAGAAAAGAAATGGCAAAAATGCATCCTATCTTGAAATCTTACAAGACAATGATACAATAGAGATATACTGGGCAAAAAAATAACTTAGGCAGTGTACGTGTGAAAGCCGACCCTGTTTGCCCCCAACTTTATCAGGAGGAACGCAATGGAAACCTATATTACAAGGCAGCCAATCATGAATAGAGAACATAAAGTGGTGGCATATGAGCTACTGTATCAGCAGGACAGCAGTTTATTATACAATCAGCGGGACCAGCACGTGGCGATTGCAATGGCAGAAGTGTTCAATAACTTGGGGCAGTCCAACTTTTTGGACGATAAAGATGCGTTTTTAACCTTTACGCCCAACTTGCTGCGGCAGGATATTCCCAGCATTTTTGAGAAAAATAAGCTGGTGATGCAGATTGAAGAAAATGTGCTGATACATCCGGAGAGCAGAAAAATTCTGGAGGATTATCGTGAAAAAGGCTATCGCTTGGCAGTGGTAGGATTTGAGGTAAACACACGCTATCTGGAGATACTCCCCAAAACAAGCTTCATGAAGCTTGATTTCAAGCTGAAAAGTGAGCGAGATTTGCAGAAAGATATTGATTTTTGCAAACGATACAGCATTCAGACGATTGCATTCAATGTGAATGATAAGGCAATGCAGGAGAAAGCATTGGAAATGGGCGTTGATTTCTTCCAAGGCACTTCTGTGGCGGAAATGGTGCGCACCAAAACCCACCGCATGGACCATTTGCAGTCGAACTTCTTTCGCTTGATGGGAGAAATCACCAAAGAACAGCCGGACATGGACGAGGTGGCAAATATCATCAGTGTGGACGTTACCTTGGCGTTTTCACTCATGAAGCTGGTCAATTCCTCCTATTTTGCGCTGCGAAATCCGGTGAAAGAGGTCAAGCAGGCACTGATGATTTTGGGATTGGAATCGCTTAAGCAGTGGATTTATCTGCTGAGCTTCAGCCCCGATGACGGCATGCAGGATGAAGTGATTAAAACCGCCTTCCAAAGGGCAATCCTCTGCCAAAAGCTTATCACGACCACCAGTGTGCTGAAAAATCTGTCGAAATCGGATGCGTATATCTTGGGCATGTTCTCTACATTGGATATTTTGCTGGAGGTGTCTATTGAAGATGCCGTGGAGCAGCTGCCGCTTTCGGATGAAATCAAAGAAGCGTTGGTGCAGCATACCGGCATTTATGGCGATTTGCTGGAGCTTTGTTTTGCCTACGAAAAGGGTGAGTGGGGCAAGATGACAAAGAAAGCGGAGGCATTGCAGATTCCGGTCAACACGATTGCAAGGCGTTATTTTGAGGCCGTGGAAAGCAGCAACGAAACATGGAATGAGCTGCAGCAGTCTGACCGGGGCTGAGTGCGTGGAGCAAGGCTGCAGAACAGGAAGATTGCACAAAAATGCCAAAAAATAAAAGGATAGTTTGTGCAACTCTTTTATTTCGATTTTTTGAAAAACAGACAATAACTTTATACGTAAGGGGTACTGGCAAGGGCCCGCCGGTGATTCCCTTTATACAATGAAGACGCAGGGAAAAGGATTTTCTTGCGATACAAACTATTTACGATAACACGGAGGTATTGTTATGGGAATGGTAGTAAGAACAAATGCGATGGCAATCAACGCCAATCGCCAATTGAACATCAACAACAATCAGGTAGCGAATAGCCTGCAAAAGCTGTCTTCCGGCTATAAGATTAACAGCGCAGCGGATGACGCTTCCGGCTTGGCAATCAGCGAAAAGATGAAGTCCCAGATTGCTGGTTTGGACACCGCATCTGACAACGCACAGGACGGCATCTCCTTGGTACAGACCGCAGAAGGCGCAACCTCTCAGATTCACTCCATGCTGAACCGTATGGTGGAACTTTCCACAAAGTCTGCAAACGGCACCATTCAGGACGAAGTAGACCGTGAGGCAATCCAGTCCGAAGTGGATGCACTCAATAGTGAAATTACTCGCATTGCAGAGTCCACCGAGTTCAACGGCATCACCTTGCTGGATGGCTCTTTGGGCGGCGGCTCCATCACCACCGACGGAAGCGCATTTAGTGGTGCTGATGTTGCAGACAGTGAAGCAGCAGAATTGACAACCGCAGTTGTTAATAATGCAGACCTTACCAATATTGACACAGCCGTTGCAGCGATTGATGTTCTTTCCATTGATGGACAGACTGTCAAGATTGATTGGACGGATTCCGACAATGCTGCATTGACCGCTTTGTTGGATGTGGACTACAGTGGTACAGCCTTGGCGGCTGATGTTGGAGATGATATTGCGACTAAGTTGCAGGATACCATCAACAGTGCGATGGAAGATCAAGGTGTCACAGGATCTGTTTCCGTTGAATATGATTCTGGTGCTGGTACTTTCTCCATTAAAAGCGATAATGAGGATTACGATTCTGAGGTTTCTTATCTTGGATCAACAGATAGTTCGGGCACCGCAGTAACTGTTGCGAATATTGGCACAAGCGTTATGGGTAACTTGGTCGATCCTACGGCGGCAGCGGTTACAAGCACTAACACAGCAACTGTTACATATGATGGAACAGATGTTGCAGCAGCTGACAAATTCCAGATGAAGATTAACGGTACAACCGTTTCTGTTACTATGACTGCTGGTATTACAAATGGCGATGACATGGATACGGCTTCTGGTGTACTACAGACTGATGTTCGAACCGCAGTCGATGCATATAATACACAGAACAATCTGGTATCTGGTGATGACGGCTACTTGGACAGCACTGAGTTCACAGTTTCTGCAGGTGACAATGGTAACTTTGTCGTTGAGTACAGCGGTGACGAAGATTGCTCGTTCTCGTTTAGCGATGTTAACGATGGCACTACTGCTTCCGACCTTGGCTTGGAAGGCGGCAGCAGCAAGGCAGGTGGCAATCAGGGACTGACTCTCCAGATTGGTGACAGCGCAGATTCTTTCAATATGGTAAATGTCGCAATTGATAACCTGTCTGCAGTTGGCATTGGTACGGATAACTTAGATGTTTCCACTGCAGATGCAGCAGCAGATGCTATCGAAACCATCAATAACGCAATCAACCAGGTGTCTACCAACCGCGCAAACTTGGGTGCAATTCAGAATCGTCTGGAATACACCATCGACAACTTGGACAACACCTCTGAAAATATCACATCTGCAAACTCTCAGATTCGTGATACCGACATGGCAACAGAAATGATGAGCTATACCCAGTCCAATATTCTGCTGCAGGCTGCACAGTCCATGCTGGCACAGGCAAACAGTGCACCGCAGGCAGTTCTCCAGCTCCTCCAGTAAACCTATCAAACTTTATAACAGCTGTTTTGATAAAAACGGTCATTCGCAGGATGCGGATGACCGTTTTTTGGTTATATTTCATGAAAAACAGAGAAAATCAATTGCATTGAGAGGTGAAATGTGATAAGATTATAGAAAAGAGTTTCTGTTTCAAGGAGCATGCTGGAGGGCGCGTATGATACCAATTGAGTTGAAAAAATGCATCGGGAGTCCATGTGAAGTGCGTACCATGGACAACGACTTATTAAGCCCGGGAAAAGTCGGTGCAGTTGGAGATGAAACATTGGACATCGTTTCCAGCAAGGGGGAACGGATGCCGCTGCACTATTATAATGCACCCGTGAAAATCAATATCTTCAGCACATCAGAGGGCAAGTTTTCACTTGGCGGGAATATTTACATATCCAATGAAAAATTTTGGCGCATCAGCAATGTGACCTTGTTTGATAATTTTGAAAAAAGAGGGTTTTTCCGCATCCGTACCGATGCATTAGGAGAAATTTTACTGCATCCAGAGGAAGAGGAAGCACCGGAGCAGATGGCGCATCGGCTGTTTCCCGTTAAGCTGCTTGATGTCAGCCTTTGCGGCGTTGGGTTTGTGGCAGACTGCAATTTGGAGTTGGGAGAAGATGTTTTAATACGCAAGCTAAAGATGCAGGAAAAGGAAAAAGAGTTTAGCTTTTTGGCAAAGGTGCGGCGAAAAGGCATGCAGCGTGATGCCGGCACGGTATACGGCGTTAGCATAGAAGAAATCAGTGAACGAGAGATGGACCGCCTGTGCCGCATTATTTTTGCACTACAGCGAGAGGAAATTCAACGCCGCAGAAATCGATGATGCGTGTGTATCGGTCAGACAGATAGAAGGATTTGTTCCATACAATCCTGAATATCCTTATTAAAGGAGGCGTAAGAGATGATGTCTATGAGAGAAACAATGCAGCAAAAACTGATAAAGGGTGAGGAACGACGCAAAGATGCCAGTGCACTGCTTGCGGTTCTGGAGCAAATCTCAGGGTCTGAATTTTTGTCGCTGTCCGCAGAGGATAAAATGCTGTCAATTGATGCACAGCGATATATCAAACAGCTGCAGCCGATTGCCGAGCAGATTCATAAAACGATAGAAGAACAGATTTTGGCAGAGGAAGACCCTGCGCCCATGGATGAACGGTGCTTTGCAAGCGTTTCGGATGACAAAATGTTGGCGTGGAGCATCATTTTTCCAAGCGCATTTTCCGGCAATGCATTGACCCAGCAGGATTTGCAGCAGGCATTGGCGCAGCAAAATATCATATACGGCATGGATGAAACTGTAATACAGAAGATGTTAGAGTCCCCGCAGAAAGGGCATCTGTATATCGTTGCAAGAGGTATGAACCCTTGTGACGGCGAAAATGGGCGGGTGATTGAGCACTTCGAACGTGAAAAAAAAGCATCCTTTGCCGTCAATGAAACCGACAAGGTTGACTATAAGAACCTGAATTTGATTCAACAAGTCAAGGCAGAACAGGTGATTTGTACCATTATCCCTGCCACATCGGGCACTGACGGGATGACCGTTACGGGTGTGGCGGTGCAGGCAAAGCCCGGCAATCCGCCCTTTGTGCCGATTGGAAAAAATACAGAACTGAATGAAGACCAGACAGAACTGCGTGCCAAATGCGAAGGGCAAATCCGTTATGTCAATCAAGCCTTTCAGGTGGAGCAGGTCATGACCATTACCGGAGATGTCGACAGCACTGTGGGCAACATTGATGCCATTGGAACGGTGGAGATTTCCGGAAATGTGATGGAGGGCTTCACGGTAAAGGCAACGGGCGATATCAATATTCGGGGAACGGTTGAGAACGCCAACCTGCATGCAGGGAAAAACATTCGCATTGCAACCGGTGTGAAAGGCTCTGCAAATAGCAGCATTCATGCAAAAGGCGATATTAAATGCAAGTATATTGAGAATTGCCGGATGCACGCAGGCGGTTCTGTCACCGCTGACATGATTATTAACAGCACGATTGCGTGCAATGGACATGTCAAGGCAAAAAACGGTCGAGGTGTGATTATCGGCGGTGTTATCTCTGCGCGTGAGAGTGTGACTGCCAAAGTGATTGGAAACGAGGTTAATCGAAAGATTACCATCAGCGTGGGCAATGACCCGGATTATTATACGAAGAAAAGAGAATTGTCCAGCCAACTGCATAAAACCAAGCAGAGCGTGGAGGATACGCAAAAAAATGTGGATTATTTGGAATCCTTCAAGGGTGCGCTGGATGCAGAATATCAGAAATTATTGAGCGACCTAAATTTGAAGCTGACTGTCGAAAAAGTGCAGGTCATCAAATTGGAAAAAGCACTTTTGAAGCTTCAAAAAGAGCAAAATCCGGCGGGAAGCTTCATAGAAGCAAGTAAAATCTTTCCGCCTGCACAAATCAATATCGGCAACCTAAACTATATTGTGGACAATATGCAGAATATGTGTAGAATTTACATTGCAGATGGAGAAATTAAGGTTGGCACGAAATAGAGTATGGACAGGAGAAACGAAATGCGCATAACACGGGATGGGCAACTGCTTGCCGCACAAAACCAGAATCTAGCTGGCAGTGTAAAGGTGGAGCATCAGAACATCGCTGCAGTGCGGGAGGAAAACAGCACACCGCTGCAAGCATACAGTGGAATTGTACTGACCATTGGAATGATTGTACGCAATGAGGCGGAGAATTTGAAAAAATGCATCGCCTCCTTACAGCCCTTACGTGATGCGATTCCGTGTGAGCTGCTCATTGCCGACACCGGTTCAACGGATGAAACGGTGTCGGTGGCAGAGGAATTTGCCGATGCGGTCTATCATGTGGAGTGGACGGATGATTTCGCAGCGGCACGCAATCGTACCTTAGATGCTGCACAGGGCGAATGGTTTTTCTATATCGATGCGGATGAGTGCTTGGATGCGGATTTTTCGGCATTAACGCAATTTTTCCGTGATGGCGTACATATGACCTGTGATGCTGCAGAGTGCACCATACGAGAGCATCGGGATGCGTCAAGCGAGTCATATGATGAGCATAAGAGCCTGCGTTTGCACCGTATACGGTCGGGAATACACTTCCAAAGACGTATATTTGAGTATATTGAACGCACGGGAGAAGCCGATTCCCTGCAACTGGTGGTGCATCATTATGGATATGTTGATGCGCATGTGAAGCTGGAAAAGTATCAAAGAAATTTACGGTTGTTGGAGCTGGAACAGCAGGAATATCCTACGGATATGTCGCTTGCAGCGCAGATTGCACAGCTGAAAGCTGACAAGATCATACAAAATGCGCTGCTGCAGTCCGCACAGGGATATTTCGAATCGCAGCAATATGCCCAAGCAGAAGGTGCAATCACAGATGTTGTATTTACCGCACTCACTGAGGAACATGCCAAGCACGCATACCTTGCATTGGTGATACAGCTGGCAAAGCAGCAGCAGTATGCACCGCTGGCGATATGCTACAATGCGCTCTTGTCTGCGGATGCGCAGCCGTTTTTGGTGGAATTTCAGCGGCAATTTCAGCAGGAATTACAGCAGGATAAGGCGGCATATGAGGCATTGGCAAAAATGGAGCAAGATGATGCGTTTTTGCTTCTTTGCCGTTTGAGAACATTGGACGAAAATGACCATAATACCGCCTATGCGTTGCTTGATTGCTTGCAGGGACATATGGAATTGACCATGTCTTCGCCCTATGAAGATATTTTGTATTGGTCAGTTCGATTGAATCATGGCATTTTATTGATGATTGAGGAGGTTCGTCCGGAAGAACTTGCGAAAATTGTCAAACAAATTGTTGCAGCGCATGATGATTTTGCGCAGATTGTTTTGCAGTGGGTGAAGAATTTGCAGGGAAATCGGCAAAATCTTTTGCAGCTGCATTGGATTTCGGAATTGATGGTATTGACGCTCATTTATAGCTATGCCTATGATGCACAAATAAGCGTGCAAGCGGCAGCGAATGGCGTCGGTGAAAAACGAGTTTCTGCAGAGGTGGGAACGGCATTGTTTTTGCAAGCGACAGCAGCACTCATGCTGTTGTGCAAAAAAACCTATCGAAGCGAAGCGTTATGTGAAGAAAATTTGGAATATTTGCCGCAACTGCATAGCATGGCGTTCTATATCCACCAAGCGATGCACAGAAAAGAATGTAACGATGTATTGGGGTATGTGCAAAACTTGAAGGAAGCCGCAAAGACATATCCCTTGCTGAGCAAGCCCATTCACCAGATAGATGAGCAATTGCAGCAGGAACTGCATGAGGAGAAAGCCATTACAGATGAGTTTTTCGCCTTGGCACAGCAGGTGAAGCAGCAAACCGCTGCATTGATTGCACGGGGCGAATTTCAAGAAGCCGAAAAAATATTGGAAGTGTATCAATCGGTGCATCCAGACGACCAGGAAGCGATGGATATGTATCAGATGCTTCGAAATAAGCACGGAACCAGTGCATTGCTGCATTGAGAAAAACAACACCAAAACACCGGGTACTGCATGCAGTATCCGGTGTTTTGGTGTTGTAAAATCATGTTGCGGAAGCAAAAATTTACTTGCCGAGCAGCTCTCTTTCGATGCGTTCCCGTGCTTCCGGTGCCTGTGTTGCCATCTTTTCTGGGAAGCCGAAATAAGAAACACAAGCGATGTTATCGCCGCCCAGCTTTGGGGCATTGGACTGGAGCTGCTTGTTGGCAAAGTCCATGTCACGCAAGGTTTCAAAAATGCCAGGGAAATCCACATCGCCTTCGCCCATTGCCAGATGCTGATGGATGGTGATGTCAGCCTTGCCGTGCGCATTGAGCCAGGGCGGATTTGCGATATAGCGGCAGTCCATGGTCTGGTTGAAGGTGTCTGCAAACAGCACATGCGTCAGTTCATCGCCTGCATACTGCAGCATGGAGCGCACATCGCCCTTGCCTTGGTCATAGAAGAAGCCGTGCGGAGAAGAATACACATATCCCAGATTCTTGGAGCGGAAGGACTTGACCATGTCGCAGGTTTCGTTGTTCAGCTCACAGAAATCATACGGATGGGACTGAATTTCCACACGAATGCCTTCTTTTTCAAACAATGGCATCAATTCTTCCATCGAGCGGAACCACATACCATTGCAGATTTCCTGCTGATTCGGGTCGCCGGACAGCTCGGTGTTGATGACCTGTACACCCATATTGACCGCAAGCTCCACGATTTTCTTCCAGTTTGCAACCGCATGCAGACGCTGTTCCTCGGTCGGGCCAGACCAGCGATACACCACGATGAACGAGGAAATTTCCACGCCGGTTTCCCGCAGTGCGGTGCGATATTCCGCCTCGCATTCCTGCGAGAACAGCGGATGCTTATAGAACGGATTGATGCGTGGGTGCGGGGACTGCTCAATGTACTTGTAGCCCCAATCTGCAACCTGATGCACCATGTCATTGATGCTCATTTGTTTTGCTAGTACGTCCACATCAAATGCGATTTTCATATGCGGAACTCCTTTCAACCATCAAAGAGAGAATAGACTTAAAAAATAGGGATTAGCAGTATTTTTCAATGTGCTTACGGGTCATTTCAGCGGCTGTCTTGACATTTTCTTCTTGAGAAAGCTCATAGTATGCAGGACGGAACACTTCCATGGTGCAAACATCGCCCTCGAAGCCAATCTTCTTTAAGGTATCTGCATACCACTGGTGATGCAGGCAGTCACCCGGTTCGCCTGGCCACAGACGCTTTTCATCACTGTTGTACGGTGCGCCGCACGGCACATTTTCCATACCATTCAAGTGCCATACAAAAATCTTCTTGCCGTCCGCAGCTTCCAGAGATGCCGGGCAGGATGCCATTGCATGGAAATGGTATTGGTCCAAGGTGATGCCTACCAGCGGATGGTTGACCGCCTGTGCAATGGCATAGGCATCTTCAAAGCGGTTGATAGACATAGACGGATGTGCAACGAATTCAATGGACAGCTTGATGCCATGCGGCTCAACCTTTGCCACCATTTCATTCAGCACAGCAACGGCATCTTCCTTAATTTCGTCCAATGTTGCATGCACTGCCAAATCCATAGACGGCACTACAACAATCATTTTGCAGTTCAGCATATTGCAGCGGCGGATAATTTCATCCAGTTCTGCCATAACAGCGTCTTTTTCTGCCTGTGTCTGCTTCATGTTGAAGAAAACCAGTGCATTGTAAGACAGCATCTTCAGATTGTGGCTGGGGTCATTGAACCATGCGCTCAAATCTTCCAAGGTATACAAACCCGCTGCCATTTCACGGTCGAGGCATTCAGACTGAATGTCGATATAGTCAAATCCGTACTTTTCGCACAAATCCAAGTCCTTGAGAACCGAGTGGTCTTTGCAGAAGCGATTGCAGCCTTCGTTAAAACCCATTTTCATAATTGTATGCTCCTTCTAATTGTTTCATATAGAATAGGGCACAACCTATATAAGATTTGCTGCGATAGGTTGTGCCCACATAGTACATCGTTTAGTTCTGATAGAAAGCCGGTGTTTCGCCGAAGCCAACCTTTTCTACCTTGCCGGAATGCTGGGCTTCCACCAATGCATCGGCAGTGACCTCTGCAATATAGCCGTCCCAAGCGTTCGGGCCTGCGACTTCGAACTTCGCCGCATGGTCAAGCCAATCCTGCAATTCCACATCGTAAGAGTCGATGAAACGGTTAATCCAGTTGGTTTCAATGTCGGTGGACAGCTTGCCTGCCTTGCGAACCGTCGGGAAGGACGGTGCCGGCATGTGAATTACGCCATCTTCGCAAACGACTTCACAGTTGATGTCATAGCCGAACTTGCAGTTGACGAACACTTCCAGAACAACGGTAATGCCCTTCTTGCTCTGCATAATCATCACCTGCGGGTCACGCAGTTCAGTGTGTGCGAACTTGGTGTTTGCGCCCATGATAACCTGGACAGAGTCCCAATCATCGTTCAGCAGCCAGTGCAGGCAATCGATTTCATGGATTGCGGTGTCAGTAACTGCCATAGCGGTGGAATAGGACTCGTCCACTTCGATGGCACGGTGTGTGCATTTTACAACCAACGGCTGACCGAAATCACCAGAATCCAGCAAGGATTTCACTTGGTTGTAACCCTTGTCATAACGGCGCATAAAGCCAACCTGCACCAGATGCTTGCCGCCGGCAATTTCTGCATCAACGATTTCCTTGCAGTCTGCTGCTGTGGTGCACAGCGGCTTTTCGCAGAATACCGGCTTGCCTGCCTTGACTGCTGCCAAAACCGGCTCTTTGTGTGCAAAACCAGGGCTGGTTACGACCAGAGCATCGACATTGGGGTCGTTTACAATATCCTGTACATCGGTGTATACCGCTACTTCATTGGTGGAGACCAAAGCCGCTGCCTTTTTTGCACCGTCTTCAAATACGTCACAAACCGCAGTCACCATAGAGCCCTGCAGTTTACCAGACAATCTTTTGATGTGCTCGCGGCCAATTGCACCGCACCCTACTACGCCTATTTTCAGCATAAAATCCATCCTCCGCATACTAGTGTTGTGAAAGCCGATTCTCTTCATACGGCTTTTTTGTTGTACCCATTATAACGCTTGCGTTCACGTGAACGCAAGCGTTATTTTGTGAGTGCTGAAAATTTGGTTGCATTCACAAAAAACCGTGCTGAAGATTTGGTGAGTTTGGAGAAGGAGAAAGCGTATTTTTTATTACAAATTATATTTGGTTTTGATTAAAATGTCGGTATACATGAACTCATTTTCCGGATAAGTGCCGTTTAAGAGATAATTATAGAGTAAAATTGGCGGTTGGTATCCTTGCTGGAATGCGCCTTGTCCGATGCTGATGTCAATGTTGCCTGCAAGTAGATGCTCTCGGTTTTTGGGGGTTAAGTCATAGGTGATATGAAAAACTTGCGCTTTGCGCTTGGCATCGATTAGTGCTTGACAAACACCGCTTTGTCCATTGGAGGCGGTGAAAATACAAGACAAATCCGGATGCTCCTGCAGGGCGTGCATGGTCAGCTCGTAGGCATAGGCGTCTTTATCAAAACAGGTTTGTAGAGGGAGCACTTCAATATTGGTATAGTATTGTTTGCACTCGCTCAAAAATCCATCTACACGCTGTTTAGATGCTAATTTTGTCAAATGGCCGGTGATAGGCAGCACTTTTCCGCCGCCACGCAAGGTCATTGCGATAAGTCCGGCACAGGTGCGTCCGCTGCGAAAGCTGTCCTGTCCGACAAAGCACAGTCGGTTGATATCGGACATATCCGAGTTGAAGGTGATGACAGGAATATTTTTCTCGTGTGTCAGGTCATTGAGGCGGTCGCGCAGAATCGGGTCTTCGGTAGGCAGTAATGCCAAAGCTTGCATATCTTGCGCCAAAAGACGGTCGATTGCGTGCAAAACCGATTCCAAGCTGACAGACTCTAAGTATTCAACGTGCAGTTCTGCGCCCAATTCGTGCAATTCGGTTTTGGCACGCTGAATTCCTTCGATGACCATTTGTATAAACGGCGTTTCACTGGACTGCACAATCACACCAATGCAGAGATTTTTGCGTGAAAGTGCCAGTGCACGCCCCATCCGATTGGGGCGATAGCCGAGTTCGTTTGCAATTTTGAGAATGCGGTCCGCAATTTCCGGGTTAATGCGCCCCCGTCCATGCAGGGCACGGTCAACAGTGCCGCGCGATACCCCCGCAATTTCTGCAATTTCTTTTAAGGTAACACCCATTTTCGTCTCCTTAAGCATTCTGAGGAATAAAAAGTTTGAAATTTCTGTATGAAGCAGTAATACAAGTATTTATAAATTATCACATTAACGGATAAGATTCAATCATTTTGCTATAAATTATCGTGAATTGCACAAGAATCCTGAAAAAGATAGCGCACAGTACCGTTTCGGCGGAGATAGCAAAAAAATCAGAAAAAATTACATCATATCACGAAAAACTGCGGATTAGCATGTGTTTTCATCAATTTTTTGTGAGAAACATGTCAAACCGCCACAATGCGTGCGGGAATATCAATCCACAAGATTGTGCACACTACACAAGAAAAGAAAAAATATTAAGTAGTTATGCAAGAAAAACAATGGAAGCGTGTAAAATATCGAAATAATTGTTGCAAATGTCTTTTGCGCATGATATTCTATGAGCAAATCAAGGCGTGCACGAGAACGCACAAGGATACAAAGAAGAATTGTGAAAAAGTTCGCAATGTGCGTCAAAACAACGGGAAAAGAAGAAGAGGAGCGAGACACATGAAACTGAAAAGAACAATGGCCCTGTTATTGGCAGGCATTCTGTCTGCATCCATGCTGGCAGGCTGCGGCGCCAGCACAGAAAGCACAGATACACCGGCGGCAGACGCAGGCACAAGCGACAGCGCAGCTGCAGCAGACACCGCAGAAGGCGGCACCATCACCTTAGTTCTCTCTCAGCGTGACGAATGGCTCAGCACATTGGACATGGCGGCAAAGGAAGCAGCAGAAGCAGACGGCTACACGCTGAACTCTTTGGATGCACAGTCTGACGTCAATAAGCAGCTCCAATATGTTGAAACGGCTCGCAACAACGGCGAAACAGCTGTTATTGTCAACTTGGTTGACCCAAACACCGCACCGGACATCGTTGAGGCTGCCGGCGACATGAAGGTCGTTTTCGTAAACCGTCCGCCCGCAGACATGAGCGTTTTGAATGAAAATGTGGTTTATGTTGGTTCTGACGAAATGACCTCCGGTAAGTTCCAGGGTGAATTCTTGGCAGATTACTTCAAGGCACAGGGCAAGACCGACATCAAATACATCCTGCTCAATGGCATTTTGGGACAGGTTTCCACCACCAACCGTACGGCTTCTGTGTTGCAGGCACTGAAGGACGGCGGCATCAATGCAACCGAAGCATCCGCACCGCTGGCTTGCGACTATGACCGTGCAGAAGCAATGACCCAGATTGGACCGCTGCTCAGCTCCGGTGTAGAATTTGACTGCATCATCGCAAACAATGACTCCATGGCACTCGGCGCAATTGAAGCACTGGAACAGCAGGGCATGGACCCTTCCAAGACCCCGATTGTTGGCATTGACGCAACTGCAGACGGTCGTCAGGCAGTCAAGGATGGCAAGATGGCAATGACGGTCTTCCAGAATGCAAAGGGACAGGGCTCCGGCGCACTGGCAGCGGCTATCAACTTACTGGCAGGTAAGGCAATCAATGAAGGCACCGAATATGATGTGGATGCAACCAATGCAAACATCGTTTGGGTTCCGTTTGAGCCTGTCACTCCGGACAATGTCGCAGAATACGACGATAAGTAATAGCATCGCACAAACAGGTGCATCTATTTTAGAAGTGTAGAAACGAAGCGGCGGTGCATTGACCCGATAGGCGATGCACCGCCTTATATAACAAACGCATTGGTATACAGCCGTGAACGGTGCAGTTTACAGCGAAAATGATACCAATAGACTGTGAAAATAGAGGTGAAGAGCAGTGAGCGAAGAATACATTCTGGAAATGCATGATATCGTCAAAGAATTTCCCGGTGTGCGTGCGCTGAAAGGCGTCCATTTAAAGGTACGTCCCGGCACTGTACATACGCTCATGGGAGAAAATGGTGCGGGCAAATCCACACTGATGAAATGTTTGATTGGTATCCAAAAGCCTACCTCCGGCAAAATGATGTTCAAAGGGGAAGAAATTTGCTTCCATAACACCCTTAGTGCAATGAATGCAGGCATTTCCATGATTCATCAGGAACTTAGTCCTGTGCCGGAACGCAGCGTGTGCGAAAATGTGTGGATGGGACGAGAGCCACGCCGTGGCATTGTCGTTGACCACAAAAAGATGAGAAAAGATACGTTAGAACTGTTTGCAAAGCTCAATTTGGATTTGGATCCAGATGAAAAGATGGGTAATTTGACCGTTGCAAAGATGCAGATGGTGGAAATTGCAAAGGCAGTTTCGTTTAATTCCTCCATCGTAATCATGGACGAGCCTACTTCGGCACTCACCGAAACAGAAGTAGAGCATTTGTTCAAAATCATTGCCGATTTGAAGGCAAAAAACGTAGCAATTATTTATATCTCACATAAAATGGACGAAATTTTCCGCATCAGCGATGATATTACCATCTATCGTGATGGTGAATTTATCGCCACTGAAAAAGCGGAAGCCTTAGATATTGACAAGGTCATCACCTTAATGGTCGGTCGTGAAATGAGCGAAATGTTCCCGAAAATCGATTGTCCGATTGGAGAAACCATCCTGAAGGTCGAAGGATTAAGCTCGGGACGTGCGTTCCATGATGTATCCTTTGAACTGCGCCGTGGGGAAATCCTTGGATTTGCAGGTCTGGTTGGTGCAGGTCGTACCGAAGTGGTGGAAACCATTTTTGGCATGCGTCCACGCACCGGTGGCACAATTTATAAGGATGGACAAGAGCTGCACATCAAGAGTCCGGAAGATGCGATTGCCAATAAAATTGCACTCCTAACCGAAGACCGTCGCGGCAACGGCATTGTCGGACTGCTGAGCGTGGCAGAAAATGCGGTATTGGCAAATCTAAAAAAATATGGTTTGCCGCTGAAACACCATAAAATTCGTGCGGATGCCGAAGAATATGTACAAAAGCTCAACGTAAAAACCGCAAGTCTGGAAACCCCGATTGCCAATCTTTCCGGCGGCAACCAGCAAAAGGTATTGGTGGCACGTTGGCTGCTGACCAATCCCGATATTTTGATTGTGGATGAACCGACCCGTGGCATTGACGTTGGCGCAAAGGCAGAAATTCATACCTTAATCACCAAATTGGCAGGCGAAGGCAAGGCAATCATTATGATTTCTTCCGAGCTGCCAGAGGTGTTGGGCATGGCAGACCGTGTGCTCGTCATGCACGAAGGACATATGACAGGCATGGTAGACCGCAAAGACGCAACATCTGAAATGATTATGAAATATGCAACTGGCGATGTAAATACCGCCAATTGAGTGATAGAAAGAGGGGAACTTCAGCATGGGAAACTCACTTGCAAGCAAGAAATCGTTTGATACCAAAAAATTTATCTCCCAGAATTCCATCTGGTTGGTATTGATTTTAATGGTCATTTTAATGCAAATCGCACGACCGGCATTCTTGACCTCTAATAACCTGCGTACACTGCTCGAAGGTGAATCCATCAAGGGCGTGTTGGCATTTGGCATCATGTGGACCATTTTGTCCAAGGGCATTGACTTGGGACCTGGTTCCATCGTATCCTTGGTGGCGGTTATCACCGCATCGCTGGCGCAGCCAATTGATGCCTCCAACAAGCTGTTTGAAGGCATGGCGCCGCTGCCGGGCTGGGGCGCTGCACTGGTCGGCATTGCCATCGGTGCTCTCATCGGTGCCATTGTCGGTGCCATCATCGCATACACCAAGATTCCGCCCTTTATCGCAACCTTGGGTTCACAGCTAATTTGCCGTGCACTTTCCAAAATGTATTCTTCCCATCCGGTATCCAACTTGAATGCGGATTTCCGTATTTTTGCAAAGGGCAAGGTGCTTGGCGTGATTCCTGCAATCGTCTTCATCTTCTTGATTTTCTTCGCTATTTCTGGATTTATGCTGACCCAAACCCGTTTTGGTAAGAACATTTATGCAATCGGCGGCAATGACCAGGCAGCTCGTGTTGCCGGCATCAATGTCGAAAAGAACCTGATTTTGGTTTACATCTGGAGTGCTGTTTGTGCGGCAGTCGGCGGCATCCTGCTGGCGGCACGTACCGGTTCTGCCGACCCGTCTACCTACGGTTTGAACTATGAACTTGACGCCATCGCAGCGGCAACCGTCGGCGGCACTTCCCACACGGGTGGTGTATGTCGTGTCAGCGGTGTTTTGGCTGGTATTTTGGTGCTTGGTGTTATCAATAACGGCTTGGTGCTGTTGAGTGTCGACGATAATATGACCAACGTCATCAAGGGTCTGATTATCGTGGGCGCCGTTATCATTGACATGCGCAAGAACACCAGAAAAGTTTGATTTCGTCCATATCTCATATTCTCTATTTTCCACTGAAAAGGGGTATGCTCTGTGTGAATTGCACAGGGCATATCTCTTTTTGGATTTTGTAGCACCGTGGCAGATAAAAATGGGAAATGCAAGAAGGCGGGGACTTGGTTTTGCAAGCAAAGGGCGGCAGAAAACCGCAATAAATACGGCGGCATGAAAAATGTATAGATTTCGCAGGGAATCTGACCGGTTTTGTGAAAATATCGGCGTGTTCCCTGTTGAAAGAAGACAGATTACGGTGTATACTAAATGCAAGTTATAGTAGAACAGCGATAATCTGCGAAGCGGTGGGTTCGGGGATTATGGAACGTGCAATATTTGGGGAGAAACATTATGCTGACGATTGAAAACCTCACTTGGAATGCACCTACGGGTGAAGCTATTGTCAAGGGTATCAACTTGACCATTCCGGATAATAAGCTGATTGCCATTACCGGTCCCAATGGGGGCGGTAAAACCACGCTTGCCAAGCTGATTGCAGGGCTGGAGCAGCCAAGCGGCGGCAGGATCTATTTGGATGGCGAAGATATTACAAACTGCAGTATTACAGAGCGTGCAAAGAGAGGCATGAGTTTTGCGTTTCAGCAGCCGGTGCGGTTCAAAGGCATTACGGTGCGGGAACTGCTTACCATTGCCGCAAGCCAGTTACTTTCCGATTGCGAATGCGGCAATTTGCTCAGCCAAGTGGGGCTTTGCGCATGCGACTATTTGGAGCGTGAAATCAATGCCAGCCTGTCCGGTGGAGAAATGAAGCGCATTGAAATTGCATCGGTGCTGGCAAGGCATTCTCGGGTGTCGGTCTTTGATGAACCGGAAGCCGGCATCGATTTGTGGAGCTTTAATAATTTGATTGAAGTGTTTAAGGGGCTGCAAGGCGGCTTGAATGGGTCGTTGGTGGTTATTTCTCATCAAGAGCGCATTCTCTCCATTGCCGATGAAATCATTGTGATTAAAGACGGCGTTGTGGAGCGTTGCGGCGGCAGTGAACTGCTTCCGCAGCTGTTGGAAATGGACTCTGGCTGCAAAAATTGTCCGATGGGAAAAGAGGTTATCAACGCATGAATGAAATTACCAAAGAACTGCTTCGATTGGTGGCAGATATACAAGAGGGCGACAAGTTAAAGGGTGCATACAATATTCGTGAAGATTGCAGCAGCGTGGCACGTGCTTCTACGGAGAATATCCAAATTATTTCCAAGGAAGATGCGCCGGGTATTGAGATTCGAGTAGCCCCCGGCACCTTGAAAGAAGTGGCATATATCCCTGCTTGCGTGACACATGAAAATGTGGATGATTTGGTTTATAATGATTTTTATATCGGCGAAGGTGCAGATGTAAAGGTGGTTGCAGGCTGTGGAATACATACCACAACAGGAGAAGCGGCACGGCACAATGGCATTCATCGCTTCTTCTTGGCTAAAAATTCTCATGTGCTGTATCAAGAGAAGCATATCGGCATTGGCAGCGTTGCCGGCAATCGCTCCATTGACCCAGTGACAGAAATTTTTCTGGAGGAAGGCGCAGTGCTGGAGATGGAAACCTCGCAGCTCAGCGGCGTGGACAGCACCGACCGCAAGACCACGGCAACCCTTGGCGCAGGGGCATCCTTGATTGTGCACGAGCATCTGCTGACCGAAGGCGAGCAGACGGCAAAAACTGCATTTACCGTGGAGATTCAAGGGGATGATGCCAGCGTGGATTTGATTTCCCGTTCGGTGGCAAAGGGAAACTCCACGCAGGAATATTTCTCTAACCTCATCGGCAATGCCCGCTGCACGGGACATTCTGAGTGCGATGCCATCCTCTCGGAAAATGGCAAGGTCAGTGCAGCCCCGTCCTTGTCGGCGTTTCATCCCGATGCTTCGCTGATTCATGAGGCGGCAATCGGTAAAATTGCGGGAGAACAGCTGTTGAAGCTGCAAACCTTGGGGCTGACAGTAGAAGAAGCAGAAGCGAGAATTATTGCGGGCTTCTTGAAGAATTAACGATGATACAAACTCAAGCCAGACGGTCCATGTCATGTGTCTGCACAAGCCTGTGCACGGTGGCATAGACTGTGGGCAGGAGGGATGTTTTCATGAGTGTTTGGCTGGAATGCCTGATTGGAACACTGGCGGCGATTGGTCTGATTTGCATTTTGAAAGCCCTGTATGATGTCCTTTTTGGAGGATATGTGCGAAACGATGCCTATGCAGAGTTGTTTTTATACGGCAGTGGCACAGATGCGGACACGGCGCAGTGGATTCTGGCAGCAGAACAGGTGCGAAAACTGTATTTTCCAAATCTGCATATTATCTTTGCAGAAAACGGGGAAGCAGATACGCAAGCCTATAATATCGCACATACGCTTTGTGAACGGTATCAAGTGGAATATATCGAATGAAATGGTGAATACCCATGCAAGAATTGCAGGAACAAGAACAGTTGAGCATATGCGGCACAGTAGAGCAGGTTGTGTTTCACAATGAAAGCAACGGCTATGCTGTGCTGCGATTGTTGTCGGAAACAGGGGAAGAAGTGACTGCGACCGGCTGCATTCCCAATGTTGGCCCTGGTGAGGAAGTGCGCATGCTGGGGCGATGGACCACCCATCCCAGCTATGGCGAGCAGTTTGCTGCAGACACCTTTGAGCGTAGCTTGCCCAGTACCTCCCGTGGCATTGAAAGCTATCTGGCATCTGGTTTGATTCGAGGCATCGGCCCCAAGCTTGCCAAACGGATTGCAGATGCCTTTGGAGAACAAGCGTTCCATATTTTAGAGAATGAGCCAGAGCGGTTGACCGAAATTCGAGGCATTACCCCACAGCGTGCTAGGGAAATTGGCAGTCGATTTTGTCAACAAAGCGAAATGCGGCTGCTGATGGATTTTTTAACGGAAAATCAATTGCCGCTGTCGTTGACCCCGCCGCTGCATAAGCGACTGGGTGCGTATGCTGTGGATGCACTGGTGGAAAATCCTTATCTGTTGTGCAATGAAGAGTATGCGGTGGATTTTAACCTGGCGGATAAACTGGCGGTGAATCTGGGGCTGGACGCAGATGAGCCGTCACGGGTGGATGCCGGTATTTTATATACACTGACGTATAATTTGGATAATGGGCACACGTTTATTCCGATAGAAAAGTTGATTTATGCCACGTGCCGTTTGCTGACCAATAAAGAAAACGAAATAGGAGCGGAGCTGGTGGAAGCGGCACTCACACGCCTATGTCAAAAAGGCGTTTTGGTGCAGGAATATATTTGCAAGCGTGATGCGGTATATCTGCGCCCCATGTATGAAGCGGAAACCTATTTGGCAGACACCTTACGGCAGATGGCACAGCATCCGTATGCTTTTGAATTTCCGCTGGAGGAATTGCTGGATTCGCTCATGCAAAATGAGCATTTGGTGTATGCACCGCTGCAACTGGAAGCCATTGCAGCGGCGGCGAAGAATGGGCTTGTCATTTTGACAGGTGGGCCTGGCACGGGCAAAACCACCACGGTGCGGGGCATGCTGCGTGTTTTTGAAGCGCTGGGATTACAGGTGCAGCTTGCCGCACCAACCGGACGGGCGGCAAAACGTTTGAGTGAGCTGTGCGGCATGGAGGCGAGCACCATTCATCGCTTGCTTGAGGCAAGCTATGGTGCAGGCGGAAAGCTTGCCTTTCAGCGGGGCGCATCGAATCCATTGGAATGCGATGTGGTGATTTTGGACGAGGTTTCGATGGTCGATATTCGGCTGATGCAGGCAATGGTGGAAGCATTGCCGTTGGGAACCCGTTTGGTGCTGGTGGGAGATGCGGACCAGCTGCCGCCAGTGGGACCCGGAAACTTTTTGGGCGATTTGGTGAATTCGGGGCAGATTCCGACCACGCATTTAACCGAAATTTTCAGACAAGCGCAAAAAAGTGCCATTGTTATGAACGCACATGCCATCAATCGAGGGGAAATGCCTGTGTCCTCTGGCAAAGACGGGGATTTTTTCTTGATTAAAAAGAGCAATCCCGAAGAAGCGCTGGAGTTGGTGACCTCGCTGTGCCGTGACCGTTTGCCGAATTACTATGGCTTTCAATCGGCGCAAATACAGGTGCTATCCCCCTCCAAGCGGCATGGCGCAGGCACACATGCACTCAACCACGTGCTGCAGGAGGCACTGAACCCGCCATCTGCGGGCAGAGCCGAAACCCGCTTTGGAGAAACCGTCTTTCGGGTGGGCGACCGTGTGATGCAGATTCGCAACAATTACGACATCCTGTGGGAAACGCAGGACGGAGAAGCGGGCACGGGGATGTTCAATGGCGATATTGGAGAAATTACGCAAATTTTTCCGCAGCAGGAATGTCTGGTGGTTGCATTCGATGGAAAAATGGCAACGTATACCTTTGATATGCTGGGCGAATTGGAGCTTGCCTATGCTATGACGGTGCACAAAGCGCAGGGCAGTGAGTTTGATGCGGTTGTGCTGGTGTTGGCAGCGGGCATTTCCAAGCGTCTGCTGACACGCAACATCCTATATACTGCCATCACACGTGCACGCAAGCTGTTGGTCATTGTGGGTGCGGCAGATGTTATTTCCCATATGGTGGACACAAAGAGCAAACGGCGCCGATATAGTGCACTGCGTGCACGGCTGGCATCGGCAGAGGAAACGGCATGCGACTGCTAAAGGCATTGTTATTTCCGCCCCGCTGTCTGTTTTGCCACTGTTTTTTAGCAGTGGATACACGAGAAATGCTGTGTGAGCCATGTGCGGCGAGTCTGCCGCAGTATCGATTTGACAGACCGTTTGCACTGCCATATACCGATGGGTGTGATGCCGCTCTGCAATATCGTAATGCGGTGCGAGCGGCGATGCATCGCTATAAATATCGGCATGCAAAGCAATATGCGGTGTGGTTTGCGGGGCAGCTGCAGGTCGTGCTTGCAGAGCATTTGCAGGCGTGGCAGCCGGACTGCATCACTTATGTGCCCTCCGGTTTTTTGCGGTATCACCTACGAGGATATAATCAAAGCGCACTGGTGGCACACCGATTGGCAAAGCAATTTGATTTGCCGTGCCGACCTGTGCTGCGCAAGCGGTTTTGGGCAGGCCACCAAGTTGGCAGAACCGCTGGGGAGCGGCAGGCGGCGGCGCAGCACGCCTTTTGCCTGCGTGGAAATGTACAGCTGCAGGGCAAGCGCATCCTTTTGGTGGATGATGTGGTTACAACGGGTGCCACCGTGTCGGCGTGCAGCAAATCGCTGCGGCAGGCTGGGTGCGAACGAATATTCGTGCTGTCGATTGCAAGGGCACAGGAAGACGTTTCAAGACGATAAAAAAGTTTCCTTTTCATGAAAAATCACCGGCAGATACTTGCAAAAATAAATAATTCAGATATAATAAGTAATAGCGTGCGTTGGGTTGTACTGCCCGCCGCATTGTCAAATTTAAGTGAAACAACAGATTTTTTGATTGATTTTATATAGGGGTGGCTACTATGTTTTTCTCGAGCGATATTGGAATCGATTTGGGCACGGCGTCCGTGCTGGTTTATGTCAAAGGAAAGGGCATCGTGCTCAATGAGCCTTCTGTTGTCGCAGTGGACAAACAGTCGGGCAAGATTTTGAAGGTTGGTGCGGATGCACAGCGCATGCTTGGCAGAACCCCTGGAAATATTGTTGCAATCCGTCCCCTGCGTGAGGGCGTGATTTCCGATTATGAAATGACTGAGCGCATGATTAAGGAATTTATTCGCAAAGTCCTTGGTTTTCGTTTGTTTAAGCCGAATATTGTCATGTGCGTGCCGTCCATCATCACAGAGGTGGAAGAGCGTGCTGTCATTGACGCAGGCACACAGGCGGGTGCGAAGCGTGTCTTTTTGATTGAGGAACCGGTTGCGGCGGCAATTGGTGCGGGTATTGAAATTGAAAAGCCAAACGGCAATATGATTGTTGACATCGGCGGCGGCACCACGGATGTGGCTGTCATTTCTTTGGGCGGCATTGTAGAATCGACCTCTATTAAAATTGCAGGCGATAAGTTTGATGAGGCGATTGTGAAATATATTCGCCGCAAGCACAATGTGCTGATTGGTGAACGCACTGCGGAAGAAATCAAAAAGCAAATTGGCTGCGTCTATCCGCGTCCGGAAGAAGCATCCATGGAAATCAAGGGTCGCTGCTTGATGACAGGTCTGCCGCGCGTCTTTACCGTTACCTCTGAGGAAGTGCTGGATGCCTTCGAGGAAGTGACAACACGCATTGTGGAAGCGATTCACTATGTGTTGGAACGCACACCACCGGAATTGGTCGGTGACGTATCTGCAAATGGTATTGTCATGACCGGCGGCGGTGCGATGGTTTGGGGCTTTGATAAGTTGGTGGCAGCAAAGACCGGCATCCCTACCCGTGTGGCAAAGGATGCGGTTTCCTGCGTGGCATATGGTACAGGGCATTGTCTGGACAACCTGACCATTATGCAGGATGGCACCATCAATCTTTCTCGTCGCCGTCAAATGATGAACTGATTATTTCAAACGATGTCGTGGGTTTTGCCCATGGCATCGTTTTTGTCTGTGCAGGAAATGCGCCGTTTCTTGTTCCACAATAGGGGCGAGTGTCCAGAGTGCGAGCAAATTGGGGAATGCCATGGGCGCCGCCAAGAGGTCGGCGGCAATCAGCAAATGCTGAAAGGGAAAGCAGGTGCTGAGCAGCATTGCCGCCAACAGAGCACATTGATACCAAATTTCTGCCGATTTTCGCTCGGTTAGATAGCGTAGACAGGTAAGCCCGTAAAAGCCCCATCCTAGCACCGAAGTGAGGGATAAAAACACTACCATAATGCTCATCCATAGGGGGGCCTGGCGATGAAAAACGCAGGAAAACGCTTGTGTGGTAAGCTGCAAACCACTTGCGCCGGATGCCATGACACCAGAGGTTAAGATGACAAGAGCGGTCAGCAGGCAAACAATGCATGTGTCGATAAACACCTCTACAGCACCCAAAAGACCTTCGAAAACCGCATTTTGACAGACGGCAGAGCCGTGTGCAAGGGGAGCACTGCCCAATCCGGCTTCATTGGAAAAAACCCCTTTGGCAAAGCCGTTGATGACAGCCTGTGAAGTCAATGTACCCATGATACCACCCTGCACGGCTGCGGGATGCAGAGCTTCCCGCCAGATTTGTTGAAATGCAGCAGGAAGCTGGTTTGCATTGGCATGAAGCGCAATGCCGCATAGGATGAAATAGACAAGCAGGAGAAGCGGAACAATGCGGCTGGCTGCCGCTGCAATTTGATTTTTGCCGCCGGATAGGATGGGAGCAATTAAAAACGCCGCAATACCTGTAATAAGAAGCGGTGAAAGCGACACTGTGGCGTGGACTGCCTCGGTAATGGCACTGGTTTGGGTCATAGCGCCCATGGTGAGGGATGCCGCAATACAAACCACACAAAAGAATTGCGCCAGCTTATGCCACCCCAAGCCACGGGATAAGTACAGCATGGGTCCGCCGAGGAGCTGTCCGTCTTTGGTGTGCACTTGAAAGCGCACAGCCAGTACGATTTCCGCAAATTTGGTTGCCATGCCAAAGAAAGCGGCAAGCAGCATATAAAAAATAGCACCTGCCCCGCCGAGTGTCAACGCCACGGAAACACCTGCGAGATTTCCGATTCCCAGGGTGCCGCCCAAGGAGGTGGACAGTGCCTGTATCGGGGAAATCCCGGTGTACGTAGAGGTGTTTTGGGTGCGCAGCTGCTGTATAAAAGCAGGAATGCCCCACAGCTGTACAAAACCCGTGCGCAGCGTGAGGTAAGTTCCTGTACCCAGCATGAGCAAAATGGTAAACGGTCCCCACAGAATAGTACGAAGCCACAAAATCAAGTCCATAAAACGTTACCCCCTCGCACAAGTATATGGGGGACAGGGGGAGGAACATGATGCTTTTTTTGCAGAGATGTGGTATACTAGCGGAAATGGAATGTGGGGAAGAGGAGCAGTCAGATGGATGCAGAGCATGAAAAATTTATGAAAGCTGCAATGAAATTGGCACAAAAAGCGGCGGATGAGGGCGAGGTTCCAGTTGGCTGTGTCGTGGTCTGCGATGGGAAAATTGTAGGGCGGGGGCGAAACCGCCGTGAAACGAAAAAGAATGCGTTGTGTCATGCAGAAATCGAAGCGATTGATAAAGCCTGCAAAAAACTGGGCGGCTGGCGGCTGCACCGCTGTGATTTATATGTTACACTGGAGCCATGCCCCATGTGTGCAGGTGCCATTGTAAATGCACGCATTCAAACGGTATATTATGGTGCGCCAGATGAAAAGGCAGGTTCTTGCGGCACGCTCATCAATTTATTTGCAGGTGGATTTAACCATACTCCTATGGTGGTAGGCGGCGTGCTGCAGCAGCCCTGCGCAGAATTGCTGACTGATTTTTTCAAACAGCTTCGGCAACGGAAAAAAGCAGAAAAGAAAGCAGAACAATTGCATATAGATAAAAATGAAGGATAACACTTCTCCTGCAAGCGTACGGTTGTGCCGGTAGGGGAAATTTTATGGTGTTGGTTCGTTTAGAGAGGGCATCTACTGAAATTTGTCCTAGTCTGTTCTGGTCAAGTAAAATTGTAACACAAGAGGCTAAAAGAAATCAGATAGCAGAGCGTATCTCGAATGGTGTTCGATATTGCAAATAAGAATGCGGTTTGACATGGTTATGCAAAACATATGCAAAAGTTTCTATTGCATTACAAAGTTCGGTAAAAGAATGAAAATGATGTAAATAAATCAATTCAGACTTCAGCGTGTTAAAATAGCGTTCCATGGGTGTATTATGCCCAAGGGGGGGCAGACCCTTGTAAGGACAACCGGCCAGGCTCATAATTCTGTGGCATTTTGTTCCTCTTTTCTTCTTGTTCTTTCGGTATATCTTATGAGCCTCTACTGTTATAACTTTAGTTTATCACGACATAAAACGAATTTGTCACCCGTACATATCCACAGCTTGCGCCATACCAATGCTACCTTGCAGATTGCGGGCGGTGTGCCTATTACAGCCGTTGCCGATCGGCTAGGACATGCGAACCCTGCAACGACCAGCAAAATCTATGCACATGCAATTCAATCCGCAAATGCAGTAGCCGAATCCGTGCTGGATGATATGCTGCACCCTACCAAAAAGAAAGCATAACAAATAGAGCAGATGCAAACCCATGCGATAGGGTAAGCACCTGCTCTTTCTTTATTCTGATTCTGTCTATTTCAAACTGCATAAGAACCGGATAAGCACCAGCACGCTATTTTGCAAAAATCAAAAATCCTTAAAAGTTAAGAAAAACCGCCTTTTCAATATAAAAAGGCGGTTTTTCTGGAGATGATAATGTGACTTGAACACACGACCTGCTCATTACGAAACGGTTCTGGGCTTGCTGAATGGTGTTTTTTAAACATTATTCATGTATAAAAGTTGCATATTCGTACTAAAACGAACGTTTTTCAAACTGCGTTTCTGATATATGCCATTGCATAACGGACAGACAACGGACAAATAACGGACAAAATTCCGTGGATAAAAAGAACCGTATGCACGCACCCCCGAGGAACTGCATAAGGTTCTTTTGCTTTGTCCTATGCTCCCGCACTTTCGTACTGCTTCACAAAATTATAGAACGTGTTCGGCTTTAGCGCAAGCTGCTGCATAGCCGCCTTGGCGGTGCATTCGCCTGCACGCCATGCGGCATAGACGGCGGGGAACTCGTCTGGCATGGCAATAGACGGACGTCCAAAGCGTTTTCCCTCTGCCTTTGCCACGGCAATTCCCTGCGCCTGTCGTTTCTTGATATTCTCACGTTCTTTTTCTGCCACATAGGACAGGATTTGCAACACCAAATCAGCAACGAAACGCCCGTCAAGGTTGTTCCCCTTTTGCGTGGTGTCAAGCAGGGGCATATCCAGCACCTTGATGTTTGCGCCCAGCTCCTGCGTGATGCGCCGCCACTCCTGCATAATCGCATCATAGTTGCGCCCCAGTCGGTCAATGGAGAGAATGACAACCGTGTCCCCCTCACGCATAGTATGGATAAGGGCTTGATATTTGGGGCGGTCAAAGCTCTTGCCGCTTTGCTTATCCACAAATATATCACGTGGGGCAATGCCTGCCGCTTCAAGTGCTTCCATCTGGCGTGCTTCGTTTTGGTCTTTGCTGCTCACTCGTGCATATCCGAAAACCTTGTTTTTCATATCAAACGCTCCTTACTGATTTCTATGTTTTTATTATAGCATAAATGTTTGAAAATGTACATTGAATTTATAAACATATTTGAAAAGAATTTAGTAGGTTTTCAAACACATTATAAACACGCCCCCGAACGCTTAGGGATGGCTGATTCAGTAGGGGCAACCATGAACGGCGCATAACTTGCGATAGTTCGCAAAATGCCCCTTGCTATTTTCCGTGATAAAAGATATACTGATTGTAAAGATTAGGCAGGCACAGCTTGTACGGAGTGTACCAAAGGCATAGCCGGAGGAGCCCCGCGTTGCCTACCTATTTCTTTAGGAAACGCTGTCAATGGCATTTACGGAGTGTACCAAAAAGGCACAGCCAGAGGAGCCCCGCGCCGACAGCGCAACCACAGCAGGCACATTTGAGGAATGAAAAGTCAACGCTTGTACGTCAGACGCTTTCCCGCTTGTGTCTGCTGTTTTTTGCCCCCAAACGCTTGGGGTTTCGACACGTTCCCCTTGACAGACGTGCCCCTCTGCGCTATGATGTAGTCAAACACGCATCTGCTTTTGCATTGGGCAATTGGAGCCCTTTTCCGAAAGCATTGTATGCGTGCCCCAATTCCGCCGCCATCGCTTCGAGCAATTGGAGCTCGCTAGAAAGAAGCTGCGGGATGCAGGCTTGACATTGCAGCTTGGGACGCCGATTTTTGTACGGCATTATCCGCGGTTGGTGTCAAGCCTGTTTTTTAAAAATCTCTGCTCCGCTTCGGCGGGGCTTTTTCTTTTGCCCTTATCCACATCCTGTGCATCATTTGTCCAAGCACAGGGGATAAACTTCCCATGCTCCTGCTTTCGATGAATGATTTATGCTTTTCCCGCTATCATCAGAAAAAGGACAGCACAAAAAGACGCTGAACCCATGGTAAACCAAAAAGCAAAGCTTTGATTGCGGTTTTCTGTGTCTGTCCATCCTTGCCCCAAGCATAGAAATCTTTTCATATGACGGGAAGCCCTCTATTTGTCCCAGCCTGTCCAAAGCAAGCCGTTTTCCCTGTTTTTCGTGTGTCGCTTAGTTAGACCCCGTTACAAGCCTAAATGGGCGTGCTGCCCTTGTGTGTGCCCGTGCGGGGGTTGCAGTGCATGGCGTGTCCTGCGCCATCGGTCAGAAATATCCTGCGCCTGCTGTTGCTTCCAATAGCGAGCAAATGCCCTCTGGTCGTAAATCCTGCCTGTCATAATCTCATAGCGTCCAAAGGCGTTTTCCCGCACTTCATGCTGCACAGCGGTCACGCCTTGGGGTACTTCTGCACGTGCGGTTTCGCTGTGCTTGGTGCGGATGGGCGGGTTCGGCTGCCGCAGGTTGCGGCTGGTGCTGTAGGCACGTTTGCCGCAGGGCTTGCGCTCTTTTAGCAGATAGATAGCGGTGTCCTCAAAACCCGTGGTAAACTCCCGCAGGGTGCGCACATCTGCGCCGCCATACTTCCATAGGTCTTGTATCAGTCCAAGCATATCCGTGCCCTGTATGTGGCTTACAATGGCGTGGTGATGCGGTCGGACGGGTTCGCCGTCCCTGCTGTGTGTTTCTGTGGTGCATATGTAACGATAAACCGCACCATACTTTGCAAAATAGCGGCGCATGGTGCGGTGAAATTTGGCAAGGAGCTTTTCGCAGTCTGCGGGGGTGTGGGCTTCTGCATAGTCAAGCTCGATAAATAAATCTTTGCCCGTTGTAAAATTTAAGCAAATCAGCTGCTGCAAGTGTATTCTGCGGTGCATGGAATTGATTTTTTGCTTGCCCTCGGTGGTGATGTGCTTCCGTTCCGCACGTTGGGCAGGGGTTTGGCGGGTCATAACACTCGCCGAAAACTGCGTCAAGCAAAAATGCTGTGCGTTTGCCTGCTGTTTTCTAATCTGCATAGCGGTCAAATCTCCTTAATCGGTCAACGTATTTTCCAGTTGCGCCAGTGGTCACGCACGTGATGCTTTGGGTCAACGTGTGTTTTATAGCATTCTCTGCAATAGGGTTCGCCCTTTTGAGTTACAACACAATCATCTAGGGAAAGGGATGCGCCACATGCAGTACAGTTCACCCGTACGCAGTCCAGAGCGGCTAAATGTGCGTCAATTTCTTCATCCGTGAGGTTATATAAATCTTCAATGTCTAGCGTGTCATAATACATTTTTAATTCTCCTTTGGTTCATGTCCTGCCCTGCGTTGGCGTGCCATTTGCCGCTCACACAGCATTCTTGCGCTGCTTTCGTCAGAATACCCAAGCGATAGGGCAATGCTCAACCATGTCTTGCGGTCAACATAGCGCATACGCATTGCCCTCCGTGCGATACTGTCGGGAATCTGTTTAATAAACTGTTCAATTGCCGTGCGTTGCTGCACAACCATCGTTTCCAGTTGTGCAAGCTCCGTTTTCTGCTTGTCAAGCTCGTCAGAGCTGCATAGCTGCGGCTCTATGGCGGCATGGCGTTCCAGCTGACAGATGCGGGTGCGCTGTTCCGTCAATTCTTTCGCCAGATGGTCATATTGTTTTAAGGTTTCCCGTGTTATCGTCATGCGTTTCAAAACCTCCATGCTGTCATAGTCGAACGAGCGGGATATAGATGTGCTCCCGCTCGTTGGGTGGTACTTGGTGCACCCGCTCCGCTTCCTGCGGAAGCCCAAAAGCGTGCTTAGTGTACTGCAAGGGTTAGGTATCATGCCCAAGCGCTTGGGATTTTACAGCTTTTCCGATACCCGCAGTGCTCGGATGGCGTTGGGGGTCAGCCGTGTCCAATCGTCCGACCGTGCAGCAAGCACAAAGACCATTTCACGGGCGAATCGCAAGTTTTGCATAGCATGCCGCCACTGTGCGGCGTGGAGCAGTTGCCCCGCTTCCATCAAGGTAAGCACGGCTTTCACACGGCGAAGCATGCGCCGATTTGTTCCATCCATCGGCAGTCCCTGCGCCCAAAGGCGTTCATATGCCGTGTGTAGGCGGTGGAGCTTCTTGCCGTAGCTGTTGGTGTGTGGCGTGAGCTCGTTCGGTTCACGCTGCATCATGTACCCGCACTTGCAGTTCAGTGTCATGCAAATCTTAATAAAGGCATCCCCTTTCAACCGTGCGCCGAAAAACAGCACTGCCCGTAGCTGTTCGGGGGTCATGTCTGCCTTTCTCGCAAGGTCGCACAGGGGGATGGCATTCGCTTCAAACTCTGTCGCAATGTTGGGATAATAGGTTTTTGCGGTCAAAGGCACACCGTCAAGCGTGGTGCTGTATGTATACGGGGTATCGGTATAGAATGGATTCATGTTGTCTATCTCTTTCTCTTGTCAATCACGAACGGGCGTGCTATACTAAACGTAAAGATTCGCCCGTTCTGGGTGTTGTGTAAGAAATGAACTCGCTTGCTTTGGTCGGCATTGGGCGGGTTCTTTTTCTTTTGTCTGTCGGTGCATAGGGGCATCACTCTGCAATGCGGCGGATGCCGTAGGTGGTGGGTGCGGGTTCGGACAGGGTTTGCAGTTGGTCACTTTCGAGATAGTCCAGAAGAATATCAAGATTGATAAATAACCGCTTCCCTGCGTGGATGGTGGGGACTTGTCCGCTCTGCATCAAAAATCTTATGTGTCGTTCGCACAGCTTTGTTTCGGGGTCAAGTCGCTTCAATTCTTCGGCGGCTTGTCTGGCTGTTCGTACTCTGGGCAGTGCCATAGTGGTTCACTCCTTTGCTGTCGTTCCCGCTCGATGGGGTGAGTTATACGCTTGTTTTATCTGGAAAATAGTTTATAATATCTTCGATTGTTACACCTAATGCAACGCATATTTTCATAGCTTCTTCTACGGAGATACCACGTCGTGTATTAAGAATCTTTGAAAATACATCTGCTTTGATGGTTGCTTTTTTTGCAAGAGCTGTATGCTTGATATATTTATCTGTGATATATGCTTTTAATCCATATTTAAAATTTAACTCGTACGATTTCATAGCATCTACACCTTTCTCCTTGATTTTGTTGGACAACCTATTATATCCTTGAATATGTTGTATGTCAATATTAAGTTCTTGATTTTGTTGGGGACTTTGTTGACAATTTCGCAAATCATGATAAAATAATTGGTACACTACTTAATAGCGGGGGTGGTTAATTCATGTATGATATTGAAGAGGAAAATTACTATAAAGAAGTTGGGAAAAAGCTTCGAAAAGCACGTGAAAATGCGCAATTAAGTCAAGAAGAAGTGGCTCAAATGATTCATTCTACTAATCAAAAAGTCAGTAGCTTCGAAACTGGTCGAACACGGGTTAGCCTTGATACATTGGCTAAACTTTGTGAGATATATAATATTTCGATTGACTCGACCATTGGAATAGATAAACCGTTATCCATGTCCTGCGGGAGCGATGCAGAGCAGTTTAAGGAACGTGTTGATATAGTATTTAAAACATTGCTTGATTTTTATGGGGAGAATGAAACTCTTTCAAAAGTGTTTACTATTGCAAAAGATGATGCACATGCTTTGGTCGAATTGTTAAAAGTAATGCTTGCTAAAATTGATATTTCGGGTCAGAAAAAAGACCTTTCAATTACGTTATATCCTTTGCTGAAAGAATTGCCGCAATTTAGTGTTAATACTTTCAATTATTCTGATTGCTCAATGCACAATAGCGATTCAGAAAATGTAAATGTAACAGAAGAAGAGCAAAAGCTTATCAAAAACTATAGGCGTGCTGCCCCTGCCGACCGTACAGCGGTTGATGCAATTTTAGGGAAGTATGGCGAAGTTGATGCAAAGTAATTTGACAAATTAACGTGAGAAAGGAGCGTCCCCCATGCCTTTACCCAAACAAGACCATTGCACCTATGCGGACTATTGCGCTTGGGATACGGTAGAACGCTATGAACTCTTTGACGGTGTGCCCGTCTTGCAGGCACGCCCGTCCATCGCCCATCAAGCCGTGGAGGGTGCAATATTACAGCAGCTGCGCAACTTCCTAGAGGGCAAGCCCTGCAAAGCCTTTGCGGAAATTGAAGTGTTATTGCCGAACAGCCAGAAGCAGACGGCGGACGATGTGCCCACCGTGCTTGTGCCGGACATTACGGTCATTTGTGACCCCGACCAGCTGCGGGAGCAATATTGCTTCGGTGCGCCGACCGTGGTCATGGAAGTGCTTTCGCCCTCAACGGCAAAGGCGGATAGGCTCGTCAAGCTGAACACCTATCAGCGTGCAGGCGTGCCCGAATACTGGATTGTCAGCCCACAGGAACAAACCGTGCAGGTGTTCCTATTGCAGGACGGCATCTACCAGACACACGCCGTATACACTGCCGAAGAGGTGGCAAAGGTGGAATCCATACAGCAGTGCTTTATTGAACTCGTCAAAGTGTTTGCATAAAAACAGAAAAATCCCGCTCGGTGTTGTACCTAGCGGGATTCATCGTATACAGGAGGTGGCGCATATGGCAACCGTCAGAAAGCGGGGGAATAGCTATAATATTCGGGTATCCTGCGGGTATGACATCACAGGCAAGCAGATAGAGCACACGCTCACATGGAAGCCAGAGCCGAACATGACCGAAAAGCAAGTGCAAAAGGAACTGGAACGGCAAAAGGTCTTGTTTGAAGAACGCTGCCGTACGGGGCAAGTGCTGGATGGGTCAATTCGCTTTGCAGACTTTGCCGAACGGTGGTTTAAAGAATATGCAGAAATCCGTCTGCGTCCCCGCACCATTGCAGGCTATCGGGGCTTTATGCCGCTCATTAACGCCGCCATTGGGCACGTACGTTTAGAAAAGCTGCAACCGCACTACCTTGCGGAGTTCTATCACAATTTGCAGGAAAAGGGCGTGCGCCGTGATGTGAAGTATATCGCCGCTGTAGACCTCAAGGTGCTGATACGGGCACTGGGGTCATTTGCCGCCTTTGCCAAGCGGACAGGCTTGGGAGAGCGTACCGTCAGCAGTGCCGCAAACGGCAATGGGGTAACCGTTAAGACCGCCCATGCCATTGCTGATGCGCTAGAGCTCCCGCTCGAAGAAGTGTTTATTGCCAAAAAGGAAACCCATACCCTAGAGCCTGCAAGCGTCCGCAAGTGCCACTGTGTCATATCGTCTATGCTAGGCAATGCGGTCAAACAGCAAATCATTTTTTCCAATCCCTGCGAGCGGGTAGAGCTGCCACGCCATAAGCCCCAGCAGTCGGCATATCTGGACGAATACCAAACCGCCGAACTGCTCGACCTGTTGCAGTCTGCGCCCATCCAGTACCGCACAGCCATTCAGCTGCTGCTATATACGGGGATGCGGCGTGGGGAACTGCTCGGCTTGGAATGGAAAGATATTGACTTTGAAAAGTCCGTCATGCAGATTCGCCGCACCTCGCAGTATCTGCCGCACCTCGGCGTGTTTTGTGATGAAACCAAAAACAGAAGTTCGAGCCGTGCTATCAAAATTTCCCCGTCTGCCCTCGCCCTGCTGCGCCCCTATCGCACATGGCAGCTACAAGAGCGGTTGAAGCTGGGTGACCAATGGCATGACCACGACCGCTTGTTTACGACTTGGAACGGCGAACCCATCCACCCCGACACAATCACCAGTTGGTTTCGGGAGTTTATCGACAAAACCGACTTACCGCCGATTCATGTGCACAGCCTGCGCCACACCAACGCCACGCTCTTGATTGCGGCAGGCACGAACGTGCAGGCGGTGGCTTCTCGGCTTGGACACTCGGACGCAAACACCACCAATAAAATCTATGCCCACGCCATCCAGACCGCCGATGCAGTGGCGGCAGAAGTCCTTGAGGACATCCTACACCCGACCCGCAACAAGGCATAAGAAAAGACCGTATGTGCTCCCGCTCGGAAGTGCATACGGTCATATTTTTTTCGCCATAACGGACAAATAACGGACAAGGTATTCAGCACACACTTTTAAACACTTTAAAAGTTGATAAAAACCGCCATTTCAATCCGAAAAGGCGGTTTTTCTGGAGCTGATAATGTGACTCGAACACACGACCTGCTCATTACGAATGAGCTGCTCTACCAACTGAGCTATATCAGCGCATAAATTAGTTGCAGAAATATAGTAACACAGCCGTATGGCGATGTCAATATATTTCTATTAAGAGAAAGTGAAAGGTGATGTGAATAAAAAAGTATGGCGAATGCATTGCTGAAAATTTCTTGACACACGTGAATTTTGCAAAAAAAACCCTTAAAACATTGCATTATAACGTCAAAAAGGGTAAAATATATGAAAATGACTTTTGCAAAACATAAAAATAAAGAAGGTATGGTCGGTGCGTATAAGCAAGTGGCTTGCTGTGAAGATTTTCCGTGTATTTCCGTAAAAGAGATAAAAAAGCACAAAAAAAGCAGTTTTTACAGAGGATGTTTTCTACTAAACCAACAGTTGAAAATCATACTAATTTAGTGTATATTTAATGCAAGAAGAGTACATGATATAGGAGGTTCAGCCATGAAACAATTTGTTTATGCTGATAATGCTGCAACAACCCCCATTTCCAAGAATGTATACAATGCAATGCAGCCTTATCTTTCTGTACAATATGGAAATCCATCCAGTTTATATAGCATTGGACAAGAGGCGCATCGTGCCATTGAAGAAGCACGAGAAACTGTTGCCAAAGCACTCGGATGCAATGCAGATGAAATAATTTTTACGGGTGGTGGTTCGCAAGCAGACAACCTTGCTATCAAAGGATTTATGCTTGGACACGGTGCAAAAGGGAAAAAGCACATCATTACCTCTAAAATAGAGCATCATGCGGTATTATATACCTGCGAACATCTGGAGAAATTAGGCTTTCGTGTGACCTATCTGGATGTGGATACGCAGGGGCATGTGAATTTGGAGCAATTGCGCCGGGAAATTTCCGCTGAAACCGCATTGGTTACCATTATGGCGGCAAATAATGAAATTGGTACGATTCAAAACCTTGCAGAAATTGCAAAAATTACACATGAAGCGGGCGCAGTGTTCCACACAGATGCGGTACAAGCGGTTGGACACATGCCGATGGCTGTGCATGAAATGGGCATTGATATGCTGTCGATGTCTGCACATAAAATTCGAGGTCCCAAGGGCATTGGTTTGCTGTATTGCAAGAAAGGCATTTTCTTAGAACCGTTGATTCATGGCGGCGGACAGGAAAAAGGCTTGGCTTCCGGTACTGAAAATGTGGCAGGAATCATTGGCTTGGCAGAGGCACTGCGGGATGCCGTGGAACGCATGGACGAAGTGTTGCCCTATGTTAGAGGTCTGCGCAATCGTTTGATTGACGGCGTGATGAAAATTCCTTATACGCATATGACAGGTGACCCTGTGAATCGCTTGCCGGGTACGGCGTCCTTCGTGTTTGAAGCCATTGAGGGCGAAGGATTGATTATGCGCTTGGATATGGAAGGCATCTGCGGCTCTACCGGGTCGGCGTGCTCCACTGGTTCGCTGGACCCATCACATGTGCTGATGGCGATAGGTTTGCCGCATGAAATTGCGCATGGCTCGCTGCGTTTGACACTGGGGGAACAGAACACCGAAGAAGAAGTAGCGTATACCATTGAAAAATTGACCCATGTGGTCGAAACCTTGCGTGCAATGTCCCCGGTTTGGGAGAACGGCAAGCCAAATCTGACATCTGCAACTGAACTACACACGCACTAAAAGAAGGATAAAAGGATAGATAGAAAGGGAGCGGCTGAAATGCAATATAGTGAAAAAGTTTTAGACCATTTTTCAAACCCACGCAATGTCGGGGAATTGCCCGACGCAAATGGAGTTGGAGAAGTTGGCAACGCCAAGTGCGGCGATATTATGAAAATGTATCTGCAGGTTTCAGAAGATGGCATCATCGAGGATGTGAAATTCAAGACCTTTGGCTGCGGAGCAGCGATTGCAACCTCTTCCATGGCAACGGAAATGGTCAAGGGAAAAACCTTGGAAGAAGCCTTGCAGCTGACCAATAAGGCAGTGGCAGAAGCACTGGACGGATTACCGCCGGTGAAGATGCATTGCTCGGTGCTTGCAGAAGAGGCACTGCATTCTGCCATTGCAGATTATTATCGCAAGCTGGGCAAAGACCCGGTTGAGATTTTGGGCTGCGATGCGGCCTGTTCCTCCTGCAGTGCGCACGAGCATGCTTCTTGCGGCGGACACTGATGCGAAGAAGCGGCAGAAACCGACGAATTTATAGTCGACAATTCGATATAATGAACTAGGGCAGAGCAATCTGCCCTTTTGGCATTGCAAAAAATGGGTGTGCACAGGGGAAATGGGGGAAGTGCGGAGATTTTTATGGAACAAATAATAAATGGCATCAAAGAGCTGAAAGCATATCAAACATTGCATCAAGCACTGCGAACAGGCAAAACGCCCTCCGCAGCAGTGGGGCTTTCGGCAATTCATAAGGCGCATTTAGCAGCAGCATTGCACAGCGATACCGCACGGCCGCTGTGCATCATCACTGCAGATGAGCCGGGCGCACAACGGTTTGCAAAGGATTTGGCAGCATTTACGGAAAAAACGGTGCAGGTGCTGCCGCATCGTGAGTTGGTGATGATGCGAGCAATTGGCATGTCCCACGCAACGGAACAGAGATTGATTGCCAAGCTGCATGCGATGCAGGAGGGTGCACCGCTGGTGGTGGCATCGGTGGAAGCGGTTATGCAGATTTGTATACCGCCGGAGCAGTTGCAGCAAGCCACGCTGCGGCTGGAAATTGGGCAGGATTATGAACTGCGAACCTTGGCACAAAAGCTGACCTATGCAGGCTATTCCCGCACCAGTCAAGTAGAAGGGGCGGGGCAATTTGCGTTGCGCGGCGATTTGCTGGACATTTTTCCGCCGCAGACACGTGCGCCCGTGCGTGCGGAGTTTTTCGGGGATACGCTGGACACCATGCATTTTTTTGATATTGGAACACAGCGCCGTGGGGCAGAAACCGAAAATCTGCTTTGTCTGCCCTGCGCCGAGGCATTGCCGGCGTTGTCACCCAATGGGGCAGAGGGGCTGGCGGAGCAGCTGCAGGAAATCCTGAAAAATCCCAAACAAAAGATGCCTGCGGTGTTGCAGCAAAATCTGTTGCGGGATGTGGAGCAACTGCAGGCGGATGGAACGGTACAAAGTGCAGACCGCTATTTGCCGCTGATTTACCCGCAAAAAACCACGGCACTTGCCTATTTGGCGCAGGACAGCATTGTGCTGATAGATGACACAGCACGTGTGCGGGAAGCGGTCAAGGGCTTTCAGCTGCGGCAGCAGCAGGACATGGAGGTTTTGCTGGAGCGAGGGGAGCTTTTGGGGCAAGGCATAGGATATGCACAAAGTTATCCACAGCTTGTGGATAACTTTGTGCAGCACAATGGGATACTCTTGGATACCTTTTTGACAAATGTGCCGGAAATGCAGCTGCGGGAATTGGTCAATTTTCAAGCCAATCCAGTCAGTGCTTATGCAGGCAATTTGGATATCGCAGCGGCCGATATTGCGATGTATGCCGCACAGGGAAAACGCATCATCATGCTTTGCGGCAGTGCACTGCGCTGCAAAAACATGCAGGAGGTTTTGCAGGACGCAGGGGTTTCCTGCGCTATTTCAGAAAAATTGCCGCCAAAGGGGCAGGTGCATCTTGCGGAAGGTGCTGTGTCTGCCGGATTGGAATATCCCGAAATTGATTTTGTCTTGATGACGGAAGGAGAGGTGCTCTCTCGCCGTGTGCAGCCAAAATCCCGCAAAAAATCCGGACGGGACCGTGTCAAAAGCTATACGGATTTGACAATCGGCGATTTGGTGGTGCATGAGCATCACGGCATAGGTCGCTTTATCGGCATGGAACGAATTAAGATGGACGGCGTGGAACGGGATTTTATCAAAATTGCCTTTGCAGGAACGGATTTTTTGTATGTACCTGCTACAAATCTGGATTTAATCTCCAAGTATATCGGGGGCGGTGAGCCGGAAAAAACACGCCTGCATAAGCTGGGTGGAACGGACTGGGCACGTGCCCGTACACGAGCGAAAGCGGCAGCCAAGGAGCTGGCGGAAAATTTACTGCAACTGTATGCCGAACGTGCCAAGGTGTCGGGGTTTGCGTTTCCGGCGGATGACGATTGGCAGCAGGAATTTGAAGCAGCGTTTCCCTATGAAGAAACCGATGACCAGCTGCGTTGCATTGATGAAATCAAACAGGATATGCAGTCTGACCGACCGATGGAACGGCTGCTGTGCGGCGATGTGGGATTTGGCAAAACCGAAGTGGCATTGCGTGCCATTATGAAATGCGTGCTTGCCGGAAAACAGGCGGCTATTTTGGTACCGACAACCGTGCTTGCCCGACAGCATTACTTAACGTGCCTGCAGCGGTTTCAAGGCTATCCGATTTCCATTGATTTGCTGTCACGCTATAAGACTGCGGGTGAACAAAAAAAGATTTTGGAAAAGCTGCGCAGCGGCATGCTGGATTTGATTATTGGCACGCATAAGCTGTTTCGCAAGGATTTGCAGTTTCAAAATCTGGGACTGCTGGTGATTGACGAGGAACAGCGGTTTGGCGTTTCCCATAAGGAAAAATTAAAGGCAATTTCCAAGCAAGTGGATGTGCTGACGTTATCTGCAACGCCGATTCCACGCACCTTGGGCATGGCGTTGTCGGGCATTCGGGATATGTCGGCAATTGAAGAGCCGCCGCATGACCGCCATCCCGTGCAGACCTTTGTGCTGGAGTATGCCGAACCCATGCTGCAGGATGCCATTCGACGGGAATTGTCACGCAATGGGCAGGTGTACTATCTGCACAATCGTGTGGAAAGCATTGATTCTACTGCATTTCGCTTGCAAACGGCATTTCCAGACTCCCGCATTGGCGTTGCCCATGGCAAAATGACACAGCGGGAGCTTTCCGCGGTGATGAGTGATTTGGCGGAGGGTGCGATTGATATTTTGGTGTGCACGACGATTATTGAAACCGGCATTGACATCCCCAATGCCAACACGCTGATTATTGAAGATGCAGACCGTATGGGACTGGCGCAGCTGCATCAAATTCGTGGACGTGTGGGACGCAGCAGCAGGCATGCGTTTGCGTATTTGACCTTCCGCAATGGTAAGGTGCTGAGTGAAATTGCGCAAAAGCGATTATCAGCGGTCAAAGAATTTGCAGAGTTTGGGTCGGGCTTTAAAATTGCCATGCGTGATTTAGAGATTCGAGGGGCAGGCAATATTTTAGGACCAGAGCAGAGCGGGCACATGATGAGTGTCGGCTATGATTTATATTTGAAGCTGCTGGAAGAAGCCGTGCTGGAAGAAAAGGGAGAAACCCCGCCGCGGCGTGTAGAATGTGCGGCAGATTTGATGCTGTCCGCCAATATTCCAGCGGATTATGTGCCGGATGACGGGCAGCGGGTGGACTTATATCGCCGCATTGCCATGGTGCGAACGGAAGAAACCTATCATGATATGCTGGATGAATTGATTGACCGCTTTGGAGAACCGCCGACACAGGCAGTGGCACTGCTGGAAATTGCGCTGCTGCGTGCACAGGCGAGCGAGCAGGGCATTGTTGAGCTCAAGCAGCTAGAGGGGCGCTTGCGGCTGACATGGGAAAAGGCGGATTTTGCACGGCTCAGTGCGCTGTGTGCACTGCCTGCATTTAAGGGACGCCTGCTGCTCAATGCAGGGCAGCAGCCCTATCTTTCCCTGCGCTTGCAGCGAGAGGAAACCCCGTTGGCAATGGCACGGGAATTGGTGCGGCAGTATCGAGAGCTTGCCGCACCAGTTGAAAAAGTGTTGTCTTAACAGCATATTTATGAGAGAGTATGCTGTATAAAGGCATGTGGTTTGTACCACAGCAAATAGAGAAAAGAACCTGCCTGCATCAGTGAGAGCGGATGAAGCAGACAAAGCGTTTGCGGACATGCCGCTGGAGGAGATGGATACAGGTTCGAAGAGGGTTGCAGGAAAGGATACCTATGGACGAAATGGAACAGTTATTGGAAAAATTAAAGGATTGGGGGATTGACCTAAACGGCGTAAGGGCACGATTTTTGAATGATGATGCACTTTATCTAGATTGCTTGCAGGAGTTTTCGCAAGATACTTGCTTTGAAGAGCTGGACACCGCCGTGCAGGCACAGGAGTATGCGGCGGCATTTGAGCATGCGCATACGCTCAAGGGCGTTGCAGGGAATTTGGGGCTGATACCGCTATATGATGCGCTGTCGGATTTGACGGAGTGTTTGCGTGCGCAGAACTATGGCAGGCTAGAGGACGTGTATCAGCAGATGTTACAGGAAAAAGAGAATTTTTTGCGGCTGATACCAACACAAGCGTGATAGGGTTTGACAACGGCGGTTGCGTGCGGTATCATGGAAACAAAGTATTGGACAAAGGAGCGTTTGCAGCATATGGATGAACAGAATCAAGCAGCAGAAAGCGTAGAAGCGGTTGAAGAAACGCTTTCAGAGCAGAAAAAAGCCAGTTGGGCAGCTTTTGTAGAGGGCGAAGTGGCGAATTTCTTCACCGGATACAAATTGGAGAAAATGACCTTGGAAGACGGCAATGGCAATAAAGCGAAAATTGCACGCACCAAGGATTGCGGCATTAAAATTGAATACACTTCAACGGTTATGATTTAAGAAATTCATCAAAGCAAAGAAAACCCCTCCTGCTGTGCACCAAGACGGCGTGCAGCAGGAGGGTTTTATGCTGTTGGAAAGCATACGGCGCTAAGCTTTGCTTTTGGGATGGAACAGCAGCCCCATCATCATGCCGAACACGATGGCGGCGGCAATGCCGCCAGCTGTGCCAGTGATGCCGCCCAGAAAGACCCCTAAAAACCCATATTGTGAAATGCCTTGCAGAACCCCGTTTGCAAGAGCATAGCCAAAGCCAAGCAAGGGCACCGTTGCACCCGCACCGCCCCAGTCCACCAAGGGCTGATAAAGACCAATGCCGGTCAAAAACACACCAAGTACCACATAGCTCACCAAAATACGAGCGGGTGTCAATCTAGTTTTGTCAATCAAAATTTGGGACAAGCCACAGATGACGCCGCCCATGAGAAAGGCTCGGAGATATTCCATTTATACATGCTCCTCTCTGTACTGCAATTCTACAACATGACAAATGCCTACAACGCATTGTCCCTGCTGCAAAGCGGTGGGACTCATCAATGCACCTGTGCCGGCGAATAAAATCCGCCGTAGCTTGCCTGCGGACAGTTCCCGCAGAAGCTTGCCGCAGAGCACCGCCGCAGAGCAGCCGCAGCCAGAGCCGCCCGCATGGACATCTTGCTCGGGGCGAAACAGCAGCGTGCCGCAGTCAGTATAGACAGGTGCAATATCGATGTGATTTTGCTGAAAGAGGTCTACGAGCAGCTGACCGCCGACCCGTGCCAAATCGCCCGTGACAATCAGGTCATAATCAATGGGCGTTGTGTTGGTGTCCGCCATATAGTCGGCAAGGGTTTGATAGGCGGCGGGTGCCATTGCCGCCCCCATGTTGTTGGCATCCTTAATGCCCAGGTCCACCATTTGCCCGAAAGCACCGCCTGTCACTACGATTTTGCTGCCATTTTGGATGGTTTCTAAAACTGTGGCACCTGCTGCGGTGGCGGTCCATTGTGCGGTGGGGGTGCGCTGCCCGCCATAGGCGAGGGGGAAGCGATATTGTCGCTCTGCAGCGCAGAAATGCGAGGAGGCAGCGGCAACCAAGCGGTCAGCATAGCCGCCGTTTACCAGACAGGCACCGAGCAGCAGCCCCTCCGCCATGGTGGAACAAGCACCGTATAATCCGACAAAAGGTGTATTGGATTGTCGGGAGGCATACGCAGAGCCAATGCATTGATTGAGCAAATCGCCCGCAAGAATCATCTGCATGTCGCTGACTTCTGCACCGGCTTTTGCCGCCGCCAGCGTAATGGCCTCTTTTTGCAACGCACTTTCGGCTTTTTCCCAACTGTTTTCGCCAAAATGAGCATCCCGTCGGATTTCATCAAAGGTATCCTGCAGAGGGCCTTCCCCTTCTTTTTTGCCGACAACGGATGCAAAGCCTGTGATATAGGTCGGCTGCGGAAAGCGAAGGGCATGCGTGCCGCAACGATTGACTGCCATGAATCTTCCTCCTGTTTTGTTCAGTGATGCAGGAATTGGGATGGTTTTCCATCGAAAACTGCTTGTTTTTGTTGGTTTATAACAATAAATGAGGGGATGAATTTGTGCAATTCGTTTAAAATCAGACTTGCGTTTTGGGTGCGGTTCACGTATGATAAACACGAAAGAAACCCAAAAGGAGGTTGTCACAATGGGAAAACTTTTTGAAGTGGTGCGTGACCTCTGCGAACGTGCAGAGAGCGGATGCTATGTGAGTGAAGCGAAGCCAACACAACCCCTTCCGCCGCAGACTGCGAAAAGCGCGGAACACCAATAACCTGCGGCACAGATTTGTTCGGAGACGGACACCACAGGCGTGACGAAGAAATTTTGTGCCCAACTTCATACGAAATACACTGCCGCAGATTCGTCTCTCTGCGGTTTTTTTATGGGCAGGTGGCGTGTTTATGCCATTTGCAGAAGATACAGCACGATGCCGTAGACAATCGAGGCACTGATACCATAGACCAAAACCGGACCTGCGATGACGAACATTTTGGCGCCAAGTCCCAGTACCAGACCCTCACTGCGAAATTCGATGGCGGGTGCGGCGATGGAATTGGCAAACCCTGTGATGGGGACGATGGTGCCGGCGCCAGCATGCTTTGCCAATTTGTCATACCAGCCAAAGCCCGTAAAGAGTGCTGCTAGGAAAATTAAAACAATCGATGCAGCACTGGCGGCTTGTGAGGGTGCCATGCCTGCGCTTTTCCAAAGGTTGAGGATGCCCTGTCCCCCGACACAGATGAGCCCGCCAATGCAAAACGCCCACAGCAAATCCCGCAGGAGCGGGGAATTGGGGGATTTTTCTTGCAAGAGTGTCTGATACGCCGTTTTTGAAAGTTGCATAATCGTTCCCTTCCTTTTGTTTTTTGTTAGCGTGCCCATTTATTGCAAAACTATACAGATACAATCTGACCTGTAAAAAATATTCTAAATTGACGGTTTTAAAAATATCAGATTTCCGCTATAGTGTATGCAGAACGAAAAATTTGGGAGGGCTTTATCATGCAGCAGAATGCAAAATCACGTAAAATCAGCACGGGAGATATGGTGTTTGTTGGGATTATGGCGGCAATTGTATTTGTTACTACACGCTTTTTATCCATTCAAATTCCAACCCCCACGGGGAAAACAATGATTAAGGTTGCCAATGCGTTTTGTATTTTATCGGGCATTTTATTTGGCGGATGGCGTGGCGGACTTGCTGCGGGCTTGGGTTCGATGCTGTTTGATTTGACAGATCCTGCCTATGCACCGGAGGCTTGGCTGACATTTATTCGATTTTTCTTGATGGGCGGCATTGCCGGACGCATCGCATGGGCAGGGGGCGCAAACGGACTGCGGCATACACGCAATTTGGCGGCAAGCATCCTTGCAGCGCTGTTTTCCACCGCTTTTTATATTGCAAACAGCACGCTGACGATGGTGCTGAGCGGCAGTGGGCTGAAGGCGGCGTTGATTGGGCAGAGCACCAAAATTGTGTCCTCCTCGGTCAATGTGGTGCTTGCGGTGGTGATTTGTATGGCATTGACACCGGTTTTGCGCCGTGCGTTGACGGGCATGCCGTTATATGCAAAGATGTTGGATGCACGGTAATTGAAAAAAGAAAAAGCGGAACCTTTTGCAAGGTTCCGCTTTTTGTTGGGTTTTATTGTTCAGAGCTTGTTAAAGTGACGGTGTCGTCCTTTTCTTTCGCCTGTTGCTTTTCGTGCAGTTTCTTGGCAATCCAAAACCCAATGGCACCGCAACCGGCAACCGGAAGCAGACCGTCAATGGTAAATCCTAGGGCACCGATAATGCCGTGCAGAATGAATCCGCAGGCAACCCCGAGTGCAGTGCCGCGGAAAATCGGACGGGGCATGCCAAAGACACGGTCCTCGGCGACGGGTTCTTCGGATTCGTCACTCTCTTGTGTGGCAGAAACAAGCGCTTCGGCATCCTGCGTATCGTCAAGCAGTGGTTCTGGGATGACCTCTTGGTTTTGGGATAGTTCTTCGTCCTTGTTCATAGACATGTGCCTCCTCGGGTTTCTTGCATACGAAAAAAATGCCGATGGGGTCATTTTTTCGAGTGGATTTGCTCTATCGTATCACATCTTAGCAAGTGCTTCAAGTGCGTTTTGTAAATTTTCTTGCAAGCAGGTTAGGAAGCGGTTTCCGGAATAATCACAGCGGCGATGATATAGGCAATGACACCGCCGATGACAGAGCCGGGAAAGATGCTTAAGACCACCCAGAGCAAACGAACCAAAGTGGGGTCGAAGTCGAAATATTCCCCAATGCCGCCGCATACACCGCATATTTTGCAATCTTTCTGGGAGCGAACCAAACGTTTTTCAGACATAATTCTTACATTCCTTTCTCAATTGACCAATGGTTTCGTTCAATCATGCCAGCCACGCAGGCTGTCCCGATAAAAATCCGGCGCATGATTGGGCACATCATCATAATCCAAACAATGATTTTCAGCGAAATGGGTACGACCGATTTCGAGGTAATCCCCCATTTTTGAGAGGAGCGTGTCGGGAATGCGACCGCCCAAGGCATAGCCGGCACTGCTGAGCAAAACACCTGCCAAAAAAAGAACGACCGTGATTTTTAAGATTTTTTTCATAACCAGCGTCTCCTTTCGAATGGCTTTTTGCATAATTTTACAATCTTACGAAGGAGCGGCGGGATAGCTGCAAGACCTAGACGGAACAGGGCGATGCCCAATAGGATGCCGGCGGACAGCAAAAGCAGGCTCAATCCCAGCAGCAGCACACCGGATGCCGCAGAGGAAATCAAGGTTGCAATGCCGACCCCAAAGAGGGCGATGCTGCCCAAGCAGAGCCCGATTGCGGTGGCCACAACACCAACCAACAGGGCAATCAGGAACGCTATCAAGCCGAGTGCCACGGGCCAGAGTATGGCAGACAGCACAACGATGAGCAGCAGCATGGCAGGAGAGAACCCTGTGCGGCTACGCAAGGGAGTATCTTTCGGTGGCACGGTTGTAAGCTCTCGAAAATCCTGTAAAATCTGCTGTGCCACGTGCGCAGGCGTGCCCAACTCGTCAATGACCGTGGCTTCATTTTCAATCCCTGCATCGGCAAAATAATCTTCATAATATTGCAGTGCATTTCGTTGCTCCTCCGGCGGCAAACCACACAGTTCGTGCGCCAGAGCTGCGAGATATTCTGCTTTATTCATGCTCTGTCCCTCCATATAATACTGACTCGATGTTGCTGCGATAGCGATGCCATTCATGCAGATACTGCACCATTTGTTCTTGTCCCAACGCTGTGATGCGATAATAGCGGCGGTTGCGACCGTCATATGCACGGTCATAGGTGGATAGTAAGCCCTCCTTCAGCAGACGCCGCAGCACAGGGTACAGTGCGGATTCGGACAAATCCATGACCTCCCGCACATCCTGTGTAATTTTATAGCCATAGGTGCCCTCTTCTCCGGTTCGTTGTGCAATCCGCAGCACGATTGCATCCAGCAAAGAGGAGGCAATTGGAAATCCTGCCATTTATCTACTCACCCTCTCTCTTTGAACAATATTATACGGCGTATAATATTGTTTGTCAACAATGAATAAAAAATTTATGTCCAAGGGGAGTTGCACGCAAAAGAAATACAATTTTTGTGGGATTCCCGAAAAAAGCTTTTGTTTTTTACGGTGGTTTGTCGTATACTTAAAATGAGTAGATATAGGTTGTCTATACATGGGAGGATAAATCTTTTGAACGTGATTCTTTTATTCGGCGGAACATCGTCCGAACATGATATTTCTTTGCTTTCTGCGGCATCCGTCCTGCGGCATCTCGATGGAGAACGCTATGATGTGTATGCGGTGGGTATCACCAAGCAGGGACACTGGTTTTTATATGAAGATGCCAATCCGGATAAGATAGAAAATCATGCGTGGGAACAGGAAGCACTAGTGCCCGCTGTGATTTCACCCGACCGAAATACGCAGGGACTGCTGATTTTGCGGGAAAGCGGGACGGAGATTTTGCATGCCGACTGCGTTTTCCCTGTGTTGCATGGCAGCGGCGGGGAGGATGGCACGATACAAGGGCTGCTGACGCTGTCCGGCATTCCGTTTGTCGGCTGTGACGTGGCGGCATCTGCCTGCGCTATGGACAAAAGCTTGACCAAGCTGGCGGCGGCATCCGTGGGCGTGCGGCAGGCGAATTTCTATGTGGCGCACCGCAAGTCCTTTCGGAGCGATGCGGCGATGATTGTGCACGAAATCTATCGCAAGCTGCCGGATTTTCCGCTGTTTATCAAGCCGTGCTCGTCTGGCTCTTCGGTGGGCGTACATAAGGCGGCGGATGAAAAAGAACTGATTCTGGGACTGGAAGAGGCATTTCAGTGGGACAACAAGGTGCTGGTGGAAGAGTTCATCGATGGACACGAGGTCGAGTGTGCCGTGCTTGGCAACGAAACGCCGATTGCTTCGGTTGTGGGAGAAGTGGCACCGACACAGGAGTTTTACACCTTTGATGCAAAATACAATGATAACTCTTCTGCACTGCACATTCCCGCACATATTTCCGAGCGGGCGCAGGATACCGTGCGCATTGCGGCGCTGCGTATTTATCAGGCACTGGGCTGTACGGGTCTTTCCCGTGTGGATTTCTTTTGCACATGGTTGGATGAGGAAATTATTTTCAATGAAATTAACACCATCCCAGGGTTTACAAACATCAGTATGTATCCAAAGCTTTTTGAAGCAGACGGTATCGCTTATTCGGAACTGCTTGACCGACTGATCGCGTTGGCAATGGAGCGTGTCAATGGATAATCGTGTCATCGGCGTGTTTGATTCCGGTCTGGGTGGGCTGACCGCCGTGCGTCGCTTGCGTGAAATTATGCCGCAGGAGCATATTGTGTATTTTGGAGATACAGGTCGGGTGCCATATGGTACACGCTCGCCGGAAACCATTGTGAAGTATACCCGTCAGGATGTTGCATTTTTGATGGGATTTGATTTGAAAGCAATCGTTGTGGCGTGCAATACGGTATCGGCAGTGGCGTTGGATACCGTTGCGGCAGATGTGCCGATTCCGATGATTGGGGTCGTGCTACCGGCGTGCAGCAAGGCACTGGAGGTCACGAAAACCGGTAAAATCGGAGTCATCGGCACGGTGGCGACCGTGCGGTCAGGTGCTTATGAGCGCACCCTGCAGCGAGCACGTGCGGATGTGACCGTGCTGATGCAGGCATGCCCGCTATTTGTGCCGCTGGTGGAGAATGGCAGGGTGTTTCCGGGCGATATTGTGGCAGAAACCGTGGTGCGGGAATATTTGGAACCCCTCAAAAATGCAAACGTGGATACGTTGATTTTGGGCTGCACGCATTATCCGCTGTTAAGCGACGTGATTGCAGCCTATATGGGGGATGGCGTGACCTTGATTGACTCAGGAGCGGAAGCGGCGAATGCCACCCGTGCGCAAATTGAAGAAGCGGATGGCACGGGCGAAACCGAATTTTTTGTTTCGGATGACCCGAATGCCTTTGCAGCCTATGCGGCGATGTTTTTGCAGGGAGAAGCGGCAGGAGATGCAAAGCAGATTGATATTGCAGACTACTAAAAAGAAAAAAGAGGAAACATTGGTGAAAAAAGAGGTTTTGGTCGCAATCAGCAGCACACAGAAGTTTGAAGATGTTCCGACAGAACAGATTGACTTGGTGACCTGTGCCACGCTGTATCAACGACAAGGAAAATATTATATTTCATATGATGAAAGTGAATTGACAGGATTGGATGGGACACGCACCACCATTAAGATGGACGGGAAAACCGTCAGCATGATTCGCACGGGCACCTATCCCTCCCATATGATGTTTATCGAGGGACAGCGACAGGTTGGACTGTACCAAACCGGCTATGGCGCGATGACCGTTTCCACACGTGCGTCACGGGTGCACAATACGGTGGATGAGAACGGTGGAGAACTGTCGATTGATTATTCCATTGAGGTGGATAATGCCATGACGGGAACACACCATTTTGAAATTTTGGTGACCGTGAAGGACGCCGCAAAAGAACAGAAAACAGGAGAGTAAGAACACTATGAATCTGGTTGAAAACGCAAGAATACAGGCGGCAGGACTGGTTGCCGATGCTTATCGTGCGGCAGTGGAAGCGGGTGCTTTGCCGGAGGCGGAAATTCCATCCGTTGCGGTGGAAACACCAAAGGATGCCGCAAACGGCGATTGGTCCTCTTCCTTTGCAATGCAGTGCGCCAAGCCGCTGCGCCTGTCCCCCCGCAAAATTGCGGAAGCATTGTGCGCAAACATGCAGCTGCGTGACACGTATTTTGACAAGGTGGACATCGCAGGCCCCGGCTTCATCAATTTTACACTCGGGAAGGCATGGTATGCAGAAGCACTGCGTGCCGTGTTTGCGATGGGCGAAAATTATGGACGCACGCAGGCGGCGCATCCGGAAAAAGTGATGGTGGAGTTTGTGTCGGCAAACCCGACAGGACCCATGCACATGGGCAATGCACGCGGCGGTGTGCTGGGCGATTGTCTGGCAGAGGTTTTGACCTGGGCAGGTAATGAGGTTACCCGTGAGTTTTATATCAACGATGCGGGCAATCAGGTGGACAAGTTCGCCCGTTCTGTGGAAGGACGCTACATCCAAGCCCTGCGAGGGGAAGATGCCATCGTCTTTGACGAAAGCTGGTATCAAGGTGCAGACATTCGGGAACTGGCGCAGGATTTGGTCGAAGCACACGGGGACAAGCTACTTTCCATGAGCGAGGACGAACGCCGAGAAGCAATCGCAGCATATGGTTTGCCGACCAATATCGGCAGAATGCAGGCAGATTTGGAACGCTATAAAATCCATTATGATGTGTGGTATCGGGAAAGCACCCTGCATGAAAGCGGCTTTGTGCAGGAAACCTGCGAGGCACTGACCGCAAAGGGCGTGACCTATGAAAAGGACGGCGCACTGTGGCTGCGCTCTACCGATTTTGGATGCGATAAAGACGATGTATTGCGCCGTGCGAACGGCTTTTACACCTATTTTGCAGCAGATATTGCTTATCATCGCAACAAGCTGGAGCAGCGTGGATTTGACCGTGCTATCAATATCTGGGGCGCAGACCATCACGGACATGTGCTGCGCTTGACCTCTGCGTTGGATGCATTGGGGCTGGACGGCACCAAGCGGCTGGAAATCGTCTTGATGCAGCTCGTGCGGATGATGCAGGGCGGCGAAATTGTGCGCATGTCCAAGCGCACGGGCAAAAGCCTGACGCTGCGGGATTTACTGGACGAAATCCCGATTGATGCAGCACGCTTTTTCTTCAATTCACGTGCGGCAGACACCCAAATGGAGTTTGATTTGGATTTGGCAGTGCGGCAGGACAGCGATAATCCGCTGTATTATGTGCAGTATGCGCATGCACGCATTGTGAGTGTGCTGTCAGCGGCGGGGCAGGAAGGCGTTGCTGTGCCGGATGCGGCAGCGGTGGATTTATCGGTGCTGTGCGAACCTTCGGAAGCGGCACTGATTAAGGCGGTGGCATTGCTGCCGAATGAAATTTTGATGGCGGCACGTGACCGTGACCCATCCCGTCTGAATAAATATGCCGTGTCGCTGGCATCGCTGTTTCATCACTTTTATAATGCATGCCGCATCAAGGATGCAGAGCCCGCACTGCGGGATGCACGGTTGGTGCTGTGTGAGGCAACACGCCAAGCGGTGCGCAACGCATTGACCATTATTGGTGCAGAAGCCCCAGACCGCATGTAAGAACTTGCATTCACAAACGATTTTTCAAATACAGCGGTTTGCCGTTGTGAATACAGGTGCTAAGGATACAAGTATGCAAGATTCTTTTGAAAAGAGGTATTTCATGAAATACTTTGGTAAACGGTTGGCGGCAGTTTTGCTGACATTTGGCATGCTGTGCGGCGGAACAACGGCAGCCGCAGCCACGGTCAGTGGGATGGATTCCACAACGATTGAACTGGATTCGACGTTCGATGCGATTATGCAGTACGTGGATTGGTATGGGCTTGAGGGGGACAGCGGAGAAGTGCTGCGCAATTATTTTCAGCAGTATTTTGAAAAACATCCAGAGGAATTTGTGCCTGTCCTCAATGATATTATGCAGTCGATGGACCCGTACTCAAAGTTTATGACTTGGGATGACTATATGGCAACGTACGGACAGCTGGCGCAATCCTTTTATGGCATCGGTATCACGTTTGATACGAATTTGTGCATTACCGATGTTTACGAAGGCGGTGCGGCGCAGGCGGCGGGGCTGCGGACAGGCGATGTCATCGTGCAAGTGGATGATACTACGGTGACTGGAACGGACTCCAAGACCGTGGTGCAGATGCTGCGCGGTGAGGAGAACTCAACGGTGACGGTGAGGGTATCTCGCAATAATACCGCATATACTTATACCATGACCAGAAAAAAGACGGCGCCGCATCATGTATACAGCCGTATGCTGGACAACGGCGTTTCCTATGTGCGTGTGGCGGCAATGGGGTCACAAGAGGATACGGATGCCTTTGTGTCCATCTGGAACGGCTTTGCCAAGCAGGGCGTGCGTGCGGCAATTCTGGATTTGCGTGGTAACGGCGGCGGCTTGGTGAATATGGCGATGCAAATGATTGAAACGATGGTGCCAGCTGCGAATGAAGAATATTTGGGGCTTCGTTACAGCGAACATTCCGGTGGCGTACAAGCGTTTTATACCCCGGGCGGCGGCGTGCAATTGAATCGCTTAATCATACTCACGGATGAAAATACGGCGAGTGCGGCAGAGATGGTTTCGGGTTCTTTGTCCGATTTGGGTGTGGCAACTTTGTTGGGCACGCCAACCTATGGCAAAGGTGTGGGACAATATCATATGCCGATTGGGGATTCGGTTTTGATTTTGACCTCTATGGAGATTCAGCTACCTGTGCGGGGTGTTTATAATGGCGCTCCCATACAGCCGGATATTTATTTGTCGCACACGGGCGTGCTTTCGGAGGACGTGCAGTTATCGGCACTTGATACGGACAGCGTCTTGGTGCCGGGCGCAACAGGAGATGCGGTTTCGGCAATGGCAGAGCGGCTGCAGCTGCTGGGCTATTTGGACACTGGGGCGGACACGTTTGACGGAACCGTTTTGCAGGCACTGCGGCAGTTTGAACAAAGCTGCGGGCTTTTGCCAACGGTGATTGCCACGCCGGAAGTGCTGGCGCAGCTGGACAGCTTAGCACGGGAGCAAGGGGGGTATTTGAGCGGTATAGACAATCAATTGGCAACGGCACTGGCGCTTTGCAAGACAGCGGCAGCACAGCCAGCGCAATATATCGTGCAGCAAGACGGCACATGGACGAACCTCACGAATCCGGCATAAGGCGGAAGAATATGGAGAGTTGCTTGGAGGAACAATGCCAAATGGAGCAGATTCCCTTCTGTAAAAAACACATCATGCTTTCAGAGAGTGCAGATTTCCGGGTGTACCAAACCCAAGCGCAATATTGCCAGTCGGCGGTTGCGGGTTCGCTGGAGGCATGCGCTTCGGTTGCGGAGGCGGTGCGGGAACATATTCCCGTAGGGGCGGTGCTGCGCAGTTTGCCAGGTCCGCAAACATCATCGGCAATGGATGCGCATCCAACGGAAACCTTGATTGAACAATATAAGACGATTTTGCGTCCGGGTTTACCCAGTCAAGCGGACTTCTTGTATCTGCGCAGTTCGGAAAGCTTTGCATCTTTGCGCTGCCAAGTGCTGGCGGTGACCGATGTCTGCGGCAGGAGTCTGGTTGCAGAACTGACCGTGGGACAAGATGGGATGCTGCCGTTTGGTACAGAGGTGACGGCTGCTATTGCAGTGCTGCAGCGCATCGGGGTGTCTACCGTTGTGCTGCGGGGAGAAACGGCAGATGTGATTGAGGACGCACTGCTGCAAGCGGCACCCTATGCAAGGATTTCACTGGGTGTGCGTATTGCGCCGGAATGGCTTACAGAACAGCGGCATTTTCCAAATGCAGAGCTTTTTGTGCCGAGTAGAGCGGAGGAGGCAAAGGCCTTGCGGCAGGCGCTGCGGCACTGGCAGGGGGCAGAAGTGCTGCAGCGTGACCATAGTGAGTTTTTAGCGGCATCGGACGGCAAAGTGATGCATTTCATTGAACCAACCATCAATATTTCGGATGAAATTGAGATGGACAGCCATTTTAGCGAGCGGCTGCTGGAGGCGGAAGATGATGCGGGGGCAATCAAGCTGTATCTGGAAACCGAAGAAGACCTGATGCGGTTTGAAGAGCAGGTGTTTATGCTCTCTCGTCCCGTGTGTCTTTGGGCAGAACAGCCGGAGATTTTGGAGCGTGCACTGCGTATTTATCCAGGGCTTGCGCTGTATGATGGCACTTGGGAGCTGGAGCCACGCCTTATCAAATATTTTTCACAGAAATACGGCATGATTTGCTTGTAGGGCAAGTGTTCACACAAAGGGCGGGGGCAAGGAAAAACCACCGCCCTTTCTGCAGGCGTGACCGAGGTTGGAACGCAGTGCTGTGGTAGGAACCGAACACGGACTGTGAAGATTCTCGAAACTTCTATCAGAAAAACTTGTTTTTTTCACAAAGATAGGGTAAAATAAACGTTACCGATTCTTGGCAAACCAAATGAAGGAGGAGCCTTTTTGGATTTTACAGAGGTCACCATCTATACAACAACTGCAGGCATTGATGCGGTGGCGTTGCTTTTGGATGATGTGGGAATAGAAGGATATGTGTTAGAGGATGCGGAAGACTTCCAAGAATTCTTGGAAAACACAGAGATTTACTGGGATTATGTCGATGAAGATTTGGTGCGGGAAAAGTCCAGCGAGGAAACCAAACTGAAGATTTATCTGACCCGTGATGCAGACGGCGAAAAACAACTGCGGGCAGTGCATGCAGGGTTGGAAAATTTGCGGGCGGCGCAGGAAAACAATGCCTTTGGGCGGTTGACTGCGGAAATCTCTACCGTACGGCAGGAAGACTGGGAATGGGGCTGGAAGCAATATTTCAAGCCGTTTCCTGTGGGAGAACGGTTTGTGGTCAAGCCCTCTTGGGAGGACTATATCGCACAGAATGACCGCATGATTCTGGAAATTGACCCGGCATCCTCGTTTGGAACGGGCAGCCACGAAACCACCCAGTTGTGCATGGTGGCACTGGAGCAAACCCTGCAAAAGGGGATGCGTGTGCTGGATATGGGCACAGGAAGCGGCATTTTAGCCATTGCAGCTGCGATGCTTGGCGCAGATGTGCAGGCTGTGGTGGACATTGATGAGAATTGCTTGAGAACCGCACAGGAAAATGCCGAAAAAAATGGAGTTTCTGTGGGAAAAGGCTTTTGCGGCGATGCAGCAAAGGATGCCGCACTTGCTGAGGCACTGGGAACAGAATATGATGTGATTGTTGCCAATATTGTGGCGGATGTCATCATCGGCATGACAGCACTCTTTGCCCAAAAGCTGAAAACAGGCGGTACGCTGATTTGCTCGGGCATTCTTTCGGAGCGAGCAGACGCAGTTGCGGCGGCACTGGAAGCGGTCGGATTCTCGATTGCAGAGAGGGCACAAAAGGGCGATTGGGTACGCTTTACGGCACAATATCTTTTGGCATGACAGAAATTATCTGGACAATATCAGATTTATTTGTTAAAATAGTAAGGCTAAATGATATGCCCTTAGATATGGAGGGAAAATCCGTTGCCAAGATTTTTTATTGATGCCTCCCCTCAAGGTAAGGAGATTGTACTGACAGACGCAGACGCACATCATATTGCGCATGTGCTGCGCATGCAGATTGGAGATGTGTTGACGATATGCGATGCGGCGGGTGCGCAGTATTCATGCACCATAGCACAATTGCAGGCGGACTGTGTGACTGCGCAAATCATTTCGGTGCAGCCGTCGGCGGCAGAGTCTTCACTGGCTGTGACCTTGCTGATGGCATTGCCAAAGTCGGATAAAATGGATTTGATTGTGCAAAAAACAACAGAGCTTGGAGTCACGGAAATTGTTCCGTATGTGGGTGCACGCTGTGTTTCACGTCCGGATGCACGCACGCTGGCAAAAAAGTGCATGCGTTGGAGAAAAATTGCGGAAGAAGCCGCAAAACAGAGCGGACGAGGTCGTGTTCCGATGATACAGGATGCCATGACCTTTCCGCAGGCGCTGACACATGCACGGCAGGCGAACACCGCACTGCTGCTGTATGAGGGCGAGCGGCACCATAGCTTTCGTGCGGCGTTAACGGCGGCACCGTTGTCCTGCGTGTCTGTGATGATTGGGCCGGAAGGCGGGTTTGAAGAGAGTGAAGTGGCCGCTGCGGTGCAGGCAGGCTTGGCGTGTGTTTCACTGGGGCCTCGCATTTTGCGCTGTGAAACGGCACCCATTGTGGCTTTGGCGGCGTTGCAGTACCAAAGCGGTAATTTAGAATAAGTAGGAGTTGATTTTCTTGGCGGATAATCGTAAGCCAATCGAGAAGGACTTTATAACCAATAAAGTGTTAATGGTCTTTACGTTGTGTTTGTTTGGGATTTTTGGTCTGATTTTTTTGTATCGGTTGATTAGCCATGGCAATACCTATGGGGTAGGTCATACGGTGGTGCAGGTTGTGCTGTGGATTGGGGTTGCGCTTCTGCTTGCAGGCGTGGGAAAGACCATTCGAGAGCACCAACAGCATGCGGATGTGCAGTATTCCATCTGGCGTGGGCGCAATATCAGCATTGTAGCAGCGGTGGTGGTTGTGTGCATGCTGGTGATTCAGCGGTTTGGTCCGACTTCGATTAAGCTGTTTTATATTATTTTGCCGGCATTGGCAATTTACTATTTGATTTACCACTCTTATTTGCGTGAGTTTTTTATCATTTCGTTGGATTGTGGTGTGGCAGCGGTGCTGCTGTCATTTGCACGTCGTGCACTGAATAGTGCCAATTACCAGTATGCTGCATATGCTTGTGCGGCAGTTGCGCTAGTGATTGCGTTGGCGCAGTTTTATGTGTTGCGGAAGGTGCAGAACGGAAAACAGGTGGAAGGCATTGTGGATGGCAGACGGACACAGCTGTTTGCATCCGCACATGCGTATCAGATGATGTATGTATCGGCGTTGCTGCTTGTGCTGTTTGTGGCACTGGGGGCGATTGCGGGCGCACAGGTTGCGTATTATCTGCTGTTTGCTGTTTTTGGATATTTGTTTATCACTGCAGTGTATTATACAGTGAAAATGATGTGATATTGGCAGTCTTGAACAGAAGAAAGGCGAACGGCTTTGTCGTTCGTCTTTTTTGCTAGGAGGTTTTGGATGCATACTGTGTTTCGTATATTGATTCGGTTTGCAGGTGCGTTTGCAGTGGCATATTGTGCGGTGTGGGTGTTTGCACCGCATGTTTTGCAGCGGGATGTGCTGCAGGGCGTCAATGCATTTCGAGCAGCGGAGATTCTTCGCACAAATTTAGAAACCGACCGCAGTCAAAATAAAATCACTACACAGCTCAAAGATAATGTGGACGAGCAAGATTTGTTCCGTGCATTGGAGGCTACGTGGCCGTATGCGTTTTCGCTGCGCTGCACCACCCATGGGAACGGACTGGTATCATTTGAAGTGGTGCCTGAAAACATGGCGGCACAGGAGCAGGCAGCCTTGCTTGCCAAGGGTATTGCGCAGGGTTTGATTACGCAGGATATGAGCATACGGGAGCGGCTGCAGGTGCTGCATGACTATGTGGTCAAACATTGCGTATATGATGTGGAAATTGCGGAGCAGGCAGCGTTGGTACAGAGCAATGGTGCGGATACGGCATTTACGGCGGCAGGGGCACTGGTGGACGGGAAAGCGGTCTGTTCGGGCTATGCACGTGCCTATATGATGCTGTGTGCCGCAGCGGGGATGGACATGATTTATATTGCGGACGCCGGCATGAACCACGGATGGAATGCCGTGCGGCTATATGACACGATTTATTATATTGACACCACGTTTGATGACCCGATTCCAGACCGCGGAGAAATGGCGAGCGAGGAATACTTTCTGCAGACCAAAGAGCAGATGCGTAAGACACACCAGTGGGATGAGATGTTTTATGATGAGCTGGCACGATATGCACTGCCGCAATCGCTTGCAACCGCACAGAGGCTGTTTGATTTGGGACTGTTGGGAGATACCCCTCCGGTTGCGAGTGCGCTGTCGCAGCCGTTGCCTGCGGCACAACGTGTGCATTTGGGAGAGGTGTTGGGGGTTTCTTTTGCGCAGGGTACTGCGGCGAAAGAGGTTTATGCAACAGCATGGGCAAAGGTCTGCCAGAAAACAGTGCTCCAAAAGTTGATAAAAGAAGGGGTTATTGCAGAAAAAAGAGCGGATTTGGTGGGTCTAAAGTATTCTTAAAAATTTTTGAAAAAAAATAAAGAAATAGTGTTGACAATTCACGACTTATCGCATATAATAATACATGTCGCTGATGAACAGCGGACAACACGACAAGTAAAAAGCGACTGATATGGCGGTATAGCTTAGTTGGCTAGAGCGTTCGGTTCATACCCGAAAGGTCATTGGTTCAAGTCCAATTACCGCTACCAGTAAATGGCCCGTTGGTCAAGCGGTTAAGACACCGCCCTTTCACGGCGGTAACGGGGGTTCGATTCCCCCACGGGTCACCATTTGGAAGTTTAGCTCAGCTGGGAGAGCATCTGCCTTACAAGCAGAGGGTCAGCGGTTCGATCCCGTTAACTTCCACCATTAAAGCACGACTGCAATAGCGGTTGTGCTTTTCCTTTTTGTGAAAGGCGGTGCCGATGGTGTTGGATGACAGGGCGGCAATCCTTTCTGCAAAGCGGTTCTGAAAACTTGTGCCACGGCGGAGCTGCGGGCGGGGATTTGGTATTCGTCGATAGGGTTAGAAAAAAATTAAAATGTGATGCAAAAAACTTGACTTTGATAAGAAGATGCAGTATACTAGACAAGCACCTGTGATGAACAGGTCGTGCGATGATATCGGAGATTGCCGGCGCAGCCGGGTAACTTCGATGGAGTAGGTCCGACAATCGGGCGGTTGAGAAACTCGCTAATTTTACTTTACACGCAGTGTTCCTATGTAAGTTCGGGACTTCCGGTGTTTGCCGGTCAGCCGACAGTATGAACCGCCTGTGTGCCTGTAAGCCGGATTACAAACAGCATTGGTTTGTCCGGTTCTATTTATGCCCGTTTGCGATACGCGCGGAAGGGTTGCAGTTTCTCTCCGTAACGAGTCGACACATTGTGAATATGTACGACTGTAAAGTACGAGGAGGAAAAAACACCATGGCAAACGCAGAAAAAATCCGCATCAGATTAAAGGCTTATGACCACGAATTGATTGACCAGTCCGCAGAAAAGATTGTTGAAACTGCAAAGCGCAGCGGCGCAAAGGTTTCCGGTCCGATTCCGCTGCCGACAGAAACCGAAAAAATCACCATTTTGCGCGCAGTACACAAGTACAAGGACAGCCGTGAGCAGTTTGAACGCCGCACCCATAAGCGTTTGATTGACATTCTGAATCCGGCGCAGAAGACCGTGGAATCCCTGATGACATTGGATTTGCCGGCTGGCGTGGACATCGAAATCAAAATCTGATTTTTTGAATGTAAGGTGTGCTGAAGCACTTTATATAACCAGCCGCTTAAAATAGAAAGCGGCGGGGTCATGTTGACCGCAAATGCAGTCAACCAATAACCTTTAAGGAGGAAAAACAACATGCAAAAAGCAATCATCGGCAAGAAAATCGGCATGACGCAGATTTTTGATGAGGCAGGCAAAGTGATTCCCTGCACCGTTATCGAGGCGGGTCCTTGCACTGTAACACAGCTCAAGACCCTCGAAAAGGAAGGCTACAACTCTGTACAGCTCGGTTTTCAGGATATTGCTGAAAAGAAGCTGACAAAGGCAGAGGCAGGTCACTTGAAGAAGGCTGGCGAAGCCCTCAAGAAGTACCTCAAGGAGTTCCGTCTGGAGGACTGCACTTCCTACAACCTCGGCGATGTCGTTAAGGCAGACGTTTTCACAGAAGGCGATTGCATTGATGTTACCGGCATCTCAAAGGGTAAAGGCTATGCTGGTACCATTAAGCGTTTCAATGCACACAGAGGCCCCATGAGCCATGGTGCAGGTCCGATGCACCGCCATCAGGGTTCTATGGGCGCATGCTCTGACCCGTCTAAGATTATGAAGGGCAAAATGATGCCGGGTCATATGGGTCACGAACAGGTCACCGTTCAGAACCTTGATGTTGTGAAGGTTGACGCAGAACTGAATCTGATTGCCGTTCGCGGCGCTGTTCCGGGTCCTAAGGGCGGTATTGTGTTCCTGAAGAACACGGTTAAGAACTAAGGAATAGGGAAAGGAGGAACAATCATGTCTACAGTAGCAATTTACGATATGACCGGTAAGAAGACCGGCGAAATGGAACTGAGCGATGCAGTTTTCGGCATTGACCCGAATATGTCCGTTGTGCATGCAATGGTCAAGAACCACTTGGCAAACCGTCGGCAGGGTACACAGTCTACACTGACACGTGCAGAGGTTCGCGGCGGCGGCATCAAGCCGTGGCGTCAGAAGGGCACGGGACGTGCTCGTCAGGGTTCAATCCGCTCTCCGCAGTGGACACACGGCGGTATCGCACTGGGTCCGAAGCCGCGCTCTTATAACTACTCTCTCACCAAGAAGACCAAGAGATTGGCTATGCTGTCTGCACTGTCTGCAAAGGCACAGGCTGGACAGATTATCGTGGTAGACGGTTTGGATATGGGCGAAATCAAGACCAAGACCTTTAAGAAGTTCTTGGCAGACGTAGAAAGCACCGGCAAGAGCCTGGTTGTGACCCCGGAAGTTCGCACCAACGTAGTGAAGTCTGCGGCAAACATCCCGGGCGTACGCACCACCATTGCTTCTACACTCAACGTTTATGACATCCTGCATGCTGACAAGTTCATCATCGACAAGGCAGCAGTTGAAAAGCTCCAGGAGGTGTACGCATAATGAAATTCGCACATGATGTAATCCGTAAGCCGGTTATCACCGAACGTTCTATGGAAGGTCTTGGCGACAACAAGTACACTTTTGTAGTGGCACCGGGTGCAGGCAAGATTGAAATCAAGAAGGCTGTTGAGGAAATCTTTGGCGTCAAGGTTGCTAAGGTCAACACCATCAAGCTGCCGGGCAAGTGGAAGCGTATGGGCGTCCACACTGGTAAGCGTCCTGATGTCAAGAAGGCAGTTGTCACACTGACAGAGGACTCTAAGAAGATTGAAATCTTCGAAAACATGATGTAATTTCTGCGTCGGCTTTGCCGAGTAGAAAGCATAGCGGGGCGCGGTGCTCTGCATCCCCCGAACACCCGCAGCAAAGGGCTGTGGCGACTATGGGAAGTTATCCCGACAAGTAACAGGTTATTAAGGAGTTGAATCACTAACAATGGCGATTAAGACGTTCAACCCGACAACCCCGTCAAGAAGAAACATGACCGTTCTCTCTTATAAGGGTCTGTCTAAGGTGAAACCGGAGAAGAGCCTCCTTGAAAAGCTCAAGAAAAAGGCCGGCCGTAACAGCTATGGCCGCATCACCGTTCGTCATCAGGGCGGCGGCAACAAGCAGAAGTATCGTATTATTGATTTCAAGCGCAATAAGATGGATATGCCTGCAACCGTTATGACACTCGAATACGACCCGAACCGTACCGCAAACATTGCGTTGCTGCAGTACGAAGACGGCGTGAAGACATATATTTTGGCACCGGAAGGCTTGTCCATCGGTGACACTGTTATCTCTTCTGCAAGCGCAGATATCAAGCCTGGCAACTGCCTGCCGATTGAAAACATTCCGGTTGGTACTGTCATTCATAACATCGAACTGTATCCTGGCAAGGGCGCACAGCTGATTCGTTCCGCTGGTGTTTCCGGTCAGCTTATGGCAAAGGAAAACGGCGTGGCGCAGGTTCGCCTGCCTTCCGGCGAAGTTCGTTATATTCGCTTGAACTGCAAGGCAACCATCGGTGTGGTCGGCAACTCTGACCATGCAAACGTACAGCTGGGTAAGGCTGGTCGCAGCCGTCACATGGGCATTCGCCCGACCGTTCGCGGTAGCGTTATGAACCCGTGCGATCACCCGCATGGTGGTGGTGAAGGCAAGAGCCCTGTCGGACGTCCGTCCCCTGTTACCCCTTGGGGCAAGCCGGCCATGGGCTACAAAACGCGTAAGAAGCATCATCGTACCGACAAGCAAATCGTCAAGCGTCGCGGCGGTAAGTAAGGAAGGAGTTTACAGAATATGGGCAGAAGCATTAAGAAGGGCCCCTTTGTGGCTCCTGAGCTTATCAAAAGGGTACTTGAAATGAACGAAAAGGGCGAGAAGAAGGTTCTCAAGACTTGGTCTAGAGCATCTACAATCTTCCCGGATTTCGTTGGTCATACCATCGCAGTACACGATGGCAGAAAGCACGTTCCGGTCTATGTGACTGAGGACATGGTTGGTCACAAGCTGGGTGAGTTCGCTCCGACCCGTACCTATAAGGGTCACGCGGGCAGCAGGACCTCCAATAACGGAAAGTAAGGGAGGGGAAGATTCAATGGAAGCTAAGGCTTATGTAAGAAACGTGCGCATTGCGCCGCGTAAAGTGAAGATCCTGTGCGATCTGATCCGCGGCAAGGACGCAGGAACCGCTGCAGCCATCATTATGAACACCCCGAAGGCTGCTTCCGAGGTCATGATTAAGCTCCTCAAGAGCTGCGTTGCAAATGCAGAAAACAACCACAACATGAATACCGATAACCTCGTGGTTTCTCAGGTGTTCGTAACACCGGGACCTGTGATGAAGCGCGTGATGCCACGTGCACAGGGCAGAGCGTTCCGCATTTTAAAGAGAACTTCGCACATCACGATGGTTCTCACCGAGAAAGAATAAGCGAGGAGGGTAACAATGGGTCAGAAAGTAAATCCGAACGGTCTTCGTGTCGGCGTTATTAAGAATTGGGATTCCCGTTGGTTCGCTAAGGACGCACAGTTCGGCGATCTTCTCGTGGAAGACTACAACATCCGTAAGCATCTCAAGAAGTTGCTGTATGCTGCAGGCGTGCCGGCGATTGAGATTGAACGTACTTCTAAAGACGTTAAAATCATGATTCAGTGTGCTCGTCCGGGTCTTGTCATCGGCAAGGGCGGCGAGGACATTCAGAAGCTGGAAGCGGATCTTGCCAAGAAGATTGGCAAGCCGGTAAAGGTTTCTATCATTGAAATTAAGAATCCGGACACCAACGCAACCTTGGTTGCTGAAAATATTGCACAGCAGCTGGAAAAGCGTACCTCTTTCCGTCGTGCAATGAAGCAGAGCATGGGCCGTGCAATGCGCATGGGCGCAAAGGGCATCAAAACTGCTTGCTCCGGTCGTTTGGGCGGCGCAGAAATCGCACGTACCGAGCACTATCATGATGGCACCATTCCGCTGCAGACCCTGCGTGCAGACATCGACTATGGTTTTGCAGAAGCAGACACCACTTATGGCAAAATCGGTGTCAAGGTTTGGATCTATAAGGGTGAAGTGCTGCACGGTGGTCCTCGTTTGAACCGCTCTATCGAAGCACCGAAGCCGGCGTCTGAGCGCCGTGAGCGCCGTGACCGCCGTGGCGGCCGTCGTGATGGTGGCTTCAACCGCAATGGCGGCGATCGCCGTCCCGCAAGACAGGAAGGAGGCAATCGTTAATGCTGCTCCCTAAGAGAGTTAAATACCGTCGTGTACACAGAGGCCGTATGAAGGGCAAGGCTACACGCGGCAATTTTGTAGCATATGGTCAGTTCGGCTTGCAGGCAACCGAGTCCTCTTGGATTACTGCAAATCAGATTGAAGCTGCTCGTATCGCAATGACCCGTTACACCAAGCGTGGCGGTAAAGTTTGGATCAAGGTATTCCCGGATAAGCCGGTTTCGAAAAAGCCTGCTGGTACTCGTATGGGTTCTGGTAAGGGCGCTCCTGAATACTGGGTTGCAGTGGTAAAGCCGGGCCGCGTTCTCTTTGAGATTGCAGGCGTTTCGGAAGAAGTTGCACGTGAAGCAATGCGTCTTGCAAGCCACAAGCTGCCCCTGAAGACCAAGTTCATCCAGCGCGAGTCCGAGAATGGTGGTGAAGAATGATGAAGGCAAACGAGATTAGAGAGATGACGGCTGCTGAGCTGCAGACCAAGCTGGCAGACCTGAAGAAGGACCTGTTTAACCTCAGACTTCAGCATGCTACCAACCAGCTTGACAATCCGACACAGATTTCCAAGGTCAAGCGCGACATTGCAAGAGTGAACACTGTTCTCCGCGAGCTTCAGCTTGCGGGCAAGGCGTAAGGGAGGTAAGCGAAGTTGAACGAGAGAGCGTTCCGTAAGACTCGAGTCGGTCTTGTTGTATCCGATAAAATGGATAAGACCGTCGTTGTCGCGATTGAAGACAGAGTACAGCACCCGCTGTATAAAAAGATTATGAAGAACACCTATAAGCTCAAGGCGCATGACGAAAACAACGAATGCGGCATTGGCGATAAGGTTCGTGTGATGGAAACCCGCCCGTTGTCCAAGGACAAGAGATGGCGTTTGGTTGAAATCATCGAGAAGGCGAAGTAAGGAGGAGAACACATGATTCAGCAGGAAACTTTCCTGCGCGCAGCAGATAACAGCGGCGCGAAGGAACTCAAGTGCATTCGTGTTCTCGGCGGCTCTACCCGTAAATATGGTAACATCGGCGATGTTATCGTATGCTCGGTACGCAAGTGCACTCCGGGCGGCGGCGTGAAGAAGGGCGATGTGGTCAAGGCTGTCATCGTTCGCTCTGTAAAGGGTCTGCGCCGTGCGGACGGCAGCTACATCCGCTTTGACGAGAATGCAGCAGTTATCATCAAGGAAGATAAGAATCCCCGCGGCACCCGTATCTTTGGGCCCGTGGCACGTGAGCTGCGTGACAAGGACTATATGAAGATCCTGTCTCTGGCTCCTGAAGTACTGTAAGGAGGTCGCTTAATGAATACATTGCATTTGAAAAAGGGCGACACCGCAGTCGTCCTCTCCGGTAAGGAAAAGGGCAAGCGCGGCACCGTAATCAAGGTTGAGCCGAAAAAGGGTATGGTTACTCTGGAAGGCGTGAACATGATTACTTGCCACACGAAGCCACGTCGTCAGGGCGAACCTGGCGGCATTGTAAAGCGTGAAGGCGCAATTCGTGCATGCAAGCTGATGCGTGTGTGCCCGACCTGCGACAAGCCGACCCGCCCCGCACACAACTTGGAGAACGGCAACAAGACAACCGTCTGCAAGCACTGCGGCGCAGTAATTTAAAAGAGGAGGTTAAACGACTATCATGCCTAATATGAAAGACAAGTATGTGAGTGAAGTTGCACCTGCTCTGATGAAGAAGTTTGCTTACAAGAGCCCGATGCAGATTCCGAAGCTCGATAAAATCGTAGTAAATGTGGGTTGCGGCAAGGAAGCTTCCGGCAACTCCAAGGTGATTGAGTCTATCGTTCGTGATGTGACCATCATCACCGGTCAAAAGCCGCAGATTACCCATGCAAAGAAGTCCATTGCGAACTTCAAGCTGCGTGAAGGAATGCCGGTTGGTGTCAAAGTGACCTTGCGTGCCGACAGAATGTGGGAATTCCTGGACCGTCTGTTTAACGTGGCACTGCCGCGTGTACGTGACTTCCGTGGTATCAATGCAAATTCTTTCGATGGTCGTGGCAACTATGCGATGGGCCTGAAGGAACAGCTGATTTTCCCGGAAATCGAGTATGACCAGATTGATAAAATCCGTGGTATGGATATTATTATGTGTACAACGGCGAACACTGACGAAGAAGCTCGCGAACTGCTCACTCTGATGGGTGCTCCGTTCGCAGCAAAGTAAGGAGGAATTGAACAATGGCTAAAAAAGCAATGGTGCTCAAGCAGCAGAAGACGCCGAAGTTCTCTTCCCGTCAGTACAACCGCTGCAAGATTTGCGGCCGTCCGCACGCATACCTGCGTGATTTCGGCATTTGCCGTATCTGCTTCCGTGAATTGGCATACAAGGGCCAGATTCCGGGCGTGCGCAAGGCAAGCTGGTAAGAGCCGGTTTGTTTGGCAGGGTTTCATAGGATTTTGCGTAAAAATCTTTGAAAATGCTTGCATAGAGTATACCAATAAGGTATAATGAATTGTTCACCCGCCTACTCCGCAAATGCGGAGGAAAGCGGGCAACAATGATTTATCATTTTCAAACGTTTCTGTTGCAACAGAGGCGTTGCCGCCGTCTGTGAAAAGGTCACAACGGTGTAAAGAAAAGTGGGAGGCAAACAGGTCAATCAGGGGACCGCGCGCAAAGCGTGATGCCCGCAGATTGCTGCACTACCCCCTAACTTCTAAGAGAAGGAGCATGTATTATGCAGATCACAGATCCCATCGCGGATATGCTGACGCGCATCCGCAACGCTGGTTCGGCTCGTCACGACAGCGTGGATGTACCAGCATCCAAAATGAAGAAGTCCATTGCACAGATTTTGCTGGATGAAGGCTACATCAAGAGCTTTCAGCTGGTAGAAGGCAATACACAGGGCATTATTCGCATTGCGCTCAAGTACAATGGTCGCCAGCAGGCGATTTCCGGACTGAAGCGTGTGTCCAAGCCTGGTCTTCGTATGTATGCCGGTGCACAGGAACTGCCGAAGGTTCTGCGTGGACTCGGTGTTGCAATTATTTCTACGTCCAGAGGAGTTATGACCGACAAGAAGGCGCGTGAGCTGAATGTTGGCGGCGAAGTCCTCGCGTTTGTGTGGTAAGGAGGGTATTTTATGTCTAGAATCGGAAGAATGCCCATTACAGTTCCCGCAGGCGTTACGATTACGATTGATGGTCAGATGATTACTGTAAAGGGTGAAAAAATCACCTTGAGCCGTGAGATTCATCCGAATATTACAGCAAAGGTAGAGGGCAGCGAGCTGCTCGTTACCCGTCCAAATGATGAACCGAAGAATCGTGCATTGCATGGTTTGACACGTTCTTTGCTGAGCAACATGGTCATCGGCGTTACCACCGGCTTTAAGAAGGAGCTGGATGTGAACGGTGTTGGCTATCGTGTGGCAAAGCAAGGCAAGGATTTGGTGATGAACTTGGGTTATTCCCATCAGGTCATTGTATCTGAAGTAGAAGGCATCACAATTGATGTGCCGAGCCCGAATAAGATTATTATTTCCGGTGCCGATAAGCAGCAGGTAGGACAGTTCGCAGCAGAAGTGCGCGAGAAGCGTCCGCCGGAGCCGTATAAGGGCAAGGGAATTAAATACGCAGATGAGGTCATTCGCCGCAAGGAAGGCAAGACCGGCGGTAAGAAGAAGTAAAGGAAGGTGTGCCTAAATGGTTTCGAAGAAAGACTCTAATAAAGCGCGGCTTCGCCGTCATAAGAGAGTACGCGGCGCAGTTTCCGGCACTGCTGAGCGCCCCCGTCTCAATGTATTCCGCAGCGCAAAGAATATCTATGCGCAAGTCATCGATGATGTTAACGGCGTAACCATCGCCTCTGCATCGACAGTTGAAAATGAGTTCGCAAACTACGGCGGTAACAAGGATGCTGCAAAGGCAATCGGCGAAAAGATTGCTGAGCGCGCAAAGGCAAAGGGTGTTACAGTTGTTGTGTTTGACCGCGGTGGTTATTTGTACCACGGTCGTGTCAAGGAACTCGCTGAAGGCGCCCGTGAGGGCGGTCTCCAGTTTTAAGTCGGGAGGAGGTAAAAAATGGCTAAGTTTGATAAAAACGAGAAGAGAGAAGACGAGTTCAAAGAAACCGTTGTTTCTCTCAATCGCGTATCCAAGACCGTAAAGGGCGGCCGTATCTTTAAGTTTGCAGCACTGGTTGTTGTAGGCGATGGAAAGGGTACTGTTGGCTTTGGTCTGGGTAAAGCTTCTGAAGTTCCCGATGCAATCCGCAAGGGTATTGAAGATGCAAAGAAGAATCTGGTAAAGATTTCTCTCAAGGGCACCAGCATCCCGCACGAAGTCATTGGTGAGTTCGGTGCAGGTCGCGTGTTGCTGAAGCCGGCGGCTCCCGGTACCGGTGTAATTGCCGGCGGTGCGGTTCGTGCAGTGGTAGAAGCAGCAGGCATCAAAGACATCCGTACCAAGTGCCTGCGTTCCAATAACCCGCAGAATGTTGTTACCGCAACATTTGACGGCTTGAAGAGCCTGCGTGATGCAGCACAGGTTGCAGCGGTTCGCGGCAAATCTGTGAGTGAACTTTAAGGAGGGTAATGATGGCTAACATGAAGATTACCCTAAAAAAGAGTCTGTCTGGTCGTCTGGAAAAGCATATTGCGACCGCACACTCTCTGGGTCTTAAGAAAATCAATGATGTAACCGTTCAGCCGGATAACGTGCAGACGCGCGGTAAGATTGCCAAGATTGGCTATCTGCTCCAGGTTGAAGAAAACGCTTAAGGAGGTGTAATTATGCAGCTTCAGAATTTACAGCCTTCTGAAGGCGCAGCAAAGCGCCCTTATCGCAAGGGTCGCGGCGCAGGTTCCGGCAACGGTAAGACCGCAGGTCGCGGACACAAGGGTCAATGGGCTCGTTCTGGCGGCGGTGTTCGTCCAGGATTTGAAGGCGGTCAGATGCCGCTCTCTCGTCGTCTGCCGAAGCGTGGATTTCATAATATTTTTGGTACAACCTATGCACCGGTTAATGTATCTGCTCTCGAATGCTTTGAAGACGGCACAGAGATTACAGTGGAAACTTTGGTCGAAGCAGGTATTGTTAAGAAGGCAATGGACGGTGTCAAGATTCTCGGAACTGGCGACCTGACCAAAAAGCTGACCGTAAAGGCAGCAGCTTTCTCCGCATCTGCAAAGGAAAAAATTGAGAAGGCAGGCGGAAAGACCGAGGTGATTTAAGGTGTTTGAAACCTTCAAGAATGCCTGGCGTATCCCCGAGCTGAAGAAGAAAATTTTATACACCTTGTTCATCCTGCTGATTTTCCGAATCGGCGCATCTATCCCTGTTCCCTATATCAATCTGGCAGGCTTGAAGCAGCTCTTTTCTTCGGATGCCTATACCAGCAGTATGTTGGGATTTGTCAATGTCTTTACCGGCGGCGGTTTGTCAAATGCAACGATTTTTGCGATGTCTATCACACCCTACATCAATGCGCAGATTATTATGCAGCTGCTGACAGTTGCAATCCCTGCATTGGAGCATTTGGTGAAGGACGGCGGAGAAGAAGGTCGCAAGAAAATCGCAGGCTGGACACGATATGTAGGTGTAATTCTTGGTTTGATGCAAGGATTTGCATACTACACCATGTTGCGTGCAAATGGTCTGGTAACAGACACCTCTGCATGGGCTGGGTTTGTCATTGTCATGAGCTTTACAGCGGGTGTTGCCTTGATTATGTGGTTTGGTGAACATATCACAGAAAACGGCATCGGCAATGGTATCTCCATCATTTTGTTCGCAGGCATTGTATCTCGCGGACCTTCCATGGTGAACAGCCTGTATAACCTCATCAGTAACGGCGGTGCAAATCTGTTTATCGCAGTGCTGTTGGTGGTTATGGGAATTGCACTGATTGTTTTTGTTGTTTTCATGCAGAATGCAGAGCGTCGTATTCCGATTCAATATGCGAAGCGGAATGTAGGACGTAAAATGTATGGTGGACAATCGACACATCTGCCCATTAAGGTCAGTGCGTCTGGCGTTATGCCAATCATCTTTGCATCCTCTATTATGTCATTGCCCTCTACGATTACGTTGTTTTACACACCGAAAACGGGCAGTATTGCAGCAAAGCTGCTGGGCGTTTTCTCCAGCAGACATCCGATTTATATCGTGGTATATTTGTTGCTGATTTTGGCATTTTCTTATTTTTATGCAACCATTCAGTTTAATCCGATTGAAATTGCCAATAATCTCAAGAAGAATGGTGGATTTATTCCGGGCTTCCGCCCAGGAAAACCGACCAGTGATTTTATTACAAAGGCACTGAGCAAGGTTACCTTCGTCGGCGCATTATTCTTGGGGGTTGTAGCAGCGTTGCCAATGGTAGTCGGTGCAATCAACAGCAGCTTGAGCAGCGTTGCCTTGGGCGGCACAAGCGTCTTGATTGTTGTTGGTGTAGCATTGGATACGATGAAACAGTTGGAAGCACAAATGATGATGCGTCATCACAAGGGATTCCTAGAATAAGAGGAGGACGGTTCCTTGAAGCTGATTTTACTCGGCGCGCCAGGAGCCGGAAAGGGCACATTGGGGGCATACCTCATCCAAAAGATGGGGGTGCCGTCGGTGTCTACCGGTAACATCCTGCGCGAAGCCATTCAAAACAATACCCCGCTTGGTCAGAGCGCCAAGCAATATATGGATGCTGGCAAGTTGGTGCCCGATGAAGTGGTCATCGGGATGCTGAAGGAGCGGATTGCACAGGAAGACTGCGCAAATGGCTTTATTCTTGACGGTTTTCCGCGTACCATCCCACAGGCACAGGCACTGGATACCATTACGGACATCGATTGTGCACTATCACTCGAGGTGCCGGATGAAATCATCGAAGGTCGCATGACTGGTCGGCGTGTTTGTCTAAAATGTGGCGCAACCTATCACATTACTGCAAATCCATCCAAAGTGGAAAATGTGTGTGATGTGTGTGGGGATGCATTGGTCATTCGCAAGGATGATAAAGCAGAAGTGGTACGTGACCGACTTGCAACGTATCATGCACAAACCGAGCCGTTGAAGGACTACTACGGCGCACAGAATAAACTCAAGAGTATTGATGGCACGCAGGGCATTGAGCAGACTGCGGTGTCCGCAACGCAGGCATTGGGACTTTGAGTACATGATTACGATTAAAAATGAGCATCAGATAGAGCTGATGCAAACGGCTGGACGCATCACTGCACTTGCCCGTAAGGCAGCAGCAGATGCAGTTCGACCGGGGGTCACTACAGGTGAAATTGACCAGATTGTCCGGAAAACCATTGAAAAAGAAGGCGCAGTGCCTTCCTTTCTTGGCTATGCCGGCTTTCCGGCAAGTGCTTGTATATCGATTAACGATGAGGTCATTCATGGTATTCCTACGAAAACACGCAAAGTGGTTGAGGGCGATATTATAAAAGTCGATGTGGGAGCATATATAAACGGCTTTCATGGAGATTGCGCTGCCACCATTGCTTGCGGCATGATTTCAGCGGAAGCTACGCAGTTAATTGAAGTGACTCGGCAGAGTTTCTATGAGGGCATCAAATTTGCCCGTGAGGGCAACCGGATTTCCGATGTTTCCCATGCCATTCAGACCTATGTTGAGTCGTTTGGTTTTTCGGTAGTACGGCAATATGTAGGACACGGTATCGGTGCGCAGCTGCATGAATCACCAGAAATTCCTAATTTCGGACGTCCCGGACACGGCGTGCGTTTGGAAAAGGGAATGACACTTGCAATTGAACCTATGGTCAATGCAGGTGGATATCATATCAATGTGCTGCCGGATGGCTGGACGGTCAAAACACGTGACGGCAAATTGTCGGCACACTATGAAAACACCATTTTGATTACAGATGGTGCGCCGGAGATTCTAACAAGTATTGATGGCGAGGTGCTGTAAACGATGCAGTCGCATATAACCGACATTGTTTTATCGCTGCAGGGGCGAGATGCGGGTACGCTGTTTCTGGTTTTAAAAGAAGAGGATGCGTATCTGTATCTTGCAGATGGAAAGATTCGACGGACAGAAGCGCCGAAGCGAAAAAAGCGACGGCATACATCCCATCAGGGAACTTGCGATGAAAAAACACGCAAGAAGCTTTTGGAAACGGGAAGATTAACAAACAGCGATGTCCGCAAGGCGTTGGCAGTATGGGTCAGCGGCAAGGGCTGAAATGGACAGGGAGGAAAGGAAATACGTATGGCAAAAGATGATGTCATCGAACTAGAGGGTACCGTCATAGAGGCGCTGCCAAATGCAATGTTTCAAGTAGAGCTGCCGAATGGTCATAAAATTTTGGCGCATATTTCTGGCAAACTCCGTATGAATTTCATTCGCATTTTACCAGGCGATAAGGTCACCGTGCAAATGTCGCCGTATGACTTGACCCGCGGTCGAATCACCTGGCGCTCCAAATAAGCGACAGTGTGCAAAGGCGGGCGGAGGCTTCTCAAGACCTAGAGGGCCGTAAGATCCACCAACCAATTTTTAGTGGAGGTTTTCTCAAATGAAAGTAAGACCATCGGTAAAGCCGATTTGCGAAAAGTGCAAAATCATCCGCCGCAAGGGCAAGGTTATGGTTATCTGCATTAACCCGAAGCACAAGCAGCGTCAGGGCTAATTTTCGCAAAGAAGCAGCAGACAGGTAGTTGTAGCGGATACGACAGGCAATAGCTTGCACAGGGATGAGAGCGGTCCCTTACGGTATCTGCCAAAAACGCTCACGGAAACACTACGGAGGTTTTTTGTTATGGCACGTATTGCCGGTGTGGACCTTCCCCGCGAAAAGCGCGTGGAAATCGGTTTGACCTATATTTACGGCATTGGTCGTAAGCTGTCTAACGACATTTTAGAAAAAACAGGCATCAATCCGGATACTCGCGTTAAGGATTTGACCGAAGATGATGCTGCAAAGTTGCGTGAAGCAATTGAGCGCGACTATAGAGTAGAGGGCGACTTGCGCCGTGAAATCGGACTGAACATCAAGCGTTTGGTGGAAATCGGCTGCTATCGTGGTCTGCGCCATCGCCGCAGCCTGCCGGTTCGCGGTCAGCGCACCAAGACCAATGCACGTACACGTAAGGGTCCGAAGAAGACCATTGCGAACAAGAAGAAGTAAGGAGGGAGCGTAAGAATGGCTAAGGTACAGAAAAAGGGCGCAACCAGAACAAAGCGTCGTGAGCGCAAGAATATTGAAAAGGGCGCAGCACACATCCGCTCCTCCTTCAATAATACAATCGTAACTATCACAGATATCCATGGCAATGCGTTGTCTTGGGCTTCTTCTGGTGAAATGGGCTTCCGCGGTTCTCGTAAGTCGACTCCGTTTGCAGCACAGACCGCAGCAGAAACCGCTGCAAAGGCTGCAATGGAACACGGACTGAAGACAGTTGAAGTCTATGTAAAGGGACCTGGTTCCGGACGTGAAGCTGCAATCCGTGCATTGCAGGCGACCGGCTTGGAAGTTACTATGATTAAGGACGTAACCCCGATTCCGCACAACGGTTGCCGTCCGCCTAAGAGAAGAAGAGTCTAACAGAGGAGGATACGATTAAATGGCAAAGAATATGCAGCCAGTGCTGAAGAGATGCAAAACTTTGAACCTGTCTCCGGCAGTTCTTGGTTATTCTAAGAGCACCAATAGAAACCCGAAGCAATCTCGTCGTAAGCAGTCCGAATATGGTATGCAGCTGGGCGAAAAGCAAAAGGTAAAGTTTATTTACGGCGTGTTGGAGAAGCAGTTCCGTAAGTATTATGAAAAGGCAGAAAAGAAGCCGGGCATCACTGGTGAAATTTTGCTGCAGGAACTGGAATGCCGTATGGATAACGTTGTATTCCGTATGGGCTTTGCAAACACCCGCAGAGAAGCACGCCAGCTCGTGAACCATGGACATTTTTCTGTCAATGGACAGCGTGTGAATATCCCCTCTTATCAGGTTCGTGTTGGCGATGTGATTGCAGTGCGTGAAAAGTCCCGTACCGCCACCAAGTTTAAGACGCTGCTTGAGGAAAATGGCACAAAGGTTATGCCGAAGTGGATTGACAAGGCAAAAGATACTTTTGAAGGAAAGATTGTTGCAATGCCGGCTCGTGATGACATCGATTATGAAGTTGCAGAGCACCTCATTGTTGAGTTGTACTCCAAATAAGCAGTGTGTTAGCTTTTTGGATTTGCTAAAATCCATGCTAATCGTACTGGTCGAACGTAAAGGAGGGCATCCGTAATGATCGAAATCGAAAAGCCGCGCATTGACTGCGAGGAGCTGGCAGAAGATGGCTCCTATGGCAAGTTTGTTATCGAGCCGCTGGAAAGAGGCTATGGTACGACGCTGGGAAACTCTTTGCGTCGTATCATGTTGTCCAGCCTGCCTGGTACTGCTGCAAGCAGCATCAAAATTGCAGGGGTGCAGCACGAATTTTCCACCATTTCCGGCGTCAAAGAAGATGTCACTGAAATCGTCTTGAATGTAAAACAAATCGTTGCAAAGCTACACTGCGATGGTCCAAAGACGGTGTACATTGAGGCATCTGGGGAAGGCGCAGTAAAGGCAGGAGATATCCATGCCGATGCTGAAGTGGATATTCTGAATCCGGATTTGCATATTGCAACCTTGATGGGCGATGCACATCTGTCTATGGAAATCACACTTTCTTCGGGACGTGGATATGTGCCGGCAGAACGTAACAAGCAATATCAAACTGCAATCGGCATTATTCCGGTCGATTCTATCTATACGCCGGTATATAAAGTCAACTATGCGGTAGAAAATACACGAGTTGGCAATATGACGGACTATGACAAGCTGACAATTGAAGTTTGGACAGACTCTACGATTGATGCTAAGGATGCGGTTTCCTTGGGCGCAAAGGTTTTGCGTGACCACTTAGATTTGTTTGTAGACCTTTCTGAAGAAATCGGCAGCAAGTCTACCGTTGTGGAAAAGGCAGAAGCACAGCATGATAAGGTGCTGGAGATGACCATTGAAGAATTGGACTTCTCTGTGCGTTCTTTCAACTGTCTCAAGCGTGCCGGCATCAATACGGTCGAAGATCTTATCAACACTTCAGAAGATGACATGATGAAAGTTCGTAATCTTGGACGCAAATCCTTGGAAGAAGTCATCGGCAAATTGGAGGCAATGGGTCTTGGTCTGGCAAAATCGGAAGACTAACGACCAAATTAGAGCATATAGCAGCGGTGTTGTAGCAGTGCATGACCGCTCGAACATAATCGAACCTTAATTATAGGAGGGAACATTTCATGGCAGGAAACCGTAAGCTCGGCAGACCGACCGACCATAGAATGGCGATGCTGCGCGCGATGGTAACCTTTTTGCTGGAAAATGGCAAAATTGAAACCACTGTAGCACGTGCAAAGGAAGTTGGTCCTCTTGCTGAAAAGATGATTACGCTGGGTAAGAAAAATACACTCGCGTCTCGTCGTCAAGCATTGGGCTTCATTACCAAGGAAGCAGTGGTTGCAAAGCTGTTTTCCGAAATTGCACCGAAATATGACCAGAGAAATGGTGGATACACCAGAATCATCAAGACTGGCCCTCGCAGAGGTGACTCTGCAGAGATGGCAGTGATTGAATTGGTATAATGCAACGCAACAAAAAAGCCGTATGGAATCTTCCATACGGCTTTTTTGTTGCGTTTATCGCAGGCAGGGTCGTTGAGGGCGTGTAGCCATGCGATGGAGGAATATGCAAGCGAATAATATTTTATCCATGGAAAACATGCCAATACATAGATAGTGCGGTATGGGAAAAATGCTAAAATAGACAATTCATGAGGTATCGTTATTGTCGAAAAAAGCGATAACAAAGTGTGTTATTTGACAAAAATGAAAAAATGATATAAAATATATCTATCGATCGATAAAGTGGCATGAATTATGCATAATTTATTATATGCTAAATATATTGTTATTATATACATTTAGTATTATAAACAATTGTTGAGAAAATGATAAAAAATAACGTTTTTATCATCTCTAAAGTTAAATAAGAAGGGGTGCAAAGGAAATTGTTGCGGAAAAAGTTATTTAAAATGATGGCGGGTATTACCAGTGTATTGCTGTTAACCTCTTGTGCAAACGGAACTAGCACGGATACAACAGCGGCGGGGGCAGATACAGCCTCTGCCATGGCCGTTAAGTTTGGAGATGCGGGTTGGGACAGCATGCGGTTTCATAATGCGGTTGCAATGCTGATTGGAAAAGCAGCCTATCAAATCGACGGAGAAGAAGTTTCCGGTTCAACAGCGGTAACTTACAGTGCGCTGAAAACCGGTGATATTCAAGTGTATATGGAAACTTGGACAGACGGCTTGCCAACATATCAGGATGACCTGAAAGAAGGCAATATTCAAGAGCTGTCTACCAACTATGATGACAATGCACAGGGATTTTATGTGCCGCGTTATGTGATTGAAGGTGATGCAGAGCGTGGAATTGCGCCGATGGCACCAGATTTGAAAACGGTTGCTGACCTTGCAAATTATAGTGATGTGTTTCAAGACCCTGATGACCCGTCAAAGGGCAGATTATACGGTGCCATTTCCAGCTGGGAAGTTGGTAATATAACGAGCAAAAAGTATGAATACTATGGATTGGATGCGTCCTATAACTATATCGACCCAGGCTCTGATTCGGCATTGGCGGCGGCAATCTCTTCCGCATATGAAAAGGGAGAAGCAATCGCTGCATATTATTGGGAGCCGACTTGGCTAACGGGTAAATATGACCTAGTGCTGTTGCAGGATGCGCCATATGACAAAGAACAGTATGACTTGGGAGCATGTGCATTTCCGTCGATGAACGTTACCGTTTGTGTGAATGCGGACTTTGCGAAGGAAGCACCGGAGTATTGCGAATTCTTAAGCAAATATCAGACATCGAGCCAGCTTACCTCGGAAGCGCTGTCCTATTTGCAGGATAATGGCGCATCGTACGAAGACACCGCAAAGTGGTTTTTGTCACAGCATGATGATTTGCTGACACAATGGCTGCCAGAGGATAAAGCCGAGCTGGTTCGAGCAGCTGTGCAGGCATAAGTAGGAGAGATAAAATGCCGGATTGGATTTTAACATTTCCCAAAGAGGTTCAAATTGATATTAAGACCCCGATAGATGATGCCATCCAATATATGATTGTGCATTGGGAGCCGTTTTTTGACGGACTTCGAGGCATGCTGAGTGGATTGCTGTATGGAGTCGGAAAATTTGTGGATGCCATTCCGTGGTGGCTGCTGATTCTCTTGGTGTTTGCTGCGACGTATCGTGTATCACGGAAGCTCTCTAAATCAGTGGTTTATGCGCTGCTATTGTTCTTAATTGGCGCAATGGGCTATTGGTCGCTGATGAATCAAACATTGACCACGGTGTTGGCATCTGTCATTATTTCGTTGCTGCTGGGGTTGCCACTGGGTATTTTGGCATCTGCCAATGCCAAAACAGAAACCTTTTTGCGACCGATTTTGGACACGATGCAGACCATGCCGTCCTTTGTGTATTTGATTCCGGCGGTGATGCTGTTGGGCATCGGCAACGTACCTGCCATCATAGCCACCACGATTTATGCACTGCCGCCGGTCATTCGCTTGACAAGCCATGGCATTCGGCAGGTCGATAAGGAAGTGGTAGAGGCAGCGCATGCATTTGGGTCTACACGGCTGCAAACCCTGATGAAGGTACAGATTCCACAAGCATTGCCGACGATTATGACAGGCGTCAACCAAACCATCATGATGGCAATTTCCATGGTCGTCACCTGCTCTATGATTGGTGCAGCAGGCTTGGGGTCGGAAGTCATCACCGGCATCAACCGCTTGGAAAGCGGCAGAGGATTTTCAGCGGGCATCGCAATTGTCATCATTGCCATTATTATGGATAGATTGACGCAAGGAATCTTTCGGAAGGATGGGAATCATTCATGATATATGACAATCAGCAGGACAATGATGTGATTCTACGGGTAGAAAATTTATATAAGCTATATGGCAGCAACAAAACTGCGGCGCATAAGCTATTGGACAAGAATGCAAGCAAAGAGCAAATTTTGAAAAAAACAGGCGTCACCGTGGCAATCAATGATGTTTCCTTTGAAGTGAAGCGAGGAGAAATTTTTGTGCTGATTGGTCTTTCCGGTTCCGGAAAATCCACGGTGGTACGCTGCTTGAACCGCTTAAATAAGCCAAGCGAAGGCAAGATTTATTTTGAAGGAAAGAATATCAAGGATTTTAATAAGCATGAAATCCGAGAATATCGCCGCAAAAATATTTCAATGGTGTTTCAAAGCTTTGGACTTATGTCCCATCGTGATGTGCTTGGCAATGTAGCGTATGGTTTAGAAGTACGTGGCATGAGCCGACAGGAGCGTGAGGCACGTGCTATGGAGATGATTCAGATGGTCGGGCTGAACGGATGGGAGCACGAAAGCACTTTGAGCCTAAGCGGTGGCATGCGGCAGCGTGTGGGCATTGCACGGGCACTGACAAATGACCCCGATGTGCTGCTGATGGATGAGCCGTTTTCCGCACTGGACCCGTTGGTGCGGCGAGATATGCAGTTTGAACTGCTCTCCATTCAAGAAAAGCTTAACAAAACCGTGATATTCATCACCCATGACATCAATGAGGCATTCAAACTCGGCAATACCGTGGCGATTATGAAGGATGGTAAAATCATTCAAATTGACACGCCGGAGGGCATGGCGTCCAATCCGGCAGATGAATATGTGGAAAACTTCATCAACAGTGCGGATAAAGCACAGATTTATTCTGCAATGCACATTATGCAGCGACCCAGCTGTTTGATTCGTTCTCGTGATGGCGCACACAATGCGCTCAAGCAGATGCGAAGCCAAGGCGTATCCAGTGCCTATGTCGTGGGCGATAAAATGGAACTGGTCGGCATTTTAACCTTGGAACAGGCATTGAAAATCAAAGCCGGGGAAATCTCTTTTGCGGATGCAATCAACCATGATTTGCAGACCACAACAGCAGATACGTCTATTTCAGATTTGCTGCCGGTTGCGGCAGTGGCGCAATATCCGATTGCGGTGGTGGACAGTGAGCATCACTTGGAAGGCATTGTAACCAAGGCGGCGGTGTTGGCATCGCTGGCATAATCGCAAAGAAAATCCATCTCAAACAGGATACCAATATGGAAAAGAGCACCCAAAAAGATGATTGGGGTGCTCTTTTTCTGCGTCGTAAATGATTTTCAAAAAACAGGAGGAAATCAGCCTAATTTACATGATTTTTGGTATAGTTTCAGCAGAAATGTGAAACAGTACCTGTATAGTAGCAGAGCGGTATGAGGAGGAGCGTTACGATGGCAATGAAAACCGGAAACGAATATGTGGAAAGTCTGCGAAAGCTGCATCTCAATGTATATCTCTTCGGCGAAAAAATCGAATCGCCCGTGGAGCATCCCATTATCATTCCATCCATGAATGCAGTGGCACTCACATATGATTTAGCACTTGACCCGATGTATGAAGAGTTGATGACAGCAATTTCACATCTTTCAGGCGAAAAAATCAATCGATATAATCATATTTCACAAAATACGGATGATTTGGTGCGAAAAGTAAAGCGGCAGCGGATGTTGGGACAAAAGACGGCAAGCTGCTGGCAGCGATGTGTGGGACATGATGCAATGAATGCGGTGTATAGCACAACCTATGAAATCGACAAGAAGCATCAAACGCCGTATTTCGACAATTTTGTGAAATTCCTGCGATATGTGCAAGCGGAAGATTTGGTCGTAGATGGCGCGATGACGGATGTCAAGGGCGACCGCAGTCTGCCGCCCAGCAAGCAGGTCGATGCGGATATGTATCTGCATGTTGTCGAACGTCGTGCGGATGGCATTGTGGTCAATGGGTGCAAGGCACATCAGACCGGCATTGTCAATTCGCATGAGGTGCTGTGCATGCCAACCATCGCCATGAAGCCAGAGGACAAGGCGTATGCCATTTCGTTTGCAATACCGACCGATACACAGGGCATTACCATCATTTACGGCAGACAATCTTGTGACACCAGAAAGCTGGAGCATTCCGAAATCGATGTCGGCAATAGTCAATTTGGCGGGCAGGAGGGAATGGTGGTGTTTGACCATGTGTTTGTGCCCAAGGAGCGTATTTTTTTGAATGGGGAAACCGACTTTGTCGGCATGTTGGTGGAGCGATTTGGCGGACATCATCGTCCAAGCTATGCCTGCAAGTGCGGTGTGGGGGATGTGCTGATTGGTGCGGCGGCATTGGCGGCAGATTATGCAGGGACACATAAGGCATCCCACATCAAGGATAAGCTGGTGGAAATGACGCATCTGAATGAAACGATTTATTCTTCTGCACTTGCATGCTCCTATGAAGGCACCAAAACCGCATCGGGGGCTTATTTAATCGATTTCATGCTGGCAAATGTGTGTAAACAAAATGTGACCCGCTTTCCGTATGAAATGGGGCGTTTGGCAGAGGACATTGCAGGCGGTGTGATGGTATCGCAGCCATCAGAACAAGATTTTCGCAGTCCGGTAGTGGGGAAATATATTGAAAAATATTTCCGTGGCGTAGCGTCTGTTCCCACAGAGAACCGCCTGCGTGTTCTGCGGCTGCTCGAAAATTTAACCATGGGCACAGGTGCTGTGGGATACCGCACAGAGTCGCTGCATGGAGCAGGTTCACCGCAGGCACAGCGCATCATGATTGGGCGATTGGGAAATTATGAGCAAAAAAAGAAGTTGGCAAAAACAATCGCCAAAATTCCGCAGGAAGACACCGTAGAGCCAGAAAAAAATGGGTGAAAAAAATCCCCCACGCTTTATAACGTGGGGGGATTTTCAACGATTTATCGCAGACGGAAATTTTCAACATCGCTCAAAAGCTGACGTGCATGTGCGGCCATTTCCTCACTGGAAGCAGCACCCTGCTGTGAGGTTGCAGAGGTTTCCTGCACCACATTTGCAATTTGGCTGACATTTTCGGATGCCAATTGCATTTGTTCCACTTGTTTGCGGGAAGCTTCTGAAATGGAATGGATGACAGCGTCAATGCTTTGTGCGTCGGCATCGACCTCTGATAGAATCGAAGCGGCATTGCCAGCCAGTTCAAAGCCCTTTTGGATGGCTTCCTGAGAGCTGCCAATCAGTGCAGCGGTCTGCTTTGCCGCTTCGGCACTTTGTCCCGCCAGATTACGCACTTCGTCTGCCACAACGGCAAAGCCACGACCTGCTTGTCCGGCACGTGCTGCCTCAATGGCGGCATTGAGTGCCAACAGATTGGTTTGCATGGAAATGTTGTCGACCAACTGAATGATATTGGAGATTTGCGCCGAAGTTGATTCAATTTCCTGCATAGATTGCAGCATGGCACTCATTTGTGCGTTGCTGCTGTTCACCGCTTGAATCACGGCATCGATGCGATTGGCAGCATCCTCCACTTGCTTGGCATTCTCTTGCGCTTCCGCAGATACCTGCTCAAAATTCCCTGCCATGGTTTCCAAGGTGTTGGCTTGTTCGGTTGCACCCTGTGCCAACGATTGAGACATGGAGGAAATCTGGTCGGATTCCTGCGCCACACTTTCTGCGGACTCTCGAATGGAAGCAAAGACTTCGTTGAGAGAGTCGATGATGCGCACCAATGCGGCTTGGATGGGGGCAAAGTCCCCAACATATTCGGTTTCGGTGCCAATTTGTAGGTTTCCGGCAGATATTTCGCTCAGCAGGGAGGAGATTTCGTCCACATAGGAATGGATTTTGGCGGCGGCGAGATTCAAGGCATCCGAAACCAATCCCATTTCGTTCTGTGCCTGCACAGCGGCAGTAGAATGCAGATTACCTTGTTCCATGTCACTTGCCAGATGCACAATCTGCTGGATGGGGCGCAATGCACGGGAAATCATCATCTTCATGGCAAGAATCAAAACAGCGAACACGATAAATAACAGCAGCGTGGTTAGAATCACGGTACGCAATACGGTTTGCAGTGCTTCGGAACGGTCAGCCACAAAGCCGCATACCCATGGGGAAGACACGCCGGAGATATGCACGGGCACATAGGCACTGAATGCGGTTTTTCCGCTGACATAGCTGGGTTCTTGCCCAAAGAAAGCGGAATCGTTCTGAATTTCACTGAAAATAGCATCCTTATGCTTGCCTTCATACGGTGTGCTGAGCATTGCCAGATCATCCGGCTGCTGCTCGCCTGTGCGTGCCAGCATCATATAGGCGGCATCGGCATTGAGCACATAGGTATAAGCGGAAGCATAGCCGCTGGTTTCATACGGCAGCTGCAGCAGCGCATCTACCTGAAAGTCGCAGTTGGCAACGCCTAAAAACTGACCCTGTGCATTCAAAATTGGGGTGCTGATGGTCACCAAATAGACAATTTCGCCGTTGCCCAGCTCCCATTCATAGGGGGACGTAATATGTGTGGCGTGGTCGGCTTTGGCGGGCGCATAATAGTCAGCGGTGTTGTAGTCGGCATAATCCTCAAATTCGTCCATCGCCGTGCCGCTGCCATCACGATAGAGATAATAGGATTTTCCGGCAGGGGTATCTGTCAAGAGGGTGTTCGGCTCCAAAGCAAGATAGGCACCGAATACAAGCTTGTCTGCCAGTGCATTGTTTAAAAAGGCCTTTAGGAGCGGAACGGTTTGTTCTGACGTACAGCCCTGCACATTTGCGGCATTGTCACCAAGGTGTTTTGCAGTCAAGGCCATGCGGTCAAGCTCCATCTCAGTGATGGTGGCATTGGTTTCTGCAATGTAATGGAATGTTTTTTCAATCTGTCGCTGCATCACAGAGGACAACAGGGCTTGAAAAGTCAAGCAAAGAATGACCAGAAATACTAAAATGACCATGCCCAGCCGCAGGGGAATGTGCACTGCCATGCGGTGCGTGGGGCGGATGCCTGTTTGCGTTACAGTAGCTTTCCTTTTCATAAAAATCCCTTCTTTCCACATCTATCTTTCAAATTTTGGAGCAGTATGTGTTATATAGTGTCTATTTTTAGTGTAGCATGTCATATGGAAGAATACAACAGGAAATGTTGCGCTTTGCAGAAATTTTTCAAAGGTATTTTTCGTGAAAGATGATGAAAAATTGAAAAAAGCAAGATGGTTTCTGTATGGTTTTGACAAGGAAACGTGCAGTGTAAAATTGACAGAGCGGTCATATATATCTGTAAAATTTCGTTTCATAGGATTGCTTTATCTGGTCGAGTGTGGTAGGATGATAGGCATAAAGTCCAGACACAAAAATCATTGGATAAATGGTACACTAGAGGAGGAACTTTTATGAAATCGTACAGCTGTATTCCTTGCGGATATGTTTATGACCCTGAAATTGGTGACCCCGATAACGGGATTGCACCCGGCACAGCATTTGAAGATTTGCCGGAAAACTGGGAATGCCCTATTTGCGGTGTGGGCAAGGATCAGTTTGAGGAAGCGTAAAGTCTTCATACATCGGTTCTCAAAAGGCGGATTGCAACGCTTTGCGGAAAGAAAGCTCTGTCGAAATTGGACAGAGCTTTCTTTTAGGTTTGCCCGGTCAGCGTCAAATACAGCAGCACAGCGTTGAGCGAAAGAATGACGGCGGCAATGAGCACGCCGAGCAGCTGCACCCACTTGGGATTGACAAAGCTGCCCATCCACTGTTTTTTTCCAGTAATCCAGAGCATTTGTAAAATGGGAAACGGAAGAATGAAGCTGAGTGCAATTTGGCTGACAACAAGTGCAGTCATGGGATTGATGCCAAGCGCAATGATGCTCAGCGCCGGCAGCATCGTAATCAGCCGCCGCAGGTTGATGGGAAGACTGAGACTTACAAATCCTTTCATGATGGTCTGCCCCGCCAGAGTGCCTACTGCGGAGGAGGACAGACCGGAGGCAAGCAGGGCAATGCCAAATGCACCGCTGGACAGGGAACCCAGCAGAGGTTCGAGCGATTTATGTGCTTGCTGCATGGTGTCTGCCGCAATGCCGTTGCGAAAAAAAACAGCCGCAGACACCACCACCATCGCAGCATTGACCAAAAAAGCAATGTTCATGGCGATGGCAATGTCGAGCTTCTCCATTTTCAAGTGATGCCGTTTACCCGATTCGGAAACGTCTGTGCATCGATGCTGCACCAATTGGGAATGCAGATAAATCACGTGGGGCATAACGGTTGCACCCAGCATGCCCACCGCAATCATCACCGCTTCGCCGTTGGGCAGCGAGGGCAGCAGCGTATGGATGCCGACCTGCACCCAATCGGGCTTTGCCAAAAATATCTCCAGAACATACGCACCGCCGATGAGCGCAACCAGCACGGTGATGATGGCCTCCACAAGCGGCTGCCCGTATTTTTCCATATAACAAATGAGATAGGTGAGCAGCCCTGTAAGTAGTCCGGCATACAGCATCGGCATTTGTAGGAGCAGATGAAGCCCTAACGTTCCGCCCAAAAACTCTGCAAGGTCGGTTGCCATTGCGCCAAACTCTGCCACAATCCAGAAAATCCAGTTTACCGATTTGGGAAAAACCTTGGCGCACATCTCTGGCAGGTTGCAGCCTGTGGCAATGCCGAGTTTCGCAGACAGGGTTTGCAGGAAGATAGCCATGAGGTTGCTCCAAAGAATCACCCAAATCAGCGTGTAATTAAACTGAGAGCCGCCGCTGATATTGGTCGCAAAATTTCCGGGGTCAATATACGCAACACTGACCACAAATGCAGGGCCAAGGTATTTGAAAAGCTGCAGCCGTTTGGTTCGTGCGGCAGTGGGCGCATGCGGTGTAGCGTTTTTTTTGGATTGCATAGCATCAAGCTCCTTTGCCGTGGCAAATCGTATGGTCACACTATTACGCTATGCGGCGTGCGCCCGATGTGTGCGGCTTGGAGCTGCGGAAAATCAGCGGTTGTGTTGAAAAAACCATTTAGGGAGGGGTTACAGTGCACCTATTACAACAATACGGCATATCAGACCGCTTTATAGACCAAGCAATGGCATATCCAAGCCTAAAGTTGGCGCGTGTTGTCGCACAATACAAAGGCTTGTATAAAGTGGTTGCCGATGCGGGGGAATTTCTGGCGGAAATTTCGGGGAAGCTGCGGTATAGCATTGACGGATTGACGCAGTACCCGGCGGTAGGCGATTTTGTGATGATAGATTATGGAAGTCTGGAGGACAGAGCGGTTATCTATCATATTTTACCCCGTAAAAGCATATTTTTGAGAACAGCGGTGGGTGTCAGCGGACAGTCACAGGTGGTTGCGGCGAATATTGACATTGTATTCATTTGCATGTCACTCAACAGCAACTACAATCTCAACCGTTTGGAGCGGTATCTGGCGATTGCATGGGATAGCGGCGCCACACCTGTCATCCTTTTGACAAAGGCGGATTTATGCACAGATATTTCTGCGGTTGTGGCAGAAGTGGAGCGGGCATCGATGTTTTCAGATGTTATCACCACTTCTATGTGGGAAGAAACGATTGCAGAAAAGCTGCAGCACTATTTGAGGTCCGATGTGACCGCCGCCTTCATCGGTTCGTCCGGCGTGGGAAAAACCACCTTAATCAACAAGCTTTTGGGGCAGGAAACACTGGCGACCAACGCTATCGGAAAGGATGACAAAGGCAGACACACCACCACGGGACGCCAAATGTTTCCCTGCCCGCAGGGCGGTGTGGTGATTGACACACCCGGTATGCGTGAAATCGGGGTGTACGGCACGGAAATCTCGCAGTCATTTGCAGACATCACAGTTTTGGAAGCGCAGTGCCGGTTTCATGACTGCACGCACACGACAGAACCCGGATGTGCAGTGCAGAAAGCAGTGCAGGATGGCTTGCTGGATGTAAGAAAGCTGGAAAATTATCGAAAATTAAAGATAGAATCCGGATATGAAGGGTTGACCAGCAGAGAAATTGCAACCAAAAAGGCAGAGCGGATGTTCAAAGAGGTGGGCGGCATGAAGCATGTCAAACGATTTTTGAAAGAAAATCATGATAAATATAAGTAGAACGTCATGCTTGCAGTGGAAGTGCCTTGCAGCGCAAAGCACGCTTTTCGAGGGGGCAGCTCTCACAATAGAATGACAAAAAACGACATATGATTACATTTTTCGCTTTTTTGCTTGACGATAGTGCAAAGAAGGCATAAAATAAAAGGCAAGAAGTTCCTAATATCCATGCAGAAAAAATGGTATCTATGCAAAGCAGATTGTACACAAAGGATGGAGGGCAAAATGGGTATTTTAACAAGATTCAAAGATATTATGTCGAGCAATATCAATGCATTGCTGGACAAGGCGGAAGACCCGGAAAAAATGATTGACCAGTGCTTGCGCAATTTAAACAGTGACTTGGGAAAAGTGAAGGCAGAAACCGCAGCCATCATGGCAGAAGAGCAGCAGGCGAAGCGTGCATTGGAGGAATGCAGCGCAGAGATTGCAAAAATGCAGACCTATGCCATCAAGGCGTTGGAAGCAAACAACGAAGCCGATGCGAAGAAATTTTTGGAGCACAAAGCGTCCTTGGGCACGAAGCTGACGGGATTGCAGGAGGCAGATGCCATTGCGCAGAAAAATGCCGCAAACATGCGGGAAATGCACGATAAGCTGGTGGCGGACATCGGTGAGCTGGAATCTCGAAAAGATATGATAAAAGGCAAATTGGCGGTTGCCAAAACGCAGGAGCGCATCAACAAAATGACGTCCTCCGTGTCTGGTGCAAACAATTCCATTGCGAGCTTTGAGCGGTTTGAAGCACTTGCTGACCAAGCGTTGGACAAAGCCAATGCAATGGCAGAGCTGAACAAATCACCGGAGGATTCCATTGACGATTTGGCAGCAAAATATGCATCTCCTACATCTTCCAGTATAGATGATGAACTTGAAGCATTAAAAGCCAGCTTAAATAAGTGATGCAGAAAGAAGCTGTCGCAGAAGAAAGTTTCCACGACAGCTTCTTTTTTTGTATGTTCTGCGGCAAAATGACACCAACAGGAAAGGAAGCTGCAACACGATGGTTGTACAATATAAATGCCCCAGTTGTGGGGCGGATATGGCATTTGACAGCACCACAGGAACCTTGCATTGTCATAGCTGCGGCAGAAGCGACCGCATTGAGGAGATGCCCGCGCCAGCGGGTGCCGAGGATGCCGCACCTGCGTTCGATACAGCGACAGGCAGCGAGGAAGCCGTTCACCAATATCATTGCCAAAACTGCGGCGCAGTGCTCTTGACGGATGCGGACACGGTGGCAACCACCTGCAGCTTTTGCGGCGCAGGTGTGATTTTGGGTGACCGCCTGACCGGTCAGCTGATGCCTGCAAAAGTTATTCCCTTTGCACTCAGTCAGCCGCAGGCACAGGAAACCTTCCGCACATGGTGCAAAGCACGCAAATTGGCACCGAAGGGGCTGGTAAGCGGCAATCGCATCAAAAGCATAACGGGGCTGTATGTGCCCTTTTGGCTCTATGATGTCAACGGCATTGGCAGTGCGGATGCCGAATGTACCAAGGTGCGGTCTTATTCAGACGGCGATTATGATTGCACGGAAACCGAATATTATGATGTACATAGAGAAGTGGACGTCACCTATCTGAAGATTCCGGTGGATGCCTCTGCAAAGATGGACGATGCAGACATGGATAAGCTGGAGCCGTACCACTATGAGGACTTAAAATCGTTTAAAATGCCGTATTTGGCGGGATATCTGGCAGAAAAGTATGATCAGGATGATAAGGAGCTGTTCCCAAGGGTGCAGTCCCGGGCAGAAGGATATGTCGCAGAATACATCGATGCTGCGATTAAAGGATATGCCACGACGTCTTATCGGCAAAAAGAAATCAATATTCATGAAAAACAAGCGGAATATGTGCTGTTTCCGGTTTGGATGATACATTATGACTATAACCACAAGGTGTATACGTTTTCCATCAATGGGCAAACGGGTAAGATTATTGGAAAACCGCCATTTTGCAAGAAAAGAATTGCCAGATGGTTTACAGGCATCACAGCGGCATCGTTTGCGGTGCTGAAAGTTATTGCTATGATGTTAGGGGGGTATTTCCTATGATGCAAAAGCGTATCACGGCAAAGCGTTTTGTGCTTTTGCTGCTTCTTTTCAGCATGCTTGCGCAGCTTGCTGTCCTATTTCCGCCAATGGCACAGGCGGCAGAAACATCGCAAACGGTGTATGACAATGCGGGGATTTTCTCCAGCGAGGAGCTTGCCTCTTTGGAAGAAACCTGTGCACAGTATGGCGCAGAACACAATGTCGACATTGTCATCCTTACCGAAAATGGACTGGGTGGAAAATCCAGAAGTGACTATCTGGAAGATTTTTATGCACAAAGTGACTATTTGTCGGCGGTGCTGCTCCTCATCAATATGGACCCCAATGCACGCGGCGTACAGATACAGAGCTATGATGATGCATACACGTATATCACAGATGATACCATCGATACCATGCTGAAGGACATCGTGCCGCAGCTTTCAGACGGGGACTACTACGATGCGATGCTGACCTATGCAGACGAGGTCGCAGGCTATCTGCCGATGCAGGATAATGCGGCGGCGGATGGAAATAGTGCAGTGGATGGATATGACGCAGAGGAGCAAAGCGATTCGTCCAATCCAGTGGTGAGATGGTTTGCTGCGGCGGCTGCAATGGATGCATCTGCTCCGTTTTATCTGCGTACCAATTTTTTGCTGGCAATTGCGGCCCTCATCGCTATCATTGCGGTTGGTATCATGGCAATAAATGCCGGCGGCACCGTCACAACCAGCAGCCGTACCTATATCGATAAAAAAAATTCGCAGGTGGTTGCAAGACGTGACCGATACATCCGCACAACGGTCACCCGTGTCAAAAAACAAACAAATGACAATGACCATGACGCTTCTAACAGCGACAGTTCCCACGGCGACGGCGGCAGCGACTTTTAGACGATGTCACCAGATAGGGCAGCATAGGATTTTGTAAAGGTAGAAAGGATTATCGAACAATGGGATTTTTTTCAGGACAGTTTTCCAATGTGGTGGAATGGGAAGAATTTCGCGAGGACATGATTTTTTGGAAATGGCACAATCGTGAAATCAAGAAAGGCAGTAAACTCATCATTCGCCCGGGACAAGATGCAATTTTTCTGTTTAATGGAAAGACAGAAGGCATTTTTCAGGATGATGGCGATTATGACATCGAATCACAAATCATTCCCTTTCTCTCCACGCTAAAGGGGTTCAAATTTGGCTTCAACTCTGGCATGCGTGCCGAGGTGCTATTTGTCAACACCAAAGAGTTCACCGTAAAATGGGGCACCAAAAACGCCATCAACATTCCCACCCCGCAGCTGCCCGGCGGGATGCCCATTCGTGCCAACGGAACGTTCACGTTTAAAGTCAATGACTATATCAAGCTGATTGATAAAATTGCAGGGGTCAAGGAATCGTATTTGGTGGATGAGGTGAAGCTGCGCATTGTGGCGATGCTCGACCAGCTGCTGATGAAGTGGATTTCCAAAGAAGGGAAAGACATGTTTAATTTGCAGGCGAATTCCTTTGATATTTCCAATGGCATGAAAACCGATTTGGATATGCAAATCTTTGATTTGGGCATGACGGTCACGGCATTTTCCATTATGAGCTTCACCTATCCGGAAGAAGTGCAGAAAATGATTAACAAAACCGCATCGCAGAGCATGGTTGGAGATGTGGACCATTATCAGCGGGTATCCATGATTGACGGCATTGCATCCGGAACGGTGCAGGGCGGCGGTGTTGCGTCGGACATGACTGGTATGATGATGGGGATGAACATTGCCAATCAAATGATGCAAACGATGCATCAACCCAATCAGGGCATACCGTCTGGTCAAGGCGGCGTTTCTCCGCAGGCAAGTGCTCCCTCAGGCGGTGCAATCCCCAATTTTTGCCCCAACTGCGGCACCAAAACAAGCGGTGCAAATTTTTGCCCCAACTGCGGACAAAAATTGAACGGCTGATAACAGAGATTTGAAACATCATGGAAAGGGCGTGAAACATTTGCAGTACATCTCGACCAAGCATCCAGACCTGCACCTGCGATTTGCACAGCCGCAGGATGCCGCACTGGTTTTGCAATATATCCAAAAGTTGGGAGATTATCAAAACATGCGGGATAAGGTCACCGCAACGGAAGAGAACCTTGCAAAGCGGTTGGCAGACAAAAGCGGTGAAGTTATTTTTGCGGAATACCAAGGGGAAACGATTGCGTTTCTGTATTTCTTTGAAAATTCTTCCGCATTTATTGGCGAAAAAGGACTGTTCATCGATGCATTTTATATGGATGAATCCGTTCGATTTCAGGGGTTTGGCAAGGTGATGCTGTCCTTTCTGTCGAAACTGGCACTGGAACGTAGCTGTGAACGGTTGGAGTGGGCTTGTTTGGACTGGAATACGCCAAGCATTGCATTTTATCAAAATATGGGGGCGTATAGCATGGATATGATGACAACCTACCGCCTCACACCGGAAAAACTCCGTGAGCACGCACAAAATTTTGAAGGCTAATGCGACAGAAGTTCGGTGAAAATGCCGATGCGCATGGTGCAAATATGGGTTGACGCATAGAAGGAATCCTGATACAATGCTATATGTTAGCAAATGCTAACATATAGCATTGTATCTTTTTTGCAGAATGGGACTTGTGTGGCGGTTTCTGTCATGAAAAGAGCGTTTGGCACAGAGAGCGTGCATCTTTCGGTGGACAGATAAAATATTTCTCATGCAGGTGTAAAAAAAGCGTAAATATTTTGGAAAACACCATTCGGTAAAGAGTTGTCTATCAAAAGGACACAATCCCTTGCTATACTGAACGGGTTAGAATTCCTATTTAAACCCGAGGAATTTGTAAGAGCAGCCTGCCGCCTGCAAAAAATAGGGCATGGCGTTCTTTCCGCAAAGCATTTGACATACTTATTTTAGGATGCAGTTACAACTTGAATTGGAAAGGGATATTGTGTATGCTTCAAAACAAATTGTTCAAAAATGTTCCCATTGCGAAAAAACTCCTGCATGGGTTTCTGTTGGTTTCCTCTATCACGGCGTTTGTGGGATTGATTGGTATCATCGGTATGTTTAAGATTATCCAATCAGATCAAGCGCTTTATAAATTCCAAACAGAACCGTTAACCTATTTATCGGAGGGGATTTCTGACGTAGACAATATGCGCATTCAAATGCGCAATGCCGCTGTAAATGCGGGCGACCTCTCGAAAATACAGGAAGCTGAAGATGCGTTTAATGCTTTATACGCAGCAGGAGAAGAAGCGTTTGCTGCCTTCGGACAGCAAAATGTGTCTGAAGAAATCGATGTGTTGCTGAACGATTCCTATACATACTATACCGATTCGTTGAAAGCAGCGGCAGAAGCCGTGTTCCAAGCGGCGAAAAGCGGTGATGTTGAAACCGCTAATGCGGCAGGCGAGCAATATGCGGCGGACATTCAGCAGCTGCATGATGACCTCAGCCAGTGCTTCACATTGACGGTGCAGAATGCCCAATATTATAGCGGGTTTAATTTTCGTTTGGGTGTGATTGTCATCATCATTTTGCTGCTGGTGGCTGTAATGGGCGTGCTATTGGCGGTTTTATTGGGTCGATATATCGCAAAAATGATTAGCACCCCCGTCAACCAAATGGTGGACACGGCGCTTGCGTTATCCAAAGGAGACACCAATGTTTCCGTGGAACACACCACAGAGGATGAAATCGGCACCCTTGCCGATGCGTTCAACCAAATGATTCATCACATCCAAGAACAGGCGCAGGTTGTTACTGCCATTGCCCAAAATGATTTGACATCCACCTATGCGCCATGCTGTGCGCAGGACACGATGGGACTGGCATTGTCCACCATGCTGCAGGATTTGAATGCACTCTTCCGTGACATTCAGATTGCGGCGGCGCAGGTAGACAGCGGCTCCAATCAAATTTCCAATGCGGCGCAGACACTTTCTCAAGGTGCGGCGGAGCAAGCGGGCACCATTGAAGAGCTTTCGGTTTCGATTGCGTCTATTTCCGAAAAAATTGTACAAACTGCGGGAAATGTGCAGGAAGCGACCCAATATGTGGAGCAAACCAGTGATGGTGTGTCCCGCAGCAATGCGCAAATGCAGGATATGGTGACCGCCATGAATCGCATCACGGATTCTTCTCATGAAATCTCGAAAATCATCAAGGTGATTGATGATATTGCATTTCAAACCAATATTTTGGCACTCAATGCTGCTGTGGAAGCCGCAAGAGCAGGCGAAGCGGGAAAAGGCTTTGCGGTGGTTGCGGATGAGGTGCGCAATCTAGCATCCAAATCCGCAGATGCAGCACGGCAGACAACCGCACTCATCGAAGGTTCGATTCTGGCCGTGCAAGATGGACAGAAAACAGCAGATGAAACCGCAAAGACGCTTGCGAATGTCGAAAAAATGGCACATATGGTCGACAAAGCGATTCATAAAATCAGCGATGCGTCCGCCGAGCAGGCATCAACGATTCAAGAGCTTACCAACGGCGTGGAATTGGTGTCCGGCGTGGTGCAGACCAATTCGGCAACCTCGGAAGAAAGTGCTGCAGCGAGCGAGGAGCTTTCCGGTCAGGCAAACGTGTTAAACAGCTACATCCGCAATATCCGCCTGCGTCCTCTGAGATAAGCTGCAAAATGCCCCTCTTGCTGCAAAAAATACAGCGAGAGGGGCGTTTTATCTAGTGGAGATAGGGTAGAATTTCACGATACCGCACACACAGCCGTTCGACCGACCATGCCGCATTGGCAGGACTGGTCGAAGGCAATGCATCGGCGGGCATACCTGTTTGCGGCGCACAAAGCTTGTGGTATAAGCGGTTTGCGGTGCCGCCGGTTGTGAAAACCGCCTGTATGGAGGCTGTTTGCAGGATTTCGGTGAAATCATTGGGCACAGGATTGCGAATGGCAGCATCGGATGCTCCTTTGATTTCACAAGATGCCAGCACATCCCACAAAGCGATGCCGTGCTGCAGACAAAGCGTGCGTTTTTCTGCAATGGTTTGCGGCAGGGGTACTTCTAAAATCGTAGACAATACACGCCAAAAACGATTTTGCGGATGCCCATAGAAAAACGCCTGCTCACGGGACTTGGGGCTGGGCATAGAACCCAGCAGAAGAATCTTCGAATTCGCATCATATAGGGGTGGAAAGTTATGAAAAACCGTTTGATAGGTCATGGTTCCTCCTCGATTACCTTGAGAAATGCACGGAATGCACTGGGCAGTGCATATGTCGCCCGCAAATCGGTGGGGGTCACCCAACAGAAATCGTCTGTCGGTGGAAAGGTCTCTAAATCCACATAATATCCAGTCATATGCCACTCTACATGTGTGAAAATATGCTTAGCAGGGCGCAGAGAACGGATTTGCGCACAGTCCATTTGTTGTTCCGTCAGATAAGCACGTGCCTGCTCTGGGGAGAGCGGGACTTCGACACCGGGTAGTTCCCAAAGCTTCGCCAGCAGACCTTTTTCCGGACGGCGATGCAAGGCAACCTTCCCGTTGCACCGCAGCAAAAACACGGTGCGCTCCACACGGGTACGGGCACGTTTGGGTGCTTTGCGGGGCAATCCGACCGCAATGCCGGACGCCGCACCGGCGCACAGGTGCAGCAGCGGACAGTCTGCGCATTTGGGCGCACCGTTGGGCACACAAATCAAAGCCCCCAGCTCCATGATGGCTTGATTGAATGCACCTGCCTGCGCAGGCACAATTGCCGCTACCTGTGCCCGTAAATCTGCCTTGACCTTGGGGTCGGAGATAAAGCGTTCATCGGCGGTCAGTCGTGCAATCACACGCAGCACGTTGCCGTCTACGGCAGGCACACGCTCGTCATAGGCGATGGAGGCGACCGCTCCCGCTGTATAATCGCCGATGCCGGGCAGCTGCAGCAGCTGCGCATGCGTTTTCGGCATGATGCCGTCATATTCTTCACAGACCTGCACGGCGGCGCGATGCAAATTGCGCACACGGCTGTAATACCCCAAGCCCTCCCACAGCTTGAGATAGGTCTGTTCGTCGGACTGTGCCAACGCCTGTATGGTGGGAAGCGTGTGTAAAAATCGCACAAAATAGGCTTTTACGGCTTCTACACGTGTTTGCTGCAGCATGATTTCGCTGACCCAAATGCGATAGGGGTCACGGTTTTCCCGCCACGGCAGCACACGGGCATTTTGTGAAAACCAGTCTAATAAGGGGGCGCAAATTGCGTTTGATACGGGCATTAGAGCAAATCCTCAACCTTTTTCTCGGTGTAAAACATGGTGAATGTAGCGCTGGCAATGCAGCGACTGGTGGAATCGGTCACTTCCACTTCATATACAGCGGTGCGGCGACCATGCTTGCGCTCGGTTGCAACCGCAATGAGCTGCTCGTTCGGCTGCCCGGCATATAAATAATTGATTGTGCTCGTTAATGTCACCGCAATGATGCCACGGGATGCCGCTGCGGAACCCGCCGCCACATCGCACAGCGCAAAAATCGTGCCGCCGTGTGCCATCCCCAAGGGATTGAGCAATTCCGGACGTAGGGACAGCGCCGCACGTGCACCGCCCTCCCAGATGCCCATCACCTCAATACCGACATATTGGTTGAATCCCCCCACGTTTTGACGCCATTGCAAGATTTTATCCACTTCCATATTCATAATTGAAATTCCCTTCTGAAGAAACGTTCTCTCAAAATCACACCCATTTCGTGACCTTGGTTTGAGTATATCATAAAATAATCTTGTCCGCAATCACACATTGTTTGACAAAAAAACACAGGAACACAACCGCATTTGCGACTGTGTTCCTGTGGAAAGGGGTGCTGGAGTCATTTATCTGCTACATATTCCAGCACGATTTGCACCGCTTTGTCAATGCCGACACGGCTTGCGTTGATGCAAAGGTCATAGTGGCTGCCATGCCCCCAAACCTTGCCGGTATAGTAATTATAATATGTAGAGCGTTGCTTATCCATTTTTTCCAACGCCGCTTCTGGCGTTTTGCCGGCAAGCTCATATCCATCGTGCGTTGCAATGCGTTTGACACGGTCTTCTATTGAGCCATGAATGAAGAAATCATAGCGGTTTTCAAACTCCCGTAGGACATGGTCAGCACAGCGACCTACAATGACGCACGAGCCTTCCTCGGCGATTTCCCGCAGCAGCTTGCACTGAATCAGATACAGCTGGTCATTGAGTGCCATGCCATTTGTGCCGGTTGCGCCGAACATCGTCAGCGAATACAAAAAGCTGTTGGTAGAGCGTTTGTCCAAATGCTCAAACAATTCCTCGGAAAATCCGCTTTTCTTGGCGGCACGTGCAATCAATTCACGGTCATAGAACGGAATCCCCAGTTTTTCTGCGACCTTTTGACCAATTTCATGACCGCCCGAACCATATTCTCTGCCAATGGTGATGATTTTGTTTGCACTCATAATACGCGCCTCCATTCCATCAAACCCCTGTGCACTATGCATAATTTCTGTGTATTTATCATACATCAGCCTATGAAAACTGTCAAGCATTTCCGACATCTTTTTACTTTTTTCAGCAATTTATCAATTCACGACCGATTTCATCAATGTTGCCTGCGCCCATGGTCAGCACCAAATCCCCCGCACGGGCATGCTGGCGAATATACAGCACAATTTCCTCAAAATTATCCAGACTGACGGCGTTTTCCAGCTTTGCCGCCACATCGGCGGAGCTGATGCCAATGGTGTTTTGCTCTCGTGCGGCATAAATCGGCGCCAACACCACCTCGTCACAGGCGGAAAGTGCATGCACGAAGTCCCCAAACAGGGCATGGGTGCGTGTATAGGTGTGTGGCTGAAAAATGCAGATGATGCGCTGAAAATTCATTTGGCGTGCGGCAGAAAGGGTCACACGCATTTCACTGGGGTGATGTGCGTAGTCATCGACCACCAACGCACCGCAGGACATGGTGCCCGTGCGCTGAAAGCGACGGGTAGAGCCAGTAAATGCAGCAAGACCCTGCTCCACCTGTACACCGTCCACGCCCAAAAATGCCGCCGAAGCACAGCACGCCAACGCATTCATCATGTTGTGTTTTCCCGGCACAGCAAGGCGGATGCTCGCATAGGTTTTGCCGGCAATCACGGCGTCAAAGCGATAATAGCCGTGCTCCTCATACACATTTTCGGGATGCACAAAGGCAGTCGGCTGTTCGCCGAACGTCAGCACCGTACGTGCCAGACCATCCACCACACGCATGGCATTGGGGTCATCGGCGTTGGCAACCACAGCACCGTTTTCTGGTGTTAAGGCGCAGAAACGGCGGAAAGATGCCACAATATCATCTAAATCTTTGAAAAAGTCCAAGTGGTCGGCTTCGACATTCAAAATCACCGCAACCGTTGGGCAAAAGGACAAAAACGAATTGCAGTATTCACAGGATTCTGCCACAAAGCAGTCCTTTGCACCAATGCGCAGGGTGCCGCCGATTGCCGGCAGTTGGCTGCCGACCATCACGGTGGGGTCTAAATTTGCCTGCATGGTTATCATTGCCATCATAGATGTAGTAGTGGTCTTGCCGTGCGTACCCGCCAAACAAATGACGTTGTCATAGTCCTGCATCAGTTCGCCCCACGCTTGTGCACGCTCCAAAATCGGAATGCCGCGCGCATGCGCCTGTACGATTTCCGGATTGTCGTTATGGATGGCGGCTGTACGGATGACCAAAGCGGCATCGCGCACATTTTCTGCGCTGTGTGTATAATAAATGACGGCACCCAACTGCTCCAGCCGTTCGGTGACGGCGGTGCGGCTGCGGTCGGACCCAGAAACCCGTGCGCCACGGGAGAGCAGCAGCTCCGCCAAAGAGTTCATGGATACGCCGCCGATGCCAATCAGATGGATGTGCGCATGTGCGTCTATATATTCCTGCATGGTTTGCTTCATGTAATGTCCCTCATCTCAAAAAGATATGTATTATTATATGACAATCTGACTAAAATATAAATAGCTATTTTCATCCTTTTCCCAAAATATCAGTTTCCACACGCAAAACTCGCAGTTTGGGCAGAAACCCCATTCATTTATTGACACAATGTAAAAGGAGAATCACTTTTATGGAAATCACCGATGTAAAATTCCGCCATTTGCAGGATGACGGAAAACTCAAAGCCCTCGTGTCTGTTACATTTGACCACGTATTTGCCGTGCACGACATCAAGGTCATTGCCGGACGTGACCGTTTGTTTTTGGCGATGCCTTCCCGCCGTATGCCGGACGGCAAATATCGTGACATCGTGCACCCCATCGGCACCGATTTGCGGGATGAACTGGAGCAGCGTGTGCTTGCAGACTATCTGACGGTTGCGGAGCAGTAAAGAAGGGTTTCGCTTGCTTTTTTTCTCTGGACAGGCTAAAATAGAAAGCGTCCGGGAGGGATTTTATGAAAGTAATGCTTTTATCTGTTTCCGCAGGGTATGGACACCATGCCACCGCCAAAGCACTCAGTGACATGCTTTCCGTCAAAGGTGCGGTTGTTGAAACATTGGATGTGTACCAATATATCAGCCGTGCAGTGCAAAAAACCATTGACAAAGGCTATCTTTTTTCATCCAAACACATGCCGGAGCTGTACCGCTTGGTATATGCCTTGGCAGAAAACCATGGCACCACCTATTTTGATATGTCGAAGCTGAATATGCTGAACATCGTCAACGCCTTAGGCTCTACACGCTTTCATCATGTGCTGGGCGAGTTTGCGCCCGATGTTATCGTTTGCACACACGTGTTTGCCGCACAGCTGATGAATGAAATGACACGCCGCGGCATGGTGTCTGCACCTGTCATCGGGGTTGTCACGGATTATACCATCCATCCCTTTTGGGAGGATGTGCCTTTGGTGCGCTACATCGTGACCGCCAGCGAGCTGCTGACCCAGCTTGCCGCCAAACGTGGCATCAATCCCAATCGCATTTTGCCGTTCGGCATTCCGATTCATCCAAAGTTCAATTCTCAAATTGCCAAGGCAGACGCCTGCAGGCAGCTGGGATTGGATCCTGCACAGCCTACCTTGCTCATGATGGGCGGCAGTATGGGCTACTCGAATAGCAAGCGGTTGATTCGCCAGCTGTCGGTGCTTGGCATGCCGCTGCAAATCCTCGCCGTATGCGGCAATAACAAAAAGCAGTATCAGCAGCTGCTGGATTTGCTGGAGGAGTGGGACAGCCCCTGTACCCTGCATCCATATGGGTTTGTAGACAATGTGGAGGTGATGATGAGTGCGGCAGACTGCATCATTACAAAGCCAGGCGGGCTGACCGTTTCAGAAGCACTCGCCAAAAATCTACCGATGATTCTGGTGGATCCCATTCCGGGGCATGAAGAACGCAATGTGGAATTTTTGGTCAACAATGGCATGGCGGCACTCGTGACCCGTACCTTCTCGTTGGAGGAAGCCATCTACCATCTCTATACCAACCCCGTCCGCTTGCGCACCGTGCGGGAAACCATGGAGGCGGTGAGTCACCCCGATGCAACCGAGCGGTTGACCGAGTTCGTGCTGCAGATGCAGCATGCACCGCTCCAAACAACGCCGCAGGAACCGGAAGCTGCATTCCTTGCAGATTCTGAATAAGCCAGAGCACAAAAAGTCCTTTGCAGCTTTGCAAGGGGCTTTTTTGTTTGCCGTCTGCTGTGCGTTCAAAATCCGTCAAATCTAGGCAGTTCCTTTCAAAACCCACCGTCAAAAGGTGGGCTGATAGGATGAAAACCACCGTTTTTGTGCATAATAGCAATCGATATGCCTTTAAAATGTTTGGCTTCTCTTTTTTGTACATTGACGATTTTTCTGCTGCGTGATACACTATATTTGCAAAGGATTCCTGCGACTGACGGAAATGAAAAGTGGGCAACCACAAGGGAGCAGAACCCGAATCCTACCTATGCCGACCGTCTGGGCAGTATCGTAGTCGTATGCGATACTGCCTTTTTTCACCAATAAAACCCAAAACAGAAAGGATGCGTGCCGTATGAACGCCTGGAATACATTTAACGCCGGACAATGGCAGGATGAAATCAACACTCGTGACTTTATTCAGAAGAATTACACCCCTTATGACGGAGATGCTGCATTTTTGCAGCCTGCAACTGTGCGCACAAAAGCAATTTTGGAGCAATTCCAGACCATGCTGCGAGAAGAGCAGGAACGTGGCGGCGCACGCAATGTGGACACGGAAACCGTTATCAATATCACGGCGTTCCCGGCAGGATATATCGATAAGGCGCAGGAAATCATCGTTGGATTGCAGACGGATGAGCCGCTTAAGCGTGCTTGCAATCCCTTCGGCGGCATGCGCATGGTGCGTGATGCGTGCAAGGCATATGGCTATACCGTTTCAGAAAAAATTGAGCAGGAGTTTGCCCAGCACAAAACCCATAATGACGGTGTGTTTTCTGCCTATACCAAAGATGTAAAAGAAGCACGTCATGTGGGTCTGCTGACCGGTTTGCCGGATGCCTACGGCAGAGGTCGTATCATCGGGGACTATCGCCGTGTTGCGCTGTATGGCATTGACCGTTTGATTGCCGAAAAGCAGGCAGACAAAAATGCGTTGGGCGATGGCGTGACCACAGCGGACACCATTCGCACGGCGGAAGAGCTGACCGACCAAATTACTGCCCTCAAGCAAATCAAACAAATGGCAGCACTCTATGGGTTTGATATTTCCCAGCCTGCAACCACCGCAAAAGAAGCGGTGCAGTGGCTGTATTTCGCCTATCTCGCAGGCATCAAGGAGCAGAATGGTGCGGCAATGAGCCTTGGTCGTGTGACCACTTTCCTTGATATTTATTTCGAGCGGGATTTGGCAAACGGCACATTGACGGAATCAGAAGCGCAGGAAATTATGGATGATTTTGTGCTGAAGCTGCGTATGGCACGCCATTTGCGCACCCCGGAATACAATGAGCTGTTCGGCGGTGACCCGATGTGGATTACCGAAGCCATTGGCGGCATTGGCGAGGACGGACGCCATTTGGTGACCAAAACCTGTTATCGCATGCTGCACACGCTGTACAACCTCAACCCGTCCGCAGAGCCGAACCTCACTGTGCTGTGGTCGGAAAAGCTGCCCCAAAACTGGAAGCGGTATATCGCCCGTGTTTCCTGCGAAACCGATGCCGTACAGTACGAAAATGATGATGTGATGCGCCCGTATTTCGGCGATGATTATGCCATTGCCTGCTGTGTTTCCGCAATGCGGGTCGGCAAGGACATGCAGTTCTTCGGCGCACGTGCCAACCTTGCAAAGCTGCTGGTGATGAGCCTTAACGGCGGTCGGGATGACCTTAAAAACGAGCAGGTAGGACCTGCAATGCCGATTTATGAGGAAACGTATTTGGACTATGACAAGGTGCTTGCCCGTCTGGATTTCTATCGCCCGTGGCTGGCGAAAACCTATGTTTCCGCAATGAATACCATTCATTATATGCACGATAAATACGCCTATGAAAAAAGCCAGATGGCACTGCACGACACCGAGGTGCGCCGTTTGATGGCGTTTGGCATTGCGGGCATGAGCTGCATGGCAGATTCGCTTTCTGCCATCAAATATGCCAAGGTCAAGTGTGTGCGTGACCCTGAAACCGGACTCATCACAGACTTTGTGACCGAAGGCGAGTTTCCGAAGTTCGGCAACGATGATGACCGTGTGGATGCCATCGCCTGCGAACAGGTCAAAAAATTCTATGAAGCGTTGTGCGAATATCCGCTCTATCGGGATGCCACCCATACGCTGTCGATTCTGACCATCACCTCCAACGTGATGTATGGCAAAAAGACCGGCAACACCCCCGACGGACGCCGTCTGGGTGAGCCGCTGGCGCCGGGTGCAAACCCCATGTCGGGACGTGACACCTCGGGTGCGCTTGCAGAGCTGAACTCTGTGGCAAAACTCAGCTATGCGTACTGCCGTGACGGCATTTCCAATACCTTTTCCATTGTGCCGCAGGCACTTGGCAAGACAGAAGAGGCACGCATTGACAACTTGATTGCGCTCATGAGCGGTTATTTCGGACAGGGTGCACACCATCTGAACGTCAATGTCATGAATCCGGAAACCCTGCTGGCCGCATACGAAGACCCCGCAGCCTATCCCAACCTGACCATTCGTGTGTCCGGCTATGCGGTGAACTTCTACAAGCTGTCCCGTGAGCAGCAGCGTGAGGTCATCTCCCGCACCTTCCACATCGCCGTATGACGGGCTATGTGCATGCGCTGCAGTCGCTCGGTGCGGTGGACGGTCCAGGGTTGCGCTATGTGGTGTTTCTGCAGGGGTGTCCGCTGCGCTGTGTCTACTGCCACAACCCAGACACATGGCAGACCGTAGGCGGCACACCCTATTCGGTGGAGGAACTGACGGCGAAAATTCTGCGTTGTAAGCCATATTTTCAAAACGGGGGCGGGGTTACGGTTTCGGGCGGCGAACCCCTGCTGCAAGCGGAATTTGTAGCGGAATTGTTTGAAAAACTGCACCATAATGGCATCCATACGGCACTGGACACCGCAGGTGCCGCAGGCATGACGGCGGCGGAAGCGGTGCTGCGCCACACCGATTTGGTGCTGATGGATTTGAAATTCACGAACAACGAGGACTATGTGCGCCATACAGGCGGCACACTTCACATGGCAGAGCAGTTTTTAGCATTGACCACCCAAATGCAGGTGCCGCTTTGGCTGCGCCATGTGGTGATTCCCGGCATCAATGACACCGTGGAAGACCTGCAAAAGGTGCAGGAAATGGCAGCGCAATATCCCAATTTGGAAAAAATCGAGTGGCTGCCGTTTCATAATCTGTGCGCCGAAAAATATCATGCACTGCATCTGCCGTTTCCGCTGGAGGGAACATCTAGTCTATCCCAGACACATTTAGACGCACTCTTGCAGCAGCTTTGATGCTTTGTTTTTACCGCCGATGCGATTTTTGCATCGGCGGTTTGCTTTTTCCGAAAAAAATTTTTTTCTGCAAGCATTTTATGGTATAATAAAACAACTATTGCTGCGGGCTACCTGCGGCATCACGGGCAGACGGGAGGTCTATCATGGAAAAAGAAGAATTGCGCACGCTTTTTGCTGAAAAGTTTTCGTTTTGGACGCATTTGTCTCGAGATGAACAGACATATATGCTGGAAAACGCTTACGTCACCGCTTATGACAAAGGCACACCGCTGCTGAGCAGCGATATGAACTGCATTGGGGTGCTGATGGTGCGGCGGGGGCAGTTGCGGGTGTATATGCTGTCTGAGGATGGGCGTGAAATCACGCTGTATCGCTTGTTTTCCGGCGATGTGTGTGTGCTTTCGGCTTCTTGCGTGTTGGATACGATTACATTCGATGTGTGCATTGACACGGAAGAACCCACGGAAATCATCATCATCCCCGCATCGCTGTTCCGTCAGCTGTCGCAAAACAACATTTATGTGGAATGCTTCGGCTATCAAATCACAACCGAGCGCTTTTCCGATGTGATGTGGGCCATGCAGCAGATTTTGTTCATGAGCTTTGACCGACGACTTGCCATTTTTTTGATTGATGAGCTTACCAAAATCGAAGGGGACACCATCCACCTAACCCATGAGCAAATCGCCAAATATATGGGCAGTGCCCGTGAGGTGGTCAGCCGCATGCTCAAATATTTTGCGGGCGAAGGCTTGGTACAGCTATCGCGCGGCGGGGTGCGTGTGCCGGATAAACGCCGTCTGCGCACCATGTATATCGAAAACAACCATTCCCGCACACGCCGTGCACGTTGAATGCGTCATTGACTGTGTCGTATCGTCCATTGAACTAGAAAGGACCGCCTTATGAAAGGTATCATTCTTGCCGCTGGCAAGGGAACACGATTGTATCCCATGACCAAACCCATTTGCAAGCCGCTGCTGCCTGTGTATGACAAGCCGCTGCTGTATTATCCGCTGAATCTGCTGCTGCAGGCAGGCTGTAAGGAAATCTTAATCATTGTGCCGCCACAGGAGCAAACTCCGTTTGAAAACCTATTGGGGGACGGCAGTCAGCTGGGTATTCACATCCAATATCGGGAGCAGCCTGTTGCGCGGGGCATAGCAGATGCGTTTTTAATCGGGGCATCTTTTATCGGAAATGATTCGGTCTGTCTGGCATTGGGGGATAATATCTTCCATTCGCAACATTTGACCGAGCGGCTGTCCAAAATTCATCCGCTGCGGCAGGGGGCAACCGTTTTCGGCTATTGGGTGGAGGACCCCAGACCATTTGGCGTGGTAGAATTCGATGCACAGGGCAATGCCATCAGCATTGAAGAAAAGCCTGCGCATCCCAAATCCAATTACATCATCCCTGGTTTGTATTTTTATGACAATCAAGTGGTGGAAATTGCGCAGAATTTGACCCCCTCCGCACGAGGAGAGCTGGAAATCACCGATGTCAATCTGGAATATCTGCGCCGCAAACAGCTGCATGTGATTCCGTTGGATGAGCAGTGCACTTGGATGGATGCCGGCACCGCAGACAGCATGTATGAGGCGGCAGGCAAAATACAGGCGCTGCAGCGGCAAAACGGACGCTATATCGGCTGCATTGAAGAAACTGCACATGCACAAGGCTATATCTCCACGCAGCAGGTGCATGCCATGGGGCAAGAGCTGGGCATGACGCTGTACGGGCAATATCTACAGTGCATTTTATAACGGCAACAACAGCTTTAAAAAACATCTTATCTTCTAAGTTTGAACACAAATTTGCCATACTTGTTATGTATCATGGAACCCATTGATACACAACTTGGATGCAGAAAGAGGTTTTGAAAATGGTACGTAAAACACCAAAATTTTTGGCGATGCTGTTAACGCTCAGTGCGGCGGTTTCCTCCCTCACGTTGGGCAGTGCAATGGCGGCTGATACAACCGATACGCAGCTGCGTGGGCAAGTCACCGCCATCAGCGGCAGCAGCATTACGCTTGCACTATATGAGGATACGGCTGGCGAGGTGCCGACGGGTGAAGCACCCACTGGCGAAGCCCCTGATGCAGACAGCACGGACAGCACGCCGCCGGAACTGCCTGCAACGGATGACAGCTCCACGGAGGGCACACAGCCGACAGAGCGTGGCAATGGAAACGGCGGTGGGGGTCACAGCATGACCTTGTCCGGCGAAACCCAGACCATCACCATTTTGGATGATACCACCATCACAATAGATGAAAAAGGCGAAAGCACCAGCGCAACCCTGTCGGATATTACCGTTGGCTGTACGCTGTTTGTCACGCTGTCGGACGATGATACCGTGACTGCGGTATCCATCATGCAGGCACAGGCAGAGGGTGGCACTGAAAACGGCGCAACGGCTGATAACAATGGCAACGGCGGCACAGCAACGGATAAAAGCACCGCTGGCAGCACGGCAAAAAGTGCAGCGGCAACCCTTTCTCGGTCTGCAGTGACCATTGACGGCACAGCGGTCAGCTTCCAAGCATACAATATTGACGGCAACAACTATTTCAAGCTGCGTGATTTGGCAAAGGCACTTACCGCCTCTGACAAGACCTTTGAAGTCGGTTATGACAGCACCACGGCATCTATCACCTTGACCTCTGGCAAGGCATATACCACTGTGGGCGGCGAACTGGAGTCTTCCTCCGGCACAGCCAGTGCAACGGCAAGCACGTCTACGGCATCTCTTTATCTGGATGGCGCACAGCTCGATTTGACAGCCTATAACATCGGCGGCAACAACTATTTCAAGCTGCGTGATTTGGCAGCAGCGTTGGATTTTGGCGTTTCCTATGACAGCACCTCCAACACCATTGTCATTGACACAACCGCATCTTACACAGAGGATTAAACTGTAATAGAAGAAATGCCCGTAAACCAGATTTGGTTTGCGGGCATTTTGCATGGCGGTGCTGCGTACTATTGCCATGCGCTTTTGCATAGGATAAGGGTACAAAGGAGGAGAGTGTCTATGTCCGCACCACGAAGACCCGATGATGCGCTCACGGCATGCTTGAAAATTGGTTGGCTGCGTGCGCTTCATGCAACCTCGCAAATTACACAGGCGCAGCTACAAGAACTGATTGCGCATTATGCAGCCATGCAGAACAAAATAGGAGATACGTAAAGTCTTTGCCTCTATCCAGTGCTTGCAGACACCGGATAGGGGCTTTCCTTTGCCATCAAATTTGCAGAAAATTAAAATTTGATATTGACATATGTCAGAAATAAGCTATAATAAATATGACATATGTCAGAAATAAGTCTTTGCCACAGAGATGTAATTCGTGGAGGTGAGCACAATGCCAAGACCTAGAAAATGGCGAAAAGTCTGCTGTTTACCGGAAAATAGCCGCTTTGGACCGCTGGATGCCATGCCTGATGCGGAACAAGCGGTGCAAATGACGGTGGATGAATATGAAACCATTCGATTGATTGATTTAGAGGGATTTACCCAAGAAGAGTGTGCTGCGCAGATGCGCATTGCACGCACCACGGTGCAGGGCATCTATAACGATGCGCGAAAGAAACTCGCCGACTCTCTCGTAAACGGCAAAATGCTGTGGATTGAGGGCGGGGAATATCGGCTGTGTGACGGCGGCGGTTGTGGCAAAGGCTGCCGCAGACAGCGTTGTGAAGAAACCTTTACAGAAAGTGCGGAAAACGTCCTATGATATACTCTCAAACGGTGCTGGAGCATTTTATGTGTCCCAGAAATGCGCACAGCATGCCAGATGCCGATGCGCAGGGACAATATGGCGACCCTGCCTGCGGAGATGCCCTGACCATGTATATCAAGGTGCAAAACGGTGTTTTGACGCATGTCAGTTATCTGGTGTTTGGCTGCAGCGCCTCCATTGCAACCTCTAGCATGACCTCTGTGCTGGCACAGGGCAAAACACTGCGGGAGGCACTGCGAATTACCGAGGACGATGTGACACATGCGTTAGACGGACTGCCAGAAGCCAAACAGCACTGCTCGAACCTAGGGGTCAGTGCACTCAGAAATGCCATTTATGCCTATTTAGAAGCCCATGAAACCCATGAAACGGAGGAACACTCATGAAAATTGCCATTCCAGTTGATGAAAAGCAGGAAAACACCAGTGTCTGCATGTCCTTTGGACGCACCCCCTATTTCTTGATTTTTGATACCGAAACGAAAGAGAGCTTGTTTTTGGACAACAGTGCCGCAGCAAGCCAAGGGGGCGCAGGCATCAAAGCGGCGCAGTCGCTCGTGGATAGACAGTGCACTGTTTTGCTGACCCCACGCTGTGGGGAAAATGCGGCAGATGTGCTGCGCGCGGCAGATATTGCGATTTATAAAACCCAAAGTGGGTCTGCTATGGAGAATGTACAGGCATTTGCAGACGGCAAGCTTGATGCACTGACTGAAATCCACGCAGGATTCCATCACCATGGAGGCTAAGCCGATGAAAATTGCCGTGCTCAGCGGCAAGGGAGGAACCGGAAAAACCTTGGTTTCGGTCAATTTGGCGGCGGTCGCAGGGCGGACACAGTACATTGACTGTGATGTGGAAGAGCCGAATGGACACCTGTTTTTTCAGCCGCAGTCGCTTTCCGAGGAAACCGTCACGGTACGACTGCCTGTGGTCAATGCAGAACGCTGCAGCGGCTGTCGTACCTGCGTGGAATTCTGCAAATTCAATGCACTTGCCTTTTTGAAAAATAAGCCTGTGTTGTTCGATGAAGTGTGCCATTCCTGCGGCGGCTGTGTACTGCTTTGTCCGGAACAGGCACTTTCTGAAATCGAAAAGCCGATTGGAGTCATTCAAAACGGCGTTTCGGGAGAGGTGCAGGTGCGCACGGGTATCTTGCACATCGGTGAATCCTCTGGTGTGCCCATCATCCACAGCTTGCTGCAAGACGGCAAAGTAGTGCAGGACATGCCAACGTTTATCGACTGTCCGCCAGGCAGCGCCTGCATCGTGATGGAAAGCATCAAAGATGCCGATTTCTGTGTATTGGTTGCCGAACCGACGCAGTTTGGGGTGCACAACCTGCAAATGGTCTATGAATTGGTGCGTCTTTTTCAAAAGCCGCATGGCGTGGTGCTGAATAAGTGCCAAGACGGCGAAAATCCGGCAGAGGACTTTTGCGTGGCGCATAACATCCCGATTTTGGGTAAGATTCCGTTTGACCGTACCCTCGGGGCGCAAAATGCCGAGGCGAAGATTGTTGTCCGTGAACAGGCGCAGTATCGGGACTTGTTCGGAGACCTGTTGGATACCATTGCAAAGGAGGTGCGGCATGAAACAGCTGTTGATTCTCAGCGGTAAGGGCGGCACCGGAAAAACTACCCTCGCCAGTGCATTTATTCAGATGGCACAAGCCCGTGCCTATGCTGACTGCGATGTGGATGCGCCCAACCTGCATCTGGTGACGGAGCAGAATGCACCTTGTCAGACAACCGATTTTTATGGCATGGATAAAGCTGTGATTGACCCATCTCGATGTGTCAAATGCGGAAAATGCCTCGCAAACTGTCGGTTTGATGCGATTGCTGCAGAAAATGCATATCGGGTAGATGCCTATGCCTGTGAGGGGTGCGGCGTTTGTGCGGCAGTGTGCCCAGTGGATGCCATTTCCATGCAGCCTGCTGTGGCAGGAGATTTGATGCGATATGCCGATGAAAGCAGTGTTTTTTCGACCGCACAGCTGCGTATGGGCAGCGGAAATTCCGGATTGCTGGTTACAGAAGTCAAAAAACAAATGCGTGAAGGCGTAGCGGCGGACACCCCGTTTGCAATCATTGACGGTTCCCCGGGCATTGGCTGTCCTGTCATTGCTTCGCTCAGCGGCGTGGACTTGGTGCTGCTTGTGACCGAGCCTTCGCTTTCCGGCATTAGTGACATGGAGCGTATCTTGAAAACGGCGCAGACCTTTGGCACGAAAGCCGCAATTTGTATCAATAAATATGATATTCATGCGGAAAACACCGCAAAGATAGAAGCGTTTTGCCAGCTGCATCACCTTCCGCTGGTCGGCAAAATTCCATTCGACCCACTGGCGGTGCAGGCGGTCAACCAAGGCAAAACCATTGCTGCCATCGATTGTGCGGCAGGACGGGCGGCAAAGGCAGTGTATGCCCAAACGATACAGCTGCTTTTGCCAGACGAAGAAAGGGCAGACACATGAGATTACAGGTACTTGCAGAAAATACCGCCTCCGCAGACTGCTTTGGCTGTGAGCATGGACTGAGTTTGTGCTTGGAAACCACAGCGCATACCCTGCTGTTTGATACGGGTGCAAGCGGGCTGTTTGCGGAAAATGCACAAAAGCTCGGGATTGATTTAGCGCACGTGGAGCTTGCGGTTTTATCGCATGGACATTATGACCATGGCGGCGGTCTGCACACCTTTTTAGAGCGTAATGCACACGCAAAAATCTATGTGCACCAGCGTGCCTTTGAAAAGCATTATGCCAGCCGCCTGCACGGACAAATTGCCGATATTGGGTTGGATATGGCACTGCTGCCAAACGAGCGGTTTGTGTTCTGCGGGGATTATACCCGTATCGATGATACGCTGACATTGTTTGCTGGGGTGCGGGGAGATACTCTCCTACCAACAGGCAACCATGATTTGTTTCGGCTGCAAAAGGATACACTGGCGGAGGATGATTTTTGCCATGAACAAAATTTGGTCATTCACGACAATGGGAAAACACTGTTGATTGCAGGCTGTGCACACAATGGTATCGTCAATATTTTAGAGCACTTCTATGCAATGACAGGTGCGTTTCCGGATGCGGTGGTCGGCGGGTTTCATTTGTACAGCCACGGCATGAAACGCAGCGAAGACCCTGCACTCGTGGCGAAAATCGGTCAATTTTTGCTGGATACGCAGGCGAAATACTATACCTGCCACTGCACAGGCACGGAAGCGTTTGGCGTGCTGCGGTCGGTCATGGGCGAGCGTATTCAATATATCGCAGCCGGTGACAGCTGCACCATTTTTTGAGAGAACAGATATTCTAATTTGAAACGTGATTTGGCGTTTTGAATCGGCAATAAAAAAACGAACACACCATTTTTAGGAGGACAAAAACATGATGAGAATTGCAGTTGCCAGCGAAGGCAAAAATGTTACGGAGCACTTTGGACACTGCCCGCATTTTATGCTGTTTGACGTGGAGAATGACAGCATTGTCAAGACTGAATCTGTTGCCAATCCCGGACATCGCCCCGGATTTTTGCCCAATTTTCTGGCAGACCGTGGCGTGAATGTCATCATCAGCGGCGGCATGGGCGGCGGTGCGATTGATATTTTTAATCAGCGCAATGTGGAAGTGGTCGTTGGTGCATCCGGCGATGCGCAAACGGCGGTGCAGGGTTATTTGAGCGGCAGTCTGGTGTCGACAGGTTCTGTTTGCCACGAGCACCAGCACCACGATGAATGCGGCGAATAACGTTCGGTTCGTATATGTCCCCCTGTTTCCCGTGCCTGCAGCAATGTGCTGTGGGCACTTTTTCATAGAAATGCACTATGATTTTATATAACGGAAAAGAAGCGGGTATATTTTTCACAAAAATTACAAATTCTAATTGCAATATCGCCCAGTATTTGCTACAATATGAACATAGTTTGCTTGGCAGATGTTCTGCTTCAAGCGATGTAAAATTCCTCTACGGACTATGAAAAGGAGACACAGCTATGAAATTTTACAAATGCGAGCACTGCGGTAATATCATCACTTTTGTGGAAGCATCCGGTGTACCGGTTGTCTGTTGCGGCGAAAAAATGCATGAACTTGTGCCGAACACGGTGGATGCCGCTGTTGAGAAGCACACTCCGGTTGTCCAGGTGGAGGGCAGCACGGTTAAAGTCACCGTTGGTTCTGTTCCGCACCCGATGACGGAAGAGCACTACATCGCATGGGTTGCGTTGGAAACCAAAAAGGGAACCCAAGTGAAGCAGCTCAAAACCGGTGAGCCGACAACTTGCTTTACGCTTTGTGAGGATGATGCGGCGGTTACCGTCTTTGCATACTGCAACCTGCATGGACTCTGGAAAACAGATGTGTAATCCATTTGACTAACCATGCCTGTTTTGCATAAAAACATTGCCCTTTGCTGCATAAACTGCACCAGAGGGCAATGTTTTTTTGTCGAAAAGATAACCGACTATCCATCAATTGCTTCAAAGCTTGTGTCTAGCGTGTCTTGATATTTTTGGCGCTGCGCCGCCGCTGCCATGGCGTTGCCGCTGCGATGATATACTTCCAGCAGCGTATCGTGCACTTCTTTATAAAGCGGGTCAATATCTAAAATGGCGAGCAGGTGCTTTTCTGCGGCAGGATAATTTTGCTGCGTGAGATACAATGCGGCAAGCTCCTTGCGTGCCTGCATCAGCAGCAGTTCCAACCGATTTCGCTCTTCCAAAACCCATTGGCTATAAGCGCCTTGTAAATAGTCACCCTTGTACAGCTGCACCGCTTGTTCCAGTTGTGCAATTTTTGCATCCTCTGTGGGGGATTGCGACGCAGATTGCAGCAGCTGCGTAAATTCGATGGTGTCACAGCGGATGTTGGTGCGATGAATGGAATAGCCTTTGTTTTTGTAAATTAAATTCTCATCCAAGCCAATGTCTTTCAACGTTTTGCGGATTTGATAGACATAGGTGTGTAGTCGTTTGGAGGTTTTTTCTGGGTCCATTTCCGGCCATAGGTCTTCAAGAATGGTGTCTTTGCTGAGAAAGGTTTGCGGCTGTTTCAAAAAATACAGGAAGATTTCTGCGGTTTTGGTGGTTTTCCAAACAAGCGGCTGATGTGTGTCGGCGACAAACATTTCGCAGGTGCCGAATGCATGAATATAGAGCTGGTTGCGAAGGGGTTCGGCGGGGGGCTGCACTTGGGACAGCAGGGCAGCTGCACGCAGACGCACTTGTTTATCGTCTGCGGCGGCGAGGTCGGAGAGCATCGGGACGGTGAGCGCACCCAAGCGCAGCACGATTTTGTCCACAAATGCGGTTTCGGCACCCAATACAAACCCTAAACGCAGGAAAGGAAGCGTTGTCTTCGGATAGGAGAGAAAAATCTGCAAATAATTTTCCGTAGCTGCCAGACGCAGGCATTCTTTGGCGCAGCACTGGGCCTGTTCGAGCCGACCAATCCCCAGATAAATGTTGGAAAGCGCCCAACAGCACTGTGCGATTAAATTTTTAGCACCTACACGGCGAGCAACCATAAGGGCATGCTCCACCATGGCGATGGCTTCCTCTATTTTTCTGGTTTTCAGCAGGGTATAGCATCCTACAAATTCACAAATCGCCAGATTAAATTCAGAGTTTCCTTTGGCGCATGCAATTGCCTGTGCAATCATTGGTTCGCCTTGCGCACACTTGCCGTTGTCCACTAAAATTTTACCATATAATGCCAAATGCCATGCCCATTGGAAATCCTTGCGGTCAATGCGCTGATACAGTTGGGAGGCTTTTTCAAAATAGTGCTCTGCCTGCTCGGTTTTGCGCATATCTTGTGAAATCAAAGCCATTTCATGATAGGCACGCGGCAGGTCATCGATGAAACCATAGGTTTCTTTGGCTGTGATGACGTCCGTAATAAGACCGAGCGCAGTATCCAGTTCGCCCCAATCTCGATAAATTTTCGCTAGCGTTGTTTTTTGAGAATAGCGCTCCATCTCAAACTTGGAAAAGGTACCTGCGTCTGGAAGGTAGCACGCTTCGGCACGCTGGTAGTAGTCAACTGCTCTGTAATAGTCACCTGTAGCATAATGTACGGCGCCCAAATGCTCCATGAAATAGGCGGTCAGCTGCGGTTCGTTTTGCTGTTTGGCAAGCTGCAGACCTTCCTGCAGTGCGTCAATCACCTTCTGGAGTGCCCCAATCCACATCAAGGTGTTCATTTTCTCCAGAATGATGTCATACCATTTGATGAGCGGCAGTTGGCGTGCGGCATCAATTGCCGTATCCAGAATGGCAATGCTATTTTGCAATTGGCCCGCTCTGCGCAGCGTGATGGCTTTTTGAAAGCGTGCTTCCAACAGATATTGGGTGTCCTGCCGCTGCAAAAAGTGCCGCTCTGCTTTTTCGATGCGTTCTACGGCAAGCTGCCACAAGCCATTGTAATTGTTTACAATTCCTTGCAACAGTAGCAGGCAAGGCGTATCTTCTTGAACATGCGCTGGGATTTGGTGCAGCCAGCGTTGGAAGGTGCTCCATTGGCAGGATTTTATCATTTCCAATGCGCTTTTTTCAATATTCTGGACGGCGTACACATAATTTCCAATGCGCAAATAGGCTTCGACCGCTTGCATATAATATCCATGGGCGGAAAAATAGGCGGCGGCACGCTGCAGCAGCAAGGTTTTTCGTTCGCCGAGCTGCTGCAGCAAAAAATCACGAAACAAATGATGATAGCGATAGGTTCCAGCTTCGTTTTTGACAATGAAAATGTTTTGCCGCAGCAAGTCCTCCAAAATGGAAAGGCTGTCGGTTTGCTCCACCAGTGCATTGCAGATTTCCGGCTCCAAGCGTTCCAAAACGGCGGTTTCCGTTAAAAACCGTTGCACGGGAGCAGGCAGCTGCTGAAACAATTCTTCTGCAAAATAATGATACATCAGTTCGCGGTTTTTTCGATGCGGACTGGATAACTGCTCCAGATGCGGAAACTGCATAAACGTGAGTGCGGCGGCCCAGCCATCGGTTTCGAGCAAATAATGATTGGCAAGCTCGTCAGAAATCGGGGGATGCTGATGCAGCTGCAAAAAAGATTTGATTTCTGCCTGATTAAACCGTAGATGCGCCTCGGTGATTTCAAAAATCAAATTGTGCAGCCGCAGCCGTGTCATGTGAAAGGGCAGGGCGTGGCGGCTGGCAATCACGAATTGGATGCCGCCAGGCAGGTATTGTATCAATTCCTCCATCAGCGCATGGATGGAAGGCTCGTGTATCAAATGATAATCATCCAGCACGCATATAAGACCGTGGGTAGCCCGTGCCTGCAATTCATTGACGAGGAATGCCGCAAGGGAACGAATGTTTTTGGAAATATCCCCTTGCTTTTCGATGTAATTCCAAGTGTGTGCGCCAAATTCCGGCAGGCTCTTTGCAATTGCCTGCATCAAGTATTGGACAAACAGCATCAAATCATTGTCATAATCGTCCAACTGATACCATGCGACAGCACAGGGCATGTTTGCGGTGAATTGCGATAAAAAAACCGATTTTCCATACCCGGTTGGGGCAGAAATGGCGATGAGTTTATGATTACTTCCGATGTCTTCAAATAGTCGTTTTCTGCAAATGGTTTTGACGTTTTCTTGCGGCGGAAGCATTTTTGTAGAAATCAATTCATGAATAGACAGCATCACAAACTCCTTTGTATCGCATCGTATTTTGATACCAGTATACCATAGTTTGCAGATAAACCGACAAAATTCTCTTGAATCTTCAAAAATTTTCGTAAAAAAGCAGGCAGTGCTTAAAAAAAGCATATCTGCCTGCATACTTAAGGAAAAAAGTGTTTAAATTTGTATTCTCACATCCACCAGTGCAGCATTTTGCAGGAAGCGCAGCACGGCTGCGGCGCATTCTGCTCGTGTGATGGTAGCCTGCGGACGCAGTGCGCCATCGCTGCCTACGATGAGTCCATTGGAAACCGTAAATGCCACTGCGTTTTGTGCCCAGCTGCTGACCTGAGCGGTATCCGTAAAGGCAGAGGAAAGCTGGGTCACGGTAGATTCCTGTCCGGTAAAATCGGCAACCTCGGCGGCACGCTGCAGCATGACCATCGCTTCTTGTCGGGTAATGGCAGCATTCGGTGCGAAAGAACCATCGTCATAGCCGTCAATCAGCCCATATGCGGCGGCTTTGCCAACTGCGCCATAGCACCATGCGGTGTTGCTGACATCGTAAAAATCACAGCTGCCATCGGCGGGAAGCCCCAGTGCACGAATTAAGGTTGCGGCAAATTCCGCACGGGTGATATTTGCGGTGCCGTCAAAGGTGCCGTCCTCCCGTCCGTTCAAAATCATGCGGGACGCCAGTTCGGAGGCAACATCGTCATACCACGTGCCTTGTGCATCGGCAAAGGACACTTCGTGGTCGATGAGCGCATAAACCGAGTTGGTCAAAGAATGAATCCGTGCATAGTATTGCCCATCCTCCGCTTGATACACCTCGGTGGGCACGTGCCGCTCGGTGCCGTCCGCATCCACAACAACGGCTGTCGTGATTGCCGTGGGGCTTACGGTGCTGGGAATCGCAATGCTGCGGGTTACATAATTTTTAAATGCTGCGATTTCTACGCTGTTTCCATTGGAAACGGCTTGGATGGTGAATTCTACAGGTGACATGACCAGCGTATATCCGCCGTCTGCTGCAGCGTTTTCCACAAAGTTGGCGGCAGTGTCATTGACATGCGAAATATTGATTTGCATTTCGATGTTATCCAAATCGGCTGTTCCCAAGCCCAAGGCTTGCACAGCAGCATCCACATCCACTGCGTTTGCGGGAATGATATAGCGAACGTTTTCGGTTTGTACGGCAACAGTTAGGTTCTTTTTTGCCGCATTCTCCACCATTTGTGCGGTTAAAATGGATTGGCTGGCGGTTGCATCCGCATCACTGGGCACGGTAATCACAACGCTTTCGCTTGCCTGCGTCAGCTTTTGATTGAAGGAAGCGGCATCCACGGTGACCACCGCTGTGGTCATTCCGGTTGCGGCATCTGTTTTGGTGGAAGCGGTACCGATGTTATAGCTTTTTCCATCCACTTGCACCGGCACCGTGTTTGCGGCGGTGGTTGCTGTGGAAGAACTGCTGTGATGGGAGGAGGAGCTGCTGCTGGAGGCGGCAGTACCGCCAGAGGTGTTGCCGCCGGAAGTATCTTCTGGAGCTGGGGCTGCTTCAAACTGCGGATAGCCATCGTTCAAACTGCTTTCCAGATTCCATTGGCGTGCCGTCAGAGAAGAGCCTTCCGCTGCCAATAAGGCATCCACAGCGGTGCGCCCTGTGTTTAAGGCGGCGAGCAGTCCTGCGTCATCGGTCATGTCCTCAGCAGAAATCCCTGTGACATAGGCAGAAACATCCGTGATTTCGTTGGACAAGGTGTCTTCTGCATAGCCGACGGCGGTGTGTGTGCTGTCATAAAAATTGTTGGAGAGGGTCATATCGCTTGTGACGCAGAGCGTGCCAAAAATATCGCCTGTTTTGGTGTCGCCGCTGCCGTTTTTGGTGATGGTACCTGCAAAATAATTATTGACGGCGGTGTCATTGTTCAGCACGCCTGCAATGCCGCCCACAAAGCCATCGGTGCCATCGTCATCCACGGTGATGGTGCCGTGCGCATAGCTGTTATAGATGCAGCTGGCCATGGAAGCGGTGGTCATGCCGACAATGCCGCCCACTTGCGGATTGCCTGCGGTGACATTTGCTGCGACCTGTGCGCCGCAGTTTGCAATCGTAGAGCTGATATTCATGCCGACAATCCCGCCGACATAAGAACGATCGGCAGTAATCTGCATGGTGACATTGGTTTTACAGTTTGAAATGCTGCAGCCGTTCGTATACCCAACCAATCCGCCAACCGCACCTTGGACGGTGGTATCATCGAATGCAATCGCCCCGTTTACGGTCAAATCCTGGATAGAAGCAGTATTTCCATAGCCAAAGAGTCCGCAAAAAGCGGGCATGGTGGATATTCTGCTGATTTGCATGCCGCTAACCGTGTGTTGACCGCCGTCAAACGTGCCCTGAAACCCATTCATGGTGGTGCCGATGGGAATCCAATCTTCTGCAGACAAGGAAACATCATTTGCGAGGGTTATGGTTTTGCCTGCGAAATAATCGGCGGCAATCGCAGATGTGGTGTCTGTGACGTTGCTGCTGCTGTCGGTGGGGTAGGCGGTGCCGTTGACAATGCCTGCCAAGCCACGCAGCTGCTGCTCGGTGGAAAGGGTAAAGGCACTCTCGCCTGCATCGTACCAGCTGGTGTCATAGTTTACAGATGCCGAGCGGGTAATGGTAACGGTATAATATTTCATCGTTTGCAAATCTTCCGCCCGCACTTTTACATAGAGCGTGGTGGGGGTGTCCAGACTGAGTGCAAGACCGGTTTCCACATAATGAGAAAATGCCGCATCGCTAAAGGGCATGGCGCTTGCATTGCTGTCGGACGCTACCAGATTGCCGCCGCTGACGCTGCTCACGGCATTACCCACGCTGATAGACCATGTAATTGGGTCAGAAGCACTATTGCCCGTGCCGCCACCCGGTGCGGTGTCGGTTTGTGAAAGCACACTCGCCAGTGCGGCATTGGTGCTGGGACACGTTAAGGTGACCTTCTTGGACATGCTTGGGGACAACTGCGCCGACAGGGTTGCCGTACCAGAACTGTTGATTTGACCAATTCCCATTTCATCCACGGCAACGGTCGAAAAATCTAAGCTGATGACACTGGTGTCAGAACTATCCCAATAGATGGCATCTTTTGCGGAAACACGAAAGTTGCTTTTGACACTGGAGGCCTTCTCATAGTCCGTGCTGGAGGTTTCTGCTAAAAATAACGGCGATGCAGATACGCTTGCGGCTTCCGTTTCATCCATATGGTAGTCCGTGCTGGCGTCGATATAGCCGGTGAGCCGTGGATAATGTGCGGCGGTGAAATTCCAGACGTTGTGTTCGCCGCTGATGCCTGACCAGCCGTCAAACGGTGTGCCAGAGGTCATTTCTGAGGTCAATTTACCTTCGCAAGAACCGGCACTATCGCTGCTTTGCGTGCCTCGGCTGCTTCCGGCAATCTGTTTGTCATAATAGCAGTAGACGGGGGCGGCGGTGGCGTAACCAGCAATTGCACCAACGTCATAATCGCTGCCGCAGACACTGCCGCTGTTGTAGCAGTAGGATGCCATGGCACTTGTGGAAAATTTGCCGCCGATGCCGCCAATAAAAGAGGCAGAGCCGGAAATATTGCCTGCGTTATAGCAATTTTGTATGGAGGTAAAGTTGCCGACATACCCGCTGATGCCGCCCGCATAGGCATTGCCGGCGGAAGCACTGCTGACAACGGTGCCGATATTATAGCAGCGTTCGATTGTGCCCGCAGTAGTGCCGACAATGCCGCCAATGGCGCTGTAGCCTGAGATGTTGCCTGTGTTATAACAATACTGTGTCATGTGTGTGCTGCGGCCTGCAATGCCGCCGACATTGGCATCAGCGCCGGAGTAGGTGCTGCTCACGCTGCCGGTGTTATAACAGTTTATAATGGTTGTGGTGTTTGTGTTGCTGTCATTTGCGCCAAGTACACCGCCGATAAAGGTTGATGTGCCGACAACCGTGCCGCTGTTGTAGCAGCTATCGATGGTGGTGTGAAAGCAATAGCCAACCACGCCGCCGATGTATTTTTTGCCGAGCATATAGCTGTTGACCACACCAACGTTTTGAATCGTCGCATTTTGCACAAAGCCAAACAGACCTTGCGACATCGTGGAGGGGGCATTGAGATATAACCCTGACACGGTATAACCGCCGCCGTCAAAGGTGCCTGCAAAGGGGGCTGCATTATTACCGATGGGCATCCAAACATTCGTTGGCGCATTGCTGCCGCTCCAGCTTGTCCAGTTGGCGGTATCATTCAGCGCAATATTGCTACCAAGGGTAATCGTTACGCCGCTGAAATTGGTGCCGCCATTGACCAGACTTGCCAATCCGGCAAGCTCTTCGGCGGTGCTGATGGTATAGCTGCTCTGCGGATTTGCGCTGTCATACCAGGCGGTATCCGCAGTGCCATTCCAAACGTTGGTTATGGCGTGTGCCGAAAGTAAAATCTGTGGCAGCATGCCTATTATCAACAGGTAGGATAATAGGCGTGAAAGAATGCGCTTTAAATCGATTGCTTTCATTTCTTTCTCTCCTCGCTTATGGTTCCAGTTTTTTCAGCTGTTCCTATTTTGATAGGTTTATTCTACAAGGTGAGTCTAAATAAATTCTGAATTTATTCTGAATTACAAGAGAAAACGTGAAAGCAAAGCAAAAAGAGAACACGATAGGAGTGCCAAAGCACGGGATAAGCGTTGCATTGACAATGCAGACGAGGTTATTTGGCATTGGACAGAATGTTTTCGAGGGGGACAGCGTTCCAAACGGCGTTGAATGAAAAATTAGAGCGGACGATGCCACACTCGAAAGTCTTGAAAAAAAGGACGGTCGCCTGTATAATACAGATAAATCTTCTCATCTGCCTGCAATGGGCGTGCATTGTCTGGGGCAGGATTCCGCAAGTGCGGGGGAATTTGGCAGCCGATGTGAGGACATTTTTTCTTCCTATCAAGCACGATACAGCGGCTTTTTTCGAGAAAGGACGGATAAGGGATGTTTTTTAAGACGAAAAATCGAAAAATCATAGGCGCATTACTTGTGCTGGCATTTTTGATTGGCAGTGTGCCGATGACGATGGTGTCTGCAGCGGCGCAAGCAGGCATCATAACCACGTACAAAACCAACAACAATCCGAATCAATATGTGCAGTATTCTTTGACAGGGAACACACTGGAGATTTTGGGCGTTTGCAGCAATGCGGAGGTGCAGTATATCCTGCCGTTTGTGGATGGCATGGGCGGAGAGCCTGTTGCCATCACACCAAAACAGAGCTTCAGTATAACGGTTGATTTATCGGCATACACCGCTGCGGAAGATATGCTCGTGATTTTGGAGGGGCTGAATCAAAGCTATGACTTTGCCAGCTATCCATTTGAAGATGCGCATCTGCTGTATACAGCGGAGGGGTGGCGGTTTGATTTTGACCAAGACAACCTGCAAAACAATGCAGCGCAGAAAAGCAGTTGGATGAATCCGGCAGATGCATTGGCGACAGAAAGTATTGCTTCAGCGGTGGTCAAATTATCCGAATCAATCACGCAATCGGCGGGCTCGGACTATGAAAAAGCACTTCTGCTTCATCATTGGGTGACAGACAACATCTATTATGATTACGATTATGCAGAGGACAGGACCACGGAAGTTTCGCTGTTCGCCGCAGATGTTCTTGCAACCAAGCGCACCGTTTGCGCAGGGTATGCGCAGCTGCTACAGGCGCTGCTGCAGGCACAAAATATTCCGTGCATCATTTGTGAATCGGAAGACCATGCGTGGAACGAAGTGTGGGCAGATGGCCGTTGGTGCAATGTCGATGCCACTTGGGATGCTTGGAATACCTACATAAATGGAGAATTTGATTATGTGGGGGGCGGTTCGATGATATATTTTGATATGGCAGATGAGCCGTTTTCTGTAGACCACAAAATTACAATGCGTTCCAATACGGCATATGGCAGCAATATTCCAGCCGATTGGGCACAAAAAGAAATTGCACAGGCGTTTGCTCAAAATTTAATTCCGTATGCGTTGCAGGGGGCATATGCAGCACAAATCACCAGACAAGATTTTTGCACGCTGATTATGCGGCTGATGGAGGTTGAGAACGGAAGTGATTTGGATGGATTATGCGCTGCATATGATGTCACCATGCCGCAGGCGGTATTTTCAGATTGTTCTGACCCGGCGGTCAATGCAGCCTATGCCTTTGGCATTGTAGGCGGAAAAGGCAACGGTATATTTGCACCCAATGGAAGTATTACACGGCAAGAAGCGGCAGCGATGCTATATCGAACCGCTCAAAAGCTAGGTATGAAGCAGCCGACCGGGGAAAGTAGGGCATTTGCCGACAAGGATGCCTGCAATGATTGGGCGGTTTCCGCAATCGACTTCGTGTCTGCAATCACAGATGCCAATACGAACGCTGTTGTGATGGGTGGGGTCGATGCAACGCATTTTTCCCCGCAATCCACGTATACACGGCAGCAGGCATACTGCACGGTTTTGCGGCTCTATCATGCGCTTGCAGCATAAATATTGGCAATGCGGCATTGGAGGAAATCAGGTGCAATGCGCAATGGCAGTGGCTGCAGCAGCGGTGCAGAAAGGACAGCAAGCAAACGGACGAAAATCCGCAGGCAATATGCGGTGAGGAGAAAGCATATGGTGAGAATGACACAGATGCGGCCGGAAACACAGTTTTTTCCAACAAGCATCCTGGCACGTCTGCATGCCGTCAAAGCATATGCTTTGACGCTGGTGGAAGCACCGTCGGGATTCGGCAAGACAACGGTCTTAAATCACTTTTTTGAACAAAAGGTATCCGACACGGCGCAAGTGCGCTGGCATACCTTTTCACAGGAACAGCCGGGCACGGCATGGAAGGCTTTTTGTGGGTTGATTCGTACGTTTGATGCGAAAAGTGCAGACCGTTTGCTGGAGGCGGGCATGCCGGATGAAGATACCCTGCCGGAAGTACAGGACATCTTTCGACAACTGCAGTGTGCAGAGGAAACCTACTTGGTGCTGGATGATTTTACGGCATGGAATCTGGCCGTGCCCGGCGATTTTTTGATGGCACTGGCAGAACATGGCGGAAAGGAACTGCACATTGTTGTGGCATCGCAGCTGCTGCCGGAGGAGGCGCAAACTGTGCTGCTGCAAAACAGTCGCTTTTTGGTGCTGCGAGAGGCGGTGTTGGCGTTTTCGCAGGCGGATATTGATGCCTATTATCGGCAGGCAGGGGTTTTTCTCACGGATGCACAGCTGGAAGAAGTGTCCAAGATGACCGAAGGCTGGATTATGGCACTCTATCTGCAGTTGCTGTCCTACATGGAAAGCGGACAGTTTGAGAGAGGCGGCATGCAAAATCTGATACATAAGGCGCTGTGGAATCGATTGCCGGCGCAGGAACAGCATTTTTTAATGGCGGTGTCTATTTTTCCGCGATTTACGCTGGCACAAGCTACGGCATTGTCTGGCATGAGTGCCGTGGATACAGAACGCCTTTTGCGAGGGAAGCGGGTGTTTGTGCACTTTGACAGAGAGGCGCGCCGATTTTATTTGCACAATCTGTTTCAAAGCTTCCTTGCGGAACAATTTGCGCTGCTATCGGAAGGGCAGCAGCAAGCCATTTATCTTGCAGGCGGGCAATTGGCGGAACAAGCGGGTGACCGTGTGAATACCCTGCGGTTTTATTATCTTTCCGGTGCGTGGGAACACTTTTTTTCGCTGTCACTGACAAGTTATGAAATTGCGGATGTTGTGGATGAAACGACCAAACCCATGATTTTGGACATTATGCGCAATACGCCGTTTTCCATCAAGCGGAAATATCCTGCGGCGATGGTGCCGTTGGCGTTTACATTGTTTTTTCTGCATGAAAATCAAATGCTGCGGTCTTTTCAAGCGGAAATTGACGAGGCTATCCGCCAGAGTACACTGCCGCAAGCGAAAAAGGATGCACTGCTCGGAGAAATGGAGCTGCTGCTGTCCTTTTTGGAATATAACCGCATTGACGCCATGAGCGCACGGCACCGCAGGGCATTGGCACTGCTGGACGGACCTGCCAATCTGATTAGCGTCAAAAGCACATGGACATTTGGAGCCCCGTCAGTACTCTATATGTTTTATCGGGAAAGCGGAAAATTGGACGAAGAACTGCTGCAAATGGATGCCTGTATGCCGGTGTATTATCAATTGACCGATGGACACGGCAGCGGAGCGGAAATCATGATGCGTGCAGAGGCGTATTTCATGCGGGGAGAAGCGGAGGATGCAGAAATTCTTTGTCACAGGGCGATGTTTACCGCAGACAGCAAGCGACAGAACAGCATTTACCAATGTGGACTGTTTTTGCTGGCACGCATTGCCGTGCTGCGGGGCGATACGGGCATGCTGCAAAGTGCCATCGGTTCACTCGAAGAACGTGCCCATCAGAACACCGAGGATTTGTGCCGCTATACGTTGGATTTAGCACGGGGATATCTGTATCTACTGCTGGACAGGGGAGAGGAACTGCCGAGTTGGCTTTCAGAAGGGGAGATTGCCGACAAGCGACTGGTTATCATGACGCAGCCGTTTGCACACATTCTCTATGGGCGGCTGCTGTTGGCACGTGGAGAATATCAAAAGCTGTTGGGGGTCAGTGCGTTTGCGTTGGGGCTGTCCGGCATCTTCCCCAACCTGCTGCCGCAGATTTATCTCAAGCTGTATATGGCGCAGGCACTGCAGATTTTAGAAAAGCGGGAGCAGGCGTGTGCAGCGCTGCAGGAAGCACTGGAGATTGCCCTGCCCGACCGTATCTATTTTCCGTTTGCAGAGAATTATGCAGGTATTCAAACGCTGCTGGCGGAAACAGCATGCGGCGAGGAAGCACTTGCCCAAATACATGCGCTTTCTGATACGCTTTCACAAGGACTTGCGGCGTTTCAACGCAAAAAATGGACGCCACGGGAATCTGAAATTTTGGCACTGCTCAAGCAGGATATGACCAATAAGCAGATTGCGGGCAGGCTGTATTTGTCCCCCAATACCATCCGCAATGTCATCAGCGGCATGCTGGAGAAGTGCGGATTTGCATCCAGAGAACAGCTCAAGCAGCTGCCGGAGGAAAAATAAAAGTACAATGTACTATAGCATCTTTTGTGGATACACCCTACACTATATGTGGGGTGTGTTTTTATTGCAAATCGAAACAGGGATAGTGACATATCAATATAATCAAAGGAGAGAGAATAGATGAAAAATATGCAAAGGCTTCCAAAGCTGTGTGGTGCGGTGTTGGCATGCAGTTTGACAATGCTTCTGACTGCCTGCACGGGACAATCCACGCAGACGACTGCGTCCGCAGGGACGGCAGCGAGTGCGGAATCGACGGCGAGCGCAGCGATTGACAATAGCAATACCCAAATTGCCGTTTTGACACAGGAATACAATGGTGACAATATCGGTGAAATTTTATTCCTCAGCTATGATGACACGCAGGCGGATTTGCAGCAATATGATGGGAAAAATCCGGAAATCGAATCGCTGAATCACACCATCGCCAATGGAGTTTTGACGGATTACAACGATTATATGGAGAAAGCAGGGAGTGATTCCTGGGTGGAAGTGCGCTCCTATCCATTTACCAGCGATGAGTATTTGCAGATTGTAACAACCTATTGTGAATGTCCAACCTATGCGATAGACGGGAATTTATATAGCTATAATTTTGACCGAAAAAACAATCGATTCATGTCTGTGGACGATGCGTTGGCGGATTTAAAGCTGGATCGGGACACGGTTGCGGATACGGCCAGCGGTTTGATTCAGGACTATTATCCGAATACAAGTGTTACGGTCGAAAGTGTGGATGTGGCAGGCTTTTTAATCCAAGAGGGGGCTTCCGGTCCGCTTACACAACTGCTGCTGCAGGTGAATGCAACCGAAGATGAGGTGGGCGACTGGGAAGGTTTCTTTGGCTATACCCCTGCCCTAAACGAACTAATCCGCCTCAATGGACAGTGTCTGTTTGACCCAAGCGATATGGACCAGATGAATCCGCCGCTGTCCTATCAGCAGGGGAGTGCATCTGACCCGGGAGATACCGTAGCCGGTGCCTATACGCTCACCTTTGATACAGCCGGCATGGACGAAATTGTGCCGGGTAAGGAATATTTGCTGGATAGCATGGTTGGGTTTACGGTAGATACGCCACAACAGGTGGAATATGCGGAAGATGCCGTGCTTGCGAGCATCAAAAGCTTGGAGGGCGATGACATTCGCCTTATTACATTGACACCGGCAGAGGAATACAGCGATTTGCTCAGCTATCCTGCGTGGCTCGTCGTATATGAAACAGGTGAAAACGAGGACACGAAGGAATGCGAAGATGTGTATGTGCAAACGGATATTGGAGATTACAGACTGCATGTCAGTATCCCTGCAGATTTTGTGCAGGATTATACCGATGAAGTCGGCAAGCGATTGGCGACACTTGCCTTTACAGAAACGTAAGGCATGTTGGTTGTACGTGGGTTTGCCAAGCAGAAACTGTGCAGGGGGGTGAGAACCCAGGGAGTCGGAAAAAATGTGCGTTTATTTGGAAAGGGAAAGGTGTTATCTATGAAAAAGTTTTTAGCAGCAATGTTGACGTGTGCACTGTTGAGTGCATCGTCCATCAGCACGGCATCGGCAGCATATTTGGCGGATTTGTCAGCAGACAATTGGGCATATGACTATGTAAATACCATCGTTGACAAGGGAATTATGTACACGGATGACGATGGTAATTTCTACCCAGATGTTAGCACCACACGTGGTTATTTCGTGATGGCGTTGTGGAATGCTTGTGAAAACCCCTATGATGAAGTGATGGAAGAAACCAGTTTTCCAGATGTACCGAGCAGTAATGCATATCATTATGCAGTGGAATGGGCGGTGAACAATGGCATCACCAGTGGCATCAGTCGTACCCAGTTTGGACCGGATATGAATTTGACACGTGAGCAGGCGTTCACCTTCCTGTATCGCACGATGGACTATCTGGGTGTTGCGCCGGATTATAGCCAAGAGGATATTTACAGCCGACAGATTGCAGAGTTCACCGATTATGGCGATATTAGCAGCTGGGCAGCCGACCCGATGCAGCTGCTGATGGACATTGGCATTGTCACAGGCAGTGATAACGATGAGCTTTGGCCGAAAGCAGATGTGAGCAATGCCGCAACGGCTACGATTATCTGCCGTGCGATTGACTCCGATTATTGGCCGAAGGGTTAAACACCGGCGATAGCTTGATAGCAATTGTGTAGGCGCTACATCGCAAAGTGCAAGGCATATATCATGCAAAATGCGTCCGCTTTTGCGCAGAATATGCCTTGCGCTTTTTTTATACACAAGGCGCTGGCAGACGAAAACGGGCGTTTTGAGGCTGTACGGCTGCTTTTGGATGTGGGAGAAGTGCAGGAGGTGTGGATATGGAAAGTTGGATTGCGGCAGCGATACTCCTGCTGGGCATCGTGGGGGTATTCTATAGCGCACGGAAGATGTTGCGGCAAAAACATGCAAACGGAAATGCACGTACAGCGGCGATTGCCTGCGTCATTTCCAGCGTGATTGTGGTGCTTACCATCGGCTATTTGCTGTGTACAGCACTGCTGTTATATGGGATTGATTGACGAAACAGGGAACACGCTTGGAATTGTGTGGGTTTGCGAAGTTGAGGGAATTGTTTGCAGCGCGCAAGGAGGGGCATATGGCAAAGAAAAAGAAAACGCCAACCATTCAGGCGGTGACGCCTTTGGATGGATATCGCATCCAACTGGAGTTTAGCAGCGGAAGCATGTTGGAACTGAATATGGAAAATCGTCTGCAGACGATTCGGTATTATCCGCTCATGGACAGACAGGTGTTTTTTTCTGCGGGTACGGATGGTTCAAAAATTGTTTTTGATACCAGACCGAAGTTTGAACTGGATATTTTTGCGAGAGAAGCAATGGATATGGCGTTGAAGCCGCCTTGTGGCGATGCGGCGATTTTATGTGTACAGCCAATGGGTGCGGGGCGGCTGCAATTGCACCTGCAAAGCAAGAGTATCCTGTTGTTGAATATGGAAGGGTGGATTCACAAAGCGGCACGATATCAGCCGCTGATGGATGCGGAGCGGTTTGGTGCGGTGTCGACAGAAGGAAAAACGCTGCGGTTCGGCGATGGATTGCAAATTGACGCAGCAGAATTGACAGATTTGGCACTGGTTGTGCCAGAGGGGGATGACTATATCACTTGCGCAAGCAAGTGATATAGCGGAATCGCAAGGGGCTGTGTTAGCGATGTTGGAAAAGTGCGGTGTGGTGGCAGGAACGTTTTTTCTGCGAACGGACATTTTTAAAACCTTAAAAAAGTGCAAGAAATAGCCGCTTTCTACTCGAAAGCGGCTATCATATTGGTACGCCGGAAGGGACTTGAACCCCTGACCTACTGGTTCGTAGCCAGTCACTCTATCCAACTGAGCTACCGGCGCATATATGAAATTCATGCATTGTCTGACAGGGTTTTTCCTTTTTTGAAAGGCTCTGTCGTGACTGCCTATTTAGAATATCATAACAAGGCATGAATGTCAACGGTTTTTTTCAGGATTTGCAAAAAAGTTTATTCGGTCATAAAGGGGACAGGTTGTTGGCGTCTTCTCGATATTTCTCCATGAGGGAGCGGAAGATGGAACCATTGCTTGGCGGGGTGTAGGTAATGGCGTTTGCGCCGGCGTCAATGACTTGGTGAATGGTAGCGTCTGTGGGACCGCCTGTGGCGATGATGGGGATGTCAGGAAAACGTTCGCGGATTTTTGCAACCACCATAGGGGTGTGCGTTGCGCAGGTGACGTTGAGAATCGTTGCACCGTTGGCAATCCTTGCGGCGAAATCCGCATGCTCACTGGCAATGGTGATAACCACCGGAATATCAATTCGCTCACGTACTTGCGCCAAAATTTCATGCGAGGTTGGGGCATTCAGTACAACACCGATTGCCCCTTCAAATTCTGCGTTCATAGCGAGATTGATAACACGCTTGCCTGTTGTCGTGCCACCCCCCACGCCACAGAACACAGGCACATCCGAGGCGGAGATAATCGCATGGGAAATGGTTGGCTGTGGCGTGAAGGGATAAACAGCCATCACCGCATTGGCGTTGCAATTGCGAATCAAAGCAATATCGGTCGAGAACACAATCGAGCGAATCAGCTTGCCAAAGATACGAATACCGCTGACATCATCAATGGCAGCCGGCATTCGCACCATATGTTTGCGAAGGTTTCCCTGGATTTCGGGTGGAATCGTTGTGCGCATAGCACTCACTCCTTAACAGAAGTTCAATTTGAAAGGGATTGCGGCAGGCTGCGATGCAGGAGGTCTTGATAAAAATCGGGAGAGGCGGTTTGCCCTGCAATGCTGAGGGAAAGCTGCGCCGGGTCAAGGATTTTGCGGGCAAGGGTCAGCACTTGTTCGGTGGTTACGGCATCATAGCCTGACAAAATTTCAGAAACCGTGGGAATGTGGTCATAGCAAAGCTCATTGCGCCCCAAATGGTTCATGTGCGCCATGGTGTTTTCCAAGCCTAGCAGGATGCCTGTTTTGCGCTGCTCCCGACAACGGTCTAGCTCTTCCTGCGCAGGCGCATTTTGGCAGAAATCCTGCAGCACCTGCAAAATCAATTCGATGGCACGGGATTCGGTTGGCTTGCCAAATGCGGCATAGATGTTGAATAATCCGGCGTCTAAATAGCTTGCATTAAAGGAATAGATGGAATAACACAGCCCGTTATCCTCTCGAACCGTTTGGAAAAGGCGGGAGGACATGCCATCGCCCAAAATGGCGGACAGCATTTGCAGGGCATATCGACTCTCGTGCCCGATGGGCAGACTTGGGAAGCCCAAGCAGAGGTGGCATTGCTCAATTTCTTTGGGGCGTGCGATGACGCAGCGAGCATATTGCGCCGGAACAATGGTGTTATGACCGTTGCCGCCCATTGTGGAGAATAAATCACAGATATATTGCAGGGCGTCATCACTGATGCTGCCGGAAAGCGCAATGACGGTATCCTGCGGGTGATAATGGCGCGCAACAAAATCATGCAGCATTTGACCGTCCATTTGCTGAAGCGTTTCTTTGCTGCCGAGGATGGGACAACCCAGTGCAGAATCCGCAAAGCAGGTTTCTGAAAGCTTTTCGATGGCGACATCTTCCGGAGAGTCTTCGTACATATCGATTTCTTCCAAAACAACGCCGCGTTCCAAATCAATATCTTTGTTGTCAAACTTAGGGTGCAGGAACATATCCGCCAAAATATCGACCCCATCAATCAAGTGGGTGTCTAAGGTTTTGAAATAATAACACGTGTATTCTTTGGTGGTAAAGGCGTTGACCTGTCCGCCGATGGCATCCATGGCGATGGCAATTTGCTTGGCAGAGCGGGTTTCTGTGCCTTTAAAAAGCATATGCTCAATGAAATGGGAAATGCCGCTTTGTGCAGCAGATTCATAGCGGCTGCCGTTGCCAATCCAAATACCGATGGCAGCGGAACGTACATGTGCTAGACGCTCGCAAAGAACACGAACACCGTTTGGAAGAACTTTTTTTTCATACATAATAGGGAGATTCCTACTTTCTATTTAAATTTAAGCACCTGTTGAAATGCCATTCAATAGGCGCAGCGGGCAAAGGAATTGTGAAAAATAAAAACGTGCATCATTGGGAAGGATTCGGGGGAAAAAGCAGGCTTTCTATATTTTTTTAAGTATAGCATAAAAGAAAGAGGTTGGGAAGCATCGGAATAAACGGGATGCAAAATTTAAAGAAGTGATGTGGAAAGTAAGAAATCCCCTTGCTTTTTGCGTATCTGTGTGTATAATTAAACTGTTATTGAATTTTTACGAAGAGTTTGGGAAGGAACGATAAAATTGAAGCAGATGAAAAAAAGAATCGCCTTTTTGTTGGCAAGCACTGTCCTGATGGGCGCTATGTTGGTTGGTTGCGGGAGCAGCAAAAGTGACGAGGATAACACCTTGGTGATGGGCACAAATGCGGCATTTCCGCCGTATGAATATTATGAAGGCGACCAGATTATCGGCATTGATGCAGAAATTGCGCAGGCAATTGCAGAGAAGCTGGGCATGCAGCTGGAAATTTCGGATATGGATTTCAACTCCATTATCACAGCGGTGCAGACCGGACAAATTGATATGGGCATGGCAGGCATGACCGTGAATGAGGAACGGCTGAAAAATGTTGACTTTACCGATTCGTATGCAACCGGTGTGCAGGCAATCATCGTACCGGAGGATTCTGCCATCACAGGACCGGACGATTTGGCAGGACACGCCATCGGCGTGCAGGAATCCACCACGGGACATATCTACTGTGCGGATGATTTTGGCGATGACATGGTGACGGCATACACCAATGGCGCAAATGCGGTGGAAGCACTCAAAAATGGACAGGTAGAGGCAGTTGTCATTGATAATGAACCGGCAAAGTCCTTTGTGGCGGCAAATGAAGGCTTGCAGATTTTGCCGACCGAATATGTCAAGGAAGAATATGCAATTGCCGTGAGCAAGGACAACACACAGCTGCTTGACCAGATCAATAAAGCACTTGGTGAGCTGAAAGACGACGGAACGGTGCAGAAGATTATCGACAAATACATCACTGCGCAATAAATAAACGCATCACACAGACAGCGTACAGGGACGGTGTGTGCCGCCCTTGTACGCTGTCATATAAGCGGTTGGAAAGAAAGGAGCGGATGCCATGAGTGCTTGGCTGATATCCGTACAGGAAAAGTTTGCGCAAAGCTTTATAGAAGACGACAGATGGAAATATATCGTAAACGGCTTGGGGGTTACGCTGCAGGCCACCATCATGGCATTGCTGCTGGGTGTTGCAATTGGCATTGTGCTTGCTGTGATTCGCACGGCATATGAATTTCAGCGCAGCAGGTTGCAGGGCATTCATGCCGGACTGCTGGGGCTTGGCAATGCGCTGTGCAAGGTGTATTTGACCGTGATTCGCGGGACACCTGTTATGGTGCAGCTGCTGATTATGAATTTCGTCATTATGAAGCCGCAGAAAGAAGCTTTGATTTGGTGTGCTGTTTTGACGTTTGGCATCAATTCCGGCGCATATGTTGCAGAAATTGTGCGTTCTGGCATCATGTCCATCAGCCATGGACAAATGGAGGCAGGACGCTCTCTGGGGCTTCCTTATGGAAAAACCATGCGATACATTATTATCCCGCAGGCGGTGAAAAATATACTGCCGGCGTTGGGAAATGAAATGATTACCCTGCTGAAGGAAACGTCTATTGTGACGGTCATCGGGCTTGTGGATATGACCAAGGGCGCCATGATTATTCAAGGCAGAACCTTTCAGGCGTTTATGCCGCTGCTCGCAATTGCGGTCATCTATCTGATTTTGGTCATGGTGTTGACATGGCTGCTTGGAAAACTGGAAAGGAGGTTGGCTGCAAGTGATAGACGTTAAGAATTTGCATAAGTCTTTTGGCAAGCATGAGGTCTTGAAGGGTGTGGATGAACACATCCAAAAAGGAGAAAAAGTGGTTGTGATTGGACCCTCCGGTTCTGGAAAATCGACCTTTTTGCGCTGTCTGAACCTGTTGGAAGAGCCAACGAGCGGCGATATTGTTTTTGAGGGCATGAATATTACCGACAAAGCATGCGACATCAATAAAATGCGGCGCAAGATGGGCATGGTTTTTCAGCAGTTTAATTTGTTTCCGCATTTATCGGTCAAAGAAAATATCAAGCTGGCGCCTGTGAAGCTGGGTATCATGAGCGAAAAAGAGGCAGAGCAGAATGCACTGCGGCTGCTGGAGCGTGTGGGATTGCCGGACAAGGCGGAGACCTATCCGGCACGTCTTTCCGGCGGACAGCAGCAGCGTATCGCCATTGCACGTGCACTGGCGATGAATCCGGATGTGATGCTGTTTGATGAACCCACGTCTGCGCTAGACCCCGAAATGGTGGGCGAGGTGCTGGAGCTGATGAAGGAACTGGCAGATGACGGCATGACCATGGTGGTAGTCACGCACGAAATGGGATTTGCACGAGAAGTTGGCACACGGGTTGTGTTTATGCATGATGGAAATATTGTGGAGCAAAATACCCCGCAGGCGTTTTTTGAAAACCCACAGCACCCACGGTTACAGGATTTTCTGGCGAAGGTCTTGTAAGAAAGGCATACAGTTGGTATAATAAGAATATCACAAAGTGCAAAAAGATGCCTGCCGAAAGCGTAGGCCGATGCATTCAATTGCTGCATGAAAAAGCGGGGGTGCGACGATGAGGAAAATGAGTTTTGCGCTGATGCTGGTCATGCTGCTGGCGATATGCAGCGGATGCGGCATTGGGCTGAAGGTGCAGCAACCGGCGATTTCGCTGGATGGCTGTGACATTGTAGTGCGTGAGGATTTGCAGAAGGCTTTGGATAAAGGTCTGGTTGTGCGGGATGCCGAAACAGGCGAAACCATGACAGAGTATCCAACCTATGGTCCACGCCAGCTTTGGTATCAAGAATATGAAATGGCGACCTTGGCCGACCCCGAGAGCACAGACCCGATGGCGGCAGTACAAACCATACCATCTGGGGTTTATGTAGAGCTTTGTAACACGTTGCGAGTAGAAAGTTCCGCAGTCGACTGCAAGGTGGCAAAAATCCGTTGGGATTTGTATGATGACGCGACAGGAGCACAGATTACACAGCAACCGGTGTTGCTGCGCGACATTGATTTTCGTGGGATGACGGCAGATCAGGTGCAGCAGGCGATGAAAGAAGTTCTGAAGTTATCACCGACGGCGGATAGTACCGCCCAAAAGCAGATTTATGAACAAGATATTTATCGCTATACGATTGAATTTGCACCCGATGCAAGCGGTGCGGTGACGGTAAGCCAAGTGACGGCGGAGTGGGTCATCGATACGGCGCAGTCTTGAGCAGATGCGACAGACGCTGTGTTGGTACGTATATCAAAATGGATCTAAAAAAACGGACAAAGCAAGTTGCTTTGTCCGTTTTTTGGATGCTATATAGACGGTGTGGATAGAAAAATGCAAAAATGAAGGATAGAACTATCCAAACTGAATAAAAAATACATAAAGATATTGACGAAAATGCCATTGGGTGGTATAATTAAATGCTGTTTAATGAGTGAAAAATAGGATGGCTATTACTATAATACCACAAAACCGAAACGAGAACAAGATAAAAAAGAAAACAAAAACCACGCCACCAGGCGTATCATGCAAGGAAACGGAGTGATGGGTACAACATGATGGTAAAAGACGTACAGCATGGCAAGACCATACGAAAGAGTTTCGCACGAATTGATGAAGTTTTGGAGATGCCAAACCTTATCGAGGTGCAGAAAAAGTCGTATCGGTGGTTTCTGACCGACGGATTGCGTGAAGTGTTCAACGATGTCGCCACGATTACAGACTACACCGGCAATTTGGAACTGTCCTTTTTGGACTACACCTTAGAAGAGCAGCCGAAGTACAGCGTTGAAGAATGCAAAGTGCGTGATGCAACATATGCATGTCCGCTGAAGGTGCGTATGCGTTTGCGCAACAAGGAAACCGGAGAAATCAAAGAGCAGGAAATTTTCATGGGCGATTTCCCTCGTATGACGGAATCCGGCACCTTCATCATTAACGGTGCGGAACGTGCTATCGTATCCCAGATTGTTCGTTCTCCCGGCGTATATTATGGCAGAGAATTTGATAAAACGGACAAAGCCATTCTTTCCGCAACGGTCATTCCGTATCGCGGCGCATGGCTGGAATATGAAACTGATACATCTGATGTGTTTTATGTCCGTATTGACAAAAACCGTAAAATCCCCATCACATCGTTTATTCGCGCAGTAGGCGTGACCAGTGACCAAGAGATTTTGGCACTGTTTGGTGAGGATGAGCGCATTGTCGCAACCTTGGAAAAAGACCCCTCCAAGACCATTGAAGAAGCATTGATTGAAATCTATAAGAAGCTGCGTCCGGGGGAACCGCCGTCCGTAGAGTCTGCATCCACCCTCATCAATTCGCTGTTCTTCGATGTGCGCCGTTATGATATTTCGGCAGTGGGTCGTTATAAGTTCAATAAAAAGCTGAATATAGCCCGCCGCATTGCAAACCGCAGACTGGTAGAGGTTGCAGTAGACCCCATGACCGGCGAAATTTTGGCAGAGGCCGGTGAAATGCTCAGCCGTGAAAAAGCCCGTGAAATCACACGCCGTGGCGTGCATGCGGTGAAGGTGGAGTCCAACGAAGGACGCACCGTGCATGTTTTCTCCAACGGTATGGTGGATATTGAAGATTTTCAGGATTACACAGGGTTCACCGCCAAGGAACTGGGGATTTCGGAAAAGGTTCGCTTTGTTGTGCTCAAGGAGCTGGTAGAGCAGTTCCAAGGGGATGAACTCAAGGCGCAAGTGAAAGAACGTATGGGCGACTTGATTCCGAAGCATATCATTGTGGATGATATTTTGGCATCTATTTGCTATTTGCTGAATATCGGCAACGGCATTGGCACGGTGGATGATATTGACCATTTGGGCAATCGCCGTCTGCGCAGTGTGGGCGAATTGCTACAAAACCAGTTCCGCATTGGCTTCAGCCGTATGGAGCGTGTGATTCGTGAGCGTATGACCATTCAGGATTTGGATATTGTGACCCCGCAGTCCTTAATCAATATTCGTCCGGTTACCGCAGCAATCAAGGAATTTTTTGGTTCTTCGCCGCTGTCACAGTTCATGGATCAGAACAACCCATTGGCAGAATTGACCCACAAACGCCGTATGTCGGCACTCGGTCCCGGCGGTTTGTCACGTGACCGTGCATCATTTGAAGTGCGTGACGTACACTACAGCCACTATGGTCGTCTGTGTCCGATTGAAACACCAGAAGGCCCGAACATCGGCTTGATTTCGTATTTGGCAACGTATGCGCGCATCAATCAATTTGGCTTTATTGAAGCGCCGTATCGCACCATCGACAAGGAAACCGGTCGTGTGACGGGAGAAGTTGTCTATATGACAGCTGATGTCGAGGATGAATATATTGTCTGTCAGGCAAATGAGCCGTTGGACGAAAACAATGTGTTGGAGCGCGAACGTATCACATGCCGTATGCGTGATGAAATCATTGAAGTAGACCGCAAGCAGGTTGACTTGATGGACGTTTCACCACGTATGATGATTTCGGTGGCAACAGCAATGATTCCGTTCTTGGAACACGATGACGCAAACCGTGCTTTGATGGGGGCGAACATGCAGCGTCAAGCGGTGCCGCTGCTCAAAACAGAGGCGCCGATTGTGGCAACGGGTATGGAATATAAGGCGGCGGTCGACTCCGGCACCATTCCTTTGTCCGAAGGCGATGGCATCGTAACCTATACTTCTGCGCAGGAAGTGCGTGTGAAGTATGATTTGGGTGACGAAAAAACCTATCCGCTGACAAAATTCCTGCGTTCTAACCAGTCCACCTGTGTGAACATGCGTCCCATCGTGGATGTAGGTGAGCGTGTGAAGAAGGACGATGTGCTGGCAGATGGTCCTTCCACCGATAAGGGCGAAATCGCACTGGGTAAAAATGCACTCATCGGCTTCATGACCTGGGAAGGTTATAACTACGAAGATGCGGTTTTGCTGAATGAACGGTTGGTACGGGATGATGTGTACACGTCCATTCATATTGAAGAATACGAATCTGAATCCCGTGATACCAAGCTGGGGCCGGAAGAAATCACACGCGATATTCCGAATGTCGGCGATGACGCATTGCGTGATTTGGACGAGCGCGGTATTATTCGCATTGGTGCGGAAGTGCATGCGGGCGATATTTTGGTGGGCAAGGTGACCCCGAAGGGCGAAACCGAGCTGACAGCGGAAGAGCGATTGCTGCGTGCGATCTTTGGCGAAAAGGCACGTGAAGTGCGTGACACTTCGCTGCGTGCACCGCATGGTGAATCCGGTATCGTGGTAGACGTCAAGGTCTTTACCCGTGAAAACGGCGATGAACTTTCTCCCGGCGTGAACATGGTGGTGCGCTGCTATATCGCACAGAAGCGCAAGATTTCTGTGGGCGATAAGATGGCGGGCCGTCATGGTAACAAGGGTGTCGTTTCCCGCATTTTGCCGCAGGAAGACATGCCGTTCTTGGAGGACGGGACTCCGCTTGACATCGTGCTCAACCCGTTGGGCGTGCCGTCTCGTATGAATATCGGTCAGGTTTTGGAAGTGCACTTGGGCTTTGCGGCAAAGGCATTGGGTTGGAAAATCGAAACCCCTGTGTTTGACGGCGCAAACGAAAAAGATATTGAAGAAACGTTGATTAAAGCAGGCTATAACGGCGACGGCAAGAGCGTGCTGTATGATGGACGCACGGGCGAGAAGTTTGACAACCGTGTAACTGTCGGCTATATGTATTACCTCAAGCTGCATCATCTGGTAGATGATAAAATCCACGCACGTTCTACCGGTCCGTATTCACTGGTTACCCAGCAGCCGCTGGGCGGTAAGGCGCAGTTCGGCGGACAGCGTTTCGGCGAGATGGAAGTTTGGGCGCTCGAAGCATACGGTGCAGCCTATACCTTGCAGGAAATTTTGACTGTTAAGTCAGATGATATTACCGGTCGTGTCAAGACCTATGAAGCAATTGTGAAGGGTCACAATGTGCCGCAGCCGGGCGTGCCGGAATCCTTTAAGGTTTTGGTGAAGGAACTGCAGAGTTTGTGTCTGGACATTCGTGTGCTTGATGAAAATATGGATGAAATCATTCTTTCCGAAGACGAAGAAGATGAAGATATGGTTCGTACATTCGCAGAGCAGGAAACAGCCGTCAATTCTGATGACGAGCTGGCAGCTGCGGGCTTTGGTGTGAATGATGTGGAAGACGGAGATGCAGAACTCCTGTTTGACGATGATGCTGTGGAAGAAGACAGTGATTTAGGAGAAGACTCGATGGAGGGAATGGACAATGACCTCGATGACGGTTTGGATGATTTTGGGGATGACGAGTAAGCCGACACGGCTTACTGCGCCCCAAGTAGAGGAAGGAGCATCTCAACAATATGGGATATAATACGTTTAACGCCATAAAAATCGGTATTGCTTCACCTGAACTCATCCGCGAGTGGAGCTTTGGTGAGGTTAAAAAACCGGAAACCATCAATTACCGTACGCTGAAACCCGAGAAGGACGGTTTGTTCTGTGAACGCATTTTTGGGCCGACCAAGGACTGGGAGTGTCACTGCGGTAAATATAAAAAAGTACGATATAAGGGCAAAGTCTGCGACAAGTGCGGCGTAGAAGTGACCAAAGCCAAGGTACGCCGTGAGCGCATGGGACATATTGAACTGGCGGCACCGGTTTCTCACATTTGGTATTTCAAGGGCATTCCCTCCCGCATGGGCTTGATTCTGGATATGTCACCCAGACTGCTGGAAAAAGTGCTGTATTTTGCGTCCTATATCGTCATTGACCCGGGTGAAGGCACGGGGCTTATCAAAAAGCAGATTTTGTCTGAAAAAGAGTATCGTGACATGCGTGAAAAGTATGAGGACGACTTTAAAGCAGGCATGGGTGCAGAAGCCATCAAGGATTTGCTGGCGGAAATGGATTTGGAAAAGCTCTCGCTAGAACTGCGTGGCGAACTGCGTGACGCAGCAGGACAGAAGCGCCTGCGTTTGATTAAGCGGCTGGAGGTTGTGGAAGCATTCCGCCTTTCCGGCAACTGCCCGAGTTGGATGATTATGGACGTTGTGCCGGTCATTCCGCCGGAAATTCGCCCGATGGTGCAGCTGGACGGCGGTCGCTTCGCAACGAGTGACCTCAATGATCTTTATCGCCGTGTGATTAACCGAAACAATCGCTTGAAGCGTTTGCTGGAGCTGGGTGCACCGGAAATCATCGTGCGCAATGAAAAGCGTATGCTGCAGGAAGCGGTCGATGCGCTCATCGACAACGGCCGCCGTGGTCGTCCGGTGACAGGCCCGAACAATCGTGCACTGAAATCGCTATCCGACATGCTGAAGGGTAAGCAGGGACGCTTCCGTCAGAACCTGCTGGGTAAGCGTGTTGACTATTCCGGACGTTCGGTTATCGTGGTCGGACCGGATTTGAAGATTTATCAATGCGGTCTGCCGAAGGAAATGGCACTGGAGCTGTTTAAGCCGTTTGTCATGAAAAAGCTGGTGGAAGACGGCACAGCCTCTAACATCAAGTCGGCAAAGAAAATGGTAGAACACGCCAAGACAGAGGTTTGGGCGGTTCTGGAAAATATCATTAAAGGACATCCGGTTATGCTGAACCGTGCGCCGACGCTGCACCGTTTGGGTATTCAGGCATTTGAGCCTGTATTGGTCGAAGGTCGTGCGATTCGTCTGCATCCGCTGGTTTGTACGGCGTTTAATGCAGACTTTGACGGCGACCAGATGGCGGTGCACGTGCCGTTGTCCGCAGAAGCGCAGGCAGAAGCACGCCTGCTGATGCTGTCGGCAAACAACCTGCTCAAGCCACAGGATGGTAAGCCGGTCACGATTCCGTCACAGGATATGGTGCTGGGCGCATACTATTTGACCATTGACCGTGACACCGAACCTGGGGTCGGCAAGATTTTCGCCAATGAAGATGAAGCGCTCATGGCATATGACCAAGGGGTTGTCGGCATTCATGCACCGATTAAGGTGCGTGTGCAGCGTGAAATCAACGGGCAAATGATGAGCAAGATTATTGATGCAACACCGGGACGTTTGATTTTCAATGCACGGATTCCGCAGAATCTTGGATTTGTCAATCGTGCGGATGCAAACCAAATGTTTGATTTGGAAATCATGTTCACCTGCGGCAAGAAGGAACTGGGCAAAATTATTGACCGCTGCATTCGTGTGCATGGCTTTAATAAGACGGCAGAAGTGCTCGACTCCATCAAGGCAATGGGATATAAGTATTCCACAAAGGGTGCGCTGACCGTTGCGGTCGCTGATATGATTGTGCCGGACGAAAAGGCAGAAACCATTACAGCCACCGAAAAGGAAGTTGCAAAAATCGAAAAGCAGTATCGCCGTGGCTTTATTACCAACGATGAACGGTATCGCTTGACCGTTGACCGTTGGGAAGTTGCAACCAAAAAGGTAACCGGAAAGCTGCAGGAAAATATGCGCAATCAGCGTTTTAATCCGATTCATATGATGGCAGATTCCGGTGCGCGTGGTTCTATCAACCAGATTCGTCAGCTGGCAGGTATGCGTGGTTTGATGGCATCTACCTCCGGTAAAACCATTGAAATCCCAATTAAGTCCAACTTCCGTGAAGGCTTGTCGGTGCTGGAATACTTTATCTCGGCACGTGGCGCACGTAAGGGTCTGGCAGATACCGCACTGCGTACCGCTGACTCCGGTTATCTGACCCGTCGTTTGGTTGACGTTTCGCAGGAAGTCATCATCCGAGAGGAAGACTGTGGTGCGACCAAGGGCATTTGGGTCGAAGACATTCGCGAAGGCAATCAGATTATTGAACCGTTTGCAGAGCGTCTGCTGGGTCGCTATCCAGTGGAAGATGTGGTGGATGCACAAGGCAATCTGCTGGTCAGCAAAAATCAAATGATGACCGAGCAGGATGCGGATCGCATTACAGAGGCAGGTATTACCCGTTTGCAGGTGCGTTCTGTACTGGAATGTCGTGCACGTAAGGGCGTCTGCGCACACTGCTATGGCATCAACCTTGCAGTTGGTGCATCTTGCGGCATGGGTGAAGCGGTTGGTATCATCGCGGCACAGTCCATCGGTGAGCCAGGTACCCAGTTGACCATGCGTACGTTCCATACAGGCGGCGTTGCGGGTTCGGATATTACACAGGGTCTGCCACGTGTCGAAGAATTGTTTGAAGCACGTAAGCCGAAGAAGGTGGCAACCATTGCAGAAATTCCTGGCGTGGTGTCTATTGAAGAATCCAAGCGTACCACCGTTAAGACCGTGAATGTTGTCAACCGTGAAACCGGTGACATGTGCAGCTATCAGCTGGCGTCCTCTTCCGGCATTCGTGTGCAGGATGGCGATGTTGTAGAGCAGGGCCAGGTGCTGAACGAAGGCTCGCTGAATCCGCATGATATTTTGCGTATTCTGGATCCTCGTGCCGTGCATGACTACGAAATCAAGGAAGTACAAAAGGTATATCGTCAGCAGGGCGTTGACATCAATGATAAGCATATTGAAGTTATCGTGCGACAGATGATGCGCAAGGTGAAGGTGGAGGATTCCGGCGATGCAGCAATTATGCCTGGTGCAATCGTCGACCAGCTGGAATTTGAAGATGTCAATGCACAGGTGCAGGCGCGCATTGCAGCAGGAGAAACCGAACTCAAGCTGGCAACCTGCTCGCCGACCTTGATGGGCATTACCAAGGCATCTCTTGCAACAGAATCCTTCCTGTCGGCGGCATCCTTCCAGGAAACCACACGTGTCTTAACAGAAGCCGCAATCAAGGGCAAAATTGACCCGTTGCTTGGCTTGAAGGAAAATGTTATCATCGGTAAGCTGATTCCGGCAGGCTCCGGCATGCAGGAATATCGCAGCGGACATTACGAAGAAAGCATTTCCATGGATTGATGTTAGAAGCAATGCATCATTGGTAGGAATGCGTCCGAACAGCGCAGAGGGAGAAGCAGGAAAACAACCCCTCTGCGTTGTTCGTAAATTAGGAAAAAAACTTGTAAAATCACTTGACAAATGAATAAGCAAAGGCGTAAAATAAGCAAGTGTACTATAATAGGAGGACTAGCTATGCTTTCACAGCTCAGCACAGCGACCCGTGTCGTTGGCGTCAAGCAATCTCAAAAAGCGATTCGCGAAGGCAGCGCAAAGATGGTGTTTATGGCATGTGATGCAGAGCATCGTATTACACGCCCAATTGAAGCGCTTTGCCAAGAGAAGCAAGTGGAAGTGTGCATGGTGGAAACCATGCAGGAGCTGGGTCGTGCCGCAGGTATCGACATCGGAGCCGCCGTTGTGACGGTGCTGCAAGACGATGTATCATTCCGCTAATTAAGGGCAACCCTTAATATAGAATATTTTTGAAAGAAGGAGGAAATAGAATGCCAACCTTTAACCAACTCGTGCGCAAGGGTCGTGAGACTGTTGTTTACAAGTCCACTGCACCGGCACTTCAGAAGGGATACAACTCCCAGAAGAAGCAGACAACTGACCAGTCTGCACCACAAAAGAGAGGCGTGTGCACCACAGTTAAGACCATGACACCGAAGAAGCCGAACTCCGCACTTCGTAAGGTCGCTCGTGTGCGTTTGTCAAATGGCATGGAGGTATCTGCGTATATCCCAGGCATTGGACACAATTTGCAGGAGCATAGTGTTGTAATGGTTCGCGGCGGTCGTATCAAGGACCTTCCGGGTGTACGTTACCACATTATTCGCGGTTCTCTGGATACCCAGGGCGTAGCAAACCGCAAGCAGGCTCGTTCCAAGTATGGTGCGAAGCGTCCGAAGGCAGGTAAGTAATTCCTGTTTTCCCCTAAAGCTTTGAATGGAAATGTAACACAGTTTCAGCAAGGCAAATCGACAGAGCATAGTCTGTCGGATCGCTTTGTCCTGAGTGTTTTTTATATAGATGATATATCATCGTAAATAAAACCCTCGGACAGGCGCCACACGGCAGCCACACGGCTGTTGAGTACCTATGAAATCATCATTATAATGAAGGAGGGAAGTAAAGTGCCAAGAAGAGGTAATGTTCCGAAGAGAGATGTACTTGCAGATCCGATGTATGGTTCCAAGTTGGTCACAAAACTGATTAACTCAATCATGCTGGACGGCAAGAAGGGTGTTTCTCAAAAGGTTGTTTATGGTGCTTTTGACATTGTTCGCGAAAAGTCTGGTCGTGACCCGTTAGAGGTGTTCACAGAGGCGATGGAGAATATCATGCCGGCACTGGAGGTTAAGGCTCGCCGTGTAGGCGGTGCAACCTATCAGGTGCCGATGGAAGTTCGTCCGGAGCGTCGTCAGACCTTAGGGCTGCGTTGGATTACCAAGTATTCTCGTGCAAGAAGCGAAAAGACCATGTGCGAGAGACTGGCTGGCGAAATCATGGATGCTGTGAATAATCTCGGCGGCTCTGTTAAGAAGCGCGAGGATACACACAAAATGGCTGAGGCCAATAAGGCATTTGCACACTATCGCTATTGATTTGTGTAGCTTCAAGCTTACGAAAGGAGACCAACCATGGGCAGAGAGTTTACTCTTGAAAAAACCAGAAATATCGGTATTATGGCGCACATCGATGCGGGTAAAACCACAACGACCGAGCGTATCCTATTTTATACCGGTGTAAACCATAAAATCGGTGAAGTCCATGACGGCGGCGCAACCATGGACTGGATGGAGCAGGAACAGGAGCGTGGTATTACCATCACCTCTGCTGCAACCACTTGCCGTTGGAAGGATCATCGCATCAATATCATTGATACCCCGGGTCACGTGGACTTTACCGTAGAAGTAGAGCGTTCCTTGCGTGTACTCGATGGTTCTGTCACTGTTTTTTGTGCAAAGGGTGGCGTAGAACCGCAGTCTGAAACCGTTTGGCATCAGGCTGACAAATATCATGTACCGCGCATGGCATTCGTCAACAAGATGGATATCATGGGCGCAGACTTCTTCAACGTTGTACAAATGATGAAGGATCGTCTGAAGTGCAATGCTGTTCCGATTCAGCTGCCGATTGGCGCAGAAGATACCTTCAAGGGCATTATCGACTTGGTCGAAATGCGCGCGGAAGTATATTATGACGATATGGGCAAGGATATTCGCGATGAAGATATTCCTGCGGATATGATGAAACAGGCACAGGAATATCATGATGCACTGCTTGAGGCACTGTCTGAAGTAGATGAAGATATTATGATGAAGTATCTGGAAGGCGAAGAAGTTACCGTTGCGGAGATTAAAAATGCAATTCGCAAGGGTACCATCGGCGTACAGATGATTCCGGTGATGTGCGGTACCGCATATCGCAACAAGGGTGTTCAGATGCTTCTGGATGCAGTTGTTGACTATATGCCGGCACCGACTGATATTCCGCCGATTAAGGGCATTAACCCAGATACCGATGAAGAAGATGAACGTCCTTCTTCTGATGAAGAGCCGTTCTCCGCATTGGCATTTAAGATTATGACCGACCCGTTTGTCGGCAGACTCTGCTTCTTCCGTGTATATTCGGGTACGATTACAGCAGGTTCTTCTGTGCTGAACTCTACCAAGGGCAATCGTGAACGTTTGGGTCGCATTCTCCAGATGCATGCAAACCATCGTGAAGATATCGATGTGGTATATTCCGGTGATATTGCATCTGCAGTTGGTTTCAAAAACACCACAACAGGGGATACCTTGTGCGATGAAAAGAAGCCGATTATTCTGGAATCTATGGAATTCCCAGAACCGGTTATTCGCGTTGCAATTGAACCGAAGACCAAGGCAGGTCAGGAAAAGATGGGCATTGCACTGCAGAAGCTTGCAGAAGAAGACCCGACTTTCCGTACCTACACAGATGAAGAAACCGGTCAGACCATTATTGCGGGTATGGGCGAACTCCATCTGGAAATCATCGTAGACCGTCTGCTCCGCGAATTTAAGGTCGAAGCAAACGTTGGCAATCCGCAGGTTGCATACAAGGAAACCATCCGCCGCAGCGCAGACGTGGATCAGAAATATGCACGTCAGTCTGGTGGTAAGGGTCAGTATGGTCACTGTAAGATTATTGTTGAGCCGAATGAATCCGGTAAGGGTTATGAATTCATCAATAAGGTTGTAGGTGGCGCAATTCCGAAGGAATATATTGAACCGATTAACCAGGGTATTCAAGGCGCAATGCAGGCTGGCATTTTGGCGGGCTATCAGGTTGTTGACGTGAAGGTCACATTGTATGATGGATCTTATCATGAAGTCGACTCCTCTGAAATGGCGTTTAAGATTGCAGGTTCTATGGCGTTTAAGGAAGCAATGCGTAAGGCAGATCCGGTTCTGATGGAGCCAATCATGCAGGTTGACGTAATGGTTCCGGAAGACTACATGGGCGATGTCATTGGTGACTTGAACTCTCGCCGTGGTCAAATCCAGGGCATGGAAGCACGTGGTGGTGTGCAGGCAATTTCTGCAGCAGTGCCGTTGTCTGAAATGTTTGGTTATGCAACCACTTTGCGTTCTCGCAGCCAAGGTCGTGGTCAGTACTCGATGCAGCCGAGCCATTATACGGAAGTACCGAAGTCTGTTCAGGAAAAAATCATTGATGCGCGTAGTAAGAATGATAACTAAAGCTGATACGTCTATCTGATTGCAAGAAAAAACGTTATACAGTTGTAGATTTAACACACAAGGAGGAATATCAAAATGGCAAAGGAAAAGTTCGAAAGAAATAAGCCGCATATTAACATCGGCACCATTGGTCACGTCGACCATGGCAAGACCACTTTGACCGCAGCAATCACCAAGGTTTTGGCTCTCGGAGGTGCTGCAGAATTTAAGGCATATGATCAGATCGATGGTGCTCCAGAAGAACGTGAACGCGGCATTACCATTAACACTGCTCACGTTGAATATCAGACCGAAGCTCGTCACTATGCACACGTTGACTGCCCAGGACATGCTGACTATGTTAAGAACATGATTACCGGTGCTGCACAGATGGACGGCGCAATCCTCGTTGTTTCTTCTGCTGACGGTCCGATGCCGCAGACTCGTGAGCACATCCTGCTCGCTCGTCAGGTAGGCGTTCCTTATATCGTTGTATTCATGAACAAGGTTGACCAGGTTGATGACGAAGAGTTGCTCGATTTGGTTGAGATGGAAATCCGTGACCTGCTTTCTGAATATGAATTCCCGGGCGATGATATCCCGATTATTCGTGGTACTGCTTTGGGCGTTCTGGAATGCGACTCTACCGATGCAAGTGCACCGGAATATGCTTGCATCAATGAATTGATGAAGGCTGTTGATGACTACATCCCGACTCCGGAGCGTAAGTCTGATCTGCCGTTCTTGATGCCGGTCGAGGACGTATTCTCCATTACTGGTCGTGGTACGGTTGCTACCGGTCGTGTAGAACGTGGACAGGTCAACATGTCTGACGAAGTTGAAATCGTTGGTTTGATGGAAGCACCGCGCAAGACCGTTGTTACCGGTATTGAGATGTTCCGCAAGCTGCTTGATTACGCTGAAGCAGGTGATAACATCGGCGCACTGCTCCGTGGTATCCAGAAGACTGACATCGAACGTGGACAGGTTCTGGCAAAGCCGGGTACCATTCATCCGCACACCAAGTTCCGTGGTCAGGTATACGTGCTGAAGAAGGAAGAAGGCGGTCGTCATACTCCTTTCTTTAACAACTATCGTCCGCAGTTCTATTTCCGTACAACTGACGTTACTGGCGTTATCGCTCTGCCGGAAGGCACTGAAATGTGCATGCCTGGCGATAACATCGAAATGGATGTTGAGTTGATTACAAACATCGCTATTGAAGCAGGTCTACGTTTTGCTATCCGTGAGGGTGGTCGTACCGTTGGTTCTGGCGTTGTTATCAAGGTTAACGAGTAATTCCGAATACGGATTATACGGTGGCGTTTGATATTTTAAAAAGGGACATTCCATTTCTGGAATGTCCCTTTTTCACGAGCATGTGGGCGAACGGGCAGTAAGAAACGTTGTTGAGAGCAAGAAGCACCAAAGCGACTCTGTAGAATCGCTTTGGTGCTTCTTGTTGCTAATTCTGCAAAAAATCTTTTACTTTATCCCAGAATTTTTTACGTTCTTTTTGATTGTCTTCCGTAGACTGTGATTCAAATTCGCGAAGTAGTTCTTTCTGCTTTTCAGAGAGGTTGTGCGGTACTTCAATATTAACACGCACATATTGGTCCCCACGACCATGTCCGTTGAGATGTTGAATGCCCTTTCCCCGCATGCGGAAGGTCGTTCCGGTTTGCGTTCCCTCGGGAACTTGGTATTCGATTTTCCCATCAATCGTAGGTACCTGCAGGGTATCTCCAAGTGCCGCTTGCGCAAAAGAAATGGGAATCTCACACAGAACATCTTGCCCATCGCGTGTAAAGATTGGATGGGGACGAATGCCAACCGTCACAAGTACATCACCTGCGGGACCACCATTTGCACCGGCACCGCCTTGTCCGCGCAACTGCACAGATTGACCATCATCAATACCTGCTGGCAGATGTACAGAGAGTTTTTTGCTCACACGAATACGTCCTGCGCCATTGCACTTGCTGCAAGGGTTTTTGATGATTTTGCCCTTGCCAGAACACTTGGGGCAGGGACCCGTGGAATTAAAAATGCCAAGAGGGGTGCGCTGCTGTTGCGTGACAGAGCCTGTGCCATGGCAATAGCTGCAAGTTTCCGCAGAAGTGCCCTTGGCTGCACCGCTGCCAGAACATTCATCACAGACTTCCATACGCTCCAATACCACTTCTTTGTCGCAGCCAAAAGCAGCTTCTTCAAAAGTGAGCATGACGGTCTTTCGAATGGATTCACCTTTGCGAGGAGCATTTTGACGGCTTTGGCGAGAGCCACCAAAGCCGCCGCCAAACATACCGCTTAAAATATCACCTAAATCCCCAAATCCGCCCATATCGAAGCCACCAAAGCCCCCGCCCTGACCAGCACCATAGTTTGGGTCGACACCGGCAAAGCCAAACTGGTCATATTTAGAACGCTTTGCACTGTCAGAGAGCACTTCATATGCTTCGGAAGCTTCTTTGAATTTTTCAGCAGCCTCTGTATTGTTGGTGTTTACGTCCGGATGATACTTCTTGGCGAGTTTGCGATATGCCTTCTTAATTTCGTCATCGCTTGCACCTTTTGCAACGCCAAGAACGTCATAATAATCTCTTTTATCAGCCATATAAAAACCTTACCTTGCCTTATACACAGCTTTAGGCGGGCTTGCGCCCGCCCAGTTTCGCTGCAGAGTTGTTAGTTGTTATCGTCCTTCACTTCGGTGAAGTCTGCGTCTACAAAATCACCTTGTGTGCCTGTGCCACCGGCAGTTCCGCCCATATTGGCATCATCCTGCGGGGCTTGCTGCTGATAAATCTTTCCTGCAAGGTCACTGAACTTTTTGGAAAGACCTTCGGTTGCCAACTTAATCATTTCGGTATCAGTGCCTTTCAAGGCTTCCTTCACCTTTTCAATTTCTGCCTGTACAGCGGATTTTTCTTCATCAGAAAGCTTTTCGCCCAAATCACCCAAAGCTTTTTCGCTCTGGAAGACCAATTGCTCTGCATTGTTGCGGGTTTCAACAGATTCCTTATTCTTACGGTCCTGCTCTGCATACTGCTCTGCCTCACGCATCGCCTTATCAATGTCATCCTGTGACAGGTTGGTGGAAGCAGTAATGGTAATCTTCTGCTCCTTGCCAGTGCCCATATCCTTTGCGGAAACGTTTACAATGCCGTTTGCATCAATGTCAAAGGTGACTTCAATCTGGGGAATGCCGCGCGGCGCTGGAGCAATGCCGTCCAGTGTGAATTTGCCAAGCGTCTTATTGCCGGCTGCCATTTCACGTTCGCCCTGCAGGACATGAATTTCAACAGAAGGCTGATTATCAGAATAGGTGGAGAAAATCTGGCTCTTCTTGGTGGGGATGGTAGTGTTGCGCTCAATCATACGCGTGCATACGCCGCCGGCAGTTTCAATGCCCAAAGACAGCGGGGTAACATCGAGCAGGAGCACATCCTTGACTTCGCCGCCGAGGACACCGCCTTGGATTGCAGCACCAACAGCAACACATTCATCCGGATTGATGCCCTTGAACGCATCCTTGCCGGTGATGCTCTTAACCGCATCCTGCACGGCAGGGATACGAGTAGAACCGCCAACCAGCAGAATCTTGGCAAGTTCGCCTGCAGACAAGCCTGCATCAGACAATGCCTGACGAACAGGCCCCATGGTTGCTTCGACCAAATCGGCGGTCAGCTCGTTGAACTTTGCACGGGTCAGGGTCAGTTCCAAATGCTTCGGGCCAGATGCATCTGCCGTGATGTATGGCTGGTTAATAGAGGTTGAAGCCATGCCGGAAAGTTCAATTTTTGCCTTTTCTGCGGCTTCCTTCAGGCGCTGCATCGCCATTTTGTCATTGGAAAGGTCAACACCATCGGACTTCTTGAATTCGCCGACAATCCAGTTCATAATGCGCTGGTCAAAGTCATCACCGCCCAAACGGTTGTTGCCTGCGGTTGCAAGAACTTCCAAAACACCATCGCCAATGTCCAGAATGGAAACGTCAAAGGTGCCGCCGCCGAGGTCATATACCATGATTTTCTGTTCGTTTTCCTTGTCAACGCCATATGCAAGTGCCGCTGCGGTCGGCTCGTTGATGATACGGAGCACTTCAAGACCTGCAATTTTACCGGCATCCTTGGTTGCCTGACGCTGTGCATCTGTGAAATAAGCGGGGACAGTGATAACTGCCTGCGTGACGGTGGAACCCAAATAGCCTTCTGCATCACTCTTGAGCTTTTGCAGAATCATAGCAGAGATTTCCTGCGGAGAATACTGCTTGTCGTCAATACCAACACGATGGTCTGTGCCCATTTCACGCTTGATGGAAATGATGGTGCGGTCTGCATTGGTGACCGCCTGACGCTTTGCCACTTGGCCTACCATACGTTCATTGGTCTTGGAAAATGCCACAACAGACGGGGTTGTGCGTGCACCTTCTGCATTGGGGATGACAACGGCTTCGCCGCCCTCCATAACTGCAACGCAGCTATTGGTTGTACCCAGGTCGATACCAATAATTTTACCCATAATGATACTGCTCCTTTTAATATAACAATGATTTATCGTGTGTTAGTTGGCAACCTTCACCAGGGAATGGCGAATGACTTTTTCGCCAAGCAGGAAGCCGTGCTGGAAAACCTCTGCAATCACATTTTCTGCGAACGCATCATCTTCAATATGCATCACAGCATTGTGTAGGTTCGGGTCAAATGTAGTGCCGGATTCGGCTGCAATCACGGTGACACCCAGACTTGCCAGTGCATCGGTTAGCTGCTTGTGGGTGAGTTCAACGCCCTTTTTATATTCGGCATCCTCGGTGTGCTGTGCCAAGGCACGCTCTAGGTTGTCAAAAATGGGAAGAAGGGTTTTGACAGCATGGCAGAGCGCATCTGCATGCACTTGCTCTCTTTCACGGGCAGAACGCTTGCGGAAGTTATCATATTCGGCTGCCATGCGCAAATACTGGTCATTTAGCGCATTGTAATCTGCCTGTAGCTTGGTGTCTGCATCTTCTTGTGCGGTTTCTGCATCGTCGGCAGCAGAAGTTGCTGTTGACTCGCACACGTCCTGCGCCGCTTCAGCAGGGGTTTCGGTGACGGTTTCTTCCGCAGTGCACTCGATTTCGTTTTCCGAAAGGATTTCTTCTGGGGGGTTCTTCTTGGACATTTTTTATCTTCAGCCTTTCAAAGTTTATTTATGCTCATCTAAAAAGGTCTTGGCAATCAATCGATTCAAACCTTTGGCAAATCCTGCAAGCTGTGCAGAAAGTTTGGCATAATCCATACGGGTGGGACCTACAATCCCAATGACCCCTTGACCAATCTCACCAATGTCATACTTTGCATAAATCATGGAAGCGTTGGATAGGGCATTGCTGCCATTTTCGGGGCCTATCATAATTTGCACGCCATCAATCTTCTTGTGTAAGGGGATAAGCTTTCCCGAGTCTTCGCCGAGATAATCCAGCAGTGCCTGCGCCTTTTGAATATCTCGATATTCGGGAAAGCGCAGCAGCTTGCTTTCGCCCTCTAAAAAGACCTGCTGTGTGCCGAAAGACTCAATAAGCTCTGCCATATATTCAGCAATCGGGCCTAGCAAAGCGGAAAGTCCTGCTGCACGGCGCACAATGTCAAATCGTGCAGAGGTGATGGAGGACAGGGGGATGCCGGTTAGCGTTTGATTTAACACATAGGTCAGCAGTTCCACCTCATCCTTGCTGACGCCGGCAACCGTGTGCACCATTTTGCTGCGGACAGAACCGGTTTCCGGCACCACGACCAAAACAAATGAGGTTTGGTCAATGGGAACAATTTCAAATTGTCGCAGCAGAGTGCGCTGCAAGACAGGCGTGGAGGTGACAGAGGTATACTCTGTGAGATTGGTGACGAGTTTGCCGACTTCTTGAATCAGGCGGTCGAGCTCACGCACTTTGAGCTGCATCAGTTGGTCCGTGCCGAGCTCTTCCAACTGGTCCGGCGTGCCCATGAGCTCATCGACATATAATCGATAGCCCAGCGGGGAGGGAATGCGTCCTGCGGAGGTGTGTGGCTTTTCCAAATACCCCAAATCCTCCAGTTCGCTCATTTCATTGCGAATGGTGGCAGAGGAGAAAGAAAGTTCGGGGCGTGCCGCCAGCGTTTTGGAACCAATTGGCTCAGCTGTGCGGATATAGTCGCCGATAATGGCTTTTAGAATCTGCTTTTTACGCTCGGACAGCTCCATTGAGCAGGACCCCTTTCTGGTTTAGCACTCCATACGTTTGAGTGCTAAGTACAATTTACCACCGCGGCCAACGGTTGTCAATAGTGAAGTATGAATAAATTGTAAAAGCTCTGTGAAAGAACATTCCATGCGGTATTCTGGTTTGCGGGTTGTGTAAAAGTAAGGAACATGATATAATGATTAAACTTATTGAAATCAGTTGGAGTGCAGAGGTGCAAATTCTGTGAAAGAACAAAATAAAATTAGAAATTTCTCCATTATTGCGCATATTGACCATGGTAAATCCACCTTGGCAGACCGTTTGCTGGAAGAATGCCGCACGGTTTCCGTGCGGGACATGGAGAGCCAGTTGCTCGACAATATGGATTTGGAGCGAGAACGCGGCATCACCATCAAGGCACGTGCCGTTCGCATGGAATATCAGGCGGATGATGGGGAAATCTATGTGATGAATCTCATCGATACACCGGGGCATGTGGACTTTAACTATGAAGTGTCCCGTTCGCTTGCGGCCTGTGAAGGTGCATTGCTGATTGTGGACGCTGCACAGGGCATTGAAGCACAGACCCTTGCAAACACCTATTTGGCACTGGAACACGACTTGGAAGTGTTGCCAATCATCAATAAAATCGATTTGCCCTCTGCAGACCCTGCAAGAGTCAAGCGAGAAATCGAAGATGTGATTGGGATTCTGGCAGAAGATGCACCGGAAGTATCTGCAAAAATGGGCATCAATATCCATGCAGTATTGGAACAGATTGTACGAGGCATTCCTGCACCCAGCGGAAATGCCGCTGCGCCGTTGCGTGCACTGGTGTTTGACAGCCAATATGACACCTACCGCGGCGTTGTCGTGTATATGCGTTTGATGGACGGGCGTGTCACACCAGGCATGAAGGTGCGCATGATGGCGACCGGTGCAGAGTTCCAAGTGGTGGAATGCGGATATTTGCAGCCATTTGGGTTAACGCCGGCAGAAGAGCTGTCAGCAGGTGAGGTTGGATACTTTACAGCATCCATTAAAAATGTGTCGGATACCCGTGTGGGGGATACCGTGACAGGCGCAGAGCAAGTGGCACAGGCACCATTGCCGGGCTATCGAAAGGTGCAGCCGATGGTCTTCTCCGGTATCTATCCATCCGATGGGTCGAAATATCCGGATTTGCGGGATGCTTTGGAAAAATTGCAGCTCAATGATGCGGCGCTGACGTTTGAAGCGGAGTCCTCGGTGGCACTCGGCTTCGGTTATCGCTGCGGTTTCCTCGGTCTGCTGCACATGGAAATTATCCAAGAGCGGTTGGAGCGGGAATACAATCTGGATTTGATTACGACCGCCCCCAGTGTTATTTATAAGGTAAAGAAAACGAGCGGTGAAGAAATGTTCATCGACAATCCGCTGAATTATCCAGAGCCGACCGTGCTGGAATGGGCAGAAGAGCCGTTTGTCAAAGCGAACATCATGAGCCCGACAGAATATGTCGGCAACATTATGGAGCTGTGTCAGGATCGGCGTGGTGTGTTCAAAGACATGAAATATCTGGATGAAACACGTGTGGAGCTGCACTATGAATTGCCGCTCAATGAAATCATTTATGACTTCTTTGATGCACTCAAATCCAGAACCCGTGGGTATGCATCGCTTGATTATGAAATGCTTGGCTACCGCCGCAGTCAGCTGGTGAAGCTGGATATTTTGCTCAATGGCGATGTTGTGGATGCACTGTCGTTCATTGTGCACACCGAAAAAGCCTATGCACGTGGGCGTAGAATCGTTGAAAAGCTCAAGGAGAACATTCCACGGCAGTTGTTTGAGATTCCGGTGCAGGCGGCGATTGGAGCGAAAATCATTGCGCGGGAAACCATCAAGGCACTGCGCAAGGATGTGCTTGCAAAATGCTATGGCGGCGACATTACTCGTAAAAAGAAGCTGCTGGAAAAGCAAAAGGAGGGCAAGAAGCGTATGCGCTCGCTCGGCTCGGTGGAAGTGCCGCAGGAAGCGTTTATGGCGGTTCTGAAGTTGGATGAAGAATAGAAATGACAAAAAGGGGATTACCAAACCGCTAGGTCTGTATATTCATGTGCCGTTTTGCGTTTCCAAATGCAGTTACTGTGATTTTTACTCCATCAAAAGCGACAAGGAGCACATGGAACGGTATGTGAATGCGGTTTGCAAGCATATTGGCGAATATGGTGCACTTAGCACCGGTTATCGTGTGGATTCGGTCTATTTTGGCGGCGGAACCCCTTCGCTGCTGGGCGGAAAACGTTTGGCTCGAATGCTGGCAGAGATTCAAAAGCGATTTTCCATGGCAAACAATCCGGAAATTACGGTGGAGTGCAATCCGGACAGCATGAGTCGTAAGCTGCTGCGGCAGCTGCGCCATGCCGGCGTCAATCGCCTGTCGGTGGGCGTACAAAGTGTGCTGGATGATGAACTGGTGCAGTTGGGGCGTGTGCATACGTGGGAGCAGGCACGAGATATGCTGCTGCTCGCAAAAAAACTGAAGTTTACCAATATCGGGATAGATTTGATTTATGGACAGCCCAACCAAACGGTGGAAATGCTCATGCAATCACTCGAGGCAGTGCTGGAACTGGAGCCGATGCATCTATCTTGCTATGCATTGCAGTTGGAGCCGGAAACGCCGATGGGGCAGATGCAGCCTGTGCTGCCGGATGATGATGCACAGGCGGATATGTATGATGCACTGTGCGAGCGGCTGCGGCAAGCGGGTTTTGAGCATTATGAAATTTCAAATTGGTCAAGGCAGGGCAATCGTTCCAAGCATAATGCGAAATATTGGGATTTGTCCGATTACCTTGGGTTAGGGCCGTCGGCGCATTCCTATATGCAGGAGCGCAGATTTTCGTTTGTGCAGGATGTAGATGCGTATTGTGCAGAAATCGAGGCAAACAGCGGTGCGATTGTGGAAGAAGAGGAAGATGTGCCAACGATGAAGCGGCATGGCGAGTATTTGATGCTGCGGCTGCGTACTTCGGATGGTGTGGACGAAACGCTGTTTCAGCAGCTGTTTGACCGCTCCTTTGTGCCATATGCAGACAAATTGCAGCCCTATATTGAGCAGGGATTTGCAGCATATGAGGCGGGACGATGGTATTTGACAGAAATTGGCATGTTGGTTTCTAACACCATCATTGCAGAGGTGTTATCGGCAGATGTGGTGACAGAGGACGCAGATTCGGAAGAAGTCTGCGCCAGAGATGAAATAAGCGATGTGTGAAGACAGGTTCTCAAATATCTTGGGGACGAATGAGGAGGAAATTCTATGCGCGCAGTGATTACCGTGGTGGGGAAAGACAGAACTGGCATTATTGCAAAAATTTCAGAAACATTGTATGCAAAACAGGTGAACATCGTGGATATTTCACAAAATGTCATGGAAGATATGTTTGCAATGGTCATGCTGGTGGATATTGCACAGTGCTCCGTGGATTTCACACAGCTGGTGGATTTGCTGGACAAAAACGGCGAAGCACTTGGTATGAAAATCCATACCATGCATGAAGATATTTTCAACGCCATGCATCGTATCTAAAAGAGGAGAACACATGATTAATACACATGATATTCTGGAGACCATCCAGATGATCGAGGAGGAACATCTCGATATTCGCACCATTACCATGGGCATTTCTCTGCGTGATTTAGCAGCAGATGACATTCACGTGCTGTGCGATAAGATTTATGATAAAATCACACGGCGGGCGGAAAAGCTGGTCAGCACGGGTGAGCAAATCGAACGAGAGCTTGGCATTCCCATCATTCACAAGCGCATTTCCGTGACCCCGATAGCGATGATTGGTGCGACTACAACCGCAGATAGCTATGTGCCGATTGCGCAGGCACTGGATCGTGCGGCGCAGGCGACAGGGGTCAACTTTGTGGGCGGTTTTTCGGCGTTGGTGCAAAAGGGGTTTGCAAAGGGCGATGAAATTTTGATTCGTTCGATTCCGGAGGCCTTGGCGGTCACCAACCATGTCTGCGCATCGGTGAATGTGGCATCCACAAAGGCTGGCGTGAATCTGGACGCTGTCGCTTTGATGGGGCGCATCATCAAGCAGACCGCAGAGCGCACAAAGGACAACCAGTCCTTGGGTTGCGGCAAGCTGGTTGTATTTGCCAATGCAGTGGATGATAATCCGTTTATGGCGGGGGCATATCATGGCATTGGAGAACCGGAAACGGTCATCAATGTGGGTGTTTCCGGCCCTGGTGTGGTGCAGGCGGCAATCAAGCGGGCAGGCGATTGCTCGATTGGCGAGGTGGCAGAAACCATCAAAAAGACGGCATTCAAGATTACACGTATGGGACAGCTGGTGGGTTCGCTTGCAAGCGAACGGCTGCAAGTACCATTCGGCATTGTGGATCTATCGCTGGCTCCGACGCCTGCAATTGGCGATTCGGTTGCACGCATCATCGAAGAGGTCGGCTTAGAAACCTGCGGCGGCTGCGGCACAACCGCAATCCTTGCAATGCTCAATGATGCCGTGAAAAAGGGCGGCGTGATGGCATCCTCCAGTGTCGGCGGACTGTCTGGCGCATTTATTCCCGTATCTGAGGATGAGGGCATGATTGCGGCGGTGCAGGCAGGTGCGCTTTCTTTGGAAAAACTGGAAGCGATGACGGCGGTGTGTTCCGTTGGCATTGATATGGTTGCCGTGCCAGGCGATACGACAGCAGAAGTGATTTCCGGCTTGATTGCCGATGAAATTGCCATTGGTGTGGTCAATTCGAAAACAACAGCGGTACGTGTGATTCCGGCGGTAGGGAAAACGGTTGGCGATGTTGTGGAGTTTGGCGGTCTGCTGGGAACGGCACCGGTTATGCCGATTTCCACGCAGTCCCCTGCAAAGTTCATCGGACGTGGCGGTCGAATTCCGGCACCGATTCAAAGCTTGAAGAATTAAGCACCTGTATTCTATTTTGCATATAGGGTTTTATAAAACAGCCCCCATCTTCTGGTTGAAGGTGGGGGCTGTTTGCAGTTAAGGAGCGGGCGTAGATTTGACCGCTTTGGAAGGGCGTAGACGGATATATAGTGGATGCAAGCCATACGCCGCAACAAGCAGCAAGGTGGCGATGCGTGCCAGCACACACAGGGTCAGACAGCCTGCAATCAAAGATTCCGCCCGCTGAAAAAAATCACCAACGGCAACAAGACCTGCAGCGGCGTAGGTGGGATAAGCGACCTGTGTTGCGGTATACCGACCTAGCAGCATCAGATTGCGAGCAGATGCGACAGCAAGCAATCCGCCGCCGCTGAAAGCACCGGCAGCAAGCGAGTGGGACTGCTGCCCTGAAAACAGGAGAAAAGGAAACAGCATCGGTAAATATACCTGATACAAACACGTGAGTATCGCAGCGGCAAAAGCGGCGGGGGAACGCATGGTAAGTGGGAGCAGCTGGGCAGGTTGCCAGTGCGGTATCGTCAGCCCCATGGACAGCAGAAAGGGCAGTAGAACCGCCATTAAAATCGGAAAAGACCAAAGCGCCAATGCGGTACGTCCGTTTTTGGCGAGGTAAAGTGTTGTTGCAAAAATCAGCAGGGCAATTGCTGCACGAGGCAAGTTTGGAAAAGCGGTTTCGGAGAAAAACAAGCACAGCTGCATGAGCGTTTGATAGGCGGAGAATAACGCAAAAAGTGCTGTGATACAACCGAAAAAAACCGCTCGAACGCCAGCGCAGGATAACAGCGAAACCGTGCCGCACAAACGGTGCAGCAGCAACAACAGCAATGTGGTCAATCCACCAGACACCAGCAGCAACAGCCAAGCATCCTGTGGCTGCGCAGGTAAATAGAGGGCATCTGACAGAAGAAATAGACAAACCAAGGCGTTTTGGAAGCGTTTTTTAGGTGGATACTGCATTTGTAGGGTCTCCTTCTGTGAAGCCGATGAATTTTCCGCCTGCAAAGCGTGCGGTACCATCTGGAATCGCCTGCCCATCCGGACCTAATGTAATGGCGGGCAAATTGGCATCTGCACCAGATAATAATTGGTTATAAAAGCGGAAGAACGGCATATCAATGGCATTGTGACGCACCTTGCCTTGCGCAAGGATACGCTCCAGTGCAAACCCGGGAATGTCCCCATTGGGTGCCCAAGCCTGCAGGATTTGTGCCGCAGAGGTGTTGTGGGCAACTGCAAAACGAATACCAAGGCGGATTTCACTGTCAGAACATAGAAACTTACAAAGGTCTAACATGTTGTGCTGTGCAACTTGCGTGTCAAGAATCAAAACTTGCGCATGGCTGAAATACAGGTCACTGCCCACACCGGAAGCAATGGCGGTGAAGCATTGTGGGATAGTACGGGCTTTTCCGGTTAGATACTGCGGTGTGGCGGAGCCTTCGGTGCTGTCCTGCCAAGCGGTTTCAACCGTCAATACAAGATTGGCTTCGTTCGCATCGAACGCAAGGGCGGATACAGGCGAAAGCAGATTGGTTTCACGGGCATTGCCGCAGGCACAGAGCAGGAGCAGCAACGGCAAAAAAATAAGGCGTTTTTTCATGGAACCTCCTCCTTTTGTGCGGCAAAACGCCCCTGCTTTTGCATGCGGTACCATGGCGTACGCAGATAGGCATCTTCATGCTGCGAAAGTGAATGCGGCAGCAGGTAGGGTACACGGAACGATTGCAGGGTACAGATATGCGAAAAAATAATAGCACCGCCGAAAAAAATCCCGTACAATCCTAGAACGGCACCGCAGAGGAGCAGAAAAAAACGGCAAATCATAGAAGCAGACGTCAGCTTGGGGGTGAGCAGACCCAACACACCGGAAATGGCAATGACGATGACAATGGGAGCAGACACGAAGCGAGCGGATACGGCGGATTGCCCTAAAACCAAACCGCCGACAATGCTCATGGTCTGACCGATGGCACCGGGCGTGCGTGTGCCCGCTTCTTTGAGCACTTCAAAGACCAAGAGGAGCAGAATGGTTTCAAACAATGTGGGCAAGGGCACACCATGTCTGGCGGCGGCAATGGTAAACAGCATTTTGGTGGGAATCAGCTCTTGATGATACAGCATCAGACTGATGTAAAGGGCGGGAATGGACACCGAGAGAATGAAGCCCCCCATGCGCAGGATGCGTGCGAGCGTTGCATAAAAAAAACTGCGGTAATAATCATCGTTGGCTTGAAAATTTTCCCGCAGACATTGCGGTGCGGTTAAAACCACGGGGGTGCCGTCCACCACAAGCGCCGCTTGTCCCTCCAGCAAGCGAGCTGCCACAACATCCGGTCGCTCGGTCATGCCCATCGTGGGAAAAGGGGAGGTGCGGTGGTCACGCAGGCTCTCTCCGAGATAATTGGCGTCCAAGACACCGTCCAGACGGAAATGGGACAAACGGCTTGTCCATTCAGCCACCACGGCAGGCGGGCAAACGCCCTCTAAATAGCAAAGGCTGATCGCGGTTTGGGTAGAACTGCCGACACTGAAAAAGGTGCATTTTAGATGTGGACTGCGTAGACGGCGGCGAATCATGGACAAATTGGTCATAAAGCCTTCGGTGAAGCCCTCACGGGGGCCGTGCAGGACACGTTCGTTGTCTGGCTCTTGACTGGAACGCAGGGAAAATCCCTTGGTATTGACAACTACAGGACGTGCATCGCCGTCGGTCAAAATAACGGTATCCCCATACAAAAAGGAGGATAACATTTTTTGCAAATCCGGCTCTACTCGGCTGTCGTTAATGGAAATGAGCTGCCGTGCAAGATGCTCTGCATCCAACGGAACGGTGCCGCACCAAGCTTGCAGGGGGCAGATGATGCTTTGGTTGATGGCAAGACTGCTGGTCATACCATCCAAAAAGAAAACCGCACAGCGAAGGGTCGGTGCGGAACGGCTCTCAACGATGCGTAGGACAAAGGTGTTGTCCTTTTGAAACAACTGCTGCATACGGGAAATGTTTTCATCTAAATCTGCAGTGAACTGCAATGGCATGCCATGTGCAGACGAGTTTGGCATAAAACCCCACCTCCTTGGCACTAGTGTATGGAAAAGGAGCGGGATTATACACCCAAAAGGTCATCAGCAAGCACCTGTGCAAATCGCTTGGCGGCAGAAATTGCTTCGGGGAGGGTGTTGCCGGAGGAGCCCACTTCCAACAGCATGGAGCCGGTGCGCATATGCTCATTGAACCGCTGCTCTCGCAGATTGATGGGGCGCATCAAGGAAGGATAAGCTGCGTTGATACGATTTTGCAGATTGACAGCAAAATTTAAGTTTTTTCGCCAGTTATCATGCTGCAAGCCGCTGGCATTGCTGCCCATTACCAACATCAGCTGCGCCATGTCTTCCCCGTCGATGGTGCAGGATGTTTTACAGATAGCACCGCTGCTGTTTACAATGGAGTCACGGTGGATGTCAATAATCACTTGGATGGATGGGGTTTTCGCAAGCTGCTCGGTAATGGCTTGCAGGGAACGTCCATACGCACCGCTAAACGAGGGATTGTCGAATACCTCACGGCAGTGCACCACAGAAATTCCGTTTGCCTCCAACACGTGGGCAACCTCGTCCCCCACACGGATGACGCTTTGCGTTTTGTCCAAGGTGCGCTGACTTTCAGAGGGTTCACTGCTTGCATAGGTATTTTCGCTGTCCTGTGTGTATGCTTCTGTGCTGTGCGTATGAATCAGCAGCACTTGCGGTCCATCCGTAGGAAGTTTGATTTTGACAGGGTTTTGCAGCATCTCTGCAAGATTATACGTCAGAGAAGTCTGGTTATTGATTTTCACGGTGTCCGTTGGTGCGGCGGAGGTTTCGGGAATTTCTTGACTGTTTGCAGAATCGGCGGTGGTTGGTATATAGGTGCTTTCGGATGGAGAATCCTCTGCAATGCCTGTATCCACGATGGAAGCGGATAGGACTGTTGGTGTTTCGGCATAAATTCCAAGTTCAAAAGCCAAGGCATTTTGTACGAACGCTTGGCTTTGGGTGAGCTTATACAGCAGAGTTTGTACAAAATCATCTCCGCCGAAACGGCTGCATGCAAAAAGAATGGCAGCACATAAAAACAGGCAAAATGCGGGCAAGCGGATGCTTGCAGCAGCTGCGGTGCGGCGGGGATGTCGGTGCATACAATCAGCCTCCTTGGGTTCTTAGTGTGCAAAGGGGGAAGCACATGGTCTGCTAGTACTATATTGCGTTGCGGATAAAATTATGACAAGAACAAATCAATATCGGAAATGGTGAGGGAAGGATGGAGCGCCAGATTGACAGAGTAGCCGATGACACGGGATAAATGCTGCACTTCTGCATCAATATCACGGGTGGTGATGACATGCGGCGCAGACAAGTCCTCCAGTGCTTCGCAGGATGCGCCGTGCAGTTCATGCAAGATTTCATGCGCCAGAGTGGAACCGTCGACCACGGTGGGCACGCCGACGGCGATGACAGGCACGCCTAACGTTTCTTGTGTGAGGGCAAACCGTGCATTGCCGACACCAGAACCGGGGATAATGCCAGCATCTGAAATTTGTATGGTGCGGGAGAGGCGAGAAAGCCGACTGGATGCCAAGGCATCGACGGCAATCACGGCGGCGGGCTTTAATTTATCCATCAAACCGCAGACAAGCTCCCCAACTTCAATGCCTGTTTGTCCCAAAACACCGGGGGAAACCGCACAAACGGGTCGCCAAGAAGAAAAATATGCGGGCACACTGTGGATTAAGTGCCGTGTAGCAAGGATGTGCTCGACTGCGGTGGGACCGATGGCATCCGGTGTGATGGAACGGTTTCCCAGACCGACAACCAGAATGGGACGGTTTTCCGCAGCAAGGAGCAAGGTCTGCAGAAGCTGCGATAGGGTATCACAGGCACGGGCGAACGCATCTTCTTCCCGCCGAATCAGTGCCTGTAAATCCAGTGAAAAATAGGTGCCAATCGGTTTGCCAACGGCATGCGCACCGTCCTCGGTTGCAATATGCAATTTGGTGATGGGAAACCCGCTGCGCTCTAGCATTTCCTGCGAAACACCCGCAGGAAGCTGGCGTTGGTCTGTATTTGAAAGGGTGTGTTCAAGCGATTCTAAAGCTAGGTCGGTACGAAAACTCATAAAGCATAGGCTCCTTCGTATGGTCGAAAATGGATATCACAATAAAAAACGGGTGCGAGCGGCAGTGTTTGCAGAAAAACATCGGCAAGTCTGAAAAAATCACTTGCAATTTGAGGCTATACATGTTAAAATATAAACCACTGACAAATAGCGACTGAAGGAGGTGTAACAGAATGCCGAATATTAAATCTGCGAAGAAGCGTGTGCTGGTAACTCGTGTAAAGAGCGCGCACAATCAGAGCGTGAAGAGTGCGCTGAAAACTATTTTAAAGAAGTTTGATGCGGCAGTGGCTTCAGGAAACAAGCAGGAAGCAGAAGTAGCATATAAGGCTGCAGTCAAGGCGGTTGATCAGGCTGCTGCAAAGCACATTATGCACAAAAATAATGCTTCTAACAAGAAGAGTGCTTTGACCGTGAAGTTCAATGCAATGGCTTAATGAAATAAAGCATATTTGAAGCCTGCCGGCATACGGCGGGCTTTTTTTATTTCCCCAGTTTTGTTGCAAAAACGCCGATAAACTCTTTGGGTTTTGCATAGAAAATTACTGGGAAAAAGGACTGAAAATGTGAAAAATGTGCACTATCTTGTTTTTTCAAGGTAAAAATGATACAATGTTTTGAAATGACTTGACAGCTTGTGATATAATACTTACGTTGTTTGAACAGCCCTAGAAAGTATGGATTATAAGAGGTGAAATCATGCACAAAATAATGAAACGAATCTTGGCGGCGCTGTGTGCGGCTGCAATTTGCGGCGCACTTGTTACCCTAAGTGCTGCAAATCAAGACCAACAGACTGCGGAAGAGATGATACACGATGTACCAGAGCATGCAGGAGAACAATATGCATATATCGCAGACCGCTCTGTGTATTTTTATGACGTGGGAGAAGGATACCGATGGGCATACCATGCGATTGATTATCTGGCAACACTGAACGTGGCAAGAGGAACAGACCAGTACTTGTTTGAGCCGGAACGCTCGATTACACGTGCAGATTTTGCGTTGTTGCTGTATCGTGCGTATGATATGACCGGGTATGCAAGCGGACAGTACTTTGCGGATGTGAAGCCAGAGGATTATTATGCAGATGCCGTGTTGGCGACTAGAAATTTAGGCATTGCAAAGGGCGAGGATGGATATTTTTATCCGAAGAAATCCTTGACACGGCAAGATGCTGCGGTGATGCTGGAGCGCACGCTGGAAGCGGCAGGGATACAACTGACACAAGGATCATTGGCGGGCTACAGCGATGCGGCAAGCGTTAAATTCTATGCGCAAGAAGCAGTGGGAAAACTGACACAAGCGGGTATCATCGGCGGTGCGAGCGGGAAGGTTCGGCCAACAGATACGATTAGCAGAGCGGAAATGGCGGTGATGCTGTATCGTGCACTGGTGATTGAACAGCAGGATGGCGCTTGGCAGTATGTTGACCATCCGGAACGGGTAGACTTATGCATCGGTGATAAGATTTACAGCGGTGCAACCATTGCAAACTATGATGCGGCAAAGACCTATGGCGGACTGATGGCGTACACTTCCTTCGAACAAACAGAAGATGGTCATGCTATCACACTGGGTGACACGTGTGATATGAATCAGCAAATCCAATATGAAAATGGTGTCTTGACCGTGGATGGACAGGAAGTTGAACAGGCAGAAGATTGCATTGGCGTACGTGTCGAGCCATATTCTCAGTTAAAAGAGATTGTTAGCACAGAGAAAGAATATGCAGGAGGCAGAGCTTCCTATGATGAAGCGGGTCGAGTAAATATTATTTATTACAACAAGTAAATATCGTAAGAAAAGAGCCTTGTGTATGCTGCGGACATTTTTGGATGTGGCGTGCGCAAGGCTTTTTGAAATCTTGAAAGAAAAAATCAAAAAAGGTATTGACAAAAGGGGCGGGATGTAGTATTCTAATTTAGCTGCTTCCGCAAGGGACTGGCACCATGCAAATAAAGATTTTCAAAAACTGAAAAAAGTTGTTGACAAATGTGAGTTTGCATGATATAGTAATTAAGCTACTCCGATGCGATTGCGAAAAACGTAAAACGGAATCGGGTTGTGGCAAGTGGTGTTTGGTGAAATTCACTGGATGCTACGCAAAGTTAAAATGCGAACCTGCTGAGCAATTTGATTGCGCAAAAGGTAAGCGAAATCAGCGGAAGGCACTTTAGCCGAAATCCACGAAGGATTTCGACACACAGTGCAAAAATTCGCTGAAAGCAAAGAAATTTTGCACCTTGTAAATTGAACAATGTAAAGCTTTAAGCATACCATTTATGAACCCTGAAATTCTTTGAGTTTACTCAAAGATTCGAAGCGGAAGACGAAAATCCGCTTAAAACAAATCGTCAACACGTCAGACTTTAAAAGTCGATTAGAACAGCTTTGGCTGATTTAATACAATTTTTAGAGAGTTTGATCCTGGCTCAGGATGAACGCTGGCGGCGTGCCTAACACATGCAAGTCGAACGGAGTTATTTAGGAAATCCCTTCGGGGGTGGAATCTGTAACTTAGTGGCGGACGGGTGAGTAACGCGTGAGCAATCTGCCTTTAGGTGGGGGACAACAGTTGGAAACGACTGCTAATACCGCATAATGCACGAGAGTGGCATCGCTCTTGTGCCAAAGGAGCAATCCGCCTTTAGATGAGCTCGCGTCCCATTAGCTAGTTGGTGAGGTAATGGCCCACCAAGGCGACGATGGGTAGCCGGACTGAGAGGTTGAACGGCCACATTGGGACTGAGACACGGCCCAGACTCCTACGGGAGGCAGCAGTGGGGAATATTGCGCAATGGGGGAAACCCTGACGCAGCAACGCCGCGTGATTGAAGAAGGCCTTCGGGTTGTAAAGATCTTTAATTGGGGACGAATTTTGACGGTACCCAAAGAATAAGCTCCGGCTAACTACGTGCCAGCAGCCGCGGTAATACGTAGGGAGCAAGCGTTATCCGGATTTACTGGGTGTAAAGGGCGCGTAGGCGGACTGGCAAGTCAGAAGTGAAATCTGAGGGCTCAACCCTCAAACTGCTTTTGAAACTGCTGGTCTTGAGTGATGGAGAGGCAGGCGGAATTCCCAGTGTAGCGGTGAAATGCGTAGATATTGGGAGGAACACCAGTGGCGAAGGCGGCCTGCTGGACATTAACTGACGCTGAGGCGCGAAAGCGTGGGGAGCAAACAGGATTAGATACCCTGGTAGTCCACGCCGTAAACGATGGATACTAGGTGTGGGAGGTATTGACCCCTTCCGTGCCGACGTTAACACATTAAGTATCCCACCTGGGGAGTACGACCGCAAGGTTGAAACTCAAAGGAATTGACGGGGGCCCGCACAAGCAGTGGAGTATGTGGTTTAATTCGAAGCAACGCGAAGAACCTTACCAAGCCTTGACATCCCGTTGATCGGTGTAGAGATACACCTTTTCTTCGGAACAACGGTGACAGGTGGTGCATGGTTGTCGTCAGCTCGTGTCGTGAGATGTTGGGTTAAGTCCCGCAACGAGCGCAACCCCTATTGTTAGTTGATACATTTAGTTGATCACTCTAGCGAGACTGCCGTTGACAAAACGGAGGAAGGTGGGGACGACGTCAAATCATCATGCCCCTTATGGCTTGGGCTACACACGTACTACAATGGTAGTCATACAGAGGGAAGCAAAGCCGCGAGGTGGAGCAAATCCCTAAAAGCTATCTCAGTTCAGATTGCAGGCTGCAACTCGCCTGCATGAAGTCGGAATTGCTAGTAATCGCGGATCAGCATGCCGCGGTGAATACGTTCCCGGGCCTTGTACACACCGCCCGTCACACCACGAGAGCCGGTAATACCCGAAGTCCGTAGTCTAACCGCAAGGAGGGCGCGGCCGAAGGTAGGATTGGTGATTGGGGTGAAGTCGTAACAAGGTAGCCGTATCGGAAGGTGCGGCTGGATCACCTCCTTTCTAAGGAGACCTGTAAGATGAAATAGTTCTTACGAATCCTAGGTCAACAGAGTTCAGGTAAACTGAAAGTAATACATTGTTCAATTTAGAGGGTGCAAACCTTTGCCTTGGCAAGGGTGGCAAAAACCTCAAAAAACTGTACCTTCAAACTGGAAATGAGAGAAACGCTAAGTTTCCGATCCTGTGTGAACCACGGGGGTGTAGCTCAGCTGGGAGAGCACCTGCCTTGCAAGCAGGGGGTCAGGAGTTCGATTCTCCTCATCTCCACCAGCAATCGAAAGATTGCGCACAAAGGGGCGGAAGGAAGCGAAGAACGGAAAACCGCGCCGAAACTGACATGGGCTTGTAGCTCAGGTGGTTAGAGCACACGCCTGATAAGCGTGAGGTCGGAGGTTCGAGTCCTCTCAAGCCCACCATACTTTTCTTTTGGAAAAAAGGAAAGTAGGCAAAAGAAAACCTAAGTTTTGTCTACGGACGGGACGAGGGAATTCACTTTCTTACCGAAGCGAAAGTGGCAAGGAAAATGCGAAGCATTTCATACACCTTAGTCAAATTTGCGAAGGACAAAGAGAAAATTGCACCTTGAAAACTGAACAATAACGAAAGCAAAAGCAACAATAGAGGAAACTAATTTGTTATTCCGCTTTACCTTGAATGAGATAAAGCATAAAAAATAAAATGGTTTTTCCAAAAATTGTTGGGAAATGATGTCGCAAGACATCACTACAATAAGCTAAAAAAACAAGTATAGAAATATACTTTTACCGAGATTTACTCAATAATTTAAGCTGAAAATTCCTAACCGCGACCGTGGTTAGGTCTTACAGAATAAACAGTAGCAGAAATGCTGCAAGGTTAAGCTGTAAAGGGCGCAAGGGGAATGCCTTGGCACTGAGAGCCGATGAAGGACGCGACAAGCTGCGATAAGCTTTGGGGAGCTGCAAATAAGCTTTGATCCAAAGATTTCCGAATGGGGAAACCCGGCAGAGCAATACTCTGTCAACGTACACTGAATTCATAGGTGTACGTAGGGAACCGCCTGAACTGAAACATCTAAGTAGGGCGAGGAAAAGAAATCAACCGAGATTCCGCTAGTAGTGGCGAGCGAACGCGGAAGAGGCCAAACCAAGAGGAGCAATCTTCTTGGGGTTAGGACGGCAACATGTAGTCTGGTTATTTAACTGAACACTTTGGGAAGAGTGGCGAAACAGGGTGACAGCCCCGTAAGTGAAAAAGAACCGACGCTAGCCGTATCCAGAGTACCACAGGGCACGTGAAATCCTGTGGGAACATGGGGGGACCATCCTCCAAGCCTAAATACTACTCAGTGACCGATAGAGAAGCAGTACCGTGAGGGAAAGGTGAAAAGGACCCCGGGAGGGGAGTGAAAAAGAACCTGAAACCTTGTGCCTACAAGCACCGAGAGCACGTTTATGTGTGATCGGGTACTTTTTGTAGAACGGTCCGGCGAGTTAATGTACGTAGCAAGGTTAAGTGACTGGAGTCACGGAGCCGTAGCGAAAGCGAGTCTGAATAGGGCGAATGAAGTTACGTGTATTAGACCCGAAACCGGGTGACCTATCCATGAGCAGGCTGAAGTTGCGGTAAGACGCAATGGAGGGCCGAACCCACGTCTGTTGAAAAAGCCGGGGATGACTTGTGGATAGCGGAGAAATTCCAATCGAACTCGGAGATAGCTGGTTCTCCCCGAAATAGCTTTAGGGCTAGCGTTAACTTAGATTCCCGGAGGTAAAGCACTGAATGAGCTAGGGGCCGATAAGGTTACTGAACTCTATCAAACTAAGAATGCCGGAGAATTGATGGTTAGCAGTCAGACTGTGTGAGATAAGTCTCATGGTCAAAAGGGAAACAGCCCAGATCTACAGCTAAGGTCCCAAATAGATACTAAGTGGAAAATGATGTGAAACTGCGAAAACAACCAGGATGTTGGCTTAGAAGCAGCCACACATTCAAAGAGTGCGTAATAGCTCACTGGTCGAGTGGTTTTGCGCAGAAAATGTAACGGGGCTAAGTATCTAACCGAAGCTTAGGCATTGTCGTAAGACATTGGGTAGGGGAGCGTTGTATGCGGGGCGAAGTCAGATCGTAAGGACTGGTGGACTGCATACAAGTGAGAATGCCGGAATAAGTAGCGAGAATTATGTGAGAATCATAATGGCCGAAAATCTAAGGTTTCTTGGGGAAGGTTCGTCCGCCCAAGGTTAGTCGGGAGCTAAGGCGAGGCCTAACGGCGTAGTCGATGCACATACGGTTGAAATTCCGTAACCACCAAAAGTGTTAAGTAGAGGGACGCTTTCATTAAGTCGAACCCGGGCGATGGTAGCCCCGGGCGTAAGGGACCGAAATTTTAGTAGGGAAGTCGATGGCGTGAGAGACGAGAAAAGCTCTATGTATTGCTCAGGTGCCCGTACCGCAAACCGACACAGGTAGATGGGATGAGAATTCTAAGGCCAACGGGAGAAGGGTTGTTAAGGAACTCGGCAAATTAACCCCGTAACTTCGGGAGAAGGGGTGCCTACAGCAATGTAGGCCGCAGTGAAAAGGCCCAAGCGACTGTTTAGCAAAAACACAGCTCTCTGCTAAATCGAAAGATGACGTATAGGGGGTGACGCCTGCCCGGTGCTGGAAGGTTAAGGGGAGTGCTTAGCGCAAGCGAAGGTACGAACTTAAGCCCCAGTAAACGGCGGCCGTAACTATAACGGTCCTAAGGTAGCGAAATTCCTTGTCAGGTAAGTTCTGACCCGCACGAATGGCGTAACGATTTGGGCACTGTCTCAACAGCCCGCCCGGCGAAATTGTAGTACCGGTGAAGATGCCGGTTTCCCGCAACTAGACGGAAAGACCCCATGGAGCTTCACTGTAGCTTGATATTGGATTTCGGTACTTCATGTACAGGATAGGTGGGAGCCTAGGAAATGTGGGCGCTAGCTTACATGGAGGCAACCTTGGGATACCACCCTTGGAGTATTGGAATTCTAACCTGCGGCCTTGAATCAGGTCGGGGGACACTGTCAGGTGGGCAGTTTGACTGGGGCGGTCGCCTCCTAAAGAGTAACGGAGGCGCTCAAAGGTTCGCTCAGCACGGCTGGAAATCGTGCGGTGAGTGTAAACGCAAAAGCGAGCCTAACTGCGAGAATGACGGTTCGAGCAGTAACGAAAGTTGGAGTTAGTGATCCGGCGGTATGTGAATGGAAATGCCGTCGCTCAACGGATAAAAGCTACCCTGGGGATAACAGGCTGATCTCCCCCAAGAGTCCACATCGACGGGGAGGTTTGGCACCTCGATGTCGGCTCATCGCATCCTGGGGCTGAATTCGGTCCCAAGGGTTTGGCTGTTCGCCAATTAAAGCGGTACGCGAGCTGGGTTCAGAACGTCGTGAGACAGTTCGGTCCCTATCTGTTGCGGGCGTAGGAATATTGAGAGGAGCTGTCCTTAGTACGAGAGGACCGGGATGGACGTACCGCTGGTGCACCGGTTGTTCCGCCAGGAGCATAGCCGGGTAGCTAAGTACGGACGAGATAAACGCTGAAGGCATCTAAGCGTGAAACTCTCCTTGAGATAAGTATTCCCATCCTTCGGGAGTAAGTCCCCTTGTAGACTACGAGGTTGATAGGTCAGGAGTGGAAGTGTGGTAACACATGTAGCGGACTGATACTAATCGGACGAGGGCTTGACCTAATGAATATTGGGTTGAATCTCGAAAAATAAGCTTTGCGAGTATGTATTGTTCAGTTTTGAGGGTGTAAGCAGTGGTTAGTGCTGAAACATTCTTAGAGAACAGAAATCATAAAATGGAAAACGACATGTCATTCGTTCTTGGTTTTTGAAAGACTGTTTTCATAATAGAAGTGCGTGTTTTTGGTGACGAGGGTACACCTGTTCCCATTCCGAACACAGTAGTTAAGCTCGTTTATGGTGACAATACTTGGTTGGCAACGACCTGGGAAGATAACACGATGCGCACATAAAAAGAGACGGTAACTTTGGTTACCGTCTCTTTTTATTTCTAAAAACGATATTAACAACAGATTTGTGCTTGAAAGGATGAAGATACAGTTTTCATAAAAACGATACCACTATCATGACAAAGTCGCGGATGATTTGTAGAGACTAGCTGCATACGGAAATCAAAATTGCCACTCTCGGTACAATGTATCGTCAGTGTGAAGGGTAGAACATCTGCAATCAGACAATCGCGAGAGGTGCGAAACTTACAATGCGCCTGTCCCGAGATGATAATCGTATCATAGCAGGGACTTGAACAGTCCACGTCCAGATGATATTTTGAAGCATATACTTGTAGAAGACCGGTATCGCTTTGAACAGTATATTGAATGGCACTGCTCGGAATATCATAGGAAAATACAAAGGCATACAGCTTCGCAACTTGATGATAAAAGGCATCACATGGATTGCAGATGTTTCCTTTTGCATGACCAGTCACACAGCAGCAGCAATGACAGCAAGGGCAATGTGTAGTGGTGGATGCGGTTGCTGAGGAACTGAATGTTGTAGTAGACGAGGTAGTAGTAGTAGTTGTTGTGCTAGTTGTCGTAGTGGTAGAAGACATGATTTGTTGAATATCCTGCAGTTTGAATTGCAAGAGCATTTCGAGTTTCGTCAAATCCTGAATGGTGTGAGAAACACTCTGGTTTATATCTAAAATATCTTGTATATTAACATGTTCTTGCAGATATTTTTGCAAAACGCAGAGGATTTTGCAGGTTTCAGCATCCATAAGCTTGGATACACTGCATTCTTCCATAGCAATGGAGGTGAGTAGCAGATGGACAGCATCCTCTAATGTGATGGTAATGGACGGCTCTATATCCGGAATATTGGGGAATGACATGATAATCCCTCGTTTGCAATTATGAATTGTATAATGACTTACATCATCAGTCTATGCGTTACGAGACGATGTGTGAGATCAATTAAGCGGCAGACAGCACGTTATTATTGACACTTAGGCGAATGGCGGTGCATAGACTGAGATGAAAGGACAGAAGCATCTGTTCTGAATCAGAAAGGAGATCTGTTATGTCATTCCCGAATATTCCGACTGTGGATGCTGCTATTGACATTACTACAGATGAAGCGGTAAATTTATTGCTGGCATCGATTGCCTTTGAAGAACTGGGGTTAGCGCATATTATCAATGCTGAAGCAGAAAAATTGCAATATGTACTGGGCACGCTGGATAGCCAAAGCGTTTTGGAAGCGGCACCGACAATAGAGGAGCTGCTGGAAATCAATCATTCCATTGACCAGACACTACGTGATGTCATTAAAAAGGAAATGCTGCTGCAATTCAAGCTGGAAGATACCATCTCTATTTCAACCACGACAACCACCACAACTACGACAAGTACCACTACAACTACCACAACCACCACAGAGGAACCGGTAGAAGCGGGTTCTGCATGGTCTGTGGGAACGGATTTTGGCCAAGGAAATGCACAATATACCACATTGGGACCAAGAGAGCAGGAAAAAACCGTTGTATTGGGATTGGGTTCCACGTATATTCCAATCGGAACGGTGCATTTGCTGCGTGATGGCAGCGATTTGCTAGTTACCATCTCCACCGTGTATCCGTATTTGATGGATCAAAACCATCTTTATGTAAGCAATGTCGTTCCGACAAACAGCGCACCGGGAAGTTTCCCATACCAATATACGGTGACAGAACCGTCAGACTATTTTGAAACGCACACATTCCGTGTGGATGTGAGTGCATATGTAGGCGATACGCTATATATTGCAGCACATGCACATGTCCTGCGGCAGGTATAATGCGTTTGCATCGCTTCGTGCATGAAAAATGCTCCCATTTGTGTGGGAGCATTTTTCATGGCTCTAATAATGGCTGCAGCTGATGATACCAGACCCATTGCGGATTGAATTTTTGCCGTGCCAAACGCTTGGCAGACAAAACGGCACTATCACGCATGTGGTCTACTATGCGAAGTGCATGCTCCTCCAAATAGGCTTGCTCCGAGGGGGCATAGGTTTCTGTTGTATCAAAGCCGAAATTGCGGGCATCCCAGCGCATGAAATAGGCATGCAGCTGCTTTCCGATTTCAGCGAGTGCGGGAACGGCTTCGTTCAAAACCAAAAAGTTGCCGCGGCTGGCGGCTTCCAGCACGGTTAGTCCGAAGGATTCTGAGTAAGAGGGACAAATGAACAGGTTGGAAAGTGTAAATAAATCCAATACGCTATCACGAGGAAACCCTTGGGGATACCCATAGTCACTGGTAAAAACCATGTCATCTTCTTGCAACCCATAATACAGTCCTATTTTTTGAATCGCATTTTTATATTTGGGTGGGTCAATATCCATGCAGGGAAAATCGCAGAAAACAACCCGCACCGTCGATTCTGTTTTTTTTCGAATACAGCCGGCAAGTGCTGCAACTTTTTCGAATTTTTTACCGGTCGTGAATCTGCCGGGATATACGATTAAAAAATCTGGAGATAGCAAATTGACCTGTTGGTGGAGTGCTTGCACTGGCGGACTCATGAAGGACAGCAAATCCAATGTGTTATACAGCACACGACATCTGCCCTCTGGCACTTGATATTGCTTTGCAAGCGCCGGAATCCCGGAATAGGTCGGATAGACGTAGGTAGTATGCGGCATGGGCGTATAGCGGCAGGAGAGCGGATAGCGTGGGTTTGGAGGGCGGTTAACCGGTGCAGAATGCGTGACAGCAATGAATTTGATATGCGGCAGTGCTTCTTGCGCTTGGCGAATGGCGGCATTGTGCACCAGATGCCAGCCTTGATAATGAATATCATGCAGAATGCAGACATCCACATCTTGCAAATGGGTTTTAAAATCTTGTGCAATGACATGCACTTCTTCTTCAAACGTGTCATGTACAGTGGCATTGGGTTGTGAATAATCATACCAATGGATTTGCCGTGCACCGATATGATTGGTGATTTTCACCCATTCGATTCGCTCATCTGCAAAGATACCACGCCGGTCACTGTCTGGACAATCTTGGCTGACCAGCAGCTTGGGATGTATGCCGGCATCTAACAGCATTTTGAGATGCTCCGCTACAACATTGACCAAGGAATAGGTGTTGCTTAAACCATTGAACATGGTAAGAATTGCGACTTTCATAAAAAATCTTGCCTCCTCTTTGCCAGAGCGTGTTTTAAAACACACGCTAGATAGTATGCCGGTGCATCAGAAAATATGATGGCGGCTGCTGCGGGAAACACACATGCGGCAGGTATGTTTTTTCGTAAATGGAGCATGCTAAAAGCGAGGTGATTGTAATGAACAATGACAATGGTTTTGCGGATATTCCGCTAGGATTTGGCATGGCACTTGCAAAAAATCAAGCAGCGATGAGCCGCTTTGGAATGCTGTCAAAGGACGAACAAAACGCCGTGATTGCGGGAACACATCAAATCGCATCCAAGCAAGATATGCAGGCATATGTGCAATCATTGGTGGAATAAACGGCAAAGAGGGTTTGGCTGGAACGAACCCTCTTTTATTGTGAAAATAAATACTGATTGTTATAAAGAATTCTAAAAAATGGGTTTCAAAAATAAATAAATACAATAAAAAAACAAATTTAAAAATAAAAAAAGTTAAAATATATAGCAAATAAAAATAACAGATACGGTGCAATTTGACAAAATGTATTTATTGTGATAATATATAATTAAAAAGTGATTGTTTTACGATTGATTGATGCAATTTTACTGATATTTTGTAATTGAAAAAACATATCCAAATAGTATAATTTAAGGAGCGTGATTTGATGAGTAGTCAAGTGATGGAGGAAACCCTACAGCAACACAAAATGGATAAAAAATGGACAGATTGGCGATGGCAACTGGAACATAGAGTGACAGATATTGCGACCTTCGAGGGACTGTTGGGCATTACATTTGAGGATGAGGAACGACAGGCATTGGAAGAAACGCTTGACAAATTTCCGTTGTCAATTACGCCCTATTATTTATCATTGATTGACACGAATGACTATAAGAATGACCCGATTTACAAGCAATGCTTTCCAAATCCGAGTGAGCTCGTCATTCAAAAGCATGAAATGGCAGACCCGCTGGCAGAGGACAAGGATAGCCCCGTGCCAGGGCTGACCCACCGCTATCCGGACCGTGTGCTGCTGCATGTCAGCAATGTCTGTTCGATGTATTGCAGACACTGCACACGCAAACGAAAAGTTGGTGATTTGGATTCGATACCGGATAGAGAAGCTATTTCCAAAGCAATCGAATATATCAAAAAAACCCCACGGGTGCGGGATGTACTGCTTTCGGGCGGTGACCCGTTGATGCTGTCCGATGAAGCACTGGATTGGATTTTGACAGAGCTTCGCAAAATTAAGCATGTTGAGGTCATCCGCATCGGCAGCCGCATGCCCGTGGTTCTGCCCTATCGCATCACAGACAACTTGGTGAATATGCTGAAAAAGCATCACCCCATTTGGCTGAATACCCATTTCAACCACCCCTATGAAATCACGGCATCCTCCAAACAAGCCTTGCAAAAGCTGGCGGACGCAGGTGTGCCGCTCGGCAACCAGTCGGTGTTGCTGGCAGGGGTCAATGATTGTACCACAATCATGAAAAAATTGGTGCAGATGCTGGTGCGAAACCGTGTTCGTCCGTACTATTTGTATCAATGCGATTTATCAGAGGGATTGACTCACTTCCGCACACCAGTGGGAAAAGGCATTGAAATTATTGAAAGTCTGATTGGACACACGAGTGGGTTTGCCGTGCCGACGTATGTCATCGATGCCCCTGGCGGCGGCGGCAAAATTCCGGTGATGCCGAATTATCTGATTTCTTGGTCGGATAACAAAGTGGTGCTGCGCAATTATGAAGGTGTCATCACCACCTACCGAGAACCGGATGAATATAAAGCGATTTCCTGCAATCGTACCTGCGAAACCTGTGATTTGCAGTTTGATTTTGAGGAAAAAACAGAAAATAAATCCATTGGCATCAGTAAGCTGTTGGCGGACTATGAAGAAGCCATTGCTTTGGTTCCGGAAAATAATGCTCGCCTGCATCGGCGTGCCAATTATGTTTCAGAATAGCCTCGAAAGAAAAACGGAGTTACACGAATGGCAGATGAAATCCTTCAGGTTCAAAATTCTCTCGTACAGCACGGTAAAGAAAATGACCGCATTTATCTGATGAAGCTTTCCAAGGAAGATTATCCAGACCTGATGCTACGGCTGCTGCAGTTGGCACAGGAAAAGGCGTATGCCAAGCTGTTTGTCAAAGTGCCCAAATGGGCAGAAAGCGGCTTGTGTACGCAGGGGTATCGCACCGAAGCGGAAATTCCGCAGTTTTTTCAAGGCACGGAAACCGCATGCTTCATGGCATATTATTTGCAGGCAGAACGAGGAGAACTTCACAATCGAAAACAAGTGCAGGATGTACTGATAGTGGCAAAAAACAGTGCAGTTCTGCAAGAAAAACCACCACTGCCTGCAACATATACAAGCGGCATCTTAACACCGCAGGATGCTGTTGAAATGGCAAAGCTCTATGGAGAAGTGTTTGCAACGTATCCGTTCCCGATTCATGACCCTGCCTATCTTCGGCAGACGATGCAGGAAAACATCGTGTATTTTGGAATACGCACCAATGGAAAATTGGTTGCCGTTTCCTCCTGCGAAATGGATGTGCAAAGCAAAAACGTGGAAATGACCGATTTCGCAACCCTTCCGGCATATCGTGCGAAAGGACTGGCCTCCTATTTGCTGTGGGAAATGGAAGCCGAAATGCGAAGACGGCATATTTGCACGGCATACACCATTGCACGAGCGGTATCCTATGGCATGAACATCACGTTTGCCAAGCATGGTTATACCTTTAGCGGCACACTGGTGAATAATACCAATATCGCAGGTACAATTGAAAGCATGCATGTTTGGCATAAGACGCTCTAAGCACCTGTTTATGCGTTAAAAAAAGAACATCCGATTGCAGCGAAAACGGAGCCTTCCGATTCGTGCAAGCGGATGTTCTTTTTAAGCTGGTGCAGGAAAAAGTGGTATCCTCAGACAGCGTCTGTGTCGTGTGTCACAGAAAGCCCCGCACCCGTCAGCGCACCGGCAATGCTTTCAAGGCTGATGGGCTTGGCAATGTGTCCGCTCATGCCAACATCAAGACATCGCTTGATGTCATCTGAGAAGGCGTTTGCGGTCATGGCAATGACGGGGACAGTTGTTGCCTGTGGGTGTTTGCTTTCTCGAATGGCACTGGTGGCTTCATATCCGTTCATCATGGGCATTTGCAAATCCATAAAGACCGCATCATAGGGAATCTCTTGGTGGGACACAAAGGCATCATAACCAAGCTGGCCATTTTCAGCGACATCTACTGCTGCACCACGGCTTTCCAGCATTTTTTTTGCCACTAAAATATTAACAGGGTGGTCTTCCACCAGCAAAAAATGCAGTCCGGTGAAGTCAATGGCAGCAGAAGCGGCTTCCGGCGGAGCGGGCGTTGCAGAGGGAGCGAGCGCATCGGGCAGACGCAGCGGAAGCTGTACCACAAAGGTAGTGCCTTGCCCCAGCACGCTGTGCACATGGAGTGTACCGCCTTGTGCTTCGACTATGCGCTTGGCAATCGACAGCCCCAATCCCGTGCCTTCCACTGCATTGGGCTTGGTACCATCAATGCGATAGAAGGGCTCAAAAATATTTTGCAGCTGATTTTCCGCCATGCCAATGCCCGTGTCGATGACCTCAAAGCGATAATATCCCATGGTTTCCTTGCCGCTGGGCATTTCCGTCAGGCGCAGGGTGATGGTGCCGCCGTCCTGCGTGAATTTGGAGGCATTACTGAGAAGATTGCTCAGCACCCGCTGCAGACGCAGGAGGTCGCCAATGCAAATATCATGCTGCAAATCCTGCAGCTGCAGCACAAATTGCTGGGATTTTTTTTGCACAATCGGCTTGAAAATTTCCTTAATATGCACCATTTCTTTGCTGAGCGCAAATTTTTCCTGCACAAATGCCATTTTGCCGCTTTCAATTTTGCTCATATCCAAAATATCATTGATTAAGGAAAGCAGCTGCTGTCCGGAAGCCTCAATGATGCGGCAGCTTTCTTCCAATTGTTCACGATTGTTTTTGTCTTCCTTGGCAATGCGTGTCATGCCCAAAATGGCATTGAGCGGGGTGCGAATATCATGGCTCATGGCAGAAAGGAAAGCCGATTTTGCATCATTGGATTGCTGGGCAATGGTCAGCGCATGGCGCAGCAATTCATTCTTTTTCATCTCGGCTTGATAAATATCGGTGACATCTGTGCAAACAATGCAAATAATCTCGGTTTCCGCATCGTCAAAGAACATGTGCAGTTTTTTGTTGCGGATACGGTCATTTTGCAGCGCACGATATAAAAAGGAAAATTCCGCGTGGGCATGCAGCTGTTTTAGAATGTGAGAGATAGCGGTTTGTGCACAATATGCTTCCAATTCCTCCGGCGGACAAAATAGCGGCGCACGTGCCGTATTGTCGGCATCAAAATTCTCGCCGGACAATGGCAGAATGGTATCCCCGCCTGCGGGATAGCTAAAAAGGGAATAACGCCCTGTTTTGGCATAAATCAGTCCTGCAAAATCAAATTCTTTTGCCACAATGCCTTCAATCAGCTTTTCTGCAACCACATTTTCCGAAACATCCAAGGCATAGGTGAATGCCATAATATCTCCCGTGATGGGATTTTTCATGGTTTTGATGGTCTTATTCAGCCATGTCACGTTGCCGGGGTTCAATTCTTGCTGTACCGTAATGTGGAATTCGGTTTCGCCCACCGCAAATCGCTCCAACAGATAGGCACGGTTGTATAATTTTCCGTGTGCGATGCGGTTTTTTTCGCCCACAACCTTGCTGGTGGAAACACGCAGTTCCTCATCCACAGAGTCAATATAGAGATGCCACATGTTTTGCACTTTGCTGCTGGCATGCTCCACGTGGTCACGTGTTAAATTTAAAACACTGGAAATCAAGCTGTCCTGCGCCGTGATTTGCTGCAAAGCGACCAATTCCTCATATTGCTGCTTGGCATAAATTTCGTCTGTAATATCCGTGCCGCTGCCAAATGCCTTAATCGGCTGGTTTTCTCGGCTGAATACCGTGGTGTAGTCCAAGCGATACCATCGCCAAAGCATATTTTTTCCATTTGCATGCAGGCGAATGATACAGGAGGCGTGTTTTTCACCATGGTGCAGCTGCTGATGCAGCTGCCGGAAGGCATCGACATCTTCGGGGTGGATGCAGCCGGTTTCGATGATGGATGCGGGGGAAGATTCTGTGCTGTCGCCGGATTCTTGCGTAAAAATGGCATCCTTCATATGGAATAGGCGAGCCGTTTCAATATCGTATTCCCAATATTGCAAATTGGCATGTGTAATGGCGGCAGCCATGCTCTGCTTGCTCAGCAGCAGGGCATGCTCCTGTGCCTTTTGTTCGGTAATATCAGACAATGAGCAGTAAAAATAAGCTTCGTCATTTTCAATCAGCTGCTGCCCCATAATCCAAACACACAGCAGCGTACCATCGCCCCGCACGAGATAGCTTTGCGTGGAAACATGCAGCTGCGGAGCGGCATGTTGCAAAACGGCAGCTAGAAAGGCATCTTGATGGTCGGGATGGATGAGTGCGAGCAGGCTGTTGTGATGCTGCGCAGCAAAAGTTTCCTGCGTGCAGCCGATTTGCTCATAAAAATGCCGATTACAGTCAACCACCGTCCAGTTTTCATCACATCTGCATTTGAGAATGCTTTCTTGCAGCATATCATAAATGTGCTGTAGTTTTTTCTGAAACTGCATCTGCACGGTAAGGTCCATATAATTGACATAATAGGTCAAAGTGCCGTCCTCGTGCGTACTAAGTGTGACATTTGCATTCACCCAGAACGCCTTTTTTTTCAGCTTGGCGATACGGTGGCGCAGTTCAAAGGGCTGTTTGTCAGCAGCGGCCTGTTCAAAGGCAGCCTGCACCTGTGCACGGTCAGAGGGGTGCACGATGGCAAAAAAATCATGCTCAAAATGCTGGAGCACATAGGCATGCGTCAGACCCGTCATGCGGCACAGTCCGTCGCTGCAAAGCGAAATATGATAGGCGCCAAAGTGCGTGCGATCCATAATCAAAATACCGCCGCTGACGTTATTGATGATGTTGTCCAGTCGATGGCGCATCTCCCGCTGCTGCTCTAGCATTTTCCAAGCACGGATGCGAAACAAGGCAGAAATTCTGGACAAAACCAAGGACAGAAAGCAGAAAATCAGTGCATTATACATATCGCTGGATGCCAACGCAGGCGGCTTGTAAGCGGCGCTGAACATACAAAATAAGATGGTTGAAGTCAGCTGTATGACAAACGTTTTGCGGGGTGACAGCAGAAAAAGTATCGGCATCAGCAACAGAAAAATGTGAAAACTTACCGCATTGTACGCAGTAAAGAAGATGACACCTGCAAAAATAGTGTATGTAAAGCAAAAGATTTGATAGTCGATGATGACAAGTTCAATCAGCCTTGGATGTTTGGGTAAAACAAATGCAGTGACGAGAAGCGTTATCACAGAGCCTGCAATCGACAGCAGATACACAACCTGCATTTCTTCCACACACATAGGGTCGGCTCGCATGAGAAATGCAATCAGCATTGCTAAGCTCCAGATGCCGTTCAGGGCCAAAAGCAGCTTACGGTTTTCTTCGGCAATGGTTTCTTTGTTTTTTTGCAAAAAATCGAAAATTTCTTTTCCGGATAGGCATTGCAGCAATTGCATAGCCAAATGTTCCCCCTCCTCTGTGTTGGTTCGCCCCTGCAAAAAATCATCGCTACTGTATGGTATGCACCAAAATTGTGCGAAAATGCGGCATATTTGCAGATGGGAAATTCAAGATTCGTTTCAATTATAGCTCGTTCTTTGTCGAAATGCAATGCTTATGCCGTGTGGTGTGCGGCGTGTTTTTTCATTTTTTCGTAGAAACAGCAAATCGCCCGATGGAGCGAGAAATCCATCGGGCGATTTGTGAAAAATATGCATAAATATCAATTGCAGTCTGCGTCAGTGTTTCGCAGGGGCGCAGGCGGCATTTCCCATGCCGTATGGTCGGTGTGCAGCAAATGATGCGCACGAGGCGAGAGCGGTTTCTCCAAATACTGTTCATACAGCGCTTGCACAGAAGGATTTTCGTGAGAAAAGCGCAGTGCGGCGTGTTCATCCAACGTGTAGAGCGTGTCGGCACGTACCCCTGCCAGCTCTTGGTCCGGTGCAATCGGCTGCCCGCCGCCGCCGGCACAGCCACCGGGACACGCCATGATTTCTACAAAATCATAGACCGCTTCCCCGCATTGGATTGCCTGCATCAATTTGCGGGCATTGCCCAAACCGCTTGCAACCGCACAGCGCACGGGGGTATCGCCAAGCTGAAAGGTGACTTCCTTCCAACCCTGCAAACCACGCACCTGACGAAACGCATCCGGCGCAGGATTATTGCCCGTGGCAAGGAAATATGCCGAGCGCAGAGCCGCTTCCATCACGCCCCCGGTTGCACCGAAAATGACGCCTGCACCCGTGCTGACCCCCAATGGCGCATCAAAGGCTTCTTCCGGCAAATCCGCAGGAATGATATGCTCGGCACGAATCATGCGGTCGATTTCACGGGTGGTCAGCACCAAATCGACATCCGATTCCGTACCGGCATCGTTCATCACAGGGATGGCACGCTCGTGTTTCTTTGCAACACAAGGCATGACGGAAATGCTGAAAATTTTGGAGGGGTCTACATCCAGCAGCTTGGCATAATAGCTTTTTGCAACGGCACCAAACATTTGCTGCGGCGATTTGGCGGTCGATAGATGGGCGGTCATAGCAGGATATTGCGATTTGAGAAACCGCACCCAAGCCGGACAGCAGGAGGTGAACAGCGGCAGCTTTTCCTGCTCGCCTTTTTGCAGGATTTCCAAAAACTCGCTGCCTTCTTCCACAATCGTCAAATCTGCCGAGAAATTGGTGTCAAAGATATAGTCAAAGCCCATCCGGCGCATGGCGGCAACCAAACGATTCACGGTAGCATCGTCACGGGAAAGCCCCAGACTTTCGCCCCAAGCGGCACGTACGGCGGGCGCAATCTGCACCACCGTGATGTGGTCTGGGTCTGCGAGTGCCGCAAACGCCTTTTCAGTGTCATCCCGTTCCCGCAAGGCACCCACAGGGCAGTGCGTGATGCACTGTCCGCAAAGAGAGCAGTCGGAGTCGGTGATTTTGCGGTTCAAGGAAACATCCACTGTGGTGCGAGAACCGGTGTTGGCAACATCCCAAATGTTTAAACTTTGCACTTTGTCACAAATTTGGATGCAGCGCATACATTTAATACATTTTGCGGCATCTCGAATCAAAGGAAACGTGTTATCCCATTTGAAGGGTGCGACTTGTTTTTGATAGGGCAGCTGCAAAATCCCCAAATCATTGGCAAGCGTTTGCAGCTGGCAGTTGCCGCTCCGCACACAGGTGGCGCAGTGGCAATCGTGCTGGGATAAAATCAATTCCACATTGGTACGGCGAGTTTCCCGCACTTTTGGAGAATTGGTATACACCACCATGCCATCCTCTGCCACATTGTTGCAGGATGGCACCACTTTTTGAATGCCTTCCACTTCCACAACGCATACACGGCAGGCGCCGATTTCGTTGATGTCTTTCAAATAGCAAAGGTGTGGAATCGGAATGCCCAGAGAGTGTGCGGCATCCAGAATGGTCGTACCTTCCGGCACCTGCACCGTGCGGGAATCAATCGTAAGCGTTACCATGTTTTCTTTCGCCCTCCTTTAAACACCCCATAGCCAAAATGGTCACACCGCAGACAGCGGGAAGACTCCTGCAAGGCTTCTTCATCGGTCATACCGCATTCGATGAGTGCAAAATCGTGCACCCGTTCCGTGGCTTCCCGCTCCGGCATGTTCACTCTGCCGCAGGCGGGACGGTCATCCAACCGCGGAGCAGGAACGAGAACATCGGTGGAAATGATGTGGTGAAAGCCTAAAAAGGTGTCGATGTTCGCAGCGGCAACCTTGCCGGCGGCAATCGCCCGAATGACGGTTGCAGGACCGGTTACGCAGTCTCCGCCTGCAAAAATATTGGTTTGGTTTTCGACACAGCTGTCAGACAGGGCGGCAATTGCACCACGTTTGACAGGTACACCGCCTTCGGCGAAATGGCGGGAGGCAATGCCCTGCCCAATCGCAACAATGACAATATCGCAGGGGATTCGATTTTCCGGCGCATCGGCTTTTTCGGGACGGGGTCGACCGGCAGCATCGATTTTTCCGATGCGCTGCGGCTGTGTCCACAAGGCAACTGCATGCCCGTCGGCATCGCTTTCAATGCGCACTGGGGCTTGCAGGGGCAGAATTTCACAGCCTTCTGCAATCGCACCTTCCACTTCTTCGGGCAGTGCGGTCATATCAACGGTGCGGCGGCGATACACACAGGTGACCTTTGCCGCACCCAAACGCACCGCCGAGCGGGTGACATCCATCGCCACGTTGCCGCCGCCAATGACCACCACCGTTTTTCCGGAGAAGTCAGGCGGGGTGTCGGTGCCGATGGCACGCAGCATTTCCACCGCCGAAATAACACCGCCGGAGTCTTCGCCGTCAATTCCAATTTTTTTGTCTGTATGTGCGCCGATTGCAATATAAACGGCATCATATTGGGATTTGAGTTCTTCCAAAGATACATCTCGTCCGATGGAAATATTGGGTTTGACAGTGATACCGGTGGATAAAATCGTGGCAATCTCTTGGTCAAGGGCTTCATGCGGCAAACGATAGTTGGGAATGCCATAGCGCAGCATGCCGCCGAGCTTGGGACGCTGTTCAAAGAGAACGACCTGATGCCCCATCAGCGAGAGATAATAGGCGGCAGAAAGACCGCCGGGACCACCACCAATAACGGCAACGGTTTTGCCGGTTTGCGGTGCACAGGCGGGTGCAGGCACATCGCCGGCATGCTCCACAGCAAATCGCTTGAGCCCACGGATATTGACCGAGTCATCCACCATATTGCGGCGGCAGCGTGCTTCGCATGGATGTTCACAAATCAAGCCGCAAACCGAGGGGAAAGGGTTGTCTTTACGAATCAACCGCACCGCATCGGCATAGCGGCCTTCGCCAACCAAGGCAATATATCCCGGAATATCAACCTGTGCAGGACATAGCGCCACGCAGGGAACGGGTTGGTTGAGGTTGCACAGGCATCTGCCGTTGACGATGTGCTCCACATAATCCTCTCGAAAACCGGTCACCCCTTTCAGCACCATGTGTGCGGCTTCATAGCCGATGGCACAGTCGGCAGAGTTTGCAATCACACGAGCGGTTTTTTCGATGAGGTCAATGGTGTCCAAGGTGGCATTGCCGTCTAAAACATCTTCTAAAAGTTGGGACAATTGTCCCAGTCCGATGCGGCAGGGCACACATTTGCCGCAGGTTTGTGCATGGCAAAGCTTTAAAAAGGATGCCGCCATATCAACGGGACACAGTCCGGGGGGGCTGGCGATAATGCGGCGCTCCATGTCACGGTAAAGGTCTTCCACCACACGCTGCGCCAGGTTGGGCGTTTCAATATTCAGTCTGCTCACAGGAATCTCCCTTCTGTATGGTTTCCAAATACGGTTGACAACATAAAAGCGATTGTTTTGTGTAAAGTGCAGATAAAGTTTTTGGGACAGAACTATTTTTTGTTATTATATCACAATTGCAGTGAAAAATAAAATAGTTTCGCCGCAATTAAATATTTGGCAAGCAGAAAAATTCTGTAAATTCCATGGAGAGAAGCAGGCGATAAAAAAACACGCCGTCCTGACAAGCAATACAGCATTGTGCAGGACGGCGCATGCAAGGCGGCTTAAAAACGTTGTGCCCCTTGATAAATGCGTTCTTTTTCGGCGGCGGGAATCAATTTTTCAATCAAAAATGCCATGAGTAAGATGCTAATGATGTCCAGCCCCATCCGCAGCATGGAAAAATGCAGACCAAGGGCTTGGATTTCAAATAACATTTGCGGAACTTTCATCGTACCCCATACAAATACAAAAATTAAAACATTGGAGAGTCGACTGCCTTTTTTTAGCAGAATCCCCGCAACGGGAAATGCAGCATACAGCGGACCTGCCGCCGCAGCACCCAAAGCAAACGCAAGGACAATGCCGAGCAGACCGGAGTTTTCGCCCATAAAGCGAATCATGGTTTCTTTTTTTACCCAAACGTCAAGCAGTCCCAGCAGAACAAAGATGGGCGGCACGACACGGAGCATTTCCAACAGATTGTCCTTTGTGATGCGCAGGGCATGGATACCGTCGGCAGGAGAAGCGGCAAGCAGAAGGAGATTCACCACGGCAAGCAGCAAAAAGAAGCGATATCGTTTTGAAAATTTCTTGAGATACTTCATTATGACAACACCTTCCCCATCACCACAGCCACCACCAGCGAAAACGCAAATGCAAAGCCGTTTCGCAGCAGGGTGACACGTTTCCCAAAGTATTGGATTTCTACAGGGATGGTCACAATGCCGACCATCATCAGCGTGGAAATAAAAGCGGCGATTTGCATATATCCTGCACCGCTGTGCAGCAGTGCAGCGGCAAGCGGAAAGGCAACAAACCCTGGAATCAGGGTAATGGCACCGATGAACGATGCGATGGCAACGCCCCACCAGCCGGATTCTTCGCCAATTAAGTGAGAAATTTGCGCAGGCGTGAGCAGTGCAAGCATCATGCCAATCAGCAGCAAAATCCCGAAAAGCTGCGGAAGGATATTTTCAAAAGCCTTCCAAGCCTTTTTCAACGCCATTTTGGTTTTCTCTTTGCTTTTCCAAAAGGAAAGCACAAGGCCAACCAATGCCAATGTATAGAAAACGATGGTCATGCAGATACTCCTTTTTTGTCAAGTGAAATGGATAAAGAGAGATAGCATAATTATAGAACAAAAAAACTGGCAGTTTCTGTGAGTCAATCACAGAAAGCGAGGGCAGCGTTGTGTTATAGTATAACAAAAGTAAAAGGAGGTGCTGAAATGTCGAAAGTGATTATCATCGGTTCCGGACCAGCGGGCATTTCTGCTGCATTATATACCGCCCGTGCAGGGGTTGCCACCACCATTCTGACAAAGGGCAGCGGTGCGTTGGGCAAGGCAGAAAAAATTCAAAATTATTATGGGTTTGCACAGCCTATCACAGGAGAAGCCCTCGAACGTGCCGGCATAGAAGGCGCTAAGGCAGTCGGTGTGGAATTCGTGGATGCAGAAGTCGTGGGTTTGGGATTTGAAGAAACGTTGGTGGTCAATACCAGCGAACAGACCTATGCGGCGGATGCCGTCATCATTGCGACAGGCTCTCCGCGCGCAACACCGAAAATTCCGGGCGTTGCTGAATTTGAAGGACGCGGCATCAGCTATTGCGCCGTATGTGATGCATTCTTTTATCGTGGCAAGGATGTTGTGGTGTTTGGTTCGGGCGAATATGCGCTGCATGAGGCGGCAGCATTGCTACCCGTGGCGGCGTCTGTTACATTGGTGACCAACGGCGCATCGGTTTCGGTGGCATTTCCGGAGGAAGTGCGTGTGCTGACGGACAAGGTGCAGTCGATTACCGGTGCAGACCGTGTGGAAACCATTGTGTTTGAAGATGGGTCTACGCTGCATGCAGACGGCATTTTCATTGCGTATGGTGTGGCAGGCAGTGCAGAGCTTGCACGCAAAATCGGCGCACAGACCGAAGGAAACCGCATTGTGGTGGATGAAAACATGGCAACCACGATTCCCGGTCTTTATGCGGCAGGGGACTGCACAGGCGGCTTGCTGCAAATTGCAAAAGCGGTGTACGAAGGCGCAAAAGCAGGCACAGAAGCGGTGAAAGCACTGAGAAAGAGGTAGTTTATGTTGTTTTTTGGAAAAAGCAAGCCGCCCTCCCCAGATGCGAAACTCGTGGTGAAGGAGAGCCGCTGTCCGCAGAATCACAAATGTCCGTCTGTGCAGGTTTGTCCGGTCGATGCGTTGGAGCAAAAAGGGTTTGCAGCTCCCACGGTCAATTATGACAAATGCATCAAGTGCGGAAAATGTGTGAAATTCTGTCCAATGAAAGCACTTATGTTTGAATAATTTCTGTATTTCGTAATATATATAACTTTGCCCCCCAAATTCCTGTTTCACTTTCATCTTTGTTCTCCTAGATGAAAGCATAGAAACCGCCCCGGCTTTTGATATTTGCAAAAGCCGGGGCGGTTTTCCTGTTGTGTGCGCTAAGCCTGCGTAGCTTGGTGTTCCTGCCACAGCTGTTCTATGGTTTTTTGCAGCACAGGATGCCAGAGATAGCCGCCGATTTGCGCCAATGGCTGCAGCACAAATGCACGATTTTGCAGGTCTGTATGCGGAATAGACAAGGGTTCGGTGTGCATCACCCAATCATCATACAGCAAAATATCCAAATCAATCGTGCGTGGACCCCAGTGGATTTTGATGCGGCGGTCCACCCCGAGCGAGGCTTCAATGGCATGCAGAAATTCCAGCAGAGCGTGGGGCGTGTAGAGCGTTTTCAGCAGCAGACACCCGTTGAGAAAATCCGCTTGCTGGGTATAGCCATAGGGCTTGGTCATGCGCAGGTCAGAGGTTTTGAGCAGCTGCACATCGGGTGATTGTGCAAGCTGTTCCAGTGCCTGCTGGATATACTGCGCACGATTGCCGATGTTGCTGCCAATGCCAAGTGCCACGGTGTGCCAAGACAGCTCCACTTGCGCATATACGGTTTGAAAGGGCAGACCAATTGGTGCAGAGGGTTTATCAATCCGCACGATGGCTTTTTGCAGCAGCGGATAGGTGTATAAAATCTGCCGTGCGACAAAGTGTGCAGCGGTTTCAATCAGCTGAAAGGTGTTTTCCTGCATACATTTTTGGATGAAGTAGCAGACGGATGCATAATTTACAGATAGTTCAACATTATCCTGCGCAATGGCATGCGATGCGTCTAAAAATAAGTCTGCGGAGACCAAAAAAAGCTGTCCGTTTTGTGTTTCTTCTGCAAATACGCCGTGGTGAGCAAAAATCTCCAGATTTTCGATTACAATTTTATCCATATTTCAGTTTCACCGCCATTTCCAGTGCACGTTTGTTGGCCCGTATATCATGGACCCGAATGAAGGAACAGCCTTGCAGCACCGCCGCAACTGTTGTGGCAATCGTCCCCTCCAGCCGTTCGTTCACGGGCAAATCCAGCGTCAAACCAATGACCGATTTGCGGGACGCACCGAGCAAAACCGGATAGCCGAGTGACCCAAAGGCATCCAGATGCCGCAGCACAGTCAAATTCTGTTCGTAGGATTTGGCAAACCCCACACCGGGGTCTACCAGAATGTGATTTGGTGCAATGCCAGCATCCTGCGCCAAATGCAAACTTTTTTGCAAATCTGTCAAGCAGTCCTGCAAAAAATCAGTGTATATAGGTGTTGTGCGGTTGTGCATCAGACAGCAGGCAACTTGATGTTTGGCAATCACCTGTGCCATCTGTGCATCATATTGCAGACCCCAAATATCGTTCACCAAATCCGCACCTGCGGCAATGGCAGCGTCTGCCACGGCGGGTTTGTAGGTGTCGATGGAAATGGGAATGTCAAATTGCTGCTTGAGTGCGGCAATGACCGGCACGACCCGTGCAATTTCTTCTTCTGTGGAAATCATCGCATAGCCGGGACGTGTGGACTCTCCGCCGATGTCTAAAATAGCGGCACCTTCTTGTATCATGGTTTCGGCGCACGATAAAATATGCGTTAAGTCGGTGTATTTTCCGCCGTCGGAAAAGGAATCGGGTGTCACATTGACAATGCCCATCAGATAGGCTTGGTTTGCCAAGGGAAACGAGCGGGAGCCGATTTGTAAGCTGTTTGAAGGATTCATAAAGTGTTCTCCCTCTTTTAAAATCGTAAGGTTTTGGTTTTCTTGTCCGCATCCCAATTGCAGGAGGTCTGCGCCGCACAGAGAAAACAAATGCGGGATGCTTTGTCCGCACGATAGAGCAGGGCATCGAAAGCATTTTCTGCCGCAGAGGCTTTGCGATGGTGCAAAATGGCGGACAAAATCAGGGTTTGCTCGGCGGCAGGATAGCCAATGTCCTGCAAAACGTCAGCCGCCAGCGCTGCACTCGCCTTGTGGTGCGGCGTGCCGTCTTCATATTGCTGAAATTTTCCGACATCGTGCAGCAGTCCCGTGGTGTAAATGAGGTCTTTGGAATAGGGCAGCTGTTCTTCCAATGCCATTAGATAGGCGATGCGGCAAACATCCAGCAGATGTGCAATACCATGCTTGCAGTGCAGGCGAGTGGCTTCCAGAGCATCAATGCGCTGCATGGCGTGTATAAAAATCGGATGCGTGAGGATGCGCTCGTATCGGTTCATGCCTGATGTCCCCGTGTGCATAGGAACACTTGCTGCACCAGCTCCGGCTGCTGTAAAAAAGCCCCGCAGCACTTGTACGTAACGGTTCTACTGCCCGGCTTTTTAACACCACGCATTGACATACACAAGTGTTCGGCTTCTACTAAGACCATGACCCCCTTGGGCTGCAAATGCGTCATGATTGCCTCGGCGATTTGTGCGGTCATTTGCTCTTGGATTTGGGCACGTCGTGCGAAGACCTCCACGGTGCGGGCGAGTTTGCTCAGACCAACCACCTTCTCATCGGGCAAATAGGCAATGTGCACCGAACCGAAAAATGGCAGGAGATGATGCTCGCACATGGAGTAAAATGAGATGTCTTTTTCCAGCACCATCTGGTTATCCATTGCAGAAAATGTTTTGGACAGGTGGATGGCGGCATCGTCCTGCATTCCGCCGTAGAGCTCCTTGCACATACGGGCGATGCGTTGGGGTGTATCCCGCAACCCCTCACGGCTGCAGTCTTCCCCAATTCCCTCTAGCAGCAACTGAATGGCTTGTTTGATTTTTTCTTCATCTATCATGATAATCCATCCTTATATATCTGTGGGTTGGCTTTGACAAGTGCCGTGATTTCGCCGACAGTGGATAGGGAACCGAATGCCAGCACAACGCCATTCGACGGAACCAGTTCCAAAGCGGTTTGCAGTGCACCGCATGCTGTTTTTCCATCGATGACCTGTGCAAACTGCGTGCGTGCCAGTGTGGAAAGTGTTTCAGAGGGCAAGGCACGTGTCTGCTGGGGCGTGAGTGCAATTAAGGTATCCGCTACAGGGGACAGTATCTCTAAAATTTGCGTATATTCTTTGTCGGCAAAGATACCCATGACCAAAACGACTTGATTTTTGTGAAAATAGCGGTATATTGCATCGGCGAGCTGCTGTGCGGCATCGGGATTGTGCGCACCATCGACCATCACCAAAGGGGACTGCGTAAGGACTTCCAAGCGTCCGGGCCATTTGGCAGCGAAAAGCCCCTGCCGCATTGCCGACTCGGAAACGGGATGTCCTAGCTGCGGAAGCACCCACATGGCTTCGATTGCCGTGGCGGCATTGCGCAGCTGATGTGACCCCAAAAGGGTGATTTCCAATGCTTGCAGTGTTTTGTACTGAAATCGCTGTCCGTGTAAATTGTCCGATAGCGGAAAAAGCTGTGCAAAATCCGCCATGTGGACAGGGGCATGCAGTCCTGCGGCGGTTTCCAGAAGTACCTGCATGGCGGACGGCTCCTGCGGATATAGCACAACGGGGCAGCCTTCTTTGAGGATACCGGCTTTTTCGTAGGCGATTTTGGCAAGCGTGTCGCCAAGGATGGCGGTATGGTCCAAGCTGATGGAGGTGATGACCGAAAGAAGCGGCTTTGCAATCACGTTGGTGGAATCGAATCGACCGCCCAGTCCGACCTCCAGCACCACAAAATCACACTGTGCGGCTGCAAAATACAAAAAGCACAGTGCCGTTTCGATTTCAAACACCGTGGGGTGCTCCTCGCCAGCCTGCACCATTTGATTGCAGGCGGTGCGGATGCGCTCCAAGTGCTGGCACAACGCTTCTTCGGGGATGTAGTGACCGTTGATTTGGATGCGCTCTCGGTATTCATATACCGCAGGGGAAATGTATCGCCCGACTTGATAGCCTGCTGCCTGCAGCATAGACGAGATAAATGTGCCGACAGAGCCTTTTCCGTTGGTGCCGGCAATGTGAATCACCCGCAGATGCTGCTGCGGATTGCCTAAGACCTCTAATAAATGAGAAATGCGCTCCAAGCCGAGCACGCTGCCGAATTGCTGCAGGGATGCAATGTAGTCCATCGCTTCTTGATATTGCATGGTGGATTCTCCTTGTGCGTTCATTTTGCGAATTCTGCGAGGATGGCTTGCTGGAGGGTGCGCACCTGCGCCAGCGCAGCGGCATCTTCTGCAACGGGAACGTGGTTGGTGTTGTGGCTGCACACCATGCCATAGACCTCGGCGCCCATTTGGTGCAGCAGGCAGGTTGCGGTGCTGATGGCTTTGTCGGCGGCACCATCTCCTCCGCCAGCCAACAAAATCACGCCATAGCGTGTTTTTTCGGACAATACAGGCGTTTTGCGCAGATATTTGGACACCCAGAGATATTGTAGACGGCTTGCAACGGACAGCAAGGGACCGGTAAGCTCGGAAAAATAAATCGGGGACGCCATCACTATGACATCCGCCTCGTCGATGCGGGTGTATACCTCCTGCATGGCATCCTGCAAGGCACAGGCGGCATGCGTCACACACCATCGGCAATCGGTGCAGGGATGAATCTGTCCGTCATAGGCATGGATTTGATAAACTTCTCCCCCTAGATTTGTGAGAAATGCCTCCAATAATGCGGCGGTATCGCCGTTTTTGCGCGGGGAGCCATTGAGAACCAAAATTTTCATAGAACGCATCTCCTATATGTTTGCCTGCGCCTGCGTGCAATTGGCGCAAGACAAAGGAACTATATCGCATTTTACCACACTTTATAGCGGAACGCAAAACATTTAGCGGCGTTTGCAAGGGAACGGGGCGCGTGGATTTTGCATAGCGTGCAAAATTATGCAAACAAGGCAGACGGCAAAGAAAATCAATTTGCAGGTTGACAAACCGCACCGAAACAAAGATAATAGAAGAAAAGTACTAGAAAAATGGTACAGCCGAAGAGAATCTTTCCATTTGCTTGGCAGGAAAGCGAGAAATGGGATTGAAAATGTATACAAAAAAACCTTGTAAGCTGTAGTTTTGTAGGAAACAAAGGGGAAGGGAGCAGTTGTCCATGTGCACGCAAAACAATCCGTCTGCGCAGGCAGAGCAGGAAGCGGAAGCCATCGCTTCATTTGCAGCCGTGATTTTGGAAACCCTCGGATTTGGTGTGGTCATCATTGAGGAGCAGACACACCGCATTGTGTATGTTAATGACAAAATACAGCGCATGAGCGGATTTCAAAAAGAGGCGATTGAGGGGAAGGTGTGCCATCGGCTGCTTTGCCCGACAGAAGCGGGAAAATGTCCGATTTCCGATTTGCACAATGCAATTGACAATTCAGAAAAAATTATGCTGTGTGCCGATGGCTCTGTCTTGCCCATCATTAAAACGGCGGTTTCTCTGCCCATACAGGGGAAAACCTATTTGGTAGAGAGCGTTATCGACAATTCCGAGAGAAAGCAAATGCAGACGCAAATTTTGCAGGCAAATGCACTGATGCGAGAAGAAATTGTGCGCCGCACAAAAATACAAGAGCAGATAGAATATCTTGCCTATCATGATTCCTTGACTGCCCTGCCCAATCGCCTGATGCTAATGCTGCGGCTGGGAGAAGCGATTGCTGCGGCAAAATCGGCACAAACGATGCCGGCGATTTTGTTCTTGAATCTGGATGGCTTCAAGATGGCAAACGATACCTTGGGGCACATGATGGGAGACCGTCTTCTGGTGAAGGTTTCTCGGCGGCTGCAGCATGTTTTGGATGAAAAGCATATGATTGCACGCATCGGCGGGGATGAATTCGCAATTTTGCTGGAAAATACGGTGTCTGCTGCACAGATTCAAGAAAGCACCGTGCAAATTTTGCTGGGGTTGGAGCAGCCGTTTCTCATCAACCATCAGGATTTTTTCATCACGGCAAGCATTGGGATTGCGGTCTATCCCGCCGATGGCTTGGATGCGGAAGCGCTGGTCAAAAATGCAGGGATTGCCATGACGGCAGCCAAAGAACGAGGGAAAAATCAAGCGGTGTTCTGCGATGCTGCGATGAAGGACAGCATTGTGGAGGCGGCAAAGCTCAACAGCTTGCTGTACAGTGCGCAAAAGCAGCAGGAACTGGAGCTGTATTATCAGCCGCAGGTGGATGGCATCACGCATAAAATTATCGGCATGGAAGCCTTGCTGCGTTGGAACAGCAAAGAACTTGGCTGGATTTCTCCCGTGCGATTCATTCCCCTTGCAGAGCAAAGTGGATTGATTCACGCCATTGGGCAGTGGGTGATTCGCACCGCCTGTCAGCAGAGCAAACGGTGGCAGGATGCGGGGCTTTCGGATTTTCCTGTGTCTGTGAATTTTTCTGTGTGCCAGTTTCAAGACTCCAGGCTCATTGAAAAAATGCAGAAAATTTTCAAAGAACTGCAATTTGACCCCCAATTTTTGGAGGTCGAAATCACGGAGAGCATGGCAATGTATGAAACCTATCATATGCTACAGACACTCAACCGTATGAAGGCGATGGGGATGCAGATTTCGATTGATGATTTCGGAACCGAATATGCGTCGCTGAAATATCTCAAAAAATTGCCTGTTGACCGCATTAAAATTGATAAACAATTTATTCAGGGCATTCATATCAATGAAAAAGACACTGCCATCACCAAAACCATCATCAATTTGGCACGGGGGATGGGCTTGGGCGTGATTGCGGAGGGCGTGGAAACCGAAACACAAAGCCGCTTTTTGTGCGAAAACGAATGCTCCGAAATACAAGGGTTTTATTATTACAGACCCATGTGTGCCAATGACTTGGAACAGTTGCTGCTGCAATATGCTTCGCCAGAGTCGGCAGAATAGAGAACACGGCAAACAAACGCCTTTCCTGCGGAATGCCCACAGGAAAGGCGTTTGCTGTTTTTGCAGAAAGATAGGGTTGGAAAGGGGTTAATCCAGACAAGAACCATCGTGCAGGCCGCTGCCTTGACTGCGGGCAGATTGCCCCAAACCGCTGCCATCGCCCAGACGGTTGCCCGAGCCGGCATGCGTGCCAAGTCCTTCGCCATATCCAAGTGCGCAATTTTCGCTGCCGCAGCTGCCTGCGCCGAAGCTGACACCATAGGTTCTGCCGATTTGGCTGCCGCCGGTGCCATCACAGGTGTCTTGCGCCGCTTCCAGAGCCGCTAAAATTTCATCCGCACGTGCTTGCGTGATGGTGCCGTCTGCCACCAATTCGTCCAGACGCTCTTTTTTAAGTTCCAGCATTTCGTCCTGATAACTGTCCAACACGCCGGCTTCTGCGGCAATTTCGCCATAGGTCTTGTTGGTTTCGGTGCGTTCTTCCACAACGCTGTCAACCGTGCGTCCGGTCAGTGCGGCAACTGCCTCCGCCGGGGTGGCATAGGCTGCGGCAAATGCGGTCAGGGAGGTGGCTGCCAGAACTGCTGCAGAAATCAAAAATAGCTTCTTGGTTTTCATAATCATCGTCTCCTTATGTGTGATGGTTGATTTGGTTTTGGAGGGGTGTTTCCTTTCGATGTCTATAGCATACGAAAAACTTGTGGCAAAAGTATGTTTTTGATTGTCTATTTTTATGTTAAACTATTGCTGTACGCCATAGAAAAAACATGAGCTTCGTGTATCGTTTGAACAAAAGGAACAGAAAGGGTACGGTGATGCAGAAATGTCCCATATTTTGATTGCGGATGACAATCGGCAGATTGTTACAGTCCTGCGTGACTATGCGCAAAAGGAAGGGTTTTCCGTGTCGGTTGCAGAGGATGGAGAACGGGCAATCCAGCTGTTTGCAGAGCAGGACTTTGATATGGTGCTGCTCGATGTGATGATGCCAAAGAAGGATGGGTTTGAGGTCTGTCGGGAAATTCGGCGGCAGTCTTCTGTGCCGATTATTATGATTACCGCACGGGGTGAGGATTTTGAACGCATCATGGGGTTGGATATAGGGGCGGATGATTACATCGTCAAACCATTTTCGCCGGGCGAAGTGATGGCAAGAGTGCGTGCGATTCTGCGCCGCATGGAACGCACACAGGAAAATGAAGGTGTGCAAAAGCGGTTTGTGTATAGTAATCTCGTCATTTGTCTGGATGATTTCACCGCATCAATTGACGAGCAGGTGCTGCCGTTGACAAAAAAAGAGATTGAACTGCTGTGGATTATGGCAACCAACAAGGGGCGGGTGTTCACACGGGACCATTTGCTGGATGCCGTGTGGGGATATGATTATTTTGGGGACAATCGCACGGTAGATTCCCATATTAAGCGATTGCGTGCCAAAATAGATAAATTTTCACACCCAGACTGGCAGATTACCACCATCTGGGGCATGGGATATAAATTTGAGGTGACGCAGCATGCACCATAATATTACCAAGCGGCTGATACTGTATTTCACGGCAGTGCTGCTGCTGTTTGCAGTGGTGGTGGGGGCACTGTTTTGCATGCTGTTTGCCCGTCAGTCGGTTGCGCTATACCAGAGTGATTTGGAAAAGCGCGCGACTACCATTGCATCGACCTTGTCGAATTATTTGCAGGGCACACACATGTCCGATGGCATGGGGCACGGACAAGGCGGCGGCTACGGGGCATATCTGAAGCTGATTGATGAAATTGCCATGAGCGATATTTGGATTGTCGATGAACAAGCCAAAACCATTGATGTGGGGAATGGAATGGAGCAGATTCGCTACGCAGAGCTGCCGGATGACGCACTCATCGTGGTGTCGGAGGTGTTTCAAGGGCAGGTGGCGTTCAGCGACAGCTTCAGCGGTGTGTTGGGCAGCCCGTCCATTTCGGTGGGTGCGCCGGTGTATGCGGCGGACGGCACGGTCTTGGCGGCGGTGCTGCTGCACACCCATTTAGCAGATATGCAGGAATATATGGATATGCGGCTGCATATTTTGCTCATCAGCGTTGCGGCTGCCCTGTGCTTAGGGCTGTTGGTTGCCGTTGTTCTTTCTCGCAAATTCACAGAGCCACTGAAAAAAATGCAGAAAACAACCGCACAGCTGGCGGATGGCGTGTATGATGTACGCACGCAGGTCGAGCAGTCGGATGAAATCGGTGCGTTGGCAGCACATATTGATGTTTTGGCGCAAAAGCTGGCATTGGCAGAGAGGGAAAGCCAAGCGTTGGAGCAGATGCGGAAGGATTACATCTCCAACATCTCGCATGAACTGCGTACGCCTGTCACGGTGATTCGTGGCTCCTTAGAAGCATTGTGCGATGGGGTTGTCACGGATACCGACAAGGTGCGGGAATATCACACAGAAATGCTGCACGAAAGCATGCACTTAGAGCGCATGGTCAATGATTTGCTGGAGCTTTCCCGCTTGCAAAATCCGGAATACGCCACCCAAAAAGCACCGCTTAATCTGTTGGAAGTTTTGTCTGATGCCATGCGGTCCATTCGTGCCATTGCGCTGCAAAAGCAAGTGCAGGTGCAGTGCAATCGATGCGAGGGGCAGTGTGTGATGGCGGGGGATTATGGCCGCCTGCGGCAGATGTTTTTGGTGGTGTTGGATAATGCGGTCAAGTTTTCGGGCGAGGGACAGCGGATAGAAGTCACCGCAGAGCGCAGGAAAGACGGCTGCATGATTGCAATCAGCGATTTTGGGGTTGGCATTGTGGCAGAAGATTTGCCCCACATCTTTGAACGATTTTACAAAACCTCGGATGCCCGCAACAGCAAAGGCACGGGACTGGGGCTTGCCATTGCCCAACAGATTGCCCAGCGGCATGGCATCCAACTCACCGCAAACAGTGTTCCCTATGAAAAGACCAGTTTTATCTTTCAGTTGCAGTGCGAAGACGCAGAAGCAAACGTTGCGGCAGATTAGTTTTGTGACAATCGACAGAGAAAGTCTGCTTCCTTTGTGATAAAGTTACGGATAAAATCCTACGAAAACCAATATAATGGATTCATGTCGTGCACAGTACATCCATTTAATACGTAGGAGAAGATACGATGAAAAATTTTTTGAAGCTCTGGAAGAAGTATTCCTTTGTGCTGCTGATAGCCTTTGTGATTTTGGGATTGTTTGACCTTCGCTTTGCCTCAGCGGCATTGATTTGTATGCTGGCACCTGTCGTGGTGGCGGCATTTCGAGGAAGATTCTGGTGCGGAAATCTCTGTCCTCGGGGCAGCTTTTATGACAATGTTGTAGCAAAGTTCAGCAACCACAAAAAGGTGCCCAAGGTGCTGAAGTCCAGAGGGTTTCGTGCGGTGGTGCTTGTCTTTATGATGACCGTGTTCATTTCCGGTGTGCGTGCGCACTGGGGCGATTTGTATGGCATTGGCATGGTGTTTTATCGCATGATTGTTGCCACCACCATCGTGGGCATTGTGCTTTCCCTCTTTTTCAATCACAGAACCTGGTGCAATTTTTGTCCGATGGGCACGCTTGCCGCAGTGGTATCCAAATTCAGAAAGCCCAAGAATGTGCTGCAAATTTCCTCGGACTGTGTATCCTGCAAAATCTGTGAAAAGAAATGTCCGCTGAGCGTCAAGCCATATGACTTTAAGGAAGGGCATTTGAGCCATCCGGACTGCATCCAGTGCGGTAAATGCACGCAGGCATGCCCTAAGGATGCCATTGGATACAATGTGTTTGATTTACAGTCGACCGAGGAGGAAAAGGTTAGCTGAGAGAAATCAAAAATTGCCATAAAAATGATACTGCATCCCCTTGTTGTTTTGAAAGACAGCAAGGGGATGCAGTGTTTTGTTAGCGTTTGTATTCGAATGGGTCTGGTTTTTCAATGGCATTGGTGGGTTCGCAATACATTTCGGTATAGGCTGTGGCATCGGGGTCACCCATGCGCTCCCGCACAAGGCTTGCCGGCGCTTTTTTGGAAACCGCAGTGGAGTCAATATGCCAGATGTCATCATACTTCGGAAAATTTTTGGGATAATGCATATGCAATGCCTCCTTCTATATGCAGTAGTGTAGCCAAATTGACCGTGCCTTATGACATAAATAGAAAAGTATTTTTGAAAAATTGCGATTTTTTCGCACGCATTTGCAGAATAGGTGTATAAAAACGCAGTATCTATCGAGATAGACACCGCGTTTAAAAAACATAGGGTGGGGGCTCAGCTGGTTTGTGAAGAGAGGTCTTTGCAGTTTTTGTGGTGTGGATGTGCTTTGACAAACTGTGCGGCAGAAACGATTTGTATGGTGACATCAGCCGACATTTGCTGGTCGAGTGCATGTAATTTGCTGTATAGCAGACCTGTATGAGAGGAAACATAGCACACAGGCAGGTGATTGAGTGCGATGCAAATGACATCTGCACGGCATTGGGCGCAAAGGCAGCAATCGACCAACTTCATGAGTTTGTCAACACGCTGTTCCACCAAAACTTCGGTCGCATTGGTGTAGGAGTTTTGTTTCATAATGAACCTTCCTTTTGTCGGGAGCAAAGACGGCTGCTCCATAAAAAAATAACGGCGGCGAAATGCACTGCGTTATGAAGTTGTTTGGTCGATGGCGCCGTGCGGAAGCAGATTTCCGAGCAGAGATTCAAACTGCACGCCGTGCATGTGGTCGGTTTGCAGTGCTGCGGTGTGACGGATGCAGTCCCGCACAAAGTATGCCGCTGTTTTACAGGCATCGGGCAAAGCCGTGCCCCGCAATAAATCGCCAAGCAGCACCGAAGCAAATAAATCGCCTGTGCCTGGATAATATTCTGCGATGCGTGCATGCTCAAAAAAAGCAAGCTGACCTTGTTCGCAGCACAGCACCCCAACGGTATCACTGCCGCCGTTTACACCGGTCAGCACCACCTTTGCCTGATAGCGCTGCTCGAGGGTGCGTGCCCATTGCGCCGTTTCCGCAGGGGAGTGGGGCACGTCAGTGGGGGCATAGCCCAGCAAAATGGCGGCTTCGGTCAAATTGGGGGTGATAATATCGGCAAGTGCGCATAATTCCTGCATGCCACTGCACATTTTTGCAGTGTAGGTTTCGTAGATGGAGCCGTTGTCCCCCATGACAGGGTCCACAAGCACCAAGCCGTCAGACCTGCCAAGACGATGGATGGACTGTGTGATGCAATGAATTTGTCGCTCAGAGCCAACAAAGCCAGAATAAATGGCATCAAATTGCAGCGAAAGCTGCGCATATTGCTCGATAGAAGGCAGTAAATCTTCTGTCAAATCACGCACAACATATCCGGCAATCGCCGTGTGGGTGGAAAAAACCGCTGTGGGAAGCGGAACGCATTGATGCCCCATGACCGACAGCGTTGAGATGATGGGCACCAAGGAGGAACGCCCAAAACCGGAAAGGTCATGCAGTGCCAAAATTTTTTTTTGATGGGGAGATGTCATGATGCGGACTCCTTCATTTGCGAGCGGAACAACGAAATGGGACACGAGCGAAATCAAAATTTTTCAGATTGTAAAATATACTTAAATATAGATTACGTTTTTTCACCGCTGTTGTCAATCCCCTACTTGTAAAAACGCACCAATAATGGTACGATATTAAGGAAGCAGGCGTGCCCAAGGGCACGGGACACACAAGCAACGAGATATGGTGAGGTTTTTGCATGAAACAACGAGTGTATACGGCGTTTTTAACAATTTTGCTGATAATTTCAATGTCGTTGACCACGTTTGCGGCATCCATCGTCCCGACAGAGGAGCAGATGCGCGGGGTATGGGTGGCGTCGGTGTATAATTTGGATTATCCGACAAAGGAAACGACCAATGCGGCTACTTTAAAAGCAGAGGCAGACAGCATTTTGGACGGTGCGGCAGCCATGGGGCTGAATGCGGTTTTTTTGCAGGTACGTCCTTCTTCGGATGCGCTGTACGCATCGGACATTTTTCCGTGGAGTGCGTATTTGACCGGCACACAGGGCACAGCACCTGCGGATGGCTTTGACCCACTGACGTATTGGATTGACGGTGCGCATGCACGTGGATTGGAGCTGCACGCATGGATTAACCCCTATCGCATTACGAAGCAGAAAGCCGCAGAATGGAACGCTTTGGCGGCAACAAACCCTGCCAAACTGCATCCGGAATGGGTAAAGCAATACACAGACGGCAACTATTATTATGACCCCGGCATTCCGCAGGTGCGCCAGCTGGTTGTGGATGGCGTGCAGGAAATTTTGGATCACTATGCGGTGGATGGCATTCACATGGACGATTATTTTTATCCGGGCACAGATTTTGATGATGCGGCATCTTATGCGGCATATGGTGCAGGCTACAGCAATATTGGAGATTGGCGTCGAGAAAATGTCAATCTGCTGGTGCGGGCGGTCAATCAGGCGGTGCATACCAAAAATGCGGATTTGGCGTTTGGCATCAGTCCGGCAGGTGTGTGGGCAAACAAAAGCAATAATTCCCGCGGCAGTAACACCAACGGCGGGTATGAGTCCTATTATGCATGTTATGCGGACAGCTTGGGTTGGATTCAAGAGGGCTGCATTGATTATATCGTGCCGCAGATTTATTGGCAGATTGGACATCCGGCGGCGGACTATGCAACGCTGGTGGATTGGTGGTCTAATGCGGTCAGCGGCAGCGATGTGAAACTATATATCGGAGAAGCCGCATATAAATGTGATGATGCAGAGCAGGGCGCCGTTTGGCAGGGCAGCACAGAGATTGTGAAGCATCTGCAGTATTGTCAGAACCGACAGGCGGTCAGCGGGCAGGTGTATTTCCGATATGGGTCGCTGCAGTCTGTAGCAGGACTGTCGAGTGCTGTGAGCAGCTATTATGCAGCACAGCCGGTGGGTACGGACACTGTCACGGCAGAAGACGCACAGCAAATCGGCACACAGTCCATCGGCTATCTGCAAACGCTGCTGCTGTTTTTCACATCGGTGATTCGATAAAGCAGAGGATAAGAACCTGTGTTCATCAATACAGTTGTTCGGCGTTATGAATACAGGTTCGACAATGTTGACCAAAAGAAGGATGTTTCATGGAACTGATATTTGCAGAGCAGCGTATGCTCAACTTCAATCACATTGACAATCACGGCATTGCACGCCCGTCGGCGGCATTCGATTTGATGCAGGAGATTGCCACAAGCCATGGGCTGCAAATGGGCGTGGATAAGGACACGTTGGGGGTGCTTTGGGTGCTGTCCCGCATGCAGGTGCAGCAAATGCGCCCGCTCTATGCAGAGGAAACATTGCGCTTGCAGACCACGTTTGATGGACTGCGTGGCATCAACTGGTGTCGTGTGTTCTCTATTTTTGTGGGGGAAGAATTGGTGGTGCGTGGTCGCTCCAGCTGGGTGATGCTGGATCCGCAGACGCATCATATGGTGCGCCCCAAAAGCTTCGCTGTGACGGCGGAATTGCCGATGCTGGGCAAGGACTATGAGATTCCGGGCAAGCTTGCCTGTGATGCGACCACCCTGCATCATGTGCATCGGGTGCGGTACAGCGATTTGGACCGCAACGGGCATTTGAACAATGTGCGCATTGTGGACATCATCGCAGACGGCTTGGAGTTTGAACGGATGCAGCATCGGTTTATACGAGAGATTCAGGTCAATTATCTGGCGGAATGTGTCTGCGGGGAGGAAATTCAGCTTTCGGTAGGGACAGACGCAGCGGGTATGCAGTATGTATTTGGGCACGCAGATGGTGCTGTCAAATTTGAAGCAGCGGTGAAGCTGGCAGAGTATTAAAAGCAGAGAGAAGCTGTCTGATAAAGGAGCGATGCGAGATGAAAGAGCTTTTGGAAGAAGCGCAGGAGATTCTAGAGGGTGTTTTGCAGTATTGTAAGCCTATAAAGGTGCTGCAATATGGAGAAAAGTACGTAAGCTGCACGCAGAAATTAAAATCTGTGAATATCTGTATCATTCTATCCGAAGAAGACAAGCAAGGCTTGCTGTGCAAGCTGTATTTGAGCATCGATGCAACCATTCCCTTCCAGCTGCTGCTGTATACAAGTGCGGAATGGGAAGATTTGACGCAGGACGCGGCAAGCTACGCTTCCATGATTGCAGGAAGGGGGACTGTGATATATGAGAAGAACGCATAGAGGCGGCTCGGACAGCATGTATTATTATAAGTGGCTTGACAAAGCGTTGTTTGATTTGCAGGCTGCCCGCATTCTGCTGACATGGGATGGAGGCATTCAGAATGTTGCATTTCATTGCCAGCAGAGCATTGAAAAGGCACTCAAGGGGTATTTATTGTTTAAAACCGGCAGGCACTATGATGGACATAACTTGACCTATTTATGTCGGCAGGCGGCACAGCAGGATGCCATGTTTCTGGAATATTTAGACGAAAGTGCATCGCTCAACAATCTCTATATTGAAACACGCTACCCCACTGACTTGCCGTTTGAGTTAAGCGAAGCGCAGGTGGGTGCTATGCTGGCAATGACCGAGCGCATGTTTTCTGCAATCCGCAGTGAACTGTATATCAGCGGCAGACCGCATAAAATTGCATCGAAATAAGGAGCACAGAGGAAAACGCATGGTAGGAAGATTTGCACCGTCACCCAGTGGACGGATGCACGCAGGGAATGTGTTGTGTGCGCTTGCGGCATGGCTGAGCGCACGTGCCCAAGCGGGACACATGATTTTGCGCATTGAGGATTTGGACACACAACGCTGTAAACCCATCTATGCCGCGCAATTGCAAGCGGATTTGCGCTGGCTTGGACTGGATTGGGATGAAGGCGGTTTGGAGGGCGGAGAACGCTATCAGCAAAGCAAATGTACGGCACGCTATGCCGCAGCATTTGAACAGCTTGCAGAAAAAGCCTATCCCTGCTTTTGTACCCGTGCGGCACTGCATGCAGCAAGTGCACCGCATCGTGCGGATGGACAGCTGATTTATCCGGGCACATGCCGTGGGTTATCCGCACAGGAAGTGGCAGAGCGAATGCAGCAAAAGCCGCCTGCCATGCGCCTGCGGATGCCAAATCAAACGATTTCGTTCACAGATGAACTTTGCGGCACGTATACCGAATCGCTTGCGCAGGCGTGCGGCGACATTGTGTTGCGGCGTGCGGACGGTGTCTATGCATATCAGTTGGCAGTTGTGGTGGACGATGCGCAGATGGGCGTCACAGAGGTGGTGCGTGGACGGGATTTGCTGGACTCTACCCCACGGCAGCTGTATCTATATGCGCTTTTTGGGTGGAAACCACCGTCTTTTCTGCATATTCCGCTGTTGTGTGCGCCGGATGGGCGACGATTGGCAAAGCGTGACCAAGATTTGGATATGGAGGTACTGCGGCGTAATTATACACATGCCGCACCGCTGCTCGGCAAATTGGCATATTTTATGGGATTGTTGCCGCAACCGGAAGCGTTGACGGCGCAGGAGTTGATTTCCTGCTATGCAAAAGCAAAGATTGTGCGGCAGGACATTGTGCTGACAGAAGAGGCATATCGGGATTTAAGCGGTCTATAAATGAAAAGAAGCACCTATCCGTGTTGGGATAGGTGCTTCTTTTGCAATAAGATAGCGGACAGATGCTTATAACGGCAGAATGGTCTTTTTGAATTCTGCATTGATGATTTGTCCGAGGCTGCCATACACAGCGGAAGCACCGCAGACGATGCCGACCCAGCCAGCCAACAATTTAATGGAGGCAGACCCTGTGAAATCCGCCGCAGACAGCAGGAAAAACAAAATGGTCAGCGTGAGGAATACCACTTGGGACGCACGAGTGTGCTTGAGCGTGCCGATGAACATTGCTGCGGTAAAAATACCCCAAAACAGCAGATAGAAGCCCATGCTGGTTTCGTCTGCGGGTTCGATGTTGGGAAAAGGATTGGTCCAAATCAACACAAGTGACCACCAGAAGAAGCCATAGGCAGTGAATGCGGTGGCACCAAAGGCGTTGCCTTTTTTGAACTCCATAATGCCGGCAATGATTTGTGCTGCGCCGCCAAGGCATAAGCCCATCGCTAGAATTACAACAGACAGCGGGATAATTTGCGCATTGTGCAGATTCAGTAACAGGGTGGTCATGCCAAAGCCCAACAGGCCAAGCGGTCCGGGGTTTGCAACAGCAGTTTCCATTTTTTCGGTCGACATAAAATCCTCCAATAATAATTCAATGTATAGAATGCTTATAGATGATAGCATAAACCATGACAATATGCAACATTAAAATGCAAAGCAAATAAGATGGCAAATTTGATCTGTGCAAAAGCCACGAAAACGCACAGGTGCGGATTTGCGTATCGGGTATAGATGTGCTATAATTTTTATGTTTGAAAAAGTGAACGGTGATTTGGGGGGAGAAAGTTGGATGATAAGAACCAGTCAAAGGTATATAAAATACTTTCCAGTTTGAACAAAATCAAATGGAGCATTGCGCTCAAGGGATTGCTTTCCGGTGCGCTTGCAGGCTTGTTGGTGGTGCTGTATCGACTGGGCATTGAGTTTGGCACCGAAAAAACCGTGGAAATCTATGCGTTTTTGCGGACACATCCCGTGATGATTGTGCCGTGGCTCGTGGTGATTGCAGCGGCGGGACTGCTGATTGCATGGCTTGTGAAGCTGGAACCGATGGCAACCGGAAGCGGCATTCCGCAGGTAGAAGGTTTGGTGCTGTATGGGATGAAAATCAAGTGGTATACCGTCCTTGGGGTTCGATTTATCGCAGGATTTATTTCCTCTTTTTTTGGACTATCTCTTGGACGAGAAGGCCCGTCGATTCAAATAGGTGCGGCGGCAAGCCAATCCTTAGCGGAACGTGTGAGCAAAAATAAGCTGGAGGAAAATTATCTGATTACGGGCGGTGCAGCGGCAGGGTTGTCTGCGGCATTCAATGCCCCGCTGTCCGGCATGATTTTTGCACTGGAGGAAGTGCACCGCAGTTTTTCCGGATTGATTTTGTTGGCGGCAACTACAGCATCTCTAACAGCGGACATCGTTTCCAAATATTTTTTTGGGCTGACACCCGTGCTCGATTTTGTCAGCACCCCCCAAATGCCGCAGTCGCTGTATATTTGGCTGATTCCGTTGGGGCTCACTGCAGGGTTGGTCGGTTCGCTGATGAACAAATCCTTGCTGGCGTTTCAAACCTTATATGAAAAAATACCGGCGAAGCTGCGCCCGTGTATGGCACTGCTCATTGCCTTGCCGTGCGGACTGCTGCTGCCAGGTGTTTTAGGGGGTGGACAAGGCTTGATTCATTTGGCGGAAAATGCAGAAATCAGCGTCTGTATTTTGTTAGGTTATTTGGTGGTTAAGTTTTTATTTACCTGTATTTGCTTCGGCAGTGGGACGCCCGGCGGCATTTTCTTGCCGATTCTTTCGGTGGGTGCTTTGGCGGGCAGTGTGTTGGGGCTGATTGCCACACAATTTGGCATGCCAACAGAATACATACCGGATTTTGCAGTTTGTGCAATGGCAGGCACGTTGTCCGGCTCGGTCAAAGCACCGATTACCAGCATTTTGCTTGCAACAGAGATGACGGGGTCGTTGGTACATCTGCTCCCGGTAGCGGCATGCTCGTTTATTGCCCTGCTGTTATCAGATATTTTGAAGGTAACACCCATTTATGAAGCTTTGCTGGAACGTATTGTAGCAAAAAGCGGAAAAGCGACTGTGAACGACAAGCGTGGCGGACTTCTGGAAATTCCTGTTGAATTTGGAAGTGCAGTGTCCGGCAAAAAAATCAAAGAGGTGGACTGGCCGCAGGGAATTCTGGTGGTCGGCATTCATCGAGGGGATTTGGATATTGTACCCAATGGCAGCACCATCATATCTCCGGGGGACTATTTGGTGATTATGTCCAGTGAGTGCACCTATGCAAAAATCAACATGGATTTGCGTGGGTTGTGTCATACCAAGTCGGAGTAGATAGGGCAGAATATTCTTGATAAAAAAGCATATCGCAAGCAGTTCTCGGTGGTAGAGATGCTTGTGGTATGCTTTTTTATGTTGCATGAAAGCGGAAATATGAATGTGAATTTATACGATGTTCAGAGTAAACAAACGGCTTGATAAAAATTTTACAAGTGCAAAAAGAAGCAAAATGCCAAAATACTGTTGACGATTTTCGGTTTTATTTGTATACTTAGTGTATGATAAATGAACAAAACTGTATGTTTTTGTCTGTTATCATGTGTTGAAGATCGGGAAAATATGAAAAAATATACAAAAATGCAAGACGGCATAGAAATGTCGGTGTCAAGGCATGATATGGGGAGGAAAAAATTTGAAATCTGTGATTCAGGTACAGGAAGATAAGTGTGTAGGTTGTAACAAATGTATTACATATTGTCCGATTCAGGAAGCAAATATATCCTATTTGCTGGACGGCAAAAGTAAAACGCGCATTGATGAGGATAAGTGCATCATGTGCGGCAAGTGTATCGAAGCTTGTGACCATGAAGCACGTGATTATGAGGATGACACCGAACAGTTTATTCAAGACTTGAAAAACGGAAAAGCAATTTCTGTGATTTCTGCCCCTGCTTTAAAAACCAATTATCAAAACCATAAAAAAATTCTGGGATATTTGAACGCTTTGGGCGTAGTGGATTTTTATGATGTGTCCTTTGGGGCGGACATCACGACGTGGGCGTATTTGCGTGCGATTGAAAAATATGGGCTGGATTCGATTGTGGCACAGCCGTGCCCTGCGGTTGTCAATTATGTGCAAAAGCATCAGCAGTCGATTTTGGACAAATTGTCGCCAATCCAAAGCCCCATGATGTGTTTGGCGATTTATATTCGAAAATATCTGAAAAAAGCGGAGCGTCTGGCGTTTTTGTCGCCTTGTATCGCCAAAACAGCTGAAATACATGACCCCAATACCGATGGACTGATTACATATAATGTGACCTTTAAAAAACTCATGGCGTACATCAAGGCGAATAAAATCAATTTATCCGCCTATGCCGATCAAGGCTTCACCCAAGATGCCTACAGCCTTGGGGAGATTTACAGCCTGCCGGGTGGCTTGAAGGAAAATGTTTACCAATATGTAAAAGAGGCATGGGTGAAGCAAGTGGAGGGGCAGGACCACGCTTATCAATATTTGGATGAATATAGTGCGCGTGTGGCGAAGAATCAGCAGACACCGTTGCTGGTGGATGTGTTGAATTGCCCGTTTGGCTGCAATTATGGAACGGGAACCAGCAAAGAAGTGGATTTGACGGAAATTGAGCGTGCAACCAATGCGTTGCGGCATAAAAAACTTGGAAAATATAAGTCCAATCCCAAAAAGCTGCTCAAGCATTTTGATAAAAAACTAAATTTAGAGGATTTTGTGCGGAAATATACAGCGGAGAACGTCCAAAAATATGCAAGTCCGCCGGAACGTGAACTGGAACGCATTTTCACGCAAATGAATAAGACCACAGAGGAATCTCGCACCAAAAATTGCAGTGCCTGCGGATATGGCTCGTGCAGCACCATGGCAGAGGCGATTTATCATGGATATAACCACAAAGAAAACTGTCTGGAATACAATGTCTATGAGACAGAGCGGGAAAAAGAACGCATTGCGCAGCAAAACCAAGAAATTACGGTGATGAATGAAAAGAAAGCCGATGAATACACGGCACTGACCGACACCGTAAATGACATTGTGTCCTCCATCAAGCGGGTTTCGGGTGCAACACAGGAAAATACGAAAAACATCCATGACATCGCGTCTGATATTGACCATTTACAAGACATGCAGCGGGAATTGGATGAAAAGGTTGCATATATCAAAGAGAATATCGTGAATTTTGGTACGGTGGCATCCGAAATCATCTCCATTGCGGAGCAAACCAATCTGTTGTCATTGAATGCATCCATTGAAGCGGCACGTGCCGGCGAAGCAGGAAAAAGTTTTTCGATTGTGGCGCAGGAAGTCAAGAATCTTGCGGAAAAATCCAAAGTGGCGGCAAATTCCACCAAGGAAGATGAAGAAAAACTGCTGAGCGACATCAATGAGATTGTGGGAATCACCGAAAAAGTAAATCAAGAGATTGAGCGTGTGAATGAATTTATCACGGCTATTTTGAGCAATACGAATGAAATTGCGACAGAATATCAAGATATTTCAAAGAACGCAAACTCGTTGTTAGAAAAATAAAGCGTGCAAGAAATAAAAAATAGATACCGCAACGGAAGAGTCATAATTCCTTCCGTTGTGGTATCCATTCGTTATCAAGACAAAGAAAAAAACACTCATGAAATGAGTGTTTTTTTGGAGCGGATGACGAGGCTCGAACTCGCTACCTCCACCTTGGCAAGGTGGCGCTCTACCAGATGAGCTACATCCGCATTTGTCAGTTTCTTGTGTTGCTTGCCGTATCAACGAATATTATTATATCAAAGACAGCCTGTTTCGTCAAGGGTTTTTGAAAATAAATTTTAGAAAATTTCAAAACGGCGCAGGATAGAAAAACCATGGAAGCACAGTGGCAGTGTGTGCTCCCATGGTGGTGCATACAGAGTTTTAGTATGCAGACGGATGCAGCAGCTGCAGCAGTGCAGAGGGCGTATCCAGCAGCGCCTGTGCACCTGCGTCCTCCAATTCTTCTGTGCTGCCAAATCCCCATGTGACGCCAACGGCATAGAGTCCAGCATTTCGTGCCGTGCGCATGTCGGTTGCGCTGTCCCCAATGTATAGCGTGTGGGCAGGGTCTGCACCCCAAGCAGCCAGCAAATCAGACACCCCTTGAGGGTCGGGTTTGCGGGGAACGTGCGGACGTTCGCCAAGCGTCAGGTCAATGGTGCCGCCAAAATAGTGCTGCACTAGTTCCTTGGCGGCAGGATCGTATTTGTTGGACAGCACGCCGCAGACAATGCCTTGCGTGTGCAGCAGCATCAGCAGCTCCGGCACTTCATCATAGGGGAAGGTGCCTTCTTTCATATACGTGTCATAATAGCTGCGGAAGGCGGCGAGACAGCTGTCCACTGCGGTTTCGGGTGCGGTATCCGGCAGGGCACGGTGCATCAAATTGCGAATGCCATTGCCGACGAAAGAGCGGACTTCTTCCAAAGAACGTTCTGGATATTCCTGTGCACACAGCGCATAATTGACCGCATTCGCCAATCCGCCTAACGTGTTGAGCAGTGTACCATCCAAATCAAAGATGATGTGGGTGATGGGGCGGAGCAGAGGAACAGGGGCGGCACGGCGATAGGTTTGGGTCAATTGGCGCAGCTGCTGTCGAATGGTATCTGTGATGGCATCTGGAAGCATCCGCCACCGCCAATTGGAGCCGCCAATCGTGGAAGGGTGATTCATACGGGCAGATGCGCCCAACGATAGAATGTCCTGCATGGCGGCCATGGCGGTGTGGGCAGGTGATGCAAAAACGCTGCGAACCGCACGCATGCCGATGGAGTCGGCAGCATTCCCAGACAGATATTGCAGAGCAAACGCCTGTTCAGACGGCGTACAAAGGTCCTCCAACTGCTGGCATACCGTTTGGGAATCATGGGTGGAGGTATAGACGATGCTGTTGGGTACATAATTATGGGGCAGATGCTCGCTATCCTCACCGAGGGCAAAGCCAAAAATCAAGACACGCATGCCGGGATAGCCGCTGTCAGCCAACAGGGTGCGCACTGCATCGGTCTGCACCCCAAGGTCCTCTGCAATGAGCGGCACTGCGCCGAGAGATTGACGAATGGCATCCAGAAGTTTGTGCCCGGGACCTGCTTCCCAGACGCCGTCTATGGCATTCTCTGCATGGGCAGGCACAGTCCAAAAGGATTCCAATCCGCGGAAATGGTCAATGCGCAAGGCATCAAACAGACGTAAATTGCTGCGGATGCGCCAGAGCCACCAAGCATAGTCTTCTTTTTCGTGGACATCCCAAGCATAGACGGGGTTGCCCCAAAGCTGTCCGGTTTTGGAAAAATAATCGGGCGGGACACCGGCGATTTGCCGTGGCGAACGGTCAGCAGACAGCTGGAATAGCTGCGGATGCACCCAAACATCACAGGAATCCGCCGCCACATAAATGGGCATATCGCCGATGATGCGCACGCCATGGGCATTGGCATATTGTCGCAGCGCAGACCATTGTGCAAAAAAGGTGGACTGCAAAAAGGTGTAAAATGCAATTTCCTCCGCCAGGGTTGTACGATAGGTAGCCAGTGCGGTCTTGGAGCGGCGAATGGCATCTACATCCGGCCAATTCCAAAGCGGTTTGTTTTGAAAATGGGATTTCAAGGACATAAATAGGGCATAATCGGGCAGCCAGTCTGCATTTGCAGCGGAAAAATCGGACAAAGCTTGGCGCTGAACAGCGCTTAGGCGTGAAAAAGCCTGTCGCAGCAGCGGCATGCGCACCTCTGCAAGCACTTCAAAGGGAACAGACGCTGCAGAAAGCGGCAGCATGGCATCGGCTTGTTCCAGCTCCTCGGCGGTGAGTAAGCCGTCTTTCGCCAAAAAATCCAAATCAATGAGATACGGGTTGCCCGCCGCAGCGGAAAAGCATTGATACGGCGATGCACCAAAGCCAGTGTGCCCTAAAGGCAGCACTTGCCAATAGGACTGCCGTGTTTCTGCCAAAAAATCAACAAAATCATAAGCGGCTTGCCCCAAGGAGCCAATGCCATGGGGCGAAGGTAATGAGGTGATGTGCAGCAGCACACCGCTGGAGCGAGCAAACATAGATGCCTCCTATTCTTCTGTTCTCGGGTTTGAACACAGGGGTTAAAAGACAGGGAACTATAGTTTCATTATAAAAGGCGGCACTGGGGATGTCAAATATTTTGGGGCGTGGGGCATACAAAACTGCACCAGCCTATCGGGAGGGATAGGCTGGTGCAGGCAGAATCGCAAGAATCAATATTCAATAGAAATGGTCTTGCCATCATGGAAGGATTCCGTAGCGGCGAAGGTGATGGCAGTGGCTTTGGTGCCATCATAAACCGTGATTTCCGGCTTGCGGTTGTTGCGGATACAGTCGATGAAATCGACCATTTCCAGCAGATATGCTTCGGCAAAACGCTGCGGGAAATTTTCGATGCATTCGGTGCAGGCACCGTTCTGATTGTAGACCATGGCACGGTTTTTCCACGGCACACCGGCGATGCGGATATGACCTTCCGTGCCGACAATTTCGGTTTCGGTGTGGTAGCCGTGCGGTGCGGTGCGTCCTACATGGAGGGTGCCCACGGTGCCGTTGCTGAATTTCAGCATTGCCAGACCGGTTTCTGTGTCACCGCCCTCTGCAAATTCGGGATGCTTGAAGGTTGTGCCAGCGGCATAAACTTCTACGGCATCCGCACCAAGGAACCAGCGCATCAAATCAATGTCATGGCTGGCAGCATCGATAAAAATACCGCCAGAGGTCTTGCAGAATTGGATGCAGCTTTCTACCAGTGCTTCCGGGTCTAAGCCGGTTGCCTTGACTAGATAGGGCTTGCCAATCAAGCCAGCATCGATTTTTGCCTTTGCATCGGCATAAGATGGGTCATAGCGGCGCATAAAGCCTAAGAAAAACACCTTGTCGGGATGACGCTCAACAGCAGCTTCTGCAGTTTTACATTCTTCCATAGAGCAGCCGAGCGGCTTGTCGGTGAAGACATGTTTGCCGGCATCGAGTGCGTATTCAATCTGCCAGCAATGTTCCGGAGAAGAGGAAACAATGACCACCGCTTCAATATCGGCTTTGTCCACCATTTCACGATAGTCCAAGTAGGTTTCTGAAACATTGAGCTCTTTTTTCGCCCAATCCAGTTCGCTTTGCACCAGGGAGCAAGCAGCCACTAGAGAGCATCCCGGAATCTTATATGCCAAATTTTGTGCATGCACAGCGCCTAAGCGTCCCAGGCCTACGATGCCGACTTTGATTTGTTCCATTTTATACGTCCTTTCTGGAGTAAACATCTTATTTTTTCATCAAAAGCAGGACGCAACCGCACAATTCAGGTAAGAGAGAGGGAGCAAGCAAAGTGTGCAAGTTAGGTTGGTACGAATTGTGCGGTGCGGTCCTTAGAGTTCTCTGTTATGTATTGTACGCGCTGCGTGGGAAAAACACAATCCTGTAATTTAAAAATCGCGAAACATGCACGATTATACAGTTGGTTTCTATTGCACGTTGCTGAAAAAAGCGGTATAGGAATCATGTTTTTAGGTTGTGCATTGTGCGTGCAAAATGCACAACGACCGCTGGAAATTGCAAGGAAAGGCGATTTACAGCAGTTCACGGGTTAAAATAAAGCTGTCGGTATACAGCCGTTCACGCTCGGGCGGAATGCCGCGCCGCAGCAAACGATGCAGAGCAGTGATGGATTTGTAGGCTTTGGCAGTGAAGGTTTGTCCGATGATGAAATCGACTTGACCGTTTTGTAAGTACTTTTTAGCGGAGGGGGTTAAATCATTGCAGATGATTTTGACTTGGTGCAGCTTTTCTGCCTTGCGCACCCCTTCAATGCAGCCCGTGATGCTCTCGTTCACCATATAAATGGCACGTAGGGAGGGCGTTCGGTGCAGCGCATGATACACCGCATTGCGTGTCAGGTCATATTGCTCATAGCATTCTTCGATGGCATAGCAGTCGGAGTCAAACCCCTGCGACTGCAATTGGCGGACAAAGCCGTTGACACGACCGTGACTGAACTCAAAATCCATGTTGCCGGTGACAATAAGAATTTTATCCTGCGGACGTAAAAAGCGTGCCATCAGTCCGGCTGCGATGGCGCCGGAGCGATACAAATCCTGTCCGATGAAGCAGGTGCGCTTGGATTGCGGCACATCGCTGTCATAGGTGACCACCGAAATATCCTGCGCCACCAGTTTGTCAATGGCCACTTGGATGCTGATGGATTGCTGGGCGTTGACAATCACGCCGTTGACCTGCTCGGCGGGCATGCGTTCTAAGATGGAAACTGTTTCCTCTTCCGTGCGGGTGAGCAATTCGTAAACCTGCACATGAAACTCTGGGTCATTCAGCGCATGTTCGGCTTGATGAATGCCGGAATAAATTTGAGCCGAGAAATAAGGGTCGGTCCATTTGGGGACAAGAAAGGCAATTTTGACAAAGTTTGGGCTGGTTTTTCGCTTTTTCAGTTCTTTCTTGCGCACATAACCGGATTCTTCCAAGGCGGCGAGCACAAGGGTTCGGATTTCCGGACGGACATGCGGACGGTCATGCACCACACGGTCTACCGTGCCGCGGGAAACACCGCAGCGCTCTGCAATTTCTTCCAGTGTTGGTTTCATAACTCCATCTCTTTCTCCTGCAGCATTTGTCTGGTGAAAATCGTCAGGTCGGAATAGTGTTTGTGGATGCGCGGCACGACACCCGCACACACGATTTGGTGCATCAGTTCAATGGCTTGCGCAATGGTTTTGGCAACACTCTGTCCGATGACAAAATCGACTTTGCCAAGCTTCAGCAGACTGCGTGCGGTGGCGGTGGTGTCATTGCAGATGACCATAATCGGCTCTGTGAGCTGTGCCCGACGGATGCCCTCAATGCAGCCGCTGTCGCTTTGGGTTGCCATGTAGATGTAGCGGATGCGCTCGTCCTCCGTCAAGCGGGTGTACACGGTTTGTGCAGTGATTTCATAAAATTCATGACACCAGAAAATGTCGACACAATCGGGAACCCCAATCTGATTGCATAAATATTCGGCAAAGCCATTCACGCGCCGCTCGTGGGAATAAAACAGCGGGTCACCCGAAATGGCAAGGACACGTTCGTTGGGGCCGATGTATTTGGAAATCAGTCCTGCGGCAACCTGCCCCGAGCGCAGACAGTCCTGCCCAACAAAATAGCTTTGCGGACAGTCCGGCTGTTCATCATAATAACAAATGATAGGAATGCCGCGGTCGCTGATTTCACACAGTATTTTGGTAATCTCAGGCGTGCGGGGGGCATTGACCAGCAGTCCGTCAATGTTTTTGTGCATCATGCGCTCCAAAGCAATGATATACTCTTCAGGAGAGCGTCCGCCGAGTTGGTCAATGCTGAGATGGAACCGTGTGCTGTCGATGCGGTCCATCGCCAACTTCACGCCGTTTTTGGTATGGGATAAAAAATAGCGGTCGTGAAAATTGGGTAAAATCATGCCAATGTGATATTGCTGTTCGGGAATGTGGCGTGTGGTGGGCGGACGATAACCGGTGCGCTCAATCATGCGTAGGATATTTTGTCGGATTTGCGGGTGCACATTCGGGCGATTGTGCAGCACACGGTCAACGGTTCCACGAGATACATTGCATAAATCTGCAATTTGTTGAATGGTGATTTTCATAATATGATTCACATAGCTTTCTTTTAGATGCGTTTTTATATTCATTGTAGCATACCTTTATAGGGGCTACAATATGCAGATGGAGAATCCAGAATTTTAGGCAGAAAGCGCCACAAACAGGACATAATTCAGCACCAATGCGCTGGAAAGAACCGAGGTCAACAGGATACGTGATTTTGGCAGAGCAGCTGTTTTGTTGCCCGACAACAGGCGCAGCAGAAGCAGAATTTCTATCGAGGCAAGGATGCCGAAGACAATCAGCAGACGACCTTGGGCATCATATTGATATAAATCCGTGCGCCAAGAGGCAAGGTCGGCAACAAACAAGATGGCGAAATTGAACACGCACGAACCGACGATGTTGCCGGTCAAAGCATTAAAGTTGCCCACACGTCCTAATACGAAGCTGGAGGTTAGCTCTGGCAGGGAGGTGGCGATGCCGAGCAGCAGTGCACCTGCCAAGGTGGTGCCCATGCCCAGGGTTTCACCGATATAATCTGAGGCATAGGTGATGCCGACCGAGGTAAGAATCAGCAGGATGCTGTATCCCGTGAAGCGCAGCACCACTTGACGCAGGGTAAGCGGATGGTTGTCCTCCCCTGCATCCGCAGTATCCTCGTCCGTGGACATGGTGCGGATGCTCCAAATATACAGTGCAAAAATGAGCAAGGATAAGCCGCTGAAGCCATGAAAAAACAGGCTGCTGCCGGTCATCAGAGAAATAAGCAGCAGGAGAAAGCTGGACAGCATACACACGGTGGTGGTGATATGGCTTTTGGTAAAACGCACCGTGTGGATATTTTTATGATACAGCAAAAATATCATGCCAAGGACAGTGACATTGAACAGATTGCTGCCCAAAATATTGCCGATGACCAGTTCCGGTTTGCCAACCAGCGTGACAGATGTGATGCTGGTGATGAGCTCTGGCAGGGAGGTGACAGCGGCGAGCAGGACACCGCCAATAAATGCGGACGCTAAGGAGGTTTTTTGGTCTAGCAAATCCACATAATGCCCCAAACGTGCTGCAAAGAAAATGACACAGGCAACCAGTGCCGCATACAGAATAAAAATCATATGGTGTTCTCCTATTTTCGTTTGATGAGGGTAGTTTGTGCAGTTTGGCAGGCATTTATAGTGATGAAAAAAGACCTGTGTTCCGATTTTTCGGAACACAGGTCTTGTCATTTCAAATTACACCAGACATAGATATGTCAGGATTGTTGATGTAATTCCGGCAACTGCCGCAGACTACTCCCCTATGTTAGCTTAGTATACCCAAAACCACATTGGGTTGTCAAGAGGGGAAGAACATTTTCTGCTGTGCATACAAGGGATTAGTTGCTGAAGAACTTTTCGTGGATGACCTTGACCGCTTGTTCGCTCTCCTCTTCGCTGATGAGCACCGAGATTTTGATTTCGGAAGTGGAAATCATGCGGATGTTAATGTCTGCACTGGAAAGTGCTTCAAACATCTTCGCCGCAACACCTGGGTTGGATGCCATGCCTGCACCCACAATAGAAACCTTTGCAACCTTGGTGTTGACGCTGATGGCTTCGTAGCCAAGCAGTGCTTCATGTTCCCGCAGGATAGTTTCCGCACGCTCTGCATCGGCCTGCGGCACGGTGAAGCTGATGGATTTGCGGTTGTCTTTTCCAACCGACTGCAAAATAATATCCACATTGATTTTGTGCTTTGCGAGCAGAGAGAACACCTTGAATGCAACACCCGGCGTATCCTCAAGATTGATAAGCGCAACACGCGCACAATTGTTGTCACGGGCAACGCCGCTTACATTCATTTTTTCCATGGTAGAACCCTCCTTGACTTTCGTACCCGGATTGCGGGTAAAGCTCGAAACCACCTCGAGCGGAACGTTATATTTTTTTGCCATTTCAACCGAGCGATTGTGCAGCACCTGTGCGCCCAAAGACGCCAGCTCCAGCATTTCGTCATAGGTGATTTCATCTAGCTTTCGTGCATTCGGTACAATGCGCGGGTCAGCGGTATAAACACCGTCTACATCGGTATAAATTTGGCAGAGGTCTGCACTAATGGTTGCAGCAATCGCCACTGCGGTGGTATCAGAACCGCCACGGCCCAAGGTGGTCAAATCGCCCTCTTGGTTCAGCCCCTGGAAGCCAGCCACGATGACGATGCGCTTGCGGTCAAGCTCGCTGCGGATACGCTCAGCGGTGATGCTCTTGATGCGTGCTTCGCCATAATTGCGGTCGGTTTGCAGACCAATCTGCCAACCGGTCAGAGAAACCACAGGGAAGCCCATTTTTTCAATCGCCATGGCGAGCAGGGACATGGAAATCATTTCGCCAGTGTTGAACAGAACATCCATTTCGCGCTTGGAAGGGTGTTCGTTGATTTCAGCGGCTTTTTCAATCAAATCATCTGTGGTGTCGCCCTGTGCGGACACAACCACGACAACGTCATTTCCATGCCGATAGGCAGACGTGACGATGTCTGCCACCTTGCGCAGACGCTCGGTGTTGGCGACCGATGTGCCGCCAAACTTTTGCACAATGATACCCATATTACTTTCTATACCTCCTAAAGATTGCGGACGGCTGCTTCTGCCGCAAATACGGTTGCTTGCTGGTTGGCGCACACGACGGTACGCCGATGGAACATGCGATTACAGCTGCTCGACTCGTGCGCCGACTTCATCACAATGCAGCGCAATGGGCTTCCAGTCGGGGAAGTTCGCTTCGCAATACATTTGTGCACGGGACAGATAGGTTCTGTCGGCTGCATCGACTACGGCAATGATGGATGGACCGGCGCCGGAAATGAAAGAACCCAGTGCACCCAGTCCCTTTGCGGCTTCTACGATTTGATGCCCGTTTGGAATCAAATCAAAGCGATAAGGCTGGTGCAGACAGTCCCCAACTGCCACGCCGATATTTTCCAGCTTGCCGGTGGTCAAGCTGCCTGCGAGCAATGCCGCACGGGACAGATTAAAGACGGCATCGTGATGAGCAATCGTCTGCGGCAGAACCCCACGAGCTTTTTCAGTGGAAAGCTCAAAGGTGGGGATGAAGGTGATGAAATCCACCTTGCCGTTCATCGGCACACGCACGCTCCAGACCTTTCCATACTCCAACAGTGCGACACAGAAGCCGCCAAGGATTGCGGGCGTGGAGTTGTCCGGATGCCCTTCAATGGAAGCGGCAAGGTCGAGAATGCTTTGCTGGTCGAGCGGATTGTCAAGCAGGGCATTGGCACCCAAAATGCCCGCAACCGTGCAGGCAGAAGAAGAACCCAGTCCGCGGGTTTGCGGAATGGCGCAGTCCTCTTCGATTTTCAGACCGGAAAGCGGCTTGCCGCAGATGTCAAACACCTTTTTCGCGCATTTATAAATCAAATTGGTTTCATCAGTCGGAATGGGAGCACCAGAAACATCCGTGATGTCGATGCGGTCGCTTTCTTCCATGCGCACGATGTTGTAGAGGTCGAGCGCAATGCCGATACTGTCATAGCCAGAGCCCATATTGGCACTGGTTGCGGGTACGGTTACTTGTATCATAGAACGTACCTCTTACAGCAGGCGCATGGCTGCGCATACGGTGCCATGCTCGCCGAGAACGGTTAAGAACTGCTGCATGTCAGCGGTGGTGACACGGTTGGTGACCACTGCCCATTGGTTTTCGTCCAAAACCGTAATGCTTTGCGCAGGCAGGTTGTTTTCCAAATCCTTTTTGCTGCCTTCGTAGCGGATGTACCAAGCAGAGGACAGGGTGTCGATGGGGCGCAGCAGATTTTGTTCGCCCGTGCCCCAGAAAATCGGACGGCGGCTGTCCTTGTGGAAAGCACAGTCCATCATATCCGCAACCACGGCAGAAGCGGTTGCCATTTTGCCGGCACCCTTGCCATAGAACATGACCTCGCCTGTTGCGTTGCCGTCTACCACCACGGCGTTGAACACATCCTCGACAGCGGCGAGCGGGCTGGATTTGTCTACCAAATGCGGGGCAACATAAGCATAAGCGGTGCCGTCCTCGTTGCGAACAGCACGGCCAATCAGCTTAATCACACAGCCAAGCTTGGCTGCTGCGGCAACATCGGTCAGCGTGATTTTGGTGATGCCTTCGCAGGAAACCTGTTCGGGGTCAAAACGGTCACCGAAGGACAGGTCGGACAGAATGCAGATTTTGCGGCAGGCATCGTGTCCTTCGATGTCGGCGGTGGGGTCTTTTTCGGCATAACCATTTTCCTGCGCCTGCCGCAGAGCATCCTCGAAAGAAACACCGTTTCGAATCATTTGGGTGAGGATATAGTTAGTGGTGCCGTTCAAAATGCCGCAGATTTCATTGAATTCATTGGCAGCAAGGCATTGCAGCATCGGGCGAATCAGCGGAATGCCGCCGCCAACCGATGCCTCAAACATGTAGCCGACATTATGCTCTTTTGCAATCGCCAGCAGCTCATGCCCGTGCATCGCAACCAATTCTTTGTTGGAGGTACAGACGCTTTTGCCCGCCTGCAGCAGGCGCTTGGTGAATTCATATGCCGCACCGACACCGCCCATGACTTCGGCAACCACACGGATTTCCGGGTCATTCTCGATGATGGCGAAATCTTGAATGAATTTTTCGTGGTAGGGCAGATTGGAAAAGTCACGCAAATCCAAGACATACTTGACTTCCAAACCTTCGCCAACTGAAGCGGCGATTTTCTTGGCATTGAGTGCGATGACCTCATACACACCGGAACCTACTGTGCCATGCCCCATAATTGCACATTTTATCATGTTACATAATCCTCCGTCTAAGCTATTCTATCTATCATCATATTTTGATTTTCAAAGCGTGTGCCACAGGTAGTTTGCTTATTCTCGTGCCAGAATATCCATGCTCTGTACGCCGTCCAAGGCACGGATGCTGTCTGTCAGGGTGTCAATCGTGCAACCCATTTGCCCCGTGCGTGCGGCAATGGTGATGGAAGCCTGCCCGCTGATGGGAATGCCTTGGTTAACGGTCAGCAGATTGGCACCTGCACGTGCAAATTGGTCCAGAATGCCGGACAAGACCCCGGGCTTGTCGCCTACCATCAGATGGAAGGTCACGACACAGTCAGTGGTCATTTCAAAAAACGGACGCACGCCATCCTTATATTTATAAAAAGCACTGCGTGACAGCCCTACACTGGCGGCAGCTTCGCTCGCTGTGCGGCACGCACCGCTTTTCAGTGCTGTATTCGCATCCACGACGCGCAGAAAAACCTCTGGCAGCAAGGAGCGTTCCACCAAATAATATTTCGGCTGGAGTTCCATACGTGTCCACCTCACAAAAACAACTGTCCGTAGACGCTTTACTATCGTACCATACCTTGCTAGACAAAGCAATGCAAATTTTTGCAAAAATCACGGTTTTTTTCATGCGATACCCATGCAAAAAAACGAACCGAGCTTTCTTAAGCTCGGTTCGCCGATTGCAGGGACTATTTTTCGTCTGCCATGTCACGAAGCAGACCATGCTTTTCATAATTGGTGACACGGGAAATTTGGTTTTGCTCGTCTACAAATACCACCTTAGGTTTGTGGGATTTTGCTTCTTCGGGTGTCATTTGCGCATAGCTCATCAGAATAATTTTATCGCCGGTGGACACACAGCGTGCGGCGGCACCGTTGAGGCAAATCATGCCAGAGCCTGCTTCGCCTGCAATGGTATAGGTTTCAAAACGGCTGCCGTTATTCACGTCCACGATTTGCACCTGCTCATATTCCAAGATGCCTGCCGCATCCAAAAGGTTGCGGTCTACCGTGATACTGCCCACGTAGTCCAGCTCTGCTTGGACGACGGTAGCACGATGAATTTTTCCTTTTAACATATTGAGTTGCATGTGAAAGTTCTCCTTATTCGACAATGAAGTTGTCAAGCAAGCGGGTATTGCCAATATAAACGGCCATCGCGACCAGCACAGGGGCGGTGATGGTGTCCACCGGCTGCATGGTCTTGCCATCGACTGCCTTGAGATAATCAATTTTTGCCAAAGGCTCCCGCACGATATGGGCGGTCATGACGGCGAGCAGACGCGCAGCATCGGTTTCGCCGCTTGCAAGCAGTTCCTGTCCCAAGCGTACCGCTTCGCTCAGCACCAAAGCAGCTTTGCGCTCGTCCGCACTTAAATAGGTGTTGCGCGAACTTTTTGCCAAGCCATCTGCCTCGCGGACAATGGGACAGCCGATGATTTCGGTCGGGAGGTTGAGGTCGGTCACCATACGGCGAATAATTGCCAGCTGCTGCGCATCCTTCTGTCCGAAATATGCCCTATCCGGCTGGACGATATTCAGCAGCTTGGTGACAACGGTACAGACCCCACGGAAGTGTACCGGACGGCTTTTGCCGCACAAGTCTTCCGTTAAAATAGACATATCAACAAAGGAACAGAACCCATCCGTATACAGTTCTTCAGGCGCAGGATGAAAAATCAAATCCACGCCAAGAGACTGGCACAGTGCGCTGTCGTGCGCAAAATCACGGGGATACTGTGCCAAATCTTCCTTGGGACCAAACTGCATGGGATTGACGAAGATGCTGACAACCGTTTTTGTGTTTTCACGGGAACGGGTAATCAGACTGCCGTGCCCTTCGTGCAAATAGCCCATGGTCGGTACAAAACCAATGGAATGCCCCTCCTGCCGCCAAGACTTAACCGTTTCACGTACTTCTTGTATCGTAGTGACAATTTTCATAGTATTAGACCTCCGTGTCGGAAAGTTCGGATTGCAACGTTTGCAGGATGTCCTCGGGCATGGAAAAAGATTCTTCTGCCGCAGGGAAAGAGCCTTGCTTGACGGCGGCGCTATAATCCTGCATCGCTGTTTTCATGACACTGCCGACATCGGCAAAGCGACGCACAAATTTGGGGCAGAAGTCGCTGTACATACTGAGCATATCTTGATAGACCAACACCTGCCCGTCACAGCCTGCGCCGGCACCGATGCCGATGGTGGGGATGGAAAGCTTTTCAGAAATCAGTGCCGCAAGCGGTGCGGGTACACATTCCAACACCACGCTGAATGCACCTGCCTGCTCGATGGCAAGGGCATCCGCAATCAGCCGCCGTGCGGCGTCCAGCCCCTTGCCCTGCACCTTGAACCCGCCGAAGGCATTGACAGACTGGGGGGTTAACCCCAGATGCGCCACCACGGGGATGGAGGCATCGACAATGGCACGAATCTGCGGACAGACCACGGCACCGCCTTCCAGTTTAACGGCGTGTGCACGACCTTCCTGTATCAGACGCCCTGCATTGCGCACGGCATCCTGCACGGATACTTGATAGGACATAAACGGCAAATCTGCCACGACCATCGCCTGCTTTGCGGCGCGGGACACGCAGCGGGTGTGATGAATCATGTCCTCCATGGTGACAGAAAGGGTATCTTCATAGCCCAACATGACCATGCCGAGCGAATCGCCGACGAGCAGCATTTCTGTGCCTGCTTCGTCCATCAGCTTGGCGGTAGAATAGTCATAAGCGGTGAGCATGGTAATTTTATCGTGGGCTTGTTTTTGTTGTTGTATCGTTGTAATCGTATGCTTCATGATGCAGTAATTCCTCCAATGCAGAATCATCACGTTCGAGGTGTTTTTGATGCGCAAGACACATCAGCTTTTCGGATAACAGGCGGTACAGCACGCGGTCTGTGCCGGTAAGCGTTTGCAGATGCCGCCCGACGGTGGCAGCGTCACCACGTTCCACAGGACCTGTCAGTGCTGCCGCAGGCAAAGCATGCTGCAGATTCTCGACTGTGCCAGACAGCAAGGGGAGCAGTGCCTGTCTGGCGTCTTCTTGGGAGAATCCGCATTGTGCGAGCAAGTCCATGCCAACCTGCAGCAGTGCCACGGTGTGGTTGCTGACCACAACGGCTGCGGCGTGATAGCGGGACTTGTGCGCTGGGGCAATGATTTGCAGGCGATTGCCTGTCTGGCGCAGCAGGGAACAGATGGTGTCCAGTTGGGGGGCATCGCCCTCCACAGTGAAAAGTGCCTGCGCAAGGGACAGATGCGAGGTGTATTTGTCGTGCATTGCGCAGAGCGGATGCACAGAATAGCCGAAGGCTTCTGTTTGCTGCATGTCCGAAAAGATGGCAGAGGCGAGGGCGCCGCTGCAATGGCATACGATTTTATTTTTGATGGGCAGCTTTTTGAGAGATTCCCAGACAGAAACAATCGCACTGTCGGAAACCGTGAGAAACAAGACATCGTTCTCCTTGACAATTTGTGTGAGCGACTCGTATTGTTTGGTGCGGGTAAAAGCTGCGGCTTCAAGGGCGGACGCAGGCGTGCGGCTGTAATAGCCCGTGACAGCCAGTTGGTGGTCGCAGAAGTATTTGCCGAGCGAAAACCCGACTTTTCCTGCGCCGATAAAACCTATTTTCATCAGATAAATCACCTCCTAAGAGAACTTAGGAGAAGCGGGAGTCTTATTCTGCACAGCAGATATAAGCTGCCGAGGTGTCATGAAAGATTTCACAACACCAAACTCAAAAATAATGCGTTATGAGGTATAGCTTCTTTTCGGAATGCCATCCGAAAAAGACTATACCACGCATGGGCGGCAAAGTAAATATTTTTGTATCAAAATATCAAAAAAGAAGCATGACACCTAGGCGTCATGCTTCTGAAAAATGCAAAAATTAAAGTGCAGCCTTTGCCTTTGCAACGAGTGCTACGAAAGCTGCGTTGTCGCTGATTGCCAGTTCAGACAGCATCTTGCGGTTGATGTCGATACCAGCCTTCTTCAGTCCGTTCATGAAACGGCTGTAGTTGATGTCGTTCATCTTGCAAGCTGCGGAAATACGGGTAATCCACAGGCGGCGGAAGTCACGCTTCTTCTGCTTTCTGCCGATGTAAGCGTACTTCAGGCTCTTCATCACTGCCTGATTTGCAACTCTATAATGGGTAGATTTTGCGCCCCAGTAACCCTTAGCACGCTTTAAAATCTTCTTTCTTCTTTTGCGCGTCATCATCGCGCCCTTGACTCTTGCCATATTGCTTAGTTCCTCCTAAAATCAGTGTCGTAGGGAATGATTGATTACATGTACGGAATCAGACGCTTGATCTGTGCAGTGTTGGTTGCATCCGTAAAGCCTTCCTTGCGAAGATGGCGCTTCAGCTTGGCAGTCTTGCCATGGCCGTTGAGCAGGTGACGCTTGCCGGCATGGCCGCGCTTAATCTTGCCGCTCTTGGTCACAGAAAATCTCTTTTTCGCACCGCTGTGCGTTTTAATCTTGGGCATGGTGGTTCTCCTCTCATTTGCTGCGCACCAATTTCAGCAATGGAAATGGGCGCGGACAATGGTTTTCTTAAGATTTTTTTTCTTTGGGCTCCTTGGCAGCATCCTTAATCGGTGCCAGGAACATGATCATTTGACGACCTTCCAACTTCGGCGTTTTTTCGACCGTGCCATATTCCTTGCAGATTTCTGCAAAACGAAGGAGCAGTCCCTGTCCAATAGAGGAATGGGTCACCTCTCGGCCACGGAAACGAACTGCAACTTTAACCTTGTTACCCTCGCGTAGGAAATTTTGTGCGCGATTGGTTTTGACATTGAGGTCGCCAATATCGATGTTGGGTGTCAGGCGAATCTCTTTGATTTCGACAACGTGCTGATTGCGGCGAGCTTCCTTTTCGCGCTTTGCCTGCTCGAAACGGAACTTACCGTAATCCATAATCTTACATACCGGCGGTTGTGCCTGAGGGGCAATCTTGACGAGATCCATTCCGCGCTCGTCAGCAAGTGCTTGTGCTTTCTGCAAGGGCAGGATACCAAGCTGCTCGCCGTCGTTGCCAATCAGACGGACTTCTCTGTCACGAATTTCCTCATTGATCTGATGTTCCATGCTGCTAATAAGGGAGCACCTCCAAACATAAAAGTTCGTTCCCGAAAGGGGAAAAATAAAAAAGCGGATGGCAGATACCATCCGTTCCAATACAGGTTACGCTTCTTGTGGTTACTATCATAATGAATAGCTTTTTGAAGAAACGCAATGCACTGTTAACCCGGTTGCAAATTGCGGCGGGTGAGGACGGAGCCCTGCTTTTTTGTACTAAAACAGTATAGCAGACAAAAATGGCAGCTGTCAAGGGTCTTTTTGATTTTTCGAAAATAAAATACAATGTAAAAAAAATCTGCGCATGGTACTTGACAGTAAGGCATAAGATAGGGTATCTTAAGCATTGAGTTGAACAGGAAAACAGCAAATTACCAAAAGTTTTTTTTGTGTAGGTGTTGAAAAAATGTGCAAAATGGTCTATGCTAAAAGCACAGACAACGTGGCATAGAATCCGCATTAACAAACCAGGAGGTGCACTATGAGCGAGGAATTCGGCAACAATTATGTAGTCTTGACCGATGAAGACGGCAATGAACAAGAGTTTCAGCATATCGATACGGTTGAGATGGACGGCGAAACCTATCTGGCCTTTATTCCGGCGGAACTTGCTGTGGAGGATGAGGCAGAAGTTGTGATTCTGCAAATCGTAGAGGAAGACGGCGAGGAAGTTTTGACATCTGTAGAAGATGATGAAATTGCTGACCGTGTTTATCAGGCAGTTATGGAACACGTGGAAGAAGCTTACGAAGCAGAATAATACACGACAGTATCGCATGTAAGAGTTGCCCTGCCATGTTTGACAGCAGTCTTTTTTTAACCCACAATTTGGTATCGGGATTCCGAAAAATCTTCTGTATGCAAGTGCAGGCCTCCCGCCCTCGGGTGGAAGTTGGAAGCACAGCGGATACAGATAGGAGACCCACCTGCTCTCGTGCAGGTTACTAATCAGGCTGCAACGGCAATGGCGGGGCACTTTAATTGAATTTTACACCACAAGAAACAATTTACAGAATCTTTTTTGTATCGACACGCCTTTTGTGCTATACTGAAAAAAACAGTTCAGCAGAAAGAGGGTGAGATACCATGCAGATTCCGCATAGCGTTCTGTCTGAGAAGCGCAAGGTCGAGGACATCGACGATTTGATTTTTGAAGGACAGGAAGAAGAAACCACACACAGCGAAAAATAAAATCGTCCAAGCAGCCACGCCGGAGTGCGTGGATTTTTTTGCGCTTTTTGGCAAGGGAAGAAGATTTTTTACGATGTTTTCAGACGAAAAATACGAATACAGACGATGAAAGAAGAACACGAACCGATGGTTTTACAAAAAATTAACGTTTTATTGTGTAGGATTTTACAAAAACATGCTGTTTGGAAATTGCTTTCCATGTTATACTATTATATATTGGTATTTCGTTTGCATAGATTGAGGGGAGACAATTCATGAACAAAAATCTGGATGAAATCCAAACAAAATATGATATAAGCTACACACAAAATCGAGAAATTTCTTGGCTTCGTTTTAATGAGCGTGTGCTGGAAGAAGCACAGGATGTTGCCGTGCCGCTATACGAGCGCTTGAAATTTGTGTCAATTTTTGAAAGCAATTTGGATGAGTTTTTTATGATTCGTGTGGGCAGTTTGACTGATATAGCCATGCTGCATGAAAAGCATATCGACAACAAAAGCGGTTGGAGTGCGCAAGTCCAATTAGAGCAAATTTTCAAGCAACTGATTCCGCTGTATCGCAGGCGTGACCATACCTTTGAGGAGGTGGAGCAGGCACTGCGGGGGTTTGGCGTGGCACGGATCAATCCTGCCGAGCTTTCGGGAAGTGATAAAAAATTTATTGATAAATATTTTGAAAATTATGTGATGCCGGTACTTTCTCCACAGATTGTGGATATGCACCATCCGTTCCCGCATTTAAGTAATAATGTGCTGCATGTGCTGCTGAAGCTGCACGGCGGCAAGCAAAATGCGATGGGAATTATTCCGATGGCACAGTCACTGCCGCCGATGGTGCTGCTGGAAGGGGATGGTGTGCGATATGTGCTGATGGAAGAGATTTTGCTGCATTTTGCGGAGAAGATTTTCGATAATACATATTCCATTACGGAAAAAGCAGTGATTAAGGTGACGCGCAATGCCGACATCAGCCCTGAAGATGAAAACTTTGATGTGGATGATGATTATCGTCTGCATATGAAGAAAGTGCTGAAAAAACGAGGCAGACTGGCACCGGTTCGCTTGGAAATTCAGGGACAGCTGCCGCAGGAAATGATTGAGGAGCTTTGTGAGCGTCTGCAAATGCAAAAAGAACGTGTTTTTTTCAGCAAAGCACCGTTAAAAATGGGATACGTGTTTGGATTAGGAGATAAATTGCCGGAAGGGTTCCGCATCACATATCCAGAATTTACCCCGCAAAAGTCCAATCACCTCAAGCAGGGAGAGGCGATTTTGCCGCAGGTACTCAAAAAAGATATTTTCCTGCATTATCCATATGAAAGCATTACGCCGTTCTTGCAGCTGCTGCGAGAGGCGGCCGTTGACCCGGCGGTGCTCAGCATCCGCATTACAATTTATCGTTTGGCAAGCACCTCAAAACTGGTTAGTTATCTGATTGAAGCGGCGGAAAATGGAAAAGAAGTGACAGCACTTATGGAGCTGCGTGCCCGTTTTGACGAGCAGAACAATATCGACTGGGCAGAACGACTGGAGGATGCAGGGTGTCGTGTGATTTATGGCATTGAGGGCTTTAAGGTACATTCTAAGATTTGCTTGATTACACGCCGCAGTCACGATAAAATTCAGTATATCACCCAAATTGGCACCGGCAATTATAATGAAAAAACCACAAAGCTGTATACAGACCTTTCGCTTATGACGGCGGAGCCGAATATCGGTGCCGATGCAGCGGCGTTTTTCAAAAATATGGCGATTGGAAATCTGGAAGGAGAGTACAGCAGTCTTTTGGTGGCACCTATTGGGTTAAAGGCGGGCATTCTTGCGGCGATTGATGAAGAGATTGCGGTGGCAAAGTTGGGCGGACAAGGTGAAATTCGTATGAAGCTCAATTCCTTAACCGACAGAGAGGTATTGACACGTCTGTCAGAGGCATCCTGTGCAGGTGTACGTATTCGATTGATTGTGCGCGGGATTTGCTGCTTGCTGCCGGGCGTGAAAGATAAAACGGAAAATATTGAAATTCACAGTATTGTGGGACGATATTTAGAGCATGCACGTATTTATTGCTTTGGCAAGAGCGAAAGTCGCCGTATGTATATAGGTTCGGCTGATTTGATGACACGAAATACCCAAAAACGTGTAGAAATTGCGTGCCCTGTGTATGCAGAGGATGTTTTGCAGCGATTGGAAGATATTTGGGAAATCCAGTGGCATGATAACACCAAGTCACGAATTATGCAGTCTGACGGGACATTTGCACACCCACAGGGAGCGCAGTATAATGCGGTGGATTGCCAAAAGTTTTTCATTGAGCAGGCGATTCAAGAGGCGGGCAAGATTCCAGAGATGTCGACCCATGACAAACAATCCACAGGGCTGTGGACAAAAATACGTACATTTTTTAAAAACAGTGGAAGCTGATGGCAGGGGAAGTTCTTTGCTTTGACAGATGAATACGGGTTAAGAGCACAGAAAAGCACCTCTTATCACAAGTGAAATCCTTGGATAAGAGGTGCTTTGTTTACACAACAGGTGTGCGAACGGAGTTCTGCTTTCCGAAGAAAAACAGCTTAAGCGTTGTCAACAGAGGACATGTGCTGAATCAGCATCAGAACCTTGTTGGAGTAGCCCCATTCGTTGTCATACCAGGAAACGACCTTTACAAAGGTATCGGTCAGCGCAATACCAGCGGTTTCGTCGAAGATGGAGGTACGAGCGTCGCCGAGGAAGTCAGAAGAAACAACAGCTTCATTGGTGTAACCCAGAATGCCTGCCAGTTCGCCTTCAGAAGCCTTCTTCATTGCAGCGCAGATTTCGTCATACTTTGCCGGCTTTGCCAGATTGACAGTCAAGTCAACAACAGAAACGTCCAAAGTCGGAACACGCATGGACATACCAGTCAGCTTGCCGTTCAGTTCCGGAATAACCTTACCAACAGCCTTTGCAGCGCCGGTAGAAGACGGAATGATGTTGCCGGAAGCCGCACGGCCGCCGCGCCAGTCCTTCTTGGAAGGGCCGTCAACGGTCTTCTGGGTTGCAGTGGTAGAGTGAACGGTGGTCATCAAGCCATCGGTGATGCCGAAGTTATCGTTCAGAACCTTTGCAATCGGTGCCAAGCAGTTGGTGGTGCAGGAAGCGTTGGAAACCACGGTCATGTCCTTGGTGTAAACGTCCTGGTTTACGCCCATAACGAACATCGGTGCGTCAGCGGAAGGAGCAGAAATGACAACCTTCTTTGCGCCAGCCTTGATGTGTGCAGAAGCCTTTTCGGTTGTGGTGAACACACCGGTGGACTCAACAACATAATCTGCGCCGACTTCGCCCCACGGGATTTCTTCCGGATTCATCTTGTCGAAGAACTTTACTTCCTTGCCGTCAACAATGATCGAGCTGTCTGTGTACTCAATGGTACCCTTGTACTGACCATGCATCGTGTCATAACGAAGCATATATGCCATGTAGTCAGGAGACATGAAAGGATCGTTGATGCCAACAAACTCAATGTCAGGATTGCTCAATCCTGCGCGGAACACCAGACGACCGATACGACCGAAACCATTGATGCCTACTTTAATACCCATGCGTAAATCCTCCTAAATTATATCCATAATAAATTGGTTAAAAGTATTATACACTATTTTGTCTGATTTTCGCAAGTGTAAACCTGTTAAAAAAATATCAGAAAGCAATATTTTTTTTAGCGAATTCATGTAGGAAAGTTGTATATTGCCTTGCTGTTTCGCACAATGGGATGCTATAATATTGAATTGGGATGTCAAAAGACTTGTTATAAGATTTCGCGGAGGGGTGAAATCTTTATTTGCAAAAGCCGTGCAAAGCACAAAATAGAAGAAATTCCCTTGGAAAGGCAGGCGGAATTTGCACAAAGTAGAAGGAGACATCCCTATGAAGAGGGTTGGGTGCGACAATAGAATGAATCGTAAAACATGATGAGGTGAGGGACTCATATTTGGATGAATGGCAGGGAGAAGATTCAGATTGAACAGCCAGTTTTTGAATAGTATATGGAAGGATGAGGCGTTGCAGCAGCAGATGCTGGCAATGCTGGCGGTGGAAAATCAGGCGTTCGTGCAGCTTTCCGAAGATATGCGCATCAGCAGTCTGACGGAGGGTGCTAAACGGATTTTGCAGGCACGGGTTTTGCAGCCGATACGGGAAGTTTTGTCTGCCTACACCTGCGAAGCGCTGGAATTGTGTTTGCAGGAACACCAAAGTGCGCAGCTTTGGGAAACCATTGATGGGGTAGGATATGCGGTGGAAGTGCGGGCGGTGCCCCAGCGTTTGCTGCTGCGACTGATGCCGCGGCAGGAAGAATATAATTTTGATGCCATTTCACAATTTGCGACACGGCAAACCAACAACTATATTGCGATGCTGCTGGCACTGACAGCACAGCTGGAGATTGGAAAGCCAGAGCAGCAAGCGGAAATTAAGGCGAAAATCCGTAAAAATAGCTTGCGTATTTTACGAGCACAACGGCATGCTGCACTGTTGCAGGAGCTGCAGTATGAGTATGAGTTGGATTTGCAAATGCGTGATGCGGCGGCATTTTGCCGCACAATTGTCGAAAGAATGCCCCAAAACAGGGTGCAAGTGGAACTGCGTGCTCCGGAACGCTGTTTGCTGGTGTTTGATGAAAATCTGATGCAGCAGGCGGTTGGGAATTTGCTGACCAATGCGATGCAAGCGGCCTCGCATACGGTGATACTCTCGCTGTGGCACAGCGGCAGGCGGGTCAATTTTGGCATTGCAGATGACGGACGGGGCATGACAGCGGAAAATATGGAACAAATATGCAGCGAGTGGAGAAGTCCGCAGGAGGAGCAGGCAGGGGGCAAAAAACCGCTGCGGGGACTCGGACTTTCCCTTGCAGAGCACATCGCAGGGCTGCACAGCGGCATTCTGCTGTCCTATCCGAACGAACCTACGGGAACACGGGTGGTGCTGAGTATTCCGGATGATTTGGAGGCGTTGCGGCTGCTGCGACAGCCTTCTTTACAGATTGACAGCGGGATAGATGTACTGGAAATGGAGTTTTCTGTGCTGTAAAGTCTGGAAAACGAGGGGGTGTTTTGCGGATAGAAAGGGGCAAGATGAAAAAAGATTTATTTTTTGATATTTTTTTGCGCAAAAAGTGTTGTTATTTTGGAATAGTTTTATTATAATCTTATTTGTAGCAATTTGCGTTACGAGCCTTGCTTCGGCAGGGGGATTCAAATCAGACGAAATAAGCCGGGCACCGACTTTGTTTGCAAGAGGATTTAGGTGCGTGGCTTATTTATGTGACAAAAAATAAATGAGAGGTGAATCTGTAAATGGCGTACACGTTCCGTGGCGGTATTCATCCGGGCACACATGCAGATCCTGGATTTAAGGCCGCAACCAACACTAAGCCGATCGAAATGATGCCGGCACCTGACCTGGTAATTCTGCCGGTGTCTATGCATATCGGCGCGCCCGCAACTCCTATCGTGAAGGTGGGAGACATTGTGGACATGGGGCAGATGGTTGCGGAGGCAACTGTACCAGTGTCCGCACCTGTGCATGCTTCTGTTTCGGGCAAGGTCATTGCTGTTGAACCGCGTCTGCATCAGAACGGTTTGAAGGTGATGTCTGTTGTCATCGAAAATGACAAGGAAGATCGCTTGCATGAATCGGTGCATCCGTATGACTTCGAGGCAATGAGCACCGAAGAGCGCATTGAACACATCCGCACCGGCGGTATTGTGGGACATGGTGGTGCAACATTCCCGACCCACATCAAAATCCAGTCCGGTATCGGCAAGGTCGACACCATCATTATGAATGGCGCAGAATGCGAACCGTTCATCACCAGTGACCATCGTTTGATGCTGGAGCGTCCGGAAGAAATCATCGAAGGTCTTCGTCTGCTTGTCAAGATTCTGGGGGTTAAGCAGGCACTGATTGGCATCGAAGAAAACAAGAGCGATACCTTCCCGGGCATCGAAAAGCTCATCGCAGGGGATCCGGTGCTCAAGCTTTGCCCGCTCAAGTGCCGTTATCCGCAGGGTGCAGAAAAGCAGCTCATCAATGCGGTTACAGGCAGAGAAGTGCCCAGCGGCAAGCTGCCGGCAGACGCTGGCTGCGCCGTGTTTAATACTGACACTGCGGGTGCGGTGTATCGCCGTTTTGCAACCGGCATGCCGGTGATTCGCCGCATCGTAACCGTTTCTGGCTCTGCAGTGGTGAATCCGAAGAACTTGGAAGCAAGAGTCGGTACGCCGATGGTCAAGCTGATTGATGCATGCGGCGGCTATAAAGAGCCTCCCAACAAGCTGCTCGCAGGCGGCCCGATGATGGGTGTTGCGCAGTTCTCCTTAGAACCTCCTGTGATGAAGGGCAGCAATGCGTTCCTGTCTTTCTGCGGAGAAGAGGACAAGCGTGTGGAAGAGCCGGAATGTATTCGCTGCGGTAAGTGTATTGGCGTATGTCCGATGCATTTGCTCCCGATTTACATGAATGTATATGGCAAGGCCGGCGATTTGGATGAAGCGGTGAAGGTCGGCATGCTCGACTGTATCGAGTGCGGCTGCTGCTCATTTGAGTGCCCTGCACGCATTCCGCTGGTGCAGCAGTTCCGTCTGTCCAAGGCGAAGATTATGGAAGCACGCCGTGCTGCACAGGCGAAGAAGTAAGGGGGAAATGATTCGATGTACGATTTGAGTAAAGTAGTTGTCACATCATCGCCGCATATCAAAAGCGATGAGGACACTAGAAGCATTATGCTGGATGTCGTAATCGCTCTGATTCCGGCGCTTGCGGTTGCGATTTTCACATTTGGCATGCGCAGCCTTGTGCTGACCTTGGTCGGTGTGATTTCCTGTGTTGTATTTGAATATGCTTACAATAAGGCAATGCACCAAAAAGCAACCATCGGCGATATGTCTGCGGTAGTTACCGGTATCTTGCTGGTATATAACATTCCGCCGTCTTCTCCGCTGTGGATGGCAGTGCTGGGCTCTTTCTTCGCAATCGTGATTACGAAGATGCTGTTCGGCGGTCTTGGTAAGAACTTTATGAACCCTGCACTGGCAGGTCGTGCGTTCTTGATGGCATCTTGGCCGGGTCTGATGACCACTTGGGCATTGCCGGGCTCTAAAATGCCGCTGTTTGGCACGGTGAACACCGATGCGATTTCCGGGGCAACCCCGCTTGCATCTTTAAAGCATGGCATGATGCCGGAAGGCACCACTTTGCTGGATATGCTTTTGGGACAAACCGGCGGTGTAATCGGTGAAGTTTCCGAACTGGCACTGCTGGTTGGCGGTGCATACTTACTGTATCGCAAGGTTATTACCATTAACATTCCGGCAGCATATTTGCTGACTGTTGCTGTACTGACCTTCCTGTTCCCGCTGGGCGATGTACCGCGTCTGGAATGGATGCTGGCACAGCTGTTGTCCGGCGGTGTGATGCTGGGTGCAATCTTCATGGCAACCGACTATGCAACCAGCCCAGTCACCCCGAAGGGTCAGATTATCTTTGGTATTGGCTGCGGTCTGCTGACCGTGTTCATTCGCTATTTTGGCGGTATGTCCGAAGGCGTTTCTTACTCCATTCTGCTGATGAACTCTGCGGTTTGGCTGATTGATATGAAGGCACAGCCGCGCAAGTTCGGTTATCCGACCAGCGCAGAAGCAAAAGCACTGAAGGCAGCAGCAGCAAAGGAGGCGAAGTGATATGAGCGCAAACACAGTCGAGAAGAAGCGCGAACCGGGCATCGCACACTTGGCAGCTGTACTGCTGGTGATTACCGGTGTCGTGGCAGGTCTGTTGGGTGTCACCAACAGCGTCACTGCACCTCTGATTGCAGACAACAACGAAAAGGCGCTGCAGTCGGCATTGCAGGCGTTGATTCCGGATGCACAGTTTGACGAAGTGGAAGCAAATGACCCGAATGGTGTGGTTTTGGCGGTTTACAAGGCGACAGAAGGTCAGGGCTATTGTGTGGAAGCAGCACCAGGCGGCTTCGGCGGTCCGATTGACATGATTGTCGGCATCAATGCAGACGGCACTTTGGCGGGCATCAAGATTCTGTCCATGACGGAAACACCGGGGCTTGGCGCAAAGGCACCGGAAGCGGAATTCTCCGGTCAATATGTGGGTGCGGCAGCGGACGGCAGCTTGGCAGTGACCAAGGATGGCGGCACGATTGAAGCAATCACCGGTGCGACAATTACCTCTCGAGCAGTTACCAACGGCGTAGACGCTGCTTGCGAATATGTCGCAAGTCTGTCTTAAAAGGGGGTAAAGAAAAATGAAAATTTCCGAACAGTTTAAAAACGGTTTGATTTATGAAAACCCGGTTATGGTGCAGCTGATTGGTATGTGCCCGACGTTGGCAACCACCACTTCGCTGGTCAACGGTATCGGCATGGGTTTGTCGGCAACCGCCGTTTTGGTATGCTCCAATATGGTTATTTCTTTGCTGCGTAAATTCATTCCTTCTCAGGTGCGTATTGCAGCATATATCACCGTTATTGCGGGCTTTGTAACCATTGTAGATATGATACTTGCGGCATATATGCCGGATTTGCACGCTTCTTTGGGCTTGTTTATTCCGCTGATTGTTGTAAACTGTATCATTTTGGGACGTGCAGAGTCCTTTGCATCGAAAAATACGGTGCTTCCATCCGCAATCGATGGTGTGACGATGGGTCTTGGCTTTACGTTTGCATTGGCACTGATGTCTGTTGTACGTGAACTGCTGGGTGCTGGCACCATTGGCGCAGGCATCATCAGCAAGACCGGTATTCTGGTGCCGTTCCTGTCTACACAGCCGATGACTATGTTCATTCTGCCGGCAGGTGGCTTCTTGACCCTCGGCTTTATCATTGCAGCGATGCAGAAGCTGCTGAAGAAGGGAGACTAACCGATGACAGAAATACTTTCCATCGCACTTGCTGCGATTTTGACAAATAACTTTATTTTGTCGCAATTCCTTGGTATTTGTCCGTTCATGGGCGTTTCCAAGAAAGTAGATACCGCAGCTGGCATGGGTATGGCGGTTATCTTCGTTATGGGCCTGGCTTCTGTGGCAACCTGGCTGGTCAATACCTTTGTGTTGGTGCCGCTTGGTTTGAGCTTCATGCAGACAGGCGCATTTATCCTAATTATCGCAACCTTGGTACAGTTTATTGAAATGTTCATGATGAAGTCGATGCCGTCTTTGTATCAGGCACTCGGCATCTTCCTGCCCCTGATTACAACAAACTGTGCGGTTTTGGGTGCTGCACTGCAGAACATCCAGAATGGTTATAGCTTCATTGAATCCTTGGTGTATGGTGTGACCGGCGGTATCGGTTTCACACTGGCAATTTGCCTGTTTGCGTCCATTCGTGAGCGTTTGGATGTAACGGCAAAGTGTCCCAAGTGCTTTGAAGGATTCCCACTTGCTCTGATTTCCGCTTCTTTGCTGGCATTGGCATTCTGCGGTTTCAGTGGCTTGAAGATTTGGTAAAGGAGGGAAAGAAACAAAATGACTACCATTATATATGCGGTATTGGTGCTCGGTATCATGGGCGTGCTGTTTGGTGCGATTCTTGGTTTCGCCTCCAGAATCTTTAAGGTGGAAGTGGACGAACGTCTGCCTCTGATTCAGGATGCGTTGCCGGGTGCAAACTGCGGCGGCTGCGGCTTTCCTGGCTGCGGCGGTCTGGCATCTGCCATTGTAGAAGGCAAGGCGCCGGTCAACGGCTGTCCGGTAGGCGGTGCGGCAACTGCTGCAAAGGTTGCAGAAATCATGGGCGTTGAGGCAGGCAGCGGCGACAAAATGGTTGCACACGTGCACTGCAATGGCGGTTTGAATGCAACAGACAAGGCAAAGTATGAGGGATTGCAGGATTGTGCGGCAGCACTGCGTGTTGCAGGCGGTCCGAAGGCGTGCTCCTTTGCTTGTGTTGGTTTGGGCACCTGCGAGAACGCATGTCCGTTTGATGCAATTCATGTGATTGATGGTGTGGCAAAGGTGGACAGCGAAAAGTGCACCGCTTGTAAGAAGTGCGTGGCAGCTTGTCCGCAGCATATCATTGATATTGTGCCGGATAAGTGCAAAACACACGTCAACTGCTCTTCCAAGGCGAAGGGTCCGGAAGTGATGAAGGTTTGCACCGTTGGCTGTATCGGCTGCGGATTGTGCGAAAAGACCTGTCCGTTTGATGCAATCCACGTTGTTAACGGTGTAGCCGTGATTGATTACACCAAGTGCAAAAACTGCAAGATGTGTGCAAAGGTTTGCCCGCGCAATACCATTGAACCAATCCCAACCGCAGAGGAGAAGGCGAAGTTCAAGGAAATGCAGGCAGCCAAGGCTGCCAAGGCAAAGGAAGCTGCAGCGAAAAAGGCAGAAGAACCCCCCAAGGCATAATGTTTACAAAGGATGCCGGTTGGGCAGGATAACAATAAGGACGGCGCGGGGGATGGGATTTTCATTGTCCCCCGCGCTGATTTCTTGGTGAAAAAGAAAGAAAAAGGAGTTGAAATCCCAATGTATCAGCCGTATCGCGGACAGCGCAATCAACATCAAAAATTGCTCCGAAATATTGTGATTATCACATTATGCATGTTTATTGCAGCCTGCGCCATTTTCCTTCTTTTTTTTCAAGACGCTTTTCAAGAGTGGAAGGAAGAGTATGCGCAGAATCATCCGCAGCAAACCGAGCCATCGGCTGTAGCTGTGCCGGATTCGCAGGAAACAACGCAAACTGACAAAAACCCGGCGGAAAGTGTACCGCAGGAGGTGGCAGCAACGCCAACTAAGACCTTGGAACTGCCAGTGGATAAGCTTGGGGATGCGACCTATTTGCAGCAGGTAATTGCGCTGCAGGAGCAGGGAAGCATCAATGCCGCATCCGTGCTGTTGAAGGACGAGGAAGGGAATTTGTGGTACCCGTCAGAGATTGCGGAGATACAAAAAACAGCGGTGATGAGCACATCGAAGACAGAGGTTTTGAGTGCGCTACAGATTTTAAAGGCGGCGGGCTTGCATATGACGGCGGTGCTCTATGCGTATCAAGATAATTTGTATCCCAGACAAAATCCAGCGGCTTTGCTGAAGAATACAAGCAACAGTGCTTGGATATATAACACCAAACGCTGTATGGACCCTGCAAGCGATGCGTCAGTGCAATATCTGACAAAGCTTGTGCAGGAGTGTGAACGCTTGGGCTTTGATGAAGTCATTCTAAACTCCTTTGGTTGGCCAACGCAGGGGAATGTACAGCGGATTGCATATGGCACGAATGCAGATTTGACTGTGCGGTCGCAGACCCTCGTGCAGCAGCTGCAAGCATTGAAGGCGGCGGCACCAACAATTGAAATTTCCGTTTGTTTGGAAGAGCCACTTGCAGAAAACGGACAAAGCGTTTCCGGACAGAATGTATCGATGTTATATCCAGAGGCGGCGGCAATCTATCTGCCGATGCAGACGCAGACGATTGCAAACGGCGATAGCCTGCGAACGCTGCTGGGCGTGCAGATAGGTGGCGAAACCGAAAAGTTTGTGCCGATTTTCACCAGCGCTTCCGTTGCACCCACGATTTTCAGTGGAAATCAATCGATTTATTTTGACACAACAGAAACAAAGGGTGTGTTGGATGATTATCTCACAACACCATAAGCAAAGATAGTGCCCCAAAACCGCTTTCGAAAGAAGGCGGTTTTTTTGCGGTATAGACAGAAAGCACAGCCCCTGTTTTTGACAGAAGATTGCATGCGGTTCGGCTATACTAAGAAGCACCAGAGGGTCAACAGCAATGGCGGCGTAGGAGGTGGATAGATGGTTGGAGGTTATTTACGTAGATGTGCTGTTTGCACTTAACTTTTGCATCGATTATCTGCTGTTGGGCGCAACGGCAAAGCTTGCCGGTCTGTATGTGCGGCGGTATCGCTTGGTGACAGGGGCATTGGTGGGCGCAGGGTATGCGGTTGTGACGGTGTTTCCCATAGCTACGGCATTGCTCTGGATTCCGATGCGGTTTGCAGTAGGGGGCGGGATGGTCTATCTGGCATATGGTGCGCAAAGTACCCCGCAGTTCATCAAACGATGCCTGTTGTTTCTGCTGGTTTCTTTTGGGTTTGCAGGTTGTGTATCCGCCTTGTATTTTGCCACAGGTACATATCTGGGGCAGCTCGGCGCCTATTATATGGATGTGCCGCTGACGGTGGTGCTCAGTGCGTGCGTCCTTGCCTATGTGCTCAGCGGGGTGCTGTTCCGTGGCACAGCCAAGCATGGTGCTGTGCAGGATACGCTGGAAGTGGTGGAGATTTGTTTTGCAGGAAAGCAAGAGCGGTTTCAAATGCTGCTGGACAGCGGAAATGATTTGACAGACCCCATCAGCGGAAAGCCTGTTTTGGTGGTGGAACGGCATGCACTGGCGCGGATACTGCCGACAGAACTGCTGTTTTTGGCAACCGCAAGCGGCAGTCAGGACAGTGCAGGACTGTTTTCTCAAATTCCAAGACGCTATCGGAAACGGTTCTGTCTGTTACCCTATCATGCAGTTGGCACAAAGGAGGGCATGCTGTTGGCACTGCGTCCAGAGTGTGTACTGCGAAAAGGAAAATCCTATGATGCGTTGGTTGCGTTGACACCATATCCGATTGCACAAGGACGATATGAAGGGTTGATAGGGCTGTGAAAGATGAAAGTGGTGCAAAAAGAGGTTGTATGGATGCTGAAAGGAGAAAAATCTATGCTGTTACGGTGTTTGCAAGTGAAAATTCTGCAATTTTTGCAAAAGCATGGCATGCTGCAGGGGATGCCCATACAATATATTGGCGGAACCGAGGTTTTGCCCGCACCGTTGGAACGAGCGGAAGAGGCGGCAACACTAAAAGCATGGTATGCCGGCGATACGGGTGCGCGTGACCAATTGATTGCGCATAATTTGCGGCTGGTGGTCTATATTTCCAAGAAATTTGAAAATACAGGCGTTGGTGCGGAAGATTTGATTTCAATTGGCACGATAGGGCTTATCAAAGCGGTCGGTACCTATAAAAGTGATAAAAATACCAAGCTGGCAACCTATGCATCTCGCTGCATTGAAAATGAAATTTTAATGCATTTGCGGAAAATCTCCGGACAGAGAACCGAGGTGTCCTTCGACGAGCCGTTGTCCTCCGATTGGGACGGCAATGAACTGTTGCTTTCTGATATTTTGGGTACGGCACCGGACAGCGTGCTGCAGCCATTGGAGGAGGAAGTGGACCGTCAATTGCTGCATCGGGCACTGGCAAAGCTGCCAACACGGGAAAAGCAAATCATTTCTCTGCGCTTTGGGTTGGGGGGGCAGACGAGCATGACGCAAAAGGAAGTGGCAGATATGCTGGGGATTTCCCAGTCCTATATTTCCAGATTGGAGAAGCGTATCATTGCAAGGATGAAACGAGACATTTTAAAGTGGGTATAAGCACCTATCTATGGGAAAAGGCTTGAAAAAACACAGCTTTCTGCTACAATAGAATCATAGCAGAGAGAGGTGGGCGGACAAATGGCATTTCATTTGTTGGACATGGAGCAGTGGGAGCGACGCACACATTATGCGGCATATACCACATTTTTGCCGGTGAATTGGAATCTGACAGCACAGATTGACATCACCTGTTTGCATAAAATGGTGCGTGCACGGCACTTACGGTTTTATCCCGTGATGCTGTATCTGGCGACCACAGCGGTCAATCGCATTCGTGCATTTCGCATGGCATATGATGCGGAAGGCCGATTGGGGTTTTATGACAGCATGCACCCGGGATACACGATTTTTCATCCGGATGACCAGACATTTTCGGATATATGGAGTACCTATGATGCGGATTTTGCGCAGTTTTATCAAACGGTTGTGCAGGACATGGCAGAATGGAAGGATGCAAAGGGGTATCAAACCAAGCCGCAACGGCCTGCAAATTGTGTACCAATGTCCATGGTGCCATGGGTTGCGTTCCAAAGCTGTTCTTTTGACATTCCGTTTCAAAGCCGCATGTTGCAGCCCGTCATCACGTTTGGAAAATATGTGACACAGGCAGAAACAACGATGATACCCGTTGCGGTATTTGCCAATCATGCGGTGGCAGATGGCTGGCATGGTGCGCAGCTGTTTGAGGAGCTGCAAACGCTGGCGAATCATCCGGAAGCGTGGATGTCAGTGCCGTCATGCGGGTCGGTGGAGCTGGCAGATGTGAAGCCGTATCAAGAAACAAAGAGAGAAAAGGAAATCCGGAGGTCTGCGCATGATTAAGTGGCTGGCACATTTGCAAACGGTCAATCGTCATCGGTATTTGGTGATGCAGCATTGTTTTCGCGTGGGATTGTATTGGCAGGGGCTGACGCATGACCTTTCCAAATACACACCGATTGAATTTTTGGTAGGGGCACGGTATTATCAAGGGGACAGAAGCCCCAATGAAATGGAGCGCAAAGTCAAAGGCTATAGTGCAGCGTGGCTGCATCATAAAGGGCGCAATAAACACCATCTGGAATATTGGATTGATTACAGCGGACGAGAGGACCAGCCGTTAGCAGGCAATGAAATGCCTGTGGCATATGTCGTGGAGATGTTTTGCGACCGCATGGCAGCAAGCAAGACGTATCGTGGGGCGGCATATCGCAACCAAGACCCTTATGAATACTACGCTCGTTCAAAAACGCATTATTTACTGCATCCGCACACGGCAAGACTGTTGGAGCAGATGCTGGTCTGCTTGCGTGACAAAGGGGAAGCGGCGGCATTTGCCTATATCCGCCGTGAAATTTTGTCCAAAAAGCAGGAAAAGAAGCGATGTTGCCTGCCAAAACGAAGATGAATACAGGTTCATAAAAAAGTGCATTGCTTTCGTTAGAAAAAGCAGTGCATTTTTTATGGAGTTTTGGAGAAGAATTGCGCTTTCCGCAAAATGCAGTTTTCTTTTTAGGTAAAATATAGTATAATTGAGAGGAACATTTTGTTGCGTACCACTACTTTTTACATGAGGTGATTTGAATGAGCTACATTGCAGAATATGAGCGCTGGCTGTCCCGTTCGGAATTGACCGAAGAGGAACGGGCAGAACTCGTGCGCATTCGAGAGGATGCGGGAGAAATCGAAAGCCGTTTCTATGGTCCGCTGTCCTTTGGTACAGCAGGTTTGCGGGGAACGCTGGGCATGGGTTGGTATCGCATGAACCGCTTTACCGTGGGACAAGCGACACAGGGGCTGGCAAATCTTGTGGTATCCAACGGAAAGGAAGCGATGGAACGCGGCGTTGCGATTGCGTATGACTGCCGTCATGGGTCTACAGAGTTTGCACAACTATCTGCGTGTATCTTGGCTGCAAATGGCGTGAAGGTGCGGTTGTTTGACGAATTGCGTCCGACCCCAGAGCTGTCTTTTGCCATTCGCCACTATGGATGTATGGCAGGCATCAATATCACCGCAAGCCATAACCCGAAGGAATATAACGGCTATAAAGCCTACTGGGAGGACGGCGCACAGCTACCCCCGGCGGAAGCGGATGTGGTTGCCAAGGAAATGGCGTCCATCGATTTGTTTGAAGATGTGAAAACAGGCGACTATGACACGTTTGTGCAAAACGGTATGATTACGATTTTGGGACAAGAAACCGATGAAATTTATTTGGGTGAAGTACTCAAGATGTCGGTCAATCCGGATTGCGTCAAACAAGTCGCTGACGAATTTAAGCTGGTGTATACGCCGTTTCATGGGGCAGGCTACCGCCTAGTGCCGGAAATTTTGAAGCGATTGGGCTATCAGCACGTGCTGTGTGTGCCAGAGCAAATGCAAATAGATGGAGATTTTCCGACGGTGGTCAGTCCCAATCCAGAAAATAAAGAGGGCTTTGCACTTGCCATTGCATTGGCAAAGGCAAACGATGTGGATTTGATTATCGGCACTGACCCAGATGCAGACCGTACTGGCATTGTGCTGCGCAGTCGTGATGGAGAGTATGTGACGCTGTCCGGCAACCAAGTCGGCGTGCTGCTGATTGAATATCTCATCACCGCAAAGAAGCTGACCGGAACGATGCCGGCGCATCCTGCCGTGCTGAAATCCATTGTTACCACCGAAATGGCGCGAGTGGTGTGTGAACAAAATAACGTGGACTGCTTCGACACCTTCACGGGATTTAAGTTCTTGGCAGAAAAGATTAAGGCGTTGGAAATCGCAAAATCACATGAATATATTTTTGCATATGAAGAATCCTATGGGTACTTATGCGGGGATTACGCGCGGGATAAGGACGCTGTGACAGCATCCTTGTTGATTGCCGAGATGGCGGCATATTATCGCACGCATGGCATGACACTATATGAAGCAATGGAAAAAATCTATGAAACCTATGGATATTTCTCTGAGAAAACCATTTCCATCACCATGCCGGGTGTGGCAGGCTTGACCCGCATGGCGGAACTGATGCAGGAACTGCGCACGACACCACTTCAAAAGGTTGGAGCAGAAGGGGTTGCTGCCGTGCGTGATTATCAAAGCGGCGAGCGCAAGGTGCTGGCAACGGGTGCAGTGGAGCAAATGGAGCTGTCCGGCTCGAATGTGCTGTATTATGAGCTGGAAGATGGTACAAGCTTTATCATTCGTCCATCTGGTACAGAACCAAAGGTCAAGGTCTATATCATGGCGCGCGGCGAAACCCATGCACAGGCAGATGAAAAAGTGAATGCCTTGGTGGGCGCAGCAACAGAAATCGTGAAATAAAAAAGAAATGTAAGGCAAATAAAAAATCCTGTGTGAAAACACAGGATTTTTTATTTGCAAAGAAAGGGGATTTAAGCATTTGTCGCTTCATCAGCATCCGCAGCCGGGTGCTTGCGGTGGCGGCGGCGTGCCATGCGCTCGGTCAAGCTATCCAGCAAAGAATAATAGACCGGAGTGAAGAGCAGGGTTACGATGGTGGAAATCACCATGCCGGAAATCATGACAATTGCCATTGGCTGCATGGATTCCGAACCCGAACCCAGACCCAATGCCATGGGCAGCAGCCCCAAGCAGGTGGTCATGGTGGTCATCAAAACCGGACGAACACGGCGTGGGCAGGCATTGATGATGGCGGTGTTTTTATCCTCCCCTTGCTTGCGTCGGGTTTGGATATAGTCAATCAAGACGATGGAGGAGTTGACAACGGTGCCTGCCAGAATGATGACACCGATGACGGCGGTCATGGAGATGGGATTGTTCGTAATCGGCAGACCGAACATCGCACCCAGCAGACCAGCGGGCAGAATCAGCATGACCATGACGGGTAAAATGAAAGATTCATATTGGGATGCCAAAATGAAATAGACAAGTCCCATTGCAACGAGCAGCGCATAGCCCAAAGATTGCAGAGAATCCATGATTTCTTCCATTTCGCCGCCAGATTCATAGTTGATGCCGTCTGGAAGCGTATAGGCATCCAAAACCGCCTGCGCCTGCTGGTTGAGTGCACTGGTGTTTCCGGAAGCAGAGTCACCCGTGATGGTGATGGTGCGGCTTTGGTTGACACGGTTGATTTCCTGCGGGGTCAAGGTCACCTCGACGTTGGCAATCAAGCTCAGCGGAATGGTGCCGCCAGAAGAGGTGCTGATGGGGATGGATTTTAGAGCATCCAGACTCTTGGAAGAGGCATCGTCCCCCTTGACCGTGACGGTGATTTCATCACCATTCATGCGCAGTTCGGTGGCGGATTGACCCGCCAGCTCTGCACGAACCATTGCGCCCACGGATGCAGCGTTCAAGCCAAATTGGGAAGCCGTCATCGAATTCATGGTCACGTTGACACTGGGCACACGGTCGGAAGCGGAAGAAGAAACATCCACCGCATCCGGAATCTGCTTGAGCTGCTGTACCAAATCGCTTGCGGTGTCGGTCAGCACGTCATAATCATCTCCACGCAGTTCCACGGACAATGCCGCACCCGACATGGAGGACATGCCAGAGTTATCGCTGGATTCGGTGGTCATTTTTGCGCCGGCAATGTCGGTCAAGCGGTCACGCAGGTCGTTTGCAATTTCAATAGACCCACGTTTGCGGTCTTTTGCATCCACAAGGTCGATGTTGACCGTGACACCGGAGGAGTCGGAGTACATAGACGCTTCCGTGCTGAAGGAAACGCTCTCGGTTTCTGGAATTTGCTCAAGCGCAATGGTGGAAACCTTGTCGGCAATGGCTTCGGTTTGGGAGAGCTCTGCACCGACTGGCATTTCGATGGACACCGCAACAGCACCTTGGTCCATTTCCGGCATCATAATGACACCCTTGGTGGCAACAGACACAATGATGCTGAAAATAAAGCCAACCACCATGGCGAAGGAAATGAGAACCGCCACACGGCGCTTTGTGATAAAGAACCCTAGCAGCTTTTTATAGCTGCGCATCAGCGGCTTTTCCTGCAGCAAATCTGTGGTGTCGACCGAAGCGGTCAAACTGGGGTCATCTCCACGGTCGAGCAGGATGTAGCAAAGCAGCGGCACCAAGGTCAGCGCAATGACCAACGAAGCGGAAATGAGCGCCACAATCGTCAGCGCAAATTCACGGAACATCATGCCAACGATGCCGTCTGTCATGCTGATGGGGAGGAATACCGCAATGGTGGTCAGCGAGGAAGCGGTGATTGCCATGGCAACTTCACCGGTGCCCTCCACGCAGGCATCCCAACGGCTTTTGCCATCGGTGCGATAGCGGAAAATGTTTTCCAAAACCACGATGGAGTTGTCAACAATCATACCGACACCCATGCCCATGCCGCCAAGCGACATCAGATTCATGGTCAAATCCAGTGCCTGCATAATCAGAAAGACGGATACAATACAAATCGGCATGGAAATGACCAGAATTGCCGTGGCATTGACACGCCGCAGAAAGACAAACAGGACGAGCGCAGACAGCAGCACGCCAAACAAAATGTTTTGGGTGACAGATGCCACAGACTGGTTGATAAAATCAGACTGGTCGCTGAGCAGTGTCCAGTCCAAAGACGGGTTGTCGGCGGTGAGGTCATCCATAGCGGACTTGGCACGTTCGGCAACCTGCACGGTGTTGACACCGGACTGCTTGTTGACAGACAGCACAATGCAGGGCGTGCCGTTGATTTTTGCGATGCTTTGCTGTTCTTGCGGTGCGAGTGCAACATCTGCCACCTCGGACAGGTGAATGGAGCCGCCGGACGGCAAAGGAATCATCAGATTCGCAATTTCATCGACCGAAGAAAATTCACCGTCGGTACGGACAGAGAGTGATTGACTGCCGCTGTCCACCGAGCCGGCAGGAATTGATACATTTTGGGCATCTAAAATTTGGGTGAGGTAGGAAACGGTCAGACCGTAGCCTGCCATTTTGTCGGCATAGGTATTGATGGCGACTTCGTTGTCATACCCGCCGGAAACATCAACGGAGGCAACACCATCCAGTCGTTCCAGAGAGGGGGCGAGGGTGTCATCAGCGAGTGACTGCAGGGTGGGCAAATCCGCACCTTTCAGCCCCACCGTGATGACAGGCATGGCATCCACATCGATGGACATGACCATGGGGGTGGATGCATCATCGGGCAGCGTGCCTTTGACACGGTCAATTTTGTCCCGCAAGTCAATCAAGGCGTTGTCCAAATCCGTGCCATCGGCAAACTGGATGATGACCAGAGAAGAGCCTTCAGAAGAGGTGGATTGCAGGGTGTCCATGCCGGAAACGCTGGCGCAGGCGGATTCAATGGGTCGTGTGACCAGATTTTCGATTTCCTCCGGACCTGCACCGGAATAGGTGGTTTGCACCACCGCTACGGGGATTTCCATGTTGGGATACAGTGCAAGCGGCAGTGAAAAATATGCCATGACGCCGAAGATAACAATGATAATGCAAGCCAAAGTGGTGGCAACACGGTGTTTGATGGAAAAAGCAGCTATTTTCATGCCTCTGCCTCCGCATTTTGGGTATCAGTCGCATCTGCGTTGACGATGCGCACGAGTGCACCGTCGGTCAGATAACTTTGCCCCTTGGTGACCAGTGTTTCGCCGCCATCCAGTCCACTGCGCACCTCTGTGACACCATTGCCGACCAAGCCGGTTTGGATGGGCACATACACGGCGGTGTTTTCTGCATTGACGGTGAACACATATTGCGAGGTTTCATCCGTTAAGATGCATTCCGTTGGAATCAAAACTGCATTGGAGCGGCTGTCGGTTTCGAACAATGCAGAGGCAAACATGCCGTAAGCGGCGCCCGTATCTGTCGGCAGATTTAAACGAATGTCATACAGATGGGTGGTGGCATTGGCGGCAGGCGCAATGGAATCAATCGTGGTGGCAATGGTGGCATCGCCCAGGGCGGCAATGGTTACAGAAATGGTGTCACCGATGGATAGCCACGGCTGAATGGATTCGGATACGGCAACCAAGATTTGCGGGGTTTCATTGGTGGCGATGGTGACGGCAGCCTGCTGTGTGCTTGCCATGCTGCCCTGCACGGCAGAAACGGCAGTGATGGTGCCTGCAACGGTGGCGGTGACATGTGTGTCAGAAATGGAATCCTGCAAGTCTTTGATGTTTTTATCATAGGTTGCCAGTGCGTTTGCCTTGTTGGTTTGCAGCTGCTCGACAGAAAGCTGTGCCTGTGCAACGGATTCCTGTGCGTTGAGCTTGGTTTGGGTTAAGGCAGCATCTGCCTGCTCCACATCGATGGAGGAAGCGGCATTGACCGCATAGAGTGCGCGGGTATTGTCTGCGGTTTGCTGCGCCTGACGAACCTGTTCCGCTGTGAGGGTTTGGGTGTCGGAAAGGGTGCTTTGTGCCTGGGCGATTTGAGAATCGTAAAGGGCGGCGGTACGGCTGCGTTCTGCCTGCATGGGCGAGAGTTCTTTGGTAATGTCTTCCGGGTCTACGGAAAACAGCAGTTGCCCAACAGAAACCGCATCTCCCACCGCAACATTCACAGAAAGCAATTTTGCGGCAATGGGGGACAGGATTTCCACCTCGTTGCGTGCAATCACCTTGCCGGATAGCTGGCTCTGTGTCGCAATATCTGAGCGGCTGACCGACTGCGTTTCCACCGGAATGCTGGTGTCAACCGTGCTCTCTTCTTCTGAAGTTCCGCAGCTGCATAAAATGGTCATCAAAGCGAGCGCACCTGCAAGAACGCGTAGTGACTTCATGTGAGTTCCTCCTATTGTTGTTTATGATGCCGCAGCAATCCCGTGGCTGACCCAGAGATAGCTTGCGTACGCAGTGTTGACATTGAGAAGCGCTTGGTCGACTGCCTGCTCGGCAGTGTCTAGGGTATCCTGCGCCGTGCGCAAATCTTGCTTGGAAATCATGCCGAGAGTGTACTTGGTTTCGGCAATCTGATAGGTGGTTTCGGCACTGTCCAAATCTGTGACCGCAACCTTATGTAACCGCTGTGCTTCTAAAAGATTTTGGTAAAGTGTAGTTGCTTGCACCTCGAAATTGGATTCCGCAGCAGAAAGCGTATAGACGGCGTTTTGATAATCATGCTGTCGCTTGGGGCTGGTGGCGACATCATCCCATGTATCTTTCGCATCCTCAACATCCAAGCGTGCCTGATTCAGGTCGGCACTGGCTTCTTTGCCTTGTGCAATATCGCTTTCCAAATCAATGGCAGCAATGGTTGCATCATCAATGGCAGAGGGCACGGCAAGGGTGATGGTTTTGGTCGTGGTGCTGCCAATCATCGCCTTTAGATTGGTGAGATTGATTTTGTTTTGTGTTTGCAGGGCTGTGATTTGGCTTTTGAGCGCAGAACGTTGGTCCTGCAGTGCACGCAAATCTTCTTTGGAAGCCTGCCCCAGTTGATAGCGCAGCGTCATGGTGTCAATGGAGCGGTCCATGGCGGAAAGGCTGCGCTGGGCGGTTTTCATCGAATCATCTAGCTGGAGAATGCCAAAATATAAGGATTCGGAGCCTTTGATGATTTGATTGACGGCACCATTGATTTGCAGTGCGGCATTGGTGTAGGTTTTCTCATATTCCTCTTCGGTATAAGAATCCATTTGCTCTTCAATGGAAGCCTGCTGGCTTTTCAAGGATGAGGCATCCATGCCGCTCTGGGTATAATACCAAATGAGCTCGGACAAGCCATTGTTTGCGGACTTTAAAGAATCATAGACCGATTTGCGATTGACCGTGTCCAAGCTTGCCATGGATTCGGTGCAGGACAAGACAGAAAAATTGCCGTTTCGGACGCAGTTATCCAATTCGTCAAACTGCAAAACACCGTCTGAAAGGGCGATGCTCGTGACCGATTCGGTGGTTTGTGTGCTGGCGGCAAAGGCAGACGTGCAGAGTGAAACGCTGCATGTGAGCGATAGTGCCATGCCGATGAGTTGTTTTCGCATTGAGGTTCCTCCTTGTGTTTCCCTATCAATTACATTCTATTGTATCAGTATAACATAAACAAAAAATAAACAAAACCTTGTAACATTTCATGGGTGTAAAAAAATAGCATGAAAAAGACGGGAAAATCACACCTTTTCACAAACGTAAAATATGGTATACTGTTCATGAGGTGATGGGGCATGTTTCGCATTTTAATCGTCGAAGATGATATACATACACAAAAGTTGATGGAAACTGTATTGCGCACCAATGGGTATCTGCCGCTAGTAGCAGGTGACGGACAAGCGGCACTGAATGTTTTGGAACGGGAGCATGTGGATTTGCTGCTGGCGGATGTGATGATGCCGGGGATAGATGGCTATGAATTGACGCGGCAGCTGCGGGCAGCTGGCATGACCCTTCCGATTTTAATGGTGACGGCGAAGCAGCTGCCCGAAGATATGAAAAAAGGGTTTTTGCTGGGCGTGGATGATTATATGGTGAAGCCAGTGGATGAGGAAGAAATGCTGCTGCGCATCAAGGCATTGCTGTGGCGATCCAAAATTGCCAGCGAGCACAAGCTGCAGATTGGCGAGGTGACCTTGGATTATGATGCGTTGACGGTCAGTCGGCAGGGCGAGCAGTATATCCTGCCGCAAAAGGAATTTTATCTGCTGTATATGCTGCTGTCTTATGCGGGCAAGGTGTTTACCAGACTGCAAATTATGGATGAAATCTGGGGGATGGAGTCGGAAACCACCGATGCAACGGTGAATGTCCATATTAACCGGTTGCGCAATCGCTTTGCGGATTGGGAGGAGTTTGAAATCGTAACGGTGCGGGGGCTTGGCTATAAGGCGGTGAAGCGATGCTGAAGTGTTTGAAAAAGTCACGGCTGAATCTGACGATTTTGCTGTCACTGCATGTGTTTATGATTTTGGTTTTTACAGGAGCTATCATAGGGTTTATGTTTTATGCGACCTATAAAATGGGGATTTCTATTTCTATGAATGCTCACAATATGTTCTTTATGATGGCGTTATCCAGCACGATTATCGGCACGATATTATCCCTGTTTCTGGGACGCCTGCCTTTAAAACCGATACGGAAGCTGATTGCGGCGATGGAAGAAGTGGCGCATGGCAATTTTAGCGTTCGTCTGCAATTAGAGGGGTCTAGTGAATATGGTGTGCTGACCAAAAGCTTCAATAAAATGGTGGAGGAATTGGCAAGCTATGAAATTTTGCGTGCGGATTTTGTCAATAATTTTTCGCACGAATTTAAAACCCCTATTGTATCTTTGCGGGGATTTGCAAAGCTTCTCAAGAATCCTGCGTTGACAACACAGGAGCGCAATGAATATTTGGATATTATCATCAGCGAGGCAGACCGCCTGTCTTCTCTGGCAACCAACACGCTGAACCTCTCCAAGGTTGAAAATTTAGGCATCCAACCGGCACGTGTTTCCTTTGATTTGGCAGAGCAGATTCGCCGCGTGGTGTTGATGTTGGAAACGAAGTGGGACAAAAAGGGGATTGAGCCAATCGTGGATTTGGAGGAATGCGTGTTCTATGGCAATGAGGACTTGCTGCATCAGGTGTGGATGAATTTACTGGACAATGCGGTCAAATTTTCTCCAGAGCATTCACAGGTGTGGATTTCCTTGGAATCACGAGAAAATCGGGCTATCTTTCGGGTCACAGACCAGGGGATTGGCATGGAGGAAGCGGTGCAAAAGCATATTTTCGATAAATTTTATCAAGCGGACAAGTCGCATAAGATGCAGGGCAATGGCATTGGACTGGCGATTGTGAAAAAAGTGGTGGAACTGTACGATGGAGAAATTGTCTGCGAAAGTGCAAGCGGAAAAGGAACAACCTTTATCGTATCGCTTCCAAATGCACAACGAAACACACTTTAAGAACCTGTATTCATAACGCAAAACAGCTATATTTAAGAAATCTTTCCTGCCATACGGCATTAAAAATCCTTGGAATACACCAATCTCATTTGTGGATACAGGTTCTAAGATTTGCAAACAAAAAAGCACCTGCCGGAGCGGGTGCTTTTGCAGACAAAAGAAAAAACCTTTCGATAAAATCGAAAGGTTTGGAGCGGATGACGAGGCTCGAACTCGCTACCTCCACCTTGGCAAGGTGGCGCTCTACCAGATGAGCTACATCCGCATTTGGTGCCTCCGGGCGGAATCGAACCACCGACACGGGGATTTTCAGTCCCCTGCTCTACCGACTGAGCTACAGAGGCATACAGAAAGAATCTGCAACACAATGCGATAAAAATGGCGACCCGGATGGGGCTCGAACCCACGACCTCTAGCGTGACAGGCTAGCGCTCTAACCAACTGAGCTACCGGGCCATTTCTTTGCAAACCGTAAAGTGCTTGTTTAGTATATGACAATATAGTCGGTTTGTCAATATGTTTTTACAAAAAAATAAAAAGAAATTTTAAAAACAAATGTTCGACTATAAATTGACGAACGAAACAGAAAATGCTATGCTTAACACAAAAGGAACACTGCACAAGAAAAGGAGGTCTGCGGGATGCGGATTATCACGGGGCGTGGCGGCAGCGGAAAGACCACCATGCTGCTGCGGGAGATTGCAGAGGCGGCCGCATGCGGCGAGGGGAAACAGATGCTGTTGGTGCCGGAGCTTTTTTCACATGCATATGAGCGGCGTGTTGCGGCGGAAACCGATGGAACAGGTGCACGCACGGCGGAGGTGCTGACATTTTCTCGCTTGACAGGCAGAATCTTTGCAGAGGTCGGCGGATTGGCAGACACCGTGCTGAGCCCTGCGGGACGCTTGCTGACGATGCAGCAAGCGGTGCTGCAATCGGCTGCAAATTTGCAGGTATATGCAGGGGCTGCAGAGCGTCCGGAAATGGTGCGGGAGCTGCTGCAAATCATCGATGAAATGAAAAACTGCACCATCCCGCCAGAGCGGTTGTTTGAAGCCATGGGGCAGATGCATCGAGATGAAACAGAGTTGCGGGCAAAACTTTCGGATTTGGCGCAGATTTATACCATATATGACCGCTTGTGCGAGCAAGGACTGTCTGACCCGCGGGATGCGCTGACCTTGCTTGCGGCGAGGCTGCAAGACAGCCATGCACTGGATGGCGTGACCATATATTTGGACGGTTTTTTTGGATTTACGGCGCAAGAACGTGCGGTTCTGGAAGTGATGCTGCAAAAAAAAGTGCAGATAACCGCCTGCATCACCTGCGACGAAACCCAGCCTGAGATTTTTGCGTCCGGCTGCAAAACGGTGAAGATGCTGACCCGCATGGCGAAAAAATATGGGGTGCCGCTTGAGCGAGTGGAGTTGGGGCAGAGTCGCATGCAGCGTCCGCAGGATTTGGCGGCGTTGGAAGCAGTGGGGTTGCTGCCTGCCAGCGCTTCACGACTATCCGATAAGAATAGTTTGCAGATTTATGCGGCGAGCAGTCCATATGAAGAGTGTGAATATGCGGCGGCATATATACGGCGTGTGATACGGGAAACGGGAGCAAGATACCGTGATTTTGTGATTGCCGCACGTGAAATTGCACCCTATACTGCTGTGCTGCAGATGGTCATGGAGCGATATGAGATTCCAGTGTTCATCAGCGAAAAAGAGGATTTGCTGCAAAAGCCACCGCTGGCATTGCTGACAACGGCACTTGCAGCGGTGACAAACGGATACCGCTATGAAGATTTGTTTGCCTGCCTGCGCACGGGCTTGTGTGCACTGGAGATGGATGCCATCGACCAATTGGAAAATTATGCGCTGACATGGCGCATACAGGGCAAAGCATGGCAGAGACCCTTCACAGAACATCCGGACGGCTATGGACTGGCATTGGACGCAGATGCCATCGAAGCCTTGGCGCAGCGCAATGCCCTGCGGGAGCGGATGATTGCGCCATTTGTACAGCTGGAGGCGGCACTGCGAACGGGACAGACCGCACAGGCGTTTGCACAGGCGCTGTATGACTTTTTGGAAGCGGTGGAAGCGCCAGCGCAGATACAAACACGTGCTAAGGCGCATGAAGCAGCAGGTCGACTGCAAATGGCAGAGGAATATCGGCAGCTGTGGGAGATTCTGGTCAGTGCATTGGAGCAGTTCGTCTGGGTTTGCGGAGAAACCGAGATGGATGCCGAGCGATTTGCACGGCTGTTCACGTTGGTGCTGGGCGAATATGATGTGGCAACGATTCCTGTGTCGCTCGACCGTGTGTCCTGCGGGGACATGGAACGCATCACCAGCGAAAATGTGCCCTATGTTATTTTGTTGGGGGTGAATGATGGGGTGCTGCCAAAACCGCCGACACCAAACGGCGTTTTGACGGAAACAGAACGTGTGGTGCTGGACGCTGTGGGGGTGGAGCTGTCCGCCTTTGGTGCAGAGCGTATGATGATGGAAATGGAGCTGCTGTATCGTGCGTTTGCGTGCCCAAGAGAGCAACTGCTGCTTTGCTGGCACACCACCGATATGGCGGGGGCAGATGCACGCCCATCTTACCTTATCGGCAGTATTACCAAGCTGCTGGAAGGTGTGCCGACGCAGAGCAGTGCCTCGCAGCAACAGCGATTTCGGCTGGCAGCCAAGCGTCCTGGGGTGGATTTGGCATGCTCGTATCTCAGCGGGAATGAAGAGCCGGCAGCGTTGGCGGCATATCAGCACTATCAACAGGAAGCGCAGGTGCAGCGTGCACAGCGGCAGGAGTTGACCCGTGGACCGCTGCAGGCGGAACATACCGCACAAAAATTATATGGACAGACGTTGCGGCTGACCGCTTCTCGACTGGATAAATTCTATTCCTGTCGGTTCGCCTTTTTTCTGCAATATGGGCTGAAAGCGAAACCGCGTAAGGTGGCATCGTTTGCGGCACCCGAGATGGGCACCTTTTTGCACTTTGTGCTGGAAAACACATTGGCTGTATTGGACACGCAGCAGGGCGGCGCTGCGGCAGCGACCAAGGAAACGGCATATGGGGTCATGAAGCAGGTGGTTGCACAATATGTGGAGCAGCAGCTGGGCGGACTGCAAAACAAAACCGCAAGATTTCGGTATCTATTCCGCAGATTGGTGAAAAGCATGGAAGCGGTTTTGGAGGATGTGTTAGAGGAACTGAAAGAATCTGCCTTCCGCCCGATTGATTTTGAACTGGATTTTTCTGAGCGGGGCGATTTGCAGCCTGTGACCTGTCAGGATGATACCATTACAGCACAGCTCATCGGCAAAGTAGACCGTGTGGATGGCTATATCCGCAATGGAAAGCTATATATTCGTGTAATGGACTATAAAAGCGGCAAAAAGGCGTTTTCGCTGTCGGACATTTGGCACGGGCTGAATATGCAGATGGTTTTGTATCTATATGCCTTGCAGGAGCATGGTGTGGAACGCTATCGGGAACGGCTGCTCGAAGAAATCAATTCCATTGAACCGGCGGGTGTGCTGTATATTCCGGCGAGGGAAGAATTGGTGGAGGCAGACCGGGACATTACAGAGGAAAACCTGCGTCTGCTGCGGCAAAAGGAACTGCGCCGTTCGGGCATTGTCACCGATGATATGGATATTTTAGAGGCGATGGAGCAGGGGCTTTCGGGCGAAGCACGGTTTATTCCTGTCAAGTTGAAGGCGGCGGGCAAGGACGGCGAAACAACATTTGCGGCGGTGTCTTCCATTGCGAATCTCGAAAAGTTTGGCAAATTGGCACGCTATACGAAAAAGAAGCTGATGGAAATGGCGCATGCGGTGGTACAGGGGGATGTGCAGGCAAATCCATACCGCAACGGACAGCAGGAATATTGCGCATGGTGTGAATTTCGTGCGGCATGCCAATTTGACGAGCGGGCAGGCGACAGCGCACGGGTACTGCGCAGCATTGGAACGGAAGAATTTTGGGACGGTTTGGAGGAAAAGGCACATGGCAACCAATTGGACGGAGGAGCAGCGCACGGCAATTGAAAACCGTGGCGGTACATTGCTGGTGTCGGCGGCGGCAGGTTCGGGGAAAACGGCGGTTTTGGTCGAGCGGGTGCTGCGTCAGCTGACCGATGCGGTGCATCCGGTGGATATTGACCGATTTTTGATGGTGACCTATACCAATGCTGCGGCGGCAGAATTGCGTGGAAAGATTGCGGATGCGCTCACGGCACGTTTGACAGAAACGCCGGAGGACAAGCGGCTGCGGCGGCAACTGTTTTTGGTGCATCGTGCCCAAATTACCACCGTGCATGCGTTTTGTTTGAAATTGGCACGGGAGCAGTTTGTGCAGCTGGGGATTTCACCGGATTTTCGCATTGCAGATGCCAGTGAAACAGGTCTGCTGATGGATGAACTTCTGGATGTGCAATTAGAGGCGGCGTATGAAGCGGCGGAAAACCAACAGGAAACCGAGGAAAGCCGTGGCTTTTTGGCGTTGACCGAGCTGCTGCATGCAGGGCGAGATGACAGACGGCTGCATGAAACCATTCGGGAGATTTATGAAAAGATGCAGAGCCATCCCAACCCTTCTGCATTTTTGCAGCAGGTGCAGGAAACGTATACGGCGCCGCAGGCAGACCCAGCAGATACGTTGCACGGTGCGGTGCTGCTGCGGGAGGCACGGCTGGCGGCGGAATATGGGTTGGGATGTCTGGAGGATGCGATTGCGCACATGCAGGAGGATGAGCAGGTGCGGGATGCGTATTTGCCTGCCTTTACTGCGGACATACAGCATGCACGGGCGCTGCTTGCAGCAATCGAAAGCGGCGTGTGGGACACGGCGGTGGAAGCGGCACAAAACATCGCATTTGCACGGCTGAAGGGCATTCGTGGGTATGAGGACAAAGAGTTTCTGGAATCCCTCAAGGCACAGCGAGAAGAATGGAAAACCGTGGCGGGCAAAATTGCAGAGCGCATGCTGTGCATTACTGCGGCAGAGGCGGCAGAGGAAACTGGGCGGGTTGCGCCGGCAATGCGTGCATTGGTGGAGATTGTACAGACGTTTTCTACCCTTTTTTCGGCGGAAAAGCGGCGCAGAAATCTGGTGGATTTTCATGACTTGGAGCATTTTGCAATTCAGCTGTTTTATCAAAAAGACGGCGATGTGACCCTGTTGGCAAAGGGGATTTCTGACTATTTCGCAGAAGTGCTGGTAGATGAATATCAGGATACCAATGCGGTGCAGGATGCAATTTTTCAGGCAGTTTCTCAGCAAGGAAACAAGCTGTTTATGGTGGGGGATGTCAAACAGAGTATTTATAGCTTTCGGTTGGCGAATCCGAGGATTTTTTTGGAGAAATATCAGGCATTTCCAGATGCAGAGCATGCCAAGGAGGGACAGCCACGCCGTGTGGTGCTCTCTAAAAATTTCCGCTCCCGAGCACAGGTTTTGGATGCCACAAATACCGTGTTTCATGCGGTGATGAGCGAAAACGTGGGCGATTTGCGATATGATGCGAGGGAGATGCTCTATCTGGGGGCGAGCTTTTCCGAGCCAGACCACGTAAGATACCAAACCGAGGTGTGTGTTATTGATGTTTCCAAAGAAGGGGACATCACACCGGATAAAACAAAAACGGAAGCGGCATTTGTGGCGCAAAAAATCCATGCAATGCTGCGGGACGGTTTTTTGGTGCATGACAAGGCACTGGGCGTAAGCAGACCGCTAAAACCATCTGACTGCACCATTTTGCTGCGTTCGATGAAGCGCAAAGCGGTGGTGTATGCCGAGGCGCTGGAAGAGGTTGGGTTGACGGCGCAATCAGATGACAGCACGGGACTGCTGGAGGCGGTGGAGGTGCGGGCGGTGGTTTCGCTGCTGCACGTCATTGATAATCCACGGCAGGATGTGGAATTGATTGGCGCACTGCGTTCGCCGCTGATTGGATTTTCAGAAGACCTTTTGGCGCAGATTCGGTTGTGTGATAAGAATAGCTGCTTTTATGATACCATGTGTTTGGCAGCCGAGATGGAAACGATGCAAGAGCATGCACAGGAAATTCAAATGTTCCTGCAGCAGCTGCAGGAATGGAGATTGCTTGCAGCGGATTTGCCGGTATATCAGCTGCTGCAGCTGCTATATGATGCAACGGGTGCATTGGGGTTGTACGGCGCATTGCCAAACGGCACACAGCGGCAAAGCAATTTGCTTGCGTTTTTTGAACGTTCACGTGCTTATGAGGCGCAAGGGCATAGGGGGTTGTTCCGTTTCCTATATATGGTGCGCAGCATGCTGGAGCAGGGACAGGATTTTCCGGCCGGTGCGGCGCAGTCAGAAGGCGGTGCAGTACGCATTATGTCCATCCACAAATCCAAGGGGCTAGAATTTCCAGTGGTGTTTTTGGCAGACTCCGCAAAAAGCTTTAATGAAACCGATATGTATCAGCCGGTTTTGATGCATCCGGTGTTGGGATTGGGGCCAAAATGCAGAGACACTGCGCGTGGTATCCAATATCCAACGCTTAGGCGCCTTGCGATTATGGCGCAGGCGAGGAGAGAGCAAATTAGCGAAGAATTGCGCATTCTATATGTAGGGATGACCCGTGCTAAAGAAAAATTGATTGTCACATGTGCTTCGGGTTCGGTGGGATCCTCTTTGAAAAAATGGAAAGCACTTGCGGAACATGAAACATTGCCGCCCTATGCGTTGGGCGCATCACGCTCCAGTGCGCTGTGGCTGCTTGCGCCCCTACTGCGCTGCACAGCGGCAGCACCGCTGCGGGAAGCGGCAAATGTAATACTTGCACCCAATCCGAAGCTGCCAGACTGTTTTGCATTTTCGTATCTGCGTGCTGGCGAAATACAACAGTTGCTGTTTGAAGAACAAGTCGAAGTAGAGCAGGTAAGTGAAGCCGTAAACGAGGTAGAAATACCGCAAGAGTTTGTGTATGATAAGGCATATTTGAAAGATGTTCCCTCCAAGTTGACGGTGACGGGGCTGAAAAAAACGGTTAAAGCGGAAGAAGCCGCAGAAGGAACGCCAAAGATTCGATTAGAGGAAAAATCACTGCGTCGACCGTTTTTTGATAAAGCGCTACGTGGATTAACACCGAGCGAAATCGGAACGGCACACCACTTGTTCCTGCAGTTTGCAGACTTTGCGGCGTGTGAAACGGCACAAGGGGTGCATGCAGAGCGCATGCGTATGGCGGAAAAGCATATTTTATCGAAAGAACAGGCAGAAGCGATTGAGGAAGCAAAAATCAATGCGTTCTTTGCATCTGCATTTTATCAAACATATATGCGAGAACAGAACATTCGCAGAGAGTTTAAATTTTCATTATTGGTGCCAGCGGCAAAATTTTATGAGAAGGCAGGAGAAGCACCGGAGGAAGAAATTTTACTACAGGGGGTAATCGACTGCTTCATTGAAACAAAAGATGGGTTTGTGGTCTTGGATTTCAAAACCGACCGTGTAAGTAAAAAGAACGTGAGGCTGCGTGCGGAAGAATATCGAACGCAGATGGAGGCGTATGCGTTTGCAGTGGAACGAATTTTTGGAAAACCTGTGATAGAAAAAAGATTATTCTTTTTTGCATGTGCAGAGTTTGTGCTGCTATAATGTTGATAAAAAAGAGGAAACAACGTGGGATTGTGTCTGCGTTGTTCCTTTTTTATTTGGAGATTACAGAAGAGTAGAACGGTGGATGTGCAGAACAGAAGAGTTATGTCGAAAAAATCAAAAAAGGTATTGACAAAGGGGGATGGGTGTAGTATTCTAATCTAGCTGCTTCCGCAAGGGACTGGCACCATGCAAATAAAGATTTTCAAAAACTAAAAAAGTTGTTGACAAATGTGAGTTTGCATGATATAGTAATTAAGCTACTCCGATGCGATTGCGAAAAACGTAAAACGGAATCGGGTTGTGGCAAGTGGTGTTTGGTGAAATTCACTGGATGTTGCGCAAAGTTAAAATGCGAACCTGCTGGGCAATTTGATTGCGCAAAAGGCAAGCAAAATCAGCGGAAGGCACTTTAGCCGAAATCCACGAAGGATTTCGACACGCAGTGCAAAATTTCGCTGAAAGCAAAGAAAATTTGCACCTTGTAAATTGAACAATGTAAAGCTTTAAGCATACCATTTATGAACCCTGAAATTCTTTGAGTTTACTCAAAGATTCGAAGCGGAAGACGAAAATCCGCTTAAAACAAATCGTCAACACGTCAGACTTTAAAAGTCGATTAGAACAGCTTTGGCTGATTTAATACAATTTTTAGAGAGTTTGATCCTGGCTCAGGATGAACGCTGGCGGCGTGCCTAACACATGCAAGTCGAACGGAGTTATTAAGGAAATCCCTTCGGGGGTGGAATCTGTAACTTAGTGGCGGACGGGTGAGTAACGCGTGAGCAATCTGCCTTTAGGTGGGGGACAACAGTTGGAAACGACTGCTAATACCGCATAATGCACGAGAGTGGCATCGCTCTTGTGCCAAAGGAGCAATCCGCCTTTAGATGAGCTCGCGTCCCATTAGCTAGTTGGTGAGGTAATGGCCCACCAAGGCGACGATGGGTAGCCGGACTGAGAGGTTGAACGGCCACATTGGGACTGAGACACGGCCCAGACTCCTACGGGAGGCAGCAGTGGGGAATATTGCGCAATGGGGGAAACCCT
>OY760624.1:0-717500 GCA_963663775.1 Intestinibacillus sp. | reverse complement strand
AAGGACCCCGGGAGGGGAGTGAAAAAGAACCTGAAACCTTGTGCCTACAAGCACCGAGAGCACGTTCATGTGTGATCGGGTACTTTTTGTAGAACGGTCCGGCGAGTTAATGTACGTAGCAAGGTTAAGTGACTGGAGTCACGGAGCCGTAGCGAAAGCGAGTCTGAATAGGGCGAATGAAGTTACGTGTATTAGACCCGAAACCGGGTGACCTATCCATGAGCAGGCTGAAGTTGCGGTAAGACGCAATGGAGGGCCGAACCCACGTCTGTTGAAAAAGCCGGGGATGACTTGTGGATAGCGGAGAAATTCCAATCGAACTCGGAGATAGCTGGTTCTCCCCGAAATAGCTTTAGGGCTAGCGTTAACTTAGATTCCCGGAGGTAAAGCACTGAATGAGCTAGGGGCCGATAAGGTTACTGAACTCTATCAAACTAAGAATGCCGGAGAATTGATGGTTAGCAGTCAGACTGTGTGAGATAAGTCTCATGGTCAAAAGGGAAACAGCCCAGATCTACAGCTAAGGTCCCAAATAGATACTAAGTGGAAAATGATGTGAAACTGCGAAAACAACCAGGATGTTGGCTTAGAAGCAGCCACACATTCAAAGAGTGCGTAATAGCTCACTGGTCGAGTGGTTTTGCGCAGAAAATGTAACGGGGCTAAGTATCTAACCGAAGCTTAGGCATTGTCGTAAGACATTGGGTAGGGGAGCGTTGTATGCGGGGTGAAGTCAGATCGTAAGGACTGGTGGACTGCATACAAGTGAGAATGCCGGAATAAGTAGCGAGAATTATGTGAGAATCATAATGGCCGAAAATCTAAGGTTTCTTGGGGAAGGTTCGTCCGCCCAAGGTTAGTCGGGAGCTAAGGCGAGGCCTAACGGCGTAGTCGATGCACATACGGTTGAAATTCCGTAACCACCAAAAGTGTTAAGTAGAGGGACGCTTTCATTAAGTCGAACCCGGGCGATGGTAGCCCCGGGCGTAAGGGACCGAAATTTTAGTAGGGAAGTCGATGGCGTGAGAGACGAGAAAAGCTCTATGTATTGCTCAGGTGCCCGTACCGCAAACCGACACAGGTAGATGGGATGAGAATTCTAAGGCCAACGGGAGAAGGGTTGTTAAGGAACTCGGCAAATTAACCCCGTAACTTCGGGAGAAGGGGTGCCTACAGCAATGTAGGCCGCAGTGAAAAGGCCCAAGCGACTGTTTAGCAAAAACACAGCTCTCTGCTAAATCGAAAGATGACGTATAGGGGGTGACGCCTGCCCGGTGCTGGAAGGTTAAGGGGAGTGCTTAGCGCAAGCGAAGGTACGAACTTAAGCCCCAGTAAACGGCGGCCGTAACTATAACGGTCCTAAGGTAGCGAAATTCCTTGTCAGGTAAGTTCTGACCCGCACGAATGGCGTAACGATTTGGGCACTGTCTCAACAGCCCGCCCGGCGAAATTGTAGTACCGGTGAAGATGCCGGTTTCCCGCAACTAGACGGAAAGACCCCATGGAGCTTCACTGTAGCTTGATATTGGATTTCGGTACTTCATGTACAGGATAGGTGGGAGCCTAGGAAATGTGGGCGCTAGCTTACATGGAGGCAACCTTGGGATACCACCCTTGGAGTATTGGAATTCTAACCTGCGGCCTTGAATCAGGTCGGGGGACACTGTCAGGTGGGCAGTTTGACTGGGGCGGTCGCCTCCTAAAGAGTAACGGAGGCGCTCAAAGGTTCGCTCAGCACGGCTGGAAATCGTGCGGTGAGTGTAAACGCAAAAGCGAGCCTAACTGCGAGAATGACGGTTCGAGCAGTAACGAAAGTTGGAGTTAGTGATCCGGCGGTATGTGAATGGAAATGCCGTCGCTCAACGGATAAAAGCTACCCTGGGGATAACAGGCTGATCTCCCCCAAGAGTCCACATCGACGGGGAGGTTTGGCACCTCGATGTCGGCTCATCGCATCCTGGGGCTGAATTCGGTCCCAAGGGTTTGGCTGTTCGCCAATTAAAGCGGTACGCGAGCTGGGTTCAGAACGTCGTGAGACAGTTCGGTCCCTATCTGTTGCGGGCGTAGGAATATTGAGAGGAGCTGTCCTTAGTACGAGAGGACCGGGATGGACGTACCGCTGGTGCACCGGTTGTTCCGCCAGGAGCATAGCCGGGTAGCTAAGTACGGACGAGATAAACGCTGAAGGCATCTAAGCGTGAAACTCTCCTTGAGATAAGTATTCCCATCCTTCGGGAGTAAGTCCCCTTGTAGACTACGAGGTTGATAGGTCAGGAGTGGAAGTGTGGTAACACATGCAGCGGACTGATACTAATCGGACGAGGGCTTGACCTAATGAATATTGGGTTGAATCTCGAAAATAAGCTTTGCGAGTATGTATTGTTCAGTTTTGAGGGTGTAAAAAACATCTTCTAAAAGAGCAGGATTTTGAGCGAGAGAGAAAGCACAAAAGAGAATAGAGAAGATTCAGTTTTCTTTTGTTTACTTTTCTTTATTCGTGATAAGAAAAGTAAATGCACCATTAGCTCAGATGGTAGAGCAACTGACTCTTAATCAGTGGGTCCTGGGTTCGAGTCCCCGATGGTGCACCATTTCCTTTGCAAGAAGGAAAGAGCAGCGAAGGAACGGCCCGTTGGTCAAGCGGTTAAGACGGCGGCCTCTCACGCCGCAAACAGGAGTTCGATTCTCCTACGGGTCACCAGCAATAAAAAAGAAACAAACACTTGACAAAGTGATTGTATATATGGTATCATAGCAAAGCAGTTTGCGAGATATTGAAGAGAAAGTGCGTGTTTTTGGTGACGAGGGTACACCTGTTCCCATTCCGAACACAGTAGTTAAGCTCGTTTACGGTGAAAATACTTGGCTGGCAACGGCCTGGGAAAATAACACGATGCGCACACGAAAGAGATCGCATAATAAGCGGTCTCTTTTTTCTTCATATTGCAAAAAGACAGGTTGTTTGATGAGCAGGTTCTGTGCAGAGCACATGTTTTGTAAATGAAGAAGCAAATAGACATTCCTCAATAGCTCAGTTGGTAGAGCATGCGGCTGTTAACCGCAGGGTCGTTGGTTCGAGTCCAACTTGAGGAGCCAAACCGAAATTGCCGCTACAAAGCGTGGCGGCAATTTTTCTATCAAAAAAGATGTTTATGGGCCTTTAGCTCAGTTGGTTAGAGCAGCCGGCTCATAACCGGTCGGTCCCGGGTTCAAGTCCCTGAAGGCCCACCAAAATCAAACGAGAAAGATTGTCTTGTATCGGAAAAGCCAGTGACAGCGTTTTTTTTGCATGCGAATACAGATGATACAATTGCTATGAAGGGGTATAGCTCAGCTGGTAGAGCAGCGGTCTCCAAAACCGCGTGCCGAGGGTTCGATTCCTTCTGCCCCTGCCAAATATGGCCCGGTAGCTCAGTTGGTTAGAGCGCTAGCCTGTCACGCTAGAGGTCGTGGGTTCGAGCCCCATCCGGGTCGCCATTTTTTTAAACTGCATATTTGCTGCTGTAGCTCAGTCGGTAGAGTACATCCTTGGTAAGGATGAGGTCGTCAGTTCAATCCTGATCAGCAGCTCCAGATTTTAAAGCACAGTATAACGGCGAAACGCTTGTTATGCGGTGCTTTTTATTGTTTTATCCGTGTATGAATGTTCGATATATTCTGCGATGAGGATAAATCAAGGGTGGTTAAGAATCTGCGCCTTCCGAAAAGTCAATGATTTCAGCTGTTGTCAAGATAATATCTACAGGGGTATCGTCCTTAGGGGCGGACTTGGGAAGGGTTTTAGACGGCGCAGGTGTGTTTTTATGGATAGCTTTATCTTGGGCGAAATCATTTTTGGATGAAGACGTCATTTTGAAATCCTTTCTCAGCGGGTGGAAAACATAAGGGATGCAAAGCGATATAGCGAGCTTTGCTGTTCTGCAGACAGGTTCATTAGAATATCCTGTAACATTAAGCATTTGCAGTATCACAAATTTTATACATTTTATAAGGTGTATTTTCTCTGTTTAAAATAGTGAAATCGCACGCTTTTGCCTGTGTAGTAGAAAATATTTTATGGACAGAAACGGCGGTTATCAATTGTTACAAAAATACGGGAAAGACGAAGCCTTGCTTGACAATACATAGGGCGGGGGGTACAATAGTAATGCACCCTACACAACATATTGTGTAGGAGGAATCATACAACCACGTTATTTTGTAAAAACCATAAAATTTCAGATTGCATATCTGTTGACGGTAGAAGGAGAAGCAGAATCAATGATACAGGAAATCATCAAACGAGATGGCAGAAAAACGCACTTTGATGTGGAGAAAATTGCGAATGCCATTTTTAAAGCTGCACAGGCTTCCGGTGGTCAGGATTATGAAATGGCCTGTGAGCTGGCGCAGCAGGTGCAGACCTGGTTGGAACAAGAAAGCGACACTGCGCCTACCGTAGAACATGTACAAGATATGGTGGAAAAGGTGCTGGTTAAAAATGGACATGCCCGCACGGCTAAAAAATATATTTTGTATCGCAATGCGCGCACACGTGCTCGTGAGATGAATACAGGGCTGATGAAGGTATATGAAGACCTAACCTTCCAATCGTCTTTGGAAAATGACATCAAGCGTGAAAATGCCAATATCGACGGCGACACGGCAATGGGCACGATGCTGAAATATGGATCAGAGGGTGCAAAGCAATTTTACGAGATGTTTATTTTGGACCCGAAGCATTCCGGTGCACATCGGGAAGGCGATATTCATATTCATGATTTGGATTTTCTCACCCTAACAACAACCTGCTGTCAAATCGATTTGCTGAAGCTATTTCACAATGGATTTTCCACGGGGCATGGCTTTTTACGGGAACCAAATGATATTCGCTCCTACTCTGCATTGGCATGCATCGCCATACAGTCCAATCAAAATGACCAGCATGGCGGACAGAGTGTACCCAATTTTGAATATGCCATGGCACCAGGTGTTAAAAAAACCTATCGAAAGCTGTACCAGCAAAACTTGAGCAAAGCGATTGAAGTATATGCTGACCGAGAAGATGCCGAAGAGATTGCGAAAAAGCTGAGCATGCAGGTGGAAGCAGAAGCCAACAAGTGGGCTGTGCTTGCGGCGGACAACGGATATGATGATGCAATGCAGCAAGCGGTTACGGCACAGTTTGGGGCAGAAATCGCAGAAAAATGCGTGAAATTTGCACAGAAATATGCGAAGAAGGAAACACAAAAAGCCACATATCAAGCGATGGAGGCATTGGTGCACAACTTGAATACGATGCATTCCAGAGCCGGTGCGCAAATTCCGTTTTCGTCTATCAACTATGGAACGGATACGTCACCGGAAGGTCGATTGGTGATTGAAAAGATTTTGCTTGCCACCAAAGCCGGTTTGGGCAATGGCGAAACATCGATTTTCCCCATTCATATTTTCAAGGTTAAGACAGGTGTGAACTTTGAAAAGGAAGACCCGAATTATGACTTGTTTCATCTGGCGTGCGAAGTCAGTGCAAAAAGAATGTTCCCCAATTTTTCCTTTATTGACGCACCGTTTAATTTGCAGTATTACAAACCAGGGCATCCCGAAACCGAGACCTCCTATATGGGTTGCCGTACACGTGTTATTGGGAATGTATATGATAAATCTCGAGAAATCGTTAATGGTCGTGGTAATTTGAGCTTTACCTCCATCAATTTGCCCCGCATCGGCATTCGAGCACATGGGGATTTGGATTTCTTTTTTGAAGATTTAGACCGAAAAATTGATTTGGTGACCGAACAGCTGTTGGCACGCTTTGCAATTCAAAGCCGCAAAAAGGTGCGAAATTATCCCTTCTTAATGGGAGAAGGGATTTGGATAGATTCAGAGCATCTGCAGGCAGAGGATACCGTGGGCGAGGTGCTCAAGCATGGCACGCTGACCATAGGATTCATTGGTTTGGCGGAATGCCTGAAAGCACTCATCGGGGTGCATCATGGCGAGAGTGAAGAAGCACAAAATTTAGGGCTGGAAATTATCGGACATATGCGTGCACGCACGGATGCGGCTTCGCAGGCGTATGGACTGAATTTTTCCTTGATTGGAACACCTGCGGAGGGCTTGGCAGGTCGCTTTGTCAAAATGGATCGTGAAAAATATGGTGCCATCGAGGGCGTGACAGAGCGTGATTATTATACCAATTCATTCCATGTTCCGGTATATCATTCCATCTCCGCCTTTCAAAAGATACAGAGAGAAGCACCGTATCACGCATTGACCAACGGCGGACATATTAGCTATATTGAGTTGGACGGCGACCCCTCGCAGAATCTAGAGGCATTTGAGGCGGTGGTGCGCTGCATGAAGGAAGCTGGCATTGGATATGGCGCTATCAATCACCCGATTGACCGTGACCCGATTTGCGGCTATACAGGTATTATTGGCGACACTTGCCCCCGCTGCGGGCGGCGTGAAGGGGAAGGTGTGAGCTTGGAAGTGCTACGAAAAATCGGCGTACGCCGTCATTTAAACAGCGAAAGCATTGGCTATTATGGTGACATGAACGAAGAGCAGGAGCGACAGCCGAATCAGTTGGAGCAGCTGCCTACAGAGGATTGATGTGTTAGAACACAGAAAACACCGATGACGGAAAGGAAGAGAGCAATATGAAGGAACTGGATAACGTAACCAAGATTGACAGAAGCGAACTGATGATAGGGGAAGGCGTTGGATTTGAGCGTATTCGCCGTATCACAGGCTATTTGGTAGGCACCTTGGACCGCTTTAACAATGCAAAGCGTGCAGAAGAGCATGACCGTGTCAAGCATGATGCACACAGCGGCGTCATGCAAGCACCGGTGCAGAAGCAGCATGCGCAAGATGAAAGCCGCAGCGCATAAATGAACGAAACACTACGGATTTCCGGCACAGTGGGCGAGTCGATTGTGGATGGTCCAGGGATTCGGTATACGATTTTTACCCAAGGCTGTCCGCACCAGTGCCCAGGGTGCCACAATCCCCAAACGCATGATTTTGCGGGAGGGCAAGAGGTTGCGGTGCAAACCCTACTGGCAGATATTCTGCAAAATCCCATGCTCTCGGGTGTCACCTTTTCTGGCGGAGAACCGTTTGCACAAGCCGCCCCGCTTGCGGCGTTGGCGCAGGCACTGCACAAGCACGGCAAGCATATCATGGCATATTCCGGCTACACGTTTGAGGAATTGCTGACACTTGGGCAGGCTGCGCATGAGTTGCTCGCACAGTGCGATTTGTTGGTAGACGGACGCTATGAGGAAGCACAGCGCAGTTTGACGCTGCGGTTTCGTGGCAGCAGCAATCAGCGTGTTTTAGATGTGCCAAAGTCCCTTGCGCAGGGGACGGCGGTTTGGAGCGAACCATACCGCTGAACGAGCAAGTGAAAAAGAGGACAGATGTATCGGCATCTGTCCTCTTTTTTTATATAAAAAACCGCTCTTTCCTTTGAAAGAGCGGAAGCGGGTTTGGATAACGGAAGCTATCGTTTCAGCCAACTGGGTTTCACACGCATGCGCACGCCAGCGGCAATGCCAATGGCAGTGTACATCGTGACCACGGAAGAGCCGCCATAACTGAAAAAAGGAAGCGTCAATCCCATGACAGGGAACAGTCCGATGCACATAAAAATGTTCTCAAAGGTTTGGAACATGAACATACCAGCGATACCGATAACCAGTAGCGTGGAAAAAGAATCATTTGCACGATAGGATACATAAAATAGCCGCAGAATCAATAAACACAGCAAAATAATAATCGCAGCGCAGCCAATGAAGCCAAGCTCTTCCCCTGCTACAGAGAAAATCAAATCGGTGCGCTTGGCAGGTAGCTGCCCATACTGCGTGATATTGCCCTGCATATAGCCTTGCCCATACATCTCTCCGGCACCAATTGCAATTTTGCTCTGGGTGGTCTGGAAGGAAATATCGGTGTTGATGGAGGGGTCAAACAGCACAAGAATGCGCTGTTTTTGGTAATCTTGAATGAAATGCCAGATGAACGGGATGCCGGCGATGGCAAGAATCCCTCCGCTGGCAAAGCATTTGAGGCTCAGCCCGGCGGCAAACAGCATAATCACACAAATCGCCAAATACGCCAGTGCCATGCCCATATCCGAAGAGGTGACCATAATCACGCCCATCAGCAGTAAAGTGTGCAGTGCAAGCGAAAGGAGCGTCTTCCAATGGTTGATTTGCTCGGACACCATCGTGATGTGCGCCGCAAAGGTGAAAATAAACAGCAGCTTGCCCAATTCTGCAGGCTGAATGGTGATGGGTCCCAGTGCAATCCAGCTGCTGTTGCCGCCAACGTTTTTGCCAAAGGGAATCAACAGACACTGAAAAATGACATTTGCGCCTAAAATCCACGGCCAGAGCGGCGTGATGGTTTCAAAGTCAAACAGCGAAATACAAACAAAAAACAGCAGTCCAATCACAAGTGCAGCAGTCTGCACATAGAGGTATCGATTGGTATCTGCCGACAAGGTGGCACTGTGAATCAGCACAAGACCATAGCAGGAGCAGGTGCATGCAAGCAGCAATAAATAGAGGTCGGTGTGCTTTAAATAGTGTCCAACCGCAGAAAACAGTCGCAAGTGGTCACATCCTTTCAATATGTACTATATTATATCACAAAGCACCAATTGCGCACAAACTTTTTTAGAAAAGTTCCGCAGAACTACACACAAGCCTAGAGGAAAAAGAATCGTTGTGTTATAATGAAAAGGAATTCGTAGAAAGATAAAAGAACAACCATGCGGTTATTCAAAAAGGGGTATGCGAAACATGTTGACAGATATTGAAATTGCACAACAGTGCGTGATGCGCCCGATTGCAGAAATCGCGCAAAAAGCAGGGCTGACAGCAGATGATTTGGAATGCTATGGAAAATATAAGGCTAAAATTGCAGCAGAAGTTTGGGAACGTCTGCAGGATGCACCCGAGGGAAAGCTGATTTTGGTCACCGCCATCAATCCGACACCGGCTGGGGAAGGAAAAACCACCACCACGGTTGGTTTGGGGCAGGCAATGGCGCAGAAAGGCAAAAATGCCATCATCGCCTTGCGAGAGCCGTCCCTGGGACCGGTGTTTGGCATCAAGGGTGGCGCAGCCGGCGGCGGATATGCGCAGGTTGTGCCGATGGAAGACATCAACCTGCATTTCACCGGCGACATGCACGCCATTACGGCGGCACATAATCTGCTGTGTGCGATGCTGGACAACCATTTGCAGCATGGCAATGCGTTGGGCATTGACCCGTGTCGTGTGGTCTTTCCGCGTGTCATGGATATGAATGACCGTGCACTGCGCAACATCACCATTGGTTTGGGCGGCAAAACCGACGGCGTGCCCAGAGAAGAGCATTTTATGATTACGGTTGCCAGTGAAATCATGGCGATTTTGTGTCTGGCAACCGATTTGCAGGATTTAAAGACACGCATGGGCAATATTTTGGTGGCATATAACTACAAGGGTGAGGCAGTTTATGCACGGGATTTGCATGCGGAGGGTGCCATGACGGCACTGATGCGGGACGCCATGAAGCCGAATTTGGTGCAGACCTTGGAAGGCACACCGTGCCTGATTCATGGCGGTCCCTTTGCCAACATTGCGCATGGCTGCAACAGCATCCAAGCCACACGCATGGCGATGAAGCTGAGTGATTATACGATTACAGAAGCAGGGTTCGGCGCAGATTTGGGTGCAGAGAAGTTTTTTGACATCAAGTGCCGCAAAGCAGGTCTGCGACCGGATTGTGTGGTGTTGGTGGCAACCGTGCGTGCGCTGAAATACAACGGCGGCGTGGCAAAAACTGAGCTCAATGCACCGCATCTTGCAGCCTTGCAGGATGGCATTGCCAATCTGGAAAAGCATATGGAAAACCTGCAAAAGTATGGTGTGCCTGTGGTGGTTGCCATCAATGCGTTCCCCACTGACACCGCGGAAGAAATTGATTTGATTTGCAAGGTTTGTGCAGCGCATGGGGTCGAGGTTGCGTTGTCCGAGGTGTTTGCCAAGGGCGGTGCCGGCGGCTTGGATTTGGCGGAAAAGGTTATCCGGGCGGCGGACAGCGGCACGGCGGCGTTCCGTATGCTGTATGAAGACCAGATGCCGATTGTGGACAAAATCAAAACCATCGCCACGGAAATTTACGGCGCAAAAGAGGTGCATATTTTGCAGGCGGCAGAAAAAGAGCTGCACCGCATCACCGCAATGGGATATGGCGATTTGCCGGTTTGCATTGCAAAAACGCAGTATTCCTTGTCAGATAATGCGACGTTGCTCGGTCGTCCGGAGGGCTTCACAGTCACGGTGCGTGCCGTGCGCTTGGCGGCGGGTGCAGGCTTTGTGGTGTGCGAAACAGGTGCGATTATGACCATGCCGGGGCTGCCAAAAGTACCGACAGCGGAACAAATCGACACAGATGCCGCAGGAAAAATTACAGGGTTGTTTTAATAAAAAATGCAAGCACAGACGTCGAAGCATGGGTCGGCGTCTGTGTTTTTGCGTTTCGGCACTTGTCAGAAACACGGGTACATGATATGATGAAACGGATATGCAATACAGCGGAAAAGGAGGCTTTTGATGCGATGGAATGGGAATCTTTTTCGGCGGAGGAAACCGAGCAGCTGGGTGCAGCCTTTGCAAAACAGCTGACGGGTGGCGATGTGGTTGCGTTAGATGGCGATTTGGGTGCCGGAAAAACGGCGTTTGCACGGGGCGTGCTGCGTGGCTTGGGGTATCAGGGTCGGGTGACCAGCCCCACCTTTTCGATTGCCAACGAATATGAAACCGAGCGGGCAACGGTTGTGCATTTTGATATGTATCGGATTTTAGACCCGCAGGCACTGTATGAATTGGGGTTTGAAGAATATTGGAATGCAGACTGCATTTTACTCATCGAATGGAGTCAAAATATTTTGCAGGCGATGCCGCCAAAGTATCGCAGGGTACAAATTGTCTATGGTGCACAGCAGGACAGCCGGAACATTAGCGTTGAGGAGGTCAATCGATGAAAATTTTAAGCTTTGAATCCTCTGCGGTCACCGCTTCCGTGTGTTTGACAGAGGATGACATCATCATTGCGCAATCGTTTCAGAACTGCGGATTGACCCACAGCCGAACCCTGCTGCCCATGGCAGAGCAGCTGCTGCACGGCTGCGGCGTGGAGATTGGCGAGGTAGATGGGTTTGCGGTGGCGGCAGGACCAGGCTCCTTCACAGGGGTGCGCATCGGCGTTGCCACGGTCAAAGGGCTTGCTATGGCGGGCGGCAAGCCTTGTGTGGGTGTATCCACGCTGGAAGCCATGGCATATGGTGCTGCAGGGCTGCAGGGCAACGTGTGCTGCGTAATGGATGCACGTGCCGAACAGGTGTACAACGCCAATTTCCGTTTGACAGACAACGGCATAGAGCGGCTCTGTGCCGACCGTGCGTGCAAGCTGGACGCTTTGGCGGAAGAAATCGGAACACAGACACAAATTCTGGTTGGAGATGGCGCAACTTTGTGTTATACTAAACTGAAAGCTGTCTGCACAGGATTGCGCATGGCACCGATGCATTTGCGGTATCCTACGGGATATGGTGTGGCAATGGCAGCGAGGGCAATGCTGGAAAGCGGACAAGGTGTTTCTGCGGCAGAGCTGTGTGAGCAGTATCTGCGTGCGCCGCAGGCAGAGCGTGAGCGCGCAGCACGGCTTGCACAGCATCCATAATTCAAAAACATGGAGGGTTGTGGATGACAACTGCAATTGGAAATGACCACGTAGGCATGCATTGCAAATAAAGCTTTTGGAAATGCTGCAGGAGTAGTTTCCAATGCAGTCGGTGAAGGCAAGCCGGAGGGCAGACGTCATCGGGGACGTATGGAAAAGATTCATGCAATTGAAGTAAACTACAGGAAATAAGGAGCGGTGAATATGGCACAAGTACATGTAATGGATCACCCGCTGATTTTGCACAAGCTGGCATTGATGCGGGACAAATCTACAGGCGTAAAGGAATTCCGTGAGGCCGTCAGCGAAATTGCAATGCTGATGTGCTATGAAGCAACACGTGACCTCCCCTTGAAGGAAATTACCATTGAAACACCGGTTGCAGAGGCAAAGGTGCGTGTGATTTCGGGCAAAAAACTGGCAATCATTCCAATCCTGCGTGCAGGTTTGGGCATGGTGGACGGCGTGCTAAATCTGATTCCCACCGCAAAGGTCGGACATATCGGACTGTACCGTGACCCGGAAACCCTCCAGCCGGTGGAGTATTACTGCAAGCTGCCAAATGACATTGAAGAGCGTGATGTCATCGTGGTGGACCCGATGCTGGCAACTGGCGGTTCTGCGGTGGCAGCCATCCAGTTCCTCAAGAACTATGGGGTCAAGAATATTAAGCTGATGAATATTATCGCAGCGCCCTGCGGCATTGAAGCCGTGCAGAAGGAGCATCCAAACGTTGAGATTTTCACGGCGGCAATCGATGAAAAGCTGAATGAAAGCAGCTATATCGTGCCGGGTTTGGGCGATGCGGGCGACCGTATTTTCGGCACAAAATAAACCGTTTTGCACAATGCATAAAAGAGAGCACAGCTTTAGCTGTGCTCTCTTTTTGCGTCTGTTTATCGCTTTACGAGCATATTCGGACCACGACCGCAAATCGGACACTTGAAATCATCCGGAATGGTGTCGCTTTCTAAGATATAGCCGCAAACCGAGCATTTCCAACCGGGTTCACCAGTGGAGTGTGAGGGTGCATTTTGTGGAATCTGCCCCTCCTTGACGGTCTTGTAATATTCTGTTGTCAAAATCGGTGCGTCGCTGCGCTTTTCCACTTCATACACCGAGCCGATGAACAGCAAGTGAGAGCCGACATCTAGCGTGTCTGTCACATTGCAGGCAAAACGTGCGCCGATGTCTTGCGTCAGAGAGGGCACCCCTTTTTTATCATTCACACTGGCATAGCTGGCGAATTTGTTGAGTTCTGCGCTGGACTTGAAACCAAAATCGGCAAGCACTTGCCCTGCAACATCCTGTGTGAGCAGGCAAACTGTAAACAGACCGGATTTTTGAATGCTTTGGCAGGTAAAGTTGTCCTTGCTGATGGAAATTGCCAGTTTTCCGCCGGCAACCTGCATGACAGAGTTAATCAGACAGCCTGCGTTTTTGCCGTCGGCAACGGTGGAAACAATCGCCAGCGTACCGCTGATTTTGGCATATGCGAGATGAGTAGGCATCGTGTTGACCTCCTTTAAAAGTGAAAAACGAACGAGAATAATTCCTAATAATAGTTTAAGAGTACTGCAATTTGAAATGGTTGTCAATCCCATTTCAAAAAATACTTGCATTCAGGTGCAAATGGGTATATACTAAGCAAGTAATTTAGTAAATCAGTAATTTATAAAAGGAGTGTAATAAGATGAAAATTCCAACCACGCTGAAACACAAACCGGTCATCGTTTCGGAAAATTACAGCCAAATTGATGGACGATATGCGGGTGAAACCGATGCCATGGGGCTTTCGCTGGGGCTTGCACAGTGGAATGACCGTGGTCGCGTCGATATTTCCGCAAAGGTTTGGCGGCATACAGGCGGCAAATGGTCACGTCAGTCGGAAGAACTGCCCATGCACCGTGTGATGGATTTGGCGATTTTAATTTGCCGTGCGAAGCAGTACATGGCAGACAGCTATCGCTATCCCAAGCTGTATGACGAAAATGCGCCGCAAATTGACCGTATTGCGCTGCAGGGAGATGCCATGACAGTGGCGGTTTGCACGGAAAATGAGATGATTGACCAAGACATTAAGCTGTTTGCAGATACCTTGGCACGAGATGATGAAATGTTGGCAGAACGCCTGCATCGTTTGTCCGACATTCTGCAGGATTTGGGCTATGGTCGGCGAAACCGCTGAGCGCAGGTTCTAAGGCTGCTTGACCACTCATATGCTTTGAAAAGAGGAAGCTTGAGGAGGGAAAGGACATGATTGTTTACGCCACAAAATTAACCCTGCGAAAAGCGGCGATTGGCTTGGCTGTTTTGGGAGGCATTCTCTGGAGCATCACGGCATTGGCACCCCGTGCGGCACAGGCGGTTGCGGCACAGATAGACAGCCAATCTATCAGCCAAAAGCTGAAAGACAATGCGGCAAGGGTATCCTATTTGCAGGATTTCGGCTGGATGGTGGAAGAAACGCCGCTGGTGGAGATGGAGGTGCAGATTCCCAAGGAATTTGACAGTGCCTATCAGCAGTATAACGAGATACAGCTGCGGCAAAGCTTGGATTTGACCAAATATCGCGGGAAGCGTGCCATGCTGTATACGTATACTGTGCTGAATTATCAAGCGCAGGAGGAAGGCGTGACGGCAAGCTTGGTCTTATACAAAAACCGTGTGATTGCAGCGGACATCAGTTCTGCAAATGCGCAAGGATTCACACACGGGCTGACCGAGCGGCAAAGTGCAGACACCGCAGAGCCGAGCAGCGGGCAGGTTGCGCAAGAGCCTGTGCAGGATGAAGCGGCACAAGGCGGCGGGGAAGCCATGGATATGGATGGATAAATACAACAAGACCACGGGCAGGATGTGTACCGCCGTGGTCTTTTTTTGCCTTTTTGCAAACAACATGTACAAATTTTGGATAAATAGGAATAAAGAAAGTCTTTTTAAGAAAATCTATTGTGCAAATTGCAAAAAAGTGATACTGTATATAAATACAGAAATCACATGGGAGGCGCAGAGATGGCGCAAAAAGCAGGGGCGGGCGTACAGCGTCTGGATAAAATACTTTGCAATTTGGGATATGGTTCTCGTCGGGAAATTACAGAGCTGGCAAAAAAACGACAAATCACAGTTGACGGCGTTTTTTGCACAGATGCCGGACGAAAAGTGCATCCGGAGCAATCGGTGATTCGAGTTGGCACAGAAACGGTGGTCTGGCAGGCGCAATACTATATCATGCTGCACAAACCAGCGGGATATATCACCGCAACGCAGGATAATTTTCAGCCTACCGTCATGGAGCTGCTCCCTGAGCGGCTGCAGAAGGCGGGGCTGTTTCCGGTCGGTCGCTTGGATAAAGATACAGAGGGATTGCTGTTTTTGACAACAGACGGCGCATTTAATCATGCACTGATGGCACCCAAGCATCATGTGGAGAAGGTCTATGAAGCGAAAATTTGCGGGACACTGGCAGACGATGCCGTGCAGCAATTTGCGCAGGGCATGACCTTGGAGGACGGCACGAAATGTCGGCCCGCACGCCTGCAAATCTTGGACGAGAAGCATGCACATACACGGGCGCACATCACCCTGCAGGAAGGAAAATTTCACCAAGTAAAGCGCATGGTGCATCAGGTGGGTGGAGAAGTGGTCGCTCTCAAGCGCATTTCCATCGGGCCTATCACATTGGATGAAGGGCTGCAGACAGGCGAATCTCGTGCCTTAACCGACCAAGAAGTGCATCAATTGCTGTATTTTGGAAACGAATCTTCATAAATGGTGGGAATAAGAAAATAAAGTTCAAAAGACAACAAAAAAACGCAAAAAAAATTGTACAAATTTATTGAGGTGTGATATAATAACTTAAAATGTGTGTAGCTTGCGTGACATTATTGTGCACAATGTATGGCGGCTGCAGATGCAAAATAGGATGGGATTTTTAAGGCGATACCTTAAGATTTAAGAGAGTATACCGAAAGCGAAAACGGGAAAAACCGCTTGGATGTGTATAGAGAGTAAGTGAAAGGTGATGAATATGGCTTCGAGATTATTTCAATCCATGGTGCTGCAAATGAAAGATACCGTAGACCGTGTAATCGGCATTGTCGATGCGACAGGTGCTGTCGTTGCATGTACCGATTTACCACGCATCGGGGAAATGCGTGAAGATGCGGTGACGGAGCTTGGATATGCAGGAGATATGATTCGCTTTGGCGGATACACCTACCGCATGGTAGGCGAGCGCAACACCCGTTTGGAATATGCGGTGTTTGTGCAGGGCGAAGATGAGCTGGCACGCAGCATTTGCTCCATGGCATCGGTTTCCATCAACAGCATCAAGACCCTGTATGATGAAAAGCACGACAAGGCAACCTTTATCAAAAACATTATTTTGGACAACATCCTGCCCGGAGATATTTATATCAAATCACGGGAATTGCATTTTGGCAGCGATTTGCCGCGTGTGGTGCTGCTGATTCGCCAAATTCGCCATGTGGATGTTGCGGCGATTGACGTAGTGCAGGGACTATTTCCGGACAAACAGAAGGATTTTGTGCTGCACATTTCCGAAAGTGATATTGTGCTTGTCACGGAGGTCAAGGTGGGCAGCGAGATGCGTGATTTGACCAAAATCGCAAAATCCATCGAGGAAGCCCTCATGACAGAGCTGGGACAAAAGGTTATCATCGGTGTGGGCTCTATTTCCACACAGATGAAGGACATTGCAAAATCGTTCAAGGAAGCACAGGTTGCCATTGAGGTTGGCGGCGTATTTGACACCGAAAAAAGCATCATCAGCTTTGAAAATCTGGGCATTGGCCGCTTGATTTATCAGTTGCCGACCACACTGTGTGAAATGTTCCTGACAGAAGTCTTTAAGAAGGGTTCCATTGACGCCTTGGACCAAGAAACACTGTTTACGATTCAAAAGTTCTTTGAAAACAATCTAAACGTATCGGAAACCTCCAGAAAGCTCTTTGTGCATCGTAATACATTGGTATATCGATTGGAAAAAATCAAAAAGCTGACCGGTTTGGATTTGCGGGAGTTCGACCATGCCATCGTGTTCAAAGTAGCACTGATGGTACGCAAATACTTGGCGAGCCGTGAAGAACATCATAGTCTATAAGCCGAAATCGATAAACACATCATCCCTTGATGTGTTTATCGGCTTTTGCATAGATTTTGTAAGGAAGCTGTAAAGCCCAGATGCGGATAGGAGGAATGAAACAGCTGTGATTCGAATGAGTGACGTCACAAAGATTTATGACAACGGCACTTGTGCGGTGAAAAAAGCAACGTTTCGGATTGATGAGGGGGAATTTGTCTTTCTGGTTGGCTCATCCGGCTCCGGAAAATCCACCTTAATCAAGTTGCTGACTGCAGAAACACGTCCGACAGAAGGACGCATTGTTGTAAATAATTACAATATCAGTACGCTGAAAAAGCGGGAAGTACCCTATCTGCGCCGCACCTTGGGCGTTGTTTTTCAGGATTTTCGCCTGATTCAAAACAAATCGGTTTATGAAAATGTGGCGTTTGCCATGCGTGCGGTCGGAGCAACCAATCGTGCGATTCGCAAGCGTGTGCCGTATGTGCTGGATTTGGTGGGGCTCATCAAGAAAATCAATGCGTGCCCCATGGAGCTGTCCGGCGGCGAACAGCAGCGTGTGGCGATTGCGCGCGCACTGGTCAACAATCCAAGGCTGATTATTGCAGACGAGCCAACCGGAAACCTCGACCCTGCCCGTTCTCTGGAACTCATGACGCTGTTTGAGCGCATCAATGAATTGGGCACAACAGTACTGATTGTAACACACGAAAAGGAACTGGTAGACAAATTTTCACGACGTGTCATTAAAATAGAGCAAGGCCAGATTATCAGTGACAGGACAGGTGGGTATTACAAACATGAAGAAGCGCAAGCGGAGAGTTAATATCGGATATTATTGGGCGGAAGGCATCCGTAATATCTTTTTACATGGGTTTATGAGCTTTGCGGCGGTCAGCATCATTGTTGCGTGCTTGCTGATTACCGGCAGTGTCGCATTGATTACATATAACATTGATTTGAATATCAAGCAGCTGCAGGATAAGAGTGAAATCGTGATTTTTATCGACGAAAATCTTTCAGATGATGAGGCACGTGCCCTGCAAAGCACCTTGGAGCAGATAGAGAATGTGTCAACGGTAACCTTCCGCTCCCGGGAGGAAGCACTGGAGAACCTGCGGGAAAAGGATGCAGAGTATTCCACCATTTTGCAGGGGTTTGATGATAGCAATAACCCGCTGCGAAACGAATATCATATCACGCTGCAGGATGTCACAAAAACTGAGGAAACCGTGGATAAAATTGTGGCTTTGCCGCAGGTTGCCAACCATCGGGTGCAGGAAGACACGATTTCCATGCTCGTCAAGGTGCAAAATGTCTTTAAAATCGTTTCCTTGAGCTTGGTGGTTGCCTTGGGCTGCATTTCGGTGTTCATCATTTCCAACACTGTAAAGCTGGCGATGTTTTCCAGACGTGAGGAAATTTCGATTCAAAAAATGGTCGGTGCAACCAACTGGTTCATTCGCTGGCCGTTTGTCATCGAAGGCATGGTGCTGGGCTTTATTGGCGGCATCCTTGCGTTGTTCATTGAATGGGGCGTTTATGCTAAGCTGTCCGGATTTGTTGTAGGCATGCTGCCCATGTTTCAAATGGCGGCAGTCGAAAACCTATATAGCAGGGTCATCACCGTCTTCATGGCGGCAAGTGTCGCTGTGGGCATGTGCGGTTCTGTGTTGACCATTCGTCGATTTATGGACGTATAATTGCGTTTGCAACCATTTTGGAAGGAGTTATGTGGCGACCATGATGAGTAGAAAGACAGCCAAGAGGATTGCAGCGGTGGTTGCATTTTTGCTTGCGGCGATTATGGTGTTTTCGGTGATTCTATCGGCGATTCCGTACGCCAGTGCGGCGAGCAGTGTTTCCGGACTGAAACAGCAGTTGTCAGATATTGCGAGCAAAAAAGCGGCAATCCAGAAGCAAATCAATGCACTGAGTGATCAAATCGGCGAGGTCAGCGAGAAAAAAGCGGCGCTGGATGAACAAATTGAGCTAACACAGGATGAAATAGACACCACAGAGCATCTCATCGGTCAATTGGAGGACCAAATTGACACAAAAACAGAAGAACTGGCAGAAGCAGAGGATGCATTGGACGAGAAAACGGACTTGTTCTGCACTCGTATCCGTGTGATGTATGAAGAGGGAGATACCACCTATCTGGATGTCTTGCTGGCATCGGAAAATTTTTCGGATATGTTAACCCGCATCGACACCGTGGGGCAAATCATGCAGTATGATGAGCAGATTGTGCAGGAGTATACCGCTGCTAAGGAAGCCATTGCGCAGAAAAAAGCCTCGCTGGAAGCGGATAAAACAGATCAGGAAAGCTATCAGGCAAGCTTGCAGGACAAGCAGGATGCGTTGGACACCCAACGTGCGGAACAGCAGCAGCTGATTGACAAGCTAAGCGATGATTTGGATGCGCAGAAGGCAGAAAGCGAGCGCATGGACGCAGAACGTGCTGCCATTAACGATGAAATTGCAGAGATTTCTCGCAAGGCGGCAGAAGCGGCAAAAAGCAGCAGTGGTAGTAGCAACAGCGGTAGCAGCAGTGTCACGGTTCCGGTAAGCGGCACCTTTACCTGGCCGTTGCCGGGATACGGCAGTGGCAGTATCACAAGCCCCTATGGCTACCGCATCCATCCGATTACCGGCACGAAAAAGTTCCATTCCGGCATTGATTTGGGTGCACCGGCAGGCACAACGATTGTTGCCGCAAAGGCGGGCACGGTTGTGAGAAGCTATATGTCCAGTTCTTATGGAAATTACACCGTTATTGACCATGGCGGCGGTGTGATGACGGCATATGCCCATCAGTCCAAGCGGTTGGTTTCGGTGGGGGATACGGTCAGCGCAGGGGAAAAGATTGGTCTGGTCGGCTCTACGGGCAACTCTACGGGCAATCATCTTCATTTTGAAATCTATGTAAACGGCTCTACGGTAAATCCGATGAAATATTTCAGCTAAGAAAAAATGCGCAAGGGGGAGCAGGCAATGTCTGCTCCCTTGTTTTTGGAGGAGATAACATGAAGCATCAGATTCCACGCGGCACAGCCGTTGCGCTGTGTCTGCTCACTGCGGTGACAACCTGCCAAATCACCTTGCTTGCCTGCCGGGAAGGCATCAATGGTGCATTGCCGGACTACATTGCACAGCAAAAGCTATACACCAAGCTGGGCGAGATACAGTCCCTCATCGAGCACAACTATGTTGGGGAGTATGACTCGGAAAAGCTGCTGGATATGGCGGCGGCAGGCATGGTGGTCGGCACGGGAGACCGATGGAGCAGTTATCTGCCGAAAGCGGATTACCAAAGCCATCAGCTCAATCAAGAAGGGGCATTGGTAGGAATCGGCGTATCCGTGTACTATGACAGCGATGCCACAGCATTGAAAATTCGGGAGGTTTATCCAGACTCTCCGGCGCAAGCGGCAGGGCTGCAAAGCGGAGATGAAATTTTGGCGGCAGATGGTATTTCGGTGCAGGAGCAAGGCTATGCGGCAGTGGTGCAGGCGGTCAGCGGAGAAGCGGATACTGCGGTGACATTGCAAGTGCAGCGGGCAGCGGATGGAACGGCGCAAACGGTCACGCTCAATCGTGAAAAGGTGAGTAAAACCGTTGTCACAGCAGAACTGTTGGAAAACCACATCGGATATATTGCGATTGAGGATTTTGACGGCGGCGCAGACACCCAGTTTGCGGCGGCGCTTGAGCAGTTGCAGCAGCAGGGTGCAACCGCTTTTGTATTTGATGTGCGCAATAATCCAGGCGGATTGATTACGGTTTTGGTGCATATATTAGACCCGTTGTTGCCGGAAGGCGAGATTGTATCGCTGGTTGAAAAAGATGGCACAGAAAAGGACTATACCTCGGACAGTCAGGCATTGCAACTGCCCATGGCGGTGCTTGTGAATGCAAAATCCATCAGCGCAGCCGAACTGTTTGCCGCAGTATTGCAGGAATATGGGGTTGCGACCGTGGTAGGGGAACAGACCATCGGCAAGGGGTTTGCGCAGAGAACTTATCCGCTGTCGGATGGTTCGGCACTGGTGCTCTCTGACCAAAAATATTACACGCCCAAGGGAAAAAATCTTGCCAATATCGGCATTACACCGGATGTGGAAGTCGAACTGACCGATGCGCAGGAACAAAATTTTTATGCCATGACAAAGCAGGAAGATACCCAGCTGCAAGCGGCAATACAAGCCGTGCAGCAAACAAAATAGGCAAACGGTTCTATTATAGGAAGGACGCTGCATAGGATATGGCAGAAAACGCAGGGAGGCAGACTATGCAGGGAATCTTACGGGTGCAGACAGTGCAGCATCTTCCTCGTGCAAGGGCACAGCAGGTGGAGGATGTTTGCGGCATGGCGTTTCAGGTGGCAAGGCTGCGCCTGCGCCGTGCACAAGGGTTTTGGGACACAAGGCTGCTGCGGTACGGCTTGAAAACCCTTGCGGACGCAGGGGTATCCCAAGTGGTGATTCCGCAGGAAGCATACATAAAACAACAGCTAAAGCGGTACAATATGACGGAAATTGACCACACCGCATTGCTGAGAGGCATTGCCCCGCAAATGCTGGATTATTTGCTGCAGCGGCAGCCGCAGACAGCGGTGGCAATCTATGCACGCAGGCTGGACAATGAGGTGCTGGCGGCGGTGCATCATGCCGCACGGCACTATAACAGCGTGATGCTGGAGTTTGGCAGGTGGACGGAAACGGTGTGTGACCAAATGCTGGCACTCTATGGTTTGGCGGCATTGCCCGGCATTGTGCCGATGCCTGCAAAAAAAACTGCCGCCATGTGGTTTGATTGCCCGCCGCAGGCGCTTTGCCATCGGATGGAACGCATGATTTCCGTGTCACTGTGTGCACAAGCGGCACCCGCAGATTATAATGATGTGCGGCTGAAACTGCCGTGCGGCAGCACGGTACAGGACACCGATTGGGAGAGTGTGATGAGTGCCGTCGTTGCGGACAATGCGGCACAGGCGTTGACGCTGCAAATGGATTGTCTGGCAAAAAAATGAGAACTTTTTCGCAGCTTGCTTGACAGTACGGTTTTCCATACTCTATAATAGGGGTTAAATGTGAACCGCAGGGCAAAGAAGTTTAGCGTGGGCAAAGCGTTCCTATGCGCTGCAGCAGGCGAGGCAAATGCAGTGCGGTGCTTGCAATCCTGCAGTGATTTTATGAATACAACACAAAAGAGGGAAATATTGATGGCAAAAGAATTTAAGATGACGCAAGAGAGCTTGGATAAGCTGAAGGAAGAACTGGAATATCTAAAAACCGTGCGTGAAAAAGAGGTTGCCGAGCAAATCAAAGAAGCACGCTCTTTTGGTGACCTTTCCGAAAACAGCGAATATGACGAAGCAAAGAATGAGCAGGGCAAGGTTTTCTCCCGCATGGCAGAGCTGGAAAACGTGATTACCCATGCGGTTATCATCACCGATGACATGTATTCCGGAGATGAAGTTTCTCCCGGCTGTCATTTCGTGGTGGAGGATTTGGAGTTCGGCGAAGAGGAAGAATACTACTTTGTCGGTTCGCAGGAAGCCAACCCGATGGAAGGCAAAATTTCGGATGAATCTCCGTTTGGTCGTGCCATGTTGGGACAAAAAGTTGGCAATGTGGTCAGCGTAGAGGCACCAGACGGCATGATTCAATACAAGATTATTTCCATTACGAAGTAAGGACGGAAGGAAGGACAGTATGGCAGAGGCACAGAACCAAGAAAACGCTGCGCAGGAAGAACAGGAATCTCTCAACGAACTGCGTCGCATCCGACAGGAAAAGCTGCGGGATTTGCAGAGCGCAGGAAACGACCCGTTTGAGCAGGTTCGTTTTGAACGCACCAACTATACCTGCGACATCACCAATGATTTTGAGGGCTTTGAGGGCAAAACCGTTGCACTGGCAGGCAGAATGATGTCTAAGCGCATCATGGGCAAGGCTTCTTTTTCGGATATGCGAGACCGTTATGGACGGCTGCAGCTCTATATCAAGCGGGATGAAGTCGGCACAGAGGAATATACCGCCTACAAAAAGATGGACATTGGTGATTTGATTGGCATTGAGGGTGAGGTATTCCGCACACACAAGGGCGAAATTTCGGTTTCTGTCAAAAAGCTGACCCTGCTGTCCAAAAACTTGATTCCGCTGCCGGAAAAGTGGCATGGGCTGAAGGATACCGACATGCGGTATCGGCAGCGATATGTGGATTTGATTGTCAATCCGGATGTGCGCACCACCTTTGAAAAGCGCTCTGCCATCGTGCGGGAAATCCGCAACTTTATGGACAGCCGCAACTTCATGGAAGTGGAAACCCCTTGTCTGAACACCATTCCGGGCGGTGCGGCGGCACGTCCCTTCATCACCCATCACAATGCGCTGGACATTGATATGTACATGCGCATTGCAACCGAGCTGCACCTCAAGCGCTTGATTGTCGGCGGTTTTGAGCAGGTGTATGAAATCGGGCGTATTTTCCGCAACGAGGGGATGGACACCAAGCACAATCCGGAGTTCACCACCATCGAACTGTATCAAGCATACACCGATTATGAAGGTATGATGGATATTACAGAAGATATGATTGTGCACGTGTGCGAAAAGGTATTGGGCACCACACAAATTACCTATCAGGGCATTGCAATTGATTTTGCAAAGGGTTGGAAGCGACAGACCATGTCCGATGCCGTCCGGCAGTACACCGGCATGGATTTCCAAACCTATCAGAGCGATGCAGAAGCCTTGGCAGCCGTGCAGGCAGCCGGCTATGAGCCGGAAAAGGGCAAAGAAACCTGGGGCGACTTGTTGGCACTGATGTTTGAAATCGCAGTAGAGGACAAGCTGATGCAGCCGACCTTTATCACCGATTATCCGGTTGAAATTTCGCCGCTTGCAAAGCGCAAGGCATCGGACGCAAAGCTCACAGAACGCTTTGAACTGTTCGTTTATGGCCGTGAGCTTGCAAATGCGTTCTCGGAATTGAATGACCCGATTGACCAGCGTGCACGCTTTGAGCGTCAGGCGGCATTGCGCGCATCCGGCGATGATGAGGCAAACATGATGGATGATGATTTTGTCAATGCGCTTGCGTATGGCATGCCCCCCACGGGCGGCATGGGCATGGGCATTGACCGTTTGGTCATGTTGCTGACCGATAGTGCATCGATTCGTGATGTGTTGCTCTTCCCGACAATGAAGCCGCTTACGGAATAATGAAACGGATGAGCCTGAACGCAGACAATTGATGCGTTCAGGCTTTCGGTTTGTGGAGATACAGGTTCTAAGGTTGCAGGCAGGGGGGAAAGCATGCAGTATAAAGCAAATCCATTCAAAAAACACAGCGGAAAGAGAGCGCATCCCACCAGAGCCTTGGTCATTGGCTTTTTGATGATTATCCTGCTCGGTGCAGTGCTGCTTGCCTTGCCCATTGCCTCCAAAAGCCGGCAATGGACCAGCCTGCTGACCACCTTGTTCACAGCCACCAGTGCCACCTGTGTCACAGGGCTTGTGCTGGTGGACACGTACAGCTATTGGAGCAACTTTGGGCAGGCGGTGATTTTGCTGCTCATCCAGATTGGCGGATTGGGATTTATGAGCATGGCAACGCTGTTCTCCTTTTTGGTGCGGCGCACGATAACGCTGCGGGAACGTCTGGTGATGACCACGTCGCTCAATGTCAGCGATATGGCAGGGGTTGTGCGGCTTACCAAGCGTGTGCTGTATGGTACGCTGCTGTTCGAAGGTGTGGGCGCTGTGGTGCTGTCTGTGCGGTTTATCCCTCGATTTGGGGTGTTGGATGGCATTTACAAAGGTGTGTTCCATGCGATTTCGGCATTTTGTAATGCAGGATTTGATTTGATGGGCGAAAAGATAGCGTTTTCCTCCATGGCGGCGTATGCGGCCGACCCTGTGGTGAATATCATCTTGATGACCCTCATCATCATCGGCGGACTGGGCTTTTTTGTTTGGAACGATGTCTATGAAAAGCGATCCATCCATCATCTGAAGCTGCACACGAAAATTGTACTGCTGACAAGTGCAATTTTGATTGTCGGCGGTGCAGTTTTGATTGCCGTTTGTGAATGGAATAATCCGGGTACCTTGGGTGCCATGCCGCTGCAAAACCGCTTTCTGGCGGCACTGTTTCAGTCCACCACCTTGCGTACGGCGGGGTTCAACACCATTGACCAAAATGCCATGACAGGCGCAGGACAGGCAATCTCCATTGTGATGATGTTCATTGGCGGTTCGCCTGGCTCGACAGCGGGCGGCATCAAAACCGTCACCGTTGCGGTGTTGGTGCTGACCACCATCACGGCATTCCAAGGCAAGAGCAACATTTCCGTGTTTGGGCGGCGTATTATGCCACGCAGCGTAGCAAATGCGGTTACCATGCTGATGATGGGTTTCACATTGGTGGTGGTGAGTGCGTTGGTATTGTCTAGCTGTGAACACCTGCCATTTTCCAAATGCTTGTTCGAAGCCGTTTCGGCATTTGGTACGGTGGGGCTGACAACCGGTATTACACCGACCTTAGGCGTGATTTCCAAAATCACTCTTATTATATTGATGTTTTTGGGGCGTGTCGGCATATTGACTCTCGGCGTTGCGGTGCTGATGCGGCATCAGCATGAGCCGAAGATGCAATATCCGGAAGCCGAGCTGTTTGTAGGATAAGGAGGGAGAACCATGAAATCCTTTATCGTGATTGGATTGGGGCGATTTGGCACAGCGGTGGCGTGTGAACTGTATCGGCGTGGCAATGAAGTGCTGGTGGTCGATAAAGATGAAGATGTCGTACAGCGCATCTCAGACCAAGTGACACATGCGGTGGTTGGAGATGCAAATGAAGAGAGCGTGCTGCGTGCCATTGGCGTGCGCAATTTTGACTGCGTCATTGTTTCCATTGCATCGGATATTCAAGACAGCGTACTGATTACCTTGATGCTCAAGGAAATGGGCGTCAAATATGTCATTGCGAAGGCGCAAAGTGCACTGCATACCAAAGTGCTTGACCGCATTGGTGCAGACCGCGTGGTGTTTCCGGAGCATGATATGGGACAGCGCATTGCGCAGGCACTTTCCTCCACAAATGTAATTGATTTTATCGAATTGTCACCCGATTTCAGCATTGTGGAAATTCGTTCTCCCGGAAGCTGGCAGGGTAAGACGTTGATGGAGCTTTCCGTGCGAGCCGAGCATGGGGTCAATGTGCTGGCAATTCGTGGACAGGATGGGCGCATCAATGCGATTTCACCAACGGCAGACCAGCGCATCAACGAAGGCGATGTTTTGGTGGTCATCGGTGCAAATGATGATATCGAGCGATTGGGGAACTTGAAGTGACACAAATTGAAAGCCGTCAAAACAAAACGCTGCGGCATTTGGTGCGTCTGGGGCAGGAAAAGAAATATCGGCAGACACATGGAGAAATGCTGTGCGAGGGCGAGAAAATGCTGCGGGAGGCGCTTGCGTCTGGCGTTGTGATTCGTACCATTTTGGTGCGTCAGCCATGCAGCGATGCGTTGGAGTGCTTGCTAACACAGGCACAGGATAGCGGTGCACAGCTGTTTGCCGCAGAGCCTGCGCTGTTTGCCTTGGCAAGCGATGTGGAAACCCCGCAGGGCGTATTATTTGCCTGCGTGCCGCCGAATGAGGATGCACAGATATTGCGTCAGGCAAAAAACGTGCTGGTGCTCGATGGCATACAAGACCCCGGCAATATGGGCACGATTTTGCGCACCGCAGATGCCTTTGCCATCGATGCAGTCGTGTTGGCGGAAGGCTGTACGGATGCAACGGCGCCCAAGGTCATTCGTTCCACCATGGGTGCGGTGTTCCGTTTGCCGTTGCTGCGCCTGCCGCTGCAAACGGCAGTGGAGGCATTTCGTCAAAGCGGTCTGCCGATTTATGCGGCGGCGTTGACATCGGATGCGCAGGCGGTGCAGCAGGTTTCATTGCGGGGCAGTGCGGTCATCATTGGCAATGAGGGCAACGGCGTATCGCAGACGGCATTGCAGCTTTCTGATAAGCGGGTGATTTTACCCATGGCGGGGCGTGCAGAGTCACTCAATGCAGGGGTTGCGGCGGCAATTCTTCTGTGGGAAATGACCAGACCAGTGTAACGACTACCATCGAAAGGGGGAAGGCAAATGTCCGTTCGGCTCAAATGGCTTTGGCTTGCGACACGGCGCGGGGTTTCTGCAAGGATATGTCACGCCTTGCTGGATGCCTTTGGTTCGCCGGAACAGGTCTATGTGGCAGAACGGCATGCCTTGGTGCGCGTGGAAGGCATCCGACAGGCACATGTGGATGCACTTTGTGATAAGGCTTTGGATGAAGCCGAGCAAATTGCAGAAACTTGTGAAAAACAGGGCATTTCCATTCTCACCTTTGCGGACTCCGGCTATCCGGAACGATTGCAAAATATTCCGGATGCACCGCTTGTGCTGTATGTGCGGGGCAGTTTACCGGATTTGGATGCAACCCCCGGCATTTCTATCGTTGGCACACGAAAAGCCAGCTTGTATGGAGCGGCAACGGCAGAAAAGCTGGCTCGTGAGCTGACAGAAGCAGGGTTTGTGGTGGTATCCGGTTTGGCGGAAGGCATTGACGGTGCGGCTGCCAGAGGTGCGCTGCGTGGCGGCGGACGAACGGTTGCCGTGATGGCGTGCGGCGTTGACCGCTGTTATCCTGCCATGCATCGGCATTTGATGGGTGATATTCTGTTGGCAGGTGCTGTTATCAGCGAATATCCACCGGGAGAGCCGCCGATTGCATCCCGTTTTCCGGTGCGCAATCGCATCATCAGCGGATTGAGTGTAGGCGTGCTCGTGGTGGAAGCGCCTCGGCGTTCGGGTGCACTCATCACCGCGCATACGGCACTGGACCAAGGGCGAGATGTTTTTGCCGTGCCGGGAAATTTGGATGCGCCCAATAGTGCAGGCACAAACCGCATGATTGCGGACGGAGAAGCGGCACTCATTTGTTCCGCACAAGACATTATTCGAGAGTACAGCGGATTTTTGCCCCTGCGGGAAAAACAAGCACCACGTGCCGTGCACAGAGTGCAGGGAAAGCAGCTTGCCGACAGGGCAGAGGTGTGGCAGACTGTCACACAGCACCCCGTGGAGCGGCAGCAAGTGTCTGTTGCCGCCAAACCATTGGAGAGCCAACCACAGCCTGCCCTTTCGGCGGAAGAAGCGCAGTTGGTGCAGGCAGTTCGAGCGGGTGCAGATACGGTGGATGCCATCAGTGAGCAAACAGGGGTGTCCGCTGCGGCAATCGCAACCACACTGACGATGCTGGAATTGAACGGGATTCTGGCACATCGAAATGGAAAAATCCATTTGGAACTGCATTTTTGATGCGAGTTACAGCCGCTTTAGAGATAGGAAAAGACGAGGAACAGTTGGACATGCGCCCTGCAAGGACTGTCCTTTTAGCATATAAAGCAAGTAGAAACACGGTACGGAGGACAACGAAATGTCAAAATTGATTATCGTCGAATCCCCAGCGAAGGCAAAGACGATTGGAAAATATCTGGGGACGGATTATGTTGTCAAGGCTTCGATGGGACATCTGCGTGATTTACCGAGAAAGAAAATGGGTGTCGACATTGAGCATGACTTTAAGCCGGATTATATTCCGATTGACGGCAAAGATAAAATCATCAATGAATTGCGGCAGGCGGCGGACGAATGCGATTTTGTTTATCTCGCAACTGACCCGGACCGCGAAGGAGAAGCGATTTCATGGCATTTGAAGGAGCTGCTGATGTTGGGCGACCATCGCTCACAGCGTGTCACCTTCAATGAAATCACAAAGCCAGCCGTGCAATACGGCATTGCACACCCCCGTGATATTGATGCGGATTTGGTCAATGCACAGCAGGCACGCCGCATTTTGGACCGTGTGGTTGGCTATCAGCTGTCCCCGTTTTTGTGGCGCAAGGTCAAGCGTGGGCTTTCCGCAGGGCGTGTGCAGTCGGTGGCAACACGGCTTGTGGTGGACAGAGAGCAGGAAATTCGTGCCTTTGTGCCGGAGGAATATTGGTCGATTGAAGCGACACTTGCCACCAGCCAAGCGGCAGAAAACCCCTTTGTCACACGATTTTACGGCGATGCAAGCGGCAAGGTAGAACTGAAAAACGAAGCACAGACCATGCAGATTGTGCAGGCGGTGACAGGACAGCCGTTTCAAGTCAGCACCGTCAAAAAGGGGAAAAAGAAGAAATCTCCTGCCGCCCCCTTCATCACCTCTACCTTGCAGCAGGAAGCATCCCGCAAGCTGAATATGACACCACGGCGCACCATGAGTGTGGCGCAGGAGCTGTATGAAGGCATTGAGCTGGAAGAAGGGCTGACAGGTTTGATAACCTACATGCGTACCGACTCCCTGCGTCTTTCGGATGAAGCAACGGCGGCGGCGGCAGAGCTGATTCGGCGCAAATATGGCGAGCAGTACTATCCGGGACAGGTGCGGGTGTTCAAGACCAAGGGTGGCGCACAGGATGCGCATGAAGCGATTCGCCCGGCGCATGTGGAGCTGGAACCAGATGCCATTCGGGATTCCCTGACACCCGACCAATATAAGCTGTACAAATTGATTTGGTCACGCTTTATGGCATGTCAAATGGCAGACTGCATCATGGACACCGTTTCAGCGGACATTTTATGTGCGGGATATACCTTTCGTGCCAGTGGCTACACCATTGCGTTTGCCGGCTTTACCGCTGTGTATGTGGAGTCGACCGATGATGAAAAGAAAGAAGGCGGCGGCAAGGCGCTGCCGGTGTTTGCAGAAGGCGATGTGCTCAGCAGCCAGAAAATTGAGCCAGTACAGCACTTTACCCAACCGCCCGCACGCTATACAGAAGCGAGCTTGATTCGTGCGATGGAAGAGCGTGGTATCGGCCGGCCGTCGACCTATGCACCGACCATCTATACCATCATTGACCGCAACTATGTGTCCAAGGAAAACAAAGCCCTGCGTCCAACCCCCCTCGGCGAAGGCGTAACCGGTCTTTTGGTGCAAAAGTTTGAATCGGTTGCGGACTATGAATTCACTGCCAAAATGGAGCATGAATTGGACGAAGTGGAAGCGGGCAAACTGGAGTATGTCACCCTGCTGCATCGTTTTTATGGTGGATTCAAAGAGGCGCTGGAGCAGGCAGAGGTCGATTTGGAGGGACAGCGCATCAAAATCGAGGACGAAGTCACCGATGTCATTTGTGACCAATGCGGACGCAATATGGTTATCAAAATCGGTCGTTTCGGAAAGTTTTTGGCGTGCCCGGGATTTCCGGAGTGCACCAATACCAAGGCAATCTCCGAAGACACGGGTGCGGCGTGCCCAACCTGCGGGGACAAGGTGGTCAAAAAGAAATCGGCACGCGGTTATGTCTATTTTAGCTGCGATAAATATCCGACCTGTAATTTTATCACGTGGGACAAACCGCAAAAAACCAAATGTCCGGTGTGTGACAGCACACTCTTCCGCCACACCGACCGTGACTCGAAAGAAGTGCGAGATGTATGTCTGCGAGAAGGCTGCGGCTTCAGCGAGTTGATTAAAGAAGGCTTGCCGCCGGAAGAGGCGGAGAAGAACCGCATTAGACGTGAAGAACGTGCGGCCCGTGCACAGGAGCGTGCGGCGGCAAAGGCAGCGGCGGAAGAGGAAGCCAAGAAAAATAAAAAGGCATCCCGCAAAAAGACCACGAAAGCCGCCGATGCAGAGGGCGAAGCACCCAAGAAAAAGGCAACCGCCAAGAAGACAGCGGCGAAGAAAACCACAACCAAGAAGACTGCAACGGCAAAAAAACCAGCGGCAAAGAAGACAGAAACCGCAAAAAAGACGACAAAGCCCAGAGCCAAGAAAGCGGAAGCGAGCGAAACACCGGAGGTGAGCACGGAAAATGCATAAAGTAACGGTCATTGGTGCCGGACTTGCCGGCTGTGAAGCGGCATGGCAGTTGGCAGAACGAGGGATAGATGTCACACTGTGTGAAATGAAGCCGGTGCAGCATACGCCTGCGCACCATTCGGATGATTTTGCAGAACTCGTCTGCTCCAACTCGCTGCGAGGGGCGGAATTGTCCAGCGCACCCGGATTGCTGAAAGAAGAACTGCGCCGTTTGGGTGGTTTGATGATTGCCTGCGCAGATGCCACACAAACCCCAGCCGGCGGTGCGCTTGCGGTGGATCGTGAGGCGTTTGCACGCATGGTGACCGCACGTATCCAAGCGCATCCGAAGATTACCGTGCAGGTGGGAGAGGTCACAGAACTGCCGCAGGAAGGGCAAGTCATCGTTGCCAGCGGACCGCTGACATCCGATGCCCTATTTGCGGCAATCCATGAAAAGGTTGGCGGCGAGTTTCTGCATTTTTATGATGCTGCGGCACCCATTGTGACCTTTGAAAGCATCGATATGGAGAGTGCTTATTTCGCTTCCCGTTATGACAAAGGTACGCCTGATTACATCAACTGCCCCATGTCCCGTGAGGAATATGATGCGTTCTGGAATGCACTGACCACGGCGGAAGAAGCACCTGTGCACGGATTTGAGGATAAAAAAGTGTTTGAAGGCTGCATGCCTGTCGAGGTCATGGGCCGGCGTGGGCATGACACCCTGCTGTTTGGGTCACTCAAGCCGGTAGGACTGCCAGACCCCAAAACGGGGCGTGACCCGTATGCGGTGCTGCAATTGCGCAAAGACAACGCACAAGGGTCGCTCTATAATCTGGTCGGCTGTCAGACGCATTTAAAGTTTGGGGAGCAGAAGCGTGTTTTTGGCATGATTCCGGCATTGCGGGATGCGGAATTTGTGCGCTATGGCGTGATGCATCGCAACACCTTTTTGGATGCGCCACGGCTGCTAGACCATAATTTTGCGCTGCGCAGCGATGCACGCATTCGTTTTGCCGGACAAATGACCGGCGTGGAAGGCTATATCGAATCCAATGCGTCAGGTTTGCTCGCAGGACTTGCCACGGCAAGTGCATTGCTTGGACAGCCTGCACCGGATTTTCCGGCAACCACGGCGATTGGTGCGCTCGGTCGGTATGTATCCAACCAAAGCATTACAAAGTTCCAGCCGATGAACATCAATTTTGGCATTTTAGAGCCTTTGGGATACCGTATCAAAGGCAAAAAAGAAAAGAACAGCGCAATTGCACAGCGTGCGCTTGCAGATTTGGAACAATGCTTAGGAGGTCACGCATGAAAATTTTGTTAGATGCCATGGGTGGTGACCACGCACCAAAAGCAACCGTGCATGGTGCTGTGCTGGCAGCAAAAGCATATGGGGAAGAGGTTGTGCTGGTAGGGGACGAAGCACAGTTGCGAGCAGCGCTCCAAGAACTGGGGGCAGAATCCACGCCCCATCTGTCCATTGTGCATGCTCCCGATGCGGTAGACATGCACGATGACCCCGCCACTGCGCTGCGGCAAAGACCGCAGTCCTCCATGGCAATTGCGCTGAAGATGCTCAAGAGCGGTGAGGGCGATGCGGTCGTGTCAGCGGGCAACACAGGCGCACTGCTTGCGGGCGCAACGCTATATGGCGGGCGCATCAAGGGCATTCGCCGTGCGGCATTGGCACCGCTGATGCCTTGCGCAGGCGGGCAATTTATGCTGTTGGATGCAGGAGCGAACACTGAGTGCACGGCAGAATATCTCTTGCAGTTTGCCTTTATGGGCAGCTTGTTTATGGAAAAAATGTGCGGCGTTGCAAAACCACGTGTCGGTCTGGTCAACAACGGGTCGGAGGACACCAAGGGAGATGCCCTGCGTTTGGAAGCCTACCAATTGTTGCAAGCAGCGGGCGATGCAGGACGCATCCACTTTGTCGGCAATGTGGAAGGGCGCGATGTGCCGCTGGGAGCCTGCGATGTGGCAGTCATTGATGGATTTGCAGGCAATATCATGCTGAAAACCATCGAAGGCGTTGCGAAATTTATGGCGCAGGAGATTAAACAGGTGTTCATGCATAATTTGGCAACCAAATTGGCGTATTTGCCCTGTAAAAGCGGTATGGATGCGTTTCGCGGACAGTTTAACCAAGATACGATTGGTGGCGCACCATTCTTGGGCATTGCAAAGCCTGTGATTAAGGCACACGGTTCTTCCAACGAGGTGGCGTTTCAGCATGCAGTGGGACAGGCGATTCGTTATGCAAACAGCGGCATGATTGCGGCAGTGGAACAGAACATGGCATATATGAAAGTTGCAAAGCAGTCCGCTGAAACGGTATAAGTTTCCACAGCAGAAAAACGAGGTGATGGTATGGAAAAAGAGATTTTATGGAAGATGCTTGCGGAGATTTTTGAAGTGGATTTGGACGGCATTACAGAACACACGCTGCTGGAAGATGAGTTGTGGGCAGATGAACTGGACTTGCAGGAATTGGAGTTTATGCTGGACGAAGAGTTTTCCATACAATTGCCCAGCCCAAATTGGAAAGAACGGTTAGAAACCTTGACAGCCGGAGATTTGCTGACAATGGTTCAAGAAGCACTACAAAAGCAAGGTAGGGCGGAGAAAATGTCTTCTTCAGAATCGAATGAAAACTGATGGCGTTTCGGCATTTTTTGCGGAGCACACAAAAAAGCGTGCCCCTGCCACTGGGAAAAGAGGAAGGTATGCTGCAAAAAAAAATCGGATATTCCTTTAAAAATACGATGCTGTTTCAAACGGCATTAACACATTCCTCCTATGCCAATGAGCATCGGGAGCGGCATCTGCACAACAATGAGCGGCTGGAGTTTTTGGGAGATTCTGTGCTCGGATTTGTCACGGCAGATTATTTGTTCAACAAGTTTCGCGATTTGCCGGAAGGTGAGCTGACAAAACTGCGTGCCGCCGTGGTGTGTGAGCAGACCTTGTGTGAAATCGCCAAAGAAATCGGCGTGGATACAGCAATCAAGCTGGGACATGGCGAGGAAAACAGCGGCGGCAGAAAGCGCCCCTCGATTTTGGCAGATGCAACAGAAGCACTGTTGGGTGCGATTTATCTGGACGGCGGCATCGAACCGGCACGGAAATTTGTGATGGATTTTGTGCCCCGCAAAACAGAAGAAGCACGGCGGGGCGGGGTGTTCAAGGATTATAAGACGATGCTGCAAGAGATTGTGCAAAAAAATCGACAGGAAACCTTGGAATATCATCTTTCCGGCGAGAGCGGGCCAGACCACGACAAGCAATTCACCATGCAGCTGCTGCTCAACAGCAATGTGTTTGCAGTTGGCATCGGCCGCAGTAAAAAAGAAGCCGAGCAAATGGCGGCAAAAGAAGCACTGCGCCTGATGGGGCAGGCATAAAACAAACCACCAGAATCAGCCGTTGATACTGGTGGTTTTTCTTATACCATAGAGGGCTACTCTTGTGCGGTGGAAAATAAGGATTCTGGGTCGATGCGCACGCCGTTTTGCAGGGCTTCCACATGCAGATGCACGCCGGCAGCCCCTTCGGTCTGATTGGCGGAGCTGACCGTGCCCAAAATATCGCCTGCGCTGACCATGTCACCGATGTGTACTTTTACCGTTTCGTGCAGTCCCATATAGAGCGTTTCCAAATCACTTGGGTGCTGCAGCACGACACATTCGCCGAATAGGGCATCTTGATAAATGTCCTCGACCGTACCGTTGGTAATGGCATATACACGGTCACCGGCATTTGCGGCATAGTCTGTGCCGTTGTGGGTGCGCCAATCGCCAAGCACCGATTGATACACAAGCTGGTCGCCGGAGAATGCCATGGCGACAGTACCTTTGACAGGGCGCACAAAAATGGGGGCGGCAACCGGTGTGGATTCCGATGCGGCGGGTGCCGCAGAAGCGGCGGCAGCAGCGTCCTCGGATGAGGACTCGGCAGGGTCTGCAAACTCCTCTTCTGGGGTGGCATGGTCGGATACGGTGGCATTGACAGGCGTGTCAAAGGCGGCATCGTCGTCGAACATCGGGTTCAAGTCTTCGGTTGTGCTGGATGGCTCATAGATGGAGGTATCCAACGCTTCACTTTTTTGCGGTGCGGGTGTGAAGAATAAGACATAACCCGAAATTCCGATTGCGGCAATGCAAAGGAATAGGATTATGTAAAATCCTTTGTCCTCAGAAAAGAGTGAGCCAATGTGTGCGGTTGTTTTTTTCATTTTTTTCACCTCTGCGCCTAGTATGGACAGGGCAGGGCGGGGTTATTCGGAAAATCAGAAAAAAACAGGGAAAATATCCGACAATTGCAAGAGCAACCAAAGAGCCAAGCGCAAGGGACAGAACTATAGATGTGTCAATGTGGCGTCTGTATAGTAGTGTGCCAAAATTTCGGTGTAAGTACTGCCGTGCTCTGCCATATATTTTGCGCCGTATTGGCTCATGCCGACTCCATGACCATAGCCAACGGTGTGAAAGGTGATGTTGTCTTGCGAAAAAGTGAGCGTGAAATTGGTGGAATTGAGGTCAAATAGCGTGCGCAAGTCTGTGCCTTCCACTTTCACGCCGCCGAGCTCCACGGTCTTGATGCCCCCCGCAGCAGACCGCACAGAGTTTTTAAACCAATGTGCGGGGGTATCGCTCAAATCAGCGGCAGGATAGGTGTCTGCAATTTTTTGGCGGAATGAATCCAACGGCAGCGTAACTTCAGCATTGTATTTGGCGCAGGCATCGCCCCCAGGGCTGACCACCGATTGCAGATAGCGAATGTCAGACCCCCAAACATCCAGCGCAGATTCGGTTTTTGCACCGGATGCACAGCAAAACACCGAAACAATGGGCGAACCGTTAACGGTTAAAATTTCACCGGCGGTATCCTGTACCGCTTGTGTAATGGCATCGACATAGGTTTCGGCGTGCTCCCCCCACTGGGCGGCGGCTTCGGTGGCAAGCGGCATATAGGCAGTGCAGTGATGAAAGTCATCGCACATCACGGCACCGTGGTGCTGTTCTGGCGGCGGCGAGCCACTGCGCAGTTTATACACGGCATAGGTGCGTGCAGCAACCGCCTGTGCGCGCAGGGCTTCGGGCGGGAAGGTCGGGGAGATTTCCGCCGCTACAACGCCCATGACATAGGTTTCCAAAGGCATGGTCTGCACCTCTCCATCAACGAGGACAGAGATGGTCACATCAGAGGAAGCGGTATCCGAGAGAATGGCATCAGCAGGCACATCTGCGGCGGATGCGTCCGCTGTAGCAACAGCCGTTATAGGCGGAAAATCTGCAACGGCAGACGAGCTGTCTTGCGAAAGTGCGGCTTGCGCCGATAACCCGTATTGGGTGTAAGCAAACGGAAGAATGTAAAGTACGGCTTGTAGAATCAGTCCTAATGATACGATTTTTTTCATTATTTGCATACACTTCCTTAAAAAACGAAAAGTTTGTTTAATTCGCAAATTGACAATTTTGCAAGAATAAGATATGATATATTTCATATCTTATTTATAAGAACCTGTTTTTATAGAAAAATACAGGGGTGAAAAAACGAGGGAGGATAACCATGCAGGAGATGGAAGAACAAATAAATCCGGCACTGCTACAAAATCTATGCGAAAGCTTCCGGAATAATTCTCAGATCCACCCGGAATTGTATGCACGATATGGCATTAAACGAGGTCTGCGCAATGCGGATGGAACTGGTGTGCTCGTCGGTATGACAAGAATCAGCAATGTGCATGGATATATTATCAATGAAGGGGAGCGAGAGCCGATTGAAGGGCGGCTTACATACCGTGGCATCAATTTATATGATTTGCTCAACGGATTTCGGCAGGAAGACCGTTTCGGATTTGCCGAAGTTACGTATTTATTGATGTGCGGCAAGCTGCCTACCAGTGAAGAGTTGCGCTGCTTTCGGGAAGCGGTTTCTGTGGCACGGGAATTGCCGCTCAATTTCACAGAGGACATTTTGATGCGTGTCCCCAGCCAAAGCATTATGAATAAATTGGCATATGCAACCCTTGCGCTGTACAATTATGACAGCAATCCGGATGATACAACGCTCGAAAACGTGCTGCGGCAGGGCATTGCGTTGTTTTCACGGTTTCCGATTATTGTGTGTCATGCATTTCAGGCAAAGCGTCGCTATTTTGACAATGCGAGCATGTATCTGCACATGCCTGACCGCACCAAATCCACCGCAGAGAATATCCTCAGCTTGATTCGTGCGGACGGAGCCTATACCAATGAGGAAGCCAAGCTGCTCGACCGCTGTCTGGTGATTCATGCCGAGCATGGCGGCGGCAACAATTCTGCCTTTGCCACCCGTGTGGCAACCTCCTCGGGCACAGACACCTATTCCTCCATTGCGGCGGCAATCGGCGCCTTGAAGGGACCACGTCACGGCGGTGCAAACCTCAAGGTGATGGAAATGTTTGATGCCATTAAGGAGCATGTGCGGGATTGGACAGACGAGGACGAGGTCTATCGGTTCATGCTCAAGCTACTGCGCCGTGAAGCAGGTGACCGTTCGGGGCTGATTTATGGCATGGGGCATGCAGTATATACCCTCAGCGACCCACGTGCGGTTGCCTTAAAGGAATCTGCACGGCCGCTGGCAGACAAAAAGGGCTTCGGCGAGGAAATGGATTTGATTGAACTGGTCGAACGGCTGACCTCCAAGGCGATGAGCGAGGTGCGTGGTGACGAAATTAAGGTCATGTGTGCCAATGTGGACATGTATTCCGGTCTGGTATACAAGATGCTGGGCATCCCGCAGGAGTTGTTTACACCGCTGTTTGCCACCGCACGTATTACGGGCTGGATGGCACATCGTTTGGAAGAGATTGCAACGGGCGGAAAAATCATTCGCCCCGCATATAAGCCGGCAAAACAACCGGAAATTGCTTACGTGCCGTTGGCAAATCGTGATTGATAGCAGAAATTTAGCAGAACAGCAGAGAGAAAAATCTCTGCTGTTCTTGTTTTGGTAGGGCAGCAGCATTGACTTTGCAAAAAAAAGAGCATACACTTACAGAAAAGAGGGGGCGACAGATATGCTGACAGAAGAACGATATACGGCGATATTGCGGCTTTTGGAAACACGTGGTGCCGCCACAGTACAAGAGCTGACAGAGGCACTGCACAGCTCTGAATCCACGATACGCAGGGACTTGAATGAGCTCAGTCGGCAGGGGCGGCTGCATAAAGTGCATGGAGGTGCGACTGCACTGCGCGTGGAATATCGTGCCAAGGAATATCCGGCGTTTGCACGTGCGCAAATAGATGAGGCGGAAAAAGAGCGGATTGCACAGCGTGCAGCGGCGTTTATTTCGGACTATGATTTGGTGTTTTTGGACACAGGCACAACAACTGGATGTATGGCGGATTATATCACTGCACAAAATATCACCATCGTGACCAATGGGTTGCTGCTGGCAAAGCGGTTGGCAGAGCGTGGGTTTGCGGTGTTGGTGACAGGCGGACAAGCCAAACCCACGACTGAAGCTTTGGTCGGTGGCACAGCGGTCAGCAATTTGCAGCGATATAATTTTACGATTGGTTTTTTTGGAGCCAATGGCATCAGCATTGCGCATGGATATACCACGCCGGATGCGGATGAAGCCATTGTGAAAACCACGGCAATGGCGCATTGCAGACGCTGTTTTTTGCTGGCAGACAGTGCTAAATTTGGCGTGGTTTCCTCGGTGACATTTGCGCCCATCGGACAAGCTACAATTCTGACAGGAGAGCATTGCGATGCCCAGTATCGAGAGCAGGCGTCTATTTTAGAGGTGCTTGCATAATACCACAATCAGAACGTTATTTTAGGAATTGTTAGGAGGTCACAGCAGAAGGGAAGGGATTCGGATGCAAGATGTATTGATTATCGGCGGCGGTGCGGCAGGTGCATCTGCCGCATTGTATGCACGGCAAGCAGGGGTGTCCGTCACGTTGGTTGCCAAAGCGTGCGACAACGCAGGACAAACCGAGAAAATCGAAACGTATTATGGCTTTGCAGAACCCGTGACCCGTGAAGCGTTGCTGCATGCGGGGAAATGGCAGACCGAACGCATGGGCGTTGTATGGCTCTCTGACGAAATTGTGGCAATGCAGCATGAGAACGGGCTGTTTCATGCACGTGGCACTCGTGGAGAATATGCGGCGAGGGCAGTTGTGCTGGCAACTGGTGCAGCTTGTGGAATCCCTCGCATGGAAGGATTGGTGCAGCATGAAGGGCAAGGGGTTAGTGACTGTATGACACGCAGTGCAACGCAGGCTTGCGGACAGCGGGTTGCCGTTTTGGGCAGTGGCAGATATGCCCTGCATGAAGCAACCACTTTGCTGACAAAGGGGCGTGCAGTCACCTTGCTGACCAATGGGCTGCCGGCACCTTTGCAGCTTCCGGCAAAGCTTTTGGCAGACGAGCGCAAGATTCGTGCGATTGTTGGTGAGGACCAGGTCTATGCGGTCGCATTTGAAAACGGTGATCCCTTGGAAGTGGATGGCGTTTTGGTGGCATGGGGTGTTTTGAGTGGTGCGGCACTTGCCAAGAAGTTGGGTGCGGCAACCTGCGGCAACCACGTGGTGGTGGATGCAGAGATGGCGGCGACTGTGCCAGGGGTCTTTGCCGCAGGCGATTGCGTTGGTGGGTTGTCGGAGATGATAAAAGCGGCGTATGAAGGTGCTGTTGCGGGCAGGCATGCCGCCGCATTTCTGCAATCCAAACCTGCACCAAAAGGTTGAGAATTGCGTATCAAAAAAGGTTCTGCAGAACAAATCTGCAGAACCTTTTGCTGTATCATATAGGGGGAAATATTCGATTTATGGGGTTTAGGCACCGAAAACCTTCAGCATAAAGCCTGCGGCAACCGCAGAGCCGATAACACCTGCAACATTGGGACCCATGGCGTGCATGAGCAAGAAATTTGCAGGGTTTGCTTTTTGTCCTTCCACCTGTGCCACACGTGCTGCCATTGGAACGGCGGATACGCCCGCAGAGCCAATCAGCGGATTGATTTTACCGCCGGAAAGTCTGCACATGATTTTGCCGAAAATCAAACCGCCGGAGGTGGACAGCATAAATGCCAACAAGCCCAAAACGATGATTTTGATGGTTTCAAAGGTCAAAAAGGTTTCTGCAAGTGCCTTGCAGCCAACCGAAAGACCGAGGAAGATGGTGACAATGTTGCACAATGCATTCTGTGCGGTGTCAGACAGACGGTCTGTTGCGCCGCACTCACGGAACAGATTGCCGAGCATCAGCATGCCAATCAGCGGAGCAGTATCCGGAATTAGCAGAATGACGAAAATCGAAACCGCAATTGGGAAAATAATTTTTTCCACCTTGGAAACAGGGCGAAGCTGCTCCATTTTGATGGTGCGCTCTTCTTCTGTCGTAATCAGACGCATAAAAGGCGGCTGAATCAATGGAATCAAAGCCATGTAGGAATATGCGGCAATGGCAATGGCTGGAAGATACTCGGGTGCCAATTTGCTGGCAACCAAAATGGAGGTCGGACCATCCGCACCACCAATAACACCGATTGCTGCGGCAACCGTGTTGGGGAAGCCCAGTGCCAGTGCCAGCAAGAATGCGGTGAAAATACCGAATTGTGCGGCAGCACCGAGCAATAAGGAGGACGGGCGTGCAATCAGCGGTCCGAAGTCGGTCATTGCGCCGATGCCAAGGAAGACAATGGACGGATAAATGGCTTTTTCAACACCCAGATAAAAATAGTGCAGCAAACCGGTGTCATCCAAAAGACCGGTGTAGGGAAAGTTTGCCATCAGAATGCCGAAAGCAATCGGCACAAGCAGCAGCGGTTCATATTTTTTGCCAATGCCCATATACAGCAGGACGCAGGCAATGACAATCATCACAAGATTGCGTGGGTTTTCAATCAGTCCGGCAAAACCGGATTCGCTCAAAAGCTTTTGAATCACCTCTAAAAAGGAGAATTGCATGATTTCCTCCTCCTTTATTAAAGCGTGCACAAAGCTGTGCCGGTTTCAACAGTTGCACCAGATGACACCAAAACTGCGGAAACAGTGCCGTCATGCGGTGCAAAAATCTCATTTTCCATTTTCATAGCTTCTAAAATGAATAAGATATCGCCTTTTTTCACAGCCTGACCAACCGAGCATTTGACCGAAAGAATGGTGCCGGGCATGGGCGAGCAGATGTTTTCATTGCCGCCGGCCGCCGGAGCTGCGGCTTGTGGTGCAGCAGTCGGTGCGGCAGCGGGTGCTGCGGCAGCTGCCGGAGCGTTTCCGGTGAGAACGGCGGTTGCCTGCCCTTTGTCGACTTCCACCTCATATTGTTTTCCGTTGAGCGTTACGATATATTTCATGTTGGTTATCTCCCTTACAGTGCCTTAATGTGTTTGAAAATCAATTCGGACAGCGGAATACCGGTTTCGTCGCTGACAATTGCCATAATACATGCCGCTGTGAGGTCATCCACATTCGTTAGCTGAACGGGTGCGGGTGCAGCGGTTGGTGCACTGACAGGCACGGGTGCGGCGGCGGTCGATGCCGGCATTTTCTGAACATTGCTCAGCGTGCGTGAGATGACTGCGATAATCAGCCAAAGGCACGCCAACATGAGAAACACGGTGATAAAGCCACATACTGCAATCAGAAGTGCATCGTTAATGGAAAGTGACGCAAGATTCATGATTATTGTACCTCCTTGATGCTATAGGTGACGACCAGAGGCTTTTCGCTTTCACGTTTTGCAAAATACTGCTCCGCTTGCTGCGGGAACGCAATGTAAGAGAGCACATCTTCTTCGCTTTGCGCACGGTCGCCCAAATATGCCTTTGCCTCTTCAAATTCTGGTGCGATGCTGTCGGCAAAGCGACCGGAAATCGGCGCTTCCACGCCCATCACCTTTTTCACCAGGTCAGGGTCGATGGGACCGGGGGCAGTACCGTATTCGCCACGAATATATGCCTTAATTTCCTTGCCGATGCTTTTATAGCGGTCGCCCAGCAGCACATTGACTGTTGCCTGCACGCCCACCATTTGGCTCAGCGGCGTCACAAGCGGCGGATAGCCAAGATCCTTGCGCACACGAGGGGTTTCTGCAAGCACTTCTTCCAGTCGGTTAATGGCATTTTGCGTTTTTAGCTGCGCCACGAGATTGGAAAGCATGCCGCCGGGAATCTGGTTGACCAGTGCATCCGCCTTGATACCCAACACATACGGGTCAAGCGTGCCCGAGGCAATGAATTTGTCCTTGAGCGGCACAAAAAAGTCATTGACCTTTTTGAGGGTTTGGAAATCCACACCGCAGTCAAATCCCATTTGGGTCAGGGTGTAGACCATGGATTCGGTTGCCGGCTGTGAGGTGCCGCCTGCAAAGCAGGAGGTTGCGCAGTCGATGCCGTCCGCACCGGCTTCTGCAGCCTTGAGATAGGTCATCGCACCCAAACCAGAGGTTGCGTGGGTGTGCACAAACACCGGAATCTTGATTTCCTTTTTCAGCGCACTGACCAAATCAAAGCATTCCTGCGGACTCATAATGCCCGCCATATCCTTAATGCACAGACTGTTGCAGCCCATTTCTTCAATGCGGCGACCCAGCCCCACATACATTTCCAGACTATGGATAGGGCTGATGGTATAGCAAATGGTGCCCTGGGCATGTCCGCCCGCTTTCAGACACTCGTCCACAGCCGTTTCGATGTTGCGCAGGTCATTGAGCGCATCAAAAATGCGCAGAATATCCATGCCGTTTTCAATCGCTTTGCGCACAAAGCGTCGGACGGTATCGTCCGAATAATGATGATACCCCAAAAGATTTTGTCCGCGCAGCAGCATTTGCAGCTTGGTATGCTTCATATGCTTGCGGATGACACGCAGACGCTCCCAAGGGTTTTCCCCCAGATACCGCAGGCAGGAATCAAAGGTGGCACCGCCCCAGCATTCGACAGAATGGTATCCTGCCGTATCCATGCGTTCCAGTGCTTCCTTGAAGTCTGCAAGTGGTAAACGTGTTGCCATGAGCGATTGGTTTGCATCGCGCAGCACGGTTTCAGTGATGTTGATTTTCACGCGTTTTTTCACTCCCTGTTCTATTCATGCAGCCCATTATGGAAAGGCATTGCGCATCTTCTGCTTCAAGGAAGCAGACCGCACAGCACCCTATAGATTAGACCCCTATTTTTCAACAATTCTATCATACCACAGCTGCTTGTCAAGTGAAATAGGTTTGTGAAAAAATTGTCACCCTTCCTAATTTGTTTTTGTATTTTATGATAAAACGACGAAAAACAAACGGAAAAAAAGCTTGACAACGCAAAAAAATAAACGTGCATCCGTTCATAGCTTGTTCATGACAAGGACGCATGCAAGGTGTATACTATATAAGAATATATTTTGTTCGGCATCCTGCATGGCAGGACAAAGCGACAGAACCCAATCTTGAAAAACGGCAGGTGTGAAGTATATGGCAAAGAAAATTTTGATTGTTGAAGATGAGGAAAATATCCGTGAGCTGCTGCGGATTTATTTGGAGCATGAAGGCTTTACTGTTGCAGAGGCAGCGAATGGTGCGGATGGTCTGCAAAAATGGAAAAAAGAAAATCCGGATATGCTGCTGCTCGATGTGATGATGCCGATTATGGACGGTTGGCAGGTGTGCGCTGCGGTGCGTAAAGAAAGCAAAGTGCCCATCATCATGCTGACAGCCAAGGCAGAAACCTCTGACCGTGTGTCCGGACTGGAGATGGGGGCGGATGATTATATTGTAAAACCCTTGGAAATGCGTGAGGTGATTGCACGCATTCGGGCAGTGTTTCGCCGATTTGCGCCCGATGATGATGGAAAAATTGCCTATGAAAATCTGGTGGTAGATAAGCAGGCATATGATTTGGTGGTGCATGGCAAGCGTGTGGATGCGCCGCCCAAAGAAATTGAACTGCTGTATTTTTTGGCGCAAAGTCCCAATCGTGTGTTCACTCGTGCCCAACTGCTGGATGAAGTCTGGGGATTTGATTATTTTGGCGATACCCGCACGGTGGATGTGCATGTCAAGCGTCTGCGGGAAAAGCTGGAAGGTGTCAGCGACAAGTGGGAGCTGAAAACCGTGTGGGGTGTCGGCTACAAGTTTGAAACAAAGGATTGAGCCTATGATGCGAAAAACCAGTTTTTTTGCCCGCAGCTTTGTGTCCTATGCGGCGATTCTGTTGGTGGCATTGCTGATTGCAGGGGCGGTGTTTCTCCGCCAGATTGGCATGTATTCCTTGCAGGAGAAAAAGGAGCAAATCAAACAGACCGCCAATACCGTTGCTGAGCAAACGGTCACGGTATTGGAAAATTATTCAACACAAATTGACACGCTGTATCAAATTTCTTTGATTCGCATGGCACGGGATGTGCAGGTGGAAATTATGATTACCGATCCAGACGGCAACATCTGCATTGCAGCGGACGATTCTGCCGTTTCGGTGGACCACGGCGGACAGGTGGCAACCTCCATTGTGCGGCAGATTTCCACCATGGGGTATTATGGAGAGATTGGCACATTGGGCAATATTTTGCCGGATACGAACTATGTGGTCGGCACACGATGTGTGGATTCGCAGGGGAATGTGTGCGCACTGGTGTTTGTGAACATGAATTTGCAGACCACGGTGGGGATACTGAGCCATGTCAGCCGCATCTTCGTGATTATTGTGGCATCTGCGCTGATTGGCATCCTGATTATGACCTATATGACCTCTGCACGCATGACACGTCCGCTGAAAACGATGGCGGGGGCGGCGAGGGCCTTTGCAAACGGTGATTTTTCGGTGCGTGTGCCGCAGGACAATCACTGCCAAGAGATTGACGAACTGGCGGGTTCTTTTAACCATATGGCGAGTGGTTTAGAGCAGCTGGAGGAGCTTACCCGTGGGTTTATCGGCAATGTTTCGCATGAATTTAAAACACCGATGACGACCATCGGCGGCTTTGTGGACGGCATGCTGGATGGCACGATTCCACAGGAGCAGCACGAAAAATATCTGCATGTGATTTCAGAGGAGGTGCATCGCCTCAGCCGCATGGTGGTGCGTATGCTGGACACGGCAAAAATCCAATCCGGCGAGCTGCTGCTGACCCCTGCACCGTTTGATTTTTCCGAAATGGCAAGTCAGATTATCTTGTCCTTTGAGCAGAAAATTGACGCCAAGCATGTGGAGGTCGAGGTAGAATTTGATGACCAGATGATGGTCATGGGTGACCGTGACCATGTGTTCCGTGCGGTGTATAATTTAGTGGACAACGCCGTAAAATTTGTGGACGAGGGCGGACGGTTGGCACTGCATGCGCATACCGCTCAGAATATGGGTGAATTTTCGATTGCCAATACTGGCGGCGGCATTGCCCCCGAGGATTTGTCGCATATTTTTGACCGATTCTATAAGGCAGACCCCTCCCGCAGCCGTGACCGTACAGGCGCAGGATTGGGGCTGTATATCGTCAAAAATATTATCAATTTGCATGGCGGCGATATTTCGGTGCGTTCCTCTGGCGGTGAAACAGAATTTTCCTTTACGCTGCCGCTGGCACCCCGACAAAAGCCAAACAGCAGAGTAGCAGACACCGAGGATGCGGAATTTACAAACAATTCATAATACGATTAAAAAATTGTCACAAGTGCACAGTACAATAGGTTCTACAGTAAAGAGCGATGAAAACGCTGGTTGAATCGTATGAAAGGACATGAGTAGATATGGATGAGAAAAATCAAAACGGAAGCGGTTATCCGCAGCAAAATGATACCGTACATCATATATTTGGTAAGCCGCAAAATCAAGACCATGTGACGGGAGATACACAGGAAGGCTGGAATACGGCAGCCTCCAGCGGTCAGGACACGCCGCAAAGCGGTTGGAACAGCACGGCATCCAGCACACCGGATGCGCCGCAGAATGGCTGGAACAGCGCTGGCGTAGACACCCCTAGCGATGCGCAGGACGGTTGGAACACACAGCCGAACCGTAGCCCAGACGCAGGTGCGCCGCAGAATGGTTGGAACAGCGCGGGCGTAGACACCCCAGGCGAAGCACAGGAGGGCTGGAACACGCAGCCGAACCATACCGCAGACGCAGGTGCACCGCAAAATGGTTGGAACACACAGCCGCCGACATCGCAATGGGATACCCCGCAGGACGGTTGGAACAAAGCCGTGCCACGCACCCCGTATCAAACGCCTGTGCGCATGGGCGACACGGGAACACAGCCGCAGCCAAATGCTTATCGCACCTATCAGGAATGGCAGGAGCAAAACAAAAAGCAGCATAAAGGCGAGAAAAAAGTCGGAAAAGGCAGACGTGTACTGTATGCTTTGGGCGGCATTGTGGCAGCCTGCGCCATCTTTGCAGGCGGTGCACTTGCAGGCGGCATGCTCGGCAATCAAAGCGGTGCACAATCGACAGCGGCGGCAGAAACCCAGCAGGTCAGTGCCGACACACCAAAGCTGACCATCAGCGAAGCATCGACGGACAGCAGCAACACGGACAGTGTGATGACCGGTGACCAGATTTATGAAAAGGTTTCGCCGTCGGTCGTGAGTATTGTTTCTACTTCGTTGACCACGCAGGGCACGAGCAGTGGTTCTGGGGTCATTATGACCACCGATGGTTATGTCATCACCAATGCACATGTGATTTCGGGTGCGGATAAGGTGAGCATTGTGACCTCGGACGGCATGCAGCACAATGCAGAAATTATTGGGTCGGACACCAAGACCGACTTGGCAGTGCTGAAAATCAGTGAAAGCGGTGTCGCCTTTACGCCCGCAGAGTTCGGCGATTCGGCACAGCTGAAAGCCGGCGAAACCGCTTATGCCATCGGCTCACCCGGCGGCGTGGAGCTGGCAAACTCCATCACAACCGGCAGTATTTCTGCGATTAACCGTGATATTACGATTGATGACCGTGTCATGACGCTGATTCAAACCGATGCTTCCATCAACCCCGGCAACTCGGGCGGTGCGCTCATCAATCAGCATGGTCAGGTTATCGGCATCACATCTGCAAAGCTGGGTATTTCTTATTATGAAGGCTTGGGCTTTGCCATTCCGATTGACACGGCAAAGGACATTGTTGACCAACTGATTGCCTATGGCTATGTGCCGGGACGTCCTGCAATTGGCGTGACAGGCTATAATATCAGCGAGCAAACTGCAGCATACAACAACGTGCCGCAGGGCGTGCTGATTACCGAAGTGGATTCCCGCAGCGATGCCGCAGCAAAGGGATTGCAGGCGAAGGATATCATCACTGCGGTGAACGGGAAAACCATTCAGACCATGGACGAAATCAACAAGGCAAAGGAAGAACTGAACGCTGGCGACAGCATGACACTGACGGTGTATCGCATCAGCACAGGCGAAACCATGGACATCACCATCACCTTGGCAGATGAAAATGATTTGACGAATACGACCACCACAACCACTACGCAAAACAGCGACAGCAATGGCAGTGAAGGCAACAATGCCGAAACTTATACCTTCCCTTGGAGCTATTGAGTAACAACTATAAAAAGTACGGCACCGCAGCAGGTGTCGTACTTTTTGTGTATCGCATGGCAGTGCTGAAATGGGAGGTGAAAGCGATGAGCGGCGCATTTGAACGAATCTATGCCATTGTACGGCAAATCCCTGCGGGAACGGTCGCAACCTATGGACAGGTGGCACGGCTGGCAGGCAATCCACGGTGGGCAAGGGTCGTGGGATATGCCCTGCACCGCAATCCTGACCCAGCGCAGATTCCCTGCCATCGGGTGGTGAACCGCACGGGTGCATTGGCGCAGGGGTTTGTGTTTGGCGGTGCAGAGGTGCAGCGTGCACGGCTTGCGGCAGAGGGCGTGATTTTTCGAGAAGACGGCACGGTGAACTTAGAACAATGCCTTTGGCGCATCACGGAGTAAAGATATAAAAAAAGAGCCGAAAGGCTCTTTTTTTAGCTGCGATTACAGCAAATCGCGATAAATGGTAACTGACATCGGTGCTGCGAAGAAAGCTTCAAACTGCGGCACAGTAGCGGTGAAGTGCGGGGTGGCATTGTGGAATTTGATAGCGTCTTCGTCTTTCCAGAACTCAATGAACGCAACGGTGTTCGGGTCGGACATGCTTTCCGTCAAATCGTAGGAAACATTGCCATCTTCCGCACGGGAAGCTTCAATCAACGGGCGAGCGAGGTCTAAAAACTGCGCTTTGCAGTCCGGCTTGAGGGGGGCACTTGCAACGATTTTCAACATAAAAAAGACTCCTTTTGATATCATGGATAAAAGTATGTAACTGCTCTTTATTATGGAGTACTTCTCTGAAAATGTCAATCAGCAAGTGCCGTTTTCTGTGCAAAATTCTACTGTTTTTCCTTCCAAAATCAAATTGGTGGTGCGTACGGCACACATCTTGCCGCACATGGAGCAGCTGTGGCGGTCAGCGGGCGGGGTTTGGTTATAAAAACGCTCTGCCTTTTCCGGGTCGAGCGCCAAGCGGAACATTTCATCCCAATCCAAATTGTGGCGTGCGTCCGACATGGCGTTGTCACGATTCCGTGCGCCGGGCAGACCGTTGGCAATGTCTGCGGCATGGGCGGCGATTTTGCTGGCAACGATGCCTTCCCGCACATCGTCCAGGTCGGGCAGACGCAGGTGCTCCGCAGGGGTCACATAGCATAGGAAATTTGCGCCGGAGGATGCTGCAATCGCACCGCCAATGGCAGAGGTGATGTGGTCATAGCCGGGCGCAATGTCGGTGACAATCGGACCTAAGACATAGAACGGTGCACCGTGGCACAAACGCTTTTGCAGCACCATGTTAGCGGCAATCTCGTTCATTGCCATGTGCCCAGGGCCTTCCACCATTACCTGAACATCCCGTTCCCACGCACGCCTTGTCAGTGCGCCCAGTTCAATCAGCTCGGAGAGCTGTCCTGCATCGGACGAATCAGCAATGCAGCCAGGGCGCAGGGCATCGCCCAGAGAAATGGTTACATCATATTTGCGCAGAATATCCAGCACTTCGTCATAGTATTCATAGAACGGGTTTTCGTTGCCGGTCATCTGCATCCATGCAAACAACAGAGAACCGCCACGGGACACGATGTTCATTTTGCGGCCTTCTCGCAGAAAGCCTTCCACTGCACGGCGATTGATGCCTGCGTGAATCGTCATGAAATCCACGCCCTCCTTGGCATGCGCCTCCACAACCCGCAGGAAGTCCTTTGCGGTGATTTCCAGCAAATCCTTTTCCAGATAGCCGATGGCATCATACATCGGCACGGTTCCAATCATCGCTGTGGAGAACTCCACCAGCTTGGTGCGGAACTGATTGGTTTTTCCATAGTTGGAAAGGTCCATAATGGATTCTGCGCCCATATCAATGGCCATTTGTACCTTTTCCAGCTCCAAATCATAATCCTTTGCATCGCCGGAAATGCCGAGGTTTACATTGATTTTGACACGAGTGCCATCGCCGACTGCCTCTGCAGACAGACTTTTGTGGTTCACGTTGGCAGGAATCGCAATGGTGCCTGCGGCAACACGTGCACGGATATATTCCGCAGTGCGGTTTTCTTTCGTTGCGACAGTTTCCATTTCAGGGGTGATGATGCCTTGTTTGGCCGCATCCATTTGGGTTGCATAGGTTCTCATGGTAGGAATCCTCATTTCAAAAGTTAATATATGGTGGTATTAGATCGATGAAAATGCTTGTAAATATGCCGCAGGGTCGGGGTGGGTCATCAGTCCGCTCATCACACAGGCGCCGGCGGCACCGGTGCTGCGGATGGCGGGCATACGGTCGGGGGTCACCCCGCCAATGGCATAGACGGGTATCGTGCCCGCAGACTGCACCACTGCCTGCAAAAATGCCGTGCCGCGCCCTGCAAGACCTGCTTTGCAGTCCGTTGCCCAAATGTGCCCTGCGATGAGATAAGAAGCGTTTGAGCCTTGCAGCGCCTGTGCTTCTTCGGGTGCATGAATCGAAATGCCGCCCTGCACCAGCTCTGTGCGCCGTGCAAAGGGTAGATGTGCACCACAGCCAAGCGTTGCGGCAAGCGGCGGATGTCCGCCTAGCAGAAGGGGCACCTGTGTAGCGGTGCAAAGCGGCAGCAGCTTTTGTGCCAGTGTCAAATAGTCCGCTTCGCACAAGTCCTTTTCCCGCAAAATCACGGCATGGGGCTGTGCGGCAAGAATCCGCTGCATGCGTGTCAAAAAATCATCGGGGCACAGCTTGCGATGGGTCACACAAATAATGTCAGACATATAAATAATCTGCCATCACAGGCTGTAGACCTTGGTTGGTAATCGCTTGGAGCACTTCCTCTACTGAGCGACCGTCGGAAATTTCAAATTGCTCGTCGCCCTTGTTGTCGCTGTCGTCGGCATGCCCGCCGATGCCCACATCCACGCCTGCCGAAATTTTGGTGGCGGCAATGTTGATGATATGGTCACGGAAATGCGCCCGCTCACGTGTGGAAATGGTGATGGAAGCAAAGGGCAGAAAAATGCGGTAGGCGCAAATGACTTGCAGCAGCTGCGCTTCATGTACATCCTTGGGGTTGATTTTGTCATTGTTGATGATGGGGCGCAGGCGTGGGCAGGAAATGGCGATTTCTGCATGGGGATAGTTACGCTGCAAGAGGTGGGCATGCATGCCAGTAGCGAACGCATCCCGACGGAATTCATCCAGACCTAACAGCGCCGCAAAGCCGACCCCACGCATGCCGCCCCGTAGGGCACGCTCCTGCGCACACAGGCGATAGGGGAAAATGCGCTTGTGTCCTGCCAGATGCAGGGTTTCGTATTTATCGGCGTTGTAGGTTTCCTGAAACACGGTGACATAATCCGCACCCTGCTCATGCAAATAGGCATATTCATCCGTATTAAGCGGATAAATTTCCAGACCCACCACACGGAAATATTTGCGTGCGAGGGCACAAGCTTCGCCGATGTAGGAAACCGGGGACATCTTGCGGCTTTCACCGGTCAAAATTAACACTTCCTGCAAACCCGTTTGCGCAATGGCTTGCAGCTCCCGTTCGATTTCGGCGGCATCGAGCTTGGCACGCCGAATCTGGTTGGTGCAGTTGAATCCGCAGTAGATGCAGTGGTTTTCGCAGTAATTGGCGATGTACAGTGGGGTAAACAGCTGAATGGAATTGCCGAAGTGCTTGCGGGTTTCCAGTTGGGCACGCTGTGCAATTTGCTCCAAAAACGGGAATGCAGCAGGGGAAAGCAGTGCGCCGAAGTCCTCTGGCTGCAGGGTGTCACGCTGTAGGGCACGCTGGACATCTGCGGCGGTATAATCGTCCTCGGCATAGCTCTGGTGCAGATAAAGCACCTGCTCCATGACGCTGTTGTCCTGCAAAATCTCCATGTCGGGCAGATATTGCATGTGGTCTATTCGTTGTTCCTGCATGGTTACGCCTCCAAAAAGCCGGTGAGCGGAGAGGAAGCGGAAGCCGTGTCCCGCACCCGTCCCAAACCAGACAGATAGGCGGCACGTCCTGCGGCAATGGCATTTTTAAATGCGCCTGCCATCATGGGAATGTCACCTGCCGTGGCGATGGCGGTGTTCACCATGCACGCTGCCGCACCCATCTCCATTGCTTCGCAGGCTTGGGAGGGGCGGCCGATGCCGGCATCTACGATAACGGGCAAATCCACTTCATCAATCAAAATTTGGATGAATTCACGGGTGCACAGGCCCTTGTTCGAGCCAATCGGTGCACCCAACGGCATGATAGAAGCCGCCCCTGCATTTTTTAGGTCACGTGCCACATTCAAGTCGGGATAGAAATACGGCATCACGACAAAGCCTTCCTTCGCCAGCACTTCGGTGGCACGGATCGTTTCATAATTGTCCGGCAGAAGGTATTTGGAGTCGTGGATGACTTCGATTTTGATGAAGTCACCGCAGCCACATTCACGTGCCAGCCGTGCAATGCGAATGGCTTCCTCTGCGGTGCGTGCGCCGGAGGTGTTCGGCAGCAGGGTTACGTTTTTCGGGATGTAGTCCAGAATGTTTGCAAGACCGCCGGCATTGGCACGGCGCAGGGCAAGGGTGATGATTTGCGCTTCGGCGTGGTCAATGGATGCCTTGACCAAATCCAGCGAGAACTTGCCAGAGCCAAGAATAAAGCGGGAGGTAAAGGCATGTCCGCCTAACATGAGGGTATCGTCGTTCATAGAAATGCTCCTTGTATTAGAATTCATAAAACATAGAAAAAATCGTGGATTACGGCTGTGTTTCGCCCAATATCAGTCGCAGCGCCATCGTTGCCTGATGTGCGGCGCAGACGGCCACCCGTGGTGCCATGAGCGGCAGATGGTCGGAAAGGTCGCTGGTTTCATCGCCACAAAGATACAGCTTGGCAAAGCGATGCTGTGTTTGGATGGCGTTTGCAGAATCCGAGCCTGCCATCCCGCTAGCTGCAACGAGCGGGATTTGGGGCAGGGCGGTCAGCAGGGCTTCAATCAGCATCGCCTTTTGGTCGGCGCTGTCAAAGGCTTCACAGATGACGGTGCAGTCTTTGAAAAGGGATGCCGCATTTTGCGGCGTGATACGTATGGTGTGCGGAATATAGGTCAAATAGGGGTTGATTTCCCGCAGTTGTTTGACCAATGCCTCAGTTTTAGGGCGATATAACTCGTGCAGGGTATAGTGCTGGCGGTTTAGATTGGAGAGTTCCACACGGTCAAAATCGGCAAGAATCAGCGTGCCTACGCCGAGCCGAGCCAAATGCACCGCAATGTTAGAGCCTAGCCCGCCGAGTCCTGCAATACCGACCACCGCCTGCGCAAGCTTTTGCTGGTTGGCTTCGCCATGCCGCTTAACCAGTGCGGCATATAGCTGCTCTTCGGTCAGCATCTTCAGCCACCCCCCACGAACGACACGATTTCCAAGGTGTCTTCGTCCGCAAGCAGGGTTTCTGCGAATTGGCTGCGTGGCAGGATGCTGCCGTTTTGTTCAACGGCAACACGTTCCGGCATATAGCCTGCCTGCAATAGATAGGTCTGCACGGTCATGGGGGTATCCAGAGAAAAGAGTTCACCGTTTATTTTCATATAAGCCTCCAAAATGCAAAAAAATCCGGCTTACCATCTCGAGTAAGCCGGATTTCTACATGTAAAATCCAAAATTGCGCAGAGCGATGTAAAACCGGACTGCCATCACGCTTCCCTACGATGGTGTTAACCAACAGGTTCAAAGGGTGGTGACTGTTGCCCCAGTCATCTCAACCGCCTATGCGGTCCCCCTGCATGAGTTAGAGTATACGCCAGAAAATTCTTTTTGTCAAACACAATGTCATCACACGATGAAAAAATATCTTAGGAGATGAACATTTGTGACCAGTAGCTTTGTCCGTTGATGGACGCATAGCCAACGCCGATGGTGGTGAAGCCTTCATTCAGAATGTTGGCACGGTGTCCTGCGGAATTCATCCACGCCGTCATGACTTCTTCGGGTGTCTGCTGACCGTAGGCAATGTTTTCTCCCGCACTGCGATAGGAAACGCCCTGTTCATCCAATGCTGTGAAGCAGGAAGTGCCGTTGGGGCGGGTGTGGGAAAAGCTTTGTGCTTGCTCCTCGGCACGAATTTGCGCCGCCGCCTGCACGGTGCTGTCCATGGTCAATGCCTGCAAGCCACGGGAGGTGCGTTCTTCGTTTACCAGCTGCACAACCTGCTCTGCATAAGAGGCGTCAGAGGTAGCGGGTGTGGTGCTTGTGGTGTCGGTATCAGTCGAGGTGGAAGGGGTTGTGGTTTCCGTGGATTCTGTGGTGTCGGTTGTCGGGGTGGATGTATCGGTGTCTGTAGAAGGGGTTTCAGTGGTGTCTGTGCTGCTGTCAGGGGTGCTGAATAGATTTCCGCTGGGGAACAGTCGACTCAGCAGTTGCTGCAGCGATGCAGGAAGGCTGCCTTGTGCGGTAACACGCACGGGGGTGGTGGTATTCTGTGCGGAAGCCGAGGGCAGGCATACTGCGCCGGCAGACACGGTACCGGCAAGTGCAATACAGGTTACGGTTACGGTGAGTTTCTTAAAATACTTCATTCTTGTCACACTCCTTATGTTTTAACAGAGAAAATCCTACCACATTGATAGGTTTCGCTGCTTCTTTCCAAGGTTACCACTGCCGACAGGGTTGTTGCAATAGAAGATGTTGGTTTTTTCAGAAGATTGTTGTAAAAACCAAAGATTTTCGATAAAATCAAGTGTGGTTTCCAGAATTTACTGCGGTTTTTTCAATGGCATATTGTGCGCTGAGCACCAGCCAAAGCTGCGGAAAATATCGCATCAGTGACCAAATACTGACACCCCGCAGCCCAAAGCTTGTCGCTAGACCCAGCTTTGCACGGATGCTGCGTGCATCTTCAAACCATACCTCGTGCTGCCGTTGTGCGCGCCAATACTCATAGTTGGGGGACTGCGCCGTCCAGTCATAGAGGATTTCGGCGTTTTCCGACACCGCTTGGTCAACCGCTTCCACATTGCCCATGCTGCGTGCCACGCTGACGCCAGCGATATGGGGCAGAACCCAATCATAACCATAATTTGGTATCCCCATAAAAAGCTTTTGCGGTGGAATTTCACTGACGGCATATTGCACCACTTCACGCACCTTGCCCAGAGGCGCGACCGCCATCGGCGCAGAGCGGCTGAAGCCCCATTCATAGGTCATCAGCAGGGCATTGTTTGCGGCAGCGCCCAGTGCATGATAGTCATGGGCTTCATAGAGCAGTCCTGGTTGGTTGGAGGAGGTTTTCGGTGCAAGCGAAACCATAACAGTGAAATTTTGTGCATTCATGAAATCGGTTGCTTTTTGCACAAATTCAGCATATTTGACCGTGTCTTCTGGAGGAATATACTCAAAATCGATGTCCATACCGGCATAATCCTTGGCTTTCATGGCAGTTGCTAACTGCTCCAGCAGTGTATCCTGCGCCGTAGGATTGTTGAGCAAGTCATGGGCACGTTGACTGGAAAAGGTGCCTGCAGCATCAATAGTAGTCAGCACCAAAATCGGTGCCGCACGATAGGAGCGAGCCAGCTTGACGATTTCCGCATCTTCCTGCTGCAGCAATTCGCCTGTTTCGGGGTTGAAACCATACGAAAATACAGACATATAGGATAGATACGGCAAGGTTTTGCGTAAAATGGAGCGGTCAATGTTGGGATAAACATAGCCGTTCACCGCCAGACTGCCCAAAATCGGTTCGGTCAAGGATACAATCAGCACTTGCCCCGGAATCACCTGCGGCATACCGCCCAAGCTGGGATTGAGCTGAAACAATCGGTTGATACTGGTGCCGTACATTGCCGCAATCGAGGTAAGCGTTTGTCCGGGCTCTACAATGTGATAGGAATTGGGGTATCGAATCACAAGCGCCTGCCCGATTGCCAGACGTTCGGGATGGGTCAGCTCGTTGTCGCTGATGATGCGTTCCATAGGTACTTGATAGAGTTTAGAAATGGAATAAACGCTTTGACCGGGCTGCACCACATGGATTGTCATAAAAAAGACCACCTTTCACTGCAAGGACAGTTCACTGCAGGCAAGCTGTGCCGATGCAGGATACCCTCCGTTTTCATTCGTATGCTTGCTATCAAGATATGCAGCAATACGGGGAGGGTGTCACTTGCTGTGCAGAGCGCAGCGAAGCGAGAGGCTTTTTTTATGCGAAAAGGCGTGGTCAAGTATGGATTTCATACAAAAAGGTGTTGTTGACATGGCGGCACTGGATGCGTTCGATGCGGCGCAAATGCTCGGTGTGCGCAAAGACCTCCAGCAGTCCAAACCACTTTTGGTTGGGCGGAAATGCACCGAACAGCCCTTCGCCAAAATCCCAGTGCATGCCATGTGCAAGCTGCCAAACGCTTTGTGTCCCACTCTGTGTAAGTAGGGTACAGATTTCATCGCAGCGGTGCGCATGGTGTGCAGTGAGTTCTGCAATGCGTGCAGAAACATCGGGAATCGGCTGTCGATGTGCGCTAAACAGGGTTTTCACCTGCATGCTGTCTACTTTGCGCAGATTGCGCAGATAGATTTCCAGATAGTCGTTGTCAAAATCCCACAAACAAATATTGGGCGAAACTTTGGCAAGAATGTGGTCGCCAGAGAACAAAATGCCATGCGTTCTGTCCCAAAGCCCCAACTGCCCAGGGGTATGTCCGGCAAGGTCAACGGCTTCCAGCTGATAGCCGCCAATGGAAAAGCGCATGCCGTCAACCGCATTTGTGAAGGACATCTCGTGGTCAACACGGTTCAAAAATGCAGGGTGCTTGTGATAATCCAAGCGGTCGCTTTCCGGCACACCCATTGGCTGCTGCAACGCCATCAAATTATCCCAATAGGCTTGCGTCAAAAAGCCATTGACACGTGCCCCGTCACACGCACGGATGAAAACACGGGTTTGCGGGGTTTGCAGCCGACCGCAAAGCCCTGTATGGTCCGCATGCAGATGGGTGAGGAAAATGTCGGTGTCCTCCATGGAAATGCCGATTTCCTGCAAGCCACTGCGGATAGCATCTTCACAGGCATCGTGATTGAACCCCGTGTCAATCATGAGATTGCGCGCGCCTGTTGCCCCTCGAATGACATAGCAGTTGAGCGTTTTGAGCGGACTACCCGGCAACGGCACCGCAATGCGATAAATATTGGGAGATACCTGTTCTACAGACATTTAAATACCTTCTTCCTGTGCCTTAACAGGCGTATCGTCCATGATTTTGATGAAATAGCGGCGGTTGCGTGGGCCGTCAAATTCACAAAAATACACGCCCTGCCACGTGCCCAGCAGCAGTCGACCGTCCTCTATGATGACAGTTTCACTTGCGCCGACATAGGATGCCTTCAGATGCGCAGGGGAATTGCCCTCCATATGGCGGAATTCCCGCCGGTCGGGAAACGCCTCTCGAAGACCCAGCAGCATATCATCCTGCACATCGGGGTCGGCATTTTCGTTGATGGTGATGCCTGCCGTGGTGTGCGGACAAAACACCAAGCAGATACCGCTTTGCACGCCGCTTTCATAAACGGCATCCTGCAGCACATCGGTAATGTTGTACATGCTTTGGGGGGCGGTTTGGATGCGATATTCTCGGGTTTTCATGTCGGTTCTCCTTGCGTATTGTCCGTTTGCGGGCGTTTTTCCTGCAGATAGCTGGCTTCCAAATCTGCCAGATGCAGCTTGACAGCGAGCGGGTACATGGAAAATGCGTTTGCCAAGGCGAAAGAACCGCCCCGCACGGCCTCATCAAAGCCGCCCATATGCCAGCGAATGGCAACCGCTTCTTCGTTTTTCAGGTGCATAAATCGTTCAATCAAAAACACCGATTTTTCGCCATGTCCATAGGGAAAGCGGTCGTCCACTGTATAAAAGGGGACTTTTTCCCATTCGCCACGCTCGTTTTTGGCATTGCGGTAGGACAGCGTATAAAAGCCTGCTTTGCACAAATCGTGCAGCAAAGCCGCAATTGTAAAGCTTTCCAAGTCATCCGCAGACGGGTCATAATGCTTGGAAATCAGCACATTGTACACATTCAGAGAGTGCTCCAGCAGACCGCCTTCATGGGCGGCGTGAAAGCGGGTCGAGGCGGGGGCGGTGAAAAAATCAGTGGTGTTCATCCATTCCAGAAGTTTGTCAGCACCACGGCGGTGAATATTCTTCTGAAAAACATCCATATAAGTCTGTTTCATGGGTGTTTAGCATTCCTTTCTATGGCATGCTGCGCCAAATGCAGCAAAATCTGCGGGTGGTTGTCTTCGGGCTTTTCCAGCACATGCGCAAATAACAGCTGCAGCATGTTGCCGATGGCTGCACCCTGCAAACCAAGCGCAAGCATATGGTTGCCGTTCACGGCGAGCTGCACCGGCTGCGTGCAGTGTTCGTATTCCAAAACCTGCTCTAGCAGTAGTTCGGTTTCCAACAGCGCACGGATATTTTCCGGGTGCGTACCCTGTCCCACGCAGTCGGCTTTTTTGATGGCAAGCAGCTGCCGAAAACGGGGTTCGCCAATGCGGGACAGGCGGCGGCGAATGAGGCGTGGACTATCCCCCATCGGGCGGTCATGCTGCTCCACCAAAAACAGAATATCTGCCTGCAATGCGTTGGGAAATCGCAGGCGGGGCAGCAGCTGCGCCGCAAGCACAAGGCTCTCCTTGGCGTGTCCGTAAAAGTGCCCGACGCCATTGGTGCCCATCGTGAAGGATGCAGGCTTGCCGCTGTCATGCAGAAGCGCTGCCATGCGCAGCACGGGCACGGCAGGCACTTGCTCCACCATGCGCACCGTGTGCTCCCACACATCAAATAGGTGGTGGGCATTGTGCTGTTGAAAATCGAACATTGCGGCAAGTTCCGGACAAATCACAGCCAATATCTTGCGAAAGGTGCGCAAAACCTGTCCCGCAAAGCGTCCGCAAAGCAGCCGCAGCAACTCTTCCCGCAACCGTTCGGGTGCCATGTGGGCAAGCCGAGGGGCTTGGCGATGCAGGGCAGACACGGTGTCAGATGTGATTTGGAAACCGTCTGTGGCAGCAAAGCGCAGGGCACGTAAAATCCGCAGGGCATCCTCGGTGAAGCGGGTATCGGCATCCCCCACACAGCGCAGGGTGTTTTGCGCCAAATCCTGCTGTCCGCCGAAGGGGTCACACAGTCCACGGGTCGGGCTGTATGCCATGGCACCGATGGTGAAATCCCGTCGTGCCAAATCCTGCGTCACATCGGTAATAAACTGCACTGCATCGGGGCGTCTGCCGTCTGAATACTCGCTTTCCGTGCGAAAGGTGGTGATTTCGATGGGCAAGCCGTCCACAATTGCTGTAACCGTGCCATGCTGCAGCCCCGTATCCACCAGCCGTGTATCGGTCAGCACGGCATGCATTTGGGCGGGCGTTGCAGCTGTGCACACATCCCAGTCGTGCGGCGTTTGTCCACGCAGCTGGTCACGCACACAGCCACCCACCACATAGGTTGCAAAGCCGGCACGCTCCAGCTTGTCCAAAATCACCGCAACTGCACGAGGCAAAGAAATAGGATTCATTTTGATTTTTTGGACCGCAGGCGCATCGCAGAACCATCCGGATGCAGTACGACGGTGTTGTCCAGCTGTGCTTTTAAGTTGGCACGATAGGCTTTGATATATTCCTCTCGCAGGGCTTGCTGTTCGGTTTTTTCGGCATCGGTCAGCCCGTCCTGCTTGGCTTTTTTAGCAAGGGCGTTGATGCGCGCTAATTTGGATTGTTCCATCGTTAAAGAACTCCTTTTTCAGGGGGTTTGATTTCTTTCATTATAACAGTCAAAAACCATCGGGGCAAGGTTTCTCTTGTGCTTGACAAATGCACATGATACAATATGGTAAAAATACTGTGTAATTTGGTTTGATACTGGAGGAGAATGGCCCATGAAGCTGGAAACACAATGTCTGCACGCAGGCTACACGCCGGAAAACGGTGCGCCGCGTGTGATGCCCATCGTGCAGAGCACGACCTATTGTTTTGATTCGACAGAGCATGTTGCGGCACTGTTTGATATGCCCACTGAATTTATGTATTCCCGCTTTGCAAACCCTACATGCGATGCGGTGGAAAAAAAGATTGCAGAATTAGAAGGCGGCGCTGCGGCAATGCTGACCTCGAGCGGACAGGCGGCGGCGTTGCTGTCGATTTTGAATCTTTGCTCTGCAGGGGACAGTTTTTTGGCAGTGACTACCATTTACGGCGGGTCCATCAACCTGTTCGGCGTGACATTGAAAAAGCTGGGGATTACGTGCATTTGGGTGCGTCCCGATGCAACCGAAGCGGAAATCCAAGCGTTGATACAGCCCAATACCAAGGCACTGTTCGGAGAAACCTTGGCAAACCCTGCACTGACCGTGTTTGACATTGAAAAATGGGCAGCGGTTGCGCATAAAAACGGCTTGCCGCTGATTGTGGACAACACCTTTGCAACCCCTGTGCTGTGCCGCCCGATTGAATTTGGTGCGGATATTGTCATCCACTCCACCTCAAAATATATGGATGGTCACGCAGTGCAGATTGGCGGTGTCATTGTGGATTCCGGTAAGTTTGACTGGGCCGCCAGCGGCAAATTTCCAGATTTCACCGAGCCGGATGAAAGCTATCATGGGGTGGTATATACCCGTGATGTGGGCGCAATTGCCTATATCATCAAGGCACGGATGCAGCTGATGCGTGATTTTGGGTGCTATCCTGCGGCACATTCGGCATTTTTGCTGAATTTGGGACTGGAAACCCTGCCAGTGCGTATGGAGCAGTATTGCCGCAATGCCGAAAAGGTTGCACAGTATCTGCTGGAGAGTGACAAAATTGCCGAGGTGCATTATCCAGGGCTTGCAAGTGACGAGTACCATGAATTGGCACAAAAATATTTGCCAAAGGGCACGTCTGGTGTCATGACAGTCAATATCAAAGCAGGTCGGCAGGCGGCAATGCAGTTCATGGACAGCTTGAAACTGGCATCGAACGAGGTGCATGTTGCGGACATTCGCACCTGTGTGCTGCATCCTGCAAGCGAAACCCATCGCCAGCTGACGGATGAGCAGCTTGTGGCGGCAGGCATTGAACCAGGTTTGGTGCGGATTTCTGTGGGTCTGGAGCATGTGGAGGATATCATTGCGGATTTGGAACAGGCACTGGCGCAGATTTGAATCGGTTCTGAAGGAGTGTCAAACGTGCAGATTCGTAAAATAGAGGCCAAGGATGAGGCGGCCTTTCTTGCGCTCATCAATGCGTTTTATCACACAGAAGGGGTGCTGCATTCGGTGCCGATGTCGCATGCACGTGCAACCTTTGCCGCCTTGATGGAGCGTTCGCCCTATGTGGACTGTTTGATTGCGGAGCAGGACGAAATCCCAGTGGGGCTGGCGATGCTGGCACTGACTTGGTCCAATGAGGCCGGCGGACTGACCGTGTGGATTGAAGAGCTGTATGTTTCGGATGCCACACGGGGGCAAGGCGTTGGCACGGCACTGCTGCAGGCGGTGCATTGCCGCTGGCCGGAAGCGAAGCGGTTTCGGTTGGAGGTTGCACCAAACAACGAAAAAGCGGCGGCATTGTATGCAACGCTTGGATATAAGTCCCTGTCGTATGGACAATTGGTGCGAGAGCGCAAATAAGCGCCTGCAGTCATGCAGGGCAAGCACAAGCAGGCATTTTGCAGAGAATTTGCAGGATGCCTGCTGCTTGTTTTTTGAAAAAGCACAAGGAAAGCTGGCTTTTTTGCAAGAAAATTGGTATACTATATACAAATATACAGAGCGAGAGCAGAATTGCGCAAGGAGGATTTGGGATGGAACAACGGTTGCAGGCATGCGTAGCGGACATTCGTGCACGCACAGATTTTGTGCCGCAGATTGCGCTCGTGCTGGGGTCTGGGCTTGGCAATTATGCAGAGCGGATACAGCAGGTTGAAGCGGTGGACTATCAGGATTTGTCGGGATTTCCGACATCGACCGTGGCGGGACATCGCGGACGATTTGTGTTTGGCTATGTGCAAGATGTGCCGGTAGTGGTGATGCAGGGGCGTGTGCATTATTATGAAGGCTATGCCATGCAGGAGGTGGTGCTGCCGATTCGCCTGATGGGCAAATTGGGTGCGAAAACCTTGTTTTTGACCAATGCATCTGGCGGCATCAATACCTCGTTTGCGGCAGGGGATTTCATGCTGATGACCGACCAAATTGCAAGCTTTGTGCCGTCTCCGCTGGTGGGTGAAAATCTGGATGCCTTGGGACCTAGATTCCCTGATATGAGCGACATCTACAGCCGTACGCTGCAAGAGCAAATTCGCAGGGCGGCGGCGGAACAGGCGATTGCCCTGCAGGAGGGGGTCTATCTCCAGACTACAGGACCGCAGTATGAAACACCGGCAGAGATTCGGATGTTTCGTGCTATAGGAGCGGATGCGGTTGGCATGAGCACGGCATGCGAGGCAATTGCGGCACGGCATATGGGGCTGCAGGTGTGTGGAATTTCCTGCATCTCCAACATGGCGAGCGGCATTACGCAAACCCCGCTGTCGCACGCAGAAGTCAACGCTGTGGCAGACCGTGCGGCGCCGAAGTTTGAGCGATTGGTGACCGCTTCTATCTTGAAAATTGCGCAGTAAGTGCAAGCGTTTTGCACAAAGGAGATGGTTTTTGTGAAAATTCGCTTTTATAATGCCCGTATTTTAACGATGGGACAGGATTTTTCTATCCAACAAGGCGAATTGTGGGTGGAAGAAGACCGCATTTCCTATATCGGTGCGGAAAAACCGGCATCCTTTGCATGGCATCGTCAGATTGACTGCCATAATGATTTGCTGATGCCGGGGTTTAAAAATGCGCATACCCACTCGGCAATGACCTTTTTGCGCTCCTTTGCAGATGATTTGCCGCTTTCTGAATGGCTGCACGAGAAAGTGTTCCCCCTGGAAGCACAGCTGCACGAACAGGACATCTATGAGCTGTCACGGCTTGCGATTTTGGAATATTTGACCTCTGGCATCACGGCAAATTTTGATATGTATGCCAAACCAGATGCCATTGCGCAGGCAAGTTTGGACACGGGATTTCGCACGGTGCTTGCTGCGCCGCTCAATGATTTCACCAGTTCCTTGGAGGAGCAGGAGGACTGCTATCGTCGATACAATGCAAACGGGGAAAGGCTCGGCTATCGGCTGGGATTCCATGCGGAATACACGACCTCGGAACGCCTGCTGCGTGGTGTGGCAGAGTTGTCACAGGCATTGCATGCATCGGTTTGGACGCACAGTTCGGAAACTGCCGCAGAGGTTCGTGCCTGCATGGAGCGGCATGGCACCACGCCAACCGCGTATTTCGAGCAGTTGGGGTTATATGAACATGGCGGCGGAGGCTTTCACTGTATTTATATGTCGGAGGAAGATTTGCGGATTTTTCGGGAAAAGCAGCTTTGTGTGGTCACCAATCCCGCCTCCAACTGCAAGCTTGCCAGCGGAATTGCACCGCTTTGCCAGATGCAGGCACAGGGGATTCCATTAGCGATTGGGACGGATGGACCGGCAAGCAATAACTGTCTGGACATGTTCCGTGAAATGTTTTTGGTCACCGCACTGCAAAAGCTGCAAAGCCAAGATGCGGCAGCCATGGATGCGCAGCGTGTGCTGCATATGGCAACGGTTGGCGGCGCACAGGCAATGGAGTTATGGGACTGCGACTGTTTGGCAGTGGGCAAGCAGGCGGATTTGATTCGCGTTGATTTACAGCAGCCCAATATGCAGCCGGAAAACCATTTGGTCAAGAATTTGGTATATAGCGGCAGTAAACAGAATGTTCGAATGACCATGATTGCGGGAAAAATACTGTATGAAGATGGACAGTACTTTGTTGGCGAAGCCCCGGAGCGGATATATGCGTATGCCAATGCCTGCATCCAGCGTATGCGAGCGGGCGTATAGAAGGAGGTTTCTGATGCAATCCAAATGGATGATTGTAACGGGTTTTTGGATTATTTTACTGACGACCCTGCGGTTGTTTCGAAGATGGCGCATTTTGGACGAAATCCGTCCGTCAAAAACGATAGGAAGTAACACGGATAGGGGTGACCATGACCCCACGCATTATTCGCATCGGCTGCAAATCATTTTGGACGGGGTAGACAGCCGCAGTACCGCACACCGTGTCGAGCAGCGGCTCAATGCGCTGCCAGGGGTTTGGGCAACGGTGGATTATGCCAAAAAAGAAGCGTTGGTGCGCATGAAGCTGGAGCTTTCGGAGACAAAACTGCAGGAAGCGGTGCGCATGGCAGGCTGTTTGATTTTAATCACACGAAAATTGAAAACAGAGGAAGAACGATAAAAAAGCCGAAATCCCTATTTGGGATTTCGGCTTTTTGGATGATGGAGAAAAGAAAACCTTATTTTTTATCGAAAAGATCCGTAAAGTCAAAGGTTGCAAAATAATCCGAAGGTGTTTCTGCACGGCGAATCAGTTCGCTGGAGCCATCTTCTTTCAGCAAAACTTCGGCAGAGCGCAGCTTACCGTTGTAATTGTAGCCCATGGAGAAACCATGCGCACCCGTGTCATGGATGCAGAGATAATCCCCGATGTTGATTTCCGGCAGCATGCGGTCAATGGCGAATTTATCGTTGTTTTCGCACAGTCCGCCGGTTACATCGTACTTATGGTCGCAGGATGCGGCTTCCTTGCCCAACACAGTGATGTGATGATATGCACCATACATGGCGGGGCGCATCAGGTTTGCCGCACAAGCATCGCAGCCGATGTATTCCTTGTGGGTGTGCTTTTGATGGATGCACTGGGTAATCAAGTGACCATACGGTGCGAGGATGAAACGACCCATTTCGGTGTAAATCGCCACATCGGACATACCTGCCGGCACCAAAATGTCATCAAATGCCTTGTGGACACCTTCGCCAATTGCCAAGATGTCGCTGGCGTTCTGTTCCGGACGATAGGGAATGCCAACGCCGCCAGACAGATTGATGAATGCGATGTGCACACCGGTTTCCTTTTGCAGGTCAACCGCAGTTTGGAATAAGATGCGTGCCAGCGCCGGATAATATTCGTTTGCAACCGTGTTGGATGCCAAAAATGCGTGGATGCCAAAATGCTGAACGCCTTTTTCTTTGAGCTTCAAAAAGGCTTCGGTCATTTGCGGTCTGGTCAAGCCGTATTTCGCTTCCGAAGGCGTATCCATGATTTCGTTGTTGATTTTGAAATCACCACCCGGATTGAAACGGCAGCTCATGGTTTCCTGAAATGGTGCATATTGCTCATAAAAATCGATGTGTGTGATGTCATCAAAGTTGATGATTGCGCCAAGCTTTGCCGCCAGCTGAAAATCCTGCGGAGGTGTCACGTTGGAAGAGAACATGATGTCGTGACCGATGATACCGCACGCTTCGCTCATCAGCAGCTCGGTGTAGCTGGAGCAGTCCGTGCCAAAGCCTTCTTCGTGCAAAATCTGCAGCAGGCGTGGCGTGGGTGTTGCTTTGACTGCGAAGTATTCCCGAAAATTGGGGTTCCAAGAAAAAGCTGCTTTGACACGGCGTGCATTTTCACGAATGCCTGCTTCATCATAGAGATGGAACGGGGTGGGATAGGTCTTTGCAAGCTCCTGTACCTGAGCCAAAGACACAAATGGTTTCTTTTCCATGCAATGAGTCTCCTTATATCGTCTTTGTTTTAATCGTTTTTTCCAAGAATGCGTTCAAAACGCCGCTGCATATCACGTTCACGCCGTTCGGTTTCTTCCATATCGATGCGCAAAATCGTGTCGCCGTCATATTCTACAACCATGCCTTCGGCAAGCATCTTGGGTGCATTTGCGAGAGGAATGGAAATCATGCTGTCATCGGCGTCTAAAATCACAAAATCGCCTTCAAAACGGTCTACAATTGCCGTGTTTTTCATGCCGCGCGAGCCTCCTTTTCTGTAAGTGCGGATGCGGGGAATGTCATCACAATCGTACCTTGTTCATCGGTACGGCGAATGTCAGAAATCCCTGCGTTTTTTAAATTTTCCAAGGTTTCCGCATGCGGAAACCCATACGTATTGTCTGCGCCACACGAAATGATGGCGGTTTTGGCGCCAACCTGCTGCAAGAAATCCAGCGTTGAGGAGGAACGGCTGCCATGGTGCCCAAGTTTGATGACCTCACACGCCAGCGGAATACCGCCGGAAAGCAGCGTTTGCTCTGCCTGTGCTTCTGCATCGCCCATGAATAAAATGCGGTGTGTACCGGCGGTAAGCATTGATACCAGAGAATAGTTGTTCAGTTCCTCGAATGTGGCGGTTGGGTCTGGGTATAAAAATTGCAGTGTCGCACCTGTGGAGAGCGTTATCACATCACCGGGAGAGGGAAGCACAGTGCGCACTTGATTATCTTCGATGGCACTGAGCAGCTTTCCATAGGTTGCGGTGGTCAGCGTACAGTTTGGCATATAGATGGTGTCAACCGAAAAACGCTGCAATACAGTTGGCAAACCACCGATGTGGTCTTCGTGTGGATGGGTGGCAATCACCGCAGACAGGTGCGAAATACCCTGTTGCTCCAAATAGGCAAGCAGCTTTTTGGAAGAAGAGGCCGGTCCGCCATCAATTAAAATGGCATCTTCGCCGGATTGAATCAGTTCGCTGTCACCTTGTCCAACATCTATAAAATGCACCGTCGTGTCCTGCGAAACCGTTGTTGCGGCAGTGGAAGAGGCAAAAAGATGGTTCTGCACGCTGGAATATAACATATTGGCACCAGCAAGTATGCCTGCAAACACAATCAAAAGCAGTTTTTTCTTGAGCTGCCGTAAGGAAGCAGGTTTTGGAGCAGATGAAAAGCATGTCATGGTTAGAAATCCCGTCCTTTTTAGTCTTCGCACGTATGGTACGTATCAAATTCGTGCTGTATTTCGGCATTTGGAGCCGTAGTCAGCAGGCTGACAATCACAATCGCCGCCAGAGAGCACAGGAATCCGGGCACGATTTCATATAAATCGAAGATGCCGCCGGACAGCTGTGACCAAACGATGTCTACAGCACCGCCAACCAGAATGCCTGCCAATGCGCCGTGGCGATTGGTGCGTTTCCACAGCAGCGCACACAGCACCAACGGGCCAAAGGTCGCACCGAAGCCCGCCCAAGCATACTGCACCAAATCCAGCACCGAAGAATCAGGATTCATGGCAATGACACCTGCAATGAGAGCAACTGCAACGACACAGATGCGGGAAACCCACATTTGCTCCTTTTCAGAGGCATGGGGACGCAGCTTTGCATGATAAAAATCTTCTGTAATCGCAGAAGCGGTGACCAAAAGCTGGCTGTCAGCAGTGGACATGATTGCCGCCAAAATGGCAGATAAGAAAATGCCGCCCACAAACACAGGGAAAATATTCTGCACCATGGTGATATAAACCGTTTCCTGCGCACCGCTTGCGGCGAGATCCTGCGGCAGATACATCTTGCCGGCAATGCCGATTAAAATTGCGGCGGTCAAGGAAAAAATGACCCAAACGGTTGCGATACGGCGTGATTTTTTGATGGAAGCAGGGGAATCAATGCCCATGAAACGCACCAAAATATGCGGTTGACCGAAATAGCCCAAGCCCCATGCAACCAGAGAAAGGATGCCCATGGCAGACAGCGGCAGGTTGGTTTCTCCGTCAATGAACAACTGCAAAAAATTGGGGTGTAGTTGTTCGGTGGTCTGGAAAAAGGCGATGGGACCGCCGAGCGAGAGGATTGCGAGAATCGGCACGGCAAGAATGGTGAAAAACATCAGCATGCCTTGGAAAAAGTCTGTCCAGCAAACGGCAGAAAAGCCGCCTGCAAAGGTATAGCTGACCACAACCAAAACGCCAATCAGCAGAGATGCTCCATAGGAAAGATGAAAGACGGAGGAAAATAGCTTTGCGGCACCGACAAAACCGGATGCGGTATAGAATAAATAAAAGATAAGGATAAAGAGCGAGGCAATCACATTGATGATGCCGCTTTCATCCCGAAAACGATTGGAGAAAAATTGCGGCAAGGTGATGGCATCGCCTGCCACTTTGGTGTATTGGCGCAGCGGTTTTGCCACGAAACGCCAGTTGAGATAAGTGCCGACGGCAAGACCGATGGCAATCCAAGCCGCCGAAAGACCGGATAAATACGCAGCACCGGGTAATCCCATCAGCAGCCAGCCGGACATATCGGATGCCTGTGCGCTCATGGAAGTGACCCAAGAGCCAAGCTTGCGACCGCCGAGAAAGTATTCGGTGGTGGTGCGGTTTTTGCCGTAAAAATACATACCAATGCCTATCATAAAGCAAAGATAGGTACAAAAAGCCAGTATCAGATAAATATTTGTAGATATGTTTTGCATAAAAGCCCTCCTTGACATACCCAGATATTATACAATAGATATGGTATGTTTGCAAGGTAAAGCCGCATAGAATTGCAGGAAATGCCTGCGAATCTATGAAGATTATAAAGAAATGGCACGGGCAAGCTTGCTCAAAGGCTCAGGCTGCAGGTCAAATGTCTGCGCCAGTTGTGCGGCGAAGGACAGAAACACTTGCACATCGCCGGATTTGTGCTCCAACTCGACTTCCGCAAAGGGACAAGCACGTTCCGCACGATGGAGGGTGCCGCTGTCTAGCGCAAGTTCTGCGGTCATTACCACCTGCTCTGGTGAAGGCTGCACTTGCAGAAGCATTGCCGTGCGTGTGAATTCCACCCGACAGACTTCAAAAACGCCTTTTTCTATCAACGGCAGGCAAATGTGGGCAGGAGCGCCCGCTTTTTTGAACAGATGGACAATGCCCTCGCAGATGGTGTCTGCAGGGTATTCATATTCTTCACGGGTGTGCAGACCGCTTTCGGAAACGCCGCCGCCGCATTTCAAGCAGCAAACACGGCTGCCGTTTTCTGTGCGCAGACGCAGTCCGGCGTGCTGAGCGGCGAGAAAACCATCTTCCGTGTCATAGTAGCAGGCGTTCATCGTATAGCGGGTATCGTGCACACGAAACGCAGCGGACCACTCTAAAATCAACTGCTGCACGGAGGCATCGGCACGCCATTTCATTTCTTGCTCCATGTTAGCGCACCTGTCCGTTACCATATACAATGTATTTGGTGGAGGTTAAGGCGTCCAGTCCCATCGGGCCACGTGCATGCAGCTTTTGGGTGGAAATGCCGATTTCTGCACCAAATCCAAACTCAAATCCATCGGTGAAGCGTGTGGATGCGTTCACATAGACCGCCGCCGCATCGACTTCATTCAAAAAGCGTTGGGAAGCGGCGTAGTTCTCTGTGATAATGGCTTCAGAATGCCCTGTGTTATAGGTGTTGATGTGCAAAATGGCATCATCAAGGGTGTCCACGACCTTTGCAGACATCTCCAGAGCCAGATATTCTTTTCCGTAATCTTCTTCGGTTGCGGGAAGCACTTCATCGCCGAGCACCTGCATGGTGCGTGGACAGCCATGCAGTTTGACGTCTTCCGCAGAGAGGGCCGCCAGTGCCCGTGGCAGGAATGCTTGCGCAACGGCAGCGTGCACGAGCAGACTTTCTGCCGCATTGCAGACAGAAGGACGAGAAACCTTGGCATTCACCAGAATGGAAAGTGCCATGTCCAAATCAGCGCTTTCGTCCACATAAATATGGCAGTTGCCGGTGCCTGTTTCAATAATCGGCACGGTGGAATTCTGCACCACAGCTTGAATCAGCCCCGCCCCGCCGCGTGGAATCAGCACATCGAGCAGTCCGTTGAGGTGCATCATTTCGTTGGCACTGTCACGAGAGGTGTCCTCGACAAAGCAAATGGCGTTTTCCGGCAGACCGGCATCCCGCAGTGCCCCACGCATGAGGTTTGCCAGACAAGCGGAAGAGTGGATGGCTTCTTTTCCGCCACGGAGCAGACACGCAGAACCGGCTTTGAAGCACAATGCCGCCGCATCAACCGTGACATTGGGGCGGGCTTCGTATATGACACCGATGACACCGAGGGGCACACGCTGTGCCCCAATACGCAGACCATTGGGACGGGTGCGCATCCAAAGCAGTTCGCCGATGGGGTCGGGCAGGGAAGCCACTTGGCGGCAGCCTTCTGCCATGCTGAGAATGCGTTTTTCATCCAAGGTCAGGCGGTCAATCAAACCGGCGTTTAAGCCGATTTCATGCCCATGTGCAATGTCCTGTGCATTTGCGGCGATGATTTCTGCAATCTGCGCCTCTAGGGCATCGGCAATTGCGAGCAAGCCATGGTTTTTCTGCTCGGCAGACAATGCGCCGACAGCGGGTTTGGCAGTGCGTGCTTCTTGTGCCAACAGGCGGACATTTTTCATAATCTGCTCCTTTCGGTACAAAACAGGGTGCCAATATGGACACCGTCTACAATATCATATAGATTTTCAGGGCGATTGCCGTTGACAATCAGCATAGGGATGTCAGCATCCATGCACAGCTCCGCCGCAGACAGCTTGGTTGCCATGCCGCCGGTGCCGTTTGCAGTGCCGGCACCGCCCGCAATGGCACGGATGTCGGCGTTGATGGTGTTGACCTCCGAAATCAGCTTTGCGTCTGGGTTGGAGCGAGGGTCTGCATCAAACAAACCATCCATATCCGTGAAAATCACCAGCAAGTCTGCGTTGCAGATGCGGGCAACCACGGCGGAAAGCGTGTCGTTATCGCCAAAGGTGTCCACAGCTTCGATTTCTTCCACGGCAACGGTGTCATTTTCGTTGACAATGGGAACGGTGTGGATGCCAAGCAAGGCTTCAAAGGTGGACTGGATATTGGTGCGCCGTGAGCCGTGCGCAATGTCATGCCGTGTCAGCAGCAGCTGGGCAACCGTGACCCCGTATTCCAGAAACAGTTTATCATAAATATGCATCAATGCGCACTGCCCAACGGCGGCTGCAGCCTGCTTCATTTCCAAGGTGTGTGGTCGCTCGGGCAAACCCAGTTTGTTGGCACCCGCCCCAATTGCGCCGGAAGACACCAGCACCATTTCATACCCACGGCAGGTCAAATCGGACACGCAGCGTGTCAGATGTTCAATTCGGCGGAGGTTTAGCTTGCCGTTTGGATAAGTGAGAGTGGACGTACCGACCTTGACAACGATACGGCGCACAGAGTCCAGAGGTGACATGAATCAAAAATCTCCTTTTGCAGCACGAAACCATGCAGATACTGCGGCAGCGCATAATTTGTGCAGATTCGTTTGCTTTCATTTTAGCACAGTGCAATGGGTGTTACAAGGTTTAAATGGACGCAGAATGGATAGAAGTTGTGAGAAGAATCCAAAAAATAAGGTTCGCAAATGCAAAACAACTGTGGTATACTGATAGTGTTTATTCTTATGATAGGCAAGCTTTCGGAAAGTGTGTTCTGCGGGAGTAGGAGGAGAAACCATGAAGAACAGAGTGACCGTCCATATTGCCGGAGAAAATTATGTGCTTTTGACGGATGAGAGCACTGACTATATGCAGCGCATTGCGAAAATGGTTGATGAAAAAATTCGTGCATCACGGGATTTGCCCGGCATGTCGCTACTCAAATCCACCATGCTTGCCGCCTGCAATCTGGCGGACGAGGGCTGTAAAGCCGCAGAGGTGGCGCTGCGCCTGCAGGAGCAGGTGAAACAGCAGGGACAGGAACTGGAAGCCCTGCGCCGTGAATGGGAAGACAGTCAGCGGATGCTGGATGAACTGACCAAACCACAGACAGAAGCGGATGAAAATGCAGATTGGAAGGAACGCTTACAAAACGATGAAACAGATTGAATTGCTTTCTCCGGCAGGTTCGTTGGAATCGGTGCGTGCAGCGGTGCAAAGCGGTGCAGGCGCAGTCTATATGGGGTTTGGCAAAATGAATGCCAGACGTGGTGCGACCGGATTTACACGAAGCGAAATCGAGCGGGCGATTGCATATTGCAGGGCACGCGGGGTTAAAACAAACATCACAATGAATATTTTGGTGAACGACCGTGAGCGGGAAGAAGCCCTGCAGGACGCACGAATGCTGTATGAAATGGGCGCAGATGCCATGATTGTGCAGGATTTGGGGTTGGCACGGCTGCTGCGGCATTATGCGCCGGACATGCAGCTGCATGCGTCCACGCAAATGACCGTCCATTCGGTAGAAGGGGCACGATTTGCCAAAGCACTGGGCTTTTCCCGTGTGGTGCTCTCCAGAGAATGCACGCTCAAGCAAATTCGCCGCATCACAGCCGAAGGCGGGATTGAAACCGAAGTGTTTGTACATGGTGCACTGTGCATGTGCTATTCCGGGCAGTGCTATCTGTCATCGGTCATTGGCCGCCGTTCCGGCAACCGTGGTCTGTGTGCACAGCCGTGCCGTTTGGGGTATTCTTATGACAACAATCGGCGTGGCTATCCGCTGAGCCTGAAGGACTTGTCCTTGGCAGACTGGTTGGAGGAATTGCAGCAGGCAGGGGTCAGCTCGCTGAAAATTGAGGGGCGCATGAAGCGTCCGGAATATACAGCAATCGTCACGGAGATTTATGCAAAACTGCTCCGAGAGCATCGGCAGCCGAGCCGTGAAGAGGCTTTGATTTTGCAAAAGGTGTTCTCCAGAGATGGTTTTACGGATGGATACCTCACAGGGCGCAAGGGCGATGAGATGTTCGGCATCAAGACCGATGTGCCGTACAGCAATGTGCAGGAGCTGTATTTGGAGGCGGGCAAGCGCTTTGCCCCCGGTAAAGAACAGCCGCTGGTGCCGGTGGATTTTTGCCTGTTTGCTGACATTGGCGGACTGTATCTGCGTGTCACGGACGATGCGGGGCATGAAGCGGAAGCCTCGGATTTAGAGCCTGTGGAGCAGGCACAGCATCGTGCGACCACGGCAGAACTGCTACAGCAGGCCCTCGCCAAAACGGGGGGTACGCCTTTTTTGGCACGAGAGCGGCAGGTTTCTCTGCCGGACGGGCTTTCCATTCCGGCGGCACGCATCAATGCACTGCGGCGGGATGCCCTGCACCAGTTGCTGACACTGCGGGAGGCACGTCCGCATCGCATATGGACGGCAGCCCCACCGGCACGTCTGGCGGGAAAACTGCAGCCGTTCAAGGGCTATATTATGGAGGTGCGGACCTTGGCGCAGGTGACCCCTGCGCTGCTGCAGACAAACCCCGCAGCATTATATATCCCGCTGACCGAGCTGGCGGCGGATTTGGAGCGCACAGGACAGCTGGCAGCTTCATATAACGTTGCGGCGGTCTTACCGCGCATCTGCACTGATACAGAATGGCAGTCAATTGTGGTGCTGCTACAGGCAATCCAGCAGGTTGGTGTTAGCCGTGTGGTGGCAGGAAATGTGGCACAGATTTTCAGCCCGCGCCGCATGGGATTTTCCGTCATTGGGGATTTTGGGCTGAATGTGATGAACAGCGATGCCTTGATTCTGTTGGCAAACTGCGGCGTAGAACGGCAAACGGTATCGTTTGAACTGCATTTGTCCCAAATACGTGATTTGGCAAAGCCGATGGACACCGAGTGCATTGTTTATGGATATTTACCGCTGATGATTTTTGAAAACTGTGCGATTCGCCGCAAAACCGGAAAATGCACCTGTGAAACACAGCCGTGCAACTTGATGGACCGTACTCGAAAAAGCTTTCGGGTACTGCCGGAATATGGATGCCGCAACACGCTGCTCAATAGTCAGCCGCTGCTGCTTTCAGAGCCAAAAGAGTATCAAAACAGCGGCATTGCGTATGCAAGGCTGCGCTTTACCATCGAATCTGCGGAGCAATGTGCAAAAATTGCGCAGACGATGGTGCGTGGAGAACCGCTTACAGGGATGCAGGGCGTGACCCGTGGGCTATATTACCGAGGGGTAGAATGAGAAGCGGCAAACATATGAAAGAGCAATGGTATAGAGATGGACAATCGGTCAAAATGCCGTGAAAGCAGAAAAAGGAGAACCATATGACAAAAAAAGTTTCATGGGTACAGGTGTTGGTCGTTTTGGTAGGGGCACTGCTGGGCAGCATGATTGCAGGTGCCACAAAAGGGGTGGTCTTTTTGGCGTGGCTGTCATTTGGCACGAGTTTTGCCTTGGCACCGACAACCCTGGACTTGGGCGTGCTCCATTTGACCTTTGGGTTTGGCATTGATGTGTGCATCGGTATGCTGATTGGTCTGATTGTCGCAATGCTTGTTGCTAGAAAGGTTCGATAACGCCATGATAAAACAGAATCCGCAAATTATTTTGGCTTCGGCATCGCCTCGGCGGCAGGAGCTGCTGCGCATGCTGTGCTCGTCTTTTTCGGTGCAGCCGGCAGATGTGGATGAAAGCCTGCAGGAAGGGCAAGCGTTGTGTGACGAAATTGTACGTTTGGCGACCGATAAAGCCAAATCCATCAGTGCAACCGCACCGGATGCGGTTGTCATTGGGTCAGACACCATGGTGACCATCGACGGGATGGCATTGGGCAAGCCCAAAGATGCAGAAGATGCAAGGCGCATGCTGCGGCTGCTTTCCGGACGGACGCATGCGGTGCTGACAGCGGTTGCGGTGGTTTCTGCAGGCGGATACACGCAAACTGCGCTCAATACGACACGTGTCACCTTTTATCCGCTGACCGAAGCGGAAATTGCGCAGTATGTTGCAACAGGTGAGCCAATGGACAAGGCAGGTGCTTATGGCATTCAGGGCTTGGGCTCTCGCTGGGTGCAGGACATGCAGGGCGATTATTACAGTGTGATGGGGCTGCCAGTGGCACAGCTTTACCGGCTGCTCCGTGCACGAGGGATTATGGAATAGAGAGGACGGAATAGCTCCGTGCGAAAGTTTTTTTCATCAAAACAGCTCATTATTATCTTACTAATTGTCGCAATTTGTCTGGGGATGGCGGTTTATACCGGTGCATCGGGCAAGGCGTCACCCCTGTCAAAGCTTTTGAGCATGGTCATTGCGCCCATGCAAAGCGGCGTCAGCAGCATTTACAATAAAATGAATGAAGGCTTTGATTACGCATTTCATTATGACGAAATGACGGCGGAAAACGAACAGCTCAAGCAGCAGGTGCGTGACATGGAGCAGAAAGTGCGGGACGCAGATGTGGCGATTGAGGAAAACAATCGGCTGCGCCTGCTGCTTGGCATCAAGGAGCGCAACCGCAGCTTTACCTTTGAGGTGGCGGAAGTCATTGCCCGCACCCCGACCGATTGGGCAACGACACTGACCATTGACAAAGGCTCCAATGCCGGCATTGAACAAGGGGACTGCGTCATTACAGAAGATGGCATGGTGGGCTATGTCAACACGGTTGCGCCGACCTGCTCGGAAGTGACCACCGTGATTGATACCGAGATGCAGGCGGGCGCACTGATTACACGCACCCGTGTGATTGCCATTGCGGAAGGGGAATATACCTTGATGGCGGACGATTTGCTGAAACTTGCATATTTGGATACCGATGCCGACATCGTCATTGGCGATACCGTGGAAACCTCCGGACGCGGTGGGGTGTTCCCAAAAGGCATTATGATTGGCACAGTGGAAAAAATTGTGCCGGAAACACACGGCATTTCCAACTATGCGGTGATTAAACCGTTCGTAGATGTGGAAAAGGTGCACAGCGTGTTCGTAATCAAGGACTTTGAGGTAACGGAGTAAGGCATGCAACAGGAAAAAAAACTGATTTGGAAATATCTTTTATATCTTGCTGTGCTGTTGGTCTTGTTCATTTTGGAAACCAGTCTGCCGATGAAACTATTCGGTTTTCATATTGATGTGCTGCCCTGTGTGGCATTATCGGTGGCGTTGTTGGATGGACCGCTGGAAGGGGTCTTTTTTGGCTTGCTCACGGGAATGTTGTATGATGTTGGATATGGTGGGGCGGAAGGCTTGCTGCCGTTGTTTTATATGGTTTGCGGTGCCGCTGCAGGCGTTTTGAGCCAGCGATATTTGCGCAGGATTTTGCCAAGCCTGTATTTGCTGACGGCAAGCGTGCAGCTGATGCTGGGCTTTTTTCGATATGCATACTCGTGGCTGGAGCAGAGGCCAACGCAGCTGCTGCTGTTTTTGCAGCAATTGTGCGGAGAAACACTAATTTCTGTTGCGTTTTCCACCTTGGTCTATTTTTTGGTGCAAGCCATCAGCAAACAGTATGTCAAACAGGAACAATAGGCAGTAAGGAGATGCAGCAGGCATGAATAATAAAGGTAAATTGCTCCGCCGACTGATTGCATTGTGCGGCATGTTGCTACTCAGTGCAGGAATTGCCGGACTGGGGTTGTTTTCTTTGCAGATTATCAACGGAAAAGAATATCGTGCGCAGTCAGAGCGTCGGCAGAGCGTCAGTTCCACGGTGGTGGCATCACGAGGAGAAATTTTAGACCGCTACGGACGCCCGTTGGTGACCAATAAAACGGTATTTTCCCTGACGATTGAATACGCATATTGGAAAAAAGATACCCAAAATGAAACTCTGCGTTCGTTGGTACAGTTGATTCAGGCGGATGGCAGCACCGTGGAGGATTCCCTGCCCATTTCGCAGCCGCCGCCGTTTGCCTACACCGGCGAGGAGGACAGCAAGGAACGCAGCACCCTAAACAGCTTTGCCAAAAAGAAGACAGAATTACAGGAAACCATGACGGCAGACGAAATGATGACAGCAATGCGCCAATTGTATGAAATTGACCCATCTTGGTCAGATGCAGACGCAAGGGCCGTGATTGGTGTACGGTATGAAATGGAAAGCATGTCATTTTCACGCTATAATCCCTTTACCATTGCGACAGATGTTAGCTTGGACGTGATTTCCAAGGTCAAGGAGCAGCACCAGAAATATGCAGGGGTCGAGGTGGCAACCGAATCGGTGCGTGAATATAAAACCACGTATGCCGCCCATCTTTTGGGGCGTGTCGGCAAGATTTACGCAGAAGATTGGGACGAATACAAAGAAAAAGGCTACAGTAAAAATGCGTTGGTTGGCAGAGATGGACTGGAAAAGTCCTTGGAAGACTATTTGCATGGCACAAATGGCACAAAATCCATCGAAACCGATATTACAGGCGATGTGACCGATGCAAGCACAGGCGATGCACCGCAGCCGGGCGATAACTGCATTTTGACCATTGATTTGGCATTGCAGGAGGCAACGGAAGATGCGCTGGCTGAAACGATTGAGAGCATTCCCACGGCGAATGCAGGCGCAGCCGTGGTGATACAGGTTGGCACGGGTGAGGTGCTGGCAATGGCATCCTATCCAACCTATAACTTGGAAACATTTAACCAAGATTACAATGACATGTACAATGACCCGAATCTGCCCATGCTCAATCGTGCCATTGGCGGCACATATGCACCCGGCTCGACGTATAAACCGCTGACGGCAATTGCAGCGTTGCAGGAAGGCGTGATTACGGGGGATACCTACTTCACCTGCAATCGGTACTTCAACTTTGCGGGACAAACCTTCCGATGCACCGGCAGTCACGGAAAAATCAACGTTGTGACGGCGATTCAAAAATCCTGTAATATTTTCTTTTACAATACCGGACGCCTGCTGGGCGGCGATAAGCTGGAGGCGTGGGCGTCCCAATTCGGACTGGGACAAAGAACCGGCATTGAGCTGGCAGGCGAACGTTCCGGTTCGGTGGCGGGTCCTGTCAATCGAGAAGCAATGCTGGCGGCAAATCCGAATTTGAATTCTTGGATGCCGGGCGATAATGTGCAGGCGGCAATCGGACAATCGGATAATGCGTTCACCCCGCTGCAAATTGCAAATTATGTTGCAACCATTGCCGCAGGCGGCAAGCATTATCAGCCAACTTTGCTCAAAAGTGTCAAAAGCTATGATTATGCCAACACTATCAAGGAAAATGAGCCGGTGCTGCTGAACACGGTGGACATTGACCTCGACAATTTGGCATTGGTCAAAGAAGGCATGAACAGGGTTGTCAGCGAGGATGGCACGGCTGCGGCTGCATTTGCAGGTTTTCCGATTAAAATCGGCGGCAAAACCGGCACGGCGCAGGTCAGCAGTGCGGATGTGCCGACCAATGGTTTGTTCGTGGCATTTGCCCCCTATGACAATCCGGAGATTGCCGTTTGCGTGGTGGGTGAAGGCGGCGGACACGGTTCAACGGTTGCGCCTATCGTGCGAAAAATCATGGAAACATATTTTGCAGAGGAAAGCACCACGGAAAATGTGGCGGCGGATTACACCCTGCTGCAATAATTCGACAGTCATTTGCAGGACAAGCCATAGATTTCAAAGCGAAAATCTATACAAACACTTGTATCTTTCCGTAAACTGGTTTATACTTTTAGTACAACCAAAATGGCGGAGGATGGTATGCTTAAAATAATCATCATTGCATCCGGAAAAGGCGGAACAGGAAAAACCTCTTTGACAGCAGGCATTGCAGCAGGTTTGGCAGAGCGTGGACACAGAGTACTGGCAATTGATGGGGATCGCGGTATGCGAAATTTGGATATTGCGCTGGGCATGACCGACCGTGTGGTGTTTAGCTTCGCAGATGTTGCAAAAGGCATGGTGTCGCTGCGAAAAGCCAGCGTGCAGCATCCGAAAATTCTGGGGCTTTCGTTTTTAACAGCACCCATGCAAGGGCAGCCGTTTCCCGAGTTGGACATTGAGCGGTTGGGGAAGCAGATGCAGGCATCCGGCTATGAATATTGTCTGATTGATGGACCTGCAGGGCTTGCGCCGGAATTATACACGTTTTCTGCAATTGCAACGCAGGCAATTGTGGTTAGCACGCCGGAGCAGGCAAGTGTTCGTGGGGCAGAGCGTGTCGCACGCATGCTGGAAGAGCAGCATTTGGCACGCATTCGATTGGTTGTAAATCGTGTCCGTGCACGGTTTATGCGGCATGGATGGGCGCAGAATATTGATGACGCAATGGACGAAACCGGTTTGCAGCTGCTCGGCGTGGTGCCGGAGGATGCGGAGATTATCGTATGCGCCAACTGTGGAAGCAATATTTTAGCACGCAAAAGACAAGGTGCAGCAAAGGCATATCGAAACATTGCAAGGCGATTGGACGGAGAACGTCTGCCTGTAATGAGATTATAAAAAAAGGAAGGGAGTTTGGAGATGAACATTGCATTGATTGCGCATGACCGCAAAAAAGAATTGATGGTGCAGTTTTGCACTGCCTATTGCGGTATTCTTGCCAAGCATACGATCTGTGCAACAGGCACAACCGGCAAATTTGTCGCAGAGGCAACCGGTTTGAAAATAGAGAAATATCTCGCTGGCATGCAGGGGGGCGAGGAGCAGATTTCAGCACGTGTTGCATACAATGAAATCGACTTGGTGCTGTTTTTCCGTGACCCGATGTCCAACAGCCAGTATGAACCGGATGTCCATGCCCTCGCACGGTTGTGCGACATGCATAATATTCCGATTGCAACCAATGCGGCAACCGCAGAAATGCTGATTTTGGGTCTGGACCGCGGTGATTTGGATTGGCGAAATATTGTCAACCCTAAGGCACGGTAGCCTCAATTTGTACCCGCCGAAGCCTCCCAAATAGGGAGGCTTTTTAGTGAAATTTCTACCTTTAGGAGAGTGCTATGGAAAAAATCAAACCTCGCACGCTGTCGGGCTTTATGGAGCTTTTGCCTGCACAGCAAATGCAAATGGAGCGCATGATGCAAACCCTGCGGGACACTTATGCGTTGTATGGCTTTTATCCGCTCGACACCCCGCTGATTGAAGCGTCAGAGGTGTTGCTTGCCAAGGGCGGCGGAGAAACAGAAAAGCAGATTTATCGTTTTCAGAAAGGCGATAGCGACCTGTCCCTTCGCTTTGATTTAACCGTTCCCTTGGCGAAATATGTCGCCCTGAACTATGGTCAGCTGACTTACCCGTTCCGCCGTTTTCAAATCGGCAAGGTGTATCGTGGAGAGCGTGCGCAGCGTGGGCGGTTTCGTGAATTTTATCAGGCAGATATTGATGTCATTGGCGATGGCACACTGGACATTATCAATGAAGCGGAAATCCCGTCCATCATTTATCGTACGTTTTCGACATTGGGGCTGAAGCGGTTTAAAATTCGCATCAACAACCGTAAAATTTTGAATGGATTTTTTGCGCTGTTGGAATTGACCGAGCAGGCGGGCGATGTGATGCGTATCATCGATAAAATTGACAAAATCGGTGCCGAAAAAGTACGAGAATTGCTACTGCAGGAGCGGATTGCAGCGGAAAAATGCGATGAAATTTTGCGCTTTATCGCATTGGACGGAGGTACCAATGCGATTCTGGAGGCACTAAATGGCTATTGCGGCAAGCAGGGGCTGTTTGACTTGGGCGTGCAGGAATTGACAACGGTGGCAAAATATCTGTCTGCATTTGGGGTGCCGCAGGAAAATTTTGCAATCGATTTGACCATTGCACGTGGACTGGATTACTATACCGGAACGGTATATGAAACCACCATGCTAGACCATCCAGAAATCGGTTCGATTTGCTCTGGTGGTCGATATGATAATCTCGCAGAGTATTATACGGACAAAAAATTACCAGGAGTAGGCATTTCGATTGGGTTAACCCGCTTGTTTTATGTACTAGGAGAGCAAGGCTATTTGGACAGCAAACAGCCTGCTGCACCGGCAGATGTGATGATTTTGCCGATGACCGACGATATTTCGGCATCCATTGCGCTGGCAACCCGTTTGCGTGAAGCGGGAATTCGTGTGCAGATGCAGTGCGAAAAGAAAAAGTTCAAGGCGAAAATCACCTATGCAGATAAGCTCGCCATCCCATATGTCATTTTTATGGGAGAGGATGAAATCGAAAAAAATGTGGTTGCGGTCAAGGAACTGGCAACGGGCGAACAGACCGTGGGTACATTTGAAGAGGCGGTACAGCGCATCCGTGCAGGCATTTGTGCATGTGCGGCAGGTACGGTGATTACAGACCGGGATTGAAGCAGGCGGAAAATGCCGCTCGGATTCCACCAACTAACAAAAGCAAAGGAATGAAAAATATGTCTACCTCTATCAATGGGATGAAGCGCACAGATTACTGCGGTGATTTGCGCAAAACAGATGTGGGGCGCGAGGTCATTATCAACGGCTGGTGTGACCGTGTGCGTGACAATGGCGGCGTATTGTTTTTGCTCGTGCGTGACCGTACGGGTGTCGTGCAGTGCACATTTGACAAATCGGTCAATGCGGAATTGTTCCAAATGGCATTTGGCGTGCGCACGGAATTTGTCATTGCGGTTCGCGGCAAGCTGACGGCACGTGATGATGCTGCGGTGAACACCAAAATGCCGACCGGCGAAGTCGAGATTATGGCGGAAGAATTGCGCATTTTGTCCAAAGCGGAAACCACACCGTTTGAAATTTCCGATGAAAAGGAAGTGGGTGACCAGATTCGGTTGAAATATCGGTATCTGGATTTGCGCCGTCCTTCCATGCAGCGCAATCTGATGCTGCGCCATCGTGTGACCCAAATTGCACGCAATTATTTTGATGAAAACGGCTTTTTGGAAATCGAAACGCCAATGCTTACCAAGTCCACGCCGGAAGGCGCACGTGATTATCTGGTGCCTTCTCGTGTGCATGCAGGCAAGTTTTATGCACTGCCGCAGTCTCCGCAGCAGTACAAGCAGCTGCTGATGCTGTCGGGCATCGACCGCTATCTGCAGATTACCCGCTGCTTCCGTGACGAGGATTTGCGTGCAGACCGTCAGCCGGAGTTTACACAAATCGACTTGGAAATGTCATTTGTGGAGCAGGATGACGTGATTGCCGTCAATGAAGGGTTCTTGCAGCGTGTGTTTAAAGAAGCACTTGGTGTGGATATTGCATTGCCCCTGCCGCGTATGCCGTATGAAGAAGCCATGAACCGCTATGGCTCGGACAAGCCTGATGTACGATTTGGCTTTGAAATTTGCGATATTTCGGATATTGCGCAAAAATGCTCGTTCAAGGTGTTTCATGACACCGTGGAAAATGGCGGTACGGTGCGTTTAATCAATGTAGATGGCTATGCGGATAAGTTCCCTCGCAAGGAAATCGATAAGTTAGCGGAATTCGTGAAAACCTATCGTGCAAAGGGCTTGGCATGGATGAAGCTGGCATCGGATGGCAGCATGACCTCCTCCTTCGCAAAATTTTTGTCGGAAGAGGAACTGGAAGCCATCAAGACCCGTGCAAATGCAAAGGCAGGCGATTTGCTGTTTGTTGTGGCAGATGCCGACCGTGACACCGCATTGATTTCTTTGGGTGCACTGCGTTGTGAATTGGCAAAGCGTTTGGGATTGCTGCGCAAGGATGATTATAAATTGCTGTGGGTGACAGAATTTCCGCAGTTTGAATACAGCGAAGAGGAAGACCGTTTGGTGGCAAAGCATCACCCGTTCACTGCACCCATGGAGGAAGATTTGGAGCTGCTCGACACCAATCCGCGTGCCGTGCGTGCCAAGGCGTATGACATTATCCTAAACGGCTGTGAATTGGGCGGCGGCTCCATCCGTATTCATGATTCCGCATTGCAGACACGCATGTTCCGTGCGTTGGGATTCACGGAAGAAAAGGCACAGGAACAGTTTGGACATTTGATTGCTGCATTTTCCTATGGAGCACCTCCGCATGGTGGCTTGGCATACGGCTTAGACCGTTTGTGCATGCTGCTTGCAGGACACGACTCTATTCGTGACGTGATTGCATTTCCAAAGGTGCAGAATGCCTCCGATTTGATGATGTCTTGTCCGGATGTGGTAGAGGAAAAGCAGTTGGATGAATTGTCCATTGCGATTGTTCGCACAGAAGACGAAGCCTAAAGACTCTTAAATTTCAATACGATTGTAAAAAACAGGCGTGCAAAATGCACGCCTGTTTTGCTCTTTTGGATAAAAAAGGGTAGTGTTTTGCCTGAAAAGGTTGTAAAAACCAGGCAAAAAACGGGGGAGAAACAACACTGCGGTCGCAGAAAAAGCACAGTGCACAAGAAGCATATCATATAAAAATGTACAATAAAAATAGTATCAAACATAGAAAAGATTGGCGAGATATATGTAATGTGAAATAATGTGTTATGCGAATTGCACAAAATGCAGTGCAAACTTTTATGTTGATTGAAATATAGCCTGAACGGTGGATGTGTGTTACAATCATATGCGTGCAAATTAGAGAGCAGAGATTCAAAACAGCAAGATGCCAGGCGTGCCTGCAAGTGTCTGGTGTGGAACAAGGCTGTGGCCCTGCGATGCAGGAGCGGGGAGAATGTCTGCCTGTGGATGGCTTTTTTAAGAAGAGAAAAAAGCAGATGTTGCACAGATGAAAAAGTTGGATGTCCCTCCTAAAAATCGGGACAAGAGAAAAAGGGGAAGAACATGAATTTTTTGAATTCACTGGCATTCACGGGGATAACCTTTTTGGGGTTTACTGCGTTGGTTGCATTGATTTCTTGGTGGAAAACGCGCGGCGATAAGCTGGATACCCAGGAAGGCTATTATTTGGCTGGACGCGGGTTGACAGGCGGTGTCATTGCGGGTTCTCTGCTGATGACAAACCTGTCGGCGGAGCAGCTGGTTGGTATGAACGGACAATCGGTGCGCATTGGTATGAGCCCGATGGGATGGGAAGTTACTTCGGCTGTGGCATTGGTTATTTTGGCGTTTGCATTGATGCCGAAATATCTCAAGACCGGCTTGACAACGGTACCGCAGTTTTTTGAGCAGCGTTATGACACCGGCACACGCCGTTTGGTTTCGTTTATCGTATTGCTGTCCTATGTTGTGATTATGCTGCCGAATATCTTATATGCAGGCGCACAAGTGTTCGTGAAGATTTTTCAGCTCGACCAAATGTTGGGTGTTTCTCAGTTTGCAGCGATTGCAATCGTCTGCGTGCTGACCGCTGTAGTAGGCTCCATTTATGCAATTTGCGGCGGCTTGAAGGCGATTGCGCTTTCAGACTCCATCAATGGCTGCGGTTTGATTATCGGCGGTCTGTTGGTTCCGATTTTTGGCTTGATTGCAGTGGGTCAAATGACAGGCGGCGGATTTATGGAAGGCTGGCACACGTTCACAACGTTTGACCCGACCATGCTCAACGCAATTGATGCGCCGGATTTGAACGAGCCATATTTGCCATGGCCGCTGCTGTTCACCGGTCTGCTCATCAACAATCTGTATTATTGGGCAACCAACCAGTCCATTATTCAGCGTACATTTGGTGCAAAGAACTTGAAAGAGGCACAGAAAGGTGCTGTTTTCGCAGGTTTTTTGAAGATTATGACGCCCATCATCATTGTAATCCCTGGCATTATTGCGTTTATCCTCTTTGGACAGGACGCATTGGGTGCAAATGGTGACTCCGCATATCCGATGTTGGTTGCAAACATCATGCCCAAGCCGTTGCTCGGATTCTTTGCCGCAGTGATGTTCGGCGCAATTTTGTCTTCGTTTAACTCCGTGCTGAACTCGGCATCGACCATTTATGCACTGGACATTCATCGCCCGCTGTTTGCGCCGAATGCATCTGATGCAAAGATGGTAAAAATCGGTCAAACCTTTGGTACAGTCATTGCAGTGGTTGCGACAATTCTGTCACCCTTCATGCTGTACATGGGCGGCATCACCACTTTCGTAAACTCTGCGTTTGCGGCGTTTAACACCCCGATTTTTGTGTGCTTGATTTGCGGTTTCTTCTGGAAGAAGGTTCCGTCCTATGCGGCAAAGGTTGTAATTCCGGTGCACGTGGTGCTGTACATGATTTTGCAGTTCGGCTTGCGCAATATGATTTCTGCGCTGGAGAACATTCACTATCTGTACTTTACGGCGGTTTTGTTTGTGTTTGACATGCTGTTGATGGCTGTCATCGTGAAGGTTCGTCCGCGCGAAACCGATTTCGTGTTGGAAGATGCAAAGGCAGTCGATTTGACACCTTGGAAGCATGGTAAAGTGGTTGCAGCAGTCACCTTGGGTGTCATGCTGTTGGCATACATCGTGTTCTCTCCGCTGGTTTTGGGCGCATAAGCGTATCTTTTCTAAGTAATCAAAAAAGCGAAAGTCAGATGGCTGACTTTCGCTTTTTTTGACCAGATAGGCATAATATCAAACAGGGGGGGACAGTGAATGACGTTTCTGATTCCCCTGTTTGATAGTTCCAATATCGGTGTTTATAGTTTTTGCATAAACTGCATGGCACTCTTCGCCATTAGGCGTTTGGTACCTTTTGCAAACAAGATTTCCAAAAGTTGGTCACCACCCATGGGCTTGGCACTTTGGATGGTGCCCTCCCCAAATGCCTTGTGCTTGACACGGTCACCCACTGTAAAGGTCGGGGACTTGGCAGCGGTTTGCACAACAGACGTACGAAAGGTATCATTGGAGCGGAATGCCACACCAGGCGTACGCTTGGCATCTTCGTCACGCTCGGCGGAAGCACGCATTTGCCGAACAGTGATGTTGGAATCAACATATTCCGTTGGAATTTCATTGACAAAGCGGGAGGGCTTGCTGTAACGAGTCTGTCCATACATCATGCGGCGTTCTGCACAGGTCAGATAAAGGTGTTGCTTGGCACGTGTCAGCGCAACATAGCACAAGCGGCGTTCCTCCTCCAAATCCTCGTCACGCTCAGTGGAACGGAAGGAGGGGAAAATGCCGTCTTCCAGTCCGGCGATAAAGACAGTGGGAAATTCCAGTCCCTTTGCGCTGTGCATGGTCATCATCAGAACCGCATCCTCATCCTCGCCGGTTTGGTCCGCATCGGTATACAGTGCCATGTCCTCTAAAAATGTGCTGAGGGTTGCATTTTCGACTTTTTCAGCATAATCTGTCAGGTTAGACTTGAGTTCCATCACATTTTCGCCGCGTGAACGGGATTCCATGTCAGACTTGGCGAGCAGAGCATCGATATAACCGCTCTTTTGCAGCAGTTCTTCATATAATTCCGGCAAGCTGAGAAATTCCCGCTGTTCACGTAGGGTGTCTATCATGGAGGCGAATTTTTCCATGGCAGAGGCACTGCGGGAGAGTGCCGGGTATTGCGAGGCATTGCGCAAAACCTCAAACAGGTCGACGCCGTTTGCTGCCGCAGTTTCTTCGGCAACCGCAATGGAACGGTCACCGATTTTGCGTGCCGGCACATTGACGATGCGCTTCAGACGCAGGGTATCGGCAGGGTTTTCAATCACCCAGAGATAGGCAAACATATCCTTGATTTCTGCACGGCTGAAGAAGTCACGCCCTTTGTAGATACGGTAGGGAATGGAGTTGCGGCGGAAAATGCCTTCAATGTTGTTGGAAAGTACGTTGTTGCGGTATAAAACGGCATAGTCACTCCACTTCTTACCTGCTGCAATGCCTTCCAAAATACATTCGGCGATATATTGTGCCTCGCCTTCTTGGGTATCGGAACGATGCAGGCGAATTTTAGAGCCGATGTCGGACTGTGTCCAGAGTTCTTTGCCTTTGCGATAGCTGTTGTTGCGGATAAGCCCGTTGGCAGCGTTCAAAATCGTGCCGGTGGAGCGATAATTCTGCTCAAGTCGAATAACGGTTGCCGTGGGATACTGTTTCTCAAATTCCAGAATGTTGGTAATGGTTGCGCCACGGAATTTATAGATGGACTGGTCATCGTCCCCAACCACACAGATGTTTTCACGTCCGCCGGCAAGCAAAGCGGTCAGAACATATTGCGCATGGTTGGTATCTTGATATTCATCCGTCAAGACATAGCGGAATTTTTGCTGATAGTATGCCAAAATAGAAGAGTTTTCACGCAGCAGGCGCACGGTTTGATAAATGATGTCATCAAAATCCAGAGCATTGGCAGCGTGCATCTCTTTTTGATAAATGGCATAGATTTCGGCAATTTTGCTTTTGTGGAAATCTTCCTGCACGATTTCTGCGAATTGCTTGGCAGACTGCAGGCTGTCTTTGGCACGGCTGATGACGCCTGCGACCTGTTTGGGGTCGAAAATTTTATCATCCAGATTGAGCCGTTTGAGGATGTCCGTAATCACCCGCTTTTTATCGTCCTCGTCATAAATCGTGAAATTATCCGCATAGCCAATTTTTTCAATATGACGGCGCAGAATACGCAGGCAAGCGGTGTGGAAGGTGTGCGCCCAAATCGCACCGGCATCTTCCGCACCAATGGCACGAATCAGACGCTCACGCAGTTCTGCAGCGGCTTTGTTGGTGAAGGTGATGGCAATCACTTCCCACGGCTTTGCAGGCTCAATGGCGCACAGGGATTCTGCACGCAGCCGATTGGCTTGGTTGGGGTGAGAAAGATATTCTGCCAAAAACAAAAGGTCATCTTCGGTTGCATTGGCGGGCGCATACGCATACTGTACGCCTTGCCCAAATTTCAGGATATTGATAATGCGTTGGATTAAAACGGTTGTTTTGCCGCTTCCCGCACCTGCTAATACCAAAAGAGGACCTTCTGTATGAAAAACGGCTTCTTTTTGACGGTCATTCAAGGCAGAAAACTGCTCTTCAATAATTGCACGGCGAATCGACGAAAATTTAACATCAAATGTAGATGGTTCCATAATAGTTATCCTTATTTACGCATGCAATCGGAGGACTGCATTGGGTTGTGTGAAACAGAAACGTCTGCACAAGGTCACTTCAATAAAAAGGGGGAAAAGTGAGTTTATAAGCAGAAAAATTCATTTATAATGCTATTATAGCACGGAATGGGTAGATTTACAAACGAAAATAGAAGAGCGGAAATAAAAAGTATGTAAAACAGACGTCCTGCAAAAAGAAAAAACACCCGAAACACATAGGCAAACATCTGTCAAGACAAATGGATACGCCAATGGATAGGGTGTTTTTTGTGGAATGGGACAAGTACGAGGAAAAATGAAGGAGCATCAGAAGAATCGCAAAAGCGAATTATGCAGGAACTTTGCAGGGAAAATCCAAAGGATACTCCATCAGGATGCGCACATTAGCAAAGCTTGCGGCAGCCGCCTTCCGCACGGGGGTCAAGTTCGCAGCCGCTGCGGCAGCCACAGCCGTGATGATGCGGCTCTTGCCGTGGAGGGAAGAACTCATCCACAGGAAATTGGAAATGGTCAAACATGTCGCAGGGGTCTTCGTCAGGGTCTGGACCATTGGAACTACAATCTCGTTCCGGCATACAAATATCATATGCAGGCATAAGTAGTTGAATGTCCCGCTCCAGACGGATGATGCAAAATTGTCCTAAGGTCACAAACAAGCGGCGTGTGTTGGGACGCATGCAAATCGGCGATTGGAACAGATTTTCAATGCCATGGGGGATTTCTGCCAGTTCACAGCCGCAGCCGCAGTGATAATGCGGTTCTACAATTTTGGCTTCCAAGAGGATGGGGTCGACAACTTCCACAACCGCCACAGGGTTATTGCTGCGCTGCCGCATTTGAATGTCGGGGCTGTCGTTTACAAACCGAGAGGAAAAGATGCGTGCACCGCCATCGCTGCCAAATAAAATGACACGTTTGTCATAGACTGCAAGACCGTCTACAATTTGCGGGTTGCCAATGGGTCCCGAGATTTCCACCACAATGCGGTAGAAAAAGCGGCAATCAACGGAATAAAATCCGCGATTAAAGGAAATTTTTTCCACATCAATACAGACATACAGCAGTTCTGCTTCACGACCACGGACATTCACAGGGGCGTTGTCGATGAGTTCTTGCGCATCGTGTGTCAAATAGACACGTAAATCACGTACGCACTCTTTGCTGCGGCAGGAGTCATATACCTTGTTCGCAAGGCGACAGGGGTTGTAGCTCGATTTTATAGCAGATACCGCATGCAATCGACAAAAAAACACCCCTGTGCCGGCGAATGGCACAGGGGTGGAGGTCAGAAAATAGAATTACTCGATGACACGCAGACGAATCATGCCTTCAATGCCCTTCAGAGCATCCAGCATGGCTGCATCAGGCTGCACATCGACGTCCATAATGGTGTAAGCATATTCGCCGCGAGAGCGATTGCCCATGTTTTCAATGTTTGCACCCTTATCGCTCATCACAGCGGTGATGGAGCCAATCATGTTCGGCACATTGCCATGAATCATGCAGATGCGGAAGCCGCCTTCACGAGGCACCTTGAGGTTGGGGAAGTTGACAGAGTTGCGGATGGTGCCGGTTTCCAGATAATCACGAATTTCCTGTACTGCCATTTGTGCGCAGTTGTCTTCGCTTTCGCCGGTGGAAGCGCCCAAATGCGGGAAAGTCAGTGCATTCGGTGCCTTCAAGATGGCTTCGGTTGCAAAGTCGGAAACATAGCATGCGCATTTTCCGCTTTCCAGTGCTGCAATCATGGCCGCTTCGTCGACCAGTTCGCCACGTGCCAAGTTGATGACACGCACGCCGTCCTTCATCAGAGCCAGAGAATCCTTGCCCACAATGCCACGGGTTGCATCAAGCAGCGGGACATGTACGGTAATATAATCGCAGTTCTTGAAAATCTCATCCAGCTCGGTTACGTGCTTAACACTGCGGCTGAGCGCCAGTGCAGCATCAACCGACAGGAACGGGTCATAGCCATAGACTTCCATGCCCAAACCGATGGCAGCATTCGCAACCTTTACACCGATGGCACCCAGACCGATAACGCCCAGACGCTTGCCTTCGATTTCAGGACCTGCGAAGTTTGCCTTTCCTTTTTCCGCCATAGGGCCAATATCTGCACCGTTGCCGGAAAGGGTGCGGGTCCAAATCAGACCGTCTACAAGCTTGCGGGAGGACATCAGCAGTGCTGCGATGACCAATTCCTTGACCGCATTTGCATTTGCGCCGGGGGTGTTGAATACCACAATGCCCTGCTCTGCACATTTGTCAAGCGGAATGTTGTTGACGCCTGCGCCTGCACGAGCGATGCACTGCAGGGATTCCGGAAATGCGGTGTCATGCAGCTTCGCAGAGCGCACGAGCACGGCATCATACTGTTCGGTGTCTTCGCTGCAAGTATAACGGTCATCGAACTTATCCAGACCAATCTTGGCGATTTTATTAAATAGCTTTACCTGATACATCAAAACTCTCCTTACTTGTTGGCTTCTGCAAAATCCTTCATGAACGCAATCAGCTTTTCTACGCCTTCCTTGGGCATTGCATTATAGATGGAAGCACGCATGCCGCCCACAGAGCGATGTCCCTTGAGGTTGGACATGTCGTTTGCGGCAGATTCCTTGGCAAACTTTGCGTCCAATTCTTCGCTTGCGGTGCGGAAGGTCGCGTTCATGCGGGAACGGGAAGCCGGCTGTGCAACGGCCTTATAGAAGTCAGAGGTGTCGAGGTAATCATACAGCATCTTTGCCTTGTCTTCATTCATCTTTGCCAGTTCGGTCAAACCGCCGATGGATTCAATCCACTCCAGCACCAGACCGAGCACATAGATTGCATAGGTCGGCGGTGTGTTCGGCATGCTGTCCTTATCTGCCATGAACTTCCAATCCAAAATGGACGGCATGTTTTCACGATAATTGCCGAGCAAATCTTCCCGCACGATGACAACAGTCAAGCCCGCAGGGCCCATGTTCTTCTGCGCACCTGCCATGATGACACCATACTTGGAAACATCCACAGGCTTGGAAAGGATGTTGGAGGACATGTCTGCAACCAGCGGCACATTTCCGGTTTCCGGAACATAGTCCCATTCGGTGCCGAAGATGGTGTTGTTGGAGCAAATATAGACATAATCTGCAGTGGGGTCGAGCTTCAACTCGTCCTGTGTCGGGATGCGGTCAAAGTTGCCGTCTTCAGAGGAAGCCGCAATGTTCACTGTGCCGAACTTTTTCGCTTCCTTTGCAGCACTCTTTGCAAAATGACCTGTGACAATATAGTCTGCTTTGCCGGTCTTCATCAGGTTGAGCGGAATTGCAGAAAACTGCAAGGTTGCGCCGCCCTGCAGGAACAGCACCTTATAATTGTCCGGAATGTTCATGACGCGGCGCAGAGAGGCCTCGGTATTTTTGATGATGCCGTCATAGACTTTAGAGCGGTGGCTCATCTCCATGACTGACATACCAGAGCCTTGACAGTTCGTCATTTCGGAAGCGGCTTTCTCGAGCACGGAAAGCGGCAGCATGGACGGACCTGCGGAGAAGTTATAAATTCTAAAGTCTGACATGAGTAGGATACCTGCCTTTCATTTTTACACCGATTACAATCGTACTTACCAATACAGTGGATGCCGTTTCTCTATCTATCGCTATTTAAACGGACTTCTTTTATTATAATACGTTTTATATTCTCTGCGCAAGTGTTTTAACCAGATTTTGTTTGTGATATAATACAGAAATATACCGCTTCGCTTTGGTTTTATATCGGCAATGTAGCCATATAATCGGGGTTTATCCAAAACTATAGGTGCAAAACAAGGGGTTTAGCAAAACCCAGTGTTATTGTCTGTTTTGCAGGATGGTGGATTTTGCTCTTGCAGATTTCACATTAGAAGCGTGTCAAGACAGAAAGGAACGGGTCTTTTTTATGAAACAGGAACAAGCGGCGACACCGCTGTATACCGCCATCCAGGCACTTGCGGCGGGGGACGTGGCACGTTTTCATATGCCGGGACATAAGGGCAATCCGATATTTGCGGCATTTGATTCGATTTTCGCCATCGATTATACGGAAATCTATGGCACGGGGAATCTATATGAAGGCACGGAGCCGATTCGTGGGGCGGAAAAATTGACAGCACAATGGTATGGTGCAGACGATTGTCATTTTTTAACGGGTGGCTCTACACAAGGTATCCATGCGATGCTGTGTGCGGCGGTTGGCGCAGGCGGAACGGTACTGTTGGACCGCACCTGCCACAAAAGCGTGGTGTCTGCCTGTGCGCTGTTTGATTTGCAGCCGATTTTTGTATATCCGACCGTACAGGAACCGTTTGGATTTTCGGGCATGTTGTCTGCACACGAAGTGGAACGCATGCTGGATGCGCATCCGGAAAGTGCTGCACTGTTGGTGGTGTCTCCCAATTATTATGGCGTGCTGCAGGATATACCGATGTTGGCGGCACTGTGCCATCGGCGGGGGAAAAAACTGCTTGTGGATGCGGCGCACGGGGCACATTTGCCGGCACTTGGCGTTCCATCCCCCGTGGCACAGGGCGCAGATGCAGCCGTGCTGTCCGCACACAAAACCTTGCCGTGCATGGGACAGGGGGCGTATTTGATTTTTGCAGACAGCATGCAGGGGGATGACCTGCGCAGGGCAGAAGCGATGGTGGGCACTTCTAGTCCGTCTTATCCCATTTTGTGCAGCTTGGACTTGGCGCACGCATGGCTTGCCGGCAGCGGCGGGGCGCAATATCGGCGGGTCGCACGCTTTGTGGCACATTTGCGGCGGTATCTACAAAGGTGCACAGCACTGCGTGTTGTGACGGAGCAAGATGTTGCGATGCTTGACCCGTGCAGGCTCACGATTCATGCGGCATCGGTTGGTCTGAGCGGACACGCATTGGCAAATCGACTCTATGAAGAAGATGGGATTGCATGCGAAATGGCGGACAGTCAGTGTGTGGTGTTCATCATCACGGGGGCAGACTGTCCATCCGAATTGCTGCGGCTGATGCGTGCGCTGGCACGAGCGGGACGGTGCGTAAAATCGGCAGACAAATGTGCCGCATTGCCGCAGATGCCACGGGCAGAGCACGTCCGTTCTGTGCGAAAGGTATGGTTTGGTACAGCAAAAGCGGTGGCGGCACAGGAAGCCGTGGGTCAAATTTGTGCACGGGCGGTCACACCCTATCCGCCCGGAATTCCGCTGCTTTGGCCAGGCGAGAAAATCACGGCGGCGCACATTGAATTTTTACAGGAAAGATGCTATACTGATATTGAGAATCTTTGGATTCTTACAGAATAAAAGATGTTTTTGTATCGAATAGCAGGGCGGTTGGATACAAAATGCCTGCCGCAGCGATGCATTGACAGACATACAGGCGTCTATAGCATGGTAAGATGGACCGTATATTAACAAGTTTGGTTGCTAAAAATGCACCAGAATTCCTTTTGAAGGGGGATTTCGTTATGAAAATGTTGCTTGCGATTATCAATTCCGACGATGCGCATCGTGTGATTGATGAATTGATGAAAGAAGGGTATTCTATTACCAAGCTTGCTACAACAGGCGGCTTTTTAAAAGCAGGAAATGTTACCATTTTAATGGGTTTGGAGGAAGCACGTGTGGAGGGTGCTATGGAAATTATTCGCACCTATTCTTCCACACGCAAGCAAACGATTCCGCCGACCGCAGAACTGGGCATGGGATTTTATCCGACGATGCCGGTAGAGGTCGATGTGGGCGGGGCAACAGTGTTTGTGCTGCCGGTGGAACGCTTTGAAAAATTATGAGAATACAACGGTGAAGCAAACGGCAGACCACGTTGCAGCTGTGATTTTGCAGTCTAAGCTGCCGCAGACCATTCTGCTGACAGGGGAAAGCGGCAGCGGCAAGATGCGTGTTGCCAAAAAAATTGCCATGGCACTGCTGTGCACAGGGCAGGGGAAGCGTCCTTGCGGCGCATGCAATGCCTGCCATAAAGTGCAGGAGGGCATCCATCCGGATTTGACGATTTTAGACCCCGAAAATCAAGATATTAAAGTGGATGCGGCACGGGAACTGCGCCGTGCCGTGACCGTGCTGCCAAACGATGGTGAGCGGCGGGTGACCATTGTGCGCCATGCGCAGAATATGAACCAAATGGCGCAGAATGCGCTGCTGAAAACGCTGGAAGAACCGCCGCGTTATGCCTTTTTTATTTTGACGGCAGAGCAACCGGATGCCCTGCTGACCACGGTGCAGTCCCGCTGTACGCGATATGAACTGGCACCGGGCGGCACAGAACCCGCAGCGGAGCAGCTGCAATTAGAGTTAGTGCTACCGATGGTAAAGGCGTTGGCGGATGGAAATGAAGCGGTGCTTCTGCTGCGCTGCATGGCGATGGAAAAGCTGACACGTCCTGCGCAACGTGCGTTTTTGCAGGGCGTGAAGACGGCTCTGCGAGATGCCGTTTTTGTGGGAATGGCGTTGTCTGCGCCGCTGCTGCTGCCGGAAGCCGGCGGCGAAACACAGGCGCTTGCGGCAAAAGTCGCACCGCAGCGGCTGCTGCGGCTCACCGCATTTTTGCATACACTGGAGATGCGTGTGGAGGGGAATGCCTCTGCTGCGGCAGTCAGTGCGGCACTGTGCGCCGGAAGCTATGAGATGTGTTATTTATAAGAAACGACCCATATTGGGGTAGGAGGATTTTCCTTGAGCACTGTTATTGGCGTTCGATTTAAGAAAATCGGAAAGCTTTATTATTTTGACCCTGCGGACAAGCAGATTTCTGCCGGAGCGCACGTGATTGTGGAAACCTCTCGTGGCGTGGAATGCGGTGAGGTTGTGCTTGGCAATGCAGAGGTGGCGGAAGAAAAAATTGTGCAGCCGCTGCGTCCTGTGATGCGGATTGCCACGAGGGCGGATTTGCAAATTGCGGCAGAAAACAAAACACGTGCGCAGGAAGCATTTGTGATTTGCAAGCAGAAAATTGAAAATCACGGCTTGGATATGCATTTGGTAGAAGCGGAATGCACCTTTGATGTGAATAAAATTTTGTTTTATTTCACGGCGGACGGACGTGTGGATTTTCGAGAGCTCGTCAAGGATTTGGCGAGTGTGTTTCACACCAGAATTGAACTGCGTCAAATTGGCGTGCGTGATGAGGCGAAAATGATTGGCGGATTGGGTGCCTGTGGGCGAGAGCTTTGCTGTGCATCCTATATGGATGAGTTCCAGCCGGTATCCATTAACATGGCGAAGGAGCAAAATCTTTCGCTCAATCCTGCGAAGATTTCAGGCACCTGCGGCAGACTCATGTGCTGCTTAAAATATGAACATGAAGTTTATGCAGACCTACAGAAGAAAACCCCACGACAGGGAAGCTATGTGGAAACGCCGGAAGGCATGGGCACGGTGGTTTCCGTGCAGATGCTGCGGGGACTTTGTCGTGTACAGCTGGAGGACAGCACAGAAGAGCCGAAGGTGTTTGCATGTGCAGATTGCCGTGGTGCACGTTCGGCAAAGGGGCGTACAAAGCCGCCCGTGTATGCCGAGCCGGAGAAAAAAGTGCAGCAGGCAGAGGCAGAACCACGCAAGGACACGGGAAAAACCGTTGAAAAAATGTTTGCACAGGCGATGAAACAAAAAGAAGACGCAGCAGGCAGACAAAAGGCGGCAGAGCATCGCCCGATGCGGCAAAAACGTACCGAAGAAGAGCGACCTGTGCGGCAGAAGCGACCTGTGCGACAGAATCCATCGTCAAAAGATGGGAAAGATGCGGAAGGTGCGCCGCGCAAGCGCACACACCGCGGCGGACGCCGCAACACATCCCGCACCAATCCGGGAGCGGCTGCGCCGAAAGACGGCGGCTGAGAATATGGTAATCCAAACACCGGCTTTGCATCACAAGGGTGCAGAGTCGGTGTTTGCTGTGTGGGAACAGGCTGCCTGTCGTGCTTGTCTGGATAGCGGATGTATGGTATACTGAAGGCAACATCACACTGCAATACTATGCGAGAAGGATATTTGGCAGTGGATTTTGTCAAAAAAGAAAATATCCTGTGCGCTTTCAGAAGGGAGGGAGAACGAGTGGCAGTCAGTGACCAATTCAGCATGTTTCTGGTGGACGTTTGGAGCCGTATCAATAAAATAGAGGAACATGCACTGGCAGTGGGACTGGAAGCGGACATTTCCGCAACAGAAATCAATATCATTGCAAAAATTGCGGAAAATCCCTGCACACGCATGTCAGATGCCGCACGCATCATTGGTGTGACATTGGCGACACTGACGGTGGCTTCCGACAAACTGGAGAGCAAGGGATTGCTTGTGCGCATGCGTGACCAAAATGACCGCCGTGTGGTGAATGTTTCGTTGACACCGAAAGGCATGGCGGCATATGAATTTCACAGACAGTTTCATGCAGATATGTTTGCAGCAGCACTCGATGGCCTTTCTCCGGAGGAAGAGCGCATTTTGGCGCATTGCTTGGAGCAGCTGCAAAATCGCATCAATAGGATGCCGGATGGACTGTGAAATAGGTCAGTGATATGTTGAGAGAAAGGATTTCACCGCACTTTGGAAAGCTTTGTTTTTAGTTTGAACGCAACCGTTCCGGTTTTTGCCGTCATTTTCATCAGTTATTGGCTCAAACGGAAAGGTTTCTTTTCGTCGGATTTTGTGGGTGGATTGGACCGTTTTTCGTTTCGTGTGCTGCTGCCGCTGCTGTTGTTTCGGGACATTGCCACCAGCCGCATGGATGCCGTGTTTCAAGCGGATTTTTTTGTGCTGTGCTTTTTGATAACTGCCGTCATGATTTTGGGGATTTGGGCGGGTGCCAGGCTGTTTTTAGCGGATAAGCGCATGGTTGGCACCTTCACACAGGCAAGCTATCGCAGCAGTATTGCCATTTTGGGCATTGCTTTTGCACAAAATATTTATGGCAGTGCGGGGCTGGTGCCGCTGATGATTGTGGCAGTGGTGCCGCTGTATAACATTGCGGCGGTGGTTGTGCTGGTGCTGAGTGCCGCCGAGCCGATGGCGGGCAGAAGCATGGTGCGCAGCTGCACCAAAGGGATTTTCACCAACCCGATTATCTTGAGTATTTTTGCGGGTATTCCGTTTTCGGTCTGGCAGATAACGTTTCCTGCCATTATGGCGAAAACCATCGATAACTTTGCGAATATGGCGGCACCGCTTGCCTTGGTGGTCATTGGGGCAGGGTTTGAGGGCAATCAAGCGCTGCAAAAACTGCGCCCTGCCATCGCCGCCAGCATCATTAAGCTGCTGGTGCTGCCGATGGTGTTTCTGCCGCTTGCCTATGCACTGGGCTATCGTGGAGAAGCCATGGTGGCGCTGCTGATTATGCTAGGCTCGCCGACCACGGTCACGGCGTATATCATGGCAAAAAATATGGGAGGCGACGGGGCACTGTCCTCCAGTGTCATTGTGCTGACAACGGTGGCATCTGCTGTGACCTTGACTGGATTTCTCTGCATTTTGCGAGCGGTTGGAGCGATTTGAAGAAGGGATTGTAGGCGGACAGAGAACAGGCCCTGCCTGCATATGGGAGGATTTCATGGCAATCAATAAATATATGCGTGCGGTGCTGCATGCCCTGTCGTATCCGGAGATAGACATCACACGCCATTATTTGCTGGCACGAAATGCAACACGCATGGCGCACCCATCATTGCCGCTGCGCACCTATCACACCATTCCGCTCAAGGTGCGCAATGGTGCCTTTGATGTGCCCTGTCAGCTGTTTACACCCCGCCAAAGCGGTGTACCCACCTCGTCTATGATTGTTTATGCGCACGGCGGCGGGTGGATTTCGGGCGATGCCTATACCTATAGTCATGTTTGTCAGACGCTGGCGAATCAAACGGGACAAATGGTGCTGTTTGTAGGGTATCGGCTTGCGCCGGAACATCGCTATCCTGTGCCGCTGATGGACTATTATGCCGTGGTGCAGGAGCTGTTTCTGCGGCCGATTTTGCCTGTGCAACCGGAAAATATCACTTTGATGGGCGATTCTGCCGGCGGGAATCTCACGGCGGCACTCAGCTTAATGGCACGTGACAATGGCGTGTTCGCACCACGCCGCCAAATTCTGCTTTATCCGGCTTGCGCCAGCGAGCATGACCCTGCGATTTCTCCGTATCCGTCTTTGCGAGAAAATGGGGAAGGGTTTTTACTGACCAGCAAGCGGGTCTGTGAATACATGGAACTTTATCAATCGTCACCCGAAGACCGCTGGAATCCCTATTTTGCGCCGCTTGCGGCAAAGGACTTGACAGGGCAGCCGGATACCCTGCTGATTACGGCACAGTATGACCCGCTGCGGGATGAAGGCGAAGCCTATGGCGCAAGGCTGCGGGCAGAGGGCAATCGTGCGGTAACACGGCGGATTCCGGATGCGCTGCATGGATTTTTCAGTTTGCCGCTGCGGTTTCAGCAGGTGCGGCATTGCTATTCACATATTCTTGATTTCCTGAATGAGGTTTCATCATGAGTGCAAAAGAAAATACATCCAAAGACCCCAGACGTGTCCGTGCCCAAAAGGGTGCGGGCAAAAAAACGCAGCAGCGGGGCAGCAGAGGGTGGAAAAAACTCGACAATGCAGCAAAGATTTTTCCTGCCAACAGCTCTGCACGTGACCCAAAGGTGTTTCGGTTTTGCTGTGAATTAACCGAGCCGATCCATCCTGAAATTCTGCAAATTGCAGCAGAAAATACGCTGGAGGAATACCCGTTTTTTCGCTATAAGCTGCATCGAGGTATCTTTTGGTATTATTTGCAGGATGGTCGCTTTGTGCCGCTCGTGCGGGAAGAGGCGGCATTTCCCTGCCAGCCGCTGTATCAAGATGCATCTTCGGAGTTGTTCCGCATCACATATTGGAACGCACGCATCAATTTTGAGGTCTATCACGTGCTGACCGACGGCACGGGGGCATTGGCATTTCTGCGCACCCTAGTCAGCCAATATTTGCAGGCGGTGCACCCGCAGGAGCTGGGCGGTGCGGAACTGCATTTGGGAGATGATTCCTCGGCATATCAGAAGATGGGGGATAGCTTTGACCAATACTATACCGGGCAGAAGCCGTTTCGGCGGGTAGACCCGCCTGCCTATCGCATCCGTGGAGAGCATTTGCCAATGGGACAAATGCGGGTGCTGGTCGGCGATTTGTCGGTGCAGGATGTGCTGCGGGAAGCACATGCAAGAGGCACGACCTTAACGGTGCTGCTGACGGCGTGCCTGCTGTGTGCCATTTGTGAAGAGATGCCGGTGCGCAGACGAAAAAAGCCGGTTGTGGCAACGATTCCCGTCAATTTGCGCAATTATTTTGCGTCTGAAACCGCACGCAATTTTTTCAGCATCATCAATGTGGGCATCCCGTTTGACCGCACGGAGTGCACCTTGGAAGCTGTCATTCCGCAGCTCACCCAGCTGCTGCGGGAGCGATTGACGAGGGAAGCCTTACAGGAGCGGCTCAATGCACTGGCGGCATTGGAACACAATCCGATTGCACGGGTGTGTCCGCTCGTGTTGAAAAATTTGATTTTGCAGATAGCAGGACGTGTTGCGGACGCGGCGGCGACCGTGTCGGTTTCCAATGTCGGACGTATCACCATGCCCGAGGCGTTTGCACCCTACATTCGCAAATTTGATATTTTCATTTCCACGGCGGATTTGCAGATTTGTACGTGCTCCTATGGGGATACGCTTTCTATTGGATTGACGTCGGCATTTGTTGCCACGGATATAGAACGCCGTTTTTTCAGAAAATTAACGGAGATGAATATTGCAGTCACCATCAGTACCAATTTGCCTGCACCCATGGAGGAGGTGGCGATCGAATGAAATATTGCAGACACTGTAAGGTTTCCGTGACCGGACAGATGACACGCTGTCCGCTATGCCAGAATACCTTGCGCGGGGAATCGTCCTTGTCGGCGTTTCCAGTGGTGGAACAGCAGGTGTCACGAAAGCTGTTTTTGCGGCTGATGCTGTTTTTTTCCATCCTCGTGATGGCAGTTTGTGTGATTATCAACCTCATGCTGCCGCATACGGGGGCGTGGTCGCTGTTTGTCATTGCTGGCGTGGTGTGTATGTGGATTAGTTTGGGCATTGCACTGCTCAAACGGCGTTCCATTCTGAAAAATATCGTGTGGCAGACGTTTATCATCAGTGCGCTGGCAATGCTGTGGGATTATTTCACGGGTTGGTATGGGTGGTCGGTCAATTTTGTGGTGCCGATTGTGCTGTTCATCACCATGCTGCTGACACCGCTGCTGGCACACATTCTGAAGGTATCGGCAAGTGCATATGTGCTGTATTTTTGCATTGTGTGCTTGTTTGGGCTGGTGCCGGTGGTGTTTTTGCTGTTGGACCTGGTGACCATTCCATTGCCAAGCTTGATTTGCGTGGGGGTTGGCGTGGTTTCCTTCATTGCGCTGATGATTTTCAGCGGTCGTGCCATGCGGGAGGAGCTGCACCGCAGACTGCATTTGTGATGCGGCAGAGAGGAGGCGTGTTGTGCTTACCTATATATTAGAACCCAATAGCAGGATTCCTTTGTATGAACAGCTGTATCTTGCCATTCGGCAGGATATTGTAGATGGGGTTTTGCAAAGCCACACCAAACTGCCCTCTAAGCGCCAGTTGGCAGCGCATCTGGAAATCAGCGTGGCAACGGTGGAAGCGGCGTATGGGCAGTTGGTTGCCGAGGGGTATTTGTCGGCAGCTTTAAAGCGTGGGTACTTTGTCCAGTCGGTTTCTGTGCCGCCGCAGCAACTGCCGAAGCCGATGGAAACGGCGGCGGTGCAGACCGAGGAAGCACAGAACTGTGCCTATGATTTGCGCACGAGCGCAGTGGACACGGATGGGTTTCCGTTTGCCACATGGGCAAAGCTGATGCGTGCTACACTGAGCGAATACGGCGGAACGCTGCTGCAAAGTACCCCGCCGCAGGGAGCACTTGCCTTGCGCACGGAAATTCAGCGGTATCTATACAGTTTTCGTGGGATTTCTGTGCAAACAGAGCAAATCGTGGTGGGAGCGGGGTCGGAATATCTCATTGGATTGCTGATTCAGCTGCTGGGGCGTAACAAGGTGTATGCGCTTGAGAATCCGGGATACCCGAAGGTGGCGCAAACGTTTCGGGCAGGCGGGGCGCAGGTGATGCCGATTCCGTTGGACAAAGAGGGCATGCGGGAAGATGCCTTGCGGCAAGCAGCACCCAATGTGGTCTATCTTACGCCGTCCCATCATTTCCCATTGGGAATGGTTATGCCAGTGGCACGCCGCATGGTGATGCTGCATTGGGCAGCGGCGGCAGAGCACCGTTACCTCATAGAAGACGATTACGACAGCGAATTTCGCTATAGCTCCAGACCAATTGCCACCTTGAAAACGCTCGACCACGCAGACCGTGTGATTTACCTCAATACCTTCGCAAAAAGTCTGGCGCCCTCTTTGCGTATTGGCTATATGGTGCTGCCAATGCCGCTGGTACAGCAGCTGCAAGAGCGACTGGGGTTCTATTCTTCAACGGTTCCAAGCTTTGAACAGTATACTCTGGCGAAATTTATGCAAACCGGTGCGTTTGAGCGGCACATCAGCCGCAGTCGAAACCGCTATCGGTTGCGGCGGGATGCGTTGTTGTCTGCCATTGCGGCAAGTCCGCTGGCAAAGGTGACAGAAATTTGCGGCGAAGATGCCGGACAGCATGTGCTGGTGCAGGTGCACAATGGCATGGACGAGCGGGCATTGGTGCAGACGGCGGCAAATGCAGGGGTATGCTTGACCGGACTTTCCCGCTACACGTTGACGGCGGCAGAAACGGTCGCCCCGTCTACGGTGCTGCTCGGCTATGCAGGCACAGCGGAGCAGCAGCTGCAGGAAGCGGTCGCATGCTTGGAACGTGCTTGGCTGTCATAAAAAAACATCCGCAGAATCGGCGGATGTTTTTTGCAAACGTGGCGCAGAAGGAGGCAGTGGGATGAAAAAAAGGATTTTTGCATGGATTTTTGCGGTTTTGTTGTGTATAGGTCTTACAGCATGCAGGGAACAGGCGCAAATGCCGCAGCCAACAGTCGAAACGCCAACGCCTGTGCAGGAGCAGCCAGACCCACGTGACACCACCGTACAGCAGATGCTTGCGCAAATGACATTGGAGCAAAAAGCAGGGCAGTTGTTTTTGGCACGATGCCCCGAAAACGGAGAAGCCGAGCAGGCACAAGCGCTATCACTGGGCGGATATGTGCTGTTTGCAAGGGATTTTGAACATCGCACAAAAGAAGAACTGCGGGAATTGCTGCAAGCCTGTCAAGCGGATGCCTCCATCCCGATGCTGATGGCAACGGATGAGGAAGGCGGCACGGTTGTGCGTGCCAGCAAATATCCGCAGTATCGTGATCAGAAATTTCGTTCGCCGCAACAAGTGTATGCACAAGGCGGCATGGATGCTATTGTGGCAGATGCGGCAGAAAAAGCACAATTTCTAAAGGATTTGGGTCTGAATGTGGATTTGGCACCTGTCTGCGATGTTTCGACCGATGCGCAGGATTTCATGTATGCCCGTGCATTTGGACAGCCGGCGGCAGAAACAGCAGAGTATGTTGCCGCTGTGGTGCAGGCAATGCAAAACAATGGCGTGGGCACGGTGCTGAAGCATTTTCCGGGATACGGCAGCAATGCGGACACGCACACGGGTGCGGCGGTGGACAGCCGCAGTTTGGCAGAGCTGCGCCAACAGGATTTTTTGCCGTTTGCGGCAGGCATCGATGCAGGTGCAGACTGTATCCTCGTGTCGCATACCAGTGTGGAGGCGATAGATGCACAGCATCCTGCGTCCATGTCTGCGGCGGTTTATCAGACGCTGCGGCAAGAATTACAGTTTGATGGCGTTGCATTGACCGATGATTTGGCGATGCAAGCGATTACTGGGCAGATGTCCGTCGAAGAAGCGGCGGTCAATGCGGTTTTGGCAGGCTGTGATTTGGTGCTGAGCAGTGATGCCGCAACACAAGTGCCTGCGCTCATATCTGCTGTGCAGAATGGCATCGTGCCGCTGGAGCGGATTGACGAAGCGGTGACACGGGTTTTGCGCTGGAAATATGATTTGGGACTGTTGCAGCCGCAATAAGTTGGTTTGATTAGCCGTGGATGCGTTTATAATCCAAATATCCCTGCAAAATCAGGGAAGCGGCAACCGCATCGACGCTTTGGCGATGTTTTTTGGTCTTTTTCCCATTTTCACGCAAAATCGCATGGGCGGAAACGGTTGTGCGGCGTTCATCCCACAGGATGACGGGAAGCTTGGTGCGTTCCTCCAGCAGTTTGGCGAGTGCTTCGCATTTTTCGGCACGTACCCCGACAGAGCCATCCATGTTTTTTGGATGTCCCAGCACAATTTCTTCAATGCGATTGGTTTGGATGAATGCCGTCAGCTTGTCGGTGAGGGCATCGAAGTTCCATTCGTGAATGACGGTGGGACTGCCGGCGAGCATACCGGTCGCATCCGAAACAGAAAGCCCCGTGCGGGCATCGCCATAGTCGATTCCTAAGATTTTCAAGAGCAAATCCTCCTAGATAGAGTGTGTTTTTGTAATGATAGCAGTATAGCAGAATCTGCCGCAAAATTATAGAGAAAATCGAAAAAACAGGATTGACCTTGTAAATGGGATGTGCTATACTTGTTACACCTATGCAGGTTCTTTTTTTATGCTCGGATTTTTTAGAAGTATCCAAAAGGGCAGGAGCACTGTAAAGGGAGGCAAGATTTCACGCCCTTTGCGTGAAAGGAATTTAAAGGAGGTGCCGTTAATGCGCGTTAAGGTAACGCTCGCATGCACAGAGTGCAAGCAAAGAAACTACAACACGATGAAAAACAAGAAGAATGATCCGGATCGTCTTGAAATGAACAAGTACTGCAAGTTCTGCAAGAAGCATACGCCGCATCGTGAAACCAAGTAAAGCTGAGAAAGGAAGTACGCTTTATGGCAGACCTGGAAAAGGGCGGTTCGTCCGCTGAAAAAAAGCAGTCTGACAAGTCCGCAAAGGCAAAAAAGCCGTCTTTCTCTGCGCGGATCAGCAAATGGGTCCGTGAACTCAAAAGTGAGATCCATAAGATTGTCTGGCCGACCCGTCAGCAGACACGCACCAATACCATCGTTGTCGTGACAGCGATTTTAGTGGTTGGCGTTTTTATTTGGGTAATTGACGCGCTTCTGAATCTTGGGCTTACAGCACTGATTAATCAGGCAGCGTAACGCACAAGAAGGAGGCTGGGCAAATGTCAGACGCAGCAAAATGGTATGTGGTACACACATATTCAGGCTATGAAAATAAAGTAGCCTCATCCATTGAGAAGGCGGTGGAAAACCGCAGACTGCACGATTTGATTACGGCAGTTAAAATTCCGGTGGAAACGGTCACAGAAATCAAGGACGGAAAAACACGGGAAGTAGAGCATAAGCTGTTTCCCGGGTATGTCCTCGTGAAAATGATTATGACAGACGAAAGCTGGTATCTGGTGCGCAACACGCGCGGGTGCACAGGCTTTGTCGGTCCGGATTCCAACAAGCCGCTGCCGCTGAGCGAAGAGGAAGTCATTGCGATGGGCGTTGAAAAACGCACGATTGAAGTGGCATATGCTTTGGGCGACAGTGTGCGTGTCATTGACGGCCCCATCGCCGGCTTTATCGGCGTAGTCGATGTATTGGAACCCGAAAAAGATAAGGTACGCGTGGTCGTATCCATGTTTGGACGTGAAACACCGGTGGAGCTTGCGCTTGACCAGGTGGAGACACTCGACGAGTAAGGCTCATTTACTCCAAACGCAGGATGGTCTTCCATCCCCATTGGCAAGTGGGAGAGTGACACACGTTACTCGCCAGCCACCACATTTTTTTAAGGAGGAAACCTAAAGTCATGGCACAGAAAGTAGTAGGTTATATTAAGCTCCAGATTCCTGCAGGCAAAGCAACACCGGCTCCCCCGGTAGGTCCTGCACTCGGTCAGCATGGTGTTAACATCATGGCGTTCACCAAGGAATTCAATGAGCGTACCAAGAACGACGTGGGTTTGATTATCCCGGTTGTTATCACTGTATATGCGGATCGTTCTTTCAGCTTTATCACAAAGACACCGCCGGCACCGGTTCTGATTAAGAAGGCTTGCAAGATTGAAAGCGGCAGCGCGGTTCCGAACAAGACCAAGGTTGCACAAATCAGCAAGGAAGACGTGCAGAAGATTGCAGAAATGAAGATGCCTGACCTGAATGCAGCATCTTTGGAAGCTGCAATGAGCATGATTGCCGGCACAGCCCGTTCCATGGGCATTACAGTCGAAGAGTAAGTATCGTGCAATGGGCAGAGCCTATCGGCAAGCAGGGTACAAACCTTGCCCGCAGATGGATTTTGCCGCACACAGGCTTCGACAGCATCAATTTAAAACTTTTTTCGCGACGGTATCGAAGCCGTCGAGTGGGAGGGTAAGGTTTAGCCTATCCCGCATTGACCACTAAAGGAGGATATTTATAGTGCGCAAGGGTAAAAAATATGTAGACAGCGCCAAGCAGATCGACCGCTCCAAGCAGTACGATCCGGCGGAAGCACTGGAAACCGTTATCACCACCGCAAAGGCAAAGTTCGATGAAACCATCGAAATGCATGTCAAGCTGGGCGTTGACTCCCGTCACGCAGACCAGCAGGTGCGCGGTGCAATCGTTCTGCCGCATGGTACTGGCAAGCAGGTTCGTGTATTGGTGTTCGCTAAGGGTGCAAAGGCAGCTGAAGCAGAGCAGGCAGGCGCGGATTATGTTGGCGCAGAAGACATGCTGGAGCGTATTCAGAAGGAAAACTTCTTCGATTATGACGTTGTCATTGCAACACCGGACATGATGGGTATCGTTGGCCGTTTGGGTAAGGTTCTCGGACCGAAGGGCTTGATGCCGAACCCGAAGGCAGGCACCGTTTCTATGGACGTTGCAAAGGCAGTGCAGGAATCCAAGGCTGGTAAGATTGAATACCGTTTGGACAAGACTAACATCATCCACTGCCCCATCGGCAAGGCTTCTTTCGGCGCAGAAAAGCTGAAGGACAACTTTGATGCACTGATTGGTGCCATCATCAAGGCAAAGCCGTCTGCTGCAAAGGGTCAGTATGTGCGTTCTTGCGTGGTTGCATCCACCATGGGACCTGGTGTGAAGATTAGCACCGCTAAAATGGTTGACTAATAAAAAGTGATTGACAAATCGGTTTGACCGTGTTATAATTTAATAGCTTGGTCAAAGACAGCAGGCGCCATTTGGCTTAAAGGCTTTTCAGCCGCCCGCCGAGGTCATCACAATTACGTGAAACGTTTCTGTGTCCTTCTGTCTTTGGCAGAAGGACATTTTTTTGATGTCAAGCATCAATTTAACAGGAGGTGAAAAGTATGCCTAGTGCAAAGGTTTTAGAAGAAAAGAAGGCACTGGTTGCAAGCCTGATTGAAAAGATTAAGAATTCTCCGGCTGGCGTTCTGGTAGACTATAAGGGCATTACCGTTGAAGATGACACCAAGCTCCGTCGTGAGCTGCGTGCCGCTGGCGTGGAATATGCAGTTATCAAGAATACCATGATTCGCTTTGCGGCAAAGGAATTGGGTCTGGAAGGCTTGGATGAGCATCTGAATGGTACCACCGCTCTGGCGATTAGCACCACAGACGATGTCATCGCACCGGCAAAGATTTTGTGCGACTATGCAAAGAGCCACGAAAACTTCAATGTCAAGACTGGCTTCTTGGATGGCGCTGTAATCGATGCAGCAGAAGTACAGCGATTGGCTTCCCTGCCGAGCAAGGAAGTGCTTATCGCACAGACACTGTATTCGTTCAATTTCCCCATCATGCAGTTGGCAATTGCGCTTGATGCGATTGCGCAGAAGTCTGAAGATGGCGAAGCACTGGTTAGCACTTTGGTTGCTGCCAAGGAAGAAACCGCAGAAGCTGCTGAATAAGCACGCCGAGGTTTTTTATCACATGCAAATCCCACATGCGGGATTCAAAAATGAATTATTTATTGGAGGTATTTACCATGTCTGTTGCTGAGATTATGGAAGCTGTAAAGCAGCTTAAGGTTATTGAGCTGTCTGAGCTGGTTAAGGCTCTGGAAGAAGAATTTGGCGTTTCTGCAACTCCTGTTGCAATCGCAGGTGGCGCAAGCGCTGACGCAGGTGTTGCTGCTGAAGAGCAGACCGAGTTTGACGTTGTTCTGATGGAAGCTGGTTCTTCTAAGATTAACGTTATCAAGGTTGTTCGCGAAATCACCGGCCTTGGCTTGAAGGAAGCAAAGGAAAAGGTTGATGGCGCACCGCAGACCATCAAGGAAGGCGCATCTAAGGATGACGCTGAAGCAATCAAGGCTAAGCTGGAAGAAGCTGGCGCTAAGGTTGAAGTTAAGTAATTTCATATTGCTTGCAAAGCACTCTATGGGTTATGCTCATAGAGTGCTTTTTTGTCGATTTTGCAGCAGGATTTGTTTCTGAAAGTATTCTGAAGCGAAATTTTCAGAGTAATTTCAGCTGTCGTGTGTATAATCAAAAACAAGGATACAGAGGAAAGATGTTCCTACCATCGGGCAGACAGGTTCTGCAGATAAGGAGTTTGATGATGAGAAATCGTAAGTATACAAGATTCGCTGCGGGTGCATTGGCGTTGTCCTTGGGATTGGCGCAGCTGCCGATTGCGTTGGCAGCAGATACCACCACTAGCACAGAATCACAACTGAAGGATATGACACCGCCAGACGGTGCAGGCGGACAGCCAAACAGCATGTCTTACAGCGATGTTTCGTCTGACGCATGGTATTATGACTATGTGCAGTTTGTGTCCATGCGGGGCATTATGACAGGCAGCGGAGACATTTTCAGCCCGAATGCTGTTATTACACGTGCAGAGTACATCAACGCCCTGTATCAGGCGGCAGGTGCGCCGGACGTGACCACCAGCACCACATTCAGTGATGTAGCGGTGGACGCAGCGTATGCAGATGCGGTGGCATGGGCAGAGGAAAATGGCATTGCAGCAGGGGACACCAACGGTCAATTCAATCCCATAGATTCCTTGACACGTGAAATGGCAATGACCTTCCTTTATCGTGCGCTGGATGCACTGAATCTCACTGCGGAGGAGGTGACAGACAGTTCATTGTCCGATTTCACCGACAGCAGTGCAATTTCAAGCTGGGCGACCACAGCCATGGCAACGTTGGTGCAGATGGACATCATTGAGGGGACAGACGCAGGCGCTATCAATCCGCAAGGTGCTTTGACCAATGCACAGGTTGCGGCAATGCTTTATCGTGCACTGGGTGGCTCGGCAAGTGATATGGGAACTCCGCCGGGTGGTGCAGGCGGTGGTTTTGGTGGTTCGGACACCGTGACCAATGGCACTGCGGCAACAACGCTTTCGGAAGATGGCACTTACAGTGATACCACCTACACGTCTACAGGTGATGATGAAAATGCACTGCGTATCGATGGTGCAATCGTAACACTGGATGGTATCACGGTCAGCAAAACGGCGGGTGCAACTTCCAGCACTGAAAACGGCGATTTTTATGGCATGAATGCGGGATTGCTGGCGCTGAATGGTGCGAATGTCACTATCACAAACGCAACCATCAACACCAGTGCGCAAAATGGCAACGGCGTGTTCAGCTATGGCGAAGGTACGACCGTCACCATCAGCGATTCTACGATTCGCACCACAGCGAACAATTCCGGCGGCATCCAAACCACGGGCGGCGGCACGACTTATGCCTATCATTTGGATGTGGAAACGCAGGGCGATTCTGCGGCGGCAATTCGCAGTGATCGTGGAGGCGGAACCGTTGTGGTAGAGGACGGCAGTTATGTATCCAACGGCACTGGAAGCCCTGCTATCTATTGTACGGCGGATATTACGGCAGAAAATGCCACTTTGACAGCAAACAACTCCGAAGCCGTGGTGGTTGAGGGCAAAAATTCAGTTGCATTGGTCGATTGTGCTGTCACAGGCAATATGAGCGGCACCTATCAGGATGACAGCGAGAATATCCACAATGTGATGCTGTATCAGAGTATGTCGGGTGATGCAGATGTTGGCGTGTCCAGTTTCTCCATGACGGGCGGTTCGTTGACGGCAACTGCAGGCGATATGTTCTATGTCACCAATACACAAAGCACCATTTATCTATCTGGCGTGGATATGACCTTGGCAAATGACACACTTTTGACCGTTGCAGGCAATTCTTCCAGCCGTGGCTGGGGCACAGAGGGCGAAAACGGCGGCATGCTAGACTTTACCGCAGATGCACAAACGTTGGCGGGTGCGGTCACCTGTGATGAAATTTCCACATTAGAGTTTGCCTTGCAGAACGGCAGTGCGTTCACTGGGGTTATCAACACGGATGGACAAGGTGGCACAGTCAATGTGACCCTAGACAGCGATTCGACTTGGACACTGACAGGCGACTGTTATGTGACAACACTGGAAAACAGCGGCACGATTGATTACAATGGATATACCATGTACTTGGCGGATGGTACAACACTTTCTGCATAATATTAAGGAGAATCATATGAAAAAAACAACCTTTGCAGCAATTTTGCTTTGCACGCTTTTGGCAGGCTGCGGACAGCAGGCGGCACAGACTGACAGCACATCCACCACCGCGCCGGAAACCACGGCGACCGCCGGCGAGAGCACCCAAGACACTGTGATGGCACGCATCACGGCGATGGAAGGCGACAGCATCACGTTTGAAAGCATGGGCGGTGGCATGCGTGGGCAAGGCGGCGGAAACCAACAGGGGGAAAAGCCAACCGGAGATGCCCCCGCTGATGCAACGCCGACGGATGGCACGGCACCGAGCGATACAGGCACACCACCAAACGATGGAGATGCACCGCAGGGCGGCGGCAAGGGCATGCACAATTCCGAAGCCGTGACGGCAAGCATGACGGCAGACTGCACCATTATGACCGAAGCAGATGATACACAGACGACGGCAAGTGCATCGGATTTGGCAGTTGGTGACATCGTAGAAATCACCTATGCAGAGGATGGTGTCAGCATCCAAAACATTGTCATCAAAACTGATGCCCAACAAGGTCCAAATGGTGCACAGCCGACCGCGGATACCGCAGCATCATAAGGTTGCACCGTTTGATACAGTACGCACTTTTTCTTTTCTTTTACAAAGCACAGCAAGTGATAGGACTGCTGTGCTTTGTTTTTTTGCAGCTGGCTTTTCGAGATATTTGCAGAAATGCACAAGGAAATCTTGAAAATTCGGGATAGAAAGGCTGAAAACGGTGGGATGCTATGCTATAATAGGAGCATGAAGAAAAAGCAAGGAGGAGCCATTCTTGGAAATTGCAGAAATGCTGATAAAGCTTTGCGAAACGGCAGCGGTCAGCGGTTTTGAACAGCAGGGCGCCGCAGTGGTTGCGCAGGTGCTGCAGCCGCTTTGTGATCAAGTGGAAGTGGATGTATTTGGAAACATCACAGCCATCAAACGATGCGGCAAAGAGCAGGCGAAAACGATTTTACTGGATGCACATTTGGACCAGATTGGATTTGTGGTAACCGAGGTGCTGGAGAATGGATTTTTGCGGTTTGCGGAGTCCGGCGGGGTTGACCCACGCATGCTGCTGGGCTGCGAAGTCACGATTTTGGCAGAAAAGCCGCTGTATGGCATCATTTCCTGTATGCCGCCGCATTTATTGAAAGCGGAGGAGCAGGATAAAGCCGTTCCCATGCACAAAATGGTGATTGATACAGGGCTTACCGATGCAAAATCGAACATTACAATCGGCACGCCCATTGTTTTTGCAGAGAAAATGTGTCAATTGTCCAAAGACAGCATCACCGGAAAATGCTTGGATGACCGTGCGGGCATTGTCGCCATTTTGCGCACGCTGGAAAAGCTGCAAAACGAAACCTTAGAGGTTGATGTGGCAGTGCTCATCAGTGTGCAGGAGGAAACCACAGGGCTTGGTGCAGGCATTGGCACATGGCGTCTGCGTCCGGAATACGCCGTTGCGGTCGATGTGGGACACGCCAAAACACCTGATGCGCCCTCGGACAAAACCTTTACCTATGGTGGGGGTGCAATGATTGGCATGGGGCCAAATCTACACACAAAGTTGACCCGTGCCCTCATCAAAACCGCAAAAGCGGAGGGCATTGCCTACCAGCAAGAGGTGATGGAAGGGCATACCGGCACGAACGCATGGACGATGCAGGTGGCGGCATGCGGCACGGCGATGGGGCTGCTGTCGATTCCGCTGCGCTATATGCACACGCCGATTGAATCGATAAAGCTGTCGGATTTGGAAGCTGTTTCGGATATTTTATATCATTTTATTCGGAATTTTAATGGGGAGGTGCGTCTATAATGCTGGAACTGATACAAACGTTATGCGCACTTTCTGGTCCGTCTGGCGAAGAAGACGCCGTGCGTGACTATATTTTAGAGCAGGCAAAGCCCTTTGCGGACGACATCCAAACAGACCCCATGGGCAATCTGATGATTTTCCGCAAAGGCACAAAGCAGATTGGAAAAACCGTCATGCTGGCGGCGCATATGGACGAAGTCGGCGTGATTGTCAAACGTATCACGGAAGATGGGATGCTGCAGTTTGGCTTTGTCGGCGGCGTTGACCCACGTGTCATGATTGGCAGACGGGTGCGCTTTGGGGCAGTGCAGGGCGTCATTGGCATCAAGGCGGTGCACTTGACCCGTGCGGCTGAGCGCAAAACCATGCCGCGGCTGGATGATTTGTATATCGACATTGGGGCGATGAGCAAGGAAGCGGCGGAAGACAAGGTGGCGCTGGGTGCATATGGCGTGTTTGATGCCGAAGCGGTGTTGTTTGGCGATGGCTTGCTGAAAGCGAAAGCGATTGATGACCGTTTGGGTTGTGCGGTGTTGCTGACCTTGCTGAAAGAACAGCCAGCGGTCGACACGTGGTTTTGCTTCACGGTGCAGGAGGAAGTCGGCACACGGGGTGCGATGCTCGTGAGTTATCGCATCAAGCCGGACATTTGTCTGGTGGTGGAAGGCACGACGGCGGCGGATTTGGCGGATGTGCCAGAGCACAAGCAGGTGTGTCAGCTGCGTGGCGGTGTGGTGATTCCATTCATGGACCGTGGCACGATTTATCACCAGGGGCTGTTTGATTTGCTGCGGGATGCCGCAGAACAGCATCAAATCCCGTGGCAGACCAAGCACATGGTTGCAGGTGGCACCGATGCGGCAACCATTCATAAAAGTCGTGCAGGGGTGCAGGTGTGCGGTATTGCCGCACCGGTGCGGTATATTCATTCCCCCGTCAGCGTGGCGGCGGTTGCCGATATGGAAGCGGTGCTGACTTTGAGCCGCATATTCCTCAAGGAGATAGGAGAACGATACGATGTCTAACGTTTTTGAGTTATATCAGCAAATTGGGGGCGCATTTGGTCCTTCAGGTCGGGAAACCGAGGTTGCAGGCGTGTTGGAAGCGCTGGCACGCCCCTATGTGGATGAAATCACGACCGATACCATGGGCAACTTGATTTGCCGCAAAAAAGGCAGCGGCAAGAAAATCATGCTGGCGGCGCATATGGATGCCATCGGTGTGGTGGCAACCTTCATCGATAAGGATGGCTATATTCGCTTCGCATCGGTTGGCGGCTTGTTTCGGGGCGATTTAATCAATATTCAAGTGCGTTTTGCCAACGGCACACGTGGCGTGATTTCCTATGAGGAAAAAACACCGTTCCGTGACCTGCTGATGGAGCATTTGTTCATTGATGTAGGCACAACCTGTAAGGAAGACACCGAAAAGCGGGTGCGCATTGGCGACTTTGCTGTGTTTGAAGCCCCTGCTTTTGTGCAGGGAGATGCCATCTGCGGACCGTATATGGACAACCGCATTGGCTGCGTGGCGCAGATTTTAGCAATGCAGCAGCTCACGCAAACCGACAACGATTTGTATTTTGTGTTTACGGTGCAGGAGGAAGTGGGGCTGCGTGGTGCAGGCCCTGCGGCATTCGCCATTGCACCCGATTACGGCATTACTATTGACGTGACCGATACCGGCGATTTGCCCGAGCGGCAATACCCCATTGCTGTCAAAATGGGCAAAGGTCCGACAGTGAAGGTGATGGACAGTGCAGTGCTGTGTGCACCTATAGTGCGTGAAGCGTTGGAGAAAGCGGCGGCGGAACTCTCCATGCCCATTCAGCAGGAGATTTTACAGGTGGGCGGCACAGATACGGCGGCAGTACAGAAGAGTCGCGGCGGTGTGCCATCCGGTGCGGTCAGCATTCCCACCCGCTATATCCATTCTCCCAGTGAGATGTGCTCGATACAAGATGTAGAGCGTGCAGCGGCACTGCTGGCACATACCATTTGTGCGGTACTGTGATAGCCAGACAGGAGGGCAGTCAAGTGGAACGACAGAAGGAAACAGCACGATTGCAGGCGGCACGTGGAGAGATTGCGGCGGAATTGGTGCTCAAAAATGCTAAAATCATCAATGTATTCACCAGAGAAATCATAGAAGGTGACATTGCGGTGCAAGATGGCATCATCATTGGCGTGGGGGTCTATCAAGGGCAGACCGAGGTGGATTTGCAGGGGCAATATGTTTCCCCGGGTTTCATTGATGCGCATTTGCATCTGGAGTCCACGATGACCACGCCGCCCCAACTCATCAAGCACTGTGTCGCACACGGAACCACCACCTATATTGCAGACCCGCACGAAGCGGCAAATGTCAAGGGTTGGGAGGGTATCCGCTTTATATTGGAGCAGACCGAGCAAGTGCCCGCCAATGTTTATGTGATGCTGCCGTCCTGTGTCCCTGCGACCCCTACCGAGATGGCAGGCTGTGTATTTGATGCGGCAGAAATGCAAAAATATAAGGATGTGCCGCGTATCTTAGGGCTGGGAGAGGTCATGGACTATGTCAGCGTGGTGCACGGTGCACCTGAAATGGCGGATAAGCTGGCGCAGTTTCGTGGGCGCCCCTGTGATGGGCATGCGCCGAACTTGTCAGATGGGGAACTGTCTGCCTATGTGCAGGCGGGCATTTCGACCGACCATGAATGCACCACGTTTGCGGAGGCACTGCGCAAGCGGCGGCTGGGAATGCACATTCACATCCGAGAGGGCAGTGCGGCAAAGAATTTGGACGATATTGTGTGCGGTATGCTTGAAAATCAGGCGGAAACCGATGGGTTTTCGTTCTGTACCGATGATTTGCACATCGAAGATATTCGCCGCACGGGGCATATTGACCATTGCATTCGGCGTGCCATTGCATTGGGGTTGGAGCCGATACGTGCCTATCAAATGGCAACGATTCAGGCGGCACGATGCTATGGACTCACGCATTTAGGCGCAATTGCACCGGGGTATCAAGCGGATTTCGTGATATTGCAGGATTTGGAGCAGGTGGAAGTCACGGGAGTGTGGCACAAAGGACAATCGGTCATGGATTGGCAAGTGCCGCAGGACGGCGTGACCGTCGACGAGGATTTGCGGCAAACGATACACCTTGCACCGCTGCAAAGAGATGCGTTTGCATATCCAGTTGAGCAGGAAAAAGTGTATCCCGTTATTGGGGTGCTCGGCGGACAAATCGTGACAGAGCATCTGCAAATGCCATTGCCGCAGGAAAATGGCATGTTCGTTGCCCAAGCGGGGCTGAATAAGTTGGCGGTCATCGAGCGGCATCATGCAACGGGTGCGATGGGGTTGGCGATTCTCAAGGGATTCTCACTGCATGGCGGTGCGATTGGCTCGAGTGTATCGCACGATTCACACAATCTGCTGGTTGTGGGCGACCAAGACGATGCGATGCATTCAGCGGTGCAGGAACTTCAGCGTGTGGGCGGCGGATACACCATTGTGGCAGATGGAAGGGTGCAGGCAACTTTGCCACTGCCCATTATGGGGCTTATGACAGATGCGCCATATTGTGAAACCGAACAAAAATTGCAGGAAATGCTGCAACTGGCGCATAAAATGGGCGTACCAGAGGGCATTGACCCGTTTATTACCTTGTCCTTTTTGGCGCTGCCCGTTATTCCGGCGTTGCGCATTACACCGAGAGGTTTGTTTGATGTTGCACGGTTTGCGTTGATAAAATAGATGTAATACATGTCTTTGCGACAAAAAGCACAGATATGAATCGAAAAATTATGCAAGTATACCAGTGACAAACGGCAGAAAATGCAGTATACTATGTATATAGCAAAGACGCTCCACCATTTGGTGCAGCGTCTTTTATTTTTATGACCATATCATCACTTACATACTACTCTTAAACAGACAAAAGCCATGTGCACTGCACATGGCTTTTGTCTGTTCTCATTGCTGCTTGAGAAAATGCCTTTGATAGTGAAACATGACGACTGCAACGGTGCAGATGATAACATATCCTAAAATGCTCCAAAAATCCGGAATTTGCTGAAAAAATACAAAGCCAAGCAAAGCGGAAAATGGTACTTGGGTATAATCATAGACTGAAACTGAGCCTGCAGGTGCCAGAGAATAGGCGGCTGTGATGGAAAATTGTCCGCCGGCAGCGGCAAGCCCTGCAAGCACCAACAGCAGCAATTGCGGCAGTGTCATGGGGTGAAAATCAAGCAGCAAAAAGGGCAGTGCGACCAAACAAGAGAATCCAGAGAAGAAAAACACGATGAAAGGGCCACGCTCCCCTCGTTGGCTGAGTTTGCGCACCAACGTATATGCCATGCCGGCACAGAAGCCGCCGAAAGCACCAATCAGTGCCGGAAAAAACTGCATGGAAAAGCCGGGTTTGATGACCAATAACGCACCGATGAAGGCAATCAGAACGGCAAACAGTTGGAATGGACGGATTTTTTCATGCAAAATCAAGAACGAGAGAAAAATGGCGAAAAAAGGGGAAAGTTTATTGAGCAAAGAAGCATCTGACAAGACCAGATGGTCGACCGCATAAAAATTACACAGAATTCCAATGGTGCCAAAACTGGAACGCAGAATGAAAAACGGGAGATTTCGTCTTTGAAACTGCAGTTTTTCTGATGTGTGCCATGTGACCCAAAACGCAAGCAGAAATGCGATGAAATTGCGAAAAAAACTTTTTTGAATGGTTGGAAGGTCACCTGCCAAATGCACCAACAGATTCATCAGCGCAAAGCAAAAAGCAGATAAAATGATGAGGAAAATGGCTTGTGTTTTGGAACGCATAGCAACTCCTTTCGGCAGAAAAATGCAAATAGAGAGGCTTCTGCGAGATGCACAGAAGCCCCTTTGGTTTTTTGGAAAAATCAGATTTTGATAACCTGTGTGCGCGCAGGACCAACGCCCAGCATGCGAACAGGGCAGCCGCAGATACGCTCCAGCTGCTTGATATAGGACTGCACGGTTTGCGGCAGTGCATCAAAGGTGCGGCAATCAGAAATATCTTCTGTAAAGCCGTCAAATTCCTCATAAACAGGCGTGCAGTGTTCCAAATCTGCAAAGTTTGCTGGGAACTCCGTGATGGTTTCGCCCTTGAAGGTATAAGCCACGCAGACCTTAAGCTTGGGCAAGCCGCACAGCGGGTCAATTTTGTTAATGACAAGCTCGGTCATGCCGTTGACACGCACCGCATAGCGGGCAATGACCGCATCAAACCAACCGGTGCGGCGTGGTCTGCCAGTGACGGTGCCGAATTCGCCGCCTGCCTTGCGGATATAGTCGCCTGTTTCATCAAACAATTCGGTTGGGAAAGGACCCTTGCCGACACGGGTGGTATAGCTCTTGCAGATGCCCATGACTTCGCTGACGGCGGTCGGACCAACGCCAGAGCCGATGCAGCAGCCGCCGGAAACAGGGTGGGAGGAGGTGACGTACGGATAGGTGCCCATGTCCAAATCCAAAAGTGTGCCCTGCGCACCTTCAAAGAGCACGTTTTTGCCGCCCTTGATGGCATCATAGGTCATGATGGTGGTGTCCTTGATGTGGGCACGCAGACGGTCAGCATAAACCTTGTATTCGGTCAATACCGCTTCAATGTCGATGGGTTCGCCGCCGTAAACACCAGTGATGACCTTGTTTTTGCGTGCACATGCTTCCCGCATGACGGTTTCAAAGCGTTCCGCATCGACAAAGTCGTGCATACGCACGCCAATGCGCTCGGATTTGTCCATATACGTAGGACCGATGCCCTTTTTGGTGGTGCCGATGTCATCGCCGCCGCGTGCTTTTTCGGACAGTGCGTCCAGTTCCAGATGCCACGGCAGAATGCAATGGCAGCGTGCGTCGATAAATAGATGAGACACCGAAACCTGCTTTTCGGTCAATCCGTCCATTTCCTTCAAAATTGCCCGTGGGTCTACAACAACGCCCGGCCCGATGATATTGATGCAGTTCGGGTAAAGGATACCGGAAGGAATCAGCTGCAGTTTATAGGTAGTGCCGTCAACAACAACGGTGTGTCCGGCATTATTGCCGCCTTGGCTGCGGACAACGAGGTCTGCCTCCGCCGCAAAAATATCAATAAATTTACCCTTGCCTTCATCGCCCCATTGAGCGCCCAAAATAACCTTACCCGGCATGATACAATCTTCCTTTCAAAAAGCAGATGTTGCTCATTTTCCATGACCAATGTCACATACTTTCTTAGTATATCATGCTAAAGTAATTGTTTCAATATGAAAGACGCAAAAAGCAGAAAAAAATCAAACCATTATCAAAGCGGCGTGAGGGTGAGGTGGCGCACAGAGGGCGCAGCAGACAGCTGCACGAGTAATTCCTGCTGGTCAATCGTTTGGCGGGGGGTATGGGATTTGATGTGACACGAGAGCAGATACTGACTGGTTTGTTTTTGAATGGTATAGCCGCAAATCAAAAGATGGTGCGATGCTGCATAGGCATCTAAGGTGGTCAGAATATCGGCGGTTTCAGTGCAGGAAAGCTCGAGCAAAAAATGCACATAGCGGGATTTGAACACATGTCCCTGCACACGCTCAAACACCGTCAGCGTTAGCAGAATGACCAAGGTGCCAAGCAGTGCAAGCGTATAAAATCCTGCACCGACCGCAAGCCCCATACAGGCAACGGACCACAGGCTTGCCGCTGTTGTCAGACCTTTGATGGTTAAGCCTTCTTTTAAAATAGTGCCCGCACCGAGAAAGCCAATGCCGGAAATGACCTGTGCGCCCAGTCGAGCAGGGTCGGCGTTGGGATGCGTGGGGGATAAAAAAAGACCAAGCATCATAATTACGGCGGCACCGATAGACACCAGCATATGGGTGCGCAGACCGGCAGGGCGATGGATGCTTTCTCGTTCGCCGCCAATCAGTGCCCCCACAAGCATGGCAAGGAATATGCGCAGAAAAATGCTCTGCAATGACATAAAAGCACCTCCGTTTTCGTAATCATCTTTAGTATACAAGGATTTTACAAAAAAACCAATATCCATTCTGTCCAAGGATTGCTGCGATTTCTTGATATGCAAAGTGTGCGTGTGCAGCATGCAGAACAGCGGGCATAGGCACCAACACCCACCTGTCGCTTGCTTGTATTTTGGGCAGATTTATATTATAATACAGATTGCGTTTGAGAAAAATGGAGTGTGAAAAGGGGGAGGAAGCAGCTATGGCAAAGCCGCAATGCAAGGAAAACCGCAAAAGAGTTCTCATCGGCGATGTTTTAGTGGTTGTGTTGGTGCTGCTGCTGGCAGGCGGAATTGCCGTGCCGTTTCTGTTAGCCCCTTCGGAGCATTTATATTGCGAGGTTTGGCAGGATGGCGTGCTGCTGCACCAGATACAGCTGGCAGAGGGGTATCAAGATTCCTTTGTGGTGACAGGGGATAGCGACATAGAAAACACCGTTGAAATTGATGGGGAGCGGGTGCGCATTGCGCAGTCCAGTTGCCCAGACCAAGTATGCGTGCAAACCGGATGGCTCAGCCGTGCCGGTCAGACCTCGGTGTGTCTGCCCAACAAATTGATTGTTAAACTGGTGAATGCGGATGCAAATGCCCAAGAAATTGACGCCGTGGTGCGATAAAGGAGAAGCTGTGCAAATGAAAAGCAGACGACTGACCCTGTGTGCCATGCTGACGGCAATCGCCATCGTGTTTTCCATCGTTGAAAAATGGATTCCCTTGACTGCCGTGATTCCTGTGCCCGGCATCAAACTGGGGCTTGCCAATATTATTACCCTGTTTGCGCTGAAAACCATGCGTATGAAAGAAACGGCTGCGGTTTTGCTCTGCCGCATTGCGTTGGTTTCGCTGTTTATGGGCAGTGTGACCGGATTTTTGTTCAGCCTGTGCGGGGGTGTGCTCGCCATGTTGGTGATGGCGGCGGCACTGCGCCGAGAGGGCAGTTTTTTTTCCCTGTATGGCATCAGCATTGCCGGAGCGGCGAGCCACAACATCGGACAGATTTTGGCGGCAATGGTGTGGCTGGGAAGCGTCAATGTCATTGGGTATTTGCCGCTTTTGCTGCTTTCTTCCATTGTTATGGGCTTTTTGACGGGAGCGGTGTGCACCACTGTCCTTACCCATTTAAAAAAAATTCAAATTTTATAGCGCAGACAGCATAATGCAGGAAATCTCCAGACATACTAAAGCGAAAAAGGAGGTTTTCCGAAATGATAAAAAAAATCATGGCGTTTGCACTGGTCACTGTGTTTACCATATCGTTGCTCACTGGCTGTGGCATTGGGGCGAATGTCGGCACGACAGACGATGATACGGTCAATAATGGCGCAACAGATAACAACACGGTGGACAACAACCCGACCGACACGGACACACTGCCGGATGGCACAGATGCAGATGATGATGACAATGTGCTCACGGACGATGATGATAACAACCCTTTGACGGACGATGACAATAACAATGATGTGCTGCCAGACAATACGGACAATACAGACAATGCGGCAGATGCGCCCAATAATAACGCAGGCAACACCACAACAGGCGAAAATACGATTGGCGATGCCACCACAGATTCCAACACCACACCACGTTAGACGGGCATGGGCGGCAAGGAATCTCCTACAAACTACGCAAAAGGGCGTCCGTGGCGGACGTCCTTTTGGCATGCAGCGAAGTCGCTTCAGCCTTGCTTTGCAGGGCATGAAACGGGCGTTCCATGTGGTATCATACAGTTTTCGGGAAAAGACTTTTGTAAAATTTGATGATTCCATGTCTGGAAATGCAGACGGAAACAGCGTATAATAGTAAAAGATTTTATTAAGAAGAAAGATATAATCCTTTGGGAGGAATTATGGTAAGAAATGATCTTAGAAACATCGCAATCATTGCGCACGTTGACCATGGCAAAACAACCTTGGTCGACCAAATGCTCAAGCAGGCAGGCGCATTTCGCGATAATCAGGTTGTGGCAGAGCGTGTGATGGATTCGGGCGACATTGAACGGGAACGCGGCATCACAATTTTGGCAAAAAATACATCTGTACGGTATCAAGATACCAAAATCAACATTGTCGATACCCCGGGGCATGCGGACTTTTCCGGCGAGGTAGAACGTGTGCTGAAGATGGTGGACGGCGTGGTGTTGTTGGTTGACGCAGCAGAAGGCCCCATGCCACAGACTCGCTTTGTGCTGCAGAAGGCACTGGAGTTCGGTCACAAAATCATCATCGTGGTCAATAAGATTGACCGTCCGGATGCACGTCTCAACGAAATCGGCGATGAAGTGCTGGAGCTGCTGCTCAATCTGGACGCAACCGATGAACAGCTGGACAGCCCCATTGTGTATTGTTCCGGTCGTGCTGGCACGGCGTCTATGTCCCCTAATCAAGAAGGCGTGGATTTGATTCCGCTGTTTGACCAGATTATGGAACATATCCCTGCACCGGAAGTGGACACCGAAGGCACTCTGCAAATGCTGGTATCTTCCATCGACTATAACGAATATGTCGGACGCATCGGCATTGGACGCATTGAGCGCGGACAAATGTCGGTTGGACAGCAGATTACCATTTGTGATTATCATGGCAATATCAAGCCGTACAATTCCAAGGTTGTTTCTTTATATACCATTGAAGATTTGAACCGCACCCCGGCAGATTCTGCAAAAGCAGGCGAAATCGTTTGTTTTTCCGGCGTGGAAAATGTAACGATTGGCGAAACCGTGTGTGTGCCCGATGCTGTGCAGCCGCTGCCGTTTGTGAAGATTTCGGAGCCAACGGTGGAAATGTATTTCTCGGTGAACGACAGCCCGTTTGCCGGCAAGGAAGGCAAGTTTGTCACCTCCCGTCACCTGCGTGAGCGTCTGTTCCGTGAGCTGCTCAAGGACGTGTCTTTGCGTGTCAACGAAACCGACTCCACCGAAAGCTTCCGTGTTTGCGGACGTGGTGAAATGCATCTGTCTATTTTGATTGAAAATCTGCGTCGTGAAGGCTATGAATTTCAGGTTGGCGCACCCAAGGCGTTGCTGCGTGACATTGACGGCGTGCAGAGCGAGCCAATCGAGCGCATGATTGCCGACATTCCGGTGGATGCCGTCGGTTCTGTCATGGAAAAGATGGGCTCTCGTAAGGGTGAATTGGTGCAGATGGCACCCAAGGGCGATGACCGCATGCGTGTGGAATTCTTGATTCCGGCACGTGGTCTTTTCGGCTATCGCAGTGAATTTTTGACCGATACCAAGGGCGAAGGCATCTTGAGCTCGGTCTTCCACTCCTATGAACCATATAAGGGCGAAATCCAGAAGCGTGCAAACGGTTCTTTGATTGCCTTTGAAACTGGCGAAGCGGTGGCATATGGTCTGTTCAATGCACAGGAACGCGGCACACTGTTCATCGGTGCCGGCACGCCGGTGTACGAAGGCATGGTCATCGGCGAAAATCCGCGCGGGGAAGACATGGCGGTCAATGTCTGCAAGAAGAAGCAGCTGACCAACATGCGTGCATCAGGTTCGGACGATTCTCTGCGTTTGATTCCGCCGCACATCATGTCCATTGAAGAAGCACTGGAATTTATTTCAGACGATGAAATGTTGGAAATCACGCCGAAGAGCGTGCGCATCCGCAAGAAGATTCTGTCGAATAACCAGCGACTGAAGAAAATCAAGAACGGTTAATCATTTTTGCAGAATGGGGAGGATGACACATATGTCACGAAAAGAAATCATTGCAACGGAGCAAGCACCTAAGGCGATTGGCCCATATTCTCAGGCGGTTTCCGCAAATGGCTTTTTGTACACATCGGGGCAGATTGGATTGAACCCTGCAACCGGAGAGATGGTTGGCGATACCATTGAGGCACAGACCGAGCGTGTCATGGAGAACTTAAAGGCAGTGCTGGCGCAGGCGTCGGTTGGATTTGACCGTGTTGTGAAAACCACCTGCTTCTTGGCAGATATGAATGATTTTGCGGCATTCAATGCGATTTATGGTGCATATTTCACTGACAATGCACCTGCACGCTCCTGCGTTGCGGCAGCGGCTTTGCCCAAGGGCGCAAAGGTAGAGGTGGAGTGCATCGCTGTGCTGTAAGCTTTTTTTCAGCGATAAAACCTGTATATAAACGAGGTGCAGAACCGACAGAATAAGTGGGCTCTGCACCTTGTCTTTTTCAGGATACATAATTGCCGAAGCGCCTGCATAGTTTGACGGTGGGAGGCGGATGGCATGAGAATTTGGATATGGCGCAGGCATACGCTGTTGGGTATCTTTGCAGGGATGATGTTGCTGCTTTCGTGCATGGTCTATCTGCAGCTACATCAGCAGAAATCCGTGTTTTCGGCATGGGAAACCACGCATACCTTGGTCATTGATGCCGGACATGGCGGGTTTGACGGCGGTGCGGTCAGTGCCAACGGCACATCGGAGCAGCATATCAATTTGAGCATTGCACGCCGTGTGCAGGCGTTGGCAGGCTTTTTGGGGGTTTCGACCCTTATGACACGGGAAGATGAGCAGGCATTGGGTTACGATGCGAGCAAAAGCATTCGTGAAAATAAGGTGGCGGACATTCGGAAGCGTCAAAAAATCACAGACAGCACGGCGAATCCCATTTTTATCAGCATTCATCTGAATAAATTCCCAGATACCCAGTATTGGGGGGCGCAGGTTTTTTATTCACGCAATTGTGCGGAAAGCCAGCCGCTGGCGCAATGCTTGCAGCAAGCATTGGCAAGCGGGCTGTCACAGAATAATCAGCGGCGTGAAAAGCAAGCGGCAAACACGATTTATCTGATGAAACAGCTGCAGTGTCCGGCGGTTATCGTGGAGTGCGGATTTTTATCCAATGCCGCAGAGGAAGCAAAATTGCAGCAGGAAGCCTACCAAACGCAGATTGCAATGTGCATTTGCACAGGCTATTTGCAGCATATCAGCGCAGAAGATACAAAGGAGACGTTATGAAGCGGAAAACAGTGTTTTTATGCAGTGAATGTGGATATGAAACGGGAAAGTGGTTTGGAAAATGCCCCTCCTGCGGGGCGTGGAACACCATTAGCGAATTCAAAGTCAAGCCTGAGGTGGTGACCCGTGGGGTGCTTGAGAAGCCTCGTGGCACCAACCGCTCGGTGGTGCTCAAAGAGATTGAAATCAACAGCGAAGACCGTTTTCTATCGGGCATTGCAGAACTGGACCGTGTGCTGGGCGGCGGTGCGGTGCACGGTTCATTTGTGCTGGTGGGCGGTGAGCCTGGGATCGGCAAGAGCACCTTGCTACTGCAAATGTGTGAGGAAATGTGCAAATCTGCCAAGGTGCTGTATGTTTCGGGAGAAGAATCCCGCCGACAAATCAAGCTGCGTGCCAATCGTTTGGAGATTTCTCCGCCCAGCTTATTTGTGCTCGCAGAAACCGATTTGGAGCAGATTCTTTCGGAAACCGATGCGGTGCAGCCAGATGTTTTGATTGTAGACTCCATCCAAACCGTGTATCGCCCCGAGGTATCTGCCGCACCGGGCGGAACGACCCAAATTAAGGAATGCGCCATGGCATTGATGCAGTATGCAAAGCTGCACAATGTGACCATTTTCATTGTGGGGCATGTCAACAAAGAAGGGTCATTGGCAGGCCCGAAAATTTTGGAGCACATGGTGGACTGCGTACTGTATTTTGAAGGCGAATCCACCAGCACCTTTCGCTGTCTGCGTGCGGCAAAGAATCGATATGGTTCGACCAATGAAATCGGTGTGTTTGAAATGAGTGACCACGGATTGCTGGAAGTACAAAATCCATCCGCCGCCATGCTGTCGGGGCATCCGATTGGGGCATCGGGCAACTGCATCGCTTGCACCATGGAGGGCACACGCCCGATTTTGATTGAAATGCAGGCGTTGGTTGCCAAAAGTGCCTTCAATGTGCCGCGCCGTACGGCTGCGGGGGTGGATTATAACCGCATGGTGCTGCTGCTTGCCATTTTGGAGAAGCGGGCGGGATTGTTCCTTTCCGCCAGCGATGCCTATGTCAACGTGGTGGGCGGTATGCGGTTGGACGAGCCAGCGGTCGATTTGCCGATGGCTCTGGCGTTGGTATCCAGCTTTCGGGACAAGCCTCTGCCCGAAGGGGTGATGGCGTTTGGAGAAGTGGGGTTGACAGGAGAGCTGCGTGCGGTTTCCGCTGCATCCCAACGCTTGCAGGAAGCATGGCGGCTGGGCTTTCACACCTGCATTTTGCCGAAACAGGACTTGCAGGAAAAGGATATTCCGAAGGGCATGAATTTGGTGCGTGTCCAAAACCTTGCAGAAGCGCTCAAAGCGGTTTTGTAAGCCTCTTTTTTGAAAATAGACACCCCGCATGCTAGAGGGGAGCGTGCGGGGTGTTTTGCTGTGTTGTTTGGAACTTTTGGCAACTCTTCCTTATAAGAATGCGCAATTCTGGAAAGAATACATCCAGATGGAAGTGCATAGGAGGACAGTTATGAGAAGAAGATTGCGGTTGATTTTATGGCTGACGGCAAGTGTTTTGTTGCTGCTGCTGTTGCTTGGGATGCGGCGTATTGTCACACCGGTGGTCACGGTGCAGGGTGCACGGGTCGTGGTGCAGGATATTTACAACAGTATCTACACACCGGGGGAGCTGGAGGCAGAGCAGAGCAGCAGTTTCGCCGTGGCACAGAGTGCGGAAGTGGTGGCAGTCTATGTGCAGGCAGGCGATGCGGTGAAAAAAGGGCAAACGTTGGTGCGCCTACAGTCCGACATACCGAAATTGACCGAAGAAACCGCACAGGATGTAGCAGAGCAGGTGCTTTCGGGAGAGGGCGCAGATGCATCAGCGGTGCAAAAAGCGGTGGACAGCGCAGGGCAGAGCACCAAAAACACCTATGACATTGTGGCAGATATGGACGGCGTGGTGCTGCGCGCGCCGGAACGTGTGGGGCAATCGATTTTGCCGGGGATTTGCTATTTGGAACTGGCGGATGTCAGCAAGCTGCGGGTGCGTGCAGACATTCCGGAAAGCTATGCGGGCAAGGTGCAGGAAGGGCAGACGGCAAATGTCACGTGCAGTGCTGTGCCGGAGGTGACGGTGGGAGCAACTGTGTCGAAAATTGCACCGTTTGCACGCCGTGCGGTCAGCATTATGGGTGAAACGACTACTGCAACCGTAGCTGCCATTTTAGAACTGGATGAACAAGAGGCGTTGCGCCCAGGATACTCTGTAGAGGTCAAAATTTTCACAGGCACGGTGAAAGATGCGGTGCTTGTTCCATATGAGGCGGTTTGCCAGTCCTCGGCAGGCAATGAATATGTGTTTGTGGTGCGCAATGGGATTGCCAAAAAGCTGATCGTCTGCACAGGCAGTCAGCTAGAGGGATATGTGCAGCTTCTGTCTGGATTGCAGGCGGGGGATGTGGTGCTGTGCACGCCGCCGAGTGATTTGCAGGATGGCGACCGCGTGGAGGTCACAGGCAGATGAAGACATGGGATTGTGTACATTTGGCAGGCAAACAGCTGGTGCGGCGCAGATTGCGTGTGTTTTTATCTGCGGTTTCTGTGGGTGTGGGGGTAGCTGCCATGGTTTTGATTGCCGCCATGGGGATGCTGGGGCAGACGCAGGCGCAGGCGGCTGTCAGCCGCATTGGACTGCGTGGATTGGCGGTGTATCTCGCACAGGAAACCAGAGGACAGGAGCTAACCGCACGCCATGCCGAAGAAATCCTTTCATGCTTTTCCAAGGTACAATATGCCATGCCCATCAAAGCGAAAACCACCGCATATCATGCAGGACAACACAGTGGCAGTGCCATTTTGTTGGGAACGGATGCGCAGCTAGGGGCAGTGATGCAGCTGCACATCGTGGCGGGACAGCTGTTTTCCAAGCAGCAAGTGCAGGATGCAGAGCCTGTGGCAATTGTGGACAGTACATTTGCCACAGAGCAGTTTGGGCGGGAAAATGTGGTGGGGAAAAAGGTCAGTTTCACGGTAGAAGGGGAACCCACCTATTTTCAAATCATTGGCGTGATAGAGCCGCAAACTGCCGCCCTTGGTGCGGCAATACAGGCGTTGGCGCCCACGCTCATCTATGTGCCGTATTCCTGTTTGGCGGCGGAAAGCGACCCTGCCGACCAGATTTTCATCCAATGTCAATCGGGCACGAATGGGGCGGAGCTGCAGACACAAATTGTACGGTTTTTGCGGGATTGGGGACAGGTAGGAGGCACCATCAAGGTGCAGGATATGAGCGGTGCGCTGCAGCAGGTGCAGGAGCTGGTCTATCACATGGGTCTGCTGTTTCTTGCCGTTGCGGCGATTTCCTTTTTGGTAGCCATGATTGGCGTGATGAGCAGTTTGCTGTCTATCACACATGAAAAAACAGCAGAAATCGGCATGTTTATGGCGATAGGTGCACGAAAGAAGGACATTGTACAGTTATTTCTTTGGCAGGCAATTTTAATTTGCTTGAGCGGGGGGATTGGCGGACTGCTGTTTGCAGAGGCATGCCTGAAAATGGCGGCATGGCATTGGGGCATTGCGGTCGCTATGCCGAGCGGGACGCCGCCAATCATGCTTGGATTATCGGTACTGTTTGGCATGCTGTCCGGCTTGACACCGGCACTTTGGGCGTCTAAGCTGCATCCGGTGGAGGCGATGCGTAAATAATCTCTGTGCTCCCTTTTTTTTTGTCGATTTTTGTGATAAAATAATAAAACATACAAGGAACACACGGGCAAAACACAGCTGTATGTTTCAAGAAAGAAGGAGAAAAACAGGATGCGCCACATCAACGATTTGAGCGATTTGTGTCTGGAGGAATTTCTGGAACTATATAAGCTGACCAGCAATATCATTGACAGACCGGAAGGCTATGTGGAAGCCTGCCGTGGGAAGGTGCTCGGCAGTTTGTTTTATGAACCCAGCACACGAACAAATTTATCTTTTTCCACGGCAATGATGCGCCTTGGCGGCAATGTGATTGGATTTTCCGACCCGAAATCCAGCTCCACTGCCAAGGGAGAAAGCCTGAAGGATACCTTTAATATGGTGGCAAGCTATGCAGATATGATTGTGATGCGCAACCCCATGGAGGGTGCGGCGAAGGCAGCATCCTTATATTCTGCGGTGCCTGTGGTCAATGCCGGAGATGGCGGTCATCTGCACCCCACACAGACCTTGGCGGACATTGTGACGATTTTGCGCCTGCGTGGCAGTGCGGACAATATGAAAATTGGCATTTGCGGCGATTTGAAATATGGGCGCACCGTACATTCCTTGATTAAATTTTTGCAGAAGTTCAAAAATGTGCAGTTTTATTTGATTGCACCTCGTGAGCTGTCGATTCCCGACTATATCCGTCGCTTTATGCAGGAGCATCAGATGCCGTTTTATGAGGTTGCGGGCTTGGAGCCGGTGCTGCCGATGCTCGATGTGCTATACATGACACGCATCCAAAAAGAGCGGTTTTCCACCGAAGCAGAATATAACAGCCTCAAGGGCATTTATTGCTTGAATGCACGCAAAATGAAGGAAGCCAAGTCCTCCTTGCTCGTGATGCATCCCCTGCCACGTGTGGACGAGATTGCACAGGATGTGGACGATGACCCGCGTGCAGTTTATTTTGAGCAGGCACGTTTTGCTATGTATGCACGCATGGCGCTGCTGCTTACGCTGTCTAGGCAAGAGGTGCAGAAGCCGCCGAAGCTGCCGGAAAGCGTCCGCCATCGCCGCTGTACCAACCCCAAATGTGTCACCAAGACAGAAACCTATCTGCCAGTGCTGATGACGCATTCCGCAGAAGGCGAATGCTGTGGATATTGTGATAAACCGTTGGAGGTTTACGAAGAACCGGAGCAGGAAACAGAAATATAACGCAGAACCCCCCTCGTTCCTTGTTTATTGACAAGAAACGAGGGGGGTTCTATCGTTTGCGTTAGGTGGATTCGTCTTCGGTTGTATACGATGCTGCAAAAAATTCAGCGTTTTCTTCTGTGTCCTCGGCGGTGGGGAGTTCTTCTTCGTCAGAAGATTTGCGGCGCAATGCGGCAAGCGGATTGCGATTAGTGGCGGCACGCACGTTTTCATCATTGACATGCGTGTAAATCATGGTGGTGTCCAGATTGGCGTGCCCCAAAACCGTTTGCAGCGTGCGTACATCCACACCGCTTTGGTACATCAGCGTGGCGGCGGTGTGCCGCAGTTTGTGCACGGAATATTTATTGCTGTCCAAACCTGCATAGTTCAGATATTTTTTAACCAGCCACTTGACCGTCTGCACATTGATGCGGTTGCGATGCTTGCTGACAAAAAGGGCGTTTTTGTCCCGCTCATGCGGGGTCAAGCGGTCGGGCAAATAATCATCCAATGCGTTTTGGCAGGCCTCATTCAGGTAGAGAATGCGCTCTTTATTGCCTTTGCCCAAAATGCGCAGAGAGCCTTCTCGAATGTCAGACAGGTTGATGCCCACGAGTTCGGAAACACGCATACCGCAATTGAGAAAAAAGGTCAAAATACAGAAATCACGGGAGGCGAAGGGTCCCTGCACATGCTGCAGCAGGTCAATGCTGTCCTGCACGGTTAAATGACGGGGCAGGGATTGTTTTTGCGAGGGGAATTCCAAATGCGCCACCGGATTGACATCAAATAACGCTGCCTTTTCGGTCAAATAGCGATAAAAGATGCGAATAGAGGATGTTTTGCGGGCACGTGCCGCAGAGCCAAGCCCATATTCCGTGGAGGGGCTGTTGCGGTGCTGCGGACGCTCGTGTGCGATGAAATCCAGAAACGCATAGGTTTCCGACAGTGTGACATCCCGTAAAAAGGTCAAATCCACATCATCGATAGGGATTTCGTCAAAGGGCATATCCATGGATACCAGTTGCCGCTTTTGTTTGAGAAATCGAAAAAACATCCGTAAATCGAGGTAATATTCATGGGCGGTCTGATAAGATTTACCTCGGATGGTTGCAATGTAGGTTAAAAAATCTTGCAGCAGCTGCGGTGCGTCTGCCGCATACGATGCAATGGAACGGGGATTCATGCAGTCGCCTCCTTTGGGGCAAAATAAGACAAAGTGTTGCGGAACAATGGAAAGGGAGTTGCAAAAAATGCGAAATAAGCAGGGACTGCAGGCAAATCAAGTCAGTGTGCTGGTGTATTATTTGATAACGCTTGGCGTGACGATTTGGGTGATGAACGGGCAGGAAAGCTTATATCTGCTGCTGCTGTTGGTGGCGGCATGGGGGCTGCCAATGGTGCCTCGTCTGTTTTGCCATGTGTTTGGACTGCCGAAACTGGATGCGGCAGAAATTGCATTCGATGCGTTTATTCTGTGCTCGGTGGTGTTCGGCAGTATTTTAGGCGGATACCAGAAAATACCGTATTATGACAAGCTTCTGCACAGCGTTTCCGGATTTTTGCTGGCGGTGGTGGGTGCATTGGTATACTATTGGAAAAAGCCGGGGCGGACAATAGAAGCTGCGGATGCGCCGCTGGCATCCTTGTTTGCAGGGATGTTTGCGGTCGCATCCGCAGCATTATGGGAAATCTATGAATTTGCGCTGTCTTTTTGGGGCATTGACCCACAGCAAACGGCACGCACCGGCGTGGGCGACACGATGTGGGACATCATTGTGTGCACCATTGGCGGATTGCTGACCGCCGCTGCTTGTTATCGCTATATTAAGTGGAACGGGAAAAAGCGATATGGGCTGATGATGGTGCTGTTTCGCAATGTGTACGAGGTTACGTTTGCAGAAAGCAGCATAGAGCATCAGTCACCCAAGGAAAGCCCCAACTGACGTGCGGTTTTGACCAGTTCGCCGTTTGCGGGCACGGTTTTCAATTTGCCTGCCACGTTTTTCAGCGGAACGGCAATCACACGGTCATCCTGCATTGCGACCATGTTGCCAAAGTCCCCTTCCATAATCAGCTTGGCTGCCATAGCACCAAAGCGGCTGGTGAGCACACGGTCGTATGCGTCCGGAGAACCGCCGCGCTGATAGTGTCCGGGAATGGTGACACGGATGTCTTGTCCGTTGATGGCGTGCAGTTCGTCGGCAATGCGATAGGAAATGGAGGGGTGCGCCATCTTGGCACGCTCCGCCTTGAAGTCCTTTTTGGAAAGCATGGCTTCTTCGGCAGAAATAGCACCCTCGGCAACGGCAAGGATGGAAAACCGCTTGCCGTTTTTCGCACGGGCGGCAATGGCATCTGCAATGCGCTCCACATGATAGGGGATTTCCGGAATGATGATGACATCCGCACCGCCTGCAATGCCGGCGTAGAGCGTGAGCCAGCCTGCCTTGTGTCCCATGGTTTCCACGATGAAAACACGGCTGTGCGAGAAAGCGGTGGAGTGGATAGAGTCAATGACTGTGGTGGCAATATCCACGGCACTTTGGAAGCCAAAGGTCATTTGTGTGCCCCAAAGGTCATTGTCAATGGTTTTGGGTAAGGTGATGACATTGATGCCATTTTCAGAAAGCAGGTGCGCCGTTTTGTGCGTGCCATTGCCGCCGAGAATGACCAAACAGTCAAACTGCTCCTCTTTGCAGGTTTTCAGCATGCGGGAAAGCTTGGTTTCTTCATTTTCAGATTCCAACTGCATGGATTTAAACGGCTGGCGGGAAGTGCCCAAAATTGTACCGCCGAGTGTGAGAATATCGGAAAAATCTTCTGGATTCATCAAATGCAAATCACGTTCCATCAGACCGCGATACCCATCCCGAATCCCATAAAGATTTACAGTTTCGCCCAAAGCATGGTATAATGTTTTCGCAACGCCGCGCAATGCGGAATTCAAACCCTGGCAGTCACCGCCGCTGGTTAGCAAACCTATTTTCATAAAAAAGCCTCCATCCCTACAAGAAACAGTATCGTTGTGATATTAGTATATGATATATCGTGTAAAAACACAATGGCAAGTGTGGATTTTTTGTGAAGGGCAGGCAGGTTTTGCAAAGAAGTAGGAAATCGTGATACAAATGCTTTTGTGTGATAAACGTGTGGGATGAAGGAGAAACGATGGATTTGAACCGAAAAAATATGCAGCGGATTGCGCTGCTCATTACATTTGCCGTTTTGCTGCTGCTCGGTGTGGAGCATATCACCAGTGTGCTGCATGTCCTCTATGGCGGGGTACAGCTGGTGGCACCGTTTTTGCTGGGGGCATGCATTGCGTTCATTCTGAATGTGCCAATGACATGGATTGAAAACGGCTTGTTTGCGCAGCATTTGCAGCAGACACGCTTGCAGAAGAGCAAACGTGTCATCAGCATTTTGCTGACTTTTTTGATGATTATCGGCATTTTTGCGATTTCCATTGGTATTGTGGCACCACAAATCGGTCGCTCGGTTGCGGTGCTGATGGGGAAAATGCCGGCATTTTGGGAGGCGATGCAGGGGCGCATGGTGCAGCTGCAAACACAGTTTCCATTTTTGGCGGGGCAGTTTTCACAGCTGGACATTCGCTGGGAACAAATTGACTGGCAGAAGCTCGGCAGCACCGCATTGCAGTTTTTGCAGTCCGGCGCCGTGGGGGACATGCTAGGGTCCACGTTCTCCGTGGCATCCTCTATCATCGGCGGTATCGTCAATTTCTTTTTGGGACTGTTCTTTGCCGTTTATATTTTGGCGCAAAAGGAAACTTTAGGACAGCAGGCAGAGAAAATTTTATATGCTGCACTGCCGAAAAAGGCGGTGGAATCCATTTTAGAGGTGGCGGCATTGACGCAAAAGACCTTTTCCAACTTTATTTCGGGACAGTGCACAGAAGCCGTGATTTTGGGGCTGATGTTCTTTATCGCCATGAGCATTCTGCGGTTTCCTTATGCCGTTTTGGTGGGCGTGCTGATTGCATTGACGGCATTGATTCCGATTTTCGGTGCATTCATTGGATGCGGTGTCGGCGTATTCTTGATTCTGGTGGAAAATCCCGTGCAGGCACTTTGGTTTTTGGTGTTGTTTTTGCTGCTGCAGCAGGTGGAAGGAAACTTCATTTATCCGCATGTGGTCGGAAACTCCGTGGGCTTGCCATCCATTTGGGTGTTGGTGGCAGTCACACTGGGCGCAAGCACGTTTGGTGTGGTGGGCATGCTGGTATTTATTCCGCTGTTTTCCATCTTATATACCTTGATTCGAGCGGCTGTTTATCAGCAGCTGCGCAGGAAGGGCATTTCTCTTGCGGCATGGCAGGAAGCAACCGACGAGTCGCCCCATGCGGAGCAGACATCCTCTGAAGGGGAGGACGCAAGATAACGATTTTTCGCATCAAATATAGGTTTAAAAGGGCACGCTGCCAAAGAGCGTGCCTTTTTTGCGTGTTCAAGGGATGGTGCAGACAGTTACTTGCCAATAACAGCAGCAACGGATACATGAACCGACCGAATGGGTTTCAAATCTTCGTTAAAATTGAAAAATCTATTTAAAATCCATCCATTCTGCCCATCCTAGAAATCGAAAATGCAAAGTAAAAAACGGAGATACAAAGACAAAAACGGTTGATAAAAGCACGAAATTTGCGGAAAAAGGGGAAACGATGCTTGATTTTGGATAAATTGGCTACATTGACAAAATGCAAGCAGGGTTGTATGATGAAAGCAATGAGTTGTGATAGAGAAGGGAGCAACAGATGTCGGCTTCATCGGGAAAGATGAAACGCACCGTGAAAAAGAGGTTTGGCGCATTGCTGCGGGACAGACTGTTTGTCGGCGGTACGTTATTACTCTTGCAAATGCTCTTCATGGTGTTTTGTATTTTTCAAATCAGCGCAAAATGGTTGTGGGTTTATCGCAGTTTTACGATTTTGAGCATCGGAATCGTCATTTGGCTCATTCGGAAATATGATAATCCGGCCTATAAACTGGCTTGGATTATTGTGATTATGGCATTTCCGTTGTTCGGCGGCATTTTTTATCTGTCTTGGGGCAATACGCCGCTCAACCGTGCACGCAAGCTGTATCGGCAGGAATCTGCAATGCCGCTGCGCATTGAAAATAAGGATGCACCGTCTGTGGCGCATGCACTTGCAGAGCTTCGCCCCGACCATGCAGGCATCGTGCGATATATTGAGCGCACCTGTGGGCTTTCCGCATGGGATGGTTCGCAGGCAGCCTATTTTCGCAGTGGCGAAGAAAAATTAGCGTCCATGCTGACGGAATTGCCAAAGGCAGAGCGATTTATTTTTCTGGAATATTTTATTTTGGAAGAAGGCGAAATGTGGAACAGCATTTTGGACATTTTGGTTGCCAAAGCGGCACAGGGTGTCGATGTGCGTGTGCTGTATGATGATGCGGGGTGCTTGACCAAACTGCCTGCAAAATATGATTTATATCTGCAGTCGCTAGGGCTGCAGGCGATTCGGTTCAATCGCTTCATTCCAACGCTCAACACCTATCTGAACCATCGTGACCACCGCAAGCAATGTATCATAGACGGGAATGTGGCATACACGGGCGGCATCAATCTGGCTGATGAATATATCAATCGTGTGCAGCGATATGGTTATTGGAAAGACACCGGCGTGCTCGTGCGTGGTGCGGCAGTGGTCAATATGACAGAGATGTTTTTGCGCTTGTGGGAGATTAGTGCAGGAAAATCCGAGGATGCGCAGTTTTTGTTTCACCCCACACAGCGCTGGGCATCCGATGGCTATATCCAGCCGTTTGGCGACAGTCCTATGGATGACCACAATGTCGGCGAAACGGTCTATATGCGTGCCATCAACAGCGCAAGGCGGTATGTTTACATCACAACGCCGTATTTGGTTTTGGACAATGAAATGATTACGGCACTGATTACGGCGGCACAAAGCGGGATTGATGTGCGTATCATCACCCCCGGCATTCCGGACAAGCCGATGGTATATGCGGTGACGAGGTCTTTTTATCAGCAGCTGATGAAAGCGGGCGTTCGGATTTATGAATACGAACCAGGCTTTATGCATGCGAAAATGATTGTGACGGATGATGATTTGGCAGTAGTTGGCACGATTAACATGGATTTTCGCAGCTTTTATTTGCATTTTGAGTGCGGCACGCTGTTTTATCAAGGGAAAATTCCGCTTTTGGTGCGACAGGATATAGAATCGTGCTTTCAGCAAAGCCGAGAAATGGATGAAGCTTATCTGCATCAGATTGTGCCGTGGCCGCAGTCCATTGTGGCATCTATTTTGCGATTGCTGGCACCATTGATGTGAAATATTGCGAAAGAAACCCCTTGCGGACATGGGAGCAATCAAATCCATGTCTGCAAGGGGTTTTGTGCGATAAAATACATACGGTTAAACAGGCGTTGCGAAAAAGGTGAGTGTCGGATTGGAAATGTCAGCGGCATCCATATAAGACAGCACATATTGCAGCTCCTGTGCGGTGTTCTGGTTGTGCCGCAAGCGCAGCACCACGGGTGCATCTGAGGTTTGAAATGCCTGTAGGACGGCTTCTGCCGCACGATAGGCGGTTTTGCGGTTCTCTCCGCCGTCCATGGTGGTGCGCCATAGACGATATCCTGCGGCGGCAAGGGTTTGGCGCAGCGCTGCCGTGACGGTGCCGGAGGTTGTGACAAGATGCGTGCGAATGCCGCAGGCACGCTCCAGCAGGTCATTCGCCTGCTCCAAATGCGCAAGCATATCGGCATCCTCGGCGGCAAAAGACAGTCCCAACGGATAGCCTGCCACAAAAATTTGCCGTATCCAGTCATCGTTTCCGATTAGGTCATCGGTAGACAAAAAGAAGGTGGCGGTAGCGGCGTGGTTCTGAAGCGCTTGCAGGATGTCGGCGGTATTGGCATTGGGCGTGCCGACCACGGCAAGATAGACACGGTTCGGTTTGGGTACATCTGCGGTTTCCGCAGGTGGGGTGACGGGGAGATTGTCGGTGTTTTGGGTGGTGCTGCCGGTGTCAGCCGTGTCGGCATTTTGATAAGCATTGACCAGTCGTGCAATCGCAGATTCCATGCTCGTCACAAAATCATGGTCGGACAAGGCGGCACGGTCGTTGATGATGCGCAGAATGGGCCAGGAACTGGAGATGCTGGAGTAGGATAACCCAAAGGCACGGCAGACCAATTTGACAGGCACATAAATCATGCTGCCGTTGACATATGCCGGCTGGGTGTAGCTGGTGCCGCTTTCATCGTAGACGTAATTTTGCTGCAGTGAAAAGGTCAGGGTGTTATCTAAATTGTATAAAATCAAGGTTTGTGCATCCGGCAGCGCATTGTTGACGCCAAGCGTGCCTGCGAAAACGGTATAGGGCACATACAGTTCGCCGTTTCTGCGGGTGGGCATGGTGCTGTCTGTCAGCGGCAGCAGTTGGTCATTGACCGCTGTCAGCGTAATGGTTGCGGCAGACACGCCCGGCAGTGTGCCGAGCAAAAAAAACAGCAGAATGGGCACAATCCAGTGCCGCCACCGATTCAACATACAAAAGGCTCCTTCTCAAGATGTGGATACGCATAGACTGCTTGTAGTATAGCATATTCGGCATATTTTCTGCAACAAACGAAAAAACTGAAAAAAGAAGACATGCCCCCTTGCAAAATGCGGGGTTCTTCTATAAAATAGAAGAAAATAAGCTTTTTAGCAATAAAGCAGAAAAGAGTGATTTCAACATGCTGGACATCAAATATGATCTTGCAAAAACCAAGAAGGAAAAACCAAATCAGGACAAATTGGGCTTTGGCGTCTACTATACCGACCATATGCTGATTGTGGATCATACGGAAGGGCTTGGGTGGCATGATGCACGCATCGTGCCGTATGCACCGATTGCATTGGACCCCGCCGCGATGGTTCTGCATTATGCGATGGAATCTTTCGAAGGGATGAAGGCGTATCGCACCCCTGCGGGTGAGATTCAGCTGTTCCGCCCGGAAAAAAATGCACAGCGCATGATGAACACCAATCAGCGCATGTGTTTGCCATCGCTGTCGGTGGAAGATTTTGTGCAGGCGGTGAAGGCGATTGTCAAAACCGAGGCGGACTGGGTGCCCTCTCAGCCGGGCACTTCCCTCTATATTCGTCCGTTTGTATTTGCAACCGAGCCGCACTTGGGGGTTCGTACCTCCAAAACGCATCAGTTTATGATTATTTGCACGCCAGTGGGCGCATATTATGAGTCTGGCATCAATCCGGTCAAGATTTTTGTCGAGGATGAATATACACGTGCTTGTCCGGGCGGCACAGGCTTCACCAAGTGCGGCGGCAACTATGCAGCAAGCTTGGCATCGCAGATGAAGGCGCACGAGATGGGATATGCACAGACGTTGTGGCTGGACGGTGTGGAGCACAAATATGTAGAAGAGGTCGGTTCTATGAACTGCTTCTTTAAAATCGACGGCACGGTGTATACCGCACCTACCACGGGCACGGTTTTGCCGGGTGTCACACGTATGTCCTGCATAGACCTGATGCGCAAATGGGGCATCCCTGTGTCCGAAAAACGTGTTTCCATCCAAACCATTATGCAGGCATCTCAAGATGGCAAGCTGGAGGAAGTCTTTGGCACGGGTACAGCGGCGGTCATTTCTCCGGTGGGCGAGCTGCGCTATGAAGACGAGGTTGCTTATATCAACGAAGGGAATATCGGTGCGCTGACACACAAGCTGTATGACACGCTGACAGGCATCCAGTGGGGTAATTTGCCCGATGAACTGGGCTGGACAGTTTTGGTGGATTGATTGCCAGCTGCAAGCGGCAACGGTGCAGTCTATCCTTGTGAATGTGTGAAAAAATGGCTTGCCGCTCAATCCTGCGGCAGGCCATTTTGCATGCGTGACGTTTTTGTGCACAAAGAATAAAAGGACAGCTGTGTGTCTGCAAGGTTTTGCATCGTGAGCCCATTGGCTGCTGCATACTGCACCGTGTATCGGGTACCGCCGGAGCGTCCATCATAATAGCAGATGAGATGCGAGGATGCGTCTGCCAAAAAGCGATTGCGTGCATGATAGCAGCCGGCATAATACTGGGGTGACATGGTAAACACTTGGTCTGCGTGCATGCACACCTTGTGATAGACCTGCTGCCAAGCATGCGGCCAGTTGGATGCCTGCGCCGAAAAGGGAAGAATGCACAGCAGCCGCAGCGGCAAGTTTTGCTGCAGCTGCAAAACCGCTTGCGCTGCCCACAGGTCAAATCCACGGCTCATGCCGGTTAAGAAGTGGGTGTATCCGTCTTGATAGGCGGCATAGATGGCGTCACACAAGGGCTGCTGTAAGTGGTCAGGGATTTCCGTGCAGTCGGTCAGCGCAGAAGAAATTTTTTCGGGACGGTAGCCGGAAAAGCAGCACGTGTTTTTGCGAGCAGGTTGTTTCAATGGAAAACCCTCCTGTCGAATAAATGTTCGTATTCTATTGTAACGGAAGTTCGGCAAAAAAGAAAGAGGATTTTGTCGAAAAAAGAATTTTTTTTTCTGCAATGGAAAAAAAAACGGCTTTTTTCGATGGATAATGCCAAGCAAAGCTGATACAATACAGCACAGAAGGGGTCTGGAGAGGAGGCGAAAGCATGCAAAAACCGCATGTTGTGCCATATGTCCTGCGGCAAATGGTGCATCGATATTTTACAGACGGCATTTCACAGGCATCGGCGGAGCTTGCGTATTTTTTGCTGTTTTCCTTTTTTCCGCTGCTGATGTTTCTCAACTCTGTGCTGGGCAGCATTGTCCTGTCTGCGCAGGTTTTAAATCGTATGCACACATTTTTGCCAAGCAGTTTGAGTGCCATGATTCAAGGATATTTGGAATATGTCGGCGGGATGTCGTCTGTTCGGCCGATGGTGATAGGCGTTTTGCTGACCATGCTGTTCCTTTCCCGTGCGATGCGCTCGCTGCTGCGCACCGTCAACCGGCTGTATCGTGTGCCAATCCGTGTGGGCGGTGCGGGGCAAATGCTCTTGTCCCTTTTGCTGACCATCATTTTTTTGGGGGCGATTGTTGCCAGCTTTGCGGTGGTGGTCATTGGCAGGACAATTGCACGATTTGCAGTGACCTATTTTCCTGTGCCGCCGACAATACAGCATGTACTGCAAATTGGCGGCTATTGGATTGCGATTGCCTTGGTTTTGGCGTTTTTGCTGCTGTTTAACCGCATTGTACCCAATGTAAAGCTGCGTTGGCGCAATGCCGTGCCGGGCACCGTATTTTCAGCGGTGGTGTGGGGGCTGCTGTCCATGGGTTTTTCATTTTATGTGGACAATATGGCGAGCTACTCCCTGTTGTATGGCTCATTGGGGGCGATGATTGTGCTGATGCTGTGGCTTTATTTGATGGGAATGGTCATTCTGATGGGGGCACAGCTCAATCATATTATTTGGAGCATGAAACAGCCGAAAGGCATCCAAAAGGATGTCGGGCGATAAAAAAAGAACGGTGCTGCCTATGACAGTACCGTTCTTTTTTATACATACCGCAGATTACTTCAAACCAGCGGTGATGATTGCCATCTGATAGACTTCTTCCGCATCACAGCCACGGGACAAGTCGTTGATAGGTGCATTCAAGCCCTGCAAAATCGGACCGAACGCTGCAAAGCCACCCAAACGCTGTGCGATTTTGTAGCCGATGTTGCCGGCGTTGATGTCCGGGAAAATAAAGGTGTTTGCCTGCCCTGCAACCGGAGAACCCTTGCACTTCGTCTGTGCAACAACCGGAGAGAAAGCTGCGTCAAACTGCAGTTCGCCGTCGATTGCCAGATCGGGAGCTGCTTCCTTTGCCTTTGCGGCTGCATTGCGCATCATGTCCACGCTGTCACCCTTGCCGGAGCCCATGGTGGAATAGGACAGCATCGCGACCTTAGGGTCAATGTCAAATGCCTTTGCGGTGCGTGCGGTTTCCACTGCGATTTCCACCAACTCGTCCTCATTCGGCGCAATGTTGATGGCGCAGTCGCCCATAGCATACTTTTCTTCCTTGCCATCGGCTTCACGAACCAGAATAAAACAGGAAGATACAATCTTGTTGCCTGGCTTGGTCTTGATGAGCTGCAGCGCCGGACGAACCGTGTCAGCGGTGGAGTAGGTTGCGCCGCCGAGCAGACCGTCAGCCAAGCCCATCTTCACCAGCATAGTGCCGAAATAGTTGCCCTTGGACAGCGCCTTGCGGCAGTCTTCTGCGGTCATCTTGCCCTTGCGCAGTTCCACCATCTTTTCCACCATTGCATCCATTTCTGCATAGGTTGCAGGGTCAATGATGTCGATGCCGGTGATGTCAAAGCTGCCAGCCTTTGCAGCAGCGGTGACTTCGTCCACGTTGCCGACCAAAATCGGGGTGAGGATGCCGTCCTGCATCAGACGAGAAGCCGCCTCCAGAATGCGCGGGTCCGGACCTTCGGTAAAGACCAGCTTACGCGGGTCAGCTTTCAAGGTAGCAATCAGATTTTCAAACATAGTGCCATAATCTCCTTTGTTCTATTATCGTTCATCGGTAATACTCTTATTATACACCTTTTGACAAGGGGAACTCAACCAATAAACGCAAAAAAACAAACAGAAAATCATCAGCAAATGCCATAGATTCTGTCAGGGTGTGGATAAAATAAGGATGCACATCGGGAGTGCTAGATTGCAGCCGCCTCCAAAATAGATTTTTGAGCGGCTTTGGTCAATCCGTGCAGAATGAGTTCATAGGACATATCAATCATTTCTCGAACGGTTTCATCCGGCACATCTCCGTTTAAATCCACGGAATTCCAGTGCAGTTTGTTCATATAATAGCCGGGTGCAATGTCTTCATGTGCTTGGCGCAGCAGTTCTCCAAATTCCGGCGCACACTTGAGCGTGACAATCGGGCGCTTTTGCTTGTTGTCACCGACCATTGCAAACATTTTTCCGCCAATCATATAGCGTGTGACTTCCCATTCAACCTTGTAATCTTTTTCTGCACCTTGCTTAGAAAGGCAGTATGCATCCAACCATTCGTATTTCATTTGCACAAAGCTCCTTTTCAATCTCTGATAGGGGATACCGACATCCTTTTCGAGAAAAAATGATGGAATATATTACATAAAATAGAGTGAAACCTATTTTGTGTAAGTATAGCATGCGGGAGCGGGTCTGTAAAGCAGCTTGTGCATAAAATCGATACGGCGTATAATAGGAAAAAGAGGATAGGAAGGCAGGAGAGGCAGGAATATGGCAAAACATACGGAGCTGAAAACAAATGTGATGCGCATTTTGGAGCAGGCAGGTATCGCCTATACGGCACATGAATATCCGCACGGCAAAGAAGCCGTGGACGGCGTGACAGTGGCGGCACTGTTGGGGCAAGACCCTAGCCAAGTGTTCAAAACACTGGTGGCACGGGGAAAAAGCAGCAGAATATTGGTGTTTGTGGTGCCGGTTGCCGCAGAACTGGATTTGAAAAAAGCTGCCAAAGCGGCAGGGGAAAAGGCAGTGGAATTGATTGCGGTCAAGGAAATTTTGGGGCTGACAGGATATGTGCGTGGCGGCTGTTCTCCTGTTGGCATGAAAAAGGCATATCCCACGGTATTTCACGAAACAGCGCAGAAAATCCCTGCAATCATCGTTTCAGCAGGAAAAATCGGATATCAGATAGAAACCGCACCAGAAGCATTGCTGCAGCTGGTGGAGGGCAGCTGCGCAGACATCACGGTTTGACAGCGCTTGTGGCGGATGCTGTCCGCAGCATGGGTGCAGCATCCGGATACAGCGCAAAGCAATGCGGGATATGCAGCCCTTCCAACACGGAAAGCTTGGCAAGCCACGTGGCTTCATCATCGAACAGCACAAAATGCCCATGGTGTTCGGCGTCCATATAGGTGAAATATTTGGCGCACAGCTCCCGTGAAAAGAAAATCTGGGACTGGTGGTGCTGCCACAGCGCATGGCGCTCGGCGGGAGTCAGCGGTGAGCCGTCCGCCGTGTCGGAGGGCATACAGAAATCCGCACTGATGGGTTGCAGCAAGGCGGCAACACGGTCACGTCCATATTGGGTTTGCGCCTCGGAAAGGCGTTCGGACAGACTGCCGCCGCTGATGGCGGTTTCAAAGGTAATGATGGCATGGGAAACATCCTGCGCACGGGAGGGCGGCACAAACAGAGGCATATCGGCATCATAAAGCACCGTGTCCAGTGTTTTGCAAAGCGCACGCACGGCGCGCGTGTCACTCTCCAAATCCGCAAACACACCACGCACGCCGGTGCGGCGGCATTCCTGCAGCAACGCTTCCGCAATGGGGGCGGCAGGAATTTGCGTGACCTGTGTGCCGGGGTCTTGCAGTCCCAGATAGCCGTTTGACAGCGTGCGCTGGCAGGCAGTATACAGGCTGCCCTGCGTGTTGATGGTCAAGCAAAGCTGGAGCAGGGGATGTCCGCTGTCTGCCGCCTGCAACGCATCATTACCGGCACAGACAAGAATAACAGAATCGGGCAGTGCCATGAAAATCACTCCTTTGACTGGACATTGCATGCGAAATCCATTACACTATTGTATGTAGAAACGCTTTTTATCATGCCAATGGGAGGACGAAAAGGCTTTGAAAAATCAATTCATTCCGACATATGTGTTTGCGTCTATTTATGAAATTACGCCCGAGCTGATGCTGCAAAGCGGTGTCCGTGGGATTTTAATCGATTTGGATGGCACCATGGCATCCAGACATGCGCCGAAGCCATCCGAGCAGGTCGGTCCTTTTTTGCAAAGCTTTGTGCAGGCAGGTATTGCCGTGCTGGTTTTGTCTAATAATAAGGCCGAGCGGGTGCAGCTGTTTTGTGAGGAACTGGGCGTGCCCCATCTGCATCGTGCCTATAAGCCATCGAAAGAAGGCTTTTTGCGTGGAGCAAAGCAGCTGGGATTGCCGATTGCGCAATGTGCCGTGATTGGTGACCAGATTTACACCGATACCTTTGGCGGCAATCGGGCAGGGGCGGCGATGACCTGCTATGTCAATTCAATTGACCATCGGGATTTTCTGATTCATTTGCGCTATCAGTTTGAACGTGGATTTATCGCATCGGGAAAAAAACAAATGGAAACACGGAGAAAAACAAATGGAAGCTAAGTTTGGACCTGCGGGGAATGCCCAGTCGTTTGCAGAGGCAGGCTATAAGGCCACGGCGGATGCGCCACGCTGGCTGGCGGCGATGGGGCTGAATGCTTATGAATATCAGTGCGGGCGTGGGGTGAATGTCGGCACGAAAACAGCAGAAAAAATTGGGGAGCAGGCGCAGGAATACGGCATAGCCATGTCGATTCACACGCCGTATTTCATCAACCTGTCTTCGGAAGAGCCGGAGCGGGTGGAAAAAAATATTGGGTATATTTTGCAGAGCTGTGCGGTGGCGCAGGCAATGGGCGCAACCCGTTTGACCGTGCACTGCGGCGGGCAAGGCAAGCTGTCACGGGAACGTGCGGCACAAAACACGGTGGAAAATATACGGCAGATTTTGCGGGAAATGGATGCCGCAGGCTATGGTCAGCAAACGGTCTGTCTGGAAACCATGGGCAAACAGAGTGTGATGGGCAGTGCCGAGGAAGTATTCTGTTTTGTGGCGCAGGATGACCGTCTGCTGCCGTGCATTGACTTTGGACATCTCAACGCACGGACGCAGGGGAAATTTCGCACGAAAGAAGCGTTTTCTGCGCTGTTTGACCAAATGGAAAACACCATCGGCATGGAACGTGCACGGGTGTTTCACAGCCATTTTTCCAAAATCGAATATACGGACAAGGGCGAAAAGCGACACTTGACCTTCGCAGATACGGTTTATGGACCGGAATTTGACCCGATTGCGCAGTTGGCGGCGGAACGTGGCTACACCCCCACCTTTATCTGCGAATCCGCAGGCACACAGGCGGAGGACGCCGTCACGATGAAACAACTTTATGAAGGAGCCAAAAATAGATGAAACAGATTCTTTTGATGCATGGACCCAATATCAATTTGACAGGCAAACGTGAGCCGGGCATTTATGGACGCAACAGCCTTGCGGCAATTAATGAAGAGGTTGTGCGCCGCTGCCAGCAGCTGGGCATGGATTGCGTGGTGTTCCAGTCCAACAGCGAGGGGGCGTTGATTGACCGTCTGCACCAAGCGATGGAGGACTGCGATGCTGTGATTTTGAATGCAGGGGCGTATACCCATTACAGCTATGCGATTCGGGATGCTATTTCTGCGATTCGTCTGCCCTGCATCGAGGTACATATGTCCAATGTGCATGCACGGGAAGAATTTCGCCATACCTCTGTGATTGCACCGGTTTGTGCCGGCACAATTGCGGGGTTTGGAAAGGACAGCTATTTGCTGGCAGTGGAAGCGATTCAGGCGATGCAATTATGATACAAAAAATACAAGCGGCGCTGGAAAATGCAAGCTTTGACGCCGTGCTTTTAACCAGTGAACACAATCGGCGATATGCCACCGATTTTCATTCCACAGCAGGCGCATGTTATATTTCACGCAGCAGTGCCCACTTCTTTACAGATTTTCGCTATATGGAAGCGGCGCATGCCGTCATGGAGGACTGCATGGTGCATGAAATTCATGCAGGCAACAGCTATGCTGGGGAGGTGCGTGCGTGTTTGCTTGCAGATAACGTGCAGTGCTTGGCGTTGGAGGACAGCACGCTGACCTATGCCGATTACCAAAAATGGGAGCGTGGTTTGCAGGTGGCGGTGCAGCCGATGCAGGGTTTTCTACAGAACCTGCGCATGGTGAAGACCAAACAAGAGGTGGAACGGATTGTCTGCGCACAGCGCATTGCCGAGCGGGCATTGGAGGAAGTGTTGGAGGACATCCGCCCAGGTGTGACCGAACGGCAGATTGCTGCACGGCTGACCTATCGCATGCTGTGGCACGGCGCAGAAAATATGTCCTTTGACCCCATCGTGGTATCGGGGGTCAATTCTTCCAAACCGCATGGCGTGCCGTCGGATAAGCCGATTGCCGCAGGAGAGTTTGTGACAATGGATTTTGGCTGCATCGTGGATGGCTATTGCTCGGACATGACCCGTACGGTGGCAGTTGGACACTGCACAGACGAAATGCAGCAGGTCTATGATACCGTGCTGCAGGCGCAGTTGGCGGGCATTGCGGCGGCACGTGCGGGCATCAAAGGCAGCGCAGTGGATGCAGCAGCACGGGACATCATTGTGCAGGCAGGCTTTGGCGATGCGTTTGGGCATGGCTTTGGGCATGGTGTCGGTCTGGAAATTCATGAAGCGCCGAATGCTTCCCCGTCTGCAGCAAGTGTGTTGCCCGCAGGTGCTGTGCTCACTGCCGAACCCGGCATTTACTTGGCGGGGAAATTTGGGGTGCGCATTGAGGATATGCTGCTGCTAAAGGAGGATACTTGCGTAAACCTTACAAAGGCACCGAAAAATCTTTTGGTATTGCCGGTATAAAAAAATTATAAAAGGGTAATATAGTACTATACTTTATAAAAACACGTAATTCTGATTCAAAAAGATTGGGATTGCGTGTTTTTATATATACTTTACAAAAGCCTTACAATGCGGTGGTTACAACTTTACAAACGGAACGTATAATAAAATTTGTAAGACGAAGTATGAGCAAAAAGGAGAATTTTAAAAATGAAAAAGGCATTGAGCATGGTTCTCGCAGGTGTGTTGATGATGGGCGCACTGGCAGGCTGCGGCAGCACAAGCACTGACACCACAACCACTGATGCGGGCACAGCGGCAGCAGGCGCGGCAGATACCGCAGCAGCGGGCGCAATGAGCGGCATGATTACCGTTGTTTCTCGTGAAGAAGGTTCTGGCACACGTGGTGCTTTCGTAGAGCTGACCGGCGTAGAAGAAAAGGATGCAAGCGGCAACAAGGTGGACAACACCACCGTTGAAGCAGTCATTGCAAACGAAACCAATGTGGTTATCACAAATGTTGCAGGCGACAGCAGAGGCATCGGCTACATCTCGCTCGGTTCTTTGAATGATACAGTCAAGGCAGTCAAGGTTGACGGCGCAGAAGCAACCGCTGAAAATGTAAAGAGCGGTTCTTATAAGCTGGCACGTCCGTTCAATGTGGCAACGAAGGGCGAACCGACTGGCTTGGCAGCTGACTTCATGAAGTTTATCATGAGTGCAGAAGGTCAGAAGATTGTAGAAGAAAACGGCTACATTGCAGTGGACGCTACCGATAGCTTCACAAGCGACGGCTCGGAAGGCAAGATTACCGTGGGTGGCTCTTCCTCCGTTTCTCCGGTGATGGAAAAGCTGATTGAAGCATACAAGGCAATCAATGCCAATGCCACCATTGACCTGCAGACTTCGGACTCCACTTCCGGCATGACAGGCGCAATGGAAGGTACCTTTGACATTGGCATGGCATCCCGTGAACTCAAGGATTCCGAAAGCGCAGAGCTGACACCGACTGTGATTGCAATGGACGGCATCGCAATGGTTGTCAACAAGGAAAACACGATTGAAGAGCTGACAATGGCACAGGTAAAGGATATTTACACGGGTGCGATTGAAGATTGGTCTGAGCTTGCATAAAAACGGCAGCGCAGCAACGAGCTGAACGGTAAGAAAAAGGACACGCGGAGGGGGCGTTTGCAGATTGCTTTGCTGAGTGAAGCGGATGAATCCATGAAAAGGGCGATAAAGCTTGACGCATGGCATCCGATGCACTTGGAAAGGGCAAGCTGTGAAGCCAAATCCGCAGTGTCCTTGGCTCGTTTCCGCATCTGTGAGGTGAATGAATTGAAAGAAATAAGAGAAAAAGTCATGCACGTGTTGTTTTTTCTATGTGCACTGACCTCCATTGCAGCCGTTGTGCTGATTTGCATCTTTCTGTTTGCAAACGGTCTGCCGGCGATGAAAGAAATTGGGATTTGGAACTTTTTGAGCGGCACAAAGTGGTCCCCCTCCAATGAACCGGCATCGTACGGCATTCTGCCGATGATTGTCGGCAGTTTGTATATTACGGCGGGTGCTATCATTGTCGGCGTGCCGATTGGATTGCTAACCGCAATTTTCATGGCGTTTTATTGCCCCAAAAAGATTTACGGCTTTTTAAAGCCCTGCACAGAGCTGCTTGCAGGCATTCCGTCGGTTGTTTACGGCTTTTTTGGCATCGTGGTGCTGGTGCCATGGGTGCGTGCATTTGGCGAACTTACCAAAAAGGGCGGTAATGGTACGAGTATTTTAACGGCATCGATTCTGCTCGGCATTATGATTTTGCCCACGATTATCGGCGTTTCCGAATCGGCACTGCGTGCGGTGCCAAGTCACTATTATGAAGGTGCGGTCGGCATTGGCGCAACGCACGAGCGTGCGATTTTTACGGTGGTGCTGCCTGCGGCAAAGTCCGGCGTGCTGGCGGGGGTTGTGCTTGGCATCGGCCGTGCAATCGGCGAAACCATGGCGGTCATCATGGTTGCCGGTAACCAGCCACGCATCACAGGCAACGTTTTGAAGGGCATCCGCACCTTGACGGCAAATATCGTGACCGAAATGGGATATGCAACCGATTTGCATCGACAGGCATTGATTGCAACCGGTGTGGTGCTGTTCGTGTTCATTTTGCTCATTAACTTATCATTCTCTGTGCTGAAAAGAAGGGAGAGCAAGTGAATATGGAAAAGTTGGCGCATGTGCTACGTAAAATCATTAACTTTTTGCAGAAAGCCTTTGTGTATTTGGCAGCCGTCGTGACCTTTAGCATGCTGCTGTTTTTGGTGGCATACATCCTGGTAAACGGCATCCCTTACATCAAACCCTCTATTTTTGCGCTCCAATATACTTCAGACAATGTATCCCTCGTGCCGGCGGCAGTGACAACCATCATGATGACCTTGCTTTCGCTGTTGATTGCCGTGCCGCTTGGATTGTTCACGGCGATTTATTTGACAGAATACGCAAAGCGAGGCAATAAAATCGTAGAGCTGATTCGCATCACAACCGAAACGCTGTCCGGCATTCCGTCCATCGTCTATGGCTTGTTCGGCACTTTGTTTTTCGTCAGCTATTTGCATTGGGGATATTCTTTGTTGGCGGGCGCTATGACATTGGCGATTATGATTTTGCCGCTGGTCATGCGTACGGCAGAGGAAGCACTGCTGAGTGTGCCGGACACCTTCCGAGAGGCAAGCTATGGCTTGGGTGCGGGCAAGCTGCGCACGGTGTTTCGCATTGTATTGCCCAGTGCCGTGCCTGGTATCTTGGCAGGTGTCATTCTGGGTGTCGGACGCATCATCGGCGAAACCGCCGCACTGGTATATACAGCAGGCACAATGGCGCAGATTCCCAAAGATGTGTTCCATTCGGGACGAACGCTGGCAATCCACATGTGGGTGCTGTCCGGAGAAGGTTTGCACGTAGGCGAGGCATATGCAACGGCAGTGGTGCTGCTGGTGGTTGTTATTTTAATCAATACATTGTCTGCATGCATTGCAAAGAAGCTTTCGAAAAAATGGTGATGCAGAATGAACGGGAGAAAATCATGAGTATGAAACCGAAAATTAAAATTTCCGGCATGGAGTTGCATTATGGAGAATTTCATGCCCTAAAAAATATCAATCTCGAAATTCCGGAGAAGGAAATCACGGCATTTATCGGACCATCCGGATGCGGCAAATCCACTTTGCTCAAGTCCCTTAACCGCATGAATGATTTGGTGGAAGGCTGCAAAATCACAGGCAAGATTACCTTGGACGGCGAAGATATTTACGGCAATACGGACATCAATTTGCTGCGCAAGCGTGTTGGCATGGTGTTTCAGAAGCCAAATCCCTTTCCGATGTCGATTTATGACAATGTTGCTTATGGTCCACGCACACATGGCGTATATTCGCACGCACAGCTGGATGAAATCGTGGAAAAATCACTGCGTGGTGCAGCGATTTGGGACGAAACCAAGGACCGTTTGAAGAAAAACGCACTTTCGCTGTCCGGCGGACAGCAGCAGCGTATCTGCATTGCACGAGCTTTGGCGGCAGAACCGGAGGTTTTGCTGATGGACGAACCCACCAGCGCACTGGACCCGATTTCCACCGCAAAAATCGAAGACCTTGTGCTGGATTTGAAAAAGGACTATACTATTGTTATCGTAACGCACAATATGCAGCAGGCAACCCGTATTTCTGATGGCACTGCCTTCTTCCTGTTGGGTGAAATGATTGAATACAATGACACAGAAACGCTGTTTTCCGTGCCGACTGATAAGCGTACGGAAGATTACATCACAGGACGTTTCGGTTAAGCGAGGAGGGTACTATGAGAAATCGGTTTGACATGGAATTACAAAAGCTGGACTGTGAGCTGATTCAGTTGGGGGCGATGATTGAGCGTGCCATTGCAGGCACGGCAAAAGCACTGATTAACGATGATGCCCGTCAAGCAAGAGAAATTGTGGCACTGGATGATGAAATTGACCATAAAGAGCGTGATATTGAACGCTTGTGCCTGCGTTTGCTGCTACAGCAGCAGCCTGTGGCACGGGATTTGCGCTTGATTTCCGCCGCCCTCAAGATGATTACCGACATGGAACGCATTGGCGACCAAGCGGCAGATATTGCAGAATTGGCAATTTTGTTTGCGGAAGATACACACAAGCCAACCCATTTGAAACATATCGATGACATGGCACGTGCAACTATCAAAATGGTCAGCGAAAGTGTAGACGCATTCGTCAAGAAGGATTTGCAGCTGGTGCATCAGGTCATTGCATATGATGATGTGGTGGATGATTTGTTTGATGAAGTGAAAAAAGATTTGGTGGGGATGATTGCAGAAAATTGTGCCTGCGGGGAACAAAGCCAATATGGCGACCATGCCGAGCATGTGATTGATTTGCTGATGATTGCCAAATATTTTGAACGTATCGGTGACCATGCGACCAATATTGCAGAATGGGTCGAGTTTTCGATGACGGGCGAGCACAGAGCGCATGCCGCAGACGCAAAAGAGCAATAAGAGGGTAAGACATCATGAAAACGATTTTTGTAGTAGAAGATGACCGCTCCATCAATGATTTGGTGGCGTATGCGCTGCGAGGCGAAGGATATGCTGTGCAGGGTTTTACAGATGCCGAAAGTCTGTGCACTGAACTGGAACAGACCCTGCCGGACCTTGTGCTGCTGGATTTGATGCTGCCGGGACAGGATGGGCTAAGTCTGCTGCACATGCTGCGGAAAGATGCACGCACGCAGGCATTGCCGATTATTCTCCTGACTGCAAAATCAACCGAATATGACAAGGTAATTGGATTGGACAGCGGTGCAGATGATTACATCACAAAGCCATTCGGCGTCATGGAAATGCTTTCTCGTGTGCGTGCGGTACTCAGACGAACTAGCGGACAGCTGCAGGGTGACATGCTGACCGTGGGAGAAATTGCATTGGATACAGTGCGGCACTGTGTGCATGTGGGGGAAACGGAAGTTTCGCTGACCCTCAAAGAATTCGAAATGCTGCGTTATTTGATGGAGCGTAAGGGAAAAGCGGTGTCACGTGACAGCATTTTGATGGCGGTTTGGGGCTATAGCTTTGAAGGCGAAACCCGCACTGTGGATGTACATGTGGGTACTTTGCGGCAAAAGCTTGGCGAACATGGCAAGATGATAGAAACGCTGCGCGGCATCGGGTATCGTATTGGAGAATAGTTGTGAAAAAACGAATTTTTCGCATGATGTGCTTGCTCATGCTCATCATCATGACAGCAACAACCGTGTTGGTGCTTGGTGTGCTTTATGCAAAGGAATATGTTTTTGTGCAGGCACGGGTGCGCAATGAGGCAATGTTGATTGCCAGCGGTATGGAAATCGGCGGAGAAGCGTATGTGCAGCAGGCAACGCAGGCGCTCACGAACAATGACCGTATCACGGTGATTGCGCCGGATGGCACGGTTTTGTTCGACAGTCGTGCTGACAGCGAAAGCATGGAAAACCATAGCCAGCGTCCAGAAATTGCGGCGGTGTTGCATGGTGCGTCCAGTGCGGAAGACGTACGGCAGTCCAAAACGTTGGGAAAACACACCTTTTATTATGCAGTGCCGTTGGGAGAACACCAAGTGCTGCGCTTATCCGTGGAAACGCAGGATATTATTGGTCAGTTCAGCGATTTGCTGCCGTGGCTGATTTGTATGGCGGGTGTGGTGCTGCTCATCAGCATCATTACTGCCCAGCGCATGGCAGAAACCATCATTTCTCCGCTGGTCAATCTGGATTTGGCGCATCCGTTGGAAGCGGATGCATATGAGGAATTGGCCCCCATTTTGACCCGTATTGCACATCAAAATCGCTCTATTGAAGAACATATGAAAGAATTATCTGCCAAACAGGAGGAATTTCGGGCGTTGTCAGAGAATATGAGTGAGGGTCTGCTGCTGCTGGACAACGATGCGGCGATTATGAGCATCAATCAAAGTGCACTGCAGCTGCTTGGCGGCAACGCAACACAGCAGTACACAGGGCGGCATGTGCTGCAATTGACACGCTTGTATGAATTGCAAAAGGTGATTGAGCAGGCGCTGCAGGGCAATAATGCATCCCGTGTGCTGCCATTTGCAGGGCGGCACTACCAAGTGTTTGCCAATCCTGTGTTTGTGGAGGAAGAGCAAAGGGGTGCGCTGCTGTTGTTTTTGGATGTTACGGAGCAGCAGCAAGCAGAACAAATGCGTCGGGAATTTTCTGCAAATGTGTCGCATGAACTCAAAACACCGCTGACTTCGATTTCCGGCTATGCCGAAATGCTGGCAAGCGGCATGGTGCGGGCGGAAGACACACAGGAGTTTGCAGGACGCATTTATAAAGAGGCACAGCGATTGCTCGTGCTGATTGATGACATCATCAAGCTTTCCGGATTGGACGAAAACCGTATTCAAACGCAGGCGGAAGAGGTCGATTTGTACACTTTGGCATTGCAGACAGCAAATTCGCTGATGCTGCAGGCACAGGAGCGACATGTGCAGATTGCGGTGGAAGGTGCGCCGTTGAAGATTCAGGCAGTGCCAACCATGGCAAGCGAACTGCTGTTCAACTTGGCAGAAAATGCGGTGAAATACAACCATGAAGATGGAAAAGTAACGATTTCGGTGCAGAAAACGGCGTCTGGGGTGGAATTGTCTATCAAAGACACTGGTATCGGGATTGCGCAGAAGGACCAAGAGCACGTGTTTGAACGGTTTTATCGTGTGGACAAGAGCCGTTCCAAGGAAACGGGCGGCACGGGACTGGGGCTTTCCATTGTCAAGCATATTGCACAACTGCACCATGCACAGATGCAATTGGAAAGCACAGAAGGACAAGGCACGGATGTCCGTATCATTTTTCCGTTGCAACAAGACGCAGAATAAAAAAACGCTCGTGTTGGAAAACACGAGCGTTTTTTGCGGGTGGGTTTAGTAAATCAGATTATCGGGGTCTAAGCCAGAATACCCACAGTCGGTCAGCGCACTGATGGCAGCCATATCGGCATCGTCCAATGCAAAATCAAACACCTGCGCATTTTCTGCAATGCGTGACGGCGTCACCGATTTGGGGATTGGCAGGATGCCCCGCTGTACATGCCAGCGCAGACAAACCTGTGCAATGCTTTTCCCATATTTTTCAGCCAGTGCCTGCAATTCCGGCACAGAAAAGATTTTACCGGTGGAAAGCGGACTCCAAGCTTCCACGAGCATATTCTGCTCACGGCAGTAAGCGAGCATTTCGTCCTGCGGCATGCCGGGATGGATTTCCACTTGGTCCACCATGGGACGCACAGAGCAGTGCTGCAAAATGTTATCCACATGGTGTGGACGGAAATTGCTAAGACCGATGGCACGAACTTTGCCGGACTGGTAAAGCTCCTCAAAGGCACGCCATGTTTCGGCATTCATTTCTTCCCAATTGTCAAAATATTTGCGGTCATGCGGCCAATGAATCAAATACAAATCCAAATAGTCCATGCCGAGCTGCTGCAAACTGCGGTCGCAGGCGGCGAGGGTAGCGGTATAGCCTTGGTCAGGATTCCACAGTTTGGTGGTGACAAATAGGTCTTCACGTGCCACGCCCGACGCACGAATGCCTGCACCAACCGCTTCCTCATTTTTGTAAGCCGTTGCAGTGTCAATATGGCGATAGCCTGCATGGATGGCTTCCAACACGGCATTGGTTGCGACATCTGCGGGCATTTTCCATGTGCCAAACCCCATGCACGGGATAGAGGTGCCGTTTTGCAGAGGGATGCGGTCTTGAATGGAGTTCATAAAACAGTCCTTTCAGTACAATAGTCATGTGTTTTCTCTAACATTATAGTGGTTTTTAGGGAAGTATGCAAGAAAAACAGAGCGTTTATCGTGCGGGAAGCTCCCATGCGGGAATGAAGCTTTCGCCAATGGATTCCCCGTCCTGCAGATAGCCGCAAAGACCGAGGGATGCAAATTGTTCGACTGCTTCCTCATATTCCGCATCGGTAATGGTGCGGTCGAGTTCCGGATACGCTTCCATTGCAATGGGCGTGTATTGCCGCAGTAAGCTGACCAAAATGCGGTCACCGAATCGCTCTGCCAGATGGCGTAGGACTTGTGCCGTATCCCCTGCAAGGCTTGGCAGCATCAAATGCCGCACCAACACCCCACGCTGCAGTAAGCCATCTGCGGTGTACTGCGGTACACCGACCTGTCGCAGCATTTCAAAGATGGCATCCGAGGCAATTTCAAAATAATCCGGTGCGTGGGAGTATCGTGCCGCATAATAGCTGCTGTAATATTTGAAATCAGGCAGATAGACATCCACAAAGCCATCCAGTTGCTGCAGCGTGGAAACCGTTTCGTATCCGCTGCAATTGTAGACGATTGGCAGGGTCAAACCACGGTTGCGTGCCAGTGCAAGCACTTCAAGGAGTTGCGGCACATAATGGTCGGGGGTGACAAGCGCAATATTATGCGCACCTTGGGTCTGCAACTTCAAAAACATTTCGGCAAGCTGTGCAGTGGATACCGTGCGCCCTTGGGCGTCTTGTCCGCTGATGGTGCGATTTTGGCAATATACACAGCGCAAGGTACAGTGGGAAAAAAACACGGTGCCCGCCCCTTTTGTGCCGGAAATGCAGGGTTCTTCCCAAGGATGCAGGGCGGCACGTGCAATTTTTATCTGCGCCGCAGCACCGCAGAATCCAACCGTGCCATCTGTTCGGTCAGCATCGCACTGCCGTGGACAAAGGTTGCAGGACATGAGGACAATCGCTCCTTTTGGCAAAAACCCCTCCCGTGCACGGTGGTGCATAGAAGGGGCTTTTTTGATTACATCGCAGCGACAACGTCCTGCATGTTGTACAGTTTCGGGGAGGTGCATCCCGCCAGAAAAACGGCGGCATTGACCGCACCCACTGCGAAAACTTCACGAGATTGTGCAATATGGGTCAGCTCAATGACTTCGTCACGACCGCAGAACAGCACGCTGTGTTCGCCGACAATCGTGCCGCCTCGAATGGCAGAAATGCCGATTTCGTGCGGGGAACGCTTTTCACGGCGCGGCTGACGGTCATAGACATAGTCTGCGTCATAAGGAAGTGCATCGGCGACCGCATCGGCAAGCATCAGTGCTGTGCCGGAAGGGGCGTCGAGTTTCTGGTTGTGGTGTTTTTCGATGATTTCCACATCAAACCCGTCACCTAGAACACGTGCACACTTTTGCAGCAGTTCCAGCATCAAATTGATGCCGAGGGACATGTTGCCCGAACGAAACACCGGAACCTGCGTGGAAGCTTGCTGGATTTTTTCCAAATCCGCTTCGCTGTGACCCGTGGTGCAGATGACAATGGGGGTTTTGGTTTTGGTGCAGTAGTGCAGCAGGCTTTCGGTCGAGGCGATGTTGGAAAAATCAATGATAACATCACACGCACCCGTAAACTCAAACGGGTCGGTGTAAACCGGAAAATCGGAAAGCTTTTCTCCCGTAATATCAAATCCCGCAACAATTTTCAAATCATTTTTTTGCGCACAAATGTCCGTGATAACACGACCCATGCGACCGTTACAGCCGGAAAGTGCAATTCTAAGCATGATTTCGGTACTCCTTTATCTTTCTGTGCCGCAGGGGCAATTATGCTTGGATGGTGCAGCCGAACGCATCCAGCGTGCGTTGGAGCAGGGCACGGTGTTCTTCGCTGAGGGACACCAAGGGCATGCGTACATCGCCAGTCTGCCAACCGAGCAGTTCCATGCCTGCCTTGACCGGAATGGGGTTCACTTCGGTGAAGAGGGCGTTAATCAGCGGCAGATAGTGCAGTTGCAGGCGGGTTGCTTCTTGGAAATCCCCTGCAAGACAAGCTGCGGCAATGTCATGGCTGACCTGCGGTGCCACATTGGACAGCACAGAAATCACGCCCTTACCGCCCATTGCCATCAACGGCACGATTTGGTCATCATTTCCCGACCAGAAGTTGAGGTCATCGCCGCACAGATGCATCGCTTCTGCAATCGCCGAAAAATCGCCGCTGGCTTCCTTTGCGCCGTTGATATTGGGGTGTTTGGAAAGTGTAAGGTAGGTTTCCGGACGAATGGTCATGCCCGTGCGGGAGGGTACATTGTATAAAATCACCGGAATATCTGCACTGTCGGCAATCGTTTCAAAATGCTTGATTAGACCACGCTGGGTGGTTTTGTTGTAATATGGTGTCACAGACAGCACGGCATCTGCCCCGCACTCCTTGGCAAATTGCGTGAGTGCAACCGCATAATCCGTGTGGTTGGAACCCGTACCAGCGATGACGGGCACACGGTGGTTGATGTATTCCACGCCGAAGGCAAGCACTTCCCGATGCTCTTTGTCATGCAGGGAAGAGGATTCGCCCGTTGTGCCGACAATGGTAATCGCATCGGTGCCGTGTGCAATCTGATAATCCAGAATTTTTTTAAATTCCGCGTAATCGACCTGGCCGGTTTGCGTGAAAGGGGTAATGACAGCAACCGATGCGCCGGTAAATACGGGATGTTTCATAAAAGATGACCTCCTAAAACGGAAACGATGTTTATCATTAGTCCATATAGCCTTCTGCGCAGAGCAGTTCTGCCATCAGAACAGCGCCGCCTGCCGCACCACGCAGGGTGTTGTGGGAAAGGCTGACAAACTTATAATCATAAATGGTGTCTTCACGTAAACGACCGATGGAAACGCCCATGCCGCCTTCTAAATCACGGTCCAGCTTGGTTTGCGGGCGGTTGTCTTCTTCAAAATAGGTCAGGAAATGCTGCGGCGCAGACGGCAGCTGCAGCTCCTGTGCACGACCGGAATAATTCTTCCAGCAGGAAAGAATTTCGTCACGGGTCGGCTTTTTCGCAAACTTTACGAATGCCGCCGCCATATGTCCATCGGAAACCGGCACACGCAGGCACTGCGCAGTAATCTTGGGGGAAGTGGCATTTTCGATGTGGTCACCATCGACATGCCCCCAAACCTTCATGGGTTCTTTTTCCGACTTTTCTTCTTCGCCGCCGATGTAGGGGATGACGTTGTCGAGCATTTCGGGCCAGGTTTCAAAATTTTTGCCTGCGCCGGAAATCGCTTGATAGGTGCACACGGCAACCTCGGTCGGCTCAAATGCTTTGAGGGCGGTCAATGCCGGCACATAGCTTTGGATGGAGCAGTTGGACTTGACGGAAATGAAACCACGCTTTGTGCCCAAACGCTTGCGCTGAGCCGGAATGATTTCTGCGTGCTCTGGGTTGATTTCCGGAATAATCATCGGCACATCGGGCGTGAAGCGATGTGCGCTGTTGTTGGAAACCACAGGGCATTCCAGCTTTGCATAGCGTTCTTCCAGTGCACGGATTTCTTCCTTCTTCATATCAACTGCACAGAAAATGAAATCTACTTGGGATACCAGCTTTTCAGCATCTGCGTCTGCATCCAGCATGACCATATCCTTCATTTTTTCCGGCATGGGAACGCTCATTTTCCAGCGGCCTTCGCAAGCTTCGGCATAGGTTTTGCCGGCGTTGCGGCTGGATGCGGCGATGGCTACCACGTGAAACCACGGATGGTTTTCCAAAAGTAGCGAAAAACGCTGTCCAACCATACCGGTTGCACCCACGATGCCAACATTATACTGCTTCATAATCATACTTCCTCCTAAACTATAGATGCGCCATTTTCGAGGTTCTTCCATCGAAAGAACGATGCCAATCGTGCTGAGGTGGCAAAAGGCAAAAGAAAAAACCGGTTGCAAACCGGTTCGGGCTATACTATAATGGAAAAAAGAGCGCAAAACCTTCTTCCGCATTGTGATAGCACTCCACCGGGGGTTCTCGGTGACAGACAGTTCGATATTATCCAAGCTGTCCAGACAGTTTTGCCACACCGCAAGGCTGCCTTCGGCGGACTGCCCCTTTCGCTTCCCGTCCTCGGTCTGTGTGTCCTCGGGGAAGATACTGATGAAGTCCGCGCCTCTATCCGTCCAATTTTACATGAGCAGAATCTCTATTCCATTGTAGTGTACTGTGCATTATTTGTCAATAGAAAGAGGAGGAAATTTCAATAATGAAACGATTTTTGAGCATTTTGCTTGTTGTCTGTACGCTGATGATGGTGCCGGCATCGTCTGTTGCGGCAGCAGACACCAGTTTGATTCTGCGCATCGGTCTGTATTACAGCGGCAATGCATTGGCAGCACCGCAGCTGCAAAATGAGCAGGGCAGTGGCTATCAGGCGGGATATTATGACAGCGCAAAAACATTTCACAGCCTTTTTTCCATTTCTGCAACCAAGCTGGTGATGCTCAAGGCAGAAAGCAGTTATGCAAAGTCCTCCAGCAATACATATGAAGAAACGACAGGGACCCCCACGGTTGGTGCCTATCATGTGCAGATGGACGCTTCCTATTCGTCACAAAGCGAGGCAGCAGCGGCGGCAGCGGCGGCAGGCGGCTTTGTGTCTTATGACGGCAGCTATCATGTGCGTATCGGCAATTATGCGACGCTTGCGGCGGCACAGGCGGCGGCAGGCGATGGGCAGACCGCAGTAGGCGGCGCTGCGACCGGTGTGACGGTGGCGCAGACCGACACGGGAACGGTTTTGTTCAGCTATGACGGCAGTGACCTGTTTGCAATCGTACCACAGGGCGCAGACAAGCCTGTGACATGGTTTAAAGGTTACAAATATTATGGAAACTTTGCGTATTTGCGCACGGCAAACAGTAATCTCTCTGTGATAAACTATGTAGAACTGGAGGATTATGTGAAGGGTGTTGTGCCCTATGAGATGAGTCCAGATTGGAGCGTGGAGGCACTCAAGGCACAGGCGGTTTGTGCACGCTCCTATGCGATGCAGAGTGTGAATAAGCATAGTGCGTTAGGGTTTGATTTGTGCAACACGACCGATTGCCAAGTATATCGTGGACGCAACAGCGCAACGGACAATTCCGACAGCGCAGTGGAGCAGACCGTGGGGCAATATGCGGTGGTGGACGGTAGTCCTGTGACGCTTTTCTTCTTTGCGGCGGACGGCGGCGCAACAGAAAATGCCGAAAATGTCTGGGGTGGCTCGTATAGCTATCTGAAAGGCGTGCAAGACCCTTATGAAAATACGCAAGCGGCATACAACGGCATTTGGTCGGTGACACTGAGCGCTGCGGAAGTTGCGGCAAAGCTGCAAAACGCAGGATACAGCATTGGTACGGTGACGGATGTGGCAGTGACCCAAAAAACCGCAATGGGCAATGTGTTGCAGGTCACGGTGACGGACACAAGCGGTAACACCGTTATGTTGGAGAAAGCCAAGTGCCGCACGGTGTTTGGGCTGAATAGCCAACGCTATACGATAAACGGTGCGGGAAGCCTTGATGCGGACGAAACGCCCACCACACCAACGCCCACAGAACCCACCACGACAGGGAGCATTGGTGACAGCATTTTGAGCGGTGCACAAAGCATTTACGGCACGGTAAATGCCACTGCGGTCAGCACAGTGCATGCCACGGCATCCACAGAATTTACGTTTGACGGGCGTGGCTGGGGTCATTTGGTGGGCATGAGCCAATGCGGCGCAAAGGCAATGGCAGAGCAAGGCATGACCTATGACCAGATTCTGAAATTTTATTTCAGTGGCATTGAAATTGTAAATTGAGCAGCAGAAAAGTGGAGTACTATGAAAACCAGTGATTTTTATTTTGATTTACCAGAACGATTGATTGCACAGCATCCGCTCGAGCAGCGGGATGCGTCACGGCTGTTGGTGCTCAATCGCACAGATGGCAGCGTGTTACATCGCCATTTTACCGATTTACTGGAATATTTGCAGCCAGGCGATACGCTTGTAATGAACAATTCTCGTGTGATTCCGGCACGGTTGATGGGGCAGGCGGTTGGCAGAACGACACCGATTGAGGTTGTGCTGCTGACGGATAAGGGCGATGGCTTGTGGGAATGCTTGACCCGTCCCGGCAAGAAAACCCGAGAGGGCGTGCAGTTGACCTTTGGCGATGGGCTGCTGCAGGCGAAAGTGGAGTCGGTCGATGCGGAAAGCGGCAACCGCATGATTCGCTTTCAGTATGAAGGCGTGTTTTTGGAGCTTTTGGAGAAACTAGGCACGATGCCCCTGCCGCCCTATATTAAGGAAAAGTTAGAGAACCAAGAACGCTATCAAACCGTATATTCCAAAACACCGGGTTCGGCGGCGGCACCGACCGCAGGACTGCATTTCACAGAGGAACTGCTGGGGAAGATACGGGAAAAAGGGGTGCAGCTTGCCTATGTCACATTGCATGTGGGATTGGGAACGTTCCGCCCTGTCAAGGTGGAGGATGTCACGGCGCACAAAATGCACGCCGAATATTACACCATGGATGCAGAAACCGCTCGCATCATCAACGAAACGCATGCAAACGGACATCAAGTGTTTGCCGTTGGCACAACTGCCTGCCGTACGTTGGAAACGATTTCCGATGAGCAGGGAATGGTTCGAGAGCAGTCCGGTTGGACGGATATTTTTATGTATCCGGGCTATCGGTTTAAAACCGTTGACCATCTGGTGACCAATTTTCATCTGCCGGAAAGCACGCTGATGATGCTGATTTCTGCCTTTGCAGGGCGTGAAACGGTGCTGGATGCCTATCAGCAGGCGATTGCGGAAGAATATCGCTTTTTCTCGTTTGGCGATTCCATGCTGATTTATTAAAAAGGGAAATAGAGTAGGAGTTTTATGCAAGTAGGAACATTTGAGTTATTGAACAAATCCGGTGAGGCACGCCGTGGCACCTTCCAAACGGCGCATGGTGCGGTGCAGACACCGGTTTTCATGAATGTGGGCACGGCGGGTGCGATTAAGGGTGCTGTGGACGCATTTGATTTGCAGGAAGTCGGCTGTCAAGTGGAGTTGTCCAACACCTATCATCTGCATGTGCGTCCGGGCGACCAAGTGGTGCGCCAAATGGGGGGGCTGCACAAGTTTATGCGTTGGGAAGGGCCGATGCTGACAGACAGCGGCGGATTTCAGGTGTTTTCGCTGTCTGAATTGCGCAAAATCAAGGAAGAGGGCGTGTATTTCCATTCCCATGTGGATGGCCGCAAGATTTTTATGGGGCCGGAAGAAAGCATGCGCATCCAGTCCAATTTGGGGTCGGACATTGCAATGGCGTTTGACGAATGTGTGGAAAATCCAGCAACCTACGACTATGTCAAGGCATCGGTTGACCGCACAACCCGTTGGCTGCATCGCTGCAAAGAGGAATTGGCACGGCTGAATGCCAAGGAAGATACCGTCAATCGGCAGCAGCTGCTGTTCGGCATCAATCAAGGCGGCACATATGATGATTTGCGCATCCAGCACATGCAGGAAATCGCCGAGATGGATTTGCCGGGTTATGCCATCGGCGGGTTGGCGGTTGGGGAAAGCCATGATGTGATGTATCATATTTTGGATACCGTTCTGCCGCATGCGCCGGTGCATAAGCCACGGTATTTGATGGGGGTCGGCACACCGTCCAATATCATTGAAGCGGTGGCACGTGGGGTGGACTTCTTTGACTGTGTCATGCCCACCCGAAACGCACGGCATGGGCATTTGTTTACTTGGAACGGCATTATCAATATCCAAAACGCCAAATATCAGACCGATGACCGTCCAATTGAGGAAGGCTGCGGCTGTCCGACCTGTCGTTCGTTTAGCCGTGCATATTTGCGGCATTTGCTGCGTGCGGGAGAAATGCTGTCGCAGCGTCTGTTGGTGCTGCATAATTTGTGGTTCTATAATCATTTGATGGAGCGCATCCGCACGGAAATTGAACAGGACACATTTGAGGCATTTCGTGCGCAGTACAGCGCTGTGCTGGCAAAACGCATTTAATACGATTAAAACTGCAAAAAAGACAGAATCCGGTAGGATTCTGTCTTTTTTGCAAATATCTCGTAAATAAAGGAGTTGTTTTAGTTATATTGGCTCAAAGCGTCTTTGCCCTCTGCGCCGTTGCTGATACGAATCACGTTGGCGACATCATACACGAAAATCTTTCCATCGCCCATGCTGCCGGTATGTAAAACATCTTTTACGGTATCAATTAAGGTCTGCACGGGGATTTCACAAATGACGATTTCCACCTTCACCTTGGACAACAGCTTCACATCGACAGCCATACCACGATAATACTGCTTGTGCCCTTTTTGTACACCACAGCCGGACACATTGGAAACCGTCATGCCGGTCACACCGATTTTGTCTAACGCTTCCATCAAATCATCTATTTTGTTGGGCGCAGTAATAATATCTACCTTTGTCATTTTATCACTCATGCGTATCGCCTCCTTTTGGTGGCTTCATTATATCATGATTTTTTATCATATACAATATAAAATAAAGTTAAAACGCAATGAAATAAAATAAGTAAAGATTACATGAAAATGTTGTATGCGCATTCGCCGTGCAGAGCTTCGTCCAAGCCTGCGGTTTCTTCTTCCTTTTCGGTGCGAAGCTTTACCACTAGCTTGATGGCACTGATGATGAGAAAGGTTACAACAGAGGCATACAGAACGACAGCGCCAATGCCAATCAGATGATGCTTCAATAAAGTTGCGTCACCATGGATAAGACCATCCATGCCAGCGGGATTGACCGTTTTGGTGGAGAAGACAGCGGTGGCAATCGCACCCCAAATGCCTGCAACACCGTGACAGCCAAAAGCATCCAACGCATCATCATATCCAAGCTTGGATTTTAAAACCACGATGGCAAAAAAACTGCAAATGCCGCCGACAAAGCCAATAAACAGGGCAGACATGGGTGAAACAAAGCCAGCCCCTTGTGTGATGGCAACCAAACCGGCGATGGCACCACTGACTGTGCCAAGTGCTGTGGGTTTTTTATTGTATATCCATTCACAAGCCACAAAAGAGAGTGCACCAGTTGCGGCAGAGGTATTGGTGGTTAAAAATGCGTTTACAGAAACGCCGTTCATAGCAAGTGCACTGCCGGCATTGAAGCCAAACCATCCAAACCACAGCAGTCCTGCGCCTAAAATCGCCATAGGAACATGGTGCGGCTCTGGGGTGGTCTTTTTACGTCTGCCAATCATGATGGCAGCCACCAGACCAGAGATACCGGAGTTGATTTCAACCACAAATCCACCGGCGAAGTCTTCTACTCCAAGCTGATTGAGCCAGCCGTCGTCACCCCATACCCAATGAGCAATGGGCGCATAGACAAAGGTGCTCCACAATAGCACAAACAAGATAAATGCCGGGAATCGCATGCGCTCGGCAAATGCACCCGAAATGACCGCTGCAGTGATGATGGCAAACATCATTTGAAACGAAACAAATAAAAGATGCGGGATGGTGGGGGCGTAGTCTGCGCTGGAGAGCAAATCAATATGGCGCAGAAAAGACCAATCCAAATTGCCGATAAAACCGCCAATATCCGGACCAAAAGCCAGCGAATATCCAACGACAATCCACTGCACTGAAATCAGCACCAAAGCCGCATAGCTGTGTAATGTGGTGCTCAAAACGTTTCGGCTCTTGACCATACCGCCGTAAAACAGTGCCAGTCCCGGCACCATTAGCATAACCAAAGCTGCGGAGATGATGACAAACGTCATATCAGCTCCATTGAATCCTTCCATAAAAGAAACCTCCTTGATCGTATAAAAAATGATTGCCTTAATAAAAAAGACGACAAAATTATGAGGATATTGATAAATATTCTCATAATAATGACGTCTTTGTCATTTATTAAGTTTTAATGTAGATTATTATACTAAACAAATGAAGAAAATACAATACTTTTTAAAGGTTATCTTTCATAAACAGATAGAAATATCGGATGTTGTTAATATTTTATAGTATTTTATGAAAAAATTTCTATAAATGACGTAAAGTTAAATAAAAAACGATATAAATAAATGTTTTAAAAATGAAGATTTAAGTATGTAATTATATTTCATATACATAAAATTATTGGAAAAACATATCAAAAAATAGCTTTAATGATATATAAAATGGAATAGGATGTTGGAAAATCGGTTTAAAATAGAAAGAAAGTCTTGTTTGCAAAACAGAACAAAACAATATGAATGCTTGTAGGAAATGTCGTTCGGTGGGAGGAAGTGTCTGGAGAGGGGGCGGTGCTGCAATCTGCCAATTGCAGAAGGGGATTCTACTGTTATTCTGACCCCAACACAATGGGGTCAAATGGCGTTTTCAGAGGGTTAAGGCGTAGAATGGATAAAATTACAAAATAGCTTTACAGACACAAAAAGTTAAGAAAAACCCCTGTAAGTCTTATTTCCATAAGAGTTACAGGGGTTTTGAATTTGGCTGCCGAACTAGGATTTGAACCCAGACAAACAGAGTCAGAGTCTGTCGTGCTACCATTACACAATTCGGCAATATCTTGTTTTGTCTGCGCTGTTCTCGCTGACAAAAATTATTATACCCGTATCGGCATCGAAAGTCAAGCATTTTTTTAAAAAAAGTTTCAAAGGAAACTTTGTAAAAAAAGACCACAGTCAGACCAAGCGATACAACGCAGGCGCAGAAGCGGACACAGCAACGGCGGTATCCTATTTTTCCAAAAGAATCTGCAAAATACCGTTGACTTTTTGAAAAGAGAATCGTATAATGATTGCATATATCAGAAATGCATTGACTGGGAAAAGTAGCGTCCGAAATCTTGCAGAGAGCCGCTGGCAGGTGTAAAGCGGCAGAGGAAGGAAAGTGCGAAAGTCTCCCCAAGAGCAGTCGGCTGAAGGAAAAATTTTCTGTGTAGGTTGGAACGATTGACCGTCGTTATTCGGTTGCGCATTTGCTTGTTATGGCAGATGGGATTTGAGTTGGTCGCTTTTGGAGCGACAATAAGAGTGGTACCGCAGAGAATGTTGAAGTCTTTGTCTCTTGTAAATTGCAAGAGATGGGGGCTTTTTTTGTTGCATGATGCGAGAAAGAGTGGTGAATGACATGCAAAAAAATGGGTCGGAAATCTTGATTGAGGTTTTGCTCGAACAGGGAGCGGATACGATTTTTGGTTATCCAGGGGGTGCGGTGCTCAATATTTATGATGCACTCTACAAAAATCAAAATCGCATTCGCCATATCATTACAGCGCATGAACAGGGAGCGGCACACGCAGCGGATGGATATGCGCGCGTGACCGGCAAAACAGGGGTGTGTTTGGCAACCAGTGGACCGGGTGCCACCAACCTTGTCACAGGCATTGCAACCGCTTATATGGATTCGGTGCCGATGGTTGCGATTACGGGCAATGTTGGCACGCCCCTCATCGGCAAGGACAGCTTTCAGGAAGTGTATATTGCGGGCATCACCATGCCGATTACCAAGCACAACTTTGTAGTGCAGCGGGTAGAGGATTTGGCGGATACTGTGCGGGAAGCTTTCCGCATTGCAAACAGTGACCGTCCGGGGCCGGTTTTGGTCGACATTCCAAAGGATGTCACGGCTGCGGTTTGCGAATTTGAAAGCAAACCACCGCTGGACACGGCAAAGGCGTATCCAATTGCACAGGATTGTCTGCAACATATTGCAGAACTGATTAACGGCGCACAGCGTCCGGCGATTTATTTCGGCGGCGGGGTGCAGCTGTCGCAGGCATCGGAGGCATTGCTTGCTTTTATGCAGCATGCAGAAATTCCGGCGGCAAGCACCATGATGGCTTTGGGCGTGCTGCGTTCGGATGAGCCGCTCAATCTGGGGCTGATTGGCATGCACGGTGTGGCATCTGCAACCCGCGCGGTGAACGAAGCGGATGTGCTCCTTGCGATTGGTGCACGATTTTCTGACCGTGTGGCGACCAATCCAGAGAAGTTTGCAAAGCATGCCAAAATCATTCATGTGGACATTGATGCCGCCGAAATCAATAAAAATATCAACATTGATGCCTCTGTGGTGTCGGATGCCAAGAGCTTTTTGCAAGAGATTCTGCCGCTGTTGGAGCAGAAAAAGCATCCCGAATGGATGGCACAGATTGCGGACTGGAAGCAGCGTTTGGATTATCGTCCCATTGAAAGCGAAACCAGTCTGAAACCGCATCACATTATGGATACCATCGTAAACATGACGGATGATGATACGGTCATTGCGACCGATGTGGGGCAGCACCAGATGTGGGCTGCACAGTACTGCAAGCGCAATCGTCCCAACCGATTTGTTTCTTCTGGCGGTTTGGGCACGATGGGATTTGGCTATGGTGCGGCAATCGGTTCGCAAGTGGGATGTCCAAACAGTCATGTCATTCATGTAACAGGAGATGGCAGCTTTCATATGAATCTCAATGAGCTGTGCACCTCGGTCACCTATGATTTGCCGGTGATCACCGTGCTGATGAACAATGAAGTGCTGGGTATGGTGCGGCAATGGCAAACCATGTTCTATGACAAGCGGTATGCCTCCACCACCTTGGAGCGCAAAACCGATTATGTAAAGCTTGCCGAGGCATTCGGCGCAAAGGGCTTCCGCTGCACGACACCAGCTGAACTGGAGGATGCCCTGCAAAAGGCACTGCAGTCCACAGGACCTGTGGTGATTGAATGTATCATTGACCGTGATGAGCGTGTGCTGCCGATGATTCCGGCAGGCGGCAGCATCGAAAATATCGTCTTAAATTAAGGAGGGGTTGGCGTGGAAAAGTATATTTTGTCCGTTGTGGTAAAAAATAATGCGGGCGTTTTGGCGCGCGTATCCAGCCTGTTTGGACGTCGTGGTTACAACATTGATTCGCTGACGGTTTCCGCCACCACAGACCCCAAGATTTCACGCATTACCCTTGTCGTTGCGGGGGATGATGCGATTTTAGAGCAAATCACAAAGCAGCTTTCCAAGCTGGAAGAGGTAGTGTCCGTTGACCACCTGCACGAGCAGAAAGCATTCTGTCGTGAAATGGTGTTCGTCAAAATTCAGGTGGAGGATTCTCTGGTGCGGGAAAGTGCTCGAGAAGTTGCAGCCGTTTATGGGGCGCATATCGCACAATCTGATAAAAATATCCTTATTTTGGAACTCACAGAGATGCCAAGCCGTGTGGACGCATTTTTGACGGTGATTTCCAATTTTCAAGTTTTGGAAACTTGTCGTTCCGGCATTGCCGCAATGACAAATTAAATTTTGGTTTTTCATAAAACAACTAATATACAACAAAAAATGGAGGCAACTACAATGGTAAAAATGTTCTATGATGCAGATTGTAATCTGGGTCTGTTGGATGGAAAGACTGTCGCAGTCATCGGTTTTGGTTCTCAGGGTCACGCACATGCGCAAAATCTGCATGATTCCGGCGTGAAGGTCGTTGTTGGTCTGCGCCCGGGCTCTAAGCACGCAGAAAAGGCAGAAGCCGCAGGTTTGACCGTTATGACACCGGCAGAAGCAGCAAAAGCTGGCGACATCGTCATGATGCTGGTACCGGACGAACTGCAGGCAGACATCTATAAGGATGTTGTTGCACCGAATCTGGAAGCAGGCAATGCATTGGCATTTGCACACGGCTTCAACATTCACTTCAAGCAAATCATGCCGCCGGCTGATGTCGACGTCATCATGATTGCACCGAAGGGACCGGGACACACCGTGCGCCGTCAGTATCAGGAAGGTCATGGCGTACCGTGCCTCATCGCAATTGAGAAGGATGCAAGCGGCAAGGCGCAGGAGCTGGCTTTGGCATATGCTTCCGGCATCGGCGGCGGTCGTGCAGGCATTCTGGAAACCTCTTTCCGCGAAGAAACCGAAACCGACCTCTTCGGCGAGCAGGCTGTTCTGTGCGGCGGTGTTTGCGAGCTGATGAAGGCGGGCTTTGAAACACTGGTAGAAGCAGGCTACAAGCCGGAGAACGCTTATTTTGAATGCGTTCATGAAATGAAGCTGATTATTGACCTCGTCAACGAAGGCGGCTTTGCGAAGATGCGTTATTCCATCTCTGACACTGCAGAATATGGCGATTATCGTGCAGGCCGCCGCATCGTAACCGATGAAACCCGCAAGGAAATGAAGAAGATTCTGCGTGAAATCCAGGACGGCACCTTTGCGTCTGAATGGATTCAGGAAAACCGTGCAGGCGGTCGTGCAAAGTTCCTTGCAACCCGTCAGCTGGAAGCAGAAACCGAGCTTGAAGAAACCGGTACTCGTCTGCGCAGCATGATGAGCTGGCTGAAGAAGTAATTTTTTCGGTGCAATTGCATAGAGAAAAGCCATGATAAGCAAGACGAGGGCGGGCATTGCGCCCAACCTCGTCTTGACTTTTACCCAAGAAATAAGAGGAGGAACACGTGATGGAATTAAGAAGCCATAACATTACCGCAGGTGCAGAACGCACCCCCCAGCGTTCTCTGCTGCGTGCATGCGGTTTGACGGACGAAGAGATGAACCGCCCTATCATTGGCGTTGTTTCGGCACACAGCGAAATCATTCCGGGTCATATCAATTTGGACAAGGTTTGTGACGCAGTCAAGGCAGGCGTGCGCATGGCAGGCGGCACCCCAATCATGGTGCCTGCGATTGGTGTCTGCGATGGCATTGCGATGGGTCACACCGGCATGCATTATTCCCTTGCCTCTCGTGAATTGATTGCCGACAGCGTGGAAACCCTCGCCAATGCGCACCAGTTTGATGCGTTGGTGCTGATTCCGAACTGCGATAAGATTGTGCCGGGCATGATGATGGCTGCAGCACGTCTGAATATTCCGGCAATTGTGGTTTCCGGCGGCGCAATGCTGGCAGGCAAGTATGACGGCGAGGAAGTGTCCTTGTCCAAGACTTTTGAAGCGGTGGGTGCATACAAAGCAGGGCTGATTGATGCAGATAAGTTGAAAGCATGTGAAGTGGATTCCTGCCCGAGCTGCGGTTCCTGCGCAGGAATGTATACGGCAAACTCCATGAACTGCCTTTCCGAAGCGTTGGGTCTTGCTTTGCCTGGCAACGGCACGATTCCAGCGGTGTATTCGCATCGTATTCATCTGGCAAAGCATGCCGGCATGCAGATTATGGAGCTGCTCAAGCGCAATATCCGGCCGCTGGATATTTTGACCCAGCAAGCCTTCCAAAACGCATTGACCTGCGAAATGGCATTGGGATGTTCTACCAACTCCGTGCTGCATTTGCTGGCACTGGCAAACGAAGCAGGTGTGGATATTACCCTCAAGACCATCAACGATTTGTCTGCAAAGATTCCGAACCTGTGTCATCTGGCACCGGCAGGCCCACATCACATCCGTGATTTGTGGGAAGCAGGCGGCATTCCGGCAGTGATGAGTGAGCTGAACAAGCGCAGTTTGCTGGACTTGTCCCTGATTACTGCAACCGGAAAAACTGTGGGCGAAAATCTGGAAGGCGTGTCCAACCAGAACCCAGAGGTCATCCGTCCTATCGAAAATCCATACAGCGAAACGGGCGGTATTGCCGTTATGTGGGGCAATATTGCAAAGAATGGCTGTGTGGTCAAGCGTTCGGCGGTAGCGCCTGAAATGATGATACACAGCGGTCCGGCACGTGTGTTTGACGGAGAAGAAGCTGCCATTCAGGCAATTTATGATGGAAAAATCCAAAAGGGCGACGTGGTTGTCATTCGGTATGAAGGTCCGTCTGGCGGTCCCGGCATGCGTGAAATGCTCAATCCGACCTCCGCATTGGCAGGCATGCAGCTAGATAAAGACTGTGCTTTGATTACCGATGGCCGTTTTTCGGGTGCATCTCGTGGTGCTTCTATCGGACACGTTTCACCAGAGGCGGCAGCAGGCGGTGAAATTGCGCTGATTCAAGAAGGCGACACCATCGAAATCAATATTCCTGCATCCACCATCTGTGTGAAAATCTCGGACGAAGAGATGGAAACACGCCGTGCAGCATGGACACCACGCTCGCCGAAGTTCAAGACTGGTTGGCTGAATCGTTATTCTCGTCTGGTTGGCTCTGCCGATACCGGTGCAATCATGCAATAAACCGTATGGAGGCGTGCATCTGGGGGAATACTGCCGTAAGGATGCACGGTGCAGACAAAGGAGGAAAACAATATGCGAAAATTGTTGGCTGTGATTGATTATCAGAATGATTTTGTGGACGGTGCGTTGGGATTTGCCAAGGCAAAAACCATCGATAAGGGCATTGCAAAGCTGGTGCAGGAATATCTGGCATCGGGTGACATGCTGTTGTTCACATATGATACCCATGGCGGGAATTATCGTGAAACAAGAGAAGGGCAGGCATTGCCGGTGGAGCACTGCATCAAGGGCAGTGAAGGACATCGGCTTTACGGAGAAACGCAGAGCGTTTTTTGCGAAACCTGCATCACGCATCATTTGTTTGAAATCGAGAAAAACTCCTTTGGTGTACCGCCCGCTGCACTGGCAAAGGTTGCGGAAAAGATTGGTGACATCTCTGAGATTTTGGTGGTCGGTTTGGTGACCAATATGTGCGTGATTGCAAACGCCACAATGCTGCAGGCACAGTGGCCGGAAGCGCAGGTGGTGATTGACGCATCGCTTTGTGCAAGCGGCGATGATACGCTGCACGAGAAGGCACTGGATGTCATGGAAAGTCTGCAAATGCGCATCATAAACCGCACATAACCATAAAAAACCCCGTGTGTTTTGGAACATCCAAGACACACGGGGGTTTTTCTTATGAAATCACTTGGAAAGTGCTGCCGTCCTGCATAGTAAAGCAGTCTTGCAAACCAGCTGTCACATAAACATCACCGTTGTTTGTAATAAAAACGGCATCAAAGTCCGCTTTGTGCGCGCGCCAATAGGTGCTGGCTTTGTCCAGCCCCATGATAAACATCGCAGTAGAAAGCCCATCTGCCAATGTGCCGGAGGCGCTGACAATGGTTGCCGAAAGCAAGCCGCTCTGTGCCGGATAGCCGGTTTGAGGGTCAATGATGTGATGATAACGGACACCATCTTGGTCAAAATAGCGTTGATACCCGCCGGAGGTGATAATGGCTTTGTCGGAGGTGGCAATCACTCCAACATAGTCCTCCAGATTGTTGGGGTCCTGCACGGCAACATTCCAGAGAGAGCCATCTGGCTTTGTGCCGAGGGTCTGCACATTTCCGCCGAGGGATACAATGCCGGAGGTGACACCATCCGCTTGGAATACTTGCATGACACGGTCAGACGCATAGCCTTTGGCGATACCGCCCAAATCCAAGCCGGCACCTGTGGGCAGGGTGACAACATTGTCAGCATTGATTTGCACCGCCTGATAGTTGACGAGGGACAAGGTTTTTGCGAGGGTATCGGCATTGGGAACGGCGTAATTTTGCGTGGTAAAGCCCCACAGCTGCATGACGGGCAGAATAGTGCAGTCAAATGCGCCGTCGGTATCCTTGCCGATGTCCAGTGCTTTTTGGAGCAGAGCTGCCAATTCATCGGAAATTTTGCCAGAGCCGTTTTGGTTGATGGGTGCAATTTCGCCAGTGTCGCTGCTGATAGAAAGCAATGCATCCAGACGCTCAATTTCGGCAACGGCATTCTCCACGGCATCAGAAGAGCCGTAGGCCGTGACAGTCATGACGGTGTCCATGGCGAAAATGTCTTTGGAGGTGGGGGTGTTGGCGGTATCCGAGGAAGCAGTTACACCGCAGCCGGAAAGCAACACTGTGACAAGCGCAATTGCGCCGATTTTTTGATTGAAACTCATTTGAAATGCCTCATAAAATGAAATACTTTATCTCAAAGCATAGCATTGTTCACGGTCAATTGTCAAGAGGGCAAGGTGGTGCGGCATATAAAAAATCCCCCATTGCATCAGCAGTGGGGGGATTGGATTAGGGCGTTGTTGTGGTTGTAGTGCGGGTCATTGCGCTGCCGTTGACCGTTTTTTGCTGTGCTGCGACGGCTTGGTCCGTGGCGGCGGCTTGTGCGGCAGCAGCCTGTGCCAGAGCATCCGCACCGTAAACCGAGGCGGCAGAGGTGGCATAATTGCTGTCGTTTAAAATACTGTTTTGGGAGCTGTCTGTCACGGTTTGGACAGAACCCACTGTCGTACTGCCAGTGCGAACGGTTGAGCCGCCTGTGGTGGCAGTGGCGGCGCCATATCCGGTGGTGTTGCCGCCGGTTGTGCTGGTGGAGGGGGTAAACGTGGAGTTGGAACTAGAGGCGGCGGTGCTGGTGGTGTCGGTGGTGGTCGAGGGGGTGCTTGTTGTGGTCGTAGTGGTGGCGGCAGCACCGCAAGCCGTCAGTGAAATTGCGCATAAAGCAGCGGCAAGTGCGCAAGTGACCTGCTTTCGTATCGTCATGGAACATGCTCCTTCCCTAATGCTGCATCACATCATGGTTGTGTTATCTATCTTACCACGTTCTGCGAAATGACGCAAGGGGAGAAATAAAATGACCAAATCGCACGTTATTAGGCGAAAAAACAGCTATAAAGAACTCCAGAAGGTGGGAAATATGGGGTGTTCCAAGCGATGGGAGATATACTGCCACACGGAAATGCCAAGCATCCGCAGCAATGCCAGATATAAAAGCAGTGCGGTTGCGGCGGACCAAAGGGTGGCGCACCATTGCGCACCGAACACGCCAAGAAAGAAGCTGTAAAAAACACGCACCCAAAAATATACCATTGCACCGCAGAGTAGAGGAATGCCAAAAATGCGCAAAAATCGAAACTGCAAACCAATACAGACACGGATGTTGTAAAGATGTAGGATACATACCAGAAGTGCGCTGCAAATCATCGCAAGGATATATCCATAGATGCCAAGCGCGGCATTACTGGCAAGCCGCCATGTCAAAAACAGCTGTGCGGATTCGCCTAAAATGGCGCCAATCACGGCACGACGCTGTTCCCCAACGCCATTTAAAATGCAGGCAGCAACGATTTGATAATAGGTCAGCACGGCATCAATGCCAAGCAGCAGCATATAAGGAAGCGAGAGCGCCTGCGAAAAAAATAAGCGAGCCAAGCTGGGTGCAAGCGGCACCAACGCAGCAGTTGCCGGCACGCCAATCAGTCCGGTGGCGATGAGCGCCTTTTGCGCCAATGCCTGCACGCGCACAGGGTTGCCACGTGCCTGTGCATCGGTGATGTGCGGCACTAGCACGGCGGTCAGTGCACCAATCAGTGCAATTGGCAGCAAAATCAACGGGCCTGACATGCCGGAAATGACACCCAGTGCGCTGATGGCTTCGCTCTCCGTATAACCGGCAACCACCAAACGCCGCGGCAAAATCACGGCATTGGCAGAGCCGATGATATTGCTGATGACAGCGGCAAAGGAAAGCGGCAGCGCAATGTCCAAGGTGCTGTGCAAGAGGTTGTGGTCGGCATGGACGGTTTGCTCGCTGCCAAGCGGACGAATGTGTTTACGATATAAAATGCTCAGAAATGTCACGGAAAAAATTTCACTCAGCGTCATGCCGAGCAGAATCAACGCCGCAATGCGTCCGTAATCAGTCCCGCCATAAAGCGAAAGCAGTGTCACCACAATCACCAGACGCAGAATCTGCTCACAAACTTCGGAAATGGCAGCATATTGCACCCGTCCAATGCCCATAAACAAGGATTTGATGATGTTCTCAAAGCCGGTCAGCAGCAGACAGCCGAGCATAATCGGCAGTGCATCCGCCGTGCGACCGTCGCCCAGCAGGGTGTGTGCAATGAACTCGTGAAAGGGTGCAACCAATGCGGTACAGAGGGAAAAGAGGATGGAAAAAATGCCGACTGCCATGCGCAGCAGTGCACGGAGCTGTTCGGGATGCCCTTCTGCCAATTTTGCCGCACTCAGACGGGAGCAGGCGAGGGTGATGCCGGATAAACAGGCGGAATAAATCACCATGTACACCGACAGCACCAAGCGATAGACACCCAAACCCTCCGCACCCGTCAAGTGTGACAGTGCAATGCGATAGAGGAAGCCCAGCAGCTGCAGCCCTAGATTTGACAGCGCAAGTATGGATGCACGATAGAGAAACGTGCGATTGTCCAGTCGCAAAGCAGTCCACATCCTTTGTCATTCAAATGGCAGGGCATCGCCCCAGCTATTCTATGCGACAAAGCAGGCAAGGTATGCAAAAGGATGCGCAATCTATGTGCAGGAAAAGGCTTCAAGTCGTTTGCGTGGGGGTGGCATACCGCAGGATGCCAAGGCGTGCAGCAACCAGACAAGCAACCACGATTTTCACCACGTCACCCGGCAAAAAAGGCAGGACACATGCCGTCAAGGCAGGAACAAGTGCAGTGGAGGTGGACAGCATATACCACGCCGTGCCGAGTGTATAGCAGGCAAGCAGACCGACTGCCATGGCGATGGGAAGCATGGGTTTGGAGGGTTTCTGCTGCAAAATCCATCCGATGAGAAAAGCCGCAACCGCATAGCCAATCAGATAGCCGCCTGTTGGACCTGCCAGTACACTGAGACCCCCGCGAAAGCCGGCAAACACGGGGATGCCCACCAATCCAAGGCACAAATAGACCAACTGGCTGATAATACCTAATTTTGCGCCAAGCAATGCCCCGCAAAGACAGACAGACAGCATGGCGAGGTTGATGGGTACCATGCCTGGCAAGGGGATGGAAAGCTGGGAGAGCACAGCGGTGAGCGCTGCGAGAAGTGCGCAAAGCACCAAAGAACGAATCTTCATGAAAAAAGCTCCTTTGTAAAAATGTTACTATGCACAGTATACTGCCATAGTAAACCAAAGTCAATAAAAAGGTTTACAATAGAGAAAAGAAACACCGCCCTCTGGAGGAAAGGCGGTGCACGAGCGTACTGTTATGCAGTTGTGGATGCAAGGTCGAGCATTTTGAGGATGATACGTGCGCTTTGGTGCGCCGCACGGTCCATAAAATCATCATAGGTTTGCGCTGCTTCATCATCAGCAGTATCAGACATGGTGCGAATGACCAGAAACGGCTTTTCGTGCATGAAGCTGACGTGACCAATAGAAGCACCCTCCATCTCCACGCAGGCAGGATGGTAGGTGTTGTTGATACAGTCACGGGTGGTGCGGTCAGAAACGAACACGTCACCGGATACGATGCGGCCTTCGGTCAACGGGCGTGCAAAGTCAAGTGCGGCATATGCATCACGGCAAAGCTTGCACAGGGCTGCATCCGTTTCAAAAAAGGCACGTGACGGATAATATTTGAGCATAATGGCATCTTGGTCATGAAAGCCCACTTCGGTTGCCGCCACAACATCGAGCACCTGCAGACCATGCGCCATGGCACCTGCAATGCCCACATTAACGATGCAGTCTGCGCCAAAACGCTGCATCATGGTGGTGGTGCAGGCAGCCGCATTGACTTTGCCGATGCCGCAGCACACCACAACCACGGACTGCCCTGCGATTGTGCCCACATGAAAGGTTGTGCCGAACATGGATTCTGTGCGTTCGGTCTGCATCTTTTCGCAGATGAGTGCAACCTCAGTGTCTAAAGCTCCTAAAATTCCCCAAACCATGTACTAATCTTCCTTTACGTTTTTTTTCTTCTAGTATACAGGGAAGGGGTTGCGTCCGTCAAGAAAACTGGTATAATTATTAAGGAAGCGAAAAAGATAAAAATTTGGAGGGCAGAACGGTATGGCAGAGAATTTACAAAGAATCGCCAGCTTTGCGGTAAATCATGATGTTTTGATGCCGGGCATGTACATCTCTCGTGTAGACGGCGACATTACCACGTACGATATTCGTGTTGTAACACCAAACGGAGGCGAATATTTGGCAAACGGTGCGATGCATACGTTTGAGCACCTGTTTGCAACCTATACACGAAACTCTGCGTGGAGTGACCAGATTATTTATTGCGGACCCATGGGCTGCCGTACCGGTTTTTATTTTTTGGTGCGTTCCATGACCACGCAGGATGCCATTGCGCTGATGCGCAGCACGATGGATTTTGTGGCAGATTTTACGGGCGCAGTGCCGGGAGTCAGCCGTCCGGAATGCGGCAACTATCAGGAGCATGATTTGATTGGCGCAAGAGCCATTGCAAAAACCATGCAGGTGGTTTTGCGGAACTGGCAGGTGGAACAATTGGTCTATCCGGCATAAGAGGGAATCGAAGATGAAGAAATGTTTTTTATGGCTTTTTGGAGAAGAACGAACCGCCTCTGAACGGGTTATGTTGCTCATATTAGCGGGTTTTGGCGGATTTCTGGCGGGTATTTTGGTTTCACCATTTCAAAAGATAACGGTAGGCAGCTATAACGGCAGCTACAATGAAGGAAATTCCCATACATCCTCATAAAAAAAGCTTGCACTTTGCGACACAATGTGGTATCATAGCTTTATGACTGTTAGGCTAATGCGGAAAGAGGTGAAACAAGCATGAAGGAAGGTATCCATCCTAAGTACGAGCAGACAACGATTCGTTGCGCTTGCGGGAATGTGATTGAGACTGGCTCCACAAAGGAAAATATCGTTGTGGACATCTGCTCGAAGTGCCATCCGTTCTTCACCGGTAAGCAGAAGCTGATCGATACCGGCGGACGTGTTGACCGCTTTAAGAAGAGATTCAATCTCGATAAGTAATCACGATTTGATGAAAAACAGACGGATTTCCGTCTGTTTTTTTGTTGCTGTCATGAAAAAGAAGAGGACGAATTTTCGTCCTCTTCTTTTTTTCTGTATCCTATTGCAGAAATCAGCTCTCTAAATAGCGTTGTACCAATTCCTGCATCAATTCATCGCGGTCGATTTTGCGAATCAAGCTACGTGCATTGTTGTGATTGGTGATATAAGTGGGGTCTTCAGAAAGAAGATAACCAACAATCTGATTGATGGGGTTGTATCCTTTTTCTTTCAGTGCATCATACACTGTAATCAGCGTGCGTTTCATTTCTTTATCCGCATCGTCTGCAAGGCTGAATTTTCTGGTTCCGTCGAGCATGCAAGCTGCCCCCCTTCTATTGTATCTAGAAAAATCTCTCTATATGGTTATAGCATAATACAGATTGCATAAAAAGTAAAGAGATTATGCACGTAAAATTGCGTGAAATTCTTTTTGCAGGGCATCAATTGCACTGCGCATCGCATTGTCACACTCTTCATCGGTCAAAGTGCGGTCTTGTGCACGCAGAATCATGGAATATGCCATGCTCTTTTTGCCGTCTGGAATGTTGGCACCTTGATAAATGTCAAATAGGCGAACATCTTCCAGAATGCTACCTGCTGCTTTGCGAATGCATGCTTCCAGTGCGGCGGCTGTGGTCTGCACATCGACCACCACGGCGATGTCACGGGTGGATGCTGGGAACTTCGGCAGAGCACGATATAGCTTCTGGGAGTCCGCTGCGGCAAACAGCTTGTCCATGGAAAGCTCTGCAGCCTGCACATCGGTCAAACCATATCGTTTGGAAACCGTGGGGTGAATCGTGCCGAATACACCGAGCTGCACGTCTCCGCAATAGATCCCTGCACAGCGACCGGGATGATAGGAAGGATTGTCCAAAATGGCGGCGAAACGCATGTTGGAGATGTTGAGTTCTGCAAATAGCGCCTCTAAAATGCCTTTCAGTTGGAAGAAATCCAGTGTTCCATAGGAGGCAAGGGTCAAAATACGAGATTCCGTGGGCAATGCACTGGCATCCGCTTTGCCATCCTTGACCACGGGCGCATAGACCATGCCAAGCTCATACAGGCTTGCGGTGGGGTTGCGGTGTGCACGGTTATGTGCCAGAGCAGATAGGATGGAGGGCAGAACAGTGGTGCGCATGACGCTGAAATCTTCCCCAAGCGGATTGGTAATTGTTGTGGAAATACGGCCCGCATCCTCTGCGGAAAGACCGATTTCATCATAATATTTGGGGCTGATGAACGAATGGGTCAGCGCTTCATCAAAGCCTGCGGTGCGGCAAATCATGCCAACGGTGCGCTCCAGCTGCTGCTTGGGTGTTAGACCGCCCTGCACGGTTTCGCCGGCATACAGCGTGGTGGGGATATTGTCATAGCCAAACATGCGTGCCACTTCTTCGGCAACATCGCACATGCGCTCAATGTCGATGCGGAACGAAGGCACAATGACTTCATCACCCTCGACAGCGAAATCCAGACGACGGAGATAGGCAATCTGGTCTTCTCTGGAAATTTGGGTACCAAGAAGTCCGTTGATGTGGTCGGGCGTGAAGGGAACACGGCGCGGCGTGGCATCGGAGAAATCCACATCAATGATGCCGTCTACCACGTCGCCTGCGCCGAGTTCTTCAATCAGTTCACAGGCACGCAGCAGAGCGGGCAGGGTGTTTTGTGCATCCAAGCCCTTTTCAAAGCGGCTGGAGGATTCCGTGCGCATGCCAAGTGCTTTGGCGGTTAAGCGCACCATAGCACCATGGAAGCAGGCAGATTCAAAGACCACGGTTTGGGTGGTATCGGTGATTTCGGAATTTGCACCGCCCATGACACCGGCAACCGCAACAGGCTTTGTGCCATCGCAGATGGCGAGCATCTCGCCAGTAATCGGCCGCTCTTGTCCGTCCAAAGTCTGGATGGTTTCGTTTTCCTGCGGACGGCGCACCACAATTTTACTGTCCGACAGGCAAGCGTAATCAAAGGCATGCATCGGCTGACCATATTCCAGCATGACATAGTTGGTGATGTCAACAATGTTGTTAATGGGGCGCACACCTGCCGCAAACAAACGCTCTCGCATCCATGCAGGAGAAGGCTCAATTTTGATATTTTTGACAACTTTTGCAGTGTAACGGGGGCAGAGGGTCGGCTCCTGTACGTCCACGGAAAGATAGTTTGCAATCGCATCGCCGCTGCCCTTGACAGACGGTGTGTTCAGATTGAGCGGGCGGTCGAAGGTGGCGGCGGTTTCCCGTGCCAAACCAATCACAGACAGGCAGTCCGGACGGTTGGAAGTGATTTCAAAATCTGCAACATAGTCATCCAGTCCCAGTACGTTGCGAATATCTTCCCCCACTTTTGTGCCCACTGGCAGCAGCAGAATGCCGTTTTCATCGGCATAGGGTACACAGCCGTGGTCCAAACCAAGCTCGCCAAAGGAACACATCATGCCGTTTGACACCACGCCACGCAGCTTGCCCTTGGTGATTTTAATGCCGCCGGGCAGGGTGGATTTGTGCAGCGCAACCGGACAAATCCGTCCCACAGTATCTGGTGTGATATTGGGCGCACCGGTTACAATCTGCACGGGTGCATCTTGCCCAACCTGCAGCTGACAAATCATGAGATGGTCGGAGTCTGGGTGCTTTTCGACCTGCAAAATTTCACCTGTCACTACGTTGCAGATTTCTTCCCCGAGATAGACCACTTCTTCAACCTTTGAGCCGGACATGGTCAGCTTGGCATCATATTCCTTGGGAGAGATGCCATCGATATTGACATATGCAGAAAGCCAGGAAAATGGCAGTTTCATCTTTTATTTCCTCCTTGTTTTGATGATAGAACGCACCAAAAAGTTAAAATTGATGCAGAAAGCGGACATCGTTTTCATAGAACAAACGGATGTCGTCAATCTTATAGCGTCCCATCACGATGCGTTCCAGACCAATGCCGAACGCATAACCGGAATATACTTCCGGGTCAATGTTGCAGGCTTCCAACACCTTCGGGTGCACCATACCACAGCCCAAAATTTCAATCCAGCCCTCGCCTTTGCACAAACGGCAGCCTTCACCATGACACTGGAAGCACTGGATGTCCATTTCGGCAGATGGTTCGGTGAACGGGAAGTGGTGCGGGCGGAAGCGTACAACCGTGTCTTCGCCGTACAGCTGCTTTGCGAACAGCTCCAAAATACCCTTGAGGTCACTCATGCGAATGTCTTTGTCAACCACCAATCCTTCGATTTGGTGGAACAGGGGCGAGTGGGTGGCATCGACTGCATCGGAACGGTAGACACGACCGGGCGCAATGATGCGAATCGGCGGCTTTTGCTGCTCCATGGTGCGCACCTGTACAGGAGAGGTTTGCGTGCGCAGCACCACATTGTCAGAAATATAGAAAGTGTCCTGTGAATCACGTGCGGGATGATTTTTGGGGATATTCAATGCCTCGAAGTTGTAATAATCAAATTCCACTTCAGGACCTTCTGCGATGGAAAAGCCAAGACCGATGAAGCTGTCCTTGACTTCGTCCAGCACGATGGAAAGCGGATGACGCTTGCCGACCGCCATGGGTGTGCCTGGCTGTGTGACATCGATGGTTTCGCTGGCAAGCTTGGCAGCCATTGCAGCATTTTCGATGGCCGTTTTTTGCTTTTCCAATGCAGTTTCAATGGTTGCACGAACATCGTTAACCATTTGTCCGGCGAGTGGACGTTCTTCTGCGGACAAATCTCGCATGCCCTTGAGCAATGCGGTCAGTTCGCCTTTTTTGCCAAGGAACTGGACACGAAGGTCATCGAGCTCTTTGGCAGAAGCGATGCTTTGCAAACTTTCATTTGCACGTTGCAAAATACTTTGCAGCTTTTCTTTCATGGGAAAACACTCCTTAAACGAATGATATAGGACAAAAAAGCCTTTCGCCCCAAAGCAAGGGACGAAAGGCTGCATGCATTCCGTGGTACCACCCTGATTTCCGCCCAGACGGGCGAACACTCATTGACTGCCGATAACGTGGCAGGACTCCGTCAACACCTACTGTACATGGGTTCAGTGCCGATGCTCGCAGGGGAACTTCATCTGATGCCGTCTTGGGGCGGTTTACAGCCAATGACCGCCGTTCTCTGACAAGATGCAGACAGATTACTTTTCCTGTTCATCGCAAATCTATTAACTGTTTCAGTATAGCATCAGAATCGATGTAAAGCAAGTCTTTTTGCGAACTTTACAGCACACAGTACTGCTGCATATAGGCTTCCATTGCAGGCAGGATGTCGCCGTAAGTGCCCTGTGCCTTGAGGTAGGCATGAATATCTGCAACGGTGATGAGGGAATGAACCTTGATGCCGAATTCTTCGCCGACTTCCATCACAGCGGTTTTGCCGGGCGTTGTGCCGACTTCACAGCGGTTGACGGAGATAAACATATCGGTCACCTGCACATCTGCGCAGCCGGTCAAAACGGGCATGGTTTCCCGAATGGCTGTGCCAGCGGTGATGACATCTTCGATGATAATGATGCGGTCGCCGTCAGCAGGCTTGTAGCCGACGATAGAGCCGCCTTCGCCATGGTCTTTTGCTTCCTTGCGGTTGAAGAAAAACGGCTTGTCGATGTCAAAATCACGAGCCAAAGCGCAGGAAACAGAGGTTGCAAGCGGTATGCCCTTGTAAGCGGGTCCGAAAATGGCATCAAACTCGCTGCCGAGGGTTTCTTTCACCATTGCCGCATAAAACTGACCGAGCTTTGCGCTTTGCATACCTGTTTTATAGTTGCCGGTGTTGACGAAATACGGGGTTTTTCTGCCGCTTTTGGTGGTGAAATCTCCAAAACGGAGCACATCCGCACCCATCATAAATTCAATAAAATCTTTTTTTGCGGTTGACAGCATGTGAAAACCATCCTTTTCTGTGTTTTTTAGATTCAGTATAGCAGTTTTGATAGAACATTACAAGGAAAAGCGTGAAAATACAGGCAAAATACGCACGATTTGCACCGATTCACGATAAAAACAGAGAACCAATCGAAGCAATGAGCGCCGTCATCAAGCCAGCAATACCGATGGCAAGTCCGCTCATTGCGCCCTCGGCTTCCCCCAACTGGATGGCACGGGAAGTGCCCACAGCATGGGCAGAGGTGCCGATGGAAATGCCAACGGACACCGGATGCTGTATGTGCAGCAGCTTGAGAAACGCCGGCAGCACAACGGCACCAAACAAGCCTGTAATGATGATGGAGAGTGCCGTAATCGCCGGAATGCCGCCCAGCATTTGCGAAACCGAAACGCCAATTGGCGTGGTGACGGATTTCGGCAGCAGGGACATTAAAATGTTTTTAGGCAGACCAAACAAACGGCACAGCAAAAACACACTGCCAAGTGAGGTGAGCGAACCCACCAGTGCACCTGCCAAAATCGGCAGAAGATGCGCTCGCAATACCTCGAGTTGCCGATAAATCGGTACGGCAAGTGCCACGGTCGCAGGGGTCAAAAACATGGAAATGAATTGCCCCCCGATGTTGTAGGTATCGGTGGAAATGTTGGTGCTCAGCAAAAGTGCACTCATCAGTAGGGTTGCAATCAACAGCGGATTGGCGATGGGGGTTTGCAGTCGCCGATGGATTTCCAGACCGATTTCATAGGCAAGCACAGAAAGCGCCAGCCAAAGCAAGGGGGATTGGAAGATTGCGTGCATTATTTTCCCTCCTTTTTATGCGAAGCCTGCCACTGCAGCACAAAATGCACTGTATAGGCGGTGGCGGCGGCTGTTAAAAGGGTGGTCAATAAAATAATGGCGAGCATCGGAAACAAATACTGCTTAATTTGCGGATACACCGTCAAAATGCCAAGACAAGCAGGGAGAAAGAAAAACGCCATGTTGCTGAGAAAAAAGTCAGCGGTGCTTTCGACCTGCGGCATTTTCAGGAAACCCGTCAGCAGACAAAGAAACAGCAGCGTCATGCCAATCACATTGCCGGGCATGATGCCGCCGAGAAGAGCGGAAATAAGGTCGCCGCAAACACAAAACGCAAAAATAGTTGCAAGCTGTTTTAAATATTTCATGGGTTGGGTTCTATATCCTTTTCAAAGTTCTGTTCTATCATGCTGTCTAGCAGGACGTGATAGATGTTTTCTGCATTTTGGCGAAAGTTTCGCTCCAGAAGTGCCGCCTGTGAACGGCTGACCACGTGCATCTGCACGGAAAAGACATCTTCCATCGAAAGATGCACCAAAAAATCATTCGTTGCTTGTTGGGTTGTCTGGGTGGAAATGGCAGAATCGCGGCGCAGCTGACGCACTACACGCAGCGCAGATGCCTGTGCCGATTCCCGCACGGGTGCAGGCAGATTTTTTTCAAATACTTGTGCGGCATCGCAGCCGGAAGGCGTAATGCTGTAGAGCATATCAGTGGATTCTCCGGCAGATGCTTGAATGTGACCGCTTTTGAGCATTTCTTGAAATGCTTCTTGCAGGTCAAAATAGCTGAACCCATCGTCACACCATGTGCAAATGTCCACAATGGAGGCAAAGGTTACAGGAAAATCCAGATACTGCATGGCATACAGCACCAAAAATTTGATTTCATCTTTTGTGTGAATAAATCCTCGTCGTCCCAAAAAATCACAACCTTTATCTGGAAAACTGTTTGTGCTTAAAGTTTCTTCTAGTATACCACATGGGGACGGGAATAAAAAGACAAATTCTGAAAGCTGCTAAAAAGAAAACCAGAATATTGCCCTATTTGTTGGTGCATTTGCCTGCTGTGGTCTAGTATTAGATGCGTTGGCATAGATATAGAGAAAAAGCGGGTTTCGCCAAAGCAAAAACACGGAAATCAGATGAAAAAAGTGGAGGGGATTAGGATATGGCAGGAAAACAAGGAACAACTTCTTCAGGGAAAAAACGTGCCTATCGACTGACAATGGGGGACGTGAAAATGCTGGCATGTGTAGGCATTTTTTTTGTGTCTGTGATGATAAAATATGCGGATACAGGCCCTGCCGTGACTTTGCGCACGAAAGCGGCAAATTTGCTGCATGGCGGCATGGAAGCGCAGGAAGTGATGCAGGTGTTGGGACATCTCACGGAAAGCGGCGGATTGCAGAGCGTTTTTGCGCAGCATGAGCGGTTGGCACAGGTGTTTGGCATCGTGGACGCAGCAGACGGCACACAGGAGCAGACCGCAGAAACGGCGGACACCACACCAGCCGACACCACGGCAGAGATGCAGGCGGATAGTGGATATGAGGAAGATTTGATTGACCGCACAACATCCAATTTTCCGAAAGAAGTGGATGATGTGGCATATGTGATGGCGTTTTCGCATGTGAAACCCACAGAAGGCACGCTGACCTCTGCTTTTGGGACACGGGTACATCCCATTAGCGGAACGGAAAGCTTCCATTATGGCATTGATGTGGCGGCGGCAGAAGGAAAGCCAATCGATGCGTTGGCGGACGGAACGGTGCGCACGGTTGGAGAAAGCAGCTATGGAAAATATGTGATTGTTGACCATACAGATGGTTTTTCCACCTTATATGCGCATTGCAGTGCGATTTTGGTGCAGGAAAATGCAGTTGTCACAGCGGGGCAGGAGATTGCGCAGGTTGGGGCAACGGGCATTGCCACAGGAAACCATCTGCATCTGGAGGTCTGGCATGACGGAAAGGCACTCAATCCGGCAAATTATGTGCAGTATGAAAGCACATAAGCGAACCAATAGGCACAATCACACAGCTGGGAAGATACGGGTGGAGGATTCTTTTTTGCTGCTGCTGTCGGTACTGCTGCTGGTGGACGAGGAACGGGTGTTTCTGTTGCTGCTGGCAGCCGCAGCGTGGCATGAATTGGCGCATTATTGCGCCTTGCGGCTGTGCGGCGGCACGCTCATGCGCATGCACATCACGGCGGTGGGGGCAGTGATGCAGTATCGGATGCAGGACGGCAGAGGAAAACGCTGTGCTGTTGCGGCGGCAGGACCGCTTGCCAGCTTGCTGGGCGGTATTTTGGCGGCTAAACTACAGTTTTTTGTGTTTGCAGGTGCGAATGTTGCATTGGGGGTGTTCAATTTATTGCCGATTGTGCCGTTGGATGGCGGTATGGTGCTGTTTTGGGCGCTAGGGGCACGGTTTGATGCGCTGGTGCGGGGAATTTCCTGCTTTTTTGCGCTGCTGCTGCTGCCGATGGGTCTGTGGCTCTACTGGAAAAATGCAGGGGCATGGCTGTTTGCAATTGGAATTGTATTGATTGTGCAACAAAAGGCTTGCATTTTGGAAAAAAGCAGGATATAATATAAATGTTATAGTAGGTAAAGCCACAGAGTGTTAGTGGGGTGATTGCCGATGTATAAGACAGGAGATTTGATTGTGCACCCAATGCATGGTGCTGGGACAATTCAAGCGATTGTGAAGCGAAAGGTCGAAGGCCGTTTGCAGGAATACTATGCGCTAAAATTGCTTCTGGACGATATGGTGCTCTATCTGCCGATAGGCAGCAGTGATGAAATCGGCATTCGGTCGGTCTGTTCTGTACAAACGGCGCAGGAACTGCTGCAGGAATTACCGGAGCTATCGTGTGACGAGGAACAGTACTGGAATCGTCGGTATCGTGAGAATATGCTGCGGATTCGGAGTGGAGATTTGCATGAGGTTGCGCGTGTCATCAAAAGTTTGATGCTGCGGCAGCAGTCGCATGGACTGTCCAATGGGGAAAAGAAAATGCTGTGTGCCGCACAGAGGATTTTGGCATCAGAGCTTTCTCTGGCGTTGCATTGCACGCCCAATGAAATTGAAAATATACTCCAAACGCAGCTCTGTCGATGATGTGTCGAACAGAGCTATTTTTTTATACAAGGATGGATGGCAATGCGAACCAAAAAACAAAAGGGAACACAGGGCGAAACACCGGCACAGATTTGCGCCATCATACCGGCGGCAGGCTCCTCCAGCCGCATGGGAGAAAATAAGCTGCTCATGGAGCTGGACGGGTTGCCTGTGCTCGTGCGCACGGTGATGGCGTTTCAACGATGTGATTGGATTGATGAAATCATATTGGTTTGCCGTGAACAGGACATTTTGCCGTATGGCAAGCTGATGCGTGCCTATGGTTTGGGCAAGGTGACGCAGATTGTTTGCGGGGGAGAAACCCGTGCGGCATCGGTTTTGGCAGGGGTTTGTGCCTGCGGCGAACAGACCGCCTGGGTGGCAGTGCATGATGGGGCTCGTCCATTTGTTTCACAGGAAACGATTCGGACAACGATTGCCGCAGCAAAGCGTGTCGGGGCAGCAGCACCCGTCGTACCCATTAAGGACAGCGTCAAGCGCGTGGTGAATGGCTGCATTCAGGCGGATGTGCCACGTGATTCGATTGCGGCAGTGCAGACACCGCAGGTGTTTGGTTGCGCGCAGCTGCGGGAGGCATTGGAAAAAACCTTGCGTGAGGGCAAAACGGTGACGGACGATTGCGCCGCAGTGGAAGCCATGGGCATTTCCGTTTGTGCGGTAGAGGGCAGCTATGAAAACATCAAAATCACAACGCAGGAAGATATTGTGATAGGGGAAGCGATTTTGGAGAAGCAAGAACTATGATGCGAATTGGACATGGATATGACGTACACCGTTTGGTAACGGGGCGGAAATGTATCATTGGCGGGGTGGAGATTCCGCACGAAACAGGACTTTTGGGGCACAGCGATGCCGATGTGCTGACCCATGCGGTGATGGATGCGCTTTTGGGGGCGGCGGCAATGGGTGACATTGGAAAGCTGTTTCCTGACACAGACCAGCAGTATGCAGGGGCAGATAGTCTGCTTCTGTTGCAAAAAGTGGGAGAAAAGTTGCAGGAAAAGGGGTATCAGCTGGGCAATTTGGATGCCACCATTTTGGCACAGGCACCGAAAATGTCACCGCACATTCAGCAAATGCGGATGAATTTGGCAAAGGTGCTTGGTGCAGAGACAGACCAAATCAATGTGAAAGCTACCACAGAAGAAGGGCTTGGTTTTACGGGCGCAAAGGAAGGCATTGCGGCGCACGCTGTCTGCATTCTCTTGCGAAATGCGATGTAATTGCAGCATAAAAGATAGAAAAAAGGCACTGCCTGCATCAAAATAGACGATGCAGGCAGTGCCTTTTGTGTAAGGAGAGAATATAGGAGGATTGTCAAGCTTGCGAGAGCACACGAATCACTTCGTCCCCAACGGCATTGGTGGTGGCAGTGCCACCCATGTCCGGTGTGAGGGCTTTTGCCTCCACCATGACCTGTTCAATGACATCAATCAGACGTTTGCCCCAGTCTTCGTGTCCAAAGAAATCCAGCATTTGGCTGACAGACCAAATGGCTGCAAGCGGATTGGATTTTTTCTGTCCTGCAATATCGGGTGCAGAGCCGTGAATTGGCTCAAACATGGAGGGGAACGTGCGCTCCGGATTGAGGTTTGCACCTGCCGCCAGTCCCATGCCGCCCGAAATGGCGGCACCCAAATCGGTGAGAATATCACCAAATAGGTTGGACGTGACCACGATTTGGAAGCGTTTCGGGTCCTTGACAAAGAACATGCTCGCCGCATCGACCAGAAGGGAATGGGTTTCCACTTCCGGATAGTCCTTGCCGATCTCCGTAAAAACTTCGTCCCAGAACACCATGGAATAGTTCAGTGCATTGGCTTTGCTGATGCTGGTGAGGGTTTTGCCCTCCTTTTTCGCAAGCTCATAGGCATAGCGGATGATGCGCTCCGTACCCTTGCGGGAGAAAACACCGGTTTGCAGAACCACTTCGTTCGGCTGCCCCTTATAGAGCCAGTCGCCTGCGCCGGCATATTCGCCTTCGCTGTTTTCACGAATGACAATCATGTCAATATCGCCTTTTTGGATGCCTGCAAGCGGACATGGTGCACCGTCAAGCAGCTTCACCGGACGCACATTGACATATTCATCAAAATCATGACGGATGCGCAGCAGCAAATCCCACAGTGAGATGTGGTCGGGCACACCGGGCATACCAACTGCGCCCAAGTAGATTGCATCGAACGGTTTCAGCTGTTCAATGCCGCCATCATCCATCATTTTTCCGTTTTTGAGATAGTAGTCACAACCCCATGGGAATTCTGTAAATTCAAATTGAAATCCGCCGTCCAGTTCGGCAACCTTGTTCAGTACCTTGATGCCTTCTGCCAGCACCTCGGGACCGACGCCATCGCCTGCGATGACTGCAATTTTATAGGTCTGCATGGTGTATCGTCCTTTCTATGTATGGTCTTAATCGAGGGGGAATGTTTCTGCTGCGTGCCGCAGTGCCTTGACAACGGGCAGTTCTTCCCCGCTGAGGAAGCGGATGAGTGCGCCGCCGCCTGTACAGATGTAACGCATCTGTTCGGTCAGACCATATTTTTTCGTTGCGGTGACACTGTCCCCGCCGCCGACTACGGTGTAGCCATCGGTGGCGGCAAGTGCCTGCCAGATGGCTTTTGTGCCATATTCGGTTTCTGTTTTTTCAAAAATGCCCATCGGTCCGTTGACAAATACCGTCTTGGCGGATTGAATCATTTCTGCATAGTGCGCTGCGGTCTGTGCGCCGATGTCAACGAGCGGCTGTTCCTGCGGCAGAGCGGCAATCGAGGCTTCGCAGCGTGCACCTGTCACATCGGTGTATGCCAAATCCTGCGGCAGGACAATTTTGTCAGCATAGGTTTCCAGAAGCGGTTTTGCCGTTTCGATGAAATCGGCATAGCCTTGCTTTTGGATAAAACCGAGGGACGCTGCACCAATGTCAACACCCTTCGCCGCAAGCAGAATGTTGCAAACCAAGCCGCCGGTCAGCACATGGTCTGCAATGCCACGCTCCAGAACGGTTTGCATCATCAGAAATGCATCGGCGATTTTCGCACCACCCAAAACAAACACGCAGGGGCGCTCGGGTGCTTCCATCAGAGAGGAAATGACGCTGTACTCTTTTTCAAACAGGCGTCCCATGGCAGAGGGGAGCAGCTGTTCAAAGCCGCACAAGGTCGGCTGGTCACGGTGTGCTGCGGCAAAGGCATCGCACACATAGCAGTCGGCAAGCGGTGCCAAGGTGCGCACGACCAAGGTTTGCGCCTGCTGTGCATGCGTGAGCTGGAGGGCACGCTCGAAGAGCGTTTGCTCCTCTGACATAAAGCGTACATTGTCCAGCAGTAAAATCTCGCCGTCCTGCAGATTGCGGATGGCATCCTGCGCCGCAGGGCCGCACACATCCGGCAGAAACTGCACAGGCGAGCCCAAAAGTGCGGAGAGCACCTTGGCATGGGGACGCAGGGGATAGAAATTTTTGTATTCAATGTCGCTGCCTTGATGCGCCAGCAGGACAATTTTCGCACCCCTGTCACGCAGCTGCCGGATGGTGGGGATGCAGCCCCGAATGCGAGTATCATCCATGACGGCATCCTGCGCGCGGTCAATTGGTTCGTTGATGTCTAGGCGCACAAGCACCGTTTTGTGTGTCACATCCAAAGCATCGAGTGTGTAAATCCCAAAAAGCTTCATGATAGTCCTTCCTGTCGATGGGTTATTTCATACCCAGATAGCGGTTGGTCATGGCGGTGCCTTCCTCACGGGTCATCTGCATTTGCATTGCGGCACGAATGCCATCCATATTTTCCGGAATGACGACAGATTCCTGCGGAATGTTGATGGCAAACATGATTTCGTCGCCACTCATGACGATGGATTCATCCCACAGGGCAATTTCATAGTTGTCGCCACGGAATTTGCCCATGTCACGTGCATAGCGGAACAGCGAAGCGTTGCCCAAGAAGCCGTCTGCGATTTTAACAGGACGAATGCGGGGATGTGCTGCGGCAACCTCCAAAATACCGGGCTTATCGATGGATTTTTTGGTTTTGGCAACCACCGTAATGATGTGTCCATGGGTGACGGGTGTGTGAATCAGAATGCCGGTTGCGTTGACATGCGGCATGATGTTCATCAAGTCCAATGCTTGGTGCGACGGCGCATATTCCAGCTGCAGTGCATTGGTCAGCCCTCTGTGATAATCGCCCGGGTCGGCAACACGGCGGATGATGGTGACCGCCACTTTTTCAACGCCAACGGCACGGTCGAGCGCATCCACGGCACGAATTAGGCCCGTGGTGTTGCAGCTGGTCAGCTTTAGAAATTGCTGTCCCAAGCCACGCTCATAGTTGGCATAGCCATGGAAAAAAGTGTCTGCGATGTGGTTGCTTTCACCGCCTTGGAAAATCGCCTTTTTGCCCATGCGTTGATATAATTCCTTGTTTTTGGCACCAATGCCGGCAGAGGTGGCATCCAGCATGATGTCGCATTGCTCCACAAGGTCTTCCATCGTGCCGGAAATCGGTACCCCGGCTTCCCGCAGCTTTTCCTCATTGTCCGACAGTGCATTGTAGAAGTGATAGGGCATGCCGGATTCCACCAGACCACGCACCGCAAGGGTGGGAGCGACATCGGCAACACCGACCAGTTCCATATCCTCCTGCAGTGCAACACCGGTTGCCAGACGCAGACCAATGACGCCATAGCCTGCTACGCCTACTTTTACCTTACTCATACTGTATTCCTCCTTGTGGACATTTTATGGTGAATTGATTGTTCTATCTTGTTGTTGTATTTGTTACATTAGCACGATTGAATATAAAAATCAATAAAAAAGCGAAAGTTTTTATTGTCTTTTTTGTAACAATAGTGTTAAAATCATCACAATAAAAATTCTGTACAAAAAATGGTGCAAGATGGCGGAAGAAACGTCAGAGCGCACAAAATGCGCAGTGTTTTTTCGATAGACAAGAAAAAAATGGAAGATTAGAAAGCAAGAAAACGCAGAAAAGCATGCGGGTTTTTCTGCGTTTTGGAAAGTGGCGATATAGAGAAGCAGGGGTTAAGCGGGGTTGTTTTTCTGACAGTTCGGACAAATACCCTGAAAGGTCAAATTGTGCCCTGTGATATGATAACCCGTTTCAGCGGAAAGGCGGGCTTCCAAGGCGGCAAGCGGGCAGCGGTCAATCGATACCACATCTCCGCAGCGAATGCAGTGCAAGGTGTGCATATGCGAAGGGGCGGTGGCAAGCTGATAATAGGCACGTCCGTTGCAGCCGTCATTTTTCAAAAGCAGTTGGTGCTCGGTCAGCTGTGCCAACACACGATAGGTGGTGGAAAATCCAATTTTCTCGGTTTTCACGGCCTCGGCGTGGATTTCCTCCGCCGTCATGGGGATGTGGGTACGAGAAAGAATGTCCAAAATCAATTGTCGGCGGCGGGTGCAGCGCAAACCGGAGGATTGCAGTAATTTAGATGTCAAAGCGCACAGCACCTCCGTTTGAGCAGGAATGGAGGGACATATGGGTAAATGTCCCTGTCTTTTATTTTATTATACTGCAAAGGCAGATGCCCTGTCAAATGTATCAAGAACAGCGATTTGTATAAAATAAAGCAGAACCTATGCACTTGACAAAGCGGCAGAGCAGGACTATACTACAAACAGAAAAACCAATACCCCCACGGGGTGTATGTATGGAGGTGTGTCTTATGAAACAGCAATTTCAGGTCACCAATATGACATGCTCTGCATGTTCAGCACATGTGGAGAAAAGTGTGTCGCAGGTTTCCGGTGTGGATGAGGTGCAGGTGAATCTGCTTGCCGGCACGATGGCGGTGTCTTATGATGATGCACGCACGGACGATGCGCAAATCATCAAGGCGGTGACAGACGCAGGCTATGGCGCATCGGTTCGTGGCACGGCACAGGCGCAGCCCTCGGCGCAGGACATCACGGCGGAGGAAGCACAGAAGATGCGGCAGCGTTTGACGGGTTCATTGGTCTTTTTGGTACTGCTGTTATACATCTCAATGGGGCACATGATAGGATTGCCGCTGCCGTCCTTTTTGCATGGCACGGAAAACGCCATGAGCTTTGCGCTGACGCAGCTGCTGCTGACGCTTCCCATTGCCATCCTCAATCGCAAGTTTTATATCAATGGGTTCAAAACCCTGTGGCACAGAGCACCCAATATGGATTCGCTGATTGCGGTTGGCTCGGGTGCGGCACTGGTTTATGGCATCTTTGCGCTGTATCAAATCAGCTGGGGATTGGGGCACGGAGATGCCGCACGGGTGCATACCTATGTTTCAGATTTATATTTTGAGTCCGCAGGCATGATTTTAACCTTGATTACGGTCGGAAAATATTTGGAAAGCCGTGCCAAGGGTAAAACAGGGGCGGCGTTGGAAGCATTGCTCAAGCTGGCACCGAAAACCGCAGTTGTCGAGCGAAACGGCAAAGAAACGCAAGTACCCATCGAAGAAGTGCAGGTGGGGGATATTGTGTGTGTGCGCCCAGGGGAAAGCATTGCGGTGGATGGAGAAATCGTTTCCGGACAGACGGTGTTGGACGAAAGTGCCTTGACGGGTGAGAGTATGCCCGTGGAAAAAGGCGCTGGGGATACTGTATATGCGGCAACCATCAACCAAAGCGGATTTCTTCGCTTTCGTGCTGCAAAAGTCGGACAGGACACCACGCTGGCACAAATCATTCGTTTGGTGGATGAGGCAAGTGCTTCCAAAGCACCGATTGCCAAGCTTGCAGACCGCATCAGCGGCGTGTTTGTGCCAACGGTGTTGGCAATTGCCGGGTTATCCGTTATCATATGGCTGCTTTTGGGGCAAAGCTTCTCCTTTGCACTGGCGACAGGCATTGCGGTGCTGGTGATTTCCTGCCCTTGCGCCTTGGGGCTGGCGACACCGGTCGCCATCATGGTGGGCACAGGGGTTGGTGCATCGATGGGTGTGCTGTTCAAATCGGCAGAAGCACTGGAGCATTTGCAGGCGGTGCAGACAGTGGTGCTCGACAAGACCGGCACAGTGACACAAGGACAACCCGTTGTGACCGATATGCGTCAAGCAAAAACGATTACTGCGCAGGACTTTTTGCAAATTGCGCTGTCTTTGGAGCAGCATTCGGAGCATCCGCTGGCGAAAGCCGTGGTGCAATATGCGAGGCAGCAGGGGGCATACAGCACAGCGGTGGATACCTTTACCGAAACGGCGGGCAGAGGCATCACAGGCACGATACAAGGCACGGTATATGTGGCAGGCAATGCACGCATGATGCAAGAAAATGGGATTGCACTGGACACGTGGCAGACAGAAGCGGAAGCCTTGGCGCAGGCAGGCAAAACCCCGCTCTTTTTTGCAAAGGCGCACACCATCATCGGACTATTTGCCATTGCGGATGTCATTAAGTCGACCAGTCGAGAAGCAGTGCAGTCCTTGCAGGCACTGGGGCATGAGGTTGTCATGCTGACAGGTGACCATCAGAAAACGGCAGAGGCAGTGCAAAAGCAGGTTGGCATCGACAAAGTCATCGCAGAGATTTTGCCGCAGGACAAAGAGCGTGTGGTGCGGCAGCTGCAGGAGCAGGGCAAGCGTGTCGTCATGATTGGGGATGGCATCAATGATGCACCGGCGTTGGCACGTGCGGATGTCGGCATCGCCATTGGCGCAGGCACGGATGTGGCGATTGCGTCAGCAGATGTGGTGCTGATGAAAAGCGATTTGATGGATGCGGTGGATGCCATTCGCTTGAGCCGTAAAACCCTGCGGAATATTCGGCAAAATCTGTTTTGGGCGTTTTTCTACAACTGCATTGGCATTCCGCTTGCCGCTGGCGTGTTTTATCCCATGTTTGCGCTCAAACTAAGTCCTGCGTTTGGGGCGGCGGCGATGAGCCTAAGCTCGTTCTGCGTGGTGACAAACGCACTGCGCCTGCGATTTTTCAAACCGATGCCTCGTGCGGCGCAAACACAAGCATCAATGCAGACAACCATACAACCGATACAGGAAGAAGGAGAAAAAATGATGCAGAAAACCATAAAAATTGAAGGCATGATGTGCACCCATTGTTCCGGACACGTGCAGAAAGCATTGCTGGCACTGGACGGCGTGACCGAAGCGCAGGTGAGCCATGAAAGCGGCACCGCCGTGGTGACTTGTGCGGACACCGTGACAGAAGAAAGCCTGACCCATGCGGTTGCGGAAGCCGGCTACACGGTGACAGGGATTGTGTGAGGAGCGTGTACAGACATGAGAGCAGATGCCAAAAAAGTTGGGCGCTTGATTAAGACCGCTCGAGGGCAGCTGGACGGCGTGCTGAAAATGATTGACGAGGAGCGATATTGCATCGACATTGCCAATCAGCTTGCCGCCGCAGAATCCGTGCTGCATCGGGCACGCAGAGAAGTGCTAAAGGCACATCTGGATGGATGTGTGCAAGAGGCGTTTCAAAGCGGGGACGCCGCCGCACGGGAAAAGAAGCTGGAAGAAATTCTGGATTTGGTCGATAAGTGCGGTTCATAAGACAAAAAAGACATCTGCCGATTTTGGCAGATGTCTTTTTCAATAAAGAACAAAGTCAATGATGGAGCGGTGTGGTGCGACGATAAATGCGCAGGACAATGGTGGTGACGAGATATAACAAAACGACCTCGAGCGGGAATAAGATGAGCGATTTCAGTGCACGCAAGGGCAAAAGTACAAAAACAGCCTTGCCGCTCATCATCGACAGCCAAATGGTGTTGAGCCCCATCGTGCATAGGATGCTTTCCGCCGCCTTTGCAAGGAGGATGCGCAGCTTGCTGATGCGGCACTTATAGAAAAATAGTCCGTACAGCAGACCGGTCAACATTGCCGTGAGGGTGAAGCCGAAGAAAAAGCCGCCGCCTGCGGGATTTGCCAAATAGCCGATGATATCGGTACAAAAGCCTGCCATCATCGCCACCACAGGTCCAAACAGCATGCCGATGGATGCGCTGAGCACGAAGTTGAACGTGATGCGCAGCTCCGGGGTAATCCAGATGCGGATGTTGAGCAAATCCAGCGTGACGCTCAAGGCGATGAAAAGCGCCGTGAGTGCGATGCAGTGGACATTTTTGAGTTCTCGCAGAGAGGAAAGAAATGATTGTTGAATTTTGTGCATGAAAAAAGCACCTCCATAAAATTTGTTGCCACATTGCCACAAATGATGAGGTGCATGCCTCAAAATATGGGCAGCGGGATGCGACTTCTGTACCGCAGGGAGCACGAGGCTCCCTTTCGTCCATCGGACAACTCCCTGTTCCGACGGCACTTGACGCACAGAAATCTACTCTGCATTGTTACAAAATTATAGAGCATGCGGGGGCACTTGTCAACTGAATAAGTGGAACTTTTGGATTAAAGTTTGCACGACACCATCTTCATCGTTGGAAGGGGCACGGAAGCGGCAAACGGCGGCAAGCTGCGGATGGGCATTTGCCATGGCATACGAATGCGTGACCGCCTGCATCATTTCTGTGTCATTCGGATAGTCACCAAATGCCATGCATTCCTCTGGAGAAAGCGACAAATGCTGCTGCAAAAAGCCAATGGCAGTGCCTTTGTTGACGGTGGGTTCCATAATATCGACCCAGCAGTCGCCGGAAAGCACCGTGGTGAAACGTGACCCAATTTTTTGCAGTGCCGGATAGAGGATGGTTTCGGCATCGCCATATAGAAACACAGCGAGCTTGCAGATACGGTCTTGCTGTGCGGCGGCAAGCAGGTCAGGTACAATCTGCAAGCGGGCGTAATAGCGGTTGGCATGTTCCAGAAAAACTGCATCGTCAGCGCAGTCGGTATAAGCGGACTGTGTGCCGCACAGGATGAGGCGGGCATTCGGAATTTGCTGCACCTGTGCAATCGGCGCATGCAGGTCAGCAGGGGGAATGGCAAAGCTGTAGAGCAGCTTTTTTCCGTCAAAAAGCATGCCGCCATTTTCTGCAAGAAATAGGATTTCGTCCTCCATACCGGAGAAATAAGGCAGCAAATTATAATATTGGCGGCCACTGGCAACCACAAAGCGGGTGCCTTGTGCGTGCAGCGCCTGTATCACCTGCGGCAAACGTGCAGAAATCTGGTCGTGCGTATTCAGCAATGTGCCGTCCATGTCTGTGGCAACCAATTTTATCATCGTAAAAAAAATCCTTTCGTATCATGCAAGCGGTGGAAAACGGTGGGTTATGGTTGGCGCAGCGCCATCCAATCCTGTACCTGAGAGAGTAGCCCTTCGCTGACAATATGCTCAATGCGGCAGGCATCGTATTCTGCAACGGTGGATTCGACACCAAGCCCGTCACGCAGAAAGTGCAGCAGCAAATCATGCCGTGCCCGCACTCGCTTGGCATGCGCACGTCCGGAATCGGTGAGCACCACCACGCCATAGTAGGCAGGCTCGACCAAACCGGCTTCCCGCAGCACGCCAAGTGCTTTGCTGACACTGGCACGGGAAACGCCGATGCGCCGTGCGATTTCGACCGAGCGCACCGTGCCGTGTTCCTGCTCAATATCCCAAATCACTTCCAGATAATTTTCACCGGATTCTCGCAGTTTTTTCATGCACGTGCCTCCTTAGGGTCATAGTCGGTATCGCAGACGCTTGCAAAGCGTGAAATGCAGAAGGGTTATCATAAGGTAACAATTGCTTTTATTGTATGCCTTTTTGGCGTGTTTGTCAAGACTTTGTCAAAGATGGGGACAACAAGGCAAACCCATCCCCACAGACGGGAGAAGCAGGTCTGTGGGGATGGGTTGAGAATGAGATGAGATTTTAGGCGGCATCGGCAAAATATTGCTGAAAAATCGCCGTGGGAACATGGTCTTCGGTATAGTATAAATAGTCAGAAGCACCGTTGTGCAGGTTTATCAGCACTTCAAAGCGATAGGAAGTGCCGTTGAGGGACATATCGGAAGCCGTCTGGAAAAAATGCAGAGAGGTGCGATACATCATGTCTGTGTTGCAATATTGCAGCAAAGCGGCAATATCTGACGGATTTGTGACGGTGGCACTGTAGGACTCGCTGCCGTCGTCATAGAGCGACAACGAGATTGTGGCAACATCGGATGCCTGGATATTTGCTGCGGTTACATCCAATGTTTTCTGCAAAATCTGCAGAGTGTCCGTGTAGGATGCGTAAACCGGCATATAATCACTGGAATCGATGAAATTATAGTCGTTGATGGATGCTTTGTTCAGCGCATCGACAGGGTCATAGGTGGCAAGCTCCAACCCCAAAATCGGCACCTCGGTCTTTGCCTGTTCCGGTGTGAGCGTCAGAGCATCCTTGCGCAAAGCGGCAATGATGTTGCTGATGTCCTGCTGATTAGCTGTAGATACCGCATCGTCATCCAAACTCAGGTTCGTGTGCACCTTCAGCACGTCATTTCCTGTCAATGTGTAGGTATAAGCGTCCGTGCATTTGGTGGTGTATTCCTGCGAGAAAATGACCTGTTCCAACAGAGAATCCACCTCGTCATTGTCGGTGTAAGGGAAATTATATTGACGGCTTGCCTGCATGCCGTTGGATTTTAAGTAGGTGACGGTGAGATACATCCAGTGGCGGGAATCGTCTTCGTCTGCTACGGTACCATCCTTGTCATTGTGGGCAATGCCAAAGGATGCCAGCTGTAAAATCGCTTGTTGATTCTCGGCGGTTTGCAGGCTGCGACCCTCCCAGTTGTCATCGGTGTAGAACTGGTCGTTGTTGACGGAAAAACGAACACCAGACAAGTCCTCGATTGCGGGCAGATAGCTGTCAAATGAAGCAATGTCAGACTGCATACCAAAGATGCAAGCGACAAACAGGACGGCATAAATGGCAAGGGTTTTCATGTGAGAGAAAATGGCCTTGAAGTCAAACGCATAGATGATTTCCATCAGAAAATGCGTTAAGACCCCACCAAATGCAAATCCAAAGTACAACCAGAAAAAGCCGGTGGTGTCGCAGATTTCATGGAACATCAAACCAATGCCCATTGCCATGAGGGTGACACACCACAGTTTTAGCGGCACTTTGAAGCCATAGAAAGCGATGGCACTGCCCGCACGTTCGCTTTTGCGATGCTTGAACAGCACAAAGCTGAGCACCAACAGCACTGCTGTGGCGATGAGATATCCCAGCAGCAATGTCGCAAGGGAGGTGCTTGCATCCGTGGTAAAGCTATATCCGCTGTCTTGGTTTTCCGTTACGATAGAAAAATACTGGACAATAGGAGAGGTGCGTGACATCAGCGTAAAGGTCAATGGGCTGGGTTCTGCATAGGTCTGGAAAAAGGAGCCGCAAAGACCTGAGAACAGCGCAATGGCGGAGGGGATGGAAAACATTGCCCAAAGATAAAGCAGGAGTGTGATGATGCGATTGCCGCATAAGATGGTGCACAGAACCGAAATGGTGTAGGTTGCGATAAAAAACACAACATCGGTTGCAATCGCCTGCTGTATATCGCTGAGTGCGGCGGCATACCCGCTGGCGGACGTGATAATAGCGGAAATTGCCGCCATCAGCAGGTACATCGGCAGCACAATCACCAAGCCCAAAAGATAATTGGTGCAGAAGAGGGTTTCACGGCGAATGGGCAGGCTGTGGTGAAAATCAATTTGCTGGCGAGAATGCAGATAGGAAAACAGTGCACTGCCACAGGTTGCCGCCAAAATCACCATCATGATTTTTAACAGCGCATTGTCGATGCTCAAATAGCTTTGTAGCATTTCAAGGGCATCTCGCTGGACATACCAAGTGTCTGCGCCTTGGGAGAGCTCCTGTGCGGCATGCTGAATGGTCATGGTGACGGGCAGCACCAGTGCGCAAAACAGGGCGAGAAGGCTCAGCGCAACTGCCCAAAGATTGCGGCGCAGTCCTTCACGCAATAATCCCCAATTAAAGAATGAGTTTTTTGATGTCATAGCCTGCAACCTCCGTTTCACTGATAAAAATTTCTTCGAGCGACAGCGGCAGCAGCTCAAAGAAGGTGGGATGCAGTGCCGCAATGCGTTCCTGCACCGCTTCTCGTGTGCCCCGCAGGGTGATGGTCCAGAGTGAACCACGCTGTTCGGCATGAAGGATTTCCAAATCCGGCAGCATGGACGGGGCGAACGCCTCGGAAAAGACACACTGCAGCTTGTGAATGCCCAGCTTCATATCGTCTAAATCACGAGAAAGCAGAATGCCGCCACGGTGGAGCAGACCCACATGGTCGCAGATGTCCTCCAGCTCGCGCAGGTTATGCGAAGCGATGATGGGTGTCATGCCACGTTCCATGACATCGGCAGCGAACAAGCCCTTCACAGCCTGCCGCACCACAGGGTCGAGCCCGTCAAAGGTTTCATCGCAGAAAAGGTAATCTACCCCGGAGCAGATGCCGAAAATGACAGAAATCTGCTTTTTCATCCCCTTGGAAAAAGTGCGGATTTTGCGGGAACCCTGTAAACCGAAGCCGCTCAGCAGCTTTTGATAGCGTTGGTTGTCAAACTTGGGATATAAATTTTGATAATAGCGCTTCATCTCGTCCGGTGTGATGTTCGGGAAAAAATATTGCTCATCGGAGATGTAGAAACAGCGGGATTTGACGGCAAGATTTTCAAATACAGTTTCGCCGTCTACGGTGATGGTGCCTTCGTCCGGCTTTAGGATACCGGCAATCATGCGCAGAAATGTGCTTTTTCCGGCACCGTTGGAGCCAATCAAGCCGAAAACAGCGCCGTCTCGAATATAGGCATCGATATGGCTGACTGCCTGCAAGCCGTCAAAGCTTTTGGTGATATTTTTTGCTTGAATCATGGTTGTCCCCCCTCTTTGGTGTGGTGCGCTTGTATCCAATCCAGCAGCATGGCGTCGGTTGCCCCAAGCTGCCGTGCCTCATGCGTGAGATTTGCAATGTCGGCTTGCAGTTCGGCAAGTCGTGTTTGCCGCAGGGTGTCGCAGTCGGCAGAAATAAAGCTGCCGCGCCCTTTGATGGAGTACGTGACACCACGTTTTTCCAACTCGGTATAGGCACGCTGTATCGTGTTGGGGTTGATGGAAAGTTCAATGGCAAGTTGGCGCACGCTGGGCAGTTGTGTGTCCGGTGTGAGGACACCGGAGATGGCAAGTCTGGTGAAACCATCCACAATCTGTTCATAAATGGGGCGGCTGTCGCGATAATCAATATGGAGCATAAGTCCCCTCCTCTCTTGGAATACATTGGTGTACTATCTGTACTATTTGTATTAGTACAGATAGAGTATACCATGTGTGTGAAGAATGTCAATAGTGGATTTGCAAAAAATATGATACAATAGAAAAAAACAGCAAGGAGCATCGGGCGATTATGTTAGAGTTGGGCAACCATTGGGATGAAGTGCTGCGGGATACGCTGCAAGGCGAAAATTACGGAAAGATTCGCTATCATTTAAAAAAAGAGTATGAAACATACACCATTTACCCGCCGAAAGAAGATATTTTCAATGCACTGCGCTATACCGATTATGATGCGGTGAAAGTGGTGCTGTTGGGGCAGGACCCGTATCACGGCGCAGGGCAAGCGCATGGACTTTGTTTCTCGGTGCGGGCAGGGGTGCAGCCCCCTCCGAGCTTGAAAAACATTTTTAAGGAGCTGCAGGCGGATGTTTTCATTGATATGCCGCCCTCTGGGGAACTCACGGCATGGGCAAAGCGTGGAGTGCTGCTGCTTAACAGCGTGCTGACCGTGCGGGAAGGACAGCCCAACAGCCATAAAAATATTGGCTGGGAAGCGTTCACCGATGAAATTATCCAAAAGCTCAATGCACGGGAAGTGCCAACGGTGTTTTTGCTGTGGGGCGCCAATGCAAAGGCGAAAAAAGAGCTGATTACCAACAGCAAGCATTTGGTTTTGGAGGCGGCACACCCATCGCCGCTGTCGGCATATCATGGTTTTTTCGGCTGTCATCATTTTTCCAAGGCGAATGAATTTTTATATGAGCGTGGGATAGAACCAGTGGATTGGGATTTGTGCCAGTGCGATTGAGCGGAGAAGGGGATAAAAAAATCCCCTTCTCTTTTTTGCATCCAAGAGAAGGGGAAAAGATTACGGCTCCAAACGGGACATATCACGTGGGAACATCGAAGCATCTCGCACATTTTGCTGCTTCAAAAGCTGCATGGTCAGACGTTCCAGTCCAAGACCCAAACCGCCGTGCGGCGGCATGCCATACTTGTGCAGCATGGTGAAGGACTCAAACAATGTCGGGTCCATGTTGCGGTCGGTCAATTTCTGCATTTGCTCATGATAGTCATGAATACGCTGACCACCGGTTGTGATTTCCAGACCACGGAACAACAGGTCAAAGGAAAGCGCATATTTCGGATCAGCGGCATCATCCATGGCATAGAACGGACGCTTGGAGGACGGGAAATGGGTGACAAAGACAAATTCGCTATTGTGCTTGTCCTGTGCCCACTTGCACAGCATCACTTCTTCATCTGGGTTCAGGTCATAGCGGTTTTTGGATTTGTGACCGAATTCCTCCATCATGATGTCCTTTGCTTCCATAAAGGTGATGGTGGGGATGGTGTCGATCACGGGCAGCTCGGTTTTGAGCAGCTCCAGCTCTGGCTTGCAGTGAATGTCCAGATATTGCATGACATATTTCAGCATGCCGGTTTCCATCTGCATGACATCATACATCGAGTCAATATATGCCATTTCAAAGTCCAAACCGATATATTCGTTCAAATGACGGCTGGTGTTGTGACGTTCGGCACGATACACATTGCCGATTTCAAACACACGACCGAAGATGCCGGCTGTATATTGCTTATAAAACTGCGGGGACTGCGCCAGATATGCCTGCTGCCCGAAATAATCCAGCTTGAAAATATTGGCGCCACCTTCTGCGCCCGCAGAAACCAGCTTGGGCGTGTGGATGTGGGTGAAGCCTTGGGACAGCATATACTCTGCAAAACCGTCTGCGATAGCCGCCTGAATGCGGAACACAGCACGCTTATTGGGATGGCGCAGAGAAATGGGACGCAGGGGCAAATCCACATCTAAAGAAAGTCCCATGTATTTTTTGCCGAGCGGAATCGGTAGCTGTTCTGCCGGCTTTGCCAGAATTTCGATGGCAGACAGCACGACTTCAAAGCCGTGCTCCGCACGAGGCTCTTCACGGACACTGCCGGTGACATGCACGACCATGCCGTCCTTGACGTCGGCTTTGGAAATGCCGCTGACCGTGTCGTCCATCATGCACTGTATCAAACCACGGTCTACACGCAAAACGACAAATGCGAAATCGGACATATCCCGCACACGGTGAATTGTGCCGCTGAATGAGATTTCCTTGCCGATGTTGGAAGAAGCAAGCTCGATTGCGTCAATATATTGCTTGGGTTCACTAATAAATTCCATAGTATTCGCCTCTCTGTATTATTCAAACGGTCCCCGTCTGCCGTGTCACGGAAAGACGGCAAGCATTAGACATTTATATGTATTGTATCATTTGACTATCGGAAATTCAAGAAAAATCATGTGCGATGCAGAACTTTGCGGCAAAGGGCCTCAAATTCTGCACGTCCCTCGCCGCACAAAACAATGGCGGCAGTGTACACCACACCACCGGCGAGGATGCCAAACAGCAGCTGGAGCGCAGACGGCAGGGGCAGCTGTGTCATCCCAAAGGCCGCTGCACCGCACAGCATAGCACTGCCGAGGATGCGCAAAAGGGTTGGCGGCGCGATGTGGAACAGAAACCGTTTACGCACCCGCAGGGCAGTTAGGAGAAAATATACAGCAAACGCAACCACAGAACCAATCGCACCGCCGATGAACCCAAAAACGGGCAGCAGCAGCAGGGAAGCCAACACCTTGACCACGGCAGACGCCGCACTGTTTTGCAGCACAGAAATGGTAGACTGCTCCAGTTCATAGGCTTTGTTGGCATACTCGGTCAGCCCCATAAACAGCATGGCAAGGGCGGTGTAGGCAATGACGGGTGCACCGACATCGTAGCCGTCTGCAAAAAGAAAGCGGGAAAGCGGCAGAGCGATGGCGGAAAGTCCGGCAACCGCAGGCAGGGCAACCAACAGATACAGCCGCACGCCAGCATCCAAGAGGGGCTTTGCCTGCGCTTGTCCGCCCTCTCGCCAGCCTTGCAGCACTGCGGGATAAACGCCGCGCATGATGCCGACCGACAGCATGGTGAACACGCCCGACGCAATGGCGTTGTTGGAGGTGTAAATACCAAACAAGGCCTCTCCGTAATACCCAGTGACCAAATATTTATCGATTTGGTTGAGCAACCCCACGGAAATGGATACCCCCATCAGCGGAAAGCCATAGTGCAGCAGTTGACGGAGCATAGACATCGAGAAAAAGCGCAGGCGTGCAACCGTGGGCAGGGAAAGCGCAAGCATGGCACCGATGCCTGCAACGCCGTCTGCAACGGTGTTGGCGAAAATTGCAGGGTAGGCGGAGGGGTATCCGTTTTGCATGTGCCCGACCACCAAATAGGCAATGGCAAGCTTACAGCACGCCGAGGTGAGCGAAAGCACGATGGATGGTAGCACTCGCCCCAGCTGAATCAAAGCCGCATTTAGAATCTGAAACACGGTATAGCTCAGAAACATCAGCGCACCTGCGGCATAGGTCATGTCTGCGGTTTGATAAGAGAGAACGGCACAGAACAAGGCTGCGACCACGCCGATGCAGAGATACATCACAGAAACCGTGGAAAACAGCGTTTGTCCGGCGTCTTTGTGATATTCTTCACCGACATAGCGGTTAGCGGCGTTTGCCATCCAACCCGCTAGAAGCAGATAGGCAAACTGCACCGAGGTGTTGACGATGCCAAAGGTACCCACGGCATCCTTGGTAAAGATGTGCGTGTAAAGCGAGGAACAGGCAATGACCAAAATACCCTCCAAAACCTTTGCAGGCAGGAAAAATAAGGCGTTTCGTGTCATAGATTGCGTATGATTTGCCAAAATAACAGGCTCCTTTCGATGCGCTGAGAAGCAGAGGGGAATGATGGTCAGTTGGCGGGGGTCACCATGGGATTTTCAAACGAGAGAAAGACAGACTGCGATGGAGGCAGTAGTGTGTATCGCATATCTTCGGAAAGCAGCGAATAGAGCATGTCAGACGCAAAATGGCGGTTGGATTGAGAAAGTAGCAGCCATTCCATGGCATCCACGGTTGGGGTGTTGATGGTTTCCACCGTGTATTGTGGAATGACATCGGTGTAGCCAGCACGAAGCAGCCAATCCTGCTTGCTGTCATACAGCGATTGCAGCCCTGTATAGCGGTCGGATAACCCTAATTTTTTCAGCATGGAAAGCGTGCTTGCCAAATCGGAATAGGTGACCTCAATATAATCGTTTTTCTCCATTTGTCCATCGGGGCGTATGGCATACCACAAATCCCCAGTGGGACGAATCCACGAAGCCGCACTTTGGTTCAGCGTGTCCAAAATTTGCAGACCACGTGTGAAATACGTGGGGTTTTGATACCAATAGCCTGCACGCAGCAGGAAAGTGCCCTCGGTCAAATAATGATTCAGCGAACAGGAGGGTTCTGCTTGGGCATGGGTTAAGGTGTTGGGCAGAGGATGTCCATAGTCCGGCACGAAAGGCAGACCGTTGGCGGTGAATGCTGTACTTTCCGCAAATTGCAGATAAAATTGCAGCATTTTGTGAACACCTTGGGAGATAGTGGCATCATTCCAGAATTTATCGGCGTAAATCAAACAGCGAATCGTATCAAAATTAAAGCGTGTGTCATAAAATCCGCCCGTAATGCCATAACCTTCGGAGAGCCACGTGGAGGTTGGCTGGGTGGGAATGAAGCCGCTGTCATTGATGCGGTCGAGATAGGAATACAAAATGGATTTGCCGATGGTGTTGAACACAGAGCCACTGTGAATATCCGCACAAGGACCGAGCAGCCATGCCGCCGCAGATAGATAAATGTGTGCCTGCGTGTCATCTGTGGTTAGGCGTGGGGAATAGGTGGTGGGTTCGTATTGATAGACACCATCCGACAGAATGTGAAAATTGTTTGCCGTCGCATCCATGGTCAGTGCGGTGGATGCGGCGAGCGGTTCGTTCCAGTCCGCAAGCGCACCGCAGGTCAGCACCATGGTGCAAACCGAGAGCGAATCGGGCGTGCCATGCAGCGGCACGCTGACCGAGAGTGTGTCATCTGCGGCACGGGAAAGAGTAATCCCTTCGGCTGGCGGCGCACAGGTATAGACCGTGCTGCCGAGAGAAGACAGCGTATCCAAACGGGAGGTATACAGGTGAAAATCGTCAGATTCGATATAGTAAGCACTGTCGGCGGCATAAGCGGTGTTCAAAAGTGCGCTTTGGGCAGCGGCAAGTGTGGTATCTTGCGCCTTGACGCTGCGTATGACAGGCTCTTGGGTTGCATCAGAGAACAAAACCGCCTCCACATCACAATCGGCATCCGATTGCAGATACAGCACGATATTCTGGTCGATTTTGTCGAGCGTAACCGTTATTGTGCCATCTGGCGCATCGATATCGTTTGTCATTGGTGCAGTGGTTGCGTACAGCGGGATGGTTGTGATGGTGCGCTTGCGCAGCTGGCGATATTCCGTGGGGGAAACCGCGGGCGTGCCAAGCTGCCAGTCAGTGTTTTGTACCCGCAGGGTAAGAATGGCGGAATGGCTGCCAATGGTCAGCGGCAGATTGCGCTGCGTCTGGCTGGCGGGGGTCTGTTCTACGGCACTGCTGTGCATGAACGAAAGGGACATGCCAAAGACAGTGAGAAAAAGAATGCTGTATACGGTCTTGAGTATCAAACGGCGCACCGACGGGCAGCGGAACGCCATATAGAACCAGACATACAAATATTGCAAATAATCAATTGGTTTTTGCATATTGTTTGTGCGCAGAATGCGCCCTCCGTGAATTAAAATGATGAAATTTTATCAGCGAACTGCATTGCTTTTTTGTGTGAAATGCCAGCTGTCTTGGCACATATCAGACAGGGTGCGGGTTGCACGCCAGCCGAGCAGCTGTGCCGCCTTGTCCACGCTGGCGGTGCAGGACGCAATATCGCCTGCACGGCGTGGTGCAATGGCATAGGGGACAGGCTTGCCGCTTGCCGCTTCAAAGGCATGCACCATTTCCAGAACGCTGTAGCCCTGTCCGGTGCCGAGATTGATGGCTTCGCAGCCGGCATGGGTTGCGGCATAGCGCAGGGCGGCGACATGTCCCTCAGCAAGGTCCACCACGTGGATATAGTCCCGCACACCGGTGCCGTCGGGTGTGGGATAATCGTTGCCGAACACCTGCAGCTGGGGCAGGCTGCCCAACGCCACCTGCGCAATATAGGGCAGCAGATTGTTGGGGATGCCATTTGGCTTCTCGCCGATGAGTCCGCTGGGATGCGCACCGATGGGGTTGAAATACCGCAGAGATACAATGTGCCAGCTGCTGTCCGCCACCGCAAAATCCTGCAGCATTTGCTCAATCATAACTTTGCTGTAGCCATAGGGATTGGTGGCAGAGAGCGGCATGTCTTCGGTATACGGAGCAGGATTGTGCATCCCATATACGGTTGCCGAGGAGGAGAAAATCATACATTTGCAGTTTGCCTGCGCCATGGCACGGCAGAGGGCAAGCGTGCCGCCCAAGTTGCAGGAATAGTATTCGAGCGGCTTTTGGGTGGATTCGCCAACGGCTTTCAGACCTGCCAGCAGAATCACTGCATCAATCGTGTTTTCAGAAAAAATTTGATGCAGCAATGCTTCGTCCCGCATATCCCCGCGATAGAGCTGCGGCTGTTTGCCGGAAATTTCGGCAATATAGGAAATGACTTCTTCGGAAGAGTTGGAAAAATTGTCGAGTACGATAACGCGGAAGTCAGCGTGCAGCAGTGCTACACAGGTGTGGCTGCCGATAAAGCCGGCACCGCCGACCAATAAGATTGTTTGCATAAAAAAACGCCCCATTCTAATCGGATTCATTGAAAAGATAAATAACGCTTTCCCAAACCGAAAAGCGAAGGAAAGCAGACTGCTTTATTATACCATACGCTTGGGAAAAGGAAAAGCTATCTGCACTATTTTGATGGGAGGAATTGAAAAACAGCTGGGAATCATATATAATAAAGGTCAAATTCATTTTCAAACAGAGAGGGCAGGCACAGGTTTTTTCCTGTTTTATTATTATGAAATTGTTGCATATGATGGGTGGCGGCGACGTGGGCGGCGCAAAGACCCATATCATGTCGCTTGCAAAAGCGCTGATGAAAAATAACGAGGTGTGTCTGGTCAGCTTCCGTGAGGGAGATTTTCCACGGGAGGCAATGGAGCAGGGGATACCGGTTAGGATTATCAAATACTGGAATCCGTTTCGTGCGCATAAGGCACTGCTGCAGCTAATTCGGGAGTTTCGTCCGGATGTCATCCATTGTCATGGCTCTCGTGCCAATCTGATGGGGGCAATGGTGCGGCGGGAAAGCGGCGTGCCCGTCATCACCACGGTGCATTCCGATTATCGATTGGATTATCTGGGCAGCCCGGTGCGGCAGTGTGTGTTTGGTACAGCAAATGCCATTGCCTTGCGGCGCATGGATTTTTATCAGCCGGTGGCAGACCAGATGCTGACCGTCCTTGCAGAGCGTGGCTTTGACCCAATGCGGATGTTCCGCATCTACAACGGCATGGATTTCACTGCAAGAACCGAACCCTTTGACCGCACGGTGTATTTTGCAGAGCATTGGAAATTTGCCGTGCAGCCGGAGGATGTGGTGTGCTGTATGGCGGCACGCTTGACGGCGGTCAAGGACATTGGCACTGCCATTCGGGCGTTTGTGAAAGCACGTAAGCAGTGCCCCAACCTCAAGCTGGTCATTGCGGGCGAGGGGGAAGAACGTGCTCCCTTGGAAAAGCTGACCCGAGAGCTGCATGCGCAAAGCGATGTGCTGTTTGCAGGGTGGGTGTCCAATGTATCCGATTTTTTTGCGGCGTCTGACATCAATTTGCTGTCTTCGCTTTCGGAAGGGTTTCCATATTCCGTGCTCGAGGGTGTGCGAGAGGGCTGTGTGACGATTTCCACCGATGTCGGCGGGTTGAGCGAACTCATTGAGTCCGAGGAAAACGGCTTTATTTTCAATCCGGGCGATGTGGACAAGCTGGCAGAGTGCATTGTGCGGCTGACGCAGGATGATGCGCTGCGCCGCACCTTTGCACAAAGGCTGTATGAAAAGGCGTGCGATACCTTTTCGCTGCAGAATATGTGTGCTGTGCAGGAGGAAAACTATCGGCGTGCGCTGGCACGGTTTCACCGTGATGAAACAAAGCGGGAAGGCGTTGTCATCTGCGGGGCGTATGGAAAAGGCAACACAGGAGATGAGGCGATTCTCAAGGCCATCGTGCAAGAAATGCGCCAACTTGACCGTGATATACCGATTTGGGTGCTGTCCCGCCGTCCCAAAGAAACCCGTGTGCTGTATCGAGTGGGGGCGCTCTATACGTTTGACATCTTCAACATGTATCGGCATCTGCGCCGTGCTGTGGTCTATGTCAACGGCGGCGGTAGCTTGATTCAGGATGTGACCTCCACCCGCTCGCTGAATTATTATTTATACACCCTGCACGCCGCAAAAAAGCTGGGCTGCCGTGTGATGATGTATGGCTGTGGCATCGGTCCCATCAACAAGCCAAGCAATCGGCAGATTGCCACCAAGTGCATCAGCAGCAGCGTAGATTTGATTACCCTGCGTGATGCAACCTCTAGCGAGGAACTGCACAAGCTGTGTGTGCAAGGGCCGGAAATCCGTCTGTCGGCAGACCCTGCGCTGCAGCTTGCACCGGCACCGGAGCACGTGATAGACCGTGTGTTTGTGCGTGAAGGCATTCCGTTGGACGGAAAATATATGTGTTTTGCGCTTCGCAAATGGAAAAACCTTGACCGTGCGGCAGCGGAAATGGCAGAGGCGGCAGAATATGCCTATGCAACCTATGGACTCATTCCGGTGTTCCTGCCGTTTGAGCATCCCACGGATTTGGCGGCAAGCGTGAAGGTCACCGCACGGCTGCGCTGCCCCTTTTATGAAGTGCGGCAGCGGTGCACCATTGAAGAAACCATTGGTCTGCTGACCCGCATGCGTGCCGTGGTCGCTGTGCGTCTGCATGCGCTGATGTTTGCGGCGGCGCAGGGTATCCCCATGATTGGCTTATCTTATGACATCAAGGTGGATGGTTTTTTGCGCTATATTGGGGTGGATGCGTGCCTGCCGTTTGGGGAGTTTACCGCACAGCAGTTGATGCAGCAGCTCGACCTTTGTTTGTCCGGACAGCAGGATGAAAAGGTGCGTGAAACGGCAAGCCAGCTGCTGCAGCGTGAGCGGGAAAATATGCGTGGTGCGGCGCAGCTTTTGGAAATCGAATGGAACTGAGGATATTATGAAAAATCAAATCGTGTGTTTATCTACCATCAATTATCATCCCCTGCCGACACGCAAACAAAACGTGATGAATCGGCTGCGCAACGCTGAGGTGCTGTATTTTGACCCGCCGATTTCTCTGATTGCACCGCTGAAAGACAAAACCTGCTGGAACCGTCTGTTTGCCTACAAAAAGGCGGGAGAAAAGCCGCAGGACAATGTGACCATCTATGCACTGCCGCCTGTGCTGCCGTTTTTCTATAAATTCCGCTGGCTCAATCGATGGAATCAGAAGCGGCAGGCGAAGTTCATCCGCAAAAAGATGCAGGCACATGGATTCGATGCAGAAAGTGTTCTGTGGTGTTATTCGCCGTCTTCTGCGGATATTACAGCGCACATTCCGCATAAAAAGCTGGTGTATGACTGCGTAGACCGCCATTCTGCCTATAAAGGGCACTGGAATCCTGCGGTGGTGGATGCCATGGAACGGGATTTGGCGACGGCGTCGGATATGGTTTTTTCCACGGCGGTGGGATTACATGAAACCCTTTCGGGCTATACTCCCAATGCGCAGATGATTCCAAACGGTGCGGCATATGAGATTTTCTCTCGGGTGCAAACAGAAAAAGAAACGCTGGAATGTCCCGAAAATATGAAAAACCTGTCGCATCCGGTGTTTGGGTTTGTCGGCATGCTGCAGGAATGCATTGATTATGATTTGATGGAGGCACTTGCCAAGGCACGTCCCGATGCCACGATTTTTTGCATCGGACGCACCCTGCCGGGGGTGGATTTGAGCCGCTTTCAAAACTATAAAAATGTGGTCATCAATGGACTGGTGCCGCAAAAGGAATTGCCGCACTATATCGCACAGTTTGATGTTTGCTTGAATGTATTTCGGGCAGGGATGCTGTCTAAAGATGTTTCCCCGCTCAAGTTCTATGAATATTTGGCAACGGGCAAACCGATTGTATCCACACGGGAGCCGCTGCAGGTCGAAGATTTTGCCGATGTCGTGTATATTGCGCAGGATACAGCGGAATTTTTGCAGATGTGCGATGCGGCGGCCAAGGAGCAGGACGAAGACAAATTGCAGCAGCGTATGGCATACGGCGCACAGTGCTCTTGGACCGAGCGGGTGCACCAAATGGAGGCTACGCTTTACCAAAAAGAAATTCTTTCGCCAAAATAATCGGGGTTGATTTGTGGGATTTGACAAAGAGCGATAAAATGCAATGGAATTCGCTGCAAACTTCGACAGCTTGCACAATTTTTTGAAAAGAATGCGTAAATGCTTGCAAGGTGCGGTTGGGTCATATAAAATAGTAGAGTACGAATCAAGTGTTTGTTTGTCAGAAAGGAGTGGCGTAATGGGGCGCAGCGTCTTTTTGTGGATGCAGCATGAAAATGTTGTCAATGTGGGACTGAATGGCGCAGATTACGGCACAAGTGCATAGAAATATAAGTGGGACGCATGTAACTATTACAGCGTCCTGCTTTTCTTTGGGAAAAAGAAGGCTTGCGAGGGAGGAACACAAAATGAAAAAAGTTTGTATTGTAATGGGTTCGGACAGCGATTTGAGCGTGATGGAGGCTTGCGCAAAGCGTTTGGAGGCCTTTGCAGTGCCGTATGAGGTGCGTGTGGTTTCCGCACACAGAACGCCGGCAGCGGCAGAAGCACTGGCAATGAATGCAGCAGCAGATGGCTTCGGCGTGATTATTGCGGCAGCAGGCAAGGCGGCACACTTGGGCGGTGTCATTGCGGCATACACGACCCTGCCGGTCATTGGCGTTCCGATTAAGACTTCGATGATGGGCGGCATGGACAGCCTGCTCAGTATGGTGCAGATGCCAAAGGGCATTCCGGTTGCCTGTGTGGCAGTGGACGGGGCAGACAACGCTGGCATTTTGGCAGTGCAGATGCTGGCACTGGAAGATGCTTCGCTTTCTGCTAAGCTTGCGCAGTTCAAGCAGGACATGGCGGACGAAGTGGCAGCAAAGGATGAAAAGGTACGCACGCAGTTTCAAAAGTAAAGAAAACATTCACCTATAGATGAACCGATGAAAAGCAACATATAAAAAGGAGTTTTAGAATATGCAGAAGTTAGAGCAGCTTTATGAAGGCAAGGCAAAGAAGGTTTTTGCAACAGAAGACGCAAAACTGGTCATCGTAGACTATAAAGACGACGCAACGGCATTCAACGGCGAAAAGAAGGGCACAATCAGCGGCAAGGGTGTTATCAATAACGTTATGAGCAACCACATGTTTCAGATTTTGGAGAAGCAGGGCGTGCCGACCCATTTTGTAGAGCAGCTTTCCGAGCGTGAAACTGTGGTGAAAAAAGTCAGCATCGTGCCGCTAGAGGTCATCATCCGCAACATTTCCGCAGGTTCGTTTGCCAAGCGTTATGGTGTGGAAGAAGGCATCACCTTTGATGCGCCGACGATTGAATTTTCCTACAAGGATGATGCGCTGGGCGACCCGCTGATTAACAGCTATCATGCGCTGGCACTCAAGCTTGCAACCAAGGAAGAAATTGAGCAAATTGAAAAAATGGCGTTCAAGGTCAATGAAGTGATGCAGGCATATTTCGATTCTCTGAACGTGATTTTGGTAGATTTTAAGTTGGAATTCGGCAAGACGGCTGACGGTCAAATCGTGCTGGCAGATGAAATTTCTCCGGACACCTGCCGCCTGTGGGATAAGACCACCCGTGAAAAGCTGGATAAGGACCGTTTCCGCCGTGATATGGGCGGCGTAGAGGATGCGTATCAGGAAATTATGCGCAGACTGATGGGAAACTAATCGCATTTGCATGACTGCGCAGCTGTTGCGCGAGAGGTTAACATGAAATTTACAATGAAAAAAAGTCAAAGACTGCTGCCGTTTGACAAGGTGCATGAAGAATGCGGCGTGTTTGGCATTGCAGCACCGGACAGTGCCGAAATCAGCCCTGCACACGAGGCCTATACCGCACTGTTTGCCTTGCAGCATCGCGGACAAGAGGCGTGCGGCATTGCGGTCAATCGTAAGGGCGTTATTCGCTGCCATAAAGATGTCGGTCTGGTCAATGATGTGTTTGCACAAGAGATTTTGGACACCATGCAGGGCAGCATGGCGGTGGGCCACGTGCGCTACTCTACCACGGGCAAACAGAGCCGTGAAAATGCGCAGCCGGTCTGCATCACCCATGTCAAGGGCAATTTGGCGGTGGCACACAACGGCAATTTGGTCAATGCAGGGGAACTGCGCCGTGCGATTGAAATGAATGGCGGCATTTTCCGCTCGTCCAATGATACCGAAGTGCTGGTATACACCATTGTGCAGGAACGTCTGAAAACCGGTTCGATTGAGCAGGCGGTTTTGGAAACCATGAAGGTGATTCAAGGGGCATATTCTCTGGTGGTGATGTCCCCGCGCAAGATGATTGCGGCACGTGACCCGCATGGATTCCGTCCGCTTTGCGTCGGCAAACTGGGCGACGCCTATATTTTCGCTTCCGAAACCTGTGCACTGGATGCACTGGGCGCCGTATTTGTGCGTGATGTTGCGCCGGGTGAGGTTTGCGTGGTGGAAAATGGTGTGCTGAGCAGCATGCACTGCGGCATTCAGGCGAAGTCCTCCGCATGTGTATTTGAATATATCTATTTTGCACGCCCCGATTCCGTGATTGATGGCGCATCCGTTGAACTGGCACGGCAGGAAGCCGGCAAATATTTGGCACTGGAAACCCCTGTGGAAGCGGATTTGGTCATTGGCGTGCCGGATTCCGGTATTCCGGCGGCAATTGGCTATGCCAAGCATTCCGGCATTCCATATGGCGTAGGTCTGATTAAAAACCGCTATATCGGACGCACCTTTATCCAGCCGGGGCAGGACAAGCGGGAGCGCTCTGTGCGCCTCAAGCTCAACGCCCTGCGGGAAGCATTGGCGGGCAAGCGGGTTATCATGGTGGATGACTCCATTGTGCGCGGCACGACCTGTGCACGTCTGGTGAAGCTGCTACGTGACGCAGGTGCCGCAGAGGTACACATGCGAATTTCCGCACCCCCGTTCCGTCATCCGTGCTTCTTTGGCACCGACATTCCAGACCGAGAATTGCTGCTGGCACACAATCGCACGGTGGAAGAAATGCGGGACATCATCGGCGTAGATTCTTTGGGATTCTTGTCGCTCGAGGCAACCCATAAAATTGCAGTCGGCGCAAAATGCAGCTTCTGCGATGCTTGTTTCTCCGGAAACTATCCGATTGACGTGCCGCAGCAAGCCGAGAAAAATATGTTTGAAAGTGAGCTCGAATTATGAATAACAGCCGTTCTGAAAGCTATAAGGCTGCGGGCGTAGACGTTACCGCAGGCTACGAAGCCGTTCGATTGATGAAACCGATGGTGGAAAGCACCTTCACAAAGGGTGTCATTGGTTCTCTGGGCGGTTTTGGCGGACTGTTCCGACCGGAATTTGCCGGTATGGAAGACCCGATTCTCGTTTCCGGCACGGATGGTGTCGGCACGAAGCTGAAGCTTGCCTTTCTAATGGACAAGCATGATACCGTGGGCATCGACTGTGTGGCAATGTGTGTCAACGACATCGCTTGCTGTGGTGCACAGCCCATGTTTTTCCTCGATTATATTGCGGTTGGCAAGAACCATCCGAACCGCATTGCAGACATGGTGGCAGGCATTGCAGAAGGCTGCCGTCAGGCAGGCTGTGCGCTAGTTGGTGGTGAAACGGCGGAAATGCCTGGTTTTTATCCGGAAGATGAGTATGATATGGCAGGCTTTACGGTCGGCATCGTTGACAAGGCGAAGATGATTGATGGCAGCCGCTTGGCAGTTGGCGATGTGCTGATTGGGGTTGCGTCTTCCGGCGTGCATTCCAATGGCTATTCTTTGGTGCGCAAGACCTTGGGCATCAATGAAAAATCCGTGCATCGTTATATCGATGATTTTGGCAAGACGCTGGGCGAAGAGCTGCTGACCCCCACCAAAATCTATGTCAAGGCATTGCAGAGCGTGATTGCAAAGGCAGATGTCAAGGCGGTCAGCCACATCACGGGCGGTGGTTTTTATGAAAACGTGCCGCGTATGCTGTCGGACGGTATTTGTGCGGAAATCGAAAAGGCAGCAATGCCGATTCCGCAGATTTTTGACCTCATCCAAAAGACCGGCAACATTCCGGAGCGTGATATGTATAATACGTTCAACATGGGCGCAGGTCTGGTGGTTGCAGTTGCCAAGGAAGATGCGGATAAGGCGTTGGCTGCGATTGCAGAGGCAGGAGAGCAAGGATATATCATTGGCAGCTGTATTGCGGGGGAAAAAGGCGTTTCCCTGCGATAAAAAAGATTGTCTTGATTTGCGGAAAAGGAATCAAAAAAACATGGTAAAAATCGCAGTTTTGGTTTCCGGCGGCGGTACGAATTTACAGGCATTGATTGATGCGCAAACGTCCGGCAACCTGAAAAATGGGGAGATTTGTGCCGTCATTTCCTCCAAAGAGGGCGCATATGCGCTGGAACGTGCACAAAAAGCCAATATTCCGACCTATGTCATGTGTCGGAAGGCATATGCCGATGCACAGGCATATGGAGAGGCACTTACCGAGTTGTTGGAGCAGCAGGGGATTTCGCTGATTGTACTGGCAGGCTTTATGACCGTGTTGTCAGATGCCTTTTGCCGTCGGTTTGAAAACCGCATCATCAATGTCCATCCGTCCTTGATTCCTTCCTTTTGCGGGGAAGGCTATTATGGGCTGCGTGTGCATGAAGAAGCATTGCGCAAGGGGGTCAAGGTGACGGGTGCAACGGTGCATTTCGTGTCTGAAATCGTAGACGGCGGTGCGATTATTGCACAAAAAGCGGTGGAAGTGCTGGATGGAGATACCCCGGAAACGCTGCAAAAGCGTGTGATGCAGCAGGCAGAGCATATTTTGCTGCCGCAGGTGGTGTCGCAATTTTGTCAGGGCAAGCTGCGCATTGCAGAGGGTGTCGTACACGTAGAGAAATAAAGGAGAATCGATGGAAGTTTTGAATATTGCACAGGAGCTGTGCGCCAATGCTTATCCGGGTCGCGGCATCATTTTGGGTCGCTCAGAAGATAACCGATATGCTGTAGCAGCCTATTTTATCATGGGACGCAGCGAAAACAGCCGCAACCGTATTTTTTCGGAAACAGAAGACGGCATTCGCACAGAAGCATTTGATCCGGCAAAAATGGTCGACCCATCCCTCATCATCTATCATCCGGTGCGCCTGTATGACGGACGTCTGATTGTGACCAATGGCGACCAGACAGACACCATTTGGGATGGCATGAAGCAGGGCAAGCGTGCCGAAGAATCCCTGCGCACCCGTGAATTTGAGCCGGACAGCCCCAACTATACCCCGAGAATTTCCGGTGTGGTGGAGGCAAGCGGTGCGTATCAGCTCTCCATTCTCAAGAGTTTGGAGGGTGATCCGAGCTGCTGCAAGCGCTTCTTCTATGAATATGACCAGCCGAAGGCAGGTATGGGACACTTCATCCACACGTATATGCAGGATGGAAATCCGCTGCCGTCTTTTGAGGGCGAGCCAAAAACGATTGCACTGACAGGCGATGTGCAGACCTTTGCGGACACGCTTTGGAGCAGTCTGAATGCAGACAACAAGGTGTCGCTGTATGTGTGCTATACGGAACTTACAACCGGCAAGCAAAGCACAGTCATCTGCAACAAAAACCAGTAAGGGAGGATTTGGAAACGATGAAGGAATTGGAACTGAAATACGGCTGTAACCCAAACCAAAAACCGGCACGCATTTATATGGAGCAGGGCGAATTGCCGATTGCCGTGCTCAATGGGAAGCCTGGCTACATCAATTTCTGTGACGCATTCAATGCGTGGCAGCTCGTGCGCGCGCTGAAGGCGGCAACCGGTTTGCCGGCGGCGGCATCTTTCAAGCATGTTTCTCCTGCCGGTGCGGCACTGGGTACACCGCTGACCGATTTGGAAAAGGCAATGTACTTTGCAGAAGGGGAATATTCTCTGATTGCAAGTGCCTACATCCGTGCACGTGGTGCGGACCGTCTGTGCTCTTACGGCGACTGGGCAGCCCTATCGGACGAATGCGATGCAGATACCGCACGCTATTTGGCGGGCGAGGTGTCGGATGGTGTCATTGCGCCGTCGTATTCCGCCGAGGCACTGGAGATTTTGAAGACCAAGCGCAAGGGCGGCTATAACGTGGTGCAGATTGACCCTGCCTATGAGCCGAAAGCAGGCGAACGCCGTGATATTTTCGGCATCACCTTTGAGCAGGGATATAATGATTTGGCGATTACGGAAGATATGCTGCAAAATCTGGTCACGGACAACAAGGAACTGACCGAGGCGGCGAAGCGTGATATGCTGCTCTCTTTGATTACGCTGAAATATACGCAGTCTAACTCTGTTTGCTATGTCAAGGACGGACAGACCATCGGCGTTGGTGCAGGACAGCAGTCTCGCATCCACTGCACCCGTTTGGCAGGCGAAAAGGCAGACAACTGGTTCCTGCGCCAGCATCCGAAGGTGTTGGGACTGCAGTTTGTGGACAATATCCGCCGTCCAGACCGTGATAATGCGATTGATATTTACGTTTCGGATGAATATGAGGATGTTTTGGCAGAGGGCACATGGCAGAACATTTTCAAGGTTAAGCCGGAGGTGCTGACCCGTGAAGAGCGCAAGGCATGGATTGCAAAGAACAGCGGTGTCACCGTAGGTTCGGACGCATTCTTCCCGTTTGGCGACAATGTTGAGCGTGCACGCAAGTCTGGTGTGCAGTATATCGTGCAGCCAGGCGGTTCGATTCGGGATGACCATGTGATTGCAACCGCAAATAAATACAACATCGCTATGGCATTCACAGGCATTCGTCTGTTCCATCACTGATGCGGTATTACCATAAAAAATGATACACGGCAGACCGCCCATGGAATTTTGGTCGGTCTGTTTGTGCAAGATTTGGAAACTCACGATAAGACAGAGAGGGTATTTATGAAGGTTTTGGTGATTGGCGGCGGCGGGCGAGAGCACGCAATTTGTCACACATTGCAGAAAAGTCCGCAGGTAGACCATATTTGGTGCGCACCCGGCAACGGCGGCATTGCACAGGTGGCAGAATGCGTTGCCATTGCGGCAACCGACATTGACGGTGTAGTGGCATTCTGTAAGCAGAATCGACCGGATATGATTATGGTGGCACCGGATGACCCGTTGGCACTGGGTATGGTGGATGCGTTGGATGCTGCAGGCTTCCGTGCATTTGGCCCGCGCAAAAATGCGGCAGTGATTGAAGGCTCCAAGTCCTTTGCGAAGGATTTGATGCAGAAATATCAGATTCCAACCGCAGGATATGCCGTTTTTGAAAATTCAGCAGATGCCATTGCCTATATCAAGGAAAACGGTGCACCGATTGTCATCAAGGCAGACGGTTTGGCACTGGGCAAGGGCGTTACGGTCGCAATGACTGAAGAAGAAGCGATTGATGCGGTCAAGGATGCGATTGACGGCGGTGCGTTTGGCGGCGCAGGTGCACGTGTGGTCATTGAGGAATTTTTGACAGGTCCTGAGGTTTCGGTGTTGGCATTTGTCGATGGCAAGACGCTGAAAACCATGCCGTCTGCACAGGACCACAAGCGTGCGTATGACAAGGATGAAGGCCCGAACACCGGCGGCATGGGCGCTTTTTCTCCATCACGCTTTTATACGGAAGAGATTGCCGCAACCTGCATGGAAACCATTTTTAAGCCCACAGTGGCAGCCATGGCGGCAGAGGGCAGACCGTTTCAAGGCGTGCTGTACTTTGGCTTGATGCTGACACCGAAGGGCCCTAAGGTGATTGAATACAACGCACGCTTTGGCGACCCGGAAACACAGGCGGTGCTGTGCCGCTTGGAAAGCGATTTGTATGACGTGTTCAATGCGGTGATTGACGGCAAGCTGGACGAAATGGACATCCGGTGGGCAGACAATGCGGCGTGCTGCGTGGTGATGGCATCCGGCGGCTATCCGAAGGCATATGAAAAGGGCAAGGAAATCAGCGGTTTGGATGCAGTGACGGATTCTATCGTGTTCCATGCGGGCACTGCTGCGAAAGACGGCAAAATCGTCACAAACGGCGGACGTGTGCTGGGTGTGACGGCAAGTGCGGCAACCTTGGAAGAAGCGATTGCGAAGGCATATGCAGATGTGCACAAAATCAGCTTTGCACAGGCGCATTTCCGCACCGATATTGGCATTAAGTAACCATCAAACAGAGGAGGAAATCTATCGTGAACGAAAAGCAGGCGCAGATTTTGGCGTGCATGGTCGATGTGCTCAAAGAAAACAACTTCCGTGCGGAGTTGGTCAAGCCACAAGATGAAACACATCCGATGCTGTTGCGTGTAGAGCACCCGCGCACAGGCAAGATTATGCAGGATATTATGATTGAAATTTGTTTCATTCACATGCCAATGCCGACAGAGGGCATGGCACTGCTGCAGTTTTATACCACATTGTTTACAGGACTGCGTCCGGAATTTGAAAAAGAAGTGCGCAAAACCTGCGAATATTGCAATGATTATTGTGCATTGGGTTCGTTTAACTACTTTACACCCGCACATCAGCTGTATTTGAAGCACAACACCGTGCTGGATACAAGAGGAGAACTGGAGCCGATTGTTACGGTTTTCGCAGAAAATTTGTCCCTGATGCTGGCAAGCGTAGAGCGTTTCATTGATGCGTTTGCAACCATTTCCAACGGGGTTATGGACATGCGTGCAGCAATCGAACAAGGGCTGCTCCCGCAGATTTAATGTAGCAAAACGCCCCGCTCTGCATTGTGGCAGAGCGGGGCGTTTTTTTCATCTCTTTTTACGAATTGCGCACAAGGCTTACTGGTCACGCAGGGGCAGCATTTTGCCGCATTCAAAGGATTCCTTGCAGCGATAGGCAATTTTGGAAACGGCAGTGCCGTCTTGTACGGTGACTTCCGGCTTGCGGTTTTCACGGATGCAGGAAATGAATTCCACCATTTCGTTGACATACGCATCGTGCCAGCGGGTCAAGAAATCCTGATAGCATTCACGGCAAACGCCGTGTTCGCTCATCACTTCCAGTAGGTTTTTGGACGGGACGCCTGCAATGCGCAACGTGCCGCGGGTGCCGATGATTTCGGTTTCTACATGAGAGCCATGTGCCGCCGCACGGCCTGCAAACATGAAGCCCATCGCTTCGTTTTCACATTGCAGCATGACGGCAACGTTATCACCATCGTTGAGTTCGCGATACAGCTCAAACTCAAATACGCCGCCGATGCCCCACAGATTTTTCGGCTCAGAGCCGGCAAACCAACGGATGAGGTCGATGTCATGCACGCACATATCCAGGAACTGTCCGCCGGAATGCGGCGCAAACTTTAATGTGCCCTCGATGGTGGAAATCGGGTCTTGGGTGTAAGAGCGCACCATGATAACCTTGCCGATGTCGCCGTTGTCAATCTTGCGCTTTGCATCGACATAAGAGGGGTCAAATCGGCGCATGAAGCCCAGCATAAAGACCTGATTCGGGTGTGCCATGACCACCTTTTCGGCTTCCTGACACTGTGCCACGGTAGTGCCAAGCGGCTTGTCACAGAAGACATGCTTGCCTGCCTGCAGCGCAATTGCAATTTGCTCGGTGTGCAGAGCAGAGGGAGAAACGATGGCAATTGCGTCAAGCTCCGGATTCTGGCACATCTCTGCAAAATCCGTATACTGATGCGGTACGTTGAGTTCTTCCGCAACTTCTTTCACCCGTGCTGCGTTGACATCACAAATGGCTGCGAGTTCTGCACCCGGTACACGCAATGCCAGATTGCAAGCGTGCTCATATCCCAAACGTCCAAGACCTACCGAACCGATTTTAATTGTTTTCATCTGCCTACTCCTTTTTCGTATGCCGTTTTGATAACCTGTCCTCTATGGTCTTAGTATATAAAATCTGTCGCTGAAAAACTACAGCTTTCTTGCTTTTTGCAAAAGGATTTTTGGCTCGCATGCAAAGCGCAGGCGTGTGGCGGCGGAAGAAACTTGCGGTATCTTGCGATAGGTATCAGCTGGGCGGAATTTTTTTGGGTTTGCCGTCTGACAGAATATAGTTGCGGCGATATTCCCGCGGGGACATACCAACGTGCTTGGAAAATAGCTGATTAAAATGACTGATGGTGTCATAGCCCACTTGGGAGGCGATTTGCGTGACCGAATCGTGCGTAGAAATCAATAAGGTCTGCGCTTCTCCAATGCGCCGCCGTAGGATGTACTGTCTGGGGGAATAGCCGGTCATATCCTTGAACACATGCGCCAAATAATATGGACTGATACCCAATTGCTCTGCGATGGAGCCAAGGCTTACATCCTGCGCGTAATTTTGGTCAATATACTCTTTGATGCGCTGTCCTAATACATTTTGTGACAAATCCTCTTCGGGCAACTGCTTTTGGTGCAGTGCTGCCCAACACGCTTGGAGCAGGGAAAGCATTAGATAGTGACACGTGCCCTCGTCCTGCGCAACCAGCGTTTCAAATAATAGGTCCATCAGCTGTGTGATGCGATGCAGAGCCGCTTCGTCCAAGTGACAGACGGGACTTTCTGTTTGGGCAATCAGCGCATTGGCGGGCAGCCCCTCTATCTGTAAATTGGCAATGGCGCAGCAATAGCGGCGGGTGCGGTCCTCCGGACCGGACGGCTCATCGTGGATGACGCCGCTGTTGTATATCATCAAATCGCCGCCGCAGATGGTGTGCAGACTGCCGCCAATCGAATAGCGTCCCTTTCCGCTGGTCACCAATACAATCTCCAGCAAATCCGAATGGGCGTGCATCACGCGCGGATGCGCACTGTTTTCCTCATCGGTGCGGCTGACATATGCCAGATGGGGCGTCATCAGCAGAGGGATTTGCGGGGCGGTATTTCGTTTTGTAAAGCATTGCACCATGGTGTGTCACCTCTTCTCTGCAAGCATACCAAATGCAATGCGGCAAGTCAATGCAAACTGCGGTGTGAAAGCGTTTTATGCAGGCAAAAAAGAAAAGGACACAAAAAAAGCTTCCATTTTTATAGAGTTATTGCTATAATGGAATCATCCAAACGCAGACATCAAACTATATTCAGGAGGATGCAAGCTATGACAAGAGGAATCAAAGTTAAAAACACAGAAGATATTCAGAAAATCAATCAAATCGTTACCAAATACAGCTTCGATATTTGGATTCACGGCAAGAGCGGTATGGTTGACGCAAAAAGCTTATTGGGCATGTTTTTGCTCAGTTTGAACGAGCCGCTGCAGCTGGTAGTGGAAGATGATGTTGATACACATCATTTGTTTAAAGAACTCGCAGATTATCTGGAAATCGAAGACTAATTTATCGCAATCTGAAAAACCTTTTGCAGCGTTTGCAAGAGGTTTTTTTGCGGCAAAAAAGGCGTGTGTGAGATGAAATATCTGGAAGACTGGAAAAAGCGGAAACAAAGCTTTACAAAGAGTATTATTTAGGATATAATATAAATACTTTTATGACGGAGTTTGACGAATATGCCCAGTGATTTTTCACGCACTCTTGCGTTACTTCGAAAAGAGAAAAAGATTAGTCAGCGAACCGCAGCCGGGGATTTGCAGGTGTCACAAGCACTTTTGAGCCATTATGAGAATGGACTGCGAGAGCCCGGACTCAGCTTTGTGGTGCGTGCCGCAGACTACTATGGGGTGTCCTGCGATTATTTGCTGGGGCGCTCCATGTCACGGGATGGTTCTGCCATCTCTGCGGAGCGTATCTTGGATGTTTCGACCGAAAAGGACAATGTCCTGCGGGGCAGTGTATCGGTGATGCTGCACAAAAAGTTGATTGTCAACTCGGCAGCGCTGCTCATTGAGCTGACGGGAAAAACCGGCAGCCGACAGCTGACCGCCGAAATTTCGGATTATCTTTCCCTTGCCATCTATAAAGCCTTTCGCTATTTATATATGTCCAATGCGGACAATGTTGATGCGGCATTTCGCATTCCTGCGTCAGAGTTCAGCTTTCTTTGCGATGCGAAAATGCATATGACAGAGCTTCGTATCCGTGCAGCGGCTTCCGGAGAAGGGCGGCATGGATTGGAAAAAGAGGCGGTATCTGCCTTGAATTTGGCGTTTCCGGAAATCTCGAAAGAGTATCCGGGCATTGCACAGTCGCTGCTGACCTTGCTGCAAACGGTTTCAGACCAATTGAGCAGTTTAGACCAACTCAGCGGAGCAGCAATGTCCAAGCACACATAAGCACCCTGAATTGTAATTAAGAGAGCCTCCCCGAGATTGGGGAGGCTCTCTTTTGGAAAATTAGTCCATCATCTGCGAAATGCCTTTTGCGGCATCATGCGCAAGATGTCCTGCACGGCGAGTGGAGTTTTTGACCGCACGGCGTACCGCTGGGGTGTGCATGGCGCCATTTGCCATAGCGGATGCGACTGCGCCGGCTGCGACACCTGCCGCAAGCCCTGTGAGTAAAGAGGTTACACGCATATGGGTTCCCGCCTTTCTAAAAAACAAAGGATTGGTGTACAGTTTTATATCCAATGCTGCGGTTTGGCATCGCACAGAAACAGGACGTTTCTGTAATGGGCAAATGACAAGGAGCAGCATACTTCTATGTTGTCCAAAAATGCGCCGGAATTACACAGTGAGTTTTGGAGAAATTGTGATAAAATCACAAAATGTATAAATCTTTCTGAAAAAAAGAATGGTATTTTAGATGGATTCGCATTTACAAGAGCATAAAAATACGGTATAATAAATAAAATATTTTGTCAGCCTTTAAAAGTGTAACCTGTGAGTTCGCCAAGGTGGAAAACGTCAAACAGCAGAAATCCTGCAGCATGATAGGGGTAGTTCTATCTTTATTTGATGCGTGTATGTGGATTTTTTGATTTGCGGCTTCTCGCTTTGGGTGCGGGAAGTTTTTTTATGCAAAAAAACGGGGAAGGAGGAACGATATGCATCAAAAAGCAGAAATTATGGATGAAAATGCCGTACGGCGTGCTTTGACACGCATCGCATTTGAAATCATTGAAAAAAATCATGATGTCAGCATGATTGTGCTGGCAGGCATTCGGACACGAGGCGAATTTTTGGCACAAAGGATTGCCGCCAAAATCGGCGAAGTCGAGGGAAGAATCCCGCCTGTGATGCCGCTCGACATCTCCTCCCTGCGGGATGATATTCCGCCCGGCAATCGTCATGCGCCCCATCCACAGGATGTGCCTGAAATTGCAGGGCATACGGTGATTTTGGTGGATGATGTGCTGTATACAGGGCGCACGGTGCGCGCAGCAATCGAAGGGATTTCCAGCTTGGGACGTGCGGGACGCATTCAGCTGGCGGTGTTGATTGACCGTGGGCATCGAGAACTGCCGATTCGTCCGGATTATATCGGAAAAAACTTGCCGACGGCACAAAATGAGCGGGTTCGTGTGATGGTGCAGGAAGTCGATGGGCAGGATGGCGTGGTCATCTTAAGCAGTGTGACAGAAGCATAAAATAGAATAGTTTGTAAGGATACAATGGGAATAGGTACGGCAACCTACCGAAAGGAGCATGATTATGTCCATCCATACTTTGGTGAAAAAAATTCAGGAAAAAGCAAATCCGACTGTTGCAGGGTTGGATGCACGTCTGGAATATATTCCGGAATGCATTACCCGCCGCCATTTGATGCTGCATGGGGAAACCTTGCGTGCGGCGGCAGAAAGCGTTGTGGAGTTTAACTGCGGGCTGATGGACGCATTGGCAGATATTGTGCCGGCAGTCAAGCCGCAGGCAGCATATTATGAGCTGCTGGGCAGCTATGGTGCGATGGCACTGAAGGAAACCATCGATTATGCACATGCAAAGGGAATGTATGTGATTGCAGACGTCAAGCGCAATGACATCGGTGCAACAGCAAGCGCCTATGCAGAGGCATATTTGGGCAAGACACGTGTGGGCGACACCGAAGTGTCGGCATATGGTGCAGACAGTGCGACAGTCAACGCTTATTTGGGGACAGATGGCATTGAGCCGTTTTTGAAAGAATGCCGTGCTCGTGAAAAGAGCATTTTTGTGTTGGTAAAGACTTCCAACCCATCATCGGGCGAATTCCAAAACCGTGATATGGAAGGCAAGACGCTGTATGCACGGGTGGCTGAAATGATGCAGACCTGGGGCGAAGGCTTGGACACCGCTTGCGGCTATAACCAAGTGGGCGCTGTGGTTGGTGCAACCTATCCGGAAGAGCAGAGAATCATTCGGGAGCTGCTGCCGAAGGCATATTTCCTCGTGCCGGGCTATGGTGCACAAGGTGCAACGGCACAGGACATTGCAAATACCTTTAATGCTGATGGGCTGGGTGCGATTGTGAACTCTTCCCGTGGTATTATGTGTGCATGGAAAAAGACCGGCAACAATGGTGCGGACTATAAGGAAGCGGCAAGAGCCGAAGCGATTCGTATGCGGGATGACATTGTAGGTGCGATTCGATAAAAGCGCAGCAGCAGCATCGTGATACAAATAGAAACGATATAAAGTGGTGTGTATAGCAGTGGAATATGGACGGACGCCGTGAAAACGGTCGGTTCGCAGCGGAATAAAGGAGCGTGGGATTTTGAAAAAAGCATTTTTGCAGCTGGCAGACGGCACCTTGTTTGAAGGGCAGGCGGTCGGATATGAAGGCAGCAGCGTTGGCGAAATTGTATTCAATACCGGTATGGCAGGGTATCAGGAGGTTTTGACGGATCCGTCTTATTATGGACAAACGGTTTGCATGACCTATCCCATGATTGGCAACTATGGCATCAATGCGGCAGATTTTGAATCTAAAAAGAGCTGGGTATCCGGTTTTATTATGCGTGAAGCATGTGAGTATCCGTCTAACTGGCGTTCGGAGCTGTCGATTGACACCTATTTAAAGCAGCAAAAGGTCATTGGCTTGACAGGCATTGACACCCGCCGTCTGACCCGCATTTTGCGCAACAGCGGCGTTATGAACGGTGTTTTATATACAGAAGGATATGAGCCGGATGAAAAAACCCTGCAGGAAATGCGTGCGTATGTGGTAAAGGATGCCGTGAAAACCGTTACCTGCGCAGAAGATACCATATATCCTGCTGTTGGAGAGCAGAAATATCGTGTGGCACTGTATGATTTCGGCGTGAAAACCAATATTCAGCGGGAGCTTTGCGCACGTGGTTGCGAGGTGACCATTGTGCCGGCATATACCGCACCGGAAACCATTGTTGGCGGTGGATTTGATGGCGTGATGCTGTCAAACGGTCCTGGTGACCCGGCAGAAAATGTGGAGATTGTGGAAAATCTCAAGCTGCTTTTAGAGAAAAACATTCCGATTTTCGGCATTTGTCTGGGACATCAGCTGCTGTCGCTTGCCATTGGTGCAAAGACAGAAAAGCTCAAGTATGGACATCGTGGTGTCAACCATCCGGTCAAGGATTTGGATGCCGACCGTACCTATATCACCAGCCAGAACCATGGCTATGCCGTGGTGGGGGATTCTGTGGATGAAAGCATTGCAAGAGTGCGCCATATCAACCTCAATGACGGCACGGTGGAAGGTCTGGAATATCACAACCGTCCGGTGTTTACGGTGCAGTATCATCCGGAAGTTTGCCCCGGGCCGATGGATACCTCGTATCTGTTTGATGTGTTTGTAGAAAATATGGAAAAATCCAAGGGAGGTGCTCAGTAATGCCACTGCGTACAGATATTAAAAAAGTTATGGTACTGGGCTCTGGCCCGATTGTCATTGGACAGGCTGCTGAATTTGACTATGCAGGCACACAGGCTTGCCGTGCGCTGCGTGAAGAGGGCTTGGAAGTGGTGCTCGTCAACTCCAACCCCGCTACCATCATGACCGATAAGGCGATGGCAGATAAGATTTATATCGAGCCGATGACCGTGGATGCCGTGCAGGAAATCATCCGCAAGGAACGCCCTGACTCTTTGCTGCCGACACTGGGCGGACAGACGGGCTTGAACCTTGCCATGGAGCTGTGCGAAAATGGCTTTTTGGAGAGCATGAACGTCAAGCTGCTGGGTGCGAACCCCACCACCATTGCAAAGGCGGAAGACCGCCAGATGTTCAAGGACACGATGGAGAAAATCAACGAGCCGATTATTGCATCCAAGGTGGTGCACACCGTAGAAGATGCGGTGGCGTTCACCGAAGAAATCGGTTTGCCGGTTATCATTCGTCCGGCGTATACTTTGGGCGGCACCGGCGGCGGCATTGCGTACACTTGGGAGCAGCTGCGTGAAATTTCGGCTTCCGGCATTATGTATTCCCGTGTCAGCGAAATCCTTGTGGAAAAGTGTATTGCAGGCTGGAAGGAAATCGAATACGAAGTCATGCGTGACGGCAAGGGCAATGCGATTACGATTTGTAATATGGAAAATATCGACCCTGTCGGCGTGCACACCGGCGACTCTGTGGTGGTTGCGCCGAGCCAGACCCTGTGCGACAAGGAATATCAGATGCTGCGCACCTCTGCGCTGAATATCATCACCGAACTCGGCATCGAAGGCGGCTGTAACGTGCAGTATGCACTGCATCCAGATTCCTTTGAATATGCAGTTATCGAAGTGAATCCACGTGTATCTCGTTCTTCTGCGTTGGCGTCCAAGGCAACCGGTTATCCGATTGCAAAGGTTGCGGCGAAAATTGCTATCGGCTACGGTTTGGATGAAATCATGAATGCGGTCACAGGAAAAACCTATGCTTGCTTTGAGCCGACACTGGACTACTGCGTGGTTAAGTTCCCTCGCTGGCCGTTCGATAAGTTTGTGTACGCCGACAATTCGTTGGGGACGCAGATGAAGGCAACGGGCGAAGTTATGAGCATTGCGAACAACTTTGAAGGTGCGCTGATGAAGGCGGTGCGCTCCATCGAGATGAAGCTGACCTCCATGATTGATCCGAAGCTTGCGGCATGGACAGATGATGAAATCCGTGCAGGTGTGGGTCGCATCAATGACCAGCGGTTGTTTGTGATTTGTGAGGCGTTCCGCCGTGAAATTATGACTGCGCAGGATGTCTTTGAGATTACAAAGATTGATTTGTGGTTCTTGCACAAGTTCCTCAACATCATTGCGATGGAAAAAGAACTTGCGGCGGCATCTGCGATTGAAAATGAGCTATATCTGCGTGCGAAAAAGCTGGGCTTCCTCGACCGCACGATTTGTGAGCTGTCCGGCAAGGAAATTCCAGAGGGTGTGGCACGTCTGCCGGTTTATAAGACCGTAGACACCTGTGCAGCAGAGTTTGAAGCAGAAACACCGTACTATTATTCGTCTTTTGATGAAGAAAGCGAAGTCAAGCCCGATAATGGCAAGCAAAAGGTGCTGGTGTTGGGTTCCGGTCCAATTCGTATCGGACAGGGCATTGAGTTTGACTATTGCTCGGTGCATTCGGTTTGGGCGCTGAAAGAACGTGGCTGCGAAACCGTCATCATCAACAATAACCCCGAAACGGTTTCCACCGACTTTGACACCGCTGACCGCTTGTATTTTGAACCGCTGACACCGGAAGATGTGACGGGTGTGGTCAATGCCGAAAAGCCGGATGCGGCGATTGTGCAGTTTGGCGGACAGACCGCCATCAATCTGGCGGCGCATATCGAAAGCTTGGGTGTTCCGATTTTGGGCACGCCGGCATGGAGCATTGATGCAGCAGAAGACCGCGAAAAGTTTGACAAGATTCTGGAAGATTGCGGTATTCCTCGTCCGAAGGGTGACACGGTCATGACCGAAGAGGAAGCGGTTGCCGTTGCGGACGGCTTAGGCTATCCGGTACTGGTGCGTCCGTCCTATGTGCTGGGCGGTCAAGGCATGGAAATTGCGTATAACGAAGCAGAAGTGCGTGAATTCATGCGTGTAATCACCCGCAACAAGGTGGAAAACCCTGTTTTGGTGGATAAATATATGATGGGTCGTGAAATCGAAGTCGATGCTATCTGTGACGGCGAAGATATTCTGATTCCGGGCATTATGGAACATTTGGAGCGTGCGGGCGTGCACTCGGGTGACTCCATTTCAGTCTATCCGTCTATCACCATTGAAGACCGTCACAAGGAAATTTTGGTGCGCTATACCAAGGATTTGGCGATGAGCCTTAAGGTATTGGGCCTCGTCAACATCCAGTTTGTGCTGTATAATGACGAAATTTATGTCATTGAGGTCAATCCTCGCTCTTCTCGTACCGTGCCGTATATCTCCAAAATCACGGGCGTGCCGATGGTGGATTTGGCAACCAGATGTATGTTTGGCGAAAAGCTGCGCGACATGGAATATGGCGTGGGACTGTATCCGGAGCGTGAGCACTATGCGGTCAAGGTGCCGGTGTTCTCGTTCCAAAAGCTGCGTGATTTAGATACCCAGTTGGGACCGGAAATGAAGTCCACCGGCGAAGTGCTGGGCGTGTCGAAATCTTTCCGACAGGCATTGCTCAAGGGACTGATGGGTGCTGGCTTTAATATGAAGCGCAAGGGCAGCGTACTGATTTCTGTACGAGATTCCGACAAGCAGGAAGCGATTAAGATTGCTGAGCGCTTTGAACGATTGGGCTTTGAAATCTATGCCACCAGCGGCACGGCAAATGTGTTCAATCGGCACATGATTGGCACCAATGCGGTGCGCAATGTGGATGAAGAGTCTCCGAATATCATTGATTTGATTGAATCGGGAAAAATTGACTATGTCATTGCGACCTCTGTCAAGGGACGTCATCCGGAATTGGGGGCGGTACAAATTCGTCGGATTGCAGTTGAGCGTGCGATTCCCTGCCTGACCTCGATTGATACTGCGTCTGCATTGTTGCGCAGCTTAGAGGGCGATATTAAAATCGAAAACTGTGAAATGGTAGATATTAACTCGATTTAACACGAGTGAATATGCAGAAAAAAGGGGCGTCGGTTGCGATGCCCCTTTTCCTGTGGTAAAATAATAGGCAGTATAGCCGATAGGATTTGTTAGGAGGAGTTTTTATGCCAATGCAGGAAAATTGCAGCATTCAGCAGATTGCGCCGATGGGTGCAGGTCTGTTTTCGATTCTGATACAGGCACCGCAGATTGCAGCGCAGGCGCAGCCGGGGCAGTTTGTACACATCAGCTGTGGAGAGGGCAATCTTCTGCGGCGTCCGATTTCCATTTGTGAGGTGGAGGGAGAAACCTTGCGTGTCGTGTTCCAAGTGAAGGGCGAAGGCACACAATGGCTGTCCAAGCGCAAGGCAGGGGACATACTCGATGTGCTCGGTGCGTTGGGACATGGCTATGATTTGTCGAAATTGGGGACAAATCCCGTCTTTATCGGCGGTGGCATTGGTGTACCGCCGATGCTGTACACTATGCAGCAGGCACGGCAAAATGGGGCACAGCCGACTGCCATTTTGGGATTTCGCAGCAAGGATGCGGTCATTTTGGAAGCGGAATTTGGTGCACAAGGGGATGTGTTCGTCACGACTGATGACGGGTCTTACGGGAGGCATGGCTTTGTGACACAGGTTTTGCAGGAGAAAATCGAAGGATTTACGGCGGTGTGTGCGTGTGGACCAAAGCCGATGCTGCAAGCGATTGCACAGATTGCACAGGAAAACGGTGTGCTGTGTCAAGTATCTATGGAGGAGCGGATGGGCTGCGGCATTGGCGCATGCTTGGTCTGTGCCTGCGGACTCAAGGCGGAAAACGGCGAAACACGCTATGGACACGTTTGTAAGGATGGTCCGGTATTTGATGCACAGGAGGTAGAATGGTAATGGATATGCGGGTCAATCTGTGTGGGGTAGAGCTGAAAAATCCCATCACCACGGCATCGGGGACATTTGGTTTTGGCAAAGAATATGGCGAATTTTTTGATTTGTCCATGCTCGGTGGTATCGGCGTTAAGGGGCTGACACCAACTGAGCGTTTGGGCAATCCGGCACCACGCATTGCAGAAACGCCTATGGGTATTTTGAATTGTGTCGGTTTGCAAAATCCAGGCATCGACCGCTTTATTGCAGAACAGATTCCGCAACTGCGGCAATCTGATACCAAAATCATCGCCAATGTGTCCGGCAACACGGTGGAAGAATATTGCGGGATGATGGAAAAAATTTCGGATGCCGATGTGGATTTGATTGAAATGAACATTTCTTGCCCCAATGTCAAATGTGGTGGTATGGCATTTGGCACACAGCCGGATATGGTGACAGAAGTGGTGTCTGCGGCGAAAAAATATGCAAAAAAGCCGCTGATTGTCAAGCTTTCGCCCAATGTGACCGATATTACGGAAATCGCCCGTGCGGCGGTTGCAGCGGGAGCAGATGCACTGTCCCTCATCAATACGCTGCTGGGGATGCGCATCGACATTGACCGCCGCAAGCCGATTTTGTCCAATGTCATGGGCGGTTTATCGGGTCCTGCGGTGTTTCCAGTGGCGGTGCGGATGGTATATCAAGTGCGCCGCGCAGTGGATGTGCCGATTATCGGTATGGGAGGCATTCGCACGGGGCGAGATGCCATTGAAATGATGCTGGCAGGTGCAGATGCGATTGCGATTGGTACGGCTATGTTTGCAGACCCGCTGGCGCCGGTGAAAGTGCTGCAGGAAATGCAGGAATATATGCAAGCGCATCAAATTGAGCGTGTTTGTGAGTTGACAGGTGCAGTGGAGGTCTAAATATGACAACAACAGTCTATTTGATACGGCATGCAGAAGCCGAAGGCAACGTATATCGCCGTTGTCATGGACAGTATGACAGCTTGCTGACGGTTAACGGGGAGGCGCAGCTGCCGTATCTGGCAGAGCGATTTGCAAAGGAGTCGCTGCAGGCGGTCTATGCAAGCGATTTGTATCGGGCACGCAAAACGGCGGAAGCCATTGCAGCACCGCATGGATTGACGGTGCAGGTGCGTCCTGTGCTGCGTGAGATTTGCATGGGAGAATGGGAGGATAAATCTTGGGCAGAATTGCTGCGGACATACCCAGAGGCATATACCCGTTGGCAGATTTGCCCATGGGAAGCGGCAGCACCAGGCGGTGAAACCATTTTGCAGTCGGGTAAGCGTATGCTGGATGGTGTACGGCAGCTGGTGGAAGAAAATGAAGGCAGTACCTTTGCGGTGGTGGCGCATGGCTCTGTCATTCGGGGGGCACTGAGCATTCTGCTGGATTTGCATCCGGAACAGCTCAATACGCTGGAATGGGGCGACAATACCTGCGTGTCAAAGATTGCGTTCACCGATGCAAACCATGCTAAAGTGGAATATCGCAACGATGTGCAGCATTTGCCGATGGAAATGCAAACATTTCAAAGCATCGGATGGAAAGATGTGAAGGGTATCCCGACATTGATTCAGCTGTGGTTTCGTTCCGTGGATTTGCACAATGCAGAGGACTGCGAAACGCTGCTGCGGTTTGCAGAGCAGAAATATCGGCAGGCATATGGAAATGTGCAGGGATTGGATGCCGAACAATATCTCACAGAAACTGCAAAAATGCTGCAGGAAGACCCAGATGCTGTGACCTTTGGTATGTTGGAGAATCAGCCTGTGGCATTGGTGCGGCTCAATGTCTGCGACCAGAGTCGACCTGATGTAGGCAAGGTCGGCAGCTTTGTGATTGATACGCCATATCGTGGTATGGGTATTTCTTCGCAGATGCTGGGGCAGGCAATCAGCGTTTACCGTGCACGGGGCAAAAAGCAATTGTGTGCCGATGTTGCCGAAAAAAATGAACGTGCACAGGGGTTTTATAAAAAATATGGCTTTATCAAAGCGGATGAAGTGCACAATGAGAACGGCGTGCATTTTTGCATGATGAAACCAATACATGTGGCACCCTATGAAGCAGATGCCATGTGAGAGAGGGGTAAGCGCTTGTTTATGGAAGATGAGGATTTGCTGAAGCTCGAAAATCAGCTATGTTTTCCATTATATGCCTGTTCAAGAGAGGTTGTAAAACGGTACAAACCGTTGCTGGATGTCATTGACTTGACCTACACACAATATCTTGTGATGCTGGTGCTGTGGGAGCATGTGCAAATCAATGTTAAGCGGTTGGGCGAATATTTGTATTTGGATTCGGGCACATTGACGCCTTTGCTCAAAAAAATGGAGCAAAAAGGACTGCTGACACGGCAGCGCTCGGAAAAAGACGAACGAAATGTGATTTTAACCATCACGAAGGACGGAAAAGCATTGAAGCAGCAGGCAGTGGACATTCCTGTGAAAATGGGGTGCAGCCTGCCATTGACACGAAGGGAAATACAGCAGCTTTATGATTTGCTGTATAAGGTTTTGGGAAGCACCGCAGAATGATGCGGTGCGCTGCAATCAACAAATCCCCCGCTTTTGCACAATTTCTGCAAAAGCGGGGGATTTGTATATGGGGCATTACTGCTTGAGATAGCAGCATTTTTTATATTTTTTACCACTTCCGCAGGGACAAGGGTCATTCATACCAACTTTTTGACCTGCCTTGACAGGCTGTTTGGTCAAAGAACCATCGTCTGCACCGACAGCAGCAGTTTCTTTGGCAACCTGCTCTCTCTTGGGTGGCTCCATGCGCTGCAAACGCACGGTATAGATGGTGCGTACGGTGTCTTCACGGATGGCATCAATCATGGCATCGAACATATCAAAGCCTTCACGCTTGTATTCAATGACAGGGTCATGCTGTCCATAGGCACGTAAGCCAATGCCGTTGCGCAGTTCCTGCATGGCGTCAATGTGGTCCATCCACTTCTGGTCAACATTACGCAGGAGAATCATGCGCTCCACTTCACGCATGATGGGAGAGGTCATTTCCTGTTCCTTCAATTCATAGCGTTCGTGCGCCAAATCCTGCAGCAGATTTTTAATGCGGTCAGAGGAAAGGTCGTCACATTCGTCTGGCGTGTACTGTAAATCTTCAGGTGTCAAGCAGATGCCCAAGAAATGATTGCGGATTTGGTCGAGCATTTCAGGGGTGATGACGTGCAGTTCGCCAACGGCACGGTCAACCGCACGGTCAACGGTATCATCCACCATGCTGAGAATGCTGCTTTTGATGTCTTCTCCAGATAGCACCTTTAAACGCTGGCTATAGATGATTTCACGCTGTTTGTTCATGACATCATCGTATTCCAAGACGCTTTTACGAATGCTGAAGTTACGGCTTTCGACCTTTTTCTGTGCTGATTCAATAGCACCGGACAAAATTTTCTGGTCGATTGGCTCATCATCTTCCAAACCGAGCGTTTCCATCATGTTCTGGATGCGTTCGGAACCAAATAGGCGCATCAAATCGTCTTCCAAAGACAGATAGAAGCTGGATTCACCCGGGTCACCCTGACGACCTGCACGACCACGCAACTGGTTATCAATGCGGCGGGACTCGTGGCGCTCGGTGCCTAAGATATACAGACCGCCCGCAGCACGTACTTTTTCAGCATCCGCCGCAATTTCGGTTTTAAAGGATTGATAATACCGCTCATATTCCGCACGAATCGCCAGAATTTCTTCGTTGTCGGTTTCGCTGTGTCCGTTGGATTCGATAATCAAGTCATCGGAATACTCTGCTTTGCGCAGGGCATCCTTTGCAAGCTGCTCTGCGTTGCCGCCCAGCATAATATCCGTACCACGGCCTGCCATGTTGGTTGCAATGGTGACTGCGCCGAATTTACCCGCCTGTGCGATGATGTCAGCTTCTTTTTCATGATATTTTGCGTTCAAAACCGTGTGCTTGATGCCACGGCGTTTGAGCTCCTTGGAGAGGAGTTCGGATTTTTCAATGGATACGGTGCCCACCAAAATCGGCTGTCCCTTGGCATTGCATTCTTCGATTTTGCGCAGCGTTGCGTTCAACTTGCCGTTCTCATTCTTATAAACCGCATCCGGATTGTCTTTTCGGGCAATCGGCTTATTGGTCGGGATTTCAATAACATCCAGCTTATAAATGTGGCGAAATTCTTCTTCCTCAGTCTTTGCGGTACCCGTCATGCCGGACAGCTTGCCGTATAGACGGAAGTAGTTTTGGAAGGTGATGGTTGCCAAGGTTTTGCTTTCGTGCTCGACCTTGACGCCTTCCTTGGCTTCAATCGCCTGATGCAGACCTTCGTTATAGCGGCGACCGAACATCAAACGACCGGTAAATTCATCCACGATGATGACCTGACCATCTCGCACAACATAGTCCACATCTCGCTGCATGATGCCGTTTGCTTTAATGGCTTGGTTGATGTGGTGCAGCAGGGTACTGTTGTCTGGGTCAGACAGGTTTTCGACCTTAAAGTAGGTTTCTGCACGTTCTTGACCCTTTGGCGTCAAGGTTGCGGTGCGTGCCTTTTCATCGACGATGTAATCGGCATCGATTTCGTCCTGCGCTTCCTTTGCATCGACTTCTTTGACACGTAGTTGCTTGAGCTGCTTGGCAAAATGATTCGCAATGGCATATAATTCGGTGGATTTGTCACCTTGACCAGAGATAATCAGCGGTGTACGTGCTTCGTCTATTAAAATGGAGTCCACTTCGTCGACGATGGCAAAAGAATGCCCACGCTGCACCATAGCGTTTTTATAAATTGCCATGTTGTCACGCAGATAATCAAAGCCAAACTCGTTGTTGGTGCCGTAGGTGATGTCGGCGCCATACATAGCAGGACGTTCTTTCGGCGGAATCTCGTGAATGATAAGACCTGTGGACAGACCAAGATAACGATAGACCTTGCCCATCATCTCAGAGTCACGCTTGGCAAGATAATCGTTGACGGTGACAATGTGTACGCCGTTGCCAGTGAGGGCGTTGAGATACGCAGGAAGGGTTGCAACGAGCGTTTTGCCTTCACCGGTTTTCATTTCGGCAATGCGCCCCTGATGCAGGATGATGCCGCCAATCAGCTGCACACGATAATGCCGCATGCCCAAAACACGCCATGCCGCTTCTCGAACGGTGGCAAAGGCTTCCGGCAAAAGGTCATCTAGGGATTCGCCCTCTTGAAAACGCTTTTTGAACTGTTCGGTTTTTCCGCGAAGTTCCTGTTCAGAAAGGTTTTTGTATGTTTCTTCCAAGGCATCAATCTGGTCCGCAAGGGGATTGATGCGCTTGAGTTCACGGCTGGAATAGGTGCCAAAGATTTTTTCAATAAGCTTAGCCATAAATTTTGTCTCTCCTGATATGATATATAAACGTGTGAAAACCAGTTTTCTTCATGGCGAAAAGTGCAGCCAAGACAGGTATCTGCACCAATGGCAAGATAGTTGACGCAAGCATGGTTTTCGTGGGAAGATTCTGCAAACGACGCCTGATATGCTGCCCGTTCTGCGGGCACATACAGTCAATCTGTTTCTTATTATAGCACAATGCGTGCAAATACAAAACTAAAAGTTTCAAAATTTCAAATTTCCTTTACAATTTCCCTTGCTATGCATTATACTATAGATACCATGCGAAATGATACGAAAAAAAGGATTTTTAAATAGGAGAGACAAAATATATGCTGCAATTTGAAGAATACAAATCAAAGCTGAACGCGCTGAAACCTGCGCTGGAAGAACTTCGTTCCGGGCTGGGGCTGGACACGGCGGCACGTGAAGTGGAAGAATTGGAAATGAAAGCGGCACAGCCGGGATTTTGGGATGACCCAGAGGAATCGCAAAAAGTGGTATCACGGATGGGTGCACTGAAGGCGAAAATAGAAAATTTCCAAGAGGTTTATACACAACAGGAGGATTTGCTGACGCTGTGCGAAATCGCACTGGAAGAAAACGATGAATCCATGCTGGAAGAACTCAAAAATGGCTTTCTGCAGCTGGAAGAAGGCATTTCCACCCAAAAGCTGAGCACACTGCTGACAGGGGAATACGACAAAAATAATGTGATTATGTCCTTCCATGCAGGAGCAGGGGGCACAGAGGCGCAGGATTGGTGCGAAATGCTGTATCGTATGTATACCAGATGGGCAGAACGGCACGGTTTCAAATATAAGATTATGGATTATCTTGACGGCGATGAAGCGGGGCTGAAGTCGGCAGAAATTTTGATTGAGGGCGAAAATGCCTATGGATTTTTGAAGAGTGAATCCGGCGTGCATCGGTTGGTGCGGATTTCGCCGTTTGACTCCTCCGGTCGAAGACATACTTCGTTCTCTGCCATTGAAGTCATTCCGGAAATTCCGGATGATGTGGAGGTGGAGATTCGTCCTGAGGATGTGGAAATGCAGGTGTATCGCGCATCCGGTGCAGGCGGTCAGCACATCAATAAGACCTCTTCCGCCGTGCGTTTGACCCATTTGCCGACCGGCATTGTGGTGGCGTGTCAGACCGAACGATCGCAGTTCCAGAACAAGGAAAACTGTATGAAAATGCTGCGCTCCAAGCTGGTGGAAATCAAGGAACGGGAACATCTGGATAAAATCTCAGACATTAAAGGCGACCAGAAGAAAATTGAATGGGGCAGCCAGATTCGCTCGTACGTTTTTATGCCGTATACCTTGGCAAAAGACACCCGCACTGCCTTTGAAAGCAGCAATATCAACGCTGTGATGGACGGTGACATTGATGGGTTCATCAATGCCTATTTAACGGCTTGCGCAACCGGTATTTGGGCGACGAAATAAAACCCTGTTTTATCGAAATTTGTGTATATTTTGCAGATATTTTGCAATTGATTGTGAAAGTTAACCAATAATACACAAATAAAACTGTGAAAAAACATCAAAATTTCACGGGAAATCCTTTGCATTCTCTTGATAACTTTGCTATACTGACTAGGAAGTTCGGTAGGAAATTATTGCTATCGAATCCGAAAACACTTTTTTGATTGAAAAGAGGAAAAGTTATGAAAAAGAGTATGTTGAAGCGAGTTTTTGCGGCATTTATGGTCGCAGCAATGGCATTTGCAATGACTGCATGCGGCAGCAGCAATACGACAGACGCAGCAGCAACCACAGACACAGCAGCAACGGATGCGGCCGCTCCGGCGGATGATGCAGCGGCGACCACAGACACAGCGGCAACAGACGATGCGGCGGCTTCTGCGGATGATACGACAGCACCGGCAGACGATGCAGCAGCAACAGATGATGCCACCGCTCCGGCAGAGGACAAGGCCGCTCCGGAAGGTGCACCAGCAGGCGCTCTAGGTGATGCTCCGGAGGGTGCTCCGGCAGGCGATCCAGGCGATGCTCCAGAGGGTGCGCCGACAGATGCACCTGCTGCACAGTAAGCGACAACCATTACCTATATCCTAAAAAGCGACAGATGAGTTTCATCTGTCGCTTTTTTCATGGGAAAATACAGGACAAACCGCATAGACTTTCCGTGCTTGGCGCATACTGGCAGGGGAAGGAGCGTTTTTGATGCGTCAAACCGTGAAATATCTGATAATGGGGGCACTGGCGGGCACTTTGAATGGCTTCTTGGGTGCGGGCGGAGGGCTGATTTTGGTGCCCTTATTAACGAAGTGGACTGCACTGGAGCCTCGAAAAACCTTCCCAACATCGGTGGCGATTATGCTGCCGCTTTCTCTATTCTCGGCAGGGATGTATTTTAGAAGCGGTGCGGTGGATGTACCGTTTGCCTTGCCCTTTTTACTAGGGGGTGTGGTTGGCGGGATGGTGGCAGGGCGGATTTTTCGTAAAATACCGCTGATAATTTTGCGGCGCAGTTTTGGCATCTTGATTTTATATGGTGGGATTCGTGCACTGCTGTAAGGAGATGCAACATGGTGGGAAATGCGTTGGTGGGTTGCTTGGCGGGCATGCTGTCCGGCTTTGGTATTGGCGGAGGGTCGTTATTGATTTTGTGGCTGACACAGGTCAGTGGGTTGGGGCAGTGGGAAGCCGCAGGATTGAATTTGGTGTATTTTCTTTGCTGTGCACCGATGGCATTATGGGGACATCTCAAGCAGAAATTGGTGCAGCCGAAAGCGGTGCTATGGTGTATGGCGGCAGGCATACCGATGGCTGTCACAGCGGCGGTTTTTGCGGCACAGATCGAGGTAGTGTGGCTGCGGCGTGCCTTTGGTATCGTGCTGTTGTATGTGGGCAGCAAAGAAGTGTTCTGCACAGCCGCAAAGCCAAAGAAGCAGGAATAAAACGGAAGTCGTTGGGCAATGCTATCCTTGCGTGAGGTGAACAAAATGCAGGATGGCTTAAAGCGGATTGTACTCATTACGGGGCATTATGGAAGCGGCAAAACCACGTTGGCACTGAATCTGGCAATCCAACGAGCAAAAAGCGAAGAACGGGTGGTTTTGGCAGATTTGGACATTGTAAATCCTTATTTTCGCAGTGCAGATGCAGAAATGTTCTTGCGGGCATCGGGCGTGGAATTGGTTGCACCATGCTATGCAGGCACCAATTTGGACATTCCATCCTGCAGCGGACGACTGCGGGCGGTCTTGCAGGATGGCGGCAGTGTCATCATTGATGTGGGAGGCGATGCGGCGGGAGCAGTTGCATTGGGGCAGTATTACACGGTTCTGTGCGAAGCGCAGGCATATGATTTGCTGTGTGTTGTCAACCGCTATCGGTATTTGACACAGGGTGCGGCGGAAGTTATGGCAGGATTGCAGGCGGTGGAGGCAGTGGCACGGCTTTCTGCAACAGGAATTGTAAACTGTTCCCATTTAGGGGAGCAAACCACGGCAGCCACCGTTGCAAATACCCATGTTTGGGCGCAAAAAATCGCACAGCAGGCAGGCATTCCCTTGCGGTTTGCAGCGGTGGAGATGCGATTGCAAGAAGCACTGCAAATGCGTATACCGCAGGAAACTCTGTACGCACTGTCGGTATATCTTCGAAAACCATGGGAAGTGCAAAGGGCATAATCGTTGGAAAGAAGGAAAACAATGGTAGAAACTACAATTGATGCGGAAGCTTGTAAGGGCTGTGCACTGTGTGTATCGGTTTGTCCGAAGCACCTTCTTGCCATGGAGCGCAGTCGGCTCAACCAAAAAGGCTATCATCCTGCATATCTGCAAGATGGGGCGGCGTGTGTTGGCTGTGCCATGTGTGCAGAAATATGTCCGGATTGTGCGATTACCATTCAAAAAGAATCGGTGTGAAAGGGTGAAACACGTTGGAGCGTATCCAAAAGATTTTGATGAAGGGCAATGAAGCCATGGCAGAAGCCGCCATACAGGCAGGCTGCCGCAGCTTCTTTGGTTATCCAATTACACCGCAGACCGAAATTGCCGCCTATATGGCAAAACGTATGCCGCAAGTGCACGGTACTTATTTGCAGGCGGAGTCTGAAATTGCGGCAATCCATATGGTATATGGTGCGGCGGCAGCTGGTGCACGTGCAATGACATCCTCCTCTTCTCCGGGGATTTCGCTGAAAAGTGAAGGGATTTCCTATTTGGCGGCATCTGATTTGCCCTGTTTGCTCGTGAATGTGCAGCGAGGCAGTCCGGGCTTGGGTGGCATACAGCCATCGCAGGCGGATTATTGGCAGGCAACTCGTGCGCCGGGGCATGGGGATTTGCATATTTTAGTGTTTACGCCGAACTCCGTGCAGGAGATGGCAGATATGGTGCGGGAGGGGTTTGCGTTGGCAGATGCCTATCGCATGCCTGCAATGATTTTGGCAGACGGCATTTTGGGGCAAATGATGGAGCCGGTATCTTTCCCGAAGCAGGCGGTGAAACAAGTGTCTAAGGATGCATGGGCGGCAACGGGACATGAAAATCAGCGAGCGCACCATGTTATCAATTCGCTGATATTACAGCCGGAAGATTTGGAAAAAAGCATCCAAAGTCGATTTTTGCGCTATCAGGCGGTTTGTGCAAAGCATACACAATGGGAATCTTTGATGCTGGAAGATGCGGCATATGTGCTTGTGGCATATGGCGCAACAGCACGCATTGTGCAGCAAGCGGTCATAGCGGCACGAAAACAAGGGATTCGTGCGGGGATGATTCGCCCCAAAACCGTATGGCCCTATCCCAAAGAGGCGATTTGCAGAGCCGCATCGCATGCCAAAGCGATTATGTCCGTGGAAATGAGCATGGGGCAGATGGTAGAAGATGTGCGATTGGCAGTGGAAGGGCGTGTGCCAGTGTCCTTTTTCGGGCATACGGGCGGGGTGATTCCGACCCCAAACGAAGTGTTGGAGCAAATCAAAAAGCTGGCGGGAGAGGTGCAATATGGCGATTGTATATGAAAGACCACATGCACTGCTCAATGTGGCAACCCATTACTGCCCAGGCTGCAGTCATGGCATTGTGCATAAACTGGTGGCACAAACCATGGATAAGCTGGGGATTGCGGGGCAGACCATTGGGATTGCGCCGGTTGGCTGTGCGGTGATGGCATATGATTACTTTGGGTGTGATATGGTGGAGGCGGCGCATGGGCGTGCGCCTGCCATTGCAACAGGTATCAAACGAACCTTGCCGCATCGTGTCGTATTTACCTATCAGGGAGATGGCGACCTTGCCGCAATTGGCATGGCAGAAACGGTGCATGCTGCAACACGGGGCGAGAATATCAGCATTATTTTCATCAATAATGGCATTTATGGCATGACAGGCGGGCAGATGGCACCCACGACCTTGCCGCACATGGTGACACAAACCACGCCATTTGGCAGAGATGTGAAAACCGCAGGGTTTCCCATTGCAGTTTGTGAGATGCTGTCCACCCTGCGGGGAGTTGCGTATGCAGAACGGGTGGCTGTGGATTGTGTGGAAAATATCCGCAAGGCACGTGCGGCAATTGAAAAAGCATTTCGCTGTCAAATGGAACAAAAAGGATTTTCAATTATAGAGGTGCTTTCAGCATGCCCCACGAATTGGGGACTTTCACCGACAGAGGCACTTGCTTGGCTGCGGGAGCATATGGCAGCCTATTATCCACTGGGAGTATATCAAAATCGAAGCGAAAAAGGAGTGTTTGCGTGACAATGCAGATGGTTTTGGCGGGTTTTGGCGGACAAGGCATTTTATTTGCAGGAAAAGTGATTGCCTACGCCGGACTGTTGGAAAATCGCTTCGTTTCATGGCTGCCATCCTATGGACCGGAGATGCGCGGCGGTACTGCCAATTGTTCGGTTTGCCTATCGGATATACCCATTGGCTCACCGCTGATTTTGCATCCGGATAGTTTGCTGGTGATGAATCTACCTTCGTATCATAAGTTTATCAAGGCAGTAGAACATGGCGGACGGGTGATTTTTGACCGCACGCTTATTGCCCAGCCATCTTTGCGCCGTGATATTTCCTATAGCGATGTCACAGCGACCGAATTGGCAGAAACAGCGCAGTGCAAAGGCTTGGCAAATATGATTTTGTTGGGGCGGATGCTTGCAGAAACAAAGTTTGCAGACATTTGCAGTGTGGAAGCGGCAATTCACCGCTGTGTTTCTGCAAAAAAACAGCATTTGGAGGAGGCAAATCTAAGAGCATTGCATTTGGGGCTACAATCTTGTGAAAAACCATCGTGAAATATCAATAAATGATATGAAAATAAAAAACAGGCTGCAGATAAGGTATCTACAGCCTGTTTTGTGATGGTTTACAGAAGATTATCCGAGCAGTTTTTTCAAACGTGCAACAGCTTCCAAAGTTTTGGTTTGGTCACCGAAAGCGGTCAGACGGAAGAAGTTTTCACCGTTTTTGCCGAAGCCCTGACCAGGTGTGCCCACAACATTGGCGTTTTCCAGCAAATAGTCGAAGAATGTCCAGCTATCCATGCCATTGGGGCACTTCAGCCACAGGTACGGCGAGTTTTTGCCGCCACAATACCAAATGCCAAGTTCCGTCAAAGCTTCGCTGAGGACACGTGCATTTTCTTGATAGTATGCGAGGGTTTCTTGAATCTGCTGCTGTCCCTTTTCGGTAAAGACCGCTGCTGCACCCTTCTGCACGATATAGGGCACCCCGTTAAACTTGGTGGTTTGACGGCGCAGCCACATCTGATTCAAAGAAATGCCGTTCGATTCCAGTGCCATTGGTACAATGGTCCAGCCGCAGCGTGTGCCCGTGAAGCCTGCCATTTTGGAGAAGGAGCAGAATTCGATTGCGCAGCGTTCTGCCCCTTCAATTTCAAAAATAGAGCGTGGCAGAGTGGGGTCTGTGATGAAGCATTCGTATGCGGCATCAAACAGGATGACAGCGTTGTGATCCAGCGCATAGTTGACCCAAGCGGTCAGCCCTGCACGGTCATATGCTGCACCGGTGGGGTTGTTGGGAGAGCACAGATAGATGATGTCGGCATGTACATTGGCATCCGGCAGCGGCAGGAAATTGTTTTCTTCATTCGCATCTAAGAAAACAACCTTGCGGTTAGACATGATGTTGGTGTCAACATAGACAGGATATACAGGGTCCGGAATCAAAACGGTGTTATCAACCGAGAAAAGGTCTAAAATATTGCCAACATCGCTCTTTGCGCCGTCAGAAATGAAAATTTCATCCTGCTTCAGCTTGATGCTGCGCGCACCGTAATAATTGTGAATGGCTTCCTTCAAAAACAAATAGCCCTGCTCCGGACCGTAGCCCTTAAAGCTCTTTTGTACGCTCATTTCGCACAATGCCTGCTGCATTGCCTCGATGACAACCGGGGCAAGCGGCAGGGTGACATCACCAATGCCAAGGCGAATGATGGGCGCACTGGGGTTTGCTTCGCCAAACTCTGCAACTTTGCGTGCAATCGTGGAAAACAGATAGCTGTCCTGCAAATTTTGATAATTACTATTGAGATTCATAGAAAATCCTCCTATATCGTAATGTAAATTTATTGTGATGCAAATACATGAAATATCCGAAAGTTCAAAAAAACAACACTGCGTACTATTATAAAGTGAAAACTGCAATCTGTCAATTCCAGCAAGAAAGAATATCCAAAATGCAGGATGATGGCGAAAATATTGCAAAGTCAGACAGACGTAACTTTGAAAAAGGAACACCTGTCTGACTTTTGAATGCATGGAAAAAAGGGCGAATTATTCGCTCTCAGAGGATGCAGCCTGTTTTTTGCGACTTGCCGCATCAATAAATGCCTTAAACAAGGGATGCGCACGGTTCGGGCGAGATTTGAATTCCGGATGGAACTGCACACCGACATAGAAATCATTGGTCGGAATTTCAACCGTTTCCACAAGCTCGCCAGACGGGGAGGTGCCGGAAATCAACATGCCATTGGCTTCGATTTCTGCACGGAATGCATTGTTAAACTCATAGCGATGCCGATGACGTTCGGAAATCAATTCCACACCATATGCCTGTGCCATCTGGCTGCCTGGCGTGATTTTGCAGGGATATGCCCCCAAACGCATTGTGCCACCCTTTTTAGAAACGCCTTGCTGGCTCTCCATGAGGTCAATGACGGAATAATCGCCCAATGGGTCGAATTCACTGGAATTTGCATCTGCATGTCCCAAAACATTGCGCGCAAAGGACATGACAGAAATCTGCATGCCAAGGCAGATGCCGAAGTAGGGAATGTTATGAATGCGTGCATAATTGGCGGCACAAATCATGCCCTCGATGCCACGCTCGCCAAAACCACCGGGGACAATGATGCCGTCGCAGTCAGACAGCAGCTTGTCCGCATTGGCATCGCTGAGTTCCTCGGAATCAATCCAGTCAATATCAACATAGACACCGACTTCATAGCCGCCATGCTGCAGTGCTTCCGCCACAGAAAGATAGGCGTCATGCAGCTTGACATATTTGCCGACCAATGCAATTTTAACATTGCCCTTGCGGCTGGCAATGCGGTTGAGCATTTCCATCCATTCGGTCATGTCCCCCTTGGGTGCGCCGATGGAAAGCTCACGGCAGACGATGTCAGAAAGATGGCTTTCTTCCAGCATCAGCGGTGCCTGATACAAAACCGGCAGGGTACGGTTTTCGATGACACAATCGGTGGAAACATTGCAGAACAGCGCAATTTTTTGCTTGATGTCATCTTCCAGCGGACGGTCTACACGTGCGACAATGATGTCCGGCTGGATGCCGATGCCACGCAGTTCCTTGACGGAGTGCTGGGTCGGCTTGGATTTGGGTTCATCCGAGCCGGAGATGAACGGTACTAAGGTGACATGCAGGAACAGGCAGTTGCGGCGACCAACCTCTGCAGACACCTGGCGGATGGCTTCCAAAAACGGTTGGGATTCAATATCACCCGTGGTGCCGCCGATTTCCGTGATGACAATATCTGCTTTCGTTTTTTGACCAACAGAATAAATGAACGATTTAATTTCATTGGTGATGTGCGGAATGACCTGCACCGTTTCACCCAAATATTCGCCTGCACGTTCTTTATTCAGCACATTCCAATAGACCTTGCCGGTGGTAAGGTTGGAGAATTTATTCAAATCCTCATCGATGAAGCGTTCATAATGCCCTAAATCCAGGTCGGTTTCTGCGCCGTCATCGGTGACGAATACTTCGCCGTGCTGAAATGGGCTCATCGTGCCGGGGTCTACATTGATGTAAGGGTCAAGCTTCTGCGCGGCAACCTTTAAGCCGCGGCTCTTGAGCAGACGACCCAAGGAAGCCGCTGTAATGCCCTTACCAAGACCGGAAACCACACCGCCGGTCACGAAAATATACTTTGTCATACTTCTACAACTCCCTCAAATACTTTGGTTGCGGCGCCCGTCATAAAAACGGTTTCGTCTGTATAGCAAACGGTCAAATCTCCGCCGCGAAGATGAATCAGAATCTCCGTGGTTTTGCTGCAAAAGCCATTGAGGCAGGCTGCAACCCCAACGGCACAGGCCCCCGTGCCACACGCCATGGTTTCTCCGCTGCCACGCTCCCAAACACGCATTTTCAGCGCACCGGAATCCAGCACATTGACAAATTCCGTGTTGATGCGCTCGGGGAACAGCGGGTGATTTTCAAATTTTGGACCAATGTGCGCCAAATCCAGCTGGTCAATATCTTCTTTGCAGAAGACCACACAATGTGGGTTGCCCATGGAAACGCAGGTGATATGGTAAACCCGCTCATCGATTACGAGCGGCGCACCAATGATTTGCGCACCTTCCAGCAGCACTGGAATGGCAGATGGCTGCAAAATTGCAGCGCCCATATCGACACGCACCGTCTGTACAACATGGTTTTCTGGGAACAAGGTCAACTGCTTGATGCCGCTGAGCGTTTCAACTTGCAGGGTTTCACGCCCTGCAGTCATGCCATTGTCATATAAATACTTGCCGACACAGCGAATGCCGTTGCCGCACATTTTCCCTTCGCTGCCATCGGCATTGAACATGCGCATTTTTGCATCTGCGATGTCAGAGGGGCAGATTAAGATGATGCCATCTCCGCCAATGCCGAAATGATGATCCGACAGACGCACACTGAGCGTTTCCGGATGGGATATTTCGTCCGAAAAACAATTGAAATAGATGTAATCATTACCGCAACCATGCATTTTGGTAAAAGGTAGCTTCAAGCAAATCACTCCTTGGATGGAAATCAAACCATGATAAAGACATATGGTGCACAACCTTTTGCGCACCTGCAAAAAATCATACACCATATTATATCACAGCAAGCGGTTAAATTCCCACTAAAAATTAAAAAAAACAGAAAACTGCCGTAATTACTCAGCATCCGAAGCGCCGTCCACAATCATCTGTGCAATTTGACGCTTTGTCATGCGATGATTCATGGCGGATTGTTCAATATACGAGTGTGCTTCCGGTTCCGTCATGCCACGAAATTCAATCAACAGACATTTGGCACGGCTGATAAGACGCATGTCATCCAGTTGGCGCTGCAGCTTCGCATTTTCCTTTTCTAAGCGCAGCAGTCGTTTACGGGTTGCCGTCAGCAGGCGCAGAACCTGAAAAACACTTGCACGATTGAGCGGCTTGGGCACAACCAAAACGCCAGTGGATTCCACACGGGAGGCAACCTCGTCGGCAATTTCCGCTTTGGCAATCAGCAGCACGCCAGCATTGGTATCCTGTGCAACGGACATGCTGAAATCATGTCCGAATTCATCCGGCAGCGGCGTATTGATGATGACAAGTTCATATTGGCTTTCCGGCAATATGCGACGTGCTTCGGCACAGTTCGGCACCGTTACAATGCTTTCCGGACGACTAAAGGACGCCAAAAGCTGCGAGAGCATTTCTCCCGCCTTTGGCGATGCAGTTACAATCAAAACACGTTCCAAAAATCCCACCCTTTTCCTTGCAGTTTGTTAAAGACATCTGTCAGCAGCGTTCTGTCCCGCATAAAGCCCTGTGCGAGCAGACAATGCAAAGCTGTGAAGGCTTGTGTGCAGTGGCTTTGCAGAAGGGTTTTTAGTAACGCAGAAAGTACATGGACAAATCAGACTCTTGTTTATCGCTTGCAGAGGAATAGGTGTTCCATTCCAGCTCTTTTGCTTCCAAATAGCTCTGAACAATGCGTGCCGGAAGCACACGATGGATGAAGGCACTGTCTTTTGCCGCCGCAATGGCAGCACCCAAAGAATCCGGAAGCTGGTCATACTGGCGCAGAATTTCCTGCGATGCCGTGAATAGATTGCGGTCGCACGGGGCAGGCAGGGAGAGATTTTGTTCGATGCCATCAAGTCCTGCATGAATCAGCAGGGTAAATGCCAAATAAGGGTTGGCGGTGCTGTCCGGAGAACGCAGCTCCATACGGGAAAGCTCGCCGGAGGCAGCAGGAATGCGAATGAGCGGGGAGCGATTTTGGTGCGACCAGCTGATATATTTGGGTGCCTCAAATTCGCCAAAGCGCAGGTAGGAATTGGTCAGGGGGTTTAAGAAAATTGTCATGTCGGCAGCGTGCGCCAAAATGCCTGCGATAAAGGATTCGCACAGCTTATTGTGCCGCAGCGGGCTTGTTTCGAACATGTTTTTTCCATTTTGGAACAGCGAAATGTGAATGTGCAGACCGCTGCCGCTCTGTCCTGCAATGGGCTTTGGGAGGAAAGAGGCAAACAAACCGTTGCTTGCCGCCATGGTTTTGACCACGGATTTGAAGGTAATCAGATTATCTGCCGCCTGCAGACCAGTGGAATATTTGAAGTCGATTTCATTTTGCCCAGGGCCATACTCGTGGTGAGAGCTTTCCGGCTGGATGCCCATCTCCTCCAAGGTCAGACAAATCTGGCGGCGTACATTTTCACCGCGGTCGAGCGGCGCAATGTCACAATAGCCCGCCTGGTCGTGGGGTTTGCGGGTTGGATTACCGGTTTCATCGGTTTCAAAGAGATAAAATTCACATTCTGTGCCAAATGCGCAAGTCAGCTGCATGGTTTTGGCACGTGCGTTGGCTTGGCGCAGCAAGTGGCGGCCGTCCCCCTCGAAGGGAGTGCCGTCCGGATACTTGATGTCACAATAAAAGCGCACTACGCCGCCTTGCGAAGGGCGCCACGGCAAAACGGATAGGGTGGATGGGTCTGGAAACAGCAGCAAATCGGACTCTTCCAGATTAGTGAATCCGGGCAAAACGGCAGCGTCAAACGAAATGCCGCACTCAAATGCGCGTGTGAGTTCATCGGGCATGATGGAAATGTTTTTTTGAATGCCAAAAATACTGCAAAAAGCAAGCCGGATAAATTTTACATCGTTCTCCTCAATATACCGAATAACTTCATTCATCGCGTCAATCATGCAATACCGCTCCTCTGTAGTTTTGAATTTGAATTTCCCAGTGGGTTCTCTGGAGGGATGAACGGATAAGAATCCGTATACAAATATAGCATATCATATGACAAAGTAACCAGATTGTCAAGCACAGTCGATTTTTTTGCATGTTGCATAAGCGATTCCCTATCAACAGAGAATTCATAAGTAAAATTGAATGAATCTTTATTTTTGAAAGAAAAGTTTTAAAACTGGCTTGACAAAACAAGTCTATACCGATATAATTTATGTTGTAAACAGCAAGGGCGCTGTGGACTACAGTTCCGCAGTGCCTTTTTGTTGTTTTTTAAACTGTTAAAAGTTTCTCCGATGCAACGTTAAAGGGAAAAATTATATTTTGGAGGCGAATACGATGGAATGCGCAAAGCAAGCCGGTGTACCGGAAATGTTCGGAAGTCATGTTTTTAATGAAAATGTGATGAAAGAGCGACTCCCGAAAGATGTCTATAAGGCACTTAAGAAAACCATCAGTGAAGGCAAGGCACTGGATTCTTCCACAGCAAATATCATTGCAAACGCAATGAAGGATTGGGCAGTGTCCAAGGGTGCTACGCACTATACGCACTGGTTCCAGCCGATGACAGGTGTCACTGCAGAAAAGCATGACAGCTTCATTTCCCCGACAGAGGGCGGCAATGTTATTATGGAGTTCTCCGGAAAAGAACTGATTAAGGGCGAACCGGATGCATCTTCTTTCCCGTCCGGCGGTTTGCGTGCAACTTTTGAAGCACGTGGCTACACAGCATGGGACCCCACCTCTTATGCATTTATTAAGGATGGCAGCCTGTGCATTCCGACGGCGTTCTGCTCCTACTCCGGTGAAGTGCTGGATAAAAAGACACCGCTGCTTCGTTCTATGGATGCTATCAGCCAGCAGGCACTGCGCATTCTGAAGCTGTTTGGCAACAAGGAAGCAAAGCGTGTGACCACAACGGTAGGTCCGGAGCAGGAATATTTCTTGATTGACAAAAAATATTATGACCAGCGTCCTGACCTCATCTACACCGGACGTACCCTGTTCGGTGCGATGCCTCCGAAGGGTCAAGAGATGGAAGACCATTACTTTGGCTCTATCAAGGATCGTGTATCCTCCTATATGAAGGATTTGGACGAAGAACTGTGGAAGCTTGGCATTCTGGCCAAGACCAAGCACAACGAAGTTGCACCGGCGCAGCACGAGATGGCACCGATTTTTGCAACTACCAACATCGCAACCGACCACAACCAACTGACCATGGAAATGATGAAGAAGGTTGCACTGCGTCATGGTTTGGTTTGCTTGCTACATGAGAAGCCGTTTGCAGGCGTCAATGGTTCTGGTAAGCACAACAACTGGTCTTTGTCTACCGATGCTGGCGAAAACCTCCTTGAGCCTGGCAACTCTCCGCGCAAGAATGCACAGTTCCTGACATTCTTGACCGCTGTGGTGAAGGCAGTTGATGAGTATCAGGATTTGCTCCGCATTTCTGTTGCAAATGCTGGTAATGACCATCGTTTGGGTGCAAACGAAGCACCTCCGGCAATCGTTTCCATGTTTGTTGGCGAAGAGCTTGACGAAATTTTGAAGGCGATTGAAACCGATGCCGCTTATACCGATAAGATTAAGGAAAAGATGGACATTGGTGTATCTGCACTGCCGGCTATCCCGAAGGATACAACCGACCGTAACAGAACCTCTCCGTTTGCGTTCACAGGCAACAAGTTTGAGTTCCGTATGCTGGGTTCTACGTTCTCCATTGCAGGTGCAAACATTGTGCTGAACACCGCAGTTGCAGAAATTTTGCGTCAGTTCGCTGATGAACTGGAAGGCGCAGCAGATTTCCATGCAGCACTCAACACCTTGGTAAAGCGTGAAATCACTGCACACAAGCGCATCATTTTCAACGGAAACGGCTATAGCGAAGAGTGGGTTGTCGAGGCTGAAAAGCGTGGTCTGCTCAACTTGAAGTCTACTACCGATGCGCTGCCGCAGTTCTCTGCACAGAAGAATGTGGATTTGTTCAAGAAGCATGGCATCTGGAGCGAAAAGGAAATCTTCTCCCGTCAGGAAATTCTGTTGGAAGAATATTTCAAGACACTCAATATTGAAGCATTGACCATGGTTGATATGATCAAGAAGATGATTTTCCCGGCAGTTGTAACTTACACCAAGGAATTGGCTGACGTTGCAGCAGCGAAGAAGACATTGGGCATTGCGGTTGATGCAGAAGTTGCACAGCTGACCAAGCTCTCTACGTTGTCCGCAGATTTGCTGGCAAAGGAAGCAGCTCTGGAAGCAGCTTTGGCAGAAGCAGAAAAGATGGAAGAGGCACAAGCAAAGGCAGTCTTCTATCGTGAAACCGTATTCACTGCAATGAATGATTTGCGTGTGATTGCAGATGCGATGGAAATGGATACTGCTGAGAAGTATTGGCCGCTGCCGACTTACGGTAAGCTCCTCTTCGGTGTATAATTTGTTTTTCAATATCGCTGAATATAGCATAAAATAGTACACAATGGCGTGTATACTTGTAAGAGAGTATACACGCCATTTAAATATTTTAAGGGGGTCAAAAAAATGGATATCACAGCAATGGCAGGTGCGTTAGACACTAGTTGGGTATTGTTGGGAGCTGCGCTCGTATTCTTTATGCAGGCAGGCTTTGCAATGGTCGAAACAGGTTTTACGCGTGCAAAAAACGCAGGCAACATCATCATGAAAAACCTTATGGACTTCTCTCTGGGAACGCCGATTTTCTGGATTTTGGGCTTTGGGTTGATGTTTGGTGCAGGCAATGGATTTGTTGGACAGTTGGATTTGTTCACAGGCACAGGAGCAGGGGTTACCGCAGATTATGATTTTGCATTCCTGATTTTCCAGACCGTGTTCTGTGCAACAGCAGCAACAATTGTTTCCGGCGCAATGGCAGAACGCACGAAGTTCTCTTCTTACTGCATCTATTCTGTGCTGATTTCTGCAATCGTTTATCCGATTTCCGGACACTGGATTTGGGGCGGCGGTTGGCTTGCAGAACGTGGCTTCCACGACTTTGCAGGTTCTACAGTTGTACATATGGTCGGCGGTGTTGCTGCACTGGTTGGTGCAAAGATTCTGGGACCTCGTATCGGCAAATACTCTAAGGATGGCAAATCTCGCGCAATTCCGGGTCACTCCTTGACTTTGGGTGCATTGGGCGTTATGATTCTGTGGTTCGGTTGGTTTGGATTCAACGGTTGTTCTACTGTTGCATTGTCTGACGGTGCATCCAGCACAGCGGCAAGAATTTTTGTGACTACAAACTTGGCAGCAGCTGTTGCAACCATTACCGTTTTGATTATCACATGGGTCATGTATAAGAAACCAGATGTTTCTATGACATTGAATGGCTCTTTGGCAGGTTTGGTTGCGATTACTGCAGGTTGCGACACCGTTACACCGGCTGGCGCAGCACTGATTGGTATCGTTGCGGGCTTTGTGGTTGTATTTGGTATTGAATTTGTAGATAAGACCCTGAAGATTGATGACCCGGTTGGTGCAGTTGGCGTGCATGGCATGTGCGGCGCTGTAGGTACTATTCTGGTTGGCTTCTTGGCATACTACAGCGGCAATGACATTGCGCCAGAAGGCTTGCTCTATGGCGGCGGTGCAACACTGCTTGGTACACAGGTCATTGGCGTGGTTGCAGTTGCAATTTGGGTTGCTGTTACAATGTCCATCGTATTTATGGTTATCAAAAACACAGTTGGTTTGCGTGTTTCTGAAGAAGAAGAAATCTATGGTTTGGACGTTATGGAACATGGTTTGTCCTCTGCATATGCAGACTTTATGCCAGTGCCGACTGTCATGGGTACAAAGGCTGGCGAAAGCACTGCGAAGACCATGGAACAGCATCCGGTTTCTATGGATACTGCAATTCCGGTGACCAAGGTGACCACAGAAGGCGAAGGACAGCACAAGATTTCCAAGGTTGTTATTATTACAAAGCAGTCGATGTTTGAAAGCTTGAAGAATGCGATGAACGAAATCGGCATTGCAGGCATGACCGTGGCGAACGTAGTTGGCTGTGGTATGCAGAAGGGTGCAACTGAATATTATCGTGGCGCAGAAGTTGATATGACCCTGTTGCCGAAGATTAAAATGGAAATCGTTGTTTCCAAAATCCCGGTTGAACAGGTTGTGGACGTTGCAAAGAAGACTTTGTACACGGGACACATTGGCGATGGCAAGATTTTCGTATACAATGTGGAAAATGTCATTAAGGTTCGTACCGGCGAAGAAGGATTCGATGCCTTGCAGGATGTAGAATAAGTTTCTGTAGACTGTGTAAACAAGAGAAAAAATCCCCTCTGTCTGATGGGCAGAGGGGATTTTTTGTGCGGCTGAGTGGCGGTTTATTCCACAGATTCGGTTGTGGTAGTGGTGGTAACCATGGGGGTGGCGTTCAGCACTTTCATATTTCGCAAAAAACCACCCATGCCGCATTTGTTTGCAGCAAGGGTGGTTTCGTCTGTGCATGATCAGCCGCTTTTTTTCATTTGCAGACGCAGACCATCGGCAATCATAGAAATGAATTCGCTATTGGTGGGTTTGCCCTTGGTATTGGAAACGGTATAGCCGAAATAGCTTTGCAGCGTTTCCAAATCGCCTCTGTCCCATGCCACCTCAATGGCGTGGCGAATGGCACGCTCGACACGAGAAGAGGTCGTGTGATATTGCTTTGCGATGGATGGATATAGAATTTTAGTGATGGAGCCAACGGCACGCATGTCACCGACCGACATGATGATGGCATCACGCAGATAATGATAGCCTTTGATATGCGCCGGCACACCGATTTGGTGAATTACATTGGTGACCTTGACTTCCAAATCCAAAGCACTGTCGATTTTATGGTTCATCCCTGTGTTGGGACTGGAGCGCAGCGCACCCCACTGCACAATGCGCTGTGCCAGAGCATTCACATCCAACGGCTTACACATGAAATAATCGACACCAAGAGAGCTGCATTCCGCCATTGTCTGCATACTGGCAAATGCAGAAAGCACCATCACGCCACAGGAGATGGACTCTTCCTGTGCTTGTTTTACGACAGATAATCCATCCAATTCCGGTAATACTAAATCAATGATGATTAAATCAGGCACAAGCTCTCGAATCAGTTGTTGAGCTCGTTTGCCGTCATTTGCAACCCCAATGACTTCGACCTCATTGGTCTGCTCCAAAACAGTCTGTAACGCATGGCAAAAATCCAGTTCGGTATCAGCAATTAAAACGCGGATGCTAGCTTCCATAATGTTTTCACTTTCCTTCCAACACAGTTGTGAAATATAATTTAATGACCCTTTTAAACTACCATAATCTGCCTTGGTCTGCAAGGGGGATTTTGGCGAAAAAAATTTTTATTTTTCTGAATTTGCAAAAACGGTTAATCTATCATCGCTTTGCATAAAAAATGAAGGAAATTTCGTGTATATTTTAAGATGCTTTCATTTCTTGGTACATCTTTTCCGAAAAGATACCGTAGCCTTTGGTGGGGTCATTCACCAAAACGTGCGTCACAGCACCAATTAGCTTGCCATTTTGCAAAATGGGGCTGCCGCTCATACCCTGTACGATGCCGCCTGTTTTTTGCAATAAATTTTCATCCGTCACTTCCAACATCATGCCACGACCGCTCTCGTCCGTTTCATCAAAAATCTTGGTAATCTGCACGGTATAAAGCTGGGTGGATTTCCCGCTGACATTGCTCAAAATTTGCGCAGAACCAAGCTGCGCCTCATCCATGGTGACCAGTGGAAAGGTCTTTAGATTTTGCGAATATCGATTGTCCTGTAAAAAGCCAAACACACCGGATGCTGTGTTCTTTGTGAGCTTGCCTGCGTTTTCAAACAGGTTAAATTCCCCTTGCAGTTCACCGGGCTGTCCAGCCGTGCCTTTGAGGACATTGGTGATGTTGGCTTCCATGATATTGCCGGCGGCAAGCGGCAGCAGGACACTGGTTTCCGCATCGCAAATGCCATGCCCTAAAGACGCAAATTCGTTGGTCTGCGGGTCGATAAACGTGATGGTGCCGATGCCAGCAATGCTGTCGCGCACCATAACCCCTAATCGGGCAATGCCAGTGACATCCGTGGCGGTCTGCACGGTGATGGTAGCGGTGCTGTTCCCACGCTTCACGGAAAGCTGAATCACGCCTGTGGTGGTTTTCTCAATGGTTTGCTGCAGTGTTTCATTGGAATCAATGGCAATGTCATTTGCCTTTAGGATGACATCGCCAACCTGCAGCCCTGCTGTCTGTGCAGGATAGACCTCTCCTGCACTCGTCTGCACACCGATGATGTTAATCACCATAACCCCTTCCGAAGTCATACGGATGCCTACAGCACGCCCCACGGGCATTACACGGGCGAGTTCCGCTGCCTGTGTCTGCCAGACAAAGCTTGTGAGCAAAAGAAATGCTGTGAAAAAAATCTTGTATTTTCCATTTTTGTGTGATTGCACATTCTCACCTCCCGCTTTTACTATGCCACCGCAGCGCATATTCTATTGCGGAAAGTGTTTGCTGATATGGCGAAGATTTGGGTAGAATCCGCAGTATACGAGAAAAGTGTGGTTGCTCGATACATATAATTGCAGTATACTATTACTTGCATAAAATCCGTTCTAAAAATGGTTTTTTTAGAAAATATTGATGTGGGGTTTAGAGGGATTGAGAGAGAAAAAAGGGGGAATCTATTTGCGGGTTGCCATTGTTGGTTCGAGAACGGTGTCTGAATCGTTTTACGAAACACTGTGTGAAAAAGTGCCGATTGGTGCCAGCCAGATTATTTCAGGCGGTGCACAGGGGGCGGATGCTTTGGCGGCAAAATATGCGCAGGAGCATCAGCTGCCGTTGCTGGAAATTCATCCGAATTATAAAAAATATGGAAAATCCGCCCCACTCAAGCGCAATCAAGAAATCCTAGAGCAAGCGGAGTATGTACTCGCCTTGTGGGACGGTACATCACGAGGCACGGCACAGGTGATTGCGGAATGTGTCATGCAGTTGAAGCCGATTTGTGTTATGCTATGTAAATAAAGTGAGTTTTATGCGAAGAAGAGAAAAAACACCCATGTGCGTACTGTATTAACGCACATGGGTGTTTTTTATGAAGGCTAAAATTTTGCAAACAATCGAACGAAAAGGCTGCTATCACACATAGTTTGCGGGATTTACATTTTCGTTATTGATTAAGACCTCGAAATGGCAATGTGGACCTGTGGAACTGCCGGAATTGCCGGAATAGGCAATCGCCTGCCCTTGCTGGACAATATCACCAACCTGCACCAAAAGCTTGGAATTGTGGGCATATAGTGTTTTCATACCGTTGCCGTGGTCTAAGATAATATAATACCCGTATCCATTGTTGGAATATTGCGATAAGATGACTTTTCCGCTGTCTGCCGCATGCACCGTGGTGCCGGTGGAAGCACCATAATCGATGCCTTTGTGCATGCGTCCCCAACGCATTTTATACCCCGAGGTAACCACTCCGCCGGAGATGGGCGCAATCAAATGCCCTGAACCGATGCCGGTTGGCTTGGTGCCGATGTCAACGATTTCATCGGTTGCGTTGGATAATACGGTACGGCTTAAAATGGTGCGGCTGGTTTCTGTGCCGTTGATACTGGTAATTTCGGCGCAGACGGAGGCTTGTCCGGGAGTACCGCTTTGAATGGTCTGCTGTGTGTTTTCTGCCAGCTGCGCATTCTCTTGGCGAATGGTTTCAAACGGAATTTCTTCAGTATAATCCACGGTTTGCTTGACCTTAACCGAGAGAAGCGGCGCAGAGGGTGCTAACACCACTTTGGTGCCGGGTGCCATGCGTTCCGGCACGATGGAAGGATTGTATTCCAGAAGCGTTTGGGTATCCAAATTGTGTGATAGAGCGATGGAGGTTAAGGTGTCATCCTCCGCAGCAAGATAGGTTTTTTCGGGCACGACGGTGGTAGTCAGGGTCTGATACAGTTCATCCGGCGTTTGCAGTAGGGAAATAGGCGCCTGCATGGAGCTGACCGCAACCGTTTGCAGAAAACTGGTTTGTGCAGCAGCGTTACCGTTTGTATACTGGTCTTCTATGCGGTGCAGCACGGTCTGGATGTCTTCTGCGGTTGCGCAGGCACCCCAAATGGTATTATCGATTTTCAAAACCGAAAGCGTGGTCAATGAGGGCACAGCATCGGTGATTTTAGCAGACAAGGTTTCCGTGGTCATAAAACGGTCCTGCGGCAGCAAGGCGATATGATAGGAGATGTCGGTCTGCAGTGTATAGGGTGCACCAAGGGCCTCCGAGGCAGACTGCTCAATTTGTGCACAGGCGGCGGCAATATCATCTTTAGTTTGTGCATAGCCTAGCATCTTGTCATTGACCATCACGGTAACGCCAATGCGCATGGTGAGAATCATGGGAAGCACCAAAAACAGCGTGGTGAACAGAGCAATTGATTGCAGGCGGCTTGCACGTATCTGGTCGGATAACTGCTGCGCCGCAGCATGTGTGTTTTTCAGGTGGTTGTCATAGAAACGTTTCCATTGCGCTGTGATGCTATGTAGAGCACCCAAAAGACGCAGTGCAAGCAGCGAAAACAGCAACAGGAGCGGAGAAAAAAGAGTGGTCACGAAACTGTCGCTGCGAGAAGAATGCGTGGGTGCACAAGCGGCTTTTGCCAGTGTTGGTGCAGGTGCAGGTATCTGCGCAGATGGCTGCGGCGGAATATCGGTGCCTTTGGCAGCGGCGGCTTTCGCCAGTGCGGCGCGTGTGGCGGCGGCTCGCTGTTTCCGTGATTTTTTTTTCATAGCAATCGCTTCGGACAGGCGCTTCGTAAAGAACGCATCCGAAATGCTCCCCTCCCAATCATGATGTGTTAAAGGTTACAATTCAGTAACGAAGTTAGTGTAATGATACTACCAAGCAGAACACTTGTCAAGCAGAGATGCAAAAAAACAGGTCAATACAGAAAAAAAGGGAACAACCCGCACGGATACATTATTTCAGCGGCAAACCGTTATAATCCAACCGAAAAAACAAGGGGCTCATCGCTGTGCCTTTGTAATAGCAATTGTATGCGGCACGCTGCAGTGCAAGAGCGGCGGGAATTGCCCCCTCAAACAGGTCAAAAAAGCTGTCTGTGCGCTCCACTTCGGGCATGGATGCTTTGTGCCAAACACGATGTGAAAGGTTGGCACAGTCAATGGCAATTGGTTCAGCGGGACGCATCATGGTGGTCAATAATCCCGGTTTTCCAAACAATCGTTCCAGAGAGGCGATTTGTGTGCGTGCGGTTTCGGACCCCGCATGCAGCAGCGTATGCACCGTGCGCATGGTGCGCATGGCTGCCTCAACACGAGCAGGAGAGGTGGGAATGGCATATACCTGCTCGCCGACATGGGAAAGCAGTGTCCCAATCAGATGTGCGGTTTTGGGCTGTGGATTGAGCAAACGAAAGGATTCGAAGCTTTCCTGCTCGGAAGAAATATACCGTTCGATGACAGCCACGTCTAAATAGGCTTCGCATAAACGATGACAGCCATCGGTGTCATATTCAAAGTTTGGCAGCAGCAAGGTTTGGATGCTGTCCTGCACATATGGATGGATGCGGCGGTCCAGGCAATAATGCGTGCAAAATCCCAAAATATAGGAAAGTGCAGATGGGTTTTTGAAATGTGCCGCAAGTTTAATCATGGCAGAAAAGGTTTCCGCAATGGATTCATGGTGCATGCGGTGACCGAGCAGTGCGGTGCGGCTGCCGAACGGAGCGTTGTGATAGAATAAAATATCCGGTCCCTGTGCACCCCAACGATAGGCACGTGGGGAAACAGCGGATGCATGGGCAATATCGGTTTCTGCGCTTTGCTCCACCATAGCGGCAAAATGATGGTGTGCAACCAGTGATGGCATAAAAGAACCCCCTCAAAACTTTGCCGCAGTGCAATTGCAGACCATACAAGGCGGTTGCCTGCGGCAAGTTGCTTTTCTAAAAAATGGTGACTTGAATTCATGATACAATTATACAGTTGATTCTTGCAAAAATCCAGAAAAAACGCTATACTATTGAAAGAGTTCTGCAAAGAACCATCCTTTTCATACAGGACTTTTGCTTCTGACAGAAAAAGTTTGCAATATAATTGGAGGAAAAACATCATGAAGCTCGGAATTGTAGGGTTGCCGAATGTCGGGAAATCCACATTATTCAATGCCATCACCAACGCAGGCGCAGAAAGCGCAAACTATCCGTTTTGCACCATCGACCCCAACATCGGCATGGTATCAGTGCCGGACCCTCGGCTCAAGCCGCTGACAGAGCTGTATCATGCAAAGAAAACACTGCCGGCAGTTGTGGAATTTGTAGACATTGCAGGCTTGGTGCGCGGTGCATCTAAGGGGGAGGGATTGGGCAATAAATTCCTGTCCCATATCCGTGAGGTGGATGCCATTGTGCATGTGGTGCGTTGTTTTGAAGATGAGAACATCGTGCACGTGGAGGGCAGCGTAGACCCGTCACGTGATATTGAAACCATCAATTTGGAATTGATTTTGTCCGATATTGAAATGCTGGAAAGACGCATTGACCGTGCTCGAAAAGCAGCAAAAGCGGACAAAAAGGTGCAGCACGAGGTGGATGTGCTGGAGTTGCTCAAGCAGCATCTGGAGGAAGGAAAGCTTGCACGCACTTTTCCGGACTATGACGAAGAAAAAGAACTGCTCGATATGGTCGGGCTGCTCTCTGCAAAGCCTGTGATTTATGCGGCGAACATGGATGAAGCCGGCTTTACCGGCGATGCAGCAGAATCGGCACGCTTTGCAGCGGTGCAGGAGATTGCGCAGGGCGAAGGGTCACAGGTGCTGCCGATTTGTGCAAAGCTGGAGCAGGACATCGCAAATTTGGAGCCGGAAGAAAAGGAACTCTTTTTGGGGGAACTGGATTTAACCGAATCCGGACTGGATCGCCTGATTCGTGTTTGCTATGATTTGTTGGGGCTGATGAGCTATCTGACGGCAGGCGAACAAGAGGTGCGTGCATGGACAATTCAGAAGGGCACCAAAGCACCGCAGGCAGCCGGCAAAATCCACACCGATTTTGAGCGTGGCTTCATTCGTGCCGAGGTGGTTGCATATGATGATTTGATGACATGCGGTTCTATGGTAGCGGCACGGGAAAAGGGTTTGGTGCGTTCGGAAGGCAAAGAATATGTCATGCGGGACGGCGATATTGTATTATTCCGCTTTAACGTATAAAAAACCTGTCATACCGGTTCTAAAATTCTATGTAGCATACATACTCTAATCTTGTTATGATGCAAATGAAACGAGCGTATCGAGAAATACGCTCGTTTTTTTGCAGAATAAAGCGATTAGGGAGCAATGTATCTGAATTGTTGTTGTTTTTTCATGAAATTTGTCGTATTATATTTAGAGTGTCTATTATGAGAGAGATAATAGAAGCAGTTGACACATTTTCGGATAGGGGCGCAGAAAATATGGACAGCAAACAATATGAGGAACGCAAAGAACAGCAGTTGGAAGCCATTATGCAGGAAATTCGTGCAGAGGCGCAGGGGGGGACTGTGACGCAAAAGGCAGCTTCAAGAGGTGCTATGGGACAGCAGACAGCTTTTTCAGGCACAAGGCTGCAAAAAGGTATTTTGTTCGGGGGCATCGGCGTGGTACTGCTCTTGTCCGCTTTAACAGCCTATACATACCTTTACAGCGGCATTCACTACGGCTTGCGTGCAGGAACGGTAGCGGTTGGCGGTATGTCGCAAAGCGAAGCGGCGGCGGTGATTGAGCAAGAGGGTGCTGCTGATTTGGCGGGACAGTCGCTGGATTTATCCATTGACGAGAAAAATTATGCAATCGATGTGCAGCAGGTGACCGATGGAATAGACAGTATGCAAACGGCGCAGGATGCATATGACTATACCCACACAGGTGGATTTTTCACGCGGTTGGGACATACATTGGCGGCATTGGGACATCATAAAGTGCCGTTGCAGGTGAACATGGACAGCTCAGCACTGGGGGCACGTCTGGATGCGATTTCTGCAGAAGCGATGACAGAGCCAGTGCAGCCGTCTTGGTCGATTGAGGGCGACAATCTGGTTGTAGACAGTGGTACAGCTGGCGTGGATTTTGACCGTGCAACCGTTGAACAGGCAGTCACACAACAGATTGCAGCGCTGGACTTTGCGGCATATGAGGTTGCGGCAGAGGTCAGCGAGCAAAACCCGATTGATATGAATCAAATCAAGGCAGAGGCCGACAGCGAGATGCAAAATGCCACGTTGGACAAAACCGATGGCGCAACGATTCTTGCCTCCACAGACGGCATCGAGGTCGATGTGGCTGCTGCCAATAAAATCATTGCGGCGAGTGAACAGCAGACGTATCGCATTCCGATTACACGGGTGCCTGCCACTATCACGGCGGAAGAGCTGTCTGCTGTGCTGTTTCGGGATGTGCTGGGGGAGGCTTCCACCGACTATAGCTCCTCTAATTCTGCACGTGCGAAAAATGTGCGCTTGGCAACCGGATACTGCAACAGTGTGATTTTGAACCCAGGTGAGTCATTTTCCTATAACACCGTGGTTGGAAAGCGTACGGCGGCACGTGGCTTCCAAGAAGCGGGTGCCTATGTCAACGGAGAATTGGTCAGTGAACTGGGCGGCGGCGTGTGTCAGCCTTCTTCCACCCTGTATATGGCAGTTTTGCGTGCCGATTTGAATGTGGTGGAGCGGCAGAATCATAGCTATGTTTCCGCCTACACGCCATTGGGCGAGGATGCAACGGTGTCTTTTGGAGGTCCGGACTTCTGCTTTAGCAACGATACGGACTATCCAGTTAAAATCATAGCGGACTCCTCCAATCGAGAGGTTACAATGACGATTTTGGGAACAAACACCACCGATAAGTCGGTGAAAACCGAGCGGGAGGTGCTGGCAACCTATGAGCCGGGTGTTGTGGAACAGCCAGATGCTACACTTGACGTGGGTAAAACAAGCGTCAAGCAGCATGCGGCAACCGGCTACAAAGTGAAGGTGTATCAGTTGATTACCGAAAACGGAGAAACCACACGGGTTTTGGCAAACACCTCAACGTATAAAAAGAAGGACAAAATTGTGCTGGTGGGTACCAAGCCTGTGGCGACCGAAACGACACCGGCACAGACCGAGGATACCACACAGTCAACCGAAGACACAGCGGGGCAGACAGAAGAAGCTACCCAGCAAACGACAGCCGCAGACGATGCAGACGCTGTAGCGGTTGATGAGTCGAACCAAGACTGAGGGTCTTTTTTAGGAGAATGATAGAATGAAGATAACCACCCAAATACGCCGAGAAATAAAGACAGAGCAGAAAAAACGCGTTTTCAAGACCGTTAAGCGTTGCATGGGTGCGAATGTATTGGTCACATTGCCAGCGGCATTGATTGTCTTTTTGGGACTTTTGCTGTGTGGCAGGGTTGGAATTTCACAGCAGCTGCGGTTTTCCACAAATTACAGCATGATGGAGCTCTACCAAATCATGCAGGCATTCAAAAAAGTGCTGAATATCTATTTGGGGATGGCAATTCTGCTGCTTTTGATTGTCAGCCCACTGAAAATGGGACTGATGCAGTTTTATCTGACCCTGTCACGGCAGGAAGACGCCTCGTTGGCGATTGTGCTGCGTCCGTTTACCTCGCTGCGTGCTGTTTGGCGTGCCATTCGTATGCAGGCCTGCATGTGGTTTCGCACATTTTTGTGGTTGTTTATGCCGGTGATGCTATATATGACAGCGATGTCTTCATTTTTGCTGAACTGGTCGCTGCTTGCGGAAAATGACCTGCAAATTTTTGTGGTCAGCGGTTTTTGTATGGTTTGCTTTTTGGTGCTGCGGGTGAAAATCGCACTGTACAAGGCGGGCTACACCATTGTCAGCGATTATCAAGGGATTGGCGTGTGGTTTGCAACCGCCATTGGCGGGCAGATGTTTCGGGGACAATTCCGCTCTATGCTGGTCTTTTTCTGCAGTTTTTTGCCGTGGTATGCGTTGTACGGTGTGCTGACAGCAGGTGGACTGTTTTTGGTGCAGCAAACAGGAACTGTGCTGCTATTGGGGTTTGTTTGGTTTGTGTTAGCGCTTTGCTTGGACGGCATCGTGAAGGCATATCAAAACACTAGCTTTTTTGCATTGGCAGACCGTATGCAGCAGGAAGAGAACCCCGCTATGAGAGAAATTGATATCAATGAGCAGTTTTTGCAGTGGATACAGCAGGCGGTGGAAGAAGCGCAAGAGAAGGATGCTTCTGCGAAAGAGCAGGATGATGCAGCTGCCGAGGAGAAAGAGGAGAAAGCGGACAAAGAGAATGCCGAACAAGGCGATGATGCAGACGCAGATGAAAGCCAACATTCTTGAAAATTTTGCATAAATACCGTTCAAGGGCACAGATAAGAGGAAAAACTCTGGCTGTGCTCTTGTTTTTATGGGTGAGTTTGGGTATAATAAGAAACAGACAGAAAACTGAAGGAGAAGTGGATGATTCATGGAGAAAAAACCATATTATATCTCAACAGCGATTGCTTACACTTCGGCGAAGCCGCATATTGGCAACACTTATGAAATTGTGCTGGCCGATGCGATTGCGCGCTATAAGCGCATGATGGGGTTTGATGTATATTTTCAGACCGGAACCGATGAGCATGGTCAGAAAATTCAAGAAAAAGCACAGCAGGCAGGTGTTACCCCGCAGGCATATGTGGATGGTGTGGCTGCACAAATCAAGGACATTTGGGATTTGATGAATACCACCTATGACCGTTTTGTGCGTACAACAGACCAGATGCACATGGAAAAAGTGCAGAAGATTTTCAAAAAGCTGTATGACCAAGGCGATATTTACAAAGGTTCGTATAAAGGCAAGTACTGCACACCTTGTGAATCCTTTTGGACAGAAAGCCAGATGAAGGACGGCTGCTGTCCAGATTGCGGGCGTCCCTGCGAGGATGCAGAAGAGGAAGCGTATTTCTTCCGCATGAGCAAATATGCAGACCGCTTGATGGCGCATATTGAGGCACATCCGGAATTTATTCAGCCGGAAAGCCGCAAAAATGAAATGGTGAACAATTTCTTAAAGCCCGGTTTGCAGGATTTGTGTGTATCACGTACTTCCTTTAGCTGGGGCATTCCTGTCACCATTGATGAAAAGCACGTGGTTTATGTGTGGCTGGATGCGCTGACCAACTACATCACCTTCTGCGGCTATGACCCCGATGGTAACCATGAGGCGCAGTATGCGAAGTTTTGGCCGGCAGATGTACATTTGATTGGTAAGGATATTATTCGTTTCCATACGGTGTATTGGCCGATTTTCCTCATGGCGTTGGGCGAGGAATTGCCAAAACAGGTGTTTGGACATCCATGGCTGCTCGTTGGCGACGGTAAAATGTCGAAATCCACCGGCAATGTTATTTATGCGGATGATTTGGTCAAGTGGTTCGGGGTGGATGCGGTGCGATACTATGTGCTGCATGAAATGCCGTTTGCAAACGATGGTGTCATCAGCTATGAACTGATGATGGAGCGCATCAATTCTGACTTGGCAAATGTGCTCGGCAATTTGGTTAATCGTACCATTGCGATGTCACACAAATATTTTGACGGAAAAATTTGTGCACCCACCGTGTTAGAGCCGATGGATGAAGAACTGAAAGCATTGGCACTCGCTTTGCCGGCAGCGGTGGAAAAGAAAATGCAAGATTTGCGTGTGGCGGAAGCGATGGATGAGATTTTCACGTTGCTGCGCCGTTCCAATAAATATATCGATGAAACCATGCCGTGGGCATTGGCGAAGGACGAAACCAAACGGGAGCGTTTGGGCACGGTACTGTATCATTTGCTGGAAAGCATCCGCTTTGCGGCAGTGGAACTGAAATCTTTCCTGCCAGATACGGCAGACCGCATTTTTGCACAGCTGCAGGTTACAAATGGCGGCGTGGAGTCGCTGGCATCCTTTGATGGTATGCCGATTGGCGGTACCGTTGGTACAGCTGAGATTTTGTTCCAGCGCATTGATATGGCAAAAAAGATGGAAGAAATTACGGCGGGGCAGACACAGGAAATTGCCGCACCGACCATTCCGCCGATTACAATTGATGAATTTGCCAAGGTTGATATGACCGTATGCAAGGTGTTGGCTTGTGAAAAGGTCAAGAAAAGTGAAAAACTGCTGAAATTCCAACTGGATGATGGCAGCGGTACAAATCGTCAAATTCTTTCTGGGATTGCCAAATACTATACCCCAGAAGAATTGGTGGGTAAAACCGTAGTGGCATGCACCAATTTGCCGCCACGCAAAATGATGGGGCAAGAGTCTAACGGCATGATTCTATCTGCGGAAAAAGACGACGTATTGAATCTGCTGATGCTAGACGACAGCATTCCGGCGGGCGCAAAACTTTGCTGACAGCATATACCATAAAACTGCATGAAAGGGCGGGCATATGCCTGCCCTTCATTTATCAAAAAAATCTGCCACAAAAAAGTGAAAAAATTTTATAAAAAAAAGAGGGTTTTTACGAGAGACTGCGTATTTATATAATAGAGGTCTTTTGCTTGCTCTTATATTGTTGAAAAATGGAATACTTTTGCAGCAGATTGGGGATGAATAGAAGGTATCATGAGTACGATTCGAGAAAAAATGGAGCAGCAGGAATCTGTGATTTTACAGAAGCACGCTATGCACGCCGCTGATTCACGTGGACGGCGGCAAGAGATTGCACCGTGTCCGATTCGCACCTGCTTTCAGCGTGACCGCGACCGTATCATTCATTCGAAAGCCTTTCGCCGACTGTCTAATAAAACACAGGTGTTCATTTCGCCGGAAGGGGATTATTATCGTGCCCGTTTAACGCATACATTGGAGGTGGCACAAATTGGACGCACGATTGCACGTGCATTGTGCCTGAATGAGGATTTAACAGAAGCGATTGGCTTGGGGCATGATTTGGGGCATACACCATTTGGGCATGCAGGAGAGCGAGCGCTGAATGAAGTGTGTCCAGAGGGCTTTCATCACAATCGGCAGAGTTTGCGGGTGGTTGACCGTTTAGAGCGTGGCGGCAGCGGACTGAATCTGACGTGGGAAGTGCGCAATGGCATCCTGTGCCATACCGGAAAAACACGGGCAACCACGCTGGAGGGACGCATCATCCACTTTGCCGACCGTATTGCATATATCAACCATGACATTGATGATGCCTTGCGTGCTGGGTTGATTCAGAAAGCGGATTTGCCACGGGAGCTGCTGCATATTTTGGGCGATTCGCATGGAGCACGCATTGATACCATGGTAAGCAATATGATTGCGTATGGGGAGCGCACGGGAGAAATCGGCATGGATATGCATATTTTGGATGCCATGCTGCGGCTTCGGAAATTTAATTTTTCGCATATCTATGAAGGTACGATTGCACAGCGCGAAGAAGGGCGGGCGATGGACATCATTCGTGCCATGTATCGATATTATTATGCGCACCCGCACGAGCTGCCACAGGAATTTTTAGAGCTGTTGCCGCAGGATACCCTGCATCGTGTGGTGTGTGATTACATCGCCTGCATGACAGACCGATATTCCATTGCACGGTATAAGCAGCTGTTTGTTCCGAAAAGCTGGAATGAAGCATTTGAGGACTAGGATAGCACTGCAGAGAGAAAAAAGGAGGGAGTCCCATGGCAGTTGACCGTGAGTTTATAGATGAATTGACCGCACGGTGCGATATTGTCGATGTGGTATCCCGCTATGTGCAGTTAAAAAAAAGCGGCTCTAATTATTTTGGATTGTGTCCGTTTCATAATGAAAAGCATGGCTCGTTTTCCGTATCTGCGGATAAACAAATTTATCACTGCTTTGGATGCGGTGCAGGCGGCAGTGTCATTGGGTTCATCATGCGTATCGAGGGATTGGAATTTCTGGATGCCGTGCAGTTTTTATCCAGACAGGTGGGCATGCAAGTGCCTGAGCGGCAGATGGATGCCCAGACGGTCAATCGGCGAGAACGGATGCTTGCGCTATATAAGGACACGGCACGCTTTTTTTATGAACAGCTTTGGGCGCCGGAGCATGCGGAGCAGCAGCGGTATTTTGCACAGCGTGGTTTACAGCGCAAAACGATGAATCGATTTGGATTGGGATATGCACCGGATAGCTTCAATGCGCTAATGGATGCCATGCGTGCCAAGGGATATACCAAAGAAGAGATGTTGGATGCCGGATTGCTCTCGAAAAATGAACGTGGCAATGTCTATGATAGGTTTCGGCATCGTGTGATGTTTCCCATCATTGATGTGCGGGGACAGGTCATTGCGTTTGGTGGACGGGTGATGGATGATTCCAAACCCAAGTATCTTAATTCGCCTGAAACAATGCTATTTCATAAAAGCAGGAATTTATTTGCTCTTAATTTGGCTAAAAAAACGAAAAGTGACTATTTTATATTAGCAGAAGGCTATATGGATGTGATTGCACTGCATCAAGCAGGATTTGACAGCGCAGTTGCCTCTCTTGGAACGTCTTTGACCGAAGAGCAGGTGCGCATGATTGCACGATATACCAAAAATATTGTGATTTCTTATGATGCAGACGGTGCGGGCAAGGCGGCGGCGGAACGTGCAATTGATTTGCTGAAAACGGCGGAATTGTCCGTGCGTGTGCTGCGCATTCCAGGTGCAAAAGACCCGGATGAATACATTCGGGAAAAAGGACCGGATGCCTATCGCCGTTTGATTGAAGGCTCGGAAAACCACATTGCGTATCGTTTGGATACGGTGGCGGCAAAATATGATTTGCAGGAAGATGGGGCAAGAATTCAATTTTTGCAGGATGCGGCGCAGGAATTGGCGAGGATTGACAACGCAGTGGAGCGAGAGGTTTATATTGGAAGAGCTGCAAAAATGGCAAACATCAGCATGGAGGCGATGCAGGTAGAGGTCAAACGGCGGTTGCAGGCACGTTTGCGCAAGGAAAAAACACAAGTGCGGCGAGAGATTCGTGCACCGGTTGCCGCAGCACAGCCCAAAGACCGTACTCTGCAATATCAAAATATCAAATCTGCACGTGCCGAGGAAGGCATTTTGGCAATGCTGTTTACCGACCAGTCGCTGATGCCATACGTGCGGCAACGTATACAGCCGGAGCAGTTTACTGCCCCAACCCTTGCCGCCATCTATCAGCACGCATTGGCGCTGGAGGATGCGGGCAACCTGATTAGCGTGGCGGCATTTGAAGGCGTGTTGGCAGAAAGCGAAATGAATTTGCTGTGCAGCATTGTCAGTGAGTCCGTCAGCACACAGCAGCGCACCAAAGCGTTGGAGGACTACATAAATACGATTTTGTTGCAGCAAGCGCGACAAGAACCGACACAAGGCATGGAAGACCCACTTACCGTATTTGCCCGCAAACAAAAAGAAAAAAAAGGTTATGGAGGAAATAAAGAATGACAAGTGCACAAAACTCACAGAACGCACAGAACATGACAGAGGAGCAGAGCGCAGAAGAACAGAAACTGCGAGTTGCCAATCTGATTGAGCTTGGTAAGAAAAAGAGTAAGCTGACGCTGAAAGAAATGGCAGATGCGCTTGACGGGGTCAATTTGGATTCTGACCAGTTGGATAAGCTATACGAATCGCTGGAAAGCATGGGCATCGAAATCGAAGGCGCAGAATATGTGATTGGCCTGGTCAATGAAGAAGACCAGTTTGAAGTGGAAACCGTGGAAGAAGTGCCGGAGGAAGAGATTGCAGACCCTAGTGCGCTGGCGGAAACCTTTGCCATTGATGACCCGGTGCGCATGTATTTGAAGGAAATCGGCAAAGTTGACTTGCTTTCTCCAGAGGAAGAAGTGGAGCTTGCGGAGCGCATGGCAAACGGCGATGAAAGCGCAAAGAAGCGATTGGCAGAGGCGAATTTACGTTTGGTAGTGTCCATTGCAAAGCGCTATGTGGGACGTGGCATGCTGTTTCTGGACTTAATTCAGGAAGGCAACTTGGGACTGATTAAAGCGGTTGAGAAGTTTGACAGCACGAAAGGCTTTAAATTTTCAACGTATGCAACATGGTGGATTCGGCAGGCAATTACGCGTGCGATTGCAGACCAAGCGAGAACCATTCGTATTCCGGTGCACATGGTGGAAACCATCAACAAGGTGATTCGTGTTTCCCGTCAGCTGCTGCAGGAGTTGGGACATGACCCGTCACCAGAAGAAATTGCAACGGAAATGAGCATGCCGGTTGACCGTGTCCGTGATATTCTAAAAATTGCACAGGAGCCCGTTTCGTTGGAAACACCAATCGGTGAAGAGGAAGATTCCCATTTGGGCGATTTTATCCCCGATGATGATGCGCCGGAACCCGCAGAAGCGGCATCCTTTATGCTGCTCAAGGAACAGCTGATTGAGGTGTTGAAAACGCTGACACCGCGAGAAGAAAAGGTGCTGCGCCTGCGCTTTGGTATTGAAGATGGACGTACACGCACGCTTGAGGAAGTGGGCAAAGAATTCAATGTCACACGTGAACGCATTCGCCAGATTGAAGCCAAGGCATTGCGCAAGCTACGCCACCCCAGCCGCTCTAAGCGACTGAAAGACTTTTTGAATTAAAATAAATGGATAAAGGAAACCTTTGCATATGATATGCAGAGGTTTCCTTTTTTGTAGATGGGGGTATCCTATTGCTGAAAGGCTGCTGTGCTGCAATGCACCTTTCTTTTTGCAAAGGTCTATGGTATACTGAAAGAAAACTTCCAAAGTGGTGCGGACAATGCGAAAGGTGGGGATGGACATGACGAAGGAACATTATCGCAATATTGCAGGTGAGCAGGGAACGGTGAAGATTGCAGAAACTGTGATTGTATCTATCGCAAAGCAGGCTGCGGCAGAGGTACAGGGAGTGAGCGGTGTTGCAGAAGGACTCACACAAAATTTGCAAGCGCTGTGGAAACAATGCGCTGCGGCACAAGGGTTCAAGGTGCGGTTTTATGGAAATCGAGTATCGGTAGACCTGTCGATTTTGGTGGAATATGGATATATTGTGCCGGAGGTTGCTAAAAAAGTGCAGGAAGCGGTGCAAACTGCCATTCAATCGATGGCGGGACTACAAGTGGAATCGGTTGGAATTTCTGTGCAGGGCATTGTATTTCCACAGCAGTTGGCATGGGAAGATGCAGGGCAAGAGCCTATATGAAGCAGGCTCTCAAATAGAAAAAGGACAGTTGCAGCGGATATGCAACTGTCCTTTTTCATATTTAAATAAAATCATTGACCAGTTCAAAGGCATCCATTGCATCGCAAACCGGACAGTATTCCGGTGCATACTCAAAGGTTGCGCCGCAGAACATACAGCGATATTCGTCTTTTGGCATGGTGTCAGGCACGTGCGTTATGCCGGCATTGCGCTGGGTCAATGTGGAAAGTGCCTGCAAAAACACATTTGCATGGGAATGCTCAATGGCGCCGATGGAATCGAACATTTCTGCAATTTCTTCAAAGCCTTCTTCTCGTGCGACACGGGCAAAATCGGGATACATTTTTTGGCTTTCCATCATCTCGCCCTGCACCGCATTTTGCACATTCACCATGGTAGGATATATCCCGCCATGTAGATATTGATACCAGATTTTACAGTGCATGAGTTCATTTGTTTCCATGCGTCGATATAAATCCGCAATGGATTCATGCCCTTCTGCAAGTGCTTGCTCGGCAAAAAACGCATATTGGCTGCGGGCGAGTGCCTCGCCGCCCAAGGCTGCCTGGAGATTTTTTTCTGTTTGCGTGCCATTTAGATGGAAACCGGCAAAATCTTTCATAGTGGAGCACCTTCCTTTTGGTATAAATCGACTTTCATAGAAGCTGTAAACCGAATTTTGGATAAACGGAACACTAATTGTGAATATTATATCATATTGGATGATGAAAAACAATAAAATATGTGAAAAAGATAGAATATTCTACGGTGAAGACCCTTTTGCAGCAAAGGCAGGATAGACAGGCATAACAAGTAGCGGGCGGGCATACCACAAAACAGGTGTTGTTTTAGACACAGAAAACGGTTTTGTGAAAGGAGCTTGCATGCCGTATTGTGCATATTTACGCAAATCTCGTGCAGATTTGGAGGCAGAGGCGCATGGGGAAGGGGAGACGCTGGCTCGGCATGAGCGCATGCTGCAGGAAGCTGCCAAGCGCATGCAGCTGTCCATTGCGGTGGTGTATCGAGAAATTGTCAGCGGGGAATCCATTGCAGACAGACCGACTATGCAGCAGCTGCTGCGTGAGGTGGAGCGCAGCATGTGGGAGGGCGTGTTTGTGGTGGAGGTCGAGCGTTTGGCACGTGGGGATACCGTAGACCAAGGGTTGGTTTCCCGCGCTTTTCTGTGCTCGCATACCAAAATTGTAACACCGCTGAAAACATATGATCCTGCAAATGAATTCGATGAAGAGTATTTTGAATTTGGTCTGTTTATGTCCCGCAGAGAATATCAGACCATTCGCCGCCGTATGATTGCAGGGTGTCAATCGGCGGCAAAAGAAGGGAAATATGCCGCCAAACAAGCACCATTTGGCTATCGCCGTGTCAAATTACAGGCAGAGAAAGGCTGGACATTGGAAATTCACGAGGGAGAAGCGCAGATTGTGCGCGAAATATATCGGCTGTATCTCGCAGGGAACGGCTATCAGCGCATTGCGGCTCTGTTGATAGCACAAGGCATTGTCTCCCCGCAAAAAGGCAAATGGTCGGCATTTAGTGTGCGGCGAATCCTGCACAATGTTGTATATATTGGGAAAATCCGATGGGGTGAGCGTCCAGTTAAAAAAAGCGTGGTCAATGGGGAGTTTTTCAAGAGCAGACCCTATACAGATGGCTATATTGAAGCGTGTGGACGGCACGAGGCGATTATTGCGGAAGAAGTGTTTCAAGCGGTACAAAATCGCCTGCGAAAAGTACCCGCTGCACCGATACCACAGGGCAGACAGATGCGCAATCCGTTGCAGCGTATCCTGCGATGCAGCCAGTGCGGGCATGCCATGCAGCTGCATCCGTACCCGCAACTGGATACCGCCAGTTTGGAATGCCGCACGGTACGCTGTCCTACGGTATCGGCACGCCTGCCAGTTGTGGAGCAGGCAGTGCGGCAAGCCGTTACCACATGGTTTGCTGGCTATGAAGTATGGGTGATGCCGCAGCAGGAGGACATCCAGCAGGCATGCCAAGCGCAGCGGCAAACGGTAGAGCGGATGCAAAAGGAACTGCTGACCCTCGCTCGTCAACAGCTGCGTGCGCAGGAGTTGGTGGAGCAGGGTATTTACACCGTGGTGCAGTTTTTGGAACGCAGAAAGACACTGGAGCAGAAGCAGACAGCATTGCAGGCAGCACTGTGTGTACAGGAGGAAACCTTGGCAGCCTTGTCGCAAGAGATGCTGCAGCCATGCGTGCCATATCCGGCGTCGCTGCCACAGGCATATCAAGCAGGTGATATACAGGAGCAAAATACGCTGCTGCGGGGGTTGGTGGAAAAAATGGTTTATGCGCGGCAAACTCGCACCGATTCGGTGAAATTGCAGATTTTCCCGTTGTTTCCACCGGCGGGTGAAGAGGTACAACAGCTGTAGCCTTGTTCGTATGCACACAAACAGCTTCCCGAATGCCATTGCTGCCGTTGACTGGCCCAGGGGTGATTTTTTCAGCCATGTATCATATACCTCCATACAGTATTTGAAGTATCACTTCTTTATCAGAGTATGCAAGGGCTTTTCGGAGGTTCCAAATCCGATGGGATTCTGAGAGAATAGAAAAAAGCAGCACCATGACGGATAGCATCATGGTGCTGCTGGGAGGTATGTGTATATCAGTTCAGAATTAGAGGTCAGCATCGGTGACGAAGAAGCTGTTTTCGGATGCCGTACATTGACGGTCTAGCTCGCTATTTGTGCCAAGCGCCTTCCGCACTGCTTCATAGTCTGCCTGGGCACGGCTGTTCGTCTGCTGGGTACGAACAGCACGAATCAGCAGATTTTTCGGTGTGTCGAGAGGGGAGATGTACTCCAATGCAGAAACCTTATAGCCCTCGGCTTCCAGTTTTAACACACGCATGCTGTCTGTCAACACATCGTTGAAGCGTGCCTTGAACACGCCATGCCGTGTCAGTGGCTCAAGGGCAGGCAAGGTGTATTGCTCCAGCAATTCTTTGTGACAGCACGGCACACAGGCGATGTATTTGGCACGGGCACGGATTGCAGTGGCAAGCGCTAAGTCCGTTGCAATGTCGCAGGCATGCAGAGAAATGACAGCGGTTACATTTGCAGGCGGCAAATATGCACGTAAATCCGCCTGTAAAAAGGTCATATTGCGATACCCTAGCCGCTGTGCCATCTTTTGGCTTTCTTCAATGACGTGTGCATTGATGTCAATACCAATGACACGGCATTTGCGCCCCAAAACCTCACAAAGATAATAATTCATCACAAAGCTGAGATAGGATTTGCCGCAGGCGCAGTCAAGCAGCAGAATTTCTTCGCTGTCATCCTTTTCAAACATGGGTGCTACAAGCTCCACATAGTGGTCGATTTGATTGTATTTGCGAATCATATCGTTTTTGAGCTTGCCGCTTTTGGAGAGAATGCCGATTTCTCGCAGCAAGGGTGCGGCACGGTCGGCACGGATGAGATAGGAACGGGTGTTGTCCAAAAGCGGATTGGCTGCGGCGGAGGCATTTTCTTCTGCAACAGGCTGCTCGGATTGTTTCATGTGCACGCCGCTGGCGGTACAGGAGATTTGAAACATGCGTCCACGTTCGGTATAGTTTAGCGTGGCAGTATCATATTGCAGCGCTTTTTCGGCAAAAAACTGCAGGGCATCTTGGGCAGTGACGGTGGTTTCCGTGCCTTGAAAGTGCAAAGACCAAAGATTTTCCTGCGGCAGCAAGCGTGCGGAGAATTGCTTTTTGCCAGACTGAAACGTTATGTCAGCCGCAACAAAAAAGTCGCGGTTTTGTGTGAGGCGTGCACCGATGCCGGTCAGCAGCAGTTTGAGTTTGTTTTGTTCGCCTTTTTGCATGATGGAATCTCCTTTGATGCGGTTTAAATCAAAAAAATAATACGACGTGCGATTGTGGTTGCATAAAAAGTGTGCCTTGCATGTTCCAGCAAGGCACACGGATGCATCTGCTATATCGTACCGCAAACTTGGATGGTGCGCAAGCTTTTTCTGCGGAAACAGGTGGCAGACATCAATAGTTATCAGCTTTGATTTGGAAATAGGACTGTGGGTGTGCGCATACAGGGCAGATTTCGGGTGCTTTTTTGCCGATGGCAACATGTCCGCAGTTGGAGCATTCCCAAATCATATCGCCATCACGGGAAAATACCAAGCCGTCTTCTACATTGGCAAGCAGCTTGCGATAGCGTTCTTCATGCATTTTTTCAATCTTTGCAACGGAATCAAACAGAAATGCAATGTGGTCAAAGCCTTCTTCCTTGGCTTCCTTTGCAAAGGTGGCATACATATCGGTCCATTCATAATGCTCTCCGGCGGCCGCATCCTGCAGGTTGGCAATCGTGTCCGGAATGCCATCGTGGAGCAGCTTGAACCAAATTTTTGCGTGTTCTTTTTCATTGTTTGCAGTTTCTTCAAACAGATTCGCAATCTGGACATAGCCCTCTTTTTTGGCTTTGCCGGCATAATAGGTGTATTTATTGCGTGCCTGCGATTCTCCTGCAAATGCAGTCAGTAAGTTGGCTTCTGTTTTAGTGCCTTTTAGTTCCATTTTACATAACTCCTTCCGTTTTATTCTTCTGATTTACAGCTACAGGGAACGCATCAGAAGAAATAGGGTTCACAACGAGAACAATCTGTGTTTATATATTTAAAACATACCATATTCGCAGGAGGAGGTCAAGTAGATTTGTGGGTTTATCCAGATTTGTAGAAAGCAGGGATGGCGGTTCGCTATTTTTTCGTAAAACTTTTATGCGATATGGTTGTCCGAGATGCATGCATAGCGTATACTGTAAATTATGGAATGCGGGTTCTGCTTTGTGCCACAGAAAATGGATGTCGATGGGAGAATAAAAACCATGTATGATGAATTAACCGTTGTTGATATACAAAAAATGCAGGAGGAAATTGAACATCGGGTGCAGGTTCTGCGTCCACAGATTTTAGAGGAGGTCAAGACCGCACGTGCTTTTGGCGATTTGAGTGAAAATTTTGAATACAAAGCGGCAAAGCGGGAAAAAAACCGCAACGACAGCCGTATCCGCTATCTGGAGAACATGATTAAAACCGCAAAGGTGATAACTGTTGCATCCAAAGAGGGCGAAATTGGGCTGTTTGACAAGGTGGAGCTGTATTTTGAAGAAGAGGATGAAATCCAAAACATTCAAATTGTTACAACGCTGCGTCAAAATTCACTCAATGGATTGATTAGCAAGGAATCACCGCTGGGCAAAGCGGTGTTGGGGCATCGTGTGGGCGAGCGGGTTTGCGTGGTGGTCGATGCGGCATATCAATATGATGTTATCATCCGTTCGGTGGAAGCGGGCACGGATGATGCTTCGTTGCCCATCAGTGCATACTAAACGAGATATATCGTATAAAAAACCCTGTGAAACGATAGGAGGAATTGTTTTGAAGCAGTTTGATTTAGTGATTGTGGGAAGCGGTGCGGGGCTGATGGTGATGGAGGCCGCACTGAACAAGGGATTGCGCTGTGCCATCATTGAAAAGGCCAAGTTTGGCGGCACTTGCTTGACAAAAGGGTGTATTCCGTCCAAAATGCTGGTATACCCCGCAGATTTTATGCGGGAAGCACAGGCGGCAGAGCGCATTGGCGTGCACGTTGCGACACCGACACTGGATTGGGAGAAGGTTTCCAAGCGGATGTGGGAGCAAATCAACTTTCACCAAAAAATTGAAAAAAATCTGCTGCAAACCCCGAATCTGACGGTTTACAAAGGCGTTGGCACATTTGCAGGACCGGATAGCATGGTGGTTTCTTGCGAGGGCAAGCCGGATGAAACCATTACGGCAGATAAATTTGTCATTGCGGCAGGTGCGAGGACTTTTGTGCCGCCAGTCGAGGGGTTGGAAGAGACTGGATATGTGACATCGGAAAGCTTTTTTGGAAAGAAATTTCCGGAAAAACCGTGGAAAAGCCTTGTTATTCTGGGTTCTGGAACGATCAGCGCAGAATTTGCGCACATTTTCTCTGCATTTGGCACAAAGGTCACGATTGTTGCACGTTCCGAACGGATTTTGACCAAGGAAGAAGCCGAGGTTTCGGAATTTGTCGGCAAGGAATTTGTCAAGAACGGTATTGATTTGCTGACCAACAGTGCGGTACTTTCGGTTTCTGCGGATGGATACACCAAATATGTCACGACAGAAGACAAAATCACCAAACAGCAGACCACAGTGGAATGCGAAGAAATCTTCGTGGCATCTGGGGTGCAGTCCAATGGCGATTTGTTGGCGTTGGAACAGGCAGGTGTGGCAGTGGACAAGCGCGGCTGGATTGTGACCAATGGCTATTTGGAAACCTCGAACCCCAATATTTGGGCACTGGGAGATATTAACGGAAAATTTCAATTGCGGCACAAGGCAAACTATGAAGCGCAAATTTTGATACACAATCTTTTTGTGGATGCGCCAAAAACAGAAGTGCGATATGACGCCGTGCCATGGGCGGTGTTTACCCATCCGCAGGTGGCGCATTTGGGCATGACCGAGCGGGAAGTACAGGAAAAGGGCATCCCCTATAAAATGGCACACAATCATTATTCCGAGGTTGTGGGCGGCAGAGCCATGGGATACCGCAAAGAGGACACCGATAATGGATTTGTGAAAATGATTATCGGCGAAGATAAAAAAATCCTGGGTGTGCATATTGTGGGACCACAGGCGGCGGTGCTGCTGCAGCCGTTTGTTTATCTCATCAATGCCGGATACCAATGTCAAAAGAAGGCACAATCTTTGCATGAAAACGAGATGGAAGCGCTGCGCATGATGTGCCCAAACCTTGGTACGTACGCACCCATCAATGACTCCATGGTGATTCATCCGTCGCTCAGTGAGTTGACCGCTTGGGTGTTTGAAAAGCTGGGGTGAGTGACACCCTTGCATGCAGTCCGTCTGCTACTACTTCTGTTTGGGGTGGTGGCGGACGGGCGTTTTTTTCTATTGACAAGCTAGATGCCGCCTGCTATATTTATAGTTAGCATGCTAAGTATTATATAGCAGGATATACAAAAAGAGGTGGCATATTTTATGGACAATAGCTTTCACTATCAATTGATGATTGTGCACGCACTGTTTCGCAACCGTGTGACGGAACGCTTGGCAGATGCCGGACTTTCACCGGGGCAACCGAAAATTCTGGATTATTTAAGTCAGCATGATGGCAGTATGCAAAAGCAAATTGCGCACGCCTGCCAAATTGAACCGGCAACGATGACGGGCATTTTACATCGCATGGAGGAAAAAGGGCTGATTACACGGCAAGTGCGTCCGGAAAATCGCCGAACCTACTCCATTGTGCTGACCGAACTGGGATGGGAAAAATGCAGGTTGGTCGAACAGACCTTTTTGGAGCTGGAAGAAAGCGTTTTTTGCGGCATTTCTCCGCAGGCACGCAACCAATTACAGGACACACTCACCAAAATTTGTGCAAATATGACGGATATAAGAGGTATGCAATGAACATCATCGAACGATTCAAACGGTACATCATTTTTTTGCTGGGTCTTTTTTTCTGTGCGTTTGGCATCAGCTTTGTCACCAAAGCCAGTTTGGGCACATCGCCGATTTCCAGCATCACCTATACATTAAGTCTGGCGTACACGCCAACATTGGGACAGTTCACGCTGTACATGAGCATTGTACTCATCATTTTGCAGATTTTCATGCTGCGGAAGCAATTTCCGAAGGAATATGTTTTGCAAATTCCGCTGTCATTTTTATTTTCGTACTTTATCGACTTGACTATGAATTTGCTGGCGGGCATCTCTTTGCATGCGTATCTTGCAAAAATTGTATTTCTGCTGATAGGATGTGTCATATTGGGCACCGGTGTTTTTTTAGAAGTGATTGCGGATGTGGTGATGCTGCCGGGGGAATCCTTCGTGAAAGTGGTTTCGGACACGTTTCATACGGATTTTGGGCATACAAAAGTGGCGTTTGACTCCTCGATGACCATTATTGCAACCATCATGGGCTTTATTCTGCTGCACAAGCTGGCAGGGGTGCGGGAAGGCACGGTTGTGGCATCGGTGATGATTGGCTCAACGGCACGATTTTGTATCCGGCGATTTGGGTTTGTCGGCAATCTTCTTTTCAAACCCTATAATCGACAGGCGATGTCCTGCCCGCAGACGGACCAGATGTCTTCTTGATGCACCCATAAAAATATGCCGCAGCCACTTGCTTTACACAGGTGGCTGCGGCATATTTACTGCATTCTTTAAAGATATGCGGTGGCATCGGTGGCTTGCAGAAGGTCTATAAAAACATCTACAATGTCGGGGGCGAATTGTGTACCTGCATGCTGCCGCAGTTCTTGTATTGCTGCAGCAGGGGACATCGCTTTTCGATATACCCGCTCATGTGTCATTGCATCAAAGGCATCTGCCACTGCAAGAATCCGACAGCACAGCGGAATTTCTTCGCCTTTTAGTCCTTTGGGATAGCCTGTGCCGTCCCATCGTTCATGGTGCGCTAAAATATATTCCGCTACGATGGAAAGTTCGGGCGCATTCTGGGTGATGCGATAGCCGATTTCAGGATGCTTTTGAATTTCGCTGCGCTCTTGTGTGGTCAGCGGTTCTTTTTTACATAGAATATCGGAATCAATGCCGACCTTGCCAATGTCATGCAAGATGGAAAAGAGCGACAATTCATTCTTGATTTTATCGCTTAACTGCATTTTTTGTGCCATTGCTTTGCAGGATGTTGCCATTCGCTTGGCATGCGCTTCGGTTTCCATGCTCTTTTCATAGAGGGTTTCCAACAGCGTGTTGATGATGTTCGTGCGATAGGTTCGGCTTTCCAGCAATTTTTGGCGGTACATCCATTCCTCGGCTTCTCGAATCACTTCCTGCATGCTTTGCTCTGTGCGTTTGCGTGCGGCACAACCAAGGGAAACACTCACTTGCAGGGGGCCTACCGTTTGTTTTTGAAAATTTTCCTGCAGTTGGTTGACCAGTACATCTGCCTGTGTTTGAGTAGTTTGTGGAAGTAGCACCAAGAATTCATCGCCCCCCCAACGGGCAACCATATGCTGTGCCCCGCAGGTTTCCTGCAGTACCTGTGCCACACGTTTGAGCAGTTCATCGCCCATTTCGTGGCCAAAGACATCGTTTGTGATTTTGAGACCGTTGACATCGCCCATGATGACGGCAATGTCTGTTGCTGTTTCTTTGGAGATACGGCGCAGTTCTGCATCGGCAAAGCGGCGGTTGTGGATGCCGGTTAAGGCATCATGATAGCTGAGAAAGACAATCTCTTTTTGCTGTGCCTTTTCAAAGCGCACATCCCGAAACACCATCACGACACCAAACATCCTGCCATCTTCGCTTTTGATGGGGGCGGCACTGTCGGCAATGGTGATTTTATCGCCAAAGCGGTTTTGCAAAACGGTGTTATTTTCCAGAGCCGTCAGTTCCCCTGTCAGCAATACCGTTTCTACAGGATTTTTGGCAGGCAGTCCGGTTTCTTCGTTTTGCAGGATGAAAATATCGGAAAACGGTCTGCCGATGACCTCTTCGTTGTGCCACCCAGTCATTTTTTCTGCGGCGTGGTTGAGTGAGGTGATTCTGCCGGCGGTGTCTGTGGTTAAAACACCGTCACCAATGGATTTTAAGGTGGTGTGCAGCAGTTCTTTTTCTTGAAACAGCACTTTTCGATAATTTTCTCGGTCGGTTACATCAAAAATAATGGAAAATAAATTTGTGCGACTCTTGTCTGCTATTGGACACGAATATACTTCGACAATCCGAACCTCTCCGTTACTCAATCGATGCGGAAAGATAAAGTGCGCATTTTTCTCTTTCACTGCAAGCAATCTTTGTTTTTGTACATGTTCCGCTGGCAAGGTGTTGATAGATTGGATATTTAAACGCAGCAACTCGGACTTTTCATATCCATAATAAGCGCAAGCTGCTGGATTGGCATCCAAAATCTGACCGCTATTGGGGTCGATGATGAGCATGCAGGCAATATGGTCGGTGAACATCGCTTGCAGGCGATGCAGCAAAATCTGATGACTTTCTTCTAACTGCTTATATTTTGTGATGTCCTTACGGGAGGCAATGAGATATTGTCGACCAGACTTTTTTGCAACTGACAAGCTGGTTAAAAACACATAGGCGATGCCGTCGGCCTCGAAGTTTTCTTCGAACACCAGATTTTTTTGCTGCACGATTGCTTGCAGATATAGTTGGGAGAGGCGTTCGCCGACCTCCTGTCCCCAAACCTCGTGCGGTGTCTTCCCCACAATGGCACTGTTTTGCAGACCTGTGATGCGTTCGTGTGCCACATTAAAGCTGATATAATAGAATGTGTTGTTTTTATACTCCGCCAGAAACATACCGTCCTGGGTGCTGTTGAAGATAAAGTCCAGGTTAACAGAGGCCTTCTGCAATGCTTGCTTTTGCAGCAGCGTATTTGTTTCATCGTGCGTAAGCGCATGGCATAAAAGCGTAAAAACGCCGTTTTCAAGCATAAAGGCATGGATTTGCAGGTATCCCGCTTTGCTATGCAACTGCGCTTCCTGCGGCACTTCTTGCAGCTTCTCGTAGGAAATAGGCGGAGAGCAGTCCAGTGTCTTCCAAAAATCAGACATACGTTTACCAATCCAATCCGATGCCTGTATAGAGAACTGCTGTTCAAACATGCGGTTGATTTCCAGAAAAACGCCATCAATTATCTGCCCGTCTTGGCTGTATATCGACTGATTGTACGCACATGCATAGGGCATTAAACGCACCATTTGTTCGGCATAGCTTTCCAACATAGCTGTTCATCCTTCCTCGCAGTCATCGCTATGAACCCTGCAAAGGTTCTCTATTCCAAAAAAGCGTCCAAGCTCCTATGTGTGCAATCCATGCAGCATCAAGTTGGCAGAATCGTATATGGTTGGTATAAAATGGGCACGGCATGCTGAGAATGCGGTGCTGTTGCATTTAGTTTATCCCAAACAACCGCAAAGTACAAGAGCAAAGCAACATTTTGTTGTGTTTTTTTACAAAAAATGACGAAATACACAAGATGGACTTGTAATGTTTTGTTTTAAAAAGGGGTGGCTGTGTCACAGGCTATATGACGGCGGCATAGAATGAACCATCTCTGAAAGGAGAGGTGAACGTAAATGCAATGTTACAACCCATATTGCTGCGGCTATGCAGAAGGTTGTGCGGAAGGCTGCGCCCAGGGTCGTGTACAGGGCTATGCGCAGGGCTGCCAGCAAGGCTATGTGCAGGGACTTTCGCAGGGCTGTGTGCAGGGTCGTGCACAGGGGTATGCGCAAGGCTGCCAAAAAGGCTATCAAAATGGATATGTCCAAGGTGCATCCACCGGCTATGCCAAAGGGGTTTGCTGTGAACGCCGCCGTATATGTGCACAACTGGCGCAGATTTGTCATGAATAGGTATTCTGTGAGAAGCAGCAAAAAAGCATGGCGTCATACGAGTTTGTATGACGCCATGCCTGTTATCTGCCGTGGCAGCACCACGCTATTTCTGTGGGGCAGCCGCTGAGGGCTTCATAGAGAGGGCGATGCGTTTCTTTTTTTCGTCCACTTCCAAGACATAAACGGTCACAATATCGCCAACCTTTACGACATCGGATGGGTGCTTGACAAAGCGGTCTGCCAATTGCGAAATATGCACCAATCCATCCTGATGCACACCAATGTCGACAAATGCGCCGAAATCAATGACGTTGCGCACCGTGCCCACCAGCTCCATGCCAGGCTTCAAATCCGAAAGCTGCATCACATCGGAGCGCAAAAGCGGAGGCGGCAAGCTGTCGCGGATGTCACGCCCCGGCTTTTGCAGTTCGGTAATCATATCCCGCAGGGTTGGAATGCCAATGCCGCAGGCGGCAGCGGTTTGTTGTTCTCCGATTTCTTGCAGACGCAGCGGCAAGGTGTGGATCCCTTGCATGGTGACATCTGCAAGCTGCACGCCAAGCAGTTCCAATACGCTTTTTGCCGCCGCATAGGATTCAGGATGTACGGAGGTGTTGTCCAGAATATTTTTGCCGCCGGGAATGCGTAAAAATCCGGCACACTGCTCATATGCTTTCGGTCCCAGCCGCGGCACTTTTTTCAGTTCGGTACGGCTTTGGAAAGCACCGTTTTCATCTCGATATGCAACGATATTTTTGGCAACCGTTTCATTTAAGCCTGAGATATAGGTCAATAGGGATGCTGAAGCGGTATTTAAGTCCACGCCAACGCTGTTGACGCAGTCCTCAACCACGCCGCCCAGTGCTTGGTCGAGTCGTGCGGGAGGCATGTCATGCTGATATTGTCCGATACCAATGGCTTTTGGGTCGATTTTCACAAGCTCTGCCAAGGGATCCTGCAAGCGGCGTGCAATGGAAACGGCACTGCGCAGAGATACATCAAATTCCGGAAATTCTGCCGCTGCCAGTTTGGAAGCAGAATATACCGATGCGCCCGCTTCGCTGACCACCATGTAACTGACGGGGATGTCTAGCTCTCGAATCAGCTCTGCCACAAAGATTTCAGACTCCTTGGACGCCGTGCCGTTGCCGATGGAAATAACTCCGACTGTATGCTTGGCAATCAAGCGTTTCAGCTCTTTTTTTGCATCTTCCACTTGATTACGTGGTGGTGTTGGGTAAATTACGGTGGTATCTAGCACTTTTCCGGTGGAATCGACCACTGCAATTTTGCAGCCGGTTCGATAAGCAGGGTCAAGCCCTAAAATGACTTGGTTTTTGACAGGCGGCTGCAATAATAACGGCTTTAGATTGACTGCAAACATGGAAATCGCCTGCTCTGCCGCTTTTTGGGTCAGTTCTGTGCGGAGTTCACGCTCGACAGAAGGAAGCAGCAGACGCTTCCATGCATCGGCAATGGCTTCCTGCACACAAGCGGTTGTGACACTGTCAGAGCGGACAAACTGATGCTGTAAAATGGACAATGCCGTATCCTCATCGGTATCTAGCTTGATTTTCAAAAATCCTTCCTGTTCGCCACGGTCCATCGCCAAAATGCGATGGCTGGGCAGCTTGTGAATCGGCTCGGCATAGTCATAATACATCTGATAGACAGAATCTTCTTCTTTTGCGGCATGAGAGGAGAGGGAACCGTTTCGCCAGATGCTTTCCCGCAATTTTTTACGGCAGGTGGCATCATCTGACACGATTTCTGCAAGAATGTCCTGCGCCCCTGCAATGGCATCCTCCCAGTGCTCCACGCCTTTTTCCGGGTTGACAAACGGCATGGCGAGGGATTCTAGCGTGCCTTGGCGCAACTGTTGCGCCATCAGAAGGTTCGCCAAAGCACCCAAGCCTTTTTCGTGTGCCATGGTCGCACGGGTACGCCGCTTGGGGCGATAAGGACGGTATAAATCTTCAATTTCTGCAAGCGTCTTGGCGTTCGTAATTGCTTGTGTCAATGTGTCGGTTAGTTTTTCCTGTGCTGTGATGATTTCTATAATCTCTGCTTTGCGCTTTTCCAAATTGCGGATATATTGCAGGCGGTCAAACACCTCACGCAGCACTTGGTCATCGCAGGAGCCTGTTCGCTCCTTGCGGTATCGTGCGATAAATGGAATGGTATTACCGTCATCAATCAGAGCAATGATGTTTTCTGCATGGGTTTGTGTCAGCTGGAATTCTTTTGCAAGCTGCAATGCGATATTCATATACTACCTCTTTAAAGTTCACAAAATTTTTCTTGTAATATATAGTATACCATGCCATGCAAGCCCAGATGGAGTCGAGTTTCGGTTTGGCAGGTATTATTTAATAGGAAACGGGCGCTGTGATTTTTGCTTGAAATTTCATGGGATTTGCAGTTGACAAACAGCAGTACAGGTGCTATTATAAATGCAACAAATATATTTTATGCAATTTAATTTTACAAAATAAAAATGAGGTGCTTCAAATGTCAGTTTATGATTTTTATGTGACAAAACAAGATGGTGCAGAAGAAAGTCTTGCGGACCATCGTGGCAAGGTGTTATTGATTGTCAATACAGCAACTGGATGTGGATTTACCCCGCAATACACTGGACTGCAAGCATTATATACGGAATATGCGGAAAAAGGTTTGGAGATTTTGGACTTTCCCTGCAATCAGTTTGCAGACCAAGCGCCTGGCAGTGATGAAGAAATTCATACCTTTTGCACAGGACGATTTGGTATTACGTTCCCCCAATTTGCAAAAATTGATGTGAATGGGGAGAATGCAACGCCGCTCTATCAATATCTTGTGCAGCAAAAAGGCTTTGCCGGTTTTGATCAGGCGAATGCTTTGACACCAGTGTTGACTGATATACTTTCAAAAACCAATCCGAATTTTGAAAATGAAGCTGATATTAAGTGGAATTTCACGAAGTTTCTTGTGAATCGCAGCGGGGAAGTGGTTGGCCGTTTTGAATCGACCACAGACCCAACAGAACTGCGAAACGCCATCGCAGAATTACTGTAATCGTTTCTTTGCGTACATTTATTTATAGATACCTCTTATTGGTCAAAAGTCATCTGCTTATACAAACAGGCGGATGGCTTTTGGCTGTGTTTGAAAGGTGGTTTGTACAATGTCGAAAAAAATCAAAAAAGGTATTGACAAAGGGGGAGGGATGTAGTATTCTAATCTAGCTGCTTCCGCAAGGGACTGGCACCATGCAAATAAAGATTTTCAAAAACTGAAAAAAGTTGTTGACAAATGTGAGTTTGCATGATATAGTAATTAAGCTACTCCGATGCGATTGCGAAAAACGTAAAACGGAATCGGGTTGTGGCAAGTGGTGTTTGGTGAAATTCACTGGATGTTGCGCAAAGTTAAAATGCGAACCTGCTGGGCAATTTGATTGCGCAAAAGGCAAGCAAAATCAGCGGAAGGCACCTTGGCCGAAATCCACGAAGGATTTCGACACACAGTGCAAAAATTCGCTGAAAGCAAAGAAATTTTGCACCTTGTAAATTGAACAATGTAAAGCTTTAAGCATACCATTTATGAACCCTGAAATTCTTTGAGTTTACTCAAAGATTCGAAGCGGAAGACGAAAATCCGCTTAAAACAAATCGTCAACACGTCAGACTTTAAAAGTCGATTAGAACAGCTTTGGCTGATTTAATACAATTTTTAGAGAGTTTGATCCTGGCTCAGGATGAACGCTGGCGGCGTGCCTAACACATGCAAGTCGAACGGAGTTATTTAGGAAATCCCTTCGGGGGTGGAATCTGTAACTTAGTGGCGGACGGGTGAGTAACGCGTGAGCAATCTGCCTTTAGGTGGGGGACAACAGTTGGAAACGACTGCTAATACCGCATAATGCACGAGAGTGGCATCGCTCTTGTGCCAAAGGAGCAATCCGCCTTTAGATGAGCTCGCGTCCCATTAGCTAGTTGGTGAGGTAATGGCCCACCAAGGCGACGATGGGTAGCCGGACTGAGAGGTTGAACGGCCACATTGGGACTGAGACACGGCCCAGACTCCTACGGGAGGCAGCAGTGGGGAATATTGCGCAATGGGGGAAACCCTGACGCAGCAACGCCGCGTGATTGAAGAAGGCCTTCGGGTTGTAAAGATCTTTAATTGGGGACGAATTTTGACGGTACCCAAAGAATAAGCTCCGGCTAACTACGTGCCAGCAGCCGCGGTAATACGTAGGGAGCAAGCGTTATCCGGATTTACTGGGTGTAAAGGGCGCGTAGGCGGACTGGCAAGTCAGAAGTGAAATCTGAGGGCTCAACCCTCAAACTGCTTTTGAAACTGCTGGTCTTGAGTGATGGAGAGGCAGGCGGAATTCCCAGTGTAGCGGTGAAATGCGTAGATATTGGGAGGAACACCAGTGGCGAAGGCGGCCTGCTGGACATTAACTGACGCTGAGGCGCGAAAGCGTGGGGAGCAAACAGGATTAGATACCCTGGTAGTCCACGCCGTAAACGATGGATACTAGGTGTGGGAGGTATTGACCCCTTCCGTGCCGACGTTAACACATTAAGTATCCCACCTGGGGAGTACGACCGCAAGGTTGAAACTCAAAGGAATTGACGGGGGCCCGCACAAGCAGTGGAGTATGTGGTTTAATTCGAAGCAACGCGAAGAACCTTACCAAGCCTTGACATCCCGTTGACCGGTGTAGAGATACACCTTTTCTTCGGAACAACGGTGACAGGTGGTGCATGGTTGTCGTCAGCTCGTGTCGTGAGATGTTGGGTTAAGTCCCGCAACGAGCGCAACCCCTATTGTTAGTTGATACATTTAGTTGATCACTCTAGCGAGACTGCCGTTGACAAAACGGAGGAAGGTGGGGACGACGTCAAATCATCATGCCCCTTATGGCTTGGGCTACACACGTACTACAATGGTAGTCATACAGAGGGAAGCAAAGCCGCGAGGTGGAGCAAATCCCTAAAAGCTATCTCAGTTCAGATTGCAGGCTGCAACTCGCCTGCATGAAGTCGGAATTGCTAGTAATCGCGGATCAGCATGCCGCGGTGAATACGTTCCCGGGCCTTGTACACACCGCCCGTCACACCACGAGAGCCGGTAATACCCGAAGTCCGTAGTCTAACCGCAAGGAGGGCGCGGCCGAAGGTAGGATTGGTGATTGGGGTGAAGTCGTAACAAGGTAGCCGTATCGGAAGGTGCGGCTGGATCACCTCCTTTCTAAGGAGACCAGTAAGATGAAATAGTTCTTACGAATCCTAGGTCAACAGAGTTCAGGTAAACTGAAAGTAATACATTGTTCAATTTAGAGGGTGCAAACCTTTGCCTTGGCAAGGGTGGCAAAAACCTCAAAAAACTGTACCTTCAAACTGGAAATGAGAGAAACGCTAAGTTTCCGATCCTGTGTGAACCACGGGGGTGTAGCTCAGCTGGGAGAGCACCTGCCTTGCAAGCAGGGGGTCAGGAGTTCGATTCTCCTCATCTCCACCAGCAATCGAAAGATTGCGCACAAAGGGGCGGAAGGAAGCGAAGAACGGAAAACCGCGCCGAAACTGACATGGGCTTGTAGCTCAGGTGGTTAGAGCACACGCCTGATAAGCGTGAGGTCGGAGGTTCGAGTCCTCTCAAGCCCACCATACTTTTCTTTTGGAAAAAAGGAAAGTAGGCAAAAGAAAACCTAAGTTTTGTCTACGGACGGGACGAGGGAATTCACTTTCTTACCGAAGCGAAAGTGGCAAGGGAAATGCGAAGCATTTCATACACCTTAGTCAAATTTGCGAAAGGAAAAGAAAAAAATTGCACCTTGAAAACTGAACAATAACGAAAGCAAAAGCAACAATAGAGGAAACTAATTTGTTATTCCGCTTTACCTTGAATGAGATAAAGCATAAAAAATAAAATGGTTTTTCCAAAAATTGTTGGGAAATGATGTCGCAAGACATCACTACAATAAGCTAAAAAAAACAAGTATAGAAATATACTTTTACCGAGATTTACTCAATAATTTAAGCTGAAAATTCCTAACCGCGACCGTGGTTAGGTCTTACAGAATAAACAGTAGCAGAAATGCTGCAAGGTTAAGCTGTAAAGGGCGCAAGGGGAATGCCTTGGCACTGAGAGCCGATGAAGGACGCGACAAGCTGCGATAAGCTTTGGGGAGCTGCAAATAAGCTTTGATCCAAAGATTTCCGAATGGGGAAACCCGGCAGAGCAATACTCTGTCAACGTACACTGAATTCATAGGTGTACGTAGGGAACCGCCTGAACTGAAACATCTAAGTAGGGCGAGGAAAAGAAATCAACCGAGATTCCGCTAGTAGTGGCGAGCGAACGCGGAATAGGCCAAACCAGAAGGAGCAATCTTTCTGGGGTTCGGACGGCAATATGTAGTCAGGTTCTTTAACTGAACACTTTGGGAAGAGTGGCGACACAGGGTGATAGCCCCGTAAGTGAAAGAGAATCGACGCTAGCCGTATCCAGAGTACCACAGGGCACGTGAAATCCTGTGGGAACATGGGGGGACCATCCTCCAAGCCTAAATACTACTCAGTGACCGATAGAGAAGCAGTACCGTGAGGGAAAGGTGAAAAGGACCCCGGGAGGGGAGTGAAAAAGAACCTGAAACCTTGTGCCTACAAGCACCGAGAGCACGTTTATGTGTGATCGGGTACTTTTTGTAGAACGGTCCGGCGAGTTAATGTACGTAGCAAGGTTAAGTGACTGGAGTCACGGAGCCGTAGCGAAAGCGAGTCTGAATAGGGCGAATGAAGTTACGTGTATTAGACCCGAAACCGGGTGACCTATCCATGAGCAGGCTGAAGTTGCGGTAAGACGCAATGGAGGGCCGAACCCACGTCTGTTGAAAAAGCCGGGGATGACTTGTGGATAGCGGAGAAATTCCAATCGAACTCGGAGATAGCTGGTTCTCCCCGAAATAGCTTTAGGGCTAGCGTTAACTTAGATTCCCGGAGGTAAAGCACTGAATGAGCTAGGGGCCGATAAGGTTACTGAACTCTATCAAACTAAGAATGCCGGAGAATTGATGGTTAGCAGTCAGACTGTGTGAGATAAGTCTCATGGTCAAAAGGGAAACAGCCCAGATCTACAGCTAAGGTCCCAAATAGATACTAAGTGGAAAATGATGTGAAACTGCGAAAACAACCAGGATGTTGGCTTAGAAGCAGCCACACATTCAAAGAGTGCGTAATAGCTCACTGGTCGAGTGGTTTTGCGCAGAAAATGTAACGGGGCTAAGTATCTAACCGAAGCTTAGGCATTGTCGTAAGACATTGGGTAGGGGAGCGTTGTATGCGGGGCGAAGTCAGATCGTAAGGACTGGTGGACTGCATACAAGTGAGAATGCCGGAATAAGTAGCGAGAATTATGTGAGAATCATAATGGCCGAAAATCTAAGGTTTCTTGGGGAAGGTTCGTCCGCCCAAGGTTAGTCGGGAGCTAAGGCGAGGCCTAACGGCGTAGTCGATGCACATACGGTTGAAATTCCGTAACCACCAAAAGTGTTAAGTAGAGGGACGCTTTCATTAAGTCGAACCCGGGCGATGGTAGCCCCGGGCGTAAGGGACCGAAATTTTAGTAGGGAAGTCGATGGCGTGAGAGACGAGAAAAGCTCTATGTATTGCTCAGGTGCCCGTACCGCAAACCGACACAGGTAGATGGGATGAGAATTCTAAGGCCAACGGGAGAAGGGTTGTTAAGGAACTCGGCAAATTAACCCCGTAACTTCGGGAGAAGGGGTGCCTACAGCAATGTAGGCCGCAGTGAAAAGGCCCAAGCGACTGTTTAGCAAAAACACAGCTCTCTGCTAAATCGAAAGATGACGTATAGGGGGTGACGCCTGCCCGGTGCTGGAAGGTTAAGGGGAGTGCTTAGCGCAAGCGAAGGTACGAACTTAAGCCCCAGTAAACGGCGGCCGTAACTATAACGGTCCTAAGGTAGCGAAATTCCTTGTCAGGTAAGTTCTGACCCGCACGAATGGCGTAACGATTTGGGCACTGTCTCAACAGCCCGCCCGGCGAAATTGTAGTACCGGTGAAGATGCCGGTTTCCCGCAACTAGACGGAAAGACCCCATGGAGCTTCACTGTAGCTTGATATTGGATTTCGGTACTTCATGTACAGGATAGGTGGGAGCCTAGGAAATGTGGGCGCTAGCTTACATGGAGGCAACCTTGGGATACCACCCTTGGAGTATTGGAATTCTAACCTGCGGCCTTGAATCAGGTCGGGGGACACTGTCAGGTGGGCAGTTTGACTGGGGCGGTCGCCTCCTAAAGAGTAACGGAGGCGCTCAAAGGTTCGCTCAGCACGGCTGGAAATCGTGCGGTGAGTGTAAACGCAAAAGCGAGCCTAACTGCGAGAATGACGGTTCGAGCAGTAACGAAAGTTGGAGTTAGTGATCCGGCGGTATGTGAATGGAAATGCCGTCGCTCAACGGATAAAAGCTACCCTGGGGATAACAGGCTGATCTCCCCCAAGAGTCCACATCGACGGGGAGGTTTGGCACCTCGATGTCGGCTCATCGCATCCTGGGGCTGAATTCGGTCCCAAGGGTTTGGCTGTTCGCCAATTAAAGCGGTACGCGAGCTGGGTTCAGAACGTCGTGAGACAGTTCGGTCCCTATCTGTTGCGGGCGTAGGAATATTGAGAGGAGCTGTCCTTAGTACGAGAGGACCGGGATGGACGTACCGCTGGTGCACCGGTTGTTCCGCCAGGAGCATAGCCGGGTAGCTAAGTACGGACGAGATAAACGCTGAAGGCATCTAAGCGTGAAACTCTCCTTGAGATAAGTATTCCCATCCTTCGGGAGTAAGTCCCCTTGTAGACTACGAGGTTGATAGGTCAGGAGTGGAAGTGTGGTAACACATGTAGCGGACTGATACTAATCGGACGAGGGCTTGACCTAATGAATATTGGGTTGAATCTCGAAAAATAAGCTTTGCGAGTATGTATTGTTCAGTTTTGAGGGTGTAAAAAACATCTTCTAAAAGAGCAGGATTTTGAGCGAGAGAGAAAGCACAAAAGAGAATAGAAAAGATTCAGTTTTCTTTTGTTTACTTTTCTTTATTCGTGATAAGAAAAGTAAATGCACCATTAGCTCAGATGGTAGAGCAACTGACTCTTAATCAGTGGGTCCTGGGTTCGAGTCCCCGATGGTGCACCATTTCCTTTGCAAGAAGGAAAGAGCAGCGAAGGAACGGCCCGTTGGTCAAGCGGTTAAGACGGCGGCCTCTCACGCCGCAAACAGGAGTTCGATTCTCCTACGGGTCACCAGCAATAAAAAAGAAACAAACACTTGACAAAGTGATTGTATATATGGTATCATAGCAAAGCAGTTTGCGAGATATTGAAGAGAAAGTGCGTGTTTTTGGTGACGAGGGTACACCTGTTCCCATTCCGAACACAGTAGTTAAGCTCGTTTACGGTGAAAATACTTGGCTGGCAACGGCCTGGGAAAATAACACGATGCGCACACGAAAGAGATCGCATAATAAGCGGTCTCTTTTTTCTTCATATTGCAAAAAGACAGATTGTTTGATGAATAGGTTTTGTGCAGAGCACATGTTTCGTAAATGAAGAAACAGTAGATAGTCCTCAATAGCTCAGTTGGTACGCCACTCCGCAGAGTGGTGTTTCGGAGGTCAACCGCCGTAGGCGGCACTTAGACCGGAGATGAGCATGCCATGTGCAGAGCACATGTTTTGTAAATGAAGAAGCAAATAGACATTCCTCAATAGCTCAGTTGGTAGAGCATGCGGCTGTTAACCGCAGGGTCGTTGGTTCGAGTCCAACTTGAGGAGCCAAACCGAAATTGCCGCTACAAAGCGTGGCGGCAATTTTTCTATCAAAAAAGATGTTTATGGGCCTTTAGCTCAGTTGGTTAGAGCAGCCGGCTCATAACCGGTCGGTCCCGGGTTCAAGTCCCTGAAGGCCCACCAAAATCAAACGAGAAAGATTGTCTTGTATCGGAAAAGCCAGTGACAGCGTTTTTTGCATGCGGATACAGATGATACAATTGCTATGAAGGGGTATAGCTCAGCTGGTAGAGCAGCGGTCTCCAAAACCGCGTGCCGAGGGTTCAATTCCTTCTGCCCCTGCCAAATATGGCCCGGTAGCTCAGTTGGTTAGAGCGCTAGCCTGTCACGCTAGAGGTCGTGGGTTCGAGCCCCATCCGGGTCGCCATTTTTTAAAACTGCATATTTGCTGCTGTAGCTCAGTCGGTAGAGTACATCCTTGGTAAGGATGAGGTCGTCAGTTCAATCCTGATCAGCAGCTCCACTATTTTAGGTGTGGATACCGTAAGCGCTTAGATGTTATTAAACATACGTTTTTCACACTAAATTAAGCGCTTACGGTATCCACCGATTCAGGCAAGAAATCTCAATGGTTGTTGCTTGAATCGGTGAAACCTAAAAGATTAAAACCGAGCAGTGTATTTTCTGTTTCGGTTTATTAAGCTATGTATATGTAAGGGCTTTTACTCCCTTGATTCCTCAAAGCCGCACAGTGAGTTTCTCTCCAGTGCGCTATCTCCATATCTCACATCCGCTTTACATAGCTGTGACTTACGTCAGTCACCCTCTCTTACAGGTATGTACACGGGTCATACAGAGATCGTCGGTTTTGAGCCGACACCGCCCCCCACTTAAGGGTTTTCTATTGGGCCACGAGTTTCGTTATCGAATGTAGTTTCCAGTAGGGTACATGTTGGTCGCTCATCTGCTTTTTCGCAATGCAATGGATAAAGTGATACCTATGAATAATCGAAATGGCTTCTAGCTCAATCTTAAAGAATTATGTAAGATGTCATCGCACACATTTCGGTTCAGTGATATATGTTCAGCCGATTGCGGAAAGGCAAGAGGTCATGGCGCATAGCACCTAACTGTTGGAATAATTTGAATATAGTTCATCGCTCAATCAAGTTTCGTTGATGTCTTGGCGTATATCCAGTCCCAATGACTTGCATTCGTCTGTTACTCTGAGGAGAATATTATTTTGTCAAGGTGCCGTAAATCTCTCAACTTTCCCGTGCTAGGGGAGCGCTCCGACAAAATTTAATATGTTCATCGGTTCGCCCGTTGAGAGGTCGTGTATGTGTTTGCGGCACATACACGATTTTTTATTTTAACAGCCGAAGGGCTGCTAAAATCATGGTTGATGCTTGTCCAACGTGTGACAGAGAATGAACGCCATAAAAGTTATTTTGGCAAAAAAATAACTTTTCAACAGTTTCCCATCGAAAAGCCTTGAAAAAGTTTTCTTATGCGTGTTATACTTACATAAGTCTTCTCATCAGCCTGCAATGGTTTCTTCATTGTCTGGCGCATGACTGTCGAATCTTGCAGGAAACGGCAGTCTATGAGAGGACGTTTTTTAATGCCTTTAATTAAGTATATTATACTACAAAATTCCAAGAAAAGCAATATATTCGGTTAATTGCAAGGAAAATATTTCTTTTGTATTCGTTGCTCGTTTGTAGAATCTGCTATGATTCGCTGATGAGCCGCTCCAGACGGTCAACGCTGCCTTCATCATTAAAGGTGTATTTGACTTCATACACCGTCGGTTTATTTTCATAATGCTGTACAACAGCAACAGCTGCGAGGTTGAGCAAGGATGCCAATAGGATAACGATGCCTGCGAAGACTGTTAGGAGAAGTCTTTTCTGCCAACGATATTTACGGCGCAGCTGCTGTCTTTTGGTAGTTGTTCTTTTCATTTTCTTTTGTCCTTTCTGCTAGACAAGGTGCGTCTGACATTCACGTCTATTTACGCCCAATGTCCGCCAGTGCTGTAGTCCCAGTGTAGTAGCGCATCAGCAGTCATTCTTGTGCCGTGCGCTATGAGCATCCATTTATCGCCTGTACGTTCCAGAACAGCATCACAACCAACCAGCACTTCCTTGCAGAAGTATGTGCTGCCATTGGTGTGTTGATAAGCTGTGCCGGCGATGAGCGTTGTATATGTATCCATGTTGTGTTCCTCCTTATGGTGGGCTATAACAGCCATTAGCATCGGGGTTAATCGTACTTGATATTCTCTGACAAGTTGTCGATGTATTCATCTAGACAATCGGTATATTTGCAGATTATCCGTTCTGTCTGCCAACTGATTCCAAACACATCTTCTAGAAGATTACTGTAGCCACTGCTGATTTTCCCATATTCATCATATTTGCTCTGGACATCTGCGATTGCCGTTTCGCTGACCTCAATTTCACTCATAATTTGCAGCGCCTCACGAAGCTTCTTGCGAGTGATGTCTATCTGTTGTTTCTGCTCTATTGTTTGGACTAATGGCGTGTTGTGTAAATGTTGGCGGAGGATTTCTCTTTTGATTGTCATTTCCATTCTCCTTTCTAATCTGTACTATAGTCTTATTATAATATACGTAACACGTATATTCAAGGTGTGATTTATACAAAAAAGACAGGAAGATTTGGTTAAAACTACGTATTACGTATATTGTTCGATATGTTATATTATTATAGAGGTGATAGAAATGCCCGTGACCGATTCACAAAAAAATGCCCGTAATAAATATGATGCTACACATTACGAATATGCATCGCTGAAATTAAAAAAAGGGGAAAAGGAAAAGATTAAGGCCTATGCTGCATCCAAAGGATTGAGCCTGAACGCCTATATCAATGATTTGATTCAAAAAGATATGCAGAAATGAAAAGAAGCAGGTGCTATCGGTTAAGACAGCACCTGCTATTTCTTTTTCCTTTTGTACATAATACGTTACTGTAAGAGACTTTAAACAGTGTCATTGCTTGTAGAAACTTTATCCTTCATAATCACTGCGCGCTGGACGCAGCTGCTTCCAAACCGCTCCCGCAGCTCATCCACAGTCTTATCTAATGACTCCTGTTTCTCGCGTTTGCGGGCATCTCCATAAAGGTCTAGCTGTAGGCAATGGGTATCACAGAGGAAATCCGTCACACGAACGCCGATCATACGGATGGGGCGCTGCCACTTCCAGTTTTCTCGAAACAACTGCAATGCTGCGGACATAATTTCAGTTGTGATGTCCGTTGGATATGTCAATTTGACTTGCCGCTCAAAACTAGAAAAATCATTGGCACGAATGCTGATGGCAACCGTTTGCGCTTGAAATCCATGCTTGCGTAACCGTGTAGATACACTTTCGACGAGTTCTAGCAAGAGTATCTTGACATCCTCTTCACAAGTCAAATCATGTGCTGCGGTGCTGCTATTGCCGATGGATTTTGGAGGGGCAATGTCTTCGATACGTGCGACAGGCGTGCTATCCTGCCCGTTGGCAAAGGTATGCAGCATTTGACCAGCTTTTCCACAGAGTGATTTTAGATATGCAGAATCTGTCTGCGCAAGCTCACCAATCGTATAGATGCCACGACCATTCAACTTCTTTTGCGTTGCCGAACCGACATAGAGCAGATTTTCAATCGGCAGTCCCCAGGTCTTTTCCCGAAAATTCTCTCTGGAGAATACTGTGATGGCATCTGGCTTTTTATAATCACTCCCCAGCTTAGCAAAGATTTTATCGAAGCTGACGCCAATCGAAACGGTGATACCCAACTCCTGCTTCATGCGCATGCGGATGGTTTGTGCAATCTGCACGCCATCGCCGAATAAGCCAGTGCTGCCGGTGACATCGAGCCAACACTCATCAATGCCGTATGGTTCGACTTGGTCGGTGTAGTCCGCATAAATTTGCCGTGCCCGATGGGAGTATTCTTGATAGAGCGTATGATTGGGCGGAACCATCACCAAATCGGGACACTTCCGCTTTGCCTGCCAAATTGCTTCGGCTGTTTTTACCCCAAAATCTTTGGCAATCTGATTGCGTGCCAAAACAATGCCATGGCGTAATTCTTCACTGCCGCAGACAGCAACCGGCAAATCCCGGATGGATGGATCCTGGACACAGGCAACCGATGCATAAAAGCTATTCAAGTCTGAGTGTAAAATAATGCGATCCATCAACCCATCTCCCATCCGTGTTTGATATAATACTAGAACAGACGTTCCTTTTTGTCAAGCAAGTTTCAGAGATTGGCGTAGATTTCCAAGAATCATACAACAGAAAAGAAAAATGCGGCACAGGTGCACTAAAAAGCAGCGCAATACAGTTGTATCCTGCCACATAGGCGCAGGAAGTCCCCTCTGCATATCTTCTGTATGCAGTAGGTATGTAAGTATATAGTCTTTCCTTTCTCTTATGTATAACGTTCCCGTGTAAGTCTAATCTAGTCTATTATTTTTAGGCCAACCCCCTATATTGCTATTCTGGATTGGATGGCGTATACTAAAAACAACAGTAGGGCGGAGGTTGCATCTATGAAAAACAGAAAAGCAGATCCAATCGAAAAGGCTTTTGAGATGGCAATGAATCACCCCATTAGCAGCAAAGAGATAGCTGCCAATAATGAAGTGTTCAAGAATACCAAATATTTTTGGGATTTGGATATTGCTACACTTCATTTAACTTATGATGCTCCTTGTGCATTCGAAGAAAACTATCCGGGCGTGGTGACCGGGCGTGGTGAAAATTCTAGGCGATGAGCCGTTTCAACCTCTTGAGATGAGAGCAAAAGCAGTACAGTTATTTCAAGATTTACAACAACAAGCGAGAGCAATCTATGCAGAGATTACGGCTGGTGACTTGACCCAAGTTTCGCTTCTGGTGCATATCGATATCAAACTGTATTTGCTCTTGGAGCAAATGACCGGCTCTCTGGAATTCTACGAAAGTATCAATGCAAGTGCGCTTGATCCGGATGACCTTTTTTGTATGGACGGGAGCGCATTGGAGTCTTACTTCCGAAGTGGGCGGTACAGTCGGACAGACTTTGACAGTCTGAAGACCTTCGCTTTTGGATGAAGGTCTTGTAGATTCTGTAAAATGATAAGAGTTGTTTGCAAAATCTCCTTTGTCTTTTTGAAAATGCTCGATATGCAGCAGACCTGCGTTCTCAAGCTGCTTCGCACCACGCTGTGCAGCGCTCTTACAAAGACCAAGTTCTTGATAGATCAGTGCATAGCTAGGAAATGCTTTCTGTGCATTGCCGGCTTTATAGCGTAAATAGCAGTATAGTACGAATGCGGAAAAAGTTAGGGAATAGTCAAAGATGCTGTACGGAATAAATGTAAAATCGTGATTGGTTTCCAGGCGGGTTACATAAGAATATTTATCCCAAACCACACGCCCGTGCGAACCATCGAACAGAAAATTTCTGATTTTATCAATATATCGAAACTCATGCAGATTATGAATTGCTTTGTGAACAGTCGTTGTACTACAGGAAACCCTTTTGGAGAGCTGTTCCATACTAAGACGATATTTGCCTGTCATGTTTTTTCGGCTATATATAAATATGCCTATCTTCTTTTCACTATATTGAAGGTTTTTATCTAGAGCGTTTCTGAAAACGCAAAATTGCCCAAAGACAGTAATTATGGTAAAATAGAAAGAAAACAGCGAAGGAAAACACGATGCCAGTTAGAAGATATGAAATGACCGATGAACAATGGGAACAAATCAAAGATTTGATACCGAAAGCCCGAACAGGACGACCGCCAAAGGACAATCGGCTGATGTTTAATGCGATGTTGTGGCTGGCTCGCAGCGGAGCGGGTTGGGAAGACCTGCCCGAACGGTATGGTCCGTGGAAAACCGTATATAGCCGTTTTTGCAAATGGCGGAATGACGGCACGCTGATTGCAATCTTTCTGGCACTGAACAGTGAAGCAGACCTTGAAAATCTGTCGATTGATTCCACCTGCATCAAAGCACATCAGCACAGCGCTGGCGCTAAAAAAGGGCAGTAAACTGCGAATTTAACCAACATATTGGTACAAGCCGCGGCGGAAAGACGACCAAAATTCATACGATTGTAGACGGTCTGGGCAATCCGATTTATTTTCAGCTCTCTGCTGGAAATGTCCATGACAGCACAGTTGCAGTAGATGTTTTATCTCACGTGGACATTTCGACCAGCAATGTGCTTGCCGATAAGGCTTATGGCACGAAAGAGATTCTGGACTACATTCAAATTAGGGATGGCGAATACACCATCCCGCCCAAAAGCAATGCGACCAACCCGTGGCGTTGCGACTGGTGGGTTTACAAAGAGCGTCATCTGGTCGAATGCTTTTTCCTGAAACTGAAGAATTTTAGACGTGTCGCCACGCGTTATGACAAACTGGCGACCTCTTTTCTCGCGTTCATTTATATCGCTGCTATCTTCATTTTGTCCAAATAATACAAGCCGTCAGAGTTTTCAGAAACGCTCTAGCAGCAACTGATGTGGGAGTTTAAATAAATGCATGTTTTTCTTCCTTTCGTATAAAAAGTTTCAGTGGTGAAAAGGGTTTGGATAAAAAGAAAAGAGGTTGTCCACTTTTGGCTGGGCGGAGCAACCTCTTTTCTGTTACCTTTTTTCAAATTCGACATAATAAAACTGCCGGTTCTTCTGAATCATCTGGAAGAATCGGCAGTTCTTTTTCAGTTTGCATCTATGGCAGTTACAGCCACGCATATGCCGGCGTATGCCGTTTAGATTATCTATCCCCTCCTCTTTTCTCTTGTGCGTACCTGTATGAAATTTTCAAGGTGCAGAAGGTGCTGCAGTTCAGTGTTTTTTATCGTCAAGCGTGCGTCTGCGACACCCACGCCGCTTAATGTTTCGGGCATTGACTTCCTGCGCTATTTTTGCGCTATAGGCGGGACGTCCGTTTATATCGGGTCTTCCTGCGTATCCACGATGGAGTTCTCGATAGATTGTCGAAGGGCAAGAATCTATGGAAGTCGCAATTTCTGCGATGTTTTTGCCGATTAAATAGGCTTGCTCAATCTCTAATCGGTCGGACAAGGTCAATGTCTTTGTTTTTTTCGTCATATTTTCACCACGCTTTCTACAGTTTTAGATAAAAAAATAAATGTGTCAGAGGTATAATACTCTTCCGCATTTATTATCTTACTTTTCAAATGTCGAAAAAAATCAAAAAAGGTATTGACAAAGGGGGATGGATGTAGTATTCTAATCTAGCTGCTTCCGCAAGGGACTGGCACCATGCAAATAAAGATTTTCAAAAACTAAAAAAAGTTGTTGACAAATGTGAGTTTGCATGATATAGTAATTAAGCTACTCCGATGCGATTGCGAAAAACGTAAAACGGAATCGGGTTGTGGCAAGTGGTGTTTGGTGAAATTCACTGGATGCTGCGCAAAGTTAAAATGCGAACCTGCTGAGCAATTTGATTGCGCAAAAGGTAAGCGAAATCAGCGGAAGGCACTTTAGCCGAAATCCACGAAGGATTTCGACACACAGTGCAAAAATTCGCTGAAAGCAAAGAAATTTTGCACCTTGTAAATTGAACAATGTAAAGCTTTAAGCATACCATTTATGAACCCTGAAATTCTTTGAGTTTACTCAAAGATTCGAAGCGGAAGACGAAAATCCGCTTAAAACAAATCGTCAACACGTCAGACTTTAAAAGTCGATTAGAACAGCTTTGGCTGATTTAATACAATTTTTAGAGAGTTTGATCCTGGCTCAGGATGAACGCTGGCGGCGTGCCTAACACATGCAAGTCGAACGGAGTTATTAAGGAAATCCCTTCGGGGGTGGAATCTGTAACTTAGTGGCGGACGGGTGAGTAACGCGTGAGCAATCTGCCTTTAGGTGGGGGACAACAGTTGGAAACGACTGCTAATACCGCATAATGCACGAGAGTGGCATCGCTCTTGTGCCAAAGGAGCAATCCGCCTTTAGATGAGCTCGCGTCCCATTAGCTAGTTGGTGAGGTAATGGCCCACCAAGGCGACGATGGGTAGCCGGACTGAGAGGTTGAACGGCCACATTGGGACTGAGACACGGCCCAGACTCCTACGGGAGGCAGCAGTGGGGAATATTGCGCAATGGGGGAAACCCTGACGCAGCAACGCCGCGTGATTGAAGAAGGCTTTCGGGTTGTAAAGATCTTTAATTGGGGACGAATTTTGACGGTACCCAAAGAATAAGCTCCGGCTAACTACGTGCCAGCAGCCGCGGTAATACGTAGGGAGCAAGCGTTATCCGGATTTACTGGGTGTAAAGGGCGCGTAGGCGGACTGGCAAGTCAGAAGTGAAATCTGAGGGCTCAACCCTCAAACTGCTTTTGAAACTGCTGGTCTTGAGTGATGGAGAGGCAGGCGGAATTCCCAGTGTAGCGGTGAAATGCGTAGATATTGGGAGGAACACCAGTGGCGAAGGCGGTCTGCTGGACATTAACTGACGCTGAGGCGCGAAAGCGTGGGGAGCAAACAGGATTAGATACCCTGGTAGTCCACGCCGTAAACGATGGATACTAGGTGTGGGAGGTATTGACCCCTTCCGTGCCGACGTTAACACATTAAGTATCCCACCTGGGGAGTACGACCGCAAGGTTGAAACTCAAAGGAATTGACGGGGGCCCGCACAAGCAGTGGAGTATGTGGTTTAATTCGAAGCAACGCGAAGAACCTTACCAAGCCTTGACATCCCGTTGATCGGTGTAGAGATACACCTTTTCTTCGGAACAACGGTGACAGGTGGTGCATGGTTGTCGTCAGCTCGTGTCGTGAGATGTTGGGTTAAGTCCCGCAACGAGCGCAACCCCTATTGTTAGTTGATACATTTAGTTGATCACTCTAGCGAGACTGCCGTTGACAAAACGGAGGAAGGTGGGGACGACGTCAAATCATCATGCCCCTTATGGCTTGGGCTACACACGTACTACAATGGTAGTCATACAGAGGGAAGCAAAGCCGCGAGGTGGAGCAAATCCCTAAAAGCTATCTCAGTTCAGATTGCAGGCTGCAACTCGCCTGCATGAAGTCGGAATTGCTAGTAATCGCGGATCAGCATGCCGCGGTGAATACGTTCCCGGGCCTTGTACACACCGCCCGTCACACCACGAGAGCCGGTAATACCCGAAGTCCGTAGTCTAACCGCAAGGAGGGCGCGGCCGAAGGTAGGATTGGTGATTGGGGTGAAGTCGTAACAAGGTAGCCGTATCGGAAGGTGCGGCTGGATCACCTCCTTTCTAAGGAGACCTGTAAGATGAAATAGTTCTTACGAATCCTAGGTCAACAGAGTTCAGGTAAACTGAAAGTAATACATTGTTCAATTTAGAGGGTGCAAACCTTTGCCTTGGCAAGGGTGGCAAAAACCTCAAAAAACTGTACCTTCAAACTGGAAATGAGAGAAACGCTAAGTTTCCGATCCTGTGTGAACCACGGGGGTGTAGCTCAGCTGGGAGAGCACCTGCCTTGCAAGCAGGGGGTCAGGAGTTCGATTCTCCTCATCTCCACCAGCAATCGAAAGATTGCGCACAAAGGGGCGGAAGGAAGCGAAGAACGGAAAACCGCGCCGAAACTGACATGGGCTTGTAGCTCAGGTGGTTAGAGCACACGCCTGATAAGCGTGAGGTCGGAGGTTCGAGTCCTCTCAAGCCCACCATACTTTTCTTTTGGAAAAAAGGAAAGTAGGCAAAAGAAAACCTAAGTTTTGTCTACGGACGGGACGAGGGAATTCACTTTCTTACCGAAGCGAAAGTGGCAAGGGAAATGCGAAGCATTTCATACACCTTAGTCAAATTTGCGAAGGACAAAGAGAAAAATTGCACCTTGAAAACTGAACAATAACGAAAGCAAAAGCAACAATAGAGGAAACTAATTTGTTATTCCGCTTTACCTTGAATGAGATAAAGCATAAAAAATAAAATGGTTTTTCCAAAAATTGTTGGGAAATGATGTCGCAAGACATCACTACAATAAGCTAAAAAAACAAGTATAGAAATATACTTTTACCGAGATTTACTCAATAATTTAAGCTGAAAATTCCTAACCGCGACCGTGGTTAGGTCTTACAGAATAAACAGTAGCAGAAATGCTGCAAGGTTAAGCTGTAAAGGGCGCAAGGGGAATGCCTTGGCACTGAGAGCCGATGAAGGACGCGACAAGCTGCGATAAGCTTTGGGGAGCTGCAAATAAGCTTTGATCCAAAGATTTCCGAATGGGGAAACCCGGCAGAGCAATACTCTGTCAACGTACACTGAATTCATAGGTGTACGTAGGGAACCGCCTGAACTGAAACATCTAAGTAGGGCGAGGAAAAGAAATCAACCGAGATTCCGCTAGTAGTGGCGAGCGAACGCGGAAGAGGCCAAACCAAGAGGAGCAATCTTCTTGGGGTTAGGACGGCAACATGTAGTCTGGTTATTTAACTGAACACTTTGGGAAGAGTGGCGAAACAGGGTGACAGCCCCGTAAGTGAAAAAGAACCGACGCTAGCCGTATCCAGAGTACCACAGGGCACGTGAAATCCTGTGGGAACATGGGGGGACCATCCTCCAAGCCTAAATACTACTCAGTGACCGATAGAGAAGCAGTACCGTGAGGGAAAGGTGAAAAGGACCCCGGGAGGGGAGTGAAAAAGAACCTGAAACCTTGTGCCTACAAGCACCGAGAGCACGTTTATGTGTGATCGGGTACTTTTTGTAGAACGGTCCGGCGAGTTAATGTACGTAGCAAGGTTAAGTGACTGGAGTCACGGAGCCGTAGCGAAAGCGAGTCTGAATAGGGCGAATGAAGTTACGTGTATTAGACCCGAAACCGGGTGACCTATCCATGAGCAGGCTGAAGTTGCGGTAAGACGCAATGGAGGGCCGAACCCACGTCTGTTGAAAAAGCCGGGGATGACTTGTGGATAGCGGAGAAATTCCAATCGAACTCGGAGATAGCTGGTTCTCCCCGAAATAGCTTTAGGGCTAGCGTTAACTTAGATTCCCGGAGGTAAAGCACTGAATGAGCTAGGGGCCGATAAGGTTACTGAACTCTATCAAACTAAGAATGCCGGAGAATTGATGGTTAGCAGTCAGACTGTGTGAGATAAGTCTCATGGTCAAAAGGGAAACAGCCCAGATCTACAGCTAAGGTCCCAAATAGATACTAAGTGGAAAATGATGTGAAACTGCGAAAACAACCAGGATGTTGGCTTAGAAGCAGCCACACATTCAAAGAGTGCGTAATAGCTCACTGGTCGAGTGGTTTTGCGCAGAAAATGTAACGGGGCTAAGTATCTAACCGAAGCTTAGGCATTGTCGTAAGACATTGGGTAGGGGAGCGTTGTATGCGGGGCGAAGTCAGATCGTAAGGACTGGTGGACTGCATACAAGTGAGAATGCCGGAATAAGTAGCGAGAATTATGTGAGAATCATAATGGCCGAAAATCTAAGGTTTCTTGGGGAAGGTTCGTCCGCCCAAGGTTAGTCGGGAGCTAAGGCGAGGCCTAACGGCGTAGTCGATGCACATACGGTTGAAATTCCGTAACCACCAAAAGTGTTAAGTAGAGGGACGCTTTCATTAAGTCGAACCCGGGCGATGGTAGCCCCGGGCGTAAGGGACCGAAATTTTAGTAGGGAAGTCGATGGCGTGAGAGACGAGAAAAGCTCTATGTATTGCTCAGGTGCCCGTACCGCAAACCGACACAGGTAGATGGGATGAGAATTCTAAGGCCAACGGGAGAAGGGTTGTTAAGGAACTCGGCAAATTAACCCCGTAACTTCGGGAGAAGGGGTGCCTACAGCAATGTAGGCCGCAGTGAAAAGGCCCAAGCGACTGTTTAGCAAAAACACAGCTCTCTGCTAAATCGAAAGATGACGTATAGGGGGTGACGCCTGCCCGGTGCTGGAAGGTTAAGGGGAGTGCTTAGCGCAAGCGAAGGTACGAACTTAAGCCCCAGTAAACGGCGGCCGTAACTATAACGGTCCTAAGGTAGCGAAATTCCTTGTCAGGTAAGTTCTGACCCGCACGAATGGCGTAACGATTTGGGCACTGTCTCAACAGCCCGCCCGGCGAAATTGTAGTACCGGTGAAGATGCCGGTTTCCCGCAACTAGACGGAAAGACCCCATGGAGCTTCACTGTAGCTTGATATTGGATTTCGGTACTTCATGTACAGGATAGGTGGGAGCCTAGGAAATGTGGGCGCTAGCTTACATGGAGGCAACCTTGGGATACCACCCTTGGAGTATTGGAATTCTAACCTGCGGCCTTGAATCAGGTCGGGGGACACTGTCAGGTGGGCAGTTTGACTGGGGCGGTCGCCTCCTAAAGAGTAACGGAGGCGCTCAAAGGTTCGCTCAGCACGGCTGGAAATCGTGCGGTGAGTGTAAACGCAAAAGCGAGCCTAACTGCGAGAATGACGGTTCGAGCAGTAACGAAAGTTGGAGTTAGTGATCCGGCGGTATGTGAATGGAAATGCCGTCGCTCAACGGATAAAAGCTACCCTGGGGATAACAGGCTGATCTCCCCCAAGAGTCCACATCGACGGGGAGGTTTGGCACCTCGATGTCGGCTCATCGCATCCTGGGGCTGAATTCGGTCCCAAGGGTTTGGCTGTTCGCCAATTAAAGCGGTACGCGAGCTGGGTTCAGAACGTCGTGAGACAGTTCGGTCCCTATCTGTTGCGGGCGTAGGAATATTGAGAGGAGCTGTCCTTAGTACGAGAGGACCGGGATGGACGTACCGCTGGTGCACCGGTTGTTCCGCCAGGAGCATAGCCGGGTAGCTAAGTACGGACGAGATAAACGCTGAAGGCATCTAAGCGTGAAACTCTCCTTGAGATAAGTATTCCCATCCTTCGGGAGTAAGTCCCCTTGTAGACTACGAGGTTGATAGGTCAGGAGTGGAAGTGTGGTAACACATGTAGCGGACTGATACTAATCGGACGAGGGCTTGACCTAATGAATATTGGGTTGAATCTCGAAAAATAAGCTTTGCGAGTATGTATTGTTCAGTTTTGAGGGTGTAAGCAGTGGTTAGTGCTGAAACATTCTTAGAGAACAGAAATCATAAAATGGAAAACGACATGTCATTCGTTCTTGGTTTTTGAAAGACTGTTTTCATAATAGAAGTGCGTGTTTTTGGTGACGAGGGTACACCTGTTCCCATTCCGAACACAGTAGTTAAGCTCGTTTACGGTGACAATACTTGGTTGGCAACGACCTGGGAAGATAACACGATGCGCACATAAAAAGAGACGGTAACCTTGGTTACCGTCTCTTTTAACTTATGTTTGTACGTTGACGTGTGAGGTATTTAATGAACATAGTATTTTCAGAAGTAGAATTTAAAAATTGTAAATTTTCAAATCGAATTGTTCGGAGTGCAACCAATGATTATGCAGGTAATTTAGACGGAACGGTTAGTGAAAAGCAAATTTCGATTTATGATACACTTTCCAAAAATCAAGTTGGATTGATTATAACAGGACATTATGCAGTTTCTGCTGGCGGTCGCAATGACATCCATCAAAACGCATTTTGGGATGATTCCTTTATAAAAGGACATAGAGAATTGACCTGTTTGGTACATCACAATCATGGAAAAATTATTGCGCAAATGAATCATTCAGGTGCAAAATCACAGATAAACGCTATTGCAGGGCAGTCTGTTGCGCCAAGTGCCGTAGAAAGCACTCCAGATGTACTGCCTCGTGCACTAACTGTGGAAGAAATTGTCGCCATAGAAGAAGACTTTGCAGCAGCGGCATTACGTGCCCAAAAGGCAGGGTATGATGGCATACAAATCCACTGTGCACATGGCTATTTGTTTTCGCAATTCATAGATGCAGCATTTAATAAACGAACGGACATGTATGGTGGCTGTGGGAAGAATCGCTTTCGAATTGTGGAAGAGACCATACAAAGAGTAAAACAGGCAGTTGGTGCACAGTATCCTATTTTTCTGAAGATGCATGTGAATGTGGTAGAAGGTCAGGAGCGGTACGAAACAGAAGAGTTGTTGGAAATGCTGCAAACGGCGCAGGAACTTGGCATAGAGGCAGTAGAATTAAGTGGTTGGGATTTTGCGAAAAAGCAACCGAAAGAACGGCTGTATTATTTTGATGCAGTGCTTGCTTTGCGCCAAAAGTTAAAATTACCCATGATTTTAGTGGGAGGCATTCGTACCTTGGAGGAAATGGAGCATATTTTACAGTCGGGCATCGATATGATTTCTATGTCACGCCCCTTTATTTGTCAGCCAGATGCAGTGCGAAGACTGCAAAAAGGAGAAACTCTGCAGTGCACCGGTTGCTATGGCTGCTTTTCTTGCTATCAAAAATATGGAAAGCATTGTGTACAGCATTAACAAGAATCTGACTATGATTCCGTGCGTCTTGCATAGGGGAAAGCTGTAAAACGCAAGTATTTTGTGGCAGAAAAGCGGTTTACTTTATGGGCTAAAAAGAGTATAATTAAAATAATACTATATTGAGAGTAGCAGAATACTTGCCTGAAGCAGGACGATAAAAAAAGGAGTAAGAACGATATGGCGTTTTATTTCACAGAGCCGTCACGCACATTTAGTGAATATTTATTGGTTCCGGGATATTCTTCTAAGGAGTGCGTTCCGAGTAATGTCAGTTTGCGTACACCAATCGTAAAATACCGAAAGGGTGAAGAAGCCACATTATATGCGAATGTTCCGTTGGTTTCTGCTATCATGCAGTCGGTTTCGGGAGAAAAAATGGCGGTTGCATTGGCAAGAGAAGGCGGCATCTCTTTTATTTATGGTTCGCAGTCTATTGAAAGCGAAGCTGCAATGGTGGCGCGCGTAAAAAGCTATAAAGCAGGATTTATCGTTTCTGATTCCAATGTCAGACCAGAGCAGACGCTCGCAGATGTTTTGGCACTGAAAGAAAAAACGGGACACTCCACCATGGCAGTCACACAGGATGGTACTTCAACTGGGAAATTGTTGGGCATCATTACAAGCCGTGACTATCGTGTCAGCCGCATGTCAACGGATATTACAGTTGCAGACTTGATGACACCGTTTGAAAAGCTGATTACAGCACCAGATGACACCAGTCTCAAAAAAGCCAATGACATCATTTGGGACCATAAGCTGAATGCGTTGCCGCTGGTCGATAAAGACCAAAAACTGGTGTATATGGTTTTCCGCAAAGACTATGATAGCCACAAAGAAAATACGTTAGAACTGCTTGATGCCAACAAGCGATATGTGGTGGGTGCGGGCATCAATACCCGTGATTTTGCAGAGCGGGTGCCGGCATTGGTCGAAGCCGGCGCCGATGTCTTGTGTTTGGATTCCTCAGAAGGTTTTTCAGAGTGGCAAAAGACAGCCATTGAATGGATTCGTGAACAGTATGGTGACCAAGTCAAGGTGGGTGCCGGAAATGTGGTAGACCGAGAAGGCTTCCGCTTCTTGGCGGAGTGCGGTGCGGATTTTGTCAAGGTCGGCATAGGTGGTGGGTCTATCTGCATCACACGTGAACAAAAGGGCATTGGACGCGGGCAAGCCACTGCTTTGATTGAAGTGGCAAAGGCACGTGACGATTATTTCATGGAAACCGGTGTCTATGTGCCGATTTGTTCGGATGGCGGCATTGTGCATGATTATCATGTTACTTTGGCATTGGCAATGGGTGCTGATTTTCTGATGCTCGGTCGTTATTTTGCACGATTTGATGAATCACCTACCAATCGTGTGCGTGTTAACGGCAGCTATATGAAGGAATATTGGGGCGAAGGCTCTGCACGTGCTCGTAACTGGCAGCGTTACGATATGGGCGGAGATAAGAAACTGTCCTTTGAAGAAGGCGTAGATTCTTATGTGCCCTATGCAGGCAGCTTGAAGGATAATCTTTCACAGACTTTGAGCAAGGTTCGTTCTACAATGTGCAACTGCGGGGCACTGACCATTCCAGAGATGCAGAAAAAGGCAAAGATTACAGTGGTATCCTCTACTTCGATTGTTGAGGGCGGTGCACACGATGTGACACTGAAGGAAACAGCAGTGAGCGGTATCAATCAACAATAAGATACAGTTTCCAATCCCTGTGGGCGAAAACCCGCAGGGATTTTTATAAAAATGATAGAATATTCAGTTTTAAAAGCAAGGGCTACATATGAGGGAGAAAAAAATGATGCAAGGCGCAATTTTTGATATGGACGGTACGTTATTGGATTCTATGCTGGTGTGGGATCAGCTTTCACAGCGGTTTTTGGGGCAATTCGGCATTCAGGTCACCAAAGAGGATTATAGCGCCATCGAAGGTACGACACAATTACAAGGTGCACGCTATTTTGCAGAAAAATATCCGCAGATTCCACTGACACCCGAAGGAATTGTGGATGGCTTGAATCAAATCATCACCAAGCGATATGAGCAGATAGCCAAGCCGAAAGAAGGGATTGTGCGCTTTTTAGAGGGACTGCGTGCCAAGGGCATCCCTTGCAGCATTGCAACGCTCACGGCAAGACATCATGCAGAAAAAGCACTGCGGGACTGTGGTATGTGGGACTATTTTGACTTTATGCTGACGATTGAGGACGTGGGAGTCAGCAAACGTGACCCTGCGATTTATTTGCAGGCAGCCGAAAAAATGGGATGTCATGCAGGGCAGTGTATGGTGTTTGAAGATGCTCCATATGCAGCAGAAACAGCAAAAAAGGCAGGTTTTTTGGTGTGTGGCGTGCTGGAACCCGCCTATGCTGCCGGTCAGCCGCTGCTGCAGGCGGTCAGTGATATGCTTATTGAAAACAGTTATGATGAAATAGAAGCACATTTCTCGCAAACAACGGCAGGATAAACGCCGTGTGAAAGAAAAGGAAAGGTAAAACGAGATGAAAGAAGAGCAGCAAGAGCAGAAGCTCAATAAAATGGCAACCATGCCAGTCGGTCGATTATTGGCATCGATGGCGATGCCTGCCATCATTGCGATGTTGATTCAGGCGCTTTATAATATTGTAGACAGTATTTTTGTGTCAAGGGTCAGCGCAGAGGCGTTTTTGTCGGTTTCCTTGGCGTTTCCGTTGCAGATGCTGCTGATTGCGGTTGCAGTGGGCAGCGGTGTTGGGTTGAACTCCTTGATTGCACGCCGCTTGGGCGAGGGCAATCCCGAGGAAGCAGGACGGGCGGCAACACATGGCATTTTGCTTGCGGTATGCAGTTGGGTGATTTTTTTGCTCATCGCCATTTTTGCAACGAAGCCGTATTTTGAGGCGTTTACACAGAATCCGGAAGTCTTTCAGGCAGGGTCTGATTATGTTCACATCGTGTTGGGATTATCTGTTTTCGGCTTGGTTTCGCTTTCGGTAGAAAAAATGATTCAGGCAACTGGCAATATGATGATGCCCATGCTGCAGGATGCGGCGGGTGCCATTGTCAATGTCATATTAGACCCGATTTTGATTTTTGGTTGGTTTGGTTTGCCGAAAATGGGGGTTGCCGGTGCTGCAACGGCAACGGTTATCGGGCAGGCGGTCAGTATGACCATTGGGTTACTGGTGATGTTCCTAAAAAAGCATGATTACCAGGTGCAGTTCAAAGGTTTTCGCTTTTCAAAGCGCATGGTCATGCAGATTTATCAAGTAGGATTGCCCGCAATCATTATGCAGGCGATTGTATCCGTGATGCTGACGGGGATGAATGCGATTTTGACGCCGCTTTCTGCAACTGCGGTATCGGTTTTGAGCGGTGTGTATTTTAAAATGCAAAGCTTTATTTTTATGCCCGTATTTGGTCTGACACAGGGCGCAATGCCGATTATGGGCTATAATTATGGGGCACGGAACAAAGACCGCTTGATGCAAACCTATAAAATCACCTTTGTGGCGGCGTTTTGCATCATGCTGACAGGCACGGCACTGTTTTGGACCTGTCACAATCAAATCCTCGCATTGTTTCAGGCGACGCCGGAGATGTATGAGATTGGCGTGCCGGCATTGCATATCATCAGTTTGTCATTTGTCGGTGCGGCATTTGGTATTGTCAATTCTGTCATGTTCCAAGCGGTGGGCTATGGTTTGGCGAGCTTGATTGTTTCCGCAGTGCGTCAACTGTTCGCCATCCTGCCCGCAGCGTGGTTGCTTGCGCATTTCATTGGCTTGTCCGCCGTGTGGTATGCCTTTCTGATTGCAGAAATCTTCGCATTTTTGGTATCTACGATATTCTTGATGCGGATTTATCGAAACAAGATTGTGCCGCTTGCACAGCCGCACAGCATGACTGGTCGGTCAAGCGTATAAAAAAAGCTCCTTATCCGCCAAGGTTTGGTCGGATAAGGAGCTTTTTCTGTGCAGATATTATCGATACCGATTACGGATGGATTGCTGTCTGCGATGATGGCGTCGCTTCAAACGGATAAAGCGATAGAGGAAGGTTAGCACAAAGATGCCGGCAAGAGCAAGTACGGAATACTTAAAAAAGCGGCTGCGGAAGAAATTTTCCAGCTTGTCCGCATAATAAAGCACCTTGGAGAGCGAAACATCGTTCATTGCCACCAAGTCTACCGTGCCGTAGGTAAAGCCGTCATAGCTGATGGTCATGTGTCCCAGCACATCGCCCTCTTTGATGGGAGCAGTTTGGTCATCCGGAAGGTCAAGCGTGCGCTCCAAGTCCTCTGGCTGCAAATCTGTGGGCACCAATGCGGAAAGGGAGGTGTTGGTTTGCAGCACAACGCTGTCAGCTTCGGTAGACAGACGCACTGGAATTTCAGTGACGCTTTCGTCTTGCGAAACCAGTTCCTTTGATTTGTAGTTGGTATATCCCCACTCAAACAACCGTTTGGTTTCGGTGAAGCTTTTTGCAACCTGTCCTTCCGGCTGTTCACAGCCGAGCACTACGCTGAGCAATCTGCCGCCGTTCTTGTCTGCGACTGCCACCAGACAGTAACCGGCTTGGCTGGTGTGTCCGGTTTTGATGCCTTTGCAGTATGTATAGAAAGAGGGGTCACTTTTGCGCAGGGTCAGATAGTTGGTGGTGTAAATCTTTCGGGCAGGGTGCAAATTGGTTGCTTGCAAGGTCTTTTGGGCAGTGTTGGCGATTTCTGCAAAGGTTTCGTTTTGCATCGCTGCTTGTGCAATCAGATAGAGGTCGTGCGCTGTGGTATAGTGGTTTTCGTCGTGCAAGCCATTTGGGTTTGCAAAGTGTGTACCCGTACAGCCGAGTTCGGTGGCACGAGCATTCATCATGTCCACAAAGGCATCAATAGAGCCTGCCACGTGCCGTGCCAGAATGGTGGCGGCTTCGTTGGCGGAGGGCAGCATCAAACAATACAATAAATCGTGCACCGTCATCGTTTCGCCCACCAAAATGCCGGCATTGGATGAGCCGGGCGCAATCGTGGCAAAGTCTTCTTTTTCAGCGGTCACGGTGTCTTCCAGATTGGCATTTTCCAACACAAGCAGTGCCGTCATCATTTTGGTGGTGGATGCAGGATAGCGTTTTTCGTCTGCATTTTTTTGATATAGAATCATTCCGCTGTCGGGGTCTGCCAGATAAACGGCAGCGGCTTCGATGTTCGGGTCATCCAAAGCGGAGGCGGCAAGCGGAAAAACAGAAAACGTCAGTACAAAAATGCACAGCAGTGCAGTGACACGGTGTTGCAGGGAATTAGATTTCATCAGGGTCCTCCAAAGAAAAGTCGGCGTTGGTATATTGTTTGCGGAAAACCGCAGGCTTAGGTGGGATGCGGCGAAGCGGGTCATAGCGAAAGGCACGGCAATGGTGCGCCGCAGATACAATACCGCGACGCTTGCAGAGGACACGTTGGCTGTCCAGTGCCCGTGCATGACGGCAATATACACAGCGTGGTTCAATATTTTTGCGAAACAGTCCTCTTGATGCCATAAAAACACATCCTATAGAAGCATATGCTTATTATTATAAACCATTTTACCTATACTTTCCACAGTTAAATGTTAACAAAATAATAACAATCAAAAGCGATAAACAGGCAGAATTACAAATCATCGGGAGCCATTGGACTGAAGTATGTGCAGATGAAACCGAAAAAACAGGCAGAGCCTGTGGCAGGGCGGCATAAAACACACGTGTCAGCAGGGCGGCAAGCATGCCGTGCAGCAGCTTGCCCCGTGTATGCAGGCGTGCCGACAGTCCAAGGGGTTTTAACAAGGCAAGCGTTTGAAAATGCACGGAAATACCGCCAAAAGCCAGAAGAAATGATAAAATGGGCAGCAAAATCCGCTGCCGCAGAGCAAGCGCAGGCAATTGCAAAATGCCGCAGGTCAATTCAAATACCCCAGAGAGAAAAACACTTGTCAGCGCAGCAGGTGCATGTAAAACACGCAAAAGCGGTGCAAACAGAGCACTGAGCAAGCCTAAGATGCCAACCGCTTGCAAAAGTGCAAGGAATAACGAAGCGGCGGTGATGAAAGCTGTGACGAGCAAGGCGGTTTGCAGGGCTTGCTGAATGGCGGCAGTCAAGCAGGCGGGAAATTGCTGCATGGAAGGAAGCGGTGTCACGGCATGCGCACGGGGAGCGTTTGCTTTCAGCGGACGATGCGGCAACAAAACCCCTACGAATAGAGCAGAAACTGCATGAATTCCATACAGCACCATGCCGGTACGGGCAGAACCACACACGCCGATGCCTGCCACACCCAGAATAAAGGCAGGGCCTGTGTTGTTGCAAAAACCCAGTAGGCGTTCGGCTTCGGCAGAGGAAATTTGCCTCGTTTGATACAGCTTGCAGACCGCCTGCGCCCCCACAGGATAGCCGCCGGTCAGTCCCAGCAGCAGTGCCGTTGCACCAATTCCGCTGACGCCATACAGCCGCCGCATGGGTGCGGAGAAGACGCTGCCGAGCAGGGCGGCAAGGCCACTGTCCACCAGCAGTGCGCCTGCGATAAAAAACGGAAACAGAGCAGGGATGGCGGTTACAAAGGACAGCTGCAAGCCTGTACGCACCGCTTCGGCAGAAAGGGCGGCATGCCGCATCAGCAGCAAAAACAACAGTGCGGCGAGCAGTGGAAACCAGAAAGCGGCAATGCGTTTCAAGGCAATCCCTCCCTTTTTGAATCGTGTGTTTCATTATATCGCTTGGCGGCAAGTTTCATGCACCTGCCGCATAAGAATAATACAGAATGGAGGCAATCGACATGGGACAATCGCTGTTCAAACGCTTTCGACAGCAAGCGGAACAATCCTTGCTGGTGGATGATTTGGCGCCGCAGCTGGCACGTATTGAAATCATCGGGGATAAACGAGTGCTGGTGGAAAATCATAAGGGAATCTTGGAATATGGGGATACTTGTATGCGCATCAACTGCGGCACGATGATGATACACATTATGGGGCATAATCTGACATTGCGTGCACTTTCGCTGTCCGAACTGGCGGTGACCGGAAAAATCACAGCCGTGCAATATGTGACATAAGGGGTCTTCGAACATGGCATTCAAACGAGCGTTGTTTTATTTGGGCGGGACACTGCGCATTCGTGTGCGGGGTGCTTCTGTGGAGCGTTTTTTGAATCTTTGTGCACGGCATGACATTCGTCTGCGGCAAATCGAACGCATCGATTTTGGCGTGCTGTGTGCCACAATTTCCGTGCGGGATTTTCGGCGGCTACGCAGCTGTATGGGGCGCACGGGATGCCGCATACGGGTGTTGCAGCGGCAGGGCGGACCGTTTTTGCTGCGGCAGCTGCAGGGGCGCTATGTCCTGTTTGCGGGATTGGGTGCACTGGTGTATCTTGGCATTCTGCTGACACAATTTCTGTGGGGCATTCGTCTGATTGTACCGGAGAGCGTTTCCACGGCGGAAGTCCTGCAGTATTTACAGGCATTAGGGGTGCATACGGGGAGACGTATGGATGCCATTGATTTGGACGCTGTACAGGCGGGATTGCTGCAAGAAATGCCAACGCTGTCCTTTGCATCCGTCACGCTGCAAGGAAACCGCTTGGATGTGCAGTTGTATGTCCGCACCCCAAAGCCCACCATGATTGACCAGGCATTGCCCACTAGTGTGGTGGCAACACAAACCGGTATCATCACCAAAATCAATGTCTATCAAGGTACTATCCTGAAAAAAGTGGGCGATTTGGTGCAGCAGGGAGAAACGCTTGCCTCAGCATTGGTATTGCCGACCACAGAGCAGGGGCGGGCAAGGCTGGTGCATGCACGTGCCGATGTGGAAGCACGCACTTGGTATGAAGTCACCGCAAAGCGCATGCTGACGGGCACGGAAAAACAGTTTACAGGCAGGGAACAGTCGCAATATGCGCTGGTGTTTGGGAAAAAACGTGTGAATTTCTATTTTGGGTGTGGTATTTCCGATACGGAATGTGATAAAATAATACAAGAGTACCAGATTACCTTTGCAGACCATTTTGCAGTGCCGATACGTTTGGTGCGGCAGACCTATTGTGCGTATGAGCAGGTGCCCTTGCAGGCACAGGAAGCGTTGGTGCGTGACGAAATGGAACAGCATGCATTGGCACGCTTGGCGTCGAGCATACAAGGCACGATTACAGCGCACAGCTCCGTGTTTCGCATGCTGGACGGGGGCGCGGAGCTGACGCTCTATGCAGAGTGCAGAGAACAAATTGGGCAGGAGATTATAGACCAGCAGCAGCTGCCTGCACCGATGGAAGGAGAACAGGAGAATGACGGAACAGACCTTGCAGATAGAACGGATTGATCTGATTATCAGTCTTTTCGGTGCATTTGATGAAAATATCAAGATGATTGAAAAAGAGCTTGGGGTGTCGGTGGTCAGCCGTGAAACCGAACTCAAGGTGTCAGGGGTGGATGAAGCGGTTGCGCTTGCCATGCGCACGCTTGACACCCTGCTTGCTATGGCACGGCAGGGCGAGCCAATCGGCATGCAAACCGTGCAGTATGTGATTGGACTGGTGCGTGAGGGACGAGAGGGCGAAGCGCAGACCATGGGGCGGGATGTCGTTTGCATCACGGCAAAAGGCAAACCCATCAAAGCCAAAACGGTGGGGCAGAAAAAATATCTGGAAGCCATTCGGAAAAACACCGTCACCATCGGCGTAGGACCTGCCGGCACCGGCAAAACCTATTTGGCGGTTGCGGCGGCGGTTGCAGCATTTCGAGATAAGCAGGTCAGCCGCATCATTTTAACCCGCCCTGCCGTGGAAGCCGGCGAGAAACTGGGCTTTTTGCCCGGCGATTTGCAGAGCAAGGTTGACCCTTATCTACGCCCGTTGTATGATGGATTGTTTGACATGCTGGGGGCGGAAAATTACCAGAAGTATCTGGAACGTGGTGCGATTGAGGTGGCACCGCTTGCGTATATGCGTGGACGCACGCTGGATGATTCGTTTATCATTTTGGACGAAGCGCAAAATACCACCCCCGAGCAGATGAAAATGTTCTTGACACGCATTGGTTTTGGGTCCAAGGCGGTTGTGACCGGTGACGTGACCCAGATTGACCTGCCGGATGGCAAAGCGAGCGGGCTGAAGGAAGCTGTTCGTGTGCTCGAGCATGTGGAGGACATTGCACAATGTTTTCTGACGGATAAAGATGTGGTGCGCCATGAACTGGTGCAGCGCATTGTGCGTGCCTATGCGCAGTATGAGGAAAAGAAGCAGGAGCGCACCAAAAAACCAGTTCGTGCCTATCGCAAAACAGGGGGTGCAGCACATTGAATGAACATGAAATCTGTATCACATCCGAAGTCACATTGCTGGACGAGCAGGAGGTGTTTGCCCTGATTGCCGCCTGCGCCAAAGAAACGTTGGAGCAGGAGGGCATCGAATTTGATGCACAGATTGATGTGACGATTGTGGACGACGGTGCCATTCGAGAAGCCAATGCAGAATTTCGCGGCAAGGATGCCGTGACCGATGTGCTGTCCTTTCCCATGTATGAATTTGAGAACGGCGAGGCACAGGAGGAGCTTTATGAGGAGTCCGAAAGCGGCTGCGTGTTGTTGGGCGACATGCTCCTCAATTATGCACGGGCTTGCGAGCAAGCAGAAGAATTTGGACACTCGCCTGCACGGGAATGCGGTTTTTTGACCGTGCATTCCTGTTTGCATCTGCTGGGGTATGACCATGAACGCGGCGAGGAGGAACAGCGGCTGATGCGCACGCATGAAGAAGCGGTGCTGACAAAATTGGGGCTGACACGTGGGTAAACAGCATGAAAGACATCAATAAAGAAATCCGCAAGCTGTCACAGAGCTTTCGCTATGCCATTCGGGGTCTGAATTTGTGCATTCATCACGAGCGCAATTTTCGCATCCATATTTGTGCGGCAGTGTATACCGCCGTGTTTGCTTGGATTGCGAACCTGTCGCTTACGGAAGAGGCGCTTTTGTGCCTGTGCTTTGCGCTGATGATGTGTGCGGAACTGCTCAACACCGCCATTGAACGCTGCTGTGACATGGATTGCAGCAGCTACAGCGGACATGTGCGGGATGCCAAGGATATTGCGGCGGCGGCGGTCTTTGTCTGTGCAGTGTTTTGCGTACTCATTGCCGTGATTTTGTTTTTGCGTCCGGAACGGATTTTTGTGCTGTGGGATTTTTTTAGAGCACAGCTGTGGGCGTTCGGAATCCTGCTTTGCAGCATTCCATTGAGTATGACATTTATTTTTAGACTGTTTCATGAGCAGTGAAAGGGAATTTAAAACGTATGAGTGAAATTACAAAAAGTGTGGTCGTGGCAATGGTGGGGCGTCCGAATGTCGGCAAATCCACGCTGACCAATCGTTTGGTGGGCAGAAAGGTTGCCATTGTTTCCAATAAACCGCAAACCACCCGCACCCGCATCACGGGTATCTGCAATCGGCAGGCATGCCAGTTTGTTTTTTTGGACACACCGGGTCTGCATAAGCCACGTTCGCGGTTGGGCGATTTTATGGTCAAGGTGGTGCAGGATACCGTGTCAGATGTCGATGTGGCGGCACTTTTGGTCGAGCCAAATGCTGACATCGGGCCGAATGAACAAACCCTAATCGACAAAATCAAGCAAAGCGGCATTCCAGCGGTTTTGGTCATCAATAAAATTGATACCGTGGCAAAGCCGGAGCTGCTGGCGGTCATGGCGGCATACAGTGCGTTGCATGATTTTGAAGCCATCATTCCTATCAGCGCAAAGGATGGCGATGGCGTGACCGATTTGCTGGATACTTTTGAAAAATTTGCGCTGGACGGTCCGCAGCTGTTTCCGGAGGATATGGTTTCCGACCAGCCGGAAAAGCAAATGGTTGCCGAAACCATTCGTGAAAAGCTGCTGTACCTGCTGCAGCGGGAAGTGCCGCATGGCGTTGCGGTCGGCATTGATAAGATGGAAACACGCAGCGATGGACTGGTCAGTGTCTATGCCACCATTTTCTGCGAAAAAGCCAGCCATAAGGGCATCATCATCGGCAAAAACGGCGCAATGCTCAAGCGTGTGGGTGAATTGGCACGGCAGGATTTGGAGCGGCAGTTTGATGCCAAGGTATTTTTAGAACTGTGGGTTAAGGTGAAGGAAGATTGGCGCAACAATCAGTTCCAAATGCGCAACTTTGGCTATGAAGACCAATAAGCGGAAACCGCAGGAAGGAACGGCATGCAGCAGCACAGCACAATACGAGGTCTTGTGATTCGAGAGGTGGATTTCGGCGACCATGACCGCTATATTACGGTGCTCACCGCCGAGGGCATCAAAATCGAGGTGTTGTGTCGGGGCGTGCGGCGAAAAGGGGCACGCATGGCGAATGCGGTGCGGCTGTTTTGCTACACGGATTTTACGCTGTATACCGCAAGAAAGCGGTTTACGCTCAACGATGCCGCACTGGTGCATAGCTTTTGGGAGCTGACACAGGACATCGAGCGGTATGCCTTGGCGTGCTATTTTGCCGAACTTGCCGCTCTTTTGAGCGATGCACATGAAGAGCACGCCGACATGACCCAACTGATGCTGTATGCCTTTTGGGCACTTTGCGCCAACAAAAAGCCACTGGAGCAAATCAAAGCCGCACTGGAGCTGCGGCTGCTTGCGCTGTCCGGTTATGCGCCGCAAATCACGCATTGCGGTGTCTGCGGCAAAGACCTGTCGGAGGTGTGTTTTTCAGTGGCGGAGGGCGTTGCCACGTGTCCGGACTGTGCCAAACGCATCGGCGGCGATTGGAAGCCGCTCAGCGGCGGGGTGTTTGCTGCCATGAGGCATATTCTGTCATGTGACATTGCGAAGGTCTTTTCGTTTTCGCTGGGGCAAGCCTCGGTCAAGCAGCTGGCGGTTTTGTGTGAGGTTTATACCAAATACCATGTAGAATGGGAGTTTGACAGCCTAAAGCTTTATCATTCCTTGCAGGAACCCCTGCAAATTACCAAATCAGGAGCAGAAACATGAATAAATTGGGAGAGAAATCCTTAAAAACATTAGAGTACTTCACAATATTGGACATGCTGGAGCAGCATGCTGTGACAGAGCGAGGCAAAGCGCAGTGCTTGGGTCTGCGTCCGCTGACCGACCCAGAGCAAAGCGTGCTGTGGATGCAGCAAACGACAGATGCCAAAAACCTGATGCAGGTGCATGGTGCACCATCCTTTTCCGGCGTGAAAAATATCATCACGGTGGTATCTCGTACGGAAATCGGCGGTGTGCTCAATTTGCGGGAGCTGCTTTTGGTGGCGGCATTGCTGCGAGCGTCCCGCATGGCACAGGGATATGTGGCGGAAGTCGAAGAGAAAACGACGATTTCACCATACTTCTCCATGCTGACAGGCAACCGTGCCTTGGAAGAGGACATTACCACTGCCATTGTCAGCGAAGAAGAGGTGGCAGACGGTGCATCTGCCGAACTGCTGCGCATTCGCCGTGAACTGCGCCGCACGGCAAGCCGTGTGCGGGAAACGCTGCAAAAACTGGTTTCGGGGGAGCGGTCGAAATATTTGCAGGAAGCACTGATTACCCAGCGCAATGGACGCTATGTTGTGCCTGTCAAATCGGAACACCGTGGCGATGTGCCGGGCATGATTCATGACACCTCGTCCTCTGGTGCGACCGTCTTTGTCGAGCCTGCGCAGGTGGTGGAAATCAACAACCGTATTAAGATGCTGGAGGGGCAGGAAGCGCAGGAAATCGAACGCATTTTGGCGCGGCTTTCGGCAGATGTGCGGACGAATGCGGACATTCTCCGCACGGATTATGACATGCTGTGCACGCTGGATTTCATTTTTGCACGTGCCAAGCTGTCCTATGCGCTCAATGCCTGTGCACCACTGTTCAAAGAACCGGGGAGCGGCGTAAAACTCGAGCGGGCACGGCATCCGCTGCTCGACAGCAAAACCGCTGTGCCGATTGATATTGCCATTGGGCGCAGCTATGACACCTTGGTCATTACAGGACCAAACACGGGCGGTAAAACGGTGTCCCTCAAAACCCTTGGTCTGCTGTCGCTGATGGCGGCAAGCGGTCTACACATCTCCGCCAATGAAACAAGCGAAGTCGGCTTATTTGAAAATGTCTATGCCGATATTGGCGATGAGCAGAGCATTGAGCAGAGCCTGTCCACCTTCTCGGCGCATATGAAAACCATCGTGTCGATTGCAGACTGCTGCGGCAAGGGCGATTTGGTGCTGTTTGATGAATTGGGTGCAGGTACAGACCCTGTGGAAGGTGCAGCATTGGCGGTGTCCATTATTGGTTATGCACGGCAGATGGGGGCTTTTGTTGCGGCAACCACGCACTATTCCGAGCTGAAAACCTTTGCGCTGACCACAGACGGCGTGGAAAATGCTTCCTGCGAATTTGACATCAAGTCGCTGCGTCCGACCTATCGCCTGCTGACAGGTATTCCAGGCAAGTCCAACGCCTTTGCTATTGCGGGCAGATTAGGACTGCAGCAAACGATCATCGAGCGGGCAAAAGAACAGGTTTCGACCGAAAACGCCCGTTTTGAAGATGTGATTGCACAGCTGGAAAAGGAACGCCGCAGCCTTGAAAAATACAAAGCGGAAGCCGAACAGCTGCGGCGCACTGCACAGTCGGAGAAGGACAAGGTTGTCAGCCTGAAGGATAAAACCGAAGACCAGGCAGACCGCTTGTTGCAGCGGGCACGTGACCAGGCAGATGCCATTTTGAAAGATGCACGCATGACGGCGGAAACGGTCTTCGAGGAGCTCAATACTCTTAAAAAGAAAACCGAAGAAAACCTAGCGGATGAAAACCTGTCGGCGGCGCGTGCAGTGCTGCGTGGCATCATCCAAGAAACCGAAACCAAGCACCGCAAACAAAAGCAGAAGCGTACGGTGGCCCCAGAGGAACAGGAAGAAATTCTGCAGGGGGACGAAGTGCAGCTGCTGAACGTGTCCAACATCACGGCAACCGTGCTGACGGCACCCGATAAGGACGGCAGCATGCAGGTGCAGGCGGGCATCATGAAATTGACCGTCAAGAAAAATGAAGTGCGCAAGGTCAAGGCGGCCGCAAAACCAAAGGCGAAGCCTGCACGTGCACCATCCGGCGGCGGCAAAGAGCTGCGGCTGGCGGCGGCACCGAGCGAAGTAGACGTGCGGGGTATGACAGCAGACGAAGCCATTTTAGAGGTAGACCAGTTTCTTTCTGGTGCACTGATGTCCGGTTTGCCAAGCGTACGCATTATCCATGGCAAGGGAACAGGTGTTCTGCGCACGGCAATTCAGCAGCATTTGAAGCGGCATAAGCGCATCAAAACCGTGCGAAACGGCGTGTATGGAGAAGGCGAAATGGGTGTTACCGTGGTGGAATTCCGATAAAAACCGCATTTTTAATAGGAGAAATATGGAAAACACCGCTGAATAGACAAAAGTCATGGGTCGGAATGCCGTACAGATTATGTGAAAAGCCTATTGACGAACTGTAAAAAACAAGGTATCCTATATTTATAAGTATAAGAAGTGTTATTAGGAGCGATGCGCATATGTTTTCTAAGGAAGTAGTGGTCACGAATCAGGTTGGTCTGTATGCAAGACCGGCAACCTTTTTTATCCAGAAAGCAAACGAGTTCAAGAGCACCATTCTGGTTGAGAAGGAAGAGCGTCGTGTTAATGCAAAGAGCCTGTTGGGCATTTTATCCCTTGGCATTACAAAGGGTACCACAATCACACTGATTGCAGATGGTTCTGATGAAGAAGATGCAGTCAATGCACTGGTGGAACTGATTACATCGAACTTTACAGACTAAGTCTGTAGTTTGCGTACGACAAAAAGCACCGCCGCGGCGGTGCTTTTTGTCGTATCACCGTTGTGCGTTGTAAACTAGACAGGAGGGGCAGTGTGCCAAGTTATGAAGAACTGAAAGACCGTGTGCACAGCCTGCCGCGCGCACCGGGTGTGTACATTATGAAAAATGCGGCGGCGCAAGTAATTTATGTGGGCAAAGCCAAGGCACTGCGCAATCGAGTCACCAATTATTTTCAAAATCCAGCGGGAATGACACCCAAAACACGCCGCATGGTCAGCCAAATCCATGACTTTGATATTATCGTGACCGAGTCGGAATTTGAAGCGTTGGTGCTGGAAAATTCCCTGATTAAAAAATACAAGCCGAAATACAATATCCTGCTCAAGGATGACAAAGGCTATCCGTATGTACGTATTAACACGGCAAAGCCCTATGCTGAATTTTCTATCGTATCCAAGCCAGAAGCCGATGCGGCACGGTATTTCGGACCATACACTAGCCGCCGTGCGGCACGGTATGCCATTGATACGATTGCGGAAACGCTGCATCTCAAAACCTGTCGGCGGGTGTTTCCACGTGACATTGGCAAGGAACGGCCGTGTTTGAACCGCCATTTGGGACGCTGTGTTGCGCCATGCACGGGAGAGGTTTCCAGAGAAGACTATGCGGCACTGATTGCGCAGGCGATTTCGCTGCTCGATGGCAACTTTAAGGGATTGGCACGGATTGTCGAGGCGGACATGCAGGAAGCTGCCGAACATCTCCAGTTTGAGCGGGCGGCAATGCTGCGGGACAGGCTGCGTGCGGTGCAGTCGCTTGGAGAACGGCAAAAGGTGGTAGCCGGAGGCTTTGCGGAGCTGGATGTGCTGGCGTTTGTGCAGGGACAGACCCGTGGCTGTGTGGTGGTGCTGCATTATCTGCACGGCAGTTTGCAGGACAAGGAATATACCATTATCGACGGCGTGACGCAGGCGGATGCAGGCGAGGTACTCGGTGATTATATCAAGCAATACTATGCCTTGCGGCAGGTCGCACCCAAGACTGTGCTGCTGAGTGCAGAAATTGATGAAATGGAAGCAGTTGCGGAATTTTTGACCTCTCTTGGTAAGCGTAAAACCGAAGTGGCAGTGCCGCAGCGTGGCAAACGGCATGATTTGGTGCGGCTTGCGGAAACCAATGCAGCGGAAGAGATTGCACGCGTAGAGACAGGGCAGGAGCGGCGGCTCAAATCGTTGGAACTGCTGCAAAGCATGACAGAGCTGCAGACGACACCTGTGCTGTTGGAGGCTTATGATATTTCGAACTTTGCGGGAGAAGGCACGGTAGGCTCTATGATTGTGTTTGAGAATGCACAACCCAAAAAAAGCCGGTATCGTCGCTTTCAAATCGCCTGCACCGCACAGGGACAGGACGATTACAGCGCCATGCGAGAAATGCTCACCCGCAGAATGCAGCGATATGCAGACGGGGACGAGAAGTTTATGCCCCTGCCGGATGCGTTTTTGATTGACGGCGGTTTGGGTCATGTTCGTATCGCAAAAGAGGTGATGGATGCTTTTGGGGTTGCCGTGCCGTGCTTTGGCATGGTGAAAAATGAGCATCACCGCACACGTGGCTTGGTGGCACCCGACGGACGGGAATTTGGGATTTCCACCGTGCCTGCGGTGTTCGCCCTCATCGGACGCATGCAGGAGGAAGTCCACCGCTTCGCCATCACCTATAATCGCACGCTGACGGGGAAATCTGTGCGGGGGTCTTCTCTTGACAAAATCGAAGGCATCGGTGCAAAACGGCGCAATGCACTGCTGAAACATTTCAAAAGCATCGAAAATATCAAAGCTGCCAGTATTGAGCAGCTGCAACTACTATTGCCGCATAATGCGGCGCAGGCAGTTTATACGCATTTTCATGCAGCAGCATCTGATAACCAGACAGAGGAGGGCACAACGAAATGAGAGTAATTTCCGGCACTGCACGGGGCAAGGTTTTGCAGACCGTTCCTGGACAAGGCACCCGACCAACCACCGCACGGGTTAAGGAATCGGTGTTTAACATCATCCAGATGCAAGTGCGTGGCGCACAGGTGCTGGATTTGTTCGCAGGAACAGGACAGCTGGGCATTGAAGCACTATCACGAGGGGCGGCACATGCTGATTTTGTGGAGCAGGATAAAACGGCATTGCAGGTGGTTCGTAAAAATATCAGTGCCGCAAGAGTGGAAGAACATGCACAGGTGCACGCCTGCGCCGCACTGACCTATCTGCAAAAAACCAAGCCGCAAAGCAAGGATTTGATTTTCTTAGACCCGCCCTATGGGGGAAAAGTGCTAGAGGAGATACTTTTTGCCATACAAAGGTTTGACATTTTGCGGGCAAATGGTATAATAATATGCGAAAGTGCAGTGGATGATGTTTGGAAAGCACCGTTTGCAGTCAAACGGGAGTATCGCTATGGCACAATTAAAATTACGGTTTTATGCAAAGAGGCGCAGGGATAAAACCTAAAACAGAGGTTTTTTTATGAAAATAGCAATCTATCCTGGGTCGTTTGACCCGGTGACTTTGGGGCATCTGGATATTATTGAGCGTGCGTGCAGGCAGTTTGACAGACTGGTGGTTGCCGTGATGCACAACGGCAACAAAAAGCCGATGTTCAGCTGTGAAGAACGCATTGCCATGCTGCGAAAAACGACCGCACATTTGCCGAATGTTGAAATTGATGGATTTGGTGGATTGCTTGCAGAATATGTCACAAAACGTGGTGCATGCAGCATCGTGAAGGGATTGCGTGCGATGTCGGATTTTGAGTATGAATTTCAGATGGCACTGGCAAATCGGCAGATGAATCCGGCAGTGGATACGATGTTTTTGATGACGAGCGCACAATATATGTTTTTAAGTTCGTCAATGGTAAAGGATATTGCAAGCCATGGCGGTGCAGTGGATGGGTTTGTGCCGACTATGATTCAAGACGAGATTTTGACACGTATGAGAAGGGATGGCTGTGTGTGATAGAGCATTTGGAGCAACTGATTAACAGTCTGTATGAAATGGTGCAGGACAGCTGGACGGTGCCATTTGGAGGCGATAAGTGCATGATTGAGCGTGACCGTGCACTGGATATTCTGGATGAATTGCGCATGAATATGCCGAACGATGTGAAAATGGCGAATGAAATCGTGGAGAAACGCAATGATTTGATTGCCGCAGGCAAGCGAGAGGCAGAGGCAATTGTCAAGCAGGCGGAAGATACCGCACGGCAGATGATTAACGAAACCGAAATTGTGCAGCAATCACGGCGCAAGGCAAAAGAGATTATTGGGAATGCGGAAATCCAGTCACGTGAGCTGCGCAGGATTGCAAATGACTATTGCGAGGATATTCTCAAGCGTGCAGAGGAATCGGCGGCACAGTCTTTGGAGGAAATCAAAAAGGCGAGAGCGAGATTTCGTGCGAGCGCAAAATAATGGAATGCAAGGAGGGGCTGTTCAAAAAACAGCTTCTTCTTTTTTTATGAAAGTTTGCGTGCAGCGCAAAACAAAAATCGACAAAATAAACGCCGATACGTTGCTAAAAAATAGTGAAAAAGCCTTGCAATTCAAAGAAGCGTCAAGTATAATAGACATACCCAGTGGGGAAAGGTGGAGGCAAGTGGATGCTTGTGCATCTGCACAGCATGGAGTGTGAATCGGTATGAAAGGTGAATATCAACATACCATTGATACCAAAGGGCGTGTGTTCATTCCCATCAAGCTGCGAGAAGGGCTTGGCGAACGCTTCACCATCACCAAAGGGTTGGATGCGTGTCTTTTTTTGTATCCGGAAGCGGCGTGGACGGCACTGGAAGAAAAAATTGAGGCACTTCCTCTCAGCAAGTCGCGTAATTTGCAGCGGTTCTTTTTTTCCGCAGCGGCAGATGTCGAAGCGGACAAGCAGGGACGCATCCTCATTCCATCAAATTTGCGTGCCTATGCCGGTCTTACGAAAGATGTGAGCATCATCGGCGTTTCCGGTCATGCGGAAATTTGGGACAGCAACAAGTGGAATACATACAACGAGGCACTGACAACAGAGAACATCGCAGAAGCGATGGAGGAGCTTGGTTTTTAGAGAAATACGACGGGGTCGTGTTTCTTTTCATAATTTTGGGAAGAAAAGGAGGGGTATACAGCGTGGAGTTTCAGCACGAATCTATTTTGCTCAGCGAGTGTCTGGAAGGGCTGCATATCCAGCCGGATGGTGTATATATCGATGCGACCCTTGGCGGCGCAGGACATTCTTTGCACATTGCACAACGGTTGTCCGATGCGGGGCGGTTGCTTTGCATCGACCGTGATGATGAAGCGTTGGAGCACGCAAAGCTGCGATTGGCGGCGGTGCTGCAGCGGGTTACACTCAACAAAAGCGATTTTCGGCATCTGGACGAGGTGCTTGCGAAAAATGGACAAACACAGGCGAATGGCATTTTGTTCGACCTTGGGGTGTCTTCCCCGCAGCTTGACCATGCAGAACGGGGGTTTTCCTATATGCAGGATGCCCCGCTGGATATGCGGATGGACCGACAGCAGACATTAACAGCCTTTGACGTGGTGAACACGTGGGCGAGAGAAGAGCTGCGCCAGATTTTCTTTTCCTATGGAGAAGAGCGGTATGCCCCTTTGATTGCGGCAGCCATCGAACGAGAGCGGCAGAAGCGACCGATTGCCACCACTTTGGAGCTTGCCGAAATTATTCGTGCAGCAATGCCGGCACAGGCACGGCGGGAGAAGCAGCATCCTGCCAAGCGCACCTTTCAGGCAATCCGCATTGCAGTGAATGATGAATTGGGGGCGGTGAAAGAGGCGATGGAGCATGCAATCGGTTGCTTGGCACCGGGCGGCAGGTTGGCAGTGATTACCTTCCACTCGCTGGAAGACCGCATTGTGAAAACTGCCTTTGCAAAGGCAGCGCAGGGATGCACTTGCCCGAAGGATTTTCCGATTTGCATCTGCGGCAACAAACCGCGCGTGCGGTTGGTGACCCATAAACCGATTGTGCCATCCTCGCAGGAAATTGCAGACAATCCACGTGCGCGCAGTGCAAAGCTGCGCATCTGTGAGAAATCACCGGACTAAAAGAGGAGGGATTTCAATGGCACGGATGCCAAGAGCCTCACGGGAGAGCGTTGCTTATCAGGAAACCTATCAGAAACAGCCGCAGCAGCAGCCACAGGTACAGCAAGCGCCGCTGCGAGTCATACGACCCCACAAACGAACCATGCGTTTGCCGCAGATTATGTGTCTTGTGTTGGTGGCAGGGGTTGCGGGTCTTTTGGTGTGCAACCAGATGCGTCTGACCGAACTGACCACGGAGGTGGCAAATCACGAAGAAAGCCTGCAGACCCTGCAGGACGAATATGTTTCTTTGAAAACACGGCAGGATCGTGAATTGAACTTGACTTATGTCGAAGAGTATGCGCAAAATATACTGGGTATGGTGAAAATGGACAGCAATTCGGTGGAATACATCGAAATGAATAATCCGGACTGCATTGAAGTGTCGGACAATACGGATGGCATACTTGCAAAGATTAGCAAGTATGCTGCTGCGGTGAAGGCATATCTGCAATAGGCAGAAGAATAGTATACTGTTGAAGGCGGGAGTGAGAGGTGTGTGACATTTCTGGCTCCTTTTTTCATGAGAAGAAAGTGATTGTATTTTTATGGATGGCAGAGCGTGTCTATCGCATGCTGTCTGAAACAAATTCGTGGCATCACAGAAATGGCGGAGGTTGCATATGCCCATCAAAGGACCCAATCAATCAATGAAAAAGCGCATTCGTGTGTTTACAGGCATTTTTTCCGTTATCGGATTTTTAGCGGTTTTTTTGCAGCTCATCAGTCTGCAGATTGTGCAGCATGATTTTTATCAGGAGAAGGCGTTGACCACGCAGACACGCAATACCCTTGTGAAGCCGACCAGGGGCACGATTTATGACTGCAATATGAAGGAACTGGCGGTTTCCGCAGGCACAGAGCTAGTGACGGTTGACCCACGCAATGCCATCAGTGAAGACAAAGTCAAGGCGGGTATTTCCGAGCAGCAGCAGCAGGAAACATTGGCAAAAGTCCTGTCGGAGCAGCTGGAGCTGGATTATGACCAAGTGTTAAAGCAAGTGCAGAAAGACACCAGCTATGTGGTGATTAAACAGGGTGTGGAAAAGGATACGGCAGATGCATTGGTGAAGGTGCTGTCGGACAACGGCTGTATTGGGGTCAATTTGACACCCGATACCAAGCGGTATTATCCATATGGAAATTTTGCGGCGCAGGTGCTGGGCTTTTTGAATGCCGATGGCGATGGAGCGCAGGGGATTGAACTGCAATATAATGATGTGCTGTCCGGCAAAAATGGTCGTGTGGTCAAGGCAACCAACGGCAGAGGCGGCGAAATGCCGTTTAAATATGAACAATTTATTCCAGCGGAAAACGGCGACAGCGTGGTGCTGACGATTGATGAAGCGGTGCAGCATTTTCTGGAAAAAAATCTGGAAATTGCATTGGAGGACAATCCGCAGGCACGCGGCGGTGTGTCTGGCATCGTGATGAATGTGAAAACAGGCGAAATTTTGGCGATGGCAAACAAGCCGGACTTTGACCTGAATGAGCCACGCACCATCACGGCGGATTCTCTTTTGTCAGAGCTGCGCAGCAAGATTACAAATGCATTGGCGGAAGAAGGGCTGTCCGCTGCCATCAGCGATACCTATTTGCAGGAGGGCGGCACGGTAAACCTAACAGAGACCGACAAGTCCAACGAGGAAAAGGTGGATATTATCGGCAATACCCGCATGCAGGAGCTGAATAAAATGTGGCGCAACAAGACCATTATGGATTCTTATGAGCCAGGTTCGACCTTCAAGCTGCTGAATGTGGCAACGGCATATGAATTGGGATTGGTCAATGCAGCAAGCACGTTTTATTGCAGCGGCTCTAAAATGGTCGAGGGTTGGAATAAGCCCATTAAGTGCTGGAAAACCGCTGGACACGGCAGCGAGGATTTGACCCATGCGCTGATGAATTCCTGCAACGTTGCGATGATGGAAATTGCCGCAAAGACGGGAACCGACCGCTTTTATGAATATGTAGAGGCGTTTGGTCTTCTGCAAAAAACCGGTATTGATTTGCCGGGCGAGGCACAAAGCATTTTTCATCCGCAAGATAGCTTCACCAATGTCGACCTTGCGGTGGCATCGTTTGGACAGCGTTTTCAGGTCACACCGATTCAGATGATTTCCATGGTTTCAGCGATTGTAGACGATGGACGACTGAAAACACCGCATATGGTGAAGGAAATTGTGGACAGCGAAGGCAATGTCACAGAAACGTTTGACACAGAAGTGCTGCGGCAGGTGATTTCCGAGAGCACCTCTGACTATATGTGTGCAGCAATGGAGCAGGTTGTGGCAAACGGTACAGGACAAAACGCCTATGTTGCAGGGTATCGTGTGGGCGGCAAGACAGCGACTTCACAGATTTTGCAGCAAAAAGGCGATACAGAAGACCGCTATACCGCATCGTTCATCGGGGTTGCGCCGATGGATGACCCCCAGATTGTGGTGTTGGTGTCCGTATCTGACTTGCCGCAGTCGGCAACGCATGGCGGCGGTGCGGTGGCTGCACCTGTGGTGGCACGTGTGTTGTCCGATGTCTTGCCGTATATGGGCATAGAGCCGCAGTATGACGACAGCGAAAGCGACCGCAAAGAAGTGACTATGCCAAATGTTGTGGGCAAAACCGCACAGGAAGCAGCCACGATTTTGAAAGACGCAGGCATTTTGTATCGAACAGAAGGCAGCGAAGAAACGGTGACCGACCAAGTGCCGTCTTCGGGTGTCAAAATTCCGCTCTCGGCACAAACCATTGTGTATTTTGGCGGTACAAAATCCACGCAGCAGGTGACCGTGCCAACTGTAATTGGGATGTCGCCAGCAGAGGCGCAAGCTGTGCTGGAAGCACGTGGATTATACATGAAACGTACGGGTATTGCGTCGAAAAATGATAATTATTTGACCAATACGGCAAAGCAAAGTCCGGTTGCGGGCACACAGGTCAATCTTGGCACAGTGGTATCCGTAGAATTCTCTAACAGCACAAATATCGGCGATTAACGCCATGGATGAGGAGAGAACCCATGAAATTAAAGGAATTGCTGCAAGGTATAGAAATACAGCAGATGCATGCAGATGCAGAGCTGGACATTCGGGAAGTGTGCTATGATTCCCGCAAGGTACAGAGCGGGGATTTGTTTGTAGCCATTCGAGGCTATGTGGTTGATGGACACCAATACATCGAAAAGGCATTGGAACAAGGTGCTGTGGCGGTGGTTTGTGAAGAAGCTGCGGCACAGATACCTGCGATTGTTGTGGGCAATGCACGTGCTGCATTGGCAGACATCGCCGCCAATCGATTTGGGCATCCTGCCGAAAAAATGACCATGATTGGTGTGACCGGCACCAATGGCAAAACCACCACCACCTATTTGCTCAAGCACATCTTGGAAAGCCGTGGCGCAAAGGTAGGCTTGATTGGCACCAATCAGAATTTGATTGGTGAGCAGGTGTGGGAAACCGAACGCACCACGCCGGAATCCTATGAATTGCATGCGCTGTTTGCGCAAATGCTGGAAGCTGGCTGCAGCCATGTGATTATGGAGGTTTCCTCCCATTCGCTGGTGCTCGACCGTGTGCGGGGCATCCCCTATGCGGTGGGGGCATTCACAAATCTGACACAGGACCATTTGGATTTTCACCACACAATGGAGGCGTATCGGCGTGCCAAGGCAAAGCTGTTTTCCATGAGTGCTAGGGGCGTTATCAATTTGGATGATGCGGCGGCGGAAAAGATGCTGGCAGATGCCGCATGCCCTGTGCTCACCTTTTCGGCAGAACGGGCGGCGGATTTGTGCGCAAAAGAGATTGCACTGCATGCCGACTGTGTGGAGTTTCAGTGCGTGACACCGCAGGAAACGGCAGCAGTGCGGCTGGGCATTCCGGGAATGTTTTCAGTACACAATGCACTGACGGCGTTGGGCTGTGCGCTGGCGCTGGACATTTCGCTGTCTGATGCGGCGCAGGCACTGGCGAGTGCTTCCGGAGTCAAGGGGCGGATTGAGGTTGTGCCAACCAATGCGCCGTATACCGTGCTGATTGATTATGCACATTCGCCGGATGGGGTCGAAAATATTTTGCAGGCAGTGCGTGGCTTTGCAAAAGGGCGTGTCATTGCGGTGTTTGGCTGCGGCGGCGACCGAGATAAAACCAAGCGTCCCAAGATGGGAGCCCTCGCCGCACGTTTGGCAGACGTTTGTGTGGTGACATCGGATAATCCACGCACCGAGTCGCCTGCAGCGATTTTGGAAGATATTGTAGCAGGAATGCGGGACAGCTTGGACAAAACAACGGTGATTGAAAACCGCACCGAGGCGATTTTTTGGGCACTGGAACATGCACAGGCCCAGGACATTGTCGTGCTGATGGGCAAGGGTCACGAAACCTATCAGGAAATCCATCATGTCAAGCACCATTTGGATGAGCGGGAAGAAGTGGCAAAATATTTTGCGGCACATACACAGGCATAATGCTTGCAAAAGAAATCACAAGAAATACACAAGAGGACTGTAAAAGAACGGTTGGGTATGGTATAATAAGCAAAGTTTCGTGTGTCATGAAAATAGGCGCAGAATACGCTAATTTTCGACAAAAATGAAAAAACATTGGGCAGAAGGTGCAAAAAGTGGAAAGGTTTTGGTTACAGGAAGCTGCACGGTGGTGCAAAGGGGAACTGGTAGGCGCAAATCAAGAAATGGCAGGCATTGCAACAGATTCTCGTGCAATGGCAGACGCATGTTTGTTCCTGCCGCTTGTGGGCGAACGATATGACGCACATGATTTCATTGCGCAGGCAATCGAAAACGGTGCCGCCGCTGTGATTTCAGCACGCAGAGAGGAATCGTACGCAGTCCCCGCAATTTATGTGCAGGATACGGGGAGCGCACTGCTCGATTTGGCAAATGGATATCGGCAGACCTTGCAGGCACGCATCGTTGCTGTGACCGGTTCTGTTGGCAAAACAACCACCAAAGAGATGATTGCCTCGGTGCTGTCGCAGCACTGCAAAACCTGCAAAACACAAGGCAATCTGAACAATGAAATCGGCATGCCGCAAAGCTTGCTCTGTATTGCGCAAACGACAGAAGCGGCAGTGCTGGAGATGGGCATGAACCATTTTGGGGAGTTGTCGCGCATGACAGCTGCGGCACAGCCGGATATTGCGGTGATTACCAATATCGGTACGTCACATATTGCGTTTTTAGGCTCTCGGGAAGGCATTTGCAAAGCAAAGCTGGAAATTTTGGAGGGTCTGCGCCCGAATGGCGTGGCGATTTTGTGCGGCGATGAGCCACTGCTGTGGGAACAGCGTGGAAAACTGACCTGCAAAACCATTTATTACGGCATTGAAAATCCAGAATGTGATTTTGTGGCACGTGATATTGTAAACGAAGGCGAGATTGTACGCTTCAGCATCGTTAACCGCACACAGGAAGATTGTCGGCAAGTGCCCATGGGCGAGTGTATCCGTGCGCATTTGTGCGTGGCAGGACGGCACAATGTCAGCAATGCGCTTGCGGCGGCGGCGGTTGCACTGCAGTTTCATGAAGAGCCGGGCGATATTGTGGCAGGGCTGGGGGCATATAAACCCTGTGGATTTCGACAGAATACCTTCATAAAAAATGGATTTACCATCTTTGCAGACTGCTATAATGCAAGTCCGGACTCTATGGAGGCCGCATTGCAGGCGTTTTCAGAGCTGAAGACGGCAGGACGCCGTATTGCTGTGCTGGGAGGCATGCTGGAGCTGGGTGACTATGCATCGGAAGGACATCGGCGTGCAGGGCGTGCGGCGGCAAGATACACGAATGCGCTGTTTTTATATGGCGCAGGCAGTGCTGACATGCGTGCGGGTGCGCTGGAGAGCGGCATGTCACCGGAGCAAATCCATATATTTGACACCCATGCGGCATTGGCGCAGGCATTGCGGCAAGAGACGCAGGCGGGCGATGCACTGCTGTTCAAAGGCAGCCGCGGGATGAAAATGGAGCAGGCGATGACACTGTTTACGGGGGAAACATAACACATGAAAACAACAATTTTGCAGCCGATTCTGGCACTTATTCTGGCATTTGCAGTGACGGCTGCAATGGGACCCAAAATCATTACGTGGCTTCGCAAAATGAAGTTTGGGCAAAAGATTTTGGAAATCGGGCCCAAGTGGCATATGAATAAGCAGAATATCCCCACCATGGGCGGATTTATGTTTATCATTGGCATTGCAGTGGCTATTTTAGTGGTGGATATTTGGCAAGGGGCATTTTCAGCGCACATCACGCTGTCTGGCATGACACAGTATTTTGCCGCCCCGCTGCTGGCACTGGCATATGGCTTGGTGGGATTTGTGGATGACCATGCGAAAATCCGCAAAAAGCAAAATGGTGGTTTGACACCCCTGCAAAAGCTGATTTTGCAAATTGCCGTGGCGGCAGTGTTCATCACATTGCTGCGTGTGGCGCAGGTGTTTGCAATCCAAGAAAGCGGTAAAATTGCGCTGTGGATTCCATTTACATCCATACAGCTTTTTTTGCCATGGATTCTGTATATCATTTTTGCGGCGTTTGTCATTGTGGGGGCAGACAATGCCGTCAATTTGACGGACGGCATCGATGGTCTGGCGGCAGGCGTGACGTTGCCAATCGCCGTGTTTTTCACAGCGGTTGCGTTTCGGCAGGGCAATGTCGGCGCATGTGTTTTTGCGGCAGCATTGGCAGGCGGACTACTTGGCTTTTTGCTGTATAATTTTCATCCGGCGAAAGTATTTATGGGGGATACCGGTTCACTCTTTCTTGGTGGAGCCGTGGTTGGACTCGGCTTTGCCTGCGACATGCCGCTGATTTTATTGCCCATTGGCATCGTTTATATTTGGGAAACCTTGTCGGTCATTTTACAGGTAGGCTGCTTTAAACTCACACACGGCAAGCGCATCTTCAAGATGGCACCATTTCACCATCATCTGGAGATGTGCGGCTGGGGCGAGAAGAAAATTGTATTGGTATTCACCGGCATCACAACGGTGCTGTGCCTGATTGCATGGCAGGGCATTGCATTGCCTGCATAAAGGAAACCACATTGTGCACACAAGAGGAGGAAGCATATGGCAGCTAAGGCAAGAACGCACTATGACCAATCCAGAATGCGTCAGCTTTATGAGCATTCCGGCAATAAAAAGACAGTGCGCCAAAAAGTCGACACGCCGCTCATGCTGATGATTTTGATGCTTGTGGCAACAGGGTTGATCGCACTATTTACAGCGAGTTATTCCAATGCGTATTATTACAAAGGGGATGCGCTTTGGTACATCCGCCGTCAAGCCATGTTCGCCGTGGCTGGTCTGGGTGTTATGTGGGCAGCATCCAATGTAAATTATCGGGTCTATGCCGCTTTTGCAAAGATGATTTTTGGGGTGTCACTGATTTTGATGATTTTAACCCCGTTTATCGGGATGTCAGAAAAAGGCGCAACCCGTTGGCTGGGCGTAGGGTCGATTTCATTTCAGCCATCAGAAGTGATGAAAATTGCGGTGATTATTGCATTTTCGTGGTATGCCTCCCGCCCAAACGCACATGTGGAAAAGCTGCACCGACTGGGGCCCTATATGCTGGGTTTGATTGCCATTGCCTTTTGCTTAAAGCTGCAAAACCATCTGTCAGCGGCAATGATTACCTTTGGCATTGCATTTGTGATTTTGATGGTGGCAGGGATGCGGATACGATATGTTGTCATAGCGGGCGTAGCAATCGTGGTGGCGGCAATTGCCTATATCCAGACCAACCCGTATGCGATGGCACGTATCATGGTGTGGCAGCACCCCTTTGATGATTTTCAGGGCGATGGTTGGCAGGGTGCCATGAGCCAGATTGCGATTGGTTCGGGTGGTTTATTCGGGCAAGGCTTGGGGCAGGGGCGGCAAAAGCATTTGTTTTTGCCAGAGCCGCAAAATGACTTTGTGTTCTCAAACTGGTGTGAAGAACTGGGGCTGATTGGGGCGTTGCTGGTACTGCTGATGTTTGCATATCTGATTTTTCGTGGTTTTTATGTGGCACGTGGTGCAAAAGATAAATATGGCTGCTTGTTGGCAAGTGGTATCATCGGAAAATTTGCCATCCAGACGCTGATGAATCTGTGTGTTATCACGGGTCTGATGCCGATTACCGGAGCATCCTTACCGTTTTTTAGCTACGGTGGTACGGCATTGCTGATGCAAATGTTTGAAATGGGTATTCTTTTGAATATTTCTCGGTATATGGTACAGGAAACCACAGAATGATAGGAAAGGTTTGAAACGCAATGAAACTATACATCACCGGGGGCGGAACCGGCGGACATGTGACACCCGGTCTTGCAATTGCACGATATTTTCAAAGCAAACGACCCGATACAGAGATTCGTTTTGCGGGCACAGCGGGCGGCATTGAGTCCAGATTGGTGCCCCGTGAAGGCTATCCGCTGGACACCATCGAAATTGCGGGACTGCGCCGCAGTCTAAAGCCCAAGGATGTGGTGCATAATCTGCGTGCCGCACAGCTATCGGTCACTGCGGTGGGCAAGGCAAAAAAACTGCTGCGGCAGCATGCGCCGGATTGCGTGATTGGCTGCGGCGGATATGCGAGTTTTCCGCTTGTGGCGGCGGCACAGAAGCTGGGGATTCCAACGGTACTGTTGGAAGTGAACGCTTTGCCGGGCAAGGTAACCAAACTACTGGCGCCCAAGGCAGACCGTATTCTGGTGTGCTTTGAAGAAGCCAAGGCATTGCTTGGAGGAAGAACCAACATCCACGTCACAGGTGCGCCGGTGCGTAGTGAGATTGTCTTTGCCGACCGTGCACAGGCGAGAAACAAGCTAGACCTGGGCGAGCGCAAGCTGGTTATTTCCTTTTGGGGCTCGATGGGGGCGCTGTATATGAACCAGCATATGGCGCACATGATGGCGCAGGAGTGCAAGGAGCAAGTGCAGTATCAGCATGTGCATGCAACCGGGGCGGCGGCGTTTCAATGGATGCCAGAGCTGGTGCAGCAGCTGGGCGGCGATTTGCAGCAGTATCCCAACTTGCAGGTTGTCGACTATATTTATAACATGGCAGACCTGTTGGCGGCGGCAGACCTCGTGATTTGTCGAGCGGGTGCGGCAACCATCGGCGAGCTGTGTGCATTGGGACGTCCGTCCATCATGGTGCCTTCACCCTATGTGGCAGAAAATCATCAAGAAAAGAATGCACGTGCGCTGGAAGCCGCAGGCGGATGCCGTGTGCTGACAGAGCCTGCCTGCACACATGAAAGATTATATGCCATGACAGCTGAATTGCTGCAGGATGACGAAAAATTGCAGGAAATGGGGCGCTGTGCGGCGAAACGAGCCGCATTGGATGCTTCAGAACATATCTATCGGCATATTTTAGAAGCTGCAAGGCGCACATAATGGCAAGGAGGGCATGGCATGGCAAAACGCGGCAGCCGTTCGGCTAGACTTCGCCGCCAGACAAGGCAGCAGCATGTGAAAACCATGCTGTTTGGGCTTTTGTTTGCGGTGGTGGCGGTGACAGCGGGCATTTTGGCAGTCACGGTGTTTTTCAAGGTGCAAACCATCGAGATGGTGGGAGATACCCGCTATTCTGCGGAAGAATTGGAAGCGGTATTGGGCGTGCAGCCGGGCGACAATCTGTTTCTATGGGGACAGTCGTCCGGTATACAGGCGGTGGAAGCACAGTTTCCCTATGTAGACACGATGAAAGTCCACCGAAAACTGCCGGATCGATTGATTTTGGAAGTGGCGGAATGCACGCCAATCGGTGTTTTGCAAACCGGAAATAAAAATTGGCTGATTGATGTAAATGGAAAGCTGTTGGAAGAAGTGGACGCACAGACAGCACAGAGCTACCGCACCATTACAGGAGTCACTTTGTCTACGTCCAAGACCGCAGGACAGGTGCTGGAAACATCGGAAAGTGATTCGGTGACGGCGTTACTCACGCTGCTGCAGGTTTTGCGCCAAAGCGACCGCATGGAGCGGGTGAATTTTATCAATCTCAGCCGATTATATGAAATCCATATGGGGTATGATGGGAAGTTTGACGTTTGGCTCGGAACATTGGATGCCTTGGCGCATAAGCTAAAGTTTTTGGACACCATCATCGATGAAAAGCTTTCCCCCTCTGACATTGGTGTGATTGATATATCAGACGATACTTCTGCACGGTTTCGGCCGGATACTGCTGAGAATGTGGCATCCGCCGCAGCACAAAACGCAGAGATGGGTGCATCTGGGCAGACGGCAGAATCGGTAGGCGAAGGAGGCGTAAGCTCGTGAAAAAAAACTGGAGAAGTTCTCTTGCGATTGCCGCTGTTTGTGCACTGCTTGCATTTGGGCTGACATGGCAGATGCGCAGTGTACGTGCAGGCAACGCAGTGGGCAGCACGGCAAAGGCACGTGCAGACCAGCTGCAAACCCAGCTGACGGTGGAGCAGGAAAAGAACGAAGCTTTGTACAATCAGATTTTAGAATATAAAGATGATTTGCAGGCCTATGCAGACCAAGCCGAAACATCGGGCGGCTACACCAAGGTGTTGGCGCAGCAGCTGGAGCAAAGCATGCTGTTGTCTGGACAAAGTGCCGTGGAAGGTCCAGGGGTCACGGTGGTGCTGCAGGATTCGCAGCTGCCAAATACCATTGGCATTGACGAGAACAATTATGTCATTCATGATGAGGATTTGCTCAAAGTGGTCAATGAATTGCGTGACGCAGGTGCGGAAGCGCTCTCGTTGAACGGCGAGCGGCTACTCGCAACCAGTGAAATTCGCTGTGCAGGCTCGATTGTCAGTGTCAATAACAATCGTTATGCCGCACCGTTTACCATTTGTGCCATTGGCAATGCAGATGATTTGGCGAGTGCGCTGACCATGCGCCAAGGGGTTGTGGACTCGCTCGCCATTTGGGGCATTGAATGCGTCGTCACAAAGTCACAGCATCTTTCCATTGCCGGCTATAACGGCGGCTTGAATTTTAAATATGCCAAGTTGGTGAAAACATCGGCACAATCGGATGATGCAGAGTCGAAAGGAGCAAGCGGCGAATGATTCAAATGCTTGGTGTTCTGGTGGGTGTGATTTGCGGAAGCTTGATTCCTTTTGATATTCCTGCGGCAGCAACGCCGTTTGTTGCGGTGGGGCTGCTTGCGGCGTGCAATACGTTATTTGGCGGTATTTCTGCACAAGTGCACCGAAAATTCGATTCCAGAGCGTTCATCAGCGGCTTTTTTATCAATACGATTCTTGCGGCAATTTTAACATTGGCGGGAACGAGGCTCGGCGTGGATTTTTCACTGGCGGCAATTGTGTATTTTGGCACACGTATTTTTAATAATCTTGCAAAGATTCAACATTATATATTGCAAAAACATTCGAATAGGGGTAAAATTAAAACGTTAGGCAATCAGAAACAGATTGCTTTTGATGTGAAACAGGATTCTGATGTGCAAGAAGCACACATCGGACAAGTCATAGATAACGGAGGACGGCAAGATGGGATTTGAATTTGAAATGGGAATGGATAACGTGGTAACCATCAAGGTTATCGGCGTTGGCGGCGGCGGCAATAATGCCGTCAACCGTATGATTTCCAGTGGCGTCAAAGGGGTAGAGTTTATTGCGGTCAACACCGATAAACAGGCTCTGAATTATTCTGCGGCATCCATTAAGATTCAGGTTGGTGAAAAGCTGACCAAGGGACAAGGGGCAGGCTCCAATCCGGAAATCGGACGCAAAGCGGCGGAAGAAAGCCGTGAACAAATCGCAAGTGCACTGGAAGGCACGAACATGGTGTTCATCACCGCAGGCATGGGTGGCGGTACGGGTACCGGCGGCGCACCTGTGGTGGCACAAATTGCACGTGAAATGGGCATTTTGACCGTTGGTGTCGTGACCCGTCCGTTCAATTTTGAAGGAAAACGCCGTATTGAGCAAGCACTGGGCGGCATTGAGGCATTGCGTGAAAATGTCGACTCTTTGGTTATTATCCCCAATGAACGTTTGAAATTCGTATCTGAGCAAAAAATCAGCTTTAAAAATGCGTTTGAAATTGCCGACGGTGTGTTGCGGCAGGCTGTCGCAAACATTTCAGAATTGATTACGGTGCCGGGCTTCATCAATCTGGACTTTGCGGACGTCACCTCGGTGATGAAGGATGCCGGATTTGCACACATTGGTATGGGCAAGGCGGCAGGGAAAGACAAGGCAGCCGAAGCGGCAAAAATGGCAATTTCCAGCCCATTGCTGGAAACCTCAATCGAAGCGGCGCACGGTGTCATCCTGTCTATTATGGGTTCGTCGGACATTGGCTTGGACGAAATCGAAACTGCGGCAGGCATGGTGCAGGCGGCCGCACATCCGGATGCACATATCATTTTTGGTGCTTCCATTGATGATGATATGGATGATGAAATTCGCGTGGTGGTCATTGCAACCGGTTTTGATCGCACCCCGCCGGCAGCAGCAACTGTGGAAACCAAAAAGCCGGCACCAAATGCGGCACTGTATACCAATGCGCAGCAGACTGCCGCTGCGGCACAGCCCGAAGAGCAGCCTGTTGCACAAGAGGAAACGGCAACAGACCGTGATTTTGAAGAAATTTTGAAGATTTTCGGCAAAAACCACTAAGAGATTGCCGTATTAAAAACCGTTTGATGATGAAAGGAGTGACACGCCGTGAGTCCTGAGCCTCGAAGTAGAAAAAAAGAGTTTACGAATCCTTGCGGCGGTCTATTTGCTTAACGCTGCCGCAGAAAGGCAGGAAGCATGATTCAATATTATAGAACGGTGGACAACAGGGTGGAAGAGCTTCCGAGCTTTACCGCAGGCTGTTGGATTCATATGGTGCGCCCAACCCATGAGGAAGTGCTGCGGGTGAGCACCTTGCTCAGCGTGGAAGAAGACTTTGTACATGCGGCATTGGACCCCGAAGAAAGCTCTCGTGTTGACGTGGAAGAAAATCATGTGCTGATAATCGTTGACGTACCGATTATTGAGCATGGGTCGGAAACAGACACGAGTCAGCAGCAGGTTTTCAGCACCTTGCCGCTCGGTATTATCGTGGTGGACAATGCGGTGGTGACGGTGTGTCTGCAAGATACTTCCATCACACGTTCTATCGCAGAAGGCGCCGTGAAGGACATTCATACACAGCTTAAGGTGCGGTTTGTATTTCAGATTCTGCTGCGGGTCGCAGGGCGATATTTGAAATATCTGCGCTTGATTGAACGTACATTTACCAAAATTGAACGGCGGTTGTATGATTCTCTCAAAAATGAAGAATTGATTCAATTGTTGGGATTGTCTAAATCTTTGGTCTATTTTTCGGCATCTTTGAAGGGCAACGAAGTCACAATGGAAAAAATGCTGCGTGGGCGGGTGCTGAAGGTTTACGAGGATGATAGGGATATTTTAGAAGATGGTTTGATTGAAATACGGCAGGCAATTGAAATGGCGAGCATTTATTCCAGCATTCTGTCGGGAACGATTGAAGCGTATTCCTCGGTGGTTTCCAATAATTTAAATATTATTATGAAGGTTTTGACCGTCATTACCGTTATTATGACGATTCCCAATATTATTTTCGGGTTTTATGGCATGAATGTCAGTGGGCTGCCAATCGCATATTTTTGGTGGGCACCGGTGGTGCTGGCACTCTTGGGGTGCGTTTGCGCATGGCTATTCCTGAAACGAAAAAATTTATATTAAAAGGGTATCCCTGCAAGAGGTGCAAAGGGAAACACCGATGTCGCATCGCTTCTTTGCGGCATCGGTTTCTTTATAGATTGATTGCATCAATAAGACGATGAAACAAAATGGAGGCAGAAACAGATGAAAACAGCAAAAGGCTTGGCACATATTGCAATTTTCACGGCAGATTTGCAAAAGAGCATTGCATTTTATGAGAGCTTGGGCGGTATAGTGCAAGCGCGGGATGCGGTACAGAAGCCAACGGGGATCAATCAAATCGCCCTGCTTGCGTGGTGTGGGTTTGTGTTAGAGCTCATTGAGCCCCATGATGGTACGGAGGTTTCGTCCCAAGCTGGTGCAATTGCGCATTTTGCAGTGGAAGTCAGCGATTTGGCAGCGGCTGTGCAGGAAGTGCAGGGTGCAGGCATAGATACGTTTTTAACCGCAGAACCCAAGGTGCTGCCGCAGTTGTTTGGCGGATTGACCAATTGGTTTTTCACAGGACCGAGCGGAGAGCAAATCGAACTGCTGCAAAAGCTATAAATATCCCCGTTTTCACATGTGCGCAGTGGACAGCATAGACTAGGCATAGAAAACATGTGGAAATGGAGGGATTGATATGCCAACGATATATCTTGCACAACCTGAGAGCAATGCGGATTTGACACGAGAAAGCAGTGCGATGGAACAGCTGTGGGAAATGTTGGAGCAGCAGGCAGGCATAGCAGGTTTGGAATGCGTGCAGGTCGTGTCGCAAACCGGCGCAGACAGACCTTGGGATGCGGGCGATGCAGTGCTTCTGCAGGCAAAAATCTGCGGTCAGCAAAATGCCGCATACGCAGGAACAATTCGATATGCACAGGTAGATGCAGAGCATTTTGCCCTTGCCAGACAACTAGCCGCATATCTGCAGGAGTTTTGCACCAATTTTGTGCAGGTTGCCCCACTGCAAGGGTTGCCATCCACGGTTGGGAAACCGGCGATATTGCAGCTGGAAATCTGGGGCAGACAGCCTTGGTTTATAGAAGAAATTTGCAGCATCGCCAGAGCCATGCTGCAAGCCATCCATACATATTTTTTGCATCTGCAAGCACAAGAACAGATGCAGGTGGCAACCATAGAAAGCCCATGCGATACACAGGCGATTTATCAATATCCAGCCGAAGGCACAGTAGTGGTTGCGCAGGTGGGGTGTGGGGAGCAGGTTTGTGTGCGCAAAAAAATGCAGGATTGGCTGCACGTGGATTGTGGCACAAACGAGGGCTACATTCCAAAACAGTTTGTCACATTGCATTATCCGATTTCGCCATAAAACTTTTGTAGATAGCATGGGATGTATAGAATTCCGCAAGAAATGTGAATATTTTGTGTTGCTTTTTGCGAGAGGAACAGGTATACTATAAACGTTTAGTAAAAGCCGGGAGGTATGTAAGTATAATGTACAAAATCTTAAAAAAAGAAAGTTTAAATGCAAATACCAAAAGAATGTTAATCGATGCACCCCATGTGGCAAAAAAAGCTGCGCCAGGGCAGTTCATCATTTTGCGTGTCAGCGAAGATGGGGAGCGTGTTCCCTTGACCATTGCGGACTATGACCGTGAGAGCGGTGCAGTTACGATTATTTTCCAAGAGGTTGGTGCAACAACCATGGCGTTGGGACAGCTGGAAGTGGGCGAATGTTTGCATGACTTTGCAGGACCGCTCGGTGAGGCATCTCATCTGGATGGATTGAAAAAAGTGGCAGTTGTCGGCGGTGGTTTGGGCTGTGCAATTGCTTATCCGCAGGCAAAAAAGCTGCATGAAATGGGCGCAGAGGTCGATTTGATTGCAGGATTTCGTTCCAAAGATATTATCATTTTGGAGGAAGAAATGCGTGCGGCAAGCACCAACCTACACATTGTGACCGATGATGGCTCCAATGGACGCAAGGCACTGGTTACGCAGGTGCTCAAAGAACTGATTGACGGCGGAGCACAATATGATGCAGTCATCGCCATCGGTCCGATGATTATGATGAAATTTGTGTGCGAAACCACCCGTCCTTATGGCATTAAGACCATTGTTTCGATGAATGCAACGATGGTGGACGGCACGGGCATGTGTGGGTGCTGTCGCTTGACCGTGGGCGGGGAGACCCGTTTTGCATGTGTGGATGGACCGGATTTTGATGGACATCTCGTGGATTTTGATGAATCAATGCGTCGTTCTGCCATGTACAAGGTGCAGGAAAAGACGGCTACAGAGCATCATCACGAATGCAATTTGCACAAGATGGAGGTCAAGTAAGATGGCGAACATGAATCCACATAAAATTCCAATGCCAGAGCAGGCGCCAGAAGTGCGCAACCAGAATTTTGAAGAAGTAGCGATGGGATATACCCCGGAAATGGCAATCGAAGAGGCACAGCGCTGCCTCAACTGTAAGCATAAGCCGTGCATTTCCGGTTGTCCGGTTTCCGTACAGATTCCAGAGTTTATTGCCTTGATTGCAGACGGTAAATTCGGCGAAGCAGCAGCGAAAATCAAGGAAACTTCATCGCTTCCAGCGGTTTGCGGACGTGTTTGCCCGCAGGAAAGCCAGTGTGAGCGTGAATGTGTACGTGGTATCAAGGGAGAAGCGGTTGCAATCGGTCGTTTGGAACGCTTTGCAGCGGACTGGGCGATGAAAAATGTGACGGAAACACCCGAAAAGCCAGTTGCCAATGGGCATAAAGTGGCTGTGGTCGGCGCAGGTCCTGCTGGCTTGACCTGTGCAGGGGATTTGGCTCGTATGGGCTATACGGTGACGGTTTTTGAAGCATTGCATACCGCAGGCGGTGTGCTGATGTATGGCATTCCGGAGTTTCGTCTGCCAAAGGACATCGTACAGAAAGAAATTGACACCTTAAAGCAGCTTGGTGTGGAATTTGTATTGAACTTTGTGGTAGGACGCTCGGAAACCATTGATGATTTATTTGCAGACGGCTATGAGGCCGTGTTTGTCGGCTCTGGTGCAGGTCTGCCGACCTTCATGAATGTGCCGGGTGAAAACTACAATGGTGTATATTCTGCAAACGAATATTTGACCCGTGTCAACCTAATGAAAGCATACAAAGAAGGCGCAGATACTCCGATTCAGCGGGCAAAGAAGGTTGCAGTCATTGGCGGCGGCAACGTGGCAATGGACGCTGCACGCAGTGCAAAGCGCATGGGTGCAGACCAAGTGTACATCGTCTATCGCCGTGGTGAAGAAGAACTTCCGGCACGTTTGGAAGAAATCCATCATGCCAAGGAAGAGGGCATTATCTTCAAGTTTTTGACTGCACCGCTAGAGGTGCTGGGTGATGCAGAAACCTATCGGGTCACGGGTATGCGCTGTCAGGAAATGGAGCTTGGGGAGCCGGATGCTTCTGGTCGCCGGCGCCCAATGCCGATAGCGGGCAGTGAATTCACGTTGGATTTGGATTGTGTCATTGTATCCATCGGCACCAGCCCAAACCCGTTGATTCGCAAGACTACACCCGGTCTTGACACCAATAAGCGTGGCTGTATTGTGGCGGATGACGAGCATGGCATCACCTCTAAAGATGGTGTGTTTGCAGGCGGTGATGCCGTTACTGGTGCGGCAACCGTTATTTTGGCGATGGGTGCCGGCAAAAAGGCTGCGGCGGCAATGGACGAGTATATTCGCAGCAAGAACTAATCAGAATCTGTAGCCATACATTTGTGCAGATGTAGCAAAGAAAGCATTTTATCTGCCATAATACAGGTTTAAATGATAGATACGATAAAAGAGGAGCATATCCATGTGGATATGCTCCTCTTTTATGCTGCAAAGTCAACATAAAAAGGTGCGTACCAGTTGGTACGCACCTTGCAAGGTTATGCGGGGTGAAGAATTAATAATCGCGGCCTTCAGACAGCTTCTGGCAGAGGTCAGCATATGCAGCCTTTGTTTCCGGCTTGTCAGAAACAGAGGCAACGCCCGTTCTCCACCAAGACTGATAGCCATCGGTCATGGTTTTCGGCAGAACCTTGATGTCAATCAAAGTAGAGTTGGTCTGCTTCTTGGAATCTTCGATAGCAGCTTCCAGTTCTTCCATGGTACGAACTTCATAGGACTTCATGCCATAGCCTTCTGCGATTTGTGCGAAGTTGATGGTGAATGCTTTGCCCTTGTGCTTACCGTCATGCGGAGCACCCGGTGCACGCATGTTCATTTCGGTGAAGCGGGTATCATTGCCCTGGTCAACTTCCACGTTGTTGATGCAGCCGTATGCTGCGTTGTCCAGCAGAATGACGTTAATCTTCATGTCTTCTTGCACAGCGGTAATCATTTCGGAGTGCAGCATCATGAAAGAACCGTCACCCACCATGGAGTACACTTCCTTGTCTGGGCAAGCCATCTTGATGCCCAGCGCACCAGAGATTTCGTAACCCATGCAGGAGTAACCATATTCCATGTGATAGGTTTCACGAACGCTCGGACGCCACATACGCTGCATATCGCCCGGCAGAGAGCCTGCAGCAGAGATGACGATGGAATCCGGTGCAATCATACGGTTGACTGCGCCGAGCACTTCGGTCTGTGTGAGGATAGACTTGTTCGCTTCGATGAAGTGTTCAATGCATTCACGGTTTGCATCGTTGACTTCCGGCTTAAAGTCCGGTCCGGTGTACTTGATGGTATCCAGACGGTCGAGTTCCTTCAGCCACTTTGCACGAGCATCTGCGATTTCGGTGGTGTAGCTGTTCTTGTAGCCACGCTTGCGCAGTTCTGCAGCGATAGCAACCAAAGCACCCTTTGCATCCGCAATAACCGGAACGGCATCCATCTTGAATGCATGGAACTCGGAAACGTTGATGTTGACGAACTTCTGTGCATCGGTGTACAGCCACTTGGAAGCGGTGGTGAAGTCGGTGTAACGAGTACCTACGCCAATAACAAGGTCAGCCTTGTGCGCCAATTCGTTTGCCATGCCGGTGCCTGTGGTGCCGATGCCGCCCATGTTGAGCTCTTCAGTCCATTCAATCGCAGATTTACCAGCCTGGGTTTCGCCAAACGGGATGTTGAATTCCTTTGCAAATGCCAAGAATTCATCTGCACACTCGGAGTAACGCACGCCGCCGCCGCAAACCATCATCGGCTTCTTGCCTTCCATGATAGCGTCTGCTGCTGCCTGTACGGCATAGTCGGTTACCGGACGGCGTTCGATGCGCCATACACGCTTCTGGAAGAAGTATTCCGGATAATCATAGGATTCACCCTGTACATCCTGCGGCAAAGACAAGCAAACAGCGCCGGTATCTGCCGGATCGGTCAGCACACGCATTGCAGAGATGCAAGCGGTCATCAGCTGGTCAGGACGAGAAATACGATCCCAATACTTACAAACAGCACGGTATGCATCGTTGGTGGAGATGGACAGGTCATGCGGCTGCTCCATCTGCTGCAGCACTGGGTCGGGCTGACGGGATGCATAGATGTCGCCCGGCAGATACAGCACCGGAATGCAGTTTGCAGTTGCGGTTGCAGCGGAGGTAATCATGTTGACTGCGCCAGGGCCGACAGAAGAAGAAACTGCCAGAATGCGCTTGCGAAGCTTCTGCTTTGCATAAGCCATGGCAACGTGTGCCTGACCCTGCTCGTTCTTGCCCTGATACAGCGGAATGCTCTTGATTTCCTGCTCTACGCCGTTGCAAAGGCCGATAACGTTGCCGTGACCCGGCAGCATGAAGAAGCCGCCGATGAACTGCTCTTCCTTGCCGTCAAAGTTGACATATTGGTTTTCCAGGAAGCGAATCAGCGCCTGGGAAGTGGTAAGACGAATGGTCTTTTTCATGAAAAAATTCCTCCAGTTTTATTTTAAAAAATAAAAAACAAATGAAAAAAATAGAACGATTAGTTGCCGGTCGGGCAGTGCCAGATGTTGTCGTTTGCATCCTCTTCCAGCAGCCACAGGTGCTCTGTATCGTCGATGCGGGTTTTATCCCACGGGTCGCCCGGCAGATGACGGATGCCCCAAGCATAGCAGCAGGAATAGCCCGGTGCAGTGACCTGAGAGTGCATTTTGTCGGTGATGATTGCCAGACCGTTGTTGCGGGTTTCGTAGATTTCATCGTTTGCCCAGCCAGCGCCGAAGCCCTGCGGCTTGTCATAGTGATAGAAATATACTTCCGGCTGCGGATGATGGTGCGGCGGGTAGGAAGACCACTTGCCCGGCAGGTTGATCACTTCACCCAACACCATGTTGGAGTACGGTGCATTGTCCAAATCGAAGCAGGTGCGTACATCACGCTTGGTGCAGCCCAGCAGCTCGCCCTTGTTGCCGCGTGCCCAAGTATCGGTCATGTCTGGGGTGTATATCTTGTTTTCGAAGGTCTTTTCGTTCAAGGTCTTTTGGATATAGATTTCGCAGCTACCCTTTGCAGTGACGGTAACCTTTGTGCCCTTGCACACATGCAGACACCACGGGTTGTAGTCGAACGGATTGGGGCGGTCAATTTCACAGGTCTGGTCATCCCAAGCGATGGTCAGCTTGCCGCAGAATGGCATGACTGCCAGTTCCTTTTCGGCTTCCTCAAAGGTGTAAGTGTCGCCGTCTTCCATGACCAGAAGCGCAACATCCATCATTGCGTCCTTGCCGATGCCGTCCTCAAGCTGGATATATTCGTTATAACCACGCTTTACCTGCTTGTCAATATACATAAAAATTACCTCCTGGTTTTGTTTACAATTCATCATAGGGGAAGGAAGTACACTGCTGATTCAAAAACAAAAAGGATTCTAAAAAAGATAGAATCTTGTATTTTGCTACAGCTTCGTTTATAATTATAGTCAGAAGACACGGATTTGTCTTGTAATATTTTCGCAACTAATAACACGATTTTAAGCAAAGGAAGGAAGCACTGTTTTTATGAATGCAACACAACGGGAAAAGCGGATTCATGGCACGCAGGCGTTTCCGTTTCAAATTTATCCGGCACTGGAAACACAGGAATCGGATTTGGTGCCCTATCACTGGCATCCAGAAACTGAGTTTATTATGGTGGAGGAAGGTCGGGTGGGGCTGACGATTGGCGAGGAGATTTACACCGCCGTGCCGGGAGAGGTGTATTTTGTCAATCCGCAGCAGCTGCACGAGATTCGAGGTGGTGCGGGAGGCACATTCCATGCGTTTGTCTTTCCCATGAACTTTTTGCAGTTCGCCCGCACCGATTTGGCACAAAATGAGTGGCTTGCACCGATGGAAGCGGGCGCAATAGAATTTCAAACCATGCTACCGCGGGAAAATCCAGTGGCAGCGCAGGTGACTGCGGCACTGCAGGACAGCTTGGCAGCCTGTAGGATGAAAAAACCCGGTTATCAAGTGCAGGTAAAAGCGGATTTGCTGCGTATTTTGGCACTGATTGCGGGAGAAAATCTGATTCGTCCATGTGCGGACCGTGCAACGTACAAAACCGTGACTCTGCGTGAAATTGTGGCATATTTGGATGCGCACTGCACGGAGCGGTTGCGGCTTGCCGATGTTTCCACGCATTTTCATATGTCACCGCAGTATTTTTGCACGTTTTTTAAGAATAATATTGGGCGTACACTGACACAGCACATGAATTTTCTGCGCATTGAGCGTGCTTCCCGCCTGCTGCGGGAAACCAATCTGCCGATTATGGAAGTTGGTATGTCAGTAGGGTTTGATAATTTCAGCTATTTTATCAAGCGATTTCGGGAAACCTATGGCTGCACGCCGTCTGAATATCGGCAGAAAACATGAGAAGCTGTATTCACAATGGAGAACCGCCGTATTTGAGAAATCTTTTCTGCCATGCGGCGTTAAAAACCCTTGGAATACACCCAGCCCACCAGTGGATTTTCTCGCACCGGCGTGCTCACCTTATATTCCTGCGTTTTTGCCTTGCGTAGTAAAAAATCTTTCCCGAATTCATCGGCTCTCGTTTGTGAATACAGCTTCTAATTTCCCCTCAATTCTCCATCCGAAGGAACCAAGGGGCAGGGGACAGTTATCCATTTTCACTGCGCACACGGATTTGATGCTTGTTAAAAAAATCCATGTATTTTTCGTCGGGACGGCGGTCAGTAATGAAGCCAGTCAGACGTGACAGCGGGCAGAAGGAAACCATGGCGTCACGCTCCAGCTTGGAACCGTCTGCAAGCAGAAAAATCTGCGAAGCACGCTGGACAACCCCGCGCTTGATTTCCGCCTCTAAAAAGGTGGTGTTGGTCATGCCGTTTTCCAGACTGACACCGGTTGCTGCCATAAAGGCTTTGTTAATTTTCATGGCAGAAAGCGCTTCGAAAGCAGATAAACCCACGAAGGAATCGGTGGGGCGGGAATAAATGCCGCCCAGAGAAATCACGCTGAGATTTTCATATTTCGATGCCTCCGCCATGGCACCCAGAGAATGCGTGACCAAGGTGATGCGCTTCTTTTTGGTCAGGAATTTGAGCATGCAGACCGTTGTGGTGCCGGAATCTAAGAAAATGGTGTCCCCGTCTGCAACCTCCTCGGCAGCCAGACGACCAATCAGCGTTTTATCCGCAGAGTGCATGCCGGAGCGAATCGGGGTGGGCACGGCACTGGCAGAGGAAATGGCGGTCACCCCGCCATATACCTTGGCGATGTGTCCACGGGCTTCCAGTTCATTCAAATCGCGGCGAATGGTATTTTTGGATACACCAAAGGTTTCACAAAGTTCATCAATCGTTGCGGTTTCCCGTGCGATGACATATTGCTCGATGGAATTGAGCCTGCTGATTTTCAAATGCCTACACCTCGACTTTCATGTACTGTGTGCGACGCATACAGCAAAGCTACCGGCTTCAAAGCGGTTTGTCGCATACAAAGGGGGAAGGACACGCCAACAGCCATAACGTGTCCTTGCCAAATTGTCTCTTCAATATCTACCTATAGTTTATCAGAAATCAATAAAAATGCAACCACAAAAACAAAACAAATCAGAAAAAGACAAAACACTTTTGCAGGAAATGTGCAGAAACGGTCAGACTATCCTAAAAAAATTATGAAAATAATTGATAGGTTAGCATTGAAAAATACATGCAATAATGGTACTATTAAGTGAGCAGCGTGGACATTTCGTCCGCGAGTGGTATGGATCACGATTTGCAAGGAAAAATAAGAAAATAGGCAGGTGTATTTCATGCAGAAAGCAGAAAAAATGCAAGAACTCCGTGTATTTGCACAGGAGATCAGAGTACAGACGCTGAAAACAATCGGTTCTCTTGGCTTCGGTCACGTAGGTGGCTCGATGTCCATCATTGACGCAATCGCAGTTCTCTACGGCGATGTAATGAAGTATGATCCGAAGAATCCGCGTTGGGAAGACCGTGACTGGTGTGTTTTGTCCAAGGGACATGCAGGCCCGGCGGCATATGCAACCTTCGGCTTGAAGGGCTTCTATCCGCTGGAAGACGCATATACCCTCAACAAGTCTCACACAAACTTCCCGTCCCACACCGACCGTCAGAAGACACCGGGCGTTGACTTGACCACCGGCTCTCTGGGTCAGGGCATGTCCACCGCAATCGGTGCCGCTCTGGGCAACAAGATTGACGGCCGTGACAACCACACCTTCGTATTCCTCGGCGACGGCGAATGCGATGAAGGTCAGGTTTGGGAAGGCGCACAGTTTGCAGCGCACTATGGACTCGACCACTTGGTTTGCTTCGTCGATGACAACCAGTATCAGCTTGATGGTGCGGTTGATTCCATCCTGAAGCATGGCAAGGGTCTTGCAGCAAAGTTCGAAGCATTTGGCTGGAACACAATTGATTTGGAAAACGGCAACGACGTTGAAGCGATTTATGACGCGATTCAGGAAGCATATGCTACCACAGGCAAGCCGACTTGCATCGTGCTGCACACAATCAAGGGTCTGGGCGCAACTTTTGCGGAAGGCACCGGCGCACACAGCTCTCAGCCAAGCAAAGAGCAGTGGGACGAGGCAATTGCAGCCGCAGAAAAGCAGCTCGCTGAGATTAAGGCACAGTAAGGAGGGTATCAACAATGAGTTTTACTTTGATTGGCAAGCACGAGAAAGATGCTCGTGCAAATCGTGACGCATATGTAAACGCAATGCTCGAGCTCATGGAGCAGGACCCGACTGTTGTACACGTCGACTGCGACCTGATGAACTGCATTAACACCGGCAAGCTGCTCAAGGCTTATCCGGAACGCACCATTAACGTGGGCATTGCGGAAGCAAACGGCATGGGCATTGCAGCAGGTTTGTCTGCAACCGGCAAGAAGGCATTTATGCACTCTTTCGGCTGCTTTGCATCCCGTCGTGCATTTGACCAGGCATTTATGTCTGTTGCTTATGCAGGTCTGAACGTTAAGGTTATCGGTTCTGACCCTGGCGTTACTGCAGCATACAACGGCGGCACACACATGCCGTTTGAAGACTGTGCACTGTATCTGTCCCTGCCGGAAACGGTTGTTGCAGACGCAGCAGACTATGCACAGATGTATGCACTGACCAAGAAGCTGGCAGGACACTACGGCCTGTCTTACACCCGTATGATTCGTAAGGCGTTCACCACTGTGTATGCAGATGGGTCTGACTTTGAAATCGGCAAGGGTGTTACCTTGAAGGAAGGCACCGACGTTACCATCATTGCAGCAGGCATCATGGTTGACGTTGCATTGCAGGCACAGGAAACTTTGGCTGCAGAAGGCATTTCCGCAAAGGTTATCGACATCGTGACCTGGAAGCCGCTGGACGAAGAGCTGGTTGTTTCCTCTGCAAAGGAAACCGGCTGCGTGGTAACCGCAGAAAACCATCAGGTAACTTCTGGTTTGGGTTCTGTGATTGCAAACGTTTTGGCAAAGAACTGCCCGGTTCCGATGGAAATGGTCGGCATTCAGGACCGTTTCGGACAAGTTGGCGCAGAAGGATTCCTGCGTGAAGAATACAACCTGACACCGGCGGACTTGGTTGCTGCTGTGAAGAAGGCTGTTTCCCGTAAGTAATTAAAATTCATTCGGTGATACCATTGTATATCGCCGGATGTGGGAGGAAGAGCCCGGCTCAGGCTGGGCTTTTCCTTTTTTTACATTTGATTTTTTCGGCAATCGTGGGAAAGTTAAAATGTAGGAAGTGAAAACGTCAAATGTTTGTTTACAGGGAGATGTGACCATGGAATCCAAAGTACTACGAAATAAAAAAATGCCGTATAGTATTGGTGAGGAAATTGCAAATGCTGTTTTGCACGGCGTGGGTGCGATGCTTGCGCTGATTGGATATGGCTATATGTTGGCACTGTGTATTCATTATGGCAATGCACTTGCGATTGCCGCATGCTCGCTATATTGCTTTACATTGTGCATGATGTTCCTCAGTTCGGCGTGTTATCATGCCTTGCCGTACCCAAGAGCCAAAAAAATACTGCGTATTTTGGATCATTGCGCCATTTTTCTATTGATTGCGGGCACCAATGCACCCTATGTGATGCTGGTTTTGCATGGTGTCGGTCGTTGGGTATTTTTTGGGGTCTTATGGATTTGTGCATTGCTCGGTGTGGTGCTAAATGCCATTGATATGAAGAAATTTGCAAAAGTTTCGATGTGTTTATATATTTTGATGGGTTGGGCAGTTGTGATTACCATCAAATCGATGATTGCAGCGGTTTCTATGGATGGCATGCTGTTTTTGCTGGCAGGCGGATTATTCTACACCGTTGGAATTTTGTTTTATGTACGAAAAGGCGTATCGTATATGCACTCTGTTTGGCATATTTTCGTTCTTTTGGGTGCATTGGTACACTTTTACGGTATTTTGTTATATGTCCTGCCTGTGAGTTTTGGTTTAATCGCATAATGCACAGAAAAAAGCAACGGTTTCTGCAAACCGTTGCTTTTTAAAATACACAGGTTATTGGGATAAAATTCCTGTGATTGCTGTCAGCAACCTGTCCATTTCAGCATCTGTGCCAATGGTGATGCGCAGGCAGTTGTCAATGCGGGGCAGATTAAAGTAGCGAATGAAGATGTTTTGTGCACGCAGGGCATCGAACAGCTCTTTTGCAGACAATTTTGGTGGTGACACAAAGAGAAAGTTCGCATCGCTCGGATAGACGGTGAACCCTAGATTGGACAATGCGGTTGCACTGCGGCTGCGGGTGGCTTGCACTTTGGCGCAGGTTTCATGGAAAAAGACATCGTCTTCGACCGAAGCTGTGCCGGCTGCAATGGTGAGAGCGTCCATTGTATAAGAATTGTAGGAGTTTTTCACCGCTTCTAAGGTTGAAATTAACGTTTCGCTACCCAGTGCAACACCGATGCGCAGACCTGCGAGAGAGCGGGATTTGGAAAAGGTCTGCACGATGAGCAAATTATCATATTGCTGCAGCAGGGGCACACAAGACCAACCGCCAAAATCGACATAAGCCTCGTCAATAATCACCACACAATCCTGATTGTGCTGCAGAATATCTTCCAAGAAAGCACGACCTTCGGCAATGCCGGTGGGGGCGTTGGGATTGGGCAGAATCACACCGCCGGAGGGGCGGTCATAGTCACGTGGATTGATGCGGAAGTCGGCATCGAGCGCAACGGTTTCATAGGGGGTGCGGAATAGAGAGCACCAGACCGGATAAAACGAATACGTGATGTCCGGAAATAGAATGGGGCTATCTGAACAGAAAAAGGACTGGAATGCAAGCGCCAACACATCGTCAGAGCCGTTGCCCATGAACACTTGTGTGGGTTTGGCCCCGTGGTGTGCGGCAAGCGCATGCCGCAGTTGCGTTGCATTGGCGTTGGGGTAAAAGCGCAGTTGTGCAGGGTCAAAGGTATGCAGCACTTCCTGCACACGTGGGGAAGGCGGATACGGATTTTCGTTGGCATTTAATTTCAGTAGATTGGGCGCACTCGATTGCTCACCCGGCACATACGGGTCGATTTGCCGCAGTTTTGCCTGCCATAAGGGGGTCATAACATTCACCTCATCATAAGTATTCTAAGTATTAACAGTTTAACACGGTAAATCACAAAAGTCAAGAGGTTTGGAAAACATCTATAGACCTTTTCGGCATGAAATGGTATAATATTACGATATAGAACAAGAATGAGGGAGGTGACTGCTATGAAGATGGTTCGCAGAATCTTCGATATGCTCGTGGCAGCAGTCGCGACGGTATTGATGGGAATGCTTTCGTATTTGGCGATGGGTGGGCAGAATTTGTCACAAAAATTCATACCAATGACAGAATTGGTATTGGTGGCGTTGTTTTTGCTGAGTATTGTGATCAATTCTCCGCATTATTGGAACAATGTGAAGCTGCTGATTTTAGGCGTCATTCCGCTTTTGGGGCTGATTGCTTCCGCAGTGCTTCCGCAGTATCTGGACATCGAAGTGCCGATTGTGGCATCGATTGTTTTTTATGTATATGTGCTGTATTGGCACATATTTTTGGGCGTTACAGAGAAAAATCGCTCCAGTGCGCCAGTGGAAAACAATCCGGTGCAGCAGGGCAAGCCGAAGGCTGTGAAAAAAGCAAAGGCCAAGCCGAAGGAATAAACCGCTTAGAGTTGGAGGGACAGCATGTATCAGCCGCTTGCAGACCGCATTCGCCCACGTACGCTGGCGGAAGTGGTTGGACAGCGTACGCTTTTTCGGGAGAATGCCGTATTGCGCCGCATTGTGGAAAGCGGCAATATTCCCAATATGATTTTTTATGGGCCGTCGGGCATTGGCAAGACCACGGTAGCACGGATTATCGCAGGGCAGACACAGCGCAAGCTATATCGATTGAATGCCACAACGGCGTCTATTGCGGACATTAAAGCCATTTTAGAAGAACTGGATACCTTTTTGGCACCCAACGGTGCACTGCTGTATTTGGATGAGATTCAGTATTTCAACAAAAAGCAGCAGCAAAGCCTGTTGGAATTCATTGAAAACGGTCAGCTGACCTTGATTGCATCGACCACGGAAAATCCATATTTTTATATCTATAATGCGATTTTAAGCCGCTGCACGGTGTTTGAGTTCAAACCGGTTTCAGCGGAGGAAATGCAGCCTGCCATTGGACGTGCGTTTTCGATTGCACTGGAACATCGAGCTGTCACAGTGGAGGACGGTGTCTGCGCCTATATTGCGCAGGCGTGCGGTGGAGATGTGCGCAAAGCCATCAACACCGTGGAGCTATTAACCGAAGGCTTGGCGGATGGCGGTGCGGTGCATTTGGCAGATGCGCAGGCGGTGGCACAGCGTTCCAACATGCGCTATGACCGCGATGGTGACAGCCATTATGATATTTTGTCGGCACTGCAAAAATCCATTCGCGGCTCGGATGCAGATGCCGCTCTGCACTATTTGGCACGATTGCTGGAAGCGGGCGATTTGATTTCGGCGGCACGGCGGATGCTGGTGATTGCCAGCGAAGATGTGGGACTTGCCTATCCGCAGGCGGCCGCCATTGTAAAAGCTTGTGTGGATACGGCATTTCAGTTGGGACTGCCGGAAGCACGCATCCCCTTGGCACAGGCGGTGATTTTGATGGCAACCGCACCAAAATCCAACAGTGCCATAGCGGCGATTGATGCTGCCATGGCGGATGTACGCCATGGGGCATCAGGAGAAATCCCTGCCTATTTGCAGGATGCGCACTACAGCGGCGCAGAAAAGCTCGGGCGGGGGAAAACATACCAATATCCGCATAGCTTCCCGCACCATTGGGTGAAGCAGCAGTATCTGCCGGATGCACTGGCAGGTCGGCAATACTATGAATATGGCGAAAATAAAACCGAGCAGGCGGCGAAGCGCTATTGGGATGCCATTCAAAAATAAGACACGTTGGCGGGGTTATTCAAACTCTGTCATCACAAATTTATGGTTGCAGGCAGCGGGGGAATATACCCAGTTGTGGATAGGGCCTTCGGTGATGAAATAACGAGGGGGCGTTTGCAGTTGGGTATGATTTTGCAAAACATCAATGATATTGAGTTTGATTTTCATGCGTGCAGGCAAAATTGACTTGATGTAAACCGAAACAGGCGTGCCAATGGGGATTTCTTCGTGCCGCTCTGCCAGACCGGATAAATTGGGGGTTAGCTCAATGAATATCCCGTAGGACTCCACACTGCGCACCATGCCTCGCACCGTTTCACCGGGGGTGAACAATGCCGCATTTTCCGACCAGGTGCCCAAAAGCTCCCGATGGGTCATGGTGATGCGATGTTGTCTGCGATCCATATGTAGGACAGCGGCAAGAATCGTTTGTCCGGTGTGGATGCGGTCGGATGGGTGAAAGATGCGGGAAACCGATAAGTTTTCGATGCCGATGAACGAGGTCAGTCCACAGCCGATGTCTAAAAATGCACCGAATGACTCCAAATGGGTGACAAGGACGGACAACACATCCCCGCAGTGCAGATGGTCAAAAAACCACGTCTGTGCCTCTTGCTGAGCGGCACGTCTGGAGAGAATGATGCGTGGCGGGGAAATGGTTTCGTCCAGTTCTGTGATATAAAAGCACACGGGCTTGCCGACACGGGTCAAAATGGCAATCTCTCGGGTGGTGCCGTCATCAATGCCGATGGCACACGCTTCACGGGGAATAATGCCGACACAGCCGCTTTGACCCAGCGGCACGAGCAAATCATGGGTGGCAGTACACGAGCCGACAACGGCCTCTAAAATCATATGGTCGGTCATCGCCTGCCGCATAGCCGACAGCGATGCAAGCGCATTTTGGTTTTGCAGGGTGTGCAGACGAACACCTTCGGGCGGGTATAAATCGCCTTTTTTCATAGCATATAAGCCTCCTTTGCAATCGAGACGGAATCAAACGTCCGATATGTCTGTTTAATATATGCGCCAAATGGTCAAAATTGACCAAACACTGCAAAATAACCGGAGGGAAAGAAAAATGGATATTAGACTGGGTGACATTTTAACTTTAAAAAAAACGCATCCCTGCGGCAGTCGGGATTGGCAGGTTTTGCGGGTTGGCATGGATTTTCGTCTGCGCTGCTGCGGTTGTGGACATGAAATTATGACAGAACGTCGAAAAATTGAAAAAAACATCAAAGTGGTAACGAGAGAGGGGCAAAAGCTATGCTGATTGACGGAAAACAGATGCACATCCAGTGCGTGACGGGCGATGTGGGACGATATGTGATTTTGCCGGGTGACCCGGGACGCTGTGAAAGCATTGCAAGATATTTGGAAAATGCACAGAAAATTGCGCAAAATCGAGAATATACCGTATATACTGGGACGCTCGCGGGAGAAAAAGTCAGCGTTTGCTCAACGGGCATCGGCGGTCCTTCTGCGGCAATTGCACTGGAGGAACTGGTGGAATGCGGCGCAGATACCTTCATTCGTGTGGGTACTTCTGGCGGCATCGTGGACGAAGTAAAGGGTGGTGACATTGTCATTGCGACTGCGGCGGTGCGGCAGGAAGGCACAGGGCTGGAGTATTTGCCGATTGAATTTCCGGCGGCGGCAGATTTCACCGTGACTGTGGCATTGCGGGATGCGGCAGAACGTCTGCAATTGCGGTATCATGTGGGTGTGATTCAGTCCAAGGACAGCTTTTATGGGGAAATTCGTCCCGCACAACAGCCGGTTGCGGAAATGCTGCTTGCCAAGTGGAAGGCGTGGAAGGCGGCGGGGGTGCTGACGAGTGAAATGGAGTCTGCGGCGTTGTTTTTGGTGGCACATGTGCTGCACGTGCGCTGTGGTGCGGTGCTGAACGTTTTGTGGAATGCAGACAATGACGATGCGCCGAATATTCCGCCTGCGGCAGCAGAGCGGGGGATTCAAACCGCCATGGAAGCGATTCGCCTGCTGATTGCAAAGGAATGCGGCGCATAGGTTTGTGCTGTTGTGTATGCAAAGATGGTTCTTGGCGGGTCAAATCTGAACAAAATGTAAAAAAGCAGACTGCCTTTGCAGGGCAGTCTTGTTTTTTATCGGAAAATCAAGTAAAATAACTTAGATATGGTTTTGGAAACAATCGGTGATGCAGTACAGAGAGGATGCGGTGTGCGATGTTCGGATTTATCAGACCTGTCAAGTCAGAACTGCGTGTGCGTGAGGTCGAGCGGTTTCAAAGCGTCTACTGCGGACTGTGTCACGCCATACGGCAGCGTTACGGAAATTTGCACACCTGCTTTTTAAGCTATGACATGACCTTTCTGGCGCTGCTGCTTGAAAGCCTTTCGGAACAAGACAGCGAGCTGCAATATAAGCGATGCGTGGCAAGTCCGGTGCGCAAGAAATGTGTACTGTGTGCCGGCGAACCCTTGCAGTATACGGCGGATGTCAGTGTGCTGCTGACATGCCTTAAAATAGAAGACAGCATTGCCGATGAGCAGGGGCTGAAAAAGACAGGGGCACAGGTGCTGCGGGGGATGGTGCACCATGGGTTTGCGCAGGCGCAGCAGCGTCTGCCGCAGGAAAGTGAAACCATGCAGCAGTGTATGCAGGCACTTGCCGTTGCGGAAGCGCAAAAAACCGCCTCTATTGACCGTGCAGCAGACCCGTTTGCACGCATGATGCAGGCATGTATTCCGGAAAATGGCGCAGAAAACAATCGGATTCTACGAGAAATGCTGTATCATATGGGGCGATGGGTTTATCTGGTGGATGCGTGTGCGGATTTAGAAGAAGACTGGAAAAGCGGCGGTTATAATCCGATTGCCCTGCGCTATGCGTTGACCGAACCCAAGCTGGACCCCATCAAAGAGGCGGTGGAGCTGACCCTTGCCCGCTCTTTGGCATCGGTGCATGCAGCCTTTGTGCTGCTGCCGATTCGGCGGGATTTTGCATTGCTGGAAAATATCATCTGCCTGGGCATGCCTACCGTCACACGGCAGGTATTGGATGGTACGTATCAATCGAACGGAGGACGTAATAAGCATGGATCCTTATAAGGTACTGGGAGTTACCCCGGAAACGGCAGATGACGATATCAAACGCGCTTATCGTGAACTGGCACGAAAATACCATCCCGATAACTATGTAAACAACCCGCTTGCAGACCTCGCAGAGGGGCGCATGAAGGAAATCAACGAAGCATATGACCAAATCATGGGACAACGCACGGGCAAGTCTGCCGACGGCGCAAGGACACAGCAAGGCAGTGGGGCGCAGCAGTCCGGCGGGTATTATGGGCAAATTCGCAATGCCATCAACGCCGGCAATTTTGCGGCGGCAGAAGAGATGCTGCAAAGAAGCCCGCAGCGGGATGCCGAATGGTATTTTCTGATGGGCAGCGTGTACTATCGCAAGGGATGGTTTGACGAGGCAGAGCGTGCCTATGTGCAGGCATGCAATATGGCACCGACCAATCAAGAATATCGCAATGCGCTCGAAATGCTGCGCATGTCGGGTGGCTATGGCGGCTATCGCCCAATCTCTTCCGGTGGCGCATGCGACTGCTGCGCACAGCTTTTGTGCCTCAATTGCTGCTGCAATATGTGCGGAGGCGGGTGCTGATGGGTGAATAAATCGCAGTTTATCGCACGTGGCGGTGTTTTGACAGCGGTGTCTGTTTTGCTGCTCTATCTTTCGTGCATGCTGCCGATGATTCGCATCAGCTTGTGCGCCGCAGGTGGTGTTGTGCTGGCGATGCCGCTTTCCAGACGGCGTGTCAAGCTGGGCATGACGATTTATGCCGCCACCTCTATTTTGGCAATTTTAATTTTACCGCAGAAATCCGTGGCATTTGCGTATGCCTGGGTGTTTGGACTGTACACCCTTGTGAAATACGGCATTGAAAAATTACACCGCTTTTCAGCGCAGTGGGTTTGTAAACTGCTGTTTGCCACGGTAAATGGCGGGCTCATATTGGTTTTGCTGCAAAAAGGAGTTGTTGCAGAGGTGGCATTGACCAATTCTATGCCGGGATTTCTCCTAGGCGGCATTTGGTATCTGTTTTTTGCAGCGTATGATGTTGCGTTTTCCAAATTGATGGCGCAGCTGCGTCGGATGTTTCCGATGGATTAGCTTGAGAGGAGATTTATAAAAATATATGAAGAGTATGACAGGATACGGGCGTGCACGCAAGACAGAAGGCGACTACGATATTGCAGTGGAGCTGCGTGCAGTCAACCATCGGTATTTGGATACCACGGTGAAAGTGCCCCGCATGTATGGATATTTAGAGGAAGTGCTCAAAAAAACGGCGGCGGCGCAGGTTGCCCGCGGCAAAGTGGATATTTATGTGACCATCAATGCACTGGGCGGCATGACTAAGGTGGTTTTCAATGAAAAAGTGGCGGCACAATATTTTGAAGTATTGACCACCCTGCGGGATCGCTTTTCCGTGAAAGATGACATCAGTGTGATGAATCTGGCACGACTGCCGGATGTGCTTTCGGAAGAAAAAGTGGAGGCGGACGCTGATGCTTTGCGTGCGTCGGTTTGTGATGTGCTGACCGAGGCGTTGCAGGAATTCAATCAAATGCGTGCAACCGAAGGCGAAAAGATGCGGCAGGATGTGGTGACACGCCGAGAAACCATTCTCAAGCTGGTACAGCAAGTGGAACAGCGCTCGCCCGAAAGCGTGCGGGAATATCGGGAAAAGCTGGAAAAGAGAATGCAGGAGGTTTTGGCGGATACGACCCTAGAACCGCAGCGCATTTTGAGCGAAGCGGCATTATTTGCGGATAAAGTGGCGGTGGATGAAGAAACCGTGCGTTTGCGCAGCCATTTGGAGCAGCTGCAGGCGATGGTGGAAGAATCTACACCGGTGGGACGCAAACTGGACTTTTTGGTGCAGGAAATGAATCGTGAAGCGAACACCATTGGCTCGAAGGCAAATGATGCAGAGCTTGCAAAGATTGTTGTGGAATTAAAGGCGGAAATTGAAAAAATTCGGGAACAGATTCAGAATGTGGAATAAGGAGCGGCGATGAAGCTAATCAACATTGGATTTGGCAATTTGGTTTCGCCCGGCAGAATCATTGCAGTTGTCAGCCCAGAGTCTGCACCCATCAAGCGCATTGTGCAGGAGGCAAGAGACCGTGGAACCCTAGTGGATGCCACGTATGGCAGACGCACCCGTGCAGTGCTGTTTATGGACAGCGGACATATCGTGTTATCGGCATTGCAGACCGAAACCGTGGCGGGACGGCTGGGTGGACACACAGAAGAGCATGCAGAGGAACACACAGGAGATGAGGTGATAGAAGATGAATAAACGTCGTGGCACACTCTATATTTTTACAGGACCTTCCGGCACTGGAAAAGGAACGCTGCTCAGCCGTGTGATGAAGCAGGATGCACAGCTGTTTCTTTCTGTTTCTGCCACCACACGTCAGCCACGCACAGGCGAGCGGGATGGAGAGCAGTACTATTTTCTCAGTCAGCAGCAGTTTGCTGAAAAAATAGAGCAAGGCGCATTTTTGGAATATGCCACGTATGTTGGCAACAGCTATGGCACCTTGGAAGCACCTGTGCAGGAGAAGCTGGATGCCGGGCAGGATGTCATTTTGGAAATCGAGGTGCAGGGGGCATTGGCAGTGCATGCCAAGCGACCCGACGCCGTGATGATTTTTGTCGCCCCACCCAGTTTTGAAGAGCTTGCGGCACGCCTGCGTGGACGGGGCACTGAGAGCGAGGACGTGATTCGTGCCCGTCTGGAAACCGCACGGCAGGAGATGCAGCAGAGTGCGGTGTTTGATTATCTCATCGTCAATGATAATTTGGAGCAGGCAGCAGGGCAGCTTTCTGCAATTTTTGTGGCAGAGCGCTGCCGCAATCGAAAAGTTTTTTGTCAACCAACCAATCCGTAAGGAAACGAAAAAGAGGAGTATTATATATGTTAAATCCATCCATGAGCGAATTGATGAACAAGGTCAATAACCGATATTTGCTGGTCAATCTGGCGGCACAGCGTGCACGGAACTTGGCAGACGAAGCAGATCAGGTGGAAGAGCCATTGCCGGATAAGGCAGTGCAGATGGCACTGGAAGACATTGCATCCGGCAGCATTGTGTATCGTCCGGGTCCGATGGAAGAAGGAAAATCAATGCAGATGCAGATGAACAGCGGTTTGGGCATGCTGGATTTGGATTTTTCAGACGATGAGGACGCTGTGGAAAATAACAGCGCAGACGAGGACGAAGATGTATCCGATGATGAGGATTTTAAAGACAAGGATGAATAAATCATGAAGTTACAGGGGAAAACCATCGTGTTGGGCATTACCGGCAGCATTGCGGCATATAAGGCGGCGGAACTGGTTTCCAGTCTGCGCAAACGGCATGCCGAAGTGTATGTCATTATGACAAAATCTGCCTGCGAATTCATTGCGCCGCTGACCTTGGAAACCCTAAGCGGGCATCCGGTGGTTTCCGATATGTTCGCACGGACGGCTACATGGGATGTGGAGCATATTTCGCTGGCAAAACGGGCAGATGTGTTTGCGGTGGTGCCTGCCTCGGCAAATATTCTGGGAAAAGCGGCAAATGGGATTGCAGATGATATGCTGTCCACCACACTGCTTGCCACCAAGGCACCCGTTTTGTTTGCACCTGCCATGAACACCAATATGTATGAAAATCCGGCGGTGCAAGAAAATATGGTGCGCCTTAAGGCACGTGGTGCTGCGTTTGTCGAGCCGGCAGACGGACACTTGGCGTGCGGGGACTCCGGCAAAGGCAAGCTGGCGGAGGTTGCCGTCATTGAGCAGGCGATTGCAGACCTGCTGACGCCAAAAGACTGTGCAGGGCTTTCGATTTTGGTGACGGCAGGCCCGACCCGTGAAGCACTGGACCCTGTGCGCTTTCTCTCCAACCACTCCACCGGAAAGATGGGCTATGCACTGGCAGAACGTGCACGTGCTAGAGGGGCGCAGGTGACACTGGTGACCGGTCCGACGACGCTGCAAACGCCGCAGCAGATGACGGTTGTACCTGTGGTGTCTGCACGTGAAATGCGGGATGCCGTTATGAACCGCTTGGCAGAGCAGGATATGGTCATCAAAGCGGCGGCGGTCGGCGACTATCGTCCGGCAGAGATGGCACAAGAGAAGCTGAAGAAAAAAGACGATGATATGCGCATTGATTTGGTCAGAAATCCAGACATTTTGCAGGAAATTGGACAGAACAAGAGAGAAAATCAAACAATTTGCGGATTTGCAATGGAAACACAAGCACTGGTAGAACATGCACGTGAAAAATTGCAGCGTAAAAACTGCGATATGATGGTGGCCAATAATCTGAAAACCGCAGGCGCAGGCTTTGCACATGATACCAATGTGGTGACGCTGCTGTATGCCAATGGGCAGAGCGAGGCGTTGGATTTGATGTATAAAGAAGAACTGGCAGATTTGCTGCTTGACCGCTTGTTGGCACTGCATCGGCAAAAAACACATGATTGAGCGTATTTGCGTGGTGGCGGTAGACACGGTGGCGTATGCGGTCGACCGACTATATGATTATCGTGCACCCGCTGAATTGGCAGAGGCAGCGCAGGTTGGATGTCGGGTGCTGGTACCATTTGGAAAAGGAAATCTGCATCGGGAAGGCGTCATCGTGCTGCAGCGGGAGAGCAAAATCGAGGACAGTCGCTTGAAACCAATTTTAAGCGTGCTGGATGATAGCCCTGTGTTGGACGGGGATATGCTCAAGCTTGCGGTATACATGCGTGAGCGGCTGTACTGCACATTTTTCGATTGCGTCCGTGCGATGCTGCCAACCGGTCTGTGGTTTCATCGGCAAGAAACCTATCAGCTGGCGGCACAGTTGGATGCAGCAACTTTAGCAGAACTGCATGCAAAAAATGGCATAAAAGCACAGATTTTGGCGTGTTTCACGCAAGAAACGGAAGCTCTGACCGCAGAGCAGATTGCAGCAAAAGTGCATACAGAGACCATCGCACCGTATGTGCAGGCGCTGTGCCACAAGGGTATTTTAGTGCGCAATACACAAGTATCCCAAAAATCAAGCGACAAGACCGAGCGCATGCTGACCCTTGCGCTGGAACCAGAAGAAGCCATGCGGCGTACGGAAAAAGGGCGCAGTGCGGTGCGTGCGGATGTAATTTCCTGTCTGGCGGATGGCTCAGCGATGAGCTGGAAGGATGTCCGCTATATGACGGGGGCAAGCGATGCGGTGCTGCGCACGATGGTGAAAACCAATCTGCTGCATATGTTCAAAGAAAAGCGGGAGCGCACCCCCGATTATACCGATATTCTGCCTGCACCGCCGCTGGTTTTGAGTGGGGCACAGCAGCAGGTATATGACGGCTTGGCGGCACTGGCACAGCAGGAAGGGGCAGCGGCGGCACTGTTGTATGGGGTGACGGGCAGCGGCAAAACACAGATTTATATTCAGCTCATTGCCGATGCGGTTGCACGGGGACAATCGGCTATCTTGTTGGTGCCTGAAATTGGGCTTACGCCGCAGATGATTCGGACATTTGTGGGACATTTCGGCGGTCAGGTAGCGGTGCTGCATTCCGCATTGTCTATCGGAGAACGATATGACAGCTGGAACAAAATCCGAGAGGGGCGTGCAAAGGTTGTGATTGGCACACGCTCTGCAATTTTTGCACCCGTTCAAAATCTTGGCATCCTCATTTTGGATGAGGAGCAGGACAGCGCCTATAAATCCGAAATGCCGCCACGCTATCATGCACGGGATTTGGCAAAATATCGTGCCGTGCAGGCAAAGGCATTTTTGGTGCTTGGCTCGGCAACGCCTTCCATCGAAAGCTATTATGGTGCACAGCAGGGGAAATATCCTGTGTTTTCGCTCCGTGAACGGTACCAAGGGACACCTCTGCCGCATGTGGTGGTGGCGGATATGCGTGGCGTGCTGCGGCAGGGCATCAGCGGGTCAATCGGACCGATTTTACACGAAGAATTGGCGTCCAATCTGCAAAATGGACAGCAATCTATTTTGTTTCTCAATCGCCGCGGCAACAGCCGCACGCTAACCTGTGTGATGTGCGGGTGGATGCCGGAGTGTCCGTCTTGCTCCACTACACTGACCTATCATTCGGTCAATGGACGTGCCATGTGCCATTATTGCGGCTATTCCATCAAGGTGACGGGAAGCTGCCCGGAATGCGGCAGTGCGCATTTGCAGGCAGAGATTCCAGGCACGCAAAAGGTGGAGGACGAACTGCAGGAAAAATTTCCGCAAGCACGTGTCCTGCGTATGGATGCCGACACGATGGGAGCACGTGGTGCCCATGAAAAACTGCTCGATACCTTTGGAAGCGGCAAAGCAGACATCCTTTTGGGCACGCAAATGGTTACCAAAGGCTTGGACTTCGAACGGGTGACACTGGTCGGCGTGTTGGATGCAGACCAAGGGCTGTATGCACAGGATTATCGGGCGAGAGAACGCACCTTTTCGCTGATTACGCAGGTTGTGGGACGTGCAGGACGGCGATTTGCCAAGGGGCGGGCTGTGATTCAAACCTTGCAGCCATCGCATCCTGTGATTCTTGCGGCGGCACGGCAGGACTACGATGCGTTTTACGAAATGGAGATTGCAACCCGCGGAGCGCTGCGGCATCCTCCGTTGGAGCAAATTCTGGTGCTGACCGCCTCGGGTGAGCTGGAGCAGCAGGTGCTGTCTGCCCTCGTGCGGCTGAAAAAGCGCATGGAAGGCTTGATGGAAGGGCAGTTTGCAGACTTTAAATATCCGATTTTGGGACCTGCACCGGCAGGCGTGGTGCGTGTCAGCAGCAGATACCGCTATCATTTGATGCTGCGCTGTCCCGAAGGGAAACGGCGGCGTGCATTGATTTCCGGCATTTTGCGGGAATTTGCACGAGATAAGCAAAACAAAGGCATTGCATTATTTGCAGACCAAAATCCGGAAACTGTATAAAAAAGGAGTTAAAAGAATGGCATTACGAACGATTTTAACGCAAGGTGAGGAAGCACTGGAAAAGCACTGCCGACCGGTGACCGCATTTGATGACCGCCTGCATCAGCTGCTCGATGACATGCGTGAAACCTTGGAGGCATCACGCGGCGTGGGACTGGCAGCACCGCAGATTGGCATTTTGCGCCGTGTGGTGCTGGTGGTGGACATTTATAAAGACCCCGAGGAACTGATTGAGCTCATCAATCCAGAAGTGATTGAAACCCGTGGGGAGCATGAAATCGTGGAGGGTTGTTTGTCTGTTCCAGGAGTGTTTGGCTATGTCAAACGACCGGAATGGGCAAAAATTCGTGCGCAGGACCGCTATGGCAATTGGTTTGAGCGTGAGGGCGAAAATGTGGTTGCACAGTGCTTCTGCCACGAAACCGAACATCTGGACGGGCATCTTTTCACCGAAAAGGTGGTAGAATATATCGACCAGGAGGAAATGGAGCAGCCGCAATGAGAATTGTCTACATGGGCACACCGGATTTTGCGGTGCCGTCCCTCATAAAGCTGCAAGAGAGCGGGCAGGAAATCGTTGGCGTTTTCACCCAGCCAGACAAACCGCAGGGACGCAAAATGATTTTGACGCCGCCGCCGGTCAAGCAAAAGGCGATGGAATATGGCATTCCCGTCTATCAGCCGGAAACCTTCAAAAACGGTGTATGTGCGGAACTTTTGCAGGAATTGGCACCCGATTTGATTGTTGTGGTGGCATACGGCAAGCTGCTGCCGCAATATGTGCTGGAGTTGCCGCAATACGGCTGTATCAATGTGCATGGGTCGCTGCTGCCTCGCTGGCGGGGAGCGGCACCGATTCAGTGGTCGGTCATTGCGGGGGACAAAACCGCAGGGGTCACCACGATGCAAATGGATGTGGGACTGGACACGGGCGATATGCTGCTCACATACGAAACGGCAATCGGTGCACGGGAAACCGCCGGAGAACTCTATGAACGATTGGCGGAAAGCGGTGCAGAACTGCTTCTGGAAACCTTGCAGAAGTTGGAAGATGGAACACTGAAACCCCAAAAGCAGGCGGATAGCGAATCCTGTTATGCGTCAATGCTTGACAAGCAGCTGGCGGTGGTTGATTGGTCAAAATCGGCGCAGGAAATTGACTGTCTGATTCGAGGACTCAATCCATGGCCCATCGCACTGACCACCCTGCATGGCGAACGCATGAAGCTCTATGCGGCAGAGCCGACCGAGGGAAGCGGCGTGGCAGGCACGGTGTTGTCCGCAGATGCCAAACGTGGTATTGTGGTGGCATGCGGAGATGGGGCACTGTGTTTGACCGAAATTCAAGTGGTTGGAAAAAAACGAATGCGTGCGGCAGATTTTTTGCGTGGACATGCGCTTGCAGTCGGCACGATTTTGGGTGGATCATAGAAAATGAGAGATACCGACCCCATTTTACGAAAGATTGGCGGTAGAAAACAATGTTTGGATATGGTTACTATGGAATTGACATGTACTATATTGTACTGATTTTGCCTTGTGTAGTGCTTGCTTTGTGGGCACAAATGAGTGTGAAGCACAATTTCAAAAAATATTCACGGGTGCGTAATCGGCGTGGACTGACCGGCGCACAGGCGGCGCAGGCGGTTTTGCGGCAAAATGGTGTGCAGAATGTACGATTTGAACGGGTAGCGGGCAGCTTGAGCGACCATTATGACCCGTCTGGCAATGTCATTCGCTTGTCAAGCGATGTGTATGATTCGACCTCGGTTGCTGCCATCGGGGTGGCATGCCATGAGGCAGGGCATGCGGTGCAGTATCACAAAAACTATGCGCCGATTCGTCTGCGTGCTGCGATTGTGCCCATGACACAGTTTGGGTCCACTCTTTCTTGGCCGCTGTTGTTGGTCGGTTTCATTTTCAACAGCAGTATGCTGATTTTGGCGGGCATTGCCCTGTTTGCCTTGTCCACGGTGTTTCAGCTCGTCACTTTGCCGGTGGAACTGGATGCTTCCCGCCGTGCATTGGCAGCAATTCAGAGCGGATATTTGCTGGATGCAGACGAATATCCGATGGCAAAAAAGACGCTGTTTGCAGCGGCGATGACCTATGTTGCCGCATTGGCGGTATCTTTGGCACAGTTGGTACGGTTGCTGCTGATTTTTGGAGGACGAAGCAGAGATGATTAAAAAACGGCCACATACCCCGCGAGAAGCGGCGGCGTTTACGCTGTTTTCCATGGCAGAGGAAGCGGCATGGTCCGATGGTGCGCTGCATCAGTATTTGGAGCGTGCCAAACTGCCCGCAAGGGATGCCGCGTTGGCAACACGATTGGCATATGGCGTGGTGCAAAACCGCGCCTTATGTGATTTTTATCTGTCTAAATTTTCTTCAGTACGATTGAAAAAAATCGCCCCGCGGGTGTTGGATTGCCTGCGTATGGCAGTTTATCAGCTGACCATGCTCGACAAAATCCCATCGCATGCGGCAGTGGGCGAAAGTGTTGCGCTCATCAAGCAATACGGACACGCCAATGAGCGCACGGTGAAGTTTGCAAATGGACTGCTGCGTGCGGTGGCACGGGCAGTGGAAACAAATACACTTCCGGTGCTGGATTGTCCGGATAAGGAAAGCTATTATGCGATAAGATACAGCCATCCCGAATGGTTGGTGCGCCAGTTTTCGGCGCAATTTGGACAAAAACAGGCGGGCTTGCTATGCCAGGCAAACAATGCGGATGCACCGATTTCGCTGCGGGTGAACACGTTTCGCACCACGAAAGACGCCGTTTTGGCGCAGCTGCAGGCGGCAGGTATAGAAGCAAGACCGCATGAACAGGTGCAAAATATGATTTTATGCAGCGGTGGGGACATTGCGGGGCTGCCGCTGTTCCAGAATGGCGATGTGACCGTGCAGGATGCCGCAAGTGCGGTGTGTGTGGAGGTGTTACAGCCGCAGCCGCATACGTTAACGATAGATTGCTGTGCCGCACCGGGCGGCAAAAGCTTTTTGATTGCAGAAAAAATGCAGGACACCGGAACGGTGATTTCCTGTGATATATATACACATAAATTGGATAAAATACAAGCAGGTGCACAGCGGTTGGGACTGCACTGCATCGAAACCCGTTTGGCAGATGCGACCCAGACACAAAGCGATTTGGTGGGGCGTGCGCAGACGGTTTTGTGTGATGTACCCTGTTCGGGAATGGGCATTATCCGCAAAAAACCCGAGATTCGCTACAAAGACGAAGCTGCACTGGCGGAACTGCCGTCGATACAGCTTCGGATTTTGGAGAACTGCGCACAATATGTGCAGGTGGGCGGTACAGTGGTCTATTCAACCTGCACCGTTTTAAAGCGGGAAAATGAAGAGGTGGTGCAGGCATTTTTGGCAGCACATCCAGCGTTTACGGCACAAAGCTTCACCCATCCGATTTGCGGAGAGCGAGCGGACGGCATGGTCACGCTGCTGCCGCATATCCATGATACCGATGGATTTTTCATTGCCAAGCTAAGGAGAAACGCATGACAGAAATCAAATGCCTGACAATTGAAGAATTGCAAGCGGCACTGGTGGAGATGGGTGAAAAGCCTTTTCGTGCCAAGCCGATTTTCAAGTGGCTACATCAGCCGGTGACATCCTTTGCGGAAATGACCGACCAGTCCAAAGCCTTGCGGGAAAAGCTCAGTGCACGATTTTTATTGACCGTGCCGCAAGTCGCACGCAAGCAGATTTCCAAGGTCGACGGTACGGCAAAATATCTATGGCAGCTGCGCGATGGCGAATGCGTGGAAAGTGTGCTGATGCGCTATCGGCACGGCAATACGGTGTGTGTTTCAACGCAGGTTGGTTGCCGTATGGGTTGTGCCTTCTGTGCATCGGGTCTGGACGGACTGAAACGCCATCTATCCGCCGGAGAAATTCTCGACCAAGTGCTGTTCATGCAGCAGGAAAGCGGAGAGCCGATACATAACATCGTGCTGATGGGTACAGGCGAGCCGCTGGACAATTATGACAATGTGCTGCGCTTTCTGCGGCTGGTCAGCTGTGCAGACGGCATCAATATCGGGCAAAGGCATATTTCGGTATCCACCAGCGGACTTGCCGACCGCATTGAGCAGCTTGCCAAAGAAAAACTGCAAATTACGCTGTCCATTTCGTTGCATGCGCCGGACAATGAAAGCCGCAGCCGCATGATGCCCGTCAACAAAAGCTATCCCATTGAGCGGCTGATACAAGCCACCAATGCGTATTTTGACCAAACAGGGCGCAGAGTTTCTTATGAATATGCCATGGCGCAGGGTGTCAGCGACCGCCCTTGGCAGGCGGAAGCACTGGCAAAGCTGCTGCGTGGACGACCAGCACATGTCAATTTGATTCCGCTCAATCCCGTCAAAGAGAGTGCATTGCAGCCAAGCACCAAAGCAGATGTGCGAAAATTTCAGCAAATCCTAGAGAAGCAGGGCATTTCTGCCACGGTTCGCAGAAGATTGGGACCTGATATTGATGCGGCGTGCGGACAGCTGCGGCATAGGACGATGCAGGAGGAGAAACACGAATGAAAGCATATGGAAAAAGCGATAAGGGGCGCGTGCGTGCGACCAATCAAGATGCCTTTGCAATTGATGTTCGTCCAGATGTTGCTCTTCTGGTGGTTTGTGATGGTATGGGCGGTGCAAATGCCGGCAATGTGGCAAGTCGATTTGCGACAGAGCAGTTCATGGAGGTTTTGCGCCGCTATGTGGAGCAGGGCGATTTTTCACAGATGACCGTCAGAAAGATGCTGACAGAAGCCGCACGTGAGGCAAATCGCCAAGTGTATGCACTCAGCCGTGCACAGCCGGAGTTTTCAGGGATGGGCACCACGTTGGTGGGTGCAGTGGTCACGGAAAACCTGCTGACCATCGTCAATGTGGGGGACAGCCGTGCCTACTGCATCAGCAAGCGTGGTGCGGAGCAGCTGACGATAGACCACTCCTATGTAGAGGAGATGGTGCAGTCCGGCAAACTATCACGAGAAGATGCCAGACATCATCCCAAAAGAAATCTCATTACCCGTGCAGTTGGTGTGGATGCGGAGGTTACATGCGACCTTTATGAAGTGCATTTGACCGCGGATGAAATGCTGCTGCTGTGTTCAGATGGCTTGAGCGGTATGGTGTCCGATGAAAATATTGCATCCATGCTGCTGCAGCCCGGCAGCATGGAAAAAGTCGTTGAAGATTTGATGGATGCAGCATATGACAATGGCGGCGTGGATAATATCACAGCGGTTCTGTTTCAGCGCAGCAACGCAGAGAAGTAAGGGGTGAACTGTATGGATAAATACATAGGAAAGCTTCTGGATGAGCGGTATGAGGTGCTTGAAATCATAGGAATCGGTGGAATGGCAGTGGTCTATCGGGCACGCTGTCGGATTTTGAATCGATTTGTGGCAATCAAGATTCTCAAAGATGAATATGCACAAAATGCAGAATTCCGTCGACGTTTCTATATTGAATCGCAGGCAGTCGCAAAGCTTTCGCACAACAATATCGTGTCCGTGTATGATGTCAGCCACACACAGGGGCTGGATTATATTGTGATGGAGCTGATTGAGGGCGTAACGCTGAAAGTGTATTTGGAGGAGCATGGCGGACGCATTTCATGGCAGGAAACGTTATCCATTGCCCAGCAGATTGCCAGGGCACTGAGCCATGCACACAGCCGTGGCATCATCCACCAAGACATTAAATCACAAAATGTGATTATATTGCAGGACGGAACGGCAAAAGTAACCGATTTTGGCATTGCTTCCTTTGCGGGAAATCAAGAAACGAAAGTCATTCAGGAAGCCATTGGTTCGGTGCACTATATCTCGCCGGAACAGGCAAAAGGCTCACGCATTGACTATCGCACAGATTTGTATTCCTTGGGCGTGGTGATGTATGAAATGCTGACAGGGAATTTGCCGTTTGTAGGAGAAACGCCCTTGGCTATCGTCATGCAGCACTTGAATGCTGTGCCGCTGCTGCCCTCTGAAACCGCACGGGAAATTCCGCAGGGGATGGACCAAATTGTCATGCATGCCATGTGCCCCAATGTGCTGCAGCGATATACCACGGCAGATGAGCTGCTGGCAGACCTTATGCGATTGAAAAACAATCCCGACACCATTTTCCCCTACAACGGAGTGCAGGAGCGGGATGAAACGCAGACTTTGAGCACGACACAGGCAATGCCAAGCTATCAGGACATTCGGAGGCAGGAACAAATGAAACAGACCGCACAGCAGCCCACACAGCCCAGAGCACCGCAGAAAAAGAAAAAAGGGTTTTTTGAGCGCATGAGCCAGTCACCCACCATGCTTGCAGGGTTTGCAGTGGCATGCTTTGTTGTCATCGCATCGGTGGTGACCGGTGTTTTGATTTTCAGCGGCGGCAGCAGTGCGCAAACCTATGAAGTGCCATCTTTTATCGGGCAAAATATCGACGATGCCCTGACAGGGGATTATCAGCAGGTATTTAATCTCAAGCGTGGAGAAGATGTGGTCAGTGATAAATATGCCGAAGGCACAGTGGTGGCACAGAGTGTGGAAGCCGGAGAAACCGTCACATCCGGTGCAACGATTGCGCTGGATGTCAGTGTTGGCTCTGAAAAAACACAGGCGGTGACGATTGCAGACTATACCGATGCGTTGCAGAGCACTGCCGAAAGCGATTTGAAGCGGCAGGATATTTTGTACAGCGTGGTCGAGGAAGCCTCGGAAACGGTGGAGCAGGGGCATGTGATTCGGACAGAGCCGCAGGCAGGCAGCAGCTTGCAGCAAAATGATTTGCTGATTGTCTATGTCAGCAGCGGAGAGCCGAGCGTAGAAACCGCTGTGATGCCCAATGTGGTGGGCAAAACCCTTGAGGAAGCGGAAAAAACGCTGAGTGCGTATCAGATTGGCATTAAGAAAACCAAGAAGGTAGAAAGCACAGAGCCGGAAAATACCGTTGTTTCGCAGGATATTGCAGGCGGAACCGAGGTGGAAGCGGGTGATAAAGTGACGCTTGAAATTTCCTCTGGTATTGCACCGGAAGTCACGGAGCCGACGGATACGGAAACCACCGGCGGCGATAGCAATTCCAATGATACGCCGACGGATACGGCAACCGTGGGCGAGGCAACGATTACAGTTGCCATTCCGGAGGATGCGCAAAGCACCAGTGCGCATGTGGTCATTACACTCGATGATGGCAGCACGCCATATGACCAGGTATTGCAGGCGCCGGGCACGATGGTGAATATCACCATACAGGGCAGTGGTTCACGGCTGGCAACGGTGTATATCAATGATACGAAGGTGTCAGAAACACCGATTACGTTCAATTGATGGGGGCGCAGAAGCAGGCGCAGGCACTGGAAGGCATCATCCTAAAAGGCATCGGCGGGTTTTATTATGTCGATACAGCAGATGGTGTGATTGAGTGCAAGGCGCGCGGAAAATTCCGCAATACGATTGGGAAACCCATTGTCGGTGACCGTGTGACACTGGCACTCCAGCCGGAGGGCACGGGGTATCTGCAAGAAATAGAGCCACGCAAAAACACGTTGATTCGTCCGGCGGTGGCGAACCTCGACCAAGTTGTGGTGGTGGCATCGGTTGCCCCGCCACGCACGGACCCCTTTTTGATAGATAAAGTGTCGGCGATTGCGGCACACAAAGACATGAAGATGCTATTGGTCATCAACAAAAGTGATGTGGAAGCACCGGATGCCCTGCGTGACCTCTATCAGCTTGCCGGCATTGAAACCATTTGCGTCAGTGCTGCAACCGGTATGGGCATTGATGCCCTGCGGGAGCAGCTGCGTGGACGGGTGTCTGCCTTTGCGGGCAACTCGGGCGTGGGAAAATCCAGCATACTCAATCGTTTGGATGCCGCATATGGTGCGCAGGTGGGAGCAATTTCGGAAAAGATTCAGCGGGGCAAGCACACCACACGCCATGTAGAGTTGTGGCCGCTCGGAGAGGGCGGCTATATCGCAGATACGCCTGGCTTTTCTTCATTTGATACGGAGCAGATGGACTTGGTGCTGGCAGAGGACTTGCAGTATGCGTTTCCGGAGTTTGAACGCTATCAGGGACAGTGTAAATTTACAGGCTGTGCACATGTGCGGGAAAAAGGCTGTGCGATTTTGGCAGCGGTTGCAAATGGAGAGATTGCGCCTTCACGGCATGAAAGCTATGTTCGGCTGTACGACAGCGTGAAGGATGTGAAAAAATGGGAAATACAAAAAGGCGGCATGCGGTAATTTTTTTGTCCGCACCCGAAACGCAGTATGGATATATCCAGACATTTTTGTCGGCACATCCAGATGCCATCATCGTTTGTGCTGACGGCGGACTGCGGCACGCACAGGCGATGGGGCTGCTGCCGGATTTGCTCATAGGAGATTTTGACTCCGGCAGTGTTGGTGCGGCACGGGAGCTGATTCAGCTGAAACCGGAAAAAGATGACACCGATGCACAGGCATGTATGCGGGAGCTGGTGCGGCGTGGCTGCAAGGAGATGACACTGGTTTGTGCAACAGGCGGCAGATTGGACCATTTGCTTGCCAACCTGTCATTGCTGGAAGAAGCCATGGCGAGCGGGGCACACTGTGCGCTGCTGGATGCGCAGAACTATGTGGTGCTGCATGCAGGGGGCTGTCAGAGATTTCAAAATAACAAAGCGTATCGATATTTTTCTCTGGTGCCGCTGGATGCACAGCTGTGCGGCGTGACCATTGAAGGGGCGAAATATCCGCTGCGAGATGCGACCGTGACACGTGCAGGAATGATTACAATTTCAAACGAGACAGCCGCAGACCAGATGACCATTGCCATTGCGCAGGGGCGTGCTTTGGTCGTGTTTGCCAACGACTGAGGGTGTCTTTTTGTTCAAATTTGCCACCGAACCGATATGGGGACGGTGGTATTTTTGTTGGCTTCATTTTGCAATTTTGCAAAGTCATACTTGCAAAAACCGGGAAACAAGATTATAATATAGGGTAGTTTCAAAAGAGAGTATAAGTGATGCATTTTTGTTTTTTTGCTGTAAGGCGGTGTCAGTTTGGATGCACTGCGCAAAAAAGCGGGATGCTTGAGTGTTGAGGGAACAACGGGAGGTTGTTTGACTGTGTTAAAACCCATTTCCAGAATTGCCGCCTGTGTGCAGGCATCTACAACATTGGCGATTGATGCGCTGTATAAGCAAATGAAGGCGCAAGGGGAGGACGTTGTTGGATTTGGTGCAGGTGAGCCGGATTTTGCAACGCCAGAGAGAATCAAAGCCGCAGGGATTGCGGCAATTATGAGCAATTTGACGAAATACACGCCTGCGGCAGGCTTGCCAAAGCTGAAAGAAGCGGCATGCCATCGGTTGGAGCAGGACTGTAAGGTTACCTATACACCAGAGGAAATTGTCGTGGCTTCCGGTGCAAAGCACAATGTTTACATTGCGTTGATGACGCTGTGTAACCCGGGCGATGAAGTCGTGATTTTGGCACCGTATTGGGTTTCTTACAGCGAAATGGTGCAGCAGGTAGGGGCAGTGCCTGTCATTGTGGCAGCAACAGAAGAGCAGTCATTCAAGGTCAGCGCAGCGCAGCTGGAAGCCGCTATTACCGAAAAAACCAAGGTTGTGATGCTCAATTCTCCTTCCAATCCAACGGGTATGGTATATGAGCGGGAGCATCTGGAAGCGATTGCCGCAGTGTGCAAAAAACACAACGTCTATGTGATTGCCGATGAGATTTACTGCAATTTGGTGTATGATGATTTGCAGTTTGTGTCGTTTCCGTCCTTGAGTGAAGATGCTAAAAACCGCACAATCCTGATTAACGGCGTGTCAAAGTCCTATGCAATGACCGGTTGGCGCATAGGGTATGCGGCCGCAAACAAAGAGATTGCCAAGGCGATGGGCAATTATTTGAGCCATTCGACCTCTGCACCGTGCACCATTTCGCAGTATGCGGCGATGGAAGCACTCATCGGCACACAGGAGGACATCGATGCAATGCGTGTGCAGTTTGAGGAGCGCCGCAACCATTTGGTGAACCGTATGAATCAGATTGACGGGGTTTCCTGCTTGCGCCCCCAAGGTGCATTTTATGTCATGATGAACATGTCGAGCTTCATTGGCAAGGAAATGTACGGCAAAAAGATTGCAAATGATGAAGATTTTGCACAGCTCTTTTTGGAAAAAGGCAAGGTTGCAACCGTGCCCTGCACCTCTTTTGCAGCTCCAGGTTATATCCGATGGAGCTATGCAACTTCCATTGAAGACATCGACAAGGGGTTAAATCGACTGGAAGAGTTTATTAAAAACGCATAATTTGAGCGGGAACGTACTTTTTTGCTTGAAAAGATGCGTATAAAATGTTAAAATAAAGGCGGACTGTCAGTCCGCCTTTTTATGCCAAAAGAAAAAAGAAATTATACAAGACCGAAAGGATGTCGTAACTTGAACGCTGAATACGAAAGCCCATTTTCCTCGCGCTATGCCTCCAAAGAAATGCTTTATATTTTTTCTCCGGATATGAAGTTCTCCACCTGGCGCAAGCTGTGGATTTCTCTGGCAAAGGCCGAGATGGCACTGGGATTGCCGATTACACAAGAACAAATTGACGAAATGGAAGCCAATGCAGAGAACATTGACTATGATGTTGCACGTGCACGTGAAAAAGAGGTGCGCCACGATGTGATGGCGCATGTCTATACCTTCGGTAAGGTGGCGCCAAAGGCTGCCGGCATCATTCATTTGGGTGCTACCAGTGCCTATGTCGGTGACAACACGGACATTATCCAGATTCGTGAGGGTCTGTATTTGGTGCGCCGCAAGCTGGCAGCTGTGCTGGAGCAGCTGGCGAAATTTGCAGATGCGCATAAGGCACAGCCGAGCCTTGGCTTCACTCATTTTCAGCCGGCGCAGCTGACCACCGTTGGCAAGCGTGCCACCCTGTGGATGAATGAACTGCTGATGGATTTGCAGGAAATTGAATACCGTATTGAAACCTTGCGTATGCTCGGCTCGAAGGGAACTACTGGCACACAGGCTTCCTTTATGGAGCTGTTTGACGGGGATGAAAGCAAAATCCGTGACATGGAACAGAAGATTGCACAGGACTTTGGCTTTGCGGGCGTAGTGCCGGTTTCCGGTCAGACCTATTCCCGCAAAATTGATGCACAGACCGTTGCAACGCTGTCCGGCGTGGCGCAGTCTGCCAGCAAGTTTGCCAATGACCTGCGTCTGCTGCAGCATCTCAAAGAAATCGAAGAACCGTTTGAAACCAATCAAATTGGGTCTTCTGCAATGCCGTATAAGCGCAATCCGATGCGTTCGGAGCGTATTTGTGCACTGTCCCGCTATGTGATTTGCGACAGCCTGAACCCTGCATTCACCACTGCAACCCAGTGGTTTGAACGCACATTGGACGATTCTGCAAACAAGCGCATTGCCATTCCGGAAGCATTCCTTGCAGTAGATGCGATTTTGAACATCATGCTCAATGTGGTGTCTGGTTTGGTGGTCTATCCGAAGGTTATCGAACAGCGTGTGATGAGCGAACTGCCGTTTATGGCAACCGAGAATATTATGATGAGTGCAGTCAAACGTGGCGGCAATCGTCAGGATTTGCATGAGCGCATCCGTGAACATTCTATGGCGGCGGGCAAGCAAATCAAGGAATTCGGCTTGGAAAATGACTTGGTAGACCGAATTGCGGCAGACCCGATGTTTGGGCTGACGAAGGAAGAAATTGCAAAGGAGCTTGACCCGAAGCTGTATATTGGACGTTGTCCGTCACAGGTCGATGAGTTCTTGACAGAGTGTGTACAGCCGGCAATTCGTCCCTATTTAGACGGTGCCGATATGGCGGTGGAAATCAATTTGTAAGCCGTAACAGGGGATATAGATTGACTTTGCACGCACAAAGGAATATAATAGTTTTTGCGTTTATTTAAGGTAAAAACAGGAGGTAAGCAATTGTGAAAAAGAGCATCGCATCCTTTGCGGCAGTCATGGCGTTGATTCTGCTGATTGGCTATGCTGCAGCTTTTGGCGTCAGTGTAGGGGGTTCTACGGTGATTCCAAGCGTATTTGACGCAGATAACGGTATCCGTCGTGGCTTGGATTTGGTCGGCGGTTCCGCAATCACTTACGAAGCGCAGCTGCCGGAGGATTATGATACGGCAAACTTGAAGAGTGATATGCAGACAGCACAGGCAATGCTGCGCCAGCGTTTGACAGCGGAGGGCTTCACCGAAGCTACAGTGACGCTGCAAGGCGACAAGCGCATTGTTGTAGAAATTCCGAATATTAAAAATCCGGAAGAAGCCGTGCAGACCTTGGGTCAAACCGCACAGCTGAAGTTTCAGGATTCCGACGGCAACGAGGTCATGAGCGGGTCTGATATTAAGAAAGCAACCGCAGCTTATGGCAAGCCAACAGGCAGCGAAGTCACAGACGAAAACTATGTGGAATTGACCTTCCAGTCGGATGCTGTGGAAAAGTTTGCACAGGTCACCGCTGCAGAAGCGGCAAAGGACAATGGCTACATCGCAATTGTCATGGATGACCAGATTATTTCGGCACCCCGTGTCAGCCAAGAAATCAACAGCGAAACTTGCGTCATCAGCGGCAACTTTACGGCGGCAAGTGCGAAGGATTTGGCAAACCTGATTAATATCGGTCAGTTGCCCTTTACCTTGGAACAGGTGGAATTGCGTGCGGTCGGTCCGCAGCTTGGCTCCAATGCACTGCACTCCAGCTTCATTGCAGCTATGATTGGTACAGCGCTGGTTGCTATCTTTATGGTGTTTATTTATCGCTTGCCGGGCTTTGTTTCCGTGATTGCGCTGGGATTCTATATGGTTCTGGAAGCGGTTGTATTGTCTGTGTGCAGAGTCAACCTGTCTTTGCCGGGCATTGCAGGCATTATTTTGTCCATTGGTATGGCGGTCGATGCAAATGTCATTATTTTTGAACGCATCAAGGAAGAATTGCGTGCAGGAAAATCGGTCAAGGCATCGATTGATTCCGGCTTTAAGCGTGCGTTTGCCGCCATTTTTGACTCCAATATCACAACGTTGATTGCCGCAGGTGTCTTGTTCTGGCTGGGCACGGGCACCATTGTGGGCTTTGCTACCACATTGGGACTGGGCGTTATCATTTCAATGTTTACCGCATTGACGGTTACGCATTTCCTGCTCAATCGCATGGTGGACTTCAAGATTAAAAACCCCAAGGTCTATGGTGCGTAAGAAAGGAGGCAGTTTGATATGAAGAGCAAATTCCCGATTGTGAAGAATTTTAAGATATTTGGTATCATTTCGATTTTATTGGTTGCAGTTGGCGTGGTCAGTATTTTGGCATTGCCATTTGGCACCAATCTGTTCAATATGTCGATTGACTTTGTCGGTGGCACGGAAATGGAATTCAATATGAATCAGACCGTGACACCGGACATCAAAAGTGATGTGGCAGCGTTGTTTGAAGACGCAACCGGCATTACTGCATCCAGTGTCATTGATGTGGACGGCACACATGTGTCCATTCGCTCCACCAGCATTGATTCCGAGAAGCGTTCGGCTGTTATCAATGCCATGGAAGAAAAGTACAGTCTGACAGAAGATGATTTGTACAAGAACGATGATGTCAGCCCGTCTGTCGGCAATGACCTCAAGAAAGCAGCTGTGCTTTCTGTGGCAGCGGCAATCGTGCTGATGATTGTGTATATCACGTTCCGCTTTGAGTTTACCTCTGGTTTGGCGGCTGTGGTATGTCTGATGCATGATGTGTTTGTGATGCTGTCTTTCTTTGTGATTTTGCAGATTCCGTTTAATACCAACTTCATTGCAGTGGCGTTGACGATTTTGGGATATTCGATTAACTCCTCTATCATCGTTTTTGACCGTGTGCGTGAAAACATGCGTGTAGCACGCAAAGAAGCGTTTGAGGAGATTGCAGAGCGCAGTGTGTGGCAGACGATGGGTCGTACCATCAACACCAATATCACCGTGCTGCTGACGATTGGCATGGTATATATTTTAGGCGTACCGTCTTTGCGTGAATTTGCAATGCCGCTGATTATCGGCATTGTGGCAGGTGCATATTCCTCGGTGTTCCTATCAACTTCCCTGTGGGGTGTTTTTCGCAAGATGTTCCGTCGTCGTGCGGCATAAAAGACATAAAAAAAGATACTCGAAAGAGTATCTTTTTTTATGTCTTTTCCATCGGATGTAGGTGGAGTGGAAAACAAATTTGAAAGAATGCTTTTCTTTTATGGGATAAAGTGATAAAATAAAAAAGAACATATCCAAAATGCGCATACGTCAGTTGGTTTGTGCGTTTATGAGGTGAGAGTACAGCACAGAGAGAGGAAACGCATATGAAATGCCCATATTGTGGATTTTTAGATAGTAAAGTGGTGGATTCCAGACCTACGGATGAGGACTCCAGCATTCGCAGACGACGAGAATGTTTGCAGTGCCTCAAACGATTTACGACCTATGAAACGGTGGAGCGTCTGCCGCTGATGCTAGTCAAACGGGACGGCACAAGAGAAGCCTATGACCGTCAGAAGCTGCTCGGCGGTATCATGAAGGCTTGTGAGAAACGACCGGTGGCGCAGGAACGTTTGGAAAAACTGGTGGATGAAGTGGAGCAAAAGCTGTTTGCAACCGTAGAATATGAAGTTTCGACCAGAGACATCGGGGAACTGGTGATGGAGCAGCTCAAGGAAGTCGATGAGGTTGCATATGTTCGGTTTGCTTCGGTTTATCGGCAGTTTAAGGACATCAACACCTTCATTGAAGAGCTCAGCACGTTGATTCATGAAGGCGATAAAACAACAAAATAGAAGAACTTAAAAAGCCCTCTGCTTAGCAGAGAGCTTTTTAATCGAATCTTATATTGTATCATATGAGATGCGGTCGCCAATTTCAATTAAATAGCACGGGTAACCTTGCCGGAGCGGAGGCAACGAGTACATACGTTGACATGGCGGGGAGTACCGTCAACAAGGGCCTTCACACGACGGACATTGGGCTTCCAAGTTCTGTTGGAACGTCTGTGAGAGTGAGAAACCTTGATACCAAAAGTAACGCCCTTGCCGCAAATATCGCACTTTGCCATTTTCCTGCACCTCCTATCTATATGCATTGAGTAACGCATATAATAATACCATAACAGAACGACAATTGCAAGAGAAAAACGAAAAAAATTTTAATACACAAAAATGCTTTGAAAATTTCCGCCAAATTCTGATGAGGAATTGCAAAGGCTAATGGAATAGGGTATAATATGCATCAGAAGCAATGTGCAATATAGAGAAAATAAAGCTTTTTTTGCAGGTGCTATCGTATAAACACTACAAGGAATGACGATATATGGATAGAGAATCTATATATTAGACATAGGGAGGCTAAAAACATGCAACTCAAAGAATTCAGTGTTAGTCTGGGAGAGCTGCTTCAGGAATTTGACTTTGAAGTGATTCATGGACCGGAAGGCTTTGAAAAAATAGAAATCACCAAGGATGACATCAATCGTCCGGGCTTGCAGCTGGCGGGTTTTTTTGATTACTTTGACCCGAATCGTATTCAAATCATGGGCAAAGTCGAAACGACCTTTGTGGAAGCGTTTGATGCAGAGAAGCGGTTGGCATGCTTTGACAAGCTGTTTGCAACCGGCATCCCTGCCATGATTATTTCACGCAATATTGATATTTTTCCGGAATGCCTGGAGGCGGCGCAGAAAAACAATGTGCCGATTTTGCGCACCAATCAGTTTACCTCTACCATCATGAACAGCATGGTTGCATCGTTAAAGGTCAAGCTTGCGCCACGCATTACGCTGCACGGTGTGCTGGTGGAAATCTACGGCGAAGGTGTGCTGCTGCTCGGTGACAGTGGTGTGGGTAAGTCGGAAACCGCAATCGAATTGGTCAAGCGTGGACATCGCTTGATTGCCGATGATGCGGTGGAAATCAAGCGTGTGTCGGATAAAACCTTGGTGGGTTCGGCGCCAGAGGTCATTCGGCACTTCATTGAGCTGCGTGGTATCGGCATTGTGGATGTGCGCCGTATTTTTGGTATGGGTGCTGTCAAGATGACGGAAAAAATTGAATTGGTTATCAATTTGGAAGCATGGGAAGATGGAAAGCAGTATGACCGATTGGGCTTGGAGGGGCAAACCACCAGCATCTTGGACATTGATATTCCATCGCTCACCATTCCGGTGAAGCCGGGTCGAAATTTGGCAGTGATTATTGAAGTGGCAGCGATGAACAACCGTCATAAAAAGATGGGTTACAATGCCGCAAAGGAACTGCAGGACCGTATGCTGAAGGAATTTGGCGGATAAAGAAAACTCCAGAAATCAATGCAGTGCCGACACAGGGAGGATGCCAGCCTGTGCGGTGCAGATGTTCGGTAAAACCGTAGGTTTGAAAAAAGTGGAGGGGTTATATGAAACTTGGAATCGATTTGGGCGGCACCAATATTGTGGTGGGGATTTGCACAGAAAGCGGCATGCTTTTGGCAAAGCGCAGTTTACCGACACAGACAGGCGATGCCAATCAAATTTGCCAAACCATGCGTCAGCTTGCGATTGGTGTTTGCCAGACAACGGGAATTGCACCCGAGCAAATCGACCAAATCGGCATTGGCGTACCCGGAACTTTTGACAAGCCGAGCTGCACGCTGCAATTTGGAACCAATCTTGGCATAAATGACGTGTGCTTTGCAGAGATTTTTAAGCCAGAGTTTGCGTGCCCTGTGCAGCTGGATAACGATGGGAACTGTGCGGCACTGGGTGAATATATCAGCGGTGCAGGTCGTGGCGGGCGAAATATGGTGATGCTGACCATTGGCACGGGCATCGGCGGCGGCATTGTGATGGATGGCAAGCTATATACGGGAGAAAATCATATTGCAGGCGAGATTGGGCATATGGTGATTCAATATGGCGGGTTACCCTGCAATTGCGGCAAGCACGGATGCTTTGAAGCCTATGCATCGGCGGTGGGTCTGATTCATATGGCGGAAGATGCGATGCATAAAGGCATACAGACACAGCTGTGGAATTTACAGAAGAAAAATGCAGGAAAATTGACCGCAAAGCTGATTTGCGATGCACGAGATGAGGGAGATTCGCTGGCAGACCGTGTGTTTGAGCAGTATTTAGACTATTTGGCATGCGGCATCAACAATCTGATTGCCATTTTGCAGCCCAAGCTCTTGGTCATTGGCGGAGGGCTTTCCGGATATGGCGACAAGCTGCTGCGTCCCTTACGTAGCCGTGTGGAGCGGGATTTGATGCAGGCTGGCTGCGAACAGACCAAGCTGGTGCTGGCAGAACTCGGAAACGATGCGGGAATTGTCGGAGCAGCGATGTTGCACAGGGAATAGAAAAATTTGGCGGTTTTTATGTTACAAGTGTTACACTTTGCGAATCCGCAGTGCTTGGTGTTGATTTTATCGTATTTGGGTGGTATAATACAAATGTTTTAGAGAAAAGGCTATTTATCATAAAAAGGAAGATTTTATGCATCTTTTACATCCCTTATATCATCGAATTTTAAAGAAAACGGCGGCGGTGCTGCTGAGTGGCTGCATTGCGTTTGGCAGCAGTGTTTCAGCATTTGCGGCACAGGTGGATGCGGCTGTGGCAGACCCCGAAGGAGCGGCAGTGTCCCAAAGCGCTGAGAATACGGTGGCAGACAACCTGCTGGCGACAGCAACACCTGCACAGACTACAGACAGCATTGAACTGGACGGTATTCCGGTGCAGCCGGAGGTCTATAAAATCAATAGCGAAAATTATTTTAAGCTGCGTGATATTGCATATCTTTTGCAAAACACCAACAGCAAATTCAGCGTGGCCTGGGATGCTGACACGAGCAGCATTTCCTTGACAACGGGTGAGGGCTACACGTCGGTGGGCGGTGAGATGTCCTACTCCGGCGCAGGAGCAGCGGTGCTGTCCCGTGCCAATGTGCTGGTGAATGGTGCGCAGGCAAATATGACGGCATACAACATTGCCGGCAACAATTATTTCCGCCTGCGTGACATGGGCAACCAGATTGGATTCCAAGTAGACTATGACGATGCGGAAGACATTGTGCTGTTGGATTCCGGTACGCCTGCGGTGGTGTATACGGTGGCGTTTGATGTGAACGGGCACGGCAGCGCATTGGATGCACTCACGGATTTGGAGGAAGGCAGTGTCATTGCGGCACCGACGGTAACGCCTGTTTCCGATTATGTGGTGGCAGGCTGGTATCAAGACAGTGACTGTACCGAGCCATGGGATTTCACCAACGATACGGTGAGCAGTGACATGACGCTATATGCCAAGTGGGTGCACTCTTATACTGTTGAATTTGAGATGAATGGTCACGGTACACAAATCGAAACCTTGACTGATGTGCCGGAAGGAACCCTGCTGCAGAAGCAAACCCCTAGTGTGAGCGGATATGTGTTTGGCGGTTGGTATGCAGAACGCGGCTGTTATACAGCATGGGATTTCAGCAGCGATAGAGTGGGTTCGGATATGGTTTTGTATGCAAAATGGACCTCGATAGAGGATGCAAACACTGCAACGGGGGACGATGATGCCGAAGATACGGGTACAACCCCCACGCCGACACCAACCGCCGCAGGGCGTACGGATGGTGTGCTGACGATTCTGATTGATGCAGGACATGGCGGTGACGACAGCGGTGCCGGCAGTGTGGAAGCAGGTGTCTATGAAAAGGATTTGTGCTTGCAGACGGCACTTAAATTGCGGGATTTACTGCAGGCATCTGGTGTGAATGTCATCATGAGCCGCACAACCGACGTTTCCTTGCCGAAAGCAAGCCGTGTGCCATATATTGAAGACAATGCGGATTTGCTGGATTTGGTGGTTTGCATCCATTTGAATTCCGCAGATGCAACCAGTGCACGAGGCTGTGAAATGCTGGTGCCGGACGATGAACAAGAGAGCACCGGCGAAAGCACAACGATTGCAAAGCTGTTTCTTGCGCAATATGTGTCGCTTGGGGTCAATAACCGTGGTATTAAGGAGCGTCCGAATTTATACATGGTGAAGGCAGCAGTTGCGGCAGGTGTTCCGATTGCGTTTAGTGAATACTGCTTTTTGAGCAATGCAGACGATTATGCACTGGTCAGCACAGATGCAGGGTTGCAGGCACAGGCACAGGCAATGTATACTGCCATTATGCAGTATTATAAAACTGCAACCTATTAAAGCAGACGGAATACAGGTTCTTACATACGATACACAAAAGTTCACAGCGAATTAAAGGAGAAACAAGCACATGCAGGAAAGCAGAGTTGCGCAGGCAACGGCAAAACATCGGTCAGGATACAATTGTGCACAAGCAGTAGTCTGTACCTATTGCGATTTGTTCGGCGTAGATGAAGAAACCGCATATAAAATGGCAGAGGCGTTCGGACTGGGAATGGGGATACAGGACACTTGTGGTGCACTGACAGGTGCGTTGATGGTTGCAGGGCTGACAAACAGCGCAGGAACGGATATGCCGGGACAAACCAAGGGTGCAACCTATCGCATTGCCAGAGAGATGACAGCGGCATTCAATGAGCAAATCGGTGCCGTGATGTGCCGTGACATCAAAACACCGCCTGTGAACAGCAGCTGTGCAGAGTGCGTGGAATATGCGGCACGCTTGGTAGAAGAGCGCTTGCTGGAAAAATAATCAAAATAAAAGGCAGAGTGATGGGATTTTGAATAATCTCGGCACTCTGCTTTTTGCTTTTTAGAGAGATATCCGTATCGCTTCGACAGCGTGCGACAAAAACTGCAACATTGATATAGTATACTGGAAGCATGATATGACGGACTGCATGAAGGAGGAACTGGGAATGTGGTATAAGAAAATGATGTTGACCAAGAATCAGGTGGAGGGCGGTATCTATCAGACCAATGGTATCTTGGCGTTGGATGGAGATGTCTGTGTGGACGCAATATTGGATGTTTCACAGCATGAAAGCATGGTGGGCAAGTTGGTTGGTATGCTCAATCATAGAGAGGTATCTCTGCTGCATTTTCGGGAGGTAGTGGAGGATTACATCAATGTCTGACAGGTTCTCAACCTGTCTTTTGCGGAAACAAAAAAATGGAATAAGATGGATGTTGTAAAAGAACAGCACCGTTTTGCAGAAATCGACTGCAAGACGGTGCTGTTCTTCTAAAAATATGGCTGTAATGATGGAATTGCCGCAGCAATTTGTGCATAATACGGAAAGTCTTTGGACAAACGCACGGCACAGCGGCGGCAAAAAGCTTCGTTTGCAGCGGTATCGCTCCGAAGGCACTGCTTATGTCCCCAAATATGTGTGAAATAGGTCTGTTTGGTGCCAAATAAGGAGAGAAGGTCGGAAAAAACGGTCAAACGTGACTGCTTTGCTGCAATCCGCATGGACAGCATGCGCTGTTCCGCAAAGACCATATAGGTGAGGGCATTGTCCGCCGCGGGGGTGTGCAGCATGAACTGGATGGCGTGCTCGGTATAGTCTGCAAGCAATGCTGCGTCAAAAAAGCAGGTGAGTGCGGTGTTGCAGGGGCGCACGGTCCAATCTAAGGCAGAAAGGTCGGTGTCGGTGTGAAATTGTGCAGCATCGGGATAGATTTCGGGCAGGATGTCCTCTTGATGAATCACGGCAACATCACAGTTCGTGCAGAGCGGGGTAATATCACGCCACACGATAAAATCGGTATCTAGCATGACGCAGGGTGCAGACATTTGCCGCAGGGCAAACAACTTGCCTGCCGCCCAGTAAATGTGCGGAGAAATGGTGGCGGGGATGTCTGAGAGGGCATCCAGTATGCCACCATCCCAGAGCGGCGTAAGACCAAGGGCATGATAATAAGCGGCGCCAATGGCATCGGTGACCATGCAGATGGAATGGCCGGCTTTGCGCCACGAAAGCGCAGACAGCATGGTGGTGAATAACTCAAAGGGCTCTACAGCGTAAGGTGTGTTTGCAGGGTGGCGTGCAAAAAACGGTGCTGTCCAGTTGCTGTGAAATGCCCTCATATCAAATCCAAGCCATAGCCGCCCAGTGCGCTTGTGCCCGAAAGGACAAACGAACCAGAGGTGTACCAAGAGCCGAACGAGGAGAGATAAGAGGTGAGGTAGGACGAAAGCCAAGAGCCGGAGCCAGAGCCGACAGGATAGGGGACACAGCCGCCCATTTGGGGATATTGAATTTCGGTTTTGGTTTCATACCAACCGATATGTACGGGAGGGGTCAGAAATACACCTTGGGGTGCTTGTGCTGTGGGCGTGGGGGCGGCAGACGGTGGATTTGCGGGCGGGGGGGTAAAATGCTTTGCATAGCTGTCTGCGTCAAAAACGACACCATCCTTCTCACGGAATGTGGAATCTAGCTGCACGATGGCTGCAGGATGCTGGGTGGTCGATGCTGGGTGGGACATATCGGGACACGCTCCTTCCAGTAAAAGCTAAAGTTGCAAAATGTCTACTAATATTATAGAGGTTTTTGGAGAAAATCACAATGCCTATTTCAGAACAAATGCCATGGTTTCTTTACTTTTTTTGCGAATGGACGTATAATCTAACAAAACGGCATGTGGAGGAACAAAATTGGAGTTTATCAAGGAAATTGAGCCAATGTGGGAACGGCTGCAGCGGGAAACCCGTCCGATTGTGCTGTATGGAATGGGAGATGGAGCCGAAAAAATCCTGCGGGTATTTGCGTCTTATGGGATTTCGGTGGCGGCGGTGTTTGCAAGCGATGAATTCGTACGGGGGCATAGCTTTGCGGGCTATCGTGTGCAAAAGCTCTCGGAGGTCATAGCGGAATATGGGGATGATATTGTGATTGCGATTGCTTTTGCGTCCCAGCGTCCGGAAGTGCTGCAAAAAATGTATACGCTGGATGTGCAATATGATGTTGTGGCACCGGATGTGCCCGTGATTGGGCAAGGGCTGTTTGACCATGCTTATGTGCAGGCGCACAAGGAGCAGCTGATGCGTGTGGAAGCTCTGTTGGCAGATGATTGGTCCCATCGGGTGTTTCAAAACAGCATCGCCTATCGGCTTAGTGGGCGTTTGCAGTATTTGCGTGATTGTGAAAGCAGTAAGGATGAGGTGTTTCAAAATATTCTGCGACCCTGTGCAAGCGAACACTTTGTGGATTTAGGGGCATATAACGGCGACACCATTCGAGAACTGCTGCAATATACAGGCGGACAGTATGCGAGCATTACAGCACTGGAACCAGACAGACGCAACTATAAAAAGCTGCGAAAATATGTAGACAGCAGCTTGGACGGCAATGCTGCGACCTATCACGCCGGCGCATGGGAAACGGATGACACGCTTTGCTTTGCGGCAAAAGCGGGCAGAAATTCTACGATGAGTGGAAACGGGACAGAAACTACCATGCGTGCGGTGGACAGTGTGCTCGACGGTGCACCGTGCACCCTGCTGAAGCTGGATGTGGAGGGTGCGGAACGGCAGGCATTGTTGGGAGCGAAACAGACGATGCAAACCCATCGACCCAAAATCAATCTGGCACTGTATCATCGCACAGAGGACTTGTTCGAGTTGCCGCTGCTGCTGCATAAACTGTGTGCAGACTATCGCTTCTATTTGCGGCATCATCCCTATGTACCGGCATGGGACACCAATTTATATGCTGTGCCACAGCAGAAGAATCCGTGAAAAGGACTGGAAATTTTGGGCGAAAACGTGTATACTCATTAGTATATGCCGTAAGGCAATCTTTTAGAAGGAGTCGATAAAAAATGGCAACTGCAAACGGATGTTTTTATTGTGACGCACATCATGAAGTACGTGAGTCTATTATGATGGAGGTTGGCAAGCTGAAGGCAAGCACCTTGTATCTGTTCAAGGACCAGGCGCATAAGGGTCGCTGTGCATTGGCACTGGCTGACCACAAGAAGGAATTGTGCGAATGTGACGACCAGGAGCGTCGTGATTTTGCAGACGATTTGGCGGCGGCTTCCGGTGCTATCAAGAAGCTGTGGGGCTGCACAAAGCTGAACCTTGGCTCTTATGGCGACACCAATCCGCACCTGCATTTTCATATTGTACCGAAGTATGAAGGTGGTTTTGAATTTGGCGGCAGCTTTGCCATCACCAATCCGGAACCGGTGGTGCTGACTGATGCGGAATACAGCGAAATGATTGCAGCACTGAAAAAGGAATTGGGCATCTAAATTTCCTGAAATAATGGATGAGAAGGCGTGGGTCTGTGAGAGCAGGCACATGCCTTCTTTTTATGGAGGGCAGTGTATAGAAACGCCCAAGCCTGCATACAGTAGGATTGGGAGGGGATGTTTGATGAAAAAATGGATTTGCCTGTGTTTGAGCATGCTACTCATGCAGCATGCAGCGGCATTGCCGACGATGGGGGCAGTGCATGCGAAATCTGCGGCACTGTATGACAGTACGGGACAAATGCTTTATGAATACAATGCGGAACAGCCGCTGCAGCCAGCAAGCGTGACCAAAATCATGACCATGCTGCTTGCGATAGAGGCAGTGGACAGCGGAAAAGCACAGTGGTCCGATTTGGTGACGGCAAGCGCCTATGCCGCCAGCATGGGGGGCACACAGATTTGGCTCAAAGTCGGGGAACAGCTTTCGCTGGACGAAATGATGAAAGCCATTGCGGTCGGCTCTGCAAATGATTGCGCAGTGGCGGTGGCGGAGCATTTGGCAGGCACAGAGGATGCCTTTGTCGAGCAGATGAATACCCGTGCCAAAGCGCTGGGCTGCACTAGCACCACCTTCATCAATGCCAATGGATTGGATGCGGACGGCGAAAAAACCTTGACCTCTGCCAGAGATTTGGCGTTGATTTCGGTAGAGCTGCTCCGCCATCCGAAAATTTTGGACTACACAACCATTTGGATGGACAGCGTGCGCAATGGGGAATTTCAACTGGCAAATACCAACAAAATGCTGCGCAGTTATGATGGTTTAATTGGGCTAAAGACAGGCTATATTTCACAAGCTGGATTTTGCATTTCTGCTGCTGCCGAGCGGGAGGGACTGACCTTGATTGCGACGGTGATGGGGGCACCGACCAAAGAAGACCGCATGGCGGATGCCACGGCACTGCTCAATTATGGATATGCCAATTATCGGCTGTATACCCCTGACTTGTCTGCGCTGCCGGAAAGCTTGCCGGTTATCATGGGCAAGGAAACAGCAGTGTCGCCGGTGATAGAGGGGGCAGACAGCATTGTGGTGGAAAAAGAACGGGCAGATGCACTGCAAATCCGCATTGAATTGCCAGAAAAATTGGAGGCACCCATCGTAGAGGGACAGCGTATTGGACAGCTGAAGGTGCTGGACGGAACGCAGGAGCGGATGTGTTTGCCGATTACAGCGGGTGCAACCATACAACGGATGGATTTTTTTGATATTTTCGGAACATTTGTAAAACTGGTGCTGATGAAGCAGGGTGCATGAAATTCACAAATTTTTACCGAGAAATATCCTGATTTTAGTTGTAATTTTGTATCGGCTATGGTAACATAATCATAACCTCAAAGGTTGGGAGGAAAAACATTATGGTAAAATTGATTATGGGCGAAACTGGCACGGGCAAGACAAAAACCATCATTGATCTTGTAAACGATGCCGTTGCAACAGAAAAGGGCAGTGTAGTATGCATTGCAAGAGGCAGTAAACTGACATTCGATATTTCACACGATGCGCGCTTGGTGGATGTTACGGATTATTCTGTCAGCGGTTATCAGGGACTTTTGGGATTTTTATCGGGTATCCATGCAGGAAACTACGATATCACCCAGTTCTTCATCGATAGCCTGTACAAAATTGCAGAGGACGAAAAGACCGAGCACGCAGAGAATTTCCTCCGAGAGCTGGACGCATTTGCAGAAAAGCACAGCGTGAAATTTACGGTTGCCATCAGCGATGATGAGAGTCATGCAACCGAGGCAATGAAGAAATTTATGTAAACATATGCTGGAGCAGCAATTATAAATTTACATAAAATACCTTAATAGATGCAATCTTTACAGATTGCATCTATTTTTTTGTGCATATTCATGATGAATACAGCTGTATAAAAAATTTTTTAGAAAAACTAGCTAGAAACTATTTTCCTTTTTCGAAATCTTAGGTATAATAGAAAAGGCTGAAATATGGAAGCCTTTGTGGAGGGCGGCAATCTATGCGTGGCTTGCCGCATTCATTTGAAAATCGCACCGCTGGACAAGCGAGGAGATTGCGATGAAAAACAAAAAAACACGCTCTGTCGTGTATTATTTGGTGTTTTTTACACAGTTTGGTCTAAATATGATGATTCCACCGCTGTTTTGTACAGGCATTGCCTGGTGGTTGGCAAAACGGTTTTCATGGGGAAATTGGGTGGTTTTAATCGGTATTCTGCTAGGCGTTGCAACAGCGGGTGTGAATCTGTGGAAGTTTGCAATGTACACGCAGCAGCAGGCAAAGGAAAGCGAGCGTGACAAGCGAAAATGAGCGTGCATCAAATGATACAAGAGGAAGCAAAGCGTCTTGCCATCGGCATGCTTCCGTTGGTCGTATTAACCATATTGGGCTTTGCGGTGTGCAGACAGCTGACATGGGATGTCGGACTCACTTTGCTGGCAGGCACCGTGTATGCGTTTGGGCTGTTTCTGATGATAGGGGCGAGTGCGGCAAAGGCAGTGCTGTATCCGCCGGAACGAGCGGTCGCAATTGTGCGGCGCGGCTATATGATTCGATATTTCCTGACAGGCACACTGTTGGTGCTGGTGTTCCAAAGTTCTTTTCTTAATCCGGTCGCAGCGATCTTACCCCTGTTTTATCCAAAGATCGTTTTGTTGGCAAACAGCATATTTTCCAAGAAAGGAGGTTGAATGGTGGAAGGAGTAGCAATCAACGGACCTCGCATATTATACGAGATTCCGGTTTTAGGCGGTTTGCAGATTACAGAAACCATGCGAAATGCATGGGTTGTAATGGCATTCATCCTGTTTCTCTGCATCTTTTTAACGCACAATATGCAGAAAGTTCCCAAGGGAAAGCAAGTGTTCGCAGAAAAGGCAGTTTTGATGATTGACCAGTTGGTTGACAGCACAATGGGACCCAATTGTCACATCTTCTCGCCGTATATTGCGACCCTGCTCATCTCATCGCTCTGTGGAAGCTTGGCGTCGTTGTTCTTTATGCGTCCGGTCACGGGCGATTTGAACACAACGTTGGGATGGGCAATCATGACATTTGCAATGATATTGTTCAGCAATATCAAATATCACGGTCTGGGCGGTTATCTCAAGGGATTGGCACAGCCGATTGTTGTCATGTTCCCGCTGAATGTATTGAGCGAGTTGGCAACACCCGTTTCCATGTCGTTCCGTCATTTTGGTAACATTGCAGGCGGCGTGGTTATTACAACGCTGCTCATGGGTGCACTTGAGGCACTTTCCAATGCAGTATTGGGATTTTTACCCGTTCCGCTGCTGCAAATTGGTCTCCCCGGCGTTCTTTCGCTCTATTTTGATGTGTTCACATCGGCAATGCAGGCATTTATTTTCAGCATGCTGACCATGGCATATGTGGGCAGTGCGAGAGAAGTTTGATTGGATGCGGTGGAGGACATCGCACAATCAAGACACACAAATTTGACAGGTTAATAATGAAAAGATACCATAATTTTAGGAGGAAATGAAAAATGGATCCAAAAGCTTTTGTATGCGCGTTTTCCGCTCTCGGTGCAGGTATGGCAATGATTGCAGGTCTGGGACCTGGTATTGGTGAAGGTTACTGCGCAGGTCAGGCATGTGCGGCAATTGGCCGTCAGCCGGAAGCACAGGCAGACGTTACCCGTACCATGATTCTTGGTATTGCGATGGCGGAGTCCACCGGTATTTATGCATTGGTTGTTTCTCTCATTCTGCTGTTTGCAAACCCGTTCACCGGCTTGTTCTAAGCAAAATAGGTTCTATATTGTGGAATAAGTTGGACTTTCAGCAGGAAGGAGGGTAAACCTGTGGGAGAATTTCAGTCTTTTGTAGGATTAAATTGGTTTTCGCTTTTGGTAACCGTATGTAATACGCTTATCACCTTTGCAATTGTACGTAAATTCCTGTTTAAGCCTGTTCGCGCCATGATTGCGGCACGTCAAGCAGAGGTGCAGGAGATGTACAAGGGGGCAGAGCAAAGCCAGACGGAAGCAGAAAAGCTGCGTGCGGAATACACCACACGTCTTGCAAAGGCAAAGGAAGAAGCGGCGGAAATCACCAAGAGTGCATCCCACCGCGCAACCGTTCGTTCCGAGGAAATCCTCAAGGAAGCATCACAGCAGGCTGCTGATATGATGCAAAAAGCCGAGGTTTCTATCGAACAAGAACGTAAAAAGGCTCGTAATGAGATTAAACAGGAAATCACCGGTCTGTCTGTTATGATTGCGTCCAAGATTGTCGAAAAAGACATCAGCGAACAAGATCACAAGCACATGATCGAGGACTTTATCAGTAAGGTAGGGTGAGACGAGTGGCGGCAATTGTAAATGAGCGTTACGCGCTTGCACTCTACGAATTGGCACAGGAAGACGGCAAAGTGGCAGAAACCCTCGATGAACTGACGGTGGTGGCAGATGCTGCACGGCAGGCGCCAGAGCTTTTGACATTGCTGCAGGCACCTTCCGTTCCGTTTGAAGACAAAAAGAAGCTTTTGCAAACTGTTTTTGGCGGAAAAGTGTGCGACAATCTTCTGAATTTCTTGATGCTTATCACAGAAAAGGGAAGATCGGGCGGCTTGCTCGAAATGCAGGAAGCCTATAAACAGCGCTATTACAATGAGCAGGGCATTTGTGAAGTGACCGCTGTGACAGCGATTGCTTTGGATGAAGCACTGCTGAAAAAACTCATAGAAAAATTGGGGCAGATTACAAACAAGAAAATTGTGCTGCACCAAAAAGTCGATGCCTCAATTATGGGCGGCATCATTTTAAATATTGGCAATGAGCAGATTGATACCAGCGTCAAGACCCGTTTGAATGACCTGGCACAAAAAATGACTCAAATTATTGCGTAAGGAAGCAGGTGACTTCATGGAATTACGCCCCGAAGAAATCAGTACACTCCTTAAGCAGCAGATTCGCGACTATCAGAGCCAGATTAAGCAGACCAATGTAGGTACTGTTATGGATGTTGGTGACGGTATTGCAAAAATCTACGGCCTTGAGGACTGTATGTCGGGCGAACTGTTAGAGTTCGGCGATGGCGTATACGGCATGGCACAAAACCTCGAAGAGGATTATGTTGGTGCGGTTTTGCTCGGTTCTGATCGAAATATCAGAGAAGGCGACACCGTAAAGCGTACACAAAAAATTGTGGAGGTTCCGGTTGGCGAAGCGCTGCTGGGTCGCGTCGTTGACGCACTCGGTCAGCCGATTGACGGCAAGGGACCCATTGAAACCACAAAAGCTCGTCCGATTGAAATGCCGGCACCCGGTATCATCGAACGTTCACCGGTTAATGTGCCGATGCAAACTGGTATTAAGGCAATCGACTCTATGATTCCGGTGGGTCGTGGACAGCGTGAGCTGATTATCGGCGACCGTCAGACCGGTAAAACAGCGATTTGCTTGGATACCATTATCAACCAAAAGGGCAATGGTGTTATCTGTGTCTATGTAGCAATCGGACAGAAACGTTCGACGGTTGCACAGGTGGCAGAGACCTTGGCGAAGAACGGTGCGATGGATTATACCATCATCGTTGCGGCAACCGCATCAGAAAGTGCACCGCTGCAGTATATTTCACCTTATACAGGCTGCACCATGGGTGAATATTTCATGCACGAAGGCAAGGATGTTTTGGTCATTTATGATGATTTGTCCAAGCATGCGGTGGCATATCGTGCGATTTCGCTGCTGCTGCATCGTCCGCCCGGACGCGAAGCATATCCCGGCGATGTGTTCTATCTCCATTCCCGTCTGCTGGAACGTGCGGCGAACATCCAAAACGGTGGCTCGCTGACTGCACTGCCGATTATTGAAACGCAGGCAGGTGACGTTTCAGCATATATTCCGACCAACGTTATTTCCATTACTGATGGTCAGATTTTCCTTGAAACCGAGTTGTTTAACGCTGGTATCCGTCCGGCGGTAAACCCTGGTATTTCGGTTTCCCGTGTTGGCGGCAATGCGCAGATTAAGGCGATGAAAAAGGTTGCAGGTACGCTGAAGCTAGCATATTCCCAGTATCGTGAATTGCAGTCCTTTGCACAGTTTGGTTCTGATTTGGATGCGGACACCAAGAACCGTCTGGAGCAGGGCGCACGTATTGTGGAAGTGCTCAAGCAGCCGCAGAATTCTCCGATTCCGGTTGAAAAGCAGATTATCATGATTTATGCAGTGGTTTCCAACTTGCTGATGGATGTGCCGACAGAAATGATTGGCGAATTCCAGCAGGAACTGTTTGCATATATCGATGATAACTATGGCGATGTGCCGGAAACCATTCGTGGAACGCACAAGATGGAAGATGACATTAAGTCTAAGCTGCATGGTGCGATTGTAGAATTTGTGCAGAAATTTATGTCTGTCAGATAACCTCCAGAACGATTCAATCATTAAAAAAGGAGGAGTATTATGGCAGCCGGCAATATGAAACAAATCAAGCGTCGTATCAAGAGCGTTAGCTCTACGATGCAGATTACCAAGGCAATGGAGCTGGTCGCATCTTCAAAGGTGCGTCGTGCGAAGGAGCGTGTGGAACGCTCAAAGCCGTATTTTGAAACCTTATTTCATGCAGTGGAACGCATTGCAAAGCAAAATCGTGAAAAGGGTTCGATTTATACCAAACCGCGCGAAATCAAAAACAGCTTATTCATTGTCATCGCAGGTGACCGCGGCATGGCAGGCGGATACAATACCAATGTGTTTAAAATGGCAGCCGAAGCGATGAAGGGAAAGCAGGTTTCTGTAATTACGGTTGGTAAAAAAGCGCAGGAATATTACGCAAAGCGGGATATGAAAAGCGTTTCAGACCATGTGGGCATTGCGGAAACTATGCGTATTGCAGATACCCATGCCATTGTAAACCAATGTCTTGATTTGTATGAGCAGGGTGTGGTGGATGAAGTCTATCTCTGCTATACAGAGTTTGTTTCGTCGATGACGCAGGTGCCGCAGTGCAAGCGACTGCTTCCGATTCATTTTGAACATACCGAAATTGAAACGGAAAAAAGTGCTGTGTTGACAGAGTATGACCCTTCACCCGAAGCTGTGCTGAAGGCAGTGGTTCCGGAATATCTGAATGGGTTGCTCTATGGTGCCGTTGTAGAATCATTTGCTTCGGAGCAGAGCGCACGCCGCATGGCAATGGAATCAGCGTCAGATAATGCGAGCGAGATGATTCAGGGTCTGAATCTGTCTTATAACCGTGCACGTCAAGCCTCGATTACGCAGGAAATCACAGAGATTATCAGCGGGTCAGGGCAGCTTGGAAGCTGATTATAATTTTAACATGCCACAGGAAACGGTTTTTGCCGAGACTGTGTTGTGTTGCAAGAGTTTTAGGGAGTTTTGCCAATGAGTGAGCAGAATATCGGTGCAGTTGTCCAGATTATTGGACCTGTGCTTGACATTAAGTTTCCTGCGGATGCACTGCCGAAGCTTCTGAATGCAATCACCGTCGACAATAACGGAAATTCTGTTACTGCCGAGGTGGCTCAGCATATCGGAGAAGACACAGTGCGTTGCATTTCGATGCAGTCCACAGATGGTCTGGTGCGCGGCATGAAGGCCGTGGACACCGGTGCCCCTATCACGGTTCCGGTGGGACGTGAAAATCTGGGACGCATCTTTAATCTTCTGGGAGAGCCGGTGGATTTGAAGCCGGCGGTGAAAAGCGATGAGCGTTGGCCTATCCACCGTGAAGCGCCAGCCTATGAAGAACAGCAGTCGACAACCGAGATTTTGGAAACCGGTATTAAAGTTGTTGACTTGATTGCGCCGTATGCAAAGGGCGGTAAAATTGGTCTGTTTGGTGGTGCGGGCGTCGGTAAGACGGTCATCATCATGGAGCTTATCAACAATATCGCAAAACAGCACGGCGGTATTTCCGTATTTACAGGCGTTGGAGAGCGTACCCGTGAAGGCAATGACCTTTACGCAGAAATGCAGGAATCCGGCGTTATTGACAAGACCGTTTTGGTTTATGGTCAGATGAACGAACCGCCCGGAGCGCGTATGCGTGTAGGTCTGTCCGGTCTGACGATGGCGGAATATTTCCGTGACCAGGAAGGTCAGGATGTGTTGTTGTTCATTGACAACATTTTCCGTTTTACGCAGGCGGGTTCGGAAGTATCTGCACTTTTGGGTCGTATGCCTTCTGCGGTAGGTTATCAGCCAACGCTGGCAACCGAAATGGGTGCTTTGCAGGAGCGTATTACCTCCACAAAGCGTGGTTCGATTACATCGGTGCAGGCAGTTTATGTCCCTGCGGATGACTTGACCGACCCGGCACCGGCAACCACCTTTGCCCACTTGGATGCAACCACGGTTCTTTCTCGTGACATTGCTTCCATGGGTATTTATCCGGCGGTGGACCCGTTGGACTCTACCTCTCGTATCCTGACGGGAGATGTGGTTGGCATTGACCATTATGAAACCGCACGTGAAGTGCAGTCGATTTTGCAGAAGTACAAAGATTTGCAGGACATCATTGCAATTCTGGGTATGGATGAGCTTTCCGATGAGGATAAGCTGACGGTTGCACGTGCACGTAAAATTCAGAATTTCTTGTCCCAGCCGTTCCATGTTGCAGAACAGTTTACTGGTATGGCCGGTAAATACGTGCCGCTCAAGGAAACTGTGCGTGGATTCCGTGAGATTCTGGATGGGAAGCATGATACGGTGCCCGAATCTGCATTCCTGTTTGTAGGCAGCATCGAAGAGGTATTGGAAAAAGCCAAGAAGGGAGAGTAGTTTATGTCTACTTTTCATTTGCGTGTTGTCACTGCCGAGCGTGATTTTTACAACGGCGACGTTGACAGAGTTGTAGTGCGTACGACAGAAGGTGACATCGGAATTTTGGCAAAACATGTGCCTTATGTTTCGGCATTGGGCATTGGTGGGCTGACCATCATTCAAAAAGGGGAAACCCGCACTGCGGCGATTTCCGGAGGCTTCGTAGAAGTTGGCAAGGACGGAACCACAATTTTAGCACGTACCTGTGAATGGGCTGAAGAAATTGACATTCACCGTGCACGTGAAGCAGCAGACCGTGCGAAGGATTTGATGCATCAGCAAGGGAGTGCGCATGAGCATGACCGTGCGGATGTCAAGCTGAAAAAGGCAATCAATCGTATCCGTATTGCTGGAGAATAAAAAAATAAAAGGCAGGGAAATATTTCCCTGCCTTTTATTTATGAAGGAAACGAGAATTGTAAAACACAGGCAGTTTCCCTCTTGACAAACAGAATGAAACCGTGTACGATTATCTTTATAGAAAGAATGGATTGAAGTCCTAAAGGGTGATTTCAGAACGATATTATAAGTTCATGTTTGAAAAAATTACACAATCGACCCGCTTAAAAGACAGTGATATTGGGTTGCAAACATACGGCTGTGATGCGTTGACAGTATCTTGGGGGAACAAGATGCTGCAGTTATATGGCAGTGACGAACCAATGGGATTTACACATTCTTAAAATTCTCTTGGTCATTTTTTGAATTTGAGCAAGAGTTTTATGGTGCAACATCACAATTCGAAAATGGGTGGGTATGACAAAAAACATCAAAAAGAAGGAGAAAAAGACAAAATGAATAGGTTTTGGAAACGTGTGTTGGCAGGAAGTTTGGTGGCAGCAGCAGCGGTTGGTCTATTGACAGGCTGTGGTGCAGAAACGGTACAGGAGAATACCAAGACCGATGCCGCAGCAGGCTTAGCAGAAAGTACAGCAGAAGGAAAACTGTTTACCGTCGGGATTTCACAATTTGTGGAGCATCCTGCACTGGACAACTGCCGGGAAGGCTTTTTGCAGGGAATGGAAGAAGCTGGATTTGTAGAAGGCGAAAATGTAACCTATAATTATCAAAATTCACAGGGAGATATGCCGACCAGTCAGCAAATTGCCGCCAATTTTGCATCTAAGAAATCGGATTTGATTGTTGCAATTGCAACACCGTCCGCACAGGCAGCTTATAATGCGGCAGAAAAATCTAAAATTCCGGTCGTATATATCGCCGTATCAGACCCCATCGCAGCGGGATTGGCAGGAGAAGACGGCACAAGCGGTGCGTCCATTTGCGGTATTTCGGATGTGATTTCTGCAGAAGCACAGCTCAAGATGATTCGTCAGTTTATGCCGGATGCCAAGAAAATTGGCATTCTGTATTCCACCAGCGAAGTGAATTCGGAAACACAGCTGAAAATGTATCAAGATATTGCAGACCAGTATGGTTTTGAAATCGTTCCAAGCGGTATTGCAACCAGTGCAGACATTCCGTTGGCAACGGAGGCACTGCTCAGCAAGGTGGACTGCTTGAATAACTTGACAGATAACACCATTGTAGCGGCATTAGCAACCATTCTGGACAAAGCAAATCAAGCGAATATTCCGGTTTTTGGTTCGGAATCAGAGCAGGTCAAGAATGGATGTCTTGCATCCGTTGGTGTGGACTATATTGCATTGGGCAAGCAGGCAGGCGCAATGGCTGCAAAGGTTTTGAATGGTGAAGATATTTCTAAAATGCCGTTTGAAACCATGCAGGAATATAGCATGGATGTGAACACAACAACTTTGGGCAATTTGGGAATGACCATGCCTGAAGGAATCGAAGATACCGCAACCTTGCACCAATAAGGATTTTTTTCGTTTGCAAACAGGGCGAGATGTGTTCTATCTCGCCCTGTCTATTTGGAAAAAGGAGAGTTGTACATGTCGCTAGGCATAATTATTGAATTTTTTGAGCAAGGATTTATCTATTCGCTGATGGCATTGGGCGTTTATATCACCTACAAGGTTTTGGATTTTCCAGACCTTTCGGTGGATGGCACACTGCCGCTTGGCGGTGCGATTGCAGCGGCAATGCTGACACGGGGCATCAATCCATGGCTGACACTGTTGGTGGCAATTTTTGCGGGGGCACTGGCAGGTGTTTTTACAGGCGTGGTACATGTGAAAATCGGTGTGAAGGATTTGCTGAGCGGTATCATTACCATGACGGCACTATATTCCATCAATCTTTTGATTGCAGGCTCGGCAAATGTGCCGCTGTTCACACAAAAAAGTATTTTTTCATCGGGCATTGGTGCAATTTTAGAAGAGCTGTCCAACGGCTATGGCATCGTGATTTTGGTGTTGGTGCTGGCAGTGGCGTGTAAATATCTGCTGGATTGGTATTTTTCTACAAAGTCAGGCTTGCTGCTGCGGGCAGTTGGGGATAATCAAACCTTTGTGACCTATTTGGGACGTGACCAAGGATTCATTAAAATCATTGGATTGGCGATTTCTAACGGTTTGGTTGCGCTCTGTGGCGCAGTTTTGGTGCAGCAGCAGCGTTCATTTGATATTTCTGTGGGTACCGGTACCATTGTGATGGGTCTTGCCATGGTGATTATTGGAACAAATTTGCTGCGAAAGCTGCCGATTCGTAGCACTAGTATGGTTGTGATTGGTGCAATTTTATATCGTGCGGTGATTGCGTTTGTACTATGGTTGGGTATCAATCCGATGATGATGAAGCTGTTGACAGCACTGTTGCTTCTGCTTGTACTGCTGTTGACACGCCGCAGCACAAGAAAGGGGGGTGCATAATATGTTGGAGCTTCGTAATATTCAAAAGAAATATAATGTTGGCACTGTGAATGAAATGTGCTTATTTGATGATTTTGGACTTTCCATTGAAAGCGGAGAATTTGTTTCGGTGGTGGGCTCCAATGGTTCGGGCAAAACCTCCATGCTGAATATCATTTGCGGTTCGATTCCGATTGACAGCGGTGAGATTATTCTGGACGGACGCCATATTACACGGCAGGCAGAGTTTGTGCGGGCGAAATATATGGGGCGCGTGTTTCAGAATCCAACCGTGGGAACTTGTCCGGAACTCACAATTTTTGAAAATATGTCATTGGCAGACAACAAAAATGGATTTTATGGACTGACACGTGGCGTCAACAAGCGTCGATATGAGGAATATCGTGAAATGTTGGCGGATATTGGGCTTGGTTTGGAAGACAAGATGGAAACCCATGTTGGTGTGCTCTCCGGCGGACAAAGACAGGCGATGGCATTGATTATGAGCACGATGACACCAATTGATTTCCTGATTTTAGATGAACACACGGCGGCATTGGACCCTAAAACAGCGGATACCATTATGCAGCTGACGGAAAAAATTGTGCGCCAAAAAGGTGTTACCACCATTATGGTGACGCATAATTTACGATATGCGGTAGGATATGGTTCACGCCTTTTGATGATGCACCAAGGCAAGGCGATTATGGACCAGTCTGGTGCAGACAAAAAGAAGGTTGCAGTGGATGATATTTTAAATATGTTCAATCAAATCTCCATTGAATGCGGCAATTAACAAATCAAAAAGCTTCCCAACGAATTTTTTCGATGGGAAGCTTTTTTGCAGTGTTTTCAAATCAAGAATCTTTAGAATTCATGCCGCTTGGAAACAGGTACACGGCGAGCTGTGTGTCCGCCACGTCGGTCATTGTTGTTGCGGCGTCCGCCACGTGCACCAGAAGGCGCACTGTTGTGGGAGCGGTTGTCATAAATACGCACATCCGCACGTACATGATTGATTTTTTGTCCGTTGACTTTTTCCAAAACCACTTGTTTGAACTTAACAGGCACTTCTACGAGGCTGTAATCGCCATAGCAATAGATTTTGCCGATTTGCTTGCCCGTGATTTCGGTAAGTTCGGTCAATGCGCCAACCAACTGGTTTGGTGCAACACGATGATTGCGACCAACCGAGAAGCGCAGACGAACCATGCCTTCAGCAGGGGGTGCCAAGGGGGTTTTTTGGATAGGCTTGGGTGCAATCAAAACCGGAATATTGGAAAGTTCACGTTCTAGCAGAGAATCCAACAGAACAGCGGCTAAGGAAGCCGTGTCAAAGCCCTCTTCCGTGAATTTTGCAATCAAAGGATGTGGTACTACAGATGCTTCTTCGGTTTCCTGCGCTTTGGCAAGCTGTTCGCTCAAGGTGGTGCGAATTTGCAGCAGCAGTTCGTTGGTGCGGCGTTCACGGATGTCTTGAATGCGCGGCAGAGCTTTCAGAATAATCTTAGTTTTGCAGTAGCGCTCAATGTCACGCACGGCAAAAATCTGCTGGCGACCACCGGCAAGTGTATAGGAAACGCCGGATTTGCCTGCACGGCCGGTACGACCGATGCGATGGATGTAGTATTCATAATCCTGCGGAATGTCAAAATTGTAGACCACGTCCACTCCATCAACATCGATGCCACGTGCGGCAACATCGGTTGCGATGAGAATGGGTGTGCGTCCGCTTTTGAAGCTGTTCATCACGGCGGTGCGTGCTTCCTGCTTCATGTCACCGTGCAGGGCTGCGGCGTTAAAGCCGTGCTCACCCAGATAACGTGCCAGTTCGTCCACCATCTTTTTAGTGTTGCAGAAAATGATGGAAAGCTTTGGACGATGGGTGTGCAGCAATACCACGAGGGCATCCATTTTGGCACTCATGGGCACTTCGAAATAATACTGTTCCACAGTGTCAATCGTGCGTTCCAATCCCATGCCGGCTTCAATGGTAATGGGCTGCTTCTGATATTGCTTGGTGATTTCCAAAATAGCGGCAGGCATGGTGGCAGAGAACAGCACCGTTTGACGGGATTCCGGCACAAAGGAGAGAATGGTTTCAATGTCTTCACGGAATCCCATGTTGAGCATTTCATCTGCCTCGTCCAAAATCACCATTTTTAGGTTGTCCAGCTTGAGGGTTTTGCGATTGATATGGTCCATAATGCGGCCAGGGGTGCCAATCACAATGGCTGCCCCACGGCGCAGCTGCGGGATTTGGTTTTGAATCGGTTCGCCGCCATAAACGGCAACTGTGCGGACACCTTCTGTGTGGCGTGTCAGCTTGCGCAGTTCTCCCTCCGCTTGCTGTGCCAGTTCACGTGTCGGACAAAGCACCAATACTTGGGTGCCTGCGCCAGGAGTGATGCACTCGACGGCAGGAATGCCAAACGCCATCGTCTTGCCCGTGCCAGTGCGGCTTTTGCCCAAGACATCGTGTCCTTCCCGAATGATGGGGATGGCTTTGGATTGAATTTCGGTGGGTGCTTCAAAGCCCATATCTTGCAATGCGCGCAGGATGTTTTCGGATAAGTTTAAATCAGAAAAGGTTAGTGTGCTCAATCTTGTTCCTCCAATTTAGATACTGAAATTTACAGCTATAAAAATGACAAAAAATAGGGGATCGGTTTCGATCCCCTCACTTTTGGTAACTCGCCTTGTATGCCTTATAAAGTATAGCGGAACGGGCGATAAAAGTCAATGTGTTTCAGACATATTCAAAAAAGACTGTACATTTTCCATGGTTTCGAGTGTGAAAGTAGTGGATTCCTTGGAGATTTTGCGAGCGAAACCGGTCAAGGTCTTGCCGGGACCGATTTCACAGCTGTACGTCATGCCAGCGGACAAGCAATTTTGAAACAGGGTTGTCCAGCGAACCGGAGAAACCATGTGACGTTCCAAATGTGCCGGCAAATCGGTGATGTCCAAAATGTCACCCGTGACATTGGTATAAATGGGCATGGTTGGCGCATGGAAGGTGAATTCCGCAGCAAATGCACGCAGTTCCGCAGCGGCATGCTGCATCAGCGGGGTGTGGAATGCACCGCTGACAGCAAGCGGCACGGCACGGCGTGCACCGGCAGCCTTGCACTTTTCGACCGCATCTTCCAGTGCACTGCGTTCGCCTGCGATGACCAACTGCCCAGGGCAGTTATAGTTGACGGGCAAAACTGTGCCAGCAGCATCGGCACAAGCCTGCTCTACGATGGCATCTTCCAAGCCCAAAATCGCAGCCATACCGCCATCTAAAGTATCTGCCGCATGCTGCATCAGCTGTCCACGCTTGCGCACAATGCGCACCGCATCTTCCAAAGAGCACACGCCTGCAGCGGCAAGGGCGGTGTATTCCCCCAGAGAAAAGCCTGCACAGGCCTGAAAAACAGCCCCTTGCTCGGTCAGTGCGGCAAGAGCTGCCATGGAGTGGGTTAAAATCGCAATCTGGGAATTTTCAGTGCGGGAAAGCTCCTCCGGCGTGCTGTCAAAGCAGAGCGCCGCAACATCCATGCCGCTGACATCACTTGCACACTCAAACACACGTTTTGCAGCCGTGCTGCCGTCAAAAAGGGACTTGCCCATGCCGGGGGTCTGCGCACCCTGCCCAGGGAAAAATGCAAAAGCTGAAGCCATGATAGAACCTCCTGAATCAGATATATTTTGTCGGATTTATGTACATTTTGTGGGTTTTTTCGCACAACAGGAAACTGTTGACAACAGAAACCTTATCTATTATAATGAATTATAAATACTTTGTCAATCAAACTATTTCCCCTCAAAAAGTCGGAAATATCCTTGTTTTATTTAATGGCAAAAAATAGTAGGAAAAACAGTTTGTCTGCAAAGGTGCAGAGGACTGCAGAATGCGAGAGGAGCTGGGCGACATTAAGACCCGTATCATAGGAACCGGCAGTTATGTGCCGGAATTTGTATTAACGAATGCGATGTTAGAGGAAATGGTGGACACCAACGACGAGTGGATTGTCAAACGCACGGGTGTCCGTGAACGGCATATCGGCAAGGGCATGCGCACATGGGAGCTTGCTTTGAAGGCGGCACAGGCTGCGCTGGAGGATGCGAAGATTGCAGCGGAAGAAATCGATATGATTATTCTCAGCACGTGTTCACCAGACTTCTATTCGCCGATTCATGCCAGCGTAGTGCAGGAGCATTTGGGTGCGAAAAATGCGGCATGCGTGGACTTAAATGCAGCGTGCACCGGCTTCATTTATGCCTCAGACATGGCAGATTCCTATATTCGCAGTGGAAAAGCCAAAACCATTTTGGTGATTTCTTCGGAAACGCTGCACCGCATTACCGACTATACTGACCGAGGCACTTGCGTGCTGTTTGGCGATGCGGCGGGTTCTGTGGTATATCAGGCGTGTGAAGACGATTGCGAAGAGGGCATTTTGGCATCGGATCTGGCATCGGACGGCAGCGGTTGGGAGTATCTGTATATGGAAGGACTGCCGCGAGAAGAAGACCCGTTCCACAGCGACCGTACCTTTGACCACACGGCACGTTTCTTGAAAATGCAGGGTTCTGCAGTGGTGCGCTTTACAGCGAGAGCCGTTCCCGAAACGATGGAAAAGGCACTGCAAAAGGCAGGCATGACCGAGGCAGACATTGACTGGGTCGTTCCGCATCAAGCCAATCTGCGCATTTTAAAGGTGATTGCGGATAGATTTCATTTGTCTGAAGATAAAATTTATGTCAATCTCGACCGTTTTGGAAACACGTCCTCTGCCAGCATTCCGCTGTGCTTGGATGAAATGCGCCGTAAGGGATTGCTGAAAAAGGGACAGAAGATTGTTTGCACGGGGTTTGGCGGCGGTCTGACCTATGGTGCAATTGTGTTCCAGCTGTAAATGATAGAAAATACCCGCGCAAAAAAGCAATGAAATTAGCAGTGTATGAGCATCACTGCTCGAAGGGAGCGCAAGATGAAGACAAGAATTACAGAACTTTTGGGGATTGAATATCCGATTGTGCAGGGTGCAATGGCTTGGATTGCAGAAGGCAATCTGGCGGCCGCCGTTTCTGAAGCGGGTGGTCTGGGTATCATTGCAGGCGGTGCTGCACCGGTAGAGGTGGTGCGTGCAGAGATTCAAAAAGCACGTGCAAAAACAAACAAGCCGCTGGGATTGAACGTGATGCTGCTTTCCCCCAATGCAGATGATTTGGCACAACTGGCGATTGAAGAAAAAATCGAAGTGGTGACAACGGGCGCAGGAAGCCCCGGAAAATATATTGAGGGCTGGAAGAATGCGGGCATCAAGGTGATACCGGTGGTCGCTTCTGTGGCACTTGCCAAGCGCATGGAGCGTGTCGGCGTGGATGCACTGATTGCAGAGGGGATGGAGTCCGGCGGACATATCGGCGAAACCACAACGATGGCATTGCTGCCGCAGGTGGTCGATGCGGTCAGTATTCCTGTTATCGGCGCAGGCGGCATTGCGGACGGTCGTGGTATGGCGGCAGCTTTGGCGCTGGGTGCGGAAGCTGTGCAGTGCGGCACGATTTTCCTCACGGCGGAAGAATGCGTCTGTTCTGAAAAATACAAGGAACTGATTTTGAAGGCGGGCGATATTTCCACTGTGATTACAGGCAAGTCCAACGGGCATCCCGTGCGTGCACTGAAAACACCACTGACCCGTGCCTGCTTGGAGCTGGAAAAGGGTGTTGATGAACGCTCCTTGGAAGAGATTGAATCGATTACCGCAGGTTCTTTGCGCAAGGCGGTGCAGGACGGCAATTTTGAAGAAGGCACATTTATGTCTGGACAAATTGCAGGAATGGTCAACAAGCGTGCTACTTGCGCCGAGATTTTGACGGAAATGACAACACAGGCGGAGGCACGGATGCGTGCGCTTACCGACCGTTTTGCGTGAGGGGTACAACATGGGAATTGCAGTAGTTACAGGTGCTTCTCGCGGTATCGGTGCGGCAATTGCGCTGAGATTGGCGAAGCAGGGACATGATGTGGTGGTCAACTGCGCTTCAAGCGTGGAAAAAGCACAGCAGATTGCGGCGCAATGCCAAGAATATGGCGTCAAGGCGATTGCGATGCAGTGGGACGTTGCGGACCATGCGGCTTGCAGCAAGGCATTGGCAGACATCAAGGAATCGTTGGGTGTGCCTACGATTTTGGTCAACAATGCAGGTATTACACGGGATGGCATGTTGGTGAGAATGCAGGAAAAGCAGTTTGACGATGTCATCAGCATCAACTTAAAAGGTGTTTTTAATATGATGTCGCTGTGCGGTGCAATGATGATGCGTGCCAAAACTGGAACCATCGTAAATATCAGCTCGGTTTCCGGTATTTGCGGCAATGCGGGACAGGCGAACTATTCCGCTTCCAAGGCGGGCGTCATTGCGTTGACCAAAACTGCGGCGCAGGAATTGGGCGGGCGCGGCATTACCGTGAATGCGGTTGCGCCGGGATTTATAGATACCGACATGACAGAGGTATTACCAGAAGAATTAAAGAAATCTGCCTGTGAACAGATTGCGCTGCGCCGTTTTGGCAAGCCGGACGAGATTGCAGGGGTGGTTGCATTTTTGACATCCGAGGATGCAACGTTCATCACAGGACAAGTGATTGTTGCCGATGGCGGCATGGGCATGTAGTGGAGGTAAATTATGGAGAGCGTAGTTATCACTGGCATTGGTGCAGTGACACCAATCGGCAATGATATTCAGAGCTATGTGGACAGCCTTCGAAAAGGGGTTTGCGGTGTCAACTTGATTACACATTTTGATACCGAAGCGTTTAAAGTGAAGGTTGCAGCAGAAGTTAAGAATTTTGACATAGAGCAATATATGGAAAAGCGCGAAGCAAAGCGCATGGACATTTTTTGCCAATTTGCAGTTGCGGCGGCGATGCAGGCAATGCAGCAGGCGGGATTGCTCGCCGAGGGCAGTTTTGACCCGTGGCGTGCGGGCATTGTGGTTGGCAGCGGTGTTGGCGGTTTGCCTGTCGTGGAAACAGAGTGCAGAAAGCTGATTGAAAAGGGGCCGTCCCGTGTGTCCCCGCTTTACATTCCGGAAATGATTGCCAATATGGCGGCGGCGCAGATTTCGATGAGATTTGGGCTGAAAGGCGAAAGCTTTGCACCGGTTACAGCTTGTGCAACCTCGACACATGCGATTGGCGAGGCAATGCGTATGATTCGCCATGGTTATCAGGATATTGTGATTGCAGGCGGCACAGAGTCGGCGATTTCGCCGGTCAGCATGGCTGGTTTCCAGAACATGAAGGCACTGCACTTGGGGGATGACCCTTCGGCTGCATCGGTGCCGTTTGATAAACGACGCAGTGGCTTTGTCATGGGTGAAGGCGCGGGCATTTTGGTGCTGGAAAGCCGCAGCCATGCAGAAGCACGTGGGGCGCAGATTTTGTGTGAGGTTGCCGGTTACGGTGCGACTTCGGATGCGTATCATATGACCAGCCCAGACCCAGAAGGTGCAGGTGCGGCACAAGCAATGCAAAATGCAATCGCAGACGCAGGCTTGACACCGGCAGACATTGATTATATCAATGCGCACGGCACCAGCACACCGCTGAACGAAAAGTATGAAACCATTGCGGTGAAAAAAGCATTTGGTGACCATGCGAAGACTGTGAAAATTTCGTCTACCAAGTCGATGACCGGACATTTGCTCGGTGCGGCAGGTGCGATTGAAGCGATTGCCTGTGTGGCTGCCATCAATGAAGGCTTTATTCCGCCGACCATTGGGTATCAGGAATATGACGAAGATTGCGATTTGGATGTGACCCCGAATCAGGCAGTTGCAATGGAAGTGAAAACTGCAATCAGCAATTCGTTGGGCTTTGGCGGACATAATGCGACAGTCGTGTTGAAGAAGGTGTAAGGTATGGAAACACAGAAGATGCAAGAACTGGCGCTGGAGCTGATGGATGCCGTTTGTGCACACAAGCTGGCGGAGTTTGAACTGGAAACCGATGATTTTCGCATTAGCCTCAAGACACAGGCACCTGCACCGATTGTACAGACCGTTGCAAGTGCACCGACAGCGGTACCTGCGGCACCTGTTATGGCAGCTGCTGCAACTGCGCAGGAGGACACCATCAAGGGCACTCGTGTGGAAGCACCATTGGTAGGTATTTTTTACAGTGCACCCTCGCCGGAAGAACCGCCCTTCGTGGAAGTGGGGCAGAAGATTTGCAAGGGTGACACGCTGTTTATCATTGAAGCGATGAAGACCATGAATGAAATTGCAGCACCCTGCGATGGCACGGTGAGCCGTATTTTTGCACAGAATGGGGATGTCGTGGAATATAAACAGCTGTTGGTGGTCATTGAGTAAGGAGTGTGGGGTATGCTGAACAAAGAACAAATTATGGAAATCATCCCGCATCGTCCGCCGATGTTGCTCATTGATGAAATCACAGAGCTGACAGCCGACCATGCGGTTGGCACCTTGGCCTTGAGTGGCGAGGAGCATTTTTTCAATGGACATTTTCCGGGAAATCCTGTGATGCCGGCAGTCTTTCAGCTGGAGGCACTGGCACAGGTCGGTGCGGTTGCATTGTTGGCACGCCCGGAATTTAAGGGCAAGACCGCATATTATACCGGCATTGATAAGGCAAAATTCCGTGCTATGGTATATCCGGGGGATGTCCTGCGCATGGAAATCAAATTTGTAAAGCAGCGAGGAACGATAGCGGTTGCAGAAGGTGCAGTCTATGTGGGCGACAAAAAGACCGCAGAGGCAGAAATCAAGTGTGCCGTTGTCGATTAAGACAGGGAGACGACAATGTTTCAAAAGGTATTGATTGCAAACCGTGGTGAAATAGCTGTACGCATCATTCAGGCATGCCGTGATTTGGATATTGTTAGTGTGGCAGTCTATTCCGAGGCAGACCGAGAAGCACTGCATGCGCAGATTGCAGACGAAGCGGTTTGCATCGGTCCGGCACAGGCAAAGGACAGTTATCTCAATATGCGAAACATCATCAGTGCAGCCATTGCCACAGGTGCGCAGGCAATTCATCCGGGATATGGATTTTTATCCGAAAATCCGGAATTTGCGGCGTTGGCAGAGCAGCATGGATTGGTGTTCATCGGGCCGACATCTGATACTATTCGTTTGTTGGGTGACAAATCCACGGCGAAAAAGTTGGCGATGGAGTCTGGCGTGCCAGTGGCACTGGGCACAGATGGTGCCGTGCGGGATTTTGCAGAAGCGACGCAGGAGGCGGAACGAATTGGTTATCCGCTGATGCTCAAGGCGGCTTCCGGCGGCGGTGGCAAAGGCATTCGTGTGGCACACACCCCGTCAGACCTCAAGAGTGCGTATGATACAGCATCGGCAGAGGCAGTTGCCAATTTCGGTGATGGCCGCATTTATATGGAGCGCTATATCGAAAATCCACGCCATATTGAGGTGCAGATTTTGGGCGACCATTATGGAAATGTCGTGCATCTATTTGAGCGGGAATGCTCTATCCAGCGCAGACATCAAAAGGTGTTGGAGGAAGCGCCCTCTTCGTTTGTCGATGCAGAGTTGCGCCAAAGAATGGGTGAAGCTGCCGTTGGCTTGGCAAAGCGGGTGGGATACCGTAATGCAGGCACCATTGAATTTTTGGTGGATGACGAAAAGAATTTTTATTTCTGCGAAGTGAACACCCGTGTGCAGGTCGAGCATCCTGTGACCGAAGTGGTGACCGGTCGTGATATTGTGTGCGAGCAACTCAAAGTGGCGGCAGGAGAACGGCTATCCTTCACACAGGAGCAGCTGTTCTTGCATGGACATGCCATTGAGTGCCGCATTTGTGCAGAAGATGCGGAGCATAATTTTGCGCCCTGTCCTGGTACGATTGAAGCGATGCATTTGCCCGGCGGTGCCGGTGTGCGGATGGATACGGCGGCGTATCAAGGATACCGCATTCCACCCTATTATGACAGCATGATTGGCAAGCTGATTGTGCAGGGACGTACCCGTGAACAGGCGATTGCACGAATGCGCCGTGCACTGGCGGAGCTTTTGTTTGAGGGCGTGATTACCAGCACAGATTACCAAATGAAGATTTTACAGTCAGATGCCTTTGTCAGCGGGAATTTTCACACAAATTCGATTGCAAACGGCGATTTTGACCGCTGAAGGACAGGCATAAAGGAGGGATATCCTTGCTGATTGACTTATTTAAGAAAACGCGCGACAGTTCCATGAAAATGAAACAGCAGACACAGGAGGAGAAATCCGAAATCACTTGTAAGCAGTGCGGCATGGTACTGACTGCAAAAAATTATGGGCGAAACTTATATGTTTGCCCGTCCTGTGGACAATATGGACGGCTGTTTGCACGTACCCGCATAAAATTGACGGTAGACAAAGACAGTTTTCATGAGTTGTGGGGCAATTTAGAAACCATGAATCCGCTGCAATTTGATGGATACGAAGATAAAATTCGGATGCTGCAGGAAAAAACCAAGATGCGGGAGGCTGTTATCACAGGCGTTTGCAAAATTGGCGGCATCAAAACCTGCGTTGGTGTGATGGACAGCCACTTTATGATGGCGTCTATGGGCAGTGTGGTGGGTGAAAAACTGACACGCTTGTTTGAATATGCAACGATGCGGTGTCTGCCTGTTGTTTTGTTCACGGCTTCCGGCGGTGCACGTATGCAGGAGGGTATGCTTTCCTTGGCGCAGATGGCAAAGGTTTCTGCGGCAGTGACACGGCATTCCGCGCAGGGAGGACTGTATATCACGGTGATGACCGACCCTACAACGGGTGGTGTCACAGCCAGCTTTGCCAGCTTGGGCGACATTATTTTGGCAGAGCCGCATGCTACGATTGGATTTGCCGGTCGGCGTGTAATTGAAGGCACGATAGGGGAAACCTTACCAGAGGATTTTCAGTCAGCAGAGTTCTTGCAGAGCCACGGATTCTGTGATAAAATAGTTCCGAGAAATCAAATGCGGCGTACATTGGAAACGCTGTTAGGCTTGCATCGACCTGCGAAGAAGCAAGCCAAAAGGCAGGTGAAGCATCATGAGTAATATGACGGTTTCGGAAAAGATGAAAATCATTCATGACCCGAAACGCCCGACCATTGATGACTATATTCATGATCTGCTCGATGATTTCATCGAACTGCATGGCGACCGCTATTATGGGGAGGACGCTGCCATTTGTGCGGGCGTGGGTACCTTGGCAGGTATGCCAGTGACTGTGATTGGACATCGCAAAGGTAAGGATACAGAAACCAATTTGAAGGCAAATTTCGGCATGGCAAACCCAGAAGGATATCGTAAGGCACTGCGCCTTGCCAAGCAAGCAGAGAAATTTAAGCGGCCGGTGCTGTGCTTTGTGGACACATCGGGTGCGTTTCCCGGCGTTGGCGCAGAAGAGCGTGGACAAGGTGAAGCCATTGCACGCTGCTTGGCAGAATTCATGAACTTACGCACGCCCGTTGTTTCCTTGATAACGGGAGAAGGCGGTTCGGGCGGCGCAATTGCTCTGGCAGTTGCAGACCGTGTTTTGATGCTTGAAAATGCAATTTATTCGGTGATTTCTCCGCGTGGAGCAGCATCTTTGCTGTGGAAAGACCCTTCCCGTGAAATGGAAGCTGCGGAAGCATTGCGGATTACAGCGCAAGACCTTTTGGAATTGGGCATTGTGGAGGGCATTGTCAGCGAAGGCAACTCGACCACAGCTTTGATGCGAAATGTCAAAAAGGCACTCTTGGAGAGCATTCAGCTGTCTTATGCGCATAACAGCGTGGACATCATGCTCCAAAAACGGTATGAAAAATTCCGTAAAGTCGGAGTTTTCAGTGAAATAAAGTAAGAATTTAAAGGAGAAATTACCATGTTTGAGAAGATTTGTGAACTGTTGGCAGAAAAGTTTGATGCAGATGCATCTACCATGACCATGGAAACCACGGTGAAGGAAGATTTGAAGGCGGATTCCTTGGACGTTGTGGAACTGATGATGGATTTGGAAGAAGAATTCGGAATTGCGATTTCTGATGAAGAAGCTGCAAAGATGAGCACAATCGGTGACATTGTGAACTACATTGAAGCAAATAAGTAAGCTGTAAAGCAGAAATATTTCTGGACTCCGATATGTGAGGGGTCCAGTTTTTCTTTGCACCTATGCACAGGTACTGCGAATTTTTGAGTCGTTTCCCTTGATGGCACGGGATTGCGGTTTCAAAATGGAAACCGATGTGCTATACTGGTAATTAGTACTGAAGTCGATTGTTAGAATTGTGCGGAACTGTTGAAGGAGGAAAAAGCATGCTGCTCGTACTACTGATTATTGGAATCAATATCGTTTACGTTTCAATCAATACCCTTCGTACCATTCTTGTGATAAAAGGGCAGCGGTTGTCGGCGTCCATCTTATCTGTATTTGAAGTCGGCGTTTATTTGGTGGGTTTGAGCATTGTGCTGCAAAATTTAGATTGCGTAGCGAACATTGTTGCGTATTGTATTGGCTATGGTACAGGCGTTTATATTGGAAGCCGCATTGAACAGCGTCTTGCCCTTGGCTATGTCACGGTGCAGATTACAGTGGATTCCGTTTCCAATCAGTTGCCGGATTTTTTGCGGGAAAAAGGATATGGTGTGACAACATGGCAAGCAGAGGGGCGAAGCGGACTGCGGCTGGTTTTGCAGGTGCTTGCGAAGCGCAGCAATGAGCAAAAGCTGTTAAAATCCATTCATGAATTTGCACCCAATGCGTTTGTCATTTCCTATGAGCCTAAAAATTTTATTGGCGGATTTTGGACAAAAAATGTACGAAACTCTTGAAAATTAGAATACAAAAAAACATCTCCAACTTGTTCAAGGTTGGAGATGTTTTTTTGTGTGGTGGGTGCCGTGAAGCTGTCATCACTGAATTTCAATACAGACAGGGCAGTGGTCGCTGCCAAAGACATTAGAAAGAATTTTGGCGGAGATGACACGCTCTGTGAAGCGGGTGGAAACTAAAAAATAATCAATGCGCCATCCTGCATTTTTTTCACGAGCGTGGAAGCGATAGCTCCACCAAGAGTAGGCACCTGTCAATTCGGGATAAAAATGCCGAAAGGTATCGGTGAAGCCTGCTTGGAGCAAATCTGTCATTTTTGCACGTTCTTCATCACTGAAACCTGCGTTTTTTCGGTTGGTTTTGGGGTTTTTTAAATCAATTTCTTCATGAGCAACATTCAAATCACCGCAGATAATGACCGGCTTTTTCTGGTCTAAGGCACAGACATAGGCACGAAAATCCTCTTCCCACTGTATGCGATAAGACAAGCGTTTCAATGCATCCTGCGAGTTGGGGGTATACACGGTGACCAAATAAAAATCATCATATTCTGCCGTGATGACACGCCCTTCGTGGTCATGCAGGTCAATCCCCAAACCATAGGTGACAGCAAGGGGCGTGGATTTGGTAAAAAGTGCCGTGCCAGAATACCCTTTTTTTTCTGCAGAGTACCAATAGGCGGTATAGTCGTTTAAGGGAACATCGGCCTGTCCCTGCTGCATTTTGGTTTCCTGCAAACAGAGTATATCCGGTTGTTCCGTGGCAACAAACTCCAAAAATCCTTTCCCCATGCAGGCACGCAACCCGTTTACATTCCAAGAAATCAATTTCATATCGGTTATCCTTTCAACATTGGATGGTCAGCTATGGCAGATATGATATGATTGTAGCATATCTGCCGCATGACTGCAATGTGTACGCAGATATCACTGCAAACAGAAAAAACATCCTTTTCCTGACTATCGCATGGTTGGAAAAGGATGCTTTTGATTGTGCAGAAAATGGATTAGTTGGTATCCTTGAGAATTTGAATTTGGTGCAAATAGTTTAAGATGGTCAGATAAAAATCAGACTTTTTCTGGATGCCGAAAATTAATTGGTCGAGCTGGTCATTTTCCGTCGTGGCTTTTTCAATGATGTTTTTAATGCTGCTGGTGATTTTTTGCACTTCGGATAGATTTTGCTCCTGTGAGTTTTGCACCTCTTTCATCTGTCCGTGGATTTCCTGCTCGCCAGTAAAAATATCATCGAAAAGGGTATCGGTTTGGTGGATTAAATCGGTTGCATGGACAACAATGTCACTGCCGACGTTAGATTTATCGTTGAGCTGCTTAATCGTGTCTGTCATGCGGTCCAGTGCATTGATAATGTCCTTGGCGTTTTTGTCGGTTTCGTTGGACAGGTTTTTGATTTCATGCGCCACTACGGCAAAGCCTTTGCCTGCCTCGCCAGCTCTTGCTGCCTCAATGGAGGCATTGAGCGCCAGAATATTGGTGTGCTGCGCAATACTTGTGATGACGCTTGCAAAATTTGCAATGTCGGTATAACGTGCTTCTAATTCGGAAAACACTTCAAAAAACTGCGTGAAAACATCGGAAACATTGTTCATCTGCTGCACTGCGTTTCCCATGCTGCTTTTGGCATTCTCGATTTTTTGGGAAGACTGTTCGAGGTTGGTCATCACGTGGTCAATATGCTTTTGGGCATTTTCGCTATTGTCTGCAAAGCGAATCAAGCTGCTTTCCACATCTCGAATTTGTGCAGTCGTATATTCAGAGCCATCCAAAAGCTTGCCCAATCCATGGGTTACTTTTGCTTCTAATTTCAAAAGATGCCCGAAATCGCTGGTCATTTGTGTGGATAAGGCGTAAATACCTTCATGACATTGAAAAACATGCGCATCTGTTTGCGTTGCTGCGTCCGAAGAGTGAGAATGCTTGTCTTTGTTTCGTTTAAAAATCATCGACATAAGTCTGCCCCCAATCATTCAATTGCCAATAATACCATGGTTTGGTTGACGTGATGTGTATAAAATTGTTCACCGTAGCTGATAAAGCCGGTTGTGTTGCTGCAGAACCCCAGAAGTGCTTGGTCAAATGGCCCCCAGATACCTTCTTGCTGAAATTTTAAGCTGCGCAGAATACAGTTCACAGCGAGCACAAAATGTGGCTTAAAGGGAACGAGTTTCAGCGTTTCATTGAGCCTTGTGATGGGATTGATGGGTTTGAGCATGCGCAGAAAGGTGTTGGGCATGACTTGACAATAAAACGTGATGGACTGGTCAGGGTTGATTTTCATGGGGGAAGAAATTAAGATGTCATTTCCATCAATCTTGCCTAAGGGATTGTTAATGAAGTGGTTTGGCAAATCTTTTTCCGACATGCCAAGGATGCGGGCATATTCTGCACTGGCAGGCTTGTTGTTGATGGTTTTGACGATTCGCTGAATTGGGTCGGCATCCGTGATGAGCAGTCGCTCCCCAAACGGCATGTAAATATTCTCTTTTAGAATGGCGGTACGGTGCTTTGCGTTAAAAAAGATGGCGGCGCTATGCACTCGCTTGGAGCCAATGTAAATAGGGGTTTCTTTGAACTGCAAATCGTCACCAGCACTGCCGCCAATGACTTTGAACTTTTTTTCCATGAAAAACAAGGTGGTCATGATGCTTTCTTCCATGCCGGAAAGTCCATCACACAGCAGCAGCATAAATGCATTGGTGTTCATTTTTACTTTTTCATAGGCTTGGACTAACATATTCATGCTTTTGATAGGGGGATAGAGAATTTCAACGGTTTCGCCTTCGTTTAAGTCATATGAAAATCCAGTAATGACGCCGTTTTTGTAGCCTTTTGGCGTATATTCACCCGATGTAGCGCACAAAACAACATTATCACTGACGGATTTTGATAGTTCATCTATCATGCCAACGGTTACATATAAGACATATCCCAAATTTGCATTTTCAGACAAATGCGAGATTGCATCTTTCGTTGTTGTAAAAAATAACGATTTCATATGGGGGCCCTCCTTCAAAATTTATATGTTTTCTACATAATATCAGAAATTTTGCATCTTGTAAATATGACAGAAAAAAGAAGAAAAAACTTTGGCAATTTTGACAAAGAAAAGCAATCCATTTTTGGTTTTGAAATATTCATGGAAAAAACGAGGTGATTTTATGAAAGGGGAACGGTGGAAAATGGGAGGAAGCTATGCTATACTGGGACGGACAGGAAGTAAATTAGCCGCAGAAAAGAGGCGTTTAAGGCAAAAACGGAACAGAAATGTTCAGCGAAAATGCGGTGAAGCGAGGGAAGGATAGGGGAAATGATGAAAAAACTTTTGTTGGGACTGCTATTGTGTTTGGGGCTGCAGTTTGCAGCTGCTGCCGCTGACGAAGTGACCATTTCAAATCAAAACATCCAGTTGAGCAGTTGGGCAAAAGAAGCAGTGCAGCAAGCCTATGATGTGGGTATTGTATCGGCTGATTTTGCGATGGGTGGGGATTATACGATTCCCATTTCCCGTGAGCAATTGACACATTTGTTGGTGGATTGGGTGGCAAATGTGCAGGGAATGACCATTGCAGATTACATACAGCAATATGATTTGCAGTGCATTGCCGCAGTAGAATCCGCAGACACTACTGCTGTCACTGCAAATGCGGCAAACAGCGATGCCTTATTGGTGACAAATGGACGGTTTACAGACACGCAAAATGTATATACGGAAATTGCGGCGTGCTTGGGGATTGTCAATGGAGATGGTGCAGCCTTTCGACCGCTTGCTACCATTGACCGTGCAGGTGCAGCGGCAATGGTGCAGCGCAGCATGAAAATTGTAGGCGTGACAGAAGCCAACCGTGCGCCGAAGACCTTTTCGGATTTTTATGATATTCCACGTTGGGCAGTAGAAGGGGTGAAATTTGTTTCGGGACGCACCGACAGCACGGGGCAAGCACTGCTTGGCGGCATCAATGGCGCATTTGTGCCCCATGGCTTCACGACGATAGAGCAGGCGATTTTGATTGTGTGCCGCATGCAGGATTCGCTGTCCGTTACCGATGTGTATGCAAATTGGCGCAGTGTCACGGGATATGATGCGGTAACGCTGGCATTGACCTTTGGCGGAGATTGTACCTTTGGCAGAAGTCATACAGCGTCTTATAGTGGTTCTTTCGATGAAATGTATGATTTACAGAACAATCCCGCCTATTTCTTTTCCGGTATTTCAGAGTTTTTTGACGATGATTTGACCATGGTGAACTTTGAGGGAACGCTGACCACGGCATCGAAGCATGCGGAGAAAACCTTTGCATTCAAAGGTCGCCCTGCTTATGCTAAAATCTTGCCGGCGGGCAGCATTGATGTGGTGACGCTTGCCAACAATCATTCCAAAGATTATTTGCAGCAGGGGTGGGAAGACACGCTGGAAACACTGTCCCCCTATGTACGGATTTCGGCATACGATGCTTTGCCGATTGTTACGGTGAAGGGCATTCGCATTGGCTTTGCTTCGAATGTCGGGTGGGTCTTTGACAGCACACAAAAGCAGTTCATCCAAAATGCAGTGAAAACCTTAAAAACCTACGGTGCGGATGTGATTGTTTTCAATTATCATTGGGGCATTGAGCGCAACTATCACAGCAATGCCACACAGCAGGCGATTGCCCATTACTGCATTGACCAAGGGGCGGATTTGGTGATTGGCAATCATCCGCATGTGGTGCAGGAGGTGGAAACCTATCACGGCAAGCAGATTGCCTATTCCCTCGGCAATTTGGTGTTTGGCGGAAACCGCAATCCGTCTGATAAAAACTGTTTGATTTTTCGCCAGAACTTTACTTTGGATTTAGATTCTAAAGAAATCACGGCAGCCTCCTATCAGGCAATTCCGTATCTCGTGTCCTCGGTGAGTAGCAGAAACGATTATCATCCAGTTAAAAGATGATTTTTAAAAATTTGAAATAAAATCCATCGCTGCAAGCGGACAAAAAATCTGGCTCCGAGCGAACGAAAATCGGTTTTAAGCGGCAGGCAAGGGATATTTTTCTCCTGTGTAGAGGGGGGATTTGGGAAGAAAGAACAGAAAACCAATGCATCATATTTTACCGATAAATATACTATTTTCCATTTATCACACTGAGATAGGTAGGTGGCTGCATAGGGTTCGCTTAATTTATCATTGAAATACAGCAGATAAACTTTTATAAATATTGTATTTCTCCTTTTTTCTTTTTTTTATTCGTATAAAAATTAGAGCAAACTGAACACACTATACTTAATATAGTAAAGCGGTAAAGTTTTTTATAGCGAATTCGTTGAATATTTTTTCCCTTTATGATATGATAAACACAATCGTCAGTTGCCCCATACCGCCGTATGAAACCGTGCATAATCTGTTCATTTATGCCCTACACAAAACAAAACTGCGGATATGGAGTGCGTTGTCATTTTACAATATCACAAATTTTTAATTCTCTATGATTAGGGGTGCAGAAGATGCAAAATAACGGACTTCCACACAAGCAAGGGCTATACGACCCGTCGTTGGAGCACGATGCCTGCGGCATGGGTTTTGTCGCGGATATTGGCGGAAAGAAATCGCATGAAACCGTGGCCGATGCGCTGACCGTGCTAGAAAACTTGAGCCATCGCGGTGCAAGCGGTGCAGATGAACTCACAGGTGACGGTGCAGGTATCTTGGTGCAGCTGCCGCATCAATTCTTCCAACGGGAATGTGATGTGCTGGGCTTTGAACTGCCGGCAGAGGGCTGCTATGGCGTAGGTATGATTTTTGCGCATCGTTACGATGAATTCCGCCAAACACAGATGGATTTGTTTGAACAAATCGTGCAAGAAGAGGGACAGCACATCCTTGGATGGCGTGAGGTTCCGATTGACCCAACCATGGTTGGCGAATCCGCAAAATCTGTTATGCCTCGCTTTGTACAGGTGTTTATCGGCAAGAGCGATGACACGGAGGCTGGGCTGGACTTTGAGCGCAAGCTGTATGTCATTCGTAAGCGTGCAGAAAAGTCTATCGTTCCGCTGAGCGAAGAAAAGGGCGGCACTTTCTATGTTGCCAGCCTGTCTTCCAAAACCATTGTCTACAAGGGTATGCTGACCGCAGAGCAGCTGCGTGATTTTTATCTGGACCTTTCCGACTTGGACTTTGTGTCTGCGCTGGCAATGGTGCATTCTCGTTTCAGCACCAATACCTTCCCCAGCTGGGAGCGTGCACATCCAAACCGCTATTTGGTGCACAACGGCGAAATCAACACCATTCGCGGCAACGTAAACTGGATGAAAGCCCGTCAGAAGACCTTGGATTCCTCTATTTTCAAGGATTTGTCGAAGGTATTCCCGATTATTGATGAAACGGGCAGCGACTCCTCCATGTTCGACAACAGCTTTGAATTCCTCTATCTGACCGGTCGCCCGCTACAGCAGGCTGCTATGATGATGATTCCCGAACCTTGGGAGAAAAATGACCTGATGAGCGCATCAAAGAAGGAATTTTATGAATTCCAGAACCTTTTGATGGAGCCTTGGGACGGTCCTGCGGCAATGGCGTTCACAGATGGCGATGTCATCGGTGCGATGCTCGACCGCAATGGTCTGCGTCCTTCCCGTTACTATGTGACCAAGGATAATAAGGTTGTCCTGTCATCTGAAGTCGGCGTTGTAGACATTAAGCCGGAAAACGTGCAGTACAAGGGCCGATTGGAGCCAGGCAGAATGCTGTTGATTGACACCAATGCTGGCCGCATCATTGCAGATGAAGAAATCAAAGAAGGTGCGGCATCTGAGCATCCGTATGGTGAGTGGATTGACCGTCACATCGTGAATTTGGATACACTGCCCGCAGCAGCTGTAGGAGCGGCAGACGGTGAACCTCTGTTGTGCCTGCAGAAGGCATTTGGCTACACGCAGGAAGATATTCAAAAAATCGTGCTGCCAATGGCAGTGGAAGGCATTGACCCGTTGGGCGCAATGGGCATGGATTCTCCGCTCGCAGTCCTTTCTGACCAGCCGCAAATGCTCTATAGCTATTTTAAGCAGCTGTTTGCACAGGTCACAAACCCGCCGATTGACGGCATCCGTGAAGAAATTGTCACCTCCAGCAGCATTTTGCTCGGTAATTCCGGCAATCTGCTTGATGCTGACCGTGCAGGCACGACCAGCATTTTCTTGGAGCATCCGATTTTGACCAATGAGCAGCTCGCTGCCATCAAAAATTTGCAGGATGACCGTTTCCGTGCAGTCACCATTTCTATGCTGTATCCCGCAAAGGGCGGTGCCCGCGAAATGGAAAAAGCATTGGGACGTATGTTCCGTGAAGCAGATCGTGCAGCAGCAGAGGGCGCAAATATCCTGATTCTGTCTGACCGGGGTGTGAATGCAGAAAACGCCGCAGTTCCGGCACTTTTGGCGAGCTCCGCCGTGCATCACCACTTGATTCGTAAGGAAATCCGTACCAACGTTGGTTTGGTGTTGGAATCCGGTGAACCGCGTGAAGTGCATCATTTCTGCACCTTGATTGGCTATGGTGTGACAGCCGTCAATCCCTATCTGGCATTCCAGACCATTGATGCTTTGGCGGAAAAGGATTTGCTGGACGGACAGACGGCGGAAGAAGGCCGCAAGCATTATGTTAAGGCGGCTGTAAAGGGCATGTTGAAGGTGCTGACCAAAATGGGCATCTCCACCATCCGCAGCTACCATGGTGCACAGATTTTTGAAGCCGTTGGTCTGAAAAGAGAACTGGTAGATAAATACTTTACCCACACTCCATCTCGCTTGGAAGGCATTGGATTGGCAGAAATCGTGCGTGAAAACGAAATGCGTCATGACAGCGCATATGATGAATCGCCGCTCTATGCCGACAGCTTGGAAAGCGGTGGCACCTTCCAGTGCAAGGACGATGCAGAAGAGCATCTCTATAATCCGGAAACGATTTATTTGCTGCAGCGTGCTTGCCGTGAAGAAAATTATGAATTGTTCCATGATTATACGAAAAAAATCAATGATGAGCGCAATATTACACTCCGCAGCTTGTTGGAGTTCAATTATGACGTTGGCGATGCCATTCCGATTGAAGAAGTGGAATCGGTCGAATCCATCGTACGCCGCTTTAAGACAGGTGCGATGTCTTATGGATCCATCAGCAAGGAAGCACATGAATGTCTTGCCATTGCGATGAACCGTTTGGGCGGCAAGAGCAACACCGGTGAAGGCGGCGAAGACATTGCACGCTTTACGCCGATGGAAAATGGTGACTCTAAGAGAAGTGCCATCAAGCAGGTGGCATCCGGTCGTTTTGGTGTTACCAGCAACTATCTGGCAAACTCGGATGAAATTCAGATTAAAATGGCACAAGGTGCAAAGCCGGGCGAAGGCGGTCAGCTGCCAGGACGCAAAGTGTATCCGGAAATTGCAAAAACACGTCACTCCACCCCTGGTGTGGGCTTGATTTCTCCCCCGCCGCACCATGACATTTATTCCATCGAGGACTTGGCAGAACTGATTCATGACCTGAAGAATGCAAACCGCAATGCTCGCATCAATGTCAAGCTGGTATCTGAGGTTGGCGTTGGCACCATTGCGGCAGGCGTTGCCAAGGGCAAGGCGGATGTCATTCTCATCAGTGGCTATGATGGCGGCACAGGCGCATCCCCGCTGACCAGTATCAAAAATGCAGGTTTGCCGTGGGAATTGGGTCTAGCGGAAACCCACCAAACCTTGGTGCTCAATCGCCTGCGTGACCGTGTGGTGCTGGAAACCGACGGCAAGCTGCTGTCCGGTAAGGACGTTGTTGTAGCGGCAATGCTGGGTGCAGAAGAATTCGGCTTTGCAACCACACCGTTGATTGCATTGGGCTGTGTGATGATGCGTGTCTGCAACCTGAACACCTGCCCAGTGGGCATTGCAACGCAGGATGAAGCACTGCGCCGCTGCTTTGCTGGCAAGCCGGAATATGTGGTCAACTTCATGCGTTTCATTGCACAGGATATGCGTGAAATCATGGCAAGCCTTGGCTTCCGTACGATTGAAGACATGGTTGGTCGCACGGACCGCCTGCGTGCACGCGACAATATCAAGGGTTGGAAGGCTGCCCGTTTGGATTTGTCCAGCATTTTGTATCAGCCATATGCAGGTTCTGACGTGGGTCGCTTCAATACCCAGAAGCAGGACCATATGCTGGAAGGCTCGCTTACCATGAGCAAGCTGCTGCGTATGTGCCGCCCTGCTCTGGAGTCCCAAAAGGCAATTCGTGCCAAGCTGTCCATCCGCAACGTAGACCGTGTGGTAGGCACCTTGATTGGTAGTGAAATTTCCAAGCGATATGGCGAAGAAGGTCTGCCGGAGGACACCATCAAGCTGAGCTTTGTCGGCTCCGCAGGTCAGAGCTTCGGCGCATTTGCACCCCGTGGCTTGACCTTAGAATTGGAAGGTGATTCCAATGACTATATCGGCAAGGGTCTTTCCGGCGGTAAAATTGTGGCATATCCGCCGCGTACCAGTGATTTTGCACCAGAGGAAAATATCTTGATTGGCAACGTTGCGCTGTATGGTGCGACCAGCGGTGAAGCATACTTTAACGGCATTGCAGGCGAACGCTTCTGCGTACGTAACAGTGGTGTCAATGCAGTGGTGGAAGGTGTTGGCGACCATGGCTGTGAATATATGACTGGCGGACGTGTTGTCATTCTCGGCAAAACCGGACGCAACTTTGCGGCAGGTATGTCCGGCGGTATCGCCTATGCACTGGACTTTGACCCGAATTACTGCAACCAAGCCATGGTATTGCTGGAGTCTGGTCTTGCGGAAGAAGAGCTTGCACAGGTGCGCAAGATGATTGAAGCGCATGTTGCTTGCACAGAAAGCCCCTTGGGTCGTCGAATTCTGGACGATTGGTCTGGATATGCAGGGCGATTTACCCGCATTATCCCACGCGACTATAAGATTATGATGGAAAACATTGAAAAAGCTCGTCAGTCTGGTCTGGAGGGCGATGCGGCGGTAATGTCCGCCTTTGAAGAAAGTTTTAAGAATTAAGAAGGTGGAGTTACTATGGGAAAAGCGACCGGATTTTTAGACTATGAAAGAGTAAATCCCCAGAAGCGCCCCGCCGAAGAGCGCATGGGGGACTGGGACGAGCTGCGTGTGCCAATGGAGCCTGAGGTCATTCAGACCCAGGCGGCACGTTGCATGAACTGCGGCATTCCCTTTTGTCACGGCGGTGTGATGCTGGGCGGAATGGCGGCTGGCTGTCCGGTACACAATTTGATTCCGGAATGGAACGATTTGGTATATAAGGGACAGTGGAAAGAGGCATATCTGCGTTTGGCGCGTACAAATCCGTTTCCGGAGTTTACGGCACGTGTTTGCCCTGCACCTTGTGAAGGTTCCTGTACAGAAGGCTATCACATGGAATCGGTCACCATCAACAGCTTGGAATATGAAATCATTGAAAAAGCATTTTCTGAGGGTTGGGTGAAATCACTCAAGGGCAAGCCGACGGGTAAGCGTGTAGCAGTCATTGGTTCAGGTCCTTCGGGCTTGTCTGCGGCATACTATCTCACCGTGGCAGGGCATGAGGTGACGGTATATGAACGCAGTGACCGTGTTGGCGGACTGATGATGTACGGCATCCCGAATATGAAGCTCGATAAGGGTGTGGTGCAGCGTCGTGTGGATTTGCTCGAACAAGCAGGTGTACAATTTGTGCTGAGCACAGAAGTGGGCAAGGATATTCCGACACAGCAGCTGGTCGATGCGTTTGACGCTGTGATTTTGTGTGCAGGTGCAACGAAGGCACGTGGACTTACCGTGGAAGGCAGTGATTTGAAAGGCGTACATTTCGCTGTGGATTTCCTCAAGGCAAACACCAAAAGTTTGTTGGATTCCAAGCTGGAAGATGGCAATTATATCAGTGCTAAGGATAAAAATGTTATTATCATTGGTGGTGGTGACACCGGCACAGACTGCGTTGCAACTTCTCTTCGTCATGGCTGCGCAAGTGTGTATCAGTTTGAAATCATGCCGGAACCGCCGCAGAAGCGTGTTGAGGCATCGAATCCGTGGCCAGAATGGCCCAAAAAGCTGAAGGTGGACTATGGTCAGGAAGAGGCCATCCATGTAACAGGCAAAGACCCGCGCAACTATCTGATTAACACGAAGAAAATCGTGGGCGATGCGCAGGGCAATGTGACGGAAGTGCACACAGTGCAGGTAGAATGGGCACGTGATGCAAGCGGTCGTATGCTGCCGAAAGAAGTTGCAGGCAGTGAAAAAGTCTGGAAGGCAGATTTGATTTTGCTGGCAATGGGCTTCTTGGGTCCGGAAGACACCATCCCTGCGGAGTTGGATTTGGAGCGAGATGCACGCAGCAATGTATCTGCGGAGTTTGAGCTGTTCCAAACCAATGTGGACAAGGTTTTTGTTGCCGGTGACATGCGCCGTGGACAAAGCTTGGTGGTCTGGGCATTGGAAGAAGGTAAGCTGGCGGCACGTGAGGTTGATAAGTACTTGACGGGCAAAAGCTTGATTCGCTAACATTTGAGATAAAAAAACATCCCGCTGATGATAATCATTAGCGGGATGTTTTTGCGCTTTAAAATCCAATTTTTAGATGTATACTACGGAATTTCCGGGAATTTGTTTACTTTTTTTCTTTGCCTGTGCAATTTTTTGCGACAGTTTTTCCAGGCTTTCACAGGCTGCCAATTGTTTTTTTACAGCAGCAATGGATAGCGTTGCAATCGGAAATTTTTCTACAAAGCCGTTTCGATTGGTGGAGACAATATAGCCTTGTGTCCAATCTTCTGCGCTATACAGCGGCATAATAGCATCGGAAAACACTTCGATAATGTCTTTGCACAGCTTTTGAATGTCCTTGACACGTGTGACAATCACAAAATCATCCCCGCCGATATGTCCTAGAAAATCCTCTTTGGCGCAGCAGGTTCGCATGGTTTCGGCAACAACGCGTATCATTTTATCGCCGTTGGTGAAGCTATAGGCATCGTTGTATGCCTTGAAATTGTCCAAGTCAAGATAGATAATGGTGTGCTGCTCCTGCGCCGCAGAAACCGATAGCATTTTGGACTGCACCGCTGCATTTCCGGGCAGACCTGTCAGCGGGCTGGCTTCGCTGGCACGCTTCACCTGTATTTTGATGGCGGTGTTCAGCAAATCCTTAACCGTAACCACGCCGAAGTATTTTCCGTTTTTGGTGACGAAAACGGCATCATAAATGGTGAGTGTCGAACGTTTCATCGCAATATCTGCGAGTTCGTCCACGCTTTTCTCCCAATCTACCACCAAATATTCGGTTTCTGCAAAATTTTCAACATGTTTTGTGCAGTGAAGCGTGTAGCCATATCGTCCGCTGAATTTTTCCAAAAGGGTTCTGCGTGTCAAAATGCCTTGCAGCTGACCATCCTCCTTGATAATGCCGATTTCGCAGATAGAGGGGTCTTTTTTCATCATGTGGTAAATATCTACGGCTTTTGTGCCCGCTAAAACGGCGGGTTTTGCTGTGCAGATGGATTTGACAAACCCGAAAACCGATGGCTGATATACGGAAGCAGTTATTTCGTTTTGCACTTCCTTAATCAACATTTTTTTCTCACAAGCCAGCTTCTCGAATCGCTCTGAAGGTTTTGCCAGAAAAAAGCCTTGGCCATAGTCAATACCCAAGCGAATTAAGGTGCACAGTTCTTCTTCGGACTCAATTCCCTCGGCAATGGAATGAATGCCACTGTCTTGGCACAGCTTCACGATGCTGCCGACAGCGGATTTTTTCACGGCATCGTCTTGAATATTGCGGATCAGTTCCATATCAATTTTGATAAAGTTGGGGAAAAATGAGCAAATACGGTTGAGCCCAGAGTATCCCGCACCAAAATCATCCACGGCAATATGGTAATGCTGCTTGCGATAATGGTTTACGACTTCCCGAAAGGCTTCAATGTCATGAATAGAGCTTTTTTCTGTGACTTCAAAAATAATATCCTTTGGGTGAAAACCATATTTTTGCAGCATTTCACAGGTAAAACCCTCCTGAAATTTCGGGTCATAAATATTGTTGGGGTCCACGTTCAAAAATAATTTGGCGTGCAGGGGTTTTTCTTTGGCATGCATGAGTGCTTTGATACGGCACAGTTTTTCCAATTCCCACAGCTTATTCAGCTGCGCTGCAAGGCGAAACAGGTGCTCAATATTAAAGGTGCAGTTTGGCATTGTGATGCGGCTCAATGCCTCATATCCAAAAATTGTACCATTTTTTAATGAAACAATAGGCTGATAGACTGACTGAATACTTTTTTCACTTAATATTGCAAAAAAATCCTTTTCTTGCTGATTTTCCATCCATTATTCTCCCAAAAGTTTTCGAAAATATTTTATTACAGTATTTATCATAGCTTTTATTTGTAAAGTCTAATATCAAATTTCCGTAAAATCACCGTAACGTGTTTTTATCTACCCATGGATTGCACGAATTCCTGCATATATTTTTATGAATTTGCACATTTTAATAGTATTTACAAACTTTTTTCTGCGTGATACAATAAAAATAGATTCTAGTTGTAAACCTTTTCTAAAGGTACTGTTTTTTGGCGGTGTGCAAGAATCTCTTTTCTAAAGGAGGCGTTTGGAATGGAACTCAAAGAAATTATGCAGCAGCGTGTGTTTGCAGTGGTCGGGGATACCCTGAATACCGAAAAATATGCATATGAAATCAAGGAAAAGTTGCAACAGCAGCAGTATACCGTATATGCAGTCGGAAAAGAACTTCATTCTTTGAATGATATTGATGAGGAATTGGACATTATTGACTTGTGCATTCATCCTGTTAAGGGATTAAAACTCATGCAGGAAAATAAAAAGCCTTTCAAGTGCATCGTCATTCAGCCAGGGGCAGAAAGTCCTGAACTTCTTGCATATTTGCAAGAAAATCATCTGCCCTATATCGAAGGATGCTTGTTGGTGGGTCTGAGCCTGTACGCCAAGCACTGAACAGCACATGTCAGTTTGCTGCCAAGGGCGCTTCGTGATTCAGTTACAGAAGTTTGACAGAAATATGGGTATACTAAGTCCATAAACAATAAATTAACAAACACCAAGATACATGATAAAAGGAGTTTTTGATTATGTCTGTACTCAAACTTACATCCACGAATTTTAATAAAGAAGTGCTCCAGTCCGATAAGCCGGTGCTGATTGACTTTTGGGCAACATGGTGTGGTCCTTGCAAAATGCTTTCCCCTGTTGTTGATGAAATTTCGGAAGAAGTTTCGGGCGTCAAGGTCTGCAAGATCAATGTTGACGAAGAACCGGAACTGGCAAGACAGTTCCAAATCATGAGCATCCCCACGTTGGTGGTGATTAAGGATGGCAAGCTGGTGAACCAGTCTGTTGGCGTAAAACCCAAGGCAGCAATTGTGAATATGATTCAAGGCTAAAGAACAGCAAATCGTGAGAAGACCTAAAAAATCTTCTCACGATTTGCGTAAAAAAGGAGGTTCACCATGCATAAAGGACAAAAGGTTTTAATTGTAGGCGGTGTTGCTGGCGGTGCATCCACGGCACCCAGATTGCGCAGACTGGATGAACAGGCGCAAATTATTATGTTTGAACGAGGCGAATATGTTTCCTTCGCCAACTGTGGCTTGCCGTATTATATCGGCGGGGAAATTCGAGATAAATCGGCACTTACAGTACAGACACCGTCGGATTTTTTAGATAAATTTGATATCGATGTGCGTGTACAAAACGAAGTGACCTCCATTGATACCGCAAAAAAAGAAGTATCTGTGAAAAATCTGGTTACCGGTGAAAGCTATACCGAAAGCTACGATAAATTGGTGCTTTCGATGGGTGCAGAGCCTGTGCATCCGCCTATTCCAGGCAGTGATTCTGACAAGGTTTTCACCCTGCGCAACATTCCGGATACTTATAAAATCAAAGATTTTATTGAAACCAATAAACCCAAAAGTGCAGTGATTATGGGCGGCGGCTTTATCGGTGTGGAAATGGCAGAAAATCTGCACAGCAATGGCATCGCGGTCACACTGGTAGACATGGCAGACCAGGTTATTGCGCCGATTGACCCAGATATGGCGGCAGATGTGCATTTGCATATCGAGAGCAAGGGCGTGCGTCTGGCACTGGGAAATGGTGTAAAGGGTATGCAGGATGATGGAAAGATGCTGCATGTTTCGCTAAATGACGGCGCTGTGGATGCGGACATGCTGATTATGGCAATCGGTGTTCGTCCTGATACCAAGCTTGCAAAGGATGCGGGCATCGAACTGAATGCCCGTGGTGCGATTGTGGTAGATGAGCATATGTGCACTTCGGATGCGTCCATCTATGCAGTGGGAGATGCTGTTGAAATTACGGACAGCGTGACCGGACAAAAGGGATATATCCCGTTGGCAGGTCCTGCAAATAAGCAGGGACGCATCGCAGCGGACAATATCTGCGGCATTCCCAGCACCTATCCCGGCACACAGGGCTCTTCTGTGCTGAAGGTCTTTGACATGACAGTGGCGGCAACGGGTGTCAATGAAAAGAACGCCAAGCGTTTGGGATTAGCATATGACAAGGTATTTACCTTCTCTGGAAATCATGCCGGATATTATCCGGGTGCGGTCAATATGGCCATTAAAACCCTGTTTGACCCCACTACGGGCAAGATTTTAGGGGCACAAATCGTGGGCTATGATGGGGTTGATAAGCGTTGTGATGTGCTGGCAACGGCAATCCGTGCCAATATGACGGCTACAGATTTGACCAAACTGGAGCTTTGTTATGCACCGCCGTATGGTTCGGCAAAAGACCCTGTGAATATGGTCGGATTTGTTATTGAAAACATTGTGACAGGCAAAGTGAAGCAAATTCATTGGCACGACCTTGCGGACTTGCCGCAGGATGGCACAGTGACCTTCTTAGATGTGCGCACGCCAGTGGAATTTGAAAACGGTCATATGGATGGATTTCAAAATATCCCGCTTACCAAGCTGCGGGGTCGACTGGGAGAATTGGATAAATCCAAACCCATCTATGTCAATTGTCAAATTGGTTTGAAAGCCTATGCTGCAGCACGTATTCTCACACAGAATGGGTTTGATGCTACTATGATTGGCGGCGGATATCGCCTGTATAAAGCGGTCGTTTTGCCACGTCCACCGGTTGCAGGCATGCCGAATGCAACATCTGGTCACGAGGAAAGTGCAGATGCCGATACCTCGCCTGCCCCTGCAAACACGGTTATCGTGGATGCATGCGGCATTCAATGCCCAGGACCGATTGTAAAGCTTTCCGGTGCGCTGAATGAAGCAAAAGTGGGGGATGTTATTGAGATTTCCACCAGTGACCCTGCATTTGCAAGCGATTTGGCAGGATTTTGCCGCCGAACGGGAAATACACTGTTGCATTCTGAAAGCAGCAAGGGCATTGCCGTTGCTCGGATTCGCAAAGGGGATAAGCCGGAAGCCTGTAAAACGGCATCGGATAAAGATGGGAAAAACATCATTGTGTTTTCCGGCGATTTAGATAAAGCGATTGCTTCGTTTATTATCGCAAATGCATCTGCTGCCATGGGACGTAAAGTCAGCATGTTCTTCACGTTCTGGGGCTTAAATATCCTGCGCAAGCCGGAAAAAGTTTCTGTCAAAAAAGATTTCATTTCCAAAATGTTTGGCATGATGATGCCGCGCGGGTCTAAAAAACTTTCCTTGTCCAAAATGAATATGGGTGGCATGGGTGCAAAAATGATTCGTGGCGTGATGCAGAATAAAAATGTAGATAGCTTGGAGGATTTGATTCAGTTGGCGCTGGATAATGGTGTAGAATTGCTTGCATGCTCTATGAGTATGGATGTGATGGGCATTCAAAAAGAAGAATTGGTTGACGGTGTGAAATTAGCAGGAGCTGCTGCCATGTTAGCACATGCAGAAGAATCGGATATGTCTTTGTTTATTTGAAGAAAACACTTGAGAACAAGCGATAAGTACGAAACAGAATCAAGGAATCAATCAGCATAAATGTGGGGGACACTTTACCCTCTTGGTAACTCGAGAGGGTAAAGTGCAGTAGTCAACGAAAATTTGACACAAGATTCTGAAATTATGCCCAATAAAAAATCAGCAGTGACTTCATAGAAAATGCTTGACTTGATACAGAAGATTTGATATAATAAATTTCAGTTAAGAATATTAAGTATAAAATGATTTGAAGGTGTAGCTCAGTTGGTTAGAGTATCTGCTTGACATGCAGGGGGTCGGAGGTTCAAATCCTCTCATCTTCACCAAAGAAAAGTTCGGTTTTTAGTTGATTTAAAGCTAAAATACCGAGCTTTTTTCTTTTGTTTGGCATTAAAATCATGCGTTTTCTGTTTTGATAGGAATTATTGATTTCAAGTCTTTTTCACTCTTTTCAAGTTTAAGTGTTGCACCTGCTGTTGCACCTGTTGCACTACCGCTTGTGTTATCCGCTCCGAAGTTCGCTATTTTTTCGGCAGCATCAGAAAGAGTATCATCTCGCATGTGAGTATAGATTTTTGCTGTGATTGTAATGTTGCTATGACCCATTAAATATTTGGCTACGTTGATTGGAACGCCTGCCGCTTCTAGGTCGGTGCAATATGTGTGGCGCAGACAATACATGGTGAGGTCTTTTGCAATGACGCTTCGTTTGATTTTTGGCAACCCATAATAGATAACCGTTTCTGCGCCAAGCGCAATGTCAACTTCTTTTAAAAAATAGTCCCAAGCACGTTTCATAGAAGTGTGCGTATGACGAGTATTTTTGGTAGTTGTAAACATCGGTTGGTCGATATTGGACGGCATCGCCTGTTCGTATGATTTCCAAAGCTGTGGCGGGATGGGAATGTTTCTTTTCCCAGCGGCTGATTTTGTTTCTGCAATAGAACCATCTTTTTTCATCGCCTTGCTTATGCTCAATCTTCGATTGATAACATCTATGTCGCTCCATCGCAACGCAACTGCTTCTTGTGGTCTTAAACCGCACCACAAAAGCGTTTTTACAAAAAGACCGAATCTGTGCGTTTCCGCTACCGAAATGATTGCAGACCGTTCTTTGTCTGTGATTGACCTGTGTGAACCATCTACAGCCTTTGGTGCTTGCAGGTCAAGTGCTGGATTGTCACGAATGATTTTATCACGCACAGCCTGTGCAAAAATTCCTTTTAGGGTAACGAGCATTTTATCACAGTGCGTTTTTGACTTTCCTGCCTGCTTGTTCATTATTTTTTGCAGATTAGTAGGTCTAATATCTTTCATACGCAAGCCGCCTGCTTCTGGTGTTATGTGGTTTCTTACACGAGATTGGTAATCTGCGTACGTTGCTGGAGCGACAGAAGATTTCTTATAGGTTTCTAACCAAGCTTCTGCGTATTGTTTGAATCGGATGGATTCATCAATCAGCGCAGTCCCTTCTTCTAGCTCATCTGCTTTTTCACAGCTCGCTTGTCTGCGTCACGCTGGCTAATTGCCGACCGTACATAATAACGCTTTCCCTCGAAGGTGAATGTTGAGGTGTAAAGCGTCTTTTCTTCTTTCTTTTTTGCCATGATGATACTCCTTTACTTTCCATTTTAAAATATGGTATAATAAAGGTACTGATTTCTGGTAAAATTTCAGTACCTTTAGGGGTGGTCCCGCTTTCCTGCGCCAACAGGAGGGCGGGATTTTACTTGTATTTTGTCAAACGCTGTGGTATCATGCCAATAAGGCACTGTCACAGACGGCAGGCGGTTGGCTACTCCCTTTTGAAAGGGGGTGGTGCTTATGGTTACATACACAGAATTGTTTCAATTTCTGTTGGTACTTATAAGCTTTGCAAGTTTGATTGTTCAGATAAGCAAAAAGAAATAACCGCCCCTCGTCCAAAAGTAGCGGTTATTTCTTAACACTTCTTATGGGCTAACCGTCTGCCGACAGTGCCCTTTTCTATGCTCATTATAACCGCATACTGTGAAATTGTCAATGTGTTCCCCTGCTGTTGTAGCAGGGATTTTTTTATTTTCCCCAGAAATTAAAATATATGGGTTTGGTGGGGTGGTCAATGACACAATTTTATCATTACCATAGAAGTAAAATTAACATTTTACAGAAAACATGAGTAATTCGGCGAAAACAGGAGAAAAAAAGAGATTATGAAAATTATCAGTAATATTCGTTTAAAGTTGGTTTAAGTCTTTTCAACTTTTATGAATATTTCGTGTGTTTGTTCATACTTTTCGCCTGTAATCGGATTTGCGTATTTTCTTTGTTTCATAGATAATATTATCAAGAAGTAACGGCAAGAAAATTTCTGATAAATTATGGTTGCATAACCAGAACATATGTGCTACTATAATTTACAAGAATTACGGACAGATGTTCGATAAAAAGAGGAGAGAAAATATGAACGGCAACAGAACTACAGTTGAAAAGGTGCAGGCAGAGTTGCCGGTACATAATGAACTTGCAGAGTTTCGAAGGCTTTGGGATAGGATTGAAAATAAAAATGCTATTCGAGCCTGTCTTGTTGTTCAGCAAGATATTGCATATAGCGCAAAACCTCTTGCCGCATCTCAGGCGGCAGGGACGTAAATACTTTTTCTTCATCGGAGAGCTCACTGTTATTAACAGTGGGCTCTTCTTTTTTATATCCAAAAGTCCCAAGAATGTCAGTAATTCCATATATATCACAAAGAGCCATCAAAGTATCGGCATCTGGCTGTCTAAAAGCAGTTTCGTAATTATAAAGGGTTTTGGTTGATATTTCAATATCGTATGATTTTAGACGTTCGCAAACAGTTTCTACGCTCATTTTTGCGTTTTTCCGACTTGACTTCAATGTATCAGCTATATTTTTCCGTGACATTTAACACACCACCTTCTAAACACATGATAAGCGATTTTAATTCCAAAGTCAAATATTTTTTCTTCGTTTCGAGGAAATATTTTTTGAAAATGCTTGAAATTCGACGAAACGAGGGTTATTATACAGATATACCCACGGAACGAAGAAATAAGGAAAGACCTGCTAACAAAAGTCAAGTAAGAATTTCGAAAGTTGAGTAGAGGAAAAAAGGGTAACACAAAACAGGCCGTTGAGCATCTCCGAAAAAAACGGCGGCCTTCCTGTTTATTGAGCACAATCAGCGTTTAAAGGGTTATAGTCGAATTTAAGTAAGCATTCACTTTTGCGTAGTAAATACGCAGAAATTTGTTAGCAGATGCCATCATGTAGACCCTATAGGGCTTACCTTCGGTACGTTTCTTGTCCATAAACTGATAAACAGGTTCGTTTTCTGGAGAGTTCTGTAAAAGCACACTCATTACCAAAAATAGCGTCCTACGCAGCGCAGCAGATCCACGTTTGGAGATTCTGCGGCTGCGGACATCTACAGTGCCAGACTGGTAAGGGGGTGCATCAATGCCAGCAAAAGCGACTAGTGCCTTCTTAGAGTGAAAACGGCGCACATCACCAATCTCCGCCATGAGTTGCGGACCAAGTGAGGGCCCAACTCCATACATCTGCATCACAACTGGATATTCGGGCAAGGTGGCTGCTAACGATCGCATCTCCATCTGTAAAGCTGCAATGGCAGCAGATGTAGCCCTGAGCTGAGAAACGGCTTGTGCCACTAGCAGCTTTGCGGTATCGGTTTTCGGCATAACACTGACGTGACTGCAGGCGGCTACATAGATTTCAGAGGACTTGTCGTCTCTGAAATAATAGCCGTGTTTTCTACACCACTTCTGGTAGCGCAGTATAAACGCCTTTTCTGAGAGACTGCAAACACATTCACAGTGCCAGAATGCAGAAATAAAGTCCACCCATTTCTCGCTCCCATCCGCTCTAGGTGCGCTGTTAAAGAGCCGATTCGCCCCTGGGAAGCTTTGGTCAAGGAGAGAAATCAGGTTATTACCCAGCATGGTACGCAACTTTGTATACTGCTGATACTGACGTTGGCAGTTCTTCAAAAGGAGTCGCGTATCTTCCTCAGGGAAGTATTGTGGCAGCATGAGCCAACGATCAATCGCATAATTCGCCAGTTTGATGGCATCTTTCTTATCGGTCTTGGCTCGTCTTAAACTGTTGTTTCCGTAGTCATGCACTAGCATTGCATTGACCACGGTGACATAAATGCCGGTGTCATGGAGAAATCGCGCTACCGGTGCGTGGTAATTGCCCGTGGCTTCCATTACTACGCGGGTCTCACCGTCTAGGCTTTTAAGCAGCCTTGCCAGCTCGCTCAGTTCACTAGCAGTGTGACGCACTTCAAAGGGAGAGCGTACTACCTCTCCAAAGGGAAAAGCATGATTGCTATCATGCTTTTCCCTTTGGAAACGTCAATGCCTACAGCGTTCATAATCAGTCCTCCGATATAAGTAATCTGCAACTGGAATCCATCTTTTACTCGTTGCCGATTCAATCTATTGGGTGACACGAACACTCCGGCATACCGGTGGCTCAACCTGCTCAAATCGAACGCTACAACAAGAGGATGGCTGACAGTCTTTCGTGCGGGCGTGGAAACCCAAGGGGGTGATGGTCAGCCAGTTACTCCTCTCAGTATAGCTTAGGCACGAGATGGAAAGGAGCCCGGCTGACTGCCGAGCTCCGGTTCCAAATATATTGTAATAGAGGGCGATGTAAATGGCACTTACACCGGAAAGTTCGGATTTGACAACTGCAAGCACCAGTGCGGATACGCCGTCTAAAACATGGTACTTGGACTTTGCAAATGGCAAGGTATCTGGCAAAACAGACAGCACGGCGGCTGTGCAGCAGGCGATTATACTTGCGCTATCCACGCCACGTTATATGCATGAAATCTATTCCACGGACTATGGGCAGGAGCTGGACAGCTTAATTGGGAAGGACGATGACTATATCCGTGCTCGAGCACCGGGCATGATTGAAGAAGCACTTTTACAGGATGACCGCATCAGTGGCGTTTCTGGCTTTCAGTTCTCACAGAGTGGTGACAGCATGGCAATTTCATTCACAGTGACGCTTGCAACGGGAGAAACATTGAACGAGGAGGTGACAGTAAGCACATGACAATACCAACGTATGAAGAATTATTGGAACAGTGCTTGGCACGGGTTGCGGATGACATCGATAAGCGGGAAGGCAGCTTGATTTATACAGCATTGGCTCCTGCTTGTGCAGAATTGGCGCAGGCGTATATTGAACTGTCTGGCGCACTGGATTTGGCATTTGTGGACACCTCGGCAGCGGAATATCTTGACCGGTTGGTGGCACAGTTTGGCATGAGCAGAGATGCGGCAACCTACGCTGTACGGCGTGGAGAATTTACGGGCCAGTCCGGTGCATCATTTGCGGTGCCTTCCGGCATGCGCTTTTGTATCGATGGCTTGTTCTTCGTTGTTGGGGATAAAATTGAGGACGGAGCATACAAAATGACTTGCGAAACCGCCGGGACTGACGGAAACACAATGTTTGGAGAGATTTTACCAGTCGATTATCTGTCTAACTTCGGAACGGCCACGCTTACAGATGTGCTGATTCCGGGCGAAGACGAGGAAACGGGGCTTGTGCTGCGTGTGTCACAGGTCGAAAATCGGATATTGAACGTGTCCGGTGTACTGGATATTAGTGGAACAGCCATCAACGGTGCTGCACAAAATCTTGTTTTGGATGCGGATAGCGTACCTTTTGTGACAGGGGTGACGCTGAATGAATAGGTATTTGCCGGATGTGTTGCAGGGCATTGCGGAGTTTTCCGCATTGATGGCAGCAGAACAACCAGAGTTTGAGAGTTTGCGCACGCAGATAAATGCGCTTGCAGAGGAAGCGTGTGCAGAAACTGCCAGCGCAGACGGCATTGCAAGGTTTGAAAGCGCACTAGGACTGACCGTAAGCACAACCGATTTGGAACTGCGGCGGCTGAATGTGCTTTCTGCGCTCAACAATCAAGTGCCATATACCATGGCTTGGCTCAGGAATAAACTGGCCAGCGTGTTTGGGGAAGGTGCGGCAGATGCACAGTTGGATGCAGACGGTTATGAGGTGTCTGTGGAAGTAGACAGCAGTTATGCGGATGCATTGGATGCGCTGTATACAGATTTGCGAAAAGCGGTTCCAGCAAATATGATTTTGCATGCGAACGTGACTGAATCGCAATCGTTTACACAATATACGGCGTTTTCAGTGCATACAGCGGACGATATTTATCTATAAGAGGAGGGAAGTGTCTTGGCTAATTTTCAAGTTGTGCAGACAAATGCAGGGGTTGCTTTACTTGCAAAGTGTTTGAACGGTGCAGAATTGCAATTCGCAAAAATTGTCATGGGCGACAGCGCATATAGCGGCAGCTATGCAGCAGTTACGGCGGTGATTACACCGAAAATAGAGTTGCCTATCAGCAAAATTACATTGAAAACAGAAAGCGCAGTACTGCGTGCGGTGCTGTCGTTTTCAGACATTACAGAGGGCTTCACGTGGCGTGAAATTGGGCTGTATGCGGCAGACCCGGACACGGGCGCACAGGTGCTCTATGCTTACGGAAACGCAGGGGATGAGGGGGATTATATCCCAGATGGCAGTTCGACAACGCTTGCCGAAAAACGCATCAACATCACAGCGGTAACTTCCAATGCTGCGAACGTAACGGCAGTGATTGATGAAAGTCTGATTTTTGCGTCAAAGGAGGAATTGGATGCAAAACTAGATGTGACAGTGCTGGAAGCGGAAGCCACGGCACGGGCACAGGCAGATAGCGATTTGCAATCTGCACTACAAGCCGAAACACAAGCACGGCAGGATGCAGACAGTGCCCTGCAAACCATCGTCAGCCAAATCAACGCTGTGGTTGAGGTGCAGGTGGCGGCAGGGCAGACAATCAGCGCAAAAGATGTGGTAAATATCATTGATGGATTTGCAGGAAAAGAGGAGCCTATAAACTCCAGCGTTTCTTCCAAAAATAATATCTCTGACAGGACGGTTCAAGGTACGTTCTATTGTGCAATGCTTTCAGAAAACAAAATTGTTTTGAATTTCACCACGGATGGCGTAACAAGTTTTGTTACGATTCTTATAGTGAACGATGATGGTTCGATAGAAAATCTAACATCAAATTATGGTTGTTATGATTATTGCCATGGCAACATTGCAGTATTATCAGAGAGCGCATTCGTTCTACATGGAACAAACAGCAGTAATGCGGCATATATGATTGCTTGTACCATTTCAGGAAGTACAATCACACTAGGAACACTGTATACATATTCTACACTGAATATCCATTCCCCAATCATTTGTGCCGTGTCTAGCACAAAAATTGTTTTGGTTTGTTATGACCAAACGAATTACGTTGGGAAATATATGGTTGTAACCGTATCTGGAACGACACTATCATTTGGCTCTTTGGTTGCACCAACAACGGAGTCCTACATTGTTGCAAATATGTTTGCCGTGGATACGACAAGAATTTGCTTATTATATCGTGGCAGAGATAACAACCTTGGCTATGCACAAGTTGGATATGTGTCTGGTTCAATTATTACTTGGGGAACTGCTGTAGTATATACAAGCACATATACAGGCACACCAAATGGAGTAATGATAGATACCAATAAGTGCTTGGTTGCAACAGGCGGCTTTAGCGGATATATTGGGATAGGTGTGATTTCAGGTTCTGCGATTAGTTTTCCAAATGCATTTCAGAGCATAGACCCCACTACATCTGGGGCTGTGCAGACCTATGGTTGCGTCAAACTGAGTGATTTCCCAATAGTGGTGATTGAATATGCTAACACAAGTACATATTATCTAACCTATGTTTTGGTGGATTTAGATATTGCAAATAATACCGTGACAGTCAGAACGCCTGTTGTTATTGGAACAACGAGTAATTCTGGATATCACACCTGCTGTAAGTATGCAGACAATGATGTCTTTTTGGCATATAATACAACTTCCGTGAAGCAAATTCAAAAATTTTCATTGGTAACATCGCAAGATGCATTAACTGAAGCAATTGCATTGGACGATGGGGATGGAGATAACAGCGATATAATCCAAGTCATTTTTGATGGAAAGGTGAAACTTGATGGTGTAACCAAAGGTGAAGAAATTACAAGCGATGGCGTAACGGCATACTGCCCATACGATGGGCTACTGTGCGTAGAAGGATATTGGAAACATTAAGGAGGAATTTTGTATGTTCGTATTATTGGACAAAGACAACGTGATTCTGCATATCAGTGAAACGCTGACGCAGGACAGTGGTGGAAACTATGTAGTTGACAATGGGGAACTGGCATTTGCACCAAGCTGTGTTGACCATACGGCAGAGGTTGAAAGCGTACCTGATGGGGTTTGTGCACAGCAATATACATATGATGGGACAAGCTTTGCGGAGAATACAAACTATACTGTGCCGCAGATTGAAACCGAGAAGCTACAGGCGCAGATTGATGATGTGATGGATGCAATGATTGAATTAGCGGGGTTGATTGGAGGTTAAAACTATGGCAAAGATTTATTATTACAGAATTCAAGAGGGGAAAATGACCATTGACGAAGTGCCGGAGCGGTGGAAAGCAGAGGTGCAGGCACTGCTTGACACAGATGCAGAATAGGACAGTGGCGTATGGTAGAAACACTTTTACATGATGCGCTTGGGTGGGCTGTGGCGGCACTCCTCGGCTTTTTGGCGCACCGCATTGTCTGCTTGTGGCAACGGCAAAAGACCTCTGACAGGGCACTTGTGGCACTACTGCGGGACAGGCTTGTGGCAAGCTATTGCCATTATCATGAGCGAAAAACGATTACACCGCACGGACTACAAAACATGGAAATGCTCTATGTGGAGTATACCGCCCTTGGCGGGAACGGCTTTGTTACCAGTCTGATGGACAAGGTGCGAGGAATGCCGGTGGTAGATACGTGATGGATTTTGTTTATGAGCACCCACCGCCCACGTTTTGCCGAAGTCGACAAATTGTAAATATGGAGGTACATAAAAATGGATATTACACAAATTGCAAATATCGCAGATGGCGTAATTGCGGTCGCATCAATGGCACTGACTGGCGTAGTCGTTCCGCTGCTGAAAACCAAGGTTGGTACTGCGAAGCTTGATAATTGGGTTTCGCTCGGGAAGCAAGCTGTAGCCGCCGCCGAACAAATTGCAGCATTGGACACAAATGACAAAATGAAAGCATATGTCACGGCCTTTCTGAAAAAGGCGGGTGTGCCTGCAAGCAAAATTGAGGTTGTACATGAAGCTGCTGTACTGGCCCTCAAAGGCGCAAAGTCCGCAGAGCAGACGCTGGATAGCATCCAGACCATGATTGATGCAGACAGCTATGATGATGTGCAGCCCGTGGTGGTACAGCCTGCGGTCGATGTATCCGGTGCCGAGCACGTGGACGAATCCGCAGATGTGCATGAGTCCGATGCAAAGCCAGATTTGCAAGCGGCACTGTCTGTTATCTCTGACGCACTGAAAGCGAATGAGGTGACAGCATGAGTGCTGCAAAGGTCATTGCAGAAGCGAAGAAGTGGAACGGCTATCTTGAAAAGGGGTCGAATGCTAACCTTGAAAGCTTGACTGCAAATGCAGGGGATGGCAACTATACCATCTTTGCAAAGTGGTATAAGGACTATTTTGGGGATAACTTGCAGGCGCAGCCGTGGTGTGCGATGTTCTGCTGCGTGTGCATGCGTATTGCACTGGGTAAAATGATTATTACACCGTTTGCTTATACCCCGTCTGGCGTTGCGTATTTCAAGAAAAAAGGCTGGTGGCATACTAGTAACCCGCAGGCAGGGGATTTTATCTTTTTCAAGAACAGTTCCCGTGTATGCCATGTAGGGCTTGTTGTGAGTGCGTCCGGCGGCAAGGTATACACGATTGAGGGCAACACATCCAGTACCGCAGGAATGGACAGAAACGGCGGCTGTGTGCGTTTGAAAAGCTATGCGCCGGACTATTCGAGGATTGCGGGCTATGGCAGACCGCCATATGAGGAGGAAGAAGAAATGACACAGGCACAGTTTAACCAGTATGCAAAGAACTATGAGAAGCAAAAGGCTGCGGAAACGCCGGGCGAGTGGAGCGAAGATGTCCGCACATGGGCAGAAGAAAACGGCTTGATTACCGGTGATGATAGCGGCAACAAGCAGTATAAGGGATTCTGCACCAGAGAAGCACTGGTGACAATCTTGTATCGGTTCTATCAGCTGATTGTGAAGCTGATTAAGAAGTAGGCATGAGAAAGCCCTCGGAGGATGATTTCTTCGGGGGCTTTTTTACGTAAGCTGGTGGGGTGTGCGGGTCGCTGGATAGGTTTTTGTTGTTGATGCAAGTGTCGTATTTGTGTCGTAGCAATAATACATAATAATAATTATCAAAAAAATCTCATTCTTAAAATCTCTTTTAAATTGCTATAAACAAAAGAAAAAGCACCGAAACAATAACGTTTCAGTGCTAAAATGGCGGAGAGTCAGGGATTTGAACCCTGGGTACGGGATTACCGCACACACGATTTCCAATCGTGCGCCTTAAACCGCTCAGCCAACTCTCCATATTGTCTTGTTCGTTTCTTACAACGTTTATTATTATATAATATAAATAAAGATAAGTCAAGATAAAATCAGAATAAATTTATTTTTTTATGATTGTAAATTCTTGATAGCTGCTTGTGCAATCCATATTGTAGCTGTTTACAAGCTGTGTTATAATAAAAGCAACTATTAAAGCGGATGCAAACAGTATAGTCCGTATGAAAATGGTTTCGAATTTTGCGGATATCAAAGGTTGAGGAGTAAATACAGCATGCAAAATCAAAATCAGACAGCCGCCGTATTGGAAAGCTATGCAATGCCGGCGGAATGGGATACTCATCAGAGGACTTTCATCGAATGGCCAGTGAAAGATGCATTGGTGTGGTCTGAAAATTATCAAGAGGTATGCCAAGGGTATGCCAACGTTGCCAATGCCATTGCGGCATTTGAGCCGATTACGATGATTGTCAATGCAGAAACAGTGAGCGAAGCCAAGCAGCTATGCGACCCTGCGGTGGAAGTTTTAACCATTCCACACAATGATGCATGGGTGCGGGACAATGGACCGACCTTTGTAAAGCAGGAAAACGGTGCGCTTTTGGGCTTGAACTGGAAGTTCAATGCCTGGGGCGAAAAATACACACCATATGACTTGGATAATGGTGTAGCACGTGAAATTTTGGCGCATTTTCAAACGCCTTGTCTGGATGTACCGTTGGTGTTGGAAGGCGGTTCTATCCATGTGGATGGAGAAGGCACACTGCTCACGACAGAGCAATGCTTGCTCAACAAAAACCGCAACCCTCAGTTGACAAGAGAGCAGATTGCAGAAATTGTGCAGGAGAAACTAGGGTTAACCAAGATTATTTGGCTGAAAAACGGTCTGTTTGGTGATGAAACAGATGGACACATCGATAATGTTGCCTGCTTTGCAAAACCGGGGACAGTGATTCTGCAAACGTGTGCAGACCCGCAGGATGAGAACTATGCTATTACGCAGGAAAATTTACAAATCTTGTGCAATGCAACAGATGCACAAGGAAGAAAACTGGAAATTGTGGAAATTCCACAGCCACCCAAACGATATTATAAAGATACAAGACTCACACTCAGCTATCTGAATTTTTATTTTGTCAATCAAGGCATTATCTTGCCTGTTTTTGGTGGAGAAGCGGCAGAAACGGATCAAACAGCAATCAATATTCTGCAAAATCTGTATCCAGAACGAAAAATTATGCCTGTAGATGGCATGCCGCTCATCAAAGAAGGCGGAAATGTGCATTGCATCACACAGCAGATGCCATCTGCGCAATCAAACACTTGGAGAAATGAAGCATGAGAAATGTAAAAGTTGCCGCACTGCAAATGAGCTGTTCCAATTGTGTGGAAGAAAATATCGCAACCGCAGACCGCTTGGTGCGCCAAGCAGCTGCACAGGGTGCACAAGTCATTTTGATACAAGAGTTATTTGAAACGCTGTATTTTTGTCAAAAAGAAAAGGCAGAGTTTTATCAATATGCAACAGAAATGGAACGAAACAAGGCAGTTGCACACTTTCGCAAAGTGGCTGCGGAATTGCAGGTGGTTTTGCCCATCAGCTTTTATGAAAAAAAGAACAACGCACGATATAATTCTATGGCGATGTTGGATGCGGATGGCACAATCTTAGGCATTTACCGCAAAAGCCATATTCCGGATGGACCTGGATATGAGGAGAAATTCTATTTTAATCCGGGCGATACGGGATTTCGTGTATGGAAGACGCGATATGGCGTGATTGGTGTCGGCATTTGTTGGGACCAATGGTATCCGGAAGCAGCACGCTGCATGGCGTTGATGGGTGCAGAAATGCTGCTGTATCCCACTGCCATTGGCTCAGAACCCGAAGCACCCGAGGTGGATTCGAAAGAGCATTGGCAGCGCTGTATGATTGGGCACGCAGCATGCAATTTACTGCCAGTTGTTGCGTCCAACCGCATTGGCGAGGAGCAAATTGAAGATTCAACCATTCAATTTTACGGATCTTCTTTTATTGCCAATGCCACTGGCGAAAAGATTGCAGAAGCTGGCCGCAGCGAAGAAACTATTTTGCTGGCGGAATTTGACTTGGATGCGGTTGCCGCACAGCGTGCAGAGTGGGGCATTTTCCGTGACCGCCGACCGGATTTATACGGCACCATCTTGACCTATGATGGCGAACACACCGTGTGCAAATAAGCTTACGCATCGTATCAAAAAAGGCGATTCCTCGCATTGAGGAATCGCCTTTTTGTATGCATGGATTGCTAAATTAGGCAGGCAGCGGCTCTGTTGCAGTGGGAGTCGCTGCAGCAGGGGTGGACTGAATGGAAACAATGGTTGCCGGAATAATGGATTGACCGACATTTGCTGTTTCATACTGCACCTCAGCGGTGTCCCCGAGGTTTGCAAAAATAATCGCTTTGTCGGTTGCAGGGATTTCAAAATGTCCGGAGATGTCCTGCAGTTGGAGATAGTAATAGGTTGTGCCGTCCATATTGGCAGAGCGAATGTCCGTGATGATACCTGTAGCTGTTTCGGTGGCGGCTGCCTGTGTATCGCCTGTTTCCGTGGTTTCGGCAACATAATCTGCAGATTCATGGGCAATATTGTTGCTGGCAAGTGCCTTTACATAATTGTCCATGGTTTCGTTGACAGAGGCACCGGTCACCACCACTTGATAATTTTCAGCGTTTACCATTGCATAAAGCTTGACCAGACCACCCGCATCCTTTAGGGTCATGCAATAGGTGGGCTGACCTGCCACCTTGACCAAAATGGGGAAGGTGGCATCATAGTTCAAATGCTGTACCTGACCTTCCGCAGAGTCCATCGCTGAAAATTCCTCAGCAGATGGCAAGGTGAACTGCTTGGTTTCTTTGGTGCGTAAGTTGGTGAAAATGAAACCAATGTTGGATTCATCACTCACAACAGAGGTGATGCCGGTATACAGATAGACATCGCCATTATAGGTGATGTAATTATAGCCGTTGGTGGTTTTTACGACCTCTTTTTGTCCGATTTTAGAGTTCCAGAAGCCATTGCGGAGCGTGCCATACAAATCATATTGGTCAATAATCATATCAGCGGGATAAACCGTGTCAACCCATGCAGGAACATCGGCAATCGCATATTTTTGGATGTCACCTGTGACGGCATCCACGAGCAAGACAGACTGCATATCCGTGCCGCTGAACAGACCAATGGTGTGCTTTACAATGCGCACCACCCAAAACGGGTTGCCATCATCATCGACATCAAAGGTGTAGCTTTCGGTCATCGCCGTCGGGTCATACCAATAAACATGGAACTGCAAGTTTTTGAAGAAGTAGGAACTCGGCGAATAGTGAATCCCATCTTCTACATTGCACATTTCTGCTTTTTGGGTCGCCATATCGACCTTGACATAGCCGGGAATGCCTTCTGCTCGGTTATTCCAATATTTGAAAAAACCAGAGTATTGCAGAGGAAGCACACGGGAAGGCGTGCCGTTGTAGTTGATTTGCGTATTTTCAGATTCATCTAAGGAAAATTGGGAAACCAAATCGACCAACACCCCCATTTTGCGATTGGCGAGCAAAAAGGCAGAGTCACGGTCCAGCAAAGGCACGTCCTGCAAGGTGATGTCATAATCTGCGATGTCTGCCGATTCCACAGAAATGAGGTTGGCATATCGCTGTGCATGGAAAATTTTCAGATTGTAAACCGTGCCCACCAGCATCACCAACACAGAAATGATAACAATACCAAGCAAGATTTTTGACATGAACGGGAATTTTTCGGACTCTTCTGCTAAAAATGCGCTAAAACCACTGAGAGCTGAAATCACTGCAAGAAAAAACCAGAATGAGAATGAAGTAGGGTTGATGGTCGGCATGAGAAATAGACAAACCAAGGCAGAGAGCAGCAGAAAGGTGACAATGCCGACAATGTAGCTGCTTGCCTTTCGCTTGGGCTTGTTTTCAGCGTTGCTTTTGTTTTTCATAATTCAGACTCCTTTGACGTGTTTAATGGATGGTATGTGCCGTGGAATGATGTACATGACACATACAGGAACGGAAATCGCTGTGTATAAAATAGACTCAAATTGAAAAAAATAGATGCATCACCCAGTGAAGGAGTGTTATTGTGTTTATATCCATGATTCGAGCTTTGATACTATATGTTTGCGTGATTGCAGGTATGCGGTTTATGGGAAAGCGGCAAATCGGCGAGCTGGAACCCTCTGATTTGGTGACAACCATCCTTATCAGTGAATTGGCGGCAATCCCGATGCAGGATTTGGGCACACCGCTGATAACCGGCATCATTCCCATTGCAACCTTGGTGGTAATTGAAATTTTTGTGTCGTTTATCGGCATTAAAAGCTTGGGGTTGCGGCGGTTATTCAATGGAAAAGCAACAATCATCATCCGAAGAGGACGCATTGACCAAAAAAAGTTAAAGGAAATGCGCATTACTGTGGATGAAGTGTTGGAGGCACTGCGCCAAAACAACATTGAATCGGTCAGTCAGATTAAATACGGTGTCATTGAAGCAAACGGCAAACTGAGCTATGTACTGCAGGCACCTTATCGCCCCATGACGGCACAAATGATGCCGCAGGCAATCTCGCAGGACAGCGGTTTACCGCTTGTGGTCATCTCAGATGGAAAATTGGTGCAAAAAAACCTGCGAATTTTAGGAAAAGATGAGCATGCACTGGTGCAGCAGGTCAAAAAAGCGGGCATCCAAGAAATCCGTGATGTGTTTTTGATGACCTTGGACGATTGCGGTAACACATTTTTACAGGAAAAGGAGCGAAAAAGATGAGGCGATTTTTCTTGGCAATCGTGCTGTTGCTCCTCGTCATCGGCGTGTCAGCTTATGGTAATCAGCGGTTGGATTTGCTGATGGAGGAGTTATCCAACCATGTGCTAGAAGCGGATGCGTTGATACGTGTGGAAAATGATACCGATGCACAGGCGGTATTCACGGAAAGCTACGGCTTGTGGAGCAATCATCAGTCGATGTTGGGGGCGATTGTCCATCACGATGAGATTGATGAAATCGAAAATATTTACTTGCGTGCTATGCAATATATGGAAAATAAAGATGATGGCGAATATTTCGTGGAATCTGCACAGTTGTATGACATGCTCCAGCATTTGGTGGATTATACACAGTTTAAAATTGCCTATGTGTTTTAGGTATCCACTTTTTCATGTGATATTAAAAATAGGGTAATTGCTAAAATCAACACACAAAACCAGATAGAATAGGTAGAGAACAGCGTAGAAAGCGGCACACCCACCACGGCACCGGCACAAAATGCCAGAATGATGGTGATATAGCGCACAAACTTCCAGCCCGCCTCCCTGTTGCGGTCGCGATGAAATTTGACCCATTCCTCAATGGCGGAGCGCAGATTTCCTGTGCACATCGTGGTGGCATAGGGCGCACCCACAAGGGTACGAAAGCTGTTGACCTGCATGGCGCAGACCAGTGAAATAAGAATGTTGACCACAACATTAGAGGAGGAAATCGGCCAAAACCCAACGCCAACCAAAATGATGGCTTCCAAAATCAAAACAAAATGATGCCAATGTGGCATTCTGCGGCGTTTGAAATGCTCCGTGATGCGTGTGCCCAGTGCATAGGCGAAAATCGGCAGTGCATAGCAGAGTGCACCGTACCACTGTCGATTGGCAAGGGACAGGCTCATCAGCACCATGTTGCCGCTTTGTGCATTGGCAAACACGTGTCCTCGCTCTAAATAGGTGTAAATATCCAAAAAACCGCCGACAAATGCCAGCAAAATGCCGATATGCAGTTGTTCATGAATAGAAGGTTTGGAGCGAGCGGGCGGTTGACAGGGGGAAGGTATATTTTGGGGTGCATCCATGCAAAAAAATCCTCTCTGTGGGAAATAAAGGCATCAGGACGATGCCGAAGACGCAAGGTCTTGGGGTTCAGCGGACAGCAAACCATGTCCGATGGACTTCAGCGTGCTGTGCAGCAGCTTGACATACGGGGGGATAGATGCGATTTCGACATTTTCATCCAAGGAATGCGGGTTGTGGACGGTCATACCGGCACTGACCAAAATCAAATTTGGATTTTTTTCATAAAATGCCGAGGTTTCTAAGCCAGCGTGCATGGCGGTGATGCGCAGATGCTGTCCGGTTTGCCGGAAATACAGCCTGTCCATCAGTCCGGCAAGTGGATTTTCGGTGGTGCCGGGCCATCCTTTATAGCCGCGTGTGGTCATCTGAAAATCGGTCATGTCGGCGGCACGGCGATGCTGCAGGGCAATGATTTCCTCATTGGCATCCACCGCACAGCGCACCATGCTGCGTACCTCAATCTGTCCGTGTTCGTTGACCAAAATACGCCCCAGATTGGAAGAAGAACTCACACGGTCGGGCACATAGCTATTCATCGAATAGACACCGTTATAAATCAAAATGCACAGGTCTAAGGTGGCACGCATGCAGGCGTCTGTCCAGACACGTTTTGGCAGCGCACACGGGCGTAGCTTCAAGCGACCGTTGCTGTCGGTGACACGATACATATCGGAAATCTTTTGGCTCAAGCGAAAGCACGCCTTTTGCAGAGCGGCCTCATTTGCATCAGACAGCACCAAAACCGTTTCACACCAAAAGGGGATGGCGTTGTGCGAAATGCCGCCGCGCAGCTGCGTGATGGAAAACGGAAATTCCTGCAAAAGCTCGCTGAGAAAGACACTCATCAGCTTGATGGTATTGGCACGGTCTTTATGAATATCATAGCCGGAATGACCGCCGAGAAATCCCTCCAGCTTCAGATGAAAGGCACGGTTTCCATTGGGAACAGTGGTTTGCAGTGGGCGAAGATAGGTTTCTCGCCGTCCGCCGGAGGAGGAAATCACCACATCCCCCTGCTGAAAGCCATCGGTGTTTATCAGATAGTGCACATCTGCAAGGTGTCGCTTGTCCATGCGCAATGCCCCCTGCAAGCCAATTTCTTCGGCGGTGGTGAACAGCAGACGCATCGGGCCATGGGCAGTGTTGGGATGCTGCAGGAGATAGAGCAGTGCGGCATTGCCAATGTTGCAGTCCGCTCCCAAAGAAGAAGTGCCGTTGGTGCACAAACGCCCGTCCCGTACCATGGCAATGATGGAATCGGTTTCGGCACAAAATCCACTGCCCTCCTGCACGGCGCAAACCATATCCATATGCCCTTGGATGGCGGTCAGCGGTGCATCCTCACATCCAGGCGTGGCGGGCATATCCGCAATCACATTCAGGCTGTCATCCTGCATGGGAGAAAGCCCTATGCGCCGCAGACGTGCCATGAGATAGTCGGAAATCTGCTGCTCATTGCCGGAGGCATGCGGCATATCGCATAGTCCTAAAAATTCTTCCAGAACACCGTCGATGATGTGCTCATCTGTATCCGGCTGTGAATAAATTCGCTCAAATGGCATGCAATATCCCTCCCCTTTGTAAAAACAACGTGTCACATCACGTTGGTACTGATAAGAGTCTATCACAATTTAGCGAAATTTGTAAAGCCTGTGTACATAAAAAAACACTGCAAGACCATGGGAAGGTTTTGCAGTGCTGCTTCAAACATGTGGTTATCACTTGGAATGCAGGAGTTCCTGCAAAATATGGGAAACTTCAAGCATGTTTTTCGCCTCTCGATGGGTCTTTTCCTCCGGATGGGAGGGCAGGTCTGTCCAATTGAGCCAAATGGACGGGATGGCGGTTGCGGCGGCGCCGATCACATCGTGATGGTAGTTATCCCCGATGAACACGGCTTCCTGCGGTGCGGCATTGGCTTTGGCAAGTGCAAGGGCAAACGCCGCAGGGTGGGGCTTGTCCGCACCTGCTTCCTCACTGGATACAAAGATGTCAATCATATCGGCAACCCCAAGCCGCTGCAGTTTGCGCAGCTGAATTTCTGCGGTCATGTTGGTGCAAATGCCGATTTTTACTCCTGCTTGGCGCAAATCTGTAAAGATTTGCGGGATTTCGGGACGTAACACGATGGTGTTCAAAACCGCTTCCCAATATGCCTCGAAAATGGCGGTTGCATAGGGAATGGGGTTGATGTCGAGTGCTTCCAAAGCACGCTGGGCGTATAATCCACGGTTGTGGGCACTGCCGATGCTGCCAAGCTCCTGAAAGACCTCCAGACGCTTTTGGTGAAACATGTCGGTGAAGGTCTGCGCTGGAATCCCGCACAATCCTTCGGCACAGCTGCCAACCGCCACATAAGCGGCACGGTCCGCCTCTTCCCAGCTGGAATACAGCGTGTCATCTAAATCAAATAAAGCAACTTTTAACTGCATGAGGTTCTCCTTGTTGTCTGTGATGCGGGTGCTTTTTATAGTAAGCTGTCATCATAATGTGCACGACTGCCGCCGACAAATTTTGCACGGGAACGTGCACAAATCAAACCGGCACTGCCGATTTTTTGCACCTGCAGGCGGACGGGCACCACCACAGGCTTGATGTGCATGCCAATCAACGTGCCGCCAATATCAATGCCGGCACGTGCCGACTGTCGTAGGGTTTCCACTGCAGTGGGGGCAGAAAAGGCATGGTATGCCGCCGTAGCAAACGAGCCGCCGGCTTTTGGATGCGGGATGACATTGACAGCTTCCAAACCGAAGCGTTCCGCTGCCGCACGCTCTACAATCAACGCACGGTTGAGGTGTTCACAGCACTGTGCGGCAAGATAAATGCCGCGTGCCTGCAAGAGCGCATAAGCACAATCAAAAATTTCCTTGGCAACATCAACATTGGAATCTGTGCCGATGCGCTGCCCAATCACTTCGCTGGAAGAACAGCCGATGACGAGCAAATCGCCCGCTTGCAGCTTGGCAGTGTCGCAGAGTTCGGTCAGTGCTTGCTGCACTTGGGATGCAATGGATTCCTGCATATCAAGAACCTCCTTTGAAATACACGGTTTATGATACAAACAGTATAGCATATTTGTGGGCATAAGAAAACACGTAAGTTATGGAGCGTGGGTTCAGCACGCAGCCACACAGCGTGCCCCCAAATCGGTCAGTGCAATGCTGCCGCATTCTAAAACCGCAGTATTTCCCAGAAATGCCGCATTTTTCGCGCCTTCTTGCACGGTTTCTTGAAAGAAAGCAAACAGGGAGCTGGTGTGATATTCCAAATACAGATAGTCGGGCAGAGGACTGTCGTAAGAAAGCGTGAGCAAGCCCATTTCTGCCAGTTCGGTCAAAAATGCGCCGTAGGTCTTGACCGCTTCCATGCTGTCGGTGGGGGAGGTGAGATAGACCGGCTCTAATGCGATAATAAAAACATCATCATTTTGGGTGTTCATACGGACAAATCGTGTGACAGGCAAGGCTTTCTGTACAGCGAGCGCATTTAAAAATTCTTGCTGTGCGGCGTTTAAAGGCGGGGTTGAAACGGTATGGCAGCCGCCGCAGCCGTTTTGGCAGCCGCCGCAGCAGGTTGATGCAGACATATTAAAATCCTCCCTATAATAAAATACGTTTTTCTTCAAATATCTCTTGTTTTCATAGAATTACGCCAATTTCAAAAGAGCGATTGCGAAGCAGCACTGCATCCAGTGCACCAAAACAGGAAAAATGGGTATGACAACCAAAGCGTCGCTTGTTTTCGCAATATTTTGGCCATGGTAACCCACTATTCCTGCGGCGGCAAACCTCCCATGTCTAACAGGGTCATTGCCCTAAATTCCTTCGTCCTGCCTGCCCACAGATGGGTGTCAGCGATGCTCCTTTACCGAGTCTGTGCTCTGATGGTGAAATTTTGACTGACTACCTGCTCTTTTGTCTTTGGATTGCCTTGCTACCCGACCCAACTGTGACGCTCCCGACGGGTCATTGTGTGATATTGCCCTTAAGCTGCTATTGCTGCCGGACGGTGGATGTCACCAAGCAACCGTACTGGATCATAGTCCTCATCTTTAGTTGCAAGGGCGAAAAACACCCGAATTAACTTGCAGCATAGCGTAATGAGCGATTGTTTTTTCTTCAGCGGATTCTCTTTGCGTCTCGTGTAATAGCCGTGGATTTCTCCGAATTCTTGATTTGTTGCTACCACGGGCAGAATGGCTCGGAACAGCAGTGCCCGTAGGCGATGCCTGCCACGTTTGCTGATCCCGCTTTGTCCCCGGTGTTTACCGGAGCTGTTTTCGCGAATCGCCAATCCAGCCAGTTTCTGAATCTGTTTTGGAGACTGAAAACGTCCCAAATCTCCAACCTCGGCAAAGAAACCAGCGATGGTGAGTAGTCCAATTCCCTTGATGGCGAGCAGCTTCTGAACCGCCGGAATCTGCTCGCACAGTTCTTCTACAAGAGCCATAACGCTGTCATATTGCGTATGCTTGGCATGATAGTCCTCCAGAAGTAGCCGAATCTCCATGCGAGCAGCGATGCTGCCTTCGGTGCAGCCCATGCTGTGTTTTGCCGTTTCATACAGAGTCTGTGCTCTTTTCATTCCAACGGCCCGCAGCTTGTTTGTACGCCATAGCTGGTTGATTCCTTCTGCTCCTGTCTTGACGACATCTACGGGCAATGGGGCACTGCCCAGCACCAACAGGCTGCTCTGTGCTTTGAAATCCCCAAATACCTCGTGATATTCAGGAAAGTAAATCTTGAGCCAGCGCTCAATTCGGTTCTGGATTGCCACTAACTCCCGTACGATTCGCTCACGGCAGTTCATGGCGATACGCAGTTCCGCGTACACGCCTTCCGGAATATATGGAACGTGATATCTTCCATCGATGACCAGCTTGGCGATGGTTTTGGGGTCTTTGCTGTCCGTCTTGCTCGGATGATTGTCGTCCAGCTCCTTGCATTGCTTGACGTGGTATGGATTGACCAGTACGAGCCTGATACCTTGATCTCTCAGATATGACGCCAGGCTAAACCAGTAATGTCCTGTGGGCTCTGCGCCTACCATAATATTGCTCTGTGCGGTCTCTCCAGATAAGCTTTTGATCCATGCCTGAAACTGTCCAAATCCTTCTCCGTTGTTTGCGAAACGAAACACACGACCAAGCTCCACGCCTCGCCAGTTAAATGCTCTGGCATAATGCGTTTCGCTGCCGATGTCCACACCGATGACGATTGTTTCTGTTGTAACTTGACTTATCTTCTCATTCTGGGTAAAATTCATTTTGACGACCTCCGTTGTTTTTGAGTTTGGATTTCATCTGGCCAGATTTCATCCTCTCAATCCTAACCGGAGGTTGTCTTTTTTGCAATTCCCGTTTTTACCCCTTACAGGAATGCTCCTTGGAATGAAACGTGGGTGGGGGTTACAGCTGGGCGAAGAGTTTGCCAATGGCGCCTCGCAGCACCAGATTGGCGTGTGCGTCAGCGGAGGTGGGCGTTTTGTTGACCAGCACCAGTTTGTTGCCCTGATAATAGTGAATCAGACCTGCGGCCGGATAAACCGCGAGGGAAGTGCCGCCGATGATGAGCATATCTGCCTGCTGAATGGCACGAACACTGCCCTGCACCGTCTGGCCGTTTAGGCTTTCCTCATACAGCACCACATCTGGCTTGATGATGCCGCCGCAAGGGCATTTTGGGACACCGCTCTGCTCCAAAATCGCTTCCACTGAAAACGGTTTGTGACAATGGGTGCAGAAATTGCGATGCACAGAGCCGTGCAGTTCATAAACGGCACGGCTGCCTGCGGCTTGGTGCAGGCCGTCTATGTTCTGGGTGATAATGGCACGCAGTTTTCCTAGCTGTTCCCATTGGGCAAGCTTATGGTGCAGGGCATTGGGTTTTGCGTCCAGAAACAACATTTTTTCACGATAAAATCGATAAAATTCTGCGGTGTTCTGCACAAAAAAGGTGTGACTGAGAATGGTTTCTGGCGGAAACTTATAATTTTGATGGTAGAGTCCGTCGGTCGACCGAAAGTCAGGGATGCCACTTTCGGTCGATACGCCCGCCCCACCGAAAAAGACAATGTTGTCAGAGCGGTCGACCCAGTCCTGCAGAGTTTTGAGTTGGTCAGTCATTGCAAAACGCTCCTTTACGCAAGAATGCCACGCAGAGTAGTAAACCATACCCTGCGTGGGCAAAAAAGTTTTTCATGCAAAAGCGTGCGGTCATATCGGCAGCTGTCAGCCAACATGACCGCACAAAAAGGTTAGTCCGTGATGGTGACAAGACCTTCGTTGCGTTCCTTTGCAGGGGTTTCCTTGGCAATATAGCCGAGTGCCACCGAAGCGGTCACCACGTGGTCCTCCGGCACACCATATTCCTGCAGCAGCGCACGCACAGCAGCGTCATCACAGGTGTGGCGCACTTGGTTAATCCAGCAAGAACCAACGCCGAGCGCCTGCGCCATGAGCAGAATGTTCTGCACCGCTGCGCCTGCGTCCAGCAGACCATTGTCATCCCCACGCGGGTTCGAAATGATGATTTGTGTCGGCGCACCGTAAAAATTGTAGTCTGCACCACGATTGTCAGCCGCCGCAACAGCGGTGGCAAGTGCCAAAGATTTTTCAGCAGAATGCAGCACGGTGAAATGCCAGCCTTGTTTTCCCATACCGCTGGGTGCCCAGGTACCAGCCTCTACGATTTGCTGGATGGTTTCAATCGGCAGCTGTGCCGGCTTAAATGCACGAGTAGAACGACGTTCTTTAATCACTTTTAAGATTTCACGCATATGCTTGTTATCCTCCTTTAGGTGTTAGACAGTCTTCTAATCATTAGTATAAGCCACAAAAACAGTGGTTGCAAGACTTGGGCAGAAAAACTTTCGCATAATTTTTCGAAAAATGCACCATTTGAAAAGAAAGTATGCTATAATTATGCTGAATAAGAATTTATAAAATTACACTAGGAGGATATACATGATTACTGTATCCAATCTCAGCTTGAATTTTAGTGGAGAGCCTTTGTTTTCCGATGTGAACATCAAGTTTACCTCAGGTAACTGCTATGGTGTCATTGGCGCAAATGGTGCAGGAAAGTCAACCTTTTTGAAGCTTTTGTCGGGCGATTTGGAATCCACAACAGGCGATGTGTCCATTCAGCCAAACACACGCATGTCGGTTTTGCGGCAGGATCATTTTGCGTTTGATGATTTCACCGTGCTGGATACCATTATTGGCGGCAATGCACGCCTGTACGAAATTATTAAGGAAAAAGAAGAACTTTACGCAAAAGACCCGTTTACAGAAGAGGACGGCAACCGTGCGGCCGACTTGGAAGCTGAATTTGCAGAAATGGACGGTTGGAATGCGGACACCGAAGCGGGGCAAATGCTGGAGGGCTTGGGGCTGGATGCAGACCAAATTCTATATCGCCCGATGCGTACCTTGGGTGACAGCGAAAAGGTCAAGGTGCTGTTGGCACGTGCCCTGTTTGGTAAGCCGGATTTGATTCTGCTGGACGAACCGACCAACCATTTGGATGTGCATTCGATTCATTGGCTGGAGGACTTCCTGTTTGATTTCATCGGTACCGTCATTGTGGTATCGCATGACCGCCACTTCCTCAACAACGTCTGCACGCATATTGTAGACATCGATTTTGGTAAGGTGCAGGTTTATGTCGGCAACTATGAATTCTGGTATGAAGCAAGCCAGATGACCCAGCGCATGATTAAAGACCAAAATAAGAAAAACGAAGATAAGATTAAGGAACTGCAAAACTTTATCCAACGTTTCTCTGCGAATAAATCCAAGTCCAGACAGGCAACCAGCCGTAAAAAGTTGATTGATAAGCTGAGCGTGGAAGAGCTGCCGGCATCCTCTCGCCGCTACCCTTGGGTGGGCTTCACGATGGACCGTGAGGCGGGCAAGGATATTTTGGAGGTCAAGGGCATTTCCAAAACGATTGACGGCGAGCAGATTCTCAAGGATGTTTCCTTTATCATGAAAAAAGGTGATAAAATCGGCTTTTTTGCGCAGAATGAATTGGCAACAACCGTACTGTTCCAGATTTTGATGGGCGAGATGGAAGCGGATGCAGGCAGTTTCAAGTGGGGCGTGTCCACTTCGCAATCCTATTTTCCGAAGGACAATTCTGAATATTTCAACGGACATAAAGAAAATATGCTCGATTGGCTTGCGCCATATTCTAAGGATACACTGGAATCTACCCTGCGTGGATTTTTGGGTCGCATGCTGTTCTCGGGTGACGATGTGTATAAGCCCGTGGATGTGCTCTCCGGCGGTGAAAAGGTGCGCATGATGCTTTCCCGCATGATGCTGTTCGGCTCCAATGTGCTGGTGGTAGACCAGCCGACCAACCACTTGGATTTGGAATCCATCACGGCGGTCAACAATGGCATGATTGACTTCAAGGGCAATTTGCTCTTTGCATCCCATGACCATGAGTTTATGCAGACCATTGCAAACCGCATCATTGAAATTCGGGAAGACGGTGTGCTGGATCGTGAAGGCACATACGATGATTTCTTAGAGTTCAAAGAAGCACAGAAAAAATAAAAAAGCATGGTGCAGTTTCATGCACCATACCACAAAGGCAGACGTCATGTAAACGTCTGCCTTTGGTATATGCTGAATTTCGATTTTTGTCATTATACGAGCGGGAAGGAGGGGCAGCAGGTTGCCAGGCAGCATGCTTGACATTTGGGAGAACGTGCAGAGCAGACCTCTCTGCCATGCCACACCAATCGGTGGCAGAAGTTGACCGATTCCGATGGTTCCAGAATGGCACGCAGCTCTTTTTCAACCTTTAATGGGTCTTTGGTACCGGCGGGCACCAACCCAAGGCGACCAGACAGACGAATGCAGTGGGTGTCCGCAATGATGCCCGGCTGTCCATAAATATCCCCTAAAATCAGATTGGCTGTTTTGCGGCCAATGCCTGGCAGTGCCAACAGAGCCTCCATGGTATTGGGGACGATGCCGTTGTGCTTTTCCAGCAGCATTTGCGCGGCACCTTTTAAATCCCGTGCTTTGGTATGGAAAAATCCGCAAGATCTGATTTCCTCTTCGATGTCGGTGACATTGGCAGCAGCAAAGCTTTCGAGGTCTGGAAAACGCCGAAACAAACTGGGCGTAATCAGGTTCACACGCACGTCGGTGCATTGTGCGGACAGGCGGGTGGCAAATAACAATTCGTAATCCTTGGTGTACGTCAGGGCACATCTGGCATCCGGATAATTTTCCGCCAAAAGGGCGGTGATTTGCGTGGCACGCTCTTTTTTGGTCATGAAATACCTCACTTTATGATGGAATTTGATAATAATTCTTAACTAATGTTATCATGAAGCATATAAAACAAAAAAACTATTGGCAGAATTAACAGAAGTATAAGCGTATTTTTAAATTTATTTGTGAGCAAAAGTGGTTGAAAGACATTTGGATTTTTGTTTTAATATAATAATAAGGTGTATTTTAGTACAGGTTCTAGAAAATTGTAAATGGGTTGCTATCATGACACACATCAAAAATGCGGAGGGTAAATAAATGGTTCTGGAAGCAATGGAATTTGTAAAGCGATATGACCCAGAGATTGGTGCGGGGATACAGGCAGAATATGAGCGTCAGTGCAGAAATATTGAGCTGATTGCATCTGAGAACATCGTTTCACCTGCAGTTATGGCGGCGATGGGCTCTGTTTTGACGAATAAATATGCAGAAGGATATCCGGGAAAACGCTATTACGGCGGATGCGAATGCGTAGATGTGGTGGAAAACATTGCAATCGACCGTGTTTGCAAGCTGTTTGGTGCAAGCTATGCCAATGTGCAGCCGCATTCCGGTGCACAGGCGAACATGGCGGTTTATCAGGCACTGTGCACACCGGGAGATACCGTGCTGGGCATGAGCTTGGACAATGGCGGACACTTGACCCATGGTTCTCCGGTCAATCAGTCTGGTCTGCTCTACAACATCGTACCGTACGGTGTGGATAACAATGGCTTCATTGATTATGACGCACTGCGGGACTTGGCGAAAAAAGAAAAGCCGAAGATGATTATTGCAGGTGCTTCTGCATATCCGCGCGAAATCCGTTTCGATATTTTTGCGGAGATTGCCAAGGAAGTGGGCGCATATCTGTTTGTTGATATGGCACATATCGCAGGCTTGATTGCAGCAGGTCTGCATATGAATCCAATGCCGTATGCAGATGTGGTCACTACCACAACCCACAAGACCCTTCGTGGACCGCGCGGCGGCGTTATTTTGACCAACAGCGAAGATTTGGCAAAGAAGTTCAATAAGGCGATTTTCCCGGGCACACAGGGTGGACCGCTGATGCATGTGATAGCATCCAAGGCGGTTTGCTTTGGAGAAGCGTTGCTGCCGGACTTTAAGGCATATCAGAAGCAGGTTGTTGTAAATGCAGCTGTTTTGGCAGATGAAATGAAGCGTTTGGGCTTCAATTTGGTTTCTGGTGGTACGGATAACCACTTGATGCTGTTGGATTTGCAGGGTCTGGGTGTGACCGGTAAGGAATTGCAGCACCGACTGGATGAAGTGTATATCACCGCCAACAAAAATGCGGTACCGAATGACCCGGAAAGCCCGTTTGTGACAAGCGGCGTGCGTATTGGCACACCGGCAGTGACAACACGTGGCTTCAAAGAACCGGAAATGCTGCGTATTGCAGAATTTGTCTGGCAGGCAGCAACCGATTTTGAAAATAAAGCGGATAGCATTCGTGCAAATGTCACAGAAATCTGCAAACAATTCCCAATTTATTAATCAAAACCGACCAAACGCAAGCTGCGCTTGGTCGGTTTTTTTATGCAGTATGACAAAAAAAGACTTGCATTGCAACTTCTAAATGGTATAATATATTATGTGGGGCATAAACAGACATATGTCCCAAAAAGTGCAAGGGGTGTGTGCAATATGGCAATGCAATTGAAAGTTACCAGCAAGAGTTCGTTTGTTCAGCAAAGAGAGTTGCAGAATTTACAGTCCATGCTAATATTGTGCGATAACTGGCTCAAGAATAAAAATGCTGAAGGAAGTGACTATTTAGGCTGGGTAGATTATCCGGTGCGGTATGATAAGGAGGAATTTGCGAGGATTCAACAGGCAGCAGTCAAAATTCAAAAAAAGAGCGAAGTGCTCATTGTCATTGGAATTGGTGGCTCTTATCTGGGTGCACGTGCGGCATTGGAATTTGTTAAGGGACAGAATTACAACAATAAACGGAATAAAAATACACCTGATGTTTATTTTGTTGGAAATAATATCAGCTCTACATATATCAATGATATTTTTGAAATTTTGGGCGAACGTGATTATTGTATCAACGTCATTTCAAAATCTGGCAAAACAACGGAACCTGCCATTGCTTTTCGGATTTTCAAACAGCATATTGAAAAAAAATATGGTGTGGAAGGTGCACGTGAGCGCATTTTTGCCACAACAGATGCGGCCAATGGTGCATTGAAGCATTTGGCGGACCGAGAAGGCTATGAAACCTTTACGGTGCCGGATAATATCGGCGGTCGATTTTCTGTCTTGACACCGGTGGGATTGCTGCCGATGGCGGTGGCAGGGCTTAATCTGGAGCATATCATGCGTGGCGCAGAGGATGCGATGCACCAATACAGCATTCCGGACATTTCGCAGAATGAATGTATGCGATACGTGGCAATCCGAAATTGCTTATATCGTGAAGGGAAAAACATTGAAGTGCTCGTAAATTATGAGTCGTCCTTGACCATGTTCGGCGAATGGTTCAAGCAGCTGTTTGCGGAAAGTGAAGGAAAAGACCGTAAGGGTATTTTCCCGGTATCGGCGAATTTCACAACGGATTTGCATTCTATTGGGCAGTTTATTCAAGAAGGCACCAGAAATCTGTTTGAAACCGTGCTGTGGGTCAAGAAACCGCGTGCCAATATTCATATCCAAAAAGATGCCGATAATATTGATGAGCTGAATTATTTGGCAGGAAAATCCCTGCAATATGTGAACGAGCATGCCTATCATGGCACAATGCTTGCCCATATTGATGGGGGTACGCCAAATATTTTGTTGGAACTAGACCAAGCGGATGAATATCATTTCGGCATGCTGGTGTATTTCTTTGAAAAAGCTTGTGGATTATCAGGATACTTATTGGGCGTCAATCCATTCGACCAACCGGGTGTGGAAGCCTATAAAAAGAATATGTTCGCATTGCTTGGGAAGCCTGGATTTGAGGAAACGCAAAAAGAATTGCAGGAGCGCATCAAGTTGATGGACCAATAATCAAAGCGGTCGAGGCAGGAAGCCTTCGGCCGCTTTTTTGAAAGGAAATTTTACAATGAAAAAAATTTATTTGGCGGGATTTGATGTTTTTGCACCGGATGCGGTGCAGCGGGGAACAAAAATGAAGCAGTTGTGCGAGCAATATGGATTTGTTGGGTTGTATCCGCTGGACAACGAAGCGGAAAATGCCGAGCAGATTTTTGAGGGCAACCTCGCGCTCATTGAAACGGCAGATATGGTGATGGCAAATTTAAATCCGTTTCGTGGAAGCGAGCCGGACAGCGGAACCGCCTTTGAAATTGGATATGCATGTGCCAAAGGCAAGGCGGTATATGGATATTTGCAAGATACTCGTCCCATGCAGGAGCGATTGGGGGAAAAGGACGAAAATGGGTTTGCAGTCGAAAATTTCGGCATGGCGGTAAATTTGATGCTGGGATGCACCGCAAAATTGGTGAACGGAAGTTTAGAGGACTGCCTGCAGCAAGCAAAGCATGCAACGGATGCATAAAAAAATCGCACAGGCGCATACTGTTTGCGGTGATGTAGATGAGGATGAAAAGCATATGCGGGCTTTTTGTGTGCGGCAGCATGGGCTATGCCGGATTAGAGATGCTGTGGCGGGGACGGACGCACTGGAGCATGATGATGACCGGCGGCGTGGTTTTTGTTGCGATGGCACAGGTGCATCGCATGCTGCAAGAACCCTCTGTGATGGAGGATTGCATGGCAGGGGCTGCGCTGATTACCGTTTCCGAGTGGATGGTAGGAAGAGTGGTGAATGCACACTATCATCTGCATGTGTGGGATTATTCGCAGGAAAAATTCAATGTGCAGGGACAAATTTGCGCCAAATATGCGGCGTTGTGGTTTTTATTGTCTGCGCCTGCGATGCAATTGGCAAACAAAGCCCATCAGCTGCTGCATTCGTCCTAGAAAGCAGTTGCAACGCACAGCACATGGCGGTATAATGACAGTGGCAAAAGAATAGAAAAGAGGTCGTGCTATGCTGCTGGCATTGGATATAGGCAATAGTCATATAAAAATAGGGGTGTTCTGTGCAGATCAATTGCAATATGTGGCATCCATTGCAACAGATGAACGGCAAACAAGGGAACAGTATGCCTGCATGCTGCAAAGTGTTTTGGCATTGGGAAAGGTGGATGCCACGCAGATTACCGACTGTATCCTGTGCTCGGTTGTGCCTGCGGTGACGGCAATCGTACAGCAGGCGTTGCAGCTGCTGTGGAAAGATGCGCCCAAGATGAACGTGGCGAGCGGTGTCAAAACGGGGCTGAACATTCGGCTGGATCATCCGCGTGCGTTGGGCAGTGATTTGGTTGCCAATGCGGTGTGGGCGCTGCAAAGCGGAAAACTGCCCTGTGTGGTGGTGGATGTGGGCACGGTCACTACATTTACAGCGATTGATGGCATAGGCGCTTTGGTGGGCACGGCGATTGCGGCGGGCGTCCGTGGAACACTGCAAGCGGCAAAACAGCATGCGGCACAGCTGCCAACGGTACAAATGGAGCTGCCAGCACATGGCGTTTTGGGAAAAAACACGGTGGAAGCCCTGCAATCCGGCGCAATTTATGGAGCGGCAGCCATGGTAGATGGCATGGTGAAGCGTTTTGCAGAGGCATTGGGTGCGGAGCCAACTGTTTTTTTAACAGGCGGAACGGCAGAGGTGATTGCATCCCATTTGCAGGTAGCGGCAATCCTTGCACCATATAGCACGCTGCGGGGGCTGCAGGAGATTTGGAAGAAAAATGCGGGTTCTTAGCTGCGTGCGGATAAAAAAAGATTCTTTGCTAATGCAAAGAATCTTTTTTTATCCGTTCTCTTATTCAAAATCTTGATACATGAGGCTGGGCTGAATGCCCGTGTTGTTTTGATATTTGCCGCTTTGATAGGGTTCATAATCGCCGACAATATTGTGATAATAAATTTGGCAAATCTCAACATTGGGATAAATTTTCACCGGATGCACGCAGAAAATCTCCAATGTCCAATAGCCTGCAAATCCAACGTCACCAAATCCAGCAGTCACGTGGATGCAAAGCCCCAAACGACCCGTCGAAGAGCGGCCTTCCAGCATGGGGATAAACGCATCGGTCTTGGTGAATTCATTGGTTCTGCCTAGATACAGCGTGTTTGGCTGCAGCACCAAACCCTCTTCGGGAATCAACATTTTACGGGTTGGATTTAAGGATTTCATGTCTAAAACGTCATTTTCATATACAAGCAGTTCATTTGCCAGCGTCAAATTGTAGCTGTTGGGATTCAGACGTTTCGGCACAAAGGGTTCAATAATAATCTCGTTGCCCAAGTGCTTTTCAATTTCCTTGCCAGAAAGAATCATAGAGAATAGCTCCTTTTTTGACAGGCGGCACTGCCGATGAACAGTGAACCCGTCGGTGGATATAAATAAGAATCATAAAAAATGCGCCGCTGTGCGACGCAAGTACAGTGCACATACGTTAAAATATTATAACACAAGCCTAATCAAATAGAAAGATATTTTAAAAGAAAAAGGTGCATAAATGTCGTATTCGCAATCGAAGTGCCGGTTTGATGCAGAACATAGAGTTTTGCACAAGGTATGGACGGCACAACTGCTAAAAATCATTTAAAATATCTAAAAAACCTGTTGTGATTCTTTTTTTGCTATGCTATACTTTAAGAAGCATACTTATACTATTTCATTATTTTTTATGTTCACAATTGTGTTTCATAGATTGAAATTTGTTCTAACACTATGGTGCTGCGGTGTCCTCACGATATGGGCATTCCCTTTATGCTTGCTGTAAAACGGTTTTTGCAGCAAATATCCTTGAGAAATGGTGATATTTCAGTATGATAAAAACATATATGGCGCGCCAACCGATTTTTGATTCCTCCATGAACGTGTTTGGATATGAATTGCTCTATCGCAACAGTGCCAAAAATGCGTTTGATGAGGCTATTGATGGTGATTATGCGACACGGCAAGTGCTTTCGGACACGATTACGACCTTTGGTTCTGAAAATATCTTGAATGGAAAACGCGCTTTTATCAATTTTACCCGCTCGCTGCTGTTGTCCGAGTTGCCGGATTTGATGAATCCTTCGGATTTCATCATCGAAATTTTAGAAGATGTGCCTGCGGATGCACAAGTCATGGATCGTCTGATTGCGTTGCATGTGCGGGGATTCACCTTGGCGTTGGATGACTACACCGGTTCTCCGGATAGCGAACCGCTCTTGCCGTTGGTAGACATTGTGAAGGTGGATTTTCGAGGGATTTCAGAATCGGCACGGGAAACACTGGTGTGTAAGCTGCTGAAAAAGAATCTGCAGGTTTTGGCCGAAAAGGTAGAAACGCAAGCGGACTTCCTCGCAGCCAAGAAGCTGGGATACACGCTGTTTCAAGGATATTTCTTTGCCAAACCCATTGTGTTCTCTAAAACGGTTTTGTCCACTTCATCCACAACCTATATCCGTGCAATTGATGAAATTCTGCATCATGATGCGGATTTCACAAAAATTTCAGCCATCATTCGTTCGGATGTCACTTTGACCTATCGCTTGCTGCGCCATGTCAATACATTGCAGTTTTGCCATACCAATCCTATCACCAGCGTGAAGCCTGCCATTCTGCAAATGGGCGAACGTGCCACGTATCGTTGGCTGATGCTGGTGCTCATGCGGGATATGACCCAATTGAGCAACAATGAGTTTTCCAAGCTTGCCTTGGTGCGTGCTTTATTCTGTGAACAGATTTGCAAGCTGGCAAAGTTGCCGTATAAACAGGATGAAGCCTATATCGCTGGCATGTTTTCCGTGATTGATACCATGGTGAGCCAGGATTATGCGGAATTTTTGCGAGATATTTCGATTGCACCGGTTGTAATTGATGCACTTTTACATAATCAAAATCACCTCTCTGATATTTTAGACTTCGTGCGGGCGTATGAAAGCGGGGATTGGGAAGCAACCCGTCAATTGATTGACCAACATGGTCTTTCGGATGCTGCAGTCATCCAATCTTATCAAGAAGCAGTACAGGTGGCAGACCACATGTTTTAAGGCGATGCGCCAAACATTTTTCGTAAATTATGTGGTGTTGCCTTCAGCATTTTTTCATGATATATTTCGTATTGGGATGGGCACTCAAATGTGGAGTGCTCATTCTTTTTTGTGAAGCAACCATTTTTATGAAGCAAAGGAGTTCCTGAACTATGACTGGGCGAACCCATCTTTTAGGCGGTGTTGTCAGCGGTTTGGCGTTTGCGCTCTTCCGGCAAGACACCCATCTTGTATCCATTGCTGTTGGTACTGCGGTCGCTGCCGGCGGCTCGCTGTTTCCCGACATAGACAACCAACGCAGTAAAATCGGCGCACATGCCAAAATCACATCTCGTGTGATTCAATCCACCGTGGGGCACCGTACCTTATTCCACAGCCCCATTTTCTATGTCATACTGCATTGTATGGCTGTTTTGTTTTTACCAACGGTTCTGCGGGTGTATGTGCCTTGGTTCACACTCGGTGTGTGCTCTCATTTGGCATTGGACATGCTGAATAAAAAGGGCATCCCGCTTTTTTATCCGTATCGAAAGCATTTTCATCTTGCGAGTATTCGCTCGGGCGGTGTTTGGGAAATGCTGCTTGCGCTGTTGCTGGCATTGCTCATGCTGCTGGAGCTATGGCACTTTTGGCAGCGATTGTTTTGAATACAGGTGGTTCGATTATGAAATGACCCATTGCAGCAGCACGATTTCCAACAGCACACGCAGGGCAGAGAACAGCATGCTCAGCACCGCACAAATTGCAATGGCGTTGCGATGCCGCCGCAGTGCATAAAAAAATCGTCGGCGTTGACCTCGCTGTAAGTCGGCAGCGGCATCCAATACCGCCGCCCCTGTCAGCAGCAGACAGGGCACGCTGACCACAGCACCAACGCCTATGGTAATCATCGCAAGAGCCACCCCTTTTCCACCCATTGCAGCCATCAAAACGGTCACAGAAAAGGATAGAAAAAAGCCTCTGAGTGCAATTATCGCACTGCAAAACAAAACCGCAGGGACAAGCAGACCGGATAGAATGCACAGCAAAAACCAGGTCATGGTGGTGCACCAAGCGGTTGCAAGACGATGCAGCACGGGTGCAGTTTGTGTGCCTGTCTGTATCAGATGCAGCACAATTTGCTGCACTTCCTGTGAATCTTCCCGCCAAATGCCTGCAAATGCACCAATCACCGTACCGCCAAGATAAATGACCAGCAAAAAGAGCAGCATAGGCATCTGCCAGAGGGATTCTATCGCATAAAACCGAATGTGTTGTTTCATGTATGCCTCCTTGTCCGCTGCCCTATTCTATGCGGCAACGTTGTCTGCCATGTCACTTCTGCATCAAAAAAACACGGTATCCAGATATTCACACATCGGATACCGTGTTTTTTTGATGCTGTATCATACAGGTGCTTAGGAACACAAATCACTGAGAGGAGCAAAGCAATAGCCCATGTCTTCCCATTTTCCCAAAAGCGCATCCAAAATTTCTGCATTGGTTTTGGAGGTAGAATGCAATAAGATAATGGCACCATTGTGCACCCGTGGCAGTAGCTTGCTGTACGCTTCCTGCGCAGTCGGTTGGTTATCCGTATACCAATCTACATAGGCAAGGCTCCAAAATACCGTGTAATATCCCATCGCTTGTGCCTGCTTGAGGTTTTCCAAGCTGAATTTTCCCTGCGGCGGACGATAAATTTTGGGCATTTCTTGTCCTGTCACCTCTTGATATAAGGAGGACAGCTCTTCCAATTCCTTTTGAAACATGCTTTGCTCTGCAATTTTAGACATATCAGGATGGTGAAAGGTATGATTGGCAACAACATGCCCTTCGGCGAGCATGCGCCGCACCAAATCGGGCGCCGTTTCTATGTAGTTCCCAACCACGAAAAAGGTGGCAGGTGCATGGTGTTTTTGCAGAGCATCCAAAATGCTGCTGGTATAGCCGTTTTCATAACCCGCATCAAATGTGAGATACAAAACTTTCTGTGACGCATCCCCCATATAAAACGCATGATATTGCTGCAGCTCCTGTTGGGTGGCGTTTCCAATGGGCGGCATGCCCTCTGTCTGAAAGGACAATCCCCAATTATCCGCCATGGCAGATACGGTGTTTTCAGCCGCTGCTGTATGCTGCGTATGTGCGCCATATAGCATGCCGCTGGCGCAGCAGAACAGCGCAGCTGCCAAAATGCAGAGATATTGTTTGTGTCGTTTCTTCATCCGTCAACTCGCCCCTCTCCCCGTTTTTTATAACAGTATATGGCGGGGCAGTATGTTCCATGCCTGCATCCTTGTGAAAGGGGCAGTCAATTCAGCTGCCATAGTCCTCTAAGAATTTTGCCAAATCCTCCTCGGAGGCAATCCCCATGCGTGCCTGCAATGCTTTTTGGTCGGCTGCGGGCAAGGTGTCCACCCAAATATCCGTCAGCAGTGCGGGGGTGTCTTGCCCCTGGATATAGATGGCAACACGACCGTTCTGAATGCCGGCAGAATAGGGCGTTTCCGCCGTATATGCAGCGGGGGCGATGGCGGTTGTTTTGCGAATGGTGTGCAGCATCACCATGCCTGCAATGACGCAAATGGTGAGGGCAATGATGAAATATCTGCGTAAAATCTCTCCATATGGGCTTTGTAGTTGACCTTGTTTTTGCATATTTTCACCTCTTTAACGTTTCAATTATACATAGATTGCCCTGCTTTTGGTGGATTTAAACCCTTTTCTTTTTTATTTCGGGTATTTCTGTATTTTTGTAGATTTCTGCTTTGGAACTTGATATAATATGAAAATAGCATCCAAGGGGCTTGGGTGCTGCATTGCTATGCGATAACATGGCAGCCGCCGAAAGCTAGTAATCAGCGGCGGAAAAGGAGGCATACAATTTGGCAAAGAAAACAAGAGGAGTTTTGAGACGCATTTTCACCAGCATTGTTTCTCTGTTGCTCATCTGCATTTTAACCACAGCCATCTGTGGCGTTGCATTTGCTTGGTATATCCATGCGTATATCAAACCGAATGCAGACCTGAACATTGATGAACTTGGCATGAACTTCACAAGCTTTATCTATGTGAAAAATCCGGACACCGGAGAATATTATGAATATCAAAAATTGCATGGACAAGAAAACCGTGTCTGGGTAGATATGGAAGATATCCCGCAGCAGTTGGGAGAAGCTTTCATTGCCATCGAAGACCAGCGCTTTTATACGCACAAGGGTGTCGACTGGAAGCGAACCACCGGTGCGGTCATGAACTATTTGACCGGAAACGGCAGCTATGGCGGCTCTACTATTACACAGCAGCTGATTAAAAACCTGACCGAGGACAACGAATATTCGGTCAAGCGCAAAATCAACGAAATTTTCCGTGCGCTGGCATTGGAAGAGCAAATCAATGACAAAGACCGTATTCTGGAAATGTACATGAATACGATTCCCTTTGGTCAGCACGCATACGGTGTCAAAGCCGCTGCAAAAACCTATTTCAACAAGGATGTATCCGACCTTTCATTGGCAGAATGTGCCGTGATTGCCGGCATTACCAATGCACCCACACGCTATAACCCATTTACGCATCCGGAAAACACCAAAACAAGGCAAACGTTAATTCTCAATGCCATGTGCGAACAAGGCTTCGTCACTGAGCAGGAGCGGGATGCTGCGTTGGCAGAGGAGCTGGTCTATCAGCGTCCTGCGGATGAAAGCGGCACGAGTGAGCCCTATTCGTACTTCACGGATACGGTATACAACGATGTGGTAAACGATTTGCAGGAGCAGTTGGGATATTCGTACATTCGTGCCGTGGATGCGGTCACCTCTGGCGGACTGAAAATTTATACAACGATGGATCCGAACATCCAGTCGATTATGGAAGATGTCTACACGGACGAAAGCAACTTCCCCAAAACCAGCAAAAACGGCATCTTGCCGCAAAGCGCGATGGTGGTGCTCAAGCCGAACGGGGAAATTGCGGGGATTGTGGGCGGACGTGGTGAAAAAACGGCAAGCTTGGTGCAAAACCGTGCAACCTTGACCACTCGACAGCCTGGCTCGTCTATCAAACCCGTTGCAGTCTATGGTCCATCCATGGATGCAGGCATTATCACCCCGTACACCGTTATGGAAGATGGACCGTATATGGACATCAACGGGTCTGCTTGGCCCAAAAATGATAATGGGGTGTATTCCGGTCCTGTTCTGCTTAAAACGGCGGTGGCAAAGTCTATCAATACCATTGCCGTTAAAACTTTGGCAGAACTGACCCCCGAAAAATCGTATCAATTCCTCACGCAGAAGCTTGGGTTCACGCATCTGGTTGGCTCACGCACCACATCTTCCGGCAGTGTGCTATCTGACATTTCACTTGCGCCGCTTGCGTTGGGTGGCTTGACAGACGGTGTCACCGTTCGTGAAATGGCGGGTGCGTATACCATTTTCTTAAATGGAGGCAACTATTATGCACCCCATTCCTATACAAAGGTGTTGGATTCTTCGGGTGCCACCATTCTCTCTTATGAAGATTTAGAACCGGTGGTTGCATTTGAAAACGAAAAAACGTCCTATTATATGAATGAAACCTTGCAGGAAGTGGTGAAATCCGGTACAGCACGGTCCGCTAAAATTTCCGGAATGGACACTGCGGGCAAAACCGGTACAACCACCTCCAACCGTGACCGTTGGTTCTGCGGCTACACGCCGTATTATGTCGGTGCCACTTGGTTTGGTTATGATGAAAACTACAAGTTGACTGGCTTGGGGTATGTCAATCCGTCTGTGACCCTGTGGAAGGCGGTGATGAGCCGCATTCATGAGGATTTGCCGAATGCAAGCTTCCCAAGTCCTGGAGAAGGCTTTACCAAACACACCTATTGCACGGAAACAGGATTGCTGCCTGTGGCGGGCTGTCCAACTGCTGTGGGATATTTCTACGAAGGGGATTTGCCAACGGAAACCTGTCCTGGTCATGTCACACAAGAAGTGGTGCCGGAAGTTCCGGCGGATGGTGCGGATGCAACCACACCTGATGGAAGTGCTGTGACGCCAACCGATGGCTCGGAAAGCAGTGACACCACGACACCCGCAACGCCGGGGGGCACCAATGATACGCCAACGACTGACGACAGCGGCAATGCAGACAGCACGCCACCTACCAACACGACAACACCGGCGAACAATACGGCAGGGACTACTCCGGGCAACACCACAGGCGATACTGCGCCTGCGACAAATGGCACGACGCCTGCAACAGAGCCTTCCACGCCTGTGACAGAGCCGCCTACCTCCGCAACGACAACCAAACCGACTACGTCACCAAATGACCCGGAAGCATAATCAATTGTGCGCTATATCCTCTCGAAAAATGGATGTTTTATATATTCTGTTTCGAGAGGATATATCTTTATTAAATAAACTACACATAGCATTTTACTTTGTTTTTTTAAAAAGACTTGACCTTTTTCTGAAAAAAGCGGTATAATAATGTAAAATGTGCGTTTATTGGGTTGTATGATACTCTCGTTTTTTCTTTTTTGATTGCACTATGCGATAGGTTTGATAGGAGGATTTCAGAAAATGACGATACAGGAAGAATATAAGCAAAAACTGACTACGGCGGAAGAGGCCGTGAAAGTTATCAAATCCGGTGATTGGGTTGATTATGGCTGGTGTGTCTGTACGGCGAATGCACTGGACCATGCGTTAGCTGCACGCAGCGAAGAATTGACAGATGTGAAACTGCGCGGCGGTGTGTTGATGTGGATGCCTGAGATTGCCAAGGTTTCCAATGCAGCAGAGCATTTCACGTGGAACTCTTGGCATATGTCCGGCATTGAGCGCAAAATGGTGTCGCTAGGCATGGCATATTACAGCCCAATGCGGTATTCTGAGCTGCCTCGTTTTTATCGTGACCACATTATTCCAAACGATGTCGCAATGTTCCAAGTGGCGCCGATGGATGAGCATGGCTTTTTTAACTTCGGTGTGTCTGCCACACATATGGCGGCTGTTTGTGAAACATCGAAGCATATCATTGTGGAAGTGAATACCAATATTCCGCGGTGTCTAGGCGGATTTGAAGAGGCAGTTCATATTTCACAGGTGCAGGCGATTGTGGAGGGCAGCAATCCGCCGCTGGCGCAGTTGGGCGGCAGTGCTACCATCTCCCCTGTTGATGAAACCGTTGCAAAACTGATTGTGGAAGAGATTCCGAACGGTGCTTGTCTGCAGCTTGGCATCGGCAACATGCCAAATGCCGTCGGCACGATGATTGCAAATTCCGATTTGCGTGATTTGGGTGTGCACTCGGAAATGTATGTGGATGCTTTTGTCGATATTGCCATGGCGGGAAAAATCACCGGCAGCAAGAAAAATTTCGACCGTGGCCGGCAAGCGTTTACCTTTGGTGCAGGCACGCAAAAGCTGTATGATTATGTGCATAACAATCCTGCGATTATGGCGGCTCCATCGAACTATACCAATGCAGTGTCCGTGATTGCAGGCTTGGATAACTTTATTTCCATCAACAATGCCGTCAATTTGGATTTATTCGGTCAAGTCAATGCAGAATCCGCAGGCACGAAGCAAATCAGCGGCACAGGCGGACAGCTTGACTTTGTGCTGGGGGCATATCGCTCCAACGGCGGCAAAAGTTTCATTTGCTTGTCCTCTTCCTACACCGATAAAAACGGCGAGTTGCGCTCTCGCATCATGCCAACGCTGACCAATGGGTCTATCACAACCGACCCACGCACCTGTGCGGAATATCTGGTAACCGAGTATGGTAAAATCAATTTGAAGGGATTGTCTACTTGGCAGCGTGCCGAAGCAATTATTTCCATTGCACATCCGAATTTCCGGGAACAGCTGATTGCAGATGCGGAAAAAATGGGTATTTGGCGTCGTACCAATAAGTGATTTATTGGAAAAAATAAAAAATATCGCATGGGCAGAGGTCTTGTTCTCTGTCTGCTAAAATAGAGTAGCCTTTTGGTTGCTCTATTTTTGCATATTTGGGGAAGAATGGGCGTTTTTGCATGCAGGGCAGGGCGTGGTGAACGCACAGAAAAACAGTATTTTTCCAAAGGTAAATACCAAATAAAAGTTTTGTTAAAAATGTGTCAATACGCATTGACAGCATCCTAAAATTGCGGTAAAATTATTTTGTTAAAAAAGTATCAATACGAATCCAACGTGTTTGAGTGTGTGTAAAACGGAATTCGTTTTTTAGAGAGGATGTCATAATTTATGCGTCAATTTGAAACTGATGTACAGTTGTTAAAGTATAGAATTTTGAAGGAAGTTGCAGAACGTGCGTTTGCAGGAAACCTGATGGAATCCTATTATGAGATTCCAAAGCTTATTTCACCGGGACCCAAAGCCACCATGCGATGCTGCATTTATAAGGAACGTGCGGTGGCGCAGGAGCGTGTGCGTTTGGCAATGGGTGGCGACCGCCGCAATCCCAATGTCGTGGAAGTCATCGACATTGCCTGTGACGAATGTCCGGTGGAACGCTATACCGTGACGCCAACCTGCCGAGGCTGTATCTCCAGCCGATGCATCAAAGCCTGTCCGAAAAATGCCATTACGAAGGATAAACACGGAAAAGCGGTCATCGATACGGATTTGTGTATTGAGTGCGGACGCTGTGCAAAGGTGTGCCCCTATGGTGCGATTTCGGAAAATGTCCGTCCGTGCGAGCGCAGCTGTAAGGTGGGCGCAATCAGCATGAATGAAGAGAAAAAGGCACAGATTGACCCGGAAAAATGCATTGCCTGCGGTGCGTGCGTGTATCAGTGCCCGTTTGGTGCCGCGATGGATAAATCGTTCATGGTGGATGCAATTAACATCATTAAGAATGCGGATGGCGGCAAAAATTATAAGGTGGCGGCAATCATTGCGCCTGCCATCGCTTCACAGTTTGAGGATGCCAGCTTAGGGCAGGTGGTTACGGCGATTCGCCGCTTGGGCTTTGACTATGTGGTGGAGGCGGCAATCGGTGCAGATATGGTGGCACTGAAGGAAACCGAAGAATTGGTGGAAAAAGGATTTTTAACCTCGTCCTGCTGTCCCGCATTTGTATCGTATATTGAAAAGGCAATGCCCGAGATGGCAGAACATATTTCGCACAATTTGTCCCCGATGGCGGAAATTGGACGATACATCAAGATTCATGCGGATATGCCAGTGCGCACCATTTTCATTGGACCTTGTACGGCGAAAAAAGCAGAACAGCAAAAAAGCACCGTGGATTTGTGGATTGACTGCGTGTTGACCTTTGAGGAATTGCAGGCGATGATTGATGTACAAAATATTGTCATGAGTGTGATGGATGAAACACAGATTGACGATGCCACTTATTTTGGGCGTGTCTTCGGACGCACGGGCGGACTGACCGAAGCTGTGGTGGAAACGGCAAAGGAAAAGGGCATTGATTTTGAAATCAAAGCCGAAGTCTGTGATGGTATTGAAGCCTGCCGTACGGCATTGCTACGGGCAAAGGTCGGCAAGCTGGAGAAAAACTTCATTGAAGGCATGGCATGTGTCGGCGGCTGTGTAGGTGGGCCCTGCAGCTTGAATCATGAGCCCAAGAGCCGTGTGAAGGTGGATGCTTACGGCAAAAAGAGCAGTAAGGAAACCATTGAAGTGGCGGTAGAACAGTATAAAGTTGATGTATAAGCCTTTCTTTTTTGCATAGAGATTCCCCCTGTACGCATACAGTAATGGTGCAGGGGGAATTTTTTATGCCTCTGGATGGAGAAGAAGGTGTCTTGATGAAAAAAACAATTTTGCAAATGACCGCGACAGTTTTGGTCTTGTGGGGCATCTTTACCGTGCATGCAGACCACATGCCGATGTTGGAAACGGTGATGGCTGAAGCACCACCAACGGAATCTATTGCCTTGCCGATTCTCATGTATCACAGTCTGCTCAAAGACAATGCACGTGCAGGTCCATATGTGCTGTCACCGCATGTGCTGCAAACTGATTTGCAATATTTACAGAAACAAGGGTATGAAACGGTGACAGTAACCGATTTGATTGCCTATGTGCAGCAGGGCAAACCGCTGCCGGAAAAGCCTGTGATGATTACATTTGATGATGGATATTATAATAATTATCTCTATGCGTATCCGATTTTGCAGGAACTGCAGATGCGTGCCGTTATTTCCGTGATTGGTAGTCAAACCGAGCTTTTTACAGAAACAGGGCAGGAAAATGCTTACTGGTCCTATCTACGGATAGAGCGATTGCAGGAGATGCAGGCGACGGGCATTTTTGAAATTGCTAACCATTCATATAATCTACACACCTATGGCGCTAGGCGGGGATGCTTGCGGGCACAGGGAGAAGACAGAGCGCAGTATGCGGCACTGCTACAGGCAGACACCCAGCATGTGCAGGATTTGCTGCAGGAAGCCGCCATACCAACACCGCAGTGCTATACCTATCCGTTCGGTTCGCTATCTGCTGAAAGCGAAGAATTGTTGCGTGAAATGGGATTTGTGTGCACATTAGGGTGTCAAAATGGTATCAATTATATCACACGTGATGCGGAATGTCTGTTTCAGATGAAACGGTTCAATCGACCGTCTGGCATTGCAACACAAGCCTTTATGCACAAGATTGGGGTGTGACAGGATGCAAAACACGTGCCGTATCGCCGAATTGCGGTTAAAAGAAGTCATCAATATCTGTGACGGGGCACGGCTGGGATATGTGGGCGATTTGGTGATGGATTTGGTTTGCGGTCGGATTATTGCGCTGGTGATTCCAGCTTGCGGATGGTTTTTTGGTTTGTTTGGGCGCAGTGAGGAGTATGTGATTCCATGGGACTGCATTGAAAAAATCGGGGATGATACCATTTTGGTGCGGTGGGAAAATTGTCCCAAACCACATGTGAAAGAGCGGCGGCATTTTTTCTGCTCCTTTGGTACGGGGCGGAAAGGGTAAGAATCGGTAACTATCAAACAGGACTGGGGCGCGGAGCATGTAAACACATATCTGTTCGGACGATGTTATAGAAAAGGTGCGCCCTATCAAGAGGGCGCACCCCAATCGACGACAGCTTTACGGAAGCATGCTCTTGCATTCTGCTGCACATTTTTGACATTCTTCGGCACACTTTACACAGTGACCCTCGGTAAACTTGCCGCATTCTGCTGCACATTGCGCACAGAGTGTCGCACAAACCTGACACACAGCATGGGCAAATTGGCTGTCTGATGCCATGAAGCATGCAGAAACGTTACAGATTTTTGCGCAGTCGCTGAGCGTTGCGATGCAGTTGATTCTTGCCTGCACATCAGATTCGTGCAAACACAGCGTCATACATTCGCTGCAGGCCTGTGCGCACCGATTACAGGCATCGATACATTTCTGATATTTGTCGGTGGTGTTCGTTACAATTCCCATTATTTAGTTCTCCTATCGCTATCAATTATACGAAGAGTATGCCTTTACTATGTGCAAACATTCGTCCAATATACATCCATGCTATGCAGGAAACTCTTGCTTGACAGGAGAGATACGCTATAGTATACTACGATTAGGGAATGAAGTGCTCCCTTGGCAACTGCCTAAACCGCTGATGCAGCTGATGACTTCTGTGATTTTATAGTCACAGGTGTATCAGCTTTTTTTATGCCTGTGCGAAAGGAAAATGTTGATATGTTATTGAGTATTGCGCTGATTTTCTTGTGTGGGATGCTGCTGAGCTTTGTATTTCGCAAGCTGCAGCTGCCGGGATTACTGGGAATGATTTTTTGCGGCATTTTGCTCGGACCGTATGCCCTCAATTTATTAGCACCGCAGATTTTGGATATTTCTGCAGACCTGAGAAAGCTGGCGTTGATTATCATTTTGACCCGTGCAGGTTTGGCACTCAATCTGAAAGATTTAAAAAAGGTGGGGCGACCGGCGATTTTGATGTGCTTCATTCCTGCCACCTTTGAATTGGCAGGGGTGCTGCTGCTGGCACCAAAGCTGCTGGGCATTTCGTTGTTGGATGCAGCGGTCATCGGCACCGTGCTTGCTGCGGTGTCACCGGCTGTGGTCGTGCCTAAAATGTTGCACTTGATGGAGCATGGATATGGCACGGAAAAAAGCATTCCGCAGATGATTATGGCGGCGGGTTCTGTGGACGATGTGTATGTCATCGTGCTGTTCACGGCGTGCGCAGGGCTTGCACAAGGCGGCAGTGTTTCGCCGATTGCATTGGCGCAAGTGCCGATTTCCATTGTATTGGGGCTGTTGATTGGTGTGGTTGTGGGAATGGCACTGACCTGGTTTTTCCGTGCATTTCATATGCGGGATTCGGTCAAGGTGCTGTTGATGCTCAGCATTTCCTGCTTACTTGTGGTTTTGGAAAATACTATCAGCGGCGTTGTTCCGTTTTCCAGCATGCTTGCCATTATGTGTGTGGGTGTTGTGCTGCTCAAACGGCGTGCCCTTGTGGCAAAGCGTCTTTCGGTGAAATTCAATAAGCTTTGGGTTGCGGCAGAGGTGCTGTTGTTTGTTTTGGTCGGCGCAACGGTAGATTTGAAATATGCGGTGTCAGCGGGCATTGGTGCAGTGCTGCTGATTTTTGGAGCACTGCTATTTCGGATGTGCGGTGTGTTTGTGTGCATGTGGAAAACCCCGCTGCTGCTGCGGGAGCGCCTGTTCTGCATGATTGCCTATTTACCAAAAGCGACCGTGCAGGCGGCAATTGGCGGCATTCCGCTGTCTATGGGGCTTGCTTGCGGGCAGTTGGTTTTGACGGTAGCGGTGCTTTCCATCCTGCTTTCTGCGCCGTTGGGTGCGTTTGGAATTGACCATACTTATCGAAAACTGCTGCAAAAAGCCCCACCCGAAATGCGATAAAAGAAAATCCTCTTCGTGCGGCTATGTCGGCAGGAAGAGGATTTTTTTATGCACCATTTCGCAGAAGCGTGAGCAGTGTATGAACATTTGGCGAGGGAGTTGGAAAAGTTGTCAAAAAGGTTCTCTGTGGGAAATAGGCTTGGTGAAGGGCACGCACAGCGTGGTTCTTATGTAAATTTTGAATGGCAAGACGCTTTTGCCGCCGCACTTGCGCCAAATCTAGGTACAACTCCTGCGCAATATGGGCGATGGACATGTTGGAAAAATAATACCGCTTAATAATCTCTTTTTGGGGAGATGGTAAATTTTTGACCGCTGTTTGCATGATTTTCTGTAGCTCCGTGCATGCAAAATCCTCAAAGACATCAGAATAGGGGTCTTCTAAGCTAGTGCCGATGGTGTTGCCCTCTTCCCCGTGGGGTTCTTCCAGAGAAAGCGGTATTTCCGGCAATTTGTCGTGCTGAATGTGCAGCATGGAACGGCAAACGGTCTGTACGGGGTAGTTGAGATAGGTCACGAAACGATATTCACTGTCTGCGGAAAAGGTTTGCAGGGCTTTTTCCAGAGCAAAATACAGCTCCTGCTGTAGGTCATCCTCGGAGATGTGCTGCTGCCTGCACAAAGGCACATAGCGTGCGGCAAGCTTTCGCATCAATGGCTTCACTTGAAAATAAAGGGTTTCTTTTGCGCTGCGATTGCCGATTTTAGCTTGCAGTGCCAGCTGTTCGGTTGTCATGGGTGTACTCCTCCTTGACTTCTTAGTAGATGATATGTATGATATACTTGCTAAATAAATTATAACGCAATCAAAACAAACATACAATTCATGAATACCAAATTGAGGAAGTGCAACAGAAGCAAACATTGCAGGAGGAATTTTATGCCGAGGAAAGAAAAGCGAACATATACCACGGAAAATAAGGTGTTCCCCATGCGTCTGCGGGATTTAATGGATGTGCGCAAGGTGTCACAGTCTTGCCTTGCGGATGCGATTGGCGTCCAGCGGCAGACCATCAGCCTTTATATGACCGGGCAAAGCAATCCGGATTGGGAAAAGCTTGCCGCCATTGCGCAGTATTTCGATGTGACAGCGGATTATTTGGTGGGATTGGAATCCTGCGCCAAGCGGGAAAACGCTGGAGTGGGGGCACGATATGGCTTTTCAGAAGCGGTGCTGGACAATTTGGACCGCCTTCCACCAATGCTTTTGCCACATCTGCATAGGGTTTTATCTAGTTCCATGGTGGTGGATTTGCTGCATGACCTTGCGCAAATGAACGATTTGTGCGCACGTGGATTGCAGATTTTGCAGAAACCACCCATCTGCGAAACGCTTTCGCCAGAAGCTGCCGAGCAGATTCGCATGGCATTGCGTACCTTGAAGCAACAATATGGGAGCACGCTGCTTGACCCTGCCGAAACTGCGGATTTGGTGATGGAGCGCATCCGTCGGCAGGTGACTGATTTTGTGGCAGAGCAATATGGGTTCGCAGAATTGATGCAGCAGGTAGCGGAACAGGATAGATTTGTGGAGTGCGATTTGTTCGAGGAAGAGGACAGTTATTGGACACTATAAAAAATCCCCTGACCACCAAAAAGAAGGTCAGGGGAGAGGTTGTCAGGAATACAGCTTCTTAGTCTAAAATGGTGCCGTCGGTGGCAATCGTCACGATTTGCCACGGAATAAACTTGCCGCTGTTTTGCAGTGCGGTCTTGGCTGCAAACTCAATGCCGCCGCAGCAAGGCACTTCCATGCGCACCACGGTAACGCTTTTGATGTCGTTATGAGCAATGATTTCGGTTAATTTTTCAGCATAATCGACCGCATCCAGCTTGGGACATCCAATCAATGTCACTTTGTTTTTCATGAATTTGGTATGGAAATCGCCGTAGGCATAGGCAGTGCAGTCGGCTGCAATCAACAGATTTGCATTCTGAAAATAGGGTGCATTGACAGGTACCAGCTTGATTTGAACGGGCCATTGGCGGAGCTGTGATGGGATTTCCTGTGCGGTAGCCGTTTTTTGCGCTGCTTCTGTGTGCACAATACGTTTGGATTGGCTGCCGGGGCAGCTGCAGGGCGCTGCCTGCTGTTGCTGCTGATTCTGCTGCACAGCGGCTTCGTCATAGGCGGCGGCTTCTCGTTCCACAAAGGTGATGGCGCCCGTGGGGCAGACAGGCAGGCAATTGCCCAATCCATCACAATAATCATCCCGCAATAATTTTGCCTTGCCGTTTACCATGCCAATGGCACCTTCGTGGCATGCGGTTGCACATGCGCCGCAACCGTTGCACTTTTCTTCATCAATTTCAATGATTTTACGAATCATAATAGGTTCCTCCCAAATCGCAGTATTGCGGTCGTGTCGATTGACTTGTTATCTGTAGTATAGTATAATACGACAAAAACATCTGTTGTTTTTACAACGAAAAGGAGGACGCATGAAAAAATATTTACCGATATTTCGCAAAGCATCGCTGTTTCAAGGTATTCGCGATGTGGATTTGACAGCCATGCTGCAATGTCTGTCGGCAAAGCAGAGTACGTATCAAAAAGGGCAGGTTCTGGTGCAAAAAGGCACGATGATGTCCTCGGTGGGTATGGTTTTATCCGGTGCGCTGCATCTTTTCAATGATGATTTTTGGGGTAATCGCACCATTTTGGCACAAGTGGAACCTGGAGAGCTGTTCGGTGAAACCTACGCCTGTATCCAGACAGAGCCACTGCATGTGACGGTGCAGGCGGCCGAAGCCACAGAGGTTTTGTATTTGGACATTCGAAAAATTATGACCCTGTGCACTGCGGCATGTACCTTTCATGCACGCTTGCTGCAAAATCTGATTTTCGTATTGGCACAAAAGAATGTACTGCTGACGCAAAAGCTGGAACATACGTCCAAACGAACCACACGGGACAAGCTGTTGTCCTATTTGTCGGCAGAATCCAGCAAAGCAGGCAGCGCAACCTTTACAATTCCGTTTAATCGGCAGGAATTGGCGGATTATCTGGGCGTTGACCGCAGTGCGATGTCCAGCACGCTGTGCAAACTGCGGGATGAAGGGGTTTTGCAGTTTCAAAAGAATCGGTTTGAATTGACACACACGATGCAGCCGTAAACGAGAAGCCCGCTCCAGAAAATGGTGTTGTCACAATCTTCTGGAGCGGGCAAATATGTTTATTTAACCGCAACAATTCGGTTTCTGCCGGATTCTTTCGCCACGTACAGGGCTTCATCGACTTTTGACAGAAGAGCATCTTGGTCAAAAATTTCATTTTCCGGAATGGAAGCAATGCCGATGCTTGGGGTAACACGAATTTCAAATTCCCCATAATGGATGATGGTTTCTCCCATGATGCGGCGAATTTTTTCGGTCAATGCGTGGGTGTCTTTAATGGAAGCCCCCGGCAAGATAAGCAAAAATTCCTCTCCGCCGTAGCGCAGAATAAAATCGCCCTCCCGCAACAAATTTTTCGCAATTTTAGAACACGTCACCAAAACTTTGTCGCCTGCCAGATGTCCATAGTTATCGTTGATGCGCTTAAAATGGTCTAAATCCATCATCGCAATGCCAAGAGGCGAATTGTTTTTGCAGCTGCGGGAAATTTCATCTTTAAGACGGGATAAGCCAAAGCGTCGGTTGTAGATGCCGGTTAAGGGGTCGATGGCTGCCAACTCTTGGATTTGCTCGTGGATGGTTGCATTGTGGATTGCCATGGATAAGCTTTTCAGTTGAATCTTTAGGCGGTCGATGCCGGCGGAGGTGTACTGCTCAATGCTAGCAGCCAGCACCACGCCGATTCTGGCGCCATTGTATTCCAGCGGTTCTACAAGGATTTCTTTGGGTTGCATGGTCGAAAGAATCCCGTCAATGGTGATGTCATCCGGAAATCGTAGATGCACTGCAGCATGGTCTGATGCGACGGAGAGAATGATTTTGTTTTGGGACAGCTGCTCCACGTCTTTGATGCCAAAGGATTCGGTCACCAATAGCTCGCCTTCTTTTTCAATGAAGATACAGCCGGCGATGGAATTGGTGATTTTTAAGATTTCCAATAAAGATAGATGCGTGATGGTTTCAATGTCGAGATGGCTGAGGAGATTTTCACCGTTCATGGTGACGGACAGGGTTTCCACCAGTTGGTTATATGCCTGTGCATTTTGCCCTATCGCATCGTCGGAATCGACCTCTAGCTGGCAGGTTTCAAAGTCACATTCCGTATGCGATACGCCTTGTGCCGCTTTCATCACATTGTCTTTAATTAGGAGCATTTTTTGGGTCGAATTCTCCAGCCTGCGAATGACAATGGTTTTCGACAACAGGATGTTAATGCCGCCTACAAATGCACCCGCAAGCACGCAGGCGGCAATGAAAAACGGCGAAAGGGCAATGGAGCGGCTGACGCCAAACAGCATGACGAAAAAAGGAAAGACGATGCCGATGACGATGCCAAACCCAATCATATAGATGGTAAGGTCCTTTATAATACTTTTGGTGATTCTCATGTTATTTCCTCATTTCATAGGACAATGGTATGGAAGACGGATTTTTATTACCTATCATAACACATTATCAGAATGAGCGCAAATGCAGAGCGGAGAAAATCACAGTCATGCAGTGTGCACAGAAGCGGGATGTTATCAAAATCAGGTTATGATTTTTGTGCAGAAAGCGGCATCAAGCGAGATTTGAAGCGCATGCCATCCAAAGTAGACCCAAGCACCAGAAAGATAATCGAACTGCCTGCCACTTGAATGCTATTGCCAGAAACCGAAGTAATCAAAGCTGCCCAGCCGCCAAACAAAATGCCTTCTGCAAGATAATATCCCACAATGGTAATCACGCCCGCAAGGAACAGTGCAAGCACATTTCGTTTGCAGAGGAAGCGGGGCTGCTGCGCTGTAAAGGGCAGAACGATGAGGGATTTTACGATGATGGTAGGCAAGACCCAGGCAGGCGCTGTGAGAAGGTCTGCAAGTCCTCCGCCAATTGCGGCAGCGGCAACAGCATAAGGGGTGGGAAGCAGTGCAGCGGTTAGGTAAATCAGTGCATCGCCGAAATGAATATATCCGCCGCTGCTGCCAATCGGCATATGCAGCAAGGTTGTCAGCATGGTGATTGCGGCAGCCAGCAGGCCTGCAACGGCAAGATTCCGTAGGGAAAGGTTGGTTTTCATGTTCAATGTCCTCCATCTGGTTGTGATTGCATGATGTTGCTTATTATAGCATAATCTGATTTGGATGAAATATTCAGTTTTCGTCTTTTTTAGCATACCAGATGAACGGCAGTGAGAAACGACGGGTGCGGTTCCGATTCGATAGCGGTTGGCGTAGTTAGGCACAGGCAAAATAAGTGTGAAAGAAACTGACAGTTAAAAAATATAAAGTAAAATACAAAGAATCTTTAAATAATTAAGTAAATAAAACAAGGAAAAAACGATAAAATAATTATTTTTTAAAATATCTTGACATAAATAAAGAATAATGTTATCTTATTTTAAGAATCAAAGGCGATTCGTATTTGTAGAAGCAAATATGAATGGCCTTTTTGCGTTTTTTATTATTTTTTGTAAGTGAAAAGACAGAAAAAACTTTAGTTCGTAAAAGAAGGAAGGGCAGAAAAAATATGACTATCAATTCAGGGGATTGCGCATTTATTTTAATTTGTTCCGCACTGGTGCTTTTCATGACACCGGGTCTTGCGTTTTTCTATGCAGGCATGGTACGCAGAAAGAATACACTCAACACCATCCTGTCATGTTTCTTTATTTGTGGCTTGGCAGCTGTGATGTGGGTCATCGGCGGATATTCGCTGGCATTTGGAACCGACCATGCCGGTATTATCGGCGGACTTGACCATTTGTTCTTTCATGGCATCAATGACATCAACGAGGCTTACTCGGCAACCATTCCGGAAGCATTGTTTGCAGCCTTTCAGATGATGTTTGCCATCATTACACCGGCGTTGATTTGCGGCGCATTGGTGGGTCGCATGAAGTTCAACAAGCTGGTCGTTTTCATTGCCATCTGGTCGGTGGTGGTCTATTATCCGCTGGCACACATGGTGTGGGGCGATGGCGGCTTCATCAAGTCTTTGGGCGCACTGGATTTTGCAGGCGGCAATGTGGTACATATCAGCTCGGGCATTTCCGGCTTGGTGGCATGTATCGTGTTGGGCAAACGCCATGGATTTGGTTTGACATCCTATAAACCGCATAATATCCCATTGGTGGTACTGGGTGCGGCGATTTTGTGGTTTGGCTGGTTTGGATTCAATGCCGGCAGTGCGCTTGCGGCAGATGGCATTGCAGTGCAGGCATTTATCACCACCAACACCTCAGCGGCGGCGGCGCTTTTGTCTTGGATGCTGGTGGAAAAAATCAAGCATGGCAAAACCACTACGCTCGGTGCTGCCACAGGTGCAGTGGTCGGCTTGGTTGCCATCACACCGGGTGCAGGCTTTGTGCCGGTGTGGGCGTCGATTGTGATTGGTCTGCTGGTTAGTCCGATTTGCTATTTCTTCATGTCCGCAGTGAAGTCCAAGTTTGGCTATGATGATGCACTGGATGCCTTTGGCTGCCATGGCATCGGCGGCGTTTGGGGCGGCATTGCAACAGGATTGTTTGCGTCCAAGCAGGTCAATGCAGCCATTCCACACAATGGCTTGATTTATGGCGAAACCGCTCTGTTCAATGCACAGATTATCAGCATCGTGATTACCATTGCCATTGCGGCGGTGGCGACATTTGTCATTATCTCTGCGCTGAAGGCATTTGGCGGCATTCGTGTTGCACTGGATGAGGAATCGGTCGGCATGGACGTTTCACAGCACAGCGAATCTGCATATCCTGCATTCACAGGTCTGGACTAACAGAGGGAGGAAGCATAAAATGAAAAAAATTGAAGCGATTATTCGCCCTGAAAACTTAGAAACCTTGAAAGAAGCACTAATGGCGGCAAAAATCAACGGCATCACCATTCAGCAGGTGTTTGGATGCGGCAATCAATATGGCTGGACAGAATACCATCGTGGCTCTCAGATCTTGATGAACACCCTGCCAAAAGTAGAATTCATGATGGTCGTACCGGATGAACGTGTGGAAGAAATCATTGCGTTGATTACAAAAATCTCTCATACAGGAGAGGTTGGCGATGGCAAGATTTTTGTAACAGATGTGGTTGAGTGTGTGCGTATCCGTTCGGGTGAACGGGGAGAATGTGCCATTTAACTTAGAATACAGCAAAAAAACACCGTCCTGCGCGCTAAGCGTTTACAGGACGGTGTTTTTGGTATGCGTCTTAATGGGATGCCCAGTCCTTGCTGCGGTCTACGGCACGATGCCACTGCTGCAGCAGGTTTGTACGCCCAGTGTCAGACATCGTGGGTGTATAGGAGGTGTCGCAGTGCCAAAGCTGCTGTAATTCTGCCCTATCTTTCCAAAAGCCAACGGCAAGCCCGGCGAGATATGCCGCTCCCAACGCCGTGGTTTCGTGAATGGTGGGGCGGCGGATGTCACAATTGGCAATGTCAGATTGAAACTGCATCAAAAAGCTGTCACGGCTTGCTCCGCCGTCTACATTGATGGAGGTCAGAGAAAGACCGGTATCTCGCTGCATTGCCTGCAAAACATCACAGCACTGATAGGCGATGGATTCCTGTGCGGCACGGATGATGTGCTCTCGTTTTGTGCCACGGGTCAGACCAATCAAACAGCCACGGGCATACATATCCCAATACGGTGCGGCAAGTCCGGTAAACGCCGGCACAAAATAGACCCCGCCCGTGTCCGGGACTTTGCAGGCATAGTATTCCGCATCACGGCTTTCGCCCAGAAAGCGCATTTCATCCCGCAGCCATTGAATGACCGCACCGCCGACAAAAACACTGCCCTCCAGAGCATATTGCACTTCCTCCGGCAGTCCGATGGCGATGGTGGTCAGCAATCCATTTTGGCTTGCAAACGGGGTTTTGCCGGTGTTCATCAACAAAAAACAGCCGGTGCCATAGGTATTTTTGAGCGAGCCTTCCGCAAAGCAGGTTTGCCCGAACAACGCTGCCTGCTGGTCGCCCGCCATGCCTGCAATCGGGATGCGTGCGCCTTGTATCTCAATATGTCCGTAGATTTCACTGGAGAAACAAACCTTGGGCAGCATAGCACGTGGGATGCGTAGTGCTTGCAGTAGGGTTTCATCCCAATCCAGTTTGTGAATATCGAACAGCATCGTGCGGGAGGCATTTGTCATGTCGGTGACGTGCGCTGTGCCGCCGAGCAGTTTCCAAACCAACCAACTGTCCACCGTGCCGAACAGCAGCTCGCCATGCTCGGCACGTTCCTGCGCACCGTCGACATGGTCTAAAATCCAGCGAACTTTGGTGGCAGAAAAATATGCATCCGGCACCAGTCCGGTTGTGTGCCGGATGTGTTCGGAAAGCCCCTGCGCCTGCAGCGCGGCAACCAAAGGTGCGGTGCGGCGGCATTGCCAGACGATGGCATTGCAAATCGGTTTGCCGGTGTGTTTATCCCACACAATGGTGGTTTCCCGCTGGTTGGTGATGCCGATGGCGGCAATTTCGTGCGCCGAAATGCCACTGGCGGCAAGCACCTCCATCATCACGGCATATTGCGAAGCATAGATTTCGGTTGGGTTTTGTTCAATCCACCCTTCCTGCGGAAAAATTTGCTGTACTTCCTTTTGTGCCGAAGCAATGATATTTTGTGCCTTGTCAAATAAAATCGCGCGGGAGCTGGTGGTACCCTGGTCCAGCGCAAGAATATACGTTCCCATGTGGATCGTTCCCTCTTTCAACCCGTGGTTTGTATCAAATATATAAAATCTATCCTATAGTATAGCGGATTTTTAGGATGTTTGCAACAGAACTGCCGAAGGAAAGGTATGTGCACGCAGAAATGTGACAAATTCGTGCACATCGCCAGTTTTGGGGACGCAAAAGGAGAAAATATGGCAGGAAATCAGAAAACATGATAGATGCGTTGCAAATGCGAATCGGGTTATGATATACTTAAAGGCACACAAGAGATTAGGATAGAGTGGGCGCAGTTCGGCGCAGAAGAAAGGAAATCATTTTTTGGAGAATACACGTTTTCTGCCAACCAACAAAGCAGAAATGCAGGCACGCGGCTGGGACAGCTATGATTTTTTGGTGGTCAGCGGAGATGCTTATGTTGACCATCCAAGCTTTGGTCCAGTGGTGATTGCACGGACACTGGAAGCCGAAGGGTATCGGGTGGCTTTTTTGGCACAGCCGCAATGGAAGAATGCCATTGATTTTCATAAAATTGGACGTCCTAAATGGGGCGTTTTGATTTCTGCGGGCAATTTGGATTCTATGGTGGCGCACTATACCGCTGCCAAGAAAAAACGCAGTGAGGACTTTTATAGTCCTGGTAAGAAAATGGGACTGCGACCCGACAGAGCCACGATGGTATATGCCAACTTTGTCCGTGGCATTTGGCCGGGATTGCCCATTATCATTGGCGGATTGGAAGCTAGCCTGCGTCGATTTGCGCACTATGATTATTGGGAAGACAAGGTGCGCCGCTCTATTTTGTTCGATGCCAAGGCGGATTTGCTCGTATATGGCATGGGAGAGCGTGCCAGCCGAGAAATCGCCGCACGGCTGGCATCTGGCACTGCCCCCAGTGAGATTACCGATGTGCGTGGCACGGCATACATTGCGCACCATCCTGCCGGATGTGTTTATCCAAAAGTGGAGTGCGCATCCTTCGAAACGGTCATTGCGGATAAAACTGCATATGCCAAGGCGAATAAACTCCAATATGATGAGCATGACCCGATTCGTGGGCGTGCTGTGATACAGCGGCATGGTGACCGCTTGCTGATTGTCAATCCGCCGACAATGCCGCTGAAAACCGAAGAATTCGATGCCGTGGCGGAACTGCCGTATACACGAGAAGTGCATCCGATGTATGACGAAATGGGGGGCGTGCCTGCCATTGAAGAAGTGCGCTTTTCGGTGATTCATAACCGTGGCTGTATTGGGGCATGTAACTTCTGTTCGCTCGCCTATCATCAGGGGCGCATGATTACCAGCCGCAGTCATACCTCGATTATCAGAGAGGTTACGGCGTTTACCAAGCATCCGTTGTTCAAAGGCTATGTGCATGATGTGGGCGGACCGACCGCAAATTTTCGACATCCATCCTGTGAGCAGCAGCTAAAAAACGGCATGTGCAAAAATCGCAGCTGCCTTGCCCCTACCCCCTGCAAAAGCATTGATGCGGACCATTCGGATTATTTGCAGCTGCTGAGGGAACTGCGTAACATTCCAGGCATCAAAAAGGTATTCGTGCGCTCGGGCATTCGGTTTGACTATATGATGCTGGACAAAAATGGTGAATTTTTTGCCGAACTGGTCAAGTATCATATCAGCGGACAGCTCAAGGTTGCCCCAGAGCACTGCATTGATTCGGTGCTTGATTATATGGGCAAGCCGCATGCGGAAGTCTATGAAGCCTTTCAGCAGAAATATACGAAACTCAACGGAAAATATGAGAAAGACCAGTTTTTAGTGCCTTATTTGATGTCCTCCCATCCGGGCAGTACGCTGAAGGATGCAGTCAAGCTGGCAGAATATCTGCACGCCACCGGACGTCAGCCAGAGCAGGTACAGGATTTTTACCCAACACCCGGCACATTGTCCACGTGCATGTATTACACAGGGATTGACCCACGTGATATGAAACCGGTCTATGTGGCACGTGACCCACAGGAAAAGGCATTACAGCGTGCCCTGCTGCAATGGAAACGACCGGAAAAGCGGCGGTTGGTGTTGGAAGCCTTGCGCAAAGCCAAGAGGGAAGACTTGATTGGGTTTTCGCCAAAGTGCTTGGTGCGTCCGGAACATGGTGCGGCGAACCGCACGGCGCAGAAGGGCGGTGCGGACAAGCGCACGGAGAGAAATTCTGCCAAAGGCACGAAGCATACAGGCGCAGCAAAGCATGGAGGTGCTTCCGCCAAGGCGAAATATGGAAAAGCATCCACGCCGCAGAAAAGAACCCATGCAAAACGAAAGAAACCATAAGCAGATAACAGCCACCATCTGCTTGCTTGAGAGAGGGATAAAGCCATGAAAATCAAACAACTGTTTCAGAAAAATAAAACCGTGTTTTCTTGTGAGGTGTTTCCGCCCAAGAAAGACAGCCCGATTGAAACCATTTACAAAACCTTGGACGGCTTGCAGCCGATTCAGCCGGACTATATCAGCGTCACCTTTGGCGCAGGCGGCAATGTGCTGAACCAGCCAACGGGTGAGATTGCAAGCATTATTCAAAATGAATATCATATTCCGAGCGTGGCGCATCTGACTTGTCTCAATTACAGCAAAGAAGAGGTTGCAACCTTGCTGGAGCAGTTCAAAAATGCAGGCATTGAGAACATCCTTGCCTTGCGTGGCGACCGCAATCCGGATTTTGCGCCGCAAACCGATTTTCGCTATGCAAGCGAACTGATTACCTTCATCAAGGAGCGTGGAGATTTCAATATTTCTGCCGCTTGCTATCCGGAAGGACATGTGGAAAGCGAAACATTGGTGCAGGATATTTTAGATTTGCGCAAAAAAGTCGATGCAGGGGCGGATAATTTGGTGTCCCAGCTGTTTTTTGACAATGAGGATTTTTATTCCTTCCTTGACCGTGCACATTGTGCGGGCGTGGATGTGCCGATTCAGGCGGGCATCATGCCAGTGCTGAACCAAAAGCAAGTTGAACGCATGGTTTCCATGTGCGGCTCTGCTTTGCCGAGCAAACTGACCCGTATGCTCAGCCGTTATGGAGAAAATCCAGAGGCATTGCGTGCGGCGGGCATTGCTTACGCAACCGAGCAGATTTCAGAGCTGATTGCCGCAGGTGTTGACGGTATTCACTTATATACCATGAATAATCCGGAGGTAGCGACCACCATTTATAATTGTGTCAAGTCGCTGTTGCAAGCATGATGCAGGTCGAGATTTCACGAGACGAGGTGTTTCGGTATTTGGGCTATCATGGCACGGTGCCGGATGCCGAAACGGCGGCACAGGTGGAAGCAGGATGCGCAAAAATCACCGAAAAAATGGTGCCGAGATGGGTGCATCGTGTGTTTGCAATCGAGCATACCGAGCAGGGCGTTTTGCTGGAAAATAACCTGCTGTTGACGGGCAATTCCATCAAAAAGCATTTGCAGGGCTGTCAGCAGGCGGCGGTGTTTGCAGCAACGCTTTCGGCGGACATTGACAGACTGATTCATATTGCAGAAGCGCAGGACATGGCGCAGGCATTGATTTTGGATACCTGCGCAAGTGCTGCAATTGAAGCGGTCTGCGACCAGGCAGAGGCAGAAATTTGTGCGGCATTTCCAGAGCATAAATTTCCGTTTCGCTTTTCGCCGGGGTATGGGGATTTGCCGATTGATTTGCAGGAGCGCATTCTTTCCATGCTCGATGCACAGCGCCGTATCGGACTATATGCCAGCAAAAATCATATTTTGACACCCCGTAAATCGGTTACGGCGATTTTAGGCATCTCAGAGAATGACATCAGCCGTGGCAAAGGCGGCTGTGCAACTTGTACAATGCGAGGGCGTTGTAATTTTCAATGTAAGGAGAAATGATTGTGAATTTTCAAACGTTGCTCGAGCGGGATGGGTTTATTCTGTTGGACGGTGCGATGGGCACAACCCTGCAAAATATGGGATTGCCGGCCGGCGCCTCCATGGAACGTGTGAATCTGGAGCATCCCGATTGGATTGTGGACATTCACCGTGCTTATATTGCGGCAGGGGCGAATATTGTATATACCAACACCTTTGGCGCCAATCGGGAAAAACTGGAGCACGCAGGACTTACCCCAGAGGAGGTGATTCCGCAGGCGATTGCATTGGCAAAGCAAGCGGCGCAAGGCACGGATGCACTGGTAGCACTGGACATTGGTCCCATCGGTCAAATGCTGGAGCCTTTGGGTTCGCTGCGGTTTGAAGATGCGTATGAATTGTTTGCAGAGCAGGTGCGCTTGGGTGCACAGGCGGGTGCCGATTTGGTGGTTATCGAAACCATGAGCGATTTGATGGAAACCAAAGCTGCTGTTTTGGCAGTTAAGGAAGTTTCTGATTTGCCGGTGCTGTGTACGATGAGCTTTGAGCAGAATCGCCGTACCTTTGTTGGCTGCAGCATTTCGGCAATGGCGTTGACGCTTGAAGGGCTTGGCGTGGATGCTGTTGGCATCAACTGCTCCCTCGGACCACGGGAAATGCCGCCGATTGTGGAGGAACTGCTTGCATGGACAACGTTGCCTGTGGTGGTGAAGCCCAATGCGGGTCTGCCGAATCTCAGCGGTGGATATGACGTAACGCCAGAGGAATTTGCAAACAGTGCGGCAGAAATCGCCAAATTGGGCGTCAAAATTCTGGGCGGCTGCTGTGGCACGACCCCTGCATTTTTGGCAGAAGTGAAAAGCAGGTTGGATACGATGCAGTTTTCACGGGACTTGCCGCAAGTGCCTGCGGCGGTTTGCAGCGGCACGAAAACCGTGCCGATTGACCGTGTGCGCATCATTGGCGAGCGCATCAACCCCACGGGTAAAAAACGCTTCAAGCAGGCACTGATGGAGCAGGACACCGACTATATTTTATCGCAGGCGATTGAGCAGGTGGAAGCTGGTGCGGATATTCTGGATGTGAATGTCGGTTTGCCGGAAATTGACGAAGAAGCGGTGCTCGTCAGCACGGTCAAGGCCTTGCAAAGCATCACCGATACGCCGCTGCAGCTCGATTCGTCCGAGCCGCAGGCAATCGTTTCGGCATTGCGTGCGTATTGCGGCAAGCCGGTGGTCAATTCCGTCAATGGCGAAGCGGAAGTGCTGGACAAAATCCTGCCTGCCGTGAAAAAATATGGTGCGGCAGTGGTTGGCTTGACGCTTGACCGCAACGGTATTCCAAAAACCGCAGAAGAGCGCTTTGCCATCGCCAAGCGCATTTTGGAAGCGGCTGAGCGGTATGGTATTCGCAAGGAAGATGTGTACATCGACTGCTTGACCCTGACCGTTTCGGCGGAACAAGCGGCGGCGGCAGAGACCCTGCGTGCCGTCAAGATGGTCAAGGAGCAGTTGGGGCTGAAAACCGTGCTCGGCGTGTCCAATATTTCCTTTGGTCTGCCGTCCAGACCCATGGTGAACCAGAATTTTCTTGCGATGGCGATGACCAGCGGCTTGGATTTGCCGATTATCAACCCCAATGTGGAAGCAATGACAGCCGCAGTGCGCTGTTATCATTTGCTGACGAACCAAGATCAGGATGCACAGGAATTCATTACGGCATATGGCGGCACGGCAGCAGCACCGACACCGGTCAAAACCGAGGGCACAAACGAACAGCGTTCTCTTGAAGAACTTGTTTTGGGTGGACTCAAGGGCGAAGCGGCGGCGGTTACCAAAATGCACCTGCAAACCATGGCACCGCTCGAAATTGTCAACCAACTGCTGACCCCGGCGCTAGACACCGCAGGCGCAGATTTTGAAGTGGGCAAGATTTTTCTGCCGCAGCTAATCAAAGCGGCAGGTGCGGCGCAGGCGGCGTTTGAGGTCATCAAACAAGCACTGGCGGCAACCAATGCGGGCAGTGTCAGCAAGGGCAAAATCGTCATGGCAACGGTCAAAGGCGATATTCATGACATCGGCAAAAATATCGTTAAGGTGCTGCTGGAGAACTATGGCTATACGGTGTATGACCTTGGACGTGATGTCGACCCGCAGCGTGTAGTGGATACCGTGCGTGAGCATGAAGTTCCGCTCGTCGGGCTTTCGGCACTGATGACTACCACCCTCAAGAGCATGGAAGAAACGATTGCCCTGCTGCATCAAGAACAGCTTCCCTGCAAGGTTATGGTGGGCGGCGCTGTATTGACAGCAGATTACGCGGCAAAAATCGGTGCAGATTTCTATGCAAAGGATGCAAAGGAAAGCGTAGACATCGCAAAGCAGATTTTCGGAAGTTAATAGAGCATCAAAAAACGGATTCTTGTTAAGGGAATCCGTTTTTTTGCGGTGGCGCATCGTGTCACAATGGGTGTGGCGTGCATAGAATGAAAGACACACGAATACAGGTGGTGAGTAGGAACAGATGATATATTTGATTTTTCGCTCTCAGACAGAGGCACTCAAGGCATCCAGATTGTTGGAAGGGGCGGGTATCCGTGGACTATTGACCAAACCGCCCCGACAGGAAGGGTCTGGTTCTTGTGAATATGCCATTCGGATTTTAGAAAATCAACTGGAAACGGCAAAGCGTCGGATGCAGGAAACCAACTTTGTGCCATACAAAATTCGTGCGGACATTCCGTGAGTCAGGTTCTAAGTTTGCATGGGCGATGAGCAGATATGCAGAGGGGAAGACAGGATGATTTATTTTGACAATGCGGCAACCACATTGCGCAAACCCAAGCGGGTGGGGCAGGCAACACTTGCGGCCATGTATACGGCGGCGGGTGCAGGACGCAGTGGACATCGTCCTGCCATTCATGCGGGGGAATTGGTGTATCAGTGTCGGGAAGCTGCTGCGGAATTATTTGGAGTAGAGGACTGCACACGGGTGATATTCACCTATAATGCAACGCATGCGCTGAATCTTGCCATTCATGGACTGTGTGAAGCGGATACTGTGGTGGCAATCTCCGCAATGGAGCACAATTCCGTTGTCAGACCATTGGTCGAACGTAACATGCGCTATCATGTGCTGAACAGTCCGCTGTTTGAACCGCTCGCCCTGCTGCGTGCGGCGGAACAGGCGATTGCGGCAGGGGCAAATCTTTTCATCGTCAATCATGTTTCCAATGTCTTTGGTGCAATTGCCCCGCTGGAGGGGTTGGATGCACTGCTTACAGCATATGACATACCAATGATTTTAGATGCCTCCCAATCAGCGGGGATTTTAGAGATTCCGGTTAGGCGGTATCATAGCTTAGCGGCGGTTTGCATGCCGGGGCACAAGGCACTCTACGGACCGCAGGGTACGGGGATTTTACTGGTGCTTTCTGACCGCTTGCAAAAAACGCTGCTGCAAGGCGGCACAGGAAGCCTTTCCGCACAGCTGCAGCAGCCGAATTTTTTGCCCGACCGCTGGGAAAGCGGCACCCTCAATGTGCCGGGGATTGCAGGGCTGTCAGAAGGGATTCGCTTTGTACTGCGACGGGGTACGGCACAGATTTTCAAGCATGAAACACGGTTGCTGCATGCACTGGCGGAAGCATTGCAGAGCGTGCCGGATACGCAGGTGTTTGCCGCAGAACAGGAAGGGCTACAATGCGGGGTGCTGTCTTTTCGGCATGGGCATTTGTCCAGTGAAGCCATTGCAGAGCAATTGGCGGAGCATGGGGTTTGTGTGCGAGCGGGACTGCATTGTGCACCGTTAGCGCATCAAACCGCAGGCACAGCACAAACCGGCACCGTGCGGCTCTCTTTAGGAGCATTCAACACCTTGGGAGAGGTGCGGCGGTTCGGAAAACGCTACCGCACGATTGCCCAACAAGGCGCATTTTGTGTGCAATAGGCAGAGGGCATCCCTGTTCCTGTGCAAGGATAAACGTAAAGATTCATAAAATTGACAGGTATTGATGCGGGAATAGTTTATTTTGTGAAGTTCTTGCAGATACTTGTTTTTAACAGGAAAAACAGGTATACTATAGAATAAACATGATTTTGAGAGGGCACTGCAGCAAAGCCTTGCAGGGGCATCTCGTTTGGGACATCGGAGGAACTATTTTGCTGATACAAACACTTATGAGCGGTAATTTGCAGCAGTCGCTGATTTCATTGGCGTTGATTCTGCCTGCTGTGGTGCTCTGCTTGGTGATTCATGAACTGTCGCATGGTTTGATGGCGTATCTTTTTGGCGACCGCACCGCCAAAAATGCAGGACGGCTGACGTTTGACCCATTGGCGCATCTGGACCCTGTCGGGTTTGTGTGTCTGTTGCTGTTGGGGTTTGGTTGGGCAAGACCTGTTCCCGTCAATATCTCCAATTTCAAGCATAAAAGATTGGGAATGGCGATGACGGCGCTGGCAGGTCCACTGTCGAATATTGTGCTTGCTGTTGTGGCATTTATGGTCTATATTGCGCTGTATGCACAGCATTTGGCGGATAGCAATACCTTTGCGCAGGCGATTTCGATGTTTATTTCCTATGTGGCGCAGCTGTCCGTGGGATTGGGCATATTTAACCTAATTCCAGTCTATCCGATGGATGGCTCTCGCATTCTGCAAGCGATTTTGCCGTTTCGGATGCAGGCAAAGTGGAATGCGTTTTTCCAAAAATACCAGAGCATTGTGGTTTTGATTTTGGTCGTGCTGGTTTGGTTTGGCGGACTGCATGTGGTCATTTCGCTTGGCACCAATGCGGTGTATCAGCTGTCGCTTACAATATACAGCACTCTGTTTCTCGGATGAGGCGGATTTTATGGGAATTACGTTTCACTTAGACCATTTTGAGGGGCCATTGGACTTGCTGCTGCATTTGATTGCCAAAAACAAGGTTAGCATTTATGATATTCCGATTTCGGAAATTCTGGAACAATATATGAAAATATTGGAAACGGCGCAGGATTTGGATATGGACATTGCCGGCGATTTTATTTCCATGGCGGCGCAGCTGGTGCTCATTAAGTCTAAAATGCTGCTGCCAAAGCAGGAAAACGAGGAAGAAGCAGAGGACCCCCGCGCGCAGCTGGTGGAAATGCTGCTGGAATATCAGCGGATTCAAAAGGTCACGCCGTATTTTCGGCAGCAGGCGGATTATGGCATGGATATTTTTGTGAAATCTCCAGAGCCGAAAGCATCTGCACAGCAGGTGGAATATCACAGCACCGTGCAGGAGCTTGTGCGTGCGGCAAAGGGCATGGTGCAAAAGGTGAAACATCGCCTGCCTCCGCCGATTGAGGCATTCACAGGCATTGTGGGATATGAACCGGTGTCTGTCAACAGCCGCATCACCATGATTCTGCGTAGATTTTTGCAAAAGACCCAGCTGTTGTTCCACAGCTTGTTTGAAGGGTCTACCAGCCGCTCGGAAGTCGTGGCGACCTTTTTGGCAGTGCTGGAGCTTTCCAAGACACGGCGGATTCAGATTGCGGGAGAAGGAGAGAACACCTCCTTGGTGCTTTCGGAGGAAGCGGCGGCAGAGGAGCAGGTATGAAGCAATTAGAAACGTTGGAAAACATCATAGAAGGTATTTTGTTTGCAGTTGGTGACCCTATTTCCATCGACCGCTTGCAGGAGATTCTTGCAGTGAATCGAGAAGCGGTGCTGCTTGCCCTTGTGAATCTCGAAAACCAGTATGATTTTGAGCGGCGGGGTATCATGTTGGTGCGCATGGAAAACAAGGTGCAGCTGTGCAGCCGCCCCGAGTATGCGCTGTATATCCGTCGTGCAACCGAGAATCGCCGTGCACCCTCGCTGAGTCAAGCGGCGTTGGAGGTGCTGTCCATCATTGCGTATCGGCAGCCGGTGACCCGTGCGTTTATGGAGCAGCTGCGGGGCGTGGACAGCGGCGGCACAGTGGCAATGCTGTTGGAAAAAGGGTTGATTGAAGAATGCGGTCGCTTGGATGTGCCGGGGCGTCCGATTCTATTTCGTACCACCACGGCTTTTTTGCGGGCATTTGCCATCAAAAGTCTGGCGGAGCTGCCCTCTCTGCCGGAACTTACCGGTGCAGAAGAGCAGTTGCGGCTGGAAGACATGCAGCAGGGAACGGAGTGATGCGCAGTGACGGTTGCCAAGCTTCTGCCGACAATTCTTTTGGGATTGGCTGCGCTGCTGTTAGTTTCACGTACATGGGTGCGGTATCGTGGAAACAATCAACAACACACGGTTTGGATTGGCGTTGGTTTGCTGCGCATTCGGCTGCGACCACGCAAAAAGGCAGAACGTGATAAGCCCCCAAAATCCAAAAAGCCAAAAAAACCCCGCAAGCCCCCTGCGAAAAAAGAGGACAAGCCAACGCAGGAAAATCGTCCCAAGCAGGATTGGGGTGCTGTTTTCTATGCGGTATTGGATTTGCTGGACGATATGCATGGTAATTTACACATGCAGGCGATTAAAATACAGGTTTTGTTCGGCACAAAAGATGCAGCAGCAACTGGTATGCTGTTGGGCACGTGCAGTGCATTTGCAGGGATGCTTGCACCCTATTTGGAGCAAAATTTCAAAAACAAGTCCTGCCGGATTGTGTTGGATGCAGATTTTGAGGCATCTCAAACGGTATGGGAAGCAGAAGTGGAAGCCTCTGTGCGGTTAATCGGATTTTTGTGGAGCGTATTAAAAAGTCGGAAAAAGCTGGTAGCGTTAAAACACTTGCTCAAAAATGAGGAGGCAGATGTATGAATGAACATCCAATCAGTGACCTGATGAATGCAACGATGGAAAAAATCAAGCAGATGGTGGATGCCAATACCGTGGTGGGAAAACCGATTTTAACGCCGGATGGCGTGACGGTCATTCCGATTTCACGGGTCAGTTTTGGGTTTGCATCGGGCGGCAGTGACCATGTGTCCCGACATGCCAAGGAGAATACCCCTGTGTGCTTTGGCGGCGGCGGTGGTGCCGGCGTGACGGTGGTGCCCGTGTCCTTTCTCATCATTGACAAGGATGGGGCACACATGCTGCCCATCAATGCGCAGGCAGACAGCACTGCCGACCGTTTGGTGGAAATGCTTCCAAATGCCATCAATAAGGTGTCCAGCTTCTTTGAAGAGCGAAAAAATGCCGCAAAAGATGCGGAGGAGCCGAAAGAATAACCCTGCGTTGATTGGCATGCCATGCATATCTGATGTGGCCTACTCGTATAGTTTTGGTATGGGTAGGCTTCCTCTTTGTTTGACGGATTGTGGGGAAATGATATGTATAAGGCTTGTAAAATCGGATTTTCGCTTGTTTTGGGAATGGTTTGTGTGCTGCTGCACGTCGGTGCCATCAGCGCACAGAGTGCGGTTTTGATAGACGGCACGACGGGTGCGGTATTGTTTGCGCAAAATGCAGATGAACAGCTTCCCATGGCATCCACAACAAAGATTATGACGGCAATCGTTGCGCTGGAGCAAGAGGATTTAGACCGTGTGTATACCGTGAAAAAAGAATATACGCTGGTGGAAGGTTCTTCGATGTATCTCAAGGATGGGGAACGGCTGACCCTGCGGGAAACCTTGTATGGTCTGCTGCTGCTCAGCGGCAATGACGCAGCACTTGCGATTGCCGGAGAATGCGGCGGGATGGAAGCTTTTGTTGCAAAAATGAACGAAACAGCGCAGCAGTTGGGCTTAACACACACGCATTTCGACAATCCGAATGGCTTGGACGGTGCAACCCACTACACCACCGCACGGGAGTTGGCAAAGATTGCGGCATATGCTATGCAGAATGCAACCTTTCGGGAAATGGTTTCTACCAAATCGCACAGCGAAAATGGACGATATATGACAAATCACAACAAATTACTACAATATTACACCGATGCGGTAGGGATTAAAACCGGCTTCACCAAAAAAAGCGGTCGCTGCTTGGTGTCAGCAGCCGAGCGCAATGGGCGGCGGCTGATTGGCGTGACGCTCAACGCACCGGATGATTGGAATGACCATATCACCATGTTTGAAAGCGGATTTGCGCAATATCAGGCGTATACGCTGCATCAGGCAGGCGATGTTTTGCGCCAGCAGCCTGTGATTGGCGGCTGCGGCGGTATGCTGCCGGTTGCAGCACAGCATACGGTGGAAGTTTATCTGACAGCCGAGGAAGTGCAAACGCTGCGCACGGAATATTTTGGGATGCGGTTTACCTATGCGCCGATTGCAGCGGGCAGCGTGTATGGAACGATTGCATATTGCTGCGGAAACACCGTTTTGGCACAAGATACGTTGCGTTTTGCGCAGGGAGCGGCACTGCTGCCGCCGGAAAAGGGACTTTTAGAACAGCTTTGGGATAGGATACACCCGGCATAAGCAGGGGTGTCGAACAATAGAATGGAGAAAAAGTATGCAGGAAAGATTACAGAAAATTTTGTCACAGGCAGGCATTTGTTCCCGCCGTGCTTCGGAAGAAATCATCAGCGCAGGGCGTGTGACGGTTGACGGCAGAAAAGCGAAGCTTGGCGACCGTGCAGACGCACAAAAGCAGCGCATTTGTGTAGACGGAAAACCCATTGGCGGCAAAGAAGCCAAGGTCTATCTGATGCTGCATAAGCCACGTGGCTTTGTCACCACGCTGCATGATGAAAAGGGCCGGCGGGATGTTTCGCAGCTGGTCAAGGGCTGCGGGGCACGTGTGTTCCCTGTGGGGCGGCTCGACCATGATTCGGAAGGCCTGCTGATTATGACCAATGACGGCGACCTTGCCTATCAGCTGACCCATCCGCGGCATGATGTAGACAAGACCTATTTGGTCAGCGTCAGAGGGAATTTGGCACGCATTCCGGAGCTGGAAAATCCGATGGAGATTGATGGGCATACCATTCAGCCAGCCAGGGTGTTTATTGTGCGGCAGGAAGAAGACCGTGCGACCATACGGCTCATTATTCATGAGGGACGCAATCGCCAGATTCGTAAGATGTGCGAAGCCTGCGGGCTGTCGGTGCGCCGATTGAAGCGGGAATCCATCGGCAAGGTGTCGCTTGACTCCTCGCTGCCGGTTGGCAAGTGGCGTGTATTGACCACAAAAGAACTGCAGCAGCTGCAAAAGGCGGCAGCCATTCCAGAGGAAGAGAATAAGTGAAAGTTTGTGCAAAACATCTTGCATTTTAAACGCTTTTTACCTACAATAAAAGAAGCGAATGTGAAACAAAAGCAGAGGAAAGAGCTATGAACGACTTAATGTCGAAGATTCAAGGGAGTCTTGGCGATTTTTCAAAGGGGCAGCGGCTGATTGCCCGCTATATTTTAGAACATTATGAAAAGGCGGCTTTTATGACGGCGAGCCGCTTGGGCACCAATGTGGGTGTCAGTGAATCCACGGTGGTGCGCTTTGCAACCGAGCTGGGATATGAAGGCTATCCGCAGCTGCAAAAGGCGCTGCAGGAAATGATTCGCAATAAGCTGACATCTGTTCAGCGCATGGAGGTGACCAGTGACCGCATGGGTGACCGTGACGTGCTGCATGCGGTGCTCAATGCCGATATTGAAAAAATCCGCATGACATTGGACGAAATGAATCATCATGCCTTCCAAGGAACGGTGGATGCCATTTTGCGTGCGAAACGCATTTATATTTTGGGTGTGCGGTCCTCTTCTGCGCTGTCCAATTTTTTGGGATTTTATTTCACGCTGTTGTTTGACAATGTGCGGGTGGTCAATGCGGCAGGTATGAGCGAAACCTTTGAGCAGATTATGCGCATTGGGGAAGAAGATGTGCTGATTGGCATCAGCTTTCCTCGCTATTCTAAGCGGACGCTGTCGGCAATGCAATATGCCAAAGACTGCGGCGCCTGTGTCGTTGCATTAACTGATTCCGGACGTTCGCCGCTCAATCGCTGTGCTGACCATACTTTAATTGCCAAAAGCGACATGGCATCGTTTGTGGATTCGCTGGTGGCACCGCTTTCGGTCATCAATGCGCTGATTGTCGCAGTGGGGATGAAGCAAAAAGCAGAAGTGGAAAAAACCTTTGAACGGTTGGAAGGCATTTGGGACCAGTATCAGGTTTATGAGAAACCGGAGGAAGAATGAACGGAAAACATACGGTTGCAGTCATCGGCGGTGGGGCAGCGGGACTGCTTGCCGCTGGCATTGCGGCACAAAACGGCGCAAAGGTATTGCTGTTTGAGAAAAATGAAAAAGTGGGCAGAAAACTGTATATTACAGGAAAAGGTCGCTGTAATGTGATGAATCATTGCGATATTCCCACAGTACTTGCCAATGTGCCGTGCAACGGACGATTTTTGCACAGTGCATTGCATGCGTTTGACCCTGCACAGACCTATGCGTTTTTTGAAGAATTGGGCGTGCCGCTGAAAATTGAGCGTGGAAACCGTGTATTTCCGACATCTGACCGTGCGGCAGATGTCATTGATGCACTGCTGCGCTTTGTCAAAAAAGAAGGGGTGCAGTTGGTGCGGGAAACAGTCACGGGCATCCAAACCGCAAACGGTGCTGTCAGCGGGGTGCAAACGGCAAACAAACCCTATGCGGCAGACCGTGTAATTTTGACGACGGGCGGTGCATCCTATCCGCTGACGGGTTCTACCGGCGATGGCTATCGTTTTGCACAGGCACTGGGGCATACGGTAGTGCCGCCAACGCCATCCCTCGTGCCGTTGGTGGAGGACGGGAAAAATTGCTGTGATATGATGGGTCTGTCCCTGCGCAATGTGAAGGTGACGCTGTTTGAGCAGGATAAAAAAATCTATCAAGATTTTGGCGAGATGCTGTTTACGCATTTTGGCGTTTCCGGTCCGCTGATTTTGAGTGCATCGGCACACATGCGCAGGGAAAAGCCTTATCGCCTGGAAATCGATTTAAAACCGGCGTTGGACGAAAAAACATTGGACAAACGCTTGCTGGGTGACTTTGAAAAGCACAGCAACAGCGATTTTATCAATGGATTGGGTGACTTACTGCCACGCAAATTGATTCCGGTTATCATCCGTATGGCGGGCATTGCGCCGCACCAAAAAATGCACAGCATCACCAAAGAGCAAAGACGCACTTTTTTGCAGCTTTTAAAGGCGTTCCCAATTGCCATTGCAGGAAAACGACCGATTGAAGAGGCGATTATCACCAGCGGCGGCATCAGCACACGAGAAGTATCCCCGAAAACGATGGCATCTAAGCAGGTGGCAGGATTGTTCTTCGCAGGCGAAATTTTGGATGTGGATGCGTATACGGGCGGATTTAATTTGCAAATTGCGTGGTCAACCGGCTATTTGGCGGGACAATGCGCCGCACAATGAGAGAATAAGACAAAAAGGAGATTGAACCATGAACAAGCAGGTTGCAGTGGCGATTGATGGGCCGTCTGGCGCAGGAAAAAGCACGATTGCACGTGCTATCGCTGTGAAAATGGGATTTATTTATGTCGATACCGGTGCTATGTATCGCAGCATTGGACTTGCGGCACAGCGGTGTGGTGTGGCGGGAGATGATGCGGCGCAGGTCTGCGCACTGCTGCCAACCCTGCAGCTGCGTTTGCACTATGTAGACGGGGAACAGCGTGTGCTGTTAGGAGAAGAAGATGTGTCGGATGCCATTCGCACGCATGAAATCTCCCAATATGCCTCGCAGGTTTCCGCTATACCGCAGGTGCGTACGTATTTGTTGGATTTGCAGCGCAGTATGGCGCAGGAGAGCAGCGTCATCATGGACGGGCGTGACATTGGCACTGTGATTCTGCCACAGGCGGATGTGAAGATATTCTTAACGGCAAGTGCAGAAAAACGTGCCGAGCGGCGGTATCGTGAGCTTGTGGAAAAAGGACAGTCGGTGTCTTATGACCAAGTGCTGCGGGATATGATTGCACGGGATGCGCAGGATGAAAGCCGTGCGGCGGCACCGCTCAAAGCGGCAGAGGATGCGATTCTGGTGGATACCAGTGCGCTGGATTTGGAGCAGAGCATTGCACGAATTTGTGATATTATTGCAGAAAAACTGTAAAAGGGGTTGTAACTATGAATAAATATCATCATTGGATACAGAAAATTGCGCTTACAGCGATATTGATATGGTTTAGCTTATACTATAAGCTGCATGTCATTGGACGTGAAAATATTCCAGAAGGCGGATGCGTGGTGTGTCCCAATCATCGTTCTACGGTAGATCCCCCGCTTGCAACGGCGTGTTTGGGCGTGGCAACCAGCACTGCCATCATGGCAAAGCGTGAGCTGTTTGAGGGAAATGTTTGGTTTGGACGTCTTATTACGTGGATTGGTGCATTTCCGGTTTCACGCGGGCAAGCAGACATTACAGCCATCAAAACCGCATTGCAGGCGGTCAAAGATGGACGTAAGCTGATTATTTTTCCGCAGGGCACACGTGACGCCAAAGAAGGCGAAACCAAAGAAGGTGCAGCGATGCTGGCAACGAGAACACGTGCTCCCATTGTGCCGATGTATATCACGGAAGACAAGAAAAAGCATGGACATGTGTATGTGGTGATTGGAAAGCCATTTCGCCCGGAAGAAGGCAATAAGGACTATAAAGCGATTTCAGAGGATATTTTGCACCGCATTTATGCATTGGGTGAAACCGTACCGAAATGAATGTTGAAGTAGCAAAGACCGCAGGCTTTTGCTTTGGCGTGCGGCGTGCTGTGCAAATGGCAGAGCAGGAAGCGGAAAAACAGCAGGGCATTTACGCCTTTGGCGCCATTATTCACAATACCCATGAAATCAACCGCTTGGCTGCCAAAGGGGTTATCACGGCGGATACGATTTTGGAAATTCCGGATGGTGCTCCGGTTTTGATTCGTGCCCACGGTGTGGCGCAGACGGTGTATGCGCAGTTGCAGAAAAAGGGCTGCAAAATATTTGATGCTACCTGTCCGTTTGTACAGAAAATTCATAAGATTGTGGAAGCGGAAAGTGCGCTTGGACAGAAAATCATCGTTTTGGGCAGCCGAGATCATCCGGAAGTGCTGGGAATTCAGGGATGGTGTCGTGAATCCTTGGTGTTTGAAACCCCGCAGGAGTTTGAAGCGGCACAAAAGAATGAAAATTTTCACTGCGGTGAATCCTTTAGTATTGTAGCTCAAACCACATTAAATCGAAGAATTTGGGAGAAATTCATACAAGTTTTAAAAAAAGAGTGTACAAACCCGAAAATTTTTGATACAATATGTAATGCGACGGATGAGCGTCAAGCCGAGGCTCGTCTGCTTGCCGGAAGATCGGATACCATGATCGTAATTGGTGACCGGAAAAGTTCCAACACCAAACGACTCTATGAAATCAGCAAAGACCTCTGCCCGCGTGTATTTTTGATCGAGGATGCGTCAGAGCTTTCGCTGGCATACAAAGCGCAAGATGCTTTCGGGCACATCGGTATTACGGCGGGTGCATCTACCCCGGCAAGGATAATTAAGGAGGTCAGTAACATGATGAGTGAAGAAACCAAAATCGAAAACAGCGAGGATTTCGCAGCAATGTTGGAGGAATCCTTCAAAACCATAAATACAGGAGAAAAGGTTACCGGTACCATTATTCAGATTACCAATTCTGAAGTACAGGTTGATTTGGGCGTAAAGCACGCAGCGTACATCCCTGTCAGCGAGCTGTCTGATGATCCGGCATACAATGTCGCAGATCATTACAAAACCGGCGATGAAATCGAAGCAGTTGTCATTCGTGTCAATGATAGCGAGGGTACCATCAGCCTTTCCAAGAAGCGCATCGACCAGATGAAGGGTTGGGAAACCGTTGAAAAGGCAAAGGATGAGCACGAAATGGTCGAAGGCACCATTATCGAAGAAAATCGCGGCGGTGTGGTTGCGATTGCATTTGGCGTGCGTGTATTCATTCCGGCAAGCCAGACCAATGTGCCGAAGGATCAGCCGATGACCCAACTGCTCAAGACCAAGCAGAACTTCTATATCACCGAAATCAACCGCCAGCGCAAGCGTGTGGTTGGCTCTATTCGTGCCGTTATCCAGGAGCAGCGCAAGGCTTCTGCAGAAAAGGTTTGGGAAGTTATCGAAGTAGGTCAGGAATTTACCGGAACTGTAAAGTCTTTGACTTCTTATGGTGCATTTGTTGACATCGGCGGCGTAGACGGCATGATTCACATTTCCGAGCTGTCTTGGGGTCGTATCAAGCACCCGTCTGAAGTAGTCAGCGTTGGTGACGAAATCAATGTCTATGTCATTGCATTGGACAAGGATAACAAGAAGATTTCTCTGGGCTACAAGCGTGCAGAGGACAATCCGTGGAACATCTTCAAGACCAACTATGCAGTGGATGACGTTGTGGGTGTTAAAATCTTGAAGTTTATGCCGTTTGGTGCATTTGCGGAAATCATTCCGGGTGTTGACGGCTTGATTCATATTTCTCAGATTGCAGACCATCACATTGCAAAGCCTGATGAAGTACTGACCATCGGACAGGAAGTTGATGCAATGATTATTGACATCAATGACGAAAAGAAGAAGGTTTCTTTGTCCGTTCGTGCTGCTAATGCAGGCGAAACAAGCGAAGACGAAGAATAAGCTTCGGTCAAATGTTGCGATTCAAAGGGGTCTATGCGGCAAAGCTGCATAGACCCCTTTTTTGTGCAAAATCAATATCCTGTCAAGATTTTATAGGCAGTGGTTCGTTTTTGTGGTATGATATAACAGAATGAAAAAAACTGAAGGAGTATGCAAAACTATGACCACCGTTGTTAGCCGTCGGGTTTGTCCGGAGCGATTGTCCGTTTATTTATTTATGCTGTGTACCGTTACTTATATTGTCGCACTGTTGGGGCGATTGAGTTATTCAGCGGTTATGGCAGAGTTGATTGTACGTGAAGGATTCACCAAGAGTTCCGCTGGTTTGGTGGGCACAGCGTTGTTTGCGTCCTATGGCATTTGTCAGGTGTTCAGCGGATTTTTGGGAGACCGTACCAGTCCGCAGCGTATGGTGTTTGTCGGAACATTGGGTTCTGCATTTATCAATCTTGCGATGGGTCTGGCGGATGATTTGCACATGATGTTGGTGCTTTGGGTGCTCAATGGTGCGTTTCAATCCTTTATCTGGTCACCGATTTCACGAATTTTTGCAGAAATTATGCCGCCTTCCTCGCGCAAACGTGCCTGTGCGAACATTGGATTTGCCTATCCTGTGGCAACGATTTTAATTTATTTGCTGGCATCTATCCTGCTCCGATGGATTCATTGGCGTGCGGTCTTTTTGCTTTCGGGTGGATTGATGATTCTTGCGGCACTTTGGTGGAATCGTGGGATGGGCTTTTGTCTGCGCATGACCGAAAAGCATGGCGGCACAGAAACGGTAGAACTATCCGCAGTGGAAAGCGGCGAAAGCGGCAATCTGCTGAAATTATTGCTGGTTTCCGGCGCAATTTGTGCAGTGTTTGGTGCGCTATCGGGTGGTCTGCTGCGGGATGGCATTCAATCGTGGGTACCGTCTTTGATGACAGAACGATTTGGCTTATCCACATCATTATCCATTTTGCTGGCAATTTTACTGCCGACGGTGAATATGGGCGGTGTCGTTTTGACAAAATATCTGGCACAGAATGTGATTAAAAATGAAATGCGTGGAGCAGTTGGATTTTATCTGGCATGTATTGGATTTTTGGCATTGTTGATTCCTGCGGGTGCGTCCAATGCAATGCTTTCCTTGGTGCTGCTAACGTGTGCGAGCACTGCAATGGTTGGCTCGAATTCTATGTATATCAGCTTTATGCCTATGCATTTTGGGGCAATCGGTAAGAGCTCCAGTGTCACCGGTGTGCTCAACTGCGCATGCTATGCGGGCAGTGCGATTTCGTCCTATGGCATCGGTAAAATTTCGGAATATTATGGATGGAATGCTGCCATTCTGGCATGGCTTGGCTTTGCCATTGCGGCTTGCGCAGTGACCGCACTGGGTGTGAAAAGATGGGAAAAATATCGTCGCAGCCATCTATAGGACAACAAAAAAACCGCCGATATTGGCGGTTTTTTTCGTTATATCATGATGTTTTATCCACTTCGCTCAAATCCCGCACCACAACACTGGCGAGAATCAAGCCTACAACAGAGGGGACAAATGCTGTGCTGCCAGGGGTGGTGCGTTTGGGCGTTCCACTGCGCTCCGGCGTTTCTGGCATGGTTTCTTGCGGCGAGCCCTGTGGAACACGTGCTTCTTCTTGAGAATAGACCACTTTCAGCCGTTTGACCCCGCGTTTTTTGAGTTCACGGCGCATCACCCGTGCAAGCGGACAGCCTTGCGTGCGATAAATATCAGCCACTTGAAATGCCGTGGGGTCGAGTTTGTTGCCCGCACCCATGGCGCAGATGATGGGGGTGCCGACAGCTTGACAGCGCATCACCAATTCAATTTTGGCGGTGACGGTGTCAATGGCATCAATCACGTAGTCATATTGCGAAAAATCAAATTGGTCAGCCGTTTCGGGCATGAAAAAACAGCGGTGTGCCTGCACGATGCAGTTGGGATTGATGTCGTGTATTCGTGCCTGCATGGCATCCACCTTGTGCTGTCCGATGGTAGAGTGCAGGGCAATCAGCTGCCGATTGATGTTACTTTCGGCAATGCGGTCATCATCGAACAAATCCAGTGCACCAATGCCGCTGCGTGCAAGGGCATCGACTGCATGTCCGCCAACTCCGCCGATACCAAACACCGCAACACGGGCGTGCGATAGGCGCTGCATGCCTTCCGCACCGAGCAGCATCTCGGTTCTTGTAAATTCCATCGTTATATCCTCTTAGGTATCTGCCTGCGCAATCAGTTCCTTGGCATAGGGCAGGGTTTCAATCCAAGCGCAGAGCACATGCCACTCGGTAAGTTTATGCGATTTGCGTGCATGGTAAATGTTGCGCAGGGTTTCATAGTTGAGCGTGCAGGTGCGCATTTGGTTATAGCTGCTGGGAAGCAGCTGGATGATGTCATACCAGTGCTGTTTGTCGCGGGTTTCCACAAACCGCAGACGTGTATGCTCCAAAAATGCAACGAGTGACTGCAGTTGTACAGTGGCGGATTCTGAAAGATGGTCACAGCTAAAGTCCGTCAGTTCAAACGGTTTGCTGTGGATTTTGTGCATGGTGCTGGTCGAATTGGCAACCGTGCCGACCTTGTAGGTATCATATTCTTTCCACCAATAGAGCGGGGCGGTAATATCGACAGAAACCATAATTTGGCGGATGAACTTTCGATGGTCACTGCCGGCACGACACAGTCGCTGGGCAAGGTCCAAATCATTTTCGCCTAAGACATAATTTCCGTTTTCATTGTAAGAACTGTCAGACCTGTTCCAGCTGTTCAAGGGATTGCGTGCCCCTCGCATGGCGTTTTCCAGATTCATGACAGCGGTGTGCTGCACTGCAAGCATGATTGTAACTCCTTCTGCTATAAGAACCTTTTCTCTCATTGTCCGGCAGATAATCCTGCTGGACAGACTTCTGCCATTGTAGCACAGACGATAGAGCCTTGCAATGGCTTACCGATGTTTCGTTTCGTTTTTCTCAGGAAATTGCTCCAAAAAGCTGTGAGAGATGCCATCTTTGCGGTAGCCAAGCACCTGATGCACATTGATATTTTTGACGCTGTTCATAATGTTCTGTTTGATTTGCGGATTGCCCTCGCAAAGCTGTGCAATGATGCGCTTGACTTCGGCACGCTTGCTTTCCTGCTGTTTTTGGGTCACGGAACAGGCACAATCCAAACAGGCGAGCTGATTATAATTTGCCCAATCGATAATGTCTGCTTCTCGCACCAGATAGAGCGGACGAATCAGCTCCATATCCGGAAAATGGTCGCTGTGCAGACGGGGCAGCATGGTTTGGACTTGTCCGCCATAGACCATTGCCATCAAGATGGTTTCAACCACATCATCATAGTGATGCCCCAGTGCGATTTTTTGGCATCCCAATTCCTGTGCTTTGCTGTAAAGCCAGCCACGCCGCATTTTAGCGCACAAAAAGCAGGGGTTTTTGCCATGTTTTTCGGCAACTCGAAAGACATCCGTTGCAAAGATATGCAGCGGCAAATCCAGTCGAGCAGCATTTTCCTCCAATCGCCTGCGGTTTGCAGGACTGTATCCAGGATCCATGGCGATGCATTCGAGGGAAAAGGGAATATCCCCATGCACCTGTAATTCCCGCAGCAGGGTGGCAAGCAGCATGGAATCTTTCCCGCCGGACACACAAACCGCAATGCGGTCGCCGGCTTGCAGCAGTTGATAGGTGCGAATGGCTTCGATGCAGCGCATGCGCAAGGATTTGCGAAAAACGGTGTTGAGGCAGCGAGATGCCTGCTCGGCGGTTGTGGATGCCATGCGTAATCCTCCTGTGTCTTGATTCCTATTATTGCAGTAGTATATCACAGAAAGTACCGTCAGAAAAGCCTTTCCTGCAAAAAACGGCTTTCACTCAAAAAGAATGAAAGCCGTTTTGCGATGTAAGGGATTGGTGTTAATTGGTGCTGTTCTGTGTAGTGGCACTGGTGTCAGCATCCATGCCGGGGCGATTGCCGCCGCGCATGCCGCCACCGCCCATGCCGCCTTCCATGCCGCCGCTGACGGCAGAGCCATCGTCAGAGATGCGTGTGACCATGTCGCTCAGGGTAACATCGGTCAAGGTGGTGCTGTCGCTGACCGTACCGCCTACAGACAAACCATCGGTTGCCGTCACGCTGTTGGTGCCGCCGCTGCTAATGGTGTAGGTTTCGCCCTGCGCCATGTCAGGGGTGGAAACGAGGATAAACTGATAATCTTTGCTGGGCTGATAGCTGAGAATCACGTTGCCATCGGCATCTGTGACCGTAAACAAGGTGTCAGCAGCCTGCTGATTGGTGTAAACAACACTTAGGCTTGCCTGCGTGGAATTGCTGCTGGTGGACTGTGCCATGCCGGAGCTGCCTGCGGCAATCAAAGTACCGCCGTTTAGGGTGAAGGTGTCATTATAATCCAGTGCACCGTTGCCGCTATTGGTTGGACCATCGACCAAGACCGTGCCGCCATTCATGGTGATGCTGCCATTGGCATCCAGACCGTCACCGTCTGCATCGACTACCAGTGTGCCGCCGTTGATGACCAAATCATAACCGCTTTCGTTAAACGAATCCATACCCGTAGACCCATCACTGCCGCCTGCGGCATTCACGCCGTCATCTGATGCAGTCAAATGGATGTCACCGCCGTCAATTTCCAGAGAAGAGCTCTCCAAGCCTTCGTAGCTGGTGGTGATGTTGATGTCACCGCCGGTAATGACCAATGTGCTGTCGGCATGCGCACCGTCATCACCGCTGGCAAGGGTGAGCGTACCGTCTGCAATCAAGAGATTGCCGCTGGCATGCAGGGAATCGTCTGCAGAATCGATGGTGAAGGTGCCTCCGTTTATCGCAAGGTCATCGCCGGATTTCAGGGCCTTATAGCTGTCAGAGGTGTTGTCATCGGTTGTGATGGTTTCGGTAGCTGAAGCGGTAGAAACCGCTTGCGAAGATACCGTGGAAGAGGTTGTGTCACCTGTTGGTGCACCCATGCCGCCCGGTCTGCCGCCATGTCCGCCGCCATGCGTCGGCATTGTGCCATCACTGGGCGGTGTCGGCATTGCGCCATCGCTTGTCGGCTGTGTGCCGTCCGTTATGGTCGTGGTGGTGTCTTCCTCAGCCGTGGTAGGACGCTGCATCTGCATGCCGCCGCCCATTTCTTGATGGGTCGCACCATTTGCACTGCCGCCGCCGGTGGTGATGTCATAGGTGCCTGCGTTGACTGCCAACAGGGTTTCCGCCTGAATGCCATCGTTGCCGGCATCAATGGTGAAGGCACCGCCGTCCAGAGCAATCCAACCCTTTTCCGTGTCTTCCCCGTTGCTGCTTTGGATGCCATCCTCACCCGAGGTGATGTAGAACGTGCCATCGCTGATAGACACCGAATCCTTGCCGCGAATGCCGACACCAACGGCATTGACGGTCAATGTGCCATCGGTGATAACCAAATCATCCTTGGAGTAGATGCCTTTATCATAATTGCCGTTGACGGTCAAAGAACCGCTGCCGGTGATGGTCAAATCGCTTTTGCTGAAAATCGCCGCACTGGGTTCGTCCTCATCGTCTGCAAAGGTGTAGGAAGCACCGTCGGATACGGTGTTTTCTGTGCCGTCTGCCAGAATCAAGACAACCTTATCTGCGGATTTCACGAAAATCGGGGCACTGTCAGAGCAGGTTAAGTCTGCGCCATTTAGTACAATGCGCACCAAGTCCGCATCTTCTGCCTGCACGAGGATTTGTCCGTCTGTCAGCGTGCCGCTGAATACATAAGTGCCGGCTGTGGAAATCAAAACATCGCTGCCGCTGACCTCTGCGCCATCGCCGGAGATGGTGGTTGTGGTGTCCAAGGTAATGATGGTGGCATCCGAGGTGCTCCAAGTGGCATCGGTGTCTTCCGTATCATAATTGCCGCTTAAAACAGATGCACTGTTTTGCACCGTTGTGCTGGCAACGGCTTGGGTTGTGCTGGTGGTTGTGCTGGTTGCTGCACCGCAGCCTGTAAGTGCGGACAGTGTCAAGGTGGCAATCAAAAGCGATGCCATGGTTTTATTGTATTTCATATCGTTATATCTCCTTTTCATGAACGGGTTGTGAAACAAAAAATGAATGATTTTGGTTTAAAGTGCATCCTTGAACTGCGGCACATGGCTGCAAACGATGTTCAAATTACCATTGCGGCAGCGAATGGCATCAATAAATGCCTTGGGGGTTTCAGAGGATTGCAAAACAATCAGATATTCCAATTCATATAAGCTGCCCATGTTGGTGGTACGAACCCGTTCCAGCTTGGCAGAGCGGGTATATTGTGCAAACAAATCATCGAATGCACCGTCATAATCCATATCTTCGGGAATGGTGATGCGTAGCATACGTTCTGCAGTTTTATCTGAACCAAAGCTGATGGCAGAGAGAATCATCATAGCTGCACCAATGATGAGCAGGAAAATGACTGCATAGAGCACATATCCCATACCCGTTGCCAAGCCGAGTGCCATAGCGAGGAAGATGGCACAGATTTCTTTGGCACCCCCGGGTGCGGAGCGGAAACGCACCAAACTGAACGCACCCATAACAGCAACGCCAGTGCCTAAATTGCCGTTGACCATCATAATCACCATTTGCACAATGGCAGGCATCAGCGCCAGCGTGATGACAAAGCTTTTGGTGTACGTGTTGCGGAACATATAGATGCCGGCAACGCAAAGCCCAAGGACGAGGGAAACCAAGGTATAGGCAACCATTTCTAAAATGGTGAACGATGCAGAAACGGTCGTAGTTTCGGTTAATAAATCAAGCACAGATAATTCCTCCATTTTTGACGAGTGTTTGTTTGGTGTCAGGGGTCATTGCGGCAGCCGCTGCAAAGGTTTCAGAGGCGGCGATATGGTCACGGTAGCACGTGCCGTATTTGGAAAAGGAAGCGGGGAAAATTTTCAGCTCTGAAAGCACACGGCTGAGCCAAAGCGGCATGGCATCGGCGATTTTCAGTTCCATCAAGATGCTGTCTGGTGCGGCGATGTGCTCTCCGTCTGCCCCCAAGGTCAAATCCAAGCGGTCACCACGCCACCGCAAATTGGTATCGAAGGTGACACGCAGTTCGGAATCCTCCACACCGGCAAGTGCAATGCGGTTATATGCAATGAAGGCACGGGGCTGTGGGTGCTTGCGCTGCAGCATATAATCGATTTCCCGCAAAATTTGCGTTTCGTTTTCCGGTCGAATGCCTGCCAGCAGATAGCGATAGGCTTCTGCAAGCGTCATTTGCTCACGGCGCTTATAGACAATGCCATTGGATTTTTTCTTGATTTCTACATAGACAGGTGAATTGATGTCCGGTATGCCATAACTGCGCAGGCGTAATTTTTCTTTGTACGTTGGCTTATCGAGTGAGGTACGAATCATTTCGTAGGAATCGGTATCAAAGTACAGGTTGCAGATGGTGTGTTTTCCATACTGGTCCTCTGCCAAACGTCCTGTTAGCGCAGAGCGGAACGCTTCGTATTGCTGCGGGGTCAATATGTATTTTTTTTCATAACGCTGAAATACGTTCTGGTATGCAGTCATGTGGATTGCCTCCTTCTATCGTAGGGCGAAAATCGGAACTGTCCGTGCCCTTGTGTTGTATACAGTTTACACGACAAAGCTGAAACTTTTCTGAAATTTTACATTCAGGTTTTTTTCAGGTTTTCGAATCACTTGCGGAGTGGAACGCCGTGTTCCTTTCGGTGTCTTTATCATACCGCACAAAGCTGAAACTTTTCTGAAATTTTACTTTCAGATTGTTTTCAGCAAACGCTGCTATACTGTATACCATTAAAAAAACCATGCAAACACACCGATTACATGGTATACTACAGATAATCATACGGTGGGATAGGGGATTTTTGTAATGCGAATTCTAATTGTGGAAGATGAAGTGCGCTTGGCAGAGGCGTTGGGGCAAATTTTGACCGAACAAAAATATCAAGTGGAGATTGTGCACGATGGGCAGGATGGTTTGGACTATGCCGTGAGCGGACAATATGATGCAGTGATTTTGGACGTGATGCTGCCTAAAATGGATGGTTTTTCTGTATGCCGTGCATTGCGTGCGCAAAAAAATGCAACACCCGTACTGTTGCTGACCGCACGGGATGATGTGACCGACAAGGTGACAGGCTTGGACTGCGGCGCAGATGATTATATGACAAAACCCTTTGCGCCTGAAGAACTGCTTGCCCGCTTGCGTGCTGCTTTGCGCAGACAAGGCGAAGTGGTTTTGGAAGAGCTGACCTTTCATGATTTGACCTTGAGTTTATCGACACATACGCTGTCCTGCGGGGCAAAAAATGTGCATTTGGGCTTCAAAGAGTTTGAGGTGCTGCGCATTTTGATGAGCAACCCGCAAATGGTGATGCCAAAGGAAGATTTGATTGTGAAAATTTGGGGCACAGAAACCGGCGCAGAGGACAACAATGTGGAAGCGTATATTTCATTTTTGCGCAAAAAATTCTTTTTCTTAGGGTCAAAGGTGGCTATTGGTACGGTTCGTAAGGTAGGGTATCGGTTGGAGGCGAATACTTGATGATTGGAAAACTGAAAAAAAAGTTCGTTTTCATCAATATGAGTCTAGTGACACTGGTGCTTTTGATTGTGTTTGGGACGATTTTGCTCTCCAATTGGCAACGGGAGCAGACACAGATTTCGGATGCGCTGCGACGCTCACTGGAGCGTGTGGAGCTGCAAAAAGATGATTTTTCCAAATTTGTGATTGGAGATACACACAAGATGAACGGCGGGGATATGCCTGCCATCCCACAGCTGGCGATTTTTTCGGTGAAGGTGGATACCGATGGGAATATTACGGATGTTTTTTCGGATACACATGTTTCGGTGTCGGAAGAGGTGGCGGAAACTGCGGTTGAGGCAGTCATAGCATCTGGAAACACCGAAGGCAAGCTCAACGACTTGGATTTGCAGTATCAATTGCAGAAACAGTCGGAGGGAAGCTTGAAAATCGCATTTGCTGACCTTTCCAGCCGTAACAGCTCGATGGGCAGTTTACTGCTGACATCGCTGCTCGTGGGCTGCGGTGGATTGCTTGCCTTTTTGGCAATCAGCCTGTTTCTTTCCGATTGGGTACTGCGTCCCGTGGCACAGGCATGGACACAGCAGCGGCAATTTGTTGCCGATGCTTCGCATGAACTCAAAACGCCATTGACCGTCATTCTTGCCAATACCGATATTTTATTGGCGCATGCGGAGGACCCCATTGAAACACAGCGCAAATGGATTGAACACACCCGTGATGAAGCACAGCGCATGAAAACCATGGTAGAAGATTTGCTGTTTTTGGCGCGTTCGGATGCTTCTCCGCAGCCGCATATGCACACCGCCTTTGATTTGAGTGATGTGGCGTGGTCCTGTCTGCTGCCGTTTGAACCAGTTGCATTTGAACAAGGGGTCACCTTGGAAAGCGAGGTTATGCCGGAGCTGACCCTAGTGGGCGATGCGGCGAAACTCAAGCAGCTGATTGTCATTTTGCTGGACAATGCCTGCAAATATGCAGGGACAAGCGGGGTGGTGACCTTTGCACTGGAGCAGGTGGCAGATAAAGTGCGGATTCGGGTCAATAATACGGGAGAACCCATTGCACCAGAGCATTTGCCGCATTTGTTTGAGCGATTTTATCGTACAGACAAGGCACGGGCACGCACAGAGGGCGGATATGGACTGGGGCTGTCGATTGCAGAGCGTATTGTGACAGAGCATAAAGGGCGCATTTTGGTGGAAAGCGATGCAGCGCATGGAACAACCTTTACGGTGGTGCTGCCGCTGAAATAACCTGCGCAATTGCCGCAAATAGGGTGAATGAGGGAAAGGACGAGTTAGTGATGAAGAAAACCTTGCAAAAATGGGGTGCGGTGCTGCTCAGTACAACTCTGTGTCTGCCGCTTTTGGGTGGATGGAGCACGGGGGCTGCCGTGGACAGCACCGTGCAAAGTCTTGCGGTCACAGGTGTGGTGGATACCAATTTAGCAGACTATGAAACGCTAGAAGCGTTGGTGATGTATCGGGACCATTCCACGCAAGTGCTACACTATGCCACTGCAGCGGCGTTGGAAGACGGACTGGCAGCACTGCAAACAGACAGCAATGTGTTGATTGTGCAGCCCAATTATGAATACAGCAATGCGGCGCTTAGCGTGGATGATGCACTGGCAGACCAGCAGTGGGCACTTGAGAATGATGGGAGCTTCAGCCCGCAGCAAAGCAATAGACAATATCCCGTTTATGAAAATCCGTTTGAACAGCCCACACAGCCGGGACAGTGGCATACGCCTATGCCGGGCGGCAGAGGGCATGGCATGTCCGTCACTGCGGCATCGACTTCCGCTTCGGCGGTCAGCGGCATTGACATCAATGCACAGCAGGCTTGGGATGTCTATGGTGACGGCAATCGGGACACCATTATTGCGCTGATTGATACCGGTGTGGATTATACCAACACCGAGCTCAGCGATGCCATCTGGACAAACACAGATGAAATAGCAGGCAATGGCGTGGATGACGATGGAAACGGCTATATTGATGATGTGTATGGCTGGAATTTTTATAATAGCAGCAACAAAATCTATGTGGGCGAGGAAGATGACCACGGAACGCATTGTGCAGGCACGATGGTTGCCGCCGCAGACAATGGCACAGGCATTGCAGGCATCATTCCGGGGAATCATGTGAAAATTATGGTGCTCAAGGTGTTGGGTGGTTCGGATGGTTCGGGAACGACGGATTCGGTCATTTCGGCGATTCAGTATGCACAGGCGAATGGGGCAGACATCGTCAATTTGAGTTTGGGCTCTTCCTCCAATGACCAGGCGATGTATCAGGCGATGGCAGACGCCAATCTGCTGTTTGTCATTGCGGCAGGCAACGGGAGCGATACCTCTGGCACAGGAATGGACATTGATACTTCCCCGATTTATCCGGCGGCGTATGATTTGGACAACCTCATTGCGGTTGCGAACCTCAACTATGACGGTACACTGCATTACAGCTCTAACTATGGCAAAACCGCAGTGGATTTGGCAGCACCTGGAACGTATATTCTCAGCACCACAACACAGGATACATACAGCTATATGACGGGCACTTCCATGGCGGCGCCTATGGTGACCGCAGCAGCGGCACTGCTCTATTCTTATGATGCAGACCTCACACTGCCGCAAACCAAGGAATTGCTGCTGCAAACCACCAAACCGCTGGATGTGCTGCAAGGCGTTGTGGCCACAGGCGGCATGCTGGATTTGGGTGCGGCAATTGCCTATGACACGGATACATTGTCGGATGCAGCATGGAACAATGCAGACACCACAACGGTGGTGACATCCGGAAATACACCGGTGATTACAACGGAAATTATCACGAAAAATGGAGAATCGCTTCTGAAGGTCAGCGTCAGCGATGCAGACGGCGATTTGCTGCGGGTGGCATATGCTTCCGGAAATTACGGTGCGAATAGTTTCACCACAGGCGCAGGCAAAACCTTTTCGCTCAACAGCCAAGGGTATACGTTGTTTCGCATCACGCACAGCGGCACCTATACCTTCTATGCAGTTGACCTGCAAGGGCATGAAACCGTTAAGCCTGTTACATTAACAGCGGCTTGATGGGTGCTAAAATGAATGGGAGAAGGACGGCATCAACGTGCGTTTTTAACCATAAAAATTTAGGAATATACCCCAGATATACACAGTTTCGACACATAGTACTTGTATAATAATAAAAAAAGCAAAGGGTAGTGAACAGCTGCCTAAGAGAACGCTTTTATTTATTTTATTTGCCCACATCTACATCTATATATCCCTATCCCAATGTAAAAAAGCAAGGAATTTTCCTTGCTTTTTTGCTATTGATGCGTATTTTATCAGGTAAAAATAGAAAAAAGCACGCAAACATGTTTGCGTGCTTTTTTTGTTGCTTTTTATATGCTGTAATTGTTTCCGTCTTGTGTGCGTTGGATTTCGGCAAGGTCATCCAAGGTGATTTTGTCCACGACACTGGAGATTGCCTCGTCCAGTTTTCTCCACACATAAAGGGAGGCACAGGTTTCTGTGCGGTCGCAGGGCTTTGCATCCTGCTCCAGACATGCCACGGGTGCGAGGTTGCCTTCTGTCAGCCGCAAAATCATGCCCACCGTGTAGTCTTGCGGCGCATAGGCAAGGCGGTAGCCGCCGTGTGCCCCTCGTGTGGATACCAGATAGCCAGCACGTGTCAGCATAGAGATGATTTGCTCCAAATATTTGTCTGAAATGCCTTGCCGAATGGCAATTTCTCTTAGGGAAATCACTTTTCCGGTATCATGCACCGCCAAATCCAGCATCAGCCGCAATGCATATCGTCCTTTGGTTGAAATTTTCATAGTGCACCTTCGTTCTGCGCATCAATTAAAAAGGAGGCGCCATAATGGTATAGCCGGCTTCCGTCAAAGCGGCAAGCAGACGCTGCCCATGCTCTTTTCCACCGACTTCGCAAACAACCTGCACAATCGCTTCCCCAATATCCAAATCTGCCTGCACACGGTCATGCTGAAAGACGATTACATTTGCGTTTGCTTCTGCCACGATTTCGGCGAAACGAGCAAGGCTGCCGGGAACATCCGGCATGATGGTGGAGAATTTCATATGGCGGCCACGCGTGACTAAGCCTTTTTCCACAACTTTATGGATGAAAGAAACATCAATATTACCGCCGGAAAGGATACAAACAGCTTTTTTGCCCCGAATATCCACTACGCCGGAAAGCATGGCTGCAAGTGCTGCCGCTCCTGCGGGTTCGACAACCTGCTTGGTGCGCTCGAGCAGCAGCAGGATGGTGGAAGCGATTTCAGCATCGGATACGGTCACCATGCGGTCCACATATTGGTTGATATAGTCCATTGTCTTGGAACCGGGGGTTTTTACGGCGATGCCGTCTGCAATGGTATGCACATTTTCACAGGGCATTGCATGGTCATTGTGGAAAGCGTTTGCAATTGCCGGTGCACCTGCCGCCTGTACGCCAATGACCTGAATGCGTGGGTTGATTTGCTTCAAACAAGCTGCAACACCCGAAATCAAGCCGCCGCCGCCTGCCGGCACAAAGACAACATCCACACCGGGCAGGTCACTCAAAATTTCCAGCGCAATCGTGCCTTGCCCTGCCATGACATCATCATCATCAAACGGATGGATGAATTCGGCACCGGTTTCTTCCATGATTTCGCAGGCACGTGCAAACGCTTCGTCATAAATAGCACCTGCCAGCACCACCTCGGCGCCATAGCCCTGCGTGGCAGCAACCTTTGCAATCGGTGTGGTACGCGGCATAACGATGGTGGATTTTACGCCGATAGACGTGGCGGCAAAGGCAACCCCTTGTGCGTGATTTCCTGCAGAAGAGGCGATGACAGAGGTTAAGCCGCCTTCTTCATATCGCTTCATAATTTTATTGTAAGCACCACGCACTTTGAATGAGCCGGTTTTTTGTTGGTTTTCACATTTTAAATAGACATCCGCACCGGTCATCTCCGAAAAGGTATGGGAGGTGCTCAGTGGAATGCTGTGAATAACGGATTTGAGCCGATGGGAGGCAGCTTCAAAATCTTTTACGGTCAGCATAATAAACTCCTTTAAACATATATCATATTATGGATATAGTAACACTTTTATAGTCCAATTGCAAGGCGTAAGTAGGCTCTGTCTGTGCAACATTTGAAAAAAAGCGATAGTTGACATTGTTTTTGTTGTATTTTTCTCGAAGAATTGCTATAATCAAAAATATATATGAATCAGTCGCAGGACGGGGGAAGTATCATGCAAGAAGGAAGCAGTGAATTTAAAACGGCTTTGGTAGGCGGTTTTTGCCGTGAAGATGTCTTGCGTTACATTGAAAAATCAGCACAGGAAACAAGACAGCAGCAGGAAGCATTGCAGGTGGCACGCAACCAGACGATGCTGGAAAATGATGCGTTGTCGGCTGAAAACATCGCGCTGAAAGAAAAAAACGCAGAGCTTTTGGAGCGCATGGGAGAATTGACCTTAGATGCTGAGCGCATGCGGGAGGAAACCGTGAAATCTCGTGCCAAGTCCCAGTCGGACATGGCGAGTTTGCAAATGGCACAGGAGCGTATCCGCAAGCTGGAAGAGCGGGATGCCGTGCTAACGGAGCGTGTGGCGGCATTGTCAGCGGCGGTAGAGCAATATAATTTGGATAAAAAGCATCTGGCGGAGATGGAATTGGAAGCCATGCACCGCATCGAACTGCAGCAAAAGCAGGCGCATGAAGAAGTTGAAACGACACGCTCGCAGGCGGTGCTTCTCATTGATGCCACCAAACAAGCGATGCAAAAAATCAGTTTGCGATGGAAAGACAGCACCAATGCGTTTGCAGCAGCGGCAGTTGAACATGGACAGATGGCAAATGAGCTGCTGCATCGAATGGACGAAACCACGCATCTGTTGGAGCAAATGGTTGTGGGAAAAACAGAGGGAGCAGAAGCGGAAGAACAGCCGACCATGCAGGATGTATTGGGCATGATGCAGGAAGACATCACAGGCATGACCATCGATGAAGGAGAATACAGCAATGGCACAGTATGAATTTACAACCGATGAGCTGGCAGAAAAGGCACATCTTTTGCGTGCAGGCGATACCGTTTCGCTGACGGGCACGATTTTTACCGCACGAGATGCTGCGCACAAGAAAATCGTGGCGGCGATGGAAGCGGGTGAGCCGCTTCCGTTTGATTTGCAGGGAGCCACCATTTATTATGCAGGTCCGACGCCGGCAAAGCCGGGAGATGTGATTGGTTCTGTAGGACCGACGACCTCCGGACGCATGGACCCATTTGCGCCAAAGCTGCTGGATGCAGGGCTGAAATGTATGATTGGCAAAGGCGGACGCAATGCAGGCGTAGCTGACGCCATGGCACGCAATGGTGCAGTGTATATGGTGGCAATTGGCGGAGCAGGCGCCTTGATTGCAGGAGCAGTGAAAGCACTGGAAGTGGTGGCGTATGATGAATTGGGCTGTGAATCCGTGAAAAAATTAACCGTGGAAAAATTCCCTGCGATTGTATCGATGGATTGCGTTGGCGGCAATCTGTATGAAAGCGGTATGCAGGCGTGGAGAGCCGTATAAAAACGAATATAACCGTATTCAGTTGAAAAGAGGGGGATACCCTCTTTTTTCATGCAAAGAATACGACAGAAACAGGATACAACGGCATATACGCAATGCTGCATCAGAGCAAGGATAGATTTATGCATACAGGTGCTAAGGATGGTTTCCTTTTCTCTCTTGACATGGGGTTGGGTTTAGGGTTTATGATGACTATACGAGACAGCAAGGAACGGTTAAGGGGCATCTGTTCGGCGTTATGAATACAGGTTCTAAGTTTGGTTAGGTAGACGAATTGCATTCGGAACAATAAACAGACCTATGCTGAAGAGGGAATTTTGAATGATGCGGATAAGATTGATTATGGAACATTCAAACCCGTTTTGTTTGAAATGCCGAACTACACCTACTTGAAAACTGGCGAAACTATCGCAAAATAATGAGAAGAAGAATCTTCACGGACTGTATGGACTGTGGAGATTCTTTTTTTATTGGAGTCTGCTCAGTACTGCTAGGAACGCCGTCATATCTTTTAGAGGGCATTTTGAAATACACAAAGATAGAAAAAATAGCGCAATGGACTCAACCCAATGCATGCCATAATTGAGCCATAATTCAGGATGATACTATAACCAGAAACAAAACAAGGAGGCGAAAAAAATGTTGGTTGCTGTATTGCTCTTCATCGCATTCGTATATTTTGTCATATTGCCAGACCACAAAACCAGTCTGACTGCAACAAAAAGTCAGGATGCAGAAGAACTTTTAAAAGTGAGATTCGTTCGCGGAGAAATTGACGAGGATACGTATCAAAGCATGCTGCGTACATTGAGAAGCAGTTAACGTTTCGTTTATGAAGGAGGAACTATTATGATGTACTACAGAGGCATTAGTGGCGTAGGGCACTGCGTTCACGAAGGTTTGGGCTATATGTCAAGCGGTATGGGATGGGTTATGATGGCGGGAGTATTGCTTGTGGGCGTGCTTGTAATGGCGCTCCTTGTCATGCTCGTCAAAAAAGCACATGGGAATCGGATGACCCAAGGAGATTCTGAAAGTCTATCGCTGCTGAATGAACGTTTTGTAAAAGGTGAAATTTCAGAGGAAGAGTATATTAAAATGAAAAAGGTGCTGCATAATAAGTAAAGTCCTCGTCGGTGTTGTACTGCCGTCATGTGCAAGGTATAATAGGGTGAGGTGATAAAAATGCGGTATACGATATTGATTGTTGAGGACCAGCAGGAAATCAGCAGCGTTGTTGCAAAATATCTGGAGAGAGAAGGGTATATAACCCTCGCTGCCAAGGATGGTTTTGAAGCGCTGAGTCTGCTTAGCAGCAACCAAATTCACCTCACCCTTCTTGACATCATGATGCCGGGCATTGATGGGTTTGACGTGCTGCGTGAAATACGAAAGACCTCGGAAATGCCGGTTATTATGCTCACAGCCAGAGCAGAAGAGCTGGATAAACTAAAGGGGTTCGACATTGGTGCAGATGACTATGTTGTGAAACCCTTCAGTGTGAAAGAACTTGTCAAAAGAGTGCAAGCACTGATAAAACGAACATATCATTATACGGATGAGATGGTATATCGACTGGAGAATCTGCAGCTGCACACCAAAAGCATGAAGCTCTATAAGGGTGAAGAAGAAATTCCGATTACAACGGCAGAATATCGATTGCTGTATGCACTCTTCTGCAACCTTGGACAAGTCTTGTCCAGAGAGCAGCTGATGAATCTGGCATATGGCTATGACTATGAAGGCTTTGATAGGAATATCGACAGCTCTATAAAACGGCTGCGGCAGAAGATTGAAGCCGATCCGAAAAAACCGCAGATTTTGCTCACCAAATACGGAGCGGGTTATGTGCTGGGAGGGAACGGAAATTGACAATCAGGCGACAATGGCTCATTGTTTTAACCGTAACCGCTATTTTAGCTGTTTTTATCAATTCAGTTGTTCTCGGTTCACTGGTCAATCAATATTTCTTGAATTATAATTCCAAAACGTATGACTATCATGTGGGGCAGGTGCAGCAGCTTGCAGCAAGTGCACTGCAGGACAATGCCCTCACACAGCAGCAGCTGTCTGTCCAGCTGGAATCTCATCTGGATGACCCAATCACTAGCATTAAGCTGTACGATGCACAGGGGCAGTTGGTTGCCAGCACAGAGCATATGGGCAGTTACAGTTCTGGCATGATGCATGACATGATGGGCAGAATGATGCAAGAGCATGCGGAAGAAGTGGATAGTTTTGATGTCACCGATGGCAGCACGGTAATCGGCGTTCTGCACATCACCAGATACAGTGCGCTCAATCATTCCATGGCATCCACGATGTTTCAAATGTCTTTGCTTCGGAATAGTCTGTTGTCCTTTTTTCTGGTTTTTTGCCTGCTGATTGTGATTGGACTATGGATTAGCAAAAGACTGAGCCGTGATTTGATGAATACCTCATCCCAAGCATTGAGCATTGATATGGGGGATCGTCCTGCATGCAAACCATCTAACGTCAAAGAAATTAAAATCATACAAAACAGTTTGGATATTCTGCAAAATCGGCTGAAAATCAAGCAAATGGGAAGGAAACGAGTGGTTGACGAATTTGTGCATCAGACGAGGACGCCCATCACCATTTTAAAGACGCACCTTGAGGGGCTGGAAGATGGTATCCTCACCATGTCTGATGACGAAATTAAAGTTTGCCAGTCACAGATAGAAAGTCTATCCTCCATTATTTCCAATATGAGCATGCTGCTCGATGCCGACCGACCGACGGAATCGGTGCATGCGGAAGAATTTGACCTGCATATGCTTTTGGTGCAGATTCTTGGCGGCATGAAGGTACAGTTTGAAAAAAAGAACATTAGTCTGCGTCTGCTCCAGCAGGAAAGGATGCGGATTACGACAGATCAATATAAGGTGAGCCAAAGCATCTATAATCTGCTCACCAACGCCTATAAATTCACAAAACAAGACGGTGAGGTTACAATCGCATATGAGCGGATAGATGGTGTGGTTTTGATTCGTATCAAAGATACCGGCGTTGGAATCGCTGAAAAAGACCTGCCGCACTTGTTTGATGCGTATTATCGGGGAGAAAGCACGGAAAACACCCCGGGAGATGGAATTGGACTGTTTGTTGTCAAAGAAAATATCGAACAGCTTGGCGGGACAGTTACTGTCAGCTCAGATGTGCATTTTGGAAGCGAGTTTACGATTGCCATCCCCTTGCGTTGACTAACAAGTGGTTTGCGTGTATAATCATAGTAAAGAGGTAGGCATTTCGCATTAGGAAAGGACTTGATGATATGCTGCTATTGAAAAGATTACGAGAGAAATGGAATCATTATCTGGAGCGACTGTCAAACGCAAATAAGGCGACCTTTGGCGATGAAACGCCGGATTGCTGCAAGTTGAACAGAAAAAACAATAAGTGACAGCACGGGATGCAGTTTCTGAGGATGAGCGTTGTTTCCTCAGAATGTGATATAGCACAAAAAGCACCATTCAATTGGAATGGTGCTTTTTTGCATACCGCTATCCAGAAGTTGAAATGGCAATCGATTGTGAGAAGAAAATTTCAAAGAACCGATTTCGGAAAAGCACATACACGAAATAATTTTGTTAAAAGCATTGAAAGGCGGCAAAATAAATGGTAACCTATTCTAGGAAATATATAGATTCTGCGCAAAACAGTGATTTTGGAAGCGGATAAATCATTTGCGTAGGATTTAGGCTGCATGTATGTATTCCAGTGTATTATGATACGTTTTTTCATCTATTCATTGAGGAGGTCAGCTTATGTGGGCACATCATAGTGTATTTTATCAGATTTACCCTTTCGGTTTCTGCGGCGCACCGCATATCAATGATGGTATCCAAACCTTGCGCATGGATAAAGTTGCGGATTGGATACCGCACCTTACCAAGCTAGGGGTTGACGCAATTTATTTCTCCCCTATTTTTGATTCCGACCGACATGGCTATGACACACGTGATTTTCGCACGGTGGACTGTCGTTTGGGCAGCAATCAGGACTTTGCTAATCTTTGCAGCAAGCTCCATAAGGTTGACATCAAGGTGATACTAGATGGTGTATTTAACCATGTTGGACGAGGATTTTGGGCCTTTCGAGATGTGCAGGAGAAAAAATGGGATTCCCCATATAAAGATTGGTTTCACCTTTCCTTTGACGGCAACTCTCCATATAACGATGGCTTTTGGTATGAAGGCTGGGAGGGGCACTTTGAGCTTGTAAAACTGAATCTGCAAAATGAAGAGGTGGTCGAGCATATCTTTAGATGCATCCGTCAATGGGTACAGGAATTTGATATTGAAGGTCTGCGTTTGGATGTTGCCTACAGTTTGGATAGTACCTTTGTGCAGCGGCTGCGTACCTTCTGCGAAACGTTAAAGCCAGACTTTTTTCTGATTGGCGAGGTGCTGCACGGGGACTATAATCGTATCGTGGGCGATACGATGCTGCACTCCTGCACCAATTACGAGTGCTATAAAGGACTATATTCCAGCTTTAATTCTATGAACCTGTTTGAAATTGTTCACTCTCTTCTCCGACAATTTGGCCCGGAAGATTGGACACTTTACAAAGGAAAGCATTTGATGTGCTTTGTAGATAATCATGATGTTTCCAGAATTGCTTCCCAACTTACAAATCCCTCGCATCTACCGCTGATTTATGCATTGCTATTTGGTATGCCAGGTATCCCTTGCTTATATTATGGAAGTGAATGGGGTGTGAAAGGTGCCAAGCAACCAAATTGCGACGATAATCTTCGTCCTAGCTTTGATGCGCCGGAATGGAATGCCCTTACCGAATGGATTGCCAAGCTTACGCATGCACATCGGAAAAGTGACGCACTTGTGAATGGCACATTTCGGTCGATTGTACTGACCAATAAGCAGGCAATTTTTGAGCGCCGTTCTGATGCAGAACGGGTTTTAGTGGCAATTAACATGGATAATCAGCCGTATACTGCGCATTTTGATGCACAGTGCGGTCAAGCGGTTGATCTAATTGCTGGTGAATTGCATGATTTTGGCGGCGGCAGCCTATTACCGCCGTATTCGGCAGCTTTTTGGAAAATGGAGCATTGATTTCTATGTCATTGCTTGTATATATGCCCCATAAAGTTTGTGGGTTCTATGAATTTGATAAATATTCCATATGATGTATCGTGGGAAGTGAAGGACAGACTGCTACAGAGTTGGTTTACAACGACGGTCGAAAGATAAAAAAGACCAAGGTTTTGATAAAACCTTGGTCTGCATTCACATTGCTCAATTTGTTGGAACTGTTCAAAAAACGAAGCGAATATCCTATATCAAGAAAGAGCACCGATTTTGCAGTGAGGAAATCGGGGTTTGGCATACTACATGAAGCAGTGGTTTCGTTCACCTTATAAACGGTAGGGGTTTCAAGTTCTGTTCCTATCGGTATCTTATCAAATAGCATCCCTCAAAATCACAAGTGTTGTGTTTTTTTGAAAAAACTCACAAAATAAAGATACCACCGTGGTTTCACACAGTGGTATCTTTAATCAAACGATATGGTGCCGGTGGCCGGACTCGAACCGGCACGCCTTTTACAGCGGTGGATTTTGAATCCACTACGTCTACCAATTCCATCACACCGGCTTGTTTGTCGCCTGTATTTATTATTATATCATAGGTTTCAAAAAAAGCAAGGATTATTTTAAATTTTTTGAAAATAAAAAAATACGGAGCTTTTCGTGCTTTTCAGAAATTTTATCTTTACAGGAGTGCTGGGATATGATATTATTAACTGTATCTATTTAAGCAGTGTCGCAAAAGGCTGCACTAGTCGGGGCGTTAGCGGTGCCTTGTACCTGTAGTCCGCTATAACAGGGATGAATCCCAATGGATGAGGGGCGAATTTGTTATATCAGTAGTCATAATGTGCAACGATGAGAAACCGGTACTGCGCAACAGCGGACTGTGAATCATGTCAGGCGGGGAACCGAGCAGCATTAAGCGGAAACCATTGTGTGCCGCAGAACTGCCGATTTTGAGTTGTTCTTGTGAAAATACGGTGATAGATTCGATTCAAACCATTGGTGTGCGGTCTTTTGGGACACTGCTTTTAAAAATGTGAATGCCCAAAAGCACTGCATTGTGGAGAGCAAATAAGCAAAGAGGAAAACCAATTCGTGGGCAGATGAGAAATCTGTCCATTTTTTTCTAGCATGAAAGGAATCTCTGTATGTATCAGGCACTTTATCGAAAATATCGCCCGCTGCGTTTTTCAGATGTGGTGGGACAAAAACATATTACAGATACCTTGAAAAACCAGATGCAGTCCGGCAGGTTGTCACATGCCTACATGTTCACAGGAACACGAGGAACGGGTAAAACCACCTGTGCGAAGATTTTGGCACGTGCTGTGAACTGCGAACAGCCAATAAACGGTGACCCTTGTAATGTATGTCCGTCCTGTCAGGGCATTCTTTCCGGCAATGTGTTGGATGTGTTGGAAATTGATGCGGCATCAAATAATGGTGTGGACAATATCCGAGATATTCGAGATGAAACACAATACACGCCGGCATCTGTGAAAAAGCGTGTGTATATCATCGACGAGGTGCATATGCTCTCACAGGGGGCGTTCAATGCCCTCCTGAAAATTTTGGAAGAGCCGCCCCCGCATGTGCTCTTTATTTTAGCGACCACAGATATTCATAAAGTACCTGCAACGATATTATCACGCTGTCAGCGATTTGATTTTCGACGCATCACACCGGAGCATATTGCGGTGCGTTTGCTGGAGGTTGCACGGGCAGAAGGCATTCCGCTGACGGAAAACGGTGCGGCGCTGATTGCACGATTGTCTGACGGGGCACTGCGAGATGCGTTGTCGATGTTAGACCGTACGGCAGCGGAAGGCTGTGACATTGACGAAGCCATTGTGGCGCAGTCGCTTGGTATTTTGGGCGGGGAACGCACCACAGAGCTGATGGAAGCGATTTGCACGAATCAACTGGAAGCTGCAATTGGCTTGATTGGCGAGTGCTATCTTGCGGGCAGAGATTTATCGGGTGTTTTGGAGCAGCTGTTGGGCTTGATTCGTGATATACTGCTCGTGAAATCAGCGCATACCAGTATCCAAAATCTGCTGTCACCGATGTACAGCGAAAAAGCTGTGCAAAATTTAGCAGGGCAAGTCGCATCGGCTACGCTGATTGCGTACACCAAGATGATTCAAGAGAGTCTTGTTCGGATGAAAAGTGCTGCAAATCGCCGCATTGAAGCGGAATTATGTATTTTGCGTTTGTGTACGTTGGGTGCAGAAGCATATGATTCCTTGGGCGGCAGGGTAGAGGCATTGGAAGAAAAGCTGCGGCATGGAAATCTTGTGGCAGCTGCACCGCCACCCATAAAGTCGAAATCATCGGCGGCAGAAGGGGCGGATGCGCCGCCATGGGAAGAAGATACGGCAGAACCAGAAAAAGAAACGCCGTCGGCAAAAAAAACGAAGGAAGCCGTACCACATGCTGCGGCAAAGCAATGGCCCAAATGGACGCAGCTGCTCACGCAGTTAACGGGTAAAATCAATACAGGTGTGCATACCAACCTGAAAATATCTGCAACCGCTTTTTTGCAGGGCAATACACTGACCATTCTGACCGATGACAGCGTGACCTATATGCTTGCCTCTGCGGCGAGTGCCAAAGAGGTCATTGTACGAGAAGCGGCGGCGATTTTAGGCACGGCCTGCACCGTGAAAATTCGAGAAGCATCCGGTGCAAATGAAATAACAACCAATGATGCAGTTGATGCGGCATTGCAAAAAGCAGAGTCGGTCGGCATTGAAATTACACAATTGGATTCATAGGAGGAACTTGGATATGGCAAAGGGTAAGTTTGGCGGCATGGGCGGCATGGGTGGCGGCATGAATATGCAAGCCATGATTAAGCAGGCGCAGAAGATGCAGCAGGACATGCTGAAGGCACAGGAAGAAATTGCAAATCGTGAAACGGTTGCAACCGCAGGCGGCGGCATGGTAAAGGTGACGATTCAAGGCACGAGCCAGCTGACAGCCTTGGAAATCAAGCCGGAAGCGGTTGACCCAGATGATGTTGAGATGCTGCAGGACATGATTTTAGCGGCAGTGAACGAAGGCTTGCGCTCTGCTGCGGAAGCATCCGAAAGCGAAATGAAAAAAGCCACTGGCGGCGGTGCTATGCCAGGGCTGTTCTAAGAATACATGTATCTATTACCATCAGCAGTCGAACGACTGATAGAAGAGTTTTCGAAGTTGCCGGGAATCGGCCCTAAAACTGCCCAGCGATTGGCATTTTACATTTTAGGAGCAACCAAAGAAGACGCAGAGCAGTTTGCAAGCGCAATCCATGATGCCAAGGAAGCCGTATTCACCTGTAGTGTTTGTCAAAATTTAACAGACCAAGCCGTTTGCTCGATTTGTTCGGATGATGCACGAAATCATCATCAGATTTGTGTGGTCACAGACCCGAAAGATGTGATTGCATTTGAGCGCACACGGGAATATAACGGGCTATATCATGTGCTGCATGGTGTGATTTCACCGCTGAACCATATTGGACCGGATGATATTCGAATTCGAGAGCTAATTCAGCGCATTAGTGACGAAGAACAGGATGTCACGGAAATTATCGTTGCCACCAATCCCGATACCGAGGGAGAAGCGACGGCGATGTATATTTCACGCTTGCTGCGTCCGTTCGGCATCAAAATCACACGGCTTGCCTATGGCATTCCGGTGGGTGGACATTTGGAATACATTGATGAAGTGACCTTGATGCGTGCCTTAGAGGGACGGCGGGAAATCTAAGACACTACGTCATGGGGCAACGGATACAAACAAAGAATTGGAAAAGCCATGGGAAGACGCAGTTTTTTGCTGCTATTGCCATGGCTTTTCTGCAATGCATTTTTGTTTTTTTAAAAATGCACTCTTCTAAAATAGGGCAAGATTTGCTATACTAAAAATATAGTCTATATCGTGTGAAAAAATTTGGGCGGAGGTCGCTTTTTATGGAAGATATACACGCATATCTGCATGCGTTACAGCCTTTTTCAGGAGAAATTGACATTCTTTTTGATGAAATTATGGCACGGCATACAACATTCCGCATCGGAGGACCGGCAGAGGTATTTCTTTCGCCGAAAAGCATAGATGCCTTTGGAAAATGCATTGGAGAAGCAAATCGCCAGCGGCTGCCGTATGCTGTGATTGGCAATGGGTCTAACCTGCTAATTCATGATGAAGGCGTGCAGGGGATTGTGATTTGTACGGGAGAGCTGCGAGAAATGCAGGTTTCCGGCGTGCAAATACAGGTGCAAGCGGGGGCACTGCTGTCACAGGTTGCAAAATTAGCGTTGACCTATGGCTTGACCGGATTTGAGTTTGCAGCTGGCATTCCAGGCTCGATTGGCGGTGCGGTGTTTATGAACGCAGGTGCATATGATGGGCAAATGGCACAGGTGGTGACACAGGTGCAATATCTGGACGAAAATGGGCAGGCACATACCTTGTCGGGTGCGCAATGTGCGTTTGGGTATCGTGACAGCATTTTCCGCAGGCAGCCGCATTGGAGTGTTGCTGCCGTGACATTAACCCTGCAAGCGGGAGAAGCGGAACAAATCGAACAGCATATGGCAGATTTGGCGGCACGTCGGCGGGAAAAGCAGCCGCTCAATTATCCATCCGCCGGCAGCACTTTTAAGCGTCCGGCAGGGCACTTTGCAGGCGCACTGATTGAACAAGCGGGGCTGAAGGGGCATTCCATTGGCGGGGCGCAGGTTTCGGAAAAGCATGCAGGCTTTTTAATCAATCGTGGCGGTGCGTCCTATGGCGAGGTGCAGGCATTGATTGCACTGGTGCAGCAAACCGTGCAGGCAAGCAGCGGCGTGCTGTTGGAATGCGAAGTGCAGAGCTTATAACGGGATATAGGAAAAACAGGAATGGGATAAAGGCGGAAGCGAGGGGCAAAAAGTGTATTTCTTAATCATATCCGGCATGTCCGGTGCAGGAAAGAGCCGTGCAGTTGCGACATTGGAGGATTTTGGGTTTTATTGTGTAGACAATCTGCCGATTGCGTTGATTCCCAAATTTGCTGAAATCTGTCTGGCGGCAACGGAACGCTATGAAAAAGTGGCATTGGTGACCGATGTGCGTGCAGGAAATGACTTTGCAAAGCTGTTTGAGTCCTTAGACAGCATCCAGAGCATGGGGTGCGCCTATCGGATTCTGTTTTTGGAAACGGCGAATAACACGCTCATCAATCGGTTCAAAGAAACACGGCGCAAACATCCCTTGATGGAAAAAGGCATTAGCATGGCACAGGCAATTATGTTGGAGCGTGAAATGCTGGAAGGGGTGCGCGGCAAGGCGGATTATGTGATTGACACCACCAATTTGTCTGCGACAGGATTGAGAGAAAAACTGGTAAAATTGTTTTCAACGTCCAATGAAAAGTCCCTTTTTGAAGTGACAGTGCAGTCCTTTGGGTTCAAATATGGGATGCCGACCGATGCAGATTTGGTGTTTGATGTGCGTTTTTTGCCCAATCCGTATTACGAAATCCGCTTGCGTGAAAAAAATGGAACCGATGCACAGGTGCGGGATTATGTGTTTCGAGATGGCACGGCAGATGCGTTGATGCAGCATTTGACGGGTTTAATTGATTTTTTGCTGCCACGCTATGCAGCGGAGGGAAAAACCTCCATTGTAATTGCCATTGGTTGCACAGGCGGCAAGCACCGTTCGGTTGCGATTACACAGGCACTGGCGGGGCATATCGTTCAAAACGGCTATCACACCACCACAGTGCATCGAGATTATCAGAAAGGGTAGTAAGGTCATGTCCTTTTCCGCACAAACAAAGAATGAACTGTGCAAACATCCGCTGGCGTCTGTTTGCTGCAGCACGGCAGAAGCGTATGGCGCACTTTTGGCAGGCGGTACTTTCTCTTATCAAGAAATTCGCCTGACCACCGAGCACGAAGCGGTGGCAAAACGGCTGTCTATGCTGCTCATGCGTGCATTTGATGTACACACCAGCATGCTCAAAAATGGCCGCAAGTACTTGATACAAATTACGCAGGAACGCAGTCTGCATCAAATTTTAGGGGCGTTGGGGTATGATTACAAATATTATATCACCTATCACCTCAATCGGAACATTGTGGAAAACGGCTGCTGTGCAGCGGCATTTTTACGGGGGATGTTTCTGATGACGGGTGCTGTGGCAAGCCCCGAGAAAAAGTGCCACTTGGAGCTGAAAATTACCCATCGCACCCTTTGCAGGGAAGTCATGAGCCTTATGCTCGACATGGAGCTGTTTCCGAAAATGACCGAACGACGTGCATGCGGTCTGCTCTATTTCAAAGATACCACACGGGTGGAGGATTTCTTGACACTCATCGGGGCTTCGCATGCGGCACTGTCGATTATGGAGGCAAAGGTGGAAAAAAATCTGCGCAATACCGTCAACCGGCAGGTGAATTGTGAAACCGCTAATTTGATGAAAGCCACCGATGCTTCCGTGCGCCAAATTGCGGCAATCGAGCGGGTGCTTGCCAAAGGCGGCGCAGAGGCATTTCCGGAGAAATTGCGGGAAACCGTGCACCTGCGGCAGAAATATCCTATGGCAAGCCTGTCGGAACTTGCCGCACTATTTGAACCACCCATTAGCAAACCGGGGCTGAGCCACCGCCTGCGCCGCATTTTGGCATTTGCGGAGGAATATGCCCCCACCCCAGAAAAGGAGATTCTATGAGCAACTTCGCACATTTGCATGTGCATAGCGAATACAGCTTGCTGGACGGCGCTTGCCGCATTGAGCAGTTGGTGGAGCGTGTGGCGGCCTTGGGGCAGCAGCACATCGCCCTGACTGACCACGGTGCCATGTATGGCGTGATTGATTTTTATCGTGCGGCAAAGGCAAAGGGTCTGCATCCTGTCATTGGATGTGAGGTCTATTTGGCACCTGGTTCTCGGCATGACCGTTCTTATCGCAATGGCGAATGGCACACCCATTTGATTTTGCTGTGCCAGAATATGCAGGGCTATCGCAACCTCATTCATATGGTCAGCGAAGGCTTTACAAGCGGGTTTTATATGAAACCACGTGTGGACATGGAACTGCTGCGGCAGCATCATGAGGGTTTGATTTGCCTTTCTGCGTGTTTGGCGGGACAAATTCCACGGATGCTGATGAACGGCGATTTTGCAGGTGCAAAAGCACAGGCGGAGCAGTTTGAGGAGATTTTTGGACAAGGCAATTTCTATCTGGAAGTGCAGGACCATGGCATTGCCGAGCAGGCTCGTGTCAACCGCCAGTTGTTTCGGCTGTCAGAAGAAACGGGCATTCCGCTGGTTGCCACCAACGATGCGCATTATTTGACACGGGAAGATGCAAAACTGCAGGATGTGCTGATGGCGATTCAAATGGGCAAAACGGTGGATGATCCCACGAGAATGAAATTTGAAACCGATGCGTTTTATATCAAAAGTCGGGAAGAAATGGCGCAGTTGTTTCCAGAACATCCGGAAGCACTGGAAAACACGGTGAAAATTGCAGAACGCTGTCAAGTGGAATTTGAATTCGGTAAATATCACTTACCCGAATTTGACGTACCACAGGGATATACGGCGCAGATGTATTTGCAGAAACTGTGTGACGAAGGCTTTGCCAAGCGATATGCACAGGATGACGGCAGTATGCGGGAGCGTCTGCAATATGAAATCGACATGATTGCCAAAATGGGCTTTGTCGATTACTTTCTGATTGTATCCGATTTCATCGCCTATGCCAAACAGCAGGGCATTCCGGTAGGTCCCGGCAGAGGTTCAGCGGCGGGCTCCATCGTGTCCTATTGTTTGGGCATCACGGATTTGGACCCGATACAATATTCCTTGTATTTTGAACGGTTTCTCAATCCGGAACGTGTGTCGATGCCTGATATTGATATTGATTTTTGCTATGTGCGCCGTCCCGAAGTGATTCAGTATGTGACCGAAAAATACGGAAAAGACCGTGTGGCGCAAATTGTCACCTTTGGTACGATGGCGGCACGTGGTGCGATTCGGGATGTGGGACGAGCCTTGTCCATCCCGTATAACGAAGTGGATGTGGTGGCAAAGCAGATTCCGATGGAGCTGCACATCACGATTGACAAGGCACTTAAGGCAAATCCAGAACTGAAACAGTCCTATGACGAAAACCCGACCGTCAAACAGTTGATTGACACCGCACGTGGATTAGAAGGCATGCCACGCCATGCCTCAACCCATGCGGCGGGTGTGGTGATTACCAAAGAACCCGTGGATACGTATGTGCCCCTGTCACGCAATGATGAGCAAATCGTCACCCAGTTCACCATGGTAACCTTGGAGGAATTGGGACTGCTCAAGATGGACTTTTTAGGGCTGCGCAACTTGACCGTTATCCAAGATGCAGAAGAAATGGTGCGGCGGCACACACCATCCTTTTCCATGGATGCCGCACCGCTGGATGATGAAGCGACCTTTCATATGCTGGGGCAGGGCAAAACCGCAGGCGTATTTCAGTTGGAATCCACAGGTATCACCAATGTTGTGACCGGTCTGCGTCCGCAGTCGATTGAAGACATTACAGCGGTGGTGGCGCTCTATCGTCCAGGACCGATGCAGTCCATTCCACGCTATATCGAGTGCCGACATGACCCATCCAAGGTGCAGTATCTGCATCCCTTGCTCGAACCGATTCTGTCGGTCACGTATGGATGTATGGTCTATCAAGAACAGGTCATGGAAGTATTCCGCCGTATTGCAGGTTATTCACTGGGCAAGGCAGACATGGTGCGCCGTGCGATGAGTAAGAAAAAGTTTAAGGAACTGGAGCGCGAGCGAGTCAACTTCATCTATGGCAACGAGGAATTAGGCATTTTGGGTGCGGTACAGCATGGCGTGGATGAAAAAATTGCAGCAGTCATATTTGACCAGATTCTGGATTTTGCAAACTATGCCTTCAACAAGGCGCATGCCGTGTGCTATGCGGTCGTATCCTATCGCACGGCTTATTTGAAGTGCCATTATCCACGGGAATATATGGCGGCATTGCTGACCTCTGTGCTGGATGTGTCCAACAAGGTTTCAGAATATATTGCGGCGGCACGGGATATGGGTATCAAAGTCCTGCCGCCCGATGTCAACGAATCGTATGACGGATTTTCGGTCAGCGGGGAGCACATCCGCTTTGGATTGGCGGCAGTCAAGAACGTTGGACGTGGATTTATGCGTGCCCTGGTGGAAGAGCGGCAGGAAAATGGAGCATTTGCATCCTTTCAAGATTTCTGTGAGCGCATGTACGAGCGGGAACTCAATCGGCGTGCACTGGACAGCTTGATTAAGGCGGGGGCGTTTGATTCCATGGGCAATCGGCGCAGACAGCTGCTGCAAATCTATCATCGTGTGCTGGATGCAGTGGCGCAAAATCGCAGACGGAATCTAGAAGGTCAGCTGGATTTGTTTGGTATGGGCAACACACAAATTAAAGATGTGGAAATTGAAATGCCGGACATTGCAGAATCCACCAAACAAGAACTGTTGTCGATGGAAAAGGAAACCACAGGACTGTATCTTTCCGGACATCCGATGGATGAATATCGGGGGCTTGCGTTGCAGGCACAGGCGGCACCCATCCATGCAATTGTGGACAGCTTTAATGGGGAAGACGCATCGCAGACCTATCATGACGGCATGCAGGTGCGGTTGGCATGTGTTGTGACTGCCGTACGGCTGAAATCCACCAAAAGCGGTGCGATGATGGCGTATGTCACCGTGGAAGATGTGTCCGGCGGCATTGAACTCGTGGTGTTCCCCAAAACCCTGCAGCAGTCCGGCGCATACATTAAAGAGGACATGGCGGTTTTGATTAGCGGACGCATTGACGCACGAGAAGAGGAAGCACCGAAAATCATTGCGTCTGAAGTGGTGCCGTTGACAGAGGAATATATCCAGAAGCGGCAAGCCTATCAGCCGGCACTGAGTGAACGGCAGGCGCAGGAAGCGGCAAAAATCAAGCTCTATCTGCAGGTGCCAAGTCGGGATTGTGCGCAAATGCAGGAAATCAAGGCGTTGCTGCAGCAATATCATGGCATTCTGCCGGTGGTGCTCTACACGCAGGATGAGAAAAAAAAGCTGATTGCACCACGTAATTTGTGGATACGGAGAGATTTATTGCTTTTAGAAAAATTACGGTTTATTCTTGGTGAAAATAATGTTATAATTAGGTAGGATAAAGATGCGTTCAGATTCTGTGCGCAGGAAAAATCGCTGAAACGGTGCAAAGCCGCAAAAGAGCAAATTGCTTTTCCAGTGGGTGCACCTGACCATTTACGGAGGGAAAAATCAATGGATAACAAACCGATTAAAAGAATCGGCGTACTCACCAGTGGCGGTGACGCGCCGGGAATGAATGCTGCAATCCGTGCAATCGTGCGTGCTGCAACCGCACAGGGCATCGCTGTTTTGGGCATTCGCCGTGGATACAGCGGTCTGATTAACGGTGATGTGATTGAGCTGGACGCACGCAGTGTGGACGGCATCATTACCAAGGGCGGCACAATGCTATATACTGCTCGCTGCATGGAAATGCTGACACCGGAAGGCTTAGAAAAGGCGGCAAATACTTGTAAATACATGGGTATTGACGGACTGATTGCCATTGGCGGCGACGGCACATTCCGTGGCGCACAGGCATTGGCGCGCAAGGGGGTACCTGCGGTTGGTATCCCTGGCACGATTGATAATGACATCGTATGCTCGGACTATACCATTGGCTTTGATACGGCATGCAATACGGCGGTAGAAGCGATTGACAAGCTGCGTGATACCATGCAGTCACATGAACGCTGCTCCATTGTCGAAGTGATGGGACGTTATGCAGGGCATTTGGCGCTGAATGTTGGTGTTGCAGTGGGTGCAACCGCAATTCTGCTTCCAGAGCGTGAAATCGAGTTTGAGGAAGCGGTCATTGAAAAAATGCGTGCAGGTCGCATCAAGGGCAGAAATCACCATATTATCATTGTTGCAGAAGGTTATGGTCCTGCACAGGAAGTGGCAGAGCGGATTCATGAAGCAACCGGCATTGACACCCGTGTGACCATTTTGGGACATATTCAGCGTGGCGGTTCTCCGAGCACGCAAGACCGTGTCATGGCAACCCGCATGGGATATGTGGCAGTAAAAACACTGATGGAGGGTAAAACCAATCGTGTTGTGGTATTTGATAACAATGCGGTTGTGGATTATGACATCGAGGAAGGTCTGGCACGCAAGAAGGATTTGAATCAAGCATTGTTTGAAGCAGCACAGATGGTTGCTATCTAACATATCGTATTCATTGCGAGATACCCGTTGGAAACTCATTTCTGATTTCAACGGGTATCTTTTTACAGAAAAACACCCACCCAAAGCATACAATTGGGCGGGTGTTTTGTCATATTTTCAATACTTATTACTTTGCGTAATCAACCACACGTGTTTCACGCACCATATTGATTTTGATTTGACCGGGATAGCTCAGTTCATCTTCAATATGCTTGGCAATTTCACGAGAAAGAATAACCATTGCATCATCAGAAACTTGCTCTGGCTTGACAATGATACGAATTTCACGGCCTGCCTGGATTGCATAAGAGCTTGCAACACCTTCGGTGGTATTGGCGATTTCTTCGAGTTTTTCCAAGCGTTTGATATAGTTTTCCAAGTTTTCACGGCGTGCACCGGGACGTGCCGCAGAAATCGCATCTGCTGCCTGCACCAGACATGCTTCGATGGTTTTGGGTTCTACATCACCATGGTGTGCTGCAATTGCATGTACCACGGCAGCTTGCTCTTTATATCGCTTTGCCAAATCCACACCAATGCTGACATGAGAGCCTTCGACCTCGTGGTCAATCGCTTTGCCGATGTCATGCAACAGTCCGCCGCGAATGGCAAGCGTGGGGTCAATGCCGAGTTCAGATGCCAAAACCCCTGAGATTTGCGCCACTTCAATGGAATGCTGCAGCACATTTTGTCCATAACTGGTGCGATAACGCAGGCGTCCGAGCAACTTAATCAACTCTGGATGCAGATTGTGGATGCCAACTTCAAAAATGGCACTTTCACCGGCAGCTTTCATAATCTGCTCGATTTCCTTGCGAGATTTTTCGACCATTTCTTCGATGCGTGCCGGGTGAATACGACCATCTGTAATCAATTTTTCCAGTGTCATGCGTGCGATTTCACGACGAACCGGGTCAAAAGAGGACAGTGTAATGGCCTCTGGTGTGTCATCAATAATCAAATCCACACCGGTTAGGGATTCTAATGTGCGGATATTACGACCTTCACGACCGATGATGCGCCCCTTCATTTCATCGCTTGGCAACGGCACCACGGAAACCGTGGCTTCTGTGACATAGTCTGCCGCACAACGCTGAATTGCTGTGGAAATCATTTCACGGGCAAAGACATCTGCATCTTCTTTGGTGCGCTGCTGAATTTCACGCAGCTTGACCGCTGCATCGTGCTGTGCCTCACGTTCGATGGTGCTGACCAAATAGTCTTTCGCCTCGTCACGTGAAAATCCGGAGATGCGCTCCAGTTCTGTGATTTGCTTGGTGCGAATTTCGTCACATTCTGCTTGCATTTTATGCAGTTTGTCAGTACGTCTGTCCAAATCCAGACCTTTTTGTTCTACAGAATCGGTTTTTTTGTCCAATGTTTCTTCTTTTTGCATCAGACGTCGTTCTAATTTTTGGGTTTCATTCCGTCGCTCTTTGATTTCACGCTCTGCCTCAGTGCGGTTTTTGTGAATTTCATCCTTAGCCTCCAGAATGGCCTCTCGCTTCTTGGTTTCGCCGGCTTTAATGGCTTCGTTCAAAATACGTGTTGCCTCTTGTTCTGCGGTGCCGATTTCTTTTTCTGCAATGTTTTTTCTATAAAGAAAGCCGATGACCGAACCTGCGGCCACACCGACGACAGCAGCAATAATGGTAAAAATAATTCCCTGCATGTGGTTAAAACATACCTCCCTTTCTTTTTGTGCGTTTTCAATGGTTTTAAAATAATTCTTTTGACTATTTTCATGCAAAGGATACATGACTATCACAAAAGGTATTATATATCAATAATATAGCTTTTTGTCACGCCTGTCAAGAAAAAACCATGTCGAGATACAATACCAATTGAATAAGAAAAAAATATTGTTTTCACCCTTGTTCAAAGTTGGTCTATTATAGTATAATGAAATAGAATATCTATTCAGAATCTGCGGATTCTATCTTGCAAAAGAAGGTTTTTGAGATGCATCAAACAATGCGCCGCAAACAATGCGGTGATATGATTTATTATACATGCAGTCGGATGCAGGCCGTGCGCCATGCGTTCACGACAAAATTTGGCGGGGTATCCACAGGAGAATGTGAAAGCCTGAATCTTGGGTTCAACCGTGGAGATATACGGGAAAATGTGCTGCAAAATTACAAGCGGCTGACGGATACGCTGCACATGCCGCTGGAACGTTTGACCATGACCTGTCAGGTGCATGGAGATGCTGTTTCCGTGGTGACACAGGAACAGATTGGCATGGGATTGCAGCAGCCCATGTCATGGCAGTCGGATGCCATTATCACGAACTTACCGAATGTGCCCTTAATCGGCTATTATGCGGACTGCGTTGTGGCACTGCTGTTTGACCCCGTGAGCCAGACGATAGGGGTGTGTCATGCCGGTTGGCGTGGCACTGCCGCAGGGATTTTGGGGAAAACGGTGGATAAAATGGTGCAGACACTGGACACCAAACGGGATAGCCTGCTTGCGGTGCTGAGTCCTTCCATCGGCGTGTGCTGTTTTGAAACCGATGCGGATGTGCCAACGGCAATGGAAGCACAGATGGGGGCGTGGGTGCAGCCCATGATTTCTGCGCGCGGCAATAAATTTTTCATTGATTTGCAGCGTATCAATCTGCAGCAATTGAAAAATGCGGGCGTTTTGGCAGAAAATATGGTGGACAGCGGCATCTGTACCCGTTGTGAGCATGAAACCTTTTGGTCACATCGTGCCACAAATGGGCATCGAGGTGTGCAGGGGGCAGTGATTTGCTTATGATGCACTTCTCTATAAGAGGGAGCATCTTGGGGTTTTATGCGGTGTCCTTTCGTGAAAATCACCGTAAATATGAAAAACGAGGAGCAGAATCCTCTTGAACAATACAAAAATACGCACAATAGCAACGCTTTTATGTTTGTGCCTGCTGCTTTCCGGCTGCACGCTGACCGAGCGACTGGAGAGCGCACAGGACACCACTTCATCTGCCCAGACGGCATCGGGCGATCGTCAAAACACCTATTTCGGTATGGCATATAATACCGGCGAAAACGTCAATCCAATCACCAGCACCTCTGGAATCAATCGATTGCTGATTGACGCACTTTATGAAGGACTTTTTGTGCTGGATGCTACCTTTACGCCGGAAAATATGCTCTGTGAAAGCTATAGCGGAGATGGAACTACCTTTACCTTTCACTTGAAAAGCGGCGTGACATTTTGGTCAGGGCAGCCATTGCGTGCATCTGACGTGGTGTATACCTATACATTGGCGCAAAAAACAGCGACCTCGCCATATTACGACCGCATGCAGCAAGTGTCCTCTATGCAGGCAGTCGATGCAAATACGGTGCGGATGACCTTGAAAGAGCCGAACACGCAGTTTGCAAAGCTGCTGGACATTCCCGTTTTTCGAGAAGGCACAGAAAATGATGCATTTTCCGACGGCACAGGACCGTATCAGCCGCAGTCCGATGCTTCTGTGCATTGGCTGACCGCTTATCAAAATTGGCATCAGGGTGCAGTAACAGCCTATCCGACCATCCATTTGGTGACAACCACTCGCTCGGATGCGATTGTTTATAGCTTTGAAACGGGAGACGTGTCTTTGACACGAGCAGACCGCATCAGTGCGACACCGGCAACCATACGAGGTGCGGTAGAGATTTATCAAATGCCTACCACAAAGCTGCAGTATTTGGGGGTGAATTTCAGCCGTGCGCCTTATCAGGTGGCAGCGGTGCGGCAAGCCATCAGCACGGTGCTGGACCGTGCCAGCATTTGCACAACACAGCTGCAAAGCTTTGCTGACCCTGCCGTTTTGCCGGTCAATCCACAGCCGGCGGCAAACGATTCGTTGTCCTATCAAATGAAAGGGGACACCGAAGCGGCACTGCGTCTGCTGGAAACAGTCGGCGTTTTGGACAGCGATGGCGATGGCGTGCTCGACTATACGGATGCCGCTGGAAAACGTGTGCCATTTGCACCCGTGATTTTGGTGAACAATGAAAACACGTTCAAGGTGGCGGGAGCACAGCAGGTTGCTACGTATCTGGAAACCATTGGTGTGCCTGCAACGGTACAGGCAGTCAGCTTTGCAGAGTATCAACAGGCGATTGTTGCGGGGCAATATGATTTGTACTATGCGGAAACACAGATGACAGCGGATTTTGATTTGCGTCCGCTGATTGGGACGGGCGGCGCACTCAATTACAGCGCATATTCCAATGGATTGACCGATGCCGCATTGCAGCAACTGCGCACGGCATCCGGCAGCACCTTGGAAGGACTGCAGCAGACGCTATATGAACAGCTGCTGAGCACCATGCCGATTATCCCGGTTGCATTTTTGCGTGGACAAATTGCATTGCGCAGTGGGTTGATTCCCAATTATACCTGTGCGCCGGATACGGCATTTTATCAGATACAGAATTGGAGGCAGCCATAATGGAAAAGGTTGTGTTGGGATTGTCCGGCGGCGTGGATTCTGCGGTTGCAGCGGCAGAGCTGCGTGCACGTGGATTTGACGTATACGGATTGTTTTTGGATGTTGGATTGGGCAGTGCACCCAAAGCGCAGGAAGTGGCGGATGCACTGGGAATTCCTTTATATATTGCGCCGCGTGCGCAAGCCTTGGAAGAGCACGTGTGTTCTTATTTTGCGCAGGAATATCAAAATGGACGCACACCAAACCCTTGCGTGGTGTGCAATCCCTTGGTTAAATTTCGCACGATGGTAGAATATGCAGACGAAATCGGTGCGCCGTATTTGGCAACGGGACATTATGCATGCACGGGAAAAGATGCCCAAGGGCGTGCGCTGCTGCTGCGTGCATATTCCGAAAAAGACCAGAGTTATATGCTGCATCGCTTGCGCCGTGAAACCATCGCTCGCTGTATCTTTCCATTGGGCGAGATGCCGGACAAGGCACAGGTGCGGGAAAAGGCACGTGCATATGCGCTGCCATCGGCAGAATCGCCGGACAGCATGGATATTTGCTTCATTCAAGACGGAGATTTCGCCGGATGGCTGGAACAGCGGGGGATGCAGACACCGTCGGGTGATTTTGTGGACGAGCAGGGAAATGTACTGGGACGGCATGCGGGCATTCATCATTATACGGTGGGACAGCGCAGGGGTTTGGGCATTGCGGCAGCAGGACGGTTGTTTGTACAGCGGTTGGATGTGCCAAACAACCGTGTGGTGTTGGCACTGCACGATGTGTTTCAGGACAGTATCCGTGTGGAAAATATCAACTACTGTGCCCCAGAATATGCAGAAAATGGTCCATTTCGCTGTGAAGTACGGGTGAGATATTCGAAAAAGGCAACTTGGGCAACCGTTTATCCGGAGGGAAACCATGCACGGGTGGTGTTTGAAACAGCAGTGCGTGCACCAGCAGCCGGACAGGCGGCGGTATTCTATGATGACCGCATCGTGATTGGCGGTGGTTTTATCGCTTCCACACAGGTGTAAATGCCACCGTACGTTTTGACGAGAGATAAAAAGAACAGCCGCATATGCGGCTGTTCTTTTTATAAGGGGCTATTTTGTACATATCTGCTTAGAAATGCACGTGTACGGTCACTTTGCGTGTCAGAGAACACTTGCGCAGGCGTGCCTTCTTCCACGATGACACCGCCGTCCATAAAAATGACATGGTCTGCAACATCTCGTGCAAACGCCATTTCGTGGGTAACAATGACCATGGTCATATGTTCACTGGCCAATTCTCGGATGACCTTTAAGATTTCTCCAGTCAATTCCGGGTCCAATGCGGAAGTCGGTTCGTCAAAAAATAAGACTTTCGGTTGCATCGCCAACGCACGTGCAATTGCCACACGCTGCTGCTGTCCGCCAGATAGCTGACACGGGTAGGCATCTGCCTTTTCGGTTAGATTCATCTTCGCCAAAAGTGTATAAGCGGTTTTTTCCGCTTGTGGTTTGGAGTGTCCCAGCACACGTACAGGAGCATCGATCAGATTTTTAAGCACCGAAAAGTGCGGAAACAGGTTGAAATTTTGAAACACCAATCCAATATTGCGGTTGATGCTGTGCAGCGTCTTTTTGTCCGCATAAATCGCATTGTCATTTTCCGTGCACATCATCTGCTGCCCGCAAACCGTGATTTCGCCTCTGTCTGCGGTTTCGAGCTGTGTCAAAATGCGAAGCAGGGTGGACTTGCCAGAGCCGGAAGGCCCGATAATGGAAACCACCTGTCCCTGTGAAACGGTTAAGCTAATGTCACGGAGTACTTGCAGCTCTCCAAATGATTTTTCCAGTTGCGTTGCTTGCAATAAAACCATAATGCGTATCCTTTATCCATAAAAGTTTGCGATATTCAAATTTAATGATAATAGTCGAGCTTTTTCTCCAATTTCTCCATAGCAAAAGCCACGGCGAGATTAAAGATATAATAAAACAGTCCGGCGATGACAAACGGCAGCATGGTGGTATTCATCGCTACGATGCGTTTTGCAATGGTAAACATTTCAGTATAAGCAATGGCAAACGCCAGCGAGGTATCTTTGACAAGTGTGATAATTTCATTGGTGACTGCCGGTAAGATGCGCTTGATAACCTGCGGCAAAATGATTTTAAAAAAGGTTTGTGCACGGCTATATCCCAGCACTTGCGCAGCTTCGTATTGCCCAATGGGAATGGATTGGATGCCAGAGCGATAGATTTCTGCAAAATATGCGGCATAATTGATGGAAAATGCAATGATGACTGCATAAAATTGATAGGAAATGGTTAATTTAATGCCGAATACAAAATAAGGTCCATAGTAAATGGCAAGCATTTGCAGCATCAGCGGTGTGCCGCGCATGATGGAAATGTAAAATTTACACAAAAGCTGCAGCGGGGGAAACCTGCACATGCGCCCAAAGCAAATGAGCAGACCAAGGGGCAGGGAAAGCAGGAGCGTCAGCGTAAAAATTGCAAAAGAATGTACCATGCCTTCGCTGAGCTGGAGCACGATTTGTTGAACGGACATAAGACACCTCTTGTTTATGATAGTCTGGATAACATACCAACAGGGCAAACGAAACCTGTTTGCCCTGTTGGTATGGAGTGACATCCAATTATTTTCCTAAAATGACGTTGTCTGCGGTGAGTCCCATAGCGGACCACTTGTCCACGATGGTTGCAAAGGTGCCATCCTGCACCATTTCGTCCAGTGTGTCCTGCACTTCATCACGCAGGGTTTCGTTGCCGAGCTGAAAGCCGATGCCATACTGCTCTTCTGCAATCTTTTCATCCAGAATCGCAAATTTTTCAGTGCCACGCTGTGCAATTTCATAGTTCGCAACACCAACATCCATGGCAACTGCATCAACCGCACCGCTTTCCAGATTCATAAAGGCGGTGTTGTAATCCGGAACCTCTAGCAGCTGGGCGAAAGAATCACGCAGGCTGAGGGTGTCGGGATTGCTTTCATCGTTCAAAGAAGCCAGAGCGGAAGAACCGGACTGCACAGCAACATTTTTATCGGCAAGGTCCGCAAAAGAAACAATACCGCTGTCTGCTGTGGTGACAATGACTTGGCTATTGTCCACATACGGCTTGCTCCACGTATAGGCATCCTCACGCCCGTTGATGGTGAAGCCATTCCAGATGCAGTCGATGCTGCCGGAATTGAGCTCCAAATCCTTGGAAGCCCAGTCAATCGGTTTGGCAACATACTGCCAACCACGGCGGGCACAAACTTCCTGCGCCAAATCCAAATCGAAACCAACATATGCGCCATCGGCATCTTGATAGCCGTAAGGCGGGAATTCTGCGTCAAAACCAACGGTAAAGGTGACTTGTGCGCTAGAATCACTGCCGGATGCGACATCGCTTGCCGTGTTTGCAGATGAAGCGGTACTGCCGCAGCCAGAAAGAGCTGTCAAGCACATTGTGCCGGCAAAAACAAGACTTAGAAATTTTTTCATGAACATTCGGGTAAGAGCCTCCTAGTGTGTTATGTCTGCATTTGATAACATTGTATACTTTTTATCAAAGAAAATCAATAAAAACTTTTTCACTTATATGGAAAATGTGGTATACTGATAAGTAAACAAGAAATTTATAGATAAAAGTAGAATAGGAACCATCAATATGAAAATACTTTCTATTCAAGGGCATTTTGGAAATTTATGTGGAAGAACCATTGAGTTCAGCGAAGGCTTTTGCCGCAGTGTGCTGCCAAACGGTTGGGGAAAGACCACGTTGTTTTCGTTAATCCGCATCATGTTATATGGATTAGACCCTTTTGAACAGGATAGTGCAACCCAACTCTCGGATAAAACGCGGTATTTTCCGCACGATGGCGAAGGCATGTCTGGCCGTCTGAAGGTGCATCACGAGGACCGTGTCATTATCATTGAGCGCACCAGTGACCAAAATGGACCGATGCAGGCTTTTCGTGCTTATTATGAGGATACGGAAGAAAATTGCACGTTTTTCGATGATACAAATTGCGGAAATGTGTTGACGGGCATGAGTGAAGATGCTTTTTTATCCAGCATGATGATTGACGGCAGTGCCATGCAGCGTCCGTCAGAAGAGCTGCGGGAACATATTTGCGCCCTTTCGCAGACAGGGGATGTGCATGGACAGGCAAATCAGGCACTGCATACCCTACAGCATTGGAAAGCTATACTCGATGGCAGCGAAGGACAGCTTTCTCGCTTGACACAGGCGCAGTCCAGCTTAAATAGCAAAGCCGAGCAGCGGACGCAGCTGCTGCAGGATTTGGAACAGCAAAAAGCAGAGAATACACGGCTGGAGGAGGCTGTCAGTGAAGCGCATGCCGACTATGAACGGGTGTATCGCAGCTATGCCGGCAGTGTCGCCAGTGAAGAAGAGCATTTGGATGCCTTGATTGCGGAAAGCAACCGCATGATTGCACATTTGGAAGCCCGCACCCCCTCTGAGGAACTGCTGCGCACGGCGGCAGACGCAGCATACGGATATGAAGGCGCTGCGCAAATGGAAAAGGAAAAGCGGGAGCAGTTGCCCAAGCAGGGAAGCCGCTATGAGCGGGCATTTGAACAGCTGGAACAAGAACGGCATGCGGATGAAGTGGCACGCAACAAAGCGGCAAAACCACGCATTCGTTGGTGGGCGCTGTTCATGGCATTGGTCTTTGCAGTGACATCCGCCGCAACAGTCATTGTGCCGATTGATTGGGGCAGCTTTACACCGTATTCACAGTATGTTTTTTCCGGTTTGGCGATTTTGGCGGTGATTCGTGCGCTGACAGGCAGTGTCAAAAAATATGACAAGCCAAAGCGTGATTTTGCTGCGGAACGTGCCGCCCTGCAAAGCAAGCAGGTGAACGAATGCTCGGAGCAGCAAACGGCGGCATCTGTCTTGCAGGACGCATATGATACCTTAATGTCTGCTGCACAAGCCATTGACCCGCAAGCGAAAACCGTGGAGCAGGCGATGGCGAAAATACGTGCGGCGCAAGAGGATTTGCAGGCACTGCGACGGGAACGAGGCGCACAAAAGGATTTGCTGGAGCGGCAGAAAAACCTGCGGCTGGGTCTGCACCAAACGCAGGAACAGGGGCAGCAGGTCACCCAAGCCAGAGAAGCATTAACAGACCTACAACAGCAGCTGGATGAAGGACGTCAGATTGCGGCACGGCTGAAAGGACAGGCGGCGGCTTTGGACAGCACAGAGGATGACCAAATTTCGCAGGAATCCATTTCACAAGCCAAGCAAGATGCCTTGTGGCAGTTGGAAGCCATCGAAATGGCACTTTCGGTTGTCAAAGGGGAGCAGGCAGCATTGACAGCACGGTTTTCGCCGCAAATTACGCAGCTGACACAAGAATATCTCTATGAGATGACCGGTGGAGAGTTTCAAAGTGTGCAGTTGGATGATGATTTGGATGCAAAGTGCGCTGGAGCGGACGGTACGCTACTCAATGCACTGCAGCTTTCCACCGGCACACGTGACCAGTTGTATTTTGCGCTGCGGCTGGCGGTTTGCAGTGTGTTGGGAGATGACAGCGATGCGGCACCGATTTTGCTGGATGACCCGTTTTTGACCTTTGATGACACACGTGCGGCACGTGCGCTGATTTTACTGCGCAGATTGGCACACAAACGGCAGATTATTCTGTTGACCTGTCGCAGCACCTATTTGCTGCAAGCGGAAAAAAGTGAATCAGCAGAGGCGGCCCAATAGGGTTGTTCCGTCATGCCTGTCGAAGAAAACCGATGCACGAGCTGTGTCGGTTTTTCTCATGCGTTGGGTATTTTGAGAAATGATGGTTTGCAAAGCATGTCTTTGGGACTAGAAAAGGATGAAAAGTGCTGAAAAGGGAAAAATATTAACGGAAAATTGCTGTAAAAGAAATTTACAATGGCTTTACGGTGCGGTACAATAATGACATGACACAGAAGAAACACAAACGGTGCATTGACGGGGCGGAAATTTGTCATTGCCTACAAAGCAAACCAGGATAGATTCGAGAAATATGGTTTTTTTTTTGTGATTTTTGGTTGCAGTTTGGTTATGTTTTTGATACAATAAAAAAGCAACAACAGAGAGAATTTGTTCTGTCTGCATAATTCATACGGTAAAGAGCTGCCCCGCTCTTTATACTTTTAATGAAACAGGAGATATGTGTCATGAGAGAAATTTTGATCAAGCCGTCTATCTACAAGTTTAAGAACTTCGGTGAGTTTGCCAAGGAGTTCAATCTGGGCAAGCGTGACCTGGTTTTCACAAATGAGTTTATCTACACCCCTTTTATGAAGGAATATAATCTGGAATGCAATTTTGTTTTCCAGGAAAAGTTTGGTGCAGGCGAACCGTCTGAGGAAATGATTGAAGCGATTTTCGCACAGATTCCGTTCGACAGCTATGACCGTGTCGTTGCAATCGGCGGCGGCGCAATCATGGACTTGGCAAAGCTTTTGGGTCTGCAGCGTCCGGATTCCGTACACAATCTGTTCTTCAAGAAGTTCCCGGTTGCAAAGGAAAAGGAAGTTATCGCAATCCCGACCACTTGCGGCACCGGCTCTGAAGTCACTGAAATTTCCGTTGCAATCGTAAACGATGGCAAGGGCGGCACCACCAAGTTGGGTCTGGTTTCTGAACTGCTCATCCCGAACACCGTTTGCCTGATTCCGGATTTGCTCAAGACACTGCCATACAAGCCGTTTGCAGCATCTGCAATCGACGCATTGATTCATGCAGTAGAATCCTACCTGTCTCCTTCTCGTGCAACCATGACTTCTGAGCTGTTTGGCGTGAAGGCTATGGAGCTGATTCTGGAAGGTTTCCGCCGCATCGGCGAAAATGGTCCGGACGCACGTTTGGATTACCTCGAAGAGTTCGTAACTGCTTCTATGTATGCAGGTCTTGCATTCTTGCAGGCAGGCTGCGCAACTGTTCATGCGATGAGCTTCCCGCTTGGCGGCACCTACCACGTTCCGCACGGCGAATCCAACTATGCATTGTTCCCGAAGGTTCTGGAAAAGTATGATGCAATCAAGCCGGACGGCAAGATTGCTGAATTCAAGAAGACCGTTGGCACCATTCTCGGCTGCGAAGAAAAGGATGCACTGGTAAAGTTGGCTGAACTCGAAGCAAAGATTCTGCCGCTCAAGCCGCTGCATGAGTATGGCTTCCAGCAGGAAGACATCCAGAACTTTGCAGATTCCGTTCTGGAAAACCAGCAGCGTTTGGTTACCAACTCTTATGTACCGCTGACCCGCGACTTGATTGTTGAAATCTACACAGAGTGCTTCTAATGCATTCTTAAACGGATGGTGCGGCGGCAAGGCCGCTGCACCATTTTTGGATACTTAGGATATAGGCTCTTCCCAGAGAAGAGTACTTTAGAAAGGATGTTTACTCCTATGATGACGAAGGAACAATACCTCGCCAGCTTGAAAAAACTGAATTTTGATTTGTGGGTACTGGGCGAAAAGGTTGCAGATGCAACTGAAAACGAAATTATCAAGCCTTCCATGAACTCTTTTGCCGCAACTTATGAAGTAGCAGAAGACCCGATGTATGAAGATTTGATGACCGCAACCTCTTCCTTGACCGGCAAGAAGATTAACCGTTTCACCCATTTGCACCAGTCCACCGATGACCTGATTCGTAAGGTTAAGATGCAGCGCCTGCTCGGTCAGAAGACCGCAGCTTGCTTCCAGCGTTGTGTAGGTATGGATGCTGGCAATGCAGTGTTCTCCTCCACCTTTGAAATTGATGAAGCTTGCGGCACAAAGTACCACGAAAACTTTAAGACTTGGTGGACAGATGTGCAGACCAACGACTGGGCAGTTGACGGCGCAATGACAGACGTGAAGGGCGACCGCTCTTTGTCACCTTCCAAGCAGGCAGACCCAGATTTGTATCTGCATGTGGTAGAGCGTACCGCTGACGGCGTATATGTCACCGGCGCAAAGGCACACCAGACCGGTTATGTGAACTCTCACTTTGTTTTGGTGATGCCGACCATTTCCATGCGTGAAGGCGACGAAGATTATGCAATTTCCTTCGCTTGCCCGACTGATGCACCTGGCATCAAGCTGATTTATGGCCGTCAGTCCTGCGACACCCGTAAGACCGAGGAATATAATGACATCGACGTCGGCAACAAGCAGTACGGTGGTCACGAAGTACTGGTTATTTTTGACCGTGTGTTCATTCCGAACAACATGATTTTCCTCAACGGTGAAGTACAGTTCGCTGGCATGATTGTAGAACGTTTCGCAGGCTACCACAGACAGTCCTACGGCGGATGTAAGGTTGGCGTTGGCGACGTTCTGATTGGTGCAACCGCACTGGCTGGCGACATGGCTGGCTCTGCAAAGGCATCTCATGTCAAGGACAAGCTCATTGAAATGTGCCACCTGAATGAAACCTTGTACTGCTGCGGTATCGCTTGCTCTTCCCAGGGCGCAAAGACCAAGGCAGGCAACTATATTATTGACCTGCTGCTGGCAAATGTCTGCAAGCAGAATGTCACACGTTTCCCGTATGACATCGCTCGTATCGCACAGGATTTGGCAGGCGGTCTGATGGTAACACTGCCGAGCGAAGCAGATTGGCGCAATGAAGAACTGCGTCCGTACCTTGACAAGTATCTCAAGGGCGTTTCCTCTGTGCCGACAGAAGACCGTATGCGTGTACTGCGCCTGATTGAAAACATCACCATGGGCACAGCGGCTGTTGGCTATCTGCCGGAGTCTATGCATGGTGCAGGTTCTCCGCAGGCACAGCGTATCATGATTGCTCGTCAGGCAAACATGGAACACAAGAAGTCTTTGGCGAAGAAGATTGCTCGCATCGACTAAGAGTTAAGTTTTGTAAAGCGTATAGGCGCTCACGGAATCTCTGTGAGTGCCTATACGAATGTATGCGTTTTTATATGATGTATCCTAGTGAAATGCAAGGATACCGTAATCGTGCTTATGCGCACACGAGGTGTAGGCAGGATTACGGTACCCGGCAGGTGAGGGAGGCTTTTTTATGAAATCCATTGCTGTAAAATTTTGTGGCGGTTGCAACACACGTTATGATTTGAAAGCCGCATATGAAAAACTGCGTACACAGTTAACCGGTATTGCGGCGGTTTCTTTTGCAAAGCCGGAGGAAACCTACGATGCGCTTGTGATTATCCGCGGATGTACCGGCTGTCCTTATCTTTATGAGGAGATTACTGCACGTGAACGTTTTATCTGCCTCAGCGAAGATGATATTTCAGGCATTGTTCAAAAAATCATAGCTTTGCCATAATGGCAAGCCAGGAGGAATTTATAAAATGAAAAAGGTAAGAGTTTTGACAGCGGAGGAAGCTGCTCTGCTCGTAAAAGACAGCGATACCATCGCAACCGGCGGTTTTGTCAGCTGTGCATGCCCGGAAGCACTTTCCACAGCGTTGGAAAAGCGTTTTCTGAGCACCGGACACCCGAAGGATTTGACATTGTTCTTTGCAGCAGGTCAGGGACATCGTGATGGCACCGGCGGTGACCACTATGGTCACGAAGGCATGGTGAAGCGTGTTATCGGCGGCCACTGGGACCGTGCACCGAAGCTGGGCGAGTTGGCATTGACCAATAAGATTGAAGCATACAATCTGCCGCAGGGTGTTATTTCTCACATGTACCGTGATATTGCAGCACACAATGTCGGCACAATTACCCACGTTGGTTTGTACACTTTTGCTGACCCGCGCAACGGTGGCGGTAAGCTGAATGACTCTACCACAGAAGACTTGGTCAAGATTGTCAACATTGACGGTCACGAGCGTCTGCTGTACAAGAGCTTCCCTATCAATGTTGTATTCCTCCGCGGCAGCTATGCTGATGAATACGGCAACTGCACCGTGCATCGTGAAATCGGACCTCTGGACGTTACGGCAATGGCACAGGCCTGCAAGAACTCCGGGGGCAAGGTCATTGTACAGGTGGAAAAGATTGTACAGGGCGGTTCTTTGGACCCGAAACTGGTTGCAATTCCGGGCATCTATGTCGATTCCATCGTTGTAGGCTCTGATGAAGACAATATGCAGTGCCTTGGCATGCCGTATGACGGTGCGCTGACAGGCGAATTCCGTATTCCGGTAGATGCAATTCCGGCAATTCCGCTGGATGCAAAGAAAATCATTGCACGCCGTGCTGCGATGGAACTGCCGAAGGATGCAATTGTAAACCTTGGTACAGGCGCACCGGAAAAGATTGCAAACGTTGCGGCAGAAGAGGGCATTTCCGATTCGATGACGCTGACCGTTGAAGCGGGCTCGATTGCAGGTGTTCCGTACGGCGGCACACAGTTTGGTGCAGCAGCAAATGCGATGTCAATCATTCCGCACAACGTGCAGTTTGACTTCTATCAGGGCGGTGGTTTGGATATTGCATTCCTCGGTCTGGCGGAAACTGCACCGAACGGCGATTTGAATGTTTCCAAGTTTGGTACACGTCTGGCGGGTGCAGGCGGCTTTATCGATATTACCCAGAACGCAAAGAAGGTTGTATACTGCGGTACCTTCACTGCGAAGGGGCTGAAAACCGACTGTGTAGACGGCAATCTGGTCGTGACACAGGAAGGCAGCAAGAAGAAGTTTGTCAAGTGTGTAGAGCATATTACCTTCTCCGGCCGCTATGCAGTGGAAACCAAGCAGCCGGTCTTGTATATCACGGAGCGTGCCGTGTTTGAACTGCGTCCGGAAGGTGTCACCTTGGTTGAGATTGCGCCGGGCATTGATTTGGAAACACAGATTCTGGACCAGATGGATTTCAAGCCGATTATCTCGCCAGAACTCAAAACCATGGATGAGCGTATTTTCAAAGAAGCAAAGATGGGACTTGCAGACGCATAAAATCCTCATTTTCATGAAATTGCTGTAACGATGGCTGTTCATCAGCATAGTGCACGGTTTCGGATAGATACTTCAACCAAGCAGCTATCGTGCTGCATGAACAATAAAGGAGAATTTTCACATGAACGTTTATATCGTATCTGCTGCTCGTACTGCGATTGGCTCTTATGGCAAGACGCTGCGTGATGTGCCGGCAGCAACACTGGGTGTCACCGCAGCAAAGGGTGCTATTGAGCGCGCTGGTGTCGACATGAAGGAAATTGACGAAGTGATCTTCGGTCAAGTGCTTTCTGCAGGCGTAGGTCAGAACATTGCACGCCAGATTATGATTGGTGCAGGTCTGCCGATCACCACACCGGCAATGACCGTCAACAAGGTTTGTGCATCTTCCATGCGTGCATTGTCCTTGGCATCTCAGATTATCCGTTCTGGCGATGACAAGTGCATTTTGGCAGGCGGTGCGGAATCCATGTCCGGTGCACCGTATATCTGCCGCGAAGCACGTTGGGGCGCTCGCATGAACGACATCAAGATGGTGGACTACATGGTCTATGATGGCGTTTGGGATGTATTCAATCAGTATCATATGGGCGTAACCGCTGAAAATGTTGCAGAGCAGTATGGCATCACCCGTGAAATGCAGGATGCTGTGGCACTGGAAAGCCAGAACCGTGCAATTGCAGCGATTGAAAGCGGTCGTTTTAAGGATGAAATCGTTCCGGTGGAAATCAAGAGCCGTAAGGGCACCGTTGTGTTTGATACCGATGAACATGCACGTAAGGGCACTACACTGGAATCTCTGGCAGGTTTGAAGACGGTATTTAAGAAGGATGGCACCGTTACCGCGGGTAACGCATCCGGCATCAACGATGCGGCTGCATCTCTGATGATTGCATCAGAAGAATTTGTCAAGGCACATGGCCTCAAGCCGCTGGCGAAGATTCGTTCCTTTGGTTCTGTTGGCTGTGACCCGTCCATCATGGGTGTTGGTCCGATTGAATCCGTGAAGCAGGCATTGGCTCGTGCAAACATGACCGTTGCAGACCTCGAGCTGATTGAATCTAACGAAGCATTTGCAGCACAGGCTTGCGCAGTGAACAATACCTTGGGCTTTGATATGAGCAAGGTTAATGTAAACGGCGGCGCAATTGCACTGGGTCACCCGATTGGTGCGGCAGGCAGCCGTATCACCACCACTTTGCTGCATGAAATGGTGAAGCGTGATGTTACCATCGGCTTGGCAACCATGTGCATCGGCGGCGGTATGGGCGAAGCAATCATCGTAGAACGCGACGAACTCTGCAAGTAATATTTCCGCTGGCAATTTGATAGATTAGACGAGCGAGGCGCAAAAAAACGCCTCCTCGCCTTCATTACAATTTTTAATGTACACCATTTTGAAAGGAAGTCATCATCATGTCCGAAGCACAGATTTTAGTGGAGCAACAGGGACAGGTTGCTATTCTCACCATCAATCGTCCGAAGGCACTCAACGCACTGAACACTTCTGTTTATCATGAGCTGGATGCCGCACTGGACCAGATTTCTGCAATGGAAGACATTCGCTGCGTGGTCATGACCGGTTCTGCACGTGTTGATAAAGAAGGCAATATTGTGCCGGAAAAGCAGTCCTTTGTTGCAGGTGCTGACATTGCACAGATGAAGGATTTGGACGTTGCAGGCGGCAAGTTCTTTGGCAACGATGGCAACAATATCTGCCGTAAGCTGGAAAACTTCAAGGTGCCTGTAATTGCAGCAATCAACGGTTTCTGCTTGGGCGGCGGATGCGAACTGGCAATGTGCGCTGACATTCGTATTTGCTCTGAAAATGCCGTTTTTGGTCAGCCGGAAGTGGGCTTGGGCATCACACCAGGCTGCGGCGGTACCCAGCGTCTGGCACGTTTGGTCGGCATGGGAAAAGCAAAGGAGATGCTTTATACCGGCCGTGCAAACTACACCGCACAGGACGCATTGGCAATGGGTCTTGTCAACAATGTATATGCTTATGCGGATTTGATGGACGAAGCAATGAAGCTGGCAGGCAAAATTGCAAAGCAGGCACCGGTTGCAGTGGCTTTGTGCAAGGAAGCTGTCAACATGGGCATGCAGACCGACATTGACACCGCACTGAAGTTTGAAGCAAACTGCTTTGCGCAGTGCTTTGGCACCGTTGACCAGAAGAACGGCATGACTGACTTTGTGGAAAAGAAAAAGGGTCCTGAAAAGCACGCATTCACTGGCAAGTAATTTTTGCGAATCGGAACGTACGGACGACTAAAAGGAGAACTTTAGGAATATGAAAATTTGTGTATTCGGAGCAGGCATGATGGGTGCCGGCATTGCGCAGGTATTTGTGACCGGTGGGCACGATGTTGTGCTTTGCGACATTGCAGACCGCTTCGTTGAAGCAGGCAAAAAACGCATTTACGGCGGCATTGAGTTTCTGACCAAAAAGGAAAAAATCACAGCAGAATTCGCAGAGGACTGCAAAAAACGCTTGATTGCAACCACAGATAAGACCTATGCAAAGGATGCAGACTTTGTTATCGAAGTTATCGTGGAGCGCATGGATATTAAGAAGGCTCTGCTGAAAGAGCTGGACGAAATTTGCCCGGATAACACGGTGTTTGCTTCCAATACGTCTGCAATGTCCATCACAGAGATGGCGGCTGCGATTCCGCACCGTGCAGGTAAGTTTGTTGGCTGTCATTTCTTCAATCCGGCACCGATTATGAAGTTGGTGGAGGTTGTCCGTGCAATTCAAACTTCGGATGATACCTTCAATTTTGCATTCGAACTGATGAAGCAGGTTGGCAAGACCCCGATTGAAGTCGATGAAGGTCCTGGATTTGTTGTCAACCGTATGCTGATTCCGATGATGAACGAAGCCATCGGTATTTTGGCGGATGGGCTGGCAAGTGCAGCAGATATTGATTTGGCAATGCAGCTCGGTGCTGGCATGAAGTCGGGTCCGTTGCATACAGCTGATTTGGTGGGACATGATGTCAATTTGGCAATTATGGAAACCATTCATAACGAAACAGGTGACCCGAAGTATCGTCCGCATCCGTTGCTTCGCAAAATGGTACGTGCAGGCTATCTCGGTGTAAAGAGCGGTAAGGGCTTCTTTGACTATGATGAAAATGGCAAGGAAATTTCACCGGAGAAGTAATTGCAGCGTAGCTTCAAATAAAAAAAGTCTGGCTTTTGCCAGGCTTTTTTTATTTGAAAAATTCTCCAAAAGGAGTTGACGAGAGCTGTCCTTTTGCGGTATGATGGGTATATGATAGGGGTAAAATATAATGATTCGGAGAAGGAGGCTTATATGAAGCGATTGTTTACCAGCATTTTATTGTTGTGTTTTTTGGGACAAGTGTGCGCCGCGGGTGCTGTCACGGACACAAAAGACCAGCAGTTAGCTGCAATTGTGCAGAAAGTGAAACAGCAAATCGATATTAGCGATACATATACGGACTTTTATGGAGAAGAATCTTCCGGTGATATGAACCATCAGTGGAATTTATATTGGCAATCGGAAGCACAGGAATTGGATATTGTGACGGACGAGGATGGCACGATTCTTTCGTATTATCTGTATCGGTCAGATACACCATCCTATAACTATGATGAATATGCGCCGACGTTTCCTGAAAAGAACTTCGATGAGATACAGCAGGCGGCCGAGCAGTTTGCAAACAAAGTATTAAAATCAAATGAAACCGTTGTTTTCACAGAAGATGATGACCGAATGATTGCATTTGAAACAGAAAGCACAGATGTATATGGAACCATTTACTGTAATGGTATCAAGTCACCTAGTTGGATTAGTATGAATGTTGCTTCGACAGATTTGGCCGTTTTATCCTATATGAGAATGGATATGCAGTGTGTGTCTGGCATTCCTGCGGCAACCCCTACAGTACAACAGACTGTGGCAGCGAACGCACTGCAGGATACGATGCAGCTGCGGTTGCAATACAGCACATGGGGCAGCGAAGGAAATCATGCAGAACTGCTGTATATGCCAACATCGTATGACAGCTATTATGTTGATGCGCAGACAGGAGAAACCGTTAATTATTCGCAGTTGCTCTCGCAGGGTGAGTATGGTATGGGAGATTCAGGTTTTGCTACATCCGATAGGGATGGCGGCTTGACAGATGCGGAACAGCTGGGGGCAGATTTACTGAAAGAAGTCCGTTCAGAAGAAGAACTAGAGCAGCAATTGGATGATATTGCAGTGCTGGGGCTTTCTTCCTATACCTTAAACAGCACAAACTATTGGGTGGATGCAGACGATGAATCGGTAACCTGTGACATGTTTTTCATGAAAGAGAAAAACGGAGAAGGCATCTATAAAGATGTGACTGTCGATGCAAAAACCGGCAAGTTATTGTCCTTGTACACATATTATAGCGATGCAGACACGGAAACTGCTGCGTTGACCACTGCACAGCAGCAAACGATACAGACTTTTTTGGAGGAATATGCACCGGATACCGTTTCGCAAACCGCACTTTGGGATTCCTCTCGCAGTTGGAATGGTTCTCTGGTACAGACCTATGCCCGTCAGGTGAACGGATATGCTTTTCCAGAACAATATATTATAGTGGGCATGCATGGCGAGGATAGCGTCATTGATTCCTTCTCAAGCTATTGGGATGAGGATACCACCTTTGCAAGCGCAGACGTTTTGACGACACAAGCGCAGGCACAGCAAACATATTTTAATGCACATACAGTTTCATTGTCCTATTTGGATGTGCCGGTTAGCAGCCGTAGCTATCCTGCATATGAAAAATTGGGATATGAGTTTGTGTATGAATGGAAACTGGTATATCAAGCGGAAATGGAAGAAAATTGCTATGGTGTATATGCAAAGGATAACACCTTGTGTTTAACAGATGAACAAGAGACATCTTCGATTGGATACAGTGACATTGAAGCGAGTAGATATCCGGAAATTGCGAAGTTAGCGGCATATGGTGTTGGATATTTGAGCGATACCTTCGAGCCGCAAAAAAAATTGATACAGAAGGATTTTTTGGTGCTGCTGCTCAGTGCACAGGGCGAAGCCTATGACCCCGATGACGCGGATGAGTTGGCATACATTTATGCACGTGCATACGATTATGGTATGCTGACAGAGGCGGAGTATGCACCGAATCAGGAGTTGACTCGTGCGGCAATGGTCAAAATCATGATTGATGCGACGGGATATGGACGTACTGCAGACATAGCAGAGATTTATCGCTGTCGATTTGCAGATGAAAGTAGCATCCCACAGCAGTATTATGGTTATGTGGCAACAGCGCAGGGATTGGGACTGGTAAATGGCGATGAAAATGGTGTGTTCCATCCAAATGCCATTGCTACACGTGTACAAGCTGCTATCTTACTGTATAATTTCATGAGCAGATAACAAAAAGTATATGATGATACACCAAACGGCAAAAAGCACCGCCACAAATTTGTGGCGGTGCTTTTTATCGAGAAAAAAGACATCTAACAATCACAGATAAAGTAGCGATTATTTGGAAGACAGTACATCCTGCGCAATTTGTGCTGCTAAGGTGCGAATTTCTTCCATTTGTGCTTCCTTGACAGAGGATTTGATTGTGACCATTTGGTCAAACAATGTGATATTTTTCATTGAAGCAAAAATGTCACGCATTTGGTTGCCGGCAGTCGGTGCCCAAGAACCATTTTGCAATAGCGCAACTTTGCGATTTTGCAGATTGTGTGCCTTCAAATCCAACAAAGCAGTTTCCATATTGCAGAAAATGCCGCCGTTGTAGGTGGAGGAGGCAAACACCAAATGACTGCAGCGGAAGCTTTCTGAAACAATCACGGAAGGGTGAGTTGTGGAAACATCATACATCGCAATGTGCTGAATGCCAGCATCCGCCAATAGGGAAGCGAGCAGATTGGCAGCGTTTTCAGTGTTGCCGTAAACGGAGCCATAAGCAATCATGACGGACTGTGATTCGGGGGTAAAAGTGCTCCATTTTTGATATTTATCAATATACCAACCGATGTTTTCACGCCAAACAGGTCCGTGCAGCGGGCAGATTTTCTGGATGTCTAATGCAGCAGCTTTATTGAGAAGTGCTTGCACTTGAGCACCATATTTTCCGCAAATATTGGTGTAATATCGGCGGGAATCATCCAACCACTCATGCTCAAAATCGATTTCATCGGCAAACAAATTGCCATTCATGGCACCAAATGTACCGAAAGCATCGGCAGAGTAAAGCACTTTATCCGTTGCATCGTAGGTAACCATGACTTCCGGCCAGTGCACCATGGGAGCCATCCAGAAAGAGAAGGTATGGCGACCCGTGCAAAGGGTTTCGCCCTCCTTCACAACCACAACACGGTCATGAATGTCGAATTCAAAAAATTGATGAATCATCGAGATGGTTCTGGCGTTGCCAACCACCTGTACATTAGGATACTGCAAAATAATATCGTGCAGCATCGCACAGTGGTCTGGCTCTACATGATTGATGATGACATAATCAAGTGGCTTTTCGCCCAAAACATGCGCCAGATTTTCAAAAAACTGACCGCTGATGGCTGCATCCACAGAATCTAACAGTACCGTTTTTTCATCCATGACCAGATAGGCATTGTAGGAAACACCGCGTGTGATGGGAAATACATTTTCAAACAATGCCAGACGACGGTCGCTGCCACCAATCCAGTAGGCATCTTCTGTGATGGATTTTACGCAATACATAAGAGTAACACCTTCTTTTCCTAGTTAAGTTATCGTATATTCTATATAAGTTCATTTTATTCTATTTTGACCATAAAGTAAAGAGATAATTTATAAGATGTGTGAATGCAGGTTGTAAGACTTCCGCAACTCCTGCGTCCTGTATCAGTCTTTGAGAGGTTTGATAGCAGATGTTCATTTTGCCTATGTATCACTTTTTATGTGCTTTTGTTTTGTCATTATTCTCGATATGCTCATTCAGAGGGATGCGTAATTTTCGTGCCATGCAACGGGATATTCCTTTGTTGCGCTCGTAGACTTGCTATATCAAAAAATCCAGCTAGGGTATTGATTGTTCGATGTTCTTGCGTGGTGGCAGTTTTTTAATGCGCTAATACTTAGCGATATGAAAAATTATATTGACAAGTAGGTGTTGCTTTGATATAATAATAAAGTCGTAAAACCGGGTGTGGCGCAGTTGGTAGCGTGCTTGACTGGGGGTCAAGAGGCCGCAGGTTCAAGTCCTGTCACTCGGACCAGAAATACAACAAATAACCATATTTCGAGATGTGGTTATTTGTTGTATCGCTGTATCTTTAGAAAGACGTCAGCCTCCCCTTTACAGAAAAGGCAGAACATCTGTATATACATTATATAAGGGTTTTTGCTCCCTTGATTCCTCAAAGCCGCACAGTGAGTTTTTCTCCAGTGCGCTATCTCCATGCAATCGTGAATACAAACTTCACAGAGATCGTCGGTTCCGATCCGACGCCGCCCCCCCATTTAAGGGTTTTCTATTGGGCCACGAGTGTCATTATTGAGTGCAGGATTTCGGTTTTGCGAAACAGTGTGTTTTATCGCTCGATTAGCAGAAGCTGATGTCTTGGCGCACATTGTGTCCGGCCTGCTACTTCTCCGTTGCTTGAGGAGAATATTATTTTGTCAAGATGCCGTAAATCTCTCAACTTTCCCGTGCTAGGGGGACACTTCGACAAAATTTAATATGTTCATCGCTTCGCCCGTTGAGAGGTCGTGTATGTGTTTGCAGCGCATACACGATTTTTTATTTGTAAAGAATCCACTGGCTATGCCAGTGGTACAAAAAAAGCTTTAGCGAGGGGAAGAAAATAAAAACTCCTTTTGATAAACTAGAAGTGCGGTCTGCCAACTGCACCAAGAATCAAAAGGAGGACATTCGGATGAATGACACCAATAGCTTAGCACATACGAGATGGAATTGCAAATATCACATAGTCTTTGCAACAAAATACAGAAGACAAATCTTCTATAAGGAAAATAAAAGAGAAATCGGTGCAATTCTCCGAGAATTGTGCCGATGGAAGCAAGTAAACATAATAGAGGCAGAGGTGTGTCCCGATCACATTCATATGTTAGTGGAGATACCACCTAAAGAAAGCGTATCTGGATTTGTCGGATTTCTAAAGGGGAAAAGCAGTCTGATGATCTTTCAGCGCCATGCAAATCTAAAATATAAGCACGGCAACAGAACATTCTGGTGCAGAGGATATTATGTGGATACGGTCGGCAAAAATACAAAGAAAATCGCCGCGTACATTCAAAATCAGTTGAAAGAAGACCAGATAGCGGACCAAATGACAAACAAAGAATATCGTGACCCGTTCAACGGGTAGCCAGTAGCAAGTTTCGCAGACGGCAGACCGTCGATGCACCTTTAGGTGCTGCTAGTACCATAGGGCTATGCCCGCATATGAAGAACCCCCGGCTAAGCCGGGGGGTTACTATTAACAGCCTCTCGACTGCTAAAACCATGGTTGATGCTTGTCCAACGTGTGACGCAGATTTCGCAAAAAAATAACTTTCCAATGGTTTCCCATCGAAAAGCCTTGAAAAAGTTTTCTTATGCGTGTTATACTTACATAAGTCTTCTCATCAGCCTGCAATGGTCTTTTCATTGTCTGGCGCATGACCATCATCTCTGCCAGGGGATGATAGTCTATGAGGGGACTTTTTTATCCCCGTTTTTTATATTACCGCAACTTTGCGTAAAAGGCAAGACATAAATGCAGTTTATGTCAGTTTAATTATAATTTGGGCTGTGCATCTTGTGAAGGGCAACAAACATAATCAGAGATAGGCTACCGAACACGCTTGCCCAAATCATATCTTGATGGGTGGAGTCATATACCAATTTGGCTGTCATTAGGGCATAGCCAATTGAAAAAGAGCCAGAAATCAGCCAATAGCCAAGATTACGCTGCTGAATCATTGCGACAATAATCCAACTGGCGATGAAGGCGAGCAGACAGAACGCAGGATGCCAATGCACGTAGGTATGCAGCGTATATGCGATTGCCATAGAGATAATAAGACCATCTACAACATGGAGATATACGGCAGCAAACAATGCTATATAGACGAAAAAAGCTAGGATTGCTAATAAAATCGTAATTGCAAGCGTTATCATAAACTCACGTCTCCTTTTTGCGTCATTCGTGATTCTCTAGGGAATGTCCAATACAAAGCTGCAGGAGGAGGATGGTATCGTGCTGGATGCGAGCGAGAAGTCGGTATTCGCCACCAATGCCAATACGATATTTCCATGCAGTGTCATCATCAGGTGACAGATAGCTGCCATGAAAATACGGGTCGGTACAATGCTCCAAATGGCTGCGTACCCAACCAAGTATCAAGGCAGCAAACGGTTTGTCCAACGAGTACAGCTGCTTTTTCGCTAGTGATGTCCATTGTACGTGCAATTTCATCGAAAACCCATCTCCTTTTCGGTTTCTGAAAGAGAATAAGTCGATGGGTCTTCTGCATAAGCATCCAATGCCTGTCGATATGCCTGTAGGTCGCAGTCCTGTTCGATATGCTCCAATACCGACACACGTATCAGCTCGGAGATGGATAAACCACATAGTGCAGCATATTGCTTAAATAATTGACCATCGTTGTCACTTAATCTCAACGAGATAGTCATGTAATCACGCCCTTCCTTATGTAATACATTGTACTACATATACTAACAATTGTCAAGTGATTTTAAAAAAGAATTGTAAAAATCTTCGGAAAAGAAAAAGGCGGTGCGACAGCTCAGTTTTAGGGTTGTCCCTGTATCATGGACATAGTGAAAGAGTTGCCTGCAGATATGCCCTTATACTTTTTCTTTTCCGCTGATAATAACTTACGTTATCTTTAGTCTCTTAATAGTTTGCTAAAAATGATAACACCCCCTAGGGTAGAATTGGATTGCAATTCTACGGTGGATGAATTATACTGAAGTCAGAAAAAATGATTTGTAAATTACACGCAGTGCGTTTGATAGGTCTGTGGTGAAGCGTCCTGGCTGAAATGCGTACAGGCTGTACAGTAACAGGTGCAGACGGTGTAGTACGCACGACACGAATCACCGGGACAACCTTTGCAGTCGCTTTCTTGGACACATTGCGTATCAAAAAGTAAGAGTTGCAAGCATGGCAGCCGTCACGCTTGATGCAATGTTCACGGTGCAGCAGTGTCAAGTCAGTGAGTTCTTTCAAGCCCCGGCATACGGTGGATGTGCCCATCAGCAGAGTATCTGCAATTTTACGCAGGCTAGGAAATGCACGTCCTGTGTTGCCGGCAGTGCGACAGATATACAGATAGATGGAGAAGCTGCTCTTACGCATACCCATCTGCAGTGTAGCACGGGGAATGAAGGTAAAGTTCGTGTGAGTGGAAACACGGCAGATAATAGCATCCTTACGGAATATCATGCGGGAACGCTGTGTGCACCACGCATAATTGCGATAGGTGGAAATGTATCCACGCTCTGTAAGCTGGGTCAGTGCCTTGCGTACGGTCGCAACAGAGCAGCCGGAATACCGTGCAAGCTTTGCCAGTCCCAAACGGCAGTAATTGAGGGTGTTGCGATAGGCATAGAGCGTTGCCGCAACACATTTTGATGCATAGGTTAGAATCGTGTCATCGATGATAACATTCGGCATTTTTAAACAGTTCGAAATCCGTGTATGTTTCATTTTCATGCGTCCTTTCGTTTTTGATTTTGGAATGTGCAAAGGTTTTGATATGTGGGGAGGAGTCGCTTCGCGTGGTGGTGGAAGGCTCCTCCTTTTGCATGCAAATAACCCCCGTCAGAACAATTTTCAGAAGGGGGGTTAAATTCGTGTTGATATTTAGGTTGTTTAAAATCCAAATTACTGCAAGCTTGGTAAGCGGCAAAAGGTATAGAAATGTGTCTGCCAGTAGTTTGTTTCAAGGGATGCGTATCCGATTGGGTCACCTGCAGCAAGCATTGTGCTGTTGCCGACATAGATACCAACGTGTGAGATTCCGGAGGTGTTGTACGTTCCTTTGAAAAACACAAGGTCACCCGGCTGTGCATTTGCTGTTGATACAGGCGTGCAAATGTTATACAGTCCTTGTGCAGTTAATCGCCCGACGCTCCAACCGCTGTGGTTAATGACCCAAGATACATATCCGGAACAATCAAAGGAGGTTTCTGGACTGCTGCCGCCCCAGACATATGGGTAACCGATATATTTTTCCGCTTCTGCCAGCATTACAGCGTAGCTGCCGTCACCCATGGGTGTACCAGGTGTGGTGTAGATAACATTTGAAATGGATGATGTTCCCTTCAATTCATTCAATACTTCGTTTGCAGACTTTCGCTGTTCTTCGTCAAACTCCAATGGCAGTCGCTAAAATGCTACCGGTTATGGCAGCTTCCGGTTTCCCGAAGCCTGTCCAGAACTCAAATCGTAGGGTTATGTTTTCCGGCATTTTTAAACGAAGCATACCGTTTCTCCTTTTCAAGAAGAATAGGATGCAACCATTTGGATATCGAATTGCGAAAGTGCATCTGTCAAAAGATCGTTGAAAAAGATCTTTATAATATCCGTCATGCAATCGCCGCCTTAACTATTGTCTGGGGTGTGTCTCCTATAGGCAAAACCGATGTAGAAATTGCCGAGGAAGGATTGTCCTGCATGGAATCCTATATGCGTGAACTTGGTCTTGCAATGCATATCACCGAACTTGGCGTGACAGAAGATATGCTTGACGGCATTGCAAAGGGTTCGTTCATTTTACCGTGCGGATACAAGGTTCTAACCCATGACGAAATCGTGAGCATCTTAAAAGAAAGTATGGATTAAATGATGTCGCAGTGCAACAAAGCCAACACTTCTATTTGTCTGCACTGTTCTTAAGCATCGCATTTTATAGCATCATTTCTTATTAGAACACACATCGACCCCAGATGATAACCCCCAGAATGCTGTGTTGGGTTTATCACCTGAGGTCGATGCCTATTTTAGGAACCTGTACTCACAAACGAGAGCTGGTGAATTTGGGAAATATTTCTAAAATACGCTGGTTCGCCGTTGTGTATATAGGTTCTACATGTTTACGGTGGTCTGCTGCATCGATAGTGCATGTAATTTCGTTTAAATAAGCGCTTTTAGACGCTATTGTGGCAATTGTTTGGTATGATAACACAGATACCAATCTCGACACCGCAACCCCTTATCATATGGATTTGCCTGTCTTTGCAGTAGTTCTTCATAGGTATTGGGCGGCGGCACCATAGTTGGCTCTCCCGGCTGCCAATTTGCAGGCGTGAGCACTTTTTCATTGTCTGTTGTCTGCAATGCGGTGACTAAGCGCAGTATTTCAGGAATACTGCGTCCATTGGTCAAAGGATATACCAAAATCGCACGTACAATCTGATTTGGGTCGATGATAAATACATTTCGCACTGTTGCACTCTCACTCGCATCTGGTGCAAACATGCCATATAACCTTGCGATTTCCGCTGTTCTGTCTGCTACAATTGGAAACGGCACTTGCATCCCAGTTATCACATAAATTGAATAAACCCAAGCAAGATGAGATGGATTGCTGTCCACACTTAATCCAAGCAATTCAACCCCTAATTCTGTGAATTTATCATATTCTTGTGTGAAAGCTATAAATTCAGTTGTGCAAATTGGTGTAAAATCCCCCATTCAAATATGCTAACAGATTATGAGCGATAAAAAAACACCCAGTATTCACAGCCAAAGTGATACTGGGTGTTTTTCTAGGAGATGATTCTATACAAAGTTCTTTATCATTTTATTGAATTTGAACCGGAATAAACTGATTGTCCGTGTTTCCAACACCAAGCTGTCCTTGATCATTTTTACCCCATGTCCAAACAGTACCATCTTCGCAGATAATAAATGTATGGTTGTGCCCAGCAACAACAGTTTCTACCGTACCGATACCGGTAATCTGCACTGGCGTTTTCTGATCGCCAACATCACCTACACCTAGCTGTCCTTCATCGTTTTTGCCCCATGCCCACAGACTTCCGTCTACACAGAGTGCGAAAGTGTGATTTTCGCCAGTGAATAACTGGCTGATTTCAGGCATGTCAGCCAATACTGAGGTGCCACCAGTATAGTCTGGATCTCCATCGAAAATTGGGATAGGTCGAGTGAGAAACGGCTCCTCTGCTAATAACGTTCTAAAAGCAGTAGTATTATTTCCCCATCCCCAGATGCTCCCATCTTTTTTCATTGCTAGTGATCCAACATACGTGCTTTTTCCAGCTGATATTTCAACAATATCTTCAAGTCCCTTCACTTGTACAGGTGTATATCTATTTGTCAGCGTGTAGTCTCCGAGTTGACCAGTTGAATTCAATCCCCAACTCCAGACCCTACCATCGCTTTTCAATGCAAGTACATGACCCGAACCGGCTGAGATATCAATTACATTACTAAGACCTGCTACCTGTGTAGGCACACTACAGTTTGTTGTCGTTCCATCTCCGAGTTCACCAACCGTATTTTTTCCCCATGTCCAAACGGTGCCATCGCTTTTCAGCGCAACGCCAAAATCATCTCCTGCCGAAACTGAAATGATATCTTCTAGACCAGATATCTGCACTGGAGTTGAAACGTTATGCCCCTCCCCTGGAATTTGTCCGCCTACATTAGCTCCCCAACCCCAGACAGTTCCATCTTCCAAAACCGCTAAACAAGTTGGAGTCGCCCCACTATTACTAATCTCTCTGACATTCTCCAAAACTTTTATCTGGCTAAGCTGTCGGTAATTTGTAACCAATCCATTTCCAAGTTCTCCATTAGAATTTATCCCCCAAGACCAAGCAGTGCCGTCAGATTTTATAACATAATATGAACCTGATCCACAACAAACGTCCACAGCATCACTGATTTTTGATACTTGCTGCATTTTGGGAGAATAAACACCATTTGCCCCCCATATCCAAACCGTACCATCTTTTTTTGCCATAATACTACAATGACCGCTCGCAGATATAGATGCCACGTCCAAACCCGTCAGCTCTGATAAATGATCTGATTTTCCAATATCGGGGTCACCCAGTTCGCCATATGTGTTGCCTCCCCATGCCAATAGCGTACCATCATATCTTACTGCAAGAGAATGTAACCCTCCCCCAGACAAATGCCGCTTTACTTCCGTTGTTTCTGTGTTATCTGATGTTGTGTCAGTTTCACTTTCTGCAGTTGCAGTATCTTCAGAGGTCGTTGTAGTTTCCTCCGTTATTTCTGTACTATCTGATATAGTCGTATCTGACGTTATATCAGTTGTATCCTCCACCGCAGCCGCAAACGGCAGAACCCCGCACAGCAACATCATTGCCAACACTAAACTTGTGAATTTCTTGAAACATTTTTGCATTTTAAAAATCCCCCCCATATAGCAATATTATTTATAATATATTTAATATTCTTACTCTTTCTCTATAATATAAGATTATTTACAAAAAGAAGGCCCCTCCAATCAAAGAGGCAGTGTTGTATATTCCAAATCTTAATATTCCATAATCTCAAAATCCGCAATCTTATCATACGGAAGATAATCCGTACGACTATGGAACGGACCCAAATTGTATGTCTTATCAATAATGTACATCGGCTGATTTTCCGCTCTGCCATTATACCATGTGACAAAAGCATTGATGTCAGCGGAAGTCATTTCGTATTCTTTGATGATGCCCGTTGTCATAGTAATACGGAGCAGTGCGTTTGCGTCTGTCGGGTCTGTTGGGTCTGTTGGGTCTGTCGGGTCTGTCGGGTCTGTCGGGTCTGTCGGGTCTGTTGGGTCTGTCGGGTCTGTTGGGTCTGTTGGGTCTGTCGGGTTTTCAGCATTAGAAACCATATATACCTCCATAGTGCCGTCACGATCTCCACCAAAAGCATATATTTTTCCGTCAACAACTGCAGTCTGCAATCCATACCGTTCAAAAGACATAGAATCCAATTCGCCCCAAGTGTTTATTCCTGGATTATAAGCTTCCGCCGACTGTCTATTATCGACACCTCCAACAGCATAAATATTCCCATTTACAACATCTAAGCAACTACCTGTATGAGAAATAGGTGCCTTAACTAGTAGGGTCCATGCATTACGAGTAATGTTATACGCATATGACCTACCATTATTTGATCCTAAACCTCCAATTACATAAACATTATCTCCTACAACTGCAGTTTTCAATTGAGCCATATATGCAGGCATGCTCTCCAAAGTTGTCCATTTTTCTGTTTCTGAATCATAAACATATACTGTAGCCGTGCCGCCTCCTTGATGCTTCCATCCACCAAATGCATAAATCTTTTTATTGATAACTTCTGTTGAAAACTCTGACTTAGCTTGTGGCATCGAGTCGATTGATTTCCAAACATTTGTTGCCGGATCGTAAACCTCAGCTGTTTCCGTGTAACTTCCACCAATAGCGTAAATTTTACCATCAACAACCTCGGTTCTAAACTTTGCTCGAGCTTGTGCCATAGAAGCTTGTGTAGTCCACGTGTTCGTTGATGGATCATAAACTTCGACTGAACTTAAATCGTTTCTTCCGTCTGTTCCACCAATGGCATAGATTTTACCGTCAATAACTTCGGTTTGAAAATAAGATCTAACCGTTGACATTGAGGCCAATGTAGACCATGTGTTAGTTGTTAAATCATAAACCTCAGCTGATTTCTCGTTACTTCCACCAATAGCATAAATTTTACCATCAATGACTTCCGATTGAAAAAAGGATCGTTTAGTTGACATAGACGCCAACGTTGTCCAATCATTTATCGTTGTATCCTCCACCGCAGCCGCAAACGGCAGAACCCCGCACAGCAACATCATTGCCAACACTAAACTTGTGAATTTCTTGAAACATTTTTGCATTTTAAAAATTTCCTCCATATAACAATATTATTATATTATATATTATTTGTAATATATTTAAAATTCTTGTTTTTTTATTATTTATTTGCTATAATATAGTTTTATTTACAAAAAAACGCCCAGTGACACAAGGATACTGGGCGTTCTCACACTCATTTTCCCATTGCTGCAGCTAATTTCTTAATCAGCTCATCCCCATACGAATAGGTGCGCATGAATTCCACGGTTGCATCCGTCAGACCTGCGGCAGCTTTCAGCTGGTCCATGGCCGCCTGTGTTGCGCTGTCAATCGTGTCTGGTGTAATGCGGGTATCCTTCGGCAGAATGGTCACAAGCTTGCTGCCCGTATCATACGATACATTGCATCCGGCTTCTGCAAAGTCACGGATTTGTACATAGTTCGTGCCATTCTTCAGGATGAGGTCGACCGTTACCATTTCATTGCCGATGCGCATTTGTGCTTGTTCTACCACTTCATCATCCTCCAATGCTGCTTTGAATGCTGTCCATAGTGCCGTGCTTGTCACCATCGGTGTAGCGCACTCTTTATGGCACACATCATAGTGTCGAATCACGTGCGCTACATCAATGCCAAACTTGTCCATCAAATATTTGACCACTTCCACTGCAGGGTCAATGCTTTCTTGGCGCACACCCCAAGACTTATCGTTCATGCAGATTTCTACGCCGATGCTGTTGGAGTTCGTGCACTTGCCCCAATAGGCTACCGAACCGCCGGAATAGTCCTTGCCGCAGTGCCAAGCAATGTCCTCAAACGCTACCGACTGCACCACGCTGTCTTCGTCCACAAATATATGCGCCGACGTGACTTTGTATGGTTCGTTGAAGTAATTGCCGTTCTCTGCTGCGGTATCCCCGTTATTACCGGTATAGTGAACCGTAATATAAAGAATATCGTTTTTACTACGGCTTGCATTTTTATAATTTCTGCTATCGCAAGCCTTTTGCGTAATCACCATGCTCAATGCCGTGCACCTCCCTTTTGAATGGATGCAGTTCGCTGAGCGCAATCTGCTGAATTTGTGCTTCGATTGGCACTTCTGTATTGGAATTTCCTGTTGCAAAAAGGTCATCCAATTTTTGCAGCTTAATATTTCTCGTATTCTGCTTGATGTCCGTGCTAGTAACCTCAGATTTTGTGTTTTCAGGGGTCTCAGCCTCCGCAACGGCGGGTTCGTTCGGTGTTCCGTAGAACCTCTTGTCCAAAGAACTAAGTTTTTTCATATTCTTCTCCTTCATAAATACTCACGCAGGAAGCTGCTTCTGCTAGGGTGGCGTAATTTCCGCATTGCTTTAATCTCTAACCGCTGCTCATACTCCAGCGAAATCCGCAGCTCCTGCGCTGTTTCTTTAGCGGTGTAAATTTCACCGCTAATAAAGCCGAAACGCAGTTTGATAGTGCTTTCCTCTAACGGCTCAAGCGTTTTTAAAACGTCCAAAATCTGTGCTCTTAGGTCTTCTTGTTCGAATACTTCCTCGGGTGTTGGTTCTGACGTTGCAAACAAATCCACAAATGTATCATCCGAATCTTCGGAAGCGGGAGTATCCAGAGAGCACGTTCCGACGGATTTGATGCAGGACAGCACCTTTCGGACGATACCAATGGGGAGCTGCATTTCTGCTGTAATGTGCTCTGCCTGCGTTATGTGCCCTGTATCTCGCTCTATCCATTTGGAAACCGTGCTGATTTTTCGCATGGCTGCTACGACATGGGTTGGGAATAGAATGATATTCTTCTGTTGCAGCAGTCGATACAGTGCTTGTTTGACAATTATCTGTAGAGTTACCCCAGTAAGATGCTTGAATCACAAGCAAGCGCCTTGACTCATCATGATAGACTTGGTTTGTGTGCTGAATTGATGAACGAATCGCATCATAACGTCGCTGTTCCTCTGGTGGCAGCTCTGCCATGGCTGCACTCGCTGTAGTGGTATCATCATTGCTACCACTTGCAGCATATTTCAAATCCAGTCTTTTTTCATTAAGTCTGGGTAACTTTGGATTATTTCCTCAATAATAGTTGTGCCGTTGTTCATATAGGTATCCCCTCCTCTTTTCTCTTTCTCTTGTGCGTACCCATATGAAATTTTCAAGGTGCAGAAGGTGATGCTGTTCAGTGTTTTTTATCGTCAAGCGTGCGTCTGCGACACCCACGCCGCTTAATGTTTCGGGCATTGACTTCCTGCGCTATTTTTGCGCTATAGGCGGGACGTCCGTTTATATCGGGTCTTCCTGCATATCCACGATGGTGTTCCCGATAGATTGTCGAAGGGCAAGAATCTATGGAAGTCGCAATTTTTGCGATGGTTTTTTCCGCTTAAATAGGCTTGCTCAATCTTTAATCGGTCGGACAAGGTCAATGTCTTTGTTTTTTTCGTCATATTTTCACCACGCTTTCTACAGTTTTAGATAAAAAAATAAATGCGTCAGAGGTATAATACTCTTTCGCATTTATTATCTTACTTTTCAAAAGCAAACTTTCTAAGAAAATGTATTGACAATGTAGATTTGGTATAGTATAATAATAAACGGTTCAAGGGTCAAAGGACTGCGATGGAGAGGTATCGAAGTGGTCATAACGAGGCGGTCTTGAAAACCGTTTGTCCGAAAGGGCGCGTGGGTTCGAATCCCACCCTCTCCGCCATTATATAGATAATGGCGGTTGATATAAATTTATTAAATATGGAGAAATACCCAAGTGGTGAAGGGGCTCCCCTGCTAAGGGAGTAGGGCGCGAAAGTGTCGCGAGGGTTCAAATCCCTCTTTCTCCGCCAAAAAGCACTGAAAACAGTTAGAAATGATTGTTTTCAGTGCTTTTTCATTCATTTAAGTTCAGGTATTCATATTTTACGAAATGTGAAAAATCCTAAGAAATACGCTTGCAAATTCAAAAAAACTTTTCTATACAGTACACGGTAAAGTACAAGGATTTCATGGCTATTGCGCTTTACCCTTGTCCATTTTGTTCACAGCACTGCGTGCTGCGGCGGTGTCCGGATGGATGTATCTTTGCGTTGTCGTGAATTTGGTATGGCGCATAACTTCCTGTATGACGCTAGGAGCAATATTGCCGAGCGCAAGTGCTGTGGCTGTGGTATGTCGGCAAGAGTACGGGGGAAGGTCACGGACGCTGGCACGCTCCAAAGCAGCATGAAACTCTTTATAAAAATTATCGCGGTTCATGCAGAGCACCTTGCCGATGCGGCTTTTCGACTGTTGGCACAGATCGAGCAAAACCGGTGCGATGATATCCGGGAAGACAATGGGCGTTTCTTTTCGCTTCTTGGTCTTTAGACCACAGCCACGAATTTCGCAGGACTGCCAGTCCACCATATCCGCTTTGAATAAGAACAGTTCCCCGGGCATCATGCCGGTATAAATCATCAGCAGGATAAACCCAATGAAGCTATCGCCTTTGCCGTACGCATCCCAGAGCCGATGCAGTTCAATTTCTGTAAATGGCTCCATCTCTTTTTCAATCAGTTCCGGCAGGGTGATGAATTCTGCAAGGTTGGTGGAAATCCATTGCTCTGCGACCGCCTGCTTTAGTAAGTTGGCCAGAAGTGTTTTCATGTCCTTTGCTGGATAATAGGTCGGTGCCTTTTCGTTGACGGTAAATTGCAGCTGCTTAATGCTTAGTTGGTCAACGGGCGTGAAGAACAAACCTTCCGATTTATTCTTTGCAATTTTATAAGCGGTCTGTTTGGAGGAACTCAATTTGGGCAGGCTGTTTTCATACCAGACATCCCAATAGTACGATAGCGTGGGAGCCTTGCCCTTGCCGTCGCTCTCTGGGTTGGCTGCATATAGTAAAGCCTCCGTCTTGGTGCGGAAGCCGCCTTTGGTCTTATAGATTTGCCGCAGCTTCCCGCCGTCGAGTGCTTCAAATCCGATGGTCCACACGGCTGTCCATGTTGAACCTCGTTTGCGGGCATAGCCTTGACCATTGCCACGTTTTTTTGCCATAATGAAAAATCCTTTCTTTCACCATATATTTGTGGTAAAATAAAGGCACTGAACGTTTGCAAAATTTCAGTACCTTTATTGATGTCCCGTTCGTGTTTGCACCACGAGCGGGATTTTCATTGTATTTTGTAAAATGCTGTGCTATTATATGAGATAAGGCACTGTCACAGACGGTAGACGGTTAGTTACTCCCTTGATGAAAGGGGGTGATGCGAATGCGGATGAAGGTTCTTAGAATCGTTACATGTGTAGTTTTTCTGCTACATATTTTATCCATACACGCAAAATAACCGCCCCTCCAGCCAAGAAGTAGCGGTTATTTCATAAACCCTATTAGGCTAACCGTCTGCCGACAGTGCCCTTTTCTATGCTCATTATAACCGCATCTTATGAAATTGTCAATGTGTTCCCGCATTCATTGTTTGACATTATCCGTCAATCCTGTATAATATTATTTGGAAGGTGTTCACCAAAACTACTTTCTATTTACAAACCCTCGTCGGTATTCCAGTACCGGCGGGGGATTTTTCTGTTTTATGGGCTACTTGTAATGAGTGGCCTTTTTGCGTTTTAGGCGTGCTTTGCGTCTGGCAAAGCCGAGGATTTTTCCGCCCCCTTAATCTCCAGTTCCAATTCACGACGATACTCCTCCACCTCTTTTTCAATGAAATCATTTTGCGTTTGTTCATCTGATTCATTTTCGTTTACAGCAGCTGTATCCGAGCGGGATGCAAACATATCGCCAAGGAATTCGGAAATAAATTGGTTTCGCACAGACGGGTCAATTTTAAAATAGGATTCTAAAATCTTTCGCTCTAGGTCGCTTGCATGGTGCTCTTTGCAGAGCTGTGCAATGGCAGACGTTTCCGTCATGACAAACATTTCGCCATCACCTGTTTGAAGCCAGTCTTCGCTAACATTGAACACATCACAAAGATGCTCAATAAATAGCGGTTTGATTTCAGCACGGTTTAATTCGATATTTACAATTACACCTCGACCAACACCAAGTTGCTTTCCAAAATCCTCTTGGGAAAGGTGCAATGATTTTCGAACTGCTTTGACACGGGAATTCATAATCTCACCTCCTTGTGAGAATCACTATATCACATAGGGTGTGTGCTGTCAACGCAAAACACAGAAAGAATTTTACAAAAAGTGTTGACAAACCAGAGTTAAAGTGTTATATTGTGCTTACAGCACGAAATAAGAAAAAATATGTTACGACAACACAAGAAGGGGGTGAGAGGTGTGTACAAGTGTACTTATGACACTGTCGAGATTGCCAAGCAGGTAGGTATCTATTCACATTCCGGTAAGCCGCACTTCAAAGCTGTGGATGCAATTATTGGACAGCTGCATATCAACAGCGATGAGCAGGAAATTATTCCGTTTCAGAATGAAGCCAACGGTAAAACCGGAACCAGTATTCTGTATACGGAAAGCATCATTGATAAAGTGGATGACTGGCTTTGCACAGCAGGGTATGAGAAACGGGTGGTTTGCGGAAGCAAGGTGCTCAACATTCGTTACAAGAAATGTGGAAATGGTTACATAGAAAGAAACCGTTTATATCATTAGAACAAGAAAAACGGAGTATTTCAGTGCATTATTGTGAAAATCAAAGAAAATTAATAATTGATATTGGTTGCTATTTCGTAAGAAGATTTTTAAAGATTTGAGAATACTTTAGAAGATTTTCATTCATATTTCGTTCATACTTTTCGCCTGTAATCGACTTTGAACATTCTAAATTTTTCATGGATAATATTATAAAAAGCCAACTAGAAGGGAGTGAAATGTATGTTACAGAACACAGAAGCCAGAAAGGTAACTGCCAAGGAGTACAGTTAACGCAACCACATTTCTAAAAATGCAGCAGCGGTTGATTGGTGCGGGACAGGGCTTGTCGTATGAAGCGACCAGCCGCGATATGTCGGAAACCAATTACAGCAGTGCACGGCAGGGCATGATTGAAGATGATTTGACCTATGCAGAGGAAATCGAACTGTTGCAGGAGAGTTTCATGGATGAGGTTTATGAAACCTTTGTCATTTCTTGTGTACTGGCAGGATTGGTTGCAATCAAAGATTTTTGGGAGAACAAAGAAGCTTACTTTAAGCATACATGGGTTGCAAGCCCCAAGCGGTGGATTGATCCGCTGAAAGAAGCCAATGCAAATAAAATCGCTATGCAATCCGGTCAGAAAACCTTTCAGCAAATTGCAGCGGAAGCAGGACGGGACTGGAAGGAACAAATTGACGATATGGCAGAAGCTTTGTCCTATGCCAAGGAAAAAGGCGTAGAGTTGGGAGGTGTAATTTATGGACAAGAAGCAGACATTGATTCGGACGACCTCGACGCAGAGGACGAAAAACGACCTAAGGCGTGAAGCCACCGCAGCAATCACACAGGCAGACGGGAAAGAGCGACAGTTTTTATTGAGCTTTTCCAGTGAAGAACCGTATAACCGATGGTTCGGACCGGAAATTCTAGACCATGCAGACAATGCGTGCGATTTGTCACGGCTGCAGGAAATTGGCGTGGTTCTTTATAACCATGACCGCAATCGTGTGCTTGGCCGCATCTTGCGAGCGTGGGTAGAGAACAATCGTGGGTATGCGGAAATTGAATTTGATACCGATGCTGATGCAGAAACGATTCGGCAGAAGGTTGCGAGCGGGACGCTCAAAGGGGTATCGGTTGGGTACCGTGTGGATAGTTGGGAGGAAGTCAAAGCAGGCGCGACTTCGGCAGACGGGAAATATACAGGACCTTGCAGCATTGCACGGCATTGGATGCCATACGAGGTTTCGATTGTCAGCGTTCCAGCAAATGCGACCGTTGGCGTAGGGCGTGAATTCTCGGAAGACGAATTGGAAGCCACACGGCTGCGAGAACGACAGCTGCAAATCAATAAAAACAGATTGCGACTTACGAAGGAGGCATAACACCCATGAATATGAAAGAATTGGTGTCTAAACAAAACCAGATTTTGAGCACGGTCAAGGACGAAAAACGCGCCATGAATGCAGAAGAACAGCAAGAGTTCGACAGCCTGCAGCGGCAGATTGACGAAATCGCAGCGAATCAGCCAGACGGGGGCACACCACCCGCACTTGCGCCCGCAAACGAGGAGCAAGCACGGCAAGCTGCGACCGCAGAACGCACCCGCATTATGACCATTACCTCTATGTGCCGTGATTTTGGAATGGATGCGACTGCGTACATCAATGACCCGACAGCAACGGTAGATGGTTGCCGTGCTGCAATTTTGGCGGAACTGAAAAAGAACGGCGCACCAGTCAGCGCAAAAGTGACAACGGATGAGGGCGACAAGTACCGTGCTGCGGCAATTGACGGCTTACAGCTTCGATGTGGGGTGCATGTTGCAAAGCCGGTGGAGGGCGCAGCAGAACTGCGCGGTATGAGTTTGCGAGACCTTGCGATTGATTCACTGGCACGAGAAGGCGCAGCAAGCGACAGTGAATTGCGCCATATGTCTTCTGACCAGTTGTTTGAGCAGCTCCAAAGGCAGTATTTCAACCCGACAGCGGCGTTTCCTGCTATTTTGGATGAAACGATTCGCAAAAACATTGTGCAGCTCTACAGCGAAGTGCCGACGACCTTCCAAGAATGGTGCACCAAGGGCAGCGTTTCGGACTTTAAGCAGACACCGGAGCACAACTACATTATCGGCGGCGGGTCATTCTACAAGGTGCCGGAAAACGGAGAACTGAAAGCCTCTAAGCCATCTACAGAGCAGCTTCCGCAACGCAAAATTGACACCTATGGCACACAGTTCACGATGTCGCGCCAATCCTTTATCAATGATGATATTGGGTTTCTGGCACAAGTGCCGGGTGTTTATGCGGCAGCAGCAAAGCGTGAAATCAATCAGCAGGTATATGAACTGATTTTCAACAATGCTGCAAAGGTGTATGACGGAAAAACATTGTTCTGCGCAAATCACGCAAACCAAGCAACCGCCGGCGCAGCACCATCGCTTGCCACCATCAATGCGCTGATGCTGAAAATGCAGGCGCAAAAGGACCCGTTTGGAAATGCAATCAACGTTTCCCCGCGCATGATGGTGCTGCCGATTGGATATGGGATGACCGTGGACACCCTTTTGCATTCTGCATCCATCACGACGGCGGAGAGCAACAACACAGGATATAACCCGATGGCAAATAAGGGACTGCACTATGTTGAGGATGCCACCATTAACGCACTGGCGGGTACAAATGCCGCACCTTGGTTTATGGTCGCGAACCCGATGACCGCAAAATCGGTGCAGGTGGATTATCTCAACGGACAGGAAACCCCTACCATTCGTCGCAGCGAAGTGACGGGACGGCTTGGCTTCGCGTGGGATATCTGGATGGACTGGGGCATTACGGTTATGGATTACCGCGGCATTGCACGCAATGACGGCGTAGCAATCACTATTTAAGCAGGAGGACAGAACTATGGCAACCTATATTTATAGCGGAGAAACCGTGGAATACGCCAATGGCGGCACAAGCACCATTGCGGCGGGAAGCGTTGTGACACTTGCAACACGCTGCGGAATTGTCGGGGCAGATATTGCAGCAGGAGAAACCGGTGTTTTGTTCACAGAAGGCGTTTTCAGTTTGCCGCACAGCACTGCGGGCGCAGCCATCACGCTTGGCGCACAATGCTACTGGGATGCAACGAACAGCGTTGTAACGACAACGGAAACCAGCAATGTTGCGTGCGGATGGTGCGTGGAAGCTTGTGCGGCCACGGACGCAGCAGTGAAAATCAAACTGCTCGGATAACGGCAGAGAACGCAGGGCGGACAAACCGCCCTGCGCAATGCAACGGGAGAGGGCGTGCACCGATGACCTTTAAGGAACTCATACAGCAAGATGTTGCGAATGTATTTTTGAATACAGGCGAATTCGCAGAAACAAAAACGGTTATTTATGATGGCACAACATATGAAGACATTCCTGTGATGCTCACCGACATGACGCTGGAAGAACGCGAAAAAACACGCTCGGCCAACGAGCATTTGCAGGGGCTATACCAAGCGCAGGCGATTTTATATTGCGCTTCAGATAGTCTTGGGGAACTGCAGCCGGAATCCGGTGCACGGCTTGCCATACAAGATGCAACGGGGTTTTTACAGCAATATCGCGTCAGCACATCTACCTGCGAAAGTGGTATGCTGTGCATTGAATTGGCGGCGATGCAGGAATGATTATCACCATCCATCGGCAAAACGAAGATGTGCTTTCCAGGGCGGAAAAGCTGCTTGCAGGAATGCCGGGAAAGTTTGATGCTGCCTTGCAAAGCACTGCGAAACGAACCTTGCAGGAGATACAGAAAAACAGCAGCAAAGAAATCCGTAAAAAATATGCGATTTCGGATGCCAATATCCGAAAAGAGCGTAATATCACATTTCGCTATCGAATAGGGCATGGGATTACAGCAAGCATTTTGTTTTCCAGTCACAAAATACCGCTGCATCGCTATGAGGGTTCCGGACCGCAAAACCCGCAAGTGAGCGCACGGTTTATGCCGGTTAAGACAAGCGATGGCTGGCGCATGATGCATCCCGGCATGACAGCGTATGGACATCAATTTAAAAGTACCTCTGCACATTTATTAACTGGCACATTTGTAGCACGTTTCAAATCCGGACATGTTGGCATTTTTGAACGAACGGGCGGCGTGACAGACACTGGAAAGGATGAGATTCACGAAAGGATGGGTTCAGCTGTGGCGCAGATGGTCGGAAACGAAGAGGTTGCACAGCCGCTTTGCGAGCAGGCAATGGAACAGTTTGACGTGCGCTTGGAGCAAGAAGCGGAACGCATTTTAGCAGGATTGCGGGGGTAAAACATGACGAAAACCATTTTGTTAAATGCAATATGCGAACGCACAAAGGAACTGGTCAAAGAACTGCGTTATCCGGTACCGCCGCAAAAAGGCGAACTGCAGCAGCCGGCGGATCGTGCGCCGGATGTGTATGCAATGCGTTTGCCCAGCAGCAGTGCTTATAAGAAGAAAGTACCGTATATCATTCATCAGCTCGTAACCGGCAAGGATGCGCAGGAAATGGGGCAACTGCCGAAATCACGCGCGGTTTTGCGCACGATTTTTTGTGTATACCACGAGGATGAGCAAGAGGGTTCGATTTTGCTGCTGAACCTAATGGAGAAGTTCCGTATTTCTTTATTAAAAAATCCAAACGCTGCAAATCAGTTTGACTTAGATTTGCAAACTGGCATCGAAAGCGCAATCTATCCGGATGACCTTGCACCGTTTTATGGTGGAGAAATCGTGACAGAATGGAATTTGCCCAGTATACAAAGGGAGGATGCGAGACCATGGAACTAGAAGAAGCGGCAGAAAATGTACAGACCGAAGAAACAGAAGCTACGGAAGAACGCACAGCAAGCACGGATACCGCGGTTACTGGTGATACAGGAACAGCTTCGGCAGAACTTGAACAGGAAGCAGAGGTTGTTGCTGCAAGTGAAGACGAAGCGGCAGCCGTTGGTTTTTCGGTGTATCTTGGGCCCAGCGTGCGCGGACTGCTCAAGCAGAATCAAATCTACAACGCACCGAAAGCGCAGGTGCTGGGTTCGCTTGAAACTGTCATTGCGCAATATCCGCAGGTGCGCCATTTGATTGTAGCGGGAAACAAACTGGCGGAGAGCCGTGTTCTTGTAAAAACGGCGGGAAGTCTGCTCTATGTACAGAATCAAAAAATGTGTAAACAATTAGGAGGTAAAACGATATGAAGCATGGCGTTTATGTATCACAGCAAGCGACAAGCCTTGCGACACCGATGGTAGCCAGCAGCGGCATTCCATTTGTAATCGGCACAGCACCGGTGCAAAGTGCGGAAAGTCCGGCTGCGGTTGGCGTTCCGGTCGTGTGCGAAACTTGGGCACAGGCTGTGGAATACTGCGGGTATGCAGCCGATTGGGAAAGTTACACCCTATGCGAATTCATGTATTCCCATTTTCAGCTGTTTGGCTGCAGTCCGGTTGTGTTCTGCAATCTGCTGGACCCGGACACGATGAAAGAAAGCGTTGCAGCTGCAAGCTTTGCTGTCAGCGACCACAAGGCGACTCTGACGGTGGATGCGATTGACAACGATTCGCTTGTTGTGCAAAGCGCAGACGGCAGCACAACCTATACAAAGGATACCGACTATACCGCATACTACAATGACGATGCACTGGTTGTTGCGCTCATTAGTGACGGTGCGTGCTATGATGCCGCGCAGCTGCTCATTGCATACGAACAGGTTACGGCGGATTCTGTGACAGAAAACACGGTTGCAACAGGACTGGAAAGCATTGAAAGCTGCTTGACGGCAACGGGTGTGATTCCGGATTTGATTTGTGCTCCTGGATTCTCCGGCATGGAAACCGTTGCGGCGGCAATGGCAGCAAAAGCGGAAGGTATTAACGGATTGTTCCCAGCGAAGGCACTGATTGACCTGCCATGCGATGCGGACGGTGCACTGACCTACAGTGCTGCTGCAACCTACAAAGCAGACCATAACATGACCGATGTGACACAAATTTTGTGTTGGCCGATGCTAAAAAGCGGAGACGATACATTCCATATGTCAACACAACTGGCGGGGCTGCTTTCACAGGTGGACGACAGCAACAATGGCTGTCCGTATGAATCGTCATCGAACAAGGCGTTTGTTTGCAGCGCAGCGGTGTTGGAAGACGGCACAGAAGTGCGCCTTACCTTGGACAATGCAAACACGTTGAATGCAAACGGCATTGTGACCGCGCTGAATTTCATCAACGGCTGGACGTGCTGGGGGAACTATACCGCATGCTATCCAAGCAGCAGCGACCCGAAGGATTATTTTATTCCAAATTCCCGTATGTTCGGTTGGGTTGGAAACACGGTGATTCGTTCTTTCTGGAAGCGGTTGGACGAACCCATGACCCCACGTTTCAGAGAGTCCATTTTGGATGCGGTCAATATCTGGCTTGCCGGATTGGTTGGCTACGGGTATCTGCTTGGCGCGCGGGTGGAAATGCTGGCGGACGAAAACCCATCCGAAAATCTGATGGCGGGCATCATGAAATTCCATATCTATATGACGCCGCCGGGACCTGCGCAGGAACTGGATTTCGTACTGGAATATGATGCTACATATCTATCCGCCCTGACAGCGTAAAGAGAGGAGAGAAAACAAGATGCAAAATAAACTACAGCCGGAATCCTATCTAAATTTTACAGTTTATGAGGATAGCACGGAATACTTAGGCGTGGCACAGGCAACCATGCCGGATATCAGCTTTTTAACGCAGTCGCTTTCCGGCGCGGGAATCAGCGGCAATGTGGAAGCGGTTTTGATTGGCATGGTGGATACCATGAGCTTGACACTGCAATTCAAAAGCGCAACGGATGCCGCAGCACAGCTTTCCACACCGAAAAAGCATACCATTGAGTTGCGCTCTGCCTTGCAGTATTGGGATCCCGTCAATGTTGAGCGATCGGTCGCAGCGGATAAGTATGTATTGGTTGTTGTACCGAAAAAGCTTTCCGTGGGCACCATCAAGCCGTTTAGTGCGGTGGATTCCTCCGGCGAATACAACGTATATCGGTATGCCGCCTATAAGGACGGCGAAACCATTTGGGAAATTGACCCATACAACAATATTTGCAACATTATGGGTACGGACTACTTGGCAGATGTCCGTACTGCGTTAGGAAAGTAGGTTTTAATATGGAAAAGCACGTCAAACAAGAAAAACAGAATGAAAAAAAGCTGGTTCTGAAAAAACCTGTGCAGTACAACGGCAAGGAATTCACTGAACTGACCTTTGATTTTGATAAGCTTTGCGGACGTGATTGCAGAGCGATTCATCGAGAGCTGGAACGACATAATATGTTTGTTGCCGCACCGGCATTTTCGATTGAATTTGCGATGATGTTTGCTGCAAAGGCGTGTACAGAAAAAATCGGCTATGATTTCTTTGGACCGCTGTGTTATGCAGATTTTGAGCGCATCCGACGGAGAGCTGCCAATTTTTTAGCCGTGTTGGGGTAGAGGTTGCGGACGGCGGCGCATGGCTGCGCCGCCAATGCCTTGTTTTAGCAAGAGAAAACCATACTCCAATCAAATTTTGGCTGGATTTACCGCTCGCAGAGCTTTGCGAATGGATTCAATCCCACAACCGATTGGAAGAAGAACGTAAAAAAGGCTGACGGAGGTGCAAAATGGCGCAAAAGAATTATGAGATGCAATTCACGCTGAATGCACGCACCGGGAGTGGTCTGCAGGCGGCGTTTCAAAAAACACAAGCGGAAATGTCCAGCCTGCAAAAAGCCATCAAAGCCTATCAATCCACGCAGAAAGACATTGGCGCATATCAAAAGCAGCAGGCAGCGGTCACACAGACCGAAAAAAAGCTGGACGCCCTGAAACAAAAATATGAGAATAACGAACGGAGGCTATGAAAATGCTTAGTTCCTATGGTCTGACGGCGGAAAACATGCTGCATACGCTGCCTGCCATTTTGCAAAATGACGAAACCATGCAGGCACTCGCAAGCGCAATCGCAGAACAATTAGAATTACAAGCGGAAAATGTCCGGAAAATTGCGATTTTTTCTGAAATCGATACCATGCCGGAAACGCTGCTTGATATTTTAGCGCATGATTTCAAAGTAGATTGGTGGAACGGCGATTATACGCTGACGGAAAAACGTGAGGTTTTAGCAAACAATTGGCGTGTACATCGCACGCTTGGCACAAAGTATGCGGTTGAAACGGCGATTTCTGCAATCTATCCAGATACACAGGTTGCAGAATGGTTTGAATATGACGGAGAGCCGTTTCATTTCAAATTGCTGATTAATATCAGTTTTGAAGGAATTGATGCGGAAAAGCATCAGCGTGTATTGGCCCGTGTTGCATATTACAAAAATCTGCGCTCGGTACTGGACGAGGTCGAATATTACGATGCGGGGGGCACCGCAAACCTCTGTACTGCCGCTGCCTGCGTGGGCGATATGCTGACGGACTGTGCACAGGCTGTGAATTATTTTCAATCATGAAAGGACGTGAACTGATATGGGAAATTGGGTTGGCGTGGTTACGAATGCAGGCAATACGCTACTTTCCAACTGGCTTTCCGGCACTACGCTTACAGTAGTCTCCGCACAAGCCGGAACAGGCACAGCAGACAGCACGGTGCTATTGGTACAAACTGCGCTTGCTAACGCAAAGCAGACCATCAGCATCACCAGCTATCAAATCGTAGACGGCGGCATGAAGCTTCGTATGCAAATTACGGCACCGGAAACAGGCTACACCTTGCAGCAAATCGGTGTGTTTGCCCAGCTTGACGGCGGTTCGGAAGCCTTGCTTGCTTTGTTTCAAAATGAATCCGGCATTACCATTCCATCCGCTGCGTCATCCTCGGATTTTGCGTATACATTCTATGGATTTATCGCGATAGACAACACGGGGCTGCTTTCTGTCACCATTGACAGCAGTGTGTTTGTGACCGCTGATGCACTGGCTACGGAAACTGCGGCGCGGGAAGAAGCCGATATCGATTTGCAGAGCAACATCGATTTAAAGGGCAATGCACTAACAGCAACCAAAAATATTTGGGTTGCAACAACCGGCTCGGATGATACTGGGGATGGCTCTAGTGAAAATCCATATGCCACGATTTCCAGGGCGGTTGCGGTTGCACCAAAGAATTTGAACGGCTATGACTACAACATCTATATTGCAGCTGGCACCTACACCGATTCATTTGCTTGCAGAGGATTTCATGGCGGAAGCATAATGCTTAGAGGTTGTGGTGATGGGGGTGTGGTACTGAATGGCAGCTTTGAAATATCAAGTGGTACAAGCCTTTGGCTTACTAGCAATCTATCTCTCACCGTAAACCCAACAGCTGTTGTTGTTGCAGTGGTTTATGCTGTTTGGTATAGCAATTTCTTTGTTGATGGTGGTGCATCTTTAACAATCAATGGTACCTACAATGGCACAAAATGCAATGCAATCGTATTTGAAACTTGCTCCAGAGGTGTTGCTTGGGGCACTGTCACTGTTAATAACGCTGGTGCAGCAATCCTTGCGACAAACGCTTCGATAGTACGGATAGCCACCCTTGCAGGCGCAGGGAATGATACTGACCTATATAGCTATGGCGCATTTTTAACCTACAGTTCATTGTCTACTACAGGAACAGTAAACAGCAAACTGTTAAAACAGGCAGGTGGTGTGCTGTGTTCAGATAACGAAAGTACACCAAGTGTTATAGAGGGCATATACACAGGAACAGGTTTGTATGGGGCGGATTCACCAAATTCTTTGATATTGATAACACCAGACACAGGTGTAAATACTCCATCCGCAGGAAGTGCCATTGGCATATGCGTTAGCGGCATAATGGCTTCCGTTATAAACCCCGGAACAGGCGCTTGGGTATGGGATATTGATGGAACAACAATATCGTGGTATTCGTCAGTTGGTGCGGCACAGCAATCCAACACAGCGGGTGTTACGTATCGCTATCGTGCAGTGTTGTGATATAGGGAGGCAATAAAATGAAAAACAGTATGAGAATTATCATAAAAATAAAAGCCGAGGCAAATGGGGTTCATCGTGACCAAGCATGGAATGATACATCATCTATTCCGGATGGGTACGTACTGTTGCCGGAGGGTGAAGAAGTGCAGGCAGCTTATGAAGCCGCAAAACCATTCATGGATTTGGAACTGGATGAAAACGGCGTACTGGTTGGTATCACGGCATTGGACAAGCCGGAGGAAACCGCAACAGAAACGCCGATTGATGCTGTTACGCAGACACAAATCGCCCTTGCAGAGCTTGCAGAAGTAGAAGCGGCGCATGATTTGGAAAATAAATTGGCATTGGCTGAACTTGCCGAAGTGCTGACAGGAGGGTAAACCATGGCGAAAATCTATTATGATTTGATTAAAGCAGGGTATCGAACGATGGACGAAGTGCCGACCAAGTGGAAAGAAGCGGTGCAGGCGTTGCTGGACGCAGAAACGGCAGAGTAAGGGGTGGACAGATGTTGGAAGTGATACAGCAGAATGCGATTGCCACGCTTTTTGGCATTCTCAGTGCAGGGATTTTGGGCATGTCCGGGATGGTGCTTCGGCACATCCTCAAAAAGCAACAGGAAGCGGACACATGTCAGCGGGAATTGGAAGAAAAACGCTGCATTATGGAGCGTGGGATTCAAGCTCTTTTGCGGGACAGGCTTGTGGCAAGCTACTGCCATTATCGCGAGCGTGGTACGATTACGGCGCACGGGCTGCAAAACATGGAACTGCTGTACAAAGAATATACAGCACTCGGTGGAAATGGCTTTGTAACGGGGCTGATGGAGAAAATTCGCGAGATGGAAGTGGTGGAAACATGAAACAGGTATTTATCTATGAGCATCCGCCGCCCCAGTGTACATATTGTTCACATCAACCAACCGTAAATTTACAGGAGGAAACTACTATGGAAACCAAAGGAAACGTTTATATCGCAAACCACGAGGAAATCAGCCGCATTCGCTATGCGGGACAAGCGGCGGATGTTGGGACCGCACTGGACATCTTTGAACAGAATCACGGCATTGACCATGATGACAAAGCACGTGCAGCATACAAGGCTTTGTATGCAAAGGAGAGCTACAACAGCATGGATTCCGCAGCGGAAGGCGACACCGACGACAAGGAGGAATGAGCCGTGTTTTCAAGCGTTGATTTGTCCCCCATCATTGATGCAGCCACGGCAGGACTTGCAGGCGTCATTACGGCGGGACTTGCCACCTTGTCTGCGGTGATTACGGCGAACTGGCGGAAACAGGTCAGGGCGAAAAAGCTGTGCGAAGCGGTGGACGATGCGGTGAATGCTACAAACAAGGTCGCGGAGACTTCTTCTATCAAGGGGGATGAGAAGTTTAAGCAATGCATGGCATATACGAAAGCACTGTTGTCTGACGAGGGGGTGCAGCCCCCTCCCGACTTGGTGCTGGAAGCAAAGATTCATGCAAAGCTCAACCGCATGAGCGCAGACACCACGAGTGGGTAAGGAGAAACCATGGAAACAATTTTGTCATTGGCGAGCAGTGCAAAGGCTTTTTTGGTAGGCGACACCGATGTTTATTTTTGGGCACTGTGCGCCGCCATCGCTTTGAGCTATATCTCAAGCGTTGTGTCCGCCTTTATCAGCAGTTCCTTTTCGGCAACCAAAGGCTTGATTGTACTGGGCAAAAAGCTGCTGCTGTTTTTGGTGCTGATTGCAGGAACGGTGCTGGACAATCTGTTTGGCTTAAATGGTGTGCTGCGAACTGCGGTCATTACCATCTGTGTGCTGAATGAGTTCGGCGGCTTCATTTCCAACCTGTCCGATTGTGGGGTTGAGATTCCTGCCATTCTACAGAATTTTATCAATACGGCGAAAGCTTCCACGGAAGCAACGGATGTTTCCAGCGGAAGCAATACATAGGAGGTGCACGACATTGAGCGTGGTGATTACGCAAAAGGCTTGCGATAGCAGAAACTATAAAAATGCAAGCCGTACAAAATCTGATATTACCTATATTGTAGTACATTACACTGGTGACAATGGAGATACGGCAGAAAACAATGGGGACTACTTCGCCAACAACTACACAGGTACATCCGCCCATATCTTTGTGGACGAAGACAGCGTGGTGCAGTCGGTGGAGTTTGAGGACATTGCTTGGCACTGCGGCAAGGACTATTCCGGCGGTTCGGCAACCTATTGGGGCAAATGCACAAACGCCAACAGCATCGGCGTAGAAATCTGCATGAATGACAAGTCTTGGGGTGTGCGCCAAGAAAGCATTGACCATGCAGTGGAAGTAGTCAAATATTTGATGGACAAGTATGACATTGACACAGCACACGTGATTCGGCACTATGATGTGTGCCATAAGGAGTGCCCTGCGCCGATGGTGATAAACACGGCACTATGGACCGCATTCAAAGCAGCATTGGAGGATGATGAAGTGGTAGAACAAGCAAAAATGCGCATCGGCAATGAACTGGTGACGGTCGACCGCATCTTGAAGGACGGCACGAACTATGTACAAATCCGCGACTTTGCAGAAGCCGGATGCAATGTATCGTATGATACAGGCACCAAGCTTGTGACCATCTTGCCAAAAGATACCCGCATTACACCGGACACAATTGACAGCGCAACGCAGACGGCGATGGACAAGCTGAAAGCTTCTGCAGGAATCAGCGATGCAACGGTTGCATTTATGCGCACCTATTCGTATGGGGATGAGCTGATTAAGAAGTTGGCGGCGGCGATTACCGCTTAAGAATCGCCGGAACACAAAACATAGGCATAGGGCTGCCGGATAAGCCGGCAGCCCTCAGATAGAAAGGGAAAGAGATATTGAATAGTCCTATTTCCAGAATTGGCGGCAAGAAGTTGCTGAGAGATGAAATCATCAAAAGATTTCCTGATGATATTGAAAGATATGTTGAAGTGTTTGGCGGTGCTGGATGGGTCTTGTTCCGCAAAGATAAACATGCCGCTATGGAAATTTACAATGATTTGGACGGTCAGCTTGTGAATCTGTTTCGTTGCATCAAACATCATGCAGCAGAATTGGAACGGCAACTGGATTTTATGCTGACATCCAGAGAAACATTTTATGATGTGCGAAGCTGTGCCGAACTACAGGGGTTCACCGACATCCAACGTGCAGCGCAGTTTTATTATTTGATTAAAACCTCGTTTGGTTCCAATATTCAATCCTTCGGGTGCAATAAAAAGAACCTGCCTTCTGCAGTGGAACGATTAAAGGCAGTGCAGAAGCGGCTTGCAACCGTTCTGATTGAGCAGAAGGACTTTGCAAAGCTAATCCAATCCTATGACCATCCAAAGGCTCTGTTTTACTGTGACCCTCCGTATCATGGTACAGAGAAATATTATACAGAGCAGTTTTCGCAGGAAGACCATGTGCGATTGTTCGAGTGCTTGTCACAGATAAAGGGCAGATTTATTCTCTCATACAACGATGATGCGTACATACGTGAGTTGTATCAAGATTTTATGGTTGAAACCATCAGTCGCAATCACAACCTTGCCGCAAAGTCCGGAGAAAGCAAGCGATATAACGAACTGATAATTTGTAATTTTTAAGGTGTAAAACCTGCCAGATGCCTTTTGGGTATCTGGCGGGTTTTGTTTTTATTGACAAAATGCTACAAGAATAATATTATATAGGATATACTGTGTAGAGAATTCAAGGGATTTAAATACAGTATTTAGAAATAACAAGCAGTTCAGCCAATGGTATTATCATTATTTTTTGATTTGGGAGGGTTAATAAGTGGGCTTTAACGTTGGAACTGCATTTGAATGTTTTTGTTCAAATCTGCGTTTTTCAGTTGATGATGTAAATACCATCAGCTACAGGTATCACGCAATTACAAAACGCATTAACAATGATTATTGGGATTCAACTTCGGACATTACACACAGTCTATATGTTGGATCGTATGGTCGCGATACTGAGATTTCCACAAGCGACATCGATATGTTAGTGCAGCTTCCATATGAAACCTATGTGAAGTTTAATGCTTATACTTCAAATGGACAATCTGCGCTTCTTCAGGAGGTCAAGAAAGTTATTGAAAAGACTTATTCTGTAACAAGCCTAAAAGCGGATGGGCAGATAATCAGCATTCCTTTTTCTGATGGGATTAACTTTGAGGTTCTCCCCGCTTTTCTGAATAAAGATGGAAGTTATACATTCGCCAACACGAATAACGGAGGCTCTTGGAAGACTACTGACCCCAAAGCTGAAATTGAAGCTATACAAAGCAAAAACAATGGTTGCAACTCAAACTTGAAACGGCTCTGTAAAATGGCACGGGCATGGAAAGAAAAAAACGATGTCGACATCAGTGGAATACTAATTGATATCCTCAGTTATCGCTTTATTTCCTCTTGGGAATACAGAGATAAGTCTTATTTATATTACGACTGGATGACACGAGACTTTTTGAAATATGTTTCGGAACAATCAACATCGCAATACTCTTGGCAAGCGATGGGGAGTGGGCGTTATATTACTTGCTATGGTAGTTTTCAAGCAAAAGCAAAAAAGGCATATGAAAAAGCGTTGGAAGCCATCGCAGATGCAGATAAGTACCCAAGCTGTGCAAACGACGAATGGAGGGAAATATATGGAACAAAATTCCCAAAGCTATGAGGAAAAATTATATACTCAAATTGAGGATGCATACGGGAAACTTTTATACTCATATACGACGCAAATCATCCATGCTGGACGGCTTATAAGGAAGAATCACGGTGTCAAGCTGGCTCAGATCATTCTTTCAGCAATCTCCACTGGTGGATTTATAGGAACAATAGTTTCCTCTGAAATGGTTTTAATATGGGTAGGTGGTATTTGCTCCACGGCACTCCTCGTGCTTACTTCTTATCTCAAGGATGTTGATTTAGCTTCAACGTCTATTAAACATTTAGAAACGTCTAACCAACTCTGGAGCATTCGAGAAGAATATATCTCTCTCCTAACGGATTTTTTTAATCTATCTATCGAAAATATTGTTTCCAAGAGAGATGAGTTGCAGAAAAAAACGGCTTCCATATATGCTTCTGCACCAATCACCGATAGTAAAAGTTATGATATGGCTCAGAAAGCACTCAAGGAAAACGAAGCTCAGTATTTCACAAGAGAAGAATTAAATAATATGCTACCTATTAGTCTGAGAAAATAGCAGACAATTTTCATACGCAAGAAAGCCTACTATAATGCTAAAATATTCTTTATAGTTGTGTACATTGGCGAACTCTTGCATGATGTCAAACATTTAAGTTTCGCATTAATGTAAATTTGTATTGAGCTTCGCAGTTTGTTTAATGCGGACAACCTCATAGGGATTTATTTATATGGGGAAATTAAGAAAAGTATAGAAAGCTCAGAAAACAATAAATCTAGATTGGTGGTAAATGAATGAACCAACAGCTTACAGCATTCGTTCAGTGGTTTTATGAAAATAATCAAACTGAAACTTTGGATTATAAAAAGATTTTAACTGTAGCTCCGATTGTTAGTACAATAGGATACTTAACACTACAATTCGGGTCTTTCGTTTTAACAAGCCAAATATATTCTTATTATGGTATCGGATTAGGTTATTGGTCATTTAATAAAAATACCATTTTTCTAATTCTTATGAGTGTAATGTATTTATTTGGAACTATTTTTTGGGCTGGTAAATACTTTAAAAACGGTTGCAAAAGCAGCATCGATAGGGTAATAAAGTTACTGTTTGTGCTATCAATTTGGTGTTTTTTTCTCGTCATTTGCAATATAGCTATTATAAATGCCGCAAATATAGCAATCGTATGGCAATACATAATTGCTTTCTTGACGCTAATAATTAGTTTCTTAATTGCGCACTTTGTACCAAAAATACTAAAATCAATTAGAGGTCTCATCTGTACTATCGGTGTTTGTATAGCTTTAACGTGCGGACTTGTTTTCATGCTTAATACATATTGGAAAAATAACTACCATACGGTAGTTTATGATTCTAATAATTATATTATTGGAGCATGTATAGATAATCAATTTTATCTAATTGAATATAAAGAAGGGGAAATTTTAACTAACCATTACAGATTTGTAGATAGAACAGATGTAAATGTAATAAGACAAAAATTATCGTTGCACCCAGTAAACGAATAATATTAACTTCCGTTCCAAAGACGAATTTCGCATTATGAGTAGCGAATTATCCGAGGTCAGGCGTGACAAAAAGGCAGGTTATGCCGTAGCACAAACTGCCTGACTTTGGATAATTCCATAGCACGAAACCGCCGTATATGGGGAAAGTATAATTTCTCTTATCTGATGCCTAATATGCATGCCATACTCGCAAAGCCTTATAAATCAAGGCTTTCTGCAAATTGGAAAGAGAGAAATTTTACTTTTGGGTACAGCAAACAAGCCTCCACTGGTATCATTCCAGCCGTCTTTCATTAGAGGAAACGTGGCTTATATTGTGGTATAATTGTAACAGCTGCTGAAACCACTGTCAATACCACCGCCGCAGGCGGTTTAGTGCTTTGTTTAAAATATAGCAAGGGGAGTTCTAGGTGAGCTGCTAATTGCACAATAAAAGCAGTATACTCCATCGCAAAATATCGCCTATATTTGCATGGCTTTTTCTTATAATTGAGCGGCAGGATACAAGAAAAAATCTTTAGAAATCCTATAAAGTTTTTTCCTATACAGTACACGGTAAAGTACAAAAAGCCTTGAAAGCATTGGAATATAAGGGTTTTAAAACCCCTGCTAAGGGAGTAGGGCGCGAAAGTGTCGCGAGGGTTCAAATCCCTCTTTCTCCGCCAAAAAAGAACGATAAACGAAAGTTTATCGTTCTTTTTATTTGTTTTGGTTAAAATTCTGAACTTTTAAAGCATATTGATTTTGAAAAATGCATTAAAAATTCTGAACTTTTTAGAGTATTTAAAGCATGGAAATAGGATAGAGAGGTATAAAATAATTTCCCATAGCCACTTTATTGCCACTCAATAAAAACTGGAATTAGAAGGCTTTTGGGGAAGGTCTCTTTACTCCCCCACCGCAGGCTCTAACAAAGCCATTCCCACCAAGGGCGGTATACTCCACATAGAGCATTTCCATGTTTTGCAGCCCGTGCGGTGTAATCGTTTTCCGCTCATGATAATGGCAGTAGCTTGCCACAAGCCTGTCCCGCAGTAGTGCGACAAGTGCCCTGTCAGAGGTCTTTTGCCGTTGCCACAAGCAGACAATGCGGTGCGCCAAAAAGCCGAGGAGTGCCGCCACAGCCCACCCCAGCGCATCATGTAAAAGTGTTTCTACCATATTTTACCGTCCTATTCTGCATCTGCATCAAGCAACGCCTGCACCTCTGCTTTCCATCGTTCGGGCACATCGTCAATCGTCATTTTACCCTCTTGGATTCTGTAATAATAAATCTTTGCCATGGTTTTAACCTCCAATCAACCCCGCTAATTCAATCATTGCATCCATCACATCATCAATCTGCGCCTGCAGCTTCTCGGTTTCACTCTGCGGCACAGTATAGTTTGCATTCTCCGCAAAGCTTGTCCCATCGTATGTATATTGCTGTGCGCAGACCCCATCTGGCACACTTTCGACCTCTGCCGTATGGTCAACACAGCTGGGCGCAAACGCCAGTGTACCACTGTCAACCACATAGTTTCCACCACTGTCCTGCGTCAGCGTTTCGCTGATATGCAGAATCACGTTGTCTTTGTCCAATAATACGAACATACAAAATTCCTCCCTTAGGGCAATGACCCTGTTAGACATGGGAGGTTTGCCGCCGCAGGAATAGTGGGTTACCATGGCCAAAATATTGCGAAAACAAGCGACGCTTTGGTTGTCATACCCATTTTTCCTGTTTTGGTGCACTGGATGCAGTGCTGCTTCGCAATCGCTCTTTTGAAATTGGCGTAATTCTATGAAAACAAGAGATATTTGAAGAAAAACGTATTTTATTATAGGGAGGAAAAAATAAATGAAGTATAAAGACATGGGCGAAGTAGTAGCCAACCCTTTGGGTATGGGCGGATATGGGCGGCTATATGCTACGGCAGACAATCTGGAAATATTCCGTGTCAAGTTCACAGGGGCGGTGATGTTCCTGGACTATGTGCATGAAAAGAAAAATTCAACGAGCGGGATGAAAGTATAAGTAAGCGGAGCATTTCTGCCCCGCGATGCGTTTGATTATCATGGATGCCAAGGCGGATGCGGAGGATTCGGCGGGTGATGTGGGTTGGGTGGACCGGGTGGGTTATGCGGTCCGGGTGGTTCTGGTGGCCAAGGTTGATTTGGCGGTGGGGGTGGCATCGGTGGTTGCTGCCAACAGTGTGGAGACCATGCGAACATCCGACAAAATGGTCTAGGTGGACGTGGAGGATAAAACATAATAATCACCTCCCTTCGATATAGTTTATGCAAAACAAAGAAAAAGGGTACACGCCATTGTGCACCCGGGAGGTTTGGAGAACTCCGATTTGATTATAGACAAGCTGTTGGGAAAAATACGTTGAAATTTGGAGGTGCAGTATGAACAAGCTTAGGTTGTTGGAATGCAGTTTACATACGAGCGGGAGAAGATTCCGAAGCGGAGGTAAATCACTATGCTATGCCCTTTTGAAATAGACGGTGAACGGGAGTGCCCTAACAATGCGTGGAACAGTCCTGCGTGCAATGAATGCTTGATTCGTCTGAATTATCTAAGAAGAGTTCGCAAAGCAGAAAAAGCGTTAGAAGAAATGTCCCGTGTTGAAGAACGATATAGGTGTCCTGCATGTGGAGGACTATGGAAGACATACAGAGAAGCTGTGATTTGTAGAAACAGGCACCCAATCAAATCCGAATTATGGGCAATGAACGCAGTTAGCAGGAAAGCGGTGCGGATAAATGAGAACTGCACACCGGATGGTTATGGTGGTATAAAGTGGGCACTGCGTGAAGCGAATTTGAGCGATAACAAAATCTTACGGAAGAAACAACTGGAAGCAATTAAGGGAAGGACAGATGCAGAATGAACGATAAAATCAAACACGCCTTGTTGGGCAATCGGCAGGCGCAGGATGAATTAGCAGCAGAGGGTACGGCTCTACCGTGCCCATTCTGCGGAGCTGAAATGCAGATAAAAAAAGGTTTCAATGGAATCACCTTCCTTCGCTGTCAAGACGGTAGGTGTGGAGCTTGCATCTCTTTCGGTGGAGTAAAAGAGGTTATGTCAGGAACCACAGAAGCCGCCAGAACAATAAGAAATTTTAATCGGAGAATCAAACCACCGCTTGAAGAGATTGAACGACTAGCGCAGGAACGGGATGCGGCGATAGAAGAAATTCCGCACAACTGCGATTATTGCGAAAATGCACAGGCATCTGGTGCGTGCACGCTACTGCCAGAAGGTGACGAATGCAGTCCGGACTATACAGAAGGATATGACAGGGACGATTGCGAACACTGGGAATGGCGTGGCGTGCGGGACGGAGGTGTATCATGAGTATTTCACACAAGACATTCACAGGTAAGATGCACAATCTAAAAACCGTACAGCCGTACTATGATGCAAGCGCAAGTGGTGATAAAACATTTGAGATACGGAAAAATGACCGTGATTTCAAAGTGGGTGATATTCTGCGGCTGTATGAATGGGATGGAGAGAAAGCAACCGGGCGAGAGCATTGGAAGCAAATCACGTACATACTGGACAACACTGCATATCTGTCGAGCGGGATGGTGTGTCTGGCGGTTAAACGGATAATCAAGGAGGAAACGGAAAATGGAATTTAATAAAGCAGCTGTACAGTATCGTAAAACGCACAGACGTTGTCGCTTCTGCAAACATCGTGAGAAAAGACGCTTTGGGATGGTCTGTTATTGCACAATCAAGCAAAAATATATTATGCGTGATGTTGCCGCTTTGATTTGTCGATATTACGAACCGGAAAAGCAACCGGTGGAGCAGGAAAGCAGTTCCTTTTGGAAATGATTATTAGCGAGCGGGTAAACGCAGGGAGCAAAGCGTATGATTGGAATTAAAACAATAATTGCCCTTGGGAAGATAGCCGTATGTGCATTATCGTCATGGTGCATTTGGCAGGATGCAAATAAAAAAGATATGTACCGGCTTGTGCGGGATGTAGGATGTGGAATTATTGAAATGCTGCTATTGAATCAATGTCCGAATGGTTATTTTTAATTATTCATAAACGAGCGGGTAACGTAGGGAGGGTTCAACGATGAAAACAGTATCTATCATCAACTTAAAGGGTGGCGTTGCCAAGACGCTGACCGCAATCAGCATGGCACATGTCTTAGCAGTTCACCATACGGGCATTCCACATTGCAGCCCATTGTTACGACCACATCAATCGGCGGAAGTTCCTCAAGCAGTTTAGAATGCTGACTTGCTTCCATATCGATACTGTAAAGTTTTTTCATAAGTCTTACTGCATCTTGATTAATTTGTGGCTTTGTCTCCGTTCCAGCAGAATAGCTTTCAAAAACGTCTGCAGCAAGGTGCTTGCCCAACGCTTCGGCTATCTGGCTACGGCATGAATTATGGACACATATAAAGGCGACTTTGGGTTTACTCATGCGGAAACCATCCTTTCGTATTGTTTGCAATTCTGACAAGCGTCAGCATAACCGGAACCTCCACCAGAACGCCGACGATGGTCGCCAGCGCCACAGGGCTCTGCGCGCCGAATAGAGAAATTGCCACGGCGACAGCAAGTTCGAAGAAATTGGAAGCGCCGATCATCCCGGCAGGTGCGGCAATGTTGTGCGGTAGCTTTAATGCTTTGCTTGTAAGGTAGGCGATGAAGAAGATGAGGAAGGTTTGAATGATCAGCGGTATTGCAATCAGAATGATATGCAGTGGGTTTTCAAGAATGACGTTACCCTGGAATGAGAAGATAATTACAAGGGTCAATAATAAGCCGATAATCGTTACATTCCCGAATTTCGGGGTGAATTGCTTTTGAAAGTAGTCCATGCCATGTTTTTTTGTAATATAATTCCGCGTTAACACACCGCCAGACAGCGGTATAACCACGAACAAAACGACTGAAAGAATAAGAGTTGCCCAAGGAATCGCGACTCCACTGACGCCAAGAAGTAGCGCAACAATTGGAGTAAACGCAACGAGAATTATTAGGTCATTTGTTGCAACCTGTACCACAGTGTATGCAGCATTACCCTTTGTCAGATGGCTCCAGACAAACACCATCGCGGTACATGGAGCCGCGCCAAGGAGGATTGCTCCGGCTAAATAGTCGGTTGCAAGCTCTGAGGGGATCAATGTCTTGAAAATCACGAAGAAAAACAGCCATGCGATTCCGAACATGGTGAAAGGCTTTATAAGCCAGTTGGTTACCCATGTGACGAATAATCCTTTTGGATTTTTACCGACGTTTTTAACGCTTTGAAAGTCCACCTTGAGCATCATGGGATAGATCATGAGCCAGATCAGGATCGCAATGGGAATAGATACGTTTGCATATTCAAAACGTCCCAGTAACGCTGGAACTCCCGGTAAAAATTTGCCGATCAGTACGCCCGCGGCCATACACAGGATGACCCACAGGGTGAGATATTTTTCAAAAAAGCTAATTTCTATATGATTAGGTTTTTCCATAGATTCGACTCCTTGCTGGTAAATCAACTCGATTATGTGAAAATTGAGTTGTTATCGGTCTTAGAATTTTGGCTCGTATTGAGGGTGTTATTTAGGTTTGAGTCTCGCTTTTTAAAGCCTTCTCTTCATTGACGATGTTTTTCAATGAAATCTAACACCAGCTCTTTTATCTGATCTTTCAGTTCTCTGACTTTGTCTATCTTTTCGTCATATGTGCCTATAAAATATTCTGGGTTTTCAAGATCCCAATGAATTCTCTTGGGTATACCTGGAAACACAGGGCAGTCAGCTTCTCTTTCTCTGTCACATACAGTTATGACATACCCAAAAAATGTTTGAGCTTGTATAAGACTAAATACACTCTGTGTTTCCTTTTCAGTTAGGTCAATATCTTCTTCTTTCATTACTTCAACAACCAAGGGGTTTATTGTAGATGGAGAAAATCCAGCACTTTTGACCTCAAACAGATCACCAGCAAACTTTTTCAGTAATTCTTCAGCCATTTGGCTCCTAGCTGAGTTGTGCACACATATAAATAATACTTTGGTTTTCATCTAAATAGGTCCCCTTCCTTTTTGCACAAAATAAGCATATTTAAATCATTATATCCTGAAGTTGTAAATTCAAAAGCAAATTCGTGTAAAATTTTATATAATTCACACAAATAACCACAATAATTCTTCAAGAGTTTTTGCCCGCTCTTGAGCTTATCTGACCTTCTGCAGGATTTTTACGACTTCTTCTGTTTTTAGAACCTTCCCGTAAGAAACCACTTTACCATCTATAACAAGTGCGGGAGTTGTCATCACGCCATAGGCCGCGATCTGTAAAAAATCGGTCACATGATCAATCGTTGTATCCATGCCAAGCTGTTCAAGCGCGGCTTTGGTTGCTGCTTCAAGCTGATTGCATTTCGCGCAGCCGCTGCCCAACACCTTAACGCCTGAACCTTCGGTTTTAGCGCTTTCAGCCTTTGCCATGTTTTCGGCATCGCAGTTGCCGCAGCAGCAGGATATCGTTTCCTCGTTTTTGTTTTTCTTTCCGAATAGTGACATAAATAATGCTCCTTTCAAGACACATATAGCATACCACCATACAATTTCTCCATAATTTAATCGTTCACATGGAAATTTTTATTTACAGATTCCCGATTTCTTCTTTTGATTCGATCTGTTCCACCACATGGTCACGAATTAAAACAAAGCTTAAAATCAGCGTAGCTGCCAGCGCTATACCGTAAATAAGAAACAAACCGCTAAAAGATGCCGCTGTAATTAGTCTGCCACCAATTGCGGTTCCTACGCCGCCGCCGCCCATAAAACAAAAGGCGACAAGCGACATGGCGGCTCCTCTTGCTTTCTGTGCAAACTCCGTTGCTCTTGTCAATAGTGTTGAATGGGTAAATATAAAACCGAGGCCAAGCAGCGCGACACCTACAATTAAAAGCCAAAGCGTACCGCCAAAGAAATAAATAACAATATCGGCGAGCGCGGCCAGTGCAAGACCAATGCTTAGAATTTTCCTCGCTCCGATTTTTTGCGCGATTTTCCCGCTTAATCTGCCGCCGATAACGGTCATAATACCAAAAGCAGTCATGATAAGCCCGATATAGAAATAGTTAAAACCGTATGTCTTCGAAATATAGGCGCCTACAAAGGAGAAGCTACCAACAATAAAAAAACCTTCAAGCAGAACAACAATATAAGTAAACAGACTTCTTGATGTGCCAAGCAGCTTTAAATATGGTGCAAATATTTTGCTGTCCGGATGCTTTTCAGCCGGTAATGTCTTATAGTTTTTTATTAGCAGAAACGCAGGGATAAGTGCGAACACGGCATAGATGCCAAAGACCCCCCGCCAACTTAAAAAGTACGCAATCGCTCCACCGATCGCCATGCTGAGCCCTTGCCCCAGAAAAGAGATGCCCATAAAGGTACCGATGGCGCCCTGTCGCTCTTCCACCGGGAAGATATCTCCAATCAATGCGAGGGATATAGGCATAACCGATGCGGCAAATGCTCCTGTTAATGCCCGGAATATAATTAAATTGCTGAGGTTTGAACCGAGTGCACAGAGTCCTGTCGCGATTGTAAACGCGACTATCGAAAATGTTATAACCTGTTTTTTCCCAAACCGGTCCGCCAGAGGGCCAAAGACGATCTGGAAGAAGCCAAACGGTATCATATAGACCGTTACCAATAATCCAGCTCTTGCGATATCGATATTCAGATTTTGCGCAATAGCCGGCAGGATCGGGGATACTACCCAGTTGTCCGCCATAACAATAAAGCCCGCAAGCCCTAACAACATAATAATTTTGTTTTTTTTCATATCCATCAGCAGCAGCCACCTCCGCAGGTGCATTCAGATTTGTTTGATTTCCCTGTAAAAAAGCTTTTCAGGTTTTCCGGAAGCTCATAATTGCCGCAGGAGCATCCGGTTTCAGCTTGCCCAAACACGGCATGAAGGATTGCTTCAGCCAGCATCTCTTTCGGAGGAACTTCATAGGTTTCCCCGTTATATTCAAATACTCTACAATCAACATCGGTCCCGCTGATATCACTGCAGCAGCCACAACTGTTTTCTGCGACTGACTGGCAAATATCCTTCCCGCTTACACGGATTGTCGGAGATGAGAGAAATTGATATTTTTCAGCAAGTACTGCTGTTTCCATCTCAACCTTGGTGTATTCCACCGCATATCCGGCAAGCTCGAGTGCAGGCGTGAGTGTGAGCATTACCTCGTCAAGCATATTATCCGTCCCGATGCATCGGTCACAGGTTTGCAGGTCAAGATAAAGATACTCGACAACAAGCTTCTTTTCAGAAGCCATTTCACATCCGCAGGAACAGCAGGATGCTTCTTCTATTTCTTCTCCGCTTGGAGGTGTCCAGTCCGTATCCTCACCCAAATAGGTGATTGCGCCAACAGGACAGATGTTTCCGCAGCCGTGGCAATGATCGATGCAGGCTCCCGGATTTGTTACTACGGGTGATGGAGCCTTTGCGCTATCATAGACACCATGCGAACATTTTTTGATACAGATTCCGCACTCCGTGCAGTTCAAATAGTCTATAACGGGATACCAAGTCTTAGCCATGATACTTTCCTCCTATATTATAAATCCCTGAATGGCATTAAAGAAGTAACCTACAATTATGATGCCTACGGTGCAGATTGCGATAAACAGTGCCAGCAGCTTCGGTTTGACCGCCTTGCGGAGCATGATCATGGACGGTAGGGATAAAGTAGTGACCGCCATCATGAAAGACAGGATGGCCCCAAGCAGTGCCCATTTATATAAAAGCGCTTCCGCAATTGGAATAGTACCAAATATATCTGCGTACATAGGGACACCGACGAGCGTAGCCAGCACAACTCCAAACGGGTTTTTGCTGCCCAGCACCGTTGCCACCCATTCTTCAGGAATCCAATTGTGAATAATGGCGCCGATGCCGACACCGACAAGGATATATGGAAATACTTTCTTAAATGTTGAAAGCAATTGCTCCTTCGCATAGATCAAACGGTCTTTCTTTGTCAGGTCTGGTGATTCAATATCCACACTGCCAGCGATCAGGATAAAGCTTTCAACGTGCTTTTCCATATGCATTTTTTCAATGATTGTGCCGCCAATGACCGCTATGCTCAAACCGACAACTACATAGATAACAGCCACTTTTGCGCCGAAAATGCTCATCAGAAGGAGCAGCGATCCAAGATCCACCATCGGGGAGGAAATCAAAAACGAGAACGTTACTCCGACCGGTAATCCTGCGGAGGTAAATCCAATGAATAAAGGAATAGATGAACAGGAGCAGAAAGGCGTTACAGTACCCAACAGAGCAGCGATACTCCTTGCCCCTATACCGTGGTAACGTCCCAGTATTTTTTTACTGCGCTCAGGCGGAAAGTAGCTTTGGATGTAGCTGATAAAGAAGATTAGGAAGCACAGTAATAATGTAATTTTTATAACGTCATAAAGAAAAAACTGAGCGCTCCCGACCCAGCGGTTTTCTAAATCCAGTCCCATGGCGGACAAGCCGTTTCCGATAACGGTGTTCAGCCACTTCATGGCGAGTATTTCATTCTGGAAAAAATCCCAGATCGCTTTTAATATTTGCATATCATATAAAACCTCACTTTCTTATGAAGGACAAACATATCGACAAAGCTTGATGTGTATTGTCTGTAAAAAGCCATCGTCCTGATGGCTTTTATCTTTTGCAGCAATTGTTTTCTTCAATTACTGAGTTTGGCGTTGTTAACTTCTTCAGCAACTCCCCGGCATAGGCACTGCCTTTTTCACTGATCTTGTAATGCGTCCATTTACCATCCTGACGGCTCTCGACAACACCCGAGTCAACCAATTTCTTCATATGGTAGGAAAGCCCTGACTGCCCAATGTCTAGTTGTTCGAGCAAAACGCAGGCACATTTTTCACCATCGCGAAGTAGTTCTAGTATTCGCAATCGCTGTTCGTCACAAAGTGCTTTGAACACTTTTGTGTAATTATCATACGTGGATATCAAGTCATCACCTCATATCAATAATTTTTGATATGAGGTGAGTATATGCTTCATATCAAGTTTTGTCAATATGTTTAAAACATATTTATGAAATAAAGTATGTATCTTATAGTTTAAGTGAAAAATATGTGGTGTGTTCACAAAGCAAACGGAACAAACGGAAAGAGCCGAGGGTGTTCACAAAGCAAACGGGAACAAGGCGACCGGGTGCATTTTGTATCAAACTCGTGTACTTTGCCATATAAGAACGCAAGTATTGATACAATGCTTGCGTTTTTATTTTGCACACACTAGCCGTCAAAAGGTCTTGATTTCAAGGCTTTTTGACGGCTTTTTTTGTTTTTTGCCGTGTGTCGAGTGGGGGTGAAAAATCCCCGTTTGTGGAGCTTGGCGGTTGATTTCGCCTTGCACTCAATAAGCGGGTACTCATAGGGTGTTCACCCAGCAAACGGAAACGAAGCGGATTTGAACACTGTGTTCACTCGGCAAACAGGTAGATTCGTTCTTTCGCTTGATTCTTAACACAACCCTATACATTTCTAACAAAACTGCGCAACTTCGCAATTACACTCTGCTTATTTTTCGTAGGTTTAAATCTTGCTTCTGCAACCAAACATTGACCGAAGCATTGATACGATGCTTCGGTCAATTCCTTTATTATTCGTATTAAGAAAGCCTGCAATACAAGGGATTTGCCCCATAGGGGTATTCAAAATCCTTTGTATTGCAGGCTTTTCTGCGCTATTGGGCTTTTCTGGAATTCTTGGTTCAAGCCGCGACTTGAATACCCCTTGAGGAAGAATAAAATAGTTCTACGAAAAATAACGGAGTACAAGGGAAAATAAGAGGGTTCAAAAGGCTCTGCCTAAACACATATAATCGAAGTGTTAGTTGGGCTAATCTTTCTTTTTCGTTGAGTACTTCGTGGTTTTACGATGATTGGTGCCATTCTCACCGACCTCGACGTTGTTCCGACGGGAGCGTTCCTCTTGTACTTTATTAAAGATTTCCTCCGGGATAATTGCTTCGTTATTTCCGGAAGCGTATCTGCCTACTACGCCGCCATTGTTCTTCCACTTTGCCTTGTATTCCAGTGTGTGGGTTTTGAAGATAACAGCGGTGCCATAATACTTTGTGTTGCTGAGTATGAAAAGTGCATTACCTTATGGTGGTAAGCTGTTTTCTGGAGATAATCCATCTATTGGGCATAAAAGTATAATTATAAAAGATAAACCGATGAAAACACGCAAAAACAATTGTAAACTGCGGCAAAATAAGATATAATGTATAATTATGGGTAATGCTATCCTGACAATGTGCCAGACAGGATAGCAATAATATTGAGCCCTTATGAGATTTCGCACTAACAAGAGCATGGAAGATGAAAAGCAATACTTCATGAGTGAGGTAGATTACATGAAAGAGAACATTCAAGAACGCTGGATCAATGTTGATGAAGCTGCTGACTATTTTGGCGTCAAACCTGCTACCATTCGAGACTGGATTAAAAAAAAAACGGAATCCCAGCCGTAAAGATTGGCAGGTCATGGAAGTTCAAATATTCGGAGCTTGATGATTGGGCTAAAAGCGGTGCGGCTGCAGAAGAAACGGTTACTGATTAAAGAGAGGTAAATACATTATGAATAAACAGCAATTGGCTGCTACTATATGGGAATCTGCAAATCAAATGCGTTCCAAAATAGAAGCTAACGAGTACAAGGACTTCATTCTTGGCTTCATTTTTTACAAATACCTTTCCGAGAAGGAACTACATTTTTTCGAAGGACAGGGCATGTCTCAAGAAGATATTACTCACATGGATGAATCTGATGCGCAGTTCGTTAATTATACAAAAGATGCCATTGGATACTTTATTTCATATGAGAATCTGTTTTCCACTTGGATTGCTAAAGGCAATGATTTTGACGTATCCGACGTCCGAAAGGCTTTGTCTGCTTTTGATAGGCTCATCAGCCCTACCCACAAAAAGGTGTTTGAAAAGATATTCAATACCCTTCAGACAGGTTTGTCCAAACTTGGTGAGAGCGCGGCTGCACAAACTAAATCCATCAGCGGACTGTTACAGTTGATCAAAAAAATACCGATGGATGGTAAGCAAGACTATGATGTGCTTGGCTTCATCTACGAATACCTGATCAGTATGTTTGCTGCCAATGCCGGAAAAAAGGCTGGTGAATTCTATACACCGCACGAGGTTTCAGTTTTGATGTCTGAAATAGTTGCTGACCATCTGAAAGGCAGAAGCGAAATTCGTATTTACGATCCCACGTCAGGTTCCGGCTCCTTACTTATCAATATCGGCGCTGCCGCGTCCAAATACATAACCGGAGAGAACAAAATTAACTACTATGCGCAGGAGCTAAAGGAAAACACTTACAACCTAACGAGGATGAACCTTGTTATGCGTGGTATAGAACCTGGAAATATCTATGTCAGAAACGGTGATACATTAGAGGAAGACTGGCCATTTTTCGAGGAAAATGAAACGGAAAAATATCAACTTGTTAGAGTAGATGCCGTGGTTTCTAATCCTCCTTACTCGCAGAAATGGGATATAAAAGGCAAAAAGTATGATCTCAGATTCTCCGATTAATGGTGCTGCGATCTTTTTTCAAATATGCCGGTATGATGGACTGCGCTCAAATCGATCTCCACATGAAACTGAAAAAGATCCCTACGCAAAATGAGCAAGGGCGGATTGTGGAATTTCTTACAGAAAGTTCTTTAAAAGCATTGTTGGCACAGCCGGATATTTCCAAGAACTCAGAGTACCGGAATATGGTGTTTATGACAGTCATGTATGATTCTGCTGCAAGGTGCAGCGAGCTGCTGGATCTAAGAGTGCAGGATTTGCGGCTGAATTCTGGTTACCCTACTGCCTATCTCACAGGGAAAGGCAACAAAATGCGCTTAGTTCCCCTGATGCTACAGACAGCCAGACACTGCGAGCAATATCTGGCGCAGTTTCATCCGGTACCTACAAGAAAAGGGAGTGACTATTTCTTCTTTACCGCTTCTCATGGCGAACGGCACCGGATGTCTCCTGACAATGCTGCCTGCTTTATGAAAAAATATGGTGAACAGGCACAACACTTATGCCCCGAGATGCCAAACAGGGTACATCCTCACCAACTCCGACATACAAGAGCAATCCATTTATACCGAGATGGTATGCCACTAGCTCTGCTTTCTGAATTCCTGGGGCATGCCAATGTGGAAACGACAAAAATCTACGCCTATGCAGACACGGAAATGAAGCGTGCCGCTATCCAGAAGGGCGAAAAAGCCCGGGGTGCTATTCCCGACGCAGAGCCTATCTGGAAGAATGATGACGAGATGCTGCGTAAGCTGTGCGGACTGCGGTGATATAACATATCCCGAGAGTCAAGTTACCTCTCGGGATATTGTTTGAGTTAGATTCCTGTTTTTAACACTCTTATGGAACCAGAGCCACTCCCTTGTGCAGTGTACTCATCAAGCACATGGGCAATCATCATATTTCCGGATCCGGAGTGAGACAACGTGGCTATTTTAACAAGTGCGCCAATCGTAAGATCACCAGATCCACTAATCGCAACATCGGCATTATCAATTACTCCGGTTAAGATATCTATACTCCCTGACCCGGAAACACGGCCATATAGAACACCATTTAATTCATCCGTAATCAAGCTACCACTACCGGAAATATTAAGATCCGCATTTTCCAACTGAATTGCGTCAATTAATGTTGATCCTTTGATCTTCGCTTTTAAATTTTTTATAGGTACTTGAGAAAAGATGTTACCTGAACCAGAGCCATTAACGTAGAGACTGTATAGGCTATTACACTTAATTTCGATGTACCCAAAATCTTCTTCAAGCCGAGGCGGGAGCCGCTTACCATTTACCCATATGCTTCCCACGTTGATGTGAACATTACTTTTACTTTCAGGAGTTTCAATGTACAGGTTATCACCCTGTTGATAAATGGAACTGTTTTGAACAAAATCATCGGCTCCCCCTATTGATACAAGGCAGTCGGCTTCTTCACTTGGAAGAATAATTATATTATTCATATCCCCACTTACACTAAGATGTTTAATAGTATCAAATGTTAGCTGCTTTTTAAGAATATCCGTCATCGGAGGCCATAGTGGTAAATCCTTAATAATAACTTCTCCTGAGCCTCTGTTAGTAACAGTACGCGTAATGATATCAACAGAACTTCCATCAGCAAATGTTAAAAAATTCCCGTTGTTTTCGGCAATCTCTTTGTTGCTTAAAACCATTATTTCTTGATTTTCAAACACTCTATTCATTTTTATACACTCCTCCTCAGTAATAGGCATTAGTACGGATTAAGTGGCATCTACTGGTAAATATTGTACCATAGTTTTAAGACCCTGTCATCAAACACATGCTAAAGCAGAAACAGCATTTATTATCCCGAGGATTTTCACGAAAAATCTTGCTATTGCAAGGATTCGTGGCTGTCTTCGGGATAACTATTTTCTCGGCATAATCGGTGTTATCCTGAATTCGGGATAACACTGATATGTCGGTGGCAGGCAAACGAGCCGGATTGGACGGCAAGCAGTCTATTCTGTTTTATGAAGCCATCCGCATTATCCGAGAAATGAGGGAGAAAACCAATGGAAAATACCCCCGCTACTGCATCTGGGAAAACGTCCCCGGTGCATTCAGTTCCAATCAAGGCGCAGATTTCAAAGCCGTGCTCGATGCGCTCTTCCAAGTCATCGAACCGACCGCCGAGGTGCCTGCGACTGACAATGGGAAATGGCCCTACGCCGACTGCTACCTGGGAGACGGATACAGCATTGCGTACCGCACTATCGATGCGCAATATTTCGGAGTGCCCCAACGCCGCCGCAGAATCTACCTTGTCGCAGATTTTGCAGGCGGATGTGCCGGAGAAATACTATTTGAGCGCCAAGGCGTGTCAAGGGATTTTACGCCGTGCTTCAGTACGTGGCAAGGAATTGCCGGAACTGCTGCGGACGGCACTGGAACGGCAGGCAACTGCGTAACTTGCTTGAATGTACAGTCTGCGGGGTTCTGCACCGAGCATTCTGCGAACAGCCGAAGCATTGGATATGCGGAAGAAACCGCACCCACGCTTCGCACAGGAACTGTTCCAGGGGTTGCGATTGAAAATCATCCGACAGACGGACGATGCAAAGTATCCGAGGATGGTTTGGTGCAGACGCTGACCTCGCGTATGGGAACGGGTGGGATGAATGTGCCGCTCGTGATGAATGCTCCAAAAACCTTAAAAATCCGCTCTGGATGTGATGGCGGTGGGAAAGGTGCACTGGTACAGGATGATTTGTCCGCTACACTTTCTTGCCATAACAACCAGACGATTTTTGTGCCGACAGCGTACGGCATCTGCTCGGACAAGTCCAATTCTATGCAGTCGAGCAACCCAAACAGCGGTATTTATGAAGCGGAAACCGCTCGGACACTGGATGCAAACGGCGGCAACCCCGGCTGTAATCAAGGCGGCATTGCGGTGGTTGCGCTACAGGGTTCTATGATTGGGCGCAAAGATAACAACGGGCCGCAAGGCTGTGGCATGGACGAGGAAGTTTCCTTCACGCTGAATACCGTTGACCATCACGCCGTTGCCTATGCTATGACAGTCGGCGGCTATGCCGAGGTGCACGAAGAAACAGCGGCTACGCTGATGGCACGGGATTATAAAGATCCGCAAATCGTAAAACCTGTCACAGATTACATTGTCCGCAGGTTGACTCCTACCGAATGTGCCCGTTTGCAGGGTTTTCCAGATGGGTGGTGTGATGATTTGGGCACAGAAAATTCAACCGAGGAGGAACTTGCATTTTGGTCGAAAGTATGGGAAACGCATCGCCGCATTCTTGGAAAAAGCCGTAAACCGAAAACCAGAAACCAACTCCTCAAATGGCTGCGAAATCCCCGCTCCGATGCTGCCGAATACAAGATGTGGGGCAACGGCGTGGCACTGCCCTGTGTCTGCTTTGTGCTGATGGGTATCGTACAAGCAGAAACGGAAAACGAAGGGAAACATGATGTAAAACAACTGTGACATATTCCAAATTACAGAAAAGTATCGGATTTCACTTGCAATTTACATCGTTTTGAGTGATATATGTACTCACCAAACAGAAAGGCAGGTACAAATCATGCTCAAAATCACCTTAAAAACAGACACAGAACAGCGCAAAGCCGCCATCTACACGATTGCGGAGCTGACACAAACAGATGTTAGTTACTGCGGTGCACCGACCTTTTCCTATGAAGCAGGCGCTTGGCGCATCGATAAAAACGGTGCGCTGACTCGCGAACTGACCGAGGATTGCTTTGAGGAACTGCAACAGGTACTGGACGCGGTAGAAATCAAAACACAAATCAACTTCGAGTTTTCAGGAACAGAGATGCCGTGTATGCATCGACTGCGCAATCTTCTGCAGGCGAAAGGAACACTGATTCGCCATGCGCTACAGTCCGAAATCCGTGTTGCAGCATCTGAAACCGAACCTATATTGACACTAAAATTGGATGCACTGCCGCAGGATAGGACGGTAGCGGCAGGATTGTTCTTTTGGAAGCTGTGTGCATTCGCTGAAACGCTCCGCTATGTCACGGCAACCGAAAAACCCACGGAAAACGAAAAATACACATTCCGCTGTTTTCTGATGCGGATTGGTTTTGTGGGCACAGCCTATAAAAAGAGCCGCAAAATCCTTTTACAGCATCTCAGCGGAAACAGCGCTTTCAAATCCAATCGAAGAGAGGTGTCCCAAGATGAAACAAATCGATAAAAATGCATTGCTTGCCCTGCGCAAGACCTATATCCCAGGTACGCGGGTGGCTCTCGTGCGTATGAATGACCCGTATTCCCAGTTGAAACCCGGTGATATGGGCACCGTCATCCAAGTGGACGATATGGGCACGATTCATGTAAGCTGGGACTGCGGAAGCAGTCTGGGCGTGGTCTATGGTGCAGATCAGTGCCGTATCGTAACGCCATAAATACACGCATTTTCATGTAAAACCTTGTGTAAATTATAACGTTGTAACGACTTGCTATCTTCTCCGATTAGAGCGAATATGTGACTATCGAAACGGAAAAACACACGCTTGAAAGGGGAAATCCCATGCTTTCTACACCATTTGGTATAGAAATTGAATTTACCGGCATCACGAGGGAACAAGCCGCAAACACCATCGCCGTATACCTTGGAGGTACGGTTCGCTATATCGGCACGCACTACGGCACCTATGAAATCACAGCACCAGATGGTCGTATCTGGAAATGCATGAGTGATGGCAGTATTTCCTGCCAGAAACGGCAGTCCGGCAGAAAAACAAGTGCCGACCGAGCATACAGTGTGGAACTGGTTAGCCCAATATTGTTCTATGAACAGGAGATCGAAATCTTGCAGGAGCTCATCCGACAGCTACGCCATGCAGGTGCATTTGTAAACTCCTCCTGCGGCATTCACATCCATCTGGATGGGGCAAAACACACCGTGCGGAGCATCCGCAACTTCATTAACATCGTGGCGAGCAAAAACGACCTTTTCTACAAAGCACTGCAGATTGAAGCGGAGCGGATGCGGTACTGCAAAAAGATGGATGCCGCTTTGGTGGAAAAGATGAACCGAGAGAAGCCGACCACCATGGAGAAAGTGCGGGAACTCTGGTATGCAGGCTATCATGAAAGTCAAAGTGCGCATTACCATTCCAGCCGCTATCATTTTTTGAATTTGCACAGCTTTTTCACGGGACACCATACCGTGGAACTGCGGGGGTTCAACAGCACTCTGCACGCAGGCAAGGTCAGAAGTGATATCGTCCTTGCCCTTGCCTTGAACCACCAAGCACTGACGCAAAAAAGTGCAAGTGCCAAGAAACCGCAGGTTGAAAATGAGAAATTCGCTATGCGCACCTACCTCAACCGCATCGGCTTGATTGGGGAAGGGTTCAAAAATTGCCGAGAGCACCTTTGTACCCATCTGGACGGTTCGGCGGCTTGGCGATTTGGGGTACGCTGAGCCGCCAAGGCAAGGGTGGTAGCTGTTTTCAATAACCGCTGAAAAAGCGCACACAGGGAAACACCGCCCCGTGTGCGGCATTCTGGAACTGCTGCGAAGCGGTTCTTTTTGTTTGCCTATTTTACAAAGAAGGAGGACTTCGCCATGCGAAAACTCAAAAAATATAAACCAACCCCATTCATGGCGAAAGATTCCGTGTACAGCCAGAAGCACGCGGACTATGCCGTGGCGTTTATCGAAGCACTGTGCCATACCAAGGGCACATGGTCTGGCAAGCCGTTTGCCCTCATCGACTGGCAGGAACAGATTGTCCGAGATGTGTTCGGTACGCTGAAATCCAACGGGTATCGCCAATTCAATACCGCGTATGTGGAAATCCCAAAGAAAATGGGCAAAAGGGAGCTTGCGGCGGCGGTTGCCCTCCTGCTGACCTGCGGTGATGGCGAGGAACGTGCCGAAGTCTATGGATGTGCCGCAGACCGCAACCAAGCATCCATCGTGTTTAACGTGGCGGCTGATATGGTGCGGATGTGCCCTGCCCTTGCAAAGCGGGTCAAGATTCTGGATTCGCAGAAGCGGCTCATTTATCAGCCGACCGGCAGTATCTATCAAGTGCTGTCTGCGGATGTCGGCAACAAGCACGGCTTTAATACGCATGGGGTCGTGTTTGATGAATTGCATACACAACCGAACCGCAAACTCTACGATGTCATGACCAAAGGAAGCGGGGACGCGCGGATGCAGCCGCTGTATTTTCTCATCACCACCGCCGGAGATAACCAAAACAGCATCTGCTGGGAAGTGCACCAAAAGGCCTTGGATATCATAGATGGGCGCAAGCATGACCCAACTTTTTATCCGATTATTTACGGTGCGGCGCAGGAGGATGATTGGACAGACCCAAATGTGTGGAAAAAAGCGAACCCGTCCCTCGGCATTACGGTCGGCATTGATAAAGTCAAAGCCGCCTGCGAGAGTGCCAAGCAGAATCCTGCCGAGGAGAATGCGTTTCGGCAGCTTCGGCTCAATCAGTGGGTCAAGCAGGCGGTGCGTTGGATGCCGATGGAAAAGTGGGATGCCTGTGCATTCCCCGTGGATGAAAAGTTGCTTGAAGGGCGGGTCTGCTATGGCGGTCTGGATCTTTCGTCCTCTACCGACATTACAGCATTTGTGCTCGTATTTCCACCGCAGGATGAGGACGAGAAATACAGCGTTTTGCCGTATTTCTGGATTCCGGAGGACAATCTGGAACTGCGTGTCCGCCGTGACCATGTGCCGTATGATTTATGGGAAAAACAAGGCGTTCTGCAGACCACAGAGGGCAATGTGGTGCATTATGGATTTATCGAAGCGTTCATCGAAGAACTGGGGACAAAGTACAACATCCGAGAAATTGCCTTTGACCGCTGGGGTGCGGTGCAGATGACGCAGAATCTGGATGCGCTTGGATTCACGGTTGTTCCGTTCGGACAAGGGTTCAAGGATATGTCTCCGCCGACCAAGGAATTGATGAAATTGACGCTGGAAGAAAAAATTGCCCACAGCGGACACCCGGTTTTGCGCTGGATGATGGATAATATCTTTATTCGTACTGACCCTGCCGGGAATATCAAGCCTGATAAAGAGAAATCCACGGAGAAGATTGATGGCGCGGTGGCGACCATTATGGCGCTGGATCGTGCGATTCGGTGTGGTAGTGGCAATAACGGCAGTGTGTATGATGATAGAGGATTGTTGTTGATATAAATAAAAAAGTAGGAGCAAAATCATATCTGCTCCTACAAGAAATCAGGAATATGCTATTTTGAAGATGAAACGGTTAGTTTTAGACCAAGTGGCTGCATAATTTTCAGCAAGGTTTCGAGGTTTGGTGTTGTTTTAAAAGATTCGATTCTTGCAACAGAGGACTGCGGAATACCGCAAATAGAAGCCAATTCTCTCTGACTGATGCCAAGCGCATTTCGTTGTTCAATCAGTGCGCCGACGATAGCAGAAAGGTTTTCAACTTCTTCTATATCCTTTTTGTGTGAGGGGCTAATCGCTTTTACATGCGCTTTATAATCATTCCAGGTTTTCATATGGTATTCGGCTCCTTTCTGGATAAATAATCATCTCGTTCTATTTTCGCTTTGTTGAGTTCTGTGCGTGGCGTTTTTTGTGATTTTTTGCGAAAATGATGCAGTAAAACAAAGGTGTTATCTTTGTAATAAAAATAGAAAACACGGTTGTTTCCCGGCCGCAGCTCCCAAATGTCATCAGCTAAATATTTGGTTACGTTATCTGGAAGCCGTGTACCATGATCTTGAAGGAGTTGGATATAAAGACTAATCTGTTTGTATTGTATGCGGGCATCCTTGCTTGTTTCAGATTTTATGCGCAATGCTTCGAGAAAGTCCCACAATTCGGATTCACCATTTGCTTTTTCATAAAATTCGACTGTATACATTATAGTATGCTCCAAAGGTTAAACACTTATTTTCTATTATTATGATAGCACAAATGCTATCATAATAGCAATAGGCGAGCAAAAAAATTTATGAGGTATGATTTCATGAGTATCGTTAACCGTTTATTCCGTTCCCGCGACAAACCCCAAAACAGCCTGAACGGCAGCCAATACAGCTTTTTCTTTGGCAATTCCACCGCTGGAAAGTCCGTCAATGAAATGACCGCTATGCAGATGACAGCTGTATACTCCTGTGTCCGCATTTTGTCGGAAGCCATCGCAAGCCTGCCTTTGCAGGTGTCCCACTATAACGACAGCGGCGGCAAGGAAAAAATCCTCACCCACCCGCTTTATAAACTGCTCCATGATGAGCCGAATCCAGAGATGACCGCATTTGTGTTCCGAGAAACACTGATGGGTCATCTTTTATTATGGGGAAACGCTTATGCGCAGATTATCCGCAACGGTAAAGGCGAGGTGGTCGGACTGTATCCGCTGATGCCCAACAAAATGACGGTAGATCGGGATATAAACGGAAATTTGTACTATCTTTACAGCCGTACCGCCGAGGATGCTTCGGTGATGGGCAAAGCACAGCAAATTTATCTGTATCCCGCAGATGTTCTGCATATCCCCGGACTTGGGTTTGACGGTCTGGTCGGATACAGTCCGATTGCCATGGCGAAAAACGCCATCGGACTTGCCATCGCTACGGAGGAATACGGAGCAAAATTCTTTGCCAATGGTGCCGCACCGGGTGGCGTTCTGGAGCATCCAGGCACGATCAAAGACCCACAGCGTGTCAAAGAAAGCTGGAACGGCGTCTATCAAGGAAGCGCAAATGCACATAAGGTTGCCGTTTTAGAAGAGGGCATGAAATATCAACCTATCGGTATTTCTCCGGAACAGGCGCAGTTTCTGGAAACCCGCAAATTCCAGATCAACGAAATCGCCCGTATGTTCCGTATACCGCCTCATATGGTCGGTGATTTGGAGAAATCCAGCTTTTCCAACATCGAACAGCAGTCTTTGGAGTTCGTAAAGTACACACTTGACCCTTGGGTGGTGCGATGGGAACAGGCGATGGATCGTGCATTGCTGCGGGACAGCGAGAAGCCGCAGTATTTCACCAAATTCAATGTGGACGGTCTTTTGCGGGGTGATTATCAGAGTCGTATGAACGGCTATGCCACCGCACGGCAGAATGGATGGATGTCAGCAAACGACATTCGTGCATTGGAAAACCTTGACCGTATCCCTGCCGAATTGGGCGGGGATTTATATTTAATCAACGGTGCAATGACCAAATTAGAAGATGCGGGTGCATTTGCAAATACACCTGCGAAAATGGAGGAAACGCTATGAAACGCTTTTGGAACTGGGTAAAAAACGAGGATACAGGTATCCGCACGCTGTATCTCAACGGAGCGATTGCCGAGGAAAGCTGGTTTGATGATGAGGTCACCCCGCAGGCGTTCAAGAATGATTTGTTCGCATCGGAGGGTGATGTTGTGATTTGGATCAACTCCCCTGGTGGTGACTGCGTGGCGGCAAGCCAGATTTATACGATGCTCATGGACTACAAAGGCAGTGTCACGGTCAAAATTGACGGCATCGCCGCATCCGCCGCATCGGTCATTGCCATGGCGGGTACAACGGTACTGATGTCACCAACGGCGCTCCTCATGATTCACAATCCATTGACTGTTGCCATCGGAGACAGCGAGGAAATGCAGAAAGCCATTGCCATGCTCGATGAGGTCAAGGAGTCCATTGTCAACGCATATGAGATTAAAACAGGGTTATCTCGTACGAAAATCAGCCGTTTGATGGATGCGGAAACCTGGCTGAACGCCAATAAAGCGGTGGAACTGGGATTTGCAGACGGGATTTTGGAAGATGAAAAGAAACGAAGGGAAAGCGGAGAGGAAACTGCTGACCTTGCGTTTGCTTTTTCCCGCCGTGCGGTCACAAATTCTCTGCTGGACAAGGTACTGCCGCATAAAAAGAGCGGCGTTCCGATAGAGAATCTCGAAAAAAGACTCGAATTGCTGAAATTTTAGGAGGAAGTTATATGAATCAAGTGTTAGAACTGCGTGAAAAGCGCGCCAAAGCATGGGATGCCGCAAAGGCATATTTGGAATCCAAGCGCACGCAGGATGGACTGCTGTCTGCAGAAGATGCCGCCGTTTATGACAAGATGGAAGCCGATGTGGTGGCTCTTGGCAAGGAAATCGACCGACTGGAACGTCAAAATGCATTGGATGCAGAGCTGAATCTGCCCATCCGCGACCCCATCAAGCATACGCCGACTGGACTGGGTGAACCGCAGACGGGGCGTGCTTCCAAGGAATATAATCAGAATTTCTGGAAGCTGATGCGTTCCAAGGCGGTGCGGCCGGAACTGCTAGATGCATTGCAGATTGGCACGGATGCTGAAGGCGGGTATCTCGTGCCGGATGAATTTGAGCGAACGCTCGTGGAATCGCTGGAAGAGCAGAACGTGTTCCGCACGCTCGCCAAGGTCATCACAACCTCTAGCGGTGACCGCAAAATCCCCGTTGTCGCATCCAAGGGGAGCGCCGCATGGATGGATGAAGAATCCGCATATCCCGAAAGCGATGACAGTTTTGGACAGGTATCGGTGGGGGCGTACAAACTTGGCACGATGATCAAGGTTTCGGACGAATTGCTCAGCGACAGCGTGTTTGATGTGCAGTCCTATATTTCCAAGGAGTTTGCCCGCCGCATCGGTGCCAAAGAGGAAGAAGCGTTCTTTATCGGCGATGGTTCCGGCAAACCGTTGGGCATCTTTGCCGAAAATGGCGGTGCGGAACTCGGTGTCACTGCGGCAGGTGCGGCGGCAGTCACACTGGATGAGGTGATGGATCTGTTTTATTCCCTGCGTGCGCCGTATCGTAAAAATGCGGTGTTCATGATGAATGATGCAACTGTCAAAGCCATCCGCAAATTGAAGGACAGCACAGGAAATTATATTTGGCAGCCATCTGTGACCGCAGGTACGCCGGATACGCTTTTGAATCGTCCGATTGTCACGTCCAGTTATGTGCCGACCATTGCGGCAGGTGCTAAGAGCATCGCATTCGGCGATTTCGGGTATTACTGGGTGGCAGACCGTCAAGGGCGCAGTTTCAAACGGCTGAATGAATTGTTTGCTGCCACAGGTCAAGTCGGTTTTATGGCATCGGAACGTGTGGACGGCAAGCTGATTTTGCCCGAAGCAATCAAGGTGCTGCAGCAGAAATCTGCATGATGAGAGTGGCGGTGTGGTATGACGCTGCTTGAAAAAGTCAAAGCGAACCTCATTCTGCAGCATGATGCGGATGATGCAATTCTGCAATTGTACATCAACGCGGCTACGGTCTATGCCGAAAGTTATCAGCACCGTTCGGACGGATATTATGCCGACAACCCGATGCCCGCTACCACAGAGCAAGCCGTCATCATGCTGTCGTCCCACTTCTATGAATCTCGGGACGGCAGCACCGGCGGCTTTTTTGCAGACAATGTGCAGGCGGGACAGCAGGTGTGGAATACGGTCAATCTTTTGTTGCGGCTTGACCGAGATTGGAAGGTGTGATCATGAGTTTTGGAAAAATGAATACCATGATTGAGCTGGTTTCCACCGCTATGACCACAGACAAAGATGGGTTTGGTGTTTGTGGTGACACGGTCCTCGCATCGATACGCGCATACCGAGAAGGACGGCATGGCACGGAGAAATGGGCAAACCGAGCCGCTTTTTCCGAAGCCACCGACCTTTTTCGTTTTCGCACCATCCCAGAGGTGACCATCACTACGGACATGGAGATTCTCTGTGAGGGAGAACGCTTCAATATCACTTCGGTTGAGGATGTGAAAGGGCGCCGGATGTATCTTGAGGTGTTGGCGAAAAGGATGGTGGATGTCGATGGCGAAAGCGATGTGTAAACTGCCGGAGGAATTTCTACTGAAGCTGTCACAGCTTGGTGAGAAAACGGATGAAATCCTCCCGAAAGTGCTGGAAAGCGGCGGTGCGGTGGTGGAAGCAAAAGTGCAGGCAAATTTGTCTGCAGTCATTGGTCACGGTACGAAAGAAGAAAGCAGATCGACGGGGGAACTGGCGTCTGCACTGGGGGTATCGCCTGCGAAGCAGGACAAAGATGGTAATTTCAATGTTAAAATCGGCTTCTCCGAACCACGTGCCGATGGCACAAGCAATGCCAAGATTGCAAATGTGTTGGAATATGGCAAGCACGGTCAGCCACCCAAACCGTTCTTGAAGCCTGCAAAACCTGCCAGCAGAAAAGCGTGCATTCAAGCAATGCAGCGGCGTTTTGAGGAGGAGACAGAACAACTATGAGTCTTTTAGCAGAACTCAACGCTGTGCTTTCTCCTTTGCTTTCGGTGGAAACGGGTGTGTTTTCTAAAAAACCGCCAAGTCGGTATCTGGTCATCACGCCGATTACAGACACGTTTGCCGTATTTGCAGACAATCAGCCACGACAAGAGGTGCAGGAAGCCAGACTGTCGCTGTTCGACAAAGGGAATTATTTGGCGCTGAAAAATCAAATTGTACATGCCCTTTTGGATGCCGACTTTACGATTACAGACCGCCGCTACATCGGACATGAGGACGATACCGGCTATCACCATTACGCCATTGATATATTAAAATCGTATGAATGGGAGGAATAATTGTGTCAACGATTGGATTGGACAAACTTTTTTATGCAAAAATCACCGAGGATGCAAGCGGCAATGAAACCTATGCAACCCCTGTGGCGCTTGCCAAGGCAATCAAGGCAGATCTCTCGGTGGAACTTGCCGAAGCCACATTGTATGCGGACGATGCCGCCGCAGAAGTGGTCAAGGAATTCAAGCAAGGCAAGCTTTCGCTGGGGGTGGATGATATCGGCGTGACTGCGGCGCAGGCGCTGACAGGCGCGACCGTAGACGAAAACAATGTGCTGGTTTCCACGAGCGAAGACAGCGGTGCACCGGTTGCGATTGGGTTTCGCGCGAGAAAAGGCAACGGGAAGTATCGTTATTTCTGGCTGTATCGCGTCATTTTCGGTGTTCCTGCGACAAATCTTGCCACCAAGGGGGACAGCATTAGTTTTCAGACCCCCACCATTGAGGGCACGGTCATTCGCCGCAACCAAGAGGACGGGCAGGGCAATCACCCATGGAAAGCGGAAGTGAGCGAGGATGATGCAGGCGTTTCGGCTGCGGTCATCAGCGGTTGGTACACGGCAGTGTATGAACCATCGTTCTCGACAGGCGAATAAGGGAGGGCTGAAAGATGTATGAAGACAGAAGCGCAGTCGTAGAAATCGGCGGCGCAACGTATCCGTTGCTGCTGACCACTCGTGCCACGAAAGAAATTGCAGGACGGTACGGCGGTCTTGCGGATTTGGGCGAGAAGCTTCTGCAGGCAGAGAATTTTGAAATGGCACTGGAGGAAGTGGTCTGGCTCGTTACCCTGCTCGCCAACCAGAGTATTTTGATTCACAATTTGCAAAATCCACAGGATAAAGCCGAACTGCTCACGGAAGAAATGGTGGAACTGCTGACCACACCGCTTGCGCTTTCGCGCTGCAAAGATGCGATTTTGGAAGCGATGCGCAAAGGCACACAGCGAAATGTAGAAAGTGAGAATGCTGCCTCAAAAAATGCGGCGGTCGGGTAAGCGATGCAGAATGGTTTACCCGACTGCTCTATTATGGCACGGTGCATCTGCACCGCTCGGAAGTTGAAACCTGGCTGATGCCGCTCGGTCTGCTGCTCGACCTCTGGGAATGCCACAAACAGTGGCATGGGATGGCAAAACCAAAGCGGGAAAGGTGTATTGACGATGTGATTCCGGATGGGATATAATAAAAAAATTAATATCTCATAGAAGGGTGACTGTGATGTATGCAATAAAGCAAATAACAAAAGGAGCATTCCTGTAAGGGGTAAAAACGGGAATTGCAAAAAAGACAACCTCCGGTTAGGATTGAGAGGATGAAATCTGGCCAGATGAAATCCAAACTCAAAAACAACGGAGGTCGTCAAAATGAATTTTACCCAGAATGAGAAGATAAGTCAAGTTACAACAGAAACAATCGTCATCGGTGTGGACATCGGCAGCGAAACGCATTATGCCAGAGCATTTAACTGGCGAGGCGTGGAGCTTGGTCGTGTGTTTCGTTTCGCAAACAACGGAGAAGGATTTGGACAGTTTCAGGCATGGATCAAAAGCTTATCTGGAGAGACCGCACAGAGCAATATTATGGTAGGCGCAGAGCCCACAGGACATTACTGGTTTAGCCTGGCGTCATATCTGAGAGATCAAGGTATCAGGCTCGTACTGGTCAATCCATACCACGTCAAGCAATGCAAGGAGCTGGACGACAATCATCCGAGCAAGACGGACAGCAAAGACCCCAAAACCATCGCCAAGCTGGTCATCGATGGAAGATATCACGTTCCATATATTCCGGAAGGCGTGTACGCGGAACTGCGTATCGCCATGAACTGCCGTGAGCGAATCGTACGGGAGTTAGTGGCAATCCAGAACCGAATTGAGCGCTGGCTCAAGATTTACTTTCCTGAATATCACGAGGTATTTGGGGATTTCAAAGCACAGAGCAGCCTGTTGGTGCTGGGCAGTGCCCCATTGCCCGTAGATGTCGTCAAGACAGGAGCAGAAGGAATCAACCAGCTATGGCGTACAAACAAGCTGCGGGCCGTTGGAATGAAAAGAGCACAGACTCTGTATGAAACGGCAAAACACAGCATGGGCTGCACCGAAGGCAGCATCGCTGCTCGCATGGAGATTCGGCTACTTCTGGAGGACTATCATGCCAAGCATACGCAATATGACAGCGTTATGGCTCTTGTAGAAGAACTGTGCGAGCAGATTCCGGCGGTTCAGAAGCTGCTCGCCATCAAGGGAATTGGACTACTCACCATCGCTGGTTTCTTTGCCGAGGTTGGAGATTTGGGACGTTTTCAGTCTCCAAAACAGATTCAGAAACTGGCTGGATTGGCGATTCGCGAAAACAGCTCCGGTAAACACCGGGGACAAAGCGGGATCAGCAAACGTGGCAGGCATCGCCTACGGGCACTGCTGTTCCGAGCCATTCTGCCCGTGGTAGCAACCAATCAAGAATTCGGAGAAATCCACGGCTATTACACGAGACGCAAAGAGAATCCGCTGAAGAAAAAACAATCGCTCATTACGCTATGCTGCAAGTTAATTCGGGTGTTTTTCGCCCTTGCAACTAAAGATGAGGACTATGATCCAGTACGGTTGCTTGGTGACATCCACCGTCCGGCAGCAATAGCAGCTTAAGGGCAATATCACACAATGACCCGTCGGGAGCGTCACAGTTGGGTCGGGTAGCAAGGCAATCCAAAGACAAAAGAGCAGGTAGTCAGTCAAAATTTCACCATCAGAGCACAGACTCGGTAAAGGAGCATCGCTGACACCCATCTGTGGGCAGGCAGGACGAAGGAATTTAGGGCAATGACCCTGTTAGACATGGGAGGTTTGCCGCCGCAGGAATAGTGGGTTACCATGGCCAAAATATTGCGAAAACAAGCGACGCTTTGGTTGTCATACCCATTTTTCCTGTTTTGGTGCACTGGATGCAGTGCTGCTTCGCAATCGCTCTTTTGAAATTGGCGTAATTCTATGAAAACAAGAGATATTTGAAGAAAAACGTATTTTATTATAGGGAGATTGGATTTTTGTTATTCATGAGGATATGATAGATGATTTTGATTGTTTTGCAAAATTTTTAAAGGCATATCAGCATAAAATTCAAGGAAAAGTATTGTCGGTTGGAGATGTGCAGTATAAAATACAAAACGATCCGCTTAATCTGATTTTTCAGTGGGACAGTTGTTTTGGTGGTGTTGTAATTCCAGATAAAACAGCAGATATTTCTGTAGTTATGAGCACCTTGAAACGCTTATGTACAGAACTCAATCAGCAAAAAGACAGCTCGTGAAAACAAATATCCACCCAATATTTGAGCAATCTTCGGATTGCTCTTTTTCATGCTCATTTCCAAGGAGGTGACGGCAGTATGTCAGACAATTTATCCTATATCTCGGATAAATTGTCATATCCCATGTATTTAGTTATCCTTCTTCCTATCTGAGCTTGTTGAATTACGGCCATGTTCAAAAAGATATATAGGATAATTCTTTGAACGCCGGGGATATTACCTTTGGAAAATGATTCTAAAGGAGAGCATCCCATGATCATCGAGCTAAACGACTATTGGCAAGGGTTAATCAATTCCTGCCGCGATTTTCTCAGTGGGCAAAAGATAAAGCCTCACAATTTCCATTACTACATCCACACCATAGAACTAATTGCCGAGTATGCTTCACAAAACGGAATTGACGAATACTCGCCTGAGGTTGGCCATGCTTTCTTTGACAGCATAAAAGGTGATCCGGCAAAATCACAGGCGTTCTTAGACCGCCGCAGGCAGGGTATCAAGAAGCTTAACGAGTGCCTGTACGGGAACGATTATTGGCTGCGCCAGCCCCGCGATGACATGAAATACAAAAGGTGCACGCAGAAAGCCAAATGCCCCGACCAGTTCTCTGGGGAGTTTGATAGGTTCCTCTTGTATTTAAGCAAAATCGGGCTAAAAGAAATCACCATTGAACAATACAGGGGCGTAGTTACCCAAATGCTATGTGATTTTGCCGAACAGGGCGCGGCGTCTTGGCGAGACATCAATGCGCAAATGCTAATATGGTGATGCACTGCTGAAGTGATTGTCTGAAGCGTTGAAAGTTTAAAACAGATAAAATAAAAAATAAGGCTGTCAGACAAAAGACAGCCCCCTATATAGAAAGGTGAGGTAATATTGGATAGTCCTATTTCCAGAATTGGTGGCAAAAAGTTGTTGAGAGATGAAATCATCAAACGATTCCCGGATGATATCGAAAGATATGTTGAGGTATTTGGTGGTGCTGGATGGGTGTTGTTCCGAAAGGATAAACACGCTGCCATGGAAATTTATAATGATTTAGACGGGCAGCTTGTCAACCTGTTCCGCTGTATCAAATATCATGCAGCTGAGTTAGAACGCCAAATGGACTTTATGCTCACATCCAGACAGACATTTTATGATGTGCGAAGCTGTAATGGAATGCAGGGGTTTACAGATATTCAGCGTGCGGCACAGTTCTATTATTTGATTAAAATATCCTTTGGGGCGGATATTCGCTCCTTTGGATGCTGCAAGAAAAACCTGCCGTCGGCAGTAGAACGATTAAAGGCTGTGCAAGAACGACTTGCAACCGTTCTTATCGAACAAAAGGACTTTGCGAAGCTGATACAATCCTATGATACGACTAAGGCTTTGTTTTACTGTGACCCACCATATCATGGCACAGAGAAGTATTATACAGAGCAATTTTCACAGGAAGATCATGTGCGATTGTGTGAGTGCTTATCGCAGATAAAGGGGCGATTTATTCTCTCCTATAATGACGATGATTACATACGAGATTTGTATAAAAAATTCAGAATTGAAGCCGTGAGCCGTAACCATAATCTTGTATCAAGGATGGGCGAAAACAAACGTTATAATGAACTGATTATTTGCAATTTTTAAGGTCAAAATATCCCCGGTCAGCGGCGTACTGATCGGGGATAAAATCTGCTTTATTTTTGCCAAAAATCTTGAGATGATTTGCCAAAAAATTTGAGCGGCTACAATCAGAAAGCTGAAAGAAAAAGGGGTCGAATGCTATTTTGAGAAAGAAAATATTTATACATTTGACGGCAAAGGAGAACTTCTCCTCACAATCATGAGTTCACTGGCGCAAGAGGAAAGCCGCTCCATCAGTGAGAACGTCACATGGGGACAGAGAAAACGCTTCTCGGACGGTAAGGTCAGCGTAGGCTACTCGCAATTTCTTGGCTTCGAAAAGGGGGAGGACGGAAATATCAAAGTAGTGCCGGAGCAAGCGGAAACGGTACGGCTGATTTATAAAATGTTTCTTGAGGGTAAAACCACGCAGGGCATAGCGAATTTTCTTATGGAACACGGTATTTTAAGCCCTGCTGGAAAGAAAACGTGGAGAGCTTCCACAATTGCCAGTATTCTCACCAACGAAAAATACAAAGGGGATGCATTGCTGCAAAAACGCTTTACAGTCGATTTCTTGACAAAAGAACTTCGCGTCAATAACGGCGAGGTGGCCCAATACTATGTGGAAGGCTCACATGAAGCCATTATTGCTCCGGAGGAGTTCGAAATGGTGCAGGATGAAATGGCACGGCGTAAGGAACTTGGCAGGGCTTACAGCGACAAGGCATTTCACAGTAAAATTATCTGTGGAGATTGTGGTGGGTTTTACGGTTGCAAGGTTTGGCATTCCACAGACGAATATAAAAACGTGATTTTTCAGTGCAACCGGAAATTCAAGAACGAGGACAGGTGCCGGACTCCAAAGCTGACCGAGGAAGAAATCAAGCGGCGGTTTCTTGCCGCCTACAACGAGCTGATGGGCAGGCGTGATGCCGTGCTTGCCGACTGTGAGTTCATTCGTCAGACGCTTTGCGATACCACTGTACTTAACGCTGAAATGCAGCAGGAAAGCGATGAGATGGCAGTTGCCTCCGAACTCATGAAAGCGCATATAAAAAAGAACGCCACAGTCGCCCAGTCGCAGGATGCCTATGCGCTGGAAGCCGGGCGTATTGAGGAGCGCTACAATACCGCATTTGAGCAGTACACCACCCTCGAAGCGGAGAGAGATAAACGGGTACGCAAGAGTAAGGAACTGATAACCTTTATTGCGATGCTGAAAAAGCAGCCGCTGGTCGTGACAGAGTAGAACGAGCGGCTCTGGATTACGCTGCTCGATACCGCTACGGTTCAGCGGGATGGTAGCCATTGTGTTTCGGTTCAAAAGCGGTGCAGAGATAGCGGCAAAACAAAAGACCGTAGAGCTGCAACTAACTGCACATTTTTTCCATATCTTCCATTGGAAATGGGGACGTTTTACTCCTTAGCAAAGATATTCATCGAATTGAGGTATCGTATACATTTTGGTACGATACCTCATGGAGATAGCCGGAAATAGAGCTACGATGCTTCTTATCTATTCCATATCTTCGTCATTAGCATTCTCAAAATTCTGTGTTTCATTGAAGTCACTTGCTTCATCATTAAGCATATCGTCAGGTGCATCCAGTGTCTTGAAAATAGCATGTTCACGGGAATATAGCTTGTTGATGAATAAGCGGTTGCTATTGCTTTTCTTTTTTCCGTTGTATTCAAGCACCATCGCTTCGGCAACGCCCATAGAACCGGGACGACGCTCTTTGGCTGTTCGGACAAGCTGCTTTACCGAAACTGCACCAAGTTTTTCTTTGAATACCTCGTCGTTTAAAGTATCTTCATATACAACAATGAGCCTTGTAACGGCATTTAAAATATTGCCAGAAAATGAGTTAAGGTCTCCTTCCCATGCTCCGATAATTAATCGAAGAACACGGCTCAAACCATGGTATCCGTATTTTATATAAATAAACGCAAGGGTTGATACTGCACAGATTACCCCATGTCCCTTTTTGGTTCCGATGCTTAACCCGTAAGATTCTACCAAATCACGAATAATGAGTTGATCATCATTGCCAGCTTCAATGTTTGCCATGAATACCTCGTAGGGATTGAGCGGTTTTACGAACTTCATCTGATTGGCGAAGATATCCGCTTCATGTTCATAGCTCAAATCATCATAAACCATGCACCACACGGGGGTCTCTCTGGAACCGGATGTGAGCGCCACAATCTCAATAGTATGCTGACCATTGAAAACATAGTTGATACCATCTCGGCGACTGACCTTGACCGGGTTTATCTGATATAAATTAAAGCTCGCAGCGGCCCGTGCTATATGAGACCGAGATAAATTACGTTGATATTCTTGATTGGAAACCAGATTTCTAATCGGAATTTGTTCAAAATGAACGTTGGGAACATACATGCTAAAATCGTCCATTTACGCATCCTCCTTTATTTCGGACAACATCTTTGATACTGTGTGCTTAAGATCAATGAGCGTATCCGTAAGTTTATTTTTGGCGTAATCAGAAACACTGTCAAAATCCGTATTTGCTTGAGTGCGTTTAATTGAGCTTGCCCACGATGGGATTGTAAGTGTTAGAGCGGTTATCTCAGCATCCGGGTCAAAGGCGGGCATATCCTTAACAGATGGGGTTGATGGGGATTCAGTCAAAACCGTCTGTCCCTTTGTGTACTGCATTTCTTGCCGTGTTCTGTTATATTGAACAAACGGTTGCTGGCTTTGCTCCATTCTTCGTCCGACTTTCTTAATTTCATCGGAAGTAAGCCCGGATAGATCCACTACATTATTATGAGATATTTTATATCTGCCCGAAAGAATTTTCGGAACCATTTCAGGAGCTTTTTGACCAATGGTTTCTAAGGCCCGTGTATAGATTGCATACTTCAAAACTGTACCGCCCGATATTTGATTTTCCTGTGCGATACGCTGAGCTGTGACATGACTCGAAAAATAGGGTTTAGCTTCCTCTCTTAACTCGGATATCTCACAAGATAATTCGCATCCAGGTTCACCGTATTGATTTTTACCTCGTACATTTTTTAAACTATTAGCCAGTTTCTCTGATTCATACTGCATACCGATAAGGAACTTACGCATTTCTTCGGTAATATTGCGCTTTCCAAGCTGATTGGCACAAATCCAGGCTATGACAGATTCGCGGCAATCAAACTCCATTTGGGCAACAGCATAAGGAATCTGATGCCGCATACATAATTCATAGCGGTTATGACCATCAATGATGAATCCATTCCATGTGATAATGGGATCGCGACAGCCATCTGTCAAAAGATTGGCTTCAAGCTGAAGATATTCCTTCTTTTGCAGAGGACGGATTAAATTTTTAAAGTCCTTGTCGATATTAAGGGTTTGTAAAGCCTTACTTTCCATAAATGTCTCCCTTAAATATCGATTTTTTGAAGCGAATCAAGGGGAAAAACAGCGATTCGTTCAGATTTAATAGCGGTTCCTGTTAAACGATAGGAATTACCTTTGTTAAAACAATCAAATTCTTTACATAACCTTTCAATGAAAGGGCGACTGTATATCTCAAAGGAAAAATCAGACTCCATGCGTGTTTGATCAACCCTATGTGTCTGTAAATCGACCTGTTCCTTATCAACTGCTCGAATCGCCACCAGTCTGCTACTTATGTTTACAAGGAATTGAATATATTGGGGATCGCCGATGAAATGTAATGATTCTTTATGTATTCGAATACGAAATTTCTTTAAATCGATTGATATTTGAGTCAGCAGGTTAGATGGTTCAGTCATTCGCTTATACCTCCATTATTTGAACTTGGTACCAAAGCTTGTTGCTCTGCAGCAGAAGTGTTGCCATCCATCTTGGAATTGTCTTTGATTGCATAAATGGCATAACCATCAAATATGTTGATTTGCATGGATTGTCGATGTTGATTGAACGGCAAACCAAATTGATCCTGCCATTCGGAAGGAAATACAGGAGTTTTTGATGTCTTAGGTTTCGCACCTTCAGGAAATGTCCGCTGATACACTTCAGTAGCAGTTAAATCAAAAGCAATAAGGTATTCGCCGTTTGCATGGATGAGTTTTCCAGTAAGCTTATACCGATAGTCTGGATTCCAACCCATAAGCGATACTATTTTTGCAAAAAACAATTTACAAGTGGTTTGCTTCGGTTTGCGCTTCCCCTTAGAATGGTTGCACCAAAGGAAAGAATCCCTTTCGCCTTCCTGGCAAGGGCGCAGAGCGAGAATCTTAGTTTTTCGGTTAACAAGCACCTGCACATGCTCTGTTTCAGGGAATTTTGAAAGACAAGCTGTATTCACATAAAACTTGTAGTTGTTAAAAGATACCGATGGTTCATTCAAGTGGGCAAAAAACGCACGCCTAACAACCTGAAATCCATCAAAATCAAAAGCCGCACCCATCTCCAACAACTCATCGTTCTTAGAAAGCACGGGCGCACCGTCTGATGCTGTGGGTTCAACAGGCTGAGAATGATCTCTCATACTCTGTGAATCATCTGATGATATTTGCGGTTCTTTGTTTTCATTCATGACCTTCCTCCTGTGGCGTGACTCCACTCAATTCCTGTTTGATGTATTTTTTCAGCTCATCAAACTCTGTCACAGCTATCTTTTTTCCGGTTTTATAAAGCTGGCCTTCTAAGCGAATCTTCCAATCAATCTCACTTTGACATTCGAGGGCAGCGAAGGATAGCTCGTGCAGATAAAATTGTTTTCCAAAAGAGGTCGCCCATTCCTCTGGAATTGCTCGAATCCGTTTGCCATATGGTGTTAATGGCTGGATGGAAACCTGTCCTTCTTCAGTTGATTCATTTGCGGACAAAACATAAGGCTTGAATAGAGCTTCAGAATTGATAACATCAAAAATGTATGCCAATTCATTGCCCTGTTCGTATAGGGAACCAATGATTCTGTATTTACAATCCATGTTCCAACCAAATAGAGAGAATAGGGTATTGCTGAACGCGGCAGATGATATCTCCCGAGGGTAATAATTCGCATTTATTACCTTGGATATCATGACAGCGTTTCGGTTCTTCTTGTCAGCAGGACGAATCGCAAATTTTCTCTCAATGGGATTAACAAGTAATTCTACATGGTTCTTTTCCTTGAACTTTCGGATGCACTCCATGCTGAATTTTATTTTTTTATCTCCAAAAGTTACAGTAGGACGGCGACCGGAATTCAAAAACTCAGAGCGGGTAATTTCGAATCCGCGCAGATCAAAATCTCCCGCGCCTACTTCGAGCTGGTACTCTTCTTCTGTTTCGATAGGGGCAGACTCTTGCTCGGTATCAAGTGTGGAATAAACACTTTTGGCGGCTCCAAAGTATTCGGCTTCTTTGAATCCCGCCCACCGGGGGTTTATTGTTACAAAACCTTTTAAGATACCACTGTCAATAACCCTAAGCTCCGGCAAAATGGACTTATTTCCAAACTTAGCATTATCAAGCATTCGTTGAACAGCGATAAAATCGTCTCTCGTTACGATCGCTCTGTGATGATTGAAATATCTACTCTGCGGACGTTCTCCGCGATTTTTCTTGGCGAGATGATCCCTGTAGTTTGGCGTATAAGTTTTCCGGGTGTACACGTCTCCACAGTGCCGTTCATTCCTTAAAATTTGAACGATACTGCCTGATGTCCAGTTGATATTTCCAAGATATGAGCGACGTCCGAGAGCGACGAGTGTATCCGCAATCTGCCCGGTAGAATACCCATACAGATACATATAGAAAACAAGTTTTACTGTGGGGGCCTCCTCTGGATTAATTTCCAGTTCACCATTGGAATCATGGGTGTATCCCAAGAGCTTAGGAGTGAGAGGAATGCCGTTGTCCAGTCTCATGCGGAGAGAGGTTTCCATGCTCCGGCTTCTTGTATGTGATTCTTCCTCCGCCATAGTAGCCAGAAAAGTCAGGGCCATTTGAGAGTCATCCTTTAAAGAGAAGATGCTTTCGGATTCGAAGAAAACACCGACCGGAGGTTTCAATGCTGCCAAATCCCGGACAATGCCAATACAGTCGGTAACATTACGGGCAAAGCGGGATACATTCTTGCAGATAACTATGTCAATCTTTCCGGCTTTGCATTCGGTAACCATAAGGCTAAATGCATCCCTGTGTTTAAGCGAGGTACCACTGATGCCCTCATCGGCATAAATTTTTACAAGTGTCCAGTTGGGATGATGCAAAACGAAATCTTCATAGTATTTCTTCTGTAACTCATAGGAAGTTGTCTGCTTCACATCATCTGTGGAAACACGAACATAGATAGCCACACGCTGATTAATATTGTTGTCGTAGTAATCCGTTTGTTTCTTTTCAGGGACATACTCATAATTATCATGATCAATTGTAACCTGCATCCGCTTACGTGTCTTTTCGATATGCCACTGTTTTTGCAATCGTTTCTGTTCATCAATCATGCAGTTTACCCCTCACTTTATTTTCATCATCGGGAAGTACCTGCCAATCAGGGAAAGGCAAAAAATATGTGTCTTTTAAATCTTCCTGATAATAGGAAGCGAGTGTAAAAATATCTTCTGAGATAAAATAGATACCGATGGGATGATTTTGGGCCGCAAGCAAACGAGCGCAGAGAGTTATCTCGTGTATCTTTTTTGATACATTGGAAACCTTCTGCGTGATAATCAAATCCACTTTGCCGTCGAAGCAGTCATTTAACAAACGGCTCCATTCGGGAGATGATTCCATATTGGGTGTCGAGGAACCTGCATCTATGTAAAAATCTACGAGCGTCCATTTCGGACAAAGGCCAATTGTGTCGGTAAATTGCTTTTTGTGATACGAAAGATAATCTTCATATTTGGTTTGATTGAAATAGCGAATATAGATTCCAACCTTATATGGCACCTCGGTATTCGGCCTTTCTTGACGGATACGCTGTAACCATTCTTTGTGTTCTGCAATCTTCCTTGATTGTTCGGAATCTTCGCCAAATATAATAGAGAATTGTGGCGTTTCCGCAATTCCGTTCAGTTTATTAAATATTTCAACTTCATTCATAGCGATTTCCCCCGAAAAAATAGTCTCTCAAATATTATATAAATATTTGTCGATAAAAGGAATAAACCACGGGTCAAGTGTTTGACTCGTGGTTTATAAAAGGCAAAATAAATGTGTCCTGGTCAAGTAAAATTGTAACACAAGAGGCTAAAAGAAATCAGCTAGCAGAGCGTATCTCGAACGGTGTCCGATATTACAAATAAGAATGCGGTCTGACATGGTTATACCAAACATATGCAAAATTTTCTATTGCAGCAAAAAGCTCTGTAAACGAATGAAAATGATGTAAGTAAATCAATTCAGACTTCAGCGTATTAAAATAGCGTTCCATGGGTGCATTTTGCCATGGACAACCGGCTCGGCTCATGCTTTGCGTCACGCCGACAGATTCACAAAATTCCGTGAATTTATGCGAGGTAAATTGACTGACTTGATCGCTGTGCAGCAGCAATTTCCCTTGGATTCGCGGCTGTGCTGCCAGCGTTTTTTCCAAGGTGCGAATCGCCAAATCGCTGGTGATATGTTTATCCGTGATGCTGGCGACTACGCTGCGATCATATAAATCAAGGATGGTGCAGTTATAATACATTCGACCATCCGCAAGGGCTACATAGGTAAAATCTGTGCACCATGTTTGATTTTTCTGTGTTACAGAAAAATCCTGCTGCAGCAAATTTTCGAATCTTTTATGCGGTTTTCCTGAATCGGTTTTTCTGAATTTTCTTCGCACAATAGAGTATAGTTTTAACGCTTGATTCATATATTTATGCACAGTTAAAGCACTTAGATGAATAGAGATTCGCGATAGAAAAATGCGCATTTGACGATATCCATCCACACCATTATGCTCGTGATAAATCCGTTCTATTTGCTTGAACACTTGTTGTTTATGTTCCTGATATGCTTTTTTTCGATTTTTCAGAAAATTGTAGTATGCGTTTGGACAAATTCCAATCCGGCGTAACAGCCACCGAATGCCGAATATACTATAGTGATTTTGGATAAATCGATAAGCCTCTAATCGATTTCCTTTGCAAAGAATGCCGCCGCTTTTTTTAGAAATTCATTTTCCTTTTTTGCTTCTGCCAGTTCTCGCTGTAATCGCCGAATTTCCTTCATTTCATCATATTCTGCTTGGGCTTCTGGATTTGTTTGGCATTCTTCTGCAAATTCTCGACACCACTTGGAGATGCTCGCTTTCGAAACTCCATATTCCGCTGTGATGCTTTTATATGTGCGTCCTTGCTCTACATGTAACTGTACAATTCTTTTTCTGAATTCCGGCTCATAATTCTGTGACATTTTGTCCCTCTTTTCTTTTGGTTCTTTCAGTATATCTTATGAGCCTCTACTGTTACAACTTTAGTTTATCACAACAGTTATAGCCTATTGACCATACTGATACCGATAAAATTATTTTGGAGGTATCAACTATGGCGCTCAATTACATTTCAATTGGACAAAAGATTAAAGCAATCAGAAAAAGAAGAGGTCTCTCTCAGCTGACACTTTCTGAACTCATTGGCCGTTCTCCAACCTATGTCAGCTATATAGAATGTGGAACAAAAAGCATGAGCTTGGATACCTTTATCCTTCTCGTCAATGCTCTGAATACCACGGCAGATGAACTTTTAATAGATAATCTTGAAAACACAATAAAAGTTACCAACCATCAATTCGCCACACTCATTTCAGATTGCAGCGACTATGAGAGAAGAATTTTGCTTGACGTAACCATGTCAACAAAGAAGTCTCTTCGCGAGAACAGGCAGTACATGCGTACCCGTTGATAATTATTATACAAATCAAAATTGGCAGGTGCAATCTACCAGAAGTCAAGGAGTAAGACCTCTGGTTTATGGATGACAAAATACTGAAACTGCATTGTTTTCATAAAATTATTTTTCTACGTAAAGAGCGTGTTCACACGGCAAACGGAACAAACGGGAAACAACGAGGGTGTTCACCCGACAAACGGTAAAGCCGAAGGGGTGTGCATTTTGTATCAAACTCGTGTCCTTTGCCAAAAAAGAAGTTCGAGAAATCGGACTTCTTTTTCTGTTTATGGTATTAAAATTATGCCTTAATAGCGTTAAATAATCATAATAATTAATTTATGATATTTTTAAAGCTGTTTTCTGCTTGTCATTTTTGAACCCGTTTATACCCGTTTTGACCTATTCAAATACACAGTAGCTACACAGTAAAATCAAGGGTCGTGGGTATTGATAGCGTTATTGATTTCATCGATGATTTTTGCCTTATGCTCCGTTCTCAAATGGGTATATACATCCTGTGTCATGGCGGCAGTGGAATGCCCTAGAAGCTCCTGCGCATCCTTTACAGAGATACCAAGTTCAAACAGCATGGTCGCATAGCTGTGTCGGAGCTGGTGCGCCGTGGATTCGATACCGGTCTGCTTCACATAATCTTTCCAGTGCTTCAGATACTGCATTTCTGTCAGCGGCGTTTTGCCGTCATCGTCCGAGAAAAGGAATTGTTCTTTTTTCAGCTTCGGCAATTTGCCTTTCAGTGGGTTCAAGATCGGCGCAGTGCGTATACCGGCTTCTGTCTTTGGCGTTTTGATATATGGCTTGTTGCTGATGTGATACACGCTTTTAATAACGTCGATATATCCTTCCGCTTCGTGGATGTCTTTGCCTTGCAGCGCAAGTGCTTCACCTTTTCTAAGTCCTGTGTACAGGACTAGATATGGCAGTAGCCAGATGTCGTATGATTGCTTTACCGTTTCTTCATCTTCTTTGCTGGCCGCTTCTCTGTGTGTCTTGTTGAGGTTCTTAGGCGGCTTGACGGATGTGCAGGGGTTGTATTCAATATCCCCGCATTCAACAGCATACGAGAAAACAAGGTTTGTTATCAGCAGCTGGTTTGTGACGGTTTTCTTGCTCCGACCACCACGCGAAAAAAGCATAATAAATTTCTTGATGTCTGGTGCCTTGATTTCTTTTACGGGTTTCTTGCCGAACGCATCGATGCACCGTGCGAGTGCAGGTCGATAACCCTTCAGCGTATTCGGCGCAAGAGTAGGGAAGTGTTCGTCCTGCCACTCTTCTGCAATCTCTTGGAACAGCCGTCCTCTCTCGACCTCGCCTTGGTAGGCAAGCATCTTGCGTTCTACCTCGGCATCTGTCTTTCCTCTGAAAGCTTTGCGCTTGCCGTTGATGATGCGGATTGCTTCGTGCAGTCCGTCTGCTCTAACGTAGTATTTTGGTTTTTTGCCATGGTGAGACTCCTTTACTTTCCATTTTGAGTATGGTATAGTAAAGGTACTGAGTTTGTGGTGAAATTTCAGTACCTTTAGAGGTGATCCCGCTTTCCTGCGCCAACAGGAGGGCGGGGTTTTTCTATTTATGCATTAGTCTGCAAACTCGGTGTGCTTTGCTTTCCACTTCTTCAAAGCAATACTGAGCCAGAAAACATATATGCCAAGTGTAACCAGCGTAAGCAGGAACCACTTTATCCAGTTGCCGAATAACTGAACAGCAGTTCCGTTGAATCGCAAGCGATGGCCGTTTACGACAGTGTGGTTTGCTTCCCAGCCGTATACCATGCAGAATGCCCAAGGATAGCAGATGCCAAATGTAACTGTCGTGATAAGCCATCCAAGAAGATTCCATCCGATTAGCTGCAACAAGCCCCCATCAAAATAAGACGAAACCTTTTCTGTTTGCGTGATTGTGTTTTCCATTATTTTACCCTCCCAAAGATTGATAATATCATCCAATAATGTATAATATTATTTGGAAGGTGTTCCCTAAACGCTTTCTTGTCTTTGCTCCCTGTCAGTATTCGCACTACTGGCAGGGTTCCTTCTTTTTATTGCAGAAATTAAAATATATGGGTTTACTAGGTTTTAAATGGGGGATTCACAGAATACATAGCCTATCTCGATAGAGTACAATTGCTTTCTTCATGAAATCTTCTATAACCTCAAAGTATTCTGTCAAATCCCAAATTTCTGTATACCCTCTGTGGAATGCAAATTTTAATTCGCCTATAGGCCTATAGGTATAAGTTTTTGTATTGCCCATTTGTCTGCCCTGTATTCATGACGTGAAATCAAGTCAAGAGGACTGCAAACCTGATGGGTTGTTCCAGTCATTGCATGCCCTGCTTCGTGGGCAATGACACAGTTGTATTCTACTGTTGATTGGATTGCGTATTCATCAATAAATATCGCAAATCGATTGTTCATTCCAATTGTTGTTGCTTTTTCTTTTCCAATTTCACGTGGAAAAATTGGTGTACTTGATAAACTTAAATCCTCATACACCGATGCAATATTGTTCATAAGCAGTCACCCCTTTTCCTTGTCTTGGTATTCTTTAAAGAACCTAGCCATTTCAAGCAGCTTCTGTTTGCTCTCTTCGCTAAGTTCTTTGCTTTCGTTATACATAGCATAAGTGAAATCATCAAACGTTACGTCCTCTGATTTTTCAGTGGGCGTTTTTTCTTTTTCGGGTTCTTCACCTGACATAAGTTTTGAAACAGGAACCTCAAAATAGTCCGCAATTTTCTTTTTGGTAGAATTCGATGGTTCCCCGCCATTCTTCCATCGGGTAATGCTGCTTTTCCCCATCCCCAAATCTAAAAGTGCGCGAGAAGCAGATATACCTTTCTCGGCGCATAAACTGTTGAAAACATCAAAAAACACAGAGCATTCCCCTTTACAAATGTGCACAAACAATAAAGTTATCAAAAGTACGCATTTCCTATTGCAAAAAGTAAGCAAAAACATTATTATAGACACATAGAAATAAAAACTTACTTAAAAGAACTTTCGAGTAATTCAAAAGAGCAAAAAAAGGATTTGCGTACATATGCGAACTCAACACTCATATAGTACACCTTTTGTTCTCTTTTGTCCACTGTTGTTTTCGATAGTACACAATGATTGTATCAATGCACAATTTCCGATTGTGTGGATTGTGTAAATTTGTGTGGATTGGAGGGTACAACATGGTTTACAGCCCGAAGGAAGCTGTGGAAATTCTTGGCGTTTGCACGGTTACGGTTCTTCGCATGATTCGGCGAGGCGAGATTCCTGCTTGCAAAATCGGGTCGAGGACTATTCGCATCGAAGAAAAAGACCTTGAAGCGTTCAAAGCGAAATGTAAGACAGGAAACCGTTTGGCGTAAGAAGAAGGGAGACTAGATTGCGGATGGGAGTATGGGCAAGTCAAGGCGTTTATCGAGCAGAACAATATGAAGAGATTGGTAGCGTAGTGCCGTTCGGATATGAGAAAGCCCTCGGAGGATGATTCCTTCGGGGGCTGTTTATTTTGTGCTTTTGTCGTCAGAAAAAACGAACACATCGAAAAAGTTGCAATAAACAACGATTTCGAGGTGTTTTAGCTTGGTGCGGGTAACAGGACTTGAACCTGCACATCGGAGATACCAGAACCTAAATCTGGCGCGTCTGCCAATTCCGCCATACCCGCATAATGTATCCAAAGAATGATTGATAACTAATATAGAATAGCATGTTTATGATGGTTTTGTCAAGAGAATTTTCAGTAGAACAGCTGCGGGAAACGTCAATAGTTAAGGCAACACCGTACAATTAGAGCGATAACAGCAAGAGCACCATGGTGCATCACAAAACAGAATATCTGTTTTGATTTTCTGCCGCACGGGCAACCCAAATTAGGCCAGCAAGCCTCGCTTGTCAGCCAGATACAGGTTCGCCAATGCAAACAGCAGATTCAGTTTGGCACACTGTTTTCGCAGCCCTCGGTATTGCGTCTTTCGATATCCAAACAGTCCTTTGATGACGCCGAAAACGTGTTCTACTTTTGCCCGAACAGAAGACTTTTCATGCTCTCTGCGTTTAATCTGCGCACGAGAGCGTGTCGGACGGTTTTTGCTTTGAGACGGCCTGCGGTTGGTTTTGTATTTGATTTTCTTGCCTTGTTTGTTGTGGGTAATGGCATCCTCGCGCTTCTCCGCACCCAAATAGCCGCTGTCACCATAGACTTGTGTTTCTTCTCCTGTGAGCAGCTTTGGCACCTGTGTTACATCGTGAACGTTTGCGCTGGTTACCTCCACATGATGTGTAAGTCCGGTCTCTTTGTCGACTCCAATATGCGCCTTGTATCCAAAATACCAGGCGTTTCCTTTTTTTACTTGATGTGCATCAGGATCCCGCTTTCGATCTCGATTTTTAGTGGATGACGGTGCAGCAATAATCGTAGAGTCTACAATTGTTCCCTTCTTGAGAATCAATCCCTTGTCAGACAGAAGCTGCACCACCTGCTCAAATAGCTTTTCCTGCAAATCATGTTCTACCAGAAGCGCTCGAAATCTACCTATCGTATCTCCGTCCGGCACTTGATTGCTGGAATCCACGCCGCAAAACTCTGAAAATGCACGGCTGTCAATCACCTCTGTCATGGTTGACATGTCCGATAGGCTATATAAATTCTGCACCAGATAAATCCGCAGCATGCGCTCAAGGTCATAGGGCTTGTTTCCGCGCTCTCCTTTATAATAGTGCGGCTGAATCATCCCCATCCATTCACTCCACGGTATCATCCGCTCAATTTGTGCAAGAAATTCTTTTTTCTTCGTCGCGGTCTGCGCCAATTCGTCGGTGAACGCCGACAACGTAATCTGTTTATTCATACGTCTATTTTATCATCTTTTCCTTTGTCACGAAAGCTTTGTGCGGTGTTGCCTTAAATATGAAAAATATTCGCACCTTATGTGAGAGCAGCCATTTGCTCCTGAAATCGCTCCTCTGAAGAACTGAAATCGAATATCTCTCGTGGATAATGGTTGACCCATTCCGTAGCTTTGGCTATGGCTGCATCTGTCACATTTTCAAAGCTTGTTCCTTTGGGAAAGTGGCGTCTAAGCATTTTGTTCTGGTTCTCATTGAAGCCACGCTCGCAAGAGGCATACGGATGATAGTAGCGGCTTTTTTCTTTTGGTATGTGGCAAACGAATTGACAATCCACTGCGGCGCAGCATCGCTTTCCTTGCTCTGTGCCAAGCGTTGCTTTTTTCTGGATTCCATTGACGCAGCTTCCACGTTATAGCGTCGATACATCCGTCTGCCCTCTGCTGGATTTCTCACTGCTACCGCTCCTTTTTGCCTGCTGTGCTTTTCCGTGAAACCGCATATTTTGTTCCGTATCGGCGGCGTCCGCATTTCCAACAGGTGATTTTCTCGCTCTTCCCGCCGACCGGCTTGGTATCGTGCGTTTCTTGCAGTGCTTTCATGCACGACACGCACAAAAATCTATTGATTGGCATATGTAACCTTTCCCCCCTGCGTTAAGTATCGCAATCCGCAGCTTGATACAGCACGCAGTCCTTGCAATGCTCTTGCTTCACTGGATTTTTCATAAAATCGTATCCTTTCCGCTTGTCCTGTGTGGTAGCAGGGGCGATATGCCCCATGATAAAAAAATACTCACTGCTTGCTTTTATCAATGAAGATTTCCACACTATTTTCTTCCGAATTTGCCTTACATCCAACATATCCTTTAACGCCTGTTGTTCTTGATAAGATGTCGAAGAAATTTTCCATTCTTCTTGCACGTTCTTCATGCGTTAGATTTGGAATGATGTGTTGTCCGGGCTTAATTGACATATTTTTTCTTGGCATAAAATCACCCCTTTACTGTACTTTATGCAAACATACTTGTACAAAATTATGCGAATTCTCCGGCGGCGAGTTGTTTTCCCGCCGCTTCTGAAATTGTTACAACGCCAAGTTCTTGAAGCTTGTTGTAGCACTTATAGATTGTTTCCTGCGCTTTCGTAAGTTCATCAAGAATGCGCTTGACCTCTCCGTCTGGTACGCTGATACGAATACTGTAATTTTGCATCACCCACAACCTCCCTATAATAAAATACGTTTTTCTTCAAATATCTCTTGTTTTCATAGAATTACGCCAATTTCAAAAGAGCGATTGCGAAGCAGCACTGCATCCAGTGCGCCAAATCAGGAAAAATGGGCATGACAATCAAAGCGTCGTTTGTTTTCGCAATATTTTGGCCATGGTAACCCACTATTCCTGCGGCGGCAAACCTCCCATGTCTAACAGGGTCATTGCCCTAAATTCCTTCGTCCTGCCTGCCCGCAGATGGGTGTCAGCGATGCTCCTTTGCCGAGTCTATGCTCTGATGGTGAAATTTTGACTGACTACCTGCTCTTTTGTCTTTGGATTGCCTTGCTACCCGATCCAGCTGTGACGCTTCCAGCGAGGTCTTGTGTGATGTTGCTCTTAAGCCGCCATTGCTGCAGGACGGCGGATGTCACCTAGCAACCGTACCGGATCATAGTCCTCATCTTTGGTTGCAAGGGCGAAAAACACCCGAATTAACTTGCAGCATAGCGCAATGAGCGATTGTTTTTTCTTCAGCGGATTCTCTTTGCGGCTCGTGTAATAGCTGTGGATTTCTCCGAATTCTTGATTTGTAGCGACCACGGGCAGAATGGCTCGGAACAGTAGTGCCCGCAGCTGATGCCTGCCACGTTTGCTGATCCCACTTTGTCCCCGGTGTTTACCGGAACTGTTTTCACGGATTGCGAGTCCAGCCAGTTTTTGAATCTGTTTTGGAGACTGGAAACGTCCCAAATCTCCAACCTCGGCAAAGAAACCGGCAATCGTCAGCAATCCGACGCCCTTAATTTCGAGCAGTTTCGGTACGGATGGAATTTGCGTGCAAAGCTCTTCTACAAGAGCCATAACGCTGTCATATTGCGTATGCTTGGCATGATAGTCCTCCAGAAGCAACCAAATCTCCATGCGAGCAGCGGTGCTGCCTTCGGTGCAGCCCATGCTGTGTTTTGCCGTTTCATACAGAGTCTGTGCTCTTTTCATTCCAACGGCCCGCAGCTTGTTTTTACGCCATAGCTGGTTGATTCCCTCTGCTTCTGCTCGAACGACATCTGCTGGTAATGGCGTATTGTCCAGCACCAGCAGGCTGCTCTGTGCTTTGAAATCTCCAAATACCTCGTGATATTCAGGAAAGTAAATCTTGAGCCACCGCTCGATCCGGTTCTGAATTGCCACCAGTTCCCGGACGATTCGCTCACGGCAGTTCATCGCGATACGCAGTTCCGCGTACACGCCTTCCGGAATATATGGAATGTTGTATCTACCGTCGATGACCAGCTTGGCGATGGTTTTGAGGTCTTTGCTGTCCGTCTTGCTCGGATGATTGTCGTCCAGTTCCTTGCATTGCTTAACGTGGTATGGATTGACCAGTACGAGCCGGATGCCTTGATCCTTGAGGTATGACGCTAAGCTAAACCAGTAATGCCCTGTGGGCTCCGCGCCTACCATAATGTTGCTCTGTGCGGTCTCTCCAGACAAGCTTTTGATCCATGCCTGAAACTGTCCAAATCCTTCTCCGTTGTTTGCGAAACGAAACACACGACCAAGCTCCACGCCTCGCCAGTTAAATGCTCTGGCATAATGCGTTTCGCTTCCGATGTCCACACCGATGACGATTGTTTCTGTTGTAACTTGACTTATCTTCTCATTCTGGGTAAAATTCATTTTGACGACCTCCGTTGTTTTTGAGTTTGGATTTCATCTGGCCAGATTTCATCCTCTCAATCCTAACCGGAGGTTGTCTTTTTTGCAATTCCCGTTTTTACCCCTTACAGGAATGCTCCTTACTTATTCCGCTCGACGGCTCGGCAGGGAATCTCTTCCTAGCAGATAATCTGTACCTACCCCAAAATAATCCGCCATTTTAATTAGTGCCGATACTGGTATCTCTGGCCGTCCATTCATCCAATTTTGAAATGTACCGCGAGAAACTCCAAGCAGTTGCGCTAATTGTCCTTGCGTTATTTTTTTCGTGCTCTCTCTGCATCGATGTTTGCAAACATATCTTCTCGCCTCCACTATTGCTCGTTTTGGACAAAATTTAATAGATTCAGACAAAAATTACCCATTTTGAGCAATTTTTTTATTGACTCGTAATGGGCAATATATTATGCTATTTGAATAAGGAGCATTCCTGTAAGGGGTAAAAACGGGAATTGCAAAAAAGACAACCTCCGGTTAGGATTGAGAGGATGAAATCTGGCCAGATGAAATCCAAACTCAAAAACAACGGAGGTCGTCAAAATGAATTTTACCCAGAATGAGAAGATAAGTCAAGTTACAACAGAAACAATCGTCATCGGTGTGGACATCGGCAGCGAAACGCATTATGCCAGAGCATTTAACTGGCGAGGCGTGGAGCTTGGTCGTGTGTTTCGTTTCGCAAACAACGGAGAAGGATTTGGACAGTTTCAGGCATGGATCAAAAGCTTATCTGGAGAGACCGCACAGAGCAATATTATGGTAGGCGCAGAGCCCACAGGACATTACTGGTTTAGCCTGGCGTCATATCTGAGAGATCAAGGTATCAGGCTCGTACTGGTCAATCCATACCACGTCAAGCAATGCAAGGAGCTGGACGACAATCATCCGAGCAAGACGGACAGCAAAGACCCCAAAACCATCGCCAAGCTGGTCATCGATGGAAGATATCACGTTCCATATATTCCGGAAGGCGTGTACGCGGAACTGCGTATCGCCATGAACTGCCGTGAGCGAATCGTACGGGAGTTAGTGGCAATCCAGAACCGAATTGAGCGCTGGCTCAAGATTTACTTTCCTGAATATCACGAGGTATTTGGGGATTTCAAAGCACAGAGCAGCCTGTTGGTGCTGGGCAGTGCCCCATTGCCCGTAGATGTCGTCAAGACAGGAGCAGAAGGAATCAACCAGCTATGGCGTACAAACAAGCTGCGGGCCGTTGGAATGAAAAGAGCACAGACTCTGTATGAAACGGCAAAACACAGCATGGGCTGCACCGAAGGCAGCATCGCTGCTCGCATGGAGATTCGGCTACTTCTGGAGGACTATCATGCCAAGCATACGCAATATGACAGCGTTATGGCTCTTGTAGAAGAACTGTGCGAGCAGATTCCGGCGGTTCAGAAGCTGCTCGCCATCAAGGGAATTGGACTACTCACCATCGCTGGTTTCTTTGCCGAGGTTGGAGATTTGGGACGTTTTCAGTCTCCAAAACAGATTCAGAAACTGGCTGGATTGGCGATTCGCGAAAACAGCTCCGGTAAACACCGGGGACAAAGCGGGATCAGCAAACGTGGCAGGCATCGCCTACGGGCACTGCTATTCCGAGCCATTCTGCCCGTGGTAGCAACCAATCAAGAATTCGGAGAAATCCACGGCTATTACACGAGACGCAAAGAGAATCCGCTGAAGAAAAAACAATCGCTCATTACGCTATGCTGCAAGTTAATTCGGGTGTTTTTCGCCCTTGCAACTAAAGATGAGGACTATGATCCAGTACGGTTGCTTGGTGACATCCACCGTCCGGCAGCAATAGCAGCTTAAGGGCAATATCACACAATGACCCGTCGGGAGCGTCACAGTTGGGTCGGGTAGCAAGGCAATCCAAAGACAAAAGAGCAGGTAGTCAGTCAAAATTTCACCATCAGAGCACAGACTCGGTAAAGGAGCATCGCTGACACCCATCTGTGGGCAGGCAGGACGAAGGAATTTAGGGCAATGACCCTGTTAGACATGGGAGGTTTGCCGCCGCAGGAATAGTGGGTTACCATGGCCAAAATATTGCGAAAACAAGCGACGCTTTGGTTGTCATACCCATTTTTCCTGTTTTGGTGCACTGGATGCAGTGCTGCTTCGCAATCGCTCTTTTGAAATTGGCGTAATTCTATGAAAACAAGAGATATTTGAAGAAAAACGTATTTTATTATAGGGAGGTGAAACAATGGACTTGATAGAGCTAGGCAACATAATTATTCAACTGCGAAAGTCACATGGATACACTAGGCAACGCCTTTCCGATGAACTTGGAATACCATATACAACAATACGCAATTATGAAAAGGGCGAACGTGAACCAGGACAATCTTTTTTGTTAAAGATTTCAGATAAATTCAATGTTACCGTTGATTATCTGCTTGGTAGAAGTGATTATAAGACCGAAGAACCAAATCCGCCGTGTAAATCGCAAACTATGACCTTAGATGAGCACACAGCAAAATACCACTCCCTTGACCATCACGGCAAAGAAGTGGTAGATACGATTCTAAATGTCGAATACGAGCGCATCAACAGCGGCGAGCATCCATCAGAGATGCAAAAGACGGATGGCGTTCCGCATAGAGCCAGCGGACTTGATTTGATAACCATGCAGGAAGAAATCGAAGCAGAATTGGAGGCATACCGCCGTGAACTGGAACTCGAGCGAAAAGGGGCGGGCGAATCCTCAGCTTTACCAAACACAAAGCACGCCTAAAATGCAAAAAGGCTACTCATTACAAGTACCCATAAAGCAGAAAAATCCCCCGCCGGTACGGGAATACCGACGAGGGTTTGTATAGATGAAAGGTTTTTACAAGTACCTTCCAAATAATATTATACAGTATTGACTGATAATGTCAAACAATGAATGCGGGAACACATTGACAACTTCATAAGATGCGGTTATAATAATCATAGAAAAGGGCACTGTCGGCAGATGGTTGACCCCCATACTTGATTAAAAGATAACCGTTAGTTTGGGAACTGGGCGGTTATCTTTTTTTGCTTATTTGAACAATCAAACTCGCAAAGCTTATAAGTACCAACAGAAATTGAAACAACTCTGTATAAGATACCATCAGCACCACCCCCTTTCAAAGGGAGCAGCCAACCGCCTGCCGTCTGTGACAGTGCCTTATCTCATATAATAGCACAGCATTTTACAAAATACAATAAAAACCCCGCTCGTGGTGGCATGAAGCAGGATTGCATTGACAATTTCATAAGATGCGGTTATAATAAGCATAGAAAAAGGGCACTGTCGGCAGATGGCTGACTCCTACAAAAGACTTAAGAAATAACCGCTATCTTTGTGAGGGATGGGCGGTTATTTCTTTTTGCTTATTTGAACAATCAAACTTGCAAAGCTTATAAGTACCAGTAGAAGCTGAAACAACTCTGTATAAGATACCATAAGCACCACCCCCTTTCATCAAGGGAGCAGCCAACCGCCTGCCGTCTGTGACAGTGCCTTAACTCATATAATAGCACAGCATTTTACAAAATACAATAAAATTCCCGCTCGTGGTGGCATGAGCAGGATTGCATTGACAATTTCATAAGATGCGGTTATAATAAGCATAGAAATAGGGGCACTGTCGGCAGACGGTTAGCCTAATAGGGTTTATGAAATAACCGCTACTTCTTGTGATGTGACCCCAATAAGTTAGACTTTATAGCGAAGTAGTATTTTTTACTGCTTCGCTATTTCTATGCCACTTGGCTGAGTCGATATTCAACAGGACTCATCCAAGATAGTTTTTGCTTGATTCTTTGATTATTATAATAATATATGTATTTCTCTATTGCATCCTTCAAATCTTCATAACTATAGTAAACGCAGCCATAATACATTTCTTGTTTCATCACTCCAAAAAAATTCTCCATTATTGAATTATCATAGCAATTTCCTTTCCGTGACATACTTTGATATATACGGTTTGATTTAAGAGTACTACTGTATGCCTTCATTTGGTAAGCCCAGCCTTGATCTGAGTGAAAAGTTCTTCTGTAGATACAATCAGAAGTAATTTCTATTGCTTCGTTTAATGCATTCATTACGTTTTGTGCCGATGGATGCTTATCAATACCAAAACTAAGTATTTCTGAATTAAACATATCCATAAATGGATCCATGTATAGTTTCTGTATTGTCATACGTCCTTTATTATCTACTTCATAATACTTAAATTCAGTGGTGTCAGTTGTTATCTTTTGATGAGGAACACTGGTTCTAAAGCGACGATGAATTCTGTTTGGAGCAATTCTTCCTACATTGCCTTTATAAGAGCTGTATTTACGACTTTTTCTTGTGAAAGACGTTACTTGAAGCCCAAGTTTTTGCATGATTCTCTGAACTTTCTTTTTATTGACAAACACTTCTTTTTTTCTAAGTTCTCCATAAATCCTACGATAGCCAAAATCTTTATTCTCTTTGCGGATTTCCATAATTATATTTTCAAGTTCAGAATCTGGATTTTCTCTATCAAAACGTTTCTGCCAGTACATATATGTAGCTTTTGGGAACCCCATAAATGAGAGAATGTCTTTCAGTTTGAACTCTCTTCGGAGGCTGTGGATGACTCTTGCAGTTCTCTCAGACGTGCTTCGTCCTCTAAACGCAACCTCCTCAGTTCTTTTAAATAAGCATTCTCTATTCGTAACTTTAAATTTTCATCTTCTAACTGTTTTACATGTTCAGCTCTTGTATCTACTGTTGTGGCTTCTGAAGATGACAGTAGATTCTTCTCTTTATCTGTTGATCCCAATGATTTCTTCCGACCTTTCTTCTTAGGTCTCAATGCATCAGGTCCGACAAGCCGAAAATCATTTATCCACTTTTTAATAAGTGAAGGGTTATTCATTCCTACAGTTAATGCCAACTCCTGATAAGAGACCTCTGTTGATAGATATAACTCTACCACATGAAGTTTAAAATCGAAAGTATATATATCATTTTTTCTGGAACGAAGTAAGCCCTCGTCTCCAAACTCTTTATAATTCTTTACCCATAGCTCAATTGAAGATTTATGTGCTATATCAAATTTTTTTGCTAGATATTTGCTACCACCTTCACCTCTGATATAGGCAATAACTACTTTTTTCTTAAATTCATAACTATATTTTGCCATGAAAATACCGACCTCCCAATCGTTAGATTTTTAGGTCTAACTTTTGGGGGTCGGTTCATTGGCTGGAGGGGCGGTTATTTTGCGTGTATGGATAAAATATGTAGCAGAAAAACTACACATGCAACGATTCTAAGAACCTTCATCCGCATTCGCATCACCCCCTTTCATCAAGGGAGTAACTAACCGTCTACCGTCTGTGACAGTGCCTTATCTCATATAATAGCACAGCATTTTACAAAATACAATAAAATTCCCCCATCAGCACACAGCCGATGGGGGAACATATCAAATATGAAGTTCTTGCTTTAAAGCGTTTTGCAGTGTCGCAGAGAAGTTGATACCCTCTTTTTCTGCCATGGTATTGAGCCAAGACGGAATGGACAAGGTTTTCTTGACCGCACGGTTTTCATACATTTTGCGATACTCCAGCGTGTCACATGCAACAAGCGAAACAAACTGGTTGCTTTCAGTTGTAAGTGTTCTGATGTTGGATGCCTGCGGGATTGCTTCTTCTTTTTCCTCCATGCGGTACAGCATCAGGCATAGTGCATCTTGCGCCATTTCCACCGCTTCTTCTAAGTCTGCGCCAGAAGTAAAACAGTTGTGAACGTCTGGGAACTCGACCGAGTAGCCTTGCTCTTCTTCCGTGAAGATTGCAGGGAAAACATATTTAGCCATAAAATAGACCTCCTCATTTGGTGCTGCTAAATCAACTTCCGCATCGTAACACGTATTATTACGTATGTCAGTGGATTTAATACGTATTTCCACGTATGAATATATTTCAGCAAAAGAAAATCCCGCTCGTGGTGTAAACACGAACGGGAGATTAAAAAGGGTACTGAATTTTTTCCAGAATCAGCACCCTTACTATACCATACTCAAAATGGATTGTAAAGGAGATTTACCATGTATGCAATATACGCCCGCCAGTCTATCGAACGCCAAGACAGCGTATCCATAGAGGCGCAGGTTGAGCAATGCCGCCGCTTCACAGATGGCGAAGTAACCACCTATGCGGATGCAGGATATTCCGGAAAGAACACCAACCGCCCGGAGTTTGAACACATGATGCAGGATATTAAAAGCGGTAAGATAACCGCTGTCGTGTCCTACCGTCTGGACCGTGTCAGTCGCAACATCACAGACTTTGCAGGTCTGCTTGGCATCTTCGAAAAGCAAGGCGTAAAATATATTTCAGCCACAGAGCAATTCGACACCTCAACGCCGATGGGGCGTGCTATGATTTATATCGTCATGGTATTTGCGCAGCTGGAACGGGAAACCATCGCCACACGTATTTCGGACAACTACCGTTTCCGTGCCAATAAAGGGCTGTTCATGGGCGGCAATACCCCGTTTGGATATGCAAGCCGTAAGGACACGATAGACGGCAAAGCGGTATCTGTCTTAGAGCCGAACGAGCAGAAAGATATACTAATGCGGATATTTGAAAGTTTCTCTTCCAAAGAAAGCTTGTACAGCATCGGTCATAACCTAAACACGGCGGGGCTGCTGACTGCCAAGGGCAATACATGGTCTACTGGTGCCATCAAGCGTGTGCTGCAAAATATCACACCCTGCTGTGCTGATGAGCATTTATATCATTATTTAACAGCCTGTGGATATTCCATCTCCAACAGCATCGAAGATTTTGACGGCACCCACGGCATGTGTATTTTTTTCAAAAATAAAAATAGAAATCAGCTGACCGAAATCTCCGAGCAAGTTGCCGTCATTGGACTGCATAAGCCGCTGATTTCATCAGAGCAATATATCCATGCACAGAAGATATTGAATACGAACCCCCCATCCCACGGCAAGCGAGCAAGCAGAACTTTTCTTGCAGGTCTGGTGAAATGCAAAGAGTGCGGGCATAGCTTCGGCGTGAAGTATACAGCACGTGGAGCAACGGAATATGCCTATTACCGATGCCGTGGTCGTGAGCAGCGAGGCGTGTGTGAAAATAGTGCCTTCCTTAAAGCGCATGACATCGAAGCGTACATTATCCAAGAGTGTAAAATATACCTCGACAACATCAGCGTGAAGGAATCGCAAACAGAAAAGCCGGAGGTATATAAACCCTATTCGGAAGTGGAACAGCTGCAGGCACAAATTCAAAATCTGATTGACAACATCGGCAAAGGCAACTCTGTTGTGGATAATCTGCTGACGCAAAAAATTACGGCTTTGCAAATTCAAATTGATGAAATCACAAAAAACATCCGCTCACAGCCAACGCCTATAATCGATGCAAAGTTCATCAAAACCACCAGAGAGAACTTAAATCGCTTCTCTGAGTTCGATATGAATCAAAAAACCGATATTATCCGCGGCATCGTAAAATCTATAACCATCGACAAAAACCATGAAGTGCAAATCGAATTTTTCTTCTAGTCTATTTGCACTGGTGATAAATCCCCCGGATGAGAGAAAAACACTACCCATTTTCCAGTATAATCTGAAAATTTCATTGGGCCAAATGTGGTATCTGATACAAAATCCGGTGCATGCATGCCAATTGATAAATGGTTTTCTTGCATAAAATATCCCTCCTCCTCTCATCATATGCGACCTTCACCAAAAGGTACAGCCATGCTAAAGGTGATAGCAAAAATATACCTAACTGCAAATGATAGCTTTTAGAATCTATCATCGGTCTGATGTAGTATTGCGCATATACATTTGCATAATGTTCCTGCAGCATTCTTTTTACAGAATCTACAAGACCTTAATACAGAAGCGAAACTTGGGTCAAGTCACCAGCCGTAATCTCTGCATAGATTGCTCTCGCTTGTTGTTGTAAATCTTGAAATAACTGTACTGCTCTAGCTCTCATCGAAAGAGGTTGAAACGGCTCATCGCCTAGAATTTTCACCACGCCCGGATAGTTTTCTTCGAATGAACAAGGAGCATCAAGGTAAGCTGAAGTGTAGCAATATCCAAATCCCCAAAACATTTGGTATTCTTGAAAACTTCTTTATTAGCAGCTATCTCTTTGCTGCTAATGGGGTGATTCATTGCCATCTCAAAAGCCTTTTCGATGGGATCTGCTTTTCTGTTTTTCATAGATGCAACCTCCGTCCTACTGCTGTTTTTAGTATACGTCATCCAATCCAGAATAGCAATACAGGGGGGTGTCCTAAAAATAATAGACTTGGGCAACACCGTACAATTAGAGCGATAACAGTATGAGCACCATGGTGCATCACAAAACAGAATAGCTGTTTTGATTTTCTGCCGCACGGGCAACCCAAATTAGGCCAGCAAGCCTCGCTTGTCAGCCAGATACAGGTTTGCCAATGCAAACAGCAGATTCAGTTTGGCACACTGTTTTCGCAGCCCTCGGTATCGCGTCTTTCGATATCCAAACAGTCCTTTGATGACGCCGAAAACGTGTTCTACTTTTGCCCGAACAGAAGACTTTTCATGCTCTCTGCGTTTAATCTGCGCACGAGAGCGTGTCGGACGGTTTTTGCTTTGAGACGGCCTGCGGTTGGTTTTGTATTTGATTTTCTTGCCTTGTTTGTTGTGGGTAATGGCATCCTCGCGCTTTTCCGCACCCAAATAGCCGCTGTCACCATAGACCTGCGTTTCCTCTCCCGTGAGTAGCTTTGGCATCTGTGTTACATCGTGAACGTTTGCGCTGGTTACCTCTACACGATGTGCAAGTCCGGTCTCTTTATCGACTCCAATATGCGCCTTGTATCCAAAATACCAGGCATTTCCCTTTTTTACTTGATGTGCATCAGGATCCCGCTTTCGATCTCGATTTTTAGTGGATGACGGTGCTGCAATAATCGTAGAGTCTACAATTGTTCCCTTCTTGAGGATCAATCCCTTGTCAGACAGAAGCTGCACCACCTGCTCAAATAGCTTTTCCTGCAAACCATGTTCCACCAGAAGCGCTCGAAATCTACCTATGGTATCTCCGTCCGGCACTTGATTGCTGGAATCCACGCCGCAAAATTCTGAAAATGCACGGCTGTCAATCACCTCTGTCATGGTTGACATGTCCGATAGGCTATATAAATTCTGCACCAGATAAATCCGCAGCATGCGCTCAAGGTCATAGGGCTTGTTTCCGCACTCTCCTTTATAATAGTACGGCTGAATCATCCTCATCCATTCACTCCACGGTATCATTCTTTTCAGACAGCAAGTACAGATTCCCTAAAATACGAAAGGCAGGAGAATAATACATGGAAATGTAGTATTTACTAAAGTATATCATTGTAAATATAAAGGCACACAATGCAAACACATGGCATCCTATAAGGCAAATTTTTCTCCTATATATTTTGAACACCATAGAAAATTGTAAACAGACTGCAAAGTGCAGAAACCATAGATTTGCGCTCACTTTGTACAATAACAGGCTACATTTCTTATGAACTACTTGCTGTATTGGCTGCCGCCGAGCTTGCAGCAATAGCAGTAAACATCGCGGCTTCTTGGGCAACGATTAGTGAAATTGTGCTATTAATCGCTGCTGTCTGTGTCGTACTGTTTTGAATTAAATCCTTTTGAATGAGAAGCCCTGCATACATCAGGCGCAGTTTTCTTTAGTTTGCCCCTCACACAAAGCAAGCACATGGCTAAGGGATTGAACCGCATTGCTCGAAAAAAAGGATTGCTTCAGTATTTGATAGCAAGCTTCCGCATCGTGGATTAGGGTATCATCAGACTTATCCGATAGTGCTAGCAATGCACAGAAGGTGCTATCTTCGCCGGAGGTCAAGACCGGATGATATTCTTTGATCCGGTCATAGAGATTCTTGGTACGAGAAGCAATGCGCACATATTCATTTTGATCAACCATCTGTGCAATGATCATAGCTGCTAGCGGAAGGTATATTGAACTCCAGAAAGTCTTCTTTAGCAATTTATACACCACCAAACCATTGTCCAGTGTCCGCTCTGGACTACCGCTGACTGCTAACATAGATGCAACCGGTGAGCTTATGGTACTGCGAAAAGGAGCGAACATGCCAACCTTCTGTTTCAGAATATCTTTGCAGGACTGCAACGTGTCTTCCTCCACTCTTTTATCCTTTGCAATATATATTCCAGCGCAAGCTAGATGGATAGTCCCGCCATCCCAACGAAATATCGACTTTATCCGTTTTCTATTTTCAATGAAAAGTTCACAGCGTATGCGAGTATGTTCGTTCATTATTTCCCCCTTTATGATGGCATTTAACTTTGTTGAAACAATAAGCGAAGCACATTTAGCCCTTGCAATTGCTCATTGTTACTCAAAATCTGAATTATAAATGTAGTGCTTTTAGAGGGCATTCATCAATACATTTAAAGCAGAGAATACACTCTGTTCCATTTATGCGTTTTCTTGCATTATCCGTCATATCCACATCCATAGGGCATACTTTCTTGCACTTTCCGCATGAAACGCATTTTGCTTTATTACTTTTTACTCTTAGCAGAGAAAAATAACTTGCAGGTTTTAGAAAAACCGTTATAGGACAGATATATTTGCAAAAAGCACGATTGTCCCGCAACGCCAATGCAAGCGTAATGCCGATTCCATAATAAAACAAATTGCCGATTATAAAACTCCAAAACATAATCTCCGGCATATTGGGAACATGGAGTAAAAACAATGATCCAACGAATAGCAATGATGCTGCAAATACGATATATCTAATAAAACCAATTTTCCGTCTAGGTTTCTCTGCGGTCTTATACGGAATCAAATCAAGTATCATTGCTGTCCAGCAGGCATAGCCGCACCAGCCACGGCCAAACAACAGGGGGCCAAATACTTTCGCAACAGCATAATGAATTACTGCTGCCTCAAAAACACCCCCAAATAAATAGTACCAGAAACCCTCTAACTGCATGTTTTCACAGGAAAGTATGCCAAGATACACGAGCATATATAAGCCGACCGCAAATTGGACAATATTTCTGGCATATTTCAGCTTCTTCATATAAAGGAACAGCCCCAATGCTAAACAAGTGCCTATGTATGTAAAATTAAGTAGATAAAAAACATTGCCAAGTGTCAGCCAGAGAGTGACTGCGATTGTTTCAAACAATAGCCACATCACTAGAGGAAATAGGTATCGGTTCATGTGGTTTTCTCACTTTCAGGTAATATAGGAAGTTGATAATTTATTAGCAAACGTTACTTTGCATTTCACAAACATTTTGCGCAGTTTTAAATTTTATAACTATCGCTCACTTGTATACCAAAATGGCGCATAGATATTGTTCTTGGATATGATTTCAAGTATACATATTAACGCTCCTTCGCAGCAGTCCTGTAATTACAGCTAGACCCCCACTTATGTATATGCTGAATCTAATCCATGCCTTGATTTTCTGGTAGTTTTTTATCAGACACACTACACAGGTTTAAAGATAATTTTGTGGTCAATTGGACTGGAGACTTTTATTCTTTTCCCTGAAAATGAGACTTGATTTTTATAATCTCTATTTTTATCAAATAATTCAAAGCTTCCACTTTCATAGTCAATCGTTGCTGACAGCGTGTTCAAAAATTCAGTCTTAGAATCTTCGTCAACAAAAAAATTCACAACAGATTGCAATATTCTCAGGCAACACGAGTAAAAAAGATGATAAAACAAGTAGAACAGATGGTTCTCTGACCCGTTTCGAATGAACCTCCTGTTTTGGTGAAAAATGTAAAATCCATCCTATTGCCTCATTTCTGAATATCATCAATGCTGACAATTAGGCGTTCCATACGCTCTTTCTTCGCCAGCAGCATTTCTCTCTGCATTCGCAGAATCCGATTTCTATCAAGAGATGGGTTTTCCATGACAGCTTTGATTTCTTTCAAGGGAATATCAAACTCACGAAAGAACAGTATCTGTTGTAAAGTCTCCAAAGCTTTATCGTCATAAAGCCGGTATCCCGCTTCACTCTTATCTGTGGAGGGGAAACAGTCCAATCTCATCATAATAATTAAGTATGCGCACGCTGATACCGGTGATTTCTGATACTTCCTTTACAGTTCTCATACCATCTGACCCCCTGCTCTTGATAAGAAGAACTATACTCTATGACATTCCGTGAGGGTCAATAGCGTTATAAAATGTTTTTGTACAATTTCAAACAGGCTTGTGTCCTTGCAAGTTAAAAACTGAAGTTTATATACTAAGATTTATTTTCCTGCCAGATTATATAAATAATCAGCTGTATATTCCTAATAATGTAGTAAACATTTTGCGAAGTTGATATGATATCAGAGCTAATGAGAATTGTAAACTGGAATTTGACTTTTACAATACTAACATACCATTATCATCGAACTTAAAATCAATCTGAACCCTAATCAAACTTCCTGATAATAGCCGTCCAAGTCGGCAAAATACGCATGATATCCACCTTAGAAAACATCCAGAGGTTTTTTGATAATTTTACTCGAGCGCTTAAGTCCAGTTTAATTATTTCTTCACAACCAACTGATATCATTGAGCCAAACGAAGTTTCTTTCAAAAAAACTATAGTTGCATAATCTGCTTCTTCGTCAGTGCATTGAGTGCTTCCGGTGTATGTGTCGAAAGATATACCGTATTTTGTTCTTGAACGAATTTCCGTACCTGTTCAAGGCTATGTTTTGCGAGCTCTCTGTTCTCAAATATAATAGACAGAGCATTCTGTCGTAATGCTTCATCTGTATAAGTAATATCTCCATGAATCATATAGTGCAATGATTCATCTTCCACTACGACAATCGAATTTCCAGTGGTGTGCCCGGGAGCTGGCAACATATAGACACCATCGGCCACTTTCTCGCTGGCAGAAAAGTTTTTATATGGACCGTTTTCGAAGCGAACACGAACAATATTTTCGCCAGTCAGTCCCAACGCATCAGCCTCAGTTTCCGAAACATAAATCTTTGCATGTGGGAACATTCGTAGCTCTCCAGAATGATCAGCATGCTTATGTGTTAAGATAATTTTATCAATATCCTCAATTCTATAGCCTGCCTTCTTCAGGGCTGTTGGGAAATCATCGATTTTCTCTCCAATATAAAGTGGCGCATCAGAGGTTTTTGCAAATTCTGGTGTCTCCACTGGCAGCCCAGTATCCACTAAAAGGATCTCTGTTCCGATATCAACAACGTAATTTTGTAAACTAGATGGATAACTTTTATCCTCTCTGATCTCAACCGCATCTTTAGAGCCACCTAATGCAAATGATTCCTGCATTTCTCCATTTTGATACAGTTTTATTGCTGTGATTTTCATATTTCTGCTCCTTTCACGCTTATATTTTTCCTTATCTGTATTTTGATAAAAACATCTCACAATGTGGGTTTATATTCCTTTTTTCGAACTTCTCAGTATTCGTACAAACCTCTATTTTCTGTATTATACATGCTTTTAATGACAAATTCGTTCTCACTTTACTCTACTCAAACTGAGCAGTTCAAATCAACCGATCGTGTGTAAGTTGTTTCTGATGATTTATTAAATTTTCTTAATTTTTGTGAGATCTCCTGAACATAAAGCATCTAAATTATCAAAAATTTTTTGAGCAGACCAATCCCACCATTTTATAGCGAGAAGATAATCAATAAGATCATCCTCAAATCGCTTTTTTATGATATTGCAAGGATTTCCCCCCGCAATATGATAGTCTGGAATATCTTTTGCTACTACGGAATTTGCTGCAATGATTGCGCCATTTCCAATATGCACACCTGGCATGATGGTTACATTTTGACCAATCCATACATCATTACCGATGATAGTGTCACCTTTTAGCGGCAACTCAGCTAATGTCATAGTTGCTTTTTCCCAACCATTCCCCATAATGTTAAATGGATATGTCGTGATGCTACACATTCGGTGATTTGCGCCATTCATTACAAATTCAATTCCCTGTGCAATAGCGCAAAATTTTCCGATTATAAGCTTGTCTCCAATGAAATCATAATGATGTGTAACATGTTCTTCGAATTTTTCAGCACCATTAAAATCGTTATAATATGTATAATCACCAATAATAATATTAGGGTTCGCTACAACATTTTTGATATAGCATATACTTTTAATCGACTCATTCGGATAGATTGCATTAGGGTTTGGTCCATATTGCATATATAATCTCCTTGGTATTACTTATTTCGGGTAGAGTGTAAACACAATGCGCAGTTCAAATGAATTTCTGAGCGGTCAATCTTATGGATAATATGCACTTCAAGTACAAGCACCAAATTAGAGACCAAATATTTTTCATCGCACTAGAAAGCCTTGTATCTTCTGCACAACGATTTTATCACATCCTACGCCATTGGTTAATTATACCACGTTACCATTAGCATTGTACAGGTCATACTGCAATGTGATTTCCACATTTTCACTATCACTCAGAACACAGACGGTGATAATATCGGATAGGAGCAGCCGTCTTAGGTTAGACTTTTCCCAAGACGGCTACTTTCCATTATTAAGAGGGTTTATAAACCCCTTGAAATATCCATATATATACAATAATTGAGCTGCGTTTCTTCATCTTCGGCTTTAATCACTTGCAATGTATACAATCCAGAATTATCTGGGGTCTTAGTGTCTGCTGAATAATCCAGAAAAAAGAATTTGTATGAACCTTTATCAGTCATGACAGTATACCAAGTCTTCTGTTATTGTATTTTTTTACCACCATCTGCTGCTTTGTCAATTCCATGTTGATCACGCTCCCATGATTCAACTTTTCCTTGGAAAAAGCTGAATCAGTAATCTATATTTTCATCAATATCGTCTGCTTCGGCTAAGGCTTTTTGTGAAAACATAGCTTTCAATGCATCTTTGTCTTGAGTTTGAATGGCATCAAGCTTTTGCTCCATCCGAGTATCTGCATAACCATAGGAATTGCTATGATTATGCAGATATGAGGATGCAACATAAAACCACCTCCCTATAATAAAATACGTTTTTCTTCAAATATCTCTTGTTTTCATAGAATTACGCCAATTTCAAAAGAGCGATTGCGAAGCAGCACTGCATCCAGTGCGCCAAATCAGGAAAAATGGGCATGACAATCAAAGCGTCGCTTGTTTTCGCAATATTTTGGCCATGGTAACCCACTATTCCTGCGGCAGCAAACCTCCCATGTCTAACAGGGTCATTGCCCTAAATTCCTTCGTCCTGCCTGCCCGCAGATGGGTGTCAGCGATGCTCCTTTGCCGAGTCTGTGCTCTGATGGTGAAATTTTGACTGACTACCTGCTCTTTTGTCTTTGAATTGCCTTGCTACCCGACCCAACTGTGACGCTCCCGACGGGTCATTGTGTGATATTGCCCTTAAGCTGCTCCTTGTTTACATTATAGCATAGGAGGAGCGAAGAAGACATATGAGGTACTTCTATGAGACGTGGAAAGAAACCCACATGCAAGCAGAAAATTCGGCTTGGTCAAGTTGGGTTGAGTCCGGATAACTGGCTTGTCGTTCGGCAGGACAAGGACGGAAAAATGATTGTGCTGCACAAGAACACCAACCATGTGCGAACAGTGAAAGCACCTAATGAAGTTAATTATATCATCGGAATCACTATCGGATGCGCTTACAGGAATCTTAACATTTTCTACGCTGATATTAGGATTTACAGGTGTTCTATTACCAACTATTATGGGAATGAAAAAAGAATCCGATTTAGTAGAAATGTTTTTTAGAAGAGTACCGCAAAAAATCTTCTCTAGAATTATCAGAAACAATATCTTAGCTGGATTGGTCTTATCGATATGCACAGTTTTCATGTATTTTGCGAAAGAATTAGAAAGCATTTCAGTTGCGTTCCCATTAAAACTAGGATGGTGTGCGGTGCTTTTTCTTATGTATTTTACTGTTACCACTTTTAGAGTGTTGAATTTGTTGCTAAGATTGTTGGTCGAAGATACAAATCAGGATGTCTACCCCAATGGATAATATACGGAATTTAAACAATGTCATATTTTCATGGGATGGCAAAAGCCGAGGATTATTCCCCGGCTTTGTCTGTCGTATAGAATTCATCAAGCGTGCAGCCTAACGCATCGCAAAGGGTGCGTGCCGTAGAAATACGGCAATCTCCACGGCGTTCAATGTCCTCAATGGTGCGTTTTGGAACGCTGGAAGCTTCAGAAAGCTGCGCTTGAGAGATGCCACGGTCTGTGCGTAGTTGCTTTAGCATAAGCATTGGCTATTTCCTCCTTCTTAGAGCGAGAACCAGACTGGTGATAGAAGCTGCAAAAGCAAGGGCGGCAAGCAACAACGAAACATATCCGGTGGTTATGCGTGTCAGCGATACACAAACTGCAAATAGGACTAAGCATATTAAAGTTGACTTTCTCATATCATTCGCCTATACTAGGATTGTAGGTAGTAGGAGGTGATTTCTCGCCCCGTTTCCTATTGACTTTACCGCTTCTTACGATGCTTGCGTTGGGCGGTTTTGTCATTTCTGATTGTATGTATCAGTGCAATAGTTGCTATCGCATTTGACCAAACAACCAGCCAATCACTAGTACTCAATGGCTTTCCTCCTCCCTTTTAGTATGTATTTATTATACCACGCAAATACGTGGTTTTCAATAGACATAAAGAAAATAATTCAAAAATATTCTAATAATTCTAAGCATCTGCGGAAACGTAGGTGCTTTTGTTATGCCGGAAAGGTGGTGAGTGGTTTGGCAAAGCTTACAGCGAAACAGCAAAGGTTTGTAGAAGAATATCTGATTGACTTGAATGCGACACGGGCATATACCTGCTCTTTTGTCTTGCGTTGTTATCTGACCCAACTGTGACGCTTCCGGCGAGGTCTTGTGGGATGTTGCTCTTAAGCTGCCATTTCTGCACGATGGCGGATGTCACCTATAGCAATTCCGTATAAAAAAGCTTTGTGATATAATCAAGGAAAAACGAACGGGTGATGGAAATGATGTCGAAAGAATTACGAGAATTGATATTGAAAAACTGAGAAGAAAGAATAACAACGATAACGGAAATCAGCAGAGTACTGCATGTCAGCGAATCTGCAATTTATCGACTGCGTGCAAAAAAACGAAAACCGGGTAGCATTGTACCGAATTATGAAAAAAACGGCAGAAAGTCAGAACTTGATGCAGAAAATCAAAGAAATGATGGGGTTTTGGATATAAAAATCACAGCTCAGCTACATAATTCGTGAAAAACTTGGTTTTCGATATAAAAAAGATAATACATGCCAAAGAGCAAGACCGAGCAGATGTAGTAGAAAAACGCATAGTGTGCAAAGAAACCCAAAGCAGTTTTCGTGCAGAAACGCTTGTTTTTTTGGATGAAAGCGGTGTAAATACAGATTTAGCCCATCGATATGGACGTGCAAAAGGAGAAAAGCGTGTGCGAGATGCCGTTCCGCTTAACACACCAAAGAACCCCACTGTTTTATCTTCTGTCAGATTGAACGGGGAAACTGTATCAAAACCCTTCTCAGGTGCACAAAATGGGAAATTATTTTTGTAATATGTTGAGGAATCGCTGTAGCTTACTTTATATTTGGTGAAATACATGCAGTTTTCTATTGAATCAGATGATGTATCAATGATATACTAAAAGCATTGTAGAATGTCATTTTTAAGAAAAGGAAGTTAGCTATGGAGCTGATAAAAAACAAAGTTTATCGTGCGGAATTTGTGGACTATACAGCCGATGGTGCTGCAATTGCCAAAATTGGCGGCATTCCGGTTTTTGTGCCCGGTGGTGCTGTGGGTGATCAATGTGATATTGTGATTTTAAAAGTCAATCGGCGAATGGCCTATGGTCGCATTCAAAAAATCATCGTGACCTCTAAGCATCGGATACAGCCGGCATGCAGTTATGCAGACCGATGCGGTGGCTGCTGTTGGCAGCATATTACATATGCAGAAGAGTTGCGTGCAAAGCAAAAGAAAGTGCAGGATGCACTGACCCGTATTGGGGGATTATCCATTGCGGTGGAGGATATTGTAGGTGCAGAAGCGACAGTACACTATCGCAATAAGGCGCAATATCCCGTGGGGATGCAGGCTGGGCAAGTAGTGACTGGATTTTATCGCATGCGCAGTCATGATATTGTACCGATGACACAATGCTTGATTCAATCTCCAAAAGCAGACCAAATTGCAGCGTTGGTATGCCAATGGATGAATGACTATGATGTTCCAGTTTATACTGAAACCACGCAGAGGGGTATGATTCGGCATGTTTATGTGCGCACTGGTACAGAAAGCGGACAAACGCAGCTTTGCTTGGTGACCGCAACCTTTCATTTGCCAGCACTGCAAGAATTGATTGTGCTTTTGACAGAACAAGTGCCTTCTTTGGTGAGTATTGTGCTCAATCATAATGCAAAACCGAACAATAGCATTCTGGGGCAAAAGAGCAAAACCATTTGGGGCAGTGATACATTAGAAGATACCTTATGCGGCAATGTGTTTGCATTGTCACCCCATGCCTTTTATCAAGTGAATCATGCACAGGCTGAAAAATTATATACGTGTGCGATGGAATTTGCACAATTGGATGGCACACAGCGTGTGCTGGAGCTTTATTGCGGCGCAGGTACCATTACGCTGGCCATGGCAAAGCATGCACAGAGTGTGATTGGGGTGGAAGTTGTGCCGGAAGCAGTCATCAATGCCCGTGAAAATGCACAGAGAAATCATATTGAAAATGTAGAGTTTATTTGTGCGGATGCAGGCCAGGCGGCTGTTATGATGGCTGCAAATGCAGATGCACCGCATGTGATTGTGGTAGACCCGCCGCGCCGTGGATTGGATGATACGGCGATTTCAGCTATGGTGCAGCTACAACCCGAAAAAATCGTATATGTGTCATGTGACCCTGCTACACTTGCTAGAGATTGCAAATTGCTGCAGGAACAGGGGTTTCAAGTCGAAAAGTGTCGGATATTTGATTTGTTCCCAAGGACAAGGCATGTTGAGACCGTTGTTTTGATGTCAAGGGCGGAAAAGTAAAAAGCTTGAAAGTGTAGAAAACAAGGGGTTCTGCGTATTTTGCTGATTTGCAGAATGGCAGAACCCCTTGTAAAATCGGTACTTGACGGGAATATATCAACCGATAGAAATTCGCATAGTTTGGTAGACAAGTGTGCTTTTGGGTAGGTTGCGGAGATAGAAATGTTGTAAACTATCGGCAAATAATTCACTTGTGGCATATGTTGAAAAAAATGAATACTTCCGTTTTTGGCATTGAAATTCTTTTTGTTTTGCTCATAATTGGAGAAAGCGGGGTATTCTGGAGTCTATCCCGAATTTTGTGTAAACCTTCAAGATGGTGTAAAATAGGAGCACCATCTAGGAGGTTTAAATTATGGCAAGAAGAAAGATCACCCCAGAACGACGGGAGCAGCGGAAAAAATTATTGGAGCTGCTGCAGGATGCAGGAATCAACGATGTAGCAGGCGTACAGGAGCTATTCAAAGAAATGGTGAGCACGGTTCTGGAGAACGGCTTGGAGGGTGAGCTGGACGAGGAACTGGGCTATAGCAGGTACGATTATCGCAGCAAGGAAACGGACAACAGCCGCAACGGCTACAGCGAGAAAACCCTAAAAAGCAGCCTGGGCGACATGGAGATCAGCGTTCCCCGAGACCGAAAGGGCGAATTTGAGCCGCAGATCGTCAAGAAAAACCAGACTACCTTAAGCGGAGATATCGAGGAAAAGATTCTGTCAATGTACGCCAAAGGAATGACCACTAGCGACATCGAGGAGCATATTCGAGAAATCTACGGTCTGGAGGTATCGGACAGCACCATCAGCCGTGTGACGGATAAAATCCTGCCCGTGGTCAAGGAATGGCAGATGCGCCCCCTAGAGGAGGTCTATGCCGTAGTGTTCATGGATGCGATTCACTTCCACGTCCGCAGCGAAGGTCAGATCGTGAAGAAAGCAGTCTATATCGCTATCGGCATCAAAATGGATGGCATTCGAGATGTCCTTGGTATGTGGGTCGGCGAAAACGAGAGCGCAAAGTTCTGGCTTGGCATCCTCAATGGTCTCAAAAATCGTGGTGTAGAGGATATTCTCATCGCCTGCGTGGATGGTTTAACTGGGTTCAACAATGCGATTGAAGCAGTTTTTCCACAGACAGAGATTCAACAGTGCGTCATTCATCAAATCCGTAACAGCACCAAATTCGTTTCGTACAAAGATATTAAGGCACTGATGGCTGATCTAAAGAAGGTCTATGCGGCCGTTGATGAGCCGACGGCGCTGTATCTGCTCGACAGCTTCGATGAGAAATGGGGCAGCAAATACCCGAAAATCGCGCTCTCCTGGCGGGCAAACTGGGCAACGCTATCGACCTATTTCAGGTACCCGCAGGAGGTTCGAACGCTGATTTATACCACCAATGCCATCGAAAATTTCAATCGCCAGCTGCGAAAAGTGACCAAATCCAAGTCGGTCTTTCCGACCGATGACAGCCTGCTGAAAATGCTGTATCTGGCGATGATTGATATCACTAAAAAATGGACTGGCCGCCGCAGAGACTGGGGCGTCATCCACTCTCAATTGGAGATTTTCTTTGCGGACAGGCTGCCGGGCTGATCTGTCCTAGTGGAGGGGCAGTTTTGACCGCTGCCCTTGACACCCTGCCCATTTTTCGTTAAAATGCGTTGGAGGTGGAAGCCTGTTTTCCAGACTTCCGCCCCGTAAATTATTTGCCCCTGTTTTATACCGTTTTTTGAGTTTACACAGATTCTGGGATACACCCGTATTCTGAGAAAATACAGATAAACACCTATTATTCTGAGCTTTCAATATCTTTTAACGTTCTACCATCAGAAGTTTTCCACATAATATTTCCGTTTGCACTTGCATATGTAACAAAAGCTGCGGCAGATGAGGGACTACTCAATAGTAAGTTCTCTTTTACTGCTCCGCTAACATCAATTTTATCTGCTAATTTTTCTCTCAATTTCAGAATTGTATCTGGGCAACTTTTTGTTGGCGAAAGAGACACCATACTCCCAGCATAAATTACAAAGCCGTCACTCGTTCTCTTTCCTGTGGCATTTGCTTTTCCTGTGTGTAGATATAAAGCTAGTTCTTCCCCTTTTGAAACAAGATGTGGTGTTTGAGATAGTGTTGCGTCTATAGCTTCAAATATCTTATGACCCAATGTACCCATAACGATTTTAGCATAGTCTATAAACTCTTCGAGTTCACTTTCTTTTTCCTCTGTTATATTTCCAGAGGTAGGGTCGTTTCCGTTTTTAATATCATAACGATTAGCTTCTAATGCCATTTTACAAAAACGATTTTCTAGATAGCTTATTTCTGTTGGACCAAAAGAATTATTGGAGGTTGTGAATACGACAGCCTCTGTCCAATAATCCTTATCTGGGTTACGCTTGTGTTCTTGTAAGCGATATAATATACCTTCACCATTTTTTCTTGCTCCTGCTTGACCGATATAAGCAATATTATCTCCAGTTTGATCAGAAACCCCAAACAAAAAATAAACCCCACTTTGCTTTAAATCATCACGTTCTTTACATTTTTCAAGTTCTGTACGTGGTATTTTATATGCAACGCCTGTCCAGTTAGCAAGTGTACATTTCATTCTTCCAGTTGCTGTTCCGTCCATTAGAAAGAGATTTATACTTTTCCCTCGTGCCATTTACTATTTCCTCCTCGCTTAAACTCTAGTGTCTGTTGATTGCGAATTTCCTCCCGGAGTATAAGTGGAGTTGAAAACATAATCAAGCAACCATCTTTTAAATGATTGATTGTTTTTGTTTCTAACATCATCTTGGAATGCAGTATAGAGTTCCATACCAGAAGTCATTGTTTTCAATATTGCTTCAAATGTAGCACGATCACTTTCGTCACGTGCATTTTGTGCGTCAGAATACTTCATAGCGTTCTGATATGCCTCATCATTCTTTACAATGTCAGGAAGATCAGCAACCTGTCTGCGAACTTTGTCTTCATCACTCCATTCACAATTGCCCCACATATCATGAAATGTAGCTATTATATGTGAAAGAGTATCGTAATCTGGTACAGGAATACCCACATCAGTTTTAACAGGGACTGGGGCTATTTCGGCATTCTCATCTGCTAAAGACAGTGACATGGTCTGTTGTGCAACTACTCGATAGCTTTCTAAATCTACCTTTTCAATAATTTTATCTGTATCATCATCAGATTCTGGCTTTGGCAATTTGCTAACCAGCAAATTAAGAAAAATAGATAATTTTTCCCAATCAGATGATCCATATGGTAAAATAGCAGACAAAAAATTATAGGTCCGCACAAAAGTCTTTGCACTGCTTTTAAACTCAATTTGATCATCTAAATCAAGTTCTTTATAGTTCTCAACACATAAATCAATAATAGGGTCAAGCTTTTCTCTTTCAGCATTATTTAGATATAAGCTTACAAATTCATCGATTTGGTCTTGAGTATATACTTGCATAGGTTCCATTGTGTCAATAAGATCATTTAGCTTATTTGCATCGGTTTCTCCAGAAAGTATAGTGGTTTTGTAATAACGTTCAAACGCCTTTTTAATATCTTCAGGATCGTTAACAAAGTCAAGAACAAAAGTATCACTTTTGCCCGAACAGCAACGATTTAGTCTTGACAACGTCTGTACCGCCTTAATATCGGATAGACCTTTGTCAACGTACATGGTATGTAATAAAGGTTCATCATACCCGGTTTGGAATTTGTCAGCAACAATTAAAATTCTATAAGGGTCGTACTTGAATTTCTTTTCGATCTGACCGCTTGGGAATCCATTAAGCTTAGCCTCATTATATGTTTCTCCGTTGTAAACTGAATCTCCAGAAAAAGCAACGATAGCCTTGTACTGACTTTTTCTTTCGTTTAATGCGTTGGTTATGGCAAAATAGTATTCTATTGCTCTATTAATCCCGTTGGTAATTATCATTGCACGGCCTTGTCCATTAATTTTTTTCTGAACATCATTATGAAAATGTTCAACCATTATGCCTGCTTTTTCTTGGACAGCGTATTTTTGAGATTCAACATAGTATCTCAATAAACGCTGTGCTCTTTTAGTGTCAAATAGAGGGTCGTCTTCGACGGTTTTTATTATATGGTAATAGCTTTCATATGGTGTATAGTATTTTAATACATCAAGGATAAATCTCTCTTCAATAGCTTGTTTCATAGTATAAACATAATGTGGTTCGGATTTTTTTGTACCATCTTCATTTAAGATTGGATTGCCGTTTGCATCTGAAATAGGCTTCCCAAACATTTCTAAAGTCTTATTCTTTGGCGTAGCAGTGAAAGCAAAGTAGCTGGCATTGCTAGCCATTTTCTTTCCTTCGATAAGACTATTAATTTTGTCCTCAAGTTCATCATCGTCGTTATAAACATTGCCTGAAAGAACAATGTTCATTTGTGCTGAGAGACTACCATTTTGGCTTGAGTGTGCCTCATCAATAATAATTGCAAAGTTCTTATTTTTATGGATGTCCGTGATATCTTTTAGGATGAACTTGAATTTATGAACAATAGTAATAATAATGCTTTTTCCTTCATCAAGCAGATTCTTTAGTTCGGTAGAATCCTTAGCCCATCCAACGGTAGATGAAACTTGCATGAATTGACGAATTGTGTTTTTAATTTGTTTATCAAGATTAATACGGTCTGTAACAACAATAACAGTATCAAATATTTTTCCGTCAGATCCTTTCAATGTTACAAGCTGATGTGCCAACCAAGCTATAGAATTAGATTTTCCACTACCGGCACTATGTTGAATTAAATATCTGTGTCCAGCTCCATCATTAAGAGCATCTCCAAGTAAGGATTTAACAACTTGCAATTGATGATAGCGAGGGAATATTTGTTTATAATGCTTTTTACCAGTATCCTCATCTTTTTCTTCTACAATCTGAGCATAGTTTTCTAGAATATTTGAGATTTCCGCTTTCGTTAATATATCTTTCCATAGATAATCGGTTTTTAAGCCATCCGGGTTTGGGGGATTACCAGCACCATCGTTATATCCTTTGTTGAAAGGCAAGAAAAATGACTTTTCTTTTCTTAATTCAGTACACATATGCACTTCATTGTCATCAACAGCAAAGTGAACAAGGCAACGCTTAAAATGAAAAATAAGTTCTGTTGGTTCACGGTCTTTTTTGTACTGGAAGATAGCGTCTTGTACATTTTGCTTTGTAAATTGGTTTTTTAATTCAAAGGTCATAATAGGAAGACCGTTTAAAAATATAGCCATATCTAAAGCAAGTTTTCCATTATCTTTTGAATATTGAAGTTGTCTTGTTACACTAAAAATGTTCTTTTCGTATAGTGCAGCAGCACTGGTATTGCCTTCACTTGGCAATACCATATACAAATCAAGGGTTTTATGCTTATATTTAAAGCCTTTACGGAGCACCTCAATAACACCACTGTCAGATAGTTTTTTATTCAAGCGGCCAAGAAATTTTGTTCGTTCTGCACTTGAGTCAAGAATTCGCAATTCTTTCATTGCCAAAGGTTGGGTTTCAGATAAAAAGCGGAAAAGACGTCCTTCGTCAAGAGCATAATCACGATTAAACTCAGCATTTGTACCTTGTTCAAATCTGTTTTCGTTTATTAGCCAGTTTTCAATAATATTTTCTAAACCTTTTTCAGAAACATCAGTATGCATTAATCATCAGCCTCCTCTTCAATATCCTCTTCAGATTCATCTATCTCTTCATCTAAATCTAATTCATCCTCTTCAGGTACATAATCTGGTACAACTACACCACGTACATCAACCTTACCAGTTACAACATCAGCTATTGTTTTAGTTCGAAGTTCTTGTACAAGAGCGATTTCCTTGCTAATTGTTGAAATGATTTCATCAATTTCTAAGCATTTTTGATTTAAAAAATCAACTATTTCATCTTGTTCTTTTCTTGGAGGTACTAACACATTAATATCACCAGCTTTGCTCCAACTTCTGAAATCACTTGTATTTTCACGAACACCATTTGTGATTTTTTTGTACACCTGTAAGAAAGCTAAGGCACGTAGATAATATGTTACATATTGTTTGTTTTCAGAACTATCGCAAACATGAACTACACGTGTACACTTACCATCAAATTCAGAAATTGCAATTGCTCCATGCCATGTATCCATACCATGAATTAAAAGATCATCTTTCCTTACACCTTGGTATATATCTTCCGAATCGGAGACTAATCCCATCTTTGATTCGCCTCTAAAAAATACTTTGCCACTATTTGAACAGATTAACAACTCATCGTTTGGGCGTACTGTATGTGTAAGCTTTTTTAAAATATTTTTTAAACGAGTTTCTTTCCAACCTAATGGAACTTTTTTGATCCAAGGAAACTGACTCTTATAAAACCCTCTATTTTTTTCTAACCCTTCTAGAGAATACTTACATATGATTGATTTTTTTAGTTCCTCAAGTCGTCTGATTTCTTTCTTTTTCTCATGAATAAAATGAGCCATTTCAGATGTTTTCCAATTAAGAAAACGGACAATTTGATCTTGTTCTTGCGTAGATGGAAGTGGGAGCATAACACGATTTAATTTGTTCATTGAAATTCTTTTTCTAACCGTGTTTAATTTACCCGTGCTACTTGTTTTCATCATAATTCCATTTCCAAGACCAACTAAGCTTGTGTAAAACTTACTGTTTCTGAATAAATACTCAACATATTTTATATTTGTTTGATCGCATCTTCTGTAAAGTGCATAGTATACAGGGCTAATTGCACCATAATAATTAGAAATCCCAGAAGAACCAGAAACAACATTCATGCAGTTGATTAATAAATCATTTTCACACGCTATATTATACTTGGATATATCGTCTTTCGCTTTGTTTCCACCTCCTGTTTTTTCGGTATATGGAATTACACCAGTTTTAGCCGTAAGCGATAAAATAAAGTCAGTTTTTATAGGAGAATTTCTTAGCTTTCTTTCTTGAAGAATAGATTTGATAGTTACCATTTCCCAATGATTAGGAATCAGAGAAATCCATTTTTCATTACTTTCTTTATAATCCGGATATTTCTTTAGCATCAAAGTACACCTCCGATTATAGAGGCAAGTAGTCCATCGGTATCGCTTTCTATGGCAGTGATGTCGGCAATAATATCTTTTGCATCTCTAAGTTCAACAGGTTTGTAAAAATACTTTGTAAAGCTAAGTTCATACCCAATAATAACAGAATCTTTATCCACCCAAGCATCCGGGACATATGGCAAAACTTCTTTTTCAAAAAACGCATCAACGCCACCTTCATAGGTCAGCGGGATTTGTTCTGTGTCCTTTAAATTTTTATCAGACTCAGGGTTACCATCTTTATCAAGTACAATTTCGGCAGTTTCGTCAACGGTGGTAAAGTACGAACGTATTGCTTTATTACGCTTTGCGGTTAATTTAACGTTCTTCTTTGCTGCAAGGGCATTAACCTTTTTAAAGAATAGATTGTAATCTAATATGCTATCAGTTCCTAAATCGTGTTGTATTGCACACATCAAATTATATAGGGCATCATCTTTTTCTGTTTTTAATAAGTCGAAATTTTCTGTGGACAGATCAACACGTAAGCGTAATGGTCTAAGGATATCTACAGAATAATAACCAAACTCTTCATTATCAAAAACCTTGCTATAATTTTCATCGGCGTCTGTATATGCAAAGTATAGATCAAGTATTTCTTTACGGTTATCTAACGTAAGCTCACAGTTTTTATCTCCAAGATTTTTACGGATGGATGATTTTATACTTGTAGCATCAATCAGCTGTATTTTTCCTTTGCGAATTACATCTTTTTTATTTGTAAGTATCCAAAGAAATGTACCAATTCCTGTGTTATAAAACATATTTTCGGGCAACGCAACTACTGCCTCAAGCAAGTCCTGTTCAATAATATAGCGACGTAGATTACTTGGGCCACTTCCAGCATCGCCCTTAAATAGTGATGAGCTATTATGCACCTCAACAATTCGGCTACCCAAATCTGTGCTTGTTTTCATTTTACTGATATTGTTTGCAAGAAATAGCATTTGTGGGTCACCGATATCGGGCAATAATGAATACTCAGAATTACCATCATAGTCGATAATAAATCTAGGGTCAGTAATATCATCTTTTTTGATATCGCCCCAAGCCTTAAGGTCAGATTTCCATGGGGTTCCGAATGGAGGGTTTGAAAGCATAAAGTCAAATTCCTCACGAGGAAAACCATCGTTAGAAATTGTTGAGCCAAAGAATACATTATCGGCTTGCTTTCCTTCACCTTTTACCAACATATCAGCACGGGCAATAGCGTATGTTTCATCAGCGTTTTCCTGACCAAATAGTTTTATAGACACATTCTTACCACGTCTAGTTGCAAGTGTTTTGATGTGTTCTTCTCCAACGGTGAGCATACCACCAGTTCCACAGGCCCCATCATATATGCGGTATGTTGTGCTTTGTATTTTTTCGTGAACAGGTAAAAATGCAAGGTCTGCCATGAGTTCAACAATATCACGAGGTGTGAAATGGCGTCCCGCATCTGTAATGTTGGTTTCTTCATTAAACATACGGATTACTTCTTCAAAAAGAGTTCCCATTGTGTGGTTATCTAAACCCTCTATGCCATTCACTTCTTTATTGCTGAAGTTGTAGCGTGGATCAACAAATTTCTCTATTAAAAGACCTAGTCGGTCTTGTTCTGAAAGGCGATCAATTTCGTTTCTAATATGAAATTTTGTAATTATTTCCTGTACATTTTGAGAAAACCCATCTAAATACTCTGTGAAATCTCTTTTTAATTGTTGTTGATTTGTTCTGGATTTAAGATCAGTTAAAGTAAATTCGCATTTATTCACAAAAGCCTGTCCGGCTACAGTACAAAGTGCAGGATCAAGGTCAACCGTCTTGCTACTTTTTTCAAGTTTTTTCTTCATTTCAATAACGGCTTTATGCGTTGGCTCTAACACTGCATCAAAACGGCGTATAACCAACATAGGTAAAATAATTTTTCTATAGTCACCTACATCATATACATCTACAAGGCAGTCATTAGCGATGCCCCAAATAAATGATTTTAAGGAATTATAAGTTGCTTGGTTCATAATAGTTAATTCTCCTCGTTCTAATTATTTTTTGGACCATTGATAGAATCAGGTTGATTAACCATTTCCATAATGTCACCTATATCGCACTCTAAGGCTTTGCAGATTTTAGCCAGAATTTCGGTGCTGACGTTTTCATCCTTACCTAATTTAGCTAGAGTTGTAGTGCTTATTCCAGTAGCATTTCGAAGATCTTTTTTCTTCATGTTTTTATCAATTAGCATTTTCCAAAGTTTTTTATAACTTATATCCATGAATGCACCTCATTTCTTATTAAACGCAATTATCCATATTAAATAGTAACACAAAAATGCGAAAATGTCAACTTTTGATGCGAATATGCAAATATTATTTACGCATTACAAAATACGTTCTGGTAAATTAGTGTTATTTATTTTGTAGTACTTGACAAAGTGAAAACAGCAGTATATAATATATTTTAGAAATTAGCTTATTAGCGAACAAGCTTGTTTCTTAAGGAGGTTAACTATGGATACAAAATTTGGAGAATATGTTAAAGCTAAGAGACTGGAGAAAGGAGTGAATCTGAGAAAACTTGCTGAAATACTTGGTATTGTTCCTGCTTATATGAGCGATATAGAAAAAGGAAGAAGGTATCCCCCAGATAAAGAAAAAATTTTTATGATCGCAACTGCACTTTCTTTATCAAAAGAAGAAACTGAGGAAATGTTTGATTTAGCTGCCTTGGCAAAAGACAATACTGTGTCACCAGATTTGCCAGAGTATATTATGGAAACAAAAAATTCACGTGTTGCATTACGATTAGCTCGTGATATTGATGCAAGCGATGAAGTATGGCTTAAAGTAATTGAGATGTTAGAGGCAGAAAAAGGTGAGGATAATTAATGCGTTATTATGAGTATTCTCAAAAGCAGCTTGAGCAAAAAGCAAATGAACTCAATATTGCATTTGATAAAGATCGGCTACTTTATCCTAAACCTATTGATGTGTATGACGTTGTTGACTTTATAGGCTGCACTCCCGATTGGGTATATTTATCGCCTACACAAATATATCTTGGTATGACTGTTTACAAGGATGGGTATTGGTGGGTATGGCCTAAGCCATATTATGAAGAAGGAATGATCCCTCAAAAAATACCAGTTTATGCAGGAACAATTCTTATTGATCAGACACTTTCTGACGGGAATGATAGAACCAGGGAGAATTTTACGGTTATACATGAATGTTTTCATCATATATTACACGCAAAATGTTTTAGAAATAAAGAAGCGAATTATCAGCATTTTTGTGAAAAGAAAGCATTTCGTGCTGAAACAGGTAAAAAGAGATTTATGTCTGCAATTGAGATTATTGAATATCAAGCTAACTATTGTGCAGCAGCATTCTTAATGCCTGAAGAAGCAATTAAAAAACTGTTTTTGGAAAAAATGAAAATTACAAAAATTCCAGATAAGCCAATTAAAATAACCTTAAGCGTTGAATGTATTATTTCAGAAATGGCAGAACTTTTCTGCGTAAACTATATGCCTATGAAATATAGACTTCAATCACTTAATTTGTTATCAACACAACAGTTGACAATTGATGAATATTTTTGTATTTAGCACTGGGAATGTGCAGTTAATGTATATTCCCAATTTTTTATACTTATAGTGTAGTAAATAAGCGAACAAGCTTAATAAATATATAACGAAGGAGGTTTTGCCTATGCCAAAAAGAATGAAATGCTCTAGTTGTGGACGAAGAGCATTTGACATCTCAGAACTACCAAAGGAAAAGGTAGTTATAGAACTAAAATGTCCCCATTGTGGGAGATTAGTTAAAGTTAAGTGCGATGCATCTTCGGTGATGAGAGTATCGTAAAAGTATTGCAATCGAGAGGAGGTGAGCAACATGGCTAAAACTAATAATAAGCAAACATCAAAAGCAGTGGCAAGCAAAGCCTCATCAATTCTGCGTGATGGAAGAACCAGTGCAAAAAGCAAATCAGTAGCAGCAAGTGCGTTGTCACAAGCTAAGCCAGCGCCTAAAAAGAAATAGGCATAATTAAATATTGAACATACCGAGCAACGGAGCCGAATGTGAGCTATCAAATAGCCGGATGATTTACGAAACGCAAGTTTTGTAGACATCCGGCTATTTGCGTTTTGTACATTCGGCTTCTTTTTATATGTAGCAATCATATTTGGCTCCTATAAATTTTGAAAATTTTAGGAGGCAAATTATGAAATTTCGTAAAACACCATTAAACCAGAGGAACACCTATAAGTACAGCTACCAGGACAGTGAAGGTCATAAACAGATTATGGAATTAAAGCCGGGAGAAAACGGAGTAACTGAGGCTGATATTAAGTCCCTTCATGCGGCAGATGATGCGGAAGTTTACAACAACATCAAAAATTGCAGACCACCTATGACTGATACTGAAAAAGTAGCTAAAGCCAAGTGGAAAAAGAAAAAGGATGCAAATGACGAAACTGCTGGGGATGAGCCAGTAAAAAACTGGCACCTTTCAATTGATTACTACGCAGATTCTGATGACGATTCATCGGATAAGCTGAAGTTCTTAGAAGATACATCATTTTCATTTGGAGATGATGTATCGCCAGAAGTAGAGCATTTACATGAAATTATAGATACCATGACTGCCCGACAGCAGGAAGTTTACAAGCTTCTCTTTATAGAAGAATGTTCATTAACAGAAACTGCTGAGATTCTTGGCATGAGCGTACCAACTGTTTACAACCATAAAAAACGTATTTTAGAAATTATAAAAAAGAATTTCTAAAAATATTTCCAAGGGGCTAATAAACCGACTGTTTCCTTTGACTGTGACTTGTAAGGGAGATGACCTTACAGAAAGCGAGGTGGCGATATGGCATTGAAACACAAAATTATTATTAATGTCACTGATCCAAGCGGAAAGAAAGCCACTGTTTTAAGAGGTGCAGATATGAGATTGCCTTCGAGAATTGTGAAGTTTCTTTTTGGAGATTTCACCCAGGTATATCTTCTTGCACCGGGACAGTCGGTTGCATCCGTGGATGTAAAAGAAGTCAAAGAAGGAGGCAACGTTTCATGAGTAAGATGAGCGAACTGGCTGCAGAAATTGCAGAACTGAAACACTGTGGCGAAATTCTTATTGGTATTTCAGAATCACTGGCAGATTTGTTTTCTGCACCAGAGGAACATACGGAAAAGCAGACTATAAAAAAGACTGCTGCTAAGAAGGAAGAAAAGCCAAAGGAAACTCCAAAACAGGAGAAAATCTTATCACTTACGGATGTTCGTGCAGTTCTTGCTGAGAAATCCCGTAACGGTTATACGGCGGAGGTTAAAGCTCTTTTAAATAAGCATGGTGCAGACAAGTTGTCTGAGATTGACCCGGCAGAATATCCGGCACTGCTTGCGGATGCGGAGGCGATTGGATGAGCCACAAACACGCATTGCTTTCTGCATCCTCCAGTCACAGGTGGCTGAAATGCCCTCCCTCGGCAAGGCTTAGTGAAAGCTATGAGGACAAGGGCAGCGAATATGCACAGCAAGGCACGGATGCCCACAGCATTTGTCAGTACAAATTGGAAAAGGCATTAGGCATAAAAACCAAAGACCCCACAGACAGCCTTACTTATTACGATGCAGAAATGGAACAGTGTGCAGAGGATTATGCAGGCTATGTTCTGGAACTGCTGGAGGACGTAAAACAGATCTGTAAAGATCCTATTGTTCTGATTGAACAGAAATTAGGGCAACACCGTACAATTAGAGTAAAAACAGCAAGAGCACCATGGGGCATCACAAAAGAGTCTATCCCGAATTTTGTGTAAACCTTCAAGATGGTGTAAAATAGGAGCACCATCTAGGAGGTTTAAATTATGGCAAGAAGAAAGATCACCCCAGAACGACGGGAGCAGCGGAAAAAATTATTGGAGCTGCTGCAGGATGCAGGAATCAACGATGTAGCAGGCGTACAGGAGCTATTCAAAGAAATGGTGAGCACGGTTCTGGAGAACGGCTTGGAGGGTGAGCTGGACGAGGAACTGGGCTATAGCAGGTACGATTATCGCAGCAAGGAAACGGACAACAGCCGCAACGGCTACAGCGAGAAAACCCTAAAAAGCAGCCTGGGCGACATGGAGATCAGCGTTCCCCGAGACCGAAAGGGCGAATTTGAGCCGCAGATCGTCAAGAAAAACCAGACTACCTTAAGCGGAGATATCGAGGAAAAGATTCTGTCAATGTACGCCAAAGGAATGACCACTAGCGACATCGAGGAGCATATTCGAGAAATCTACGGTCTGGAGGTATCGGACAGCACCATCAGCCGTGTGACGGATAAAATCCTGCCCGTGGTCAAGGAATGGCAGATGCGCCCCCTAGAGGAGGTCTATGCCGTAGTGTTCATGGATGCGATTCACTTCCACGTCCGCAGCGAAGGTCAGATCGTGAAGAAAGCAGTCTATATCGCTATCGGCATCAAAATGGATGGCATTCGAGATGTCCTTGGTATGTGGGTCGGCGAAAACGAGAGCGCAAAGTTCTGGCTTGGCATCCTCAATGGTCTCAAAAATCGTGGTGTAGAGGATATTCTCATCGCCTGCGTGGATGGTTTAACTGGGTTCAACAATGCGATTGAAGCAGTTTTTCCACAGACAGAGATTCAACAGTGCGTCATTCATCAAATCCGTAACAGCACCAAATTCGTTTCGTACAAAGATATTAAGGCACTGATGGCTGATCTAAAGAAGGTCTATGCGGCCGTTGATGAGCCGACGGCGCTGTATCTGCTCGACAGCTTCGATGAGAAATGGGGCAGCAAATACCCGAAAATCGCGCTCTCCTGGCGGGCAAACTGGGCAACGCTATCGACCTATTTCAGGTACCCGCAGGAGGTTCGAACGCTGATTTATACCACCAATGCCATCGAAAATTTCAATCGCCAGCTGCGAAAAGTGACCAAATCCAAGTCGGTCTTTCCGACCGATGACAGCCTGCTGAAAATGCTGTATCTGGCGATGATTGATATCACTAAAAAATGGACTGGCCGCCGCAGAGACTGGGGCGTCATCCACTCTCAATTGGAGATTTTCTTTGCGGACAGGCTGCCGGGCTGATCTGTCCTAGTGGAGGGGCAGTTTTGACCGCTGCCCTTGACACCCTGCCCATTTTTCGTTAAAATGCGTTGGAGGTGGAAGCCTGTTTTCCAGACTTCCGCCCCGTAAATTATTTGCCCCTGTTTTATACCGTTTTTTGAGTTTACACAGATTCTGGGATACACCCTCACAAAACAGAATATCTGTTTTGATTTTCTGCCGCACGGGCAACCCAAATTAAGCCAGCAAGCCTCGCTTGTCAGCCAGATACAGGTTCGCCAATGCAAACAGCAGATTCAGTTTGGCACGCTGTTTTCGCAGCCCTCGGTATCGCGTCTTTCGATATCCAAACAGTCCTTTGATGACGCCGAAAACGTGTTCTACTTTTGCCCGAACAGAAGACTTTTCATGCTCTCTGCGTTTAATCTGCGCACGAGAGCGTGTCGGACGGTTTTTGCTTTGAGACGGCCTGCGGTTGGTTTTGTATTTGATTTTCTTGCCTTGTTTGTTGTGGGTAATGGCATCCTCGCGCTTCTCCGCACCCAAATAGCCGCTGTCACCATAGACCTGCGTTTCCTCTCCCGTGAGCAGCTTTGGCACCTGTGTTACATCGTGAACGTTTGCGCTGGTTACCGCTACATGATGTGTCAGTCCTGTTTCCTTGTCAACTCCAATATGCGCCTTGTATCCAAAATGCCAGACGTTTCCTTTTTTTACTTGATGTGCATCAAGATCCCGCTTTCGATCTCGATTTTTAGTGGATGACGGTGCTGCAATAATCGTAGAGTCTACAATTGTTCCCTTCTTGAGAATCAATCCCTTGTCAGACAGAAGCTGCACCACCTGCCCAAATAGCTTTTCCTGCAAATCATGTTCCATCAGAAGCGTTCGAAATCTACCTATCGTATCTCCGTCCGGCACTTGATTGCTGGAATCCACGCCGCAAAATTCTGAAAATGCACGGCTGTCAATCACCTCTGTCATGGTTGACATGTCCGATAGGCTATATAAATTCTGCACCAGATAAATCCGCAGCATGCGCTCAAGGTCATAGGGCTTGTTTCCGCGCTCTCCTTTATAATAGTGCGGCTGAATCATCCCCATCCATTCACTCCACGGTATCATCCGCTCAATTTGTGCAAGAAATTCTTTTTTCTTCGTCGCGGTCTGCGCCAATTCGTCGGTGAACGCCGACAACGTAATCTGTTTATTCATACGTCTATTTTATCATCTTTTCCTTTGTCACGAAAGCTTTGTGCGGTGTTGCCCTAGCAGATTTCCTTGAATATTTTCAGCACTCATGAACAAATTATGGTATGCAGACATACGAGAAGCGAACTCTTCATCTGCGTTCATTGCTATTTGGACAATAGTCTGAATTGCAGGGTCAGAGCAACTTCCTTTAGGAGATGCTTTACGATTACTAGGCAAATTTGAAGAGGCATCTGTATATCCTTTTATCCATTTTTCAAGGTAATCCATATATGTAGCGGTATCGTTTAGATTAATATTTGGGAATAAAGATAAGTCTAATAGGCCCACCTCAAATATAAGCCTTAAATCATTGAGTTCTATGTTACCGTTAGTGAGTGAAATAAATTCCTGTCTGAGAATCTCGTTTGAAACATTAAAGTCACTTAAAGTTTTTTTAGTTTGTCTTGGCATAGTTGTTTTTCCTCCTATTATTTCAACATAACTTCTGTGCCATCAAAGTACCATTCACTGGCTCCATTGTCACATAAGATTTCTAGCATTTTATCTAAATGCCATAGTGGTTCTTTTTTCTTAAGTTCTTCTAAGGGCATTAAATACACATTGCCTTCATCGGGTGGTATTAGTTGACCTGAGAATTTGTTTGTCTTGTATAACAAAACTAAATATATAGAGCCATCTTTTTCTTCTACAAGCACATTTCCTTTATCATCATAGACCATGCACATATTAGTGAGTGTGACAGTCGTTGATCGGTTCAATTAATATGCTGCCTTTAATCTTTGACGGTTTCAAATAAATCTTCGATTTTACAGTCAAGTGCTTCTGCAATTTTCATGAGGATATCAAATCTGACAGGCTCATTCTTACTGAGCTTTGCAAGAGAATTAGCACTAATCTGTGCCTTTTCCTTCAAATCAGTTTTTCTCATATTCTTGTCAATTAACAATTTGAACAGTTTATTATATTGAATTCTCATGTGTTGAATCCTTTCTGCCCCATTGCTTTCCAAATAGAGCATTGCTTTCTGCATCAAGCTTTAAAACTTTATGTTTCTGCAATAGCTCCTTAGTTTCTTTGCCGTAATTATTTTCATGGTCAAAAGATATGAAAATCTGCTTGCTGGTTTCTTCTGAGTATAGCTGTAGCAATCTGCATATATTTCTATCCGAGATATAAGGGAAGAGTAACGAATCATGAGCAATTGCCGGTAAATTCGTAAGCTTTAAAACACTAAGATCGTAGAAAATCATACCTTTGTAGTTAGTTCCTGTACCTGTGTTTCTTGGTGTGTCAAAGGTATAACTGTCTACTTCATTGATTCTGATGATTGGGAAGTTATCAATTCCCTCTGAAACAAAATCACTTATTTCTGTCAACTTCTCTTGCATCATTACCTCTATTTCATGAAGAATAATTCGCATATGCTTTTTTAATCGCTCGTTCGCAAGTTTCTTTTCGTTTTGAAGTCGATTCCTTGTGATAAAGGCATCATTCTCATCTTCGAGCTTATGAATTTTACGGTCGAGCTGTGTATAGGCATGAAGAAATTCTTGGCTAAAAGCCATAGACGGATTAACCGCTTCTATTTGTTGTTGCAGGTCATCAACTAACGATTCAAAAGGCTTGATTTCCTGTTCTGCTTTCGATTTAGCGTCTAGGAGTTCTTCTTCTAAGATTTTTTGTATCTTATTGTGAAAACGCTCGATATCCATTAGTTTTTGAAAATCTGCTTCTGGAAAGAAAACTGCAAGACTTTTTAAATCAGCCTCAGTAGGGTATACACCTTGAGTAATATTCAAATTGATAAGGTGTAAATCACTCTGTTTTTGTTTAAGACTAACACGGGCGTCTCTAAGTTGTAGTTTCAAATCATTTATTTGATTGGCTTTTTCAACATCAGATGAGCTAACTCCACTGTTATTAGTGGCCTCAAGTTTCTCCTTTTCTTGCATAAGAGAGGAAATAATAGCGAGGTTATCTTCATATTTCTTGGTTCCATCTACAGCGGAGGGAATAAACTCATATTTTCTAGCTTGTCTAAATGCAGCTATTCGCTCGTCAGCATCATGAATTTGTTCTTCAAAAGCCTTAACTTCTCCATAACGATTAAATAGTGCAACCAAAATTTTTATAGCATCCTTTTGCGACTCAGTGCCACCTCTTGTTTGAAGAGGTCGCCGTTCGTTATAATTATTCTTTCCGTATATACGGAAAAATCTACTAATGGTATTTCTGAACTTTAAGCCTTCATAATTCAGGTGGTACTGTTCGGCCAACCATGATATAAAATCTTCTTTGCTTTTGGTAGAAATTATATTTTCATTAGCATCTAGAATTCCTAGGTTTGAAGAGGAATCGGTTGTCCTTGCAAAGCAATAGTCTATATCATCAAAAGTAAATGTAAAATAGATTGTATGATTTCCAAGCTCTTTTACGGCATCACTCTTGGCATAAGTATCTCCGCCAAATACAAAATCAATAATAAGAAGTGCAGTTGATTTCCCGATAGAGGTTGTACCAACTTTACTTCCTAAAATGACATTGAGTCCATTATGAAATTCTATTTTTCCACTAGGTCTCTCAGCAGTCTTAAGAAGGGGACTGTATATTTCTTTTAGCATTTGTAAATTCTCCCTTCATCATCGATATTTATTTTTGAAAGAGCATACAAACAATCCAAAACATCCATAAATTCTAAAGGGCTACTAATGGAACTGTGCAAGGTTTGATATAACTTTTTAGGGATTTGTGCAGTATCTAAACTCTTCATAAAAATTGGTAGCTTAGATAGAATACTTTGATTATAGGAGAATAATTTATTTGGTAATAGCATGAAACACCTCACATGACTGTACAAAATATGAAACAACGATATAGCAAAATCGGATATCCTGATTTGTGATTCTTCGTATTCTCTCAGATAACTCAGAGAAAATCTGTTCTGGAGTTAATTTTCTCTTTTCTAATTGTAAATAGGACTCCTTTATTTGAGCACGGATAAGATCATCACTATAGACATTTTTCATAGCTAAATTTTGCATAGTCTTTTGTATGTAATGATAGTAACGGACAACATTGTTATTTATGTCATAGGTCAGAAAATAGCATTCGTTCTCATTTATCTTTTCTGACACTGAAACAGGGTCATAGGTAAGTTCTCTCAGTTCTGATGGATTCACTTTTGAAAGATTTTCTATTACCAGCTCTATGCCTCTGTTAATGGCAATATCATCTAGAGTCTGCCTACAACTACGGGCATCTGATTGAAGCTTCTTAACAACTTTTAATGATTTTTCTTCAGCTTTTGTATGAGAAAGAGTGTATTTTTGGAAACAATCATGGCAGACCGCTATAACATTTTCATATTTAGCGCCCTTGGTTTCTTCTATAGGGATGACGGCATAATCAGATACAGTTTGATTATGCGGTGATATAGTTTGAAGATGCTTCCCACAAAGTGGCATAGAGCAGGTATATTTGCAATCATCAAGAAGACCAGATCCAAAAGTACCTTTAGCGCGGTCTGAAATGGTCTCTCCCCTTCGGATTTTTCTGTCATTTTCTAATTCTGGAGTTACGATATATTCCAGAGATTTGTAAAATAATTCAAAAAGAACATCAGCGACATTTTGAGTATCAACATCTGTGGTGTCATCACAGAATGGTTTTACATCATCAACTAATCCATCAAGGACAATATCATCTCGATTTGGATGGTTTATGGAATTAACAAAGTTTGCTTTTGTTAGCACATCAACAGCAAGCATAGATTTAGCTAACTTTTTTGAGATTCCTCTATTATAAAATTTTCTTAAAGACCCATCTTTGTAACTTTGTTCCGAAGATGGGTCTTTTTTTGTATACCAATCTTCCTCAGGGATATTACATAGCATCTGAATAATATTCCTTGTGAAAGATGGTACATCCGCATCTTTCATTAGATGGGGATGAATTGAATGCATTAATTCTGTGAAAAGCATCATATTTCCCTCTCATTATTTTTGTCCTATTTGTCCTAGCTTGTCCTAAAGAGTCCAAAATAAGAAATTCGATTTGATATAGTTTAGACAGTTTAAGAAACCACTGTGTATATTTTATCATTTTTTGTCAAAAAACACAATAAAAATTGGAGAACACCAATTTATTGGATAAAAATAGGAGGAAAAGCCAAAAAGCTAGAAAGGAAGGTGATATTCATGGCTAAAAACACTAATCAAACATCAAGGCTGGTTGCTTCTAAAGCAAGTAAAGTCCTGCGTAATGGTCGTTACGGAAAAACTGCGAAGTCAGTAGCAGGCAGTGCATTAGCACAGAACAAATCGAGAAAGAAATAAGATCTCGGAACTTGAGATGAAAAGCGACTGATTTGAATAATCAACCCTCTTATCTCTCCCATTTGGGGACAAGCACTCAAGTATCAAAAAAATAATCTCATAGCCTGAGATGCGCATTAAGGCGGCGGGATACATCAAGAGTCAAATTCACGGTATAGCCGTGGACTGACAAATGATGTACCCACCGTGCTTTGTCATGCCAATTTTCGGTATCAGAGTCGGTGTACATCATTACATCGGCTCTTTTTGTGTCCCTGCCGCCACCCATCTGGGCGGAAAGGACGCAAAGATGAAAGAAACAAAGAACAACGCATCATTTAACCGCAAGAGTCGTTACAACCCTAATCGTTGTTCATTCGTGACGGAGGATGGCAAGTTAGCCTACATCGTCTGGGACGAGGAAAGCAAGTGCGATATTACTCACTACTATGAAATTGGAAATGACGGTATCACCGAGGAGTTGGTCATCATGCTTGACGAGGATGACCATGATTGGGAGCTCTCTGAACGTTATCAGGAAGAAAATACTGATTACAGTTTCCGCAACAAACAGCGAAAGCACAGCGATGATGGCGAAGAAAATCATACTGACCCTATCGAAGACATCGTGGACAAGCAGGCGGATATCCTTTCCCTGATCTTCCCGGAAGACGAGGTCACAGATGAAGCCGTAGAAAAGGTAATTGCATTCATCTCTACATTAACGGAAGACCAGCAGAACCTGGTGTATGCACACCTCGGTTCTATGAAACAGTTGGAAGAAATCCGCCGTGAGGAAATTAAAGCCACGGGTAAAGCTGTAACACAGCAGGCAGTCAGCAACCGCTGGAGGAAAATCATCACTCGTGCTTGTAAGTATTTTGACACCCCTGTTCCCCGCAAACGTAGGGGCAAGAGCGAAGAGTAAACACCGTGTCCGCCGTGGGGGTTGTTGTTTCCGGCTGATTGCAGAGGGAGCAATAACCTCCGGGTGCAGACCCGTTCAACAATTGGAGGAAAAAGATAATGAAAAATCTGCAGCATAAAGTGCGAATCAACATTTCCGACCGCAATGGTCATAAGAGAACCGTTCTGAATGGCACCGTGAAGTGTTTTCCGCAGCGTCTGCTTACCCTGCTCTTTGGAGAATTTACCGAGGTACTGGTATTAACACCAGGAAAGACCGTGGAGACCGTAGAAATCCATGAAATTAAAGGAGGACATAACAATGAACAGTGATACACAGATGAACGAATTAATCAGAGGCACCGTAGTTTTTGTGAGGAACCATCAGTCCAACGGCAGTGTAATGATGGGCAATCACCCGGCGGTCATTATCCAGAACGACACGGGCAACAAATATAGTCCTACTGTAATTGTCTGCTATTTGTCATCTCGGCTGAAACGGCTGGATATGAAGACCCATGTTCTGCTTCAGCACTATGACAACATGAAGGTCTCCGTTGCTCAAGCAGAGCAACTTGCCACCATTGATAAGTCGGATATTCTGAGTGTTGTGACCAAGCTGAGAGCGGAGGACATCAGCAGAATTGATGCGGCGGTTCGGGTGTCTTTGGGATTGGAGGTGGCCTGATGGCAGGCAACAGCTTACCAATGCCACTAAAAGCAAAACCGTATCTGCACCAACAGCAGGCATTTGATTTCGCCTGTGAGAAATTTGGGTTACTCCCCTCACTCTCTAACCGGAGTCGGGGGGTGGCACTCCTTATGGAAATGGGCTGCGGAAAAACAATCGTTTCTGTGGCAATATCCGGCATCTTATATCAGTTCGGACTTATCCACCGTGTTCTGGTTGTGGCTCCTCTTTCAATTGTGGGTGTCTGGGATGAGGAATACGAGAAATTTGCTGCATTTCCATACACGCTGACTGTTTTACAGGGCAGCAGTGCAAAGAAAAAAGAGCAGCTGAAAAAGCCGAGCGGGAGTGGTTTGGAGATTGTAGTGATCAACTATGAATCCGCATGGCGACTGGAAAAGGAACTCATGGCATTCAACCCAGACCTTATTATTGCTGACGAAGCCCACAAGGTAAAAGAAGCCAGAACGGCACAGTCCAAGGCAATGCACCATCTTGGTGACAGGGCGCAGTATAAACTCCTCTTGACAGGTACCGTGATCACGAACAAAGAGCAGGATGTGTTCTCACAGTATCGGTTTCTGAACCGCCAGATTTTTGGTGACAGTTTCTATGCGTTTCGCAACAAATATTTTGACATGGTCGGATACGGAAACCACATCCCCCGCTTCAGAAAGACGATGGCAGAAGATTTCCTGCAGCGGATGCATTCCATCGCATTCCGTGTGACAAAAGCCGAATGTCTGGATTTACCGGAAATTACAGAGGAAGTGCGTACGGTGGAACTGGAGCCAAAGGCAATGAAGATTTACACCCAGTTGGAGAAGGAGTCCTATACAGAACTGGCGGATTCTGAAGTGTCGGCGGTCAATGTACTTACAAAGTTGCTCCGGTTGTCCCAGGTGACAGGCGGTCATTTGACGGATGACGAGGGCGATACCAATCCTGTCAGCACGGCAAAGCTTGATGCGCTTGCGGATATTATCGATTCTGCTATGGAAGAAGATAAGAAAATTGTGGTCATGGCGAGGTTTGTATCGGAATTGAACGATATTCAGGACCTGCTTGAAAAGAAGAACATTGGATATGCGGTTGTGCGGGGCGGTGTAAAAAACCGTTCCGAAGAGATTAGCCGATTCCAGAATGATGCGGATTGCCGTGTATTTGTCGGGCAGATTGCCGCAGCCGGTCTTGGTATCACGCTGACAGCGGCATCCACGATGGTGTTCTTCTCTCTGGACTACTCTATGTCGAATTTTGAGCAGGCAAAAGCGAGAATCCATCGTGTATCGCAGAAAAATGACTGCCATTACATTTATCTGATTGCCAAAGATACCATAGACAAAAAGGTGCTCCAAGCCCTCCGTAACAAGGTTGATCTTGCAAGAACACTCGTGGATGATTACCGCAAGGGTTGTAATCCATTTTTAAATTAAGGCTACTGCCGGAAAAGCAGGGGGTTGTTTTTCTCGGCAGGTATGTGAAAGGAGGGAATGAACCCATGGAAAACGCACACATTTTTGAACTGGCAGATGCACTAAAGGCTGCCAAGGAAAAAAAGAAGGAACTGGATGCACAGTCCAAGGAAGTGAGTGCCGAGATTGAAAAACTCGACTTGGCTCTCTCGGATGCGATGGCCGATGCCGAGTGTGACCGATTCTCCCGTAATGGATCTACATTTTATCTGAGCAGCCGATTGTATGCATCTCCGGCAGCAGGTCGCAAGGATGAGATGATTATGGCACTAAAACAGAACGGATATGGCGATATCGTTACGGAAACGGTCAATGCCAACACTTTGGCATCCTTTGTCAAGGAACAGATGGCTGTCAATGATGATGCAGTTCCTGCATGGCTCTCAGATATGGTCAACACATTTGAGAAAACATCCGTCGGCATACGCAAGGGGTAAGCCGGATTCAATCAACGCAGAAACAAATTTATATTTTATGGAGGACACAAAGATGGCAGAGAAGAAAAGCAATGAAACAACGGAAATGGCTGTTGTAGGCGGATTTTCAGCACTTTCAAATTGGAAGCGCTCAATGATGCAATGATGGAAGATCTGGCAGGAATGGAATTGACCTTTGACCGCATCAAGATTCCGGCAGGCGGTTCGACCGCATTTGAGATTCCTGATGGTGATGGGGACGATACCCAGATGGTCAAGGAGGTGACGGGAGTGATTCTCCTTCATCATCCTGCCTATGCGTATTACATCGAAAAATATGCTGGTGGCAGCAATCCCCCGGACTGTGGTTCTTTTGACGGTGTTACCGGAAACGGTACTCCCGGCGGCAGTTGTGCGACCTGTCCTTATAATCAGTTTGGCAGCGGTGACGGTCAGGGTAAGGCATGCAAGAACCGCCGTATGATTTACATTCTGATGGAGGGCGAACTGTTCCCAATGGTGCTCTCCCTTCCCACGGGAAGTCTGAAAGAGTTCCAGAAGTATGTGAAGCGCCAACTGTCCAAGGCGAGAAAACTCAGTCAGATCGTGACGAAGATTTCGCTCCGCAAGGCAACGAACAATTCCGGCATTGCATTTTCTCAGGCGTTCTTTTCCTTTGAGCGTGAATTGACTGCAACGGAAAAGAACGCAGTGGGTCAGATGGTGGAGCAGGTCAAGACCTATACGGCGAACCTCTCCATGTCGGCACTTGCTCCGGTGGATGAAGTTCCGTTCGTGGATGCAGAGACTGGGGAGATCATTGAACCGCTGAAGTAAGTAGCCGGAACTATAGCACAGAGGAAGTCGGGAGGGGTTTGTCTCTCCCGACTTTATATGAGGTGATTGGAATGGAAAACAATTATAAATGTGTAACGACAGTAGTAGGTATCCGTGCCTACATTGGGGATGCGGTGGATGTGGCATTCGATTATGAAACCGCACCAGATGATGCTTATCGCAATGAGGAGAAAGCGGCACTCAATCCGGCGAAGAGCCATGTTGTCGGGTGCAGTTTCAGCGTGGAGGAACACACGGGGATTTATGTTCCGGTGGCGCACCTAGTTGGTACGAACATCGACAGGAAAGAATTCATGGCTTTTCTGCGTAAATTTCTCTCTGACACAACAAGACAGAAAATTGCCCATAACCTGTCCTTTGAGTCGATGATCAGCTATCATGCCGGAATTGTGATCCTTCCCCCTGTGTATGACACCATTGCCGCAGCACAGATGTCTTTAAAGAGCAATACGGAATTTAGGGGGCTGTCCGACAGCGGACTGAAGAAACTGGCGGAAGAACTCTGCCATGAGCCACTGCCGTCTTTTACCCAGGTGACGGATGGCAGGCATTTTGATGAACTGGATGCCCAAGATGCGGAAACAATCCGCTATGGTGCTGCCGACTCGGATTATTCCCTTCGGCTGATGCACATTTTTAATCAATGGTTCGACCGCTTTCTGCCGAAACACAGATGGCTTGTCGAAAATGTGGAGTCACCGACCGCTGTATATCTTGGCATCATGAAAAATAATGGTGTCCCAATCAATTTGCCGTTAATGATGGAACGCAAGGAAGCGGCGGAAAAAGAGATGGAGCGTATCCGTACAGAAATTGCGTTTATCATCGGTGATGTGAAGATTGGCAGTAACTGCAGCACCAAGGCATTCAAGGACTATCTGTATCAGACGCTGGGACTTCCGGTGCTGAAGACCACGGAGTCCAATAAAGAGGCTGCGGATGATGCCACCATGACAATGCTAAAAGAGTGGTGTGATGAAAACCGACCGGAACTCTCCCGTCTGTTCACATTGGTGCAGGAATACAGGAAGTGGGGCAAGATCAAGTCCACCTATATTGATGGATATCTGAAACACCTGGATTCTGCTATAGTGCCGTCGGGAACGACATTTCTCTTTGATTCAGCTGATTATAGTTTGATAAGTCAAAGGAAATGGTATTATTCGACACAGGGGAAAAACGGCGAACGATATATTCTTGATCATAACGGAAAAAGTCTCCACCGCTTTCTTATGAACGCATCGAAGGGATATGAAGTAGATCATATAGACCAAAACCCTCTCAATAATAGAAGATGTAATCTCCGATTATGTACACATTCGGAGAATCAACGTAATCAGCCACTTCAATGCAATAATTCCTCTGGAGTAACAGGGGTTAGCTTTTATCCTCCGAGAAATAAGTACAGGGCGAGAATAAAATATTGTCAGACAGAAATACACCTTGGGTATTATGAAACATTTTTAGAAGCAGTACAGGCACGTAATGAAGGCATGAGATGCCTGTTTAGAGAATTTGGGTACTATAATCATGTTCCGGACGCTTCATTACAAATAAAAGAATATGTGCAAAGAAAATGCGATCGCTTTTTAGACAAAGCGGTCGTTTCTTTTTAAATAGGAGGGCAGAACGATGCCTAAACTCACGCTTGGCTCACTTTTCGATGGCAGTGGCGGGTTTCCTTTGGGCGGACTGCTCTGCGGCATCGAACCGCTCTGGGCAAGTGAAATTGAGCCGTTTCCGATTCGTGTTACAACCAAACGGATACCACAAATGCAGCATTACGGTAATATCTCTGCTCTAAACGGTGCAGATTTACCGCCTGTGGATATCATCACTTTTGGCTCTCCCTGCACCGATATGTCGGTGGCAGGCAGACGAGCCGGATTGGATGGCAAGCAATCTGTTCTGTTTTATGAAGCCATCCGCATTATCCGAGAAATGAGGGAAAAAACCAATGGAAAATACCCCCGCTACTGCATCTGGGAAAACGTTCCCGGCGCATTCAGTTCCAATCAAGGCGCAGATTTCAAAGCCGTGCTCGATGCGCTTTTCCAAGTCATCGAACCGACCGCCGAGGTGCCTGCGCCCGACAATGGGAAATGGCCCTACGCCGACTGCTATATGGGAGACGGATACAGCATTGCGTACCGCACTATCGATGCGCAATATTTCGGAGTGCCCCAACGCCGCCGCAGAATCTACCTTGTCGCAGATTTTGCAGGCGGATGTGCCTTCGATATATTATTTGAGCGCAAAGGCGTGTCAAGGGATTTTGCGCCGTGCTTCGTCACGCGGCAAGGAACTGCCGGAACTGCTGCGGATGGCACTGGAACGGCAGGCAACCGCGTAACTTACTCGAATGTACAGTCTGCAGGGTTCTGCACGGAGCATTCTGCGAACAGCCGAAGCATTGGATATGCGGAAGAAACCGCACCCACACTTCGCACAGGAACTGTTCCAGGGGTTGCGATTGAGAATCATCCGACAGATGGACGATGCAAAGTATCCGAGGATGGTTTGGTGCAGACGCTTACCTCTCGCATGGGAACGGGTGGGATGAATGTGCCGCTCGTGATGAATGCTCCGAAAACCTTAAAAATCCGCTCTGGATGTGATGGCGGTGGGAAAGGTGCACTGGTACAGGATGATTTGTCCGCTACACTTTCTTGCCATAACAACCAGACGATTTTTGTGCCGACAGCGTACGGCATCTGCTCGGACAAGTCCAATTCTATGCAGTCGAGCAACCCAAACAGCGGTATTTATGAAGCGGAAACCGCTCGGACACTGGATGCAAACGGCGGCAACCCCGGCTGTAATCAAGGCGGCATTGCGGTGGTTGCGCTACAGGGTTCTATGATTGGGCGCAAAGATAACAACGGGCCGCAAGGCTGTGGCATGGACGAGGAAGTTTCCTTCACGCTGAATACCGTTGACCATCATGCGGTTGCTTATGCCATGACGGTCGGCGGCTATACCGAGGTGCACGAAGAAAAAGCGGCTACGCTGATGGCGCGGGACTATAAAGATCCGCAAATCGTAAAACCTGTCACAGATTACATCGTCCGCAGGTTGACTCCTACCGAGTGTGCCCGTTTGCAGGGTTTTCCAGATGGGTGGTGTGATGATCTGGGCACAGAAAATTCAACCGAGGAGGAACTTGCATTTTGGTCGAAAGTATGGGAAACGCATCGCCGCATTCTTGGAAAAAGCCGTAAGCCGAAAACCAGAAACCAACTCCTCAAATGGCTGCGTGACCCATACAGCGATGCCGCGGCTTATAAAATGTGGGGGAACGGCGTGGCACTGCCCTGTGTCTGCTTTGTGCTGATGGGTATCGTACAAGCAGAAACGGAAAACGAAGATGGGGATTGATATAAAACGGCTGTGACATATACCAAATCACAGAAAAACATCGGATTTCACTTGCAATTCACATCGTTTTGAGTGATATATGTACTCACCAAACAGAAAGGCAGGTACAAATCATGCTCAAAATCACCTTAAAAACAGACACAGAACAGCGCAAAGCCGCCATCTACACGATTGCGGAGCTGACACAAACAGATGTTCGTTACTGCGGTGCACCGACCTTTTCCTATGAAGCAGGCGCTTGGCACATCGATAAAAAAGGGGCGCTGACTCGAGAACTGTCCGAGGATTGCTTTGAGGAACTGCAACAGGTACTGGACGCGGTAGAAATCAAAACACAAATTAACTTTGAATTTTCTGGAATAGAGATGCCGTGTATGCATCGACTGCGCAATCTTCTGCAGGCGAAAGGAACACTGATTCGCCATGCGCTGCAGTCCGAAATCCGTGTTGCAGCATCTGAAACCGACCCTATCTTGACATTGGAATTGGATGCACTGCCGCAGGATAGGACGGTGGCGGCAGGATTGTTCTTTTGGAAGCTGTGTGCATTCGCTGAAACACTCCGCTATGTCACGGCAACCGAAAAACCAACGGAAAATGAGAAATACACATTCCGCTGTTTTCTGATGCGGATTGGTTTTGTGGGCACAGCCTATAAAAAGAGCCGCAAAATCCTTTTACAGCATCTCAGCGGAAACAGCGCATTCAAATCCAATCGAAAAGAGGTGCCCGAAGATGAAACAAATCGATAAAAACACACTGCTTGCTCTGCGCAAGACCTATATCCCAGGTACGCGGGTCGCTCTCGTGCGCATGGATGACCCATATTCCGAACTAAAATCCGGTGATTTGGGTACCGTCATTCAAGTGGACGATATGGGCACGATTCATGTAAGCTGGGATTGTGGAAGCAGTCTGGGCGTGGTCTATGGTGCAGATCAGTGCTGTATCGTAACGCCATAAATACACGCATTTTTATGTTAAACCTTGTGTAGATTATAACGCTGTAGCGACTTGCTATTCTCCCCTGTCAGAGCGAATATGTGACTACCGAAACGGAAAAACACACGCTTGAAAGGGGCAGTCACCATGCTTTCTACACCATTTGGTATCGAAATTGAATTTACCGGCATCACGAGGGAACAAGCCGCAAACACCATCGCCGCATATCTCAGCGGTACGGTTCGCTATATTGGCACCCACTACGGCACCTATGAAATCACAGCACCGGATGGACGGATTTGGAAATGTATGAGTGACGGCAGCATTGTCTGCCAGAAGCGAATGGCGGGCAGAAAAACAAGTGCTGACCGAGCATACAGCGTGGAACTGGTCAGCCCGATTCTGTTTTATAAGCAGGACATCGAAATCTTGCAGGAGCTCATCCGACAGCTGCGCCATGCAGGTGCATTTGTAAACTCCTCCTGCGACATTCACATCCATCTGGATGGGGCAAAACACACCGTGCGGAGCATCCGCAACTTCATTAACATCGTGGCGAGCAAAAACGACCTTTTCTACAAAGCGTTACAGATTGAAGCGGAGCGGATGCGGTACTGCAAAAAGATGGATGCCACTTTGGTGGAAAAGATGAACCGAGAGAAGCCGACCACCATGGAGAAAGTGCGGGAACTCTGGTATGCAGGCTATCATGAAAGTCAGCGTGCACACTATCATTCCAGTCGCTATCATTTTTTGAATCTGCACAGCTTTTTCACGGGGCATCATACGGTAGAACTGCGGGGGTTCAACAGCACCCTGCACGCAGGCAAGGTCAGAAGCGCTATCGTCCTTGCCCTTGCGTTGAACCACCAAGCACTGACGCAAAAAAGTGCAAGCGCCAAGAAGCCGCAGGTCGAGAATGAGAAATTCGCGATGCGCACCTACCTCAACCGCATCGGCTTGATTGGGGAAATGTTCAAAAACTGCCGAGAGCACCTGTGCACCCATCTGGACGGTTCAGCGGCTTGGCGATTTGGGGCACGCTGAGCCGCCAAACCAAGGGTGGTATATGGTTTCAATGACTGCTGAAAAAGCGCACACAGGGCAACACCGCACCATGTGTGCGGCATTTCGGAACTGCTGAGAAGCGGTTCTTTTTGTTTGCCTATTTTACAAAAAAGGAGGACTTCGCCATGCGCAAGCTCAAAAAGTACAAACCAACCCCATTCATGGCGAAAGATTCCGTGTACAGCCAGAAGCACGCGGACTATGCCGTGGCGTTTATCGAAGCACTGTGCCATACCAAGGGCACATGGTCTGGCAAGCCGTTTGCCCTCATCGACTGGCAGGAACAGATTGTCCGAGATGTGTTCGGTACGCTGAAATCCAACGGGTATCGCCAATTCAATACCGCGTATGTAGAAATCCCAAAGAAAATGGGCAAAAGTGAACTTGCGGCGGCGCTTGCCCTCCTGCTGACCTGCGGGGATGGCGAGGAGCGTGCCGAGGTCTATGGATGTGCCGCAGACCGCAACCAAGCATCCATCGTATTTAATGTGGCGGCGGATATGGTGCGTATGTGCCCTGCACTCGCAAAGCGGGTCAAGATTCTGGATTCGCAGAAGCGGCTCATTTATCAGCCGACCGGCAGTATCTATCAAGTGTTGTCTGCGGATGTCGGCAACAAGCACGGCTTTAATACGCACGGGGTTGTATTCGATGAACTGCATACACAGCCGAACCGCAAACTCTACGATGTCATGACCAAAGGCAGTGGCGATGCACGAATGCAGCCGCTGTATTTTTTGATTACCACGGGGGGCGATAACCAGAACAGCATCTGTTGGGAAGTGCACCAAAAGGCGTTGGATATCATAGACGGGCGCAAGCATGACCCAACTTTTTATCCGATTATTTACGGTGCGGCGCAGGAGGACGATTGGACAGACCCAAAAGTGTGGAAAAAGGCAAATCCGTCACTTGGCATTACGGTCGGTATCGACAAAGTCAAAGCCGCCTGTGAGAGCGCCAAGCAGAATCCTGCCGAGGAGAATGCGTTTCGGCAGCTTCGGCTCAATCAGTGGGTCAAGCAGGCGGTGCGTTGGATGCCGATGGAAAAATGGGATGCCTGCGCCTTTGCGGTTGACCCAGAATCCCTGCGTGGGCGTGTCTGTTATGGTGGACTTGACCTCTCGTCTTCCACCGATATTACGGCGTTTGTTCTGGTTTTCCCACCGCAGGATGAGGATGATAAGTACAGCGTGTTGCCGTATTTCTGGATTCCAGAGGATAATCTGGAACTGCGTGTCCGGCGTGACCATGTGCCGTATGATTTATGGGAAAAACAAGGTGTTCTGCAGACCACAGAGGGCAATGTGGTGCATTATGGATTTATCGAAGCCTTTATTGAAGAACTGGGGACGAAATATAACATTCGAGAAATTGCCTTTGACCGCTGGGGTGCGGTGCAGATGACGCAGAATCTGGATGCGCTCGGATTCACGGTTGTTCCATTTGGGCAGGGGTTCAAGGATATGTCCCCGCCGACCAAAGAACTGATGAAATTGACGTTGGAGGGCAAAATCGCCCATGGAGGCCATCCAGTTTTACGCTGGATGATGGATAATATTTTTATTCGCACCGACCCTGCGGGGAATATCAAGCCGGATATCGCATGGTGCTGTTCCAAACACATCGACAATGCGGAAGAATGTGCTATGAAATACATTCGGGACGATGCCGTAAAAGTGGCATTCTTGACCATGATGAACAAGCTGATATTTGCACAGCAGATCATATTAAAACCGCTGTTGAAAAGTCTGAAAGGGCTGAATGACAGAAATATCTCCTTACAAATACAGGAATGCGATGAGCGAATTAAGAAAAATATGGAGCGGAAACAGGTGCTGAAAAGCCTTATGGCAAGCGGATATCTTGAACCCGCTCTTTTTAATAAGGAAAACAATGACCTGACGTTGGAAGCAGAGATTCTGCATAAGGAAAAGGAAAATCTGATGCATTCCATTGGTGGGGATATGACCAAGACCGAGGAAGTGCAGAAACTGATAAAATTTACATCCAAAGAGGAAATGCTCACTGAATATGACGATAAAGTGTTTCTGGCTTATGTGGAAAAGATTTCAGTACTGTCAAGGACAGAAATCATATTCGAATTGAAATGTGGATTGAACTTTAAGGAAAGGTTGGTGGATTAGATGGGACACACCCCATATGGATATCGCATTGAAGACGGGAATGCCGTGGTTGATGAAGAGCAGGCCGCCAACGTCAGAGAATTCTTCCGTGCGTATATATCGGGATTGGCCCTTGTGATTGCGGCTGAAAAAACAGGGTTGAAACTGTGCCATGGCAGTGCGGGCAGAATGCTGAGAAACAGACGCTACCTTGGAGATGATTATTATCCAGCAATTATTGACCAAGAAACCTTTGATAGAGCGGAAGAAAAACGAGTGGAGAAAGCAAGGGTGCTTGGCAGGGTTCGTGAGTTGGGAAAACAGCCAAAACCGGACTGTTCAATGAAATTTACGATGCCAAAGATTGAAGAAAAATTCTCAGATCCATTCCAACAGGCGGAATATGCCTACAGTCTGATTGAAAGAGAGGTGTGTCATGATGGAATTGAGTAGAAATATTACGGTTATTCCTGCAAAAAAGCGTGTGGGCAATACCATCAAGGAACAGGAAAAACCGAAATTAAGGGTAGCGGCCTACTGTCGTGTTTCTACGGATAGCGAGGAACAGGCAACCAGTTATGAAGCACAGGTGGAGCATTATACACAGTACATTCAGAACAACAGCGAATGGGAACTTGCCGGAATTTTCGCAGATGATGGTATCAGTGGCACGAATACGAAAAAACGTGACGAATTCAACCGTATGATTGAAGCGTGTATGGTGGGAAATATCGATATGATTATTACCAAGTCCATCAGCAGATTTGCAAGAAACACCCTTGATTGCCTGAAGTTTATACGGGAACTCAAGGAGAAGAATATCTCAGTGTTCTTCGAAAAGGAAAATATCAACACAATGGATTCCAAGGGAGAGGTTCTGCTGACTATCATGGCGAGCCTTGCACAGCAGGAGAGTCAGTCCCTTTCCCAGAATGTAAAACTTGGACTTCAGTACCGTTACCAAAATGGCGAGGTACAGGTCAATCACAACCGATTTCTTGGCTATACCAAAGATGAGAATGGGAGTTTAGTGATTGACCCTGTGGAAGCGGATGTAGTGAAGAGGATTTACTGTGCGTACTTGGAAGGTGCAAGTTTAGCACAGATTGGGAAAATCCTTGAGTCTGACGGTATACTGACAGCGGCAGGAAAAGGAAAATGGAGACCGGAAACACTGAAAAAGATATTGCAGAACGAGAAATACATCGGCGATGCTCTTTTGCAGAAGACCTACACAGTGGATTTTCTTACAAAAAAGCGAGTGAAAAATAACGGCATTGTTCCGCAGTATTATGTGGAGAATAGCCACGAAGCCATCATTCCCCGTGACCTTTATATGCAGGTGCAGGAGGAAATGGTGAGGAGGGTGAATCTTCACAGCGGTGCAGAGCGGAAGAAAAGGGTCTACAGCAGTAAGTATGCCTTGTCGAGCATTGTGTATTGTTCAAGGTGTGGAGACATTTACCGCCGTATTGCTTGGAATAACCGTGGCAAACACTCTATTGTGTGGAGATGTATCAGCCGTGTGGAACATGGCCCGTCAAAATGTGATGCACCAACCATTCAGGAAACGGATTTGCAGAACGCGGTGGTCAGAGCCATCAATCTGGCTCTTGGCAGTAAGTATGAGATGATGACCGCCTTGCAGCAGAACATCGAAGCGGTGATGCGTGAGAATGATGAGACTTCGGTGGCAGGCATCAGTGTCAAATTGGAAAGTTTGCAGAAGGAACTATTAAAACGAGCCAATGAAAAGAAGGATTATAGTGATCTTGCCGATGAGATTGACCGTTTGCGAGGGCTTAAGCAGGATGCTCTGATGGAGAATGCCGAGCGGGAAGGCTTAAGGCAGAGAATTGCTGAAATGCAGGAGTTTTTTGCAGAACAGAAGGAGCAGATAGAAGAATATGATGAAGTTCTTGTGAGGCGAATGATTGAAAAGGTAACGGTTTATGATGGGAAATTCATGGTAGAGTTCAAGTCAGGCACGAGCGTGGATGTGGAAAGATAAAAGTATTAAAAATAGGGCACTGTGTAGTTTAAAGATAGCTACATAGTGCTTTTAATGTTCTGTAAATTCTTACAATAATACATTGTATTTATCAACCAAACGATTTATAATCAAAGGTAGGTTAATGGAGGAATGTCATGATAACATCAGATATGATAAGAGCATTGTGTGAGAAAAAGAAAATTAGTATTGCAGAACTTAGTAGACGTATTGGCCAGACACCTCAGAACTTTAATAAAAAACTGAAACGAGGTACTGTTTCTAGTGAGGAAATGATGAAAATTGCAGATGCAATGAGGGTTGGATATGAGCAGGTATTTGTGTTAGAAGATGGAGAGAAGATAGGGGTAAAATAATAAGTTTAGCCAAGGTTGGACGGGTTTGAGAGATACTAATGAGCTGAAGGATACAAGAATTAGTTTGGTAAAATATTGAAAGATATGTTTATTAGATTCAAGCACATGCAAAATGGTAGGCCATAAGACATGAAAATAATTTTATGTGAGAAAGCGGTAGATAAGATGAGCGTGAAAGAACAAAAACTAGAGGAACTGTGGGAAGAATTTATTGATAATTTGAGCTGTGAAGGGTTTGATGCAGATTTAAAAAAATATCTTAATGCAATTAAGTGTTTAGCAGAGATAGATGTTTCAAAAGTAGATGATGAAGAATATAGGGAAAATATTGATAAACATATAGGTGTAATAGTAGCTTTTATAGAGAGCTGTAAAAATAATTATTATGAAATTAGCTGTATTAAGGGGTTTAAAAAATATGAGAATATTCATATCTCGGGAAGAGATTATTACTATTATATAGCGGACCAGCAGGTAAAGGCTTCAGTTTATTATGCAAGATATCTAAATTTTCTAGAACGAAGTCAATTAGAAGTGACGAGAAAAAATGAAATAATTAAGAATATAAATGGATATAAGAATTTTCTAATAGAGAAAAAAACAGATAATACTCAAAAAGAACAAGTAACAGCTGATGCAGATTTAAATGAAGAATGCGAAAAATTAATAAGTAAAATTAAGAATATACCATATGAGTCTGAAAAATCATTAGATACAAAAGAAATTTCGCATGGGCATGAACCTCATTCAATGGATATAGAAGATATGAAGCAAAAGTGCATTCAATATTTAGATGAAATAGAATTGTCCAGAGATATTGAGTATAAGAAATATATGATGTTTAATAATATGATGCGAGAAATTAGATTTTTTGGGGCAGCATATCAATATTTATGGCATTGGAAAAAAGAAAAAAAGACATTATATAGATGTGGTACGCTTGAGAGTAAAAAAGAGGAAAATGCAGCTAAATCAAAACAAGAATATGTAAAAAATATGTTCACAAATTGCATTAGTCATATGAATAGTCCATCAAATATTAGGCACTCATACTCCGAAAATCTATTGCTTGATATTTATAAGTATTTGGTGTTGCTAAAACAAGAAGAGTCAAATAAAAAGAGTACATGCATGCTCACTGAAAATGAAATTCGTATTACAAGTTGTTTATTGCAAAATGATAATACTGTAGTTTTCAACATTATCAAAGAAGCAGATGTAAATAGTATTTTTGTTGATAATGAGGCGAAATCATTCCATGAATTTATTGTAGGAGAAAATCCACAGAGTTATGATTTACCGTATATAGTAGAGATGTATCCACAGTCTTTAAATGGAGAAAAGAATGATAAGGGAACAACTAAGGGAATGAGAGACTGGTTATTACCAGCTTATTTTAATTCATGGGGAATTGATTGCAATTTTAGTAAAACAAAAGTTGCTGATGATAAAGAAGTAATTACATATGGGAAATGTTATTTGGAAAAAGTGAATGTTGATGAAAATACTAACTGTATATATAAGAATTTTAATTCTGGAACTCTTTTTTCAATGATACTAAATAAGGAAGATATTATATATCTGTTATTGAAGATATTTGAGCAAAAGCAAAAAAAACTTGATGATATCATAGAGGCAATAGTCGAAAATTTATCATGGATAAATAAATATTTAACCTTTGAAGAGTGCTATAAAAACAACAACGAATATAAATTTGAAGCAAAGTTTTCTAAAGAGAACGTAATAGGTTTACTATTTGAAGTAGTTGTCAAGGGCACTCATTTTCAAGAAAATAATTATCTAGATGAGAATAATGAAAAAATATCAGTAGAAGCGGCAACGAAAAAATGTAAGAAGCATATAAAATCTAAGATAGCAGCATGCCTAAGAGAGAGGTATAACAACATACGTGTAACTAAACATCAAAAGAGTGATTTTATATTAACCACCATGCGAGAAGATGGATATTGTTTTGATTTAATTAAAAAATACAATGAATATCTGATTGGTGACGAAGAAATCACAATGTTAAAATACTTGATATTTAAGGGGTAGAGTATGGGGACAAAATCAGAGTTATTAAGCTTGGAACAATTAATAGAGCAGTTAAAACAAAAACAAGTAATAATTCCACTTTTGCAAAGAAACTATAAATGGGGAATTGGTAGTGAAGAAGCAAATAGTAAAGAAGCGACATTAGGTAAGTTACTTGATGATATTTTAGAGGCAAAACGTAGTGAACAAGACGAATATACTATTGGAATGACAACTTTTTATGAAAAAGAAAATATAATTCAGATCATAGATGGACAGCAGAGGATGATATCATTATCTTTAATAGCAAAAGCATTAGAAAAATATAGTGAATTTGCACAGATTACGTTTGAAAGAGATGAAAATGAAGAAAGAAAAAAATTCTTAGTAAATGAACGGGATAATTATGAAGGAACAAGTGCAGATGTTTTACATATGAGAACTGCATCTCAGTATTTGCAAAATAATTGTTTTAAAGATTGGACTAAAGAAGAGAAGAATGAATTCTACCAGTGGATGATAAAACATGTGAAAATCATCTCTCGTTATACAGAGAATGAACCATTACATGAGTTTTTATGCCTAAATGAGAAAAAAACACCATTTTCATCAACGGACTATGATAGGGCCTACCAATTGAAATATCAATCTGGAAAACATAACATATCTCCAGCAATGATTATAAAGGAACATATTGAAATTCAAAAGTTTTTATATACCGATGAAAATATATTTAAGTTGATTAAGATTGGATATAAAGAATTGCCAAACAGAATGGATTTAATATTTGAAAAAATGATGAGCAGTATGGGAGATGAAGTTGAGACTAAAGTGGATAAGCTATCAAGCTATTATGATAACATAGATAAAAGAGAAACTAGAGAAAGTGATTATGAGATGGCATATAAATATTTAAAATTATGCCATAAAGTATTGCGTAGTATTTGTCAAGAACTTGCAGAAAGAGAAAACTCTAAACTTAATGTTAATGTGTATAATGCTGTAATGATGTTACATGAAGTGGATCCTGATTTTAAGTTTTTTGACTTAATTGATGTAAATAATGAAGAAATGTCTTTTGAGAAAAAAATTAAAGAGAGATTTAGTTTGCTTGGGGAAACTTATGGAAGAATGTCGCAAAATAAAAACGCATTTATGCAAAGTCAATTAGACTGTGAATTGAGTGAGCGTAGATCTAAAAGTGGGGATATAAATAGTTCGGCATATCGTGAAATGGAACAATATGTTTCAAGAACTATTTCAAATATATTTGATGAAAAAATAAAAATCACAGAAGAACTAATTGAAAAAGGAAAGAATTATTCCCAGTTAGTCAAAGGTGGAAAAAAATCTTTTAAAGGGATATTAGAATTATCAGAGATAAAGCAAATAATAGTACCATCTATACAAAGAGATTACACGCTTGGAAGTAACAAAGAATATTTAAGGACTCTTTTGTTTGATATAAGCAAAGAATTTATTCGTAGTAAATTACCTGAAATAAATAAATATGAAAAGGGCACGGCTGCTTTGGTTGCATATAATTGCCTAAGTGAAGGAAGTTTGTGGCCCATGCCAGAAATACGTCGTTACAATTACTACAATGAAAATGATCTTTATGAGTATCGTGGATTGTATCTTAAAGCAGGGTACGTTGGTGCACATGAGTTTTATTCGGGTTCTAGGGATAGGTGGGGAAAAGAACATTTAGTTGATACGATGGCTAACCTAAAAAACATGTTGAGCTTAGAAGAAGATGAAATTGTAAAAATTAAGAATGCTGAGTTTTTTCAAGATAAAAGTCTAAATACAAGAAAATTAAAATTTTTGTTTAGTGTAATATTTGGATTTTTAGAGGAGAGGGGAAACTTTTATTTATATGATGGACAGCAGAGAATTGTAACGTTAGTTTATTTAAGTGCTTATTTAATAAATGAAAATTATTCCTCTGTAAATGAAGATGAAAAAAAACAGTATGATGAATATATTATATTACTGAAGAAATTCAGATTTGAAGAACGTAAAGAGGCAAACGAACTTTTACATTTTCTGTTAAATGGTAATAGTGATCATATTAAATTGGAAACATTAAAAAAGTATGTCGTAGACCATTCAACGTATTCTATTGTTCAGATGCTTGAAACTTATGAGAATTATCATAATGATTATGGCAAGCAGATATTATCATTTAATATTAAATATCTTATGGAACATATTATATTTGAATTTGCAGTGATACAAGAAGCATCTGTAGCAGATCAAATGTATATGGATTTAAACTCAAAGAATGAACCACTTACAATATATGAGAATTATAAGGCTGAGTTGGTATATGTTTTAAGTCAGCGGTTTATCAAATTATATAAGGAATCTTGGGAAAAACAGATAGACAATAATTTTTTAAATGTATGCTATAAATCACTTCAAGATTCAAATGAATCAAACCCAGTATGGAATAAAGAGAGAGCAAATAAGGCAGAAGAATTAGAAATTATCATCATTCATTGGTGCTTTAAGATGGCATGTATGGAATACGGAGTTGAAATAGATAGTATTGAAAACAAAACCAGACTTAAGTGGATGGAGAATGTCAAAGCAGAAGATATAATTAGATGTGTCGGAACAGTTTTGAATAAAAAAATCTTTACAGATTTAGGAATTATAAGCATTTTTGATAGAGTGGGAAAAGATATAACAAGCAAGCTGGTTAAAACCGATTTTTCATTATGGGAATTCTTACTGTGGCATAATCTGCGATATGAAGAAGTAAAATTTGAGTATTCATATTCTAAGGTTGGGGATGCGAAAGTAAGAATATATAATTTAAATGAAGAAGAATTAGTCTGGTTGGCAAAATACCTTGTTAAACTATTTAAAGAGAAGGTTAAAGAGAACGATATTAATTTAAAAGAATCAGAAATGATTAAATATTTACTTGGGAAATATCATATACAATGGAAAAAAGGATATTTAGAAGCAGATATGCTTAGTATGATGCCTGGTTTTTATACGATAGATAATGATTCTATTTATGTGGAGGAGGACAAAATAGATAAAGCTCTTAATTATTTCGATGGTACGTATTTATGTGATCCATGTGTTTCAATAGATGAGAAAAAAATAGATTGGCTTGAGTATGTTTATGCAGTTAAAATCAATCAGCGATTAAACAGTTCTCTTTACGATAAAGTTGAAAACTGGGAAAATGCAGAGAATAATATGAATGTATTTGAACCTTTTTCGATTAATGACAAGAAGTTAGCGTGGGAAAAATTTGATGGAAATTATGAAATGTTTATCTATTATAAAGAGAAAATTAGAAAATTTGAAGGTGATGGTGTAAAACTTAGCTTTGAGATTTGTAGTCAAGATGATATTGTCAAATGCCTTATAAATGAAATGGCGCAGGAACAATTAAAATTATATAGAATGAAAAATATGAATGAACCTGAAAAAGAAGTGAATTGTCAAGTGTCCATAGATTACTCTGAGAATAATAAAATATATAAAGCAATAAAATCATATATAAACAATAATCTGACGACAAGTTTAATGGCAAGGTCTATTATTGATGAAATTATTAAGAATTACTATTTTCAAAGTAACAATGAGAATGTCGAATTTTATGAATGGAAGCAAGATAAACTTGAATACGTATTGGTACAAGAAATGACCATTGGTTCTTTTAAGCTAGATAGTAGTTGTTTGAAAAATTTATTTGGTATATTTAAAAGTAAAATAAATACAAATGAAAATTTACTAAAATATGTATGGACGACATATAAAGGTGATAAGGAAGAATGGCTAAAAAATAATTTAAATAAATTTGATTATGATAGAGCATTGGCGATTATTAGTTTTGATACTGAAGGTGTAAAAAGTAAATGGAAAGAATATTATGGTGTGTTGCCACACGATTAAGGAGTTGATGCTATGAAAGATATTGATGACATAATAAATGAAATGAATATTGATAATCTTAAAAATTTGAAGTTTTCCTACAGTGACATAATTTCAATTGAGCAGAGTGATATAGATAATAATCATTTTAATTACTGGATATGGAAATATTATACTGGTGATATAACAATAGATGAACATAATAGGATTAAAGAAACACTTCAAGAATGTATGGTGTATAAGGTATATACTATAATCTTTAGTATAAAACAGTCCCCAAATTGGCATGCAGATATTTTAAATTGTTTGGATAAACAGGATTATGTTTGTCTTAGTAATGAAGTAACAGATTTATGGTTGATGAGACCAGGAATTTTCGAATATGAAGAAGAATTTAAAAAGCTTATTTTTATGCTTTATCTAGTAAAAGAAGAAAAAAGATTTAGACAAATTGCTTTGGATTTTTACAACTCAAATGAGGATGCACGTAAATACATAGAGCAATGTGATGCTTATAAGCACATGTTTTTGATATATAGGAAAGTCGATTGCAATTATAATAAAAATTATGCTTTAGAACAATGCAAATCAGAGGAATCTCATTGTACCACTGATAATAAGACTGATGAAAAAAATAATAATCAAAATGAAGATTGGATTACAAAACGCTTTGGAGGTACAAAGTAATGGCAACAAGACCAGCATGGAGTGTAATTGATGAGGCAATTATATGCCAAAAATATGAATTTAGTTGGAATAGTGGCTTTTCTATTGCACAAAAACAAAAAAATGTTAAAGCTTTGCATCAAGCAATAAAGGACAGTTCCAATGAGATGGCATTGGAAGTATCTTCAAAAGGATGTAATCCTGTAGGGAAGAGTATTGGCGCATTTTCATTAAAATCAAATGGAATCTATTTGGAAAATATCTTTCAAGCATCTAAAAAATATGAATTAGGAGGTCCTTTTTTGGATTTATTAGATGTAACACCAAAAGAAGCAAAACAAGATGAGAGACATCATATATCAGGGAATTTAATTTCTTTTGTGAAGGATGGATTAGAATGGTCATTAGAGCCGAAAACGGCATTTTATGATTATATATATGTTAATGCTTTGGTAGAGAATTTTGGACAGGCATTGGATTTATCCGTTTATGACTGGTTTACTGATATAGAATTTAATCAAAAAAAATCTATAAACTGTCAGGCAAGATCTGTAGCAATATATAAGCTGTTACAAAAAAAGAATTTATTTAATGTAATGAAGGATAGGAACAAATGGTTGCAATTTCATGTAGAATATGTAAGAGGATAGTGTGAAAAAGTATAATTTGTGTCACCAATCGAATGAATTGGATTTTAGGAGGAAGGTGAAATGTCATAATATATGGTTTCACGAGCATCAATAAGATTGATAAATAAATATAAATCAGAATTTAGTGATGATTGTCAATAATGCATACCTTCCGATTTGGAAATATCTGAACGCTTATTAGCACAGAACAAGAGGATATTAGTGATTGGAGGAATTATTTATGTTATTTAGAATTGAAGACATATCTGGATTTGACCATAAGCTAAGAACATACGATGTTGAAGAATTTATTACACCCTTAGTTGATAAGGAGCTAGTTGATAAATACATAGCATTGAAGATTCGTGAGGAGATTAATGGCTCAAAGAGCAGGGACGTGCTAAGCTATTCGAAGTCTTTAGCAACCTGCATATTAAAATACAATAAATATACCGATAATGAATTACATATCTGTATTATTAACGGTTGGAAGGATTATATTTCGTATATTTCTCCAAAGGATAATGAGAGATGGAAATTATATTCTATTCAAGATAGAATAAATGAGAAACCGTTATTTACTAAAAGTGGTCAAATTCAGTTACTAAGTTTCATTATCGATGTGTCAAGCAATACTTTAGTAGATGAATATTTAAGATATTATACTAATGTAGGAAAGAAAATTTTGGCTTCTCCAGAAAAAGACAGTGAAGTTGTTGTGATGAATCTCCCAAATGATTTGATTATCAATCACTACATGGACGCTGTATATATACTTTATGCCTTACAGTTAAGATATGGGTTTTTAAGCAATGTAAATGTTCAAAGAGATCTCATTTTGGAGCTGATTTATATGGACGCATTCCGTTTTGAATATTGTCCAAATGAGAGAGTGGCATTTATTTGACCCATGCCAGGTTTGACGGACACCATAAACATCAAGTAAAATAAAAGCGAACGGAAGGTTTATGGTGAAGAGATGAGAAAAGTTTACAGCCGAGAATTTAAAGGACAGGTATGCAAACGAATTGTCGAGGGCGGAGAAAAGGTATCTCAAGTCAGTCTAGAACTGGACATCCACGAGAACACGCTGCACAGCTGGGTACGGGCATATAAGGAGCGGAGCGGCAAGCAGTTTGTTGGCAGCGGAAACACGAAGCCGGAAGAAGCAGAGATGAAGCGTCTGCAGCGTGAAAACAAGGAGCTGCGTGAAGAAGTTGAAATATTAAAAAAAGCCGCTGCCTACTTCGCCAGGACTATAAAATAGAAGAGAAGTACCTGTTTATCAAGGGCGAGCGAAGCAATTACCGTTTGACGAAGCTGTGCAGGGTAGTAGGCGTCAGCAGAGGCGCCTACTATGCATGGGATAAAACCGGTCAAAGCAAACGTTCCGCGAGGCGACAAAACCTCAGTGAAACCATCGAAAAGAAGTTTTACGAGCATAAGCGAATTGCCGGCAGCACAAAAATCGCGGAAGAAATGCGCGCGGATGGCGAGCATGTCAGCCGCGGTATGGTAGCTGAAATCGTGCGCGAAAAAGGGCTTCAAAGCAGAACGGTCAAGAAATACAAGGCAACAACGAATTCTGCCCATGACCTTCCGGTTGCACCAAATCTGCTGTTGCGTGAGAGAACCGAAGCGGAGCGAATAAAGCTCGTAAACGGAAAAATTCGCGATAAATATGAGCGAATCTTTGGGTTTAAAAGAATCAATATGGCATGGGTCAGTGATATTACCTACATCGCCACGGATGAAGGCTGGTTGTATCTGGCTGGGATTCTGGATTTATGCGGCAAGGAACTCGTCGGCTGGGCAATGGATGCTCGGATGACAAAGGAACTTGTCATAAAGTGTTTTGAAAACGCCCGAAAAAAACGGAACCGTCCAAAGGGTGTCATTTTGCACAGCGACCGCGGCAGTCAGTATTGCAGCAAACAATACCAGCGACTCATTAAAAAACATGGATTTAAATGTTCTATGAGCCGAAAGGGCAACTGCTGGGATAACGCCCCGATGGAAAGCTTTTGGGGCAAGCTCAAGCAGGAGTGGCTGAATGGACAGCACTTTCACACTCGTGAAGAGGCGATGGCGGCGGTCTTTTGGTATATCGAGGTTTATTACCATCGCAAGCGGCTGCATGCTGGGAATGGATACAGAACTCCGGTTCAGTTTACGGCTGCGGCGGCCTGAACAGTAAAAGAGTCCCTGCATGAAGGCAATAAAGCAATTGTGTTTAAAACCGAGCAATCCGTAGAGATTGCGAGAAAACTTGATGTTTTCTTTGTCTGTTGAACTTAGGCAGGGTCAATGTTTGTTGATATGTTTTCTAATACCTTTAAAAATAAGTAGATATGTTCCCATAAACGAGAATTGGCATTTGACGTACTTGCTGTCCCGGGTGTATCCCAGAATCTGTGTAAACTCAAAAAACGGTATAAAACAGGGGCAAATAATTTACGGGGCGGAAGTCTGGAAAACAGGCTTCCACCTCCAACGCATTTTAACGAAAAATGGGCAGGGTGTCAAGGGCAGCGGTCAAAACTGCCCCTCCACTAGGACAGATCAGCCCGGCAGCCTGTCCGCAAAGAAAATCTCCAATTGAGAGTGGATGACGCCCCAGTCTCTGCGGCGGCCAGTCCATTTTTTAGTGATATCAATCATCGCCAGATACAGCATTTTCAGCAGGCTGTCATCGGTCGGAAAGACCGACTTGGATTTGGTCACTTTTCGCAGCTGGCGATTGAAATTTTCGATGGCATTGGTGGTATAAATCAGCGTTCGAACCTCCTGCGGGTACCTGAAATAGGTCGATAGCGTTGCCCAGTTTGCCCGCCAGGAGAGCGCGATTTTCGGGTATTTGCTGCCCCATTTCTCATCGAAGCTGTCGAGCAGATACAGCGCCGTCGGCTCATCAACGGCCGCATAGACCTTCTTTAGATCAGCCATCAGTGCCTTAATATCTTTGTACGAAACGAATTTGGTGCTGTTACGGATTTGATGAATGACGCACTGTTGAATCTCTGTCTGTGGAAAAACTGCTTCAATCGCATTGTTGAACCCAGTTAAACCATCCACGCAGGCGATGAGAATATCCTCTACACCACGATTTTTGAGACCATTGAGGATGCCAAGCCAGAACTTTGCGCTCTCGTTTTCGCCGACCCACATACCAAGGACATCTCGAATGCCATCCATTTTGATGCCGATAGCGATATAGACTGCTTTCTTCACGATCTGACCTTCGCTGCGGACGTGGAAGTGAATCGCATCCATGAACACTACGGCATAGACCTCCTCTAGGGGGCGCATCTGCCATTCCTTGACCACGGGCAGGATTTTATCCGTCACACGGCTGATGGTGCTGTCCGATACCTCCAGACCGTAGATTTCTCGAATATGCTCCTCGATGTCGCTAGTGGTCATTCCTTTGGCGTACATTGACAGAATCTTTTCCTCGATATCTCCGCTTAAGGTAGTCTGGTTTTTCTTGACGATCTGCGGCTCAAATTCGCCCTTTCGGTCTCGGGGAACGCTGATCTCCATGTCGCCCAGGCTGCTTTTTAGGGTTTTCTCGCTGTAGCCGTTGCGGCTGTTGTCCGTTTCCTTGCTGCGATAATCGTACCTGCTATAGCCCAGTTCCTCGTCCAGCTCACCCTCCAAGCCGTTCTCCAGAACCGTGCTCACCATTTCTTTGAATAGCTCCTGTACGCCTGCTACATCGTTGATTCCTGCATCCTGCAGCAGCTCCAATAATTTTTTCCGCTGCTCCCGTCGTTCTGGGGTGATCTTTCTTCTTGCCATAATTTAAACCTCCTAGATGGTGCTCCTATTTTACACCATCTTGAAGGTTTACACAAAATTCGGGATAGACTCTTAAAATCTCCGTATATGATGATCCTGTGTTAATGGATTTCGGAGAAGTCAAGCTTAGTTACAAATCACGGTATTACTCTATTATAACTGGAACAGGACATACTTCACCAATATTTGCAGAACTCCAGTTTTTAGAATCTGTAAGTGAAGCTATATGTATGGATTCATTTTCTTGTGAAATTCTAAGGCAACACCGTACAATTAGAGCGATGACAGTATGAACATCATGGGGCATCATGAAACAGAATAGCTGTTTTGATTTTCTGCCGCACGGGCAACCCAAATTAGGCCAGCAAGCCTCGCTTGTCAGCCAGATACAGGTTCGCCAAAGCGAACAGCATATGCAGTTTGGCGCTCTGTTTTCGCCGCCCATGGTATCGTGTCTTTCGATATCCAAACAGTCCTTTGATGACGCCGAAAACGTGTTCTACTTTTGCCCGAACAGAAGACTTTTCATGCTCTCTGCGTTTGATCTGCGCACGAGAGCGCGTCGGACGGTTTTTGCTTTGAGACGGTCTGCGGTTGGTTTTATATTTGATTTTCTTACCTTGTTTATTGTGGGTAATGGCATCCTCGCGCTTCTCCGCACCCAAATAGCCGCTGTCACCATAGACTTGTGTTTCTTCTCCTGTGAGCAGCTTTGGCACCTGTGTTACATCGTGAACGTTTGCGCTGGTTACCTCTACATGATGTGTCAGTCCTATTTCCTTGTCAACTCCAATATGCGCCTTGTATCCAAAATGCCAGACGTTTCTCTTTTTTACTTGATGTGCATCAGGATCCCGCTTTCGATCTTGATTTTTAGTGGATGACGGTGCTGCAATAATCGTAGAGTCTACAATTGTTCCCTTCTTGAGAATCAATCCCTTGTCAGACAGAAGCTGCACCACCTGCTCAAATAACTTTTCCTGCAAATCATGTTCCACCAGAAGCGTTCGAAATCTGCCTATCGTATCTCCGTCCGGCACTTGATTGCTGGAATCCACGCCGCAAAATTCTGAAAATGCACGGCTGTCAATCACCTCTGTCATGGTTGACATGTCCGATAGGCTATATAAATTCTGCACCAGATAAATCCGCAGCATGCGCTCAAGGTCATAGGGCTTGTTTCCGCGCTCTCCTTTATAATAGTACGGCTGAATCATTCCCATCCATTCACTCCACGGTATCATCCGCTCAATTTGTGCAAGAAATTCTGTTTTCTTCGTCGCGGTCTGCGCCAATTCGTCGGTGAACGCCGACAACGTAATCTGTTTATTCATACGTCTATTTTATCATCTTTTCCTTTGTCTCGAAAGCTTTGTGCGGTGTTGCCCTAGATACATATCATGTAATACAAGTCTTTTTTGACAAGGATGTGTCGTCTGAGGAATGGTACGGTTGCAGCGATGGAACTACCACTGGGTACATGAAGATTCGTGCAGAACAGATCTTCCAAGATTTACTTTCCTATTCCAAACACACACCAACTATTGTGAAGGTGTGATATGGGATTATATCAAAATCGGATTGTTGTAAAGGTAGGTACTTCCACGCTGACCAATGAAATGGGAAAGAGCGATTTACCTGTGTTTTATCAGATATACAGAACATGGGGTATGCGGTCATTTTGGTATCCTCCGGAGCGACTGCAGCGGGAATTAATAAGCTGCAAATGAAGGTACGTCCCACTAGTATGCGACTCAAACAGTCCGAGGCTTCGGTTGGGAAATGCAGCATCATATCACGCAAGAAAAGCAGCCTTTGAAAAAAGGTTGCTTTTTTATGCATCTTGATTTGCAATTGAATACAATGAAAGAAGAAGAGGAGGGTGTTCGATGTACACGAGAATTATAGACCCTACCATAGAACTATATGATTCAGAATCACATGAGCTGCTAGGGATTGGAACATTTGAATTACCACGCACGGAAGAAAATAAGCTTCTGGATTTGGTGAATTACGGATTAAAACCGAAAAGCTTGTTGGTTTTGAACGCATATCTCTATAATCCATCAGCGAGCTATATTCCAGCAACACCAGACAACCCATTAAGACGTGAAGGAACGATTAAGGCGCAGTTCATAGATTCGGATTCAAAAAATATCAATCAAATCGAAATCCGTATCCAGTTTGATTCACGACCAAGGGGCATAACGCCGGGTGACCCATATAATTATGCTAGCGTTGATTTCAACAATATTACGGTCGATTCTATAAAAGAAACGTATTGAAATATGAAAAAGTCGAGGATTATTCCTCGACTTTTTCATTAAATGTGATGGTCAAGATAGTTTTTTAAACCGTCTTGCAGAATTTGAGAGAAGTTCACATGTTCTGCTTCTGCTGCACGGTTGAGCCATGCGGGGATAGTAAGTGTTTTTTTAACAACTTTGTTGTTAATGCGGTCACGCACGGATGGCATAAAAACTTCAACGATTGTAATAACGCCACCGGCCTCTGGATGCAAATCGCGTACAGAAGTAGGAGAAGGAATCACATCCCCATCTTGCTCCATGCCAAACAGATGAAGCCCAAGGGCTTCTTTAGCATTCGCAAAAGCGTCTTCTGTGCATTCCGCACAGGGCAAGCAGCCGGGTAGGTCTGGAAATTCTACTGATACACCGTCATCATCGTAATAGAAGATGGCAGGGAAAGCATAGTACTTTTTATTCATGATGCACTCCTTTCGTGTGGCAGGGCTTACTTGAATTTCAGCCCTGCTTGCTTTTCGATACTTTTTAGGGTTCGCACTGGAAAGTCTTTTCTTGGGTGAGTAACCGTTACTTTTCCCGGTTTTGTGGGGTGTTTGTATTGGTGATGGTCACCAACGGTGTTAACTTCCCGCCATCCATCCGCTTCAAGTATCTTAATGACTTCCCTCGATGAGTAACTTTTCATTTGGCCACCTCTCTTAACTGTTTATATTATAGCACGTATAAAGGCACGTGTCAATGAGATTAAAGAAAATACTTCTAAAATATTCAAATAATTTGAAATACATAAAGCGGCGTGGGTATTTTGTTCTATAAGAAAGGGGAAATAGCAATGAAACTATTCAAGAAAATTACTGAGAGTCCAGAAGTACTTGCAGACTTCCTAGCAACGAAAAGCAAAGGAGAGAACAAAGGGTGTGCAGAGTGTGAATTTAACTCGGAGTGCACAGGAAAAGAAACGTGCAAGCAGAAGTGGATTGATGCATTGAATGCTGAACTTAGTACGAGCTAATACGGCTGTAATGGTCAAACAAGATAGCTCATGAATGCGGTTTATGACCATGCATGATGCATACAAACGGATGTTTGGGAAATTAAGGTGCTTCCCAAAAGCATATCTACCACGGGTCGATTGAGGCGCGGTGTTTTTGTCCAAAAAAAACGAAAAAATATGGGACTTCGCTTCGCATAGGATTAAATATGGAAAGAAAAAAACGCCTGCGAAAGCAGGTGCGAAACGGTCGAGCACATCCGCAATACCGGAATGGTGCACCACAAGCACAATCGCAAAATTGATAGGAAAAAGCGACAGATGGGTGCAAGAGTTAGTGAAAAGCGGTGTTTTGAGTACAGAAATTCCACCAGAGGGCGGCACACGAAAATACAAAACCGCTGAAACAATGCAAGCCTATATTGAGTATGTCAAAGAAAAGGCGCAGGGCGATAAAAGCGCAGCAAATGCCGAAGAACTGAAGCTGGAGAAACTTTGCGCCGAAGTGAACTTAAAAGAGAGCCAAGGGCGACTGTATAAACTGAAAACGGAAGTCGAAGAAGGAAACTTTGTTCGTGCCGAATCGGCACAAAAAGCAGTTTCGGATTATATGTCCGTATTTCGAAAATTTGTGCTGGCGATAGGGTATAACCTATTGGTACAACAAAAAAGTGTGTCAATAATGTTGGTTTTCGGATTTTGGGATGTTTCAAAATCAAAAGGTATTCTATTGACACACTTTTAGTTATGAGGAGGGATAGGGATGAAAATTGGGTATATCTACGTAAGCACCGAAGAGCAGAATACTATGCGGCAGGAAGGTTATGATGCAGGAGCTGGGCGTAGATAAGTTGTATATTGATAAGGCTAGCGGCAAGAGCACAGATCGTCCGCAGCTTAAAAAGATGATGGGCTATGTCCGGCATGGAGATTCAGTGATTGTGGAGAGCATTAGCCGATTTGCTAAGGCAACACCGCACAAAGCTTTCGAGCCAAAGGAAAAGATGATAAAATAGACGTATGAATAAACAGATTACGTTGTCGGCGTTCACCGACGAATTGGCGCAGACCGCGACGAAAAAAAAAGAATTTCTTGCACAAATTGAGCGGATGATACCGTGGAGTGAATGGATGGGAATGATTCAGCCGCACTATTATAAAGGAGAGCGCGGAAACAAGCCCTATGACCTTGAGCGCATGCTGCGGATTTATCTGGTGCAGAATTTATATAGCCTATCGGACATGTCAACCATGACAGAGGTGATTGACAGCCGTGCATTTTCAGAATTTTGCGGCGTGGATTCCAGCAATCAAGTGCCGGACGGAGATACGATAGGTAGATTTCGAGTGCTTCTGGTAGAACATGGTTTGCAGGAAAAGCTATTTGAGCAGGTGGTGCAGCTTCTGTCTGACAAGGGATTGATTCTCAAGAAGGGAACAATTGTAGACTCTACGATTATTGCAGCACCGTCATCCACTAAAAATCGAGATCGAAAGCGGGATCTTGATGCACATCAAGTAAAAAAGGGAAACGCCTGGCATTTTGGATACAAGGCGCATATTGGAGTTGACAAGGAAACAGGACTTACACATCATGTGGAGGTAACCAGCGCAAACGTTCACGATGTAACACAGATGCCAAAGCTGCTCACGGGAGAGGAAACGCAGGTCTATGGTGACAGCGGCTATTTGGGTGCGGAAAAGCGCGAGGATGCCATTACCCACAACAAACAAGGTAAGAAAATCAAATATAAAACCAACCGCAGACCGTCTCAAAGCAAAAACCGTCCGACGCGCTCTCGTGCGCAGATCAAACGCAGAGAGCATGAAAAGTCTTCTGTTCGGGCAAAAGTAGAACACGTTTTCGGCGTCATCAAAGGACTGTTTGGATATCGAAAGACGCGATACCGAGGGCTGCGAAAACAGTGTGCCAAACTGAATCTGCTGTTTGCATTGGCAAACCTGTATCTGGCTGACAAGCGAGGCTTGTTGGCCTAATTTGGGTTGCCCGTGCGGCAGAAAATCAAAACAGCTACACCGCCTTGATAATTTCGGATAGAAGCGCAGCATCCATGCAGGCAGCAATCACACAGCTTTTTCACGCATTTCCAAAAGGCGCCTTTAAGACGGGTACTACCGACCGTAGCAAGGAGTTTGCATGTTTCAGCAAGATTCAGGCTGAATTGGGGCTGACCCTCTACTTCGCAGATGCCTATTCTTCTTGGCAACGTGGGAGCAACGAAAATTCCAATGGTCTGCTTCGTGAATTTTATCCCAAGAAAACCGATTTAGCCAAGGTAAATCCGCAAAAGCGGGTGTATCCCAGAATCTGTGTAAACTCAAAAAACGGTATAAAACAGGGGCAAATAATTTACGGGGCGGAAGTCTGGAAAACAGGCTTCCACCTCCAACGCATTTTAACGAAAAATGGGCAGGGTGTCAAGGGCAGCGGTCAAAACTGCCCCTCCACTAGGACAGATCAGCCCGGCAGCCTGTCCGCAAAGAAAATCTCCAATTGAGAGTGGATGACGCCCCAGTCTCTGCGGCGGCCAGTCCATTTTTTAGTGATATCAATCATCGCCAGATACAGCATTTTCAGCAGGCTGTCATCGGTCGGAAAGACCGACTTGGATTTGGTCACTTTTCGCAGCTGGCGATTGAAATTTTCGATGGCATTGGTGGTATAAATCAGCGTTCGAACCTCCTGCGGGTACCTGAAATAGGTCGATAGCGTTGCCCAGTTTGCCCGCCAGGAGAGCGCGATTTTCGGGTATTTGCTGCCCCATTTCTCATCGAAGCTGTCGAGCAGATACAGCGCCGTCGGCTCATCAACGGCCGCATAGACCTTCTTTAGATCAGCCATCAGTGCCTTAATATCTTTGTACGAAACGAATTTGGTGCTGTTACGGATTTGATGAATGACGCACTGTTGAATCTCTGTCTGTGGAAAAACTGCTTCAATCGCATTGTTGAACCCAGTTAAACCATCCACGCAGGCGATGAGAATATCCTCTACACCACGATTTTTGAGACCATTGAGGATGCCAAGCCAGAACTTTGCGCTCTCGTTTTCGCCGACCCACATACCAAGGACATCTCGAATGCCATCCATTTTGATGCCGATAGCGATATAGACTGCTTTCTTCACGATCTGACCTTCGCTGCGGACGTGGAAGTGAATCGCATCCATGAACACTACGGCATAGACCTCCTCTAGGGGGCGCATCTGCCATTCCTTGACCACGGGCAGGATTTTATCCGTCACACGGCTGATGGTGCTGTCCGATACCTCCAGACCGTAGATTTCTCGAATATGCTCCTCGATGTCGCTAGTGGTCATTCCTTTGGCGTACATTGACAGAATCTTTTCCTCGATATCTCCGCTTAAGGTAGTCTGGTTTTTCTTGACGATCTGCGGCTCAAATTCGCCCTTTCGGTCTCGGGGAACGCTGATCTCCATGTCGCCCAGGCTGCTTTTTAGGGTTTTCTCGCTGTAGCCGTTGCGGCTGTTGTCCGTTTCCTTGCTGCGATAATCGTACCTGCTATAGCCCAGTTCCTCGTCCAGCTCACCCTCCAAGCCGTTCTCCAGAACCGTGCTCACCATTTCTTTGAATAGCTCCTGTACGCCTGCTACATCGTTGATTCCTGCATCCTGCAGCAGCTCCAATAATTTTTTCCGCTGCTCCCGTCGTTCTGGGGTGATCTTTCTTCTTGCCATAATTTAAACCTTCTAGATGGTGCTCCTATTTTACACCATCTTGAAGGTTTACACAAAATTCGGGATAGACTCGCAAAAGCTGGTGTATAACCTTTTCCTCATCAACAGCCGACCGAGAAAATGTCTCGGTTGGAAATCCCCGATTTAAGTTTTTCTCCACGAAGTGGCGCACTTAACGTGCAATCCGTCTAATAAAAAAGCCTTGACTTAAAGCTGACTTTAGGTTATATAATTGATTTGCCGAAGAGATCCTTAGCATGGCGTTAATATCATATCCTATTTTGGATTTATAATTGCATGCACACCTTGATGGAGCAGTAATCCTGTGAGTGCAATCAATCGCTCCAATGGGACTTTCTTTCCATCTGCAACCCACTGCCGATACATATCCAAAGAACTTTGCGATGTGAACGTGTTTACGATGTTTTGCTCTTCTTTAGGTAAATGGGCATACGGATTATAGCGGCTGCGATTATGCTGCAAGGCTGCCGTAAAAAGCTTGTTGCAAAAATCACGATAGCTTTGGGCACAAATCAAACGTTCTGTAAAGGCATCCTGTTTGGATAAAAACGTGAAAAACACACGGTTTACTTCGGTCATGGGCATGGGTGGTGCAATCTTATCAATTTCATTAAAATATTGGTTTGCAGTTTCCTGCAGCATATCCGCAAACAGCGCCTCGATGGAAGTATAATGCAGATAAAAAGTTTTTCTGTGAATACGGGCACGTTCGGTTAATTCTTTTACTGTAATCTTGGAAGCCTCCATTTCGCAAACCATTTCCTTAAAGGTATTCTTTATGGCTTCTCGTGTTTTGCGAACTCTCAAGTCCATCTGTCGTTCTTGCATCCTTGTTTATCCTTTCTCTGTACATATGCGCAAAACATTCTTTAATATCCAATTTTTAATTTATGTGGCGTAATCAACAAATTTTAATACATTGGAAATTGAATTGTTCTATCAATCCAATTATAATACACACAAAGGGATAAATCAACACGCGGATATTTAAAGGTTGGGAGAAAACAAAATGGCAACACGCATTGTACTCAAGGCAAATGAAGTCGTAATTCCTGCAATGCTCAATGATACGGTGGCGGCACAGGAATTTAAGAAACGGCTTCCATTCAAAGTTTCTGGATACCGTTCTGCAGTGGATTATTGTTGTACAGCCGCATGTGGCGTATTTGATCCAACAGAAACGCAGTCAGGATGGAAAAATGGAGATATCAGCCTCGCGGGCGGTTGGTTTGCCGTCCTGTTTGATGGGGAAGAATCCTCGCAAAGTTATCATGGCATGATGATTATTGCTCATATTGCGCAGGAGCATTTATATCTGGTTAAAGGGTTGCCTGATAATGTAAAATTCATAGTAGAACTGGCGCAGGAAAAAGTATAATCCGTCAAAGCAAAGAAGGAGATTTGCAATGAACATTCTGGTCTTAAACGGCAGCCCGAGAACCAATGGCAATACGGCTGCTATGGTCAAGACGTTTGTAGAGGGTGCAGAAACAAAAGGGCATCAAACAACCGTGATTGATGTCTGTAAGAAAAAAATCGCAGGCTGCTTGGGATGTGAGCATTGTCATACAAAAGGGCACGGAGCGTGCATCCAAAAAGATGACATGAAAGAGGTATACAAGGCATTAGAGTCCGCTGAAATGCTTGTCATTGCCTCCCCAATTTATTATTTGGGGTACAGCGGACAACTGCAATGCGCTATTCACAGAACATATGCTATGGGAATTCCACGCAAACTCAAAAAAGCGATGCTTTTGCTAAGCTCTGGAAGCAGTGATGTATATGAAGGCGCAATCTATGAATATCGGAAATCATTTATAGAATATATGCGTTTGCAGGATATGGGCATCTACACAGCATATGGAGCACAAAATAAGTCAAGAGCACTTTTCACGCAATTAAAAGAAGCCGGCGAACATTTATAGGGAGGCATTGGAATATGAAATACACAAATGAAGCAGCGTTTAACGAGGTCAATGTATTCGGAAAAGGACAGGCGAACACGATGTTTGCACAATATTTTATCGGAGATTCCTTTCTGAATCCCTTAACAGAGTTTGGAAAAGCACCGTTGTTTGCAGCGAACGTAACATTTGAACCGGGATGCCGCAACAACTGGCATATTCATCATGCGTCTGAAAAAGGCGGACAGCTGTTAATCTGCACCGCTGGGGAGGGATGGTATCAGGAAGAAGGCAAAGAGCCTGAAAATCTTGTTCCAGGATCGGTTATTATGATTCCAGCGAATGTAAAGCATTGGCATGGCGCAAAAGCAGACAGCTGGTTCTCACACATTTCTGTGGAAGTGCCTGGGGTGGACGCTTCTAATGAGTGGTTGGAACCTGTTACCGATGCGGTTTATGGCACCTTAAAGTAATAAGAAGGGACGATCATCTGATGAAAATAATCGGGCTAAAAAGGACAGATCCGGAATTTACTGAGCGATTTGAGGCATTTGCCAACCAAGAAGTTGTCCACGAGCCAGGCATGGAATTGGATGAAAAAACAAGGTGTATGTCGATTCTTGCAACATTGCTTGGCTGTCAGGGCATAGATTCGTATCAAGTGATGCTAGAAGAAGCCATTTTAGAGAAAGCCATCACCCCCGTAGAAGCAAAAGAAATTGTTTATCAGGCGGTGGATTATCTTGGAATGGGCAGAGTTCAGCCATTTCTTACGGCAACAAACGAAATCATGGATAAGCTTGGCATTGCGCTGCCCTTAGAAGGCCAAGCAACCACGACAATGGATACCCGCTTGGAAAAGGGCGCACAGGCACAAGTTGAAATCTTTGGTGCAGGCATGAAAGATTTCTGGAAAGGCGGTACTATCAACCGCTGGCTGGCTGCCAACTGCTTTGGAGATTACTATACCAGAACCGGATTGGATTTGAAGCAGCGTGAAATGATTACCTTTTGCTTTTTGGCAGCCCAAGGCGGCTGTGAAGCACAGCTCATCAGTCATGCAATGGGCAACATAAATCTTGGAAATGACAAGCTGTTTCTGATTCGTGTCGTTGCCCAATCCATTCCATATATCGGTTATCCGAGAAGTCTGAATGCCATCACCTGCATCCATCAAGCCGCAGAAAAGCATTCTGTTTAACATGGTGGTGTCAGTGAAATTTTTAACCATCCTGTTGGCATTCGCTTTGACAGCCTGCGGTATCCAGACACCCCAAACGGATATTTTGCCAACCGAGGAGCCAATCAATGGGTATGCACCGGCACAGGGTGCAAATGAACAGGCGTCAGACAGCAGCGAGACAGAGAATGCGGAGGAACAGCAAATGAAGATTCAAATTGGTGAGGATACATTCACGGCAACTTTGGCGGACAACTCCAGTGCAGAGGCATTAAAGGAACTCCTTTTGGAAGGCCCCCTCACCATCGATATGCAGGATTATGGAAACATGGAAAAGGTCGGCTCTCTCGGTACAAGCTTACCAAGAAACGATGAGCAGATTACAACGCAAGCCGGTGATTTGATTTTATATCAAGGCAATGCCTTTGTCATTTATTACGCACCGAATGCGTGGAACTTTACCAGACTTGGGAAAATAGAGGGTGTGACACCAGAAAAATTGCAGCAAGCGCTGGGAAAAGGCGCTGTAAAGGTCACTCTTTCGTTGCAGTAAGTGTGTTTATACCAACATCGAAGGGAGAAACATTGATGATTTTGCAAGAAAACTATTCGCTGCACAATGGCGTGGAAATTCCAAAACTGGGATTGGGAACATGGTTCATTGCGCAGGAACATGCGGCGCAGGCGGTATGCGATGCGGTTGAAGCCGGCTATCGCCACATTGATACAGCGCAGGCATATGGCAATGAAAAAGGCATTGGAGAAGGCATTCGCCAATGCGGCATTCCCCGTGCAGAGCTTTTTATCACGACCAAACTGGCAGCAGAAGCAAAAGATTATCAAAGCGCAGCTGCAGCGATTGAAGGTTCTCTGCAGGCACTCGGCTTAGAATACATTGATATGATGTTGATTCATAGCCCGCAGCCATGGATGGAATATGGCGCAGAAGAGGACCGCTGCTTTGTAGGAAACAAGGAAGCGTGGCGTGCGTTGGAAGATGCCTACCAGGCAGGTAAGCTGCGTGCCATCGGCGTTTCCAATTTTCTAAAGGAAGATTTGGAGAACATCCTGGCTTCCTGCACGGTTGTCCCAATGGTCAATCAGCTGCTGGTGCACGCAAGCAATACACCGTTTGCACTTATGGAATATACGCAGAGCAAGGGCATTCTCGTAGAAGCGTATTCTCCCATTGCCCACGGAGAAGTGCTGAAAAACCCAGCAGTGGCAGCAATGGCAGACAAATACCGTGTGACAATCCCGCAGCTTTGCATTCGGTATGATTTGCAGCTTGGAACATTGCCTTTGCCAAAGACCGCAAATCCAGAACATATGCACAGCAATGCACAGGTTGATTTTGTGATTTCGGATGCGGATATGGAACAGCTTAAGCAATTGGAACAGATTCAGGATTATGGGGAATCTAGCTGTTTCCCTGTCTATGGCGGAAAATTGCAATAAGAACGATGAAAGACTAGGAGGCAATACAATGTCGGCATACTATATTGGTGTATTAAGTGACAATGTGAAACGAACGCACGTATCTTATAAAAATCGTTACGGAATGACACTTGCGGGAGATTTATACACAGCAAAAAATTTGGATGAGAGCAAAAAATATCCTGCGCTTATTGTAGGCGCACCATACGGTGGTGTGAAGGAGCAAGGTCCCAGCGTTTATGCCAACGAAATGGCCCAGCGTGGGTTTGTCGTGCTGACCTTTGATACATCCTTCATGGGCGAATCCGACGGAGAGCCAAGACATGTTTCCTCTCCTGATATTTTCACGGAAAACTTCAGCGCAGGCGTGGATTATTTAGGGCTGCAGAGCATGGTCGACCGTGAGAAAATTGGCGTCATTGGCATCTGTGGTTCTGGTGGGTTTGCGTTGTCTGCAACGCAGATGGATACCCGCATCAAGGCGGTTGCGACCATGTCGATGTATGACATGACTGCAGCTAGTCGCATGGGAATGGATGCTGCGGCTGTGCAGGCAGCAAAGGAAAATTTGAATCAGCAGAGATGGGTTGATGCGGAAAACGGCACGCCGGAGTATATTCCGTTCTTCCCTGAAACGCCGTTGGACGAGGTGCCCGAGGGACTGGAAGAGCCTGCTGCGGAGTGGTTTCGATTCTATGCGATTAAGAGAGGGCATCATCCACATGCCAGAGGTGGATTTACCACGACCAGCAATCTGTCATTCATGAATTATAGGCTGCTTGATTACATTGATGAGATTTCGCCAAGACCGATTTTGTTTGTGATGGGCGACCGTGCGCACTCAAAATTCTTCAGTGAAAATGCCTATGCGGCGGCGAAAGAACCCAAGGAATTGTATGTGGTAGACGATGCAGAACATATTGATTTGTATGATCGCATGGATCGGATTCCGTTTGATAAGCTGGAAACCTTTTTTCATGAAAATCTAACATAAAGAAACCCCATTTACAGCCTACAACGCTAGAAATGCAATACATTGTTAGTGTGATTTGAATACCTTCAACACGATGGAAACCGAACAGGATACTATCGAAACGAACCTTGCTGCACGTAAAGATACTGGTATCGAACGCAAGCAAGATGTCGCCCGTGTTGTAAAATCTCTTTAAAGCCCGCTAACGAAACTTAGAAGCTGTATTCACAAACGTGAGCCGATGAATTTGGGAAAGATTTCTCAAATACGGCGGTTCGCCGTTATGAATACAGGTTCTTATACATGACAAAAAGCCATCGGATGCCCTCCGGTGGCTTTTTGTCATGCTTTGTGCGCAAGTTCTTGTTCACAGTTTTTCAGCAATCGGTATTCTGCTTGTCCTAGTCAAGCAGAATGCTCCTTTGCAGTAGGTTGTAGATTGGTTTCTATCCTTACTGCTCCGGAGCATCTTTTAAATCAGCAATATCACATGATTGATAGTTTACGCAGCTTATTCTAAGGTTTCGGATGCTGCAATGCTGTTTTGTTCATAGCCATCTCCTGTTTGAAATTGAATCTGATTGAGATGCTGCTGCAAAATATTTGCCTGTCCGGAAAGCTCCTCGCTTGCCGCTGCACTTTGCTCTGCGGTTGCAGAATTCGTTTGAATGACATACGAAATTTGCTCAATTCCTTGGGTTATCTGCTCAATTGCTGCCGCTTGTTCACGGGACGCCACACTGATTTTCTTCATGGTTTCTTCGACTTTATGGGTTTCTTGTTCTGCATCTAGAAGTTTTTTTGCGGTTTCATCGGCAACACCCTGCCCCTGCTGGACGGCATGAATGGATTTTTCAATCAAAGCTGTGGTTTGCTTGGCTGCATCTGCCGATTTGGATGCCAAATTGCGCACCTCATCGGCTACCACGGCAAACCCCTTGCCGGCAACGCCTGCTCTTGCCGCTTCTACTGCGGCATTCAGTGCTAAAATATTGGTCTGGAAGGCAATGTCATCGATGACTTTGATGATTTTCGCAATTTCATGTGAAGAGGTGGTGATTTGATTCATGGCAGACACCATCTCATGCATCTGATGATTGCTTTGGTGTACACCAACCCCTGCACGCTCTACATAGGTTTCTGCCGCTTGCAGATGGTTTGCGGTTTCCGTCACTTGTCCGGAGATGTCAAAAATAGAAGCCGATAGTTCTTCAATGGTGCTTGCCTGCTCTGTTGCACCCTGTGATAGTGCCTGTGCACCGTTGGAAACCTGTTCGGCACCGACAGAAACCTGCTGTGCAACCGTTTGGATTTCTCCAAACATATTGTTGAGGTCTTCCAATGTTTTGATAAGTGCTGCGCCCATGGTGTCATTATCCGAACGCAGTGTATAGGTAACCGTCCAATCGTTTTGTGCAATGGATGTCACAATGCGAACCTGTTCCTGAATGCCTGCAATCATCTGATTAAACGCCGCCGCAAGCACCCCGGTTTCGTCTTGGTTTTCGACATCAATTGCAATATCAGCGTTGCCCTTGGCAAGCTCCAGAGCTGCTTCTACAATTTTTTGAATCGGCATGTTGATTTGTTTGGAAATCATTTTCCCTAAAGCAACCGCTGCAATAATTCCACAAATCATTACAAGAAACATCACAGAAATCAAAAGATATGCAAACTGGATATTCGAATCACTGTATTGTTTTGCTTTTTCAATTTGAATGGTCAAACATCCTTCTAAATTTTCCACCATTTTCTTAATATCGGCGGCATTGGTATTGCCAGAATTTCTTGCAGTTGTGAAATTGCCGCTCTTCGCTTTTTCGAAGGCCGCTGTGCCGATTTTTTGAAACGATTCTTTGTAGTATGCGGCGGCGGTTTCATACATTTGACGTGCTTCTTCGGAATGGATAGATGTTCCGTATTGCTCCAGACTTTCTAGCCCTTGTGCATATAATTGATTGAAATTTTCTTCATAATCTGCAATGCTGCGTGGGCTATCATAATAAATCACCGCCGCTTTTAATTGCAGCTGCATTTTATCAATTGCAACAATCGCATCGGTCAGCTCTGCCATTGGAGCGGTTTCATTTTTGTATAATTTTTGGTCGACTCGGCTGATATTCCATAGACCTATCACGCCCACCACGCCAATCAACGCAGCAATTGCCGCAACAAAAAGGAATCCTCGCAATAGTTTTGTTGCAATATTCACATTTTTCAACATAAAAAAGCACCCTTCCACCAATTTATCTATAGATTCAACGAATATGGCGTTTTATCCTGTAGATTTGAAAAGCTCCAATGCCTATCCGCTCATGGCATTGGAGTTTTTCACCATTTTCTAAAACAGAAAAAGGGGGTGGTATCTGCTGTTACAGTGCGTGTGAACTCCCATGTCCTTTTTCTGTTCCAATATTTACTTTTGATGCAGCAGCAGCTCTCTTTCGATGCGTTCGCGTGCTTCCGGTGCCTGTGTTGCCATCTTTTCTGGGAAGCCGAAATACGAAACGCAAGCGATGTTGTCACCGCCCAGCTTCGGCGCATTGGACTGGAGCTGCTTGTTGGCAAAGTCCATGTCACGCAGGGTTTCAAAGATGCCCGGGAAATCCACATCGCCTTCGCCCATTGCCAGATGCTGATGGATGGTGATGTCAGCCTTGCCGTGCGCATTGAGCCAGGGCGGATTTGCGATATAACGACAGTCCATGGTCTGGTTGAAGGTGTCTGCAAACAGCACATGGGTCAATTCGTCACCTGCATATTGCAGCATGGAGCGCACATCGCCCTTGCCTTGGTCATAGAAGAAACCATGCGGTGAAGAATACACATATCCCAGATTCTTGGAGCGGAAGGACTTGACCATGTCGCAGGTTTCGTTGTTCAGCTCACAGAAATCATACGGATGGGACTGAATTTCCACACGAATGCCTTCTTTTTCAAACAACGGCATCAATTCTTCCATCGAGCGGAACCACATGCCATTGCAAATCTCCTGCTGGTTCGGGTCGCCGGACAACTCGGTGTTGATGACCTGTACACCCATATTGACCGCAAGCTCCACGATTTTCTTCCAGTTTGCAACCGCATGCAGGCGCTGTTCCTCGGTCGGACCAGACCAGCGATACACCACGATAAACGAGGAAATTTCCACGCCGGTTTCGCGTAGTGCGGTGCGATATTCTGCCTCACATTCCTGCGAGAACAGCGGATGCTTATAGAATGGATTGATGCGTGGGTGCGGGGACTGCTCAATGTACTTGTAGCCCCAATCTGCAACCTGATGCACCATGTCATTGATGCTCATTTGTTTTGCTAGTACGTCGACATCAAATGCAATTTTCATAATGTAAAACCCCTTTTTTGAATTGTGGAAACGCAGCGCACCATGTCAGTGCGCTGCATTTCTTTGAAAAAGTGTAGAGATAGAAGGTGAGCGAAAGGTATTTAAGAATTCCCGCACGGGGATTTCGTGAATTGTGCTTATTGGCTGATGGTCTGGCGCAGTGCATCGATAGAGGTCAGCACGCCTGCTTCTGTGGTCATGGTCAAATCTTCCATTTCCAGCGAAACATCGCCGTCATAACCCATCATGTGGCAAACGGAGAAGAATTCCTTCCACCACTGCAAATCCTTGCCGCAACCGACTGCAACATAGTTCCAGACACGGTCCGCAGATTCAGTAACCGGCTTCGGCTCGAGAATGCCGTTGACATCTGCCAAGCCACGCTCAATGCGAACGTCCTTGCCGTGTACATGGAAGATGCAACCCTTGAGTGCACGTGCCGCTGCAATCGGGTCAGCACCCAGTGCAACCATGTGAGACGGGTCAAGGTTGATGCCGAGCATCGGGTCGGTTGCACCCCGCAGCTTGAGCAGGGTTTCGGCACTCCAAACCATCGTGCCGGGGAATTCTTCGATGGCAATCTGTTCAATACCGCAGGTTTTGCAGTGTGCGATGAATTCATTCCAGAACTTGATGGTTACATCCCACTGGTATTCATAAGCAGGTGCCATGAAATCCGGCCAAGAAACGGTGGAGGTAATCCAGTTCGGGGTGGTATCGTTCGGAGAACCTGCCGGCAAACCTGCCATCGCAACGAGCTTCTTCACGCCGAGCTTGCCTGCCAAGGTTGCGCAGTCATACATCGACTTTGCGTATTCCTTGCCGGTTTCAGACGGCCAAGTCGGGTTGCAGGACGTATTCAGTGCAGAAATACGCATACCACGCTTGGTCAGTTCTTCCTGCAATGCGGCAATCTTGCTGTCATCTGCCAGCAGTTCTGCGGTGTTGACGTGCTTTCTTGCACCCCAGCCGCCAGCCGTCATTTCGACTGCATCGATGCCAAGGCTCTTGACCTTGTCCAACATCTCAGTGAAAGACAAATCTGCAAATACATCTGTGCAAATTGCGAGTTTCATAGTCAATTCTCCTTATTTAATATCAATTTAGATGAAATATATTTCTATGAGTGGCAAAGGGACTTAATAATCGACCCAAACGCCGCCCTTGTCTGCAGATTCAACGCACTTGGTCACCCAACGGATGCCTTCAATGCCGGCATCAATGCCAGGGTACACCAAATTCTTGAGGGTTTCTTCATCCCCGCGGTTTTTTGCATCAATCGCAATCGCAAACTTTAAGTAGATGTTTGCCCAAGATTCCGGCAGACCTTCTGCATGCAGTGCGCCCAAACGCTCGTCTGCATTGCATTCATCATACAGATATGGCATCGCACGAATCATCTTCTGAATCGGCTGTCCCTGAATCTGATAAATCAGTTCGTTCGGCTGGTTGTCAGAGAATTCGACAGAAGCCTTGGAACCAATGATGCGAATGCGGTGTCCGTCCATGCAGCCTGCGTTGACAGCAGATGCCCACATACGGCCAACCGCACCATTTTCATAGCGCATCAGCACATAGGCATTGTCTTCCAGCGGTGCACGGCTCTCGACAAAGCTTTGACGGTCACACAGAATCTGCTTCAGCTTGAGTTCCGGACAAATCAGCTCGGACATGTAATAGGTGTGGGTGGAAATATCGCCCAAAACGAAGGAAGGACCTGCCTTTTTCGGGTCAACACGCCATTTTTGACCTTCGCTCTTCTGGTCACCGATTTCATCGCAAGCAAAGCCGTGGGTATACTGCAGTTCAACCATGTGAATATCGCCCAAGTCGCCGTTCTTTACCATTTGGCGCATTTGCAGCAGCAGCTGGCTGCCAGAGAAACCATAGGTTACACCAATGATTTTGTTCATTTTTTCAGCCAACGCCTTGATTTCTTCGCCTTGCTCCACTTCAAAGAACAACGGCTTTTCGCAGATGACATGCAGACCTGCTTCCAAAGCTGCCTTGGTAATTTCAAAGTGTGTGAAGTTCGGCGTTGCAATGGAAACCACTTCGATGCCATCTTCACGCTTTGCTTCTTCGGCAAACATGGTCTGATAATCCGAATAGCAACGGTCTTCTGCAACACCCAGATTCATACCAAAATCCTTGCCGCGCTCGACATCAATATCAAAGGCACCTGCAACCAGCTGATAGGCTGTGTTATCTCTCAGTGCACCCAAACGATGCTTATATCCAACGTTGCCGGTACGTCCGCCGCCGACCATCGCCCAACGCAAAGGTCTTTCAATTTTCTTTTCTCCGTTCAGCATTTCCAACGCCTCTTTCTTAAAAATTATTGAGTATTGTTTTTCAGAGCTTTTCGCCCATATCCATATCATTCTCGCCAAAGAAAAATATACGAAACAATATGCACAAGTATAGTGTTGAAATTTCTATTAACATGTGCTATTTACTTTTGTTTGATTGAATTATATACTATATCCATAACACAGTAAATAACTTGGATTGTCAAATAATTCATTGATATTGCTTTCTACATTTTATTTTCTCAAAAGGAGTTCTATTTATGAAAAGCGTTGACCTCGGCATTTATCCCCAGTCTTCCTGCTTTGCGTTTTCTCCATCCCCGCTGCAAAAAAGTCTGTGTTTTTATCCCACATGGTGCGGACATTATTATTGCAGCGACCGCTATTTCATGCGTCGAAAATCCTATCAGTATCTGCTCGTCATCTACATTCGAAAAGGGGAACTGCATGTAGAACTGGAGGATACAACCTTTGATGCGCACAAAGGCGATGTTGTATTATTGGACTGTACAAAGCCGCATTATTATCACGCACGCGAGGGTTTGGAATTTGTATATCTGCATTTTGAAGGCTCAAATGCCTTTGATATCTGCCATCACATCATCGAAAAGCGCGGCTCGCTGATTCAAGACGAGTGCTGCACTTCGATTGGACGCCAGATATTTGAGATGATACAATTCTATGCACGAAATGGCATTGAGTCTGTCTTTGAAACCTCCCTGCGTGTGTATCAAATTATTGAGCAGCTGACGAGCACACAAAAGCCTGGGTATCACATGGAAAACCCGATTGAAAAATCCATCCAGTATATTCTTGCGCATATTGCAGAACCGCTCAGCATTGCCGACTTGGCACGTGTAGCAAATCTCAGCCCTTATTATTTTTCGCACAGCTTCAAAAAGCAGACCGGTTTTTCGCCGATGGATTATGTCATCAATACACGCATCAGCCGTGCGAAAGAAATGCTGCTGCTGACAACCCTTCCCATCAGTGAAATTGCGTTTAAAGTCGGATATTCCAACAGCGGCAGTCTGATTAACCTCTTCGTACAGCGAGTTGGCATTTCCCCCAAAAACTATCGCAAAAGTCATCAGCCACAGACGATTTGACAGAAGCTTTCTCTAAAGCACAAGCGAACGGAGCTCCCATTTGGAAGCTCCGTTCGCTTGTGTAAAAGAAGAAGAGAAGGGGGTTATTTACGCATTCAAAAATTCATCTACGTTGTCGATGGTAACCGGTTCAAAGTCTACCACAACACGCTTTTCGATTTCTTCACCTGCCTGCAATGCCTTTGCAGTCTTCAAGCAGTTTTCAGCGAGTGCCGGTGCAGACTGGCGGATAGAAATCGCCATTTCGCCGGACTTGATTGCATTGAGTGCATCATCTGTTGCATCAACGCCTGCAACCAACACGCCGTCTAGGCGGTTTGCTGCCTTCAGTGCTTCAATTGCACCCAATGCCATCTGGTCATTTGCTGCTACAATTGCATCAAACTGGTCGAACGTCTGGCACCAGTCTTCCACAACCTTCTGCGCCTTATCACGATAATATTCGCCGGTCATTTCAGCTGCAATGGTTACGTCGGTTCTCTTTTCTGCCATGGTTTCTACAAAACCGTCATGACGCTGTACGGAGTGATACAGTCCCGGTGTACCGGAAAGGTACAGAACCTTTGCGTCCTGCGGCAAAGCATCTGCCATGTAGTCTGCCTGCATGATGCCTGCATCACGGTTTTCACAGCCGACAAAGGTGTAGTCGCCGCCTTCTGCTTCAATGCCAAGGCAGATGACAGGAATGCCTGCATCATTGCATGCCTTGATACCTGGTGTCACGCCGGAATAGTCAATCGGCACCACGATAATCAAGTCCATTTCCTGCATGATAAAGTTATCAATTTGGTCGAGCTGCTTCTGCTGGTCTACATTTGCATCGCTGTAGGTCACTTCGATGGTGCTGTCCTGACCTGCCATTTCAGCAAAGGTATCCTTCTTGAGCTTGTCGAACACATCAGCGTCCGCAGAGTTTGCATAGCCGATTTTGAAGACATCGCCTGCCGCTGCACTGTCTGATGCCGCAGCCGCCCCGCTGTCATTGGTGGTGTCCTGCGAAGTGCTTCCGCAGCCTGCCAGTGCAAGTGTCAGCATACCCATCGCCAACATGCCAGAAAAGATTCGTTTTAACTTCATTTCCTTTTTCCTCCTGTTTTTTGTGTGTTTTATAAAAATGCAGAACTTGCATTTTTAACATAAAAGGGGAAACCGTTTATTTTTTGCCCTTTGCAGTGGCTTGCTTGGTCACAACGTCAATGATAACCGCCAGCAAAATGATAAGACCCTTTACCACTTGCTGCCAATAGGTGTTGACACCCAGCAGGTTTTGGACGTTGTTGATGATGCCGACGATGAGCGCACCGATGAGTGTTCCCACCACGTTACCAGAGCCGCCTGCCAGAGAAGTACCGCCGACGACAACGCCTGTGATGGCATCAAATTCATACTGCAGACCGCCTGCCGGTGTGCCGGAAGCTTGGCGTGCCATAAACACAACTGCTGCAACCGCCGTAATAACACCATCGAGCAAAAACGCTTTGCGCACAACATTCTTAGACTTAATACCGGACGCAATTGCAGCATTTTCATTGCCGCCAACCGCATATACATGACGGCCAAAGCAGGTTTTGTTCAGCAGAATCCATGTAATGACGAAGAAAACGAGCATAATCACAACGGAAATCGGCACAGGCCCTACATAACCCTGTCCCCAAAAATTGAAGGAATCGGTCATGCCGGAAACCGGGGTGCCATTTGTCAAAAGCAGTGCAGAGCCACGTGCAACGGTTGTCACCGCCAAGGTCATAATAAATGCGGGAATGTTAAACTTGGTAATGACATAGCCGTTAATCAGACCCACCACAATGCCGGTAATCAGCGCAGCGGCAACTGCCATCAAAACGCTTCCTGTGGCTACGTTTACCAAACATGCGATACAGCCAATCATTGCAAGCAAAGAGCCGTATGCAACGTTGATGTGTCCCAGAATAATGACAAAGGTTGCGCCGTATGCCAGCAAAATGACCACGGCATTCTGCAAAAGAATGTTGGAAATATTTCTTGGTTTTGTGAAATTGGGTACAAACAGACTCGCCAAAACGATGATGACAAGCAAAATCACCAATGTACCGTATTTTCCATAAAACTCACCCAGATTCATGCTCTTTTTGGGTGATGCGGACTGTTGTTTACTCACGATTTTTCCCCCTTGTGGCCAACTTCATAATACTTTCCTGTGTTGCATCTGCACGCTCCAAAACGCCGTTGATGACACCTTCCTGCATGACAACCACACGGTCGCTCATGCCCAGCACCTCGGGCAATTCGGATGAAATCATAATGATTGCAACACCTTGTCGAGCAAATTTGCTCATCAGCTTATGGATTTCACTCTTAGCACCGACATCGATGCCACGGGTTGGTTCGTCCAGAATCATGACCTTGACATCTCCGAGCAGCCACTTCGCCAAAACAACCTTCTGCTGGTTGCCGCCGGACAATGTGCCGACCTTTACATCCAAATTTGCAATCTTGATGTTGAGCATATCGACCATTTCATGGGATTTTTGGATGATTTTATTGTCATCCAGCAAACCACCTGTTACAAATTTTTTCAGATTGACCAGTGAAATATTGTCACGGATATTGCGTCCTAGGACCAAGCCATATTGTCTGCGGTCTTCCGAAACCATGGCAAGACCTTGCTGGATGGCGTCAGCGGTGTTGCGAATCGCAACCTGCTTACCATCCATATAAATTTCACCGCTGGTGACAGGGTCAAGCCCAAAAATCGCACGCATCAATTCGCTGCGTCCTGCACCGACCAAACCGGCAAAGCCTAAAATTTCGCCCTTGCGCACGGCAAAGTTGATGTTTTCAAATCGTCCGCCGTCGGCTGCTGTCTGCGTCAAATTTTTGACCTCCAGCACAACCTCGCCAATCGGAATATCATGCTCTTTGGGGAAGATGTCGCTGATTTCACGACCGACCATCAAAGCAATCAGCTTATCTGCGGTATAGGTTTCCGCCAGACCGGTTTCAATCCAACGTCCGTCACGGATAATCGTAATGTCATCCGCAATGCGGAAAATCTCGTCCATTTTATGTGTGATATACAAAATGGCAACGTTGTGCTCTCGCAGTGCAAAAATCTGTTCAAACAACGTATCGACCTCTGCATCTGCAATGGCAGACGAGGGTTCATCCATGATAATCACCTTAGAATTCATGGAAATTGCTTTTGCGATTTCTACGAGCTGATGTCCTGCAATGGAAAGCTCACGCATTTTTTGCTCTGCATAATACGGAATATGTAGGCGGTCCAGCAGCTTTTGCGTTTCCTGATACATCAGCGGAAAATCTACAAACGCACCTTTCTTCGGTTCTCTGCCCAGAAACACATTTTCAGCAACCGTCATCTCCATGATAGGGTTTAGCTCCTGATAAATCATGGCTATCCCCATCTGCATAGTGTCCTGAATGGTATGTTTTCCGACCTTTTTGCCTTCAAAGTACATTTCGCCTTCGTCTGCTTCATATGTGCCATTGATGGTTTTCATCAAGGTTGATTTTCCGGCACCGTTTTCACCGCAGATGACATGCACTTTGCCTGGACGTACATTCAGTGTTACGCCATCCAGTGCACGAACCCCCGGAAACACCTTCACAATATTTCGCATCTCCAGAACATATTGTTCTTGATTACCCAATCTTTTTCCTCCTTTACATTTTTAGCAAACACATTGCCATATGTAGTTTGGGAATGCTTATGGTGTTGTGCAGTGTAAAACACATTCATTTTGTGCTTTACACTGCACATGGATACATTGCTGTAATTGCTGTATGCTAATTTTCTGTGATTTATCTTTTACGAACTTTTCCTCCTTAAACTATGAAAAAAATGTGCTTTAGATAATTATATTCGTTCTTTGGCGTGAACTATAGTTCATATTATAGAAGTGGATTTTGTAAAAGTAAATATTGTGTATTGCTGTTTCGTTCATGGAAATTGCTTTTATATGTTTGAATTATATGCTTTTGCCTATAAAAACAGGGGATGGGTTGTTCACAATAACCAACTACGGCATTGCGGGCACTTGTCTAGCAGCCCATTCCTGCATGGTACATAACCTCCGCTTTTCTGCTCATGCTTTACAATAAAATCCATCCCAAAAGCAACTTTACCGCATTACTGCAGGGGACTGCCAATTGAAAAGACGAAATATGTCTGTTATAATAAGTGCATCCGAAAGAGAGGAGAAAGGTTCCGAAATATGAAGTTTGGTTTTCGTTTCAAGACGATGTTGGTCATTTGGCTGGTTGCATTTGTTCTGATTACGGGCATTTCCCTTGCAAACTACACAAGCACCAAAAAGATTTTGGAACGTGATTATATTGATGCACAGACAAAACAACTGCAAATTCAGGCATCAAAATTGGACGCATTGTTTCAGCAAGCGTATCTTCTTTGCATCAAAATCCGAAATGACGTATCTACCCAACAGCAAGCGGTCCATTTTTTAGAGGGTTCTCGTGATTATGATGCAGCCTCCCATCTGTCCGCACAGCTGCGCAGCTTTTTGCAGGAGCAAAATGCGATAAGTTCGGTGAATTTGTACCTGTTCGATTGCAAGCAGGTTATCAGTTCTGCCGAATACTATGCACAGCGAGAGCTTGCGGATGCGATGCAGCCCTCTTGGTCCACTGGATATGTGCGCAATTCCGCCCCGTTTGCGCCGCTGTTTTTTCAAAGCCAGAATGGAAATGCAACGCAGAGAGTCTATGCATATACTGCCGCACTCGAGGATATCACAGGAAAGACCATCGGAACCTTGTGTGTCACGATTGATGAGCGGGATCTATACTATGCGGTGCTGGACCCGCTTTCCAGCGCAGAGAACGAAGTCTATTATCTGCTGACCCCACAGGGATTGATTTCCTCTGCAAAATCCATTGCTGAAATCGGACAGCGTCCGGAAGGGATTCCGCTTGATTTGTCGCATCGCATGGATGCCGGTGCTATCTCTGCGCACACACTATATACCAGTGTGGAAGCCCCTTTTTCCGGGTATCGGCTGATGAGTATCAGCAATCGCAATGCGCTGACAGAGAGAATCCGTGCGCAGAAGGACACGGTGCTTTTTGTGTTGTGCTTGATTTTCATTTTGCTTTTAATCGCTGCGTTGATTTTTTCAGCATGGCTGTCCCGTCCGCTGCATACATTGGTCACGGCAATCGACCAAGTCGGCAATGGTGATTTCACAACGCAAATCACACCGCAGCAATCTAGCGATGAATTTGAAGCGATTCATGCGCATTTCAATCAAATGGTGGTACAAATCAACCAGTTGATGGATGAGGTCATACAGGAGCGCACACAAACAAAAATCGCAGAATTGCGTGCGCTGCAATACCAAATTCGTCCGCATTTTATGTATAACACCTTGAATAACATCTTATTTTCTGCAAAAATGCAGCGCAATCAAGTCTTGGCGGAGCAACTCAGTGCATTTATTGCATTGTTGGAAGCCAGCGTGCAGCGAAGCGGTGCTTTTATTTCGCTCGGCGAAGAACTTGTTTTGGTAGAAAACTATATTTCCTTGCAAAAATTCCGATATTTTGATTGCTTTACAGTGGACTATATCGTTGCAGAAGACACAAAAAGCTGCTATGTGCCTTGTCTGCTGCTGCAGCCGGTGGTAGAAAATGCAGTGTTTCACGGAATCGACCCACGCAGAGCGGAAAATCAAATTTCGATCACCGCAAAGACAGAGGGTGCATTCTTGTTGCTATCTGTGCAGGACAATGGCAGCGGCATGACCGAAGAACAGCTGGCTCGCCTGCTGCAAGAAGACTGCAAAGATGACCAGCATCGGCTGACCGGCATTGGGATTCGCAATATTCGAGAACGGCTCGCTTTATATTATCAGGAACAAGCGCAGTTCACGCTCTCCAGTGCGCCGGAGAGCGGCACAACAGCATCGTTTCGCCTGCCAATCCTCCGCAGTCCACCAGATGATATTGTCG